>NZ_KB890763.1 GCF_000373265.1 Pontibacter roseus DSM 17521
GTAGTCTTCCGGAAAGTTCTTTGAGAGACTGTGAGATAGAAGATAGAAAGACGAATAGGTGAATCCGCGCGGGGCGGGCAGCGATGCCCCCGCCGCGCTCCCTCTAGCGATAGAGGAAAAAGGACAGGCCGGGGTCGGACAGACACATTGCCCCTCGGGGCTGAAAAGTAAACACTACAATGGAGAGTTTGATCCTGGCTCAGGATGAACGCTAGCGGCAGGCCTAATACATGCAAGTCGAACGAATCCAGTGCCTTCGGGTGCTGGGTTAGTGGCGCACGGGTGCGTAACGCGTATGCAACCTACCTTCCACTGGGGGATAGCCCGGAGAAATCCGGATTAATACCGCATGACACCACGAGAGGGCATCCGATTGTGGTCAAAGCCGAGGCGGTGGAAGATGGGCATGCGTGCCATTAGCTAGATGGCGGGGTAACGGCCCACCATGGCGACGATGGCTAGGGGTTCTGAGAGGATGGTCCCCCACACTGGTACTGAGACACGGACCAGACTCCTACGGGAGGCAGCAGTAGGGAATATTGGGCAATGGCCGAGAGGCTGACCCAGCCATGCCGCGTGCAGGAAGAAGGCCTTCTGGGTTGTAAACTGCTTTTATACGGGAAGAAAACGCCCCTGCGGGGGTAACTGACGGTACCGTATGAATAAGCACCGGCTAACTCCGTGCCAGCAGCCGCGGTAATACGGAGGGTGCAAGCGTTGTCCGGATTTATTGGGTTTAAAGGGTGCGTAGGCGGCCCGTTAAGTCAGCGGTGAAATCCCAGGGCTCAACCCTGGAACTGCCGTTGATACTGGCGGGCTTGAGTTCGGTCGAGGCGGGCGGAACTGGTGGTGTAGCGGTGAAATGCATAGATACCACCAAGAACCCCGATTGCGTAGGCAGCTCGCTAGGCCGAAACTGACGCTGAGGCACGAAAGCGTGGGGAGCGAACAGGATTAGATACCCTGGTAGTCCACGCCGTAAACGATGAGTACTCGATGTTTGCGATACACTGTAAGCGTCCAAGCGAAAGCGTTAAGTACTCCACCTGGGGAGTACGCCCGCAAGGGTGAAACTCAAAGGAATTGACGGGGGCCCGCACAAGCGGTGGAGCATGTGGTTTAATTCGATGATACGCGAGGAACCTTACCTAGGCTAGAATGCGCGTGACAGGGCCAGAGATGGCCCCTCCCTTCGGGGCACAAAGCAAGGTGCTGCATGGCTGTCGTCAGCTCGTGCCGTGAGGTGTTGGGTTAAGTCCCGCAACGAGCGCAACCCCTATCCCTAGTTGCCAGCACGTCAAGGTGGGGACTCTAGGGAGACTGCCTCCGCAAGGAGCGAGGAAGGCGGGGACGACGTCAAGTCATCATGGCCCTTACGCCTAGGGCTACACACGTGCTACAATGGCCGGTACAGAGGGTCGCCACCCAGCGATGGGGCGCCAATCTCAAAAAGCCGGTCTCAGTTCGGATCGGAGTCTGCAACTCGACTCCGTGAAGCCGGAATCGCTAGTAATCGCGCATCAGCAACGGCGCGGTGAATACGTTCCCGGGCCTTGTACACACCGCCCGTCAAGCCATGGAAGTCAGGGAGACCTGAAGCCGGTGACCGCAAGGAGCCGTCTAGGGTAAAACTGGTAACTGGGGCTAAGTCGTAACAAGGTAGCCGTACCGGAAGGTGCGGCTGGATCACCTCCTTTCTAGGGACGGCCCCGGCCTTCCTTTTTGCAGGCGCAGCGGGGAACGCCCCGGGCGGACGCGCCTGTTCGCCTTTCGCCTTCTGTCCCACACTCCCTCTCAAAAGGCATTTTACTGAAGCGAGGTGCGGCGTGAGGCGTTCCCTGGCTCGGCCACGGGGGCTTGTAGCTCAGGTGGTTAGAGCGCTACACTGATAATGTAGAGGTCCGTGGTTCGAGTCCACGCAGGCCCACCACTCTCAGACGGGGGATTAGCTCAGCTGGCTAGAGCGCCTGCTTTGCACGCAGGAGGTCAACGGTTCGACTCCGTTATTCTCCACCAAGCTTACACACAGTACCACGACACGGTAGAGGCGACAGGCCCCTACTGCCAACTTGAAGGATTGAGTCCAGACGACTGGGTTGAATTATAACTCAGAACTCCAAACTCTTCACTTTAGGAGAAGTTCTTTGACATGATGGGAGAGAGAAAACAAAGATTTTGAATAGCCGTGCCAGCGATGGCACGGGCCAAGAAGCGGGCCGGCGACCTTTCGGGGTCGCCGGCGAGAACGCAGAGAAGGGCGCATGGGGAATGCCTAGGCTCTCAGAGGCGATGAAGGACGCGACAAGCTGCGAAAAGCCGCGGGGATCGGCACATACGAATCGATCCGCGGGTATCCGAATGGGGCAACCCGCCACGTTGAAGACGTGGCATCCGAAAGGAGGCGAACCCGGGGAACTGAAACATCTAAGTACCCGGAGGAAGAGAAAATAACAATGATTCCGCAAGTAGTGGCGAGCGAACGCGGAAGAGCCCAAACCAGACCCGTCACGGCGGGTGTGGGGTTGTAGGACCACGGCGTGGGACCTGTTTTTGAAGCTTAACGGCCTGGGAAGGCCGGCCGGAGCGGGTGACAGCCCCGTGAGCGTAAGAACACAGGCCCTAGTGGCATCCTGAGTAGGGCGGGACCGGAGGAATCCCGCCTGAATCCAGCGGCACCATCCGCTAAGGCTAAATACTCCTGAGAGACCGATAGTGAACCAGTACCGTGAGGGAAAGGTGAAAAGTACCCCGAATAGGGGGGTGAAATAGACCCTGAAACCATGCGCCTACAAGCGGTCGGAGCCACTTCGTGTGGTGACGGCGTGCCTTTTGCATAATGAGCCTACGAGTTACTCCTCTCTGGCAAGGTTAAGCCTCTTGAGGGGCGGAGCCGCAGCGAAAGCGAGTCTGAACAGGGCGCACAGTCAGAGGGGGTAGACGCGAAACTTTGTGATCTACCCATGGGCAGGATGAAGGTTGGGTAAAACCAACTGGAGGTCCGAACCAGTTTCCGTTGAAAAGGATTTGGATGACCTGTGGGTAGGGGTGAAAGGCCAATCAAACTGAGAAATAGCTCGTACTCCCCGAAATGCCTTTAGGGGCAGCGTCGCGGTGGAGTCATGTGGAGGTAGAGCTACCGATAGGACTAGGGGGAGTCACATCCTACCGAATCCTGACGAACTCCGAATGCCACTTGATATACGCGGCAGTGAGGCGCGGGGTGCTAAGGTCCCGCGCCGAGAGGGAAAGAACCCAGACCGCCGGCTAAGGTCCCAAAATCTACGCTAAGTTGAACAAAGGGGGTCCAGTTGCACAGACAGCCAGGATGTTGGCTTGGAAGCAGCCACTCATTTAAAGAGTGCGTAACAGCTCACTGGTCGAGCGACAGGGCATCGATAATAATCGGGCATCAAGCGTAGTACCGAAGCCGCGGATAGTATTTATACTGTGGTAGGGGAGCATTCCCTGCTGCGGCGAAGGCGTGCCGGCGAGGCGCGCTGGAGCGCAGGGAAAAGCAAATGTAGGCATAAGTAACGATAATGCGGGCGAGAAACCCGCACACCGAAAGACCCAGGTTTCCTGATCAACGCTAATCGGATCAGGGTTAGTCGGGGCCTAAGGCCGAGGCGAAAGCGCAGGCCGATGGACAACTGGTTAATATTCCAGTACCGGCTATGCATAGCGATGCGGTGACGGAGAAGTGAAAGGACCGCGCACTGACGGAATAGTGCGTTGAAGCGCGTAGGTATAGGACGGGTAGTGAAGTACGCCCGACCTGCCGAAACGTGATAGTACCCCAAGCCCTCGGGCGCGGGGATAGCGTCCCTAATCAGGCTCCCTAGAAAACCCGCTAAGCGTCTAAATGCATGGCCGCCCGTACCGCAAACCGACACAGGTGGTCGAGGAGAGAATCCTAAGGTGCTCGAGTGAATCACGGCCAAGGAACTCGGCAAAATGGCCCTGTAACTTCGGGAGAAGGGGCGCTTCCTTGCAGCAATGCAAGAAGCCGCAGTGAAAAGGCCCAGGCGACTGTTTAACAAAAACACATGGCTTTGCCAAATCGAGAGATGACGTATAAGGCCTGACACCTGCCCGGTGCCGGAAGGTTAAGAGGGGACGTTAGCCGCAAGGCGAGGCGTTGAATCGAAGCCCCGGTAAACGGCGGCCGTAACTATAACGGTCCTAAGGTAGCGAAATTCCTTGTCGGGTAAGTTCCGACCTGCACGAATGGTGTAACGATCTGGGCGCTGTCTCAGCCGTGAGCTCGGTGAAATTGTAGTCTCGGTGAAGATGCCGAGTACCCGCAACGGGACGGAAAGACCCCATGAACCTTTACTATAGCTTAGCATTGACGCTGGGTAACTCATGTGTAGGATAGGTGGGAGGAGATGAAGCGGCGTCGCCAGGCGTCGCGGATCCGTCCTTGAAATACCACCCTTGAGTTGCTTGGCGCCTAACCCGACATGGTCGGGGACCGTGCTTGGTGGGTAGTTTGACTGGGGTGGTCGCCTCCAAAACAATAACGGAGGCTTTCAAAGGTTCCCTCAGCACGCTTGGTAACCGTGCGCAGAGCGCAATAGCACAAGGGGGCTTGACTGTGAGGCCCACAAGCCGAGCAGGGCCGAAAGGCGGATATAGTGATCCGGTGGTTCCGCATGGAAGGGCCATCGCTCAAAGGATAAAAGGTACTCTGGGGATAACAGGCTGATCTCCCCCAAGAGCTCATATCGACGGGGAGGTTTGGCACCTCGATGTCGGCTCGTCACGTCCTGGGGCTGGAGAAGGTCCCAAGGGTTCGGCTGTTCGCCGATTAAAGTGGCACGCGAGCTGGGTTCAGAACGTCGTGAGACAGTTCGGTCCCTATCTGTTGTGGGCGTCGGAGATTTGAGGGGTCCTGACCTTAGTACGAGAGGACCGGGTTGGACGAGCCTCTGGTGGACCTGTTGTGGCGCCAGCCGCAGCGCAGGGTAGCTACGCTCGGACGGGATAAGCGCTGAAAGCATCTAAGTGCGAAACCCGCCCCAAGATGAGATCTCCCTTGAGGGCCGTCGGAGACGACGACGTCGATAGGCCGCAGGTGTAAAGGTAGAGATACCAAAGCCGAGCGGTACTAATTGCCCGAGCGCGTTCTCATGGAGCACCCGCTCCGGCCGGTCAGAGCCGGCCCGCCCCCTGGCAAACCCTTGCTTTTTCTCTCCCAGCTAGTCAAAACGTAAAAGAGCTTTATCAGCCATTGGCGCCCGCGCAGAAACCGGGCCAAGACAATGGCGGCTATGGCGCCGGTGTCCACCTCTTCCCATCCCGAACAGAGAAGTTAAGCCCGGCTGCGCCGATGGTACTGGGGTCACACCCGGGAGAGTAGGTGGCCGCCAACCCCAACAGACGAGACGGCCCCCGCATCCGACATGGACGCGGGGGCCGTCCGCGTTTAAAG
>NZ_KB890764.1 GCF_000373265.1 Pontibacter roseus DSM 17521
GGCGTCTACAAGGACGACTGGGCCAGCGAGAAGACCACCACCGACAAGCGCGTGCTCTTCTACGACAACATCCGCGTGGGCAAGGCCGGCGCCACGCTGGCTGACATGACATCGTCTGTTTCAGCTCCGGCTCCAGCACCGACAGAGCCTGTAGAAACTGCTCCGGCTCCAACAGAGCCAGCTCCAACTGCTCCAGCTCCCACAGAGCCTGTAGAAACCGCTCCGGCTCCAACAGAGCCATCTGCAACTCTACCAGCAGGTAACACGAATACAGTAGGAGTGAATCAAATAGTTCTTGTGGATGCCAGCACTGAGAAGGATGTTATGCCTCTTACTAATGGTGCTTCATTCAGCTTCAGTGCTCTGGGTACTCAGAAAGTTAATTTCCGTGCTAACATCGACCCATCTTTGGTAGGTAGTGGTAGTGTGAAGTTTGACTTGAAAGGAGCAGACTCACATACGTATAGTGACAATGCTGCACCCTATGCTCTATTTGGAGACGACGGTAAAGGTAACTTCTACTTCGGTGCCAGAACCTTGCCAGCTGGAAACTATACTCTGACGGCAACTCCTTATTCAGGTGCCAAGGGTACAGGAACTGCGGGTACTCCAGTTACAGTTAGCTTCACTATAAAGAACTAGTGACACTGCTTAGCTTAACTATAAGCCCAGTCGGGCAATAGCCTGAATTAGGGTAGAGTAAAAACAGAAGAGCGCTGTGGGAATTATTCCTGCAGCGCTCTTTTTATTTAATCCTGGCTTATTCCAAATGCTAATCAAGTTTAAGCTTACTAGGTGTATCAAGAGCAATTTTGCGTTTATACTTTATTCGCAATCCGTAGTCTTCTATAAGATTAGAATTGAATTTACTAATCGGTTGGTCAACATGCTTATAACTTTAATCAAGCAAAGCTCATTCATGATTATCTATGCTCGAATTAAAAAAAACATATTTTATAGTCTAAATATATAATCAAATCGTATAACGGTCTTGTTAATGGTTATAATTATATCATAAGAGGTTTTAATAATAGCGTGCAGTTGAGAATTCTGGTACCTGTTATAGTTAAATTGGAAGCCATAGTTTTTAAAGTAGCAGAGATGAGAAGATTAAATATGTATTATTTTATATCTACTGCAGTATTAGTAATTGCTTTTGCAGCTGTAACTTTAGACAGTGACCTAGAAGAGATCAACCCGGGGATGGGTTCGGCGGCCACGCAGCTGGCCACCTCGGCCAGCCTGCTCTACCAGGAGACCTTCGAGGGGGGCGACCCCTTCTCCACGGC
>NZ_KB890765.1 GCF_000373265.1 Pontibacter roseus DSM 17521
CGGCCGGTCAGAGCCGGCCCGCCCCCTGGCAAACCCTTGCTTTTTCTCTCCCAGCTAGTCAAAACGTAAAAGAGCTTTATCAGCCATTGGCGCCCGCGCAGAAACCGGGCCAAGACAATGGCGGCTATGGCGCCGGTGTCCACCTCTTCCCATCCCGAACAGAGAAGTTAAGCCCGGCTGCGCCGATGGTACTGGGGTCACACCCGGGAGAGTAGGTGGCCGCCAACCCCAACAGACGAGACGGCCCCCGCATCCGACATGGACGCGGGGGCCGTCCGCGTTTAAAGAAGTAGCAGGGGCGAGGGGGGGAAATTTGATAGAACCGGTTTTCATTCTGACATCGGCTCGTCATCTCTCCTGTCTTATCAATTCTTTATCCTATTTGCAAGCATAGCGTATGGAATGGAGCAGCTTACTCGTTGCTTTTTAAATACATCCTATCTAACTTGTTTGCATGGCTTTCACATATCCTACTTTCTTGCTAGCACTCGCGGCTGTAGCTATACCCGTTATACTGCACCTAATTCAATTGCGGCGTGCCAAGCGGATTGAGTTCAGTAATGTGAAGTTTATACAGGTATCTAAAGATTTAACAGCAAGTCAACGTAATCTGAAGGAAATACTCATTCTGCTTTGTCGAATCTTCTTCATAATATTTCTGGTTCTTGCATTTGCGCAGCCATTTTTGCCAGCCTCTGAGATGGGGACTCCTACTCATACTTCCCAGGTCACTATAGCTGTTGACAATTCCCTCAGCATGCAAAATATTCATGAGGAGGAGGATTTGTCACTACTCACTGTGGCTGTTGATCAAGCCAAGCAAGTGCTCAACCTTTTCCCATCTACTGCCGTTGTCAGTATCAATACTAATATAAATTCTAATCGTGCGGCTACGGTCACCGGTGCTGATGCATTGGCTACATTGGATAGAGTTGATTTCTCTGTGAAGTCAGGGGTGCCACAGCTTGCTAAATATTCTCCTGCATCGCCTTCTTCAGAACATGTTTTCGTGCTGTCTGATTTTCAGCGCAGTTCTTTCCAGCCAGGTATGTTCTCCCGCTTGGACAGTACAAAGCAGTACCATCTGTTGCCTTTAAAGGCCAGCGGCATCGTGAATGTCTTCGTGGATTCTGTATACCTGGAAGACGAGTTCATCAGGCCCGGAGGCGAAACTCTGTTACATGTGAGGGTGTACAATGCTGGCGATGAGGCCATACAAGATTGCCCGCTGAAGCTGGTGATTGATGAGCAGCAAATAGCTGCGCTAAGTATTGACCTACCTGCCAATCAGGCGACAGATGCAACCATTGGCTTCAGCTTCCGTGGTACTGGTACAAAGCAGGCGTACATATTGGTAGAAGATTATCCTGTGGAGTTTGACAATGCCTATTATTTCGCACTTGTACCTTCTGGTAAAATAAGGTTAACAGAAGTCACGGATGATAGCAACAGTCCCCTGCAAAGGCTTTACAGCAATGAGCCAATGTTCGAGACTACCCGTTTTACAGCAGGTAATATTGACTATTCCAAGTTGGGAAGCTCTGACATGGTCGTGCTACAAGGGCTCGATGAAATCCCGTCTGCCCTGGTTTCGACTGTAGCAGACTATGTACAGCGTGGTGGCACAGTGGTGCTGATTCCAGGAGCTTCCAGTCAACAAAGCAGTTACGCTGCCTTTTTGCAGGCCCTCTCCATACCTGCTTCCTATACCGCTGTAGCAGATAATGCTTCCAAGACGGCTTTATTGGCTCCTGAGCAAAGTAATCCTTTTTTCAAAACCATTTTCTCGGATTACGATACCAAAATGCAGATGCCGGCTGCTGTCAGGAGTCTGTTTTGGTCAAGGTCATCGTCAGATATTTTGAAGTTTAGAGGAGGGGCTCCCTACCTTTCCAAATTTGATAGGGGACAGGGGCAGGTATACCTAATGGCTGCTCCGCTTACAGCTTCGCAGAATGAGTTGGTCAGCCACGCCTTGTTTGTGCCAGTAATGTACCGCCTTGCGATTAGCAGTTATAAGCAGGAAAGTCAGATTGCCTACCGTTTGAACGGGAGCACAATCAGTATACCTGTAGCCGCCAATCCGGGAAGTGAAGGTATATACAAGCTCTTCAAGGACAGTGCGGAATACATACCAGAGCAGCAGGTGCGTGGCGGGCGCTTGATTCTCAATACCCCTACAGACATGGGAGAGGCGGGGTTTTATGATTTGCGACTTAATGGAAAGACTGTCGCTACGTTCGCCTTCAATTACGACAAGCAGGAATCGTTTCTGGAACAGTATAGCCCTGCTGATTTAAAGAACTTTATAGGAGCCGGCGTCGAGAACGTGCATGTGTACGAATATGGTGATGCCTTTTCTGTCAAGGGGGAATTCGAAAAACGATTTTTTGGCGTCAAGCTTTGGAAATATTGTCTAATATTGTGTCTGATTTTCTTGATGGCAGAAATAGCTCTAATCAGATTCCTCTAACATGAAGATACTTCTCAAAGCAGTCCAGATATACCATCTTACTTCAGCCTTCCATTTACAACGCCAGAACATACTGATACAGGACGGCATGATTGCCTATATCGGACCTGACAGCCGGGAGGCGGATAAAATCCTTGAATTGGATGGTATGTGTGTGTCGGCAGGATGGGTGGATATGCATGCTTCGGTAGGGGAACCAGGACTGGAGCACAAAGAGGACATAGAATCACTGGCTGAGGCCGCAGCGGCGGGAGGGTTTACAGATGTGCTGTGCCTCCCTAATGTGCAACCGGTAGTACAGAGCAAAGGCGCCATCAATTTCCTGCGAACAAAATCAGCATACCTGCCGGTCAACCTGCTCCCAACTGGGGCAGTGACGGTAGACGCCCAAGGGAAAGAACTCACGGAGATGATAGACCTGCAGCGGGCGGGCGCTGTCGCTTTTACAGATGGCACCAAACCCTTGCAAGGGGCAGAAGTGATTGTGAAAGCCCTTCAGTACCTGCAGCCCTTTGATGGTCTGTTGATGAACCGTCCCGAGCATACGCGCCTGACAGAGTACGGACAGATGCACGAAGGAATTACAAGCACCCGGCTCGGCATGAAAGGTATACCTTCGCTGGCAGAGGAAGTGATGGTGACACGTGATTTGCAACTGCTGGCCTACACCGGTGGCCGCCTGCATTTCTCCCTAGTGTCCAGTGCCCAAGCAATAGAGGCTATACGCCAAGCGAAAGCACAGGGCCTGCAGGTAACATGTGACGTAGCCAGCTATCAGGTTGCCTATACCGATGCGACCATATCGGCTTTTGACACGAACTTCAAAGTATCCCCCCCATTCAGGAGTAGTGAGGATGTAGCCGCCATCAAACAGGGGCTACACGACGGAACCATTGATGCCCTGGTATCGGCGCATCAGCCGCATGACACGGAGAGCAAGAAACTAGAGTTTGATTTAGCTGAATTTGGCATCATCAACCTAGAGACAGCCTTCGCTGTGGCGAATACGGCTTTGGCCAACGCTGTGTCGTTGGAAACCATCATCAGCAAGCTGACAGCGGCACCGCGTCACATTTTGCGCCTGCTTATGCCAGGTATAGCAGAAGGCGAGAAAGCCTGCCTCACGCTTTTCCACCCACATCTCAAATGGACCCCGACAGAGGTTGGCCTGAAGTCAAAGTCGAAAAACTCGCCTTTCTTGGGGCAGGAGCTGACGGGGAAGGTAATCGGCATCATCAACAAAGAACAACTGGTGCTGAATCATTCATTTTAATATATTTATAGCTATATTTCCATGCAGGTAGCTTACCTGCTCCGGGAGTAGGCAAATACAGATGTTGAATCAAGCGATAGTAAGAGTAGGGGTGCGCTATGGCGTACTGTGCGGCGTGGCCTGTTTTGTTTTTTTTCTGGCGCTATACCTGCTGGGCTACAACCCATTTGGTGAGGCGGGCCGGTTCACCTACATTCCTTTGCCTGTCTTTATTTTCCTGGGGCTGCGGTACTTCAAAGGATTCCATGATACGGAAATCGGTTTTTGGAGAGGAATGCGGGTGGCTTTGGCCATCTCCTTCTATACCGCCCTGTGCACAGCCATGCTGGTATACCTGCTGATTTACATGGCGGGACCGGAACTCGTGCAGCAGCACGTGACAGAAATGCGGGCATTGCTGGACGAGACGAAGGAACAACAGATACAGTTGCTGGGCGAGCGGAACTTTGAGCAGGCGTACCAGGATTTAGACACCATTACACCAAGTATGTTGGCGACATATGATTTTTTGAGTCGGATGTTTGCAGGGTTGATATTCTCAGTTGTTGCCGCTGTGTTTTTCAGAAAATAATTTCACTAACCTAACCAACCAATCAACATGACTGAAACCCAACCCTCCGTTAGCTCTGTGGCTCTAAAATATGGCCTGCTTGGCGCCTTAGTATCTGTCGTTTTCTCTGCTATCCTGCTTATTGCCGGCCTGGATGTGAGCGGCTGGATTGGCTCCTTAGGCTACCTGATACTGATTGTGGCCATGGTGCTGGCCATGAAAGAATACAAGCGCATCAACTACGGCTACATGTCCTATGGCCAAGGCTTGGGCATAGGCACCCTGGTATCGCTGGCATTTGGTGTGCTGGGTGGTTTGTTCATGTTCGTGTATACCTCTTTCATTGACCCAGGCTACCGTGACACCATGATGGAGAAGCAGCGCGTAGAACTGGAAGGAAGAGGCATGAGCGATGAGCAGATTGAACAGGCCATTGCGATGGGCGAATCCTTCTCTAGCCCGGCCATGATGATTGTGTGGTCGATTGTAGGCTACCTGATTATAGGCTTTATCATTTCGCTCATCGTTGCGGCCGTTATGAAGAACGCACGACCGGAGTTTGAGTAAAAACATGCAATACCCTTATGATATATCGGTGGTGATTCC
Source organism: Pontibacter roseus DSM 17521 (assembly GCF_000373265.1). Lineage (GTDB taxonomy): Bacteria > Bacteroidota > Bacteroidia > Cytophagales > Hymenobacteraceae > Pontibacter > Pontibacter roseus. Next base: position 4,903 of record NZ_KB890765.1, read on the forward strand.
TCTTTTCAACGAGGAGGAATCACTGCCTGAGTTAGTACACTGGATTAGGCGCGTGATGCACGCGCATAGTTTCACTTACGAACTTATCCTGGTGGACGACGGCAGTACTGACCGTTCCTGGGACGTGATTACAGAGCTTGGCGCCGATGACAATACCGTCAAAGGCATAAGCTTTAATCGCAACTACGGCAAATCGGCCGCTCTTAACGAGGGCTTCAAGCGCTGCACCGGTGAAGTGGTCATCACCATGGATGCAGACCTCCAGGACAGCCCGGAGGAGATTCCCGGTCTGTATGACATGATTAAGCACCAGAAGTTTGATTTGGTCTCGGGCTGGAAACAAAAGCGCTTTGACCCTGTCAGCAAAACCATCCCTACCAAACTCTTCAACGCGGCTACCCGAAAGCTGTCGGGCATCAAGCTGCATGACTTCAATTGTGGCCTGAAAGCATACCGTCAGCTGTTGGTGAAAAGCATTGAGGTGCACGGGGAGATGCACCGTTACATACCTGTAATCGCCAAGTGGAACGGGTTTACACGCATCGGCGAGAAAGTGGTACAGCACCAGGAGCGCAAGTATGGCACCACTAAGTTCGGGTTGGAGCGCTTCGTTTACGGTTTCCTGGATTTGCTGTCCATTACCTTTGTGAGTCGTTTCAAGAAGCGTCCGATGCACTTCTTCGGTACGTTGGGCACGCTTTCTTTCGTGGTTGGTCTGGGTATTACCATCTGGATGATTGTGCAAAAGGTGTTCGGCCTATACCCCAATGGCCGTGTGCGTGACGTGGTGGACCAGCCGCTGTTCTACCTGTCATTAGTGGCGGTGATACTGGGTGTGCAGCTTTTTCTGGCCGGTTTCCTGGCCGAGATGGTGAGCATGACCTCCAGCCGCAGGAACGAGTACTTGATTCGGGACCGGGTAGGCTTGATTAAGAAATAATGGCCAGGCGCGTGGTGATTGTGGGGCCTGCTCATCCGCTGCGGGGCGGGGGCATGTCTACTTTCAACGAGCGGCTGGCCTATGCTTTTCAGGAGGCGGGGGACGAGGTAGAAATCGTGACGTTCAGCCTGCAGTACCCTTCCTTTCTTTTCCCTGGCAAGAGCCAGTACTCCGATGAACCTGCCCCTCCGAGGCTGCGCATTAAGGTGCTCATCAACTCTATCAACCCGCTCAGTTGGATTAAGGCAGGCAATTACATCCGCAGGCAGCGGCCAGAGTTGGTCATTTTCCGGTATTGGCTGCCTTTTATGGGGCCGGCGCTGGGTACCATCGCCCGCATTATCCGGCGCAACAGGTATAGCCGCATCCTGGCCATCACCGATAACGTGGTGCCGCACGAGAAACGCCCCGGCGACACCCCTTTTACAAAATACTTCCTTGGCTCCTGCCATGGTTTCATCACCTTGTCACGCTCGGTGCAACAGGACCTGGAAAAGTTTGAGCCTACTAAGCCCAACGTATACCTGCCACACCCGCTCTACGATAACTTTGGAGAGGCGGAGACCAAAGAAGCAGCCTGTGCTGCATTAGGCTTGGATTCTAGGTATAGCTATCTCCTTTTCTTCGGTTTCATACGGGCCTACAAGGGGCTGGACCTGCTACTGCAGGCAATGTCCGAGCCTGCGCTGCAGGCACGGACAGACATCAAGCTGCTTATCGCTGGAGAATTCTACGAAGAGGCGGCGCCTTACTACGAGCTCATCCGAAAGCTCCAACTGCAGGACCGCCTGGTGCTCCGCACCGATTTCATACCCAATGCGGAGGTCCGCCACTACTTCTGCGCCGCCGACCTGGTGGTGCAGCCTTACAAGCAAGCCACCCAAAGCGGTGTGACGCAAGTCGCTTATCATTTCGACAAGCCTATGGTGGTGACGAAAGTGGGCGGATTGTCGGAACTGGTGCCGCACGGGGAAGTAGGCTATGTCGTGGAGCCGCAGCCGCAGGCCATTGCGCAGGCCATTCTTGATTTCCATACCTCTGGCAAGGCAGGGCCATACGCCCAGAACATCAGCAGATACAAGCAACGCTTCAGCTGGAGCCGGTTTGTGCAGGCGGTGTATGAACTGGCAGAGCGGGTAAGGCTGTAACCCAGCAAAATTCTAGTGGCATCCTTCTCCAACAAACTTGTACTATGTTGAAAGAAAACTATACCCTGCTGCTTGGCGCTTCCGGCAATCTAGGCGGCAAAGTAGCACATGAATTCATAACGAGAGGAATACCCGTTGGGCTGGTGGCACGGGATACATCGCGCCTGCGTGCTTTTGAGGGAAGCGCGAACTTGCTGGAAGGAGACTTTCACGATGACGGCTTCCTGCGTGACAGCCTGAGCAGAGCCACAGGCTTGTTCTGCACAGTACCTGATACCGCGTTGGCCGCTCCTGAAGCGTCTGCGGCGCGGCTGATAAAGCTATTGCAAGACAGCCCCGTAAGCCATGTGGTGAACATCAGCAACGCTACGCTGAAACGCGGCGGGAACTATACCAGCCTGATTCGATTTGAGCAGGAACTGAGCAAGGTGTCAGGTATAGCCGTGAAGCACCTGCGCTGCGCCAACTTCTTCGAGAACCTCAACTGGGGCATCAACACGCCCTACCTGCCCCATGTAAAGTTGCCTTACATTTCATCTTATGAAATAGCCCATGTGGCGGCAGTATACCTGCAGCACCGGAGCTTTGAAGGTGTAACGGTGGATGAGCTGCTGGGGGAGCGGGACTACAGCATGGCTGAATTGGCGGAGCGGGTAGGGGTGCCCTACTCCCAACTGCCCTACTCCCAGGAGAATATCCATTTCTACCGGCCCTTCAATGAAGGAGAGTATGAACTGGTGCCGCGCACGGAGCAGAACACGACTGTTCCAGCCAACCCGAGGTTCACGCTGGATTACTTTATCCGCCACGAGTTACGGCTGGTATAGACCTATCTGTTAGATTCCGAGGCCCAAGCTGGTATTAATTTTGTGGTATATAGGCAATACTTAATCTATACCTTCCACAAAACCATAAGTCCTCATGAAAACACTGAGAATCCTGACACTTGTTCTATTAGCCGCATTCAGCTTCAGTAGCTGCAGTAAAGAAGAAGACGAGCCGTATCACGAAGGCTTGGATGATAGGTATGTCCTGGAGGCGGAGTTGGATGGCAACGCAGTGGTTTTGCAGGAAGGGAAAGATGGTTACTCCAGCTTTGGGTCTGCAGGAAAAACCTCAGGAACCGGATTTTGCCTGGATGCTGCCTCCATGATTATCGGGAGGTATAGCGAGCTGAGTAAGGCCAACACAAAACTGAAAAATGCCTTCCAAGTGACGCTGCAGCGGCATGCCACCACCTGTTCTGCCAACGATTCCTATATGCGGGGTTTATACCGAGTGGGTGAATATCCCTTTGCGAAAGATACAAACGACCCTAATGCAACCGGAGTAGTGATACTTTACACCGATGCCCATGGAATTGATTGGGCTACCAACAAGGGCAGCCAGGACCAGACTGCCAGCCGATTTGAGGTGACGCAACACCAGGCTATAAAGAGCAAAATCTATCAGTTCGAGACAGAAGCCGTGTTCAACTGCACGCTCTACAACGATGCCGGTGAGGCGATGGTACTGACCAATGGACGTATCATGGCCCGCAGCGTTCCCTATCCGAGTAAATATCAGTAAATAGAAGTTTGGTTCTAAAAAAGAGTAAAAAAGCCTCTGCTACAGCAGAGGCTTTTTTACGTACTGATTTTCTCTCTACACCAACTGTACGCCGGTATAGGTATAAGGAGTGATTTTCTTGAGCTCAGCCTTCACCGCTTCGCTCACCTGCAGCGTGTCAATGAAGTTGGAGATGGCCTGCTCGGTGATTTTCTCGTTCTTGCGGGTCAGGTCCTTTAGCGCTTCGTAAGGCTGAGGATAGCCTTCGCGGCGCAGCACGGTTTGTATGCCTTCGGCTACCACGGCCCAGTTTTCCTCAAGATGGTGGCGCAGGGCGGCTTCGTTCAGCTCCAATTTGCCAATCCCGCGTTCCAGCGACTTCAGCGCGATTAGGATGTGAGCCAGCGGCACACCCACATTGCGGAGCACCGTGGAGTCAGTGAGGTCGCGTTGCAGGCGGGAGATGGGCAGCTTGGCCGACAGGTGCTCCAGCACAGCGTTGGCAATACCTAGATTTCCTTCTGCGTTTTCAAAGTCAATCGGATTGACCTTGTGCGGCATGGCTGAGGAACCCACCTCGCCGGCTTTTATTTTCTGCTTAAAGTAGCCCATGGACACATACTGCCACACGTCGCGGGAGAAGTCGATGAGGATGGTGTTGAGGCGCTTGAGCCCGTCAAAATAGGCGGCGAGGTTGTCGTAGTGCTCAATCTGGGTAGTGTACTGGCTGCGACGCAGGCCCAAGGTCTCCTGCACGAAGCGGTTGCCGAAAGACGTCCAGTCCTCGTTAGGGTAAGCCACATGGTGTGCGTTGAAGTTACCGGTGGCCCCGCCGAATTTAGCTGAGAACGGTACCTGGCGCACCTGTGCCAGCTGCGCCTCCATACGCTCGGCAAACACCATAATCTCCTTGCCCAGTCGGGTAGGGGAGGCAGGCTGTCCGTGGGTATGGGCGAGCATCGGGATGGCCTTCCACTGCTGGGCCAGTTCCACCAACGTTTGGTGCAGGTGCTGGTAGAGTGGCATCAGCACACGCTCATCGGCTTCGCGCAGGGAGAGCGGGATGGCCGTGTTGTTCACATCTTGGGAGGTCAGGCCAAAGTGAATGAATTCCTTGTATTGGCCTAAGCCCAACGTATCGAATTTCTCTTTGATGAAATACTCCACTGCCTTCACATCGTGGTTGGTGGTCTTCTCCGTTTCCTTGATGCGCAGCGCGTCTGCCTCGGTGAACTGTTCGTAAATGGCGCGCAAGTCGCCAAAAAGGTTGGCGGGCACTTCACTCAGTTGCGGCAAAGGCAGTTCGCAGAGCGCGATAAAGTACTCCACCTCCACCAGCACCCGGTAACGAATCAGACCAAATTCAGAGAAATATGCGGCAAGTTCAGTGGTGTTGCGGCGGTAGCGGCCATCTACCGGGGATATGGCAGTGAGTGATGTCAGGTTCATGAAAAGGAATATTGCTTTAGGCCAAAGATAAGCATGATTGCCTCAGGAAGCCAAAAAGCAGAAAGGATTTCATACTTGTGTCGGCCGTATTCCAGGCCAAGGTATAGGCATGTGTGGAAACTAGAGAACGTAAGTGGTTTTTCACCTGTTGTAGAAGACAAGGCTCTGCAGATGAACGGTTTGGCACTGTGCTTGCAGATGCGGGGTAACTCCTGCTGCCCGACTGCATCTAAAATAGGTTGTGGTCGTATGCGAGTTGAATAACACAAATTGCACGGAACTACGTATGGAGATTAGCACTATATTATATAGGTGCTATATTTTGATACTTCATCTTATTAGCGTAATTCGCATCCGAATATTTTGAACCAACGATTGAAAAAACGCATACTGATAGGGCTGGGTGTATTTCTGGCTCTTATTCTGATACTCATAGTCTCCTTGTTCGCCTTCAGGTCCAGGTTGCTGGACTACACCATCAATCGCGTGGTGGAGAAAGTGGAGAACAAATACCCTGTTGATTTCACCATTGGGAAAGCTCAGTTCACAGACCTGACATCGGTTGTGCTGAGTGACATTTCCCTCGTACCACACGGCCAGGACACGCTCTTCCGGACCGACAGCGTACATGCATCCGTAGGCTTCCGTTCACTCTTCAAGGGTCGCATTGTGCTTAGGAGGCTGGAAGTGGATGGAGGCAACCTGACTGCCGTGAAGCGGGGCGACCAGAACAACTTCTCCTTCCTGTTCCGAAACGAGGCGGCAGCCCAGCCGACCGACACGACCGCTAGCGGCGCCCGGAACTACGGTGAGCTGCTGAACCGCGTGCTCGAAACCGCCTTTGACAACGTGCCCGACCAGGTGGATTTCAGCAACCTGAGTGTATCCTATACCTCTACGAACCGCACCATCGACATCCGGATGCCATACTTGACCATTGAGGATGGCAAGATTGATTCGAAAGTCTCTGTCCGTACGGATTCGCTCATCAACAACATGCTGGTGAAAGGCACCATTGACGCCCGCCAGTACAACATCAAGGCCAGCCTGTATGCAGCGGAAAACCAAAGTATACGTCTGCCTTACGTGCAGGAAAGAGTGGGTGCCGTGGTGGCCTTCGATACGCTGCATCTGGGACTGAATGATAAGACTTACCGTAAGGACAGGCTTACGGTGCGGGGCAGTGCCATGGTCAACAACCTGGTGGTGAACCACGAGAAGCTGGCCGATGAGAACATTTATGTCCAGGAAGGCGCCGTGAACTATGTGGTAAGCCTCGGTCGCAACCTGTTTGTAGTGGACAGTCTGACGGAAGTGCGGGTGAACCGGGCAAAGGCCAACATGTATGCGTCTTACAATAACGCCGGTTCCAAAATAATTGACCTGAAAGTGAAGACGGAGGCACTTCCCGCCAATGATTTCTTTGAATCCCTGCCGGTGGGGCTTTTTGAGAGTCTGGAAGGTATACGGGCAGAGGGAAAGCTGCAGTACAAGATGAACTTTCACGTGAACATGGACAGTGTAGAGCGGGTCGTATTCGATTCTGACCTGGATGCCTCAGAGAATTTCCGGGTGGTGCAGTGGGGCAAGGCGAATATCGAGAAGCTGAAAGGGCCTTTCATGCACACGGTCTATGAGTATGGCAAACCTGTCCGCACGTTCATGGTAGGGCCTGCAAATCCATTCTACAGTCCTATCAGCCAGATATCGCCTTACCTACGCAATGCCATTCTCACGGCCGAGGACGCCGGTTTTTACAAGCACAGCGGCTTTCATGAGGAAGCTTTCCGGCAGGCCATTGCCGTCAACCTGAAGAAGGGGGACTTTGTGCGCGGCGGCAGCACCATTTCCATGCAGTTGGTGAAGAACGTGTTTCTGACACGCAAGAAAACAGTGGCCCGTAAGGTAGAGGAGGCCATCATCGTTTGGTTGATGGAGAACCTGGACATCGTTTCGAAGAACCGCATGTTCGAGATATACCTTAACATCATTGAGTGGGGTCCGGATGTATATGGAGCCAAGGATGCCTCCCGGTTTTACTTTGGCAAGCAGCCGTCCGAGCTCAATCTCGCCGAGTCTATCTTCCTGACCAGCATCATCCCGAGTCCGAAACGCTACCGCTCCTCGTTTGACAGCTATGGAAATCTGCGTAGCTGGAAAGGTGGGTATTACAGGTTGATTGGCGGCATCATGGCACGGCGCGGGCTCATATCGCAGGAAGAATATGACAACCTGCAACCCAACGTGCGGTTGTATGGACGAGCACGCGATTTGATTGTCACGGCACCGGATGCCGAGTACGAAGACACTACCGAGTTTGAACTCCAAACCATTGACCTGCTGGATTTCTAACAAGTGACAGTTATAGCAGAACGGCCACCCGCAGCCTGTGCGGTGGCCGTTCTGCATTTATTTTTTCAGGTATAGACAGAATCAAAGCACCGTGAACACACCTCTTCCTCCTGAATATCCGGAAAAGCGAGATGCGGCAGCTCCTACAAGGAAGCGGCTGGGTGTGCAGGAACTTCTGGCTCGGGCGGGCTTCGATTGGTTTCTGTTAGCGATGGTAGGTATGATAGGGCTGGCTTACCTGTGGCCGGAAGGTGGCATGGATAGGGAGCCCATTTCGCTGGGCGATGTGGCTAACTATGGCGTGTCGCTCATCTTCTTTTTCTATGGCCTGCGGCTGAGCCCCGAAAAGCTGCGCGCTGGCCTCAGCAACTGGCGCCTGCACCTGGTGGTGCAGTTTGCTACCTTTCTGCTCTTCCCGTTGCTCATTATGCCGCTGCACTCGCTCTTTGCGGGCACCTCCAAGGAGCTGCTGTGGCTGGGCACGTTCTACCTGGCGGCGCTTCCCTCCACGGTGTCGTCTTCGGTGGTGATGGTGTCCATTGCGGGAGGCAACATTCCGGCGGCCATTTTCAATGCGAGCATCTCCAGCCTGATAGGGGTATTCTTGACGCCGCTCTGGATGGGGCTATACCTAGCGACCGGCTCCGGCAACTTTGACATGGGGCAGATTATGGGCAAGCTGGTGCTGCAGGTGCTGTTGCCGGTGACGCTGGGCATTGTGCTGCACCGCTTCTGGGGCGGCTTTGCCGAACGGTACAAAAAACAGCTGCGCGTCTTCGACCAAATCATCATCCTCATCATCGTCTATACCTCCTTCAGCGAGTCCTTCGCCCGCGACATGTTCAGCAGCTACAGCGTCTTGGACATCCTGCTGCTAGGTATGCTGATGCTCGTGCTTTTCTTTGCCGTGTACGGCATACTGCATGTTGTCAGTCGGTTGTTTGGCTTCAATCGGGAGAACCGGATTACAGCTATTTTCTGCGGCTCCAAAAAATCATTGGTACATGGCACGGTGATGTCGAAAGTGCTGTTCCCGGACGCCAATATGGTCGGGATTATCCTGCTGCCCATTATGCTATACCATGCGCTGCAGCTGCTGGCCTCCAGCGTCATTGCCCAATCCTTGGCACGCCGCGCTGGTCTGGAGGCGAAAGGCGAGTAACAACTACCGATTTGAATCTGTACCAGGTATAGCCTATACCTGATTGTTGTTCGGTGTTCTCAAACTCCTGAGCTTACCTTTTGAACTTATATAAAAAGAAAAGTGGCTGCAGGATTCCTGCAGCCACTCTGATGTTCTTGGCTAAGAGTTGAGCGGTAATATCTAGGCAACCTGTCTAACAGGTGCTTCTTTCTTGTTTTCCTCATCCTTGAGCAGTCGCTTATCCAGAATGAACGGTCCGAAAGGGAGCAGGGAGGCAACAACCGCCGCCGCTATTTTCTTGATAGACCAGTTGTGCGCCAGCGTCACTTCCAACACCGAGAGCATGTATAAAACGAACAGCACACCATGTGCCCAGCCTACATACTTCACCATCTCAGGTATGCCGGCCATGTATTTCAGCGGCATGGCTATACCTAACAGTAAGAGGTATGAAATTCCTTCGTAGAGGCCGATGGTGCGCAAACGGGAAATAGGGGTTCTCATATAACTAAGGTTGGTGATGTTCTGCTGCAAAGTTACCACTTAACAGCAGAGCCACCGCAATCGTGCCAACGAAATGCAATAAATTGCGGCAGACAACAGATTACTCAAGACCAATTGCCTGAAAAGCAAAGCGGCTGCCTGTAGGGCAGCCGCTTGTAAATAAGTTTGTTGGTAATTTTAGTTGCTCAGAGAAAATTCAGGAGAGCTGGCAATTGTTTCTTCCCCAACTTTAGCTGTCCAATCTCCTGTTAGTCCTTCGCCGGCCTTGGCATACTTGCGGAAGGTCACATAGAAGGTATTGCTGTAGGAATCCGTCACGTTCAAGTTCTTCCAGGAGATTACAGCATTTCTATTGTTATAATCTATCTGACCGGCTACGCCATTGGCTGACACAGCTGATACGCTGCCTTCAAGGGTAGCAGAGATGCCACCCTGCAGTTTCACGTTGGCATAAGCAGCACAAGAAGAGAGTTTTAAAGCTACTTTGTATTCGGTCAATCCGCCTTCCACAGGAGTGGCACTTACAAGTGAAGTGCTCAAAGTTGCTCCCGTGCATGGATTTACCACTACAATGTCAGCGGCGGATTCAGTGCCTTCAAAATCTTGCCCGCCTCCGGCATATTTTACCCGCCAGCCAAAGGTGCCAGTCGCATCAGGTGTGTAGGTATGTGTAAAGCTGGTACCTGTTTTTTGAACTTGTGTTGTCACCACATCTTCCCAGTAAGCAGCGGTGGCCACATCTGTGTAGGCGCCTGTCTCGCTGAGCTTGGCTCGCTGTAGAATTAGAGTGCCTTTTGTCGGAGCTGCTCCGCCGTCTGCAGGAGCGCCAACTGAATACATAATGGTTACCGGAGTACCAACTACAACTGGCGATTCTGAAAAGCTTAATGAAAGTGATGGGGTTGCTTTTTTACTGGCCTGTGCATTTATCTTAGCAGCCTCTGTAGCCGATGCGTTCAAACCTACCTCATCTAGGTCCTTAGTACAGCTTGTGAATGAACCGGCTACCAGGAGTAGCGCCGTGGCGATAGTATAAAATTTCTTCATGGAGTTATAAGGGTTTTAGTTAATACTGCTTTATGATTATATATACATTATTTAATGTATTATCTATAACTTATGTATTGCAAAATAGTTTCAAATAATTTGAATATTCAAATATAATTATAAAAATATTTTTAATAATTGTTATGATGTTTATACTTTGATAGGGTGTGGTAAAGCTCCTGCTGTTAGCAGTATTTTAAGCATAGCTATACCTGTTGATATTAATAAATCAGGTGGAACAGAGAAGTTCTCGGGGAGAATAGAGGAAGCATGTATACTGAGAGAGATGTAGACAGATATAAAACAAAAACGCTTGTGGCAGCTCCATTTCAGAGGTTGCCACAAGCGTTTACTGTTGCTTCTGCAACTACACGGCCTTTATGAACTCATACCGTAGTTGTACAGGTGGGTGCGGGCATATTGGGACCGCACCTCCTGGAAAATAGTCTTCACCACGTTCTGGTCTACGCCAGCGGAACTGGCTTTCAGCAAGAGGTTTTCCAGTACGAGGTCCCAGCGAACGGGGTCCGGTGTAGCCTGTATACCGTCCGCTTTGCTGTGGGCACCTAACTGCGCTGTGACTTTCGTTCTTCGGGAAAGCAATGTGAGCAGTTCATCGTCCAAGTGTTCAATCTCCTTGCGCAGCTTTTCCAGTTGAGCTCCCTGCTTCTCTTTCTCTGTCAGGTTGTTCTGCTGCTTCAGGGCCTGCAACAACATGTGCAGTTCCTGTGGCATTATCTGCTGCTGGGCATCACTGAGGGCAACCGCTGGGTTGTAGTGCGACTCCACCATCAGTCCGTCGTAGCCCAGGTCCAATGCGCGCTGGCTCACCGGGCGCAGCAGACTTCTACGACCCGCAATGTGGCTGGCGTCGCAATACATGGCCAGTTCGGGCACCATTCTGCGCAGTTCCAGCGCGTGCTCCCATTTGGGGTGGTTGCGGTACGGAGCGCTGTCCAGTGTGGAGAAACCACGGTGCATGGCTCCCAATTCGGTTATGCCGCTTTGGTGCAGGCGCTCCAGCGCACCCAGCCACAACTGCAGGTCGGGGTTCACGGGGTTCTTCACGAGTACCGGTACCTGTACCCCCTTCAGGGCGTCCGCAATCTCCTGCACCAGGAAAGGGCTCACAGTGGTATGCGCTCCAATAAGCAGAATGTTCACGTCATTTTTCAAAGCCTGTTCAACCTGTGCGGCGGTAGCCACCTCACAAGCGGTAAGTAGACCTATCTCCTGCTGAACCGTTTTCAGCCATTCCAGCCCAATGGCGCCTACACCCTGAAAGCTCCCCGGGCGCGTGCGGGGTTTCCAGATGCCCGCCCTGAAAATGGAGACGCCTTTCACCTGCTTCAGGCCAAGGGCCGTTTGCAACATCTGCTCTTCACTCTCGGCACTGCACGGCCCTGCTATCACGACAGGGCGTGTCTTCTTGGCTAGTTGGCTGCTTTGGCCGGCCAGGTGCATGCTACTTGGTGCTACTGTACTCATGGTATTGGTTTTTGTATCGCTTTAAAACAAAAAAAGCCCCGCTTGTGGCGGGGCTCCTTAGGTACCTGGGTATGTTCTGTTTTACATAACGCACAAAGATTTACCGCCGAAGCCCCGAGAGAGGCACCTTCAGTGAATTCTTAAAAATATAGGCGTTAGATAAAATCATTTTCTTCAATTGTAATGCAATAGAAGTCATTAAAAACTAGGAAAGCAAATTATTTGATGAAAATTTGGAATAGTAGTCTTTGAGTGTTGCAACTGAAGCGTCTTTCTTTTAATCCTGTTGTTGGTATAGCTCGTGTTGTTCCAACGCTCCGAGGAGGGGAATCCCCTGTACGAATATTGATAAAGACAAGTACTCCAGATTGTCATTCCGACGACAGGAGGAATCTCATGCCCTCCCGGCCGCACATCCAGCGCCAGCGCAGATGCGGCTTTTCCGAGGCCGGTGAGTGAGGAAGCTAGGGAGATGCTAAGTGCATACCGGCTGGCTTCACCGCCCGTTCCCGCTGCGCTCGCACCGGCGGCAGGTATGGTAACAGATTCCTCCTTTCGTCGGAATGACAGGAGCGTGAGCAGGTATAGCAAGTCCTACTCACCACAGCAGCCACAGAGGTATAGCATCCGCCAGGTGCACCTGATTACGCCCCACTGGTTGAGCGGTCAACAAGTTAGAAGCAACTTAGCTTTTTTTGCTGCTTGATGGGTAGAAACTCTCGACTTACACCCAGAAAAAGCAAAGCCTCGCCGGCTGGGCGAGGCTTTGAAACATGACAGAAATCAAGAAGCAAGGACTTCAGTAATAAGCTTATTTTGGAGTTACATCCGGTGGCTGCGGGAGCTGCTCAGCTTCTTTTTTAGGGAACAGAAGCGAGGCTACGATAGACACAGTCAGGATTGCTCCGACTACCAACAATGCGATGCGCATATCTAAGTGGTAGATGTCGCTGAGCAGCAGCTTTACGCCAATGAACACCAGTATCAGCGACAAGCCGTAGTGCAGGTAATGGAAGAGCTGCATGATGCCAGCCAGGGCAAAATACAGGGCGCGCAAACCCAGCAAAGCGAACACGTTGGAAGTATAGACAATGAAAGGGTCTTTGGAAATAGCCAGGATGGCAGGTATAGAATCTGCGGCGAAGACCACATCGGTGCTCTCCACCATAATGAGCACCAGGAAGAGCGGCGTCGCGTAGATTTTGCCGTCAATGCGGGTGAAGAACTTGCCGCCCACGGCAGTCTTGGTAAATCGCAGCTTCTGGCTCACCCACACAATCAGTGGGTTCTGCTCTGGATGTAATTCTCCGTCACTCTTTGTGAAAGCCATTTTGATACCAGTGTACACCAGGAAGGCGCCCAGAATGTAGATGATGAAATGGAACTTGGCAATCAGCGCCACACCCACCAGAATGAAGATAGCCCGCAGCACCAGGGCCCCGATGATGCCCCAGAACAGAATCTTGTGCTGGTACTGCTGCGGCACTTTAAAGAAGTTGAAAATCAGGATGAAGACGAACAAGTTATCGACGCTTAGCGACTTTTCGATGAGGTAGGCCGTCAGGAACTCCATGGCGGGAGCAGGTCCCTTCCAGTAGTAGATCAATAAGTTGAAGGCCAGCGAAAGCAGAATCCAGAAGCCGCTCCAAAGCAGGGCCTCCTTTATCTTCACCTCATGCTCCTTGCGGTGGAACACGAACAGGTCGAGGCCCAGCAGCAGCAGTATAAATGCGTTGAAAAGTACCCAAAACGTGATGTCATCCATAAGATATAAATTATGCTGCCATACCTTTTTGACTGGCAGGCATAGTTGTACTTATAGCCGTAAAGTTAAATGTTTTATATCGGGTTGTGCAGCGACAGGGACAATAATTTATGGGGCTGCTCCGGGGAGGTAAGGTATAGGAATGGCTGTTAGTAACGGTCGAAGTGGCGGAAGAAGCTGTTGACTTTCATCCGGATGACGCCCAGCACCGCCTCCTTGAAAATGCCTTTTGACATCTTAGACTGCCCCTTGGTGCGGTCCGTGAAAATGATGGGAACCTCCTTTATCTTGAAGCCATACTTGAAAGTGAGGAACTTCATCTCTATCTGGAAGGCGTATCCCACAAAGCGTATCTTGTTGAGCTGTATGGTCTTGAGTACTTTGCGGCGGTAGCACACAAAGCCAGCCGTGGTATCAGCGATGGGCATACCTGTAATGAGGCGCACGTAGAGGCTTGCGAACCACGACATCAGAACGCGGCTCATAGGCCAGTTCACCACGTTCACACCTTGCACGTAGCGGCTCCCAATGGCCATGTCATACCCATCCACTGCACAGGCATGGTATAGTTTAATCAAATCGTCGGGGTTGTGGGAGAAGTCGGCATCCATCTCGAAGATGAAGCGGTAACCTTGCCGGATGGCATACTTGAACCCGTGGATGTAAGCCGTGCCCAGACCCAGTTTGCCTTTTCGCGACTCCAGGTGCAGCCTCCCCGGGAACTCCTGTTGTAGCTGCAGCACGATATCGGCGGTGCCGTCCGGGGAACTGTCATCCACGATGAGCAGCTCAAACGGGTGGGGCAGTGACATCACCTTCCTTACTATAGCTTCAATGTTTTCCCTTTCGTTGAAGGTAGGTATAATCACCAACGAGTCATTCATGCTGCAAATATAGCTATTCAGCTATTGAGCGTGAAGGGCGCTTCCGAATTAATTTTGTTGGCGAGTTCCTTTGCCTGGCGCACGCAGCTGGGCACAGACACGCCTGTTCCCCAATTGGCGGAAATGTACAGCCCCTCGTTCTCCAACTGTGAGGCCATCTGGTGTGCGTCCTCTATGTACAGGTCGTATTGCGGCATGGCGTGGTGCCACAGGTGCATGTGCTGGAAAACAGGGGCGAGCGCTGTGATGTTGTGCGTAGCACGGAGCTCTTCATGCACTTGCCGCAACACCTGCTTCTCATCGGCGAGCAGGTCCGGAGCGCAGCGGCTGCCGTCTACAAACGAGGTTATCATTACCTCATGGGTACGACAACGCCCGCCAAAGAGGGAACTGGTCCAGATGGAGCCGGTCGTGAAGGTGCCTTCTGTCCTGGAGTTCAGCGTACCAAACCCCTTCAGGCTATGACCGACTTCAGCCCGGTTGTATACGCTGTGCACCACCGCCATGGGTGGGTAGTTGATGTTCTGCAAGGCGGCCGCCATACCTGGAAAGGTGAACTCCAGCAGGTCAGCCGCCTGGTGCGCCGGCAGGGCGAGCACCACCTTGTCATACTCTTCGGTGTCGTGGTCGCCGTTGTTGGAACAGCTGATGATGAACTTACCCTGGCTGCGGGTGATGCACTCTACCTGGTGTTCCAGGTGCATCGATATCAGTTTTCTGGCGATGGCGTTGGGAAGCGTGTCCAGCCCGTTGCTAAACGAAAAATGCTTTTGAAATACCCCTTTGTTTTTTCTGTGCATCAGCCCTTTCAGTACGGAGCCATACCTTGTCTCGAATTCTTTTAGGGAAGGGAGCGCCTTGCTGACCAGCAGTTGGTCCGGGTCTCCGGCATACAGGCTGCTCACCAAAGGGGCGATGGCTACGTCTACCACCTCAGGGCCAAAGCGCCTCTCAAAGAACTGCGTGATAGTTTCGTTCTCTACCTGGGCGGGCGGCACCTGCCTCTCCTGCAGTATTCTGTATTTTGTATCCCAGGAGAATAAATTATTGGACTTGAAGGACTTGGCGCAGGAAGGGAGCTTCTGGTGTTTTCCGTTGTGCAGCACATAGCGGTTGCTGCTGCGAGGGGCTATCGGAAGCAAATCCGACTCTAGTTTCAGTTCTGTTATCAGTTCGAGCAACTCTTCGCTCATCTGCAGGGTGGTAGGTCCCAGCTCCATGACATAGCCTTTTTGGCGGATGGTGCGCAGATTGCCTCCCACTTCCTGGCCCGCCTCAAAGAGGTCGTAGGCAATGCCCATCTTCTGCAAGTAATAGGCCAGTGCCAACCCCGATATCCCTGCTCCTATAATGGCTACTCTCATGCTTCCTGATGCTCCTGTTTGTTGTATTTTAGGGTGTCGCCGGCACTATTGTGGCAGGCAATGTGCATATCAAACGTAATAATCCTAATTTTAGCGCCCAAACCTAATGGCAATGTATGCAGCAGAAGTGCGTGTTCCTAGACCGCGACGGTGTTCTCAACCGTGAGCGAGGAGACTATACCTACAGATTGGAAGATTTTGAGGTGCTTCCGGGCGTGCCGGAAGCGTTGGCGCTTTTAAAGCAGAACGGTTACCTGTTGGTTGTGGTTACAAATCAGGGCGGTGTGGCCAAAGGGCTGTATACCAAAGCCGATGTGCTGGCCTGTCACCAGAAACTGCAGAATAGCTGCAATCACCTGCTGGATGCCCTTTACTACGCGCCTTCTCACCCCGCTTTCTCCGAATCCCTGTCTCGCAAACCGGACAGCCTGATGCTGGAGCGGGCCATAGCCAGGTATAGCATTGACCCTATGCAGAGCTGGATGGTCGGCGATTCGGAGCGAGATTTGCAGGCCGCCGAAAAAGTAGGCGTTCCCACCATCATGGTAGGAGACAAATATGAACCCAACAGCTATACCTACCAAGTGCATAACCTATGGGAGGCAGCGCAGCTGATACTAGAAAACGATGAGGTGCGAAAGGGGAAGCTATAGCATCCCGGTTACCTGATGCGGAACAGGAATGCTCTAGATATCCAACGAGGAGGTATAGCAATGCATGAAGTCAGAACGAACTCCTTCAAGTATTCGCCCAAGCTCTGAATAAGTACGATTCCAACGGAAGTCTTACTGAGGAGTCGAGGCACTCTTAAGCGCATCAGCTACAGCGACGGATAAAGCAGTCGTTGGCCGTCCAATCAATTTGGAAAGCTGGCGGCTGTCATCATACAAAACGTCCTTGGAGGCAGCCACATCCCAGCCGGCAATGGCTTGCGCCAATGCCTCGGGCAGACCAAAGCTGGTGAGGGCAGCGGCATAATCAGCCTCGGGCAGGTTTTTGTAAGGAATGTCTCTCCCCGTCTGGCGTGAAATCTCGTCGGCCAGGTCGCGGAGCGTGAAGGCTTCGTCGCCAGCCAGCTCGTAGGTTTTGCCCTCGTGCCCTGACCCGGTCAAAACGGCAACCGCCGCCTCGGCGTAGTCGGCGCGTGTGGCGGCAGAAACCCTGCCTTCGCCTGCGCTGCCGATAAAAGCACCGGCACCGAGCGCACCAGGTATAGAGCCTGTGTAGTTTTCGGTATACCAGCCGTTTCGGAGGAACGTGAACGGGATTCCTGATTCTTTCAAAGCTGCCTCCGTTGCACGGTGTTCCGCCGCCAGACTGATGGAGGAGGTATCGGCGTGCAGCAGGCTGGTATAGACAATCCATTTTACGCCGGCTTTCTTGGCAGCCTCAATCACGTTGCGGTGCTGGATGGCACGCTTCCCCACTTCACTTCCCGAAATCAGCAGCAGCGCGTCTATACCTGGCAAGGCGCGTTCGAGCGTATCGGGCGCATCGTAATCAGCCTCGCGTACTTCAACGCCCAAATCAGCCGCCTTCTCCGGCGTGCGGACAAGCGCCACAAGGTCGTTAGCTGCGACTTTCCTTTTGAGTTCTTCTACCACCAGGCGTCCAAGCTGCCCTGTAGCTCCAGTTATTCCAATTTTCATGTGTTGTGCTCCTTTCTGTTTGCTGAACTATTCTATACGCAAATCCTGTGGGATGGCATAGTACCCGTAGCAACCAAACAAAAAAGCCGGCTCTAGGCCGGCTTTTTTCATATCGGTAGGTAATCCGTGAAGAGGATTAGCCTTTGATAACTTCAGTTGTTCCAGTGATGTCAGAGGATGGGGCGGTTTGCTCGGTCTGCACCTCCACACTGGCGAAGTTGTAAGCTGGGCAGTATGTCTTGCAGGAAGTCATACCCAAAGCCAGGATGAATGCGCCGAATGCTGCTAATTTCTTCATGGTAGAATATTGATTAAAAGATAGTAAGTCAAAAATACAATTTTTACTATAAATGCAAAATAGTATACGAAAATTTGTGGCCAACCGGCCTAAATCTCATACCCCAGAATGTTGAGCATCGACTCGTAGGTCTGCTCCGGCGCAAACTGCCAGGTCTTGAGCTCTCCGTTCTCGTCGCGGTCCACCAGGATGTGCTGCGGCGACGGGATGAGGCAATGCTTGATGCCGCCATACCCGCTCAACTGCTCCTGATAGGCGCCCGTGTGGAAGAAGCCGATGTAGAGCTTTTCATTCTTCGGCTGCTTCGGCAGGAACACCTGGAACGAGTGCATCTCGGAGTTATAGTAGTCCTGGCTGTCGCAGGTCATGCCGCCCAACTGTATTTTACGGTATTCCTTGTCCCAGTGGTTGATGGCCAGCAGCGGCCAGCGCTGGTTCAGCGCCCAGGCATCCGGTAGGTTCGTGATGAACGAGCCATCAATCATGTACCACAGCTCCTTGTCGTTCTGCAGCTTCTCATCCAAAATAGAGTAGATGTTGGCTGCGCTCTCGCCCACGGTGAATATGCCGAACTCGGTGAAGATGTTCGGCTCCGGCACTCCCTCCTCCCGGCAGATGCGCTGGATGGTGCGCAGAATCTCCTCGGTCATGTAGCGGTAGTTGTAGTCCGCCTGTATGGAGGTCTTGATAGGGAAGCCGCCGCCGATGTCAATCGTATCGAGCTCCGGGCATACCTTCTTCACCTCGCAGTACTTGTGTACAAAACGGCTCAGTTCCGACCAATAGTATGAGGTGTCCTTTATACCTGTGTTGATGAAGTAATGCAGCATCTTCAGCTCAAACTTATCGTTCGGTTTTATCTGCTGCTCATACAGGTCAATCACATCGTTGTAGCGAACGCCCAGGCGCGAGGTATAGAACTCGAACTTAGGCTCTTCGTCTGATGCCAGGCGGATGCCTACCTTGGTCTTCACGTTCACGTGCTCCTTATAGTAGTCAATCTCGCCCAGGTGGTCAAGTATGGGCATGCAGTTCACGAAGCCGTCATTGATGAGCTCCGTAATCCACTGGCGGTAGCGCTCGCGCTTAAAGCCGTTGCAGATGATGTAGGTGTTTTTGTCAATCTTGCCCTTCTTGTACAAGGCCCTCACTATCTGCATGTCGTAGCCCGACGATGTCTCGATGTGGATGTTGTTTTTTAGGGCCTCCTCCATCACGAACGAGAAGTGCGAGGCCTTGGTGCAGTAGCAGTAGGTATAGGTGCCCTTGTAGTCCAGCTTCTCCATCGACTCATTGAAGAGGCGCTTTGCCTTCTGAATCTGAGAACTTATCTTGGGCAGGTATGTTAATTTAAGAGGAGTGCCATACTTGTTGATGATGTCCATCAGCGGAATCCCGTTGAAGAGCAACTCGTTGTTCTCTACAGTGAATTCTTCTGTGGGAAAGTCAAAAGTCTGGTGAATCAGGTCCGTGTATTTATCCATTCTAAGGGTTGTGCGCTTAAGAAAACATGCAATATTGTTCGTTATTTACCATCTTTGCAAAAACTTGGTTTAAATTATATGAATCGTTCAGGAAAATATTCCTATTAGGCTCTTTTACGCGGTAATAATTTTATATTTTGCAGATAGAGCCGAACCAGAACAACAACTACCTATGAAAAAAATCAAACTGATAGAAGTGCGCTCGGAGCTGGGAGCCGGTACTCGCGGGGCGAGTATGGGGGTGGATGCGCTGCGGGTGGCCTGCTGGGACAAAGGATGTGATTATTTCAAGCGATTCAACTCTGTCAGCGTTCCTGACCTGAACTATACCTTATTCGAAAAGGACCTTTTCCCGAACGCGCACCGCATCGACAGCATCCTGGCGGTGCAGAAGAACATCAGCAACGCCGTGCAGCACACCCTGGAGCTCGACATGTTCCCGCTGGTGCTTTCCGGAGACCATTCCAATGCCCACGGCACCATTGCCGGCATCAAGGCTGCCTACCCTGACAAGATGCTGGGCGTAATATGGGTGGACGCACACGCCGACATCCACTCGCCCTATACCTCCCCTTCGGGCAATGTGCACGGCATGCCGCTGGCCATGGCCCTGAACATCGACAACCTGGAACGGCAGATAAACGACCCGGAACCGGAGACGATTTTCTTCTGGAACTCGCTCAAGAAGCTGGGTTACCCCGGCCCGAAGCTGGAGCCAGAGCACCTGGTCTACATCGTGGTACGCGACACCGAGGAACCGGAAGATTACCTCATGGAGAAGCACGGCATCAAGAACTTCACCTACGCTGAGCTTAGCCAAAAGGGACCGCAGCAAATCGCCATGGAAGCGCTAGAACGGTTGCGCGACTGCGACATTATCTACGTATCGTTTGATGTGGACAGCCTGGATTCCAAGTTCTCCAAAGGAACTGGAACGCCGGTGGAGGTGGGGCTGACGGTGGACGAGGCCAAGGAGCTGAACTACCACCTGCTGCAGGACCCGCGCATCGTCTGCTACGAGATGACCGAAATCAACCCGACGCTCGACACTGAGAACACCATGGCCGAGAACGCCTTTGACATACTGGAGACAGCCACCGACGCCATCCTACACCGAGAATTCAATAAAACAGCTATACATTAATTCTTTTAATGCAACTTCAAACCGCTATTAGCCAGAGCATCAGCCAGGCCCTGCAGGCTTTGTTCAACCTTTCTGTCGATGCTTCTGGCATCAGCCTGCAGCCCACCCGCAAGGAGTTCGCCGGCAGCTTTACCTTCGTCACCTTCCCGTATACCAAGCAGGCCGGCAAAGGCCCCGAGCAGATAGGGGAGGCCCTGGGCGCTCATCTTAAAGAGCATGCCGCTGAGGTGAAGGACTACAACGTGGTGAAGGGCTTCCTGAACCTGGAGATAGAAGAGCAGGTATGGGTACGCCTTTTTCGGGACCTGATGACCAATCCAAACCATGGCAAGGCGCAGGAATCCGACAGAAAGGTGATGGTGGAGTACTCTTCGCCGAACACCAACAAGCCGCTGCACCTGGGCCACCTGCGCAACAACTTCCTGGGCTACTCGGTGGCGGAAATCATGAAGGCCAACGGCCACAACGTGATGAAGGCCAACTTGGTGAACGACCGCGGCATCCACATCTGCAAGTCCATGCTGGCGTACCAGAAGCTAGGCAACGGCGAGACGCCTGAGAGCAGCGGCATGAAAGGCGACCACCTGGCCGGTAAATACTACGTGCTGTTCGACAAGGCCTACAAAGAGCAGATAGACGAGTTGGTGGCGCAAGGTATGGACAAGGAGGAGGCCAAGAAGAAAGCCCCGCTCATACTGGAGGCGCAGGAGATGCTGCAGAAATGGGAGCAGGGCGACGAGGAAGTGGTGTCGCTGTGGAGACAGATGAACAGCTGGGTATATGCCGGCTTTGACCAGACTTACCGTACCATCGGCGTTGACTTCGATAAATTCTACTACGAGTCCGAGACCTATACCTTGGGTAAGGAGCGCGTGGAGGAAGGTCTGCAGAAAGGCGTGTTCTTCAAGAAACCAGACGGCTCCGTTTGGGTGGATTTGACAGATGATGGCCTGGACGAGAAACTACTGCTTCGCTCGGACGGAACGTCGGTATACATCACCCAGGACCTGGGAACGGCTGAGCTTAAGTACAACGACTTCCCGTATGACCAGTCGGTATACGTGGTGGCCGATGAGCAGAACTACCACTTCCAGGTGCTGAAGGCGGTACTCAAGAAACTAGGCAAACCATACGCCGAAGGCATCTACCACCTGTCCTATGGCATGGTGGACTTGCCATCGGGCAAAATGAAATCCAGGGAAGGCACCGTGGTGGACGCCGATGAACTGGTACAGGAGATGGTTGACACGGCTCGGCAGCAGACCGAGGAACTGGGTAAAATTGAAGGCTTCACACCAGACGAGGCGCAGCAGCTGTACCATACCCTGGCTATGGGCGCTCTGAAATACTTCCTGCTGAAAGTAGACCCGAAGAAGCGCATGCTCTTCAACCCGCAGGAGTCCATTGACTTCCGGGGCAACACCGGTCCGTTTGTGCAGTACACGCATGCCCGCATCTCGGCTATCCTGCGCAAGGCCGCTGAAATGGGTATAGCGGTGGAAGCGACATCGTTCAACGATTTCAAAAACCTGCACGAGGCAGAGCAGGAGGTGATTGTGCAGTTGGTGAACTACCCGGAGGTAGTGAAAGAAGCTGGCAAGCTATACGCCCCGTCGGTCATCGCCAACTATGCCTACGAACTGGCCAAAGCCTACAACCGCTTCTATCAGGAAATATCCATCTTCAATGAGACGGACGAGCAGGCCCGCAACTTCCGCATTGCCCTGTCCGCCATGGTGGCCCGTTTCGTGCGCGAGAGCATGGGCCTACTGGGCATCGAGGTGCCGGAGCGGATGTAAGGTATAGCTCGGGAAGCTTCAGGCATCTGCAAAACAAAACCACCCAGTACAGGTTATCAGCCATATTTCCATACCTTATAGAGAACTGAAATGAAGCGTAGCACAAAACTTTTGGCCGTAGGGCTTGTATTAGGTATAGCGACGGCCTGCTCCGGAGGGTCGAACTCCACCCAAACAAAGACAGACGCAATGGCAACAGGAACAACAGAAACGGCTCAGACTGCTGGTTTCCACACCTTCAAGATGCAAACGCTTGACGGCAAGGAAGTTGATTTCTCTCAGTACAAGGGCAAAAAGGTGCTGCTGGTGAACACGGCTTCGGAATGCGGCTATACTCCCCAGTATGCTGACCTGCAGAAGCTGCACGAGACGCATGGCGACAAGGTGGTGGTACTGGGCTTCCCGGCCAACAACTTTGGTGGTCAGGAGCCGGGCTCTGAGGAGGAAATCGCCAGTTTCTGCCAAAAGAACTATGGCGTGACGTTCCAGATGATGGAGAAGATTTCCGTGAAAGGCGATGACCAGCACCCGCTGTACCAGTGGCTTGCCAAGCACAGCCCGGACGGGGAGGAGCCAAGCTGGAACTTCAGCAAATACCTGGTGGACGAAAACGGCAAAGTGGTCGCTTTCTACCCTTCCAAGGTGAAGCCGATGGGCGAGGAAATCCTGGCAGCCATCCAGTAGATTAACCTCAAGCAAAGGGCTTTTGCCTGAAAGTGCCGGCAAAATAGTAACTTGCGATGGAGCTTTCTAAGACATACCTTGAATACAACCGAACATATCAACCGAAATCCAGGTCTGCTGAAGGCCTGGATTTCCGCTTTTAGGCCACGTACCTTGCCTTTGGCCCTGTCCTGCATTGGTATGGGTGGTTTTATAGCTGCGGCGCATGGTGCCTTCAACGGCACGGTGGTGGCGCTCTGTGTGCTCACCACGCTTTTGCTGCAAATCCTCTCCAATCTGGCCAACGATTATGGGGATACCTTGCACGGTGCCGACAGTGTGCATCGTGAGGGGCCAAAACGAGCCGTGCAGGCGGGGCACATCAAGCCGGAGCAGATGAAGAAAGGTATGGCAGTATTCAGCCTACTGTCGCTGGTGTCGGGGCTCCTGCTCTTATGGGTAGCCTTCGGAACAGGCGGTCTGGTGCTGTTCCTCATCTTCCTGGGGCTGGGGCTAGCGGCTATCTGGGCGGCCATCAACTACACGGCAGGCTCCAAGCCTTATGGCTACGCCGGTCTGGGCGACGTATTTGTGTTTCTCTTCTTCGGCTTAGTGGGCGTGTTGGGTACATATTTTCTGCAGGCGAAGGAACTGGAGGCCGTGGTAATACTGCCGGCTATGGTGTGTGGCTTTTTCGCTACGGCCGTGCTCAACGTGAACAACATCCGCGACATTCATTCCGACAAACTGGCCGGTAAATACTCCATACCTGTTCGAATAGGTCCGAGACGCGCCCGCATCTACCACTTGCTGTTGTTGGCGGGTGGCGTAGTGAGCGCTTTGCTCTACGTGCTGCTCAATTTCTACAGTGCCTGGCAGTTCCTGTTCCTGCTGGCGGTGCCGCTGGTGGTTATTAATGGCCTAAATGTCTGGAAGAAACAGACCTCCCAAGAATTAGACCCATACTTGAAGCAGATGGCTATCACGACCATGCTGTTCGTGCTGCTCTTCGGCATTGGGCAGGTGGTATAGCGGAAACGCCCCAATGGCTATACCTGCTGCTATACCCTGAGACCATTGCTTCCGTAAGTAGGTATTTACCTTTTAATTCGGAAACATGGAAAAGCGCAAGCTTGGTAATTCTGTACTCGAGATAGAGCCTCTAATATTCGGTGGAAACGTGTTCGGTTGGACAGCCGATGAGCCAACTTCCTTCAAGTTGCTGGATGCCTTTGTAGAGGCCGGTTTTAACTGCATCGATACGGCCAACTCCTACTCCTCGTGGGTGCCTGGCAACAAGGGCGGCGAATCTGAGACTATTATTGGCAACTGGCTGAAGCGGCGCGGCGGCCGGGACCAAATCGTTATTGCAACCAAAGTCGGCGCCAAGCTCGGCGACAACAGTGGCCTGGGCAAAGACTACATTCGGCAGGAAGTGGAGGCATCCCTGAAGCGGCTTCAGACGGATTACATTGACTTGTACCAGTCGCATTACAACGACCCGGAGACACCAATTGAGGAAACACTGGAAGCTTACGCCAAACTCATACAGGAAGGGAAAGTGCGTGCCATCGGGGCCTCTAACTTCAGCGCCGAGCGGCTGGAGCAGGCGCTGCAGGCGAGCGAGCAAAACAACCTGCCGCGCTACGAGAGTTTCCAGCCAGAATACAACCTGTACGACCGAGAGGACTACGAGAAAGAAATTGAACCCATCTGCACGCGCTACGGTCTGGGCGTCATCAACTACTATGCCTTGGCCAGCGGTTTCCTGACGGGCAAATACCGTTCTGAGGCCGACCTGGGTCAGAGCCCGCGAGGACAGGGTGTAAAAAGCTACCTGAACGAGCGCGGCTTTCGCATCCTGGAGGCGCTGGATGAGGTGGCTGACCAGTACCGTACCACTCCGGCCAGTGTGTCGCTTGCCTGGCTGATGGCGCGCCCGAGCATTACGGCTCCCATTGCCAGTGCTACCAAAACAGCGCAGTTAGAAGACTTATTGAAGGCAGCCAGCCTGAAACTGGACCAAGCCGCCATCAAGAAGCTGGACGAAGCCAGTTCCTACTAATGGACAGGTATAGCCTAAACTGACAAGAGCCGTTCCATGGGAGCGACTCTTGTCGGTTTGGGCTTTTAAAGCAGGATGTTCAGTTTCGTAGCCTGACCTAGGCTTGCAAGGTATAGCTGATGAAAGGACCTGCGCAGCAAGTAAATCAGGTATGGCTATTGTAACAAGTCGCTGCTCTGGATGATGCGGCCACCGTTCGTTAGGATATCCTGTTTGGCTGCTTCAAAGCCCTCCGGATTGATGGGACGGCAGGCGTCTTCAATCAGGAAAGTTTCAAAGCCTTCGTGCAAGGCGTCTTTGGCGGAGAAGTACACGCAGTAGTCTCCGGCCAGACCGGCCAGGTATACCTGCTTCGTCTGTTTGCCGCGCAGGTAATCTGCCAACCCTGTGGATTTGAGCCGGCCGTTGTCGTAAAAGCCGCTGTAGCTGTCAATCTCGGGATTGGTGCCTTTCCGGAAGATGGCCTCGATGCGGTGTGCCTCTAACTCAGTAGCCAAATCCGCACCGGGGGTGCCTTGCAGGCAATGGTCAGGCCACAGCACCTGCTCAAGTCCCAGCAGCTCGGTTGTTTCAAAAACGTTTTTGCCTTCATGGTTGGAGGCGAAGCTCTTGTGGTGCGGCGGATGCCAGTCCTGTGTCGCCACCACCAAATCGAAGTGCGGTTGCAACTGGTTGACCAGGGGGATGATGCGGTCCCCTTCCGGGACGGCCAGTGCGCCACCCGGCAGAAAATCATGCTGTATATCGATTAGCAGAAGTACTCTCATCTGGTGTGTCAGGTATAGCCTTATCTTTTTATCTAATGCTCGAGCTAAGGTAACGAATGTCTGCCTAAAACCATACCAGCTATACCTGAGTGGGTTCCTCTATTCCAGCAGTGAGGGTAGTCAGGGGAGGTTGGTGGTTTTCGTTGAAAATCTCGAAGTATACGGTATCGCCAATGGCCTCCACTACGCCGGATTGAGCAATGGTACCTTGGTAGGTGGCGTAGCAACTGAGGGCTTTCTTGAATACCTCGATATCCTGAGGGCGTAGATGAACCTGGCAGTCGATAAGCTCGGATGCGCTGTGTTTGAGGATGAACTGTCCGTTTTGGCGGAAATGATCCGTCTTGTTGGGCAGCGTCAGGAAGGCGAGGCGTTTGAGGTAATCGGCACCGCTGTCCTTCAGCTCCAGGTATACGCGCTTGGCCACGGCGTGCATCACCAGGTGGTCGTGAAAGCCGCTCACGCCGTGCACCGGGTAAGATACCACCACCTGTGGCTGCACCTGCCGGATGTGCGCCGCCACCACCTGCTCAATCTCGCGCGGGTCCATCTGCGCCAGGCCGCTGTCGGGCAAGTCCAGGACCGTCATACCGGTGAGACCCAGCACCTTTTCCACCTCCCGCATCTCCTTGTACCGGACTTGCCCCATCTCCTCCACGCTCAGCCCCAGTTCATGCCGCACCTTGGTGGCGCCGCCCCGGGTAAGCGTAAGCAGGTATACCTGATGGCCCTGCTCCAGTTGCTGCCACATGACCGGGGCAGGACCAAAAGACTCATCGTCGGGATGCGGGAAGATGTAGAGGATGCGCATGGGCTTTTTCGGTTAGAGGTATGGAAACGCTTTCAGCATACCTAAACGGAAAAGGAGCCTGTACCGATGCTGCTCGTGTGCAAAGGGTCGAGAGAGGGAGGCTGGAGAAGCTACCGCAGGGGCAGGTGCATCTTGTAGAGGTCGAATCCTTCGGCCCAAAAATCCTTCTCCACTTTTTCCAACGCAAAGCCCATTTTTTCATAAAAGGGGTAGACTAATTGCGTCGTCCGGACCTGTAGAAGCCTAATGGTCGGGTTGCTTCTTACCACGTCGATTCGGTGCGCTAGGAGTTGTCTGCCAATCCCCTTGCCTTGGTGAGCGGGGTGGATGATGTCCCAGGAGATGCGGGCAAGACCGGCCTCAGGAAAATAGTTGATACCGCCGCAGCCGATGACTTTGTCTCCGTCCTCCACCACAAAATAGTGTTCCAGGTGCTGGTCCAGGTATAGCAGGAAGTCCGCCTCCTCGGCTGGCGCGAAATACTGCGGGGTGTTGAGGCGCAGCAGGTATAGGAGTTCCTCCTTGTCTTGTTTCGTGTAAGGCCTGATCATACCTGTTCGTCTTCCTGCTGGTCCAATTGTCGAATCACTTTGCAGGGGTTTCCAGCGGCGAAGACGTCGGCAGGTATGTCTTTGGTGACCACGCTTCCGGCGCCAATCACGCTGCGGCTTCCAATGGTTACGCCAGGGCAGATGACGACACTTCCGCCCACCCAAACGTCTTCCCCGATGGAGATGGGCTTGGCAAACTCCACTCCCGATGCGCGTTCTTGATGGTTCATGGGATGTGTGGCCGTGTAGATTTGCACGTTGGGCCCGAAGAGCGTCCTGCTGCCGATGGTGACCTGCGTCACGTCGAGCACCACGCAGTTGAAGTTGAAGAACACTTTCTCTCCAGCCTGTATGTTGTAGCCGTAGTCGCAGTAAAAGGGCGGCTGCAGCCACAGACCGTCACCAGCGTGGGGAATCAGCTGCTGCAGGACACGGGTACGCTCCTCTGTCTGGTCCTCTCTGGAATCATTGAGCTCCTTGATGAGCAGCCTCGTCCTCAGTCTGTCCTCCACAAGTTGCTGGTCCAGCGGGTCATACAGTTCTCCCGCTAGCATTTTTTCTTTCTCGGTCTTCATGCGTGGTTATCAGTTCACTTGAACAGAAGTAGGTAAGGTATACGGGTACAGACGCAAACATCGTCAAACTGATTTGGGTATACCTGCTCCCAACAGTGTACCTGTTCTTTCATTCACCGTCTGAGAGCGGCAAGAGCCGCCTCACCGGCGGCTCTTATTGAATTGCTGCTTAATTCGCACCGCTGCCTCCTTGCTGTTCGCCTGCTTTCATGTCATCGTTTTTGATGCCGCGCTTTTTGCGGGCGATGTCGCCTTTCAGTTTGCCGAACCGGTAGTTGAAACCCAGGCTGTAGCGGCGCATCGCATAGTAGGATTCTTGGCTTTGGGTGAAGCGCGGGTCGTTTATCTCATTGAAGAAGCGACGGTTCTTTTGGAAAGGACTGTTGACGGAGAAGCTGATGCTCGCCTTGTTGTCCTTCAGGAACTGCTTGTTCACCGACAGGCTGTTCCAGATGTAGCCGGCCGAGCGGCCCTGCAGCAGGATGCGAGAAGAGCTGTAGCCAATGTTGCCGCTGGCGCGCCAGCCTTTCTCGAAGCGGTAGCTGGTGTAGCCGAACAGGTTGTAGGTGAAGCCCTCGTTGTCCTGCGGCAGGCCATCAATCATGCTGGTGAGCTTCACGTAGTTGGTGGTGCTGTTCAGGTTGATGCTCAGTCTCTTGAAGAGAGTGGTATTGCCGCTCAGCGAGAAGCCGTAGGTTTGGTTACGGCCGATGTTGCCATACGTGGTGCGGGCCACCGTGTCGGCACCCAGGGTGGTGAAGCTCTGGATGGAGTTGTTGGTGAAGTTATGAAACACGCTGGCATTGATAGAGGAGCCCTTCACAAAGGTACTGTATGCCAGGTTGAGGACGTTGTTGGTGGCGGCCTCCAACTCCGGGTTGCCATAGCTGATGTTGCGCGGGTCCACCTGGTTCACGTAGGGGTTGAGGTAGTACAGGCTCGGCCGCTCGATGCGTTGGGTATAGGAGAGGCGCATGGTGCTGGCCCCTTTGAGCTTGCGCGAGAGCGTGATGTTGGGAATCAGGTTAAAATAGTCCTGCGTGGCCAGGGTGCCGGAGGATTTGAAGTTAGCGTCAATCTTCGTCTCTTCCAGGCGCGCCCCTGTTTTCAGTCCCCAATCGCCTTTTTTGAGACTAAGGGAGGTATAGGCGGCGTAGATGTCCTGGCGGTAATCAAAGTTGTTGCTCAGGTTAGGGTCCAGCACGTAATCGCCTGTTTCAGGGTTCTGGTTGCTGTAGAAGTAGTCGCTGCTGTTAAGGCGGAAGATGGTCTTCACGCCCAGCTCCAGCGTCTGCTTTTTGATGGGCTGTACGTAATCGGCCTGCATGGTGTGTTCGGTAGAGCCGCCGTCGTTGTCCGTTTGGCTCACCTGTCCCTCGTAGTTGAGCAGGGGTTGCAATATGAAGTCTGTGCCGCTGCCGTTGCCGCTGTTGTTTAGCTTGTAGGACAGCGTCAGGAGCTGCTCCTTGTTCTTTTTGAAGGTACGCTGGTAGTCCAGCCCGAAGTCACTGCCTTCCCAGCGGTTGGTGCTCCTGTTCAGGCGCCGGTAGGCCTGGGTGAGCTCGCCGGCGGCATTCAGGAATTCGACGTTCTGGGTGAAGTTGCCGCTGCCGGTGCTTAGGTTCACGCTGTAGTTGGCCGTGAGGAGGTTGAGGGTGTCCATCTCGTAGCTGAACTCGCCACTGAAGTACTGGAAGGTGTTGTTGCCCTTGCTCTCACCTAACTGATTCAGGGTAGTCTGGCGGATTTTGTCTTCGCGGAACAGGTTGCTGCTATTGGTCGGGTTGTAGTGGGTGCCTCTCCCGAAGTATCCAGAGAAACCGAGTTTGCCTGTCTTCACCGTGAGGTAACCTCCTATGTTGGAGCCTTTCGGGCTGCTGGCGCTCAGGTTGATGGAGCCGTTGTACCCGCCGAGGCTCTTCTTGTGCGTAATAATGTTGATGATGCCACCCACACCCTCTGCCTCGTACTTTGACGGTGGGTTGGTAATCACCTCGATGCTCTTGATAGTGTTGGCGGGCATGCTGCGGAACACGTCCTTGGGGCTGCGCACGAACAGTGACGAGGTTTTGCCATTGACGAGCACGCGGTAGTTGCTGTTGCCATTGAGCTTGATGTTGTCCTCGGCGTCCACGGTGAGCAGCGGCACCTTGCGGAGCATGTCTAGTGCGGTCATCGTCTGGCTCTCTGGGTCGGCATCCACGTTATAGGTCAGTTTGTCGATGTCCTGCTCCACCAGCAGCTTCTCCGTCACCACCTGCACCTCTTTGAGCTGGTTGGCAGAGGAGACAAGGTATAGCCTGCCTAGGTCAATGGTGGAGGAGGAAAATGCCGGCAGCGGCAGCATCCGGGTTTTGTAGCCCACATAGGAGAGGACCAACTGATACTGCTTTTCAGGCAGTCCGGTCAGCTCAAAGGTGCCGTTCTCTTTGGTAAACGTACTCTTGATGGCCTGCGGCTTGCCCGCCTCCTGCACCACCACCGTCACATAACCCAGCGCGGCCTGGCTAGTCGAGTCGGCTACAACGCCTTTGATGGTACCGGTTGGAGAGACGGCAGGGGAAGGAGACTGCGCAAAAGAAAAGGTAAGTGCCAGGCAACTCAGGAGCGCCAAGAGTAACGTTTGTTTCATGCTGTGAATGTGTATGGTTGGATGTTTTATAAACTTGTTCATGCGCTGTGGCGCAGGGCCTATAGGCATGCTCTTCTTTAAGGTATAGGCTGGCTGCTGCAGGCAAGGTGTTGCAACATTGGTATTCAAGCTGTTATACTCTTAAGTAGGAGAAAACTGCGTCAGTTCGCCAGTAGCGGGTGGTCTGGTAGCGGGAATGCGGGAGCTAAAATAGTCGAAAGATTCCTTATATAGAAGAAAATGAATTGATTTTAACTTATTTTAACTTTTGTTTAACAATGAGCAGGGGCGGGAAACAGGAGGGTATAGGTATAGGTATAGGTATAGGTATAGGCGCTAACGAGAAGAGCCGCTCTTGGGAGCGGCTCTTTCACTGTTACTGGTTGTTATCCTGCGGAACCTGTTGGCTGCTGCCCTGCGGGTTCGGGTTGGACGGCTTGTTTCGGTTTCTGTTCCGGTTGCGGCTTTTGTTGCGGTTCGGCTTGCTGCCGGCTTCCTGGCCCTCCGCACGAGGCGCTCTTTCGCCTTCCGGTCGTGGGCTATGGTTAGCCAACTTTGGAGGTCGGTCGTTTCCCTCCCGGCGGGGTGTACCTGTCCTCTCGGGCTTCGGACCTCTGGAACGGCTACGGTCCCTTCCGCCGCCGCTGGCACCACCCGAACGGCTTGCGCCACCTGGCCGGCTGCCTCCTCTCCCACCTTTGTCATCGAAGCGGCGGGTCGGGTCATAGGCTGGGGCTGCTCCGAAACCTTCGGGCAACGGCAGTTTGGGCAGTTCGCGCTCAATCAGCTGCTCCACTTTGCGCACCCGGTACATGTCCTTCTCGTTCACAAACGTAATGGCCATACCTGTGGACGCGGCACGGGCCGTACGGCCCACGCGGTGCACATAATCCTCGGCATCCTGCGGCATATCAAAGTTGAGCACATGGCTCAGGCTGTCGATGTCTATACCTCTGGAGAGGATGTCGGTCGCCACCAGTATTTTGTATTTCTTGTTCTTGAAGCCCTGCAAGGCCCTCTCGCGTTCCTCCTGCGTGAGATCGGAGCTGATGCCTTCGGCCGGGAAGCCCATCTTCACCAGCGAGCGCACAATCTGGTTCACGTTGGATTTGCGGGAGGTGAAGATTATCATGCTCTGCACGTCCAACTCCCGAATCAGGTGCTCCAGCACAGGCAGCTTTTGGTTGTCGTAGGTCAGGTATAGGCGCTGGTCAATTCCCTCGGCAGGCTTGGAGATGGCTAGGTTCACCTGTTCCGGCTCCTTCAGAATCTGCTGGGCCAGGTCACGTATTTTCTTAGGCATGGTCGCCGAGAACAGCAGCGTCTGGCGCTCCTGCGGCAGCGAGCGCACGATCTTCAGGATGTCATCCATAAAGCCCATGTCCAGCATCTTGTCCGCCTCGTCCAGCACCAGGTACTTCAGCTGGTCCAGCTTCACATAGCCCATGGCCATGTGCGACATCAGGCGGCCAGGCGTCGCGATGATGATATCGGCGCCGCTGGTCAGCGCGCGCTTCTGCTGCTCCCACTCGTCTCCCTTGCTGCCACCATAAATGGCGATGGAGCTCACCGGGGCAAAGTAGCCCAGGCCTTCCACCTGCTCGTCAATCTGCTTGGCCAACTCGCGGGTGGGTACCAATATCAGGGTGCTGGTGAAGCCGAAGTTGGCGTGTGAAATCCGGTCTATGAGAGGAAGCAGGTAAGCCGCTGTTTTGCCGGTTCCGGTCTGGGCGCAGGCGATGAGGTCCTTACTCTCCAATATAATGGGAATGGCCTGCTGCTGCACTGGGGTGGGCGTATTGTAGCCCATTGACTCGATGCCAGTGATGACGTCGTCGTGTAAGTTGAATGAACGAAAATCCAAGGTTCTAATAGTTTTAATTTACCTAAAGCAGTTTCTCAAAAACCGCTTTATAAGGGTAAAGATACACTTTTTATACCTTATTTAAGAAAAATGTGAAAAATTATTAAATATGTATGGAAATTTATATTAATATTGCAGCGCCTTTAGATGACAAATAGAAATATGGCTATATATAATTGTTATGGCATATAAAACGTCATATATATATTACAAAGGCTATATAGTGTAAAATACTTGTCCTGAGCAGCAGGAATGGCAAATTGCTTCTGAAAACATGGTATTATATTTATATATAATTTGTTTTGCATAGAATATTTGATATTTTTGTTGAAACAATTGCTCCTGAAGGGGCGTAAAAACCAACAACACCACGGATAACATAAACCGAAACATAAAAGACTAAAAAACTTTAAATTCTGTCATGAAAAAAGCTATACAAGAATCACCAAATTTCTACCTCTTACTCGGCGTGAATATCGTCAATGCTATATTTATGCTGATTTAACAGCGACTCCTTGACTTCATATACATAGAAGGGCTGCCTTTCCAACCGGAGACGCTGCCCTTTTTTGATGCCCTGCTTTCTCCTTTCTACTGACGGCTCCGGGAAAACCGGCAGGTATAGCACCCTACAGATGAGCTGCGGACAATCGGTCCGCAGCTCATCTGTTTTTTGCCAGCTCTTGAAGCCATACCTGTATTTTCAGAAAGTTTAATAAGGTAAAAGCAGGTTTTTGCCCAAAACCAGGTATAGAATAAGGACAAAAAAGCTGCTTTTGCTAATTTAGAGCGACAGCCTCAGGTATAGCATAGTGGTTGACTTATCATAACTCATATACAACGTATGAACGCTCCTGTTTTCAAAGATTTGCTGGTGGTGGAGTTGGCCAGTGTGCTGGCCGGGCCAAGCGTGGGGCAATTCTTCGCGGAACTGGGAGCCACCGTCATCAAGGTGGAGAACGCCGCCACCAGAGGGGACGTCACTCGCACCTGGAAGCTCAGCACGGAAGAAGCTGCCACCGATGTGTCGGCGTATTTCGCCGCTGCCAACTGGGGCAAACACGCTGTCGCGTTGGACATTACACAGCCCGCTGCGCTGGCAGCGCTGCATGAACTGGTTGCCAAGGCAGACGTGGTGCTAGCAAGCTACAAACCCGGTGATGCTGAGAAACTGCGGGTAGATTACCATACCCTCAGTCAGCTGAATCCGCCGCTGATTTACGCGCATATCACTGGCTACGGCACCCACGACAGCCGGGCGGGCTACGATGCGGTGGTGCAGGCGGAAAGTGGTTTTATGTACATGAACGGAGAGCATGCCGGGCCTCCCACCAAAATGCCTGTCGCATTGGTTGATATCCTGGCGGCTCATCAACTCAAAGAAGCTATACTGACTGCCCTGTACCAGCGGACGCATTCCGGGAAAGGGCAATATGTGACGGTATCGTTGCTGGAGGCGGCCGTGTCGGCGTTGGCGAACCAGGCTACTAACTACCTGGTGGCGGGTCACAACCCGCAGCGCATGGGCTCTGCACACCCGAATATCGTGCCTTATGGCAGTGTGTTTACAGACAAAAACGGCCAACCGTTGGTATTGGCTATTGGCGACGACCGGCAGTTCAAGCGGTTGTGCGACGTGCTAGGCGCACCTGCGCTGGCCACTGATGCAGGGTATGCCACCAACAAGGCACGGGTACAACACCGCGACGCCGTGAACCAGGAGCTGGCCAGATACATTGAGCAGCAAGACCGTGAGGCGTTACTGCAGGCGCTGCACCAACAGCATGTGCCGGCAGGAGCCGTAAACAGTGTGGCAGAAGTATTCAGCTTGCCGCAGGCACGGGAAATGATGTTGCTTCACCCTGATGCAAAGCCTGGCGTGCGGCAGGTGGCTTTCAAAGGTACAGGTATAGCTGGCAACGCTGCCATTACGCCACCGCCCGCCTATGCCCAGGATAATGCTCACGTGCTAGAGCACCTGGCTGGACTTCCCGCAGATGAAGCCGCTGCCCTAGCGCCCAACGACTCAGCAGGTGGTTGACAGGAAATCTAGCCTGAATAACTATTTGCCGTGGAATAGAGTAAAAAATAAATTCGTTTTAAAGACAGAATTACCCTTACCCGTATGAAAGATAGACTCGATGATATCATAGGCGGCCTGCAACAGAAGTCCGCCACCAAGCAAGCCATCTACCGCAACACGAAAGAGACATTCGAGCGCATGAAGGAGATTTCGGTAGAGATTGTGGCGGAGCTGACAGAACGCATCACTAAACATAACGCAGATGTAGTGATAGAGTACCGCCACGTAAGCGACCTGGAGTTTCATATCAAGTTCTCAGGGGACTTGCTCATGTTCGTGATGCACTCCAATATCATCACCTTCCCGGACGATTATGAAATCATGCGTACTGACTACATCGAGGAGGACTTCAGAAGGAGGTTCTTTGGTCACATCATGGCTTACAACTTCATGGCAGACACCATCAAGTACAACCGCCTCGATGACCCGGGCTACCTCGTAGGCCGCATGCTGATAGACATAGAGAAGCACTTCTGCATTGAAGGCGTCAAGCAGCTCGACCTGCCCTATGAGCGCATCGCCAGCAACGTCATCACCGACGACATACTGCGCCTGATAGTGGAGAGCGCCATGATTGCCGCCGTCAACAACGACCTGATGGGGCAGGACGTGAGCGACATCGAGAAAATCACGCTGAAGCAGAAACTGGAGAACGCACAGCTTTCCAGGCCACGCAAGCTGGGTTTCATGATTAGCCACGAACTGACCAACTAACCTGTCATTCCGAACGCAGTGGGAGGTCTGGGTTTTCATAGCCCCTTATTCCAACCTTCTCACTGCGTTCGGTATGGCAACATCAGCAGGCAAGACTGATTCAGCAGTCTGCTTATCACATTTCAAAGCAGCATCTCTGTTGTTTCATCAGGCAGCCGGCTCCATCTCCTTTTCCCGTAGCTTTGCCAACTGCTCCTCAATGGCAGGCAGACTCTCCAGCAGTTGCTCAAAGCTGCTGATGCAGAAGTACTGGCTCTGGAAGGTCTCTTTGATGTAGGAGGTGTCCAGGATGTGCTGCACGTCAAACTCATATTTCACGCTCTCGTCTGACACGGACAGTTTGCTCTCGCCCACAGAGGAAAGGATGCCCGCCCCATAGATTCTCGCCTTCTGGCCTGGCTGCCGGAACAGTCCGAACTCAATCGTGTACCAGTAGATGCGCGTCAGACGGTCGATGATGTCGGGGCGGTCCAAGTATTGGAGCGCCATACCTGATAGCCTGGCCAGGAACTCGCAGTATACTGGAATGGTGAGCAGCGGCACGTGGCCAAACACGTCATGGAACATATCGGGCTCCTCCAGGTAGTCGAGTTGGGCCATGGTGCGCACCCACACCGTGGCCGGGAACTGCTTGTTGGCGATAAGTTGGAAAAACAGCGCGTCGTCTACGATGCCGGGCGCGGCTACGACTTCGAAGCCGGTAAGCGGCTTCAGTTTCTGGTTGATTTCATGGAAGTCAGGTATACGTTCCCGACTGAAGCCCACTTTTTGCAAGCCTTGCAGAAACTCAGGTATGGCTTTGTTTGGGAGGTTATGTAGCTGCCGGTCGAATAGGAGGGTCCATACCTGGTGGTTCTCGGGGGTGTAGCTGCTGTAGTTCTGTGTCAGGTTCATGGCTGTGTTGTTCTTGGTTTTTTAAATAGAAAGGGTATAAAATGAAAAAAGCAGAGCTTTCGCTCTGCTTCAGTTATATCAGTAGGAGGTGCCTGTCTGGGTTGTCCTTTATGTACGATGTGTAACCATCCTGATTGCCTGAGCGAGCGCAGCGGAGCAGCGGTAATAATAACCGGAGCCATAATAGTAAGCGCGATAGCAATCAGAGGAAACGGCAAGCAGCAGCTCCAGGCCAAATGGCTTGGGAAGGGAAAGAGTCGCTATGGCTGCCGGTGTATGCATGTGGTCTTTGGTATACGCAATAAAGCGAATTCCATCAGTAACGCAAAATTTATGGCAAGGTTATTTTAGGAAAACAGAAAAAGCGATGTGGCACCTGTGCTGCTATACCTGTATTCTGTGACTAACGCATGCATCGTTTCAGCTTTCATATGTAACCCATACTTGCCGCCGCAGGCCATACCTGCTCGACTCTGATTTGTTGAAATGCCTGAACTCAGCCTGTCTGCGTATATAAGAAATACGAGGCGTGAGGCTTTTTTATTCTTAAAGGTATGGGAGCAAGGGTGCAGGCAGGCGGTGCGGTAGGCTACAGCAAGTACAGGTGGCTGGTCGCTATGGGTATCTTTCTCCTGTTGGCCTTTACGGCTCCGCCTTCCGATACCAGGCCGCTGCGCACAAAGTATGTCATCATTGTGGTGATTGATGGCGTCAGGTGGTCAGAGACGTGGGGCGCCGCGCCGGGCTTGATACCCCACATGTCCACCACGCTCAAGAGCAACGGCAGCTTTCTATCTAAGTTTTTCAACGACGCCTATACCTATACCAACTCCGGCCATGCAGCCATCACGACGGGCGTCAACCAGCCCATCAATAACTATGGAGACGAACTACCTGCCAATCCCTCTATCTTCCAGTACTTCCTGAAACAATCGGGCAAGCCGGCAACCGCCGCCTGGATTGTATCGAGCAAAGACAAGCTGCATATCCTGGCCGATACCCAACGCCCCGACTGGAAAGGGAGCTTCCAGCCGTCTGTGAACGCGGGGAAAAACGGTCCTGGCACGGGCTACCGTGCAGATTCGCTAACGCTGGTGGAGGCTCTGAAAGTACTGAAAACGCACAAACCCAACCTGATGCTCATCAACTTCATGGAACCCGATGGGTATGCCCATGCGGCCAATGAGAAGTTCTACCTGAGAGGCATCGCCAGGAGCGATCGGTATGTGCAGCAGCTTTGGGACTTTCTAAGCAAGGACAAGCACTTCAGAGGCAATACCACGCTGCTCGTTACCACTGACCACGGCCGGCACCTGGATGGCATAGACGGGGGTTGGACGGAGCATGGCGACAACTGTGCCGGCTGCGAACAGATTTTCCTGTTGGCGCTTGGACCCGATTTCAGGAAAATCCAGATTCAGAACCGGCATACGCTCATAGACATTGCGCCCACCGTAGCGCGCCTGCTCAACTTTGAGATGGACTCAGTTGTGTTGGTGCCACACATCGACACCACTGTGGTGCAGTTCTCCATGGCAGATACGGTCCTCACACCCCGGAAAGACTCTGTCCGGCTTGAAACAAAACTCGACATCACCGTACTGAAGGGAAAGCCCATCAAAGAGCTATTCTCAGCCAAGACCCGCAAGCAGCTAGGACTCTAAAGTTAAGAGTCCGGTTCTGCCATACCATTGTCGCGTTTCCCGCTTCCTTACCAAGAACCACGTACCCATGTCTCAGTTGAAGTTAACCGGCCTCTCCAGGTGCTTTGCGCGCTGGAGGTTATACCTGCTGGCATGGGCTCTCCTGTTGGGGCAGTCGGTACAAGGACAGTCGTTGGCAGACGCAGCTGATGGGGCAGTGCCTGTTGAGGAGGCAGGTATAGCCAAAGAGAATCCACTGTTCACAGGAGGTGAAGTCCTTAAGCTCAAGCTCGTGACGGATTACCAGCGGCTGCTGCGCGACAGGGGAGATGAGCGGGGCTACCATCCGGCCACCTTGTCCTATACCGACTCGGCCGGGCAGACGGTGTCGCTGAGCCTGAAGGTGATGGTGCGCGGCAACCGCCGCCGGGACCCCTCGGTATGCCGTTTCCCGCCCATCATGCTGAACTTCGCCCGTAAAACCACCGGCGGGTCGCTCTTTGAGCACGTGAACAAAGTGAAGCTGGTGACGCACTGTGTGGGAGAGGAGTACGTGTTGCGGGAGTACCTGGTGTACAAGGTATACAATGTCCTGACGGAGCAGAGCTTCCGGGTGCGGCTCTGCCAAGTGGAGTACGTGGACGCGCAGGGGGAGCGGAAAGCCGAGCATCGATACGCCTTCCTGATTGAAGACGACAAGGAGATGGCCAAACGCAGCCACGCCAAACTGTTGCCGAAGAAGCGGGTTTTCCGTATGGACAGGACAGACGAACGTGCCATGGCCCGATTAGCCGTTTTCCAGTACATGATAGGCAATACCGACTGGTCGGTCCCGTTCCGACACAACATCGACTTGATTTCTGCCGACTCACTGGCGCCTCCTATACCTGTTCCTTTCGACTTTGACTATGCCGGCATCGTGGGCGCGCCTTACGCCATGCCTCCCCCTGAATTGGGAATCAGCACGGTGCAGCAACGACTCTACCGCGGGTATGATTTCCCTGAGAACATCTACCGGGAGGTCATCAACACGTTCAACTCCTACCGCACACCTATTTATGCGGTGTACCAGCAATGCGAACCGCTTAGCAAGAGCAGCCTGAGGCAGTCGCTGAAGTACCTCGATAACTTCTATAAAGTCATTAACAACCCCAGGAAGTTCCAGAACGAGATTGTGCGGGTGGGGGAGAACAACCAGAAAGCCTATGTGGCGGTGAAAGGGCTGCAATAAAAAAACGCGATGAGAGCAGGCAGGCTGCGGCTCATCGCATTTTGTATAGGAGTAGGTATAGCCTACATCAGTTCGGCCAGTTCCAGCCAGCGCATCTCCTTTTCCTCCAGCTCCTCATTCACCTGTTCCAACTCCTTGGCCCAGGCGGTGAGCTGCGCGTGGTCGGTGGTGGTGCCGGCGTTCATAGCTTCTGTAATTTCGGTCTTGCGTGCCTCCAGTTGCTGTAGCTGCTGCTCCAGCTGCTCGTATTCTTTCTTTTCCTGGTAAGTGGGCTTGCGCTTGCCGGCGGTGGGCTGCTCCTGCTTTTTCTCGGGTGTTGGTGCCGGAGCGGCCATTTTAGTGAGCTGTTCCTCTTTTTCCTGCTCCTTGAGCCACTCCCGGTAATCGGTGTAGTTGCCAGGGAAATTCCGGATTTTGCCTTCGCCTTCGAACACGAAGAGGTGGTCTACCAACCGGTCCATGAAGTAGCGGTCGTGCGACACCATGAGCAGGCATCCACCGAAGTTCAGCAGGAAATCCTCGAGTATGTTGAGCGTGATGATGTCCAGGTCGTTGGTCGGTTCGTCCAGAATCAGGAAGTTTGGGTTCTTGATGAGCACGCGCAGCAGTTGCAGGCGACGCTTCTCGCCACCGCTCAGTTTACTGACAAAGGTATACTGCTGGGCCGGCGCAAACTGGAAGTGCTGCAAAAACTGGCTGGCCGTGATGACCTCGCCATTGGCCATCTCCACCACTTCCGCAATGTCTTTCGCGATGTCAATCACCCGTTGGTCTTCCCGGAAAGTCAGCTCGTCCTGGGTATAGTAACCGAACACGGTGGTCTGACCGGCATCGATGGTGCCGCTGTCGGGCTGCAGTTTGGCCGTGAGCATGTTCAGGAACGTAGATTTGCCGGCCCCGTTAGGCCCTACTATACCTATGCGGTCCTTTTTCTTAAACACATAGGAGAAGTTGTCCACGATTTTCTTGTTGCCAAAGGACTTGGAGATTTTCTCCACCTCGATAATCTTACCGCCCTGCCGAGTGGTCTTGACGGAAAGCTCCAGTTGTGGGCCTTGTATCTTCTTGGCTGCTTTTTCTTTGAGTTCTTCAAAGGCATCTACCCGGTACTTGGCCTTGGTGCCGCGTGCCTTGGGCTGTCGCCTAATCCAGTCCAGTTCCTTGCGCATCAGGTTGCGGGCCTTCTCGGTTTCGGCTGCCGCCATCTCCTCGCGCGAGGCTTTCTTCTCGATGAAGTAGCTGTAGTTGCCTTTGTAGGTATAGAGCTGCCCGTTATCCAGCTCCGCAATCTCATTGGCCACTTTGTCCAGGAAATAGCGGTCGTGCGTCACCATTAGAATGGTGGTGTTCTGGGTAGAGAGCAATCCCTCGAGCCACTCAATCGTATCCAGGTCCAGGTGGTTGGTAGGCTCGTCGAGAATGAGCATGCTGGGCTCCTCAATCAGCACACGGGCCATGGCCACGCGCTTTCGCTGCCCGCCTGAGAGGTGCTTTATCTGCTTCTCCAGGTCGTGTATACCTAGTTTGGAAAGAATCTGCTTTACCTTCACCTCAAAATCCCAGGCCTGCAACTCGTCCATGCGCTCCATCAGGTGCTGCATTTTGTCGGCGCTGGTGTCGGGGTGGGAGATGGCCACCTCGTAGTCGCGGATGACATCCAGCACCTCTCCCTGCCCTGAGAAGATAGTCTGCTGCACCGTCAGCTCCTCGTCGAATTCCGGATTTTGGCCCAAGAAACCGATAGTCACTTCCTTGCGCACGCTCACGCTTCCTTCGTCAGGAGGGAGTTTGCCTGCCAGTACGTTGAGTAGGGTTGTCTTGCCGGAGCCGTTCACCCCAACCAAGGCTATGCGCTGCCCCTGGCTCAGGCCAAAGTTCAGGTTCTTGAAAAGCCAGCGCTCACCGAAGCTTTTGGATATATTCTCTGCAGATAGGTAATTCATGGTGCAAATTTAGACATTTCTGCGCTTAGGATACAGGTAAAATAAAAACAGGCTGACTTTTGGAAGCCAGCCTGTTCGTACAATATCTTTTGATTGGATTACCTCATAGTTTCCTCGTGTGCCACATTGGTTTTGTAGGCTCTGCTGGGCGTACGGTGCGTAGTAAGCGAAGCCAGCATTGAAAAAACACCAAATATCAGGTGTGGCGTGTACACTACGTCCGCAAAGCCGAACAGCCAAGGCGACAGCGCCAGAATCACGCCGATACCAAAGTCCAGCAACAAGTGTGTCTGCATAGGTATCATCTTAAAAATACCTACTTCAAAGTCCGTCATAATGGTCTGCAAGAGTACCATGGCTCCGATTACAACAGGTACCCAGGTTTCCGCTCCGCCAGCGGCAAAGTCAAAAATCCAGGGCGAAGCTATTAATAAAATACCATATATGTAATCAAGAATACCGTGAAAACGGGTTGGGATAAATCGCATAATTGCCTCCTTTCTGCTTGTTAAACTAGTTAATTTCTGCAGGTTGGTTGATGAATTATACGAAGGTTAAATGAGGATGTTGTAGTGGGTGTCGCTTTTTAGTGCAATTTACTGGTCAGTGACAACGACGGTTCGAGATATATAATCGTGCAATGTCTGCTTGCGGCGGGTGCTCAGAATCAGCAGGAATCCCGTAAACAAAGGGAGAGCCGACAGCAGTTTGGAGAAATAGCGCAGGTTAGCCTGTAGGAAAGTGATGCGCTTGCCGCGTAAGTCGGTCACCTTCAGACCCAGCGTGAACTTGCCAATGGTGGCCTGCTTGGGGGAAGCCTCTAGGAGCGTATAATAGAGCCAATGGAGCACCGGGAAATAGGCACTGAATAGGAACACTTTCAGTATTGCTTCAAACTCAACCATGCTGATTCCCCCGAAATTAACCACGTCTTTCCAGGTGCTGAACTGCAAGGGGTTCTCGGCTGTAGAGTACAAGATAAGGGAATAGCAGAACACCAGGATAGTGGTGTCTACCAGGAATGCAACGAAGCGGTTAGCCAGGCTGCCATAAAGAGGTGCTCTTTTTATGACAGGAGAAACGGGCATAGCAATAAAGGCTGAATTTGTAAGTGTAGTAGACATAAGGGCTTAGGTTAGTGGTGCATACACTGCTCTGCCTGCTTCACGGCAAAGCCTACGTGGGGATAATCGTTAGCTGCTGGCCTTTTGCAAGCAACTAAGCCCTGGATATCATTCCTGATAAGCTAAATATAAACAATTGTTCTTTAGTAACAAAATATATTAGCATAATAATATAGAATGCGACTACTATATGTTTAGGACAATTGGATGTATAACCCAATTATAATTTCAAAAAATTCAAAACACGTAAAGTATTAAGTCAACAGACCAAAAATAACGGCCAACGTACATTATCACCTCATTTTGCTATACCTTCGCAGTTAATGGCACAGGATAAAAGAGAGAAGCCAATAGGCATTTTTGACAGCGGCATAGGCGGACTGACTGTGGCTCAGGCTATTGTGCAGGCGCTGCCCCAGGAGCGGCTGGTCTATTTCGGAGATACGGCCCACCTCCCGTACGGAGACAAGTCGACCGCAGCCATACAGGCTTATGCTGTGAAAATATGCGACCTGTTGCTCCGGCAGCAGTGCAAGGTGATTCTGATAGCCTGCAACTCGGCCTCGGCTGCGGCCTATGAACTGGTGAAAGAATATGTGGGCAGCAAGGCCAGGGTGCTCAATGTGATAGACCCCGTGGTGAAGCACATCGGGGAGACTTACCCAAACCGAACGATAGGGCTGATTGGAACAAAGCAAACCGTGAACTCCAACGTGTACCGCAAAAAGGTAGACGAACTTGACCTCGGCATCACGTTGAAATCACACGCCACACCGCTGCTGGCCGCCATGATTGAGGAAGGCTTCTTCAACGACACCATCTCGGAGAGCGTGATACACGCCTACCTCTCAGACCCGGGTTTAGTAGGTATAGAAGCACTTATACTGGGTTGCACGCATTACCCGCTCATCAAAAAGCAGATAGAGAACTATTACCAGGGCCAGGTGGATGTGCTGGACGCGAGCCAGATTGTGGCGCGGCATGTCCAGTCGTTTCTGGAGGCGAACAGCCTGGCATCTGACAAACTGGTTGGCGACCATTCCTTCTATGTCTCTGACTTCACCCAGTCTTTTGAGGAGAGCACGCGCATCTTCTTCCAGCGGGAGGTCCACCTGGAGCATTATCCGCTGTGGGAGTAAAGTGAGGTAGAGAATTTAGGAGTTAGAAAGTTAGACAAGGAGCTGTTGCTATACCTGATTCGGGCGGCTGGTAACAATTGAGCAGGCAGCGCCACTACTCTTTCTTAAATTCCCGTAAAATAGGTACCTTTATACTACAACGGAGAAAAACATGAAAAAGCGATATTTGACCATAGGCGACTTCAAGCGCAATGCCTTTATTGTGGCTGCCGCTGCCTGCATGGGTCTTACCGGATGTGAATCCAATACATCCAGCAACCAGAACGGGAACGCCGGCTCAGAGGTGCAGGTGCCCGATGGCATCATCACCGAACTGACCGAAGAGGCCCCCGACCAGTGGAAGATAACCGATGAGCGCACCACAGTGCCAGGGCAGAGCATGGCCATCTTGAAGTATAACGATGGTCGCGTAGACACGCTGCAGGGGCTGGCGCTCGAGAACCAGATGCGCGACATAGCCAACAACCAGCAGCAGTACAACCAGGGCGGCTTTGGTCTGGGCAGCGTGCTGTGGTGGAGCGGCATGGGCTTTATGGCTGGCCGCATGATGTCGCCCCGACCTGGCTACTATGCCAACCCAGGCGTGATGCAGCGCACCGAGGCATGGCGCCAGAACGTGCAGACCTACCGGCAGCAATCTACGGCGCCGCGCAGTGGTCGCAGTGGGTACTTCCGGGGCCGCAGTAGTGGCGCAGGCGCATAGGTCCAAGGTATAGCAACAGGCCTATTTGAAGTATTTCCCGGTGAAGTCGCGGCGTTGTCTGTGGCGACCGGATGCGCTATACCTGGTGGGTTCTTTTCCACACCCAATCGCGCTTCATTTCTCAATCTTGTTTCTTCTCGAATAAACATTCATGTCAGATAATTCAAAATCTACCATCCGCATACAGCCGCACACGGGCGATGTGGAGAAAGCCGTTCGCGGTTTGGGCTGGGAGTGGTGCGTGGAAGACGGCTGTGCCAACTATGTGCCCGGCGAGACCGTGGTCATCAGCGAAGACGAAGCCGAGGAACTGTTGGACGCCGCCAGTTCCCTCTATGACATGATGGTGCAGTCGGTGCCGGATGATTTGCCAGATGCCTTCCTGAAAGTGCTGGGTATACCGGAGAACCTCTGGCAGTTGGTGCGCATTTCCTGGAACGATGACCGGCAGTGGCATCTTTACGGCCGCTTCGATTTGGCCCAAACGCCCGATGGACCCAAACTGCTGGAATTTAACGCAGACACCGCCACTTCTATACCTGAGACGGCCGTGGTGCAGTGGGCCAGCCTAGCCGCCGCCGGCAAGCAGAACGCCAACCAGTACTCCGGCCTGTACGAAGCGCTGGTGGAGCAATTGAGAAAGTGGCGCGAGAACAACGATGACTTGGCGCCCGCCCTGCTGGTGACCTACCTCGGAGCCAGTGCCGAAGACGAGGCCAATTGTGCCGTTATCACCCAAGCTGCCAACGAAGCGGGCTTTGATGCGCATCTTTGCCCAATTGAAAACATGACCATCTCTACAGAAGGGGAGGAGAAGGGCGTATGGGCACAGGTGGAGTCGGAGCAGTGGCGGCATTTCCCCTTCCTGTTCAAACTGCTGCCTTGGGAGCAGATTGCCTGGGAAGAGCCGGAACTGCTGGCAAGCCTGACCCTGCTGTCGCGCTCCCGCACCATCACCATCGCCAACCCTGCCTATACCTTGCTCTTCCAAAGCAAAGGCATGCTAGCCTGGCTCTGGAAGGCTTACCCGTACCACCCACTGCTGCTGGAGACGGATTTGGAGCCGCTGACGGGCAAGTACATCAAAAAACCTTACTTCGGCAGGGAAGGACAGAGCGTGGAGGTGGTGGACCGTGGCCGCGTGACCAAAATGG
Source organism: Pontibacter roseus DSM 17521 (assembly GCF_000373265.1). Classification (GTDB taxonomy): domain Bacteria; phylum Bacteroidota; class Bacteroidia; order Cytophagales; family Hymenobacteraceae; genus Pontibacter; species Pontibacter roseus. The sequence goes on from NZ_KB890765.1 coordinate 49,466, forward strand.
AAGGCGAGTATGACCGCCAACAGCAAGTATACCAGCGCTGGTGCGAGCTGCCCGAAGACTCCAAAGGCTATCAGTACCAAGCTGGCGTGTTCTGGGCGGGGGAGGGCTGTGCCATCGGTTTCCGCCGGGAAAAGGGCATCATCACCAACCTGTCGCAGTTTGTGCCGCACCTGCTGGAGGGGTAGGTATAGCCCTATATTTCCAGATTAAAATACCTACCTTTGCCTATTATCAAACCCTGACCACCTATGCTTGCTTTCGTGCTGACACTTGTGCTTTTGCTCGGCATCGTGATTGTGCTGGCTTACGCAGAGCGCAAGGTGGCCGCCTTCATGCAAGACCGCATGGGCCCTACAGAGGCAGGGCCTTACGGCTCGCTACAGTCGGTGCTGGATGTGGTCAAGCTGCTCCAGAAAGAAGACATCGTGTCGGCCGCAGCCGATAAAAAGCTTTTCAAGCTGGCACCCATTCTCATCTTTGCCGCCGTGTTCGCTGGCTTTGCCGTCATCCCCTTCACCCCGGATTTGATTCCTGCAGGTATAGGCATCGGGGTGTTCTATCTGCTGGCCATTATTTCGTTGGATGTGGTGGGGCTGCTGATGGCGGGCTGGGGCTCCAATAACAAGTATGCCATGCTGGGCGCAATGCGCTCCGTGGCCCAAATCGTGTCCTATGAGATACCAGCCGGTCTGGCTATTCTTTCGGTAGTCATTGTTTGCCAGTCCCTCGACTTCCAGGAAATCAGTTACCAGCAGGGCGCGCTCATGAACCGCTTCCCAGGTCTTGAATTTGAGACTAACTGGCTGTTCGGCATTGAGGCCCTAGGTATAGACACCACCCGCATTGGCGGCATCACCACCTGGAATGTCTTCCGGGCACCCGTGCTGCTGGTGGCTTTCGTAATCTACTTTATCGCTTCGCTGGCAGAGAGCAACCGCGCCCCCTTTGACATTCCGGAGGCGGAGTCGGAGCTGGTGGCGGGCTTCCATGTGGAGTATTCTGGTTTCCGTTTCGCGGTGCTGTTCCTGGCTGAGTACAGCATGATGGTGCTGGTGAGCCTGGTGGCAGTCATCCTTTTCCTGGGGAGTTGGAACACACCGCTGCCGAATATAGGTCCGCTGCAGCTGGCCTATTGGACCACAGGCACCGTAGGAGGATTATCGGGTATGCTGTGGGGAGGTTTCTGGCTGCTGAGCAAGACCTTTGTGCTCCTGTTTCTGCAGTTGCAGATTCGCTGGACCTATCCGCGCTTGCGCGTGGATCAGCTTATGCACCTGTGCTGGAAAGTACTCACGCCTATTGCGCTGGCAGTGGTTCTGCTGGCAGGCATCTGGCGGTTGTTGATGATTTAGAAGGCGGAAACTGAGCAGGTAAAGCACTGCTGCTATACGCTGCGTTTGTTAAACCAAATGGAAAGAAGAGAAGCCATACAACGTAAAAACGGATTCTGGCACGTGGTGAAGTCGCTGCTGAGCGGACTGCGCCTGACGTGGCGGCACTTCCTGAATGCGGACAAGCGACGCCAGCCAGTGCCTGTGTCGGACGCCAGCTACTTCAAGCAGCCCGAAGGACTGGTGACGCTCACTTATCCGTACGAAGCTATACCTGTGCCCGAGAACGGACGCTACCGTCTGCACAACGAAATTGATGACTGCATTGTGTGCGACCTCTGTGCCAAGGTATGCCCGGTCAATTGCATCACCATCGAGTCGGTGAAGGCGACCGAAGAGATTGGCATGACCTCTGACGGCACCAAGAAGCGCCTGTATGCCCCCGTGTTTGACATTGATATGGCTAAGTGCTGCTACTGCGGCCTCTGCACCTCAGTATGCCCAACCGATTGCCTTACCATGACACCCGTGTATGATTTCGCGGAAGTTGACATCAAGAACATGATTTACCATTTCACGGACCTTTCGCCGGAGCAGGCGGAGGAGAAGAAGCAATTGCTAGCCAAGCAGCAGGAGGAGATGGCAGCAGCCAAAGCAGCTGCATTGGCTGCCAGAAAGCAGGGGTGAGACAGAAAGTCCTCGCTGCGTGCGCAGCTCCCGCGAGTGTCTAAGTGATGAGGCGAAGGCTTTTGGCGCCAGACGCTCCCAGGGCATTAACTGCGAGGTATTTCGAGCAACTGATGACTGTTAATTGATTAAGAAAAAGATGCTCTTCTACTTATTCGCCGCACTGGCTGTACTTTCGGGGGCTTATATGGTGCTGACGCGTAACCTGCTCTATGCCGGTTTCTCGCTGCTGCTCACGTTGCTGAGTGTGGCTGCCATATACGTGTTGCTCTTCGCCGATTTCGTGGCTGTCACGCAACTAATGGTATACGTGGGCGGCGTACTGGTCCTGATTCTGTTTGGAATCATGCTGAGCAGCCGCATGCACGACAAATCAGTTATGTCGGAGAACACGAATTTGGGTTGGGGTATAACGGTGTCGCTGCTGACGTTGGTGGGCCTCTGCTATACCATTTGGCAAGCTAAATTTGCCTCCCTACCCTGGCTGCAGGCAGCCGATACGGATGTGCTGGGCCAGCAGAAGAGTACGGTGCAAAACATAGGCATCAAGCTGATGACCGATTTCGTGCTGCCTTTTGAAGTAGCCTCCCTGCTGCTGCTCATCGCCTTGATAGGAGCCGCGTACATTGCCACTGACAAAAACAACGGATGACACTGGAGCAGATACCTTTGGAGCATGTCTTGTTGCTGAGCGCCGTGCTCTTCAGCCTGGGCGTATTGGCCGTCATCACCAAACGGCATGCGGTGGTGGTGCTGATGGGCATCGAGCTGATTTTCAACGCAGCCAATCTGAACCTCGTTGCTTTCAGTCGTCACGACCCATCACTTATGCAGGGGCAGCTTTTCTCACTTTTCGTGATTCTGGTGGCGGCCGCCGAGGCAGCCATCGCCCTAGCCATTGTGCTGCGGGTATACCAGCACTTCAAGACCGCTAACCTCAACCAGATTGTAAGCCAGGAAAACAAGTAAGATTCTTTTCTGCTCCTTTCAACTTACTTAATATTCCCATTCTTATACCTGACTGGGCACGCTACCGGAATGTCACATTAGGGTTAGCTTTCTATCAATAATCGTCCAATTATAATTGCACAGCTTTTGGTGCCTACTTTTCGGTTGGTATGCGGCTATTATGTTTTGTCTGCTAATTAGATGCCGGAGTTGTGGTTGCATTAGTGTTTAAACATCATAAAAAAGTTATAAAAGTTATTGCCTTTTTGAACCATACGAAAAGCTGGAAAGTTAGAGTACAAATTTTAAACCCTTGGTAAGGGCTTAACCTAAATAACTTTAACTCTAATATTTATTCGTGTAGTATGGAGAAAACATTTACCCATTGGAGAATGATTTGTGGGGTGTTGGCGGTAACTGTGAGTTTTTTTGTGCAAAATTCAGCAATGGCGCAGATAAGCATGAACAGCGCGGGCAACACGTACATCCAAGATTTTAACGAGCTGCCGAGCACCGGTACGTCGGCTGAGATAGGAGTCAATGCAACTATCCCATTTGGGTGGACGGTGGAGCGCTCGGTGCCAGGTAGTGGGATGTTTGTGAACAATGGTTCTTATAGTACGGGAGGCCTATACAGTTACGGGCATACAAATTCAACTGATCGGGCATTGGGTGCCATTTCTGCGGCAAAGCAAGGTGAGATTACCTACAACCTGTTGCTGCAAAACACCTCTGACCAACCCATCATCGCACTGAATGTGTCCTATGTGGGGGAGCAGTGGCGCAGCGGCAGCATCAACACAGGTGTACAGAGCCTGACTTTCTCTTACGCCGTAGCTGAGAGCCCTGCATCCTTCGACTTGTCTACCAGAGCAAGCGCCAAAGGCTGGGCATATGTGCCTTCCATGCAATTCAGCAGCCCTTATATCAAAAAGACTGCAGGGCATGTGAATGGGAATGATGCGGCAAACCGGGCGCAATTCTCCTATACCTTACCCGTGGTTATACCTGCAGGCCATTACGTGATGCTGCGCTGGCGCGATGCGGATGAACTGGAACAGGACCATGGGCTGGCGATTGATGATGTGAAGGTAACGTGGGAGTTCGAGCAGGTCATCACGCCGCTTCCGGTGGAGCTGACGCACTTCTCGGCCAAGGCCAATGCGCGGACGGTGGAGCTGGTTTGGACTACGGCCTCCGAACAGGACAACAGCCACTTCGATGTAGAGCGAAGCACGGACGGCAAAGTCTTTGAAGCGATAGGCAAGGTGAATGGACAAGGAACGACCAGCCTACGAACCAGCTATACCTTCCGGGATGTGCAGCCAGCATCAGGTACATCCTATTACAGGCTGAAACAGGTCGACTACCACGGAACCTATACCTATTCCAAAGTAGAAGCCGTGCAAATGGCGGCACCAGTAGCCAACGCCTTGGTATATCCTACCATCGTTCATAGTGAACTCCGAGTAGAGTTGCCACAGGGGCACACCACTTATATTATGGCAATTTACGATAAGCAGGGGAGGAGCGTACTACAGCAGCAACTGACCTCCAACCAAATCCATACCTTGGATGTGAGTCGCCTCAGACAGGGCAGTTACATGCTGGTGCTACACGATGCGAAGGGGCAGAAACAGGTGACACGCTTCCTGAAGAACTAAGGTATAGCACATACTCCAAAAGCAGAAGGCCCAGCTAAGTAATAGCTGGGCCTTCTGCTCTGTATAAGCCGCTGTCTTTATTACACCGAGAAGCTATCGCCGCAACCGCAGGTACGGGAAGCGTTCGGGTTGTTGAAGTAGAAGCCTTTGCCGTTCAAGCCGTCTGAGAAGTCGAGCTCGGTGCCGGCCAGGTATAGGAAGCTCTTCATGTCTACCACCACCTTGATGCCTTTGTCCTCAAACTCCTGGTCCATGGGTTTCACCTCATCATCAAAGTCGAGGTTGTAGGAGAGGCCGGAACAGCCGCCGCCGGCAACAGATGCACGCAGACGGAACGTATCATCGAGCTGCGCATCCTGCTTCAGTCTCAATACTTTCTCTTTTGCTTTGTCTGATACTGTTATCATAATCCTTTCTTTTTAAGATACCGGGTTCAACACCACGCTGAAAACAGTGATGGTATTCATGTCCCGGCCAAAGTATAACTTGTCAAGCGCCTCGTACATGTTGCGCGCCCGGAAGTAGGAAGTGTTCAGTTCCTTGTCTCCGCGCGCCATCCACTGCACGGTATAGGGGCTTTCTTTGTCCTTGTAACTGCGCACATAGTCCAGCATCTTGCGGAGCGCGTCCACCTTGTCATAGCCTGTTTCCGTATGGAACAAGAACGACTGGTGGTGGCGCGGGTTCACCGTGATGAGGTCCAGGCGCACTTTATTGTCCAGCTGCCTGAATTCAAAAAGCAGACTGTCACCGCTTAGGCCTAAGTGGTTCTCAATCTGCTTCTGAATGCGTGCACTTTCAACGTGCACCTCTGTCGTTGACTCCATTCGTGAGTCGGTGTCTTAGTGGTGAGACTTAGGCATTTCCAGTGCCGGCAATCCGTTCTTTACTCTGTAGTCGTTGATGGCAGACTTGATAGCGTCTTCCGCCAGTACAGAGCAGTGGATTTTCACAGGAGGCAAAGCCAGCTCTTCCACAATGTCCATGTTGTCGATAGAGAGTGCTTCGTCCACAGACTTTCCTTTCAGCCACTCAGTAGCCAGAGAAGAAGAAGCGATGGCAGAACCACAACCGAAAGTCTTGAACTTCGCATCGGTGATAATCTGGTTTTCGTCCACTTCAATCTGCAGACGCATCACGTCACCGCACTCAGGTGCACCCACCAGGCCAGTACCCACGTTGTTTTTCGCCTTGTCAAGCGTACCAACGTTGCGTGGGTTGTTATAATGATCGATTACTTTATCTGAATAAGCCATAGCTATTTATAATTACAGTGTGTGTTATGAATGATGAAACAGAAGCTTTGAACAGCCTCTGCTTCATTGTTGTCAAATCTTAGTGTTCCGCCCACTCAATTGAGTTCAGGTCGATGCCTTCTTTGAACATCTCCCACAGTGGCGACATCTCACGCAATTTAGCAACAGCCTCTTTCACGTGGTTAATAGCGAAGTCGATTTCCTCTTCCGTTGTGAAGCGGCTCAAGCCGAAACGCAGCGAAGAGTGTGCCAGGTCGTCACTTAATCCTAATGCTTTTAGTACGTAGGAAGGTTCCAAAGAAGCGGAGGTACAGGCAGATCCGGAGGATACGGCGATGTCCTTCACACCCATCATCAGGCCTTCGCCTTCTACATACTTGAAAGAGATGTTGGATACGTGTGGCAGACGGTGCTCACGCGAACCGTTCACATACGATTCCTCTATTGTCAGCAGCTCACGCTCCAGACGGTCACGCATGGCGGACAGACGGGCGGTATCAGCTGCCATGTCTTGCTTACAGATTTCACAGGCCTTGCCCAGGCCTACTATACCTGTTACGTTCAGTGTGCCAGAACGCATGCCACGCTCATGTCCGCCACCGTCCATTTGGGCAGTTACTTTCACACGTGGGTTCTTACGACGCACATACAGCGCGCCTATACCTTTTGGGCCATACATCTTGTGTCCGGAGAAGGCCATCAGGTCGATGCCATCTGCTTCTACGTCCACTGGAATCTTGCCCACTGCTTGTGTCGCGTCTGTGAAGAACAGCACACCGTGCTTCTTGGCAATAGCAGAAATCTCACGGATTGGCTGAATCACGCCTACCTCGTTGTTGCCATACATGATGGAGATGAGGATGGTCTTATCTGTAATGGATTCTTCAAGCTGCTTCAGGTCAATCAGGCCTTCCGCGTTCACGGGCAGGTAAGTCACCTTGCCACCTATCTTCTCGATATGCTTGCAAGTGTCCAGCACCGCCTTGTGCTCTGTGGTAGCCGTAATGATGTGGTTACCCTTGGAGGCATACATCTCAAACACGCCTTTGATAGCCAGGTTGTCTGACTCGGTTGCGCCTGAGGTGAAGATGATTTCTTTTGGAGAGCAGTTAATCAATGCGGCAATCTGCTCACGGGCATAGTCAACAGCCTCTTCAGCATGCCAGCCGAAAGCATGGTTGCGCGATGCGGCATTACCAAACTTGCTGGTAAAGTAGGGCATCATAGCCTCCAGCACGCGCGGGTCCATGGGCGTAGTGGCGTTGTTGTCTAAATATATCGGAAATGTTAGCATATCACTATTTTTTATCTCTTTTTGTCCTGTTTACTAAACAGTAGTAAGAAATTATTAGTTTTGGATTCGGTGCAAAATTACTAAAAAAAGCTTACTTAGACTAATTACAAATTGAAAATGCTTAACGTAGAACATATAGGTATAGCAGTTAAAAATTTCAGTGAGGCAAATGGCCTGTATTTTAAACTGCTGGGCGTAGAGCCCTACAAAACAGAGTTCGTGGAGTCGGAGGCGGTGAACACCTCCTTCTTCAAGGTGGGCGGCACAAAGATAGAGCTGCTGGAGGGGACCACACCGGATAGCGCCATCAGCAAATTTGTGGAGAAGCGCGGCGAAGGGATACACCATATCGCCTTTGAGGTGGAGGACATTCTGGCGGAGATGGAGCGATTGAAAAACGAAGGCTTCACGCTGCTGAACGAAGTGCCTAAGAAAGGTGCCGACAACAAGCTGGTTTGCTTTGTTCACCCCAAGAGCGCCAATGGCGTGCTGGTGGAACTGACGCAGGAGATTAAGTAACTTGTTGATTGCCAACTGCTGATTGTTGTCACAAACGACGTAAACCAATCACAGGAGCAATCAGCAACTAACAATTCAAAACTATGAAACACTTACTGAAGGAGATACAGGCGGCAGAGGAGGAGCTGTTGGTCGGCAACGTCATCCTATACCCGACCGACACGGTATGGGGCATAGGCTGCGACGCCGAGAACCCCAGGGCTGTCAGGAAAATCTACAAGATTAAGGAACGCCAGGAATCGAAGTCAATGATTATACTGGTGAGTGACGTGGAGATGCTCCGGCGCTATGTGCAGGAGGTGCCCACTGGACTTGAGCGACTGGTGGAGGCGCAGGAACGGCCGACAACCTACGTGCTGTCGGGGGGGCAGAACCTGCCGCAGGAGCTGGTGGCCGAAGATGGCAGCATAGGTATACGTGTGGTCAAAGAGGAGTTCTGCCACCGCTTGATACTACAGATAGGCAGGCCCCTCGTCTCGACTTCAGCCAACCTGAGCGGTGAACCTTCCCCTAGGTCCTTCTCCGAGATATCGGATGAGATAAAGCAGCGCGTGGACTATGTGGTGCAGTGGCGGCAGGAAGAGGAGGTGGAGGCGCGTCCGTCCCGCATTGTGCAGATTGACTGGAACGGGAAGCAGACCGTCATCCGGGAATAAAGCGCAGGCGAAATTGCGCAGGCTTTGAATTTATCTCTTTACTTTTGTGCCTCAGGCGTATGTTTTTGTACGGCCTGAGGTTTTGATTTTAGAATGGATACAATAAAACTACCAGAGCACCCCATTTTCGATACAGTGGCCGCTGCGGCGGCCGAAGCAGGCGTAGAGGCCTACGTGATTGGGGGCTTTGTGCGTGACCTGGTGCTGAAACGGCCTTCGAAAGACATTGATGTGGTATGCGTGGGCGATGGCATAGAACTAGCGGAACTGGTGTCACATAAACTGCCTCATAAACCCAAGGTGTCGGTGTTCAAGAATTTTGGTACCGCCATGCTGCGCTCCGGGGAGTGGGAAGTGGAGTTTGTGGGTGCCCGCAAAGAGTCGTACCGGGAGCACTCGCGCAAGCCTGAAGTGGAGACAGGCACGCTGGAAGACGATTTGAAGCGGCGCGATTTCACCATTAACGCATTAGGCATCAGCCTGAACAAGCAGAGCTACGGTGTCTTGATTGACCGCTTCGAAGGCCTGAAGGATATGAAGCGCAAAATCATCCGGACGCCACTGGAACCAGGTATAACTTTCTCGGATGACCCGCTTCGTATGATGCGCGCCATCCGCTTCGCCAGCCAGCTCAACTTCGACATAGCCCCGGAAACCTTTGATGCCATCATCGACAACAAGGAGCGCATCAAGATTGTGTCGCAGGAGCGCATCACGGATGAGCTGAACAAAATCGTGCTTTCGCCTAAGCCTTCTTATGGTTTCAAGCTACTGTTCGCCTCTGGGTTGCTGCAACTCATCTTCCCCAAAATGGCGGAGCTGCAGGGTGTGGAGACCATCAAGGGCAATTCACACAAAGATAATTTTTACCATACCTTGCAGGTGCTCGACAATGTGGCCGAGGTGTCGGATGACCTGTGGCTGCGCTGGTCGGCCATCCTGCACGACATTGCCAAACCGGATACCAAACGCTACCATGAGAAAGTGGGCTGGACCTTCCATGGCCACGAGGAGCGGGGCGCCCGTATGGTGCCCAAACTGTTCAAAGACCTGAAGCTGCCGCTGAACGAGCACATGAAGTACGTGCAGAAGCTGGTTCGCCTGCACCTGCGCCCCATTGCGCTGGTGAAAGACACGGTGACCGACTCCGCCATACGGAGGCTGCTGTTTGAGGCAGGCGATGACATAGAAGGGCTCATGAAGCTCTGTCGCGCCGACATCACCTCCAAAAACGACAACAAAGTGAAGCGCTACCTTCAAAACTTCGACAAGGTGGAAAAGCGCCTGGTGGAGGTGGAGGAAAGCGATAAACTGCGCAACTTCCAACCAGTCATCACCGGCGAAATCATCATGGAAACCTTCGGATTGAGTCCTTCCAAAACAGTAGGTGAACTGAAGGAAGTGCTGACGGAGGCGATACTGGAGGGCACTGTGAAAAACGAATTCGATGAAGCGTACGCTTACCTCCTGAACGCCGGAAAGGCGAAGGGACTTGGCGTGGTAAAGATGCTATCTCCTACGGAAAAAGGGGAGTAGGTATACCTGCTCCTCTTGAATTTTCTACTGCAATGCGCACATAATGGCTGCCGCCTGCATGGGCACATGGTTTCTTCCTACTACCGCAAACACCCGTTCGCCCCGCAGCACTGCCTCCGTCAGGAGCCGGTACATGTGCAGGTTGCGGTACTCGCTGCTTTGCCGGTTGATGGTGTTGGTGAACTTCCCGCCGGTCATTTCTCCATCATCGACTGGCGTGAACCATTCCGAAGGGGCTTCCCACCAATTGGCCGGCGCTGACCAGTATTTCGCATAGGCCGGCTGTAGCGACTCCACGTCCGGCAGCACAGTGGCGAAGGCAGGTATAAGCTGGTTGGCCCGCTGCAGCAGTTGGGCGATGGCGGCTTTTATTTGTGTCTCATCCATACCTTTGCGCTCCCGCAGCCGGCTCGCCTCCCGCAGAATATAGAACAGCTTGATTTGCTCCGGCGTGAATTCCTTCCGTGAGAGCAGGTGCTCCACTTCCTGCTGTGGCTTTGGCTCCAGCGACTCCGTCTTTATACCCTCGGCCCTCGCCAGGTGCCGTACAAACCCTGATTCACCAAACTGCTGTATCGTCTCGGTTTCTGAACCGGCTATACCTCGGTCTGGCCCTTCAAAGAAAGCGATGGTCGGCTTTTGTTCCTTCCAAGCCTGACGTATGACCTGAAATTGTTCATGTGTGGTGTCATCCGAATGGATGGCCCCGATGTAGTGAAGGCTGCCGCCGTTTTGGGACGTTACAACCAACGACCACTCTGTCTCCGGCGTCTCCTTCCAGCCCAGGTACGAGACCAGTTTTGCGTCGCAGGCAGAGGGTTGCCATACCTGTGCCATGGCGCTGGTGGTGATGAAAGAGGCGGCTGTGAGCAGGAAAAGAAAATTCATCTTCAACATAGTCTGTTCTGGTAGGATTGGTAAACTGCAGGTATAGGAAGTTTTGTGGCGGCCTTTCACAGGCTGAAAACCACCAAAACCAGAGGGGCCGCCCCTATATCAGGGCTATGATATGGAGCGGCCCCTCTGGTGAATGACTGAACCCAGATAGTTTGGTTCAACTCGGGGAGAAGAAATCAGGTGGAACGGGTAGTTTTATCTTGTACTAAGAGCAGGTGTGGTGGGCCCAGGTATGGGTATGCCGAGCCCACCGCCATCTTGTTCAATCAGAGGTAAAGTGCTTACAGACGTGAGACTTTGCTAGCTCCCGATACGTCCGTCACCACGTTGGTTGGTTTGCCTTTGTAGCGGACTATGCTGGCTCCAGCGGCATCGGCTCGCAAGGTGTTGGTGGCGTATACATCGGCAGTGCATGCCCCAACCGCTTCTACGTTCACGGTGTTGGCCACCAGTCTGACCGCATCCAGGTTGCTGGCTCCCGCAATGTCCAAGTCCATGTCGTCGGCACGGCCAACCAGCGTAACCTTCGTGGCTCCCGCAAAATCGCCTGTCAGTCTATTTGTGTTCACATCGATAAAGGCCTTCGATGCACCCACCAGCGTAATGTTGAGTTCATCCGACTTTATCTGGCCTACGTCGGCTGTGATGGCACCGCTCAGGTCAAGGCTGCGGAGCTCCGGCACCGTGATTTGAATCAATACGAGCCTCTCCTTGTCAAATAGGTTGAAGGTCTTGCCTTTGTGTTCTATCTCAAGGGTATTGCCGCTTTTCTCGATGCGCAGTTTCTCCAGGTCTTCCTCGTTGCCGCGGGCTGATACGGCGTAGCTGTTGCCCTGCACGATTTGCACATGGTAGGGCCCCTGCACCTGGATTTCGTTGAAGTCGCTGAACTCGTAGGTCTGCTGGTTTGAGCTGTATGCTGACTCCTCACTCAGGACGCTTCCGCCCATACCCATGGTGCTGGCGGCGGCGTAGTTGGTGTCATTCGCATCGTCAAGCGTATCGGCGGCGCAGGTAAGACAAGCCAATCGGTCACCTTTCACTTGCCACAGGTTGCGCAGGGTCTTCTCGCGGCTGTACTCTTCCTCAAAGGTGCCACTCGGAATCATGCGCAGAAAGCTGCTTGTCAGGCGCAGTCTTTTGTCCTGCGGAATCATCAGGGTCACATCCATGCGCTGGCTGCGGTAGGCAGCACCCGGCTTGAACTCGAAGCTGTTGTCAAAGCGAATGGTAGAGTCGTTCTGTACCACGCGGTAGCTGATCATGCGGGCGTTCTCCTGGGCCTCGGCCTCGGTTTTGCCTTTGGCCTGCAGGCGCTGCTGCACGTCCAGGGTGTTGGCGTTCTGGCCTTGCACATTGAAGTAGATGCGGTTGTCGTAGGAGGAGTTGGTGTTATACCCATCCAACGTAATCACCGGATATGCCTCAACAGGTATAGACTGCGTTACCACTACCTCGCCAGAGCGTCTGAAGTTATTGGTATGCATGGCTATGGTCGTAATCAGCAGGAACAAGCTTACCAGCCATACCCCCAGCATAGACCACCCAACCAGTGGGCGCATGAAGAAGCGCTTTGCCAACAGGCCGATAGACAGTAGAATCAGGAACAGAATCGGGATTAGGGCTACAAAAAAACCTGCCACCAAGCCGAGCCTGGGAAAGCCCTCCAGCAGAATGGAGGGCGGGAAATCTCCTATTGTCATACCGTACTGGTTATCCACTATCCCGAGTGAAATGAACAGGGAAGTGAAGAGCGCAACCGTCAAACCCAGCGCAATAGTCAGGAGCATTACCCCAGCCAGGACGCGAATCATGGAAATCAGGAAGGCGAACAAGGGGCCAAGTGCCCGGCCGAGCCAGTTGATGACCTGCGATATCAGACGAAAGGGCAACAATACCACCTTGGCCGCAGTACTCTCTTCCCCGTCATGGTCCTTCATGTTCAGGTTCTCCTTTAGGGTATGCTCAATGCTCGATAGCGTCACAGGGTTGCCCTGCATCTGCATCCGTTCGGTGAGGGTGGCAGCCTCTGGAACCGCAATCCAGAGGATGATGTAAGCAAGTATACCAAAGCCACCTGCGAAAATCAGAGCCAGGAACAGGATGCGAATAACGGCCACATCCACCCCGAAATACTTGGCTATACCACTGGCCACACCCGCCAGTTTCTTATCAGATGGGTCGCGGAACAGTTTTTTGACTGTGATTTCAGGCAGGCTGTAGTTCACGGGTAGCGCTATCCAGAGGATGATGTACGCAATCAGGCCGAATGAGCCGGATATGCCCTCTGTCAGAGGCGTACCAATCACCAGGAACACGAACAGGAGACGAATCCAGAGCGGGTCCACGTTGAGGTAGTTGGCTATACCTGCCGACACACCACTGACTACTTTTCGGGACACATCGCGGTACAGTTTCTTGGGTCTGGCCTCTGTGTAGGTTCCTGCTGCAGCGGCGGCTGCCGGTTCACCTGCAGGTCTTGCGGCGCCTCCTGCAAATGGCCTTTCTTCTTCCATCGGCTCCAGAATCTCGAAATCGGTCACGTCACCCATTTGGGCAATCAGCGACTGTACGTCTTCCAGCGTGATAACCTGTTTGCCGGGGGAGAGACGCGTAGCGAATATCTCAGCTATACGGGCCTCGATATCGGCCACAATCTCCTCGTGCCCCTCATAGCTGGAGAAGTAGTTACGAATAGACGTCAGGTACCGACTAAGCTGCTCATAGCCATCTTCTTCTATGTGGAAGATGATGCCTTGCAAATTGATGTTTATGTTCTTTTTCATGATTGCTGAGCTTTCTTGTGTTGCATGATAAATTCAGTGGAGGCTACCAGTTCGGACCAGGTGTCGCGGAGTTGCTCCAGGAAGCTGCGGCCCGTTTCGGTGAGAGTGTAATACTTGCGCGGTGGACCAGAGGTAGATTCTACCCAACTATAGTCGAGAAGCCCCGCGTTCTTGAGGCGAGTAAGCAGGGGGTACAGGGTACCCTCCACCACTATCATCTTGGCAGCTGTTAGCTCCTCCAACATATCGGATGCATATACCTCACCACGAGCGATAATCTCCAGGATGCAGAATTCCAGAATTCCCTTCCGCATCTGCACTTGTGTGTTTTCTACTTTCATGATGATTCCGTTAAATGTTGAAGCAAATATAATATAAGGTACTATGTAAAACAAGGTACTGTGTAAAAATAATTACGATTCTTTTTAGAAAGGGTTTAACCCACAATATTTTGTGGATGTAATTCATTATTTTTGATGGGAAAATTTAGAGCTGAGACATTTAACTAAATCGCTCTGAGGCGTGTTAAGGGGCAAAATACACTGCCTGAGGCGCTTTAAAAAAATGTGCAACGGGAGTAGTTGAAAGAAGGGAATCCAAGGAAAATTTTAGTGCCTATGAGCAAATTTACGCTACCATGCCTTATTGCTATGCTGCTCCTATGCGGTGGCCTCGCCACGGCGCAGGTGTCCACACCCAAGTATAGCAATGAGTTCCTGAACATCGGTGTTGGTGCCCGGGCCCTGGGTATGGGCAATGTTCAGGTGGCCGTTGCCAACGACGCCACGGCCGGCTTCTGGAACCCAGCAGGTCTGCTGCGCCTCCCCAACAGGTATAACATCGCGCTGATGCACTCGGAACTGTTCGCCGGCGTCGCCAAAAACGACTACGGTAGCTTTGCTATGCCAATAGACTCCAGCAGCGCCTTGGCGGTGTCTGTTATTCGGTTGGGCGTGGACGACATCGTGGACACGCGCCGCCTGCAGAACGAGTATGGCTACATCCAGTACGACAGCATCCGCTTCTTCTCCGTAGCGGACTACGCCATGCTGCTTTCCTATGCCCGCAAGAGCAACCTGATAGAGGGGCTGCAACTAGGGGTGAACGCCAAGATAATCTACCGCAATGTGGGGGAGTTTGCCAACGCCTGGGGGTTTGGCTTTGATGCGGGTGCTCAGTTAAGACGCGACACCTGGCACTTCGGACTCATGGCCAAAGACATTACCACCACCTTCACGGCCTGGACCCACAACGTGGAGGCGCTGGAGGAGACATACCAACAGACCGGAAACGACCTGCCTGAGAACACGGCTGAGTTGACGCTCCCACGCCTGGTGCTGGGTGTGGGCAAGAGCTTCACCTTCACGGACAAGATATCAGGCCTGCTGGCGACAGACCTCGACGTGACTTTTGACGGAAAGCGCAATGTGCTTCTCAAGTCAGGCTTCGCCTCTCTTGACCCGCACATAGGTATGGAATTGGCCTATGCCCAAACCGTGTTCGTGCGGGGAGGCATCAACAACTACCAGCAGTATAAGACATTCGAGGGAGGCACCTCCTCTAAGGTACAGCCCAACTTTGGTGTGGGCTTCCATAACAACGGACTGAACATCGATTTGGCGATGTCGCGCGTGAACGGACGAGACAGCAACATGGCGAATGGCGGTGGTCTGTACTCTGTTATCATTTCTCTAGGTTATTCCTTCAATTAACAACACACGGTTTTAGTATCGTAGCCGATGAACATTTACAAGCTATACAGACATTGCCTGTTCACACTCATTCTAGTGGCAGGAGCCTTTGCAGCTGCTTCTGCACAATCACCCACACCCTATGGCAATGAATGGATTGATTACTCCAAAACCTACTATAAACTGAAGGTGGTCAATACCGGCCTGCACCGTCTGAGCCATGGCTACCTGGATAGTCTGGGCTTGGCAGGCGTGAACCCGCAGCACTTCCAACTGTTCAGAAGAGGCCAGGAAGTCGCTATCCACGTGGCTGGCGAGGCAGACGGCAGGCTGGACCGACAAGACTTTATAGAGTTCTACGGAGAGCGCAACGACGGCCGTCTGGACCAGGACCTCTACAAGAACCCCGCCCACCAACCACACCAACTCTACAGTCTCTATACTGACACAGCAGCGTACTTCCTAACTGTGAACTCAGCGGGAGGCAAGCGCATGCGGGAGGTGAATCCTGCTATTGATGGACGGACGCCGGAGCCTTACCATTTGCAGAAGGTGGTGAGCTATTATGTAGATAGATACTATAATGGCAAAGTGCATGGGGACGCGCTTCTATCTTGGATGGATGAGGGGGAAGGGTATAGCTCAACTGCCTCCCGTGTAGCAAAGAATTATGACGTAAACGCGGTTGTAAACTTAGCATCAAGTGGACCAAAACCAATTTTAGAGTATGCCGTGGGTGGCGTAAATTCAAATTCACATGGATTTGCTGTGAATTTAGTTCCTCCGGCAGGTGGTGTAAAACTCCTGTCACGCTTCCAAATCGAAAAAGATGGCTTTGCAAAAGGTAAATCTACTTTAGAGTTTTCAGATATCTCTTCGCAAGGTAAAGTCACGATACAGACAGTGCCTGATGCCACCCCTTCGAACGATGTTACTTTTTCATATGGCAAACTTACATTTCCTCAGATAACCAGTTTTACTGGTAGTTCAATGTTTTTCCATACAGATTCAACTCGGGCCTCAAATCCCTATTTTGAGTTTACCGGAGCTTCTGAATCTGTTGTATCATATGATGTAACGGACTCAAATAATCCTGTAAGGATTGCCGGGCGGTTAAATGGCCAGAACAAAGGTTTCGTCATACCGACCGAGTTTAAGTCACATAAGGTACTATTAGCAAGTACGGTTAATGCTTTCAAGCCTAGGGGGAGGGTTGATGTAGTGAAGTTCAGGAGTATTGCAGCTGAAGAATCAAATTACATCATCATTACCAACAGGAGATTGATGAAGGTAGCCGCAGGGGCACAAAATTCAGCACCGGTTGAGTATGCAGCATATAGAGCATCAGCAGTGGGTGGCGGTTATGATACACTGTTACTTCACGTGGACCAAGTAGTAAATCAATTCCATTATGGAGAATTTTCCTCCAATGCCATTCGTAAGTTTATGGAATTTATGTTGACCTCTGAGCGCCCCAAGCACCTGTTCCTGATTGGCAAGGGCATGAAGTACGCCGCGCCTTCGGATTTTAGGAGTGTTGATAACAGTAGTAGTAGGAACAGTTTGTATCATGTAGGTAATAGATATCACAAGGCATATGAAATAGACTTAGTGCCAACGGGTATGATGCCTTCCTCTGATATTTTCTTTACGGCAGACTTTCGAAATCATAAATATGAACCACGGGTGCCAACAGGCCGTTTACCTGTAACAGATGCAGAACAGATTCTTGCATACTTGAACAAAGTAAAAGAATACGATGCAGTTCCTGAAGGACTAGCATGGAGAAAGAATATTCTACAGCTTGGAGGAGGAAGTAACGTGAACCAAATGAATAAATTCGCGAATTGGCTTACGATTTACAAAAACATAGCTGAGGGCCCTTTTCTAGGTGCTAATGTTTTGGAGAAATACCGAAAAAGTGTGAGTGAGACTGTAACTACTATAAACGTTTCGGAGGAGGTAAATGAAGGTCTTTCTTTAATGACGTTCTTTGGTCATAGTTCTGCCACAACATCAGACCTTGATGTTGGTTTTGCATCCATCAATATCAATGGTTACCGTAACAAAGGAAAATATCCAGTTATCCTGATGAATGGTTGTGCTACGGGTGATGCCTTCATATACAATTACAAATCATTTGGTGAAGACTGGTTGCTTACCCCCGATAGAGGAGCAATATCTTTTATAGCACATTCTCATACAGGCGGGGATAATCCTTTGAACGACTACTCTAGGAATTACTATCAGACTGCGTTCAGTGATGCGAATTTCTATGGACGAACAATAGGTGAAATACAGAAGGAGGCAGTTAGGCGTCTTAATACTACACACTCATCCGATGGATACTATGTCGCAACAATGACACAAATGGTGCTGCAGGGTGATCCGGCTGTCAAGCCCTATGCACCAAGCAAGCCTGATTATACATTTGATAACAATTTATTCGTAATTACAGATAGTAATGGTGAAGTAGCCACTTCTGAATCTGAAAATCTACTGCTTCAGGTTAACATAAATAATTTCGGCAAGGCTATTCCGGACTCAGTAGATGCTAAAATCAAACGCACTTTAGCAGGCAACGCTATTGTTGAATCAGGTACAATTAGAGTGAAGCCTATACTTAAAAAGGACCAGCTTCAGCTTATTCTGCCCAACTTAGGAACAGCAGCAGCAGGGATGAACAGTTTCGAAATTGAGTTAGACAATACGTACAGAGTAAATGAATTAAAAGAGGACAATAATCTTTTGCGGATTCAACACTTCCTGCCAAGTTCTGGTATTTCAGCATTAGCTCCAATGGAGTACTCTATTGTTAAGAATTCTAGAGTCAGTTTGGTTGTTCAATCCACACAGTTAGGAGCAGAGCCTAAGGGAGTATATTTTGAAATGGATACAACTCACGGCTTTAATTCTGCTCTTAAACGTTCATATAATGCTGGAACTGGAGTAGTACGGGCGTGGGATGTTGAGTTGCCATTACTGCAGCCTGGTATAGATAGTACAGTATTTTACTGGAGGGCCAGGTTTGATAGCTTTGCTCCTGGTGAGGATACAGTATGGGTGCAAAGCTCATTTAGATATATCAGTAACAGCATAGGAGGCTGGTCACAAAGCCACACGGGCCAGTTCGGTAAAGCCAAGCTAGAAGGTATAAACTATGAAGAGAAATACGGCACAAAATGGAATTTCAACCCATTGTACGCCAATATAGAACTTCGTACAGTAGGTGGAGATGTACGATATAGCCAGCCTCCTTATGGAATCTTTTTAAACGGTCACACCGAAACCAACAACGCCTGTGGAAACTTCGAAGGGTCTTCTGCCCCACGCATGTATTTTGTTGTACTAGACAACGTAGAACTAAGTAGAAAAAACGTCCCAGGTATGGCAGGATGTTCTTGGATGCCTTTCCTATACCAGTTTGGTGACTTGAATAATCCAACTGTGAGGTCTAACTTGCAGAAATTTTTGGCGGCAGTGCCTGAGGGCTACTATGTATTCGGCATCAGCATTAATAAAGTGCCATTTGAATTATTTACACCAGAATTGAAAGCGGCATTTAAGAGCATTGGCTCTGGAATCATAGATGAGTTGAAGACTGGTTATCCCTATGCTATAATAGGACAGAAAGGAGCAGCACCGGGCACGGCAAAGGAAGCCACTGCTAAGGTTGAAGGAGACATTGCTGCCACTTCCCAAGAAGTCACATTGACGACTGTTTTGCAAACGCGTGAGAAGGAAGGCACCGTGACCTCCACTATCATAGGACCTGCCCTAAGCTGGGGAAGCCTGCACCACAACATTGAGCGATACGGAGCAGGTAACGATAGCTACAAGCTCAGCCTTTATGGAGTGAATGCCGCTGGGCAAAGGAACCTGTTGGCTGAGGACATCAAAGAGAAAGTATACAACCTAGCCAACATAAAGGCAGAGGAATATCCGAGTCTGCAGCTGATGGCCACCTTGACTGATACGGAAGCCAGAACGGCTCCTCAACTGAAACAGTGGATGGTGTACTACGAAGCAGCCCCAGAGGGAGTCATACGGCCGGATTTGGTGGAAGTGAGCGATGACATTGTGACGGAGCAGGCCAGTAGGGGCATGATAAATATGCCGATGGCCTTCCAGAACATCACCCCGTATGCGTTCCGGGATTCGTTGACAGTGGAGGTGACGGTGACTGGTGAAGGTATAGAACCTATGGTGTCACGGTTTAAAATCGGAGCGCTGGAGGGTAACAAGACTACTAACTTCAGCTTTAGCATGCCGACATCTGCTTTGGATGGCAGCTACAAACTGAGCATGTACGTGAATCCGCGCCTGCAGCCGGAGCAGCAGTATCAGAACAACATCTATGAGGTGAATTTCGCTGTGAAGTCCAAACTGCACCCTATCATGGACGTCGCCTTTGACGGGGTGCATATCATGGATGGGGAGTTGGTTTCACCAAGTCCTCTTATCAGTATCATGCTGAAGGATGAGAATAAACACGCCTTCCTGCAGAATGCCGATGCTATGGAAGTTTATTTGACAGATGGCCGGGGTAATACTTTGGATGTGAAACAATCTGCCAAACCAAATGAAATGCGCGTGTATCCGGCGGATGAGAAGAATGACTTCCGGTTTGAGTACAAGCCGGAGCGTTTGGAGAATGGCAGGTATACTCTGGAGGTGAAAGGCAAGGATGTGACGGGTAAGGATTCCGGGGTATCTCCATACCGCATCAGCTTTGAAGTGGAGAATGAGTCAAAAATCACGAACTTCTACCCATACCCAAACCCGTTCTCTTCCAAGACGCAGTTCATCTTCACGTTGACAGGCGCTGTCATACCACAGGACTTTAAAATACAGATAATGACCGTAACTGGGAAGGTGGTGAAGGAGATAATGCGGGAGGAGATTGGACCAATACGCATCGGCAACAACAAGACTGAATATGCATGGGACGGTACAGATACGTTCGGAGACAAACTTGCCAATGGCGTATACCTGTACCGGGTGGTGATGCCGCAGGGCACTGAAGAAATGAAGCACAACTGGAAGAAAGGCGACAAGGCCTTCGTGAACGGATATGGCAAAGTATACATTCTACGCTAAGGTAGAGGTATAGCAAACCCAACAAAAAAGGAGCACTGACCAGTGCTCCTTTTTTGTTGGTGAAAGTATGGTATTATTTTCTCCTCAGTTCCCGGAAGGTATAAGGGTACGGGTTCTTCTCGTCTGGTTCGTGCTGCTCGGCATTTACTTCCTGCCACTCAGCCATGTCCAGCTCCGGGAAAAAAGTGTCGCCCTCAAAGGTATGGTGCACCTCAGTCAGGAAGATGGTGTCCACCTCGGGCAATACCTGCTTGTAAATCTCGGCGCCGCCTACTATGCTCACTTGTTCCTTGTCAAGTTCCCTGCCCTTCTGAAGCGCCTCCTGCACAGAATGAACCACGAGGCAGCCTTCCGCCTCAAATCCCTCCTGGCGGGTGACGATGATGGTGGTCCGGCCGGGAAGCGGCTTGCCTATGGATTCGAAGGTCTTACGCCCCATCACCATGGGGTGGCTCATTGTTTTTTGCTTGAAGTGGCGCAAATCGGCCGGAAGGTGCCAGATGAGTTGGTTATTCCTGCCAATCACATTGTTCTCGGCTACGGCTACTACAATGGCAATCATGCGTTTTCTGTTTTAAAAGTATAGCCCCGCAACAAATCCTGTATCGGCATGCGCTTCTTGCCTTCCATCTGTAGGTCTAGGACAGAGATGACACCGGCAGCGGTCTGTACGTGCAAGTAGGTTTTGTTGTCCGTTTTGATTTGGCCGGGCTGTAAGGTATAGGCGGTGCTTTCCAAGATTTCGGTTTTGAAAAGCTTGAACGTCTTCTCGTCGAAACGCGTCCAGGCGGCGGGGTAAGGGGAGAGGCCGCGGATGAAGTCGCGCACCTTTCGGGCGGGCTGGTTCCAGTCTATCTCGCAGGTCTCTTTGAAAATCTTGGGGGCGTGCTTCGTCTCGGCTGAAATCTGCTGTGGCTGTGGTTGCACCTCGCCTCGCTCAATGGCCTGCACTGTGCGCACAGCCAATTCAGCTCCTAGGTGCTTCAGTTTTTCATACATGCTGCCAAAGTCATCCTCCTCCAGAATTGGAACGCGTTCCTGGAAAATCAAGTCTCCCGTGTCAATCTCATGCTTGAGGAAGAAGGAGGTGACGCCGGTTTCTTTCTCACCGTTGATGATGGCCCAGTTGATTGGCGCCGCTCCACGGTACTGGGGAAGCAGCGAAGCATGTATGTTGAAAGAACCCAATTCCGGCATGGCCCACACCACCTCCGGTAACATCCGGAAAGCCACGATGATTTGAAGATTGGCCTGGTAGCTGCGCAGCTCCTCCAGAAATGCCTCTGATTTCAGGTTGGTGGGCTGCAGTACCGGTATACCTTGCGACACGGCATACTCCTTCACCGGCGACTGCTGTAGCTTCTGCCCGCGCCCGGCCGGTTTATCGGGAGCGGTAACCACGGCTACTACTTTGTATTGGTGTTCAACGAGTGCCTGCAGCGTAGGTACCGCAAAGTCAGGCGTCCCCATGAACACGATTCTGAGGTCTTGCTCCATGGTTCTATTCAAAGTCAGGGTATAGCAGATAGTTTTTGCGGAGCACTTTGTAATCGGAAAGCTCGGGCTCCCAGCTTGCCCTTATCTCGGCTTCGGTTCTGCCGGCTATCACTTGCTTGCGCAGCTCAGAGGTTCCGGCAAGCTTCTCAAAGAAGTTGTTGAAAAACTTGTCCTTGTTCGACGAATTGTTGTACATCTCCAGCAGGTAGGCCAGCGTGAACGGCTGCGCCTTCGATGGGTCAGTCAAATCCATGCCGTAGCATTTTACGCCTTTGTGGGGCGGGTCGGTTGCGCCCGGTGTGCTCACGGGGGTAAACGAAAAGTCTTTCTTCTGGTAGAACGGCGAGCCAATCACTTGAAAAGGAGTGGGTGTGCCACGACCAACGCTCACGTTGGTTCCCTCAAAGAAACAGATGGAAGGGTATAGCGCAATGGCCTGCGCGTTGGGCAGGTTAGGAGAAGGGCGCACCGGCAGGTTGTAGGCCATCTTGTGTGTGTAGCTCTCCATAGGTATAACCGTCAGGTCACAGCTCTTGCCGCCTTCCAGCCACTTCTCGCCGTTAATCATCTTAGCTAACTCGCCTACGGTGAGACCGTGCACAATTGGGATGGGATGCATGCCCACGAAAGACTTGTGCTCCATCTCTAGCACCGGGCCATCAACGTATTGCCCGTTCGGGTTGGGACGGTCCAGCACGAGCATGGTCTTACCGTTTTCGGCGCAAGCCTCCATGGCATAGTGCATCGTGCTAATGTAGGTATAGAAGCGCGTACCTACGTCCTGTATGTCGAACACGAGCACGTCAAGGTTCTTCATCTGGGCCGGAGACGGCTTCTTGTTGTTGCCATAGAGCGAGATTATCGGCAGGCCGGTCTTGGTGTCTTTTGCGTCTTTAATGTGAGCGCCGGCGTCTGCTTCGCCTCGGAAACCATGCTCCGGCGCAAAAATCGTGGTCACCTCTACCCCGCGGCTAATCAATGTGTCCACCAAATGGGCTTTGCCCACCATAGAGGTCTGGTTCACGACCATACCCACCCGCTTACCCTGCAGGTGTTTCAGGTAGCGGTCCAGCTGTTCTGCACCCAGCGCCAGCGGTTTCTGCGCAGGGGATTGAGCCGTTTCGGCAGGCGGAGTGTGCTGCTCCGTAGTGGCAGCAGGTGTCTGTTTGGGAGAGCAGCTGTTGAACCCAAGCAGCAGGGCTCCATAGAGTATAACGATTGGTTGTATCATCGTGGGGTAGTGTAGTGGTATAGCGTGTAAGTATTATGCGGTTAAATATGGAACTAAGATGTGCCTTCGGTTGCGTTCTGAGCCTCAAAGCGAAGTATGGGATTAGAGATGATGCCGAACGAAGATTGTCCGCTCAGCTTGCCCAGCAAAATCGGAACTTAAACAGGCTCTAAGTCAAAATTCATACCTATCTTTAAGGCAGTTTAGACACAAGCGAGTGAACGTTTCCAAATACATATCCGAAAAGATTTCTGAGGTACAGTCTGGTTCCTTCACCACGTCTGTGACAAAAATAGCAATTATAAGCATAGCTGCGGGCATTGCCATCATGATTGTGTCGTTTGCCATACTGGAAGGATTCCGTAACGAGATACGGGACAAGATTTTCAGCTTTGGGGCACACCTGCAGATAAGCAAGTACGACACCAACAATTCCTTTGAGGGCGCTCCCATCAGTACGGCGACCGGCATAAACAGCACCGAAGATATACCAGGTATAGCGCACATCCAATCCTTCGCACGCAAGACGGCCATCATCAAAACTGATGAAGAGGTGCTGGGCGTGGTGGTCAAGGGAGTAGACAAAGGGTATGACCTGTCGGCGATGCAGCAGAACCTGGACGAAGGAAAGCTTATCGGCTTCAACGATACGGCGTCTTCCATGGACGTGATGCTCAGCCGGCGCATTGCGGACAAACTCAGGCTGAAAGTGGGGGATGAGGCCATTTTCTACTTTATACAGAACCCACCCCGCGCCCGCAAACTGAAGGTGTCGGGCGTGTTCAACACCGGCCTGGAGGAGTTTGATGAAGTGTTTGTGATTGGCGACCTGCAACTGGTGCGGGAACTGAACAACTGGCCTGACACGCTGGTAGGAGGCGTCGAAATTCTCCTGAAAGACTTCGAGCAGATAGATTTGGTGGCGGACCAGGTGTTCGACCAGATGAACTATGACCTGCAACTCGAAAAAATAACCGACAGGCACGCCCAGCTGTTTGACTGGCTCCAGCTCCTGCGCAAGAACGTGGTCATCTTCCTGGTGCTCATTATCTTCGTGGCGACTTTTAACATGGTGTCTACGGTATTCATCATGATTATTGAGCGCATCAACATGATTGGGGTGCTTAAGGCAGTAGGGGCGACGGATGCGCAGATACGGCAGATTTTCTATTTCCGGGGGCTGAGCCTGACGCTGAAGGGCATGTTCTGGGGGAATCTGATAGGGCTGGGCTTTTGCGTGATTCAGTACTACTTTGAAATCATCCCGCTCGACCCCGAAAACTACTACATGGACACGGTGCCCATCAGCTGGAATTTCGGAATCATTGTTATACTCAACGTGATTACGCTGTTGATGACCATGCTGGCCATCCTCATACCTGCCGCCATGGTAGCCCGCATCAAGCCGGTGAGAGCAATCAAATTTGACTAAGACCGTTCCGCTATACCTATCCTAGAAAAAAGAGAGCGGCCAAACTGAGTTTTGGCCGCTCTCTTTTTTGCTAGGTATGACTTAATATATCAGTGCTCAGGCACACACGTCTCGCAGTAGGAAGAGCTATACCTTAGCTCAAGGCTATACCTTGTTCTTCGAAGGTAGCCTTCACCTTTTCGTTCATGTCCCAGAAGAAGTTCCAGTAGTTTTCCTTGTTTACCCATACACGCACACTCAGGGTAAGTAATTTATCGGTGAAATCGGTGACCACGATGACCGGGGCAGGTTCGGGATGCACACGTTTATCAGCGTTCAGCAGGCCTAGCAATATCTGCCTTACCTGGCCGATGTCGTTGTTCACAGAAACCGGATATTTGAGCTCCACCCGGCGCGTTTTCTCTACCGTGTAGTTTACCACCACACTGTTGGCCAGCGGGCCATTGGGTATAAAGATTGTCTTGTTGTCCGGCGTCTTGATGACCGTGTTGAAAATGTTGATGATGTCCACGGTTCCGGCCTGCCCCTGTGCCTCTATGTAATCGCCTACGCGGAATGGTTTGATGGTCAGAATGAGTACACCACCTGCAAAGTTGGAGAGGCTGCCCTGCAGGGCCAAACCAATGGCAAGACCCGCTGAGCCCAGTATGGCAATGAAGGAAGTCATCTCAACGCCCAATTGGGCAATGACAAGGATAATCAGCAGCACCCGCATGATGATGGCCAGGAGGTTCTTCAGGAAAGGGCGCAGCGAAATATCCACATCCTTCCGCACCATCAGGTTGTATATCAGTCGGTTCAGCCAGTTGATGACCCAAAGGCCGACGAGCAGGGTAAGGGTGGCAGCTACCAGGCGCATACCATATACCATCACAAAGTTGGTGATAGTGGCGCTGTAGGCATCGAAGTTGAAAAAGTCGAACATGCTGTTTAGGTATGGGCAAACAAAAAACTCTGACGACCTCGCAAGGGCATCAGAGTTCAAAATTGGTTATTTTCTAAAGCAATGGCAATACTAAGGCAGGTGCCGGCTCTGTAGAATCAGGTTGGGGTTCGGGCATAGCGCCTCGTAAACTGCTCTTTCAGACAAACGGGCCACCCCAGGATAGTCGCCTTGCTTCCCATCCATACTGCTGATGATTTGGAAATGCAAGTGCGGAGGCCAATCGCCGTTTTCAGGGAAAGACCCCACTGTGGCGATTTTGTCACCTTTCCTGAACTCCTTTCCAACCTCCAGCCCTGCCAGAGAAGAGACACTTAGGTGGCCATACAAGGTATAGAAGGTCGTGCCCTCTAACTCATGCTCCAATATGATAGTCGGGCCGTAGTCGCCGAAGTTGGCGTTGTCGGCAAAGCTATGCACCTGTCCATCAAGCGGTGCAAAGACAGCCGTCCCAGCCTCCAGCCACACGTCCACACCCAGGTGCAGGTCACGGCTTTCGGCGGCTACATCAAAGTGCGAACTGCGCCGGTAGATGAACCTGTTCTCCAAGTATCCTCCCACACCTATGGTGGCGTTGCGCTCCTGCAGCATGTGTTTGACAGCTTCGTCAAACGCTGCTGTGTTGCGCAGGTCAGTCTGCTGCAGCCTTTGGTTGGCAGCAGAGAAATCGAGCAGGCACACATCATCGCCGTTCAGGTCCGCATTAAGCACGGGCCCGAAGGCAATAGCATGCTGCCTTAGCAGGTCACTAAGTTTTTTTGAATCACTCATACAGGTATAGCGAAGCGGAGGGTTTTCCGCCGCGCAAGTATAAGAAGAATCAAGCTATTTCTTCCACATACTTGGAGAGTGTCTTCAGGCTTTTTGTCTTGCCAAAGAGCTCCTCAGACTTTTTGCTGTAGGCCTGCGCAGCCTCCTGTAGCGTGTCGAAGGTGCCCAGGTTGATGCGCTGCTTGTTGTGGTGGATGATGGCACGGTACTTTTGTGCCTCCTTGTGTACCCCGCGCACGCCCAGCTTGTTCTCCGTCTTGGAGGTGTTACGCACGATTTTGCAGAGCGGCGCCCATTCCAGGTTTTCGCGGCGGCAGTCCAGTTTGTTGCCGTTCTTGAAGTGCACGTAGAGCTTGATGTTGCTTTCTGGTTTTTCCAGAAGCTGCTCCCCAATCATCTTGTGCAGGTAAATGGTTTCGTTGCGGTACTTGCCGTTCTTCAGGGGCCAGTTTTTCTGGAAGAAGGCGTAGCCGTTGGAGTGTATGCGCAGGTGCTTCAGGAATTCTATCTGCTGCAGGTACGCATTGTTTTGAATGTACTCGTAGGTGCGGTCGTCAACCACTACGGTTTTTTCACAGTTTTTGAGAGTTAGTTTGTAGAGCATTGGTGTTTTCAGTAGTTGTATTTTGGAGAACGGAATGCGGGTGCAGGATAGTACCCGGATGCCACAGATATAGGCAGTAATCTGCAAATGTGCGGCTTTTTTTTCATTCTACGTTCATCGTGTTACAGATTCGATTACATTACGTTATTAATTGTGACAGCGCTAATTTTTGAGCGATATTTTCCACGAACAGAATAGTTTGTCGTAACTTTCAGTTTTAAACCGTATTGATTTACTAATCCGTCGAGCAAAAAATAGGAATATGAGTAGCCCTTACTTCAGTCTGAAAGTTGTGGAGATTACCCGTGAAACTTCAGATGCGATTACCATACATTTAGAACATCCCGATAAAAAAGTCATACCGTATAAGCCTGGTCAGTTCCTGACGCTTATCCTCCCGATTGAAGGAAAAAAAGTACGTCGTTCGTACTCGCTTTGCAGCGCCCCGGATGAGGGGATTAGGCTGTCTGTAACTGTTAAACGTGTAGAAGGTGGTCTGGTTTCCAATTACTTACTAGATCAGTTGCAAACTGGTCAGGAAATTGAGGTAATGGAGCCATTGGGCAACTTCAAACTGGAGCCGAACGCCAGCCAGAGCCGGAACATCGTCCTGTTCGGGGCTGGGAGCGGTATCACGCCGCTCATGTCTATGCTCAAGTCGGTGCTGCGCGAAGAGCCCAACAGCAAGGTGACCCTCCTCTACGGCAACCGTGATGAGGAGTCTGTCATCTTCAAAAAGGAGCTGGAAGAGCTGAGCGCCACCTACGCGGGCCGACTCCACACCGAGTACATTTTTAGCCAACCCAGACAGCAATGCGAGCACGGTGGACGCATGAATCAGAGCATGGTCATCAAGATTCTGGAGCGCTTGAAAATGGCCAAATCGGAAAATTCGCTTTACTACATGTGCGGACCGGAAGGCATGATGGAGGAGGTGCGCAAAGCCCTCAATGTGCTGCATGTTCCGGCTGACCGAATTTTCCGGGAGAGCTTTGTGAGCAACAAACTCATAGAGCAGCAGGAGCAAGAGCAGCACGGCGAAGTCATGGCCTCTGACGACGATGGGGAAATCACGACGCAGATTGTCACCATCATCTACGAAGGTGCCGAGTACAGTGTGCAGGTAGAGCCGGACCAGACCATTTTGGAGGCCGCCCTAGAGCAGGACGTGGACCTGCCTTATTCGTGTCAGGCAGGACTGTGCACCGCCTGCCGGGGCAAGTGCCTGAGCGGCAAAGTGCACCTGGATGAGCGCGAAGGCCTCTCCGACGCTGAGTTGGATGAGGGTTACGTGCTCAACTGCGTAGGCCATCCGCTCACCGCCAACGTGGTGATAGAAATCGGGTAGGACTGTGGCTATACCTGGCCCTAAGACATTGCTGAATCCAGTGCAGATCTGTTAGTGGATTTTTTTGCACTTTCAGAAGAAGTGTCTATATTACCTCTTCTTATACATAACAAGCTATGAGTAAAACTGAAGCTATGATACAAGTGCCCGAACGAAAGAAGAGGGTATACCTGTCGGAAGACTTTAAAATCGATACCTGGGAAACCATTGCGCCATACTTTGAAGAGCTAAAAAGCCGTGACATCCATTCGGTGGAGGAACTGGAGAAGTGGATGAAGGACCGCAGCGAACTGGAGAGCGTGCTTTCAGAGGACTTGGGCTGGCGCTACATCCGGATGACCTGCGATACACAGAACGAAGAAATAACGAAGGCGTTTCAATACTTCGTCTCTGAAATCGAACCCAAGATAGCACCCTACGACCACGAACTGAACCTAAAGCTGATGCACTCGCCTTACGTGAACGGGCTGGACAGGGAGAAGTACAGGGTATACCTGCGTGGCGTGGAACGGGCACTCGAGATTTTCCGGGAGGAAAACATTCCCCTTAACACCGAGATAAGCACTAAGCAACAGCAGTATGCCGCCATCACAGGCGCCATGACCGTAACGCTGGATGGGCAGGAAATGACCCTGCAGCGCGCCGCTGACCGACTCAAACGCAACGAACGCGAAGTGCGCGAAGAAGCCTGGAGGGCCATACAGGAAAGAAGAGTGGCAGACCGGCAGAAGCTGGATGATTTGTTTGATGAACTGCTGCATCTCCGTACGCAGGTAGCCAAAAACGCCGACTTCGAAAACTTCCGCGACTACATGTTTGCTGCCATGGGCCGCTTCGACTATACCCCGCAGGACTGTTTCGATTTCCACCAATCCATTGAAGAAACTATCGTGCCTTTCCTGACGAAGGTGGACCAGGAACGCAAGCGGCAACTGGGGCTGGAAGAGCTTCGGCCTTGGGACCTGGACGTGGACCCAAGCGGCAAAGCGCCGCTGGAGCCGTTCAAGTCAGGTGAGGAGCTGCTGGAGAAAACGGTTCAGGTATTCTACAACTTGGACACCTACTTGGGGGACTGCCTGGCCACCATGCGCGAGATGGGCCACCTGGATTTGGAATCCCGAAAAGGCAAGGCTCCGGGAGGCTATAATTACCCTCTGGATGAGATTGGTGTTCCATTTATTTTCATGAACGCCACTTCCAGTCTGCGCGATGTGATTACCATGCTGCACGAAGGCGGACACGCCGTACATTCCTTTCTGACCCGAGATTTGACCTTGGGAGCTTTCAAACATCCACCGTCTGAGGTAGCCGAATTGGCCTCTATGTCTATGGAGCTCATTTCAATGGACTATTGGGACACCTTCTTTAAGGATGAGGATGAACTGCGCCGTGCCAAGCGAACCCACTTGGAGAGTGTGCTCGAGACCTTTCCTTGGGTGGCTACCGTGGACAAGTTCCAGCACTGGATTTATGAGCACCCGGAGCACAAGCAGGAGGAGCGTCACCAGGAGTGGCTGAACATTTTTGAGCGCTTCAACCACCTGGAGGTGAACTGGAGCGGACTGGAAAAGTACAAGCCGTTCATCTGGCAGAAGCAGCTGCACATCTATGAGGTACCCTTCTACTACGTAGAGTATGCCATGGCACAACTGGGCGCCATAGCCGTGTGGAAAAACTACAAAGAGAACCCTGCCGAAGGCTTGGCGGCTTACAAACGTGCCCTAAGCCTAGGCTATACCGTTCCCATTGGCGAGGTATACGCTGCAGCCGGCATCAAATTCGACTTCAGCACCGATTACATCAAGACCCTGGTCAATTTTGTGCAGGGCGAGATGGAGCAGCTCTAAGCCGAAACCAAAGTTTTACAATAAAGCCCCGGCATTACCTGATACGTAGTGGCGGGGCTTTTTCATGGGGAGATATGAGGACAGTTTTGCAGGTATAGCTTTGGGCTCAAATACAGGTATACCTGTTGCACAAAAGTATAGCTTGGGCAGGTGTGGTCTCGAGATTGAAGCCTGGGTTTGGGTGTTTATTGGCTATACCTGCAAGCCCGCCTCATGGACGGCCATGCTCACTAGAGGGGTCCATTGCCTTCTTGTAAACCAGCAGCGCCCGTCACGAACTCGTGACGGGCGCTGCTGGTTTAATTTAGTAGAAATCTACAAAGGCTTGAACTGTTCAAACATCTGGCGGCAGTCGTTGCAGTAGTGCATGGAGCGGCAAAGAGTGGGCCCAAAGGGCGTACGCATGTCTGTGTTGTCGCTGTCGCAGTACGGGCACTTTACATGCTCCAGAATGTCAAGGTCCAGGATGAGGTCATACTTGGGTGGCGGTGCCAGACCAAACTCCTTTAGGTGCTTCCGGCCTTTCTCAGAAATCTTGTTGCTGTCCCATGGTTTGTCAAAGGTCATGTTGACGGTATGGCTCGTGATGCCGTTCTTCTCCAAGGTGCGCTGCACGTCCTTCTTCATGTAGTCCATGGCAGGGCAACCGGCAAAGGTAGGCGTCATGTTCACGGTCACGTGGCCAGCATCTGAGACTTCCACGCCCGTGATGACGCCCAAGTCTACCAGCGACAGCACCGGTATCTCCGGGTCCTTCACATCCTCCAACAGGGTCAATATGTTCTCCTTCGTCAACTCCATCTTTATGAGTTTACCACTCCGCTGTTGGGTCTATTTTGAACACCTCGGCCATCTCATCCAGGAGCGGCTGCAGGTGCTCGGTATGCTCCCCGTAACGTCCTCCAAACCTAGGTTCAATGGTGCTCAGGTCTGGCAGTTTTAACTCAGTTTTCTCTATGACCGTTTTGATGCGCTGCAACCACGCTGTTTTCACGGCTTCCTCACCTGCATAAACACCACTCTCAATCAGTTCCTGCTCATACTTGGACGGTTCGAACATACCCAACGCATAAGGTATGGCTTCGTCCAGGGCGGACTGTAGACGCAGGATGGCTTCCTCGGTGGAGGCGCCCAGATTCTTAATCCAAGTGTTGGCATGCAGCACGTGGTATTTTACTTCACCTTTGAGTTTGGTAGCCACCTTCGCAATTGGTTCGTAGCTGGACTGGCTCAACATCTCGAAGCGGATGATTTCGGCGTTGTCGTATAGAAAGTGACGAATCAGGCTGAAGTCGTACTCGCCGTTCGGCAGTTCCACCAGCTGGCTGTTGTGAAACTGGTTGGCGTTGCGGGTGAAGGCCACCGTGTCTGGCTCAGCTTCGCCAAGCTCCTGCAGCAAGGTATAGAAAGCCAGGCTGTGGCCAATCTTGTCCTGCGCCATAGATGAGAAAGCAATGTCCTCCTCCAGTATCGGGCCAAAACCCGTCCACTCGGAGTTGCGGTGGCCCAATATGAGTTGGTCATCGGCTAGTTTGTACAACAGGTCTTTTATCGCTAGCTCGTTCATTAGGAGGCAGTCGTTTTATGTTCTTCTTTATACTTTGTGATTTTGTCCATCACTTTGTAGGCGATGGCCTCGCGGTACTTCTTCTCCGGTATCGTGGTCCACATGTCTTTGTCTTCCTCTGCAGACTGGAGCACATGCTTTGACATCACCACCCACACGTTCACAATCGGACCTTTATCACCGTATTGGTTGCGAGCCTCCTGCAGTGCTTCCTGGTAAGAGGTAGCCATAACGCGTCCAGCATGGGTATGGGCTTTGCCACGCTTCTTCAGGTGGAAAATTTCATACGGCTCTGGCTGCTCACTCTGCTCAGTTGGGTCTTGTGCACGCACCATGTCGTACACGTTCTCACCGTCTCCGGCATAGGGCGTTACCTGTATGTGCTCAGTGCGGGCAATCCACATACCGGTGCAAGCGGCACGGCGGCTGTACTGCTCCTTGGCAAACAGAAAAGCTACTTCCTCGTTAGGGGCGTGCACAGGGCCTACATAGGTATAGGCAGCGCCTTCCTTTTTCTGGTGGAAGACCTCGTATGTCTCAAACTGGTCCAGTTCCGGTTTAGGCTCAATGGCGGGCGCCTCGCCTTCCGGCAGGTTCAGTCGGGTTACTCTTGGGTCAAGTGATGTCAAAGACATAGTTTTGTTAGTTATGAGTCATGAATTGAGAGTTATGAGTTAAAGGGAAAACCACTTTGAACGCTTCACTCTCAACTGTTAACCACCATTGACTAGGCCAATGGACGAACGTATTTCGCTTTGGGGTTGAGAAGGGCCCTGCGGACCCAGGCGCCACGCTCTTCGGCGGTGCGGCGCACGGCCAGACGCTCCGCGTTACAAGGGCCATCGCCGTTAATCACGCGCTTGAACTCATCCCAATCCGGCTCAGTGTATTCCCACTGGCCCGTCTCCATGTTCTTCTTCAGGTTAGGGTCTGGCACGGTTAGGCCAAGTTCCCAAATCTTGGGCACGTACATGTCCAGGAACTGCTGGCGGCACTCGTCGTTGGAGGCCATCTTCACTTTCCAGCGCATAAGCGTTTCGGTGTGCGTGCTCATCTTGTCAGACGGTCCAAAGAAGGTCATGATAGGAGGCCACCAGCGGTTGAGGGCGGCTTGTATCATCTCGCGCTGCTTGGGTGTTCCGGTAGCCATGTGTACCACGGCATCGTGGCCATACTTCAGGTGGAAAGCCTCCTCCGCACAGATGCGCTCCAGTGCACGGGAATACGGACCGTAGCTGCCTTTGGCGTTGGCCATCTGGTTCACGATAGCGCCTGCGTCAATCAGCCAGGAAATGATGTTGGAGTCCGCCCAAGTAAAGGCCGGATAGTTGAACACGTTGGAGTACTTGCTCTTGCCGTTAATCAGGTCCGTGAGCATCTGCTCGCGTGTTTTGCCCAACGTCTCGGCGGCGCTATATAATAATTGGGCGTGTCCTACCTCGTCCTGCACCTTGGCCATCTGGGCCATTTTGCGGCGGAAGCCGGGGGCACGGGTAATCCAGGTGCCTTCGGGCAGGGCGCCAATGATTTCGGAATGGGCATGCTGCTCAATCATACGGATAAGCTGCTTGCGGTAAAGTTGCGGCATCCAGTCGTTTGGCTCAATCTTCTCGCCACGGGCGATGCGCGCCTCAAATTCGGCCAGTTTTACCGGGTCTTCGGTCTGCAGGTCATCGAACTTGGTAGCTTCAAAAACGTTTCCTCCTCCGTACATAATATCTATGGTTTTAAGGTTCTGTAATAAGTGCCGGACTGTTAAGGTGGCAGTCCGGCAAAGGTTAGGTTTAGTTAGGGTGTATTAGGTAATGGTCAGGTATAGCTTAGTTTAAACTAAGGTTCGTCTTCAGCCCGTTCAGCAGCATAGCTGACAGATTCTCGGCAATCTCCTCCGGCTTCATTTTTCCCTCCGGCTTGTACCAGGTATGTATCCAGTTTAGGCCGGAAAGGATGGTGAGCACGGCAAACTTCTCATCCGGCACCTGAAACTCCCCGCTGGCTATACCTTGGCGGATGATGTCTCGGAAGTAGTTCTCGTACCGGTCACGCAGAGCCAGAAAATCGCTGTGGTGCGGCTCACTCAGGTGGCGCCACTCCTGCAGGAAAACAGCAGATGCCTCTGTATTGCGAGTCAGGACGCGGACGTGCGCGGTAATGGCCCGCTGCAACTGCTCCGTGGCACTGGCGTTTTCGTCCTTAAGTGCCTCAATCGCCCCAAAAAACTCATCCGCCATCCGGAAACACACCCGCTGGAGAATCTCCTCCTTGGAACGGATATGCGAGTAGATGCTGGCCGCCTCTATACCCAAGGCATTGGCCAAATCGCGCATAGATGTGGCTGAGAATCCCCGTGTCTTAAACAAGGCTGTAGCTTTTTGCTCTATCTGTTCTTTCCTGCTCAAGGTATAGTTTGTATATAGATAACAACAAATGTAAGCAACCTAACGTTCGTTAGCAAATTTATTTTACGCACGGCGCCTTGTCTAGGTTGTAGGTAGAGGTGTGGGTGCAGTGGGTGAGAATGCGCCACAAACCGTTCTGAATGTATTTGGTTATGCATAGTATTCACTCTGCGCATGAGCTGACGCAGCAGGAGCGCCAAAGAGATTTCGACTTTCTTACTGAACGAGTAAGTATAACTTGTTGAGAACTAGAAAACTTTTTAAAATTAGGCTGTTTGCTGGTGTGTTTTTTGCTTGTAGCGTTACATAAGTATGCCAATAGGAGAGGGAGAAATTGCCTGCTTTTACTTATATTATACAAGCTATTCCCGAAACACTTCGTATACTTGGAACCGGTGTGCCGGAATGTACAACCACATTAAAGAAGACACTATCATGACGGAGACTACAGATACCGCTCAGGCGCATACAATGGATTACGTCGACTATGAGGTCAGAGACCGGGTTGGGTATATCACATTGGCCAGAGCCGAAAAGCGCAATGCGCTTAACGCAGAAATGGTGACGGAACTGAAGCGCGCCTTTGCCGCCGCCGAGGATGACGAGGCCTGCAAAGTGATTGTGCTGCGCGCGGCAGGCAAGGTGTTCTGTGCCGGCGCCGACTTAGAGTATCTCCAGCGGCTGCAGCAATACGACTACCACGACAACCTCGCCGACTCCACTCACCTGATGGAGCTTTTCCGCCTCATCTATACCTTGAAGAAGGTAGTGATAGCGCAAGTGCACGGGCATGCCATCGCCGGTGGCTGCGGACTCGCTTCCATTTGCGACTTCGTGTTCACGGTGCCTGAGGCCAAGTTCGGCTACACCGAGGTGAAGATTGGCTTTATACCTGCTATCGTGAAAGTGTTCCTGCTCCGCAAGATAGGGGAGTCCCGCGCCAAGCAATTGTTGCTGACCGGTGACTTGATATCGGCAGAGGAGGCGCAGACGTATGGCCTGGTTAATTACGTGGTGCCGGCCGAAGAACTGGAGGAACGTGTAGCTAGCTTCGCCCAGAAGCTATGCACCGAGAACTCACGACAGTCCATGGAGGTGACCAAGGAGATGATTGCCCGCGTGCAGGAAATGTCCCTGGAGGATGGCTTGCAGTACGCCGCTGAGATGAACGCAGTAGCCCGCGGAAGCGAAGACTGCCAGCGGGGTATAGACGCTTTCCTGAAAAAAGAATCCCTTACCTGGTAAGATTCTGTTGAAGTCTTAAAACCATTTGTTAAACTTGTTGTTTGATGAGTATGCTGATGGGCCTTGGAATCATGTTGATAACTTTTGTAGCGATGGAGGGTGTGGCCTGGGCCATGCACA
This sequence comes from Pontibacter roseus DSM 17521, assembly GCF_000373265.1. GTDB lineage: Bacteria > Bacteroidota > Bacteroidia > Cytophagales > Hymenobacteraceae > Pontibacter > Pontibacter roseus. The sequence continues at coordinate 84,835 of NZ_KB890765.1, forward strand.
AATACGTGCTGCACGGGTTTCTGTGGTTCCTGCACAAGTCCCATCATACCCGCCACGACCACGCCTTTGAGTGGAATGACCTGTTTTTCGCCTATTACGGCACCCTGGCTATGTTGTTCTTTGTCTTCGGCAGCGAACCCATTGACTACCGGTTCTGGATTGGTGCAGGCATCACCCTCTATGGGGTGGCGTATTTCCTGATACACGATGTCTTCATTCACAGGCGCATCAGGCTTTTTGGTAAAACGTCTAATGTTTACCTCAAAGCCTTGAACATGGCGCATAAAGTGCATCATAAGTCCTCGGGCCGCGACGGCTCTGAGTCCTATGGCATGTTGTGGGTGGCACCAAAGTATTTCAGGGCGGCATATTCCATCATTCAAAAACAACAGGGGGAACAGACGTGGCGCAGTACACCATCAAAGAGCTAGAGCATCTTTCGGGCATAAAGGCCCATACCATACGCATCTGGGAGCAGCGTTACAACGTTCTCTGCCCGCAGCGTACCGATACTAACATCCGCTATTACAGCGACGCCGACCTGAAGACCCTGCTGAACATCTCGCTTCTCAACGAGCAGGGGTTCAAGATATCCAAAATAGCCCGGATGAGCCCGGAGCAGCTCAGGCTAGCGGTGCAGCAACTGGCTGAGCAGGAGAGCACTTCCCTGGCGCACCACATCAATGCCATGGTGGCTGCCATGGTGGACATGGACGAAGAGCGGTTTGATAAATCCCTTTCCACGGCCACCCTGCAACTGGGATTTCAGGAGACCATGCTGCAGGTGGTATACCCGTTTCTGCATAAAATCGGCATCCTGTGGCAGACCAATAACATAAGCCCTGCGCACGAGCATTTTGTGAGCAACCTCGTGCGTCAGAAGCTGATTGTGGCCATAGACGGGCAGGTGGTTAAGCACAGAGAAGGCATGTCGGCTTACCTGCTATACCTGCCGGAGGGAGAACTGCACGAGATTGCCTTGCTCTATATGAATTACCTCATCCGGGCGCATCACCAGCAGGTGATATACCTGGGGCAAAATCTGCCTTTCGAGGACCTGCAGCGGACCTATAACCAGTGCCAGCCTCAGATTCTATGCACCGTGCTGACCATCGTGCCGGAACGGGAGCAGGTGCAGGCCTACCTCAACAAGCTTTCCGAGACTTTCCCCAAGGCTCTTATCTATGTCTATGGGTACCAGGTCCAATACGATTTCCTCAATTTCCCTGAAAATGTGCGTAAGATAAGGTGCATCGAGGATTTTATCGCCTTGCTTCCCAAGGTATAGCGGTGTATACCTAATGTGCATTTTATTTGAAAAAGAGCCAAACCCAAGCGGGTTTGGCTCTTTTGTTTGGACAAAACCCAGGACAGAGGGAATAAGATGGTCTTGTCTGTTTATATATTTTATAAAATTGTTAAACAGTATTAGTCTTTTTGATAAACATGCCGTATAATTGTTTAATAATTTATAACAAATATTAAACGTTATGACTGCATTAGAATTCACCAATCATATACAGCTCGCTGCTGGTTCTCTGCGGCCAGTTGCCATGAACCTTACCCGCAACGCGGATGATGCCAAAGACCTGGTGCAGGAAACGCTGCTAAAGGCGCTCAGTAACCGCGACAAGTTCAATGCCGGTACCAACCTGAAGGCGTGGCTTTACACCATCATGCGGAACACGTTCATCAACAATTACAACAAGGTTACCAAACGCAGCAGCAACATTGACAGTACGGAGTACTTGCAGTACCTGAACACAGATGACAGCTTTGTGACCGTCAACAAGGGAACGGCTGCCTTCGTGATGAGTGATATCAAGGCTGCTATCGCACGCCTGAATGAAGAGCACCGCCGGCCTTTCATGATGTACTACATTGGGTATAAGTACCTTGAGATAGCCGAAAAGCTTAATATTCCCATTGGAACAGTGAAAAACCGTATACACATCGCCCGCAAGGAGTTGAAGAAACTGCTGCAGGTTTATGGCGACTAGCTACAACTTTAACAGGATTAATTAGTAAATTCCTAAATGGCTCACAACAAAGTAATCGTAATAGGTGCAGGTTTCTCCGGCTTGTCTGCCGCCACTTGTCTCGCTGACCAGGGCTATGAGGTGACGGTGCTCGAAAAGAACGCCACTCCTGGAGGGCGGGCCCGCAGCTTCGAAGCCAACGGCTATACCTTCGACATGGGGCCGAGCTGGTACTGGATGCCTGATGTGTTTGAGTCTTACTTCAACAAGTTCAACAAAAGCGTTTCCGATTACTATGACCTGGTGCGGCTGGACCCCTCCTACACAGTGGTGTTTGGAGAGGGTGATTTCGTGGATGTACCAGCTTCGCTGGATGAGCTGAAAACCCTGTTTGAAAATTGGGAGCCGGGGAGTGCTGCTCGTCTCGACAAATTCCTAGAGCAGGCCGCTTATAAATATGAAGTAGGCATCAACCAGCTCGTGTACAAGCCGGGCCGCTCGATGAGCGAGTTCATGAGCCTGCGTCTGTTGCTGGATGTGCTCCGCATGGATGTGTTCCAATCCATACATGCGCACATCCGCCGCTTCTTCTCGCACGAGAAAATCATCAAGCTGATGGAGTTCCCAGTGTTGTTCCTGGGTGCGCTACCGCAAAACACGCCGGCGCTTTATAGTCTGATGAACTACGCCGATATCAGCCTGGGCACCTGGTATCCGATGGGTGGCATGTATAAGATAATCGAAGGGATGGTGCAGCTGGCTGAGGAGAAGGGCGTGGCTTTTCTCTACGACCAGGATGTGCAGGCAATAGAGGTAGAGCAAGGTATAGCCCGCCGCGTACGCACCGCTTCCGGCGTATTCGAGGCTGACGTGGTGGTGGCCAGTGCAGACTATCACCATGTAGAGAAAAACCTCTTGGCTCCGGCCTACCAGAGTTATACAGACAAGTATTGGGACACACGTGTGATGGCGCCTTCCTGTTTGATTTTCTATTTAGGTATAGGCAAGAAATTGGAGAACCTGCGCCACCACAACCTGTTTTTTGATGAGGATTTCGGACCGCATGCACATGAGATTTATACTGACCCGAAATGGCCGGCCAAGCCGCTGTTTTATGTATCGGCGCCATCGGTGACGGACGCCAGCGTGGCGCCTGCCGGCTGTGAGAACCTGTTCGTGCTCATGCCGGTAGCTCCGGGACTGGAGGATACCGAGGGACTGCGCGAGCAGTACTATAATGTCATCATGGACCGGCTGGAGCACCTGACCAAGCAGGAGGTGCGCAGCGCTGTGGTGTACAAGCGCAGCTATGCCCACCGCGACTTCATGTCGGATTACAATGCCTTCAAGGGCAATGCCTATGGTCTGGCCAATACGCTGTTGCAGACAGCACTGCTCAAGCCTAGTTTGAAGAGCAAGAAAATAAAGAACCTGTACTACGCGGGTCAGTTGACTGTGCCGGGCCCGGGCGTGCCGCCTTCCCTTATTTCGGGGCAGGTCGTGGCCAAGGAAGTGGCGAAGGATTATGCACTGGCTCCGGGCCAGCGATTACCAGTGAGCAATTAACTCCCCTGAAACTATGGAGCTTTTCAAAGAAACCTGCCTGAAGTGCAGTAAGCTGATTACCGAGGCGTATAGCACGTCGTTCACGCTCGGCATCAAGACGCTGCACCGTAAATTCCATGCGCCCATCTACGCCATCTATGGCTTTGTGCGCTGCGCCGATGAGATAGTGGATACCTTTCACGACTACGATAAGCGCAAACTGCTCGACGAATTCAGCCGACAGACTTATGAGGCCATTGAGCAGGGCATCAGCCTGAACCCGGTGCTGCATGCTTTCCAGTGCGTGGTGAACGAGTACAAAATAGACCGTACATACATTGATGCCTTCCTGAAGAGCATGGCCATGGATTTGGATGACCACGTGTACGACCCGGCGCTGTACAAAGAGTACATCTACGGATCGGCCGAAGTGGTGGGGCTGATGTGCCTGAAGGTGTTTTGCGAGGGCGATGCGGAGCAGTTTGAGCGCCTCAAGAAACCGGCCTGCAGTTTGGGCGCGGCTTTCCAGAAAGTGAACTTCCTGCGCGACATGCAGAGCGACTTCAAGGAGCGGGGAAGGGTGTACTTTCCATCCGTGGACATCCGCACGTTCAACAACGCGAGCAAGGAGGAGATTGAGGCCGATATCGCCAAAGACTTTGAGGATGCCTACGCCGGTATACTGGCTTTGCCCCGGTCTGCGCGCATGGGCGTATACCTGGCCTACGTGTATTACTTGAAGCTTTTCCGGAAAATCAGACACCTGCCGGCAACCCATATCTTAAATGAGCGCGTAAGAGTACCTGATAACAAGAAGTTTGCCCTACTTTTGGGCTCCTATGTCAGGTACCAACTAAATGCCATTTAGCCCGTGAAGAATATTTTACTCTTACTTTCCGTCTTCCTCTTACTTCCATTCACCCTGCTGGCCGACAATTCCAGCGACTACAAACTGCCCGATTTGCGCACGCAGTTCCTGGAGGCCAGCAAAGACAGTCGTGCCGGCAAGGAATTTCATGAACTGATGAGCAACTACGAGGACAACAACCCCGTGGTGCTGGCTTACAAAGCCATCTCGGAGGCCATCATGGCCAAACATGTCTGGAATCCCTACACGAAGATGAAACACCTGCAGAAGTCATCAGAGGTGTTTGAAGAGGCGGTGAAGCTGGATGCGACCAATCCTGAAATCCGGTTTTTGCGCTTCACGGTGGAGCACTATGTGCCCCGTTACCTGAACATGAGCAAGAACCTGCAGGACGACAAAGCCAAAATCATCGCGGGTCTGGAGCGCCATCCGAAGTCGGGTCTGTCAACGGACATGGCCCGCAACATTCGCGACTTCATGCTAACCAAGGACCACTGCACGGAGCAGGAAAAACAAAGACTCAAAAGTATACCCATTTAAACAACATGCCCCTCTACCTATACCTGAACATCTTCACCATCCTGTTCCCGCTGTTGCTCTCGTTTGACAGGAAAGTGGCCTTTTACAAGAACTGGCCATACCTCTGGCCGGCCATCGGCATCAACGCGGGTCTGTTCATCATCTGGGACTCGTTGTTCACAGAGGCGGGTATTTGGGGCTTCAATGAGGAATATCTGGTTGGGATATACCTGTTCAGCCTGCCGTTTGAGGAGATTCTTTTCTTTATCACGGTGCCTTACGCCTGTGTGTTCATTTACGAGTGCCTCAATGTTTACATCATAAAAGACCTCTTGCAGCCTTATGCAAAAGGTATAACCTTCCTGCTTATACCTGTGCTGCTGCTGTTGGCTGTCTTCAACCTGGAGCGACTCTATACCTTCATCACCTTCACCTTGCTGGCTGCCATGCTGGGGCTGCATTACTATTATTTTAATACCCAGAAACTGGGGCGGTTTTACCTGGCGTACATCGTGCACCTGGTGCCTTTCCTGCTGGTGAACGGCGTGCTGACTTACCTGCCGATCGTGTGGTATAACAATAGCCACAATCTAAGCCTGCGTATTGTGTCTATACCTGTAGAGGACACTATGTACTCCATGCTCATGCTGCTGCTCACGATTTCAATCTATGAGGGGCTGAAACAGCGGTTTGCCGTTAAACAATATCAGAAGATGGCTGTATAACAGTATATGAGGAACCTCCAGGTCACAATCGATTCAAACTCAGGCTTCTGCTTCGGCGTGGTGTACGCCATCCAAATGGCGGAGGACATACTCGACGAGCAGGGATATCTCTATTGTTTGGGTGACATCGTGCACAACGACGTGGAGGTAGAGCGCCTGCAGCAGCGGGGCCTGCGCATCATTGACCATGCCCAACTGCGGGAACTGCGCAATGAATCGGTGCTGATACGGGCGCATGGCGAGCCGCCCCAGACGTACCACGTGGCCATGCAGAACAACCTGACCCTGATAGACGCTTCCTGTCCGGTGGTGCTCAAACTGCAGAACCGTATCAAGACGTCTTATGACAAGGACGAGCGCATCTTCATCTATGGAAAGCACGGGCATGCGGAGGTGATGGGCCTGTTGGGGCAGACGAGCAACAAAGCGGTTGTATTTGAGAGCGTGGAGGAACTGATGCAGCACGAACTGCCATCTAAAATCACGCTCTACAGCCAGACCACTAAAAGCACCAACAGCTTTTACAACATCAAGAATACGCTGGAACAGCAGGGGTACGAAGTCGATGCCAATGACACCATCTGCCGGCAAGTGTCTAACCGCGACAAAGATTTGCGGAAGTTTGCCGCCCAGTTCGATAAGATTATCTTCGTGTCAGGCACCAAGTCAAGCAATGGCAAAGTGCTTTACCAGGTATGCAAGGATACCAACCCGGCCACGTACTTTGTGTCGAAGGTGGAGGAACTGCAGCCGGAGTGGTTTGCCGACGGCGACACCGTAGGGATTTGCGGCGCTACTTCTACTCCCATGTGGCTGATGGAAGAAGTGCGGGACGCGCTCCTGCGGCAGACGGTATAGGTATAGCCTAATTTTTGAACCGTGTTCAGGTGTAGCCTGTTCCTAGAATTCATATGGCAAAGACAATCAAACGGGATAATAGAGGTATAGCGGTGGCGGCTACGATAGTGGCCTGCTGGTTTGGCCTGCTCGCCTACCTGTTGCATTTTCCGATTGACTTTTCTTCGCCGCTGCCCTACCTGTTCCTGCTGCTGCAGACGCACCTGTATACCGGCCTTTTCATCACGGCCCACGACGCCATGCATGGCGTAGTCGCTCCCGGCAGACCCACGCTGAATCGCCTTATCGGGACTGTTACTGCTTTCCTGTTCGCTTACAACTGGTATCCGCGTCTGTTGCCTAAACACCACCAGCACCACCGCCACGTGGCCACGGAGGAGGATCCTGACTATCACCACGGTTCTTTCTGGCCCTGGTATTACAGCTTTCTGAAGAACTACATCACCTGGTGGCAAATCGTGCTTATGGCCATTACTTACAATGTGCTGCAGCTGTTCTTCCCGCTTGAGAATGTTATCATGTTCTGGATGGTCCCTGCAATACTGGCCACGTTCCAGCTTTTCTACTTCGGTACTTACCTGCCGCACCGCGGAGAGCATGCGCCTGAGAATCGGCATAAGTCGGGTACGCAGGCCAAGAACCATCTGTGGGCCTTTGTGAGCTGCTACTTCTTCGGGTACCATTACGAGCACCACGACAAACCCTATCTGCCTTGGTGGCAGCTGTACAAAGCAAAAGGGTAGCCAACGCGATGTTGGCTACCCTTTTGCTTTTAAGGTATAAGCGACTTAGTGCGCACCAGCTTCCTTGCGGCAGCAGTCGTCCAGCTTGTTGTAAGCGCGTGGCGTGGCGGGCTTGTCATCGGCATCGTAACCGGTGTCATTCACGGCCTTCTTGATTTTGTCTTCGTTGGTCTTCTTGCTGTCGAAGGTCACGGTCAGCATCTTGGAATCCACGTCCAGTGTAGAGGACTTCACGCCTTTCTCGTAGGCCATGGCTTTCTCCAGGCTCTTCTTGCACATGTCGCACACAGCCGACGTCTTGATTTGAATTGTCTTTTCGTTGCCGTTCTGGGCCTGTACGCTCAGTGTGGTGAAGAATACAAGCAGTGCCACTCCTAGGTTTTGTAGTGATTTCATGGTAAGGAATTGAATGGTGAATTATGGTTTATCTGTTTAAATGGATCTATTCAGGCTGAAGTTGTTTTTACAAAATCTGTACCGCTATTCTATCTTGAAGCGCATACCTGCATAAATAACGCGGCCGGTAATCGGGCCCCACACCATGCTGGCGTCAAAGGCCGGGCCGAATGGGTCGCTGGCGCCCAGGATAGCGTCGGGCTGTCGGTAGTTCAGCAGGTTCTCGCCACCCACGTATACCTCCCAGCGCTTGAAGGCCCGCGATACCTGCCCGTTCAAGGTATAGAACCGGTCGGAGCTGCGGGCATTGGCTGCTCCGCTATGTCCTTCGGCGTAAGCCAGCGGCATCTTTCCAAAGTACTGGGTGGTCAGGTCGGCGCGCCATTTGTCGAAAGGCGTGGCAAAGCCCAGGTTCACGAAGAAGCGGTGCTGCGGAATCATGGGGCGCTGCTGCAATTCACCGTTGTAAGTGGTCTGCACGTCAAAGTACTTATAGGCCGTCTTCACGTCAAAGCCTTTCAGCACCTCATACTGCAGCTCCGCCTGGAAGCTGCGCGAGAAGGAGCGCCCCTGCAGGTTGTAAAAGGAAATCTGATGGGCGTTGCTGTACATATCGGCTACCACCTGGTTCTGGAACATGGTGTAGTAATAGTCGGTGATGAAGGCGCCCGGACGGCCGCCCAATTCAAAGTACTGCGTGAACGAGCCTCCCAGATTCCAGGCTTTCTCCGGCTCCAGCTCTTCCCGGAAGGTGAATTCACGGGCGCTCACCAGAGAGGCCGTGTTCTCGGATATAGGATTGGCTACACGGAAGCCTTTGCCTGCCGCCACCCGGAAAATGGTGTTGGGCGTCAAGTCATACTTCACGTTCAGGCGTGGCGTGAACACGGTGCCGTAGAGGTTATGGAAATCAGTTCGGGCACCGGCCACAATGGTCAGGTTCTCGGAGTTGTTAAAGATGTACTCGGCAAAGATGCCCGGCACACGCTCGGTGCGGGCTAACCGGTTCTGCTCCAGGCGCTCGGTATAGTCATCGTACAGGAAGCTGGCGCCCACTTTATAGGTATGGCCCGTATGCCCGATGATGGACTGGAAGATGAAGCGCAAATCTCCGGTGTTCTGCTCCCCGTTGTAGTTCCGGCGGCCATAGAGGGAGTTGAACTTGTGGTGCACCCCTGAGGTGATGAAGCCCAAACTCTGGTAAGGCCTTCCGGGGAAGGTATAGGAGGTCTTGTTGTAGAAGGACAGCCGCTCCGTCTCCGACTCCGTCCCGTAATGCTGCTCCGGACCTACGGGTTCGCCTTTCTCATAATCCATCTGCCCGCCCAGCTTTGTCTCGCGCAGGGCGTTCACCCCAAACTCCGAAACCCAGGTATCGCCGTGCTTGTACTTCCACTTGTTGTACACGTTGTGGTGCGTGCCCAGCGCCAGGTCCATGAAGCCGTCCTTGTTGCGGTCCACTCGGTTGCCCAAGTGGTCGGAGTGCAGCATCAGGAGCGTGCTCCACTTCGGACTCACCTGCGCCGACACGTTTAGGTTGGCATCGAACTTGGCCAGGCTGTTGCCATACAGGTTCAGGTATAGCCGCTCTGTTTTCTCCGGGTCGCGCAGTTTCACGTTCACCTGTCCTGAAATGGATTCATACCCATTCAACACAGAGCCCATGCCCTTGATGATGTCAATAGACTCAATGTAAGTGCCGGAGAGGTAGTTGAGGCGGTAGGGGGTGGAAAGGCCGCGCAAGGCGGGCACGTTGTCAGTAGTCAGCAAGGTATAGGAGCCATCCAGGCCCAGCATCTGTATCTGCTTGGCCCCAGATACGGCATCGGTGGTGGTCACCTCCACAGAGGCATTGGTCTCAAAGCTCTCCGCCAGGTTGCAGCAGGCCGACTTCTCCAGGTCGCGGTTGGTAATCACTTGGGAGTTGGTAGGCGTGAGAGCGGAGTAGCGGGTCTGCTGCCCTTCCACCACCACCTCCTGAATGGAGCTGGTCGGGGAGAGGGCCACGGTCACAGTCGTTTTTCCGCTTACATCCACCGTGTCGGGCTTATAGCCAAGGTATGATACCACAATATGCGGTGTGGTGGCGTCGGCTGACTGCAGCGTGAAACTGCCCGAGGCATCAGTGGATACGCCTTTGGTAGTGCCTTTCCAGACGGCGCTGGCGCCAATAAGGGGAGTATTTGTGGTTCTGTCTACCACCTTGCCGTTAAGCTGCTGGGCGGTGGCAGGTATAAGTATTGTAATAAGGAGTGCGAATGTAGCGGCAAACTTGCCAATAAGTCGCACAGGTATGCTGGTATACATGTCTGGTTATCGTTTGAATCTCTGAATGCAGGTATAGGCACAGACGGAAAGCCGGTGCCGGGGCGAAGCAATCAGAATCGCTAGACGATAAGGATGTGCAGGCGATGCAGCAGATTTATTCCATAGACAGGCGGAGAGCTGTCGGAATGGGTGAGGATGCGCTCGTCTGTGGCAAGAGCCGGTGCCCAGGTGGTAAAAAGTGGCTTGAAATCAACCAGGAAGAAAACAGGCGCTTCCAGGTGGAAGACCTTGAGCGAAGAAACAGGCTCGAGCTTTTCAAAGGAGAACTCCACTGTGCAGCAGTCCTCTTCTGTATCCTTCTGAGGCTGAGCATCCTCGCAGCAACCCTCCATAGGCTCCTCGGTTCCGGACGCCTTCAGGCCCGTCATCAGGCACAGCTGCTCGCTCAGGGCAACGCCCACTGAACCCAGCAGGATACTGAGGGTCAGCAGCAGTGTGACGGTATGACGGAGGGTCTTGCTCACGGCACAAATATACGCATATCCTCTGAACAAAAGAACCAATCTTTATCCACTTTGGGGATAGCGCCCCACTTTGTCCCACCTTCCCCACTTTGTCCCACTTTTCGAAAATCAACTTGCTTAGCCCTGTCAGGTATAGTGACTTTTAAGGTTAACTCTCTGTGAAACAAAATGTTATAATATTGCCTCTCTCGTATATTATGGATTAGGTATGTTTTATGCAAATAAACTTATCCGCAAAATGACGCGACCAAATGTGGATAATGTGGATAAGTGGGGTGGATAACCGTAATTTATCCACAAAGTGGTAAAAAGTGGGAGATTGTGGTTGTGCTGATTTGCTGAATCGTTACATTTGTATACTCCGAAAACTATACGGATTAAACTGTCGCAACCCATGAACTTCCTGTCTGGCGAATATGAATGCAAGATTGATCCGAAGGGAAGGTTGGTTTTACCTGCAAAGATAAAATCAAACCTACCGGAGGCGTCGGGCAATCATGTGGTGCTGACAAGAGGCTTCGAGCCCTGTCTGGTGCTCTACCCCAAGTCGGAGTGGAAGTCGATTTACGACAAGGTGGCGGGGCTGAATGAGTTCAATGAGGAGTACCGCCACTTCCAGCGCAATTTCTTCCGTGGCAACACGGAGATTGAACTGGACGGCACAGGCCGCTTTATCGTGCCCCGCACGATGGCGCGCTTCGCCGATTTGGAGAAAGAGGCGATTGTGGTGGGCTTGGGCAACCGCGTGGAGATTTGGAACCCGGACAAGTATGAGGATTTCCTCATCAAGGACCAGCAGAATTTCTCGCAGCTCGCCCAGAAGTTTTTAGGTGACAAGCAGGAGGAGGAACCACAGGTATAATGGAGTACCATCGCCCTGTCATGTTGCAAGAGTGTATTGATGCCCTGGCTATTAAGCCCGACGGCATCTATGTGGATGTCACGTTTGGAGGGGGAGGCCATTCGGCCCTCATTGCCAGCAAGCTTACAACCGGTAAGCTGTACTCGTTCGATCAGGACCGTGATGCCCAGGAGCAGTCAAAGAAAATCGAAAACCCGGCCTTTACGTTTGTGCGCGCCAACTTCAGGGACCTGAAGAAGTACCTGCGCCTGTACCGCGTGAAGGAGGTGGACGGCATCTTGGCTGACTTGGGTGTTTCGTCGCATCAGTTCAACGTGGCTGAGCGTGGTTTTTCCACCCGCTTCGACGGCCCGCTGGACATGCGCATGGACCCGGAGGCAGGCACGCCAGCGAGCGAAATCGTGAACACTTACAGCCAGGAGCAACTGCACCGGCTGTTCGGCATCTACGGCGAAGTGAAAAACGCCAAGACGCTGGCTAGTGTCATTGTGGCGCAGCGGGCCCGCAAGCCGATTGAGACAATCGGCGACTTCAAGCAGGCCATCAGTTCCTGTACCCCCCGTGGGAAGGAGAACAAATACCTGGCGCAAGTGTTTCAGGCGCTTCGCATTGAAGTGAACGACGAGATGAAGGCGCTGGAGGAGATGCTGGAGCAGGCGGCGGAAATGCTGAAGCCCGGTGGACGGCTGGTGGTGATGTCCTACCACTCGCTGGAAGACAGGCTGGTGAAGAACTTCATTGCGAAGGGCAAGTTTTTCGGGGAGGTGGAGAAAGACCTGTTCGGAAACGAGATAAAGCCGCTCGAGGCCGTCAGCCGCAAGCCTATCGTGCCATCAGAGCAGGAGCTCCTGGAAAACAGCCGCTCCCGTAGCGCAAAACTTAGAATAGCAGAGAAGAAATAATGAATTAAGAGACAAAGCTAGACTCTAGCTCAATTTAATAATCAACTATGGCTCCTAACCTGATGACGAAGAAAGCTGCCGTGCCAAAGGGCAATTCGGTGCGCGTGAGGCCAGAGGAGGCGCCGAAGCCGGAGGTGAAGGTGAAAAAGAAGGGCTTCAGCCTGTTCAAGTTGCTGGACAGGTATACCAACGTTGATTTCCTGTTTCAGGAAGGAGTGCCTACCAAGTACCTGCCACATGTGCTCTTCCTGACGGGCGTCACGCTCTTCTACATCGGCAACACCCACTATGCTGAGAAGACCATACGCAAAATAGCCAAACTCAAAATAGAGACAGAAGACCTGCGCGCAGACTACACCACGTTGAAGTCTGACTACATGGAGGCCAGTAAGCAGTCAGAGGTGGCACGCAATGTGGCGCCGCTGGGCCTTGTCGAAAGTTCATCTCCACCCTATCAAGTCATTGTGCCTGTAGATGAATATTAAGAAATCCATAGTGATTCGGGTGCGGGTAGCCTTTTTGGTTGTCTGCCTTTTTGCGTGCGCAATTGTCTATAAAATCGTGCAGATACAGTTTCTGGACGGTTCCAAGTGGAAAGAGATTTCGAAGGAGCGCCGCATCCGTTACCAGCCGGTGCTGGCGACGCGTGGCAACATCTATTCAGACAATGAGAGTATCCTGGCTACGTCCCTGCCCTTTTACCGGGTGGCCTTTGACCCGACTATTGCCGATGCCAAGGCCTTCAACGCGGGTGTGGATTCGCTGGGCATGCTGCTGTCGCGTTTCTACCGCGACCAGTCGCCGGAGTACTACAGCCGCAAGTTGAAGAACGCGCGGCATGCAGGCAGAAGGTATATCCGGTTGAATAGCCGGCAGATAAATTACCAGGACAAAAAGCTCATGTCGAGCTGGCCCATTTTTCGGGCTGGTAAGAACAAGGGAGGCGTGATATTCGAGAAGGTGGAGAAGCGCTTCAAGCCGTTCGGTCTTCTGGCGGAGCGTACCATTGGCTTCATCAACGAAGACAAGAACGGTGCCGGCCTCGAGTTCAGCTTCAACGGTGAATTGGCTGGCAAAGATGGTGAGGCGCTGTTCGAACGCATCGCCGGCGGCAACAAGCCTATCTACGACGGCACGGAAGTAGCTCCGCTGAATGGCTACGATATCAAGACCACCCTGGACATCAACCTGCAGGATGTGGCGGAAAACGCCCTCTATAAGGCACTGGTGGAGAAGAACGCGGACTACGGCTGCGTGATTCTGATGGAGGTGAAGACAGGTGAAATCAAGGCGATGGCCAACCTGGGCAAAACCAAGGGCGGCTACATCGAAGACTATAATTATGCGGTTGGTAACCAGGGACGTACGGAGCCGGGCTCAACCTTCAAGCTTGCTTCCATGCTGGCGTTGTTTGAGCATACGAACCAACAGCTGACCGATACGGTGGATACCGGTAACGGAACCTACCGGATAAAGAACACCACGATGACCGATGTGAAAATCGGGGGGTATGGCAAAATCACGACGCAGGAGGTGTTTGAGAAATCATCCAACATCGGAGTCGCGAAGCTGATACAAGAGAACTTCAGCGACAACCCAAAGGCATTTGTGGACTACCTGAACAAGATTGGCCTGGGCAGCACACTCGGTTTCCAGATGGACGGAGAGGCAAGGCCCTATATCAAGAATCCGCAGGAGAAGAACTGGTATGGCACCACACTCACCTCCATGTCCATTGGGTATGAGATGAAGCTGTCGCCGCTGCAGACGCTGGCGCTCTACAATGCCGTGGCTAATAACGGGGTGAAGGTGCAGCCCATCATCGTGAAGGAGATTCGGCGCGCAGACCAGGTGCTTCAGACGTTCCAGACGCGTGTGCTGAATGAGAAAATCGCTTCAGACGAGACCCTGAAGAAAGTAAGGACCATGCTGGAAGGCGTGGTGCAGAACGGAACCGCCAGGAACATCAAAAGTGCCGATTATAAAGTGGCCGGTAAAACCGGTACAGCCCGCAAGGTGAAGGATGGCAAGTATGTGAAGCTATACTCCACCTCGTTTGCTGGCTATTTCCCGGCAGACAATCCCAAGTATAGCTGCATTGTCATCATTGACAGTCCGCGTGGTGTGAACGTGTATGGTGGCGACGTGGCGGCCCCGGTTTTCAAGGAGGTAGCCGACAAGGCGTATGCCCGTGACCTGGCCATGCACCAGCCGCTGCAGGCCCGCGTGGTGCCGAACAAGGACAGCCTGCCACGGGTAGAGGCCGGCAGCTTCGATGACCTGAGCCTGATTCTCAACCGAATCGGTATCAGCAACCATGGTGTACCTGCGGATGAGGAATGGGTGCGGGTATCGCCGCAAATGCGCTCCTTGAAGTTCGAGGCTAACCCAGTGATGGGAGGAAAGGTGCCAAACGTAACGGGTATGACGCTGCGCGACGCGCTGTTCATTCTGGGCAACCAACACCTGAAGGTAAGTGTGGAAGGTGCCGGCAAGCGGGTGGTAAAGCAGTCAGTGGAGCCGGGAGTTGCGGTAGAAAAAGGAAGTAAAATAACGATAGTATTAAGTTGATGCGATTGCTTCAGGACATACTGAAAGACGTGAACGTGCTGGAAAGCCACGGACCGCTTGCTGTGCAAGTGGCAGGAATCACCTTTGATTCCCGTCAGGTGCAGGAGGGGGTGCTGTTCGTGGCCATGCGCGGGGTGCAGGTGGATGGACATACCTACATGGGCAAAGCTGCTGAAGCAAATGCCGTGGCGATAGTCTGTGAAGAACTGCCGGAAGAGCGGTCAACGGGTGTCACCTACATCAAGGTGAAGAACAGTGGCGAGGCGCTCGGGCAGATGGCTGCTGCTTTCTATGGGCATCCTTCCAGAAAACTGAAACTGATAGGGGTGACCGGCACCAACGGGAAAACAACGTCTGTGACATTACTGCACAAGCTGTTCCGGGAGTTGGGCTACCATGTGGGGCTAATTTCTACAGTTCAGAACCAGATAGATGAGGAAGTGATTCCGGCCACCCATACCACTCCGGATGCCGTGTCATTGAACGCGCTGCTGGACAAGATGGTGAAGGCCGGCTGCGCCTATGCCTTCATGGAAGTAAGCTCACATGCCATGGTGCAGCAGCGGGTGGCAGGTATAACCTTCGCCGGCGGGGTGTTCACTAACATCACCCACGACCACCTGGACTACCACGGCACGTTCGATGAGTACATCAAGGCGAAGAAATCTTTCTTTGATATGCTGCCAGCCGGTGCATTTGCACTCATCAATGCCGACGACAAACGCGGGCCGGTGATGGTGCAGAATACGAAAGCAGAGGCAAAGTACTTCTCACTTCGCAAAGTGACTGACTTCAAGGCGCGCCTGATAGACAACACGCTGCAGGGCCTGCACCTCGAGATAGACGGACACGAAATATGGTGCAAACTGATTGGGGCCTTCAACGCCTACAACCTACTGGGAGCCTATGGCGTGGCAGTGCTGCTGGACGAAGACCCGGTGGAGGCGCTGACCATCCTGTCCAGCCTGGATACGGCGGCGGGGAGGTTTGACTACATCGTGTCGGAGACAGAACAGATAACAGGTATAGTGGACTATGCCCATACGCCAGATGCGCTGGAGAACGTGCTCAATACCATTCAGCAAATCCGGACTCCGCTGCAGACGGTGATAACAGTGGTTGGCTGCGGTGGCAACCGTGACGCGACCAAACGACCGGTTATGGCGGACATCGCCTGCCGCCTGAGCGACAAGGTGATTCTGACTTCTGACAACCCGCGCTTCGAGGAGCCTCAGGCCATCTTGGAGGACATGCAGAAGGGCGTGAAGCCGCTGGACTTCAAAAAAACGCTGTCGGTGCTGGACAGGCGGGAAGCGATTCGCACGGCCTGCATGCTGGCTGGCAAAGAAGATATTATACTGGTGGCGGGCAAAGGGCATGAGACTTACCAGGAGATAAAGGGCGTAAAATACCCGTTTGACGACAAGCAAGTACTGCAGGAGACCCTGCAGCAACTCGGCAAGTAAAAACAAAGCCGATTACGAAAAGAAACCATTTAGTTACAGACTATAGATTAAATGCTCTACCACCTCTTTACATACCTTGACCGCGAATTTGACGTGCTGGGAGCGGGTGTATTCCAATACATCTCTTTCAGGGCAGGTATGGCGACTCTGGTGTCATTGCTCATTGCTATGATTTTTGGCGGGCGGCTCATCAAGGTGCTGCAGCGCAAGCAGGTAGGCGAGAGTATCCGCGACCTGGGCTTGGAAGGGCAGATGGAGAAAAAAGGCACACCGACCATGGGTGGTCTCATCATCCTGCTGGCCATTCTGGTGCCGACGCTGCTGTTCGCGCGCCTCGACAACATCTACATCCTGCTCATGCTGGTGTCCACGGTATGGCTGGGGCTCATCGGCTTTTTGGATGACTACATCAAGGTGTTCAAGAAGAACAAGGAAGGACTGGCCGGAAAATTTAAGGTTCTGGGCCAGATTGGCTTAGGAATAATCGTGGGGCTGACGCTATACTTTAACGACGATGTGGTCGTAAGACAGTACATTTTCACAGATGGCTCCACCTCGGCAGTCAATGCCACCAGCAAGTGGGTGGACATCAAATCCATGATTACCACCATTCCCTTCCGCAAGAACAACGAACTCGACTACTGCAACCTGTTCAGCTTTGCCGGACCGCTTTTCGCGGGTTGGAGCTGTTACCTGTACATCCCGTTCGTGATATTGGTGATAACGGCTGTATCGAACGGCGCCAACATCACCGACGGCATCGACGGTCTGGCGGCCGGTACTTCTGCCATCATTGGTCTGACGCTGGCCATATTCGCCTGGATTTCCGGTAACACCATCTTCGCGGACTACCTGGACATCATGTTTATACCGAACTCGGGTGAACTGACCATTTTCTGTCTCGCTTTCGTGGGAGCCTGTGTAGGATTCCTGTGGTACAACTCCTACCCGGCGCAGGTGTTCATGGGCGATACCGGCAGTCTCGCCATCGGGGGCATCATCGCGGTGCTGGCCCTGATTGTGCGCAAAGAGCTGCTGATTCCAATCCTGTGCGGCATTTTCCTGATAGAGAACCTGTCGGTGATGCTGCAGGTGAGTTATTTCAAGTACACGAAGAAGAAATACGGGGAGGGCCGGCGAATCTTCAAGATGTCGCCGCTGCACCACCACTACCAGAAGAACGGCTACCATGAATCCAAAATCGTGTCACGGTTCTGGATTGTGGGCATCATGCTGGCGATTTTGACATTGGCAACCCTGAAGCTGCGATAGGCTCATTAAAACTGTAAACATGAAAGTAGCGATACTAGGTGCGGGAGAAAGTGGCGTAGGGGCGGCTTTGCTGGCTAGGGCGAAGGGGCTGGACGTGTTTGTGTCGGATATGGGGCAGATAAAGGAGGCCTACAAAGCCAAACTGGCGACGGCGGCTATACCTTACGAGGAAGGTACCCATACCTTTGAGCGGATACTGGAGGCGAAAGAAATCATCAAAAGCCCTGGCATACCTGAAAAGGCCCCTATCATACAGGAAGCGGTGAAGCGTGGGATTCCGATTATCTCCGAAATCGAGTTTGCTGGCAGGTATACCGATGCCAAGTTCATCTGCATCACCGGCACCAACGGCAAGACCACGACTACGCTGCTGACTTACCACATGCTCAAGAGCGCAGGTATAGACGTGGGCCTGGCCGGAAACATCGGGGAGAGCCTGGCCGAGAAGGTGATTGAGAACAAACACGCTTACTACGTGGTGGAACTGAGCAGTTTCCAGCTCGACAACATGTACCAGTTCAAGGCGCACATCGGGGTGCTGCTCAACATCACGCCCGACCACCTGGACAGGTATAACTACGAAATGACACAATACGCTGCCTCCAAACTGCGCATCGCGCAGAACATGAGCGGCGCGGACTATTTTATCTACAATGCTGATGATGTTAATATCCGTAATGCGTTCGATTCTGCGTCTTTTGGCGGAACCACAGTCCCCTTCACGCTACAAGGGGAACAGAGTGCCAAAGTCTTATTCGAAGGAGACCATGTGAAAGTGAACGTGCGATTCTTTGAGGGTGATGTCGATACATCAAAATCCGCCCTTATCGGAAAGCACAACCAATACAATACCATGGCCGCAGTGGCCGTCGCGAAGCTCATGGGAGTGGAGAACGGGCAGATAGAGCAGGCGCTCGAGACCTTTGAGAACGCTGAGCACCGGCTGCAGCTGGTAGGTATAGCCAAGGAGGTTTCCTACATCAACGACTCCAAAGCCACCAATGTCGAGGCGGTATGGTACGCGCTGGAGGGCATCAAGCAACCCATCATCTGGATTGCGGGCGGCGTGGACAAGGGCAACGACTACAGCGCGCTGGAGGAATTGGCCAAGGAGAAGGTGAAAGTGCTCATCTGTCTGGGAAAGGATAATGAGAAGCTGAAGCAGTCCTTTGGCCGCATCGTGCCCATTATCGCAGAGACGACCTCCATCGAATATGCCGTGCGCCTGAGCCGCTCACTGGCCGTGCCGGGAGACGTAGTGCTGCTGTCGCCAGCCTGCGCCAGTTTTGACTTGTTTAACAACTACGAGCACCGGGGGCAGCGCTTCCGGGAGGCCGTGGAGAAGATAGTATTGAAGAAATAGCATAAGCGTACACTTTTAGCCAAAGGTCACATGATAAAGGGATGGATACAGCAAAACCTGAAAGGGGATGCGGTGCTTTGGGGCATCGTGCTCGCCTTCTCGCTCATCAGCGTGTTGGTAGTGTATTCCGCCACAGGCACACTGGCCTATAAGTCGCGGGAGGGAAACACAGAATACTTCCTGTTCAAACACACGTCCCTCATCCTCATCGGGTTGGCCTTCATGTGGTTTGCCCACAAGGTGAACTACCGCTACTACTCCAGGCTCTCGCTGGTGGCGCTCATCCTGTCGGTGCCCCTGTTGCTGTTCACCTATTTCTACGGTGCCAATATCAATGAGGCCTCGCGTTGGATTACCATACCTGTGATTAACCAGACCTTCCAGCCTTCGGATTTGGCCAAGCTGGCGCTCATATCCTACCTGGCGAGCATGCTCTCCAAGAAGCAGCACGTGCTGGATGACTGGAAGCGCAACCTGGTACCCATGTTCCTGTGGACGGGCGGCATCTGTGCCCTGATTGCCCTGACCAACACCTCTACGGCGGTGTTACTCTTCATTACCTGCCTGTTGCTGATGTTCATCGGGCGCGTTCCGATGAAGTCGCTGGCCGCCTTCGTCATCATCGGAGCCATGGCCGGAGGAGCCGCCTTGGCACTAGGTCAGCGTATGGAGACAGCCATCAGCCGTGTGCAGGACTTTATGGACCCGACCGAGACAGCCTTCCAGTTGGAACAGTCTTACATTGCCATTGCAACAGGAGGCGTGGTGGGCAAGGGACCCGGCAACAGCGACCAGCGCGATATCCTGCCGCACCCCTACTCTGACTTCATCTATGCCATCATCCTGGAAGAATATGGATTGATAGGAGGGGTGATTGTCCTGTTCCTATACCTGGCCCTGCTGTACCGCGGCCTGGTTACGGTGAGCAAAAGCAACGGAGCGTTTGGTGGACTGCTCTCAGCCGGACTGAGCTTCAGCCTGGTAATACAAGGTATGATTAACATGGGTGTGGCCGTAGGATTGGGACCGATTACGGGTCTGCCGCTGCCGCTGCTGAGTATGGGAGGCACCTCACTTATTTTTACGGGCATCTCCTTGGGCATCATCCTGAGTGTGAGCCGCACCGAAAGCGAACTGGAACGTGCCTCTTTAGGAGCATCTAAAAAAGCGACAGCAAATGCCTAACCGCATCAGGCCATATCGCATCATCATCAGTGGTGGCGGCACCGGCGGGCACATTTACCCGGCCATCGCCATCGCCAACCGAATCAAGGCCATCAGTCCAGATTCGGAAATCCTGTTTGTAGGGGCGATTGGGCGAATGGAGATGACACGGGTACCGGAGGCGGGCTACAAAATCGTGGGCCTGTGGATTAGTGGGCTTCAGCGCCGACTGACGCTCGACAATCTGTCCTTCCCCTGGAAGGTGATTTCCAGTATCCGGATGTCGCACAAGATTATAAAGGACTTCCAGCCGGATGCGGTAGTGGGAGTGGGGGGCTATGCCAGCGGTCCTCTGCTGTATGCAGCCACTGCTCGGCGTATACCTGCGCTGATACAGGAGCAGAACTCCCACGCCGGCATCACCAATAAGCTGCTGGCCAAACGAGTGCAGAAGATATGCGTGGCCTATAAAAACATGGAAGCCTTCTTCCCGGCCGAAAAGCTGGTGTTGACGGGGAACCCGGTGCGGCAGGACATCATGGACAGCCATACTAAAAGGAGAGAGGCACTACTGCACTTCGGGCTGACATCTGAGAAGAAAACGATTCTGGTTATCGGGGGAAGCCTGGGCGCCAGAACCATCAACCAAAGCATAGCCGCAGGGTTGGAGGCCATTGTGGACGCAGGCTATCAGCTGATTTGGCAAACGGGCAGAGCCTATTACCCGCAGGCCCAGGAACAGGAAAAGCCTTATGTAGACAAAGGGATTCGGGCATTCGATTTTATCAGGCAGATGGACCTGGCCTATGCGGCGGCTGATGTGGTGGTATCCCGGGCGGGTGCCTTATCCATTTCAGAGCTTTGCCTGGCCGCGAAGCCTGCCATACTGGTGCCCTCGCCCAACGTGGCGGAGGACCACCAGACCAAAAACGCGATGGCCCTGGTACAGGAGCAGGCTGCATTGCTGGTGCATGACCAGGGGGCACAGCAACAGCTGGTGCCAGCCGCCCTACAATTGGCCGCAAACGAACAGGAGCAGCAGCGCCTGTCGCAGAACATACAGAAACTGGCGCGGCCCAATGCCGCTGCGGATATTGTCAACGAGTTGTTAAGCATCATCAAGTGAGACTGGAAGACTATAGA
Source organism: Pontibacter roseus DSM 17521 (assembly GCF_000373265.1). Lineage (GTDB taxonomy): Bacteria > Bacteroidota > Bacteroidia > Cytophagales > Hymenobacteraceae > Pontibacter > Pontibacter roseus. The sequence continues at coordinate 106,003 of NZ_KB890765.1, forward strand.
TACATCTATTTCCTGGGCATCGGCGGTATTGGCATGAGTGCCATCGCCCGCTGGTTCTATGCCAATGGCTTTCCGGTTTGGGGCTATGACAAGACCCGGACCACCCTCACGGAAGCACTTGAGCAGGAAGGTATACAAGTGCATTACGAGGATGACGTACAGCACCTGCCACAAGAGATACTGAATAACAAAGCTGCCACACTGGTCGTGCTGACGCCGGCTATACCTGCCGAGCATACCGAGTGGGCCTACCTGAAGGAACAAGGCTATACTATCAAAAAGCGTTCGGAAGTGTTGGGCATTATCACGGCCTCTGCTTTCACCATAGCCGTGGCAGGTACGCACGGCAAGACAACAACCTCTTCTATCGTGACGCACCTGCTGCACCACGCCGGAGTGGATTGCTCGGCTTTCCTGGGAGGTATAGCCACCAACCTGAACTCCAACCTGCTTATAGGCAAGGGGGGCGAAGGCAAGGAGACGGTAGTGGTAGAGGCCGACGAGTATGACCGCTCTTTCCTGACATTGTTCCCGGACATCGCCATCGTGACCTCCGCTGACCCGGACCACCTGGACATCTATGGTGACAAGGAGGAGATGATTAGGACCTTCCAGAAGTTCATCAGCCAGATAAAGCCAGGGGGCTACCTTATTCTGCAACAGGATACAGACCCTCGCCTGACGGACCTGGTGCAGGAGGGGGTACGGGTAATACGCTACAGCCTGGAGCAAGGGGAGGCGCATGTATATCACATCGAAATCGATGGGCATTGGTTCGGTTTTGATGCTGAGACACCCTTCGGTAACATAGCCCGTCTGCGACTTGGACTGCCTGGCTATCACAACGTTGAGAACGCGTTGGCAGCCCTGATGGCGGCCCAAATCCTGCAGGTACCGGCCGAGAAACTGCAGTCAGGTATAGCAAGCTACAAAGGGGTGAAGCGTCGTTTCGAAATTGTATTCGAAGGCGAAGGCAAGGTCTTCATAGATGACTATGCGCACCATCCAAAAGAGATTGATGCGTTCATGTCTTCACTGCGCGCCATCTATCCGGACAAGCAACTAAAAGTGATATTTCAGCCGCACCTCTACACCCGCACGCGCGACTTCGCAGATGCGTTTGCGGAGAGCCTGAGCAAGGCGGATGAGCTGGTACTGCTGGATATATACCCGGCCCGGGAAAAGCCAATTGCGGGAGTGACCTCCCAGATGATTCTGGACAAGGTGACGAGCCCCCGGAAACAGCTGCTGCACAAAGACGAAATATTGCGGAATCTGGCTGAAAACCCTGATTTTGAGGTGTTGGCAACCGTTGGTGCCGGCGACATAGACACACTGGTTAAGCCTATTAAAAATATTTTAGAAAATAACTGATATGGGCTTGAATAGTAAAATAAAATCTTTAATTTTTGCATGTTGTAGCACGCTCGCTATCGGCGGGCTAGCAGGATTCGCTTCTTCACGCCAGAATGAAAAAAAGTGTGAAAAAGTGACAATAAAAATTGATAATGAGTACAACAATTACTTTATTGGGGATGAGGAAGTAAGGGACCTGCTGACCCGCGAAGGGGAGCGGAAATTGGAGGGGTTACCCAACCAACAAATTGACCTGAAGAACTTGGAGAAGCGCATAGAGGCGCATAGCTTTGTAAAAGAAGCAGACGTGTTCAGAGGGCTGGATGGCAACATTCATGTAAGCATAAAACAAAACAGGCCTATAGCAAGAATTATACGACCAGACCAGGATGTCTACATCGATGCAGAGGGTACCCTTCTGCCCCTCTCAGACAGATACACCGCTCGTGTAATACCTATTACGAAGTCCTCCGCCGGCAAGGCGTTTGGCAGGGACTTCTTTCAGGACTCTACAGGTCATGCCTATCTTTCCTTGCTTCAGTTCATCGAGAACGACCAGTTTTGGAAAGCCCAGCTAGCTCAGATGCACATTGATGCCCAGGGTAAAGTCTCCTTTCTGCCGCAGGTAGGGGAGCACACAATCGAATTTGGGGAGCCTTACAGGGCCGAACAGAAATTCAAAAAATTAATGGTCTTTTATAAAGAGGTGCTGCCCGTGATGGGCTGGGACAAATATAAGAGAGTCAATGTAGAGTACGAAGATCAGATTATTTGTGAATAACATATACAGAATATGCAGAACGACAAAATAGTAGTAGGCTTGGACATCGGCACAACCAAAGTTTGCGCACTTGTTGGTCGGAAGAATGAGTATGGAAAGCTGGAGATTCTGGGGATGGGCAAAGCCATCTCAGAAGGGGTGGTACGCGGCATTGTCAGCAACATCGACAAGACCGTAGAGGCGATAAAGAAGGCTATCCGTCAGGCTGAGGAACAATCGGGCATCAACATCGGGGTAGTAAACGTGGGGATTGCCGGGCAGCACATCAAGAGCCTGCAGCACAACGGCAGCATCACCCGCCAAATGACGGACCATGAAATCACTGTGGACGATGTGAATCGCCTGACAAACGATATGTACCGTCTGGTGACGCCTCCTGGCAGCGAAATCATCCATGTGATGCCGCAGGAGTACAAGGTGGACTATGAGGAAGGCATCGTAGACCCAGTGGGTATGTCCGGTGTTCGTCTGGAGGGCAACTTCCACATCATCACGGCTCAGTCCAACGCCATCAACAACATCAACAAATGCATTTCCCGTGCTGGCCTGGAGGTGGACAACCTGATTCTGGAGCCGTTGGCGTCCTGCATGTCTGTGCTGAGCGATGAGGAGAAAGAGGCAGGTGTTGCTTTGGTCGACATTGGGGGAGGCACTACAGATTTAGCCATCTTCAAAGACAATATCATCCGCCACACGGCAGTTCTGCCTTTCGGGGGCAACATCATCACGTCTGACATCAAGCAGGGCTGCATGGTGATGCAGAACCAGGCCGAGCAGCTGAAAGTGAAGTTTGGAAAGGCGATTGCCGATGAAGCCTCTGAAAATGAGATAGTTTCCATACCTGGCCTGCGTGACCGCACGCCAAAAGAAATTTCTCTGAAAAACCTTGCATATATTATAGAAGCACGGATGGAGGAAATAGTGGAACTCATCTATGCGGAGATTGTTAGGTCAGGATATTCCAATAGCCTGGCTGCAGGTATCGTGATTACCGGTGGTGGGGCGCAACTGCAGAATCTGGTACAGCTGGTGGAGTACATCACCGGTATGGATACACGCATTGGCTACCCGAACGAGCACCTGGGCAAGTCCAAGGTGGATGCCGTGAAGAGCCCGATGCACGCCACAGGCGTGGGCTTGGTATTGGCGGGCTATCAGTCACTTGATCAGCGCGCCGCGCATCAGGTAGAGTTGCCGCAACAGCAGCAGCAAGAGTATAACAAGCCTGCCGCCAAACCGGCCGCAAAGGAGAAGGAAGGAATGGGGCTGTTCCAGAAGCTCAAAGGCTTTTTGTCTGACGACATAGATTAACAAGAGACTAGTAAATTATTAGAAACCCATAATAGCAGGAGATTTTAGCATGACTTCAATGTACAGTTTTGACTTGCCCGCAAGCGGTAAGTCCATCATTAAGGTGATTGGTGTCGGGGGCGGTGGCAGCAACGCGGTGAACCACATGTATAGCCAGGGCATCAAAGACGTGGAGTTCGTGATCTGTAACACAGATATGCAGGCTTTGAAGAGCAGCAGTGTACCTAATAAACTTCAAATAGGCTTGAACCTGACAGAAGGACTTGGCGCTGGCGCCAACCCTGAGAAAGGCAAGCATGCTGCCCTCGAGAGCAAAGAAGAGATACGTGAACTGCTCAGCAACGACACCAAGATGGTGTTCATTACTGCTGGTATGGGTGGTGGTACTGGTACAGGTGCCGCTCCGGTAATTGCCAAGGTGGCCAAAGAACTTGGCATCCTGACAGTGGGTATCGTGACGGCTCCTTTCGTATTCGAAGGAAAGAAGAAGAAGACAGCTGCTGAAAACGGTATCAAGGAACTGAGCGAGAACTGCGACACAATCCTGGTTATCCTTAATGATAAGCTGCGCGAGATGTTCGGCAACCTGACTATCCGTGAGGCTTTCGCCAAGGCTGACAACGTGTTGACGACAGCCGCGAAGTCAATTGCTGAAATCATTACGGTTACTGCTGAAGTGAACGTCGACTTTGAAGACGTTAAAACGGTGATGAAAGACTCTGGAGCTGCAGTGATGGGTTCTGCAACGACAGAGGGCGAAGGCCGTGCCCTGCGCGCCGCTGAAGAAGCGCTTTCATCTCCATTGCTGAACAACACTGATATCCACGGTGCCCAGAAAATACTCCTTTCCATCATGTCTGGTGAGCAGGCCGAACTGGAAATGGACGAACTGACTGAAATCACAGAGTACATCCAGGACAAGGCGGGCCAGGAGGCGGAGGTTATCTTCGGCCACGGCATCGACTCTTCTTTGGGTCAGAGCATCCGCGTGACGGTAATCGCGACAGGTTTCGCTGCTGACGCAGAGGCTATCATTGAGCCAAGAAAGACGGTATTTGACCTAGAGAGCCAAAAAAAAATTGAAGTCGTAGAGCCAGTAAAGGTGGAGACACCTGAGGTAGTTAACTTCGTGGCCAAGCCAGTGGTGGCTCCTGTAGCCACTACACCGCAGCAGCCGGTTGCGCCGCAGTACGACGTGCGCAGACCAGTAGCAGAGCAGCCGCAGCAACCACAACAGCCACAGGCTCCGCAGCCGCAGCAGCAGGCTCCACAGCAGGCACAGCCGCAGCGCATTGTCTTTGAACTGGATGGCTATACCTCCAATGAGAATACAAACGCCGGGTATAACACCACCCGCGAAGACGACCTTGCCAAACGTGAAGCAGACCGCATCGCGGAAGAGCGTGAACTGATGCAGCGCAGAGCGCAAGAGAGACGTGACCGTCTGAGAATGCTGAGCTCTGAAATCACGACTGAGGCTATCAAGGAGAAACTGGATGTGCCAGCATATTTGCGCCGTAATGTAGCGTTGAGCAACGTGGTGCACTCATCTGAGCGTAGCATCTCCCGTTTCAACCTGAACGATGACAATGAGATATTAGGCGACAATCGTTTCCTGCACGATAACGTCGACTAAACTAGGTTTCTAATAATGGAGAGCGCCCGCAACATCTGTTGCGGGCGCTTTTTTTGTGCTCATCTCAACGTATACCTTGGACTCCAAGCAGGGAGATGCTAGAATTGGATGAATTGCTCTATCTGCTGGTCCAGTAGTTCCTTGTACAGTTGGTTGGTGATGGTGGTGCCATCGTAGTTTTTCTCAAACTGCGCCAACCTGGGCTTTAGGGCAAGCACATGCATACCCAGGTAATTGAATATATCAGTCAAATGGCTCATGGCCAGGCCGCTGCCCTGTACGCCCGAGGACAGTCCCACCATGGCCGCTTTTTTGTTCCGGAAGGTGTTGGGGTAGGCGAGGCCATCTATAAATGCTTTGAGCACCCCAGGAAAGGAGCCGTTGTACTCCGGCACCACGAACACGAATTTGTCCGAAGCCCCAATCGCACTACTGAGCCTGTTGAAGTCCTCATTGAGGCCGACATTGTCGTAGAGGGCAGAAGTGGTGAAATCGGCGGGAAGATCAGCTAAATCGAGTATCTGCACATCGATGCCGCGTTCCCGTAGTATCTGGGCATATAGTTCGGCTACGGCTCTTGATCGTGAGTGGGGCCTGTTGGTCCCTGTGATGATGGTAATCATGCTTCTGATTGTTTACTATACAACAGGAAAGTCTTCCATTGTTTGGCTAGACAGGCTGTATTCCGCTTCCTGTATACCAAAATAAAACAAAAAAGGCGAGAACAGGTATGCTGTCTCGCCTTTTCCTAGGATTGTTGCGCTTATGCCACGTTCTCTGAGCTTGCTTTTGCGCCCAGGTACTCGCGGTTCATCATCGCGATGTTGTCCAGCGATATACCTACTGGGCACTCTGCCGCACAGGCTCCTGTGTTAGAGCAGGCGCCGAATCCTTCCACGTCCATCTGGGCCACCATGTTCTCCACGCGCGTTTTGCGCTCCACCTTGCCCTGTGGCAACAGTGCCAGCTGCGACACCTTCGCGCTCACGAAAAGCATAGCAGAAGCGTTTTTGCAGGCTGCCACACAGGCGCCGCACTGGATACAGGTTGCTGCGTCAAACGCCTTATCGGCGATGGTCTTTGGAATCGGAATAGCGTTTGCATCGGGCACACCGCCTGTGTTCACAGACACATAGCCACCCGCCTGCTGTATACGGTCGAAGGCAGAACGGTCTACCACCAGGTCCTTGTGCACCGGGAAGGCGGCGGCTCTCCAAGGCTCAATGGTGATGGTGTCGCCGTCTTTGAAGTGGCGCATGTGCAGCTGGCAGGTAGTGGTGCCGCGCTCCGGACCGTGTGCCCGGCCGTTGATGAAGAGGCTACACATACCGCAAATGCCCTCGCGGCAATCATGGTCAAAGGCAACAGGCTCTTCGCCTCTCACCAACAAATCCTCGTTGAGTACGTCCAGCATTTCCAGGAAAGACATATCCGGGGAGATGCCCTTGAGCGGATATGTTACCAGTTGACCTGCTGCATTTCTATCTTTTTGGCGCCAAATCTTCAATGTAAGGTCCATTGGTTTAGCATTTGGATTACTTCCAGCCATTTTGTCTTTCTAATTATGAATTATGAATTTCGACTTATGAATTAGTTGAAGGAGGATGCTATACTTACTCAACATCCGGCTCTAATCCATAATTTCTAATTTCCAATTAATTATTTGTAGCTACGCTGCGTCAGTTTCACGTTCTCGAACTTCAGGTCTTCCTTATGCAGGACCGCCTGGTTGCCTGGGCCTGTGTATTCCCAAGCGGCCACATAGGCGAAGTTCTCGTCGTCACGGAGTGCCTCGTTCTCTGGCGTCTGGTATTCCTCACGGAAGTGACCACCACAAGACTCGTTTCTGTGCAGGGCATCGTCCACCATCAGTTCGCCCAGTTCCAGGAAGTCGGCCACACGGTGCGCTTTCTCCAGTGTCTGGTTCAGCTCTTCGTTCACGCCAGTCACTTTCACGTTCTGCCAGAACTCATCGCGCAGCTTGCGGATTTCCTGTTTCGCAAACTGCAGACCTTCGGCGTTTCGGGCCATACCGCAGTAATCCCACATAATCTGGCCAAGCGCCTTGTGGAAATCATCTACTGTGCGGTTGCCTTTAATGGAAAGCAGTCGCTGGGTGATGGAAATTACGTTCTGCTCGGCCTCTTTGAAGGCGGGGTGGTCGGTGCTTACTTTGTCGTATGGCGTCTGTGCCAGGTAGTCACCGATAGTGTAAGGTATAACGAAGTAACCGTCAGCCAAACCCTGCATCAAGGCCGAAGCACCCAAGCGGTTGGCTCCGTGGTCAGAGAAGTTACACTCTCCGGTGGCGTACAGGCCTGGAATGTTGGTCATCAGGTTGTAGTCTACCCAAAGGCCACCCATGGTATAGTGCACGGCAGGGTAGATGCGCATTGGTCGCTCGTACGGGTTCTCGTCCGTGATTTTGGCATACATCTCAAACAGGTTGCCATACTTGGCTGCGATAGCCGGCTGTCCTTCACGTTTGATAGCATCCGCGAAGTCAAGGTATACGGCCAGGCCGGATGCACCTACGCCGCGTCCTTCGTCGCAAACCAGCTTGGCATTACGAGAAGCAACGTCGCGCGGCACCAGGTTACCAAAGGCAGGATATTTGCGCTCCAGGTAGTAATCGCGGTCTTCCTCTTTGATGTCGTTTACGGTAATCTCACCCTTGCGCAGGCGCTGGGCAATCTCCACCGTCTTCGGAACCCATACACGGCCGTCGTTACGCAGCGACTCTGACATCAGCGTCAGTTTGGATTGATAACCACCCGATACAGGTATACAGGTAGGGTGAATCTGAGTAAAACAAGGGTTGGCGAACAGAGCTCCTTTCTTGTGCGCGCGCCAGGCAGCCGTGGCGTTGGAGCCCATGGCGTTGGTTGACAGGAAGAACACGTTGCCGTAGCCGCCTGTAGCCAACACCACCGCGTGCGCGCTGTGCGACTCTATTTTACCGGTAATCAGGTTACGCACTACAATGCCGCGTGCCTTGCCGTCCACCATCACGAGGTCCAGCATTTCGGTGCGTGGGAACATCTTCACTTTGCCGTAGGCAATCTGGCGGTTCAGGGCAGAGTAGGCGCCCAGCAGCAGCTGCTGTCCGGTCTGACCACGGGCATAGAAGGTACGGGATACCTGGGCACCACCAAATGAGCGGTTCGCCAGCAGGCCACCATACTCGCGGGCAAAGGGAACACCCTGCGCCACGCACTGGTCAATAATGTCCACGGATACCTGCGCCAGGCGGTACACGTTGGCCTCACGGGCACGGTAGTCACCGCCCTTGATAGTGTCGTAGAAAAGACGGTGGATGGAGTCACCGTCGTTCTGGTAGTTTTTGGCGGCGTTGATACCACCCTGCGCAGCAATAGAGTGCGCGCGGCGAGGGGAATCCTGAAAGCAGAACGCCTTCACGTTATAGCCAAGCTCGCCGAGTGTGGCAGCAGCCGAAGCACCTGCCAGACCTGTACCAACAACAATGATTTCGTATTTACGCTTGTTAGCCGGGTTCACCAGCTTCACATTGAATTTATGCTTATCCCACTTCTCAGCCAAAGGCCCTTCAGGGATTTTAGAATCTAATATCATAGCAACTATTGAAAGTTTATGTTATGCAAAGAAAAAGAAGTAGAGCGGGATAATCGCGAAGCCCAGGCACACGATAACAGAGAACGCATAGCCGAACGTCTTGATGAATGGCGTGTACTTCTTGTGCGTGAGGCCCAGTGACTGGAAAGCGCTCTGGAAACCGTGAATCAGGTGGTAAGCCAGCGCTACCATCGAGATAACATAGATGGCCACATACCACCAAATCTGGAAGGACTGCACCACCCGCAGGTATAGGTTGTCGTAGTCCACCTCGTCAATCACCACACCCTCCAGGCCACCGAAGCGGGCAGGGACGAAGAAATTCCAGAGGTGGATGATGAGGAACACCAGGATAATGGTGCCCAGCAGGCCCATGTTGCGGGAAGACCAGGTGCTGTTTTCCTGTGGGTGCTGCTCTGCATAGTCAACGGGACGGGCCGTTTTGTTGCGGCGTGTCAGTACAAAGGCATCGTAAATATGGAACAGGAAACCCAGCACCAGCACAATCTCCATGACACGTATAACAGGATTGGTAGCCATGAAGTGTGAGTACACGTTGAACGACTCACCGTTGTCAGCATTGAAAAGCTGCAGGTTGCCTACTAGGTGAACCACCAGGAAGGAGCACAGGAACAGGCCCGTGACAGACATGATGATTTTGCGTCCGATTGTACTGGAAAACGTTTTAGTAAACCAATTCATCTGTAATTGTTAGAAGGTTAAATAATGAATGCTTTTTAATGCTCAAAGGTACAAGCGGAGCCTGTATAAAACAATTAAATAGCATATTTTGAATCAATCTAAATTGCAATGCGTAGGACTGAAAACCATATATTGTTAACCCACTTTTCTTGCTTTTGTTGATAATAAAAAGGTAAAATATCAGTTTTCATTTTACCTTTGTTCAGCGCCAAATCTAACCCTACGCTTATGCCAAATAGTTTACGCTTGAGGTATTGCTTGCCTGGCTGCTTCGTGTTGTGGGTGTTGATATTGCTGTTGGGAAGTACGAACGAGGCACAGGCCACCCACATCAGGGCGGGTGATATCACCGCCCGACGCGATACGGGACCTAACGCAGACCCCCGGAAGTTCTTCTTCACCATGGTCATCTACACCAAAACCAGCTCTCCGGCTGAAGACCCCTTTGTGCTCATATCCATGGGGGATGGTAACACAGTGCGCGTGGACCGTGGGTCTGTGACGCCGGTGAAGCCGGATGTGGACCGGGAGGTGTTCCAATGGGAGTATACCTACGCCAATGCCGGCACCTACCGCGTAACATGGGTTGGCGAGAACCGCAACAACGGCATCCTAAACATGGCTGCCCCCACCGACCAGCTTTCCTTCTCCATCACGACCACCATCACCATCAATCCCCTTCGGGGCCTCAACAGCACACCTGTTCTGACAGTACCCCCTATTGACGAGGCTACGGCCGGTGAGCGCTGGGTACACAACCCCGGTGCCATTGATGATGACCGAGACAGCCTTTCCTATAAGCTGATACAGCCTCAGTACCGCAACCCGGCGGGTGTCATCACCAACGTGCCGGGTTATCGCGACCCCAACAACGTAGACAATTGCCGTAACTCGACCAACACCGGCGCCGCCACCTTCAACCTAGACCCCATCACGGGTCAGCTGACCTGGGATGCACCCTGCCGCCTGGGGGAATACAACGTGGCCTTTGTGGTAGAGGAGTGGCGTACTTCGGCAGGTGGAGGCGCTGTGCTGCTGAGCACCGTGGTGCGCGACATGCAGATTCTGGTGGTGGATGCCAAGAACAGGCCGCCGGTGCTCGTGCCCCGCGACACCTGTATTGTGGCAGGTACTACGCTGAGCACCACCATTACCGCTACGGACCCTGATGGGCACTTGATTAACCTGACGGTGCCAGGAACAGGAGGCATCATTCCACCCGCTACTTTCAATGTGACTACCAACGTGCCTGGCAGAGCAGCCGGTCGTCTGGTTTGGAACACGTCATGCACGGATGTGGCAGCACGGCCATACCAACTGATTTTCCGGGCTGAGGACAATCCGCCCGCGCCAAGCCGTCCGTTGGTTGACTTGCAGCCTTACCGCATCACCGTAGTAGGCCCGCCGCCCCAGAACCTGGTGGCAAGCGCCGAGGACCGGAACGTACGCCTGACCTGGGATTCTTACATCTGCCAAAACGCTTCGACTATACGCATTTACCGGCGCGAGGGGCCGTCTGGATTTGTGCCTGGGCCATGCGAGACAGGTGTGCCGTCTAGTTCGGGGTATGTGCTTATAGGAGAGGTAGGCAAAGAGAAGACTGAGTTCCTGGATGACAACGGAGGGCAGGGACTGGTCGCCGGCGCTGAGTACTGCTACATCATCTACGCGGAGTTCCCGCTGCCGGCAGGCGGCAAGAGCATCGCGTCGGTGGAGGCCTGCGTGGTGCTGGAGCGCGATATCCCTTACATCACCAACGTAACCGTGGACCGGACAGATGTGGCCAACGGGCAGATTACCGTGCGGTGGACTCAGCCCGGCTCCGGCGTAGAACGCCTGAACCCGCCATTTGAATATCGCCTGTACCGCAAAGATGGGCAGGGACCAGGAGGCACTTACCAGCGCGTGTTCACTTCCCGCAGACTGACCGACACCGTCTTTGTCAACTCCGGGCTGAATACAGAGGAACTGGCATACCGGTATAAGCTGGAATTCTATAGCACGCGCACCAGAGGAGGTGCAACGCCGGATGTGCTGCGCGACAGCGCCTCCGCCTCAAGTGTGCGCCTGGAGGCTATACCTACCAGCACCCAAAACGAGCTGGGCGTGACCCTGAACTGGACTTACAATGTGCCTTGGCGCAATGAGGTGCTGGAGCACCAGGTATACCGCGTGGAGGGAAACAACCTAGTGGAGATTGGGACTGTTACCGCAACTGCTACCGGCGGCACCTTCACCGACCAGGGAAGCGCTACGGCTCCGTTGGAGCGCGGGCAGACTTATTGTTATGTAGTCCGGACGCAGGGCTCTTACCAGATTGAGGGATTGCCGGAGCCGCTGCAGAACTTCAGCCAACGGGTATGCGTGGAGCTGCCGCGGATTGTATGCGCGCCAGAGCTCAGCATTGATCCACTCGACTGCGACGCCTTCGCCAGTAACCCGACGCAGCCGCCTTACCAGAATGTACTGACCTGGGTGCCGCAAATCACAGGGGACTGTACCGACGAGATAGACTTCTATACCGTGTACTTCAGAGGTCCGGGCGACACAGAGTACAGGGAGATTGCCAAAACGAAGGAGACCACCTATACCCACGGCGGACTGCAATCCTACGCGGGATGCTACCAGGTGACTGCCACCAGTCTGTCTGGCGAGGAGAGCCCGCGCAGCAACGAGGTATGCAAAGACAACTGCATCTTCTTTATGCTGCCAAACATCATTACACCGAACGGCGATGGCCTGAACGACGTATTCAGACCTGACAAGCGGACGGCTTTCATCAAATCGATGAAGTTCTCCGTATTCAACCGCTGGGGCGTGAAGGTATACGAGAGCAACAGCAGCGCAGGCGGAGACGCCCTGTACATCAACTGGCCCGGCGTAGACAAGGATGGCAACCGCCTGACGGACGGCATCTACTACTACGAGGCGGAAGTAGAGTTTTTCACCATAGACCCAAGCAAAGAGCGAGCGAAGTACAAAGGCTGGGTAGAGATAGTACGCTAATGACACAAGAGGAACTGGAACGGCTGCAGGGTTTGCCCATCGTATTCTATGATGGCACCTGCGGCTTTTGCCAAGCCAGTATACAAATAGCCCTGAAGCACAACAAGCAGCAGAACCTGCACTTCGCCGCGCTCCAGTCTGGCTTGGTGGAACAGTTGGTGCCGCAGGAGCAGCTGCCGCATCCGCTGCCTGATTCCATTCTTTTCTATGAAAACGGCCGGCTACACACGGAGTCCGAGGCCGCACTCCGCATCGCCCGTCACCTCAACTTTCCGTGGTCGGTGCTTTACTATTTCAGGTTTATTCCCTTATCTTTCCGCGATTTTGTGTACCGCTTCGTTGCGCGTCACCGCTACCGCATCGCTGGCCGCACCGAGGCCTGCATGCTGCCCAGCCCAGAGGAACGGGCGAGGTTTGTGGCGTATTAAATCAAAATGTTTGATTGTTAATTTTTTGAACCGGAAGGTTTGCCGGCTGATGGCGCTGTATACGTGCTAGGCCCTTTACTTTCTAGGTCTGGCAACCTCCAGGTATAGGTATGGCTTCGAATGACACATGCCCATGCGAATAGTGTTCAATTTGTGAACAGGAAGCAACAATCTAACAGTTAGACAATCGAAAATCAACAACACACATAGAGCATGAAGAAGGCATACGTTTTCCCGGGACAGGGGTCGCAGTTTGTAGGAATGGGCAAGGACCTGTATGAGCAGCACGAGGAGGCGAGACAGCTGTTTGACAAGGCGAACGAGATTCTGGGCTTCCACATCACCGAGATTATGTTCAACGGAACTGATGAGGAGCTAAAGCAGACTAAAGTAACGCAACCGGCTATTTTCTTGCATTCCGTGGCGCAGGCGGCCGTGGCAAAGGATTTCCAACCGGACATGGTGGCGGGTCACTCGCTGGGAGAGTTCTCAGCGCTGGTAGCCAGCAAGGTGCTGAGCTTTGAGGATGGGCTGCGCCTGGTGTCCAAACGGGCACTGGCCATGCAGGCCGCCTGTGAGGCTAATCCTTCCACGATGGCGGCCATATTGGGCCTCGACGATGCGAAGGTGGAAGAGGTATGCGCCTCCATTGAAGGTGAAGTGGTGGTGGCAGCCAATTACAATTGCCCAGGCCAGCTGGTAATTTCTGGCTCCAACCGAGGTATAGAGATTGCCTGTGAAAAGATGAAGGAGGCTGGTGCCAAGCGTGCGCTGCCGCTTCCGGTAGGGGGTGCTTTCCACTCGCCGCTGATGAAGCCAGCCGAAGAGGAACTGGCCAATGCCATACAGGAAACGAACTTCAGCCAAGGCATCTGCCCTATCTACCAGAACGTGGATGCTTTGCCACATACCAAGCCGGAGGAAATCAAAGATAACCTGATTAGCCAACTGACGGCCCCGGTGCGCTGGACGCAATCGGTGCAGCAAATGGTGGCCGACGGCGCGACACATTTTGTGGAATGCGGACCAGGTAAAGTGCTGCAGGGGCTGGTGAAGAAAATCGAGCGCACCGCCGAAGTGAGCTCCGTGGAGTAAGCAGTTACTGAAAATAATTTAAAAAGCAGCCCTTCTCAGGTATAGCACCTGAGGAGGGCTGCTTCGTTTTGGCAGGTATAGGTTTGGGTTATGCTCCCTGGCCCATGAGCTGCGACAGGCCGCCATCCATAAAATAGCTGGAACCGGTCACGTAATCGGAGTCGGAGGAGGCCAGGAAGACGGCCAGGCGGGCAATCTCCTCGGGCTTGCCGGCGCGTTTCATTGGGATGTTCTCCTCCTTCTCCTTTCGTACCTTATGGTCATCCACCGCCTCCTGGTTCATAGGCGTCAGGATCATACCCGGGCAGATGTTGTTGACGTTGATGCCATCCTCGGCCAGTTCCAGGGCCAGGGTGCGGGTGAGGTTGCGTATGGCCGCCTTGGAGGCACAGTACTCCGCCGTGCCCGCCGACACGATTTCTTCGTGCACGGAAGACACGTTGATGATTTTGCCCTTGCCGCCCTGCTGTTTCCGGTGCTGGATGAAGCGGCGGGAGCAGAAGAAGGTGCCGTAGAGGTTGGTGCGGATGGCCCGGTCAAACACCTCGGTTTCCATGTCGGCCACACGGGCGCCTGAGCCGTTGACGGCGGCGTTGTTCACCAGAATGTCCAGTGTACCGAACTCTTTCAGCGCCTTGTCGAAGAGTTGTGCCACCGCCTGCTCATCGCTCACATCCACCTGCAGTACCATGCCTTTGCGCTGGTGCTGCTCTACCTGGCGCAGCGTTTCCTCGGCTCCTTCTTTGTCTGTGTGGTAGGTGATGACCACATCCGCGCCCTCCTGGGCGAAGGCGATGGCCGTGGCCTGCCCTATACCTGAGTCAGAGCCCGTAATCAATGCTGTTTTTCCGTTCAGTTTCGACATACCTTTTGCTTTAAGTCATTAATGCTTTCCGAGACACTGCTATACTTGCGCATGTGGGTACAACAGCGTCCTATAGCATACTTGCGGCACGGTCTGTTTGTTCAGAGAATAGGTATAACTGGAGGGAACATGTCTGGTCAGGGGCAGGCAACTCTGGCGGCTGTTGTGGAGAAAGGAGCCGCGTCTTTGTCTTGGAGAACCCAGATGCCGTCCCGTTCCACCAGTTCTCCTGCCTTCATCTGGATGGCATCAGGCGTCAGTCTGAAAATCCTTTCTTCACGGGCTCGTGTCCCTTTAGCGGTGTAGGTATAGACGGCGATGATAGTACTGTCCTGCATCGTGCCGTCTAGGGTCCCGGTCATCCGGTCTTTCTCTGCCGGGAGCCAGTCCAACTCGCCTGTCACGTGGGAGCCGTTGATGGTGAGGTGGATGCGGAGCGAATCGATTACGCCCGGCAGGGTGTCAGGGCCGGAGAAGGTTGGTTTGCCTTTCGTGACCTGCAGGAAACACAGTTGCTGCACCGCATCAGTCGCTGACACTGTATGCTCACTCGTTCCTGAACCGCAGGCAGTCAGGAATCCGAACAGGAGCAAGGTATAGCCGGAAGGTACACGTAGGGACATAGGCGCAGGAAGTGGAGGTATACCTTATACTGCATTCATAATCAGGCGTTGCGGCAAACCAGTTCTAGCACCGGCTCAAATGGAACTCATCAGGTCGTTTATGTTTATCTCGAGTGGCTTGGCGCCCAGGCTCTTCAAATCATCGGAGAGTTTCATCAGCTCGTTCCGTAACAGTTCCTGGTCCTGCAGCTGCTCCTCGGTCAGGTATAGGAACCGGGACAGGTATAGGTTTTCCTGAAGCTTCAGCTCCTCCATCAGCCGGTCCGCCATGGTGGCATCGTGGCGGAAGTCAATCATAGGAGTCACGTCTACTCGTAAGTTTTGGCTCTTCGGGTTGTGGATCTCTACTTTGAAGTAGTAGTTGCCCATCTTGCCAATCAGGTAGGTGGAGATTTCCTTGATAATGGAGTTGATGCCTTCGAGGCCGCCGTAGAAGTCAAGCGCAGCAAAGGCCGGCATGTCGAAAAGGCGCTTTTTGTGGAGGAGCCGTTCGTAGTTGTTCAGGAGCGCCAATAGTATGAAGGCCGCAGCCACCAAAGCCGAATAGAGGAGAGAGTTGGGCAGCCGCTGCTGCACTACGTAGGCCGAGAAGCCCTCCCGAATGACGGCGGGCAAAAGCGTGAACGGAAGCACCAGCAGAAAAGCTACGAAAAAACCGCGCACGAGGCTTTTCCGCTCGGCGAGCATGAGGTTTAGCAATTCTTTCATGTGGTTCAGCGGGTGGCCAGCAGGCAAAGACACACCTTATCGTGTGCTCCGTGCGGAATTGGATGCTTCTTCTATATCAGGAATTTAAGTTAACATTAATTCTCTTTTTCTAATATATCCTGGTAAAATATTTCTCAGAAGCCTTCTGAAATGCTTTAATGAAAGACTCGTCGCCATTAATTAATTATTGCTGATTTTCAATATGGTGGCTATACCTACCCGGAAGCCCAGTTCCTGGAACTCACGGTCGTTGAAAGAGGCGGCGGCCTCGAGGCGCAGCACCCGAAACACGTTGTCAAGGGAGTAGCCCACCTCGTAGAAGTGCGGCGAATGCTGGGTCTTGAGGTAGTTGAAGAACACGTTCTCTTTCAGGCCGGTGAAGCGCACCTCGGGTATCTGGGTGAGCAGGAACTTGCGGAACTGGTAATGCGTGTGCCCCGAGAAATAACTGCCCTTGGTGCTGTACTGGTAGTAGTCGAGCAGGCGGAAGGAGCCGGCCGGCTTGAGGCTGCTCAGGATGGTGCGGTTGCCGTCGAAGTGGTGGTAGTCCATGAAGTACATTTGGCTGCTGTTGAGGAAGGTGCCGCCGCGCAGCTCAAACTCCAGCCTGCCGCGCACCCCGAAGGAGAAGCCATGGTTGATGCCCACCTGCACCTGGTCGAAGTCCACGTCGCTGCCCAGCACACCCGCTATACCTTTACGGTACAGCAGCAGGAGCTCCGGCGATTTCTCTGTCAGCGGGATTTTGCGGCCGTTGTAGAGGCGGTAGCGCTGCACGGGCCGGTAAATCACGTTCGCCTCCAGCACGAGCGCCTCATGCTCCGGAAAACCCGTGTCCTCGAGCTCGTGGTTGTTTGGAATGCTCGGCGTGAACACCCTGTCTTTGTCGGAGTAGAAGAAGCTGTAGCCGGTGGTGTTGAAGAGCTGCCTGCGCTGCGCCCACTCCAGGTTGCCGCTCGCCTTTAGCCAGACCGAGGGCTTGTACTCATACCCCACGTTCGCAAAGGTCTTCTCATAGATTTTCATGTAGTTGCGGCGGAAGAGCAGCGTGCTGAGCGTGTTGATGTGCGGGTGAATCGGGTTGTCGCTGTTGAACTGCTCCACGAAGTTGCCGCCCTCCAGGTATAGCAGGTTCGATTTTCCGGCTTTCTTCACGCTGTGCGACAGACGGCCTTTGGCATAGAAGTCCTCGCTCGAGAAACCATACCTGAGAGTGGGGGCGAACTCGAAGCTGCGGCGCAGGCTGTCGTACTGGTGGCGCAGCTTGCCGCTCAGGTTCACGTTCCAGCCTTCCACGGTGTTGAAATACACGTTGGCGAAGGTCGGGTCTATGCTCAGGCGTGTGCGGGGGGAAAGGCGGTAGCCGCCTCCGGTCACCACATCCAGCGGGTTGAATTTCTTCTTCTTGATGACGCCAGTAGAGTCCTTACCGGTCAGCTCGGCCGACTTCACCTGCGCCAGGGAGTCATCGCGTTGGTAGCCTCTGAGCTCCTTGTCGCTGAGCGGCACCGGGCGCACGGTATCCCAGTAGGCGGAGTCGCGCTTGGTGGCCAGCTTGTCCACAGTATACCTGCGCTCTGACACCACCTCCGGCTCTTTCCGCTCCTTCAGCGCCTCCTTTTCCTGCTCCAGAATCAGCTGCCGGAACTGCTTGCGCGTGAGTTTGTCCTGACTGGCCAGTGCTTCAAGTGTTTCATTTTTATTGTTGTGCTTGATGGTCGCAATGGCCTCTGGCACTTCCTCCACCTTCTCATCGATGATTTCCTTGGGCGCGACCAGCTTCTTGTTGAGCACCACTTGGTAATCGGAGCAGGAGGCCAGGTATTTGAACTCGCCGGCGAAGCCCATCACCTTGCCGGAGAAATTGTACTGGTGGGTGGTCGGCATCCAGACAGCGGGCGCCACCTGGGCATACGTCTGCTTCACTTTGATGGGGAAGCCCATCATGCTGGTTTTGAGGTCGAGGCTGTGGATAGCCCAATAGCCCTCAATGATGTAGATGTAGCCCTCAAACACGTTGTCGCCACGGGAGCGGGGTGTCACCTTGATTTTGTTCACGTCGATGTCGCCTTCCCGAAAGCTGCCCTCATACTGGAACTTGTAGTAGCCGAAAGCCGACTTCGAGAGCGGCGAGACCATCTCCACCACCTTGTCCTTGTAGAAGCTCTCGTTCACGAAACTCATGGGAGAGATGGAGCCTTTGTTGTCGCCGGAGGTGCGGATGGAAATCACCTTCTCCTCCAGCTTGTTGGGCTGGCTGAACTTTATCTCGCTCACCGACTCCAGGGTATAGGCCTCGTTCAGCTTCACACCTTCCTCCTTCAGCTTCTTTTTGAGGAAGAAGGGCGCGTTAGTCAGTTCCCCGGTGCCCTTCACGTATACCTTCATCTGGTAGCTGTCGTACTGCAGCAGGTGGTATTTCTTTTTGGCGATGGCCTTGCGCATGATGGTGTAGGCCGGGTCCTCGCCTCTGCCTTTCACCTGCACCTCCTTCAGGGCGAAAGACTGCTCGCCCAGGCTGAAGTCGCGCTGTACCCAGCTGTCTGTCACTTCCACCCGCACCTGCTGCGCCTCATACCCGATGTACTTCACCAGCACGGTGTGCGTACCCGCCGGCAGCTTGATTTCGTATTCGCCGTTGGCGTTGCTCGAGGAGCCGTTGTTGAGGTTGGTGATGTAGACCGAAGCAAAGGGCAAGGGCTCGCCGCTGCGGCTCTTGATGGTGCCTTTGATGCCCTGCGCCAGCAGCGGAAGCTGCAGCAGGAGGAATGCGAAAAGCAGAAGGAGCCTGAGCGGGGAAAGCTGCATGCGAACAAAGGTGAAAGGGATGGGATTGTGTGGGGTAGGGGATAGGGTTGCTTTACAAGGATGCAAAGGCGATTCTCGTGGCCTGTAGTCTGTTTCCATGGATAATTTAAACGCGCGTCAGAACAAATATAAGTATATCGCTTAAAACGTATATATCTAGGATGCACATTTCTAGGGAAAGGTTGCATGGCCCCAGCGAAAGTATGCAGGTATTGTTATGAAAGGACTGGTGAATTGCTAGAAAGCTATACCTAAACCGACGTAGGCCGTCTCCGGGAAGCCGGCGCCTACCCGGAAAAGAAAATGTCCTCCTGGTTTCTGGTAACGATAGCCAAGCGAACCGACTGCCCGGATGTCGGTGAACTCGGATTTGGCTGGTTTGGGGTCTGCGTAGTAGTCGCGCAGGTCCTTTTCGTCATCGTAGGCGCTCCTGTCGAACATACGGGCTGCTCCTGCATGGAACTCTACATGGCTGCTCTTCCTGCCGGTCAGCACGCCCACGGTAACCGACTGGTAAGGGCCACCGGATGTCCAGCTTGCCCAGCCACCGGCTCCCGCCCGAGCCCAAATGCCTTGTAGCACACCTTTGTCGAATTCAATTACATTCCTGTCGTAGCTGAAGGTATAGGCGCCCATGAGCCCAATGGTGCCTAGGGTGGCATGGACGGCATTTTTCTTGAGACCTGGTGCTTCGCTGGTGGCGTTGGTGTCCTGCCCGAAGGCCTGGCAGCAGTTGAGCACCAACAGGTAGAGCAGTGCGTATCGGTTGAACATCAGAGATGGGTTGATTAGGTATAGGTCGATTTACTTTGTCAACACAAAGCTTTTTACGTCTTCCGTGAATCGTTCAGGTTCTTCTATGTCAGGGAAGTGGGCGCTGTTCTCGTACAGCCGAATGGCGCTGTTCGGCAGCACCTGTTTCAGGGAAAGGCCGGTATGCAGGCCCCCGTTCTTGTCATGAGCACCGCTGATGAGGAGGGTCGGGGTTGGCAGCCCGGTTGCTTTTTGTATCAAATCCCCTTTGTTGTGCTGCAGGTATACCTTCGCCATCAGGCCGGTGTTTGTCAGCTTGCTCTCTTGCCACAGCGCTCTGTTCTTCCGGGCATGGTCGGGGTTGAGGAACAGGAACCGGTCTACCAAGTCAGAAGAGGCCAGGTTCCAAACGTGGTTGTATTTGTCGGCCAGAGCTGTTGTGTCACGGAGTATACCTTCAATTTTCGCCTTCGTGCTGCTGTCGCCGATGGCGTGGAAGCCCTGAATCTGGACGAGCATGTTGGAGTTGGACAGTTCGGCTGGGGAGGACAGAATCAGTTTCTCCACCCGGTTGGGGTGCTGCAGCGCATACCTGAGCGAAAGCTCCGCCCCGAAGGAATAGCCAAGTAGGTGCATTTTCTCCAGGCCAAGTGAGTCGCGCAGCACGTCCAAATCGCTGAGCAGGGTAGGTAGTTGATAGTCGGACTTGTTCAAGGGAGCCTCGCTTCTGCCGCTGCCTCTCTGCTCGTAGTAAATGACCGTCGAGAATTCCTCCAGCCTGGGGCCAGCCGTTCTTTCAAAGGTATAGTTATTCCCGCCAGGCCCCCCGTGCACCACCACAATGGGCGTGGTGCCGTGCTGGCTGCCTTTGATTTTGACCCAATGCCGCAAGCCGTTGACGGTATAGAACCGCTCCCCATCCTGAAGCCGGTCTGTGGTAACGGACTGCTGACTGCTTGCCGGCGGCCTGCCGCACGAGGCGACAAGCGCTAAAATCAAAACAATGTAGAGCGCTTTCATTATCGGGTATAACTTGTGTGCTATGGTGAAAATGTAGTCTACAGAATAACAGGTGGTTGAGGTATAGGAAGTTGAGAATGACTTGAAATCTAAGCGACTCTTCCCTGATTCACCGTATGGCTTCTTAGGGTCGCAAGTTTTCCTGCCAGATAGGCCATCGGGAAATAGGCCCCTACCAAATCGACGACGGTATACCAGGTCGGGGAAGGAAGCATGAAGATACTGGCGATTCCTCCTGCCAGGAAAAACATACCTATACCTAATGCGAATTTCATTTTATGGCTTGCGGCAACCAGCGCGGCCAGGTATGCACCAGCGAAGGTGCCAAGGGCATGCGCCAGAAACGGAAAGATGAAATGCTTGGGTTGGAACAGGTGCATAGAGGCCTGTAGGCCTTCGGTGGTGGTGACGTCTGCGCCATCTGGCGGAGGAATGATGGAGCCGCTGACCGTGATGATGCCCATGTTCACCACACTGCCGACGACGACGCCCGCTACGATGGCCAAAATGTTTCGAATGATTGGATTCATCTTCTTCTGTTTTTATTTAGGTCTATTCTGTCGTTTACTGTTTTTTCTAAGTGTCGCTTAACGGTGGAGCGGCTACTGCTTGGGTGCTGTCGCCTTTAGCAACGTCTCGAGGGTATAACTCAATATCTCGTCTTCCTCATCCAGCAAATGGTCCCTCACGGCATGGTCTGGTTTTACGCCTGACAGGGTTTCATCCCCGTTGGGCCGGACGATGTAGCCTTTGGGTACCTTCACCAGAATGCCCGTTTTGGGCAGCGGGAAAGAGAACTGTGACGCATACAAGGTAGGCACATCGCCTGTTTCTTCACCTACGATTTGGGCAAAGCCATAGTCCTGAATCAACGCTGCGCTAACGGCTGCCATGGAGTAGGTCTGTCGGTTTACCAACACGTAGACCTTACCTTTGAAGCGCTTCGACTCCGGTGCCGGGTGCTGGATGGGCTGGTCGTAGGCGAACACTTCTCCGTTTCGGTGGCTTAAAATAGCCTTTGTATAGTCATCTTCCTGCGGATTATTGCGCCTGGTCTGCTCTTTCAGCACTTCGCTAGTCTTGAGACGGAAACTTGAATACCACCTGAACGGCTTATCGGCAAAGTAAGAAATAAGATGGTCGCTGTAGGCGTTGTGGCCACCGGAATTGTTTCTCAGGTCAACCACCAGCGCTTTGCTTTTTCTGGTCTGGATGTCCGCGAAAACAGAGTCGATGTACGCCTTGAACCGCTCTTCTCCATTTGCTTCAGAAGAGCTGAAGGGGCCAGGGTTAAGATAGGCTATCGTTCCGAAATACTTAAAAGAAGGCGCAGTGCTCAGTATCTCACCGCCTCGCTTGGTTTCGTAGTCCATTACCGGAATGGCCTCCAGGCGGCGTGTTTCAGTTTTGCCGCTGGTCTTTTTCAGCTTTACTTCAAAGGACTTCTTTTCTCCGCACACGGACCAATACAGCCTGGGGAATGACCAGAATTCCAGTTTCGCGTCTTTGAAATAGAGGCGTTCAGCCGAAAGATAGGGGTGTATGGCTTCCTGGATGCTTTTGATAGATTTGCCATCGATGCTCAGCAATTGGTCTCCAACACCGATGGTTGAGTTGCCAGAGTGATTTTTGCGGACGTAGGCCGCTCCGTCTTCGAAGGCAAGCTCCAGGGGGAAAACGGAGCCTCCTTTCTGCGCAAAAGAGATGTAGGGCTGCACGGGGAAATCTACTTCGCTGTGGCCGACATTGCCGGTGGCCGCGAGCTTCTGAAAGAGCTTCGTCGTTTCCAACAGGCTGAGCGAGTCTGTTGAAATCGATTTGTTCAGGGCTTGGTATACCTTATCGTGCTCCCGATTGCTGACATAGGCATACAAGTTGTAATGCGCGCTCTCCAGTGTCTTGTACAGGTAGGCCAAATCCGCTTTCACATCAGCGGCTGAGAACTTCACTGTCTGTTCCTGGGCTAGTGTGCCTTTCGTTACAGCAAGCAGCAAAAGGAGTGTCAGCCAGTGGATTGCCTTCATAGTTTTTTGGTTTCAACCTAGCGAGTTGGTATAGCAGGGGTGCAGCGTCAGCAAGCCTTACTGCTATACATTGTTGTGGTATCGTTATTTTATTTTAGAAATTCTGTTTCACCTTTTAGCTCAGTGACATCCCAACGAATTGGCTTAGAAAGATTATCCGCTTCTAATTTATAAAGTTCGACTTCTTCTATCTTGTCGAACTTCATTCTAACCTTGAAAACCGCATTTGGAAAATAGTGATGGTTCGCCACGAAAGTTGCCTTATCCAACACCAAGTTCCGTACTTCTTCTGACGCCATTTCCACTTCAAACATTCTTGTGTCGGCTGGCGATGGTCTGAAGATTACTTTATAATTATCATTCTTTACCTGATAAAACTCTGCAAACACATTCTTTTCATATGTTTTGTCAGCATAACTTAACAATCCCACTATAGGTATCACTAGAGCAATTGTCAGACTTACTGCGGAATACTTTTTTTTCTCATTAGGGCTCCTGAGAAACAGGAACCTTACAGTTAAGTAGGATAATAGAATGCAAAAGGCTAGCGGCAGAAATATAACACCCCATAAAGCTGTGTTATTTGGTTCAAATGTTATAAACCACCCAAATCCTTCAGCTAACTGTAATATCCATAATAGTGAAGCGATGTAGATTATTACTACTCCTGTTTTCTTAGTGAAGAAGCTAATAATGAACCCAACAAGCGTCAACATAAATAAAGGCAGGAAAAGTAGTTCTTTTGTTGAGGTTGCCCAAGCAAGTGCTGTGGACGCAAGAGAAAATGCCACAGCTAAGAGTATACCTGTTAATACCTTTATCGCCTTTCTCATCTTTAATTTTAATGCACCACAACTACTGGATAAACGTGACGTTCATCCGCCTAATATGAGGAGGAGATGTATATTGTAGATACTTTATACAACCTTGCATATGGCTACCATTATCCCAACTGCTGGCTATTTGTATTTATGATACAATATATATAAAAACTAGATATAGCAAATGAAGACGTCGCTGAAGCAGAAAGATTTGCGGCTTATCTAGGTATGAGTAAGACTTAAGAAGCGTCAAAGGAGCCAGCCCCAAACTCCCGTACCTCTAGTTCATCGGGGCAATCTACTAACAAGGTGCTGATGCTCTTGCCTAATACCGGGTGCACCAGCTCAGGCGCGAGCTCGGCCAGGGGCAGCAGGGTGAAACGGCGCAGGTGCAGCTGGGGGTGGGGAATGGTCAGGCGCTGGGTCTGCAGCACCAGGTCGTCATAAAACAGGATGTCGATGTCAATCACGCGGGCTCCCCAATGCTCCAGTCGCACGCGGCCAAGCTCCTGCTCCAGCATGTTTATATCTTGCAGCACCTGCTCTGGCGAAAGCTCCGTCTGCACCTCCAGCACCTGGTTGAGGAAAGCAGGCTGTTCCGTGTTGCCCCAAGCGGCCGTCTCGTAGAGGCTGGAGCTCCGTTCAAGTATACCTATGCGTTTGGCTATACCTGCGCGGGCCTGTTGCAGGTATAGCACGCGGTCGCCCAGGTTGCCGCCCAGCAGCAGGTATAGCCTAGGCATTCTTCTTGAAAAACTCGATGCTCAGGTCGGCGGCGGCGCGGGCAGCTTCTGGAAGCTCGTCCTGCTCGTAAGGATGCTTGCCGCCGAAGGAATGGTCGGCACCCGGTAGCAGGTGCATCTCGGCGTCAGGCTTCCAGCTGTGCAGGTCGTGGGCCATTTTGACAGGCAGCGTCTCGTCCGCCTCGCCGTGCAGAATCAGGAGGGGCTGCCGCATTTTCTGGATGACCTTCGGTATGTCCAGCCGCTCCAGGTTGGCCAGGAAGTCTTCCACAATCTGATAGTAGAGGGGCATGCGAATGCCGGTGCGGGCGTTGGTCACCCACTGCACGCCTTCCTTCTCCCATTGCTGGCGCTCCAGCTCGTCCCAACGCTGGTCAAAGTTGTTCACGGCGGCCCAGGTGGCCACGCCTTTCACGCGGGTGTCTTCGGCGGCTTTGAGAATCACGGAGCCGCCCCCGCGGCTGTGGCCAATGAGGTAGATGCGGTCCAGGTCCAGTTCGTTCTGTGGCAGCGGCCCTTCCTCATCGTGCACCAAATCCAGGAGCGCTCTTAGGTCTTCGAGCTCAATGCTGAAGTTGTTGCGACCGAAGGCCTCCATGTCGTGCAGGTCGGTGTAGTTGTCCACGCTGGTGCCGTTGTGGGAGAAGTTGAACTTGATGAACACGAAGCCCCGCTCCCCGAAGTACTGGGCCAGCAGGTTGAAGTGCCCCCAGTCCTTGAAGCCCTTGAAACCATGGGTATAGAGGACGATTGGTTTTCGGTTGCCGTCCGGGGTATAGGTGGCGTCGGCGGTGAAGGGCCGCTCGTGCTCGGGGTATACTACAAAATCTACTTTCAGTGTGTCTGCCATAGCCCTGTGCGGTGTTTTGAGAAGGCAATATAAGGAATTTAGGCAATCGCCGAACCCAATGCGGGGGCTTCTGTTGTCTCCCTACCTGGGTGTATTTCGGAATTCATGTATTTAAACGCCTAATTGGTAGGCCGCGTTTGGAAACGACTGCGGCAGAACGTAATATTGCGGAATATCACATGAGCATCAGCCTAAAAGAAATACAAGCGCCCATAGCGCAGGAAATGGAGCTGTTCGAGAAAAAGTTCAGGACTTCGATGAAGTCCAAGGTGCTGCTTCTCGACAAAATCATGAGCTACATTGTGAAGCGCAAGGGCAAGCAGATGCGGCCGATGTTCGTGTTCTTCATGGCCAAGCTCTTCCGCGGTGACGCCATCGGTGACGCCACCTACCGCGGCGCCGCCCTCATTGAGCTGCTGCACACGGCCACCCTCGTACACGACGACGTGGTGGACGACGCCAACTACCGCCGCGGCTTCTTCTCCGTGAACGCCCTCTGGAAAAACAAGATTGCCGTGCTCGTAGGCGACTACCTGCTCTCCAAAGGCCTGCTGCTCTCGCTTCAGAACGATGACTACGAACTGCTCAAAATCGTGTCGAATGCCGTGAAGGAGATGAGCGAAGGGGAGCTGCTGCAGATAGAGAAAGCCCGCCGCCTCGATATTGACGAGGTCGTATATTTCGACATCATCCGCCAGAAAACCGCTTCTCTCATTGCGTCTTGCTGCGCCGTGGGTGCTGCTTCGGCAGGCGCCTCCGTGGAGGACATCGAGAAGGCCCGCCTGTTCGGGGAGAAGGTAGGTATAGCCTTCCAGATAAAAGACGATTTGTTTGATTACGGCACTGCCGAAATCGGCAAGCCGGTAGGGATAGACATCAAGGAGAAGAAGATGACCCTGCCGTTGATACACGCTCTCCGCGAAGCGGATTGGATGACGCGCCGCCGTGTGATTTACAACGTGAAGAACAACAACGGTGACAACAAGCGCGTGCAGCAGGTGATTGATTACGTGAAGTCCTCGGGAGGCATCCAGTATACGGTTGAGGCCATGAACAGCTACCATGCCGAAGCGCTGGCAATTCTCCATACCTTCCCGGCCTCTCCATCGCGCACCTCCCTGGAGCAACTCATCGCCTATACCATCGAGCGGGAGAAGTAGAATCGTTGATTATTTGATTGTCAGGCTGTTGGGGAATGCAGGCTCCAGCCTCAAATATTCCCATCTATGTCATTTCGACCGTAGGGAGAAATCTTATGCCACCAGTTACCACTGCGCTTAAACTAGCGGTATAGCCAAGGTATAGCCAGGTGCAGAAATATCTGTAACTCTCTTTCTTAAATCTGTAAAGCGAAGGCCGGAGAGCCGGATAATTTTGAGGCACGAAATAACCTATGAAAAATGAGCCTCAACACCAACACCTGGAACCGGCTGCGCTATACCTTATACCTGCCGGTTTACGACCTCATAGCCGACCGCGTATTCAGGAAGCACCGCAAGCGCTCGGTTGAGCTGCTGCAAGCCAATCCCTCTGATGCCATTCTCTTATTAGGAGCCGGCACTGGTCTGGACCTTCCTTACCTGCAAGGCTATACCCGCCTCACCGCCATCGACATTACCCCCGGCATGATAACCAAGCTGCAGCAACGAGCCGAAAGACTAGGTATACCGGTGGATGCGCGTGTGATGAACGGTCAGCAGCTAATTTTTACCGATAACAGTTTCGATGCGGTCATCCTGCACCTGATTATCGCCGTTATACCTGACCCGGTGGCCTGCATCCGTGAGGTGGAGCGGGTGCTCAGACCTGGCGGCACTGTGATGGTTTTTGATAAGTTCCTGCCCGATGGGCAGCGCCCCTCGCAGCTGCGTCGCCTCTTCAACCAGGTAGCCAGCACGCTCTTCTCCGACATCAACCGCAGCATCGGCGACATCGTCAGCCACACTACACTGCAGGTGGAACTGAATGAGCCGGCCGCTTTGGGCGGCACCTTCCGGATTGTGCGGTTGCGGAAGCCACTGTAAAAAAGCAAAGGCCGCTACTGCACCAGTAGCGGCCTTTGCTATACCTGCCGATTCCATAACCAGCCAAAAATAATCGTTTACTTCTCCGCTAGCAGCTCGTCCATCGTCTTGTTGAAATCCGCTACCCAGTCTTCGTAGTACTTGCCGGTGCCGGGGCCCGAGAAGCCGGTGTGTATTTTGCGCACTTTGCCCTGGCGGTCGATGAAGACGGTGGTGGGGAAGGAGAGGACGTGGTTGAGGGCAGGCAGCGCCTTCGCGGCGGCTTCTTTGTCAGCGGGGCCGGCGTAAAGTAGGTCATACCCAATGTCGAAGCGCTCCTGCATCTTCTTCAGGCGAGGCACGGCCTTCTCGTAGCCATCGGTTCGCTCAAAACCCAGTCCGATAATCTCCAGGCCGCGGTCTTTGTTCTTTGCGTAGTAAGGCGCCAGAAACTGTGTCTCGTCCATGCAGTTGGGACACCAGGAGCCCAGCAGTTGCACCAGTACCACCTTGCCTTTGTACTTCACATCTGACAGCGATACCTGTTTGCCGTTCACATCCGGGAACGTGAATTCCAGCGACTCGTAGCCGGGCTTGAGGAAAGTCAGTTCATTGGCATTGGCCAGTTGGGCGTTCTCGTTGCGGGTGGCGGTCCAGGTTTCATAGTCGTACAGACCTGCGAAGTACTCGCCTTTCAGCTTGCCTTCTCCGGCGGGTGTGGCCGTGAACAGGTAGTCGTGGTTGCCATCGAAGGTGGACAGCTTCAGCTGCTCGCCCTCCACTTGCCCCTCCAGGTAGCGGTAGTCGCCGGTCTCGGTGATGAAGGTGCCGGTCACGTAGTTATCCTTCTGCTCAAACACGCCAATGGCTGGGTAGGTTTTGCCGTCTTTCTTGGTGAACACCACTTCCCACTTGCCGGTATAGTCCTGCGTGGCCGGGGCCGGGTTCTCCGCAAAGCGGTTCGTCTTGCCATGCTCTGCCGTAAAAGGTACCGAGTAGCGCTTGGAGAGGTCGTTGCGTGTGAAGCGTCCGGCCATCTTGTCGTCGTCTACTTTGGCTATCAAATCGGCATCGAAGATGTGCAGCCGGATTTTGAGCGAGTCGCCCTCGGTCTGGATGTCATCCACCAGGATGCGCTCCTCAGCGTTAATCAGGTATAGCACGGTGCTGTCGTTCCGCTGCACAGCCTCCATCAGGAAGGGAATTTCCTGCCCCTGGGCCTGCAGCACGACGCGCCATGGGCCGGGCTTCAGTGTGTTGTCTGTCGATGTCATAGAATTACAAGAGGTTAGGAGCTGTGTCAGGGAGAGGGCCAACAACAAAATCAGCCGGATTGGGGTATTAAAATAGGTGTGTCTCATGCGGCAAAATTACAACAAGGATTTCTGAAAAGCGAAATACGCAGGCATAAGCTCTAAATGCCGCAGATTCGTTATATTCATGGAGGCTAATGTTGTGCAAAAACCTGCATATTTCGTACATTTGTAAACTTCACAAGGAAGCATTAAAATTCTAACAATAGCAAAACTATGGCATTTGATTTAGGAATGATCAAGGCAGTTTATGCCGGAATGGCCGAGCGCGTGAACGCTGCCCGTAACGCAGTGGGAAGACCGCTCACCCTGACAGAAAAAATCCTGTACGCTCACCTTTACGATGGAAACGCGACGCAGTCATTTGAGCGTGGCAAGACCTACGTGGATTTTGCGCCGGACAGGGTAGCCATGCAGGACGCTACGGCACAGATGGCCTTGCTTCAGTTCATGCAGGCTGGCAAGCCGCAGGTAGCCGTGCCTTCTACTGTGCATTGCGACCACTTGATTCAGGCCCGTGTGGGTGCTGATCAGGACTTGCAGGACGCCTACAGCGAAAACAAAGAGGTATACGATTTCCTGGCCTCTGTGTCGAACAAATATGGCATCGGCTTCTGGAAGCCAGGTGCAGGTATTATCCACCAGGTGGTACTGGAGAACTACGCCTTCCCAGGCGGTATGATGATTGGCACCGACTCCCACACGCCAAACGCGGGTGGTCTGGGTATGGTGGCCATTGGTGTTGGTGGCGCTGACGCCGTGGACGTAATGGCCGGCATGGCCTGGGAGCTTAAGTTCCCGAAAGTGATTGGTGTGAAATTGACCGGCAAAATGAACGGCTGGACATCACCAAAAGACGTTATCCTGAAAGTGGCCGGCATCCTGACCGTAAAAGGTGGAACAGGCGCTATCGTGGAGTACTTTGGCGACGGTGCTGAGTCCATGTCCTGTACGGGCAAAGGCACCATCTGTAACATGGGTGCTGAGATTGGCGCGACTACCTCCGTGTTCGCTTATGATGACAGCATGCGCGCTTACCTACGCGCCACTAACCGCGACGAAGTGGTGCAGATGGCCGATGACGTAGCGCAGTACCTGCGTGCCGATGACGAGGTATACGCTGACCCGGCTGCGTTCTACGACCAACTGATTGAGATTGATTTGTCTACACTGGAGCCACACGTGAACGGACCGTTCACACCGGACGCTGCCTGGCCTATCTCGCAGTTCGCCGCTGTTGTGAAAGAGCACAACTGGCCGTCTAGACTGGAAGTCGGTCTGATTGGTTCTTGCACCAACTCCTCTTACGAAGACCTTACGCGCGCCGCTTCTATTGCAGAGCAGGCAGTAAGCAAAAAACTGGTAGCCCAGGCGGAGTTCACTATCACTCCGGGTTCTGAAATGGTGCGCTATACCACGGCCCGCGACGGCTTGTTAGATACTTTCGCGCAGATGGGTGGTGTGGTGCTGGCAAATGCCTGCGGTCCTTGCATCGGACAATGGGCCCGTCATACGGACGACCCTTCCCGCAAGAACTCTATCATCACCTCCTTCAACCGTAACTTCGCCAAGCGTAACGACGGCAACCCGAACACACACGCGTTCGTGGCTTCGCCTGAAATCGTGACGGCGTTCGCCATTGCCGGTGACTTGACGTTTAACCCCCTGACTGACACCCTGACCAACGAAGACGGACAGCAGGTGATGCTGGACGAGCCAAGAGGCATTGAACTTCCTCCACAAGGCTTTGCCGTGGAAGACGCGGGTTACGTGGCCCCTGCCGAGGACGGAAGCACCGTGGAAGTGGTGGTAGACCCTAAGTCTGACCGTCTGCAACTGCTGGAAGGCTTCAAGCCATGGGAAGGCACTGACCTGAAAGGTCTGAAACTGCTCATCAAGGCGCAAGGCAAGTGCACGACCGACCACATCTCGATGGCTGGTCCGTGGTTGAAGTACCGTGGTCACCTGGACAACATCTCCAACAACATGCTGATTGGCGCGATTAACGCCTACAACGGTGAAGCCAACAAGGTATACAACGACATGACACGTGGTTACGACACCGTGCCTGCCACTGCCCGTACCTACAAAGCGGCCGGAATCGGCACAGTAGTAGTCGGTGACGAGAACTACGGTGAAGGCTCTTCCCGTGAGCACGCTGCCATGGAGCCGCGTTTCCTGGGAGTTCGGGCTGTTATCGTGAAGTCATTCGCGCGTATCCACGAAACCAACCTGAAGAAGCAAGGTATGCTGGCGCTTACTTTCGTCAACAAAGCCGACTACGACCTGGTAGAGGAAAGAGACACTATCGACATTTTGGGTCTGGAGAACTTCACGCCGGGTCAGCCACTGAAAGTGGTACTGACGCACAAAGACGGTTCTCAGGATGCCTTCATGGTAAACCATACCTACAACGAAGGACAGATTGAGTGGTTCAAGGCGGGCTCAGCCCTTAACTTGATTCGCTTGAACCAGAAGCAGTCTACCAAGGCTTAGTACTGACTGAATCCCATAAAAAGAATCCCCCTGCTCAGCTCCGAGCAGGGGGATTCTTTTTATATAAGAAATTCTATAACCAGGTATAGGCTAAGCTTCTCCAGACACTACTGCCTCATGACAATCACCCGGAGCGTGAGCGTAGTGTCTTTGTAAGTGACCTGCGTCAGGTATACGCCCTCTGCCATACCTGCCAGGTTGTAGACAGCTTCTTTGTCATTGGAGGAGCGGAGCGGCGGGTATACCACTTTGCCCACGATGTCGGTCATGCGTAGCTCCGGAAGCAGGTTGGGCTGAGGCAGTGCCACGCGCAGTTCTCCCCGGGTCGGGTTGGGGTATAGCTTGAGCGGTTGTTGCGCCACTACCTCTGGCTCTTTGACTTCCAGTACAGTAACCTTTTGTATCATGGAATCTGTGGAGCAGCCATACATGTCCTCCACCGTCAGCTTCACGTCATAGGTGCCCGGTAGCGAATAGATGTAGTCCGGGTCTTTGACAGTGGAAGTTTCACCGTTGCCGAAATCCCAAATCCAATTTCTGCCGTGCATGCTCTCATTCCGAAAACGAATGACGTTTCCTGCCAGCAGTTGCTCCGCTGTCTGCGCAATGCTGAACTTAGCCTGGGGAGCGACTGGCACCGTCAGGCGCATGGGCACCAGCGGGCTTTCAAAAAGAGAATCGGCGTTGCTCACATAAACTACGGTGCTTTGGCTAAGTAAGGGTATCTCTAGGTTGGCACCAGAGGAGAGCAGCGATACCCTGGCTTCATCTGCGTAGAAGTTGAACCGGCTTCCACCAGTGGGGTTGAGGGTAAGGGCAGTGCCGGCACAGAGGGTATCTTGATAAGCTAACGGAGCAGGCCCTGACTTCATGCGCTGGTACCGCTGCTGCGCAGCTTCGGCATGCTTTTTCAAATCCTCCAGGTCATCACCGGCTACTACCGCGAAAGCCACTATGCGCGTGGCACCCGGTGCCAGCTTCTGATGCGAAGTTCCTACTACATGGGATACGTCGTTGCCACTTCCCGCACCCTTTGCCCGCTTGCGCGCTACACCACCCGACAAAGCCCTATGTTTTTCCTGCGCGCTGAAGCCATCGGCAATAGAGAAAGTAGAAGAGCCGCCGGCCAAGTTGTCAATGGCATAATAAGCCGGGTCGGTGTGATTGAGTAGCTTAATACCGGCATAAGGCAGGGTATAGCTCAGGTTGTACACATAGCCCAGCCTGCTTTCCTCGTCCCAGTCTGCCACGTTGGTATAGGCGTCGCCGATGTTCCAATCGGAGAAGAGGCCGGTGTAGACGGATGCCAGCGTGTCTTCGGTGATGTTCTCTACCGTATATTCCAGGATGACATAGTCGGCGTCAGCTTCATTTGCCCACGCCATACCCCTATACCTGACCTGCACCCCCGCCTGGTCCGAATTAGGATATTTGTCCCGCATGACGCCTTTGATTTCCTGGTCGGCTAGTGCGGTGTTGTAGTGCATCCGGGTGGATTTTACGATGTCAAAGTCTTTGTCCGTTTGCCAACTGGCATTGCGCACATTATCCGACACACGGGTAGGAGACGTCGCTACTAATAACCCCCCTTCAAAAATCAAAGAGTTGCTTCCTTTGTAGCGCACCCCCATACCTTGGTTGAAGTTGAAGGCATTGTAGCCAATGTTACCTTGGCTGTTGAGCGTGATGTGCAGGTTGTTTGCGTTGAGTGTGATGTGGTCAGGGTTGACATGAAGGTTAAAATATTGGAAATCTTTAAAGTCCCCATCTTCAAAACCAAGCCTGAAGGCCACCAACTCATTGAGGGGAGCATCTGCCGAGACAACAAATTTAAATGGTTTGCTGGCGTTGCCGGTGGAGGCGAGCGTGGCCATACTCCCTACCGCGAAATCATCCTCCAGTATGCGGACATAGGGAGAATTACTGGTCAGCTTCAGCTGCAGGTCGCTGGTAGGGTCCAGGTAATTTGTGAGGCTGATGTATACGAGCATCGTGTCGCCCACCTGCGCCACTCTGCCATCTGCCAAGGTAAAAGAGGTGCAGCGAACGGCTTTCACATGGGTTTCTTTGATGGCACGCTTTACGTTCAGCCGGCCTTTTCCCAGCATTTCCAGATACGGTTCGTTGCCAGGCAGGTGGTAAATGTCATCGGCGGTGGAGCGTAGGCGCTCCATCACCTGCTGCGCATTCAGGTAAGGGTGCTTGGAACGAACTAAGGCAGCGGCCCCGGCTACCATAGGCGAGGCATAGGAGGTGCCGTAGCCTCCACCATAAGCAGCGTCATTATTCATAGTGGTCGTACGCACGTTTGAACTTGGTGCGCTGATGTCTATTTTGTAGCTCCAAGTCTGGCCACTGGTTTTTACATCTCTATTTATACCTCCGACGGATAGGACGTTATAATAAGCGGCAGGATAAATGTCAACGTTCGCATTTGTATTTCCACCGGCGGCCACAATCACTGCGTCTTTCTCAAGAACGGCATAGTTGATGATGTCCTGCTCATACTGCGAAGAGCCCTCCCCGCCCCACGACAGGTTGATGATGCTACAACCTTTATCGGCGGCGTGCACAATGGCCTCATAGCCCCCGAAACCGCCCGTCTGAGTGGAGGGGAAGACCTTAAGCAG
The DNA here is from genome assembly GCF_000373265.1 of Pontibacter roseus DSM 17521. Taxonomy (GTDB): domain Bacteria; phylum Bacteroidota; class Bacteroidia; order Cytophagales; family Hymenobacteraceae; genus Pontibacter; species Pontibacter roseus. The sequence continues at coordinate 139,569 of NZ_KB890765.1, forward strand.
AAGCATCTTAGAATTAAAACCAACACTGGCTATACCTATACCATTGTCTGAATCGCCTCCTGCAAGACCTGCTACTCCTACCCCATGACCCTTGTATGGAGAATCATCATCTGGGTTGTTGTCCTTGTCTGCAAAGTCCCAACCCTGAAAGTTGTCTATCAGTCCATCGCCGTCGTTGTCTATGCCATCTACGGGGTCATCGTAGTTATACTTGATTTGGTTTTTGATATCTTCGTGGGTCAGCCTGAAGCCGGTGTCCAACACGCCTATCACAATGTTGGTGTCTCCCTTTTCCTCGGCCCAGGCGCCGTAGGCCTGAATCAGTTTCAGGTAGCCCTGCGTGGTTTTGGTGGAGTCGGAGGCGGGGTCGTTGGGTTGGTAGAGCGGGACCCGCTGGTACAGCGGCTCCACGTAAGCCACCATACCGGTCGCCAAAAGAGAGCGCTGCACCTCTACAAAGCTTTGACCCGGCTTGTAAGTCATTTCGTAAATGAGGGAGAGGTCCACGCCGCTTTTGCGCGCATTTGGAGCCGGGGTTTTGTCAGGGAATTTCTGTTGCACGGCAGTAGCGCCCACTTGCTGCAGCGCGGACTGCAGCAGCGCCTGGTTGCCATGGGCAAGGCGCAACTGGCTGCTTTGGGGTGCCTTCAACTTATAGATTACCGTATGGGGCTTGGTGGTGGCACCCGACGCGTTGCTAGTCGGTTGGCCCTGTGCCGAGAAAGCGGGTACCGTGAGAAGGAGAATCAGAAAGCTTGTAATACAGTGTATGAGCACTGGCCAACGGGTAGTCATTGTATCATATTCAAAAATCGGTAAATGGGGAGACTCCTGTGGTGCGGCAGGAAGCCTAGGTATAGCACATAGAGTGTGGGGAATTTTCAAAGCCTTCCGCGCTTATCAAAAAAATACGTAACTTTCCAACAAATGATTCTAATATATGTGTTTAATTATATAAAAATAAATACTATGATATCAGATTTGAAAAATAAACACCTTTCCACCATAGAAACAGCCGTGAAGGCGCTGCACACGCGCGGTTTTTTCGCCCAGTACCCGGAGAACCCCATGCCCGACATCTACGGCGAAAATGCTGACAAAGAAGGGCGTGACAAGTATAAAGCCATGCTCAACAAAAACTTTGAGGAGTTGCAGCAGGAGAACCCGGAGGCTTGGGTAGGGCAGGAGGAAACGCCCTATGAGCAGCAGCCGCTGGGGGTTAAATATCCCTATTTCAGCGTGGAGACGCTGGTGTCACGTGCCGATGAGGCCTTCCACCAGTGGCGCAAAGTGAAGCCGGCGGAGCGTGCCGCCCTGCTGGTGGAGTCGCTGGAGCGCATGAAGGAACGCTTTTTTGAGATTGCCTACGCTACCATGCACACCACCGGGCAGGCGTACATGATGTCATTCCAGGCATCTGGTCCGCATGCCGCTGACCGTGCCTTGGAGGCCATCGCGGCTGGCTACGAAGAGCAGACCCGCTTTCCGGAGCACATGGAGTGGGAGAAGCCTATGGGCAAGTATACCCTCAAACTGAACAAGACCTGGCGTGCTGTTCCCAAAGGTATCGGTATCGTGATTGGCTGCTCCACTTTCCCAACTTGGAACACGGTGCCGGGTATGTATGCAAGCCTTGTTACGGGCAACCCGGTTATCATCAAACCACACCCGAAAGCAGTGCTGCCGATTGCCCTTGTGGTGGCGGAAGTACAGAAGGTGCTGGTGGAGAGCGGCCTGAGCCCCTACATCTGCCAACTGGCCGTGGACGCCGATGACCACCTGATTACGAAGGAGCTGGCCGAGCATCCGAAGGTGAAACTAATCGACTATACCGGTGGCAATGAGTTTGGTAACTACGTGGAGAGCCTGCCTGGTAAAATTACCTTCACTGAGAAAACCGGTGTGAACTCCATCATCATCGACTCAGTGCAGGACCTGGACAAGGTGGCGCAGAACCTGGCTTTCTCCCTGAGCCTGTACTCCGGGCAGATGTGTACGGCTCCGCAGAACATTTACGTGCCGGAAGGCGGCGTGAAGGTGGGCGACGAAGTGGTGCCTTTCGAGGAAGTGGCCAGGAAACTGGCTGATGCCGTGACTGGTCTGGTGAACAACCCGAAGGCGGGTCCACACATACTGGGTGCCATCCAGAACCCTGCCACGGCGGAACGCGTGAAAGAAGCGGCTTCCGTGAAAGGAAAGGAGTTACTGACAACCTGCGACTTCAGCAACCCGATGTTCGCCAACGCCCGCACCTGTACGCCTGTGCTATATGAGGTAGACGCAACGGAGAAGGAGAGCTTCAGCCGTGAACTGTTCGGCCCAATCGCACTCGTCATCAAGACAAAAAACACGGACCAGTCCATCGCAATAGCGAAGGAGATGGCCATGAACTATGGAGCGATTTCGTGCGGCGCTTATACCACTGACGAGGAAACGAAGGAGAAGATAATGGATGAGATGGGGCTGGCAGGTACGCCGGTGAGCTTCAACCTGACGGGCGGTATCTATGTGAACCAGAACGCGGCTTTCTCTGACTTCCACGTGACGGGCGGCAACCCGGCGGGCAATGCTTCCTTCACCAATCCGGAATTTGTCATCAAGCGCTTTACCTGGGTGGGCTTCCGCGAGCCGGTTGCCAGCTAAGGCAGGTATAGCGATAGCACAAAAAGCCCCGGCACCTGAAGGTGCCGGGGCTTTTTCTATTTGAACAGGTTCTCCATGTCGTTTTTGAGGTTGTCCAGGCCGTCTTTAAGGCCCTGCCATTTGCTTTGGCTGTCTTCCTGGTCACCGAACTTCTGGGCAATCAGTTCGCGCTTGGCCTCCAGTGCCGCGATGTGCTCGTGGTAGGTATGGTTGGAGTCCGAGGCGGTGGCGTTCACGCGCCCCTTCAGTATCTTGATTTTGCTGTCCAGTTCATCCAAGCTCTGCTGTATCTCCTCACGCGACAGATGCTTCGGGGCTCGCATGTTTTCAGGTTTCAGATTATATGTATCCATATCTTCTTGTTTTTAGCTGTGTCATCCTGTGTTGCCAGGTATGGCAATCTCCTCTAAATACTCCCAAACAGACAAAAAGGATGTACAGAGGCTGCTCTAGCGGACTTTTAAAACAGTTATTGGAACTATTTAGAAAAAATCTAAATAGTTGTTTGGCCTTATCGGTCTGGTCACTACTTTTGCAGCATAATTAGAATTAATCTAAATAAAAAATATATGCACCGCTTACTCACCATTTTCAGTGTACTCATGCTGCTGGCACACAGTACACTCGCTCAGGACATGGGCCGCATTGAAGGCCGCATTGTCTCGGAGCGCAACGAGCCCCTTTTAGGTATAAGTGTGGCCTTGGAGGGCACCAGCCTCGGAACTACCACCGACGAGGAAGGAAAATACGTCATCCGGACGGTGACGCCAGGAAGCTATACCTTGGTCGCTAACAGCCTGGGCTATGCCACCGTCAAGAAGGACGTGGAGGTGAAGCCGGGCTCTACGGCGACGGTATACCTGCTGCTGCCCTCTATAGCTACTGACCTGAATGAGGTTGTCATCAACGCCAGCCACAGCGGCGAGTTCGTGCAGCCCATCGGCTCCACCGCCACCAAGATGGAGGCGCCACTCAAGTCGGTGCCGCAGTCGGTGCAGATTATCTCGCGCCGCGCCCTGGACCAGATGCAGGTGATTCGCCTGGACGATGCCATGCGTAATGTAAGCGGCGTGACCATGGAGACGGGCTTTGGTGGCCGCACGGACATCTTCCAGATTCGTGGCTTCCGCACCAGCACTGAGAGCATTTTCAAAAACGGCTTCCGCAACAGCGTGCGCACTTTCCGGGAGACGGCCAACATCCAGCAGATTGAGGTGATGAAAGGCCCAGCCTCCGTGCTGTACGGCGTGAGCGACCCAGGCGGTATGGTGAATATCACTACCAAAAAACCAACCGCCTATACCTTCCAGGACATCCAGTTCACCGCCAACAGCTTCGGGCAAATTCGCCCGGCCATCGACCTGGGTGGCTCCTTCAACGAGAGCAAGACCTTCAAGTATAGGCTGAACGCGGTGTATGAAAAAGGCGATACTTACCGCGACTTTGTGAGCACGGAGCGTTTCTTCATCGCGCCAGCCCTGACCTACGATTTCTCTGACAGATCCTCCCTAACTGTCGAGGCGGAGTATCTGAATCATGACCAGGCATCAGACAGAGGTATAGTGGCCTTTAATGGCGTGATTGCCGATGTGCCGACAGACCGTTCTATCGGGGAGCCGGACAACAAGGGGAAACACCAGAACCGGCTGGTGCAGTACAACCTGCAGCACCGCTTCAACGATATCTTCAGCGTACGCCACGCTTCCAGCTTCACTTACTCTTCGGAGGCCCGCAAAGTGGTGGAGGCCGCCAGCCTGCTGCGCAACGACCCGACCAACTCCAAGGTAATCCGCCGCCTGCAGGACCAGTACAACTTTGAGCGCAACTTTGCTACGCAGAACGAGCTGTACGCCACCTTCAACACAGGTGCCAAGTTCGAGCACAAGACGGTGGTGGGTGTGGAACTGGCCAGGTCCATGTTCGACATCTGGTTCAACCGTGCCAGCTACGACACCCTCAATATTTTCAATCCCCAGTACAGCCGTCTGCCGAAGCCTACCGCCTTGAATTTTGGTGACAGCTACCGCGACAACACGAATCTGTATGGCGTATATGTGCAGGATTTCCTGTCCATCAACCAGCGCCTGAAGGTGCTGCTGGGTGCCCGCTACGACTTCTGGGACCTGGAGAAAGTGAGCGACAAGAAGAACAAGGACAACACCTTCTCTACCGTGACGACTACCCAGCGCCTCAAGTCCTTCAACCCAAGAGTAGGGGTGCTGTACGAGGTATATGGGCCGGTGTCAGTGTACGGCAACTGGTCCAAGGGCTTCCAGCCGGAGTTGGGCCTTGTGGCCGTGACCGATGGCAGCAACGGCGCGCCTATCGAAAGCGAGTCGCTGAAGCCGGTGACGTCTGATTTGCTGGAGGGTGGTTTCAAAGTGGGACTGCTAAACGATAAAATCAATGTGAAGGCTGCCTACTTCAACATCACGCGCAGCAATGTGCCGCTTCCTGACCGCCGAGGTGTGGCCGACCCAAGGTTCAGCGAGTTTTCAGAACAGGTGGGCGAGGTGCGCAGCGAAGGCATTGAGACTGACGTGACCGGTGAGTTGTTCCCGGGCCTGAACGTAATCGCCACCTACAGCTACACCGATGCCCGCATCACCGAAGACATCGACGAGAAAAAAGTAGGAATCGCCTTTCGGGGCGTGAGTAAGCACAGCGGCAGCCTGTGGGCGACCTATGAGCTGCAGGCCGGTCTGTTGAAGGGACTTGGCTTCGGCGGTGGCTTCACCAGCTTCGGCGACCGGCCAGTGGACGCCACTGACAGCTTCCGCCTGCCGGGCTATACCCGCTACGATGCCACGCTGTACTATGACGTGAAGCGTTTCCATGCGGCGGTCAACCTGCGCAACCTCGCGGATGTGAGATACTATGACGGCTCCCAATCGAGCACAGCGATAATGCCGGGCGCACCACGCTCCGTTCAGGGAACAGTGGGCGTACGGTTCTAAAGAAGAAAAATACATAAAAAGTAGCATCGGCGGCTCTGCATCACCTGCAGGGTCGCCGATTTTAGGTATAGGTATATGCGCAAATTCATCCTCCAAGTGCACCTGTGGATTGGCCTAACGGCGGGGGCTGTTCTGGCCTTTGTAGGCATCACGGGCTCGCTCTACGTGTTCCAGCCGGAGCTGACGGTGGCGCTATACCCGGAACTCTACCAAGCAAGCCAACCGGAGGCGGCGCTGGTGGATGTGCGCACGGTGGTGCGGAACGCCGAGCAGCAGTTCGGGAAAGAGGTGACAAACATCCACTTTCCGCTGCGGGAATTGGAAAACTATATCCTGAAAGTGAAGGGCAACAAGCAGTGGCTGTTCTTTGATGCCAGCACCGGGCTATACCTGGGGCAGATGGAAAAACGTCGCGGTCTGCTGGATGACATCCTGGATTTGCACCGTCACCTGACCATCGGCGATGCCGGTGCCTTTGTGACCGGTACCTGTTCTTTGCTGCTGGCTTTCGTGCTGGTTTCCTCGGGCCTGTTCCTGTGGCTGCCCAAGAAAAAGCGCAACCTCAAGGACGGCCTCCGACTCAAGCCCAATGCCTCTTTCAAACGCCGTAACTTTGATTTGCACAACGTGTTCGGGTTCTACTTCAGCATTCCGTTGTTTCTGGCTGCGGTTACGGGTGCCTACTTCACGTTCCAGGAAGAGACACAGCAGGTGGTGGATACCCTGACGCTGGCGCAGGAGCCTACTCCCTATGTCAAAGAATTGAAGTCCCGTTACCAGGCAAGCGTCCCTTCCCTCGACATCTACCAGGCCCTCGACCGGATGGACCAGCTATACCCTGGGTACCGGCCACGCACCGTGGTGCTCGCCCCTGACAGCCTGGCCACCGTGAACCTGACATACATGGCATCAGCTGAGTTGGAGGCAGGGCCTCAGAACAGGCCCATGGTATACCTGGACCAGTACACGGGCAGCAGGGTGTATGACTACAATCCAGAAACAGCTCCCATTGGTCGCAAAATAACCCGCAACTGGTTCGTGCCTATACACTTTGGCGAGGTGGGGGGCTGGCTGACCCGCATTCTGTGGTTTTTCCTGGGGTTGGTGCCGGCCATGCTGTGGGTGACCGGAATTATCATCTGGATGGGGAGGGGCAAAAAGAAGAAACGGAAGGGTTACGTGCTGACGGGAAAAGACGCCGTAGCCTGACCTAGAATGGCCGACTGCAGGCACAACCGACAGAATATTCCATTATGGAAATTGGCGTCTCTTCTAAAGCGCAATAAAATAATAACTTCATAATTTCAGTGCTAAATAGTAGATTTGCATCGTCAATTTCGATGTACGTCCAAGCAATTGGATGCGCAGTAGGTGGAGAGCCACATCCATGTATGCGCAGTCAAGTCGGCAAGGAATGAACATAATATTGAAATTATCTGTTATTGGGAAATCCTGAACTGCCGGGCCTACTGATTTCAGACTTTGAAAGGAGCAGCCGGCACGACAGCTAGTCCTGTTCCAGTTGTAAAAACCTCTAAAGAAAAATGCTACATTGTATGGGTGAAGTGTCCGAAATGCTTGATTTAGTGTTGTTGATTGATGATGACGATACCACGAATTACCTGAACAAACGCCTGCTGAACGATATGCAGGTAGCCCGGGAAATCATGGTGATGAACAACGGCAAGGAAGCGCTCGACTACCTGTCTAAGGCCTGCGGCGATTCCCGGGACGCATCCTACAAATGCCCCGACTTAATTTTCCTGGATATCAAGATGCCGGTGATGGATGGCTTCGAGTTTCTGGCCGAGTACCAGCAACTGGGCCTGGATTCAGGTGATTACGTCATCATCCTGATGCTGACTTCATCGGCTAGCTTCTATGACCTCGAGCGGCTCAAGAGCTTCAAAAAGGTGAAGAAGCACTACTCTAAGGCACTGACCGCGCATGATGTGAAGGAAATACTGCGTGATTACTTCAAGAACCGCGTAAAACCCAACTAAGAAACAGACCAAAGATTACAAAGCCTGCCTTCTGCGAAGAGAGCAGGCTTTTTTCATTGCTCTGCGTCCTTTTCCTGTACCAGTTCCTCAGCAGGCCAGGTGAAGACGAAGCGGGAACCACGTCCCACTGATTCCACCCATACCTGGCCGCCTTTCTCCTCCAATACCCGTTTCACGATGGCAAGGCCCAGCCCGGAACTGTCAGGCCTGGCGTAGCTTTGCCCCAGAGACTCATAGGCTATGAATATCTGCTGCTGGTCCTCGACTGATATACCCGGGCCGTCGTCTTGTACCGCAAACAGCAGGTGCTGCGGGTGATGCTCATAGAATACCTGTATGCGCGCCTCCTGTGGCCTGTCGTGGTACTTGACGGCGTTACCAATCAGGTTGCTGAAAATCTGGAACAGGTATATGTCCTGCGTGTACAGCATAGGCAGCTCGTCGGGCAACGACACCTCGAACCCTTGGGGTATAGAAAGAGACTCCAGCACCCTGTGCAGCGTGTCCCGCACGTCTACCAACTGCTTTCGGAGGTTATGGTGACCTGCCAGGGAGTAGGCCAGTATACCTGTAATGAGGCGGTCCATTTTATTTGCCTGCTCACGCAGCATGGGCAGGAGCGAGATGGCGTCCTCCTCGTCCTTCGCCTCCAGCCGTGCCTCAATGAGGTTGGCCAGGCCGTTGATGTTCTGCAGGGGCGCGCGCAGGTCATGGGACACGGTATGGGCGAAGGCATCCAAATCGGCGTTCACCTTCTGCAGCAACTGGTTCTTCCGCTCCCGCTCCTCCGACAGCGATTGTATCTCGGTGTTAGACTGCTGCAACTGCAGGTTCAGGCGCCTGATTTCCTGCAACTGCTGCTCCGCCTCCAGGTTGCGCAGGCGCAGTTGCTCCAGCAACTCCAGTTGCTTCATGTACTGCTTCTTTATCTCCTCGTAAGGCGATACGTCCTCCTCGTTGTTGAACTCCTGCATCCAGTGCTCCTGCACCGCCCGGGTGATGGTGGGGCTCTGGGCGGGTATACGTTTCCGAAGGATGACGGTGGTGCCTTTCTCGCTCTCGGTCTTTATCTCGAAAAAGTCGACCAGTTTGCGGGAGTTGATGATGCCGAGGCCCCTGCCTGGGATGTTGCTGGCGAAGCTGGCGCGGCTGTAGATATAATCTAGGTTGCCGATGCCCCGGCCCCGGTCCGTCACGTTTGCCTCCAGGTAGTTGTAGCCTTTCTCACTGATGATGCTGAACTGGATGCTGCCGTTGCCCACATGCTCCACCACGTTGCGGCAAATCTCGGAGACAGCCGTGGCAAACTTGGTCTGCCCGGCTGCGGCCAGACCCGTTTTCTCTGACAGCTGCATGGCCCTTTTGTAGGCAAGCACTACATCCAGTTCATTGGCGATGTTGATTTTGAGGATGCTACGTGACATGGGCTTAGAGTTTGGCTTTACAAACCAATACGAGGGTATCGTCGGTATGGCGGCTGTAGTCTTTGAATAAAACCGCTGCAATGGTGGTGGCCATGTGACGGTGCAGATTGGGGTATTTCGATAAGTCCCAGCGCGGCTTCAGCCCGTCAGAGTGCACGATGAGCAGGTTGTTACGGGTCCAGTCCATGGTCTGGTTGCTGAAGGAGCCCGGTACGTTGTGGCCCAGTATGCCGTTGTAGGAGATGATGTTCTTGTAAGGCGACCCGCCGGTGTAGTTGTCGTTGGTGTACATTTTGCCGGCTATGTTGCCGATGCCGCAATACGTGATTTTGTTGCGGCGGGTGTCGATGAACGCGACAAAGCCTACCGCACCACGCGAGCGCTTGATGGCGGCATGTATGGTGCGAAGGGCGCTGGCTGGGTCGCTTTCGGGTTGGTTGCAGAATGTGTCCACGGCCAGCTGCGCTGCCTCCTGCGCATGGGAGCCATGGCCCAGGCCATCGAGCGCGAGCAGGTATACGCCATGTTCTTGGTGTATCACGGCGTAGCCGTCACCACAGTCCACCTCCTTGGGCTTGGGTACCATGATGTTGCCGATTTCGTAATGCCGAGAGGAGGGAGGGGCAGTCGCTTTGCTGCCTTTGAAGACCTGCGACACAATGACGGTACCCACCTGAGGATGCGAGTACAGGTCAAATACGTCAGACTGCCGTTTGATGGCTCCCAGGCCTTCTCCGGCCGAGCCGAAGGTGGATACGCCATCCTCCAGCATACGGTCCGGGTCTTTCATGCCTGGGCCGTTGTCAAAGCATATGATTTCTATACCTCTGATGGGCTTGCCGATGGCTTTCACCAGCAGCTCGCCGCCCTGCGGAGAGTACTTGGCCAGGTTGGTGAGCAGCTCCGACACGATGATGTTGACTTTGCCCACCTCTGTGGTAGACAGGGCAAAACTCTCGGCCAACCGGGTAATGTCTTTCTTGGTCAGGCTGGCAAAGCTACGGTCAGGTATGGTGAAGCGGTGGTGCTGGTTAACGTCCATGTTTCCAGTGGATGACAGTGACAGTGGTGCCCTGGCCAGGCTGGCTCTTTAAGTCAAACTCGTTTACGAGCCTTTTGGCACCAGGCAAGCCTAGGCCCAGGCTCCTGCCAGTTGAGTAGCCGTCCTTCATGGCCAGTGACAGGTCTGGTATACCTGGACCCTGGTCTGCGAAGGTTAAACGTACGCCGGTTTTCGCGTTGTTGCTGATGATTTCCAGAATAACTTTGCCGCCGTTGGCATACTTGAGCATGTTGCGCACTAGTTCGCTGGCGGCCGTGATGAGCTTGGTCTGGTTCACTACACTCATCCCTATTTTGGTACTGAACTCCCGTACCCGGTTCCTGAAAGGGACTACGTCCTGCTCCCGCACGATTTCCATCGTGTCCTTAGTCATTACGATCATCCTGATCTTCCTCGTCTTCCTCCTGCTCCAGGTTAGTGTCCATTTTGCTGTTCAACAATTCCATCCCTTTCTCAACGTTCAGGGCCGTGTATACGCCCTGCAGGGTGAGGCCCAACTCTACCAGTGTGATGGCCACGGCAGGCTGCATGCCCACTACCACCGTCTCGGCGTCCATGATGCGGGACATGGAGGCGATGTTACCCAATATGCGGCCCATGAAAGAATCGACGATGCTTACTGCCGAGATGTCAATGAGAACACCCCGCGCACCCGTCTGGCTCACCATGCTGATGAGGTCATTCTCCAAAGTGAGGGCAAGCCTGTCGTAGAGGTCAACCTGTATTGTCACCAACAGGAAATGCCCCATTTTCAGAATCGGTATTCTATCCATACTTATCTTGTGCCTCTCAGTCCCACGTTTTTGTCTATTCTTCTTACTTCCACATTGGTCATGCTGAAGGCAAGCTGCAAGGCGCTGGCAAGGGTTGCCTTCGTCTTGATGTTAGACAGGTCTATACCTAGGTGAACGATGGTCTGCGCTATCTCGGCGCGTATGCCGCTGATGATACATTCGGCTCCCATGAGGCGGGTAGCGCTCACTGTTTTGATAAGGTGCTGGGCCACAAGCGAGTCAACGGCCGGTACGCCGGATATGTCCAGTATGGCGATGTTGCTTCCTGTGTTCACAATCTCCTGCAGCAGGTTTTCCATCACAACCTGGGTGCGGGCGCTATCAAGCGTTCCGATGATAGGCAATGCCAATATGCCGTTCCAAACGCGGATGACAGGGGTGGATATTTCGCTTATCTCATCGGTCTGGCGCAGGATAACCTCTTCGCGGCCCTTGATGAAGGTCTCAAACGTAACGATGCTCAGGTTGTCGAGCAGCGTGTTGATGGAGGTGCTTTCTTTGTAAAGTGTGATGTAATCGTCGGAGCGCTCCTGCTCCAGAACCTCTACCACGGCTTTCTTGAGGCTGAGGACATATTGGGCTGTCTCTCTTGGGCTGAATCCCTGGCGCGCACGCGTGATGGAGATATCGCGGAGGGTATCCGTGATTGTCTCATACTCGGTGGCATAGATGTCATCAAAGTTTCCTGTGGCGATGGCACGCAGCAGCGCGTCCAGCATTTCTTCTGACTGGCGAAGCAGTTCGTCATTCGTCATCAAATCATCACGCAATCCTGCATCTGATAGTTGGTTCTGCATCCACTTTTCCAGGATGTCTTTTCTTCTCTTTTGTAGTACTTGTGCCGTAGTGTTCATGGTAGAACCAAACGTAGCTCGTCAGTTGTTTGTTGTTGATGGATTATGGAATGTGACGCAAAATGTGGCAGGCTGCGGCCTCTTATACCTGAGCCCATCCGCTAAGTTACATAAACCATATTATATATGGCTGCTAATTTTGAAGGGACTGGTTTAGCGGAGGCGGTATACCCTCTTGGCGGGGTTGCGGGAGTGCACCGGCCGTTTGGAATCACGTATACCTTTGGCAACAGGTGCTTCGGATGGACCTGTTCTGAAACCAAACAAATTTGCGCATGACACACCTGTTTTTGAGATACGGCTGGCTGGTGCTGGTACTGCTGAACTTTGCCTGCAGCCCCAGCACAAAAATCACTTCTGAACCGGCGCCGGGCTTCAGCCTGGGCCGCTACCAGACCTTTGCCTTTATGGAGGTGGACGCCTCGGGCGATGGCTTGGGACAGAAATACCAGCCGCATGTGACGTACCTGCAGCAGGCAATTGCCGAGCAGTTGGAGCATCGGGGTCTGCAACAGTCGTCTGCCGATGATGCGGATGTGCTCATCAACCTGGGTATTGTGGTAGACGAGGAGGTGCAGACACGGCAGACAAACATCCAGACGGACCCGCCTTACTACGTAGGCCAGCGCCGCTATACCTGGAAATCCAAGGAGGTGGAAGTGGGGCGCTACAACGTGGGCACGGTGTCGGTGCACCTGGTAGAGCGCGCGCGAAACGAACTGGTATGGCAGGGTACGGCAGAGCGCATCATATCTGACAAACCCGAGAAGCTACAAGAACAGATAGCGAAAGGTATGGCAGAACTGGTGACGAGGATACCGCAGTAGGGGAGGTGCAATCAGTGTATTACAAACACAAGGGACTGAAGTCAGCTTCAGTCCCTTGTGTTTGTAAGCATATACTAGTCCATGCTATGGCAAGGTATGCCAGATGAAGAAGATTACTTTCTAGGAAACACGCCAGAAATGGTTAAGCCTATGGCGTTGGCTGCATAGGTATGGTTTGCTTGGTCTTTGTACTCCATCACAGTGTAGGTAAGGCCTGCTATACCATAAGCTACTTCGAAAATGGGACCACTAGCCCCTTTGAACGTGACATCCTGCCCAATGCCATCTGCCTTGAACTGGATATTCTGGTGAGAGACCAGGCCCGCGCCTAAACGTATTTTGTCGGTGGCCATCCAGTTGGCTGTCAAGTGCAGGGGCACACGGGTCAGCCGGATGTGAGCATTGTCGGCCTGTGTGGTGACATACTTATACCCCAGCGTAGCGCGGAGCAGCAGTCTTTCTGCCTTCGGAAATTGAAGCTGGCCGCCGAGAGCGAGTGAAACACCTTGCCCGGCCTTGACCGACTGTGCGTCTCCATTGGTGAAGTAGATTTCTGCCACCTCATCGCCGCCAAACTCAAAAGCGCCTCCGACCAGAAACTTGAGCGGTGACGGTTTCTTTTCTACCTCCTGCGCAACGGATGCATGGAAAGTAGCCAACCCTAGAATAGATAATAGTAGTAATCGTTTCATACACGATAAAGCATATAAGTTAGAAAGAGTTAAAAATCAGTATGGTAAGTGCTTGTAAAAAAAGGGGAGGTACTGAATTTCTTAAGTCTGTCTCTGTGCTTTATGCGTGGCAGCAGGCAATGGCACCAGTTGGAACTCCCCGCTTCTAAAGGGATTCTTAGCTTAGCACTTTTGGCGAACCAGGCACGTGTATGGTTGGGAAAGTGCCGAAATGTATATAGAATACTACTAATATCTATAGGAATCAGGAGGAATATTTTTTAAAAAAAATGTTTCCTGCGTCGAAAATAAAGGGCACGTGGCAAAGGCGATTTCCAATCCTTTGCCCTCTGTTATAAACCTGTTTTAACTTGTGGCTATACCTGACTCCCAAGCCAAAGCTATCGCATGACGCATTCAGATTGTCTGGAAACAACAAAGCCTTTCACAGTCTGTGAAAGGCTTTGTCGGAGTGGCGGGATTCGAACCCACGACCTCCAGCACCCCATGCTGGCGCGATACCAGGCTACGCTACACCCCGAAATTTTACGCAACATAGCAAAATCATAGCATTGCTGCAAGAGTAGCTCTCTAGCTATACCTTGAAAATTGGTGTACGTTTTCACTTGTTTAAAGTAACGTCCTCCTACTCATACACTTTGTGAAACAACAGCCGGAGCACGAACCCCACCAACAGCAAGCCTATACCTGATAAAATGACCAGCAGCGGCAACGATACGGACATGGCCAGGCAGCCTACAAGCCCCAGTACAGGTATAAGCCTGCCGTACAGCTGCTCCTGCCGGGGCTGCCGCAGCGCCGCCATGTTGGTGATGCTGTAGTAGAGCAGGATGGTGAAGGAAGCCGCCCGTACAATGAATTCAAACGAACCTGCCAATGTCAAGAGCAGGATGAGGATGCCTGTGACGACGATGCCCAGGTGTGGCACCCGGAACCGTTCGTGCACCCTCTCGAACACAGGTGGTAAGTCGTTTCTCCTGCCCATGGCCAGCATCATCCGGCTGATGCCCAGAATCTGACTCAGCAACACTCCCAGCATGGCCGTGGAAGCCCCCAGAGTGACAATTGTCCGTACCGCAGGCGTGTGCAGGGCATCCGCCACTACCTGCAAAGGCGATTTACTGTCAGCCATCTGCTCCGTCCCAATCACCCCGACGGCCACCACCGAAACGGCCGCATACAGCACAATGGCCGACACGATGGTGATGATGACGGCCCGCGGGATAGTGGTCTGGGGTTCCTTCACCTCCTCGGCCAGTGTAGCAATACGGGCATACCCGGTGAAGGCGAAGAACAGCAAGGCCGAAGCCTCCGCTATACCTGACACCCCGAACGGCGCGAATGGGCGATAATTCCGGGGGTCGATTTCAGGTATACCGCTGAACACCAGGTATAGGAGCGAGAGGAGCGTAAACGACACGATGACCAGATTCAGCACGCCAGCTTTTTTGATGCCGAAGTAGTTGGCGACCGTCAGGAGCACCACCGCCGCCAGCGAGAGGGCAAGGGGTGAGAGAACAGGAACCAACTGGTAGAAGTAACTGCCGAAACCAATGGCGACTACCCCCGCTGCCGAGAGTTTGCTTATCAGGAACATCCAGCCCGCCGAGAAGCCGAGTGTGGGGTTGAGTAGCCGGTAGCCATACTCATAAGTGCCGCCCGAATGTGGGTATACTGCCGCCAACTGCGCCGACGACAAACCATTGAAAGCAGCTACAGCACCAGCAAAGAGGAGCCCCATCAGAAAAGCAGGACCCGCCACACCGGCCGCCACTCCCGTCACCACAAACACACCGGCCCCAATAATGGCGCCCAACCCCACACCGACAGCGTCTTTGAGCGTGAGCACCCGCAGCAGCTCCTGCTGCTTCTTTTTATTTGTTTGTTCCATGGTTAAAGCCCTATTTGGTGGCTGCCCTGTTCGGGCTGCCCAAGGTATAAAAATTTAGACGTTACTACTTCTTGACAAGCACAGTTAGGTATAGCCAACGGTAGGTGCAATACTTGCTAAAGAAGTTTAAGCACGGAGTAAAATCTTGGCAGGTTTCGTGTCCAGGTTACCGTCCTTTTCCACTCGGTTTATCTTTTCAGCCGGAAAACAAGTATAGCACTTTTGACATCGTTGTCCTAAAGACCTATATGGAGATAATCGTCCTCATACTACTGACCCTGCTGAACGGCTTCTTCGCCCTCTCCGAGCTTTCTATCATCTCCGTCAACAAAAACAGGATAACCCAGCGGGCAAAGAAGGGAAGCACAGGCGCCGGGGCCGTGCTGGATTTGCTTGAGTCTCCTGAGAATTTCCTTTCCGCCATACAGGTCGGCATCACGTTGATTGCCATTATATCGGGAGCCTACGGTGGAGCGGCCCTTTCCGGCGATGTGGAGGCGTGGCTGTCGGGTGTTTCGTTTCTTGCCCCATATGCCGCTACGCTCTCCATCGTGTTGGTGGTGGGCCTGATTACGTACTTCTCTATTGTGGTGGGGGAACTTATACCAAAGACCATCGCCCTCGGCAACGCCGACAACATAGCCGTGGCTGTGGCGCCTACCATCAAAGTGTTCACCAAAGCCACCATGCCACTAGTGAAGTTGCTCTCCGGCTCCACTAACCTCGTCATCCGGGTGCTGGGCATCAAGGAGGCATCGGAGGAGAAGATGTCGGAGGAAGAGCTGCGGCAAATCATCAAGACGGCAGGCAAGCAGGGCATTCTGGCAAAGGAGGAAATCCAGCTGCACCAGAACATTTTCACCTACTCCGAACAGCGGGCCAAGAACCTGCGCACGCACCGCAAGGAGGTGGAGTTCGTGGACATCAACCAGCCCGTGGAGCAGCTAAAAGAGACGATTGAGCACAGCGCCCACTCCCGTTTCCCTGCTGTGATAGGTAGCTTCGACAATGTCATCGGCATCCTGACGGCCAAGCGGTTTTACGAGTACCTGGCCGGGAACAGAGCGGAGCCCATTCAGAGCGTACTGTATCCGCCCATCTTTATACCGGAGACCATGTTGGCGAATTCAGTACTCAACACCTTCAAGAAAGAGAAGCAGTACATGGGCATTGTGATAGACGAGTACGGCACCACCGAAGGCGTCATCACCGTGCACGACATTCTGGAGGCCATTGTAGGCGACATGCCGGACCTGGATGAGGTGGAAGAGCCCGAGATTCTGAAACGGGAGGATGGTTCGCTGTTAATCAGCGGCTCGATTGAAGTGCAGGAGCTGAACCGGGAACTGCGCGCAGAGGTCGTCCGCAGGGACTCCGACAACTACTCCACACTGGCTGGTTTCCTTTCCTATACCTTGGGCAGGCTTCCGGTTTCTGGCGATAAGGTTCTGTTGAACGGGTTTGAACTGGAGATAGTGGATATGGATGGGTTTCGGGTGGACAAAGTCATCCTGAAGCGGGTAGAGGCTCCCTTAGCCCCTTGATTGAGGCACCATTACTTTGATACTCCTTTGCACCCAGCCTTAAACAAACTCCAGTTGTTGATTAAAGAAGAACATCAAGTATACTTCTTGAGCATTTTCAGGGGTTACTCAATCCAACTTTCCAGGCATGTGAGCAGATAGGACACTTCTTATTTCATTGCCGAACGTACAAGCAAAGGCAACTTTGTCCTTTTTATAATCCGGGTTAGTCAAATTTATAGGTATGGAAATCTCTAAAATCAAAGCCTTCAATGCTACAATGGACAGCTTTATCGAGCAGCTGCTCCCCGAACTTGAAGAAATCTATAAAGACCTTCATCAAAATCCGGAGTTGTCCATGGAGGAGTTCCGTACGGCCAAAATCGCGGCGGACTATCTGACCCAATGCCAGTTCGAGGTTTCGACAGGTATAGGAATAACCGGTGTGGTAGGTGTTCTGAGAAATGGCAAGGGGCCTGTCGTGATGCTTCGGGCGGATATGGACGCACTTCCTGTTACCGAAAACACCGGACTGCCTTATGCCAGTACCAAAATAGCCCGGGATGAAGAAGGAGTGGAAGTGGGGGTGTCGCACGTATGTGGGCACGACCTGCACGTCACCTGGCTCATGGGAATAGCCAGGCTGTTTTCAGAACACAAAGAACTCTGGAAAGGGACACTGATGGCCGTTTTCCAACCTGGCGAAGAGGTGGGCCGGGGTGCGCAAAGCATGGTAGACGATGGCATGCTGGAGCGTTTCCCGAAGCCGGACATCATTCTGGGGCAGCATGTCATGGTAGGCGAGGCCGGTACCGTTGGGTATCGCAGTGGCGCCATCTTGGCTGCAGGAAACAGCCTGAAAGTAAAGCTGTTTGGCCGTGGCGGCCACGGCTCCCAACCACAGACAACCGTCGACCCCGTAGTGATGGCGGCCGCTACTACCCTGCGTTTGCAGACCATTGTTTCCCGTGAGGTAGCCCCCATTGAAAATGCCGTGCTGACTGTAGGCGCCCTGCAAGCCGGCACCAAAGAGAACATCATTCCCGAAGATGCCACACTCAAACTGAATATCCGCACCTTTGATGAGGGCGTGAAGAATCAAATCCTTTCTGCGGTAAAACGCATCTGCTGTGCGGAATGCGCTGCCTCCAATGCACCGAGAGAGCCGGAGTTCACGGAGTTGTCCAGTTATCCGCTCACAGAAAATGATGCCCTGGCTACGGCGAGAGTGGCTGGCGCATTTGAGGCACAGTTTGGCGACAAATCCTATGAAACCAAACCCGCCTCAGGCAGTGAGGACTTCAGTGTTTTTGGCAGGAACTGGCATGTGCCTTACGTTTTTTGGTTTGTAGGCGGAACTGACCCTGTGCTATACCTGGAAGCGAAAAAGAATAATCAGCTGAATGCTATACCTAGTAACCATTCACCTATGTTTGCTCCGGTAATACATCCTACCCTAAAAACCGGTTTGCAAGCAATGATGACGGCCGCTGCAGCCTGGCTCAACTAAACTGCTGGCCGTTCCATTCAAAGATGGACAAATTATATTGCCTTCATCATTTCATTGAATAGACAGGCATTTCCACATTCGCCACAAGCGGGGCCACGGCAGCCAGAAAGCACAACCTGGACTTGTTTTTGAATCTGTGCCCTTGCCTTCACCGTGGCCCGCAGCGGCCTAACCCATGACCTCTGATAGAGCACGCTGTAAAAACCTACGCTGTTACAGCGCCTGCTGCCGAATGGCTTCTACCTCGGCTATCGTTTTAGGCAGCGGCTCACCCAGTATGCGGCTGCCGGTTTCGGTTATAAGCAAGTCGTCTTCTATGCGTATGCCGCCAAAGTCTCGGTAACTCTCCAGTAACTCAAAGTTGATGAACTGCTGGGCTACTTTGTCGTTTCGTCGCATGTCAATCAGCTCGGGAATGATGTAGATGCCCGGCTCCACCGTCAGCACAAAGCCTGGCTCCAGCGCGCGGCCCAGGCGCAGCGACTTCAGACCGAATTCGGTGCTTTTGCGCAATTCCGAGGTATAGCCTACGTACTGCTCGCCCAGGTTTTCCATGTCGTGCACGTCCATCCCCATCATATGGCCCAGGCCGCACTGGAAGAACATGGTATGGGCGCCTGCCTGTACGGCTTCTTCGGTATCGCCACGCATCAGTCCCACCTGTTTCAGTCCTTCAGTCAGTTTGCGGCAGGCCAGCAGGTGCACGTCTCTGTACAGCATACCTGGCTTCAGAGCAGCCATGGCTGCTTCGTGTGCGTCCAGCACCACCTGGTAGAGTTCGCGCTGTCGCTCGGTAAAGGTTGGCCCAACCGGAAACGTACGGGTCATGTCGCCGGCGTAGCCTGCCGTGGTCTGGATGCCGGCGTCTAGCAGGAGCATATCGCCGGCCCCCAGGGTGTTGCCGCGGTAGTGATTGTGGAGAATCTGCCCCTGAGTAGTGCAAATCACAGGGAAGGAGAGGAGGTTGCCTGTCGCTTCCGCATAGCGAACCGCTTCGGAGGCCACTTCATGTTCTTTCATACCCTGACGGGCGAACTGCATCACGTTGCGGTGCATACGCGAGGTATAGGTAACAGCTCTTTCGATTTCCGCTACTTCAGCCTCGGATTTAATGGAACGCTGCGCCACCACGGCCTGTATCAAGGGTATACTGGGTTCCAGCACGGTCTTGCCGGTCAAGGCCTGTAGTTTCAACTGGTGCTCGGGACGGTAGGGCGGCAGGTAATGTAGTTTTTTTTCACCTGCTAAGTAATCGGCTATCTTTTCTGTGGGCAGTACCTTGTGCACGCCCACCTGTTCGGCCAGTGAGGCCAGGCTGGGAAGCGGTCCGGTCCATACCACATCATCTATACTTTGTTCCGGTCCGAAAATAATCACTTCATCGCGGTCGATGTCTAAGATGCCTGTCAAGTCAGCCAGGTCCAGCCCAAAATAGTAACGGAAGGTGCTGTCCTGGTAAAAGGGGTACCAGTTGTCTTTGTAGTTCATACCGGCTTCCTCATTGCCCAGGAGCAGAATCAGGCCCCCGCCGAGTTGTTGCTTCAATTGCTGGCGGCGCTGGGTATAGGTGTTCGCATCAAACATATAAATTGAATTGGTTTAAGGTTATACTTTAGTGAGTGTTGCCTGACGGCGGAATTCGCGCGGGGTGATGCCGATGGTTTTGATGAAGACGCGGTTGAAGTGCGACAGGTTGGCAAAGCCACAGGTGAAGGCGATGCTGGCGATGGTCTGGTCGGAGTGGAGTAGGGCCTGGCAGGCGTTGCTTAGGCGCAGCTCGTTCAGAAAAGTAACCAGGGTTTTGCGGGTGCGTTCTTTAAAAAAACGGCAAAAAGCTTCGCGACTCATGTTGGCTACCGAGGCCACTTCTTCTAGGGTGAGCGGCCGGTGGCTTTCTTCCACCAAAAACTGCAGCACCTGCTCCATGCGCTTGCCTTCGCGCTCACTCAGGTTGTGCATCTGGTCGGCTAGATTCAGGCGTTGCAGCGTTGACTTGTGCATGAGTGCATCCACCAGTTGCAGGGAGCTCACCACTTTTTCCAGTTTGTGCTTGTGTTGGAGTTGGCGTACCTGTTCCGTGAAGTTGTCTGGCTCTGCTGCGTTTACCCGGTAGCAACCATTCAATTGCTCAAAAAACTCTTTTACTTCCTGTAGTTCTTCAGCTGCCCAGAACGCCTCGCCAAACGCACGCAGGTCAAAAAACAGAATGATACTATGACTTTGTCTGGCTTTGTCGGGCTGATAATACACATCATCGCTTCGGAACACGTGGGGCACGTTCTGACCTAGTAGGAAAATATCGCCCGGCCCGTAGCGGCCAATATAATCGCCTACAAGCAGCTTGCCTTCTCCTTCCAGAATGCAGCTCAGCTGTATTTCGGGGTGTTGGTGCAGTTTATCGTAGAAGTAGGGCTGGAGGTCCACCTGGTAGCGGATTAGCTCTTTGCTCGGCTTCGGTATTTTAAACGGGATGACCTTCATGTTGGTACCATGTTAGCTAATATCTGCATCACTTGCAAAATAGAGGTCAATATTCTATTAGTTATTACTAATCCAGTACAGGATTTTGCCTATCTTATCCTGTACCTTTGAAATAGAACCAAAACCCTTCTTATCATGATTAACTGGAACGGCGTATTCCCTGCACTCACCACGAAATTCCATGCCGACGGCAGCCTTGACTTCGATACTTTCTTTAAGAACGTAGATGCACAGTTGGAAGCGGGTGTGGACGGCATCATCCTGGGCGGCACGTTGGGTGAAGCCAGCGTACTGCGGACCGATGAAAAACAGGAACTGACCCGCAAGGCCATAGCCTATGTGGCAGGCAAAGTACCCGTAATAATGAACATCGCCGAAGGGGCCACGCACGAAGCCGTGCAGCGCGCCCGCGAAGCCGAAGAGATGGGCGTAGATGGCCTGATGCTGCTCCCGCCCATGCGCTACTACTCCGACCACCGCGAAACGGTTGCCTTTTTCAAGGCTGTAGCCGAAAGCACATCGCTGCCCATCATGATTTACAACAACCCCGTAGACTACAAGCGGAGCATTACCCTGGAGATGTTTGACGAGTTGCTCGTGCACGAGAACATACAGGCCGTAAAAGAATCAACCCGCGACCTAACCAACGTCACGCGCATGCTCAACCGCTATGGTGACCGCATCAAGATTTTGTGTGGGGTAGATACCCTGGCTTTGGAAAGTCTGTTCATGGGAGCGCACGGTTGGGTGGCAGGCCTGGTGTGTGCTTTCCCAAAAGAAACAATGGCAGTATTCAAATTAGCCAAAGCCGGTAGAGCACAGGAGGCATTGGAGATATACCGTTGGTTTATGCCGCTGCTGGAACTGGATATCCACCCAAAACTGGTGCAGTACATTAAACTGGCCGAGCAAATGGAAGGCATCGGCAGCGAACATGTGCGTGCGCCGCGCCTGACGCTGATTGGGGAAGAGCGCGAAGCCGTTATGGCCACTATCCAAAAAGGAATTGACACGAGGCCACAGCTGCCTGATTTTAAAGAAGAAGCCTATGTCGTATAGCGAAGCTTTAACCAACGCCGAGCAGGCGTTTGAAACATACAAGAAAACCACCCCGGCACAGCGGGCACAGCTCCTGCGAGGTATAGCGGAGGCCATAGAGGCGCTGGGGGATGAACTGTTGGAAACAGCGAGCCGGGAGAGCAACCTCCCGCTGGCCCGCCTGACCGGCGAGCGCGGGCGTACCTGCAACCAGTTGCGCCTGTTTGCCGACTTGGTGGAAGAAGGCTCCTGGGTGGAGGCCACCATCGACACCGCCTTACCCGACCGCCAGCCATTGCCGCGTCCCGATTTGCGCCGCATGCTGGTGCCGCTCGGGCCTGTGGTGGTATTCGGTGCGAGCAACTTTCCGCTGGCCTTTTCCACCGCTGGCGGTGACACGGCTTCCGCACTGGCGGCGGGCTGTACCGTGGTCTACAAAGAGCATCCAGGCCACCCGAAAACATCCCGTCTGGTGCACAAAGCCATCGCCCAGGCACTGCAGACAATCGAGCTTCCGGAAGGCGTGTTTCAGCATGTAAGCGGCGGTATAGAAGTAGGGCAGGAGCTGGTGAAGCATCCCGCTACAAAGGCTGTGGCTTTTACCGGGTCTTATAAGGGCGGCAAAGCTATTTTTGACCTGGCCATGCAGCGCAAAGTGCCTATTCCGGTATACGCCGAGATGGGCAGCACCAACCCTGTGTTTATACTTCCGGAAAAACTAAAGGAGAATACGGAACAATTGGCGCGTCAGGCAGCGGCATCGGTGTTGTTGGGGGCGGGGCAGTTCTGTACCTGTCCGGGCTTGCTGTTTATACCTGACACGGAAGCCACGCCGCACTTTATGGCTGCTTTGGAAGAAGAGTTGAGCCAGGCCACACCCGCCAACATGCTGCACGACGGCATTGCCGGCAACTATTACAAGGGACTGGAAAAACTTCTGAAAGCGCAAGGGGTGCAGGCACTGGTGCAGCAGGAAGCCGATGTACTGGAAGGGCGCGCCGCCCTGGCAAGTACCAGCGCCGCGCAGTGGCTGCAGAATCCGGCCCTGCAGGAAGAAATTTTCGGCCCCTTCACCCTTGTGGTTAGGTATAGCAACGCAGAGGAATTGATTTCCGCAGCAAA
The DNA here is from genome assembly GCF_000373265.1 of Pontibacter roseus DSM 17521. Classification (GTDB taxonomy): domain Bacteria; phylum Bacteroidota; class Bacteroidia; order Cytophagales; family Hymenobacteraceae; genus Pontibacter; species Pontibacter roseus. Next base: position 162,391 of record NZ_KB890765.1, read on the forward strand.
AGCATTGCAGGGCCAACTGACCTGCACGCTTTGGGGCAGCGACCAGGAGCACGAATTACAGCAAGCACTTACTGATGTGCTGCGCGACAAATGCGGGCGCCTGTTGTTCTCCGGTGTTCCAACTGGGGTGGAGGTTAGCCATGCCATGACACACGGCGGTCCTTTCCCGGCCACGACCGACAGCCGCAGCACGTCTGTAGGCACCTACGCCATCAAACGCTTCGCTCGGCCTGTCACGTTTCAGTCGGCACCGCAGGCACTGTTGCCAGCAGAGTTGCAGGACGAAAACCGCAGCGGCCTTTGGCGCACCATTAACGGAAAACTTTCCCAAAGCAGCCTATAAGTATACGAATGGCCAGAAAAACATTCTTTTGCATCGACGCCCACACCTGCGGCAACCCGGTGCGCCTGGTGGCAAGCGGCGGCCCCGTGCTGCAGGGCCACAACATGAGCGACAAACGACTGCACTTTCTCCAGGAGTATGACTGGATTCGGAAAGGGCTGATGTTTGAGCCACGCGGCCACGACATGATGTCGGGCAGCATCCTATACCCGCCGCATGACCCGGAGAACGATGTGGCCGTGCTCTACATCGAGACCAGCGGCTGCCTACCCATGTGCGGGCACGGCACCATCGGTACGGTCACGATTGCGCTGGAAGAAGGCCTCATCACCCCCAAGATACCCGGCCAACTCCGCCTCGAAACACCGGCCGGCCTGGTGCGCGTGCAGTATACCCAGGAGGGCGACAAAGTGAAATCGGTGAAACTGACGAACGTGCCATCCTACCTGGACTCAGAAGACCTGGTGGTCGAATGTCCGGAGTTAGGGATGTTGAAAGTGGACGTGGCCTATGGTGGTAACTTTTACGCCATTGTGGACCCGCAGGAGAATTTCAAAGGTATAGAGGACTACACAGCCGACAAGCTCATCTCCTGGAGCCGGGTGCTGCGCCAGCGCCTGAACGAGCAGTATACCTTCGTGCATCCCGACAACCCAGCTATCAAAGGCCTCTCGCACATCCTCTGGACGGGCGAGCCGTTGGCGTCTACCTCCACGGCACGCAATGCGGTATTCTACGGCGATAAAGCCATTGACCGCTCGCCCTGTGGCACCGGCACTTCGGCACGCATGGCGCAGTGGTATGCCAAGGGCAAGTTAAAACCGGGGCAAAAGTTCATCCACGAAAGCATCATCGGCTCGGTGTTCACCGGCACCATTGAAGAGGAAACGATGGTAGCGGGCAAACCGGCCATTTATCCCGGCATCGAAGGCTGGGCCATCATCACCGGGCACAACACCATCTTTTTTGATGACGAAGACCCATACGTTCACGGTTTCCAGGTAATCTGATATGAGCAACGTAATTATCATCGGTGGGGGCATCGTGGGCCTGTTCACTGCCTACTACCTCTCAGAAGAAGGCTTCGAAGTCACCCTGCTCGACCAGGGAGGCATGCAGCAGGGCTGCTCTACAGGCAATGCCGGCATGATTGTGCCAAGTCACATAGTACCGCTAGCTTCGCCAGGTATGATTAGCAAAGGACTGAAGTGGATGTTCTCCGCGACCAGTCCTTTTTATATTCACCCCAGGCTCGACAGGCGACTGCTGCAATGGTGCCTGCACTTTTACCGCGCCTCTACTAAGAAACATGTAGAGCACAGCATCCCATACCTGAAAAACCTGAGCCTGCTGAGCAAGCGCCTATACCTGGATTTTGCGCTGCAGCACCCCGAATCCCAGATTGGATTGGAAGAGAAAGGCCTGCTGATGCTGTACAGAACGCCAGAAATGGAGCGGGAGGAAATTGAAATGGCGCACCTGGCCAACCAGCATGGGTTGGAAGCAAACGTGCTGTCGCGGGAGGAAGCGCAACAGCTCGAACCAAACGTGGAACTGGACGTGCGCGGGGCGGTGCATTTCACGGGCGATGCGCATCTGGACCCTGCCAGGCTGCACTGCTTCCTAAAAGATTACCTTATAGCCAAAGGCGTGAAGCTGGTGTCGCAGGCGCAGGTGCTTAAATTTGAGAATAGGGGCAACCGCATACATGCTGTAGTGACCAGCCAAGGCGACTTCAACTGCGACCAGCTGATTGTCTGTGCCGGGGCTTGGTCGGGCGGACTGGCTAGCAAATTGGGCATTTACCTGCCCATGCTATCCGGTAAAGGCTATAGTTTTATGCAGCAGAACCAGCCAGCTTTGCAGCTCCCTGCCATACTCTGCGAACGGAAAGTAGCCGTTACGCCCTTTGGTGAACAAGTGCGTTTTGGGGGCACCATGGAAATCACGGGAACCGACCACAGCATCAACCAACAGCGGGTGCGGGGTATTTTCGATGCGATTCCAAAATACTATACTAGTTTCCAGCCTACACTTCCGGAGCCGGAGAAAGTATGGAGCGGCCTGAGGCCGTGTTCACCGGATGGCCTGCCTTACATTGGCGCTACGCAGCGTTGGAGTAATGTGCTGTTTGGCACGGGCCATAGCATGATGGGCGTGAGTCTGGCACCGGCAACAGGCAAAGTGCTGGCCGAACAACTGCTGCAGAAAAAAGCGCAGCTGCTCACCGATGCCTTCTCGCCGGACAGGTATAACTAATCAGGTATAGAGAGGCGGCTCGACATATATTGTGCGGTTTCTCTTTGCTGCTCCAGGCATCCATGTCTGAAACCAAGCTTGCTACGCACTTACTACTCCGTGTAATCCGTTACACGGGGAATAGGAAATTTCCGGCAGTTGACTTGTGACTGAGATGCCCGAAAAGCAGGAGGGAGCAGAACATGGAAACTGTAGCAGCTGAGAAGTATAAAGCAAGGCTTCTTTTACAGGTATAGGCGATGTAAAATTGCAAAAACAAATCTTTTGAAGGCACTTGGCTTACTCAGTGCGCAATAATTCATAAATCGATTCAGGTATGCACAACTTTAAACTCCGGGTTCTCCTGCTGCAGCTGTGGCTGCTCGTCATCTTTGCCAACACCTCCCTTGCCCAGGGCAGCCAAAACCGCCAATGGCTGAAAGCCGGCAATGCCTATGTGATGGCTGAGCAGGGGCAGCTGGTAAAGTATACTTTGCCGAAGGAAACCTCCAGCGTTTTCCTGGAGAAGGCAGCGCTTATACCTGCCGGCAAAACCGAGCCCTTGAAAGTTCGGAGTTTTGCTTTAACGGCCGATGAACAGAAAGTCCTGATTTATACCAACACCCAAAAGGTATGGCGCTACGATACCCGAGGCGATTATTGGGTGTATGACCTGCAAACAAAGAAGCTGCGTCAGTTGGGAGCAGGCAGACCGGAATCATCCCTGATGTTTGCTAAATTCTCGCCGGATGGAGGGAAAGTGGCCTATGTAAGCGAGCACAATATTTTTGTAGAAGACCTTCAAAACGGTGAGCAAAAGCAGCTAACGAAAGACGGTACCCGAAAGCTCATCAATGGTACCTTCGACTGGGCCTACGAAGAAGAATTCTCCGCACGCGACGGTTTCCGTTGGAGTCCCGACAGCAAAAAGATTGCCTACTGGCAACTGGATGCGACACAGGTGAAAGATTACATCATGTTTAATATGACAGACGATGTGTACGCAAAAGTAATCCCGGTAGAGTACCCCGTGGCCGGAGAAGCGCCATCGCCTTACAAAATCGGAGTGGTAAACATCAACAATGCGGCTACCCGCTGGATGGAGATACCCGGAGACCCAAGTAACACTTACCTGCCCCGCATGGAGTGGGCTGCTTCTGCCGATGAACTCGTCGTGCAGCAACTGAACCGCAAGCAGAACGAAAGCACGCTATACCTCTGCCATGCTGAAAACGGCAAGGCCAGACAGATATATCAAGAGCAGGACGAAGCCTGGATTGACATTCTGCCCAGCTGGGACAATTCCTACAGTTACGGTGGCTGGGACTGGTTGAATGGTGGCAAAGAGTTTTTGTGGGCGAGCGAGAAAGACGGCTGGCGCCACCTCTACCGCATAAGCCGCGACGGCAAAAAAGAAAGCCTGGTCACCAAAGGCAACTATGATGTGATGGAGATTGCTGGCATAGACGAAAAGGAAGAGTACGTTTATTTTCTGGCCTCACCAGACAATGCCACCCAGCAGTACCTGTACCGCACGCGTCTCAATGGCAAAGGCAAAGCAGAGCGTATTACCCCGGCATCGCAGCCAGGCACGCATACCTATAGCTTGTCTCCAAATGCAAAGTATGCCCAGCATCGCTTTTCTAACTATTACACCAAGCCGGTGGGTGAGTGGGTCTCGTTGCCAAACCACAAGTCTACAGTAGGCGAAAGTGCCGTAGCTAAAGCATTGGCCACGGCCGATAAAGCTGCCAGCGGGGTAGAGTTCCTCAAAATTAAAACCGCGGATGGGGTAGAGATGGATGCCTGGATGGCCAAGCCTGCCAACTTCGATGCGAAGAAGAGGTACCCAATCGTTTTCTATGTATACACCGAGCCAGCAGGCCAAACCGTGAATGATGTGTATGGGGCAGGTCATAACAATCTGTACAAAGGCAACATGGCCGAGGACGGATACATCTATGTATCGGTAGACAACCGTGGTACGCCCGTGCCCAAAGGCAGGAACTGGCGCAAGAGCATCTACCGGAAAGTGGGCCAGCTGAACATATCAGACCAGGCTGCTGCAGCCAGAGAACTGCTCAAGTTACCCTTTGTAGATTCAGCCAGGGTCGCGGTTTGGGGCTGGAGTGGCGGCGGCTCCGCTACGCTCAACCTGCTCTTCCAGCACCCGGATATTTATAAGACAGGCATTTCGGTAGCTGCCGTAGCCAACCAACTCACCTACGACAACATTTACCAGGAGCGCTATATGGGGCTACCGCAGGAGAACCGCGAGGACTTTGTTAAAGGCTCACCCATGACCCATGCTAAAAACTTGAAGGGCAACCTGCTCTACATCCATGGAACTGGTGATGACAACGTGCACTATAACAATGCTGAGCAGTTGGTGAATGAGTTAATCAGGTATAACAAGCAGTTCCAGTTTATGCCTTACCCGAATCGCTCGCACAGCATTTCCGAAGGGGAGGGCACCGAGGAACACCTTTCTACTTTGTTTACCAACTTCCTGAAGCAGTACTGCCCGCCGGGCGGCAGATAGAATATTAAAAAGAGGGCAAAGCTTGTAAGAACACCTTTTACAAGCTTTGCCCTCTTTGCTATTGGCAGAATAGTATGAACTGGTATGCTGACGACTTCTGAGTACAGCCTGCTTAGACCTATTACTACACCGAAATAGGGTTGGTAAATTGTATACATCAGGTATACCGCAGCTCTAAAGTCTGAACAAACAAAAAGCGCCAGCCACTTCTAGAGTAGCTAGCGCTTGAAATTGTACCTGTGCACCCGAGAGGATTCGAACCCCTAACCCTCGGAGCCGAAATCCGATATTCTATCCAGTTGAACTACGGGTGCTTGTCGTGCTGCAAAAATAGGAACAATGCGCTAAAAAGGAAATTTTAAGTTTAAAATTTATCGGCGTACAATCTACTTACACCTGTCTGTTACAGCTTATGGCGGGTTAAGTGGCTAAGGGATAAAACAATAAGCAGGGTTTTCAAGTTTATAGATATTAGTTCTAGAACCAAAATAACATCACGAAGCTATGGAAAAAGTGTATACGGCAGAAGTGACTGCCACAGGCGGCCGACGGGGCCATATAAAATCATCGGACGGGATACTGGACATGCCGCTTGCTGTACCGGAAGGTATGGGGTCGAATGGAAAGACAAACCCGGAGCAGCTGTTCGCGGCAGGTTATGCCGCCTGCTTTCAGAGCGCTCTCCTGCTTGTATCAGGCAAGCACCATGAGCGGCTGAATCCGGAGTCGACGGTAACGGCGCACGTAGACCTGCTCAAGAACGACAACGGTGGCTACGGCCTCGGCGTGAAACTGGAGGTACACCTACCGGGTGTAGACAAGGAAAAGGCCCAGCAACTGGTGGACGAGGCACATCAGGTTTGCCCGTACTCCATCGGGACACGCGGCAATATCCAGGTAGATTTGGAGATAGTGTAGGGAATTGGAGAGCTATAGAGTATAGGAGTCATTCTCAACACCTTATTCACAAGGATAAAAACAGAAAGGGCTGCCAGTTACGGCAGCCCTTTCTGTTTTTATGTATGGTAGGACTAAGCCTGTGCCAGAACCTGCTCTACTCTCTCAGCGGCTTCTTTCAACGCCACAGCAGAGTATACTTTCAGGCCAGACTCGTCGATGATGCGAGCGCCTTCTTCAGCGTTCGTTCCTTGCAGACGAACAATGATTGGCACGTTGATGTCGCCGATGTTCTTGTAAGCCTCTACAACCCCGTTCGCCACACGGTCGCAGCGCACAATGCCGCCAAAGATATTGATGAGGATAGCCTTTACGTTCGGGTCTTTCAGGATGATGCGGAATCCAGCTTCAACCGTCTGTGCGTTTGCTCCACCCCCTACGTCCAGGAAGTTGGCAGGCTCGCCACCAGAAAGCTTGATAATGTCCATAGTCGCCATGGCAAGACCGGCACCGTTCACCATACAGCCTACGTTGCCATCCAGCTTCACGTAGTTCAGGTTAGACTGGCTAGCTTCCACCTCCAATGGGTCTTCTTCGGTAATGTCACGCAGCGCTGCTAGGTTCTTATGACGGAACAATGCGTTATCGTCCAGGTCAACTTTGGCGTCAACAGCCAAAATCTTGTTATCTGACGTCTTCAGCACAGGATTGATTTCGAACATGGCTGAGTCAGTCTCCACATAGGCTTTGTACAGGCTGGTGATGAACTTCACCATCTCTTTGAAAGCCTCGCCCTGCAGGCCGAACGCGAACGCGATTTTATTTGCCTGGAACGGACGCAGACCTACAGCCGGGTCAATCCATTCCTTTATGATTTTCTCAGGGGTCTTTTCAGCCACCTCTTCGATGTCCATACCACCTTCAGTAGATGCCATGATAACATTGCGACCTTTGGCACGGTCCAGCAGGATGCTCAGGTAGAACTCCTTCGGGTCAGACTCGCCTGGGTAGTAAACATCTTGCGCCACTAGCACTTTTTGTACCAGTTTGCCTTCAGGGCCGGTCTGGTGCGTCACCAGGGTCATGCCCAGTATGTCGCTGGCAATCTGCTTTACCTGGTCCAGGTTCTTGGCCAGCTTTACGCCACCACCTTTACCACGGCCACCCGCATGAATTTGCGCCTTGATTACGTGCCAGCCTGTTCCGGTTTCCTCGGTCAGTTTCATGGCAGCCTTTACCGCTTGGTCCGGCGTCTCTGCCACGATGCCTTCCTGGATGCGAACGCCGTAGCTTTTTAGAATCTCTTTAGCCTGATATTCGTGTATGTTCATGCTTTCAGTTTTAATAGACGCACGAAAGTAAGCCTTTATCGCTTTAAATTCAAGAAAACGGTTTTTAAAATATAAGGAGAAGCGCGTAGGGCTGGTTTTTGTAGGATAAGGTGCCATGCCTTGAAATGGCAGCTCCTGTTTTATGCTACTGCCTCATTTCAGCTATACCTTGCTACTTCATTGGTGTTTAGAATAAGCATTCCTGTGAGGAAGTGCCTAGCCAGGTATGACCTCCATTTGGAAGGCTGATTATCCCTAATCTACCCGCTTATGCACCAGTATAGTCGTTATAGGTGTAGGATTATGATGGCGGACAAGCTATACACCAAAGAGGTACTGGATGAGACACCCTGAAAACGGGCAGCCTGTGGGTAGGGTAAAGGTGAAGGAAAGGCTTTAGAAGTAACAAGGGCTGACGTCGATTCTGGCTGGGGAGTAATTGCTCAAAAATTACTGAGGGCCTGCCACTTTATACCTTTTGTTTTGTAGCTTTGGCAGACATTTTTTGTAGGTATTCACCAACATATTACTGCCAACCCGTGCTGCAAGTAGTCAACGTCCATAAAAAATACGGTTCATTAGAGGTGCTCAAAGGTATTGACCTGCTCATCAACGCAGGGGAGGTGGTCTCTATCGTGGGGGCCTCGGGCGCTGGCAAAAGCACACTGCTGCACATATTGGGCACCCTAGACTCTACCGATACCGGCGAAGTGCTGTTTGACGGGAAAAACATATCCCGGATGAATGCCACGGACCTTGCCCGGTTTCGCAACAAGCACATTGGCTTCATATTCCAGTTCCACAACCTGTTGCCGGAATTCACCGCCCTTGAGAATGCCAGCTTGCCCGGCTACCTGGCTGGTCGCCCCGAAAGAGAGGTGCGTGAGCAGGCGGCCAATCTGTTGGGTATGCTCAACCTCGCCCACCGCATGCACCACAAGCCCTCTGAACTGTCAGGCGGCGAGCAGCAGCGTACGGCTGTGGCACGCGCCCTCATCAACTCTCCCCGCATCATCTTTGCCGATGAACCCAGCGGCAACCTGGATTCGCACAACGCGCAGGAACTGCACGAAATCTTCTTCCGGCTGCGCAGCGAGTTCAACCAGACCTTCGTCATCGTGACGCACAACGAGCAACTGGCCACCATGGCCGACCGCACGCTGGTGATGAAGGACGGCCTCATCGTACAGGAAGCTGTAAAATAACCCTTGCTTCGTTAAAGCTAATCCATTCCTGGGCAGTCCTGCTCAGGCTGATTCTCCACTTGCTATACCTATCCATCCACTCTTTGTACTTTTTACGTATTGTATATCCCCCCACAGCCATTCAGGTCAAAAACCGAAGGTATGCGGCAGGGGCAAACATAGCGCAAAAAAATAGTTTATAACTCATTGGTTTTCAATGCGTTGCAGTGTATATTTTTTTGTATTTTTTGCACCATTTGAGGAGCAGGTATGTTTGATATATGTACTAAAACCATGAAAGCTAACTAGAAATGAGTCAAGTAAACAAAGAAACCAAAGTGGAGAAGCGGCCGAAGATTGAAAGCTATGATATAGCCAAATCGGACGAGACGCTTCACTTAGCCGTGGATTTGGCTAAGTTCATCAAAGAGAACCGATTGTTCCAGAACATACAAGGAAAAGAGTACGTGAACGTGGAAGGCTGGCAGTACGCTGGTTCCCGCCTTGGTATTCTGCCGGTGGTGGAGCATGTAGTGAACATCAGCACCGATGAGGAGATAAAGTACCAGGCTAAAGTGAACTTACTGGACCTGCGTAGCCAGCAAGTGGTGGGCGCAGGATTTGCCATCTGTTCTAATAAAGAGCAGGGCAAGAAGTACTACCAGGAGTTTGCGATAGCCTCTATGGCGCAGACACGTGCCATTGGTAAGGCATACCGTAACATTCTGGCCTGGATTATCCGTGCGGCTGGTTATGAGCCTACTCCGGTGGAGGAAATGGATTATGCAGGCAATGAGCAAACAGCCAAGCCAGCCGTACCTACAGAGAAGAAGGCAACGATGAAGGCCGCTCCTGCCACCGCTGCTGCTGAGGCCGCCGCTGCAGACGCGGAGCCAACGCCAGGCGTACGCTATGCATCGGCTAAGCAGAAGGAGGAAATCATTCGCCTGTTGAACAACCCGGTGATTACGCGCCAGGAGAAAACGAAGATGTTGCTCAACATCAACCGTTTTGACGAGGAGCGTGCCGCGCAGGCCATCGATAAGCTGAAGAAAGTAATCGAAGACCGTGAAGACGGACAGTCCGCTGCCGCTTAATTTGCCGAAATATCTACCAGTAGTAAAGCCCGCCTCTTTTGAGGCGGGCTTTTTTGTTGGGGTTGCTTGTAAGGTATAGCGATGCATTAGTTGCTGCTTTTGCTTTATGCTCTGTAGCATCGGCATTGCTGTTCGCACGCTGAGTTGTCTTATAGCTTCGCCTGTGCGGCGGGCACCTACTTTTTGTCTTGACACAAAAAGTAGGCAAAAAAGTCAAGACGCTCCAAACTCGCTGACCGCTCAGACAGTGGAGCGCCGTAAGGTGCACCTGGCTGGTGCTGCTGCCCTGTATCTGCTGTTGTAGGTATGTCTTGCTATACCTGCCAGTGTCCTGTGCTACAGCGCTTCAATGTCACGAACAGTAACGGCAGAAAGTCCCCCTTCGAAGGGGGCAGGAGTGGATATAGCATGGTGGCGTCACCAGCGGCCGCAGCCAAGGAGTGACCTACCCAGTCCTTGGGTGGAGCGCCTTGTAGTGTTGCGGTGCCGCGACAGCGGCAGCCCGCAGCGCAGCGAGGAGCAGCTTCAATACACCGCGCTCCGCCCAAGGACGATGCCCCCGCGGCTTGAGCGCTCAAACAGTAGCTATGAAAAGATAAGTATAAGGGCACTGGAGCGGCAGAGGCTACACCAGCAACAGGATTGCCAGCAAACCGCGACAGGTACCAGCAAGGACCTTGAAGGCGAAATGGATTTATATCCAAAAGAAGTTAACGCTGAAATAACAGGCATGAACGATGACTTCTGTCAGCTATAGTTTATCTTCGCTACACAAACCAGGCATCCTTGCACGATATCCACCACATACTAAAGACCTACTGGGGCTATGACCAATTCCGGCCATTGCAGGAGGATATTATCCAGTCTGTGCTGGCGGGGCAGGATACGCTCGCACTGCTGCCGACGGGTGGCGGAAAGTCTATCTGCTTTCAGGTGCCGGCCATGGTGCAGGAAGGCATTTGTCTGGTCATCACACCGCTGATTGCGCTGATGAAGGACCAGGCAGAACAGCTTAAAAAGCGAGGTATACCGGCCGTGGCCATTTACTCGGGCATGAACCGACGCGAGATTGACATTGCGCTGGATAACTGCGTGTATGGCAACATCAAGTTCCTATACCTGTCGCCGGAGCGTCTGCTCACCGACCTGTTTCAGGAGCGGGTAAAGCGGATGAAGGTTAACTTGTTGTCTGTGGATGAGGCACACTGTATCTCGCAGTGGGGCTATGATTTCCGGCCGCCCTACCTGCAGTTGGCCGAGCTGCGGGAAGTGCTGCCTCAGGTGCCGGTGCTGGCGCTGACGGCCACCGCCACCGAGCAGGTGCGGCAGGACATACAGGAGAAGCTGGCCTTCAAAAAGCAGAACGTATTCGTTAAGAGTTTTGCGCGCGCCAACCTCTCTTATTCCTGCCTCTATACCGAAGACAAAGTAGGACGCACTCTGGAGATACTGCAGCGCGTGCCAGGGCAGGCCATTGTGTATGTGCGGAGCCGCCGGCAAACAGTGGAACTGGCGAAGTTCCTGCAGAGCCGGCGCATTGCGGCGGCGGCCTACCATGCCGGGCTCAAATTTGAGGAGCGGAACAGAGTGCAGAATGCCTGGATACAGGACAAGGTGCGCGTGATAGTGGCCACTAACGCCTTCGGAATGGGTATAGACAAGCCGGACGTGCGGCTGGTGGTGCATCTGGACCTGCCCGAAAGTCTGGAAGCGTACTACCAGGAGGCCGGACGGGCCGGACGCGATGAGAAATATGCCTACGCCACCCTGCTCTATGGCCCCAGCGACACGAAAGATTTGATGCAGAAGGTAGCCGAGGCGCACCCGCCTCTGGAACTCATCCGCCGGGTATACCAATGCCTTGCCAACTACTACCAGATTGCGGTGGGGAGCGGTCTGATGAGCAGCTTCGATTTCGACCTGGCTGCTTTCTCCAAGAACTACAAGCTCAAGCCGCTGGAGGTGCACCACGTCATGAAAAGGCTGGAGGGGGAAGGGTATATCCAACTCAACGAGTCTTACTACATGCCCTCACGGCTCTTCCTGCTGCTCGACAACATGGCCCTGTATGAGTTTCAGGTGGCCAACGCGGAGCACGACGCGCTGCTGCGCCTGCTATTGCGGGTATATGGCGGAGAGGCCTTCACTACCTTTGTGAAGATATCGGAGCGGAAGCTGGCGGAGCTGTTGAAGAAACCGGAGCAGGAGGTGCGCCGCAAGCTAGAGTACCTGCACAAACTGCAAGTGCTGGTGTACGAGCCGCAGCACGACTCACCACAGGTGGTTTTCACCACCCCGCGCCTCGATGCCGCCAACCTGCCGCTCAACCACAAAAAGCTGGAGCAGTTGCGGGAGCGGGCACTGGAGCAGGTGAAAGAGATGGCACACTACGTGGAAACCTCTGACCGCTGCCGCACCCAACTGCTGCTGGAGTACTTCGGGGAGCTGAATGACAAGAGCTGCCGCATCTGCGACTATTGCCTGGCCCAGCGCAAGAAAGAACGGGAAGGGCAGGAGCAACAGCTGCTGCGGGACAAGCTACTGACATTGGTGCAGGAAAAGCCGCTGCTCCCAAGAGAGCTGGTGCAAAAGTTCGAACCCAAGCATTCCCAAACGGTGACCTCCCTCATCCGTGAACTGCTGGACCTGGGCAGGCTCCGGTGCGAAGACAGCGGCAAATTGCTGGTGACGGAGTAGAAAAGCGGAACGCTCCTTCGCTATACCTATACCTATACCTATACCTATACCTATACCTATACCTATACCTGGCTGCTGGTTCGGCCATGGCACAAAAGGTGTAACATAGAAGCATACCCGATGCCTTTCGTATAGAATTTCTATTTGACTTAATAAGCGTTTGGGAAACTTACATATCCGCTATCTGGTGCTGGATGTGCATATGAGGAGCTTGGTTTTCCCCCGAGGAAGTATGCTGGTTCGCCTTAAGTTAGACCGTTGTTGCAGCTGTGAGAGGTATAGCGCGTAACTACGCCCTCACAGGTTATACCTGGCCTTCACTTCGTAGAGCCGGTCGAGCACCTCGCTCAGTTTGGTGCCGGTCAGGAAGTCAAGTCCAATGCGCCGCCGTTCCCCGTTGGCCATTAGTACTTCAAACGCCTCTGGGCTTATCCGGAGCTCCTTCGCCCATGTCCAGAACACGGTGTTCTCTAGTGTGAGCTCTCCCCTCTGAAATGCGTACTGGCTCTGGTGCAGCGTAAACCTCTCCTCGTCAATGTATAGGTAGCTGTTGTCGAGCACCTTCAGGAAATCTTCTCCATTGGCCGCTTTCAGTACCCGGTAACTGGCGAAGGCGAACAGTAGGAACATCAGGCTGCTGAAGACGGTGAACTTAGAAAAGATGATGACCACCCCAATTAGGAACAGGATGGCCGCCATCACCTTGTAGAAGTTGGCTTTTTTCTCAAGCTCCATGGGTTGTGGCGGTATAGGCAAGTTTATCTTCAGGCTGTTCATAGTAATAGTATTCTTAGTTGAAGTATAAATATAAACCTAATGTGTTTTTTATGCAATTTTCCTGTTTAGCATTTTAGTGTATACCTCCTATGAACTGGTGAATGTGCTCCATGTGGTTTCCAATGACGGAAGCGGCTAAATCAAGTTCATCCCATGCTTTCTACTATGTCCAAACTCTACCATTTCATTGGCCACTTTAGACCCTCCCTATAAGTCATCTGCCAAAAAAAGCCCCAAAGTGGGTTTAATGTATAAGAAAAGCAGGTTTTAGTTGACCTTTTGTAGGCTTCGCCATGTTATGGCTTGGGGGTACATTTAATCTGCTTCGTGCTATCATAAAGTATAGTCACGCAACCTGTCGCCGGGTTGAGTAGTGCTGGTTCTATTCCGAATACGGGTTAATGCATGTTGTGCGGATTGAGAGATTTTAAGGTATAGACTGTGCCCAAAAACGAGATTTTGACCTATGATACGATTGCTGCCTTTGAGAGAATTGTAAATAAAGATGAAAGGCCCTACGACCCGGGCCTGATGGTGCTGCCAGGCACCTTGCAGGAAAGGCACAAGAAAGTAGACCCGAAGCTGGGGATTCCAGCCTTGAGGAGAGGCTTTCATCTGATTTACCTGCTGCTGGACGGTCCGCACGACATACGGCTGGATGAGAAGCACCAGTGGTTGAAACCCCATGACCTAGTGATTGTCCCTGAAAGCCTCGTGTACGCGTCTGGCCACATTTCGGAATGCAAGGGCTTCTGCCTGGAGTTCAATACCGATTTTCTGCAGCCCATCCTGAACGGCTCGCTCACCGACCAATTCCCATTCTTTGACATGGAGGCGGTGCATATCATCAGCCTTACCGCCAAGGAAAGCCACCTGATTCAACGCGTGTTCCTGGATTTGATTGAAGTCAACGAGTCCTCGTCCCGAGAGAAATCCCAGCTGCTGCGCGACTACGTGCACATTCTGCTGTTGCTCATCCGCGACTGCTACAAGGCCAGGTATACCGTGCACATACAGGACAAGGCCACCCGCGCCGTGCGCATCACCAACGACTTCAAGCACCTGGTGGAGAAGAACTTTAAAGAGATGCACGAGGTGCAGCAGTATGCCAATCTGCTCAACATCACGCCCAAGCATCTGTCAGATGTGGTGAGGAGTACCACTGGCAAGCCACCTCACGATATCATCAATAACATGCTGCTGCTGGAGGCGAAAGCCCTACTCACCAGCACCGACAAGCCCATCGCGGAGATTGCCTACCTGCTCAATTTCGACGACCAGTCGCACTTCAGCCACTTCATCAAGCGCAAAACGGGCCAGACTCCGCTCGCCATCCGCAAAGTCCGCTGATTGGTACAAAACATTCCGCTATTCCTACAATACTTTAGGTATGTAGTTGTGTAATTTTCAGCCAGTTACCAACTACTAATTACCTAATCATCATGGAAACACATGCAATTCTACCAAAAGAAATCAGTACCAGGAAAATAGCCGACTTCGTGAAGCACGTCATGGCTGACCTGCATGCTACTGAAAACACCAACCTAACCTACGTGGGAAGCAAGTTGGGTCTGTACAAAGCAATGGCTTACGCAGGCCCTCTGACTGCCCAGGATGTGGCGCTCCGCTCCGGAGCTCCTCTGAATACAATCGAAAAATGGCTCGAGAGCCAAGCCGAGAGGCATTATATTGAATACGACCCAATCATGAATACCTATACCTTACCCACCGAACACGCCATCGCAATGACGGACAGCAAGAGCCCCTTCTACATAGGAGGCCGCTTCCTGTCACCCAAGACCATACGACCTGAGAAACCCGAGAACAGCCTGGTTGCAACCATACACGCATCAAATTGCTCAGAAGAGCATGAAGGGCTGGAGGATACCTCGGCACGGTTCTTCAACAAAGAGTACATTACCGGCCTGTTTCAGGTATGGCTGCCCGGCATTGAGGGGCTGACAGCCAGACTAGAGGCAGGTATAGCGGTGGCCGATTTGGGTTGCGGACGACACGGCGCCACAACACTAATGCTGGCGGAGGCGTTTCCGGCTTCTGACTTCTACGGGTTCGACAACTACGAATCGTCTGTGGAGCGGGCCAGCCTGCTAGCCAAGGAAAAAAGAATCAGCAATGCCCACTTCGCGCTGGCCACTACCGAGCAGGTGCACGCACACCAATACGACCTAATCACTTTGATTGAATGCGTGCGTAACATAGGCGAGATGCCTGAACTGCTACGGGGCTGCTACGAGGTTCTGAAGCCAAACGGCATACTCGTGGTGGTAGAGGCCAAGCAGAAGGACAGGGTGGAAGAGGAGCGCTACCAGCGTTTGAGGTCAGCGCACGCCATGCCTGTGGGCTACCAGCACGAAGCGAACTTCATAGAAGTCGGCGGTGACCGCAGTGAAAGGGAACTAGAGGCGGTAGCCCGGGCTGCTGGCTTCACCTACTTCAACAGCGTGGCTGAGACCACACTGGACAACGTGTATGAGCTCAGACCCTGAGCGGCCTGGGTAACAATGAAGCGGGAAAGCAGGAGAGTGCCCCGGGAGAGGAGAAGCTGTCGGGGCACTTCTTTTCAGGCCTTCTCTAGAGTTTCACCTCCACCACTTCGGTCTCGGCCTCTGGCTGCAGGGTTTGCTGATGGGCGAAGGTGGTCTGGTAACCGTCTATGGAGACCACTTTGGAGATGCTCACCGTCACCTGCTCGTCCAGCCTGTTCACCTGGGGCAACCTTCGGGCGAACTGCAGGCTGGCAGCCTTGGAAGGCATGTCCCGGAAAGCCGCCCAGCTGATGGTCGTATCCAGCACCACGGTCTCCTTGTGCGGATTTTGGGCCAGTCGCCGGAGCTGGAGGTGCAGCCGCATGTTGGAGTTGTTCCAACGGGAGTCGCGGTAGTCGGCCTCGGTGAAGATGTGGAAAGTGATTTGTTTGTCGAAAGTGGTCGCCATGGGCTGCGGCGTCTCTTCGTCCTTGTCGCAGCCTGTGAGGGAAAGCAACAGGAGGGCCATGAGCGGCATCCTGAAAAATTTGGGAAACATAAGCGTAAACGTAAGGTATAGCCTGAGATTTAAGTTCGTGTGCGGAGATGCACCTACTGAACCGTACGGCTACCCGTGGCTTCTGTTAGCCCGAAATAAAAGAATATTTTAATGTTGTCTGCTGCCTGTGACGCAGGCAGTATGCGACAAGTGCCCTAGGTATAAATGCGTCTGGTATGGGTGTTATTCCTTTTTATGCTTCGTCTCCGGCAGCCGCAGCACCATGTGCTGCGTGGAGGGCGTGAACCCCAGCGACTCCCAGAAGCCGATGGCCTGCGGGTTGTTGACTGCCACCTGCAACTCGATATGGTCAGCCCCTTTGTCGAGCAGCCACTTGCTAGCGGCCTCAAAAAGCTCCTTGCCTATACCTGAACCCCGGTGCTCCTCTTTGATGACCGTCTCGGCGATATATCCTTTGTTAGCGAGCAGGAAACCGGCGGAGGCATTCCGGAGGCTGGCGAAAATCATCCCCACCCATTCGTCCTGCAACTGATACACAAAGACCTTGGTGTTTTTCTCCTTCAGGCGGGTGAGTAGTTCCGACTTCAGCACCTGTTCGCTGCCCGGCCTATATCGGAACACCGGGTGCAGGTGCTGGTGGTGGTCCAGCAGGATGCGCCAGAGGCCGTATACCTCGTCAATGTCTTCGGGTTGTGCTTCTACAATCACGGGAGTAGCTTTAGTAAAAAGCGTATACGCAGGTGTACCGGCTGGGTAAAGGAGACAGCGCTGCCGACCTCCCGCTAAAAAAGGGTGGTAAGGTCGGTGATGCGCTCCAGGCGGTGCTCGTACGCTTCCACATCGCGGTAGCCGTAGCTGGCGTAGAGGAAGGGCACACCGGCTTTGGCGGCGGCATCGGCATCGCCCTGCGTGTCGCCCACGTATACCGGCGACTCCAGTCTGTTTCGCTCTACGATAGCCTTCAGGTTCACGTCTTTAGGGTCACCGGTGCGGCCGGAGCACTCGTGGTCCTGGAAGTAGGGACGCAGGCCGTGGTGCTCCAGAAAGGCTTCGATGTAGCCGTTTTGGCAGTTGCTCACAATGAAGAGTTTGTACTTGGGCTGCAAGTAACGTAGCGTTTCCTCCAACCCGTCGTAGAGGCGGCCCCCCTGCTGTTTGATGTGCGCCATCTCCTCCTTGCCGCTTACCTCCATCAACTCCTGGCGCTGCTCCTGGCTCAGGTGCGGGAAAAGCATGTCGAAGATGAGGTTGTGCTGCGTGCCCGCTATGGAACGGACGGTGTCGGCGGAGATGTCCTGAATCTCGAAATCTACCTGTTGCTTGGCTGCCCGCCAGGCCTTGGCCACGGTTTCGGCTGCGTCCCAAAGGGTGCCGTCCAGGTCGAATATGATGCTGTCTATTCTATTCTTCATAAGTATTGTCTTGTAAAAAAGCCCCTACTGGTTGTGTGGTGGAATGAAGGTCACCTCCACAATCAGGCCGTCCTGCACGCGGTATACGGCAATGGCGTCGGTGCGGGGCTGGCCTTTCTGGCGCTGCACCTTCTCATGGTCTATCACCACATCACCGGCTATGATTCTGTTCACAATTTCGCAGTGGAGGTCGGGGGTGGCGGCGAACATAGCGCCATACCTGCTGTGCAGTTCATCCCGTCCTTGGTAAGTGAGCACGCCTGGCTGCCGGTATACCTTCACCGTGTCGCTGAACGCCTTGGCGAAGGCATCGATGTCGCGGTTGTTATACGCCTCGAGTTGCAGTTGCACGGGCTTGACAACGGCCGGTGTGTCGGGTTTGTTCTGGCTTTGTGCTGACATAGCGAAAAAAGAAAGCAGGAGCGTGAGCAGGTGCCGTTTTGGTTTCATGTGCAAAAGTAGTCATTTTTGCCGGGATACATCCCGCCGGGCGGGTATGCGTATACCTCAGGCTATGCTAGAAGAACTTATCATCCGCACTCTGTGCGACACCCTGCCCCTGAAGCCGCTGGACGGGCTCTTCCTATTCGGCCAGACCGAAGACAACCAAAGCGCCACTTTCGAATCGGCTCAGCGACTGTTCCAGGGAAACCGCATCAGCAAGGTGCTTTGCCTCGGCACCGGCCCCTTGAGCGGCTACCCTGGCTTCGAGGTATGGAAAAGGCAACTGGACCAACTGGGAATTGGGGAAGGTATACTGGAAGCGGTGCCGCCCGTCCCTGCCGATACCCAACTCTTGCATACCCGGATTGAGGCGGAGTCTATGGTGCAGCACGCCAAAAAGCGGGGATACAAAAGCCTGGTGGTGACGGCGGCCCCCTTTCAGCAGCCGCGGGCCTTCATGACGGCCGTCACGATGGCGCTGCAGGTATACCCGGAGCTATGCCTGTACAGCCTGCCCGGCAAGCCGCTGCCCTGGCAGGAGGAGGTGACGCACTCGCAGGGGGAGGTGCAGGATACCCGCGCCGGGCTGATAGCCGGGGAACTCGAACGCATCAAGACCTACCATGCCAAGGCTGACCTCGCCTCTGTGGACGAAGTGCTGGACTACCTCAACAGGCGGGACAAAGGGAAGCTCTAGCCAGGTATAACCGCAGGCTGGCTCGACCATGCCTCAGCAGGTATTGACGGAGGTTGTTCTTGGTCAGGTATGGCACGCGGCTATACCTGGTTTTCTGAACGGAAGCTACGGTTGATTAGGCGTCACTATTGAATCCCGCACCGTCAGCCTGTTCACTTTGAGGCTCTTCACGTCCAGCTCCTCAATCGAGAGTCTGCGTATGCGGGCATCCGCCATCACCATGCTGCGTATGGCCAGGTTGCCGACAGCCAGCGCACCAACTGCCAATGCTCCCACTGCCAGCGCGCCCACCGCGAACGCCCCGGTCGTCAAGGCACCCAGCGCCAAAGATTTCACCACGCCTCTTTCGGCCTTAAAGCTTCCTGCCTTTTGTGTCAATCGCTTCATCATCATCTCCTCTTGATTTTATAGTTAAACCAAATCCTACTATAACTAACGCGATGTAATGGCGTGGGTTTATCAACAGAAAAGCCAGCCAGGGAACAGGAGCTTGGGCTGGCTTTTCTAAAGAGAAGGTGAGGCTAGCCCTGGAAGCCTTCCACCGCAAACATGCGGGTGTTGGACGCGCTCTGGCGTAGGGCCTTGGCCGCAGCGTATTCCTCCGACGACCACCAAGCTTTGGCTTTTTCCATGGTCGGGAACTCGAGGACCACAATGCGCTGGGGCTGCTGCTCGCCTTCCAGCAGTTCCGTGGCCCCGCCGCGCACGATGAACTTGCCGTCGAAAGGCTGCAGGGAACCAGGCGTGAGCTTCTTGTACTCTTCGTAGGTGGCGGGGTCTGTCACCTCAATTTCCACTATGATGTAGGCTGGCATAGGTCTTTCTTTTGATTGGTTCAACACCTTGCATATTAGCCATAATCCGCACCGGGTGCAAGCCTTGGACGCAGGATGCGGCAGACGAGACAACCTTTTAGGATAGGTTAAGTTCTAGGAAAAGGCATACACCATAAAACACACCTACTATGAAAGCAATGGTACTCAGGGAGCCAGGTGCTCCCGATAATCTGCGACTGGAAGAGGTAGAGAAACCATCTCCCCAGAAGGGCGAGGTGCTGGTGAAAGTGCGCGCCATCAGCATTAATCCCGTCGATACGAAAACCCGTGAAGGCAAGGCCTTTTACAACCAATTGAATGAGACTCCTCCCGTCATCATCGGCTGGGATATTTCCGGAGAGGTGGTGGAAGTGGGGGAGGATGCTAAATTTTTCAAGCCAGGTGATGAGGTCTTTGGCATGGTGAATTTTCCAGGAAACGGCCGCGCCTATGCGGAGTATGTAGCCGCACCGGAGGCGCATCTGGCCCACAAGCCGGCCAACGTACCGCACCACGAAGCCGCCGCTGCCACGCTGGCCGCCCTCACAGCCTGGCAGGTGTTGGTGCACGAAGCGGGTATACAGCCGGGGCAGCGCGTGCTGGTGCATGCCGCAGCCGGTGGCGTAGGCCACTTTGCGGTACAGCTAGCCAAATACTTCAAAGCCACCGTGGTAGGCACCGCCTCCGCTGAGAACCATGACTTCCTGCGGAACATGGGGGCCGATGAGACGATAGACTACAACGAGTACAAGGTAGGGGATGTGGTGCGGGATGCGGATATCGTACTCGATTCGCTGGGGGAGGAGAACACACGGCGGTCGCTGCAGACGCTGAAAGACGGCGGCAAAATCATATCCATACTCGGTGGGGCGAAAGAAGCGGTGCAGCAGCTGGCCAAGGAACGGAATATCGAGGCGAAGAACTACCTGGTGCACTCCAGTGGCGAGGACCAAACTAAACTGGCAGAGCTTATGGCCCAAGGACTACTAACGGCTCACGTGTCGCATGTATATGATTTTGAGGACATGGCCAAAGCGCACCAGCAGGTGGAAACCCGCAAAACACGTGGCAAGGTGGTGGTGACCGTGGGCTAAAGACTCACACATTCCGGATTTGTAAACCATAACATACCCTATGACACAGACTAAAAACCTGGAAGTCTGGCTGCGCGGTCCGCTGCCCGACATGCCGTCCCTGTTGCAACCCGTGGCCCATGCGCTGCTGCAGGCGCGCGAAGAAGTGGAGAACTTTATGCAGGACTTCCCGGCAGAGCTGCTTTGGGAGCGGCCGGCAGGGGTGGCCTCGGTGGGCTACCACCTGCAGCACCTAGTAGGAGTACTCGAGAGGCTGTTTACGTACGCCCGCGGAGAGGCGCTGACGGAGGAGCAACTGGCCTTTCTGTATGCCGAGGGAAAGCCCGCGGGAGAAAATGCAAGGGCCGAGGCCCTGGTGCAGCAGTTCCATGAGCAGGTGGACAAGGCGCTGGAGCAGTTGCGACAGACGGATGAAAACACGCTGACCGAAACCCGCCGGGTAGGGCGGGCACAGGTGGAATCCACCGTGATGGGACTGCTCTTCCATGCCGCCGAGCACAGCATGCGGCACGTGGGCCAGCTGCTGGTTACGGCAAGGGTGCTGCGCGACAGAACCAATGAGTAGGTAGTAACACTACTGCTTGTTACTTTTTAGGCATCCGCTTGTGCTGGGGAACATTGCATCCCTATCACAAGCGGATGCCTGGCTTCAGGGGGATTTTTTCGGCATAAATTTATTCTGTGCTGTTCTGACACTATATAGGATTCTTGCCTATATTCCGGGCATGAAATCCAAGAAACAGATGCTCGCTTGTGGCATCGTATTCCTCAGCCTCTTTCTGAACGCCTGTAGTTGTGAAGACCTTCACCTGGGCAAAATAAACCTGGAGGGGAGCCTGAACAGCTTTACGCCAGTTGCAGGCAAGGGCGAAAACGTGGAAGTCCGATTTAGCAACAAGGTCGGTACTATGGCCTATGCCGTTGAACAGGACACGTTTCTGGTGAATGTGCCCGTGAGCAGTACCGGCAAGAGCAGCATGCACGGCAAAGGCGCCACCTACAAATGTGTAGAATATTACACGGCACAGAACAGAACGCTACATGGCTATTCGAACAATAATACGCTGCCTTTCTACCTCTCGTTGCTTCAAACGAAGAACTTCAACCCGAATGGGTATAGCGACATTGCCAGTCACGAGGAGGTAGAGGATGTGCTGCAAATCACGGTGGGATATCACAACAAGTTTCCGAACGTGGTGACGCGTGGCATGATGAACTACGAAGGATACTTGCCTACTAGGACCTTTGCCTTTTCTCTGCACCCGGACAAGCTGGTAAACAAGCCATACCCTATCGGGCAGGAGTATCATCCAACCATCACCCTGAATGGGGTACAACACGAGAAGGTATACCATCTGTACCTTTTATCGCCAGGATTCACAGCAGATGAAGTCTTCCTCAACAGCCATTACGAGCTCACTTACATCCAAGGCATTTACCTGAAAGAGGGCTTCGGCTTGGTGCAGGCCTATACATCAAAAGGCGAAACAATAGATTTCAGTCCGTTGTAGGAACGATGCTTCAATCTTTTGCTTAAGCGGAGGCATTCGCCTGCTTTACTGCGGTAAATTGGCACAATTGGGGCAGATGCTGGTGGTGCAAAATTCAGGGTATGGACTGATTTTATCGTGCATCCTTCCAGACCAATCTTTCATTCGTCCTCTTCTCAAAAAAGTCGTTGCATTTACCGTCCCCTCTTCCCGTAAAGCCTCCATCTGGGCTGCATATCAAATTGCAGTTGGAGTCGTAGAGTTGGCTTGGCACATCGCAGCAGTAAGGAGGAATGTAGTAGACGGTCTGCCCATCATATTCATACTGCCAAACAGCAGCTGGCGGGTTCCTGACATCCTTTGCTTTTAGCTCCCTGATTTTATCCTCCACACAGCTTGGTGTACCTGGCGGCAAGTCGAGCTTTTCACATGACACCACAGTTATGGCAGCAAGGCTAAGCAGTATAGGGTATAGACGACTTTTGTTCATGAGTGAAATTTCTGAAATCCGCCCCGATTATGTTCACTGTGTGAGGAGGTATACCTGGATGACCCTCAACAGGCTGCTAGGGTTGCATCTGGCCTGCACTAAGTATACCTGCTCGCTACCCCTGAAGCTCCACCATACCTAGTCGCTATACCTACAACTGCCTCACATCCTGCGGGTCGATTGTCAGGTATACCGTGCTGCCTTCCGGGAGCGGGTGCTTGCTGGTCCGGATAGTCAGTGCCACATCTGCCAGTTGCGCTTCCAGTTCGTAGTGGCTCCCGAAAAACGTCACTTTATTCATGCTGGCCGGTAAGGCGGTTTTGTCAGCAGTTAAGAGTAGGTTCTCCGGGCGGATGAGCAGGTCCTTTCCGTTTGGAGCTATACCTGGCAAAGAAGTGAAAGCCGCCGCCGCAGCAGATGCCGCCGGAATGTGGTTGTACTTCCCGAACAGCGAGGCCGTGTACACGCTGTTAGGTTGCCTGTAGAGTTGCTCGGGTGTGCCCTGCTGCACTATCTGTCCATTCTGCAGCACGATGATTTCGTCGGCCCAAGAGAGGGTGTCGTGCGGGTCGTGGGAGATGAGGATGCAGGTGATGGCGAGGCGCTCGGTAATGTCGTGTATGACAGATTTGAGGATGTTCTTGTGGCCCACATCCAGGTTGGAGTAAGGTTCATCGAGCAGCAGCAGGCTGGGCCAGGTGCTGAGCAACCGCGCCAGCGCGATGCGCTGCCTCTCCCCGCCCGATAGTTGGTTGGTCCGGCGCTTGGCCAGATGGCTGATGCGGCATACTTCGTACAGTGTTTCCGCTTCGTCGCCTCCCAGCGTGTTAGCATAGCGCAGCACCTGCTCCACCCGCAGGAACTGGGGTAGCTCGTACTGCTGCGACAGGTAAGCTATACCTGCATGCCCCGGCACCAGCTTGTCGTGCGGACTTCTCACGCGCTCTCCTTCAAAAGTCACCTGTCCTTTACTGGCATGCACCAGGCCCGCGATGGTCTGCAGCAAGGTGCTTTTGCCGGAGCCTGTCTCGCCGGCGATGGCTATTTTCTGGTACTCGCGCTGGCTGAAGCTGATGTTCCGCAGCACCTCATGTCCCTCTTCCTGCACGCTGACCCCGGTCACTTCTAAAAAACCCATAACGACTTATTTAGAGAGAGATGGATTTTGACTGAACCGCGCAGGCGGTTTCCGGTGCTGCGTGCCCTGCTCGTAGGAATAGGTATACTTAATCAACGTAGGTTCGTCGAACATGCGGCCCAGGAACTGCAGTCCCGCCGGCAGGTTATCGTAGGTATAGCCCATGGGTACCGTGAAGGCAGGCTGCCCGGTATGCGGGGCAATCACCTGGCTGTTGTCTCCCTTGTACCCTTTGAAGTCACCCACTTTGGCGGGCGGGTGGTTCCAGGTAGGATAGATGATGGCGCCCAACTGGTGGCGGTCCATGGCCTGCTCCACCGCCATCCGGAAAGAGACGCGCTTTGGGTCGGTGTAGGCATCGGAACAGGTATGGTTGGGGTCGTCCTGGTTGTCCTGGTGCTCCAGGAAATACTGCAGGTTCTCTTTGATGTAAGGCGAATACTTGCCCGAGGCCACTATTTCCTCCAGGCTCCTGACCGGCACTTTCTCTCCCTGTGATGCCAGGTATGCATTGATGTCCTCCAGGAAAACAGCGCACCACTGGTCTTGGCGCAGGCTGTCAAAGTCTATTATCTCCACGGAGTCCACCACCTCGGCACCCAGTTTCCTCAAATCAGCGATGGCCTGCTCAAACAGGGCCTGCACCTGCGGGTCGGGGTTGTTGTCGCTCAAGGTGCGCAGCACCCCGATGCGGGCTCCTTTCAGGCCGTCCTTATCCAGAAACTGGGTATAGCTCTGGTGTACTTTGCCCTGGCTATACCTAGTAAGCGGGTCGTTGGGGTCATATCCGGCAATCACTTCGAGAATTTTGGTGGCATCCTCCACGGTACGCGCCATGGGGCCGCCCACATCGTTGCGCAGGTATAGCGGCACAATGCCATGGCGGCTGGTGAGGCCCAGGGTGGAGCGGAAGCCCACCAACGCATTGTGCGAAGAGGGTCCACGTATGGAGTTGCCGGTATCGGTGCCGAGGCCGACGGTGCCCAGGTTGGCCGCCACCGCCGCTGCGGTTCCGCCACTGGAGCCGGCCGGCACGTGTTGCAGGTTGTAGGGGTTCAGGGTTTCGCCGGCGATGGAGCTGATGCTCACCATTGGACTAAAGGCCCACTCCGCCATGTTGGACTTGGCCAGCACGATGGCACCCGCCTCTTTCAGCACCCGCACCTGGTAGGCGTCCTCCTCGGGTATAAAGCCTTTCATGGCCAGCGAGCCAGCCGCCGTCTGCAGCCCGATGGTGTTGTAGTTGTCCTTGACGATGAGCGGGATGCAGTGCAGCTGGCGCAGGCGTTTCGTTTTGCCATACTCCTGATCCAGTGCCTTGGCAGCGGCAATCGCCTCCTGGTTCGTCACCACGATGGCGTTGAGCTTGGTTGGCTTGTCGTACTGCTCGATGCGCTGCAGGTACGTCGTCACCAGCTGTTCGCAGGTGCAACTGCCCTCCCGGAAAGCTTGGTGTATGTCGGCAATAGTGGCTTCCTCTACCTCAAACGGGATAACCTCTGTCGCGCTGCTCCGCTCGGCCACAGGGCTGCAGCGGGAGAGCAACAGGAGGCAGAGCGACAGGAAAACGAGAATGGTGCTTGGCTTCAGCATAGGCGCGGTTAGTCCTCTTCGTAAAACTCAATCAAGGCGCCGAAATAGGCCTCGTTCCAGCCTTCCACGATGTCCTCGTAGTCCTCATCCGGTATGTTGAGGTGGCGCAGTTCGGCGGAGGTGCCCTGCTTGTGCGGGTGCAGCTTGATGGTCACGATAGATTTGTCCTGCTGGTCGCCGAAGTACCACTCCTGTACCAACATTTTCCCTTCTTCAAACTCCAGGTTCTTGCCCACGATGTTGCCTTCGAACAATGAAAATTCAGAACCCGGCTCAGTAGACATCTCGGCAGGGTCACCTGTCCACAATTGAATGGTGTTGGGGTTGGTGAGGGCGGCGTATACCTCTTCAGGCGCAGCCGGTATGATGTAGTATTTCTTGTAGTCTTTCATATAAAATCTGTAGTGGGGGTTGGGTTACGCAAAAGTCCTGACATACAGTTCTTCCACTTTCTGCCTGGCCCAGGGGGTCTTGCGCAGGAACTTGAGGCTGGAGTTGATGCTCGGGTTGACGTTGAAGCTGTTGATGTTGATTTTATACCCCAGCTCTTCCCAGCCATAGTAGTCTACGAGCTGCACCAGGATGCGCTCCAGTGTTTTGCCGTGCAGGGGGTTGTTCTTCTGTTCTTCCATGATTTCTGAATAGCGTGCAATTATCCGTACATTATTCTGAATACGCAATCTATACCTGTACTTTCACTCAAGGCGCTCAGGTATGGCAGCAGGTATAGTCTGCACCTGGCCTTTTGCCGCATACGTCAAATGCCCAATTCTATCTGAAAGGCAGCCGACCAGTGGTAGTCATCGTTTACGGGCGAAAAGGCGTTGAGGGAGTGGTAGGCCAGGTTGCCCTGCAGCTTGACCCGGTGGCGGCGCAGGTACTTCGTGACGCCGGCTATGTAGGCTTCCTCTGTGTTCTCCACCGTCCGCACTTCCTGATTCGGGGTGATGCGCGAGTAGCGACCGGCCACTTCCAGGTTGTTCTGGAACAGGTAGCTCAACTGGTAGTTCTGGCCGTGTCCGGTCAGGATGTAGCGGGTATCGCCGGCAGGGTTGAAGGTGAACGGATTATCGGCTTCCCGGGCCATGTATTCTGCGTAGAGTGCCATACCCCTATACTTGAGTAGGCCGTCCAGAAAGTAGGTCTGCATGTCGGTCTCCTGGTAGAGGTCGCGGCCGGTCTGTCCTCCGGTGCGGCGGGCGTTCTCATTATGGTTCATGCCTCCCGCCAACGACAGCTTCGGGGTTGGTTCGCGCTCCAGGTCCCCCTCAAAATAGTCGCCGCCGTTGGTGAATTCTCCCAAAGGCAGCAGCTCTATCCGACCGGTATAAGAGAGGCCCCTGTCGGTGGTGAACACGTTACGCCCTTCGCCGGATATCACGGCTCCCTTTAAAAGGTAATGGAGGCCACCCAGGTTGTTGCTGTATACCGACTGGAAACCAAAGTCACGGTCAATGTTGAAGAGTCCGTTCACGATGGAGCGGTCAATGAACTGCTGCTCGCCGGAGGAGACGACGCGCTGGCGATTGCCAGGCAACTTGGTCTGCCCAAACGAAAACTGCCATCGGTCATTGGGACGGTAGTGGACAACGGCATCTCGCACCACGTTGGGGCTGGTGTTGATGTTGGATTGGTCCCGCATGCTCCAGTCCATATCGCCCCGGGAAAAGGAAAGCTGAACGCTATACGTCAGTTTGGGGGAGTACATGAACCCGTCGAAGCGCAGCCGCAGGCGACGCACCCGCAATTCGTATTCCGACACGCCAAAATCATCTTTAGAGATGGTGTTGTACACGGCCCGGCTCTGCATCCGGAAGCGCATGTTCACCGAAAAGGCAGTATCAGGCGCCACCACGCCTACGCCTCTCTTGAAACTGAACTGGGGAGCGCTGCTGCCTTCCTCGGATTGGGCCACTGCCGTAGCAGGACCCAGGAGCAGGAGCGCCAGAAACAAGGTATAGATTCTCATGTGTAGTCTTTGGCTAAGTGTAAGGTCTTCCAATTGACAGCGTCAGTGATACAGGAAGAGTAGGTTAAAGTGAAATGGGTTGTCGTAGGGTGAGGCTGGTTGTTATTCGTGAAAATCCCCTGCCACTTGGTAGCAGCAGGGGATTCATCAACTTTTTAATGTGACCTCACTCAGTATGTTACAGGTATAGCGGATGCCTTTAGTTGAAAAGCAAGCGCTTAGTAATCGTCGCGCTCGATGGCGGCCACACCCGGAAGCGTTTTGCCTTCCATGTACTCCAGCAGCGCACCGCCGCCTGTCGACACGTAGGACACGCGGTCTGCGTAGCCGAATTTGTTCACAGCGGCAGCAGAGTCGCCGCCGCCTATCAGAGAGTAAGCACCGCGGCGGGTCGCGTCTACCACGGCGTCCGCAATGGCCTCTGTTCCTACCGAGAAATTCGACATCTCGAAAACACCCATAGGTCCGTTCCAAAGGATGGTCTTGGAGTCTCGAATCACATCAGCGTACATTTCACGGGCGTTTGGTCCTATGTCGAGGCCCATCCACATCGGTTTGATGTGATGACTCAGGGAGGTGTCGACGTTGGCGTCGTTGCTGAACTCATCGGCGATGATGGAATCCACCGGAATCATCAGGTTTACGCCTTTCTCCTTGGCCATGGCAATCAGTCGGGCAGCCAGGTCCACTTTGTCGGCCTCCACCAGCGAAGAACCGATTTGGCCGCCATCTGCTTTCACAAAGGTATAGGACATGCCGCCGCCAATTAGCAGGTTGTCCACCCTGTCCATGAGCTTCTCTATGATTTGGATTTTGTCCGATATCTTGGCACCACCCATAATGGCGGTATAAGGGCGCTCCACGTTGTCGAGCACGCGGCGGGCGTTGTCCAGTTCGGCGTGCATCACGTAGCCCATCACTTTGTCGTTCGGGAAGTAGCGGGCAATCACGGCCGTGGAGGCGTGCTCGCGGTGCGCGGTGCCGAAGGCATCGTTCACGTACACATCACCCAGCTGTGCCAGCTCTCTGGCGAAATCCGGGTCGCCTTTTTCCTCCTCTTTGTGGAAGCGCAGGTTCTCCAGCAGCAGGATTTCGCCTGGCTGCAACTCCTGGGCCAGTTGCGCGGCCTCAGGGCCTATGCAGTCAGCGGCAAACTTCACGTTGGTGTTGAACTCTGAGGAAAGACGGTCCACCAGGTGCCGCAGCGAGTACTTTTCCTCCGGACCTGATTTTGGTCGACCCAGGTGCGACATCAGAATCACGGCTCCACCGTCGCTCAGTATTTTCTGGATAGTCGGCACCGCCGCCCGGATGCGGGTGTCATCGGTGATGCGGTAGTCAGCATCCAGGGGTACGTTGAAGTCCACCCGAACCAGTGCTTTTTTGCCGGCAAAGTTATACGTGTCTACTGTTCTCATGAAGTTTGTCGTTATATCGTTAGTCGTTACTCGTTTTTCGTGATTGCGGTTTTTTTGTTTCCGGAATTCCGAAATGACAAGACAAATATAGTGAAAAGGCTATGATTTGTTTTCAGGCTTATCTAGGGTGGGGCCACTGGCCCGCTGTGCAGGTATAGCTATACCTGGCTGGAGTAGATGCTGCTATCCTATACCTATACCTTTCTTGTTTCATAGCTTCGCCTGTGCGGCGGGCACCTACTTTTTTTCTTGACAAAAAAAGTAGGCAAAAAAGTCAAGACGCTTTTAAACTCGCTGACGCTCAAACACAAAATCGTCGATAAGTGCACCTGGCTGAAGCTATACCTTTGTAGCTGCCGTGCGGGTATGCCTTGCTATACCTGCCAACTATGATGAATACAGCTATACCTATTTGTGCGGAAATTCCCCTCCTCGGAGGGGTAGGGGTGGGTTAATCATTCGAGAAAACGAGTAGCAACAACGCCTAAACCTAACTAGCAGCAGTGGCCGACTCCCCTCCTTAGACAAGGAGGGGCCAGGGGTGGTTGGACCCGGCCATACCTATCCTATACCTATGCCCGCACACGCTCCAATCATGCCCACCCGTTCCTGTCATTCCGACGAAAGGAGGAATCTGGTACCTGTATGCCGTCAGTCCGAGCGCAGCGGGGACTGGCGGTGGAAAATGCGAGGGCGTTTTGCACTTGGTATCCTTCACACGTATGCCTCTGCTGTTGTCCATCTGAGCCCTTATAAAAAGCCGCATCGGCGCTGGCGCTGGATGTACGGCCCTAAGGGTAACAGATTTCTCCCTAAGGTCGAAATGACAAATCAAGTGCAGGAAATGTCTCCCTTCGAAGGGGGCAGGAGGGTGACAAACGTTCCCGATTCCACTCCACTGTGGGGAAGTTAAATTAATAGAAGGAAAGTCTAGATGAACAGCTCTTACAGTACCTATACCGGGCCAACGGCTGGAGCCAGACCGATGGTGCAACACCTGATTCCCCGATGGCTATACCTGATAACAGCATAAAACCGGATTTTGCTATGTATTTCCAAAAGCTTCCAGTAACTTTTGCCCCTCAAAATACACACGTATTTGTTACCTTTGCATACCATGAGAGTAGGAATAATTTTTGGCGGACCATCGCGTGAGCGGGAGATATCCTTTGCAGGTGGCCGCACGGTATACGATAACCTGGACAAGGCGCTTTTCGAGGCCGTTCCGGTGTTTGCTGACAGCCTGGGCAACTTCATTTTGCTGGACTGGCAGTACATCTACAAAGGCACCATCCGCGACTTCTACCCGCCGGTGGAGGTGTTGCCGGAAAGCGAGCACGGGCTGCAGATATACCTGGAATCCATGGGCGAGCTGAGCATCGAGGAGCAGGACCGCATCATTGCCAAAGCGGGCAATCGCCTGCTGCCGCACGAGTTCCGTAATCATTTCGACTTCGCTTTCCTGGCCCTGCATGGGCCTTACGGCGAAGATGGCAGCATTCAGGGCCTGCTGGAGTGGTACCATATACCTTACTCCGGCTCCGGTATTTTGCCATCGGCTATCGGCATCGACAAGGCGGCGCAGAAGGAGCTGCTCAAGCAGCACGGTTTCCCGACGCCGGATTACCGCAAGGTGCAGTACGCCGAGTGGAAGCAGCAGGAGAACCGCCAGCAGCTGTTTGAGTCGCTGGTAGCGGATTTGGGTCTGCCGCTTGTGCTCAAGGCCCCGCATCAAGGTTCCTCCATCGGAGTTTCCATTGTTAAAGAGCATGACTATACCTTGTTTGAGCAGGGCATGGACCGCAGCTTCTTTACCAAGAACATCTACAAAACAGCTTGGCTGGCGCTGGGTGAGGAGAAGCAGGTGGCCAGCATGAAGCAGCTCGTGGACATCCGCGAGGGCATCGGCATGCCGGTTGTGCTGGAGAATGGCACCATCCTGTACCACCCGGAGGAACTGCTGAACCACATCAACCATACCTTTGCGACCACCGCCACTGAAACTATCACGCTCACTAGCGTGGAGCATGAGCAGCAGGTGCTGGTAGAGGCCTTCATCAGAGGGCGCGAGTTCTCCTGCATCGTGGTGCAGGACGAAGCTGGTCAGCCTATTGCCTTGCCACCGACTGAGATTGTGAAAGGCAATGAGGTATTCGATTACCGTTCGAAATACCTGCCGGGGCTAGCCCGCAAAATAACACCGATAAACCTGCCTACGGAGCAGATACAGCAGATACGGCGCAACTGCAGCAAGCTGTTCGTGGACCTGGGCTTTAACGTATATGCTCGTCTGGATGGCTTCATCACCGAGGCCGGCGACATTTTCCTGAACGACCCGAACACAACGTCGGGTATGTTGCCGTCGTCGTTCTTCTTCCACCAGGCAGCCGAGATTGGTTTGAACCCGTCGCAGTTCCTGACCTACATCATCCGCACCTCGGTGGCCGAGCGACTGAAATCGGGCAAGGACACTGTAACGCTGACCAGGTTGCTACAGCAACTTGACATTGCCATACGCGAGGAGAACGCGCACCGCCACGACAAGATTCGTGTGGGCGTGATTATGGGCGGCTACTCTTCGGAGCGTCACATTTCGGTGGAGAGCGGCCGTAACATTTATGAGAAGCTTTCCTCTTCCACCAAATACGAGCCGCTGCCTATCTTCCTGACGGGCAGCAACGAGTCCCACCGTCTCTACAGCATCCCCATCAACATCATGCTGAAGGACAATGCCGATGACATCAGGGAGAAAATCCAGCATTTTGAGCAGGGCGGAAAGCCGCATCCGGTGTTGCAGGAAATCATACAGGAGGCGGAAGGTATCACCCGCAAGTACACGGGCCGCAGTCTGGAGGAGCCGCAGCGTATCAGCTATACGCAGCTCAAGAACCTGGTTGATGCGGTGTTTATTGCGCTGCACGGTCGTCCGGGTGAGGACGGTGCCCTGCAGCAGGAACTGGAGAAGCTGTATATCCCGTACAACGGTTCTGGCATCAGCTCCTCGCAGATAACCATCAACAAGTACGAAACCAACGAAATCCTTGCCAAGCACGGCGTTCCGGTAGCCAAGCACCGCATGGCCATGAAAGAAGACTGGCTAGCCGACAAAGAAGCCTTCTTCCAAGGTATAGAGGCGGAGTTTCCATATCCTTTCATCGCCAAGCCAGCCGACGATGGCTGCAGCTCAGCAGTGAAGAAGATAAAGAACCGTGCGGAGCTGGAGGCGTTCACAACCCTTATCTTTAGAGAGATGGAGGAACTGGACACGGAATGCGCTCGCACGCTTTCGTTGGGTTTCAAGGAGGAATTCCCGAACAAGGCAGGCTTCCTGGTGGAAACCCTCATCAGCCGCAACGGTGCGAAGCACTTCCTGGAGATAACCGGAGGTCTGCTCACCAGGTATAGCCCGGACGGCACCGTGGAATACGAGGTGTTTGAAGCGTCGGAGGCACTGGCAGAAGGAGAGGTGCTGTCCCTGGAAGAGAAGTTCCTGGCCGGAGAAGGCCAGAACATCACTCCGGCGCGCTATGCCGCTGACCCGGAGCGCCGCCAACGTATTTCGGACCAGGTGAAGGAAGACCTGAAGCGCGTGGCGCAGATTCTGCAGATAGAAGGCTACGCCCGCATCGACGCTTTTGTGCGCGTACTGGAGAACGACGAGGTGGAGACCATCATCATCGAGGTGAACTCCCTGCCGGGTATGACGCCGGCTACCTGCATCTTCCACCAGACGGCCATCAACGGGTACAAGCCATACGAGTTCATCGACCGCATCCTCACCTTTGGTATAGAGCGCACGAAGATGAAGGCGCTCATTTAGGTGTTACTATACTATTGTCATTCCGACGATAGGAGGAATCTTAGATAGCTACACTCTGTAACAGATTTCTCCTATCGTCGAAATGACAAAAAAGGATGAACGATAAAAGGGAAGCTAGTACCAATCATACATTCAAACAAGAGAAAGAAGCGTTACAGCGTTGTGTGGATTGAGAACCATTCAACTAGCTAACCCTCTAACAATTACCAATTAAAGTAGATGTTAAAATCGAATTCATTTGTAGGTGTGCTGATTCACCTGGCCATCATGGGTGTCATTGTGGCCCTGTTGATTTTTGGCTTCTTTTACCTATACCTGCCCAAGACCACCAACCATGGCGAAAGCATCTCTGTGCCTAAGATAACGGGCATGCAGCTGCCTGACGCGGAGAACTACCTGGAGGAGCAGAGCCTGCGCTATTTCGTGAACGACTCTACCTACCAATCCGACCGCAAGCCTTTCGAGATTCTGACGCAGGACCCGGCCCCGGGAGCCAAGGTGAAGGAAAACCGGAAAATCTACATCAGCATCAACATGAAGAATCCGCCGATGATCAAGATGCCGAAGCTGATTGACGGGTCGGTGAAGAACGCGGAGCTCATCCTGAAAAGCTACAACCTGCGCAAAGGCAAAATCACCAACGTACCCGATTTGCAGCATGGCGCGGTGCTCAAGCAGTTCGTAAACGGCAAAGAAGTGGAACCGGGCGACCTGGTACCGAAGGGCTCTCTGGTAGATTTGCATGTGGGAGATGGCCTGGGGAACACCGAATTTGAAATTCCAAGCGTAGTAGGTATGCCACTGGATGAGGCATCGGTGCTGCTGGTAGGGCAGGGGCTGCAGATTGGCAACATCATCTACGTACAGGGAAGTGGCGAGGCAGACGGCAACATCATCCGGCAGCGCCCCATCGCTGAGGTGGGAGCCAAAATCCGGATGGGAGAACTCGTAGACCTCTGGGTGGCAGGCGATGCGCCCGTACCAGGTATAGACTAACCAACAAACGCCTGCCCCTATACCGGGCGGGCGTTTTTACAACCATCAATGCTTATGAGAATGAAGCTGGCGCTTACCCTTGTCTTTCTCTGTTGCTGCGCGGGAGCCATGGCCCAAGTGGTCCTCACGCCCCTGCAGCACGACCAGCAGCGCCAGGCTCATACTCCCCATGCCAGACAAGCCACCCTGCGAACACAGGCCGCTGCGCTGGCATTGCCTTTTTTTGATGATTTCGCTGCATCCAACAACGCACCTGACCCTAGCCGCTGGGTGAACGGCGGCGTGTACGTCAACAACCGCTTCGCACTTCGCCCGGTCACACGCAATGTGGCCAGCTTCGATGGCCTGGATGAAAACGGGGAGGCCTATGGAGCCAACACCGCCGGCCCAAGCGACACCCTCACCTCACAACCTATTTTGTTAGGCGGACTGAGCCCTGCTGATTCGGTGTACCTGAGCTTTTACTGGCAGTCTGGTGGGCTGGGCAATGTGCCGGACCGCACCAGCAACAACAGCCGTTTTCTGCAACTGGAGTTCAAGGATGCCTCCGGGGTATGGCAGGCGGTATGGCAGCAGACGGGAGTGGGTACCGTGACGGATTTTGCACAGGCATTTGTGGCAGTTAGAGAGCAACGCTTCCTGCACAACGACTTCCAGTTTCGCTTCCGGAACGAAGGCGTGCGCAGCGGCATGCTCGACGTCTGGAACTTAGATTATGTGGAGTTGGACCGTAGCCGCCGCAAAGGGCAGAACACGACCCGCGACATCGGCATCAGCCGGGGCGTCTCGCCGCTGCTCAAAGGCTACACCGCCATGCCTGCCCGGCAGTTCCTGGCCAACCCGGCGCTATACCTGAGCGAGGAGGTGACGGCCACCGTGAACAACCTGGGCGATTTGCCGGGAGCCATCGGCTGGCGCGGTTTCATCCAAAAGGCAGGCACCGCCGCCGCTGACACTTTCCTGCGGGAGCAGGGGCTGCTGCCCGACCAAGCACGGCAGTATGAGGTGAAAGGAGCGCCCCTCATCACCAACCTGGCCCTGACCCAAGGCGACTTCACGCTGCAGCACGGCTTCCTCCTCGACACCAAAGAGCAGAACGCCCAGCAGCGTGCCAATGACAGCACCTACCGCAGTACCCAATTCAGTGACTACTTTGCCTACGATGACGGCACCGCCGAAGAAGGCTTCAGCTTCGTGTCCTCCAGCAGCGCCACCCAGGTGGCCCAGCGCTTCGACCTGAGCCTGCCGGACCAGGTGCGGGCATTCCGGGTACATTTCCCACGCGTGGGCAGCAACTTGGGCAATACTTCTATTACGTTCAAGATTTGGGCAGATGAAAACGGGGCTCCGGGCCTTGTGCTGCATGAGCAGGCGTTCCAGGTGCAGTATACCGAAGGGCTGAACACATTCTATGAGGTGGAACTGTCGGAGCCCGTGTCGGTGGAAGAGCGCTTCTACGCAGGCTGGAGCCAGTCAGGCACTTTGTTCCTCAATGTCGGTTTTGACCGCAACGGCGAGGCGGCAGGCGGCCGCTTCCTGTTCAGCACTCTGAACGGCTGGCTAAAGGACTCGACCCTAGCTGGCTCTGTGATGCTGCGCCCCGTCATGACTGGGCAGGCCCTGGGCCTGGAGGATGTGCCGGAAGCAGAGCGGGTGCAGGTATACCCCAATCCATCTTCGGGCCTGCTCCACATCAGTGGGGAGTACAGGCTGCTCACGTTGTATGACGTAACCGGGAGGGAGGCTTTCCAGTATAGGGCGTCAGCAGGAAACGGGCCGGTCCAGTTGCCGCAACTGGCTCCCGGGCTGTATACCCTCCGCATTGAAACAGACAAGCATACATTCACTTCCAAACTTATACTAACGAAACCATGATTACAGCAGACATAACAGCAGAAGAACTGAAAGAGCGTCTTGCCAAAGGGGAGACCCCGGTTATCATAGACGTGCGCGAAGACTGGGAGCACCAGGAAACGAGAATCTCCGGCGCCCAGAACATTCCCCTGGGCGCCCTGCCACAGCGCCTGGACGACCTCGAGGATTACAAAGAACAGGAAGTCATCGTGCATTGCAAATCCGGCATGCGATCCGCCTCCGCCAAAGCCTTCCTGCAGCAGCAGGGCTTCAGCAACGTCCGCAATTTGGTAGGTGGCATCACAGCGTATAACGGGTAGTTGGAAAACTTCCCTTGCCCTCTCCTAAGAACAGGGGAGGGCTTTTTTATGCCCTCCGATTCCGCAGGTTTGAGCGAAGCGGTAACTTGTGGTCACACTTGTGGACGGTTTGCAACTCGCGTAGCACCGGCTATTGCGGTTCACTCGCTGATTAGTTTCATAGCCTCGCCTGGCCGGCGGGGCCTTACTTTTTTCCTTGATGAAAATCGAGGGCCCCTACCCCCAAAGTAAGCAAAAGAATCAAGACGCTTTTAAACTCGCTGACCGCTCAGACAAAAAATCGTCGCTGGCGCACCTGGCTGATGTCGCTGCTCCGTAACGGCGGCGGTAAAGCATGTCTTGCTATACCAGCCGGCGGTCTATACCTACTCCCTGTCCTGTGCCTGGCATACCTGCTCACGCTCCCATATCATTCCATCTCCTACTGTCATTCCGACGAAAGGAGGAATCTGTTACCACAGCCACCTCCGGTGCGAGCGCAGCGGGAACCGGCGGTGAAAGATGCGAGCCGGTTCGCACCCAGCGTTCTCCTATATTCCCTTTCTAGCCGTCCCCAGAAAAGCCGCATCTGCGCTGGCGCTGGATTCGTAGCCAATAGGGCGTGAGATTCCTTCTTTCGTCGGAATGACAATAATGCTTAATGGGATTCGTACAAGTGATTCCCCCTTCGAAGGAGCATGGAAGTAGGCCCCAGTGCTGTCTACTCAATGATAAACGGGCGCGGGCTGAAGCAAATCAGGAAAATCACGAAGGCCAGTATACCCAACACTTTACGCCCTGGCGTCAGCGGTGCCTCATTCGGGCAGGAGGGATGGAAAATGCCCATGAGCCGCGAGAGCAGCAGACCGAACAACAGCCAGCCACTGTAGCCGTCCACATCCGGGAACACAATCGAAACCAGCACCTGCGTAGCAAGCACCACCAGCACCAGGTATAGGGTATAGCGCAGATTCGGGGTAGCAGGCTCTAGTACGAAGAACAGGTATAGCAGGTAAACCGGCCATACCCACATATAAGCCGCCCACTCCGGGAACGTCTCGGCCAGGCTGTACTGCAGCAACAGCATCGCCAGCGCCGCCATAAAGCCGGTGCGGTAGTTATGGAATATCCCCCGGAAGGCCCAGAACACAAAAGGCACATACACCACCAGCAGCTCATCGGCCCACAGCGGTTCGTTGTAAGGCGAAATCACACCTAGGCCCGCATACACGATGAACATACTGAAGAAGACAGGGGAGAGCTGGTTAAAACGTCTATACCCAATCAGGCCGTAGAGCACGTGTCCACCGTCTAGCTGGCCGATGGGCAGCAGGTTGAGTGCCGTGAAGAACAGGGCCAGGTAGCCGGCAAACAGGAAGGGGTAGTGGATGACCTCATAAGAATTCGGTACCAGCGCCGGGTCTGCCACAAAACGCTCAAAAAACAGAAACAGCATGTTCTTGCCCAACGCGAAGTTCCCCTCGCCCTGGTACACATGCTGCGCGTAGTCCAGCCCGAACCGCTGGTATTCCGGGTGGATGCTGAAGATATACTCCGGCTCCGGCAGGTGCGTGAAACCGTAAATCAGCAAAGGTATAGCAACCACAAAGCCAGCCAACGGCCCGGCTATACCTATATCGAAGAACTGCTGCCTTGAAAAGATGCGGCTCTTGATGCGGATGAAGGCCCCCATCGTGCCGATAGTGGAGGTGATGCCAAACCACAGCGGAATGTAATAGGGAAGTGTGACGTTGGTACGGTAGTGCTTGGCCGTAAAGTAGTGCCCGAACTCATGCACCGTCAACACGCCCAGGAAAGGCAGCGAGAAGTACAACCCGCCCACCAACTCCGCCCAGGTGAAGGTACCCGTACTGGCGAAGCCCTCGGGACCCAGGAAGAACAGCTTGCCATACCGCCACTCCGCCCCCGCTATGGTGGTGGTCAGGAGGGTGAGGCAAAAAAGAAGCAGGTGCAGGGTATAGCCGCGCTGCTGCTTAGACAACAGCATCTTTGAATACCTGGTTGATGGTCAATGGCGGTTTCAGAAACAGGGTCTGTAGGCCAACCTTGTTCGCGCTCTCGATGTGCTGGATGCTGTCGTCGATGAACAGCGTCTCCTCGCACTTCAGTCCGTTCTGCTCCAGTATCTGCTCAAACACGATGGCGTCTGGCTTGCGCTGCCCGATGAGGTGCGAGTAGTAAGTCTGTTCAAAGAGCGAGTCCAGGCTCGGTATGGTGAAGCTGTGCTCTACCATCTCGTTGAAGCGCTTCATATGGATGGCATTGGTGTTGCTCAGCAGGAAGATGCGATATTTCTTGCCCAACTCCCGCAGCAGCTCAATGCGCTCGGCCGGAATGTCGAGCAGCATGGCGTTCCAGGCAGCATCTATCTGCTCATCGGTGGCGTCCAGGTGGTAGGTCTGGCGCAGCTGTGCACGGAAGCCCTCGGGGCTGCTGTTGCCGGTCTCGAAGAGGTCAAACAGCTGGGACTGTGCCTTTTGGCTGTACTCAATGGTATGGCCATGCTGACAGTACTGCTCCAGCTCCCGTATGCTCTTGTCGTAATCGATGTTGATGATGACCCCGCCGAGGTCGAAGATGATGTTCTTTACAGCTTTCAGGTCCACGAAAATATTTTAGTCTGGTATTTGAAATTCTCAATACAAATATGTAGAATTGCACTCCCAAATCAAAGAAAGCTCTGTCAGAAGGGCATTTTTAAAGGGAACGGGCCTATAGCTCATTCGGTTAGAGCAACTGACTCATAATCAG
This sequence comes from Pontibacter roseus DSM 17521, assembly GCF_000373265.1. Taxonomy (GTDB): domain Bacteria; phylum Bacteroidota; class Bacteroidia; order Cytophagales; family Hymenobacteraceae; genus Pontibacter; species Pontibacter roseus. Next base: position 200,804 of record NZ_KB890765.1, read on the forward strand.
TAGGTGCCTGGTTCGATTCCAGGTGGGCCCACAGAAAATCAAGCACTTATGTCGTACAGATGTAAGTGCTTTTTTGTTGGCAAAGGTTTAAAAGTTAATTGCCTACTCTGCAAAAGCAAAAGCGCCACTTCCTTTCGGAAACGGCGCTTTTGCTTTACTACTTAACTATTCCACTCTTCTTACTTATCCCACCAAACTTTGCCATACAGGCTGTTCTGCCCGCCGAACTGGCGTTGCAGGGCCTCGTTGTAGCTGGAGGTGTTGTTGAAAGCCTCGTTGTCGGGGTAGCTGTGTCGTGTTGGCACCTCTTTTCCGTCAGGGGCCACCAAGTTGTCAGGATAGCCCGTACGGCGCCACTCCGCCCAGGCCTCGTAGCCGTGCATGAAGAGGTGCACCCAGCGCTGCGTCGCAATCTGCTCCATGCCGGTGGTTGGGTCGTAGGCAATACCTTCTTGGCTGAGGAATGCAGTTGCGTTGGCGGCACTGCCCGTCCACTGCAGCAGCGATTGCTCGATGGCCTTATTGTAATTGGCTGCTGCTTCTTCGTCGCCACCGGCTATCCAGCCGCGCTTGGCTGCCTCTGCCTTGGCGAACAGCGCTTGCGCGTAAGTCACCAGGTATACCGGCGCATTCTGTGCCCAGATGGCTGGTCCCAGCAGCGAATAGTTGGTCACGTTTGGAAGACCTTGCACGGTACCGTAAGGAAGCCCGATGTACTCTTGTGTGGTTTTGGTCGGAGCACCATATACGGCAAGTCTTGGGTCATTTACCGGTTTCATCTCATCCACCAGCGTCTTGGTCAGCGCCCACCACTCACGGTTCTGGTTAGACACCTGCCCGAACCAGTAGTTCTGGTTATTGGCGTCCAGCAGGTGCTTGAACACAAGGTTATCGGCGTTGGAGGTCATGATGCCGGCAGCCAGCGCTTTGTTGAATTCCTCGGCCCCTTTGGTAGGGTTCACCTCCGACAGGCGCAGCGCCATCAGCATACGCACGGTGTTACCCAGGCGCTTCCACTTGTTGATGTCACCACCATAGATGATGTCATTCGTGATGTTGCCGGCCGTTATCTGGGCATTCGCCTCATCCAACAGTTGGAACAGGTTGTTGTAAATGGATTCCTGCGTGTCGTACTTCGGCGTGAAGTTGGTGGAGCCTTTCAGAGCATCGGTGTAGGGCACATCGCCCCAGCGGTCGGTCACATGCCAGAAGAAATAGGCCTTCAGGATTTTGGCCACCGCCAGCTGGTTCACCACAGGTCCCTCGGTGGCGCTCAGGGTCTCGGAGGTCAGTACCGTCTCGAGGTTCATGAGTGGGCCCTGGTATAGCCAGTAGAAGCTGGTGCCACCTTCGGGGTAGAGGGAAGCGCCGGGATACTGGGTCTCGGCCAGGTATTGCGCATGGAACTCGCCCTGCGGTGAGGAGCTCAGGCTGGGCAGGGAGAGGGCCGCATTTGCAATCAGCTGTGTGCCCGAGGCAGTGCTGGGCCTGTTAGGGTCCACGTTGATGTCTTCGTCAAACTTGTCGCAACTGGCCAGGAAGAGGCAGGACAGCGCCACGATATATAGTTTCTTTATCATAAGGCTAATTATAGGGTAATGTTGAGGTTGATTCCGTACGAGCGAACTGAATTGGCCTGACCAGACTCATACCAGCTGATGGCCTGGCTGCCGGTGGAGATTTCGGATGGGTCGATGCCTTCCGGGGCTTTCTGCCACAGTTGCGCCACGTTGCGGGAGATAAGCGCTATACCTACGCTCTGGAACGGCAGCTTTCCGATAACTGACTTGTCCAAAGTATAGCCCAGGCGCAGCTCACGCAGCTTGATATAAGAGGCATCGTACAGCCAATCCTCATAAATACGACGGCCCACAATGGTGTTGTAGTAGGATTGCGCATTCACGTAGTTGGATGCTGGCTGACCACTTACATCCACCCCGTTCACGATAGTGCCAGGAGCGTAGATGCCTTCCACCTTCACACCACCGCCATCGCCCACGGCGTCACGCACGTTCTTGCCACGGTCGTTCATCGCCACGGTCAGCGGGTCTTGTCCAGTACGCACAGCCAGCATTTTGGAGCGGCTGAAGAACTGGCCACCCATCTGGTAATCAATCATGGCGCTCAGGTCGAGCTTCCAGATGCGGAAGCTGTTCTGGAAACCGCCCGTAAAGTCAGGCAACACACTGCCAAAGTCGTGTGTCGCGTCGGTGTACAATGGCATACCGTTGGCACCAATCAGCTTCTGGCCCGTGGCTGGGTCGCGCTGGTACGCTGGCCCTATCAAGCTACCAAAAGCCTGCCCCACATAGGAGTTGAGGTAGGTGGTAACAGAGGAATAGGTGGTAGAGTAATGCGGATACACGTCTGTGCCTTCGTTCAGTTCCACCACTTCGCTTCTGTTGCGGCTCAGGTTGAAGATGGAGTTCCAGGTGAAGAAGTCAGACTGCACAGGCGTGGCAGTCAACACCAGTTCTATACCTTTGTTCTGAACCAGAGCGGCATTGATGGTGGTTGAGCCAAAGCCGCTGGTGCCGGAAACTGACAACGGCAGTATCTGGTTCCTGTTTTTCTGCAGGTAATAAGTGAAGTCCAAACCCAAGCGACCCTGCAGGAAGCGCAGGTCTATACCTGCCTCATAGGAGTGCGCAAAAGACGGCTTGATGTTCGGGTTGTTCAGGTTATCCGGAACAGAAAGCGTGTTGGCAGTCACTCGGCCCGGGTCAGCATACACAGTACCCACACTATAGGAGGTAATGGTTTCATATGGTTCCAAATCAGAACCTGCCTGTGCATAACTCGCCCGTACCTTGCCAAAAGACAGCGGATTCCAGTTCAGCAACTCGCTGAACACCATGCTACCCGACACAGAAGGGTACCAGTAGGAGTTGTTGTGTTCTGGCAGGGCAGAGGAAACGTCATTTCGGATAGAGGCATCGATGAAGTAGGTATCCTTGAAACCCAGGGAAGCCATACCGAAGCCGCTGCGGATTTGCTTGCGCTGCAGGTAGGAAGTAGTGGCAGGGCGGTCAATGGAAGCGGCGATGTTGTAGAAGCCCGGAGAGGACAGTCCACCCACAGAGGCCATATAGAGGTAGGTATACCTTCTGTCGTAGATGTTACCACCTGCGTTCACATTCAGCGAGAAATCACCGAAAGCTTTGTTGTACTGCGCCAGCAACTCGTAGTTCATCGCTCTGTCCTGGTACTTGCCAGTGGTATAGGCTGGTACTCTTCTTCCACCAAAGGCCGTTCTGGTCTCGATGTTCTGGGTATACATGTCGGAGCGCACAAAACCGCTCACCTTCAGCTCAGGCAACACCTGATAGGTCAGGCCCACATCGCCAAACACGCGGTCGCGGCTGTCGTTGCTGGTGTTTTCGTAGGCTTCAAAGTAAGGGTTGTTCCAGTACAGCGGGTTGAAATTGGTGATTTCGCCGTTGGCACCTGGCCTGCGCAGGTTCCAACTCAGGAACGTGCCATCGTCATACTTGTAGTCCTTCATGCGCTTCATGTCCACGTTGCGCTGGAACCACTGCACCATGTAGCGGGCACCGTACTCAGAGCCCTGTGACGGACGCTGGGCGTTGTTGCGGGCATAGTTGATGTTGGTAGAGACGTTCAGTTTGCTGGTGAGGTCAAGGCCAGCGCTTACGCCGACGTTGTTGCGCTTCAGCCAGGTGTTCGGTTCCACGCCTTCCACGCGGGTATCGTTCAGGCTCAGGCGAAAGGTGCTGTTCTCGTTGCCACCGGTAATGGTCACACCGTTGTTCAGGTTATACCCTGTCTCGTAGTAGTCTTTGATGTTGTCCGGGTGCGGCACGAAGGGAGTCAGTTTGCCGTACTCTGGGTCCTGCGGATAGAAACTGTATACCTGGCGCACGGGAGTGCCGTCCATCTTCGGTCCCCAGCTCTCATCCACGGACATGTCCACATACTTGTCGCCGTTAGGAAGCGTGCGCCAAGTCTGGCTTGAGCCGCCGCCATACATGTTCTGCATCGGCATAAAGTTCACGGCTTGCTCCACAGTGAAAGCGGAGTTCAGCTGTACACCCACTTGCTTCGGACCTTTTTTGCCCTTTTTGGTAGTAATCATAATCACACCATACTGTCCCCGGATACCATACAGGGCAGAAGCCGCCGGTCCTTTGAGCACGTTGATGGATTCTACGTCTTCCGGGTTCACGTCCTGGCCCAGGTTACCAAAGTCGGCCTGGTCAGCCCCGGCGAAGTTGGCGTTGGAGATAGGGGTGCCGTCCACCACAATCAGTGGCTGGTCGGTGCCCTTGAGGGAGTTCACCCCGCGTATCTTGATTTTCTGGGTACCGCCCATGCTGGCGCCGGAAGCCCCGGTCACCTGAACACCGGCTACCTTGCCGGATAGGGAGCCGAGTACGTTCTGCTCTTTGGTGAAGGTCAGGTTCTCGCCCTGCACTTCCTGCGTGGCATAGCCCAGGGAGCGCTCGCTCCGTTCTATACCCAATGCGGTCACCACCACTTCGCCCAGCTGCTTGGTGTCGGTGGCCAGGCTTACGTTCACAGTCGATTGGTTTCCTACGGCTACCTCCTTGGTCAGGTAACCCAAGTAACGGAAGACCAGCGTGGCATCCGTTCCAGGTATGCGGATTTGATAGCTGCCGTTCATGTCAGTGGCTACTCCGGTGTTGGAGCCTTTCACGGTGACACTTACCCCAGGTAATACGGCGCCACTCCCGGCGTCAGTTACCTGGCCACTCACGGCCTTTTCCTGCGAAAAGGCGCTTGTTGACCAGCAGACAAGCAGTGGTAAAATGAATAAGAATAGCTTTTTCCCCATAGATAAAGGTGCGTTAAGTTTATTGTTTCTGGAATATATAGCATTTTTCTACATTATGAAAGGTTTATATACAAGAATTTGCATATATGTGCCTGAATCTGCGGGAAATTGCGGGAGAGGGAGGGGGCTTAGTCTAGAAAAGCCGGCTTTGTGTCACAGGTTTTACTGAGATATGTGGCAATAAAAAAGCCCCACATCTGGCTTTCGCCAGGATGTGGGGCTTATAAAGTGGTCTTATGATTTTACAAAGAGTCTATCCAGCGCTTCAGGTCATGCTTGGCCTTGCCGGTTTTCTGCTGGAGTCTGCCCAGCCACTCGTCCTCTTTGCCTTCGTTGTAAGTCAGGTCATCGTCGGTGAGGTCGCCGTACTGTTGTTTCATCTTACCCTTCAGCTCATTCCAGTTGCCTCGGGCTCTATATTCGTTCTCGTGCATCGCTTTTTACGTGTTGGTTTATCTACTATATAACGGAGTAGGTATAGCTAAGTTGTTGGCGGACTTTTGGTTGGTTAATCAGGGTGCTTGCTTAGCCGGTACCCTATACCTACCAGTGCGTGGGCGGCCGCGTTGGTCACTTTTGCTTTGCCATCCGCGATTGGTACCTGCACATAAGAGAAAGTGGCCCTGCCTTCGCCCAGTACAAACCACCTTTCCGCAAAGTAATAGCGTTTGGCCACGGCCGCCTCGATTGTAGGTCCTGAGACGTAGTAGCCTTTGTTCAGGATGCCGTTGTTTTCGGGAAAAGCCCTGTTGCGAATGGTGGATTCCGGGTGCGTGATGACGATGCCACCGCCTGCTGACCACGTAAAACCTTTGAGGTGCCAGAGCCGGTTCAGGGTGAGCAAATTGAAGCCGTCGGTGATGGAGAAGCGCTGTATGTCTGGGGTGAGATTCTTTAGTATGAGCTTGTGGTGCGTGAGTTTGAGTTCCCAGCCCTTGGCCTCCCGCCAGCTGCTTACCCGGATGTCGTAGTATACCGGTGGGTTGAAGGGCTCGGTGCGGTAGCGGGCATCCAACTGGATATCTTCGAAATCATCCTGCTCGATGTGTAGCGGCGTTTTCACGTTGCGTACCGTGCCACCGGATACAGCCACTTCCCAGTGCCTGCTCTGCCCTTCGCATATAAGCGGCAACAGCAGCAGCCAGCACCGCAAACAAATAGAGCCTTTCATACCTTCTCCTCCTTTCCTACTTCCCCTAAGTTTTTTACGAGAATCTCCGAATCAAGAGACAGCGCGACTACCTGGCAGATTCAAATAAAAACGCCCCTCCGATTTGGGAGGGGCGTTCCATTAGGTAGGTAGTAGTGTGTCTTAATTCACGCCGTTGCCTTCGCCCTGCTTGGCGTCGTCGTTGCGGATGCTCTTCTTGCGCTTAGGCGGGCGCTGCTGCTCCAGCTTACCGAAGTTGTAGTTGAAGGTCACACGCACGCCGCGGTTAAAGTTGTTCATGCGCATGTGCTGCTCGTAGGCACTTGGGTTGGCCGGCGTCTTGGGAGCCACTACATCGTTCTTCATGCGCATGTTCTCGCGGAACGGATTGTCCAGGCCGAGGCTGATACCGCCTCTCTTGTCAAACAGCTCTTTCTTGATGGCAAGGCCATGGTAGGAGAAAGCTGCGAAACGGCCCAGCAGCTGAATGCGCTGTGAGTTGAAGCCACCGTTGAACTGCGCGCTGATGCCCTTGCCGAAGGTATAGGAAGAGTTCATGTTGATGTTATACATCCAGCCGCTGTTGTCGATGTATTCGCTGTTGAGGTCTACAAAGTAGATGTTTGAGCTGCCCCCGATGGTCCAGTTGTTCGTCGGCTTGGTGTTACCGAACAGAGAAACGCCGTAGGTCTTGTTTTTGGCGATGTTCTGGAAGGTCAGGAGTGTGGCCTGCCGCTCTGAGCCGTCTGCTTCTGTCACTTTGATAAGGGAGGCGATAGGCTCTATGGCGTTATCCGTCTGGCGCATGTAAGCCGTCACGTTCAGGGACGTCGTCTTGAAGAAGGTGCTATAGCCCAGTTCGAACAGGTCTGTCAGTTCAGCGTCCAGCTTCGGGTTACCCTCCACGAAGGTGTTGGAGGTCTGCTCCTGGCGGTAAGGGTTCAGGAAGAACATGGAAGGGCGCTGTATACGCTGCGTGAAGTTCGCCTTGAAGGTGTGCTTCTGCTTGTAGTTATAGGACAAGGCTACGCTCGGTATGAAGTTGTCGTAGCTGGTGGTGTAGTCCTGTAGGTCGCCTTTCAGGTCAGCGCTGATATCAGTGTATTCGTAGCGGCCGCCCAACTTCACATTCAGCAGCTTCTTCAGGGTGAAGCCATACGTCATGTAAGAGGCCATCACATCCTGCTGGTAGAAGAAATCATCCGTTCTGGTGGCATGAGGCCTGTCTAGGAAGATGTCGCGGTAGAAGGCATCGCTCAACACATCCCTGAAAATCGTTTTACCGCCAATCTCGAGCATGGTCTTGTTCTTGAACGGGTGCGTGTAATCCGCCTGGAAGGTAAGTTCCTTGTTGGCGCCGTCGTTGGTGTTGCGCTTCTGCTGGAAAGCCGGCTCTCCCTCGTTGTAGAAATCCTGGTTTATCCGGTTCTCAGTGTTGGTCACAGAATAAAGCGAGAGCAAAGCCAGTTCCTGACCTGGGTTCTTGAAGGTGTGGGTGAAGTCCAGGTTGTAGTCCGTGCCAATGCGTTGGTTGCGCATGAGGATGTCGTTGAGGAAGCTGGTTGTTTTGTAAGGCGTCTCAGAATATACCTCCTGGTCGTTCGTCACCCGGAACTGGCCCCCGTTTGTACGGATACCGCCTGACAGGCTGTTCTTCGGGTTGAAATCGTACTCAAAGCCCAGCTGGCCGTTCATGAAGGCTCCTCGCGGACGGGTCTCTCCGCGCTGAAAGTCGTAAGAGGTCTCATCCCAAGGTTTATTCTCATTTTTGGGGTCAAATACAGTGTCCGGATTGTCATAGCCGATGAACTCATTGGTCATGTTGCCCTTGTTGTAGAACATGTTGCCACCGAAGTTGCCGTTGATACCCAATTTGCCGCGGCGCACGTTCAGGCTGGCGTTGCCGTTGCTGCCACGTGTGCCCCCTGTCAGGCCAACCGAACCCGTCACGCCCTGCAGGCCTCCGTCTTTCTTGGTGATAATGTTGATGATACCCGCCGTACCTTCGGCATCATATTTAGCAGAGGGGCTCGTAATCACTTCAACGGATTTAATCTGGTCAGCCGGGATTTGCTTGAGCGCGTCGGCTACGCTGCCCGCCATGATGGCCGACGGCTTGTTGTTGATGAGCACCCGCACGTTGGAACTACCACGCAGCTGTACGTTTCCATCGTTGTCGAGCGATAGCGAAGGTACCTTCTGGAGCACGTCGGAGGCATTGCCACCGGCGTTGGTGATGTCCTTATCGGCATTGTACACGGTGCGGTCGATTTTCTCTTCTACCAAGGGTTTCTCGCCGGTGATGACTACCTCGCTCAGCTTCTTGGCATCAGAGGCGATGGACACGGCGCCTACGTTCACAGTCGCATTGTCGGCGCCAACCGTTACGTCTTCCACCAGTTTCTGCTGATAGCCCAGGAAGCTCACCTGCAGCTTGTACTTGCCGGCACCCACCTTGCTGATGGTGAAACGGCCTTTCTCATCGGCCATGGTGCCATCAATGGGCTTACCTGTGGCTGGGTTGATGAGCGCGATAGTGGCGAACTCCACCGGCTTCTTTGTCTCGGCGTCGAGCACGGTACCTGTGATGGTGGCGTTGCCGCGCGGCACCATGGCGCCTGAGGCGGCGGTTGCCTGCTGCTGTTGCGGGGCAGGCTGTTGTCCCTGGGCCAGCACCGGCACGGTGCTCAGGCCCAAGAGGATGGCGAGTAGACTCTTCTTCATAGTTTTTTCAAAGTGGCGTAAACGTATATTTTCCATATTATCCGGTCTTCTGTCTTTTCGATTGATACAAAGTAAAACCGCTTTTTCGAGCCCAGAAAACGGATTATACCAATGCACCGCATTTCTATATGAATAGCTACATATAGCCTATCAGTTCTTGGTCGGTGAAAAGCGGGGATTGATAGGATGGAAAGTATAGACAGAGGATTTTAGTGCAATTTGGGCGGAGGTAGCGAGGAGTGGAGGTTGCTCTGTTGGGATAAGCGGGGTGGGGCTAATTTGCTCAGGTATACCTCTGCTTTACCAGTTACATAATCGGGGCCAACTGCCACTCTCGAGAGGGGAGTCCTGCTCGGGAATTTTGATAGGTCAATTTTGTCATTCCGACGAAAGGAGGAATCTCACGCCCTATTGGCTACGAATCCAGCGCCAGCGCAGATGCGGCTTTTCTGCGAGCCACCTTCTGTAACAGCCTCTCAGCTTTCACCGCCCGTTCCCGCTGCGCTCGCACCGGCGGTGGCTGTGGCAACAGATTCCTCCTTTCGTCGGAATGACAGAATGGGGTGCAGGCAGGACGGGAGCGTGAGCAGGTATAGCAGGCGAAGGCCAGAGAGTAGGTATAGCCTTAACACCCCTCTGACTCCCCTCAAGGGGAGAGTTTCCACAGCAACCACAAAGCGGCGGCATCAGCCAGGTGCGCCTGTTGACGCTCCACTGTTCGAGCGGTCAGTGAGTGGGGGTAGGGGTCCCCGAGGAAGGGGCGTCTTAATTTTTTTGCCTGCTTTGGGGGTAGGGCCCCTCGATTTTCATCAAGGAAAAAAGTAGGTGCCCGCCGCACAGGCGAAGCGATGGAACTACCCAGCGGGCAAGCAGCAAAAAGCTCTCCCCGCTACACCAGCTCAAAGGAATGCGTAATCGTGGCCGTTTTGTAGAGGATAGCCGCGACGGAGCAGTACTTCTCCAGCGACAGCACAATCGCTTTCTCTACTTTATCTGAGTCCAATTCTCCGCCCAGCATGAAATGGATGTGGATGTTGCTGAAAAGGTTGAACTCCTCCACTTTCTGGCGCTCTGCGGTCACTTTAATGTCGAAACGCTCCAGGGGCTGGCGCTGCTTCTTGAGTATCATGATGATGTCGATGGCGCTGCAGCCTCCCAGGCCCATGAGCATGAGCTCCATAGGGCGGGCGCCCAGGTTGTGTCCGCCAATCTCGGGGTTGGCGTCCAGGTGGATGGCCACGTCAGCGGCTCCTCTGGCTTCGAAATGAAAGTCCTGGTCTACTCGGGTCAGGTGTATCTCCATGTTGGTTATGCTTCAAAAGTTGAGGAGCCGAAATTAGCAAAGTTCGGCTCCTCCTGCAAATAAGCGGTGTGTCTGACTAGGCTGCTAGTTGCGCCACATATTTCACCAGCGAGCGCTTCGCGATGGGGAGCAAAGCGTTCTCCAGCGGGCAGGGCACCTTGGCCACCACCACGAAGGTGGCAGGATTGGGCAGCTCCCGATTCTCTTTGGCGAGCTGTATCTTCAGGTTCTCATGTGTCTGGGCCAGGCCGCGCCGCACCGTCCGGACGTGTTGGGTGTTGATGCCGCGGTACTTCTCGTAGGTGTTCTCAAATACGGTGATGCGGTAGGCGTATACCTGCGTCTCCTTGCCGGGGAAGGCGTCCAGGAACAGGTAGCCCTCATTGAAATACATGGGCGTGATGCCCACAGGGTTTATCTCCAGGTGCTTTTCTATGAAATTGTAGAGTTCCTTGCCCTCATCCACGGCGTTCACGAAGAGGGGGGCGGCAAACTGGATGATTTCCTCTATCTGCTGCATGGTCTCATCATCGGCCACAATCTTTTCATACACCAGCTCCAGCTTCTCAAAGTCAGCGCGGGTGATGCGCTGCGGAAACGATTCATACACCAGTTTTTTGTGCTCCTTCACCTGCAGCAGGTTGCGGTAGTGCATGATGAGGTCGGAGAAAACCGGGTAGAGGCGCTGCTGTCCGAACTCAGATTTGACGGACTGCAGGTAGGCCAGGAGCAGGTATTTCTTATACTCGAAGTCGATGATGCCTTCGGTAAGCCAGTTAATGGGTAGCTTCTGCATAACGGTCCTATGTTAGCTGTTCCCTGTTAAGTATCCAGAAAATTGGGTTGAGGTGGCAGGTACGGCCATCAGGGGCTGATGTTATACCTGGCTGCTTAAAAAACGAAATATACCCTGATATGTTGCCGTTCGGATGCAGCGTGTGAGACACACCATGCCTTGCCCAGGTATAGCAGCGGGCAGCTTAACCTTCCGACTGACCTTGCGTTAAAACAGACAGATTGCAGGAGCGCGGACTGCCAGAAAAGGTGATTCGCAGATAAATCAACATTAAACCGATTAATACAAGATGAATTACACAGAGAATTTCGAGGGCATAAAAATAGATGTTCAGGCCGTGGACATCAATATTTCAGACGACATACAGCAGTATGTGCGCAACACCATTACCAAGCTGAAGCGCCACGCCAAGAAAATAGATTCAATAGACGTATACTTCAAGGAAGAGGCCAATCAGTCCACCAACTCCAAAAAGGTGAGCATGCGGGTAGGTATACCTGGCAACGATGTGTTCGCCGAGGACCAGGGAGAGAACTGGTACGAGCAACTCAAGAATGTGGAAGAAAAGCTGAAGCGCCAACTCGAGAAGCGCTAAACCTTTCAGACCAGTAAACCAAAACCCGCTGCCAGTCAGGTATACCTGCAGGCGCAGCGGGTTTTGCTGTTGCTATACCTGCCTGCCAGGTTCATGCTCAGTTCCTCTATCGGGTTTTGCTGTTGCTATACCTGCCTGCCAGGTTCATGCTCAGTTCCTCTATTAAGAATGCACAGGTATAGCCATCATCAATTTTCAATTCGGGAATCATGTCAGAAATCACTTACAAAGGCAAGGTGGTGCTCATCACCGGCGGGGCACAAGGCATCGGACTAGGTATGGCAGAGGCCTTTGCGAAGGCGGATGCCACGGTCCTCTTGGCTGACCAGGACGAGGAAGCGGGAAAGGAGGCACAGCAGCGGCTGCAGGCTACCTTCATTCCCTGCGATGTGGCCAAAGAGGAAGAGGTGCGTCAGATGATGAAGCAGATAGGGGAGGAGCACGGGAGACTGGATGTGCTCATCAACAACGCCGGCATCAGCGAGCCTTTCCATGGCACCCTCGACGAGCTGCAATTGACTGACTTTGACCGGGTACTGGCCGTGAACCTGCGGGGGCCGCTGCTGTGCGCCAAATACGCGCTGGCGCTGCTCCGGAAGTCAGACCACCCGGCCATCCTCAACATCACCTCCACCCGGGCCTTCATGTCCGAGCCCCATACCTTCGCCTACACGGCTTCCAAAGGCGGACTGGAGGCACTCACGCACGCGCTGGCGGTGAGCCTGGCTGAGGACCGGGTGCGGGTGAACGCCATCGCGCCAGGTTGGATTGAGGTGGGCGACTGGCAGAAGCAAAGCGGCCGCTATGCCACGCAACATACCCAGGAGGACAAGGAGCAGCACCCGGTGGGGCGGGTAGGTATACCCGAAGACATTGCCGAAGCGGCGCTGTTCCTCTGCTCCGATAAAGCCGGGTTTATCACAGGCCAGCACCTGATTATAGACGGTGGCATGACCGTGAAGATGATTTACAACTAAAAAAGAATATCCCCAACCATTCGCCGCATCGTGCGGTAAACAAGTAGCAAAGTGTTTTTTGCCTATGGTGCAGAGTCCTTACAACCCAGTGCTTCTTTACGTAACTGATCCCATGTGCGCGTGGTGCTACGGCTTTACACACGTCATCCGGCGGCTGCGGGCGCTCTGGCATGGACGCCTGACGGTGGAGGTGGTGGCCGGCGGCCTAAGCCCCTACGCCGAGACTCCCATCACGCAGGAGGAGAAAGAGCGCCTGGCCCTGAGTTGGCACCGCGTGCAGGAGCGCACCAGCCTGCCTTTCAACTACGGCCTCTTTCTGAACCGCAACTTCGTGTACGACACCGAGCCTGCCTGCCGCGCCTTGCACGTGGTGCGCCGCCTGCGCCCCGCGCTCACCCTGGAGGTTCTGCGGGCCATGCATTCGGCCTTCTACGCCGATGGGCTCAACCTGGCCGACCCGCAGGTGCTGGCCGCGGTCGTGCGCCCATTTGGAATCCATGAGAACCTCTTCTATACCTTGTTTGAGGCGGAGGAGGTGATTGACGCTACCGAAAAGGAGTTTGAATTTGCCCAGATGATTGGCGTTACCGACCTGCCCAGCGTGTACGTGGAAGGAGGCATGGGCCCCGAGCTGTTGGTGAAAGGTTTCTGCCAACTCGACGAGTTGGAAGAGCGCCTGCTCCGTCACCTGGAGATGGTGTAGCCGGTTGTCCATGCAAATTTTACCTATAGGAGAATGAGGCCTCTGCCGGTGTATACCTGTGTGCCTACCTTTTGCAACAAGTGGCTCATGCTGCGGTATAGTATAAAAGAGAATTGATTAGCAGTACTACATCAGAACTTCTCAGTTAGCAAGCGGAAACATGTAACACAAGCCTGCAAGCGTAGTGCTATGAGACAACTATATGTACTGATATATTATCCAAAACAAGAAATCACAATCAACCACACGGTATCGGTTGCAGCTGCAAGGCTAGGTATAGCCAGTGCCTTAAAATCAAAGGTATAGCAGTGGCGGGTATAGCCGCAGGTGACTTGTTTGAGCGTAGTCAAGGCTTATTCGGGGAGCCTCCGAAAGAAAGGAATATTTGACAAAATATTAAAAAATAAGTATATTTAGGTGCACAAGTTATAGCTCCGGCCAGCGGCCATGACATACACCTGTATGAGAAGCAAGATATCTACCAACCAAGTCGACGAGTACATCGACAAATTGTCTCCTGAGAAGCAGCAGCTGGCGCAGGCAGTGCGCCGCATCATCAACCAGACGGCGGCGCACCTGGAAGAATGCGTGCGCTGGGAAAATCCCTGCTATTTCTTTTACGGTCCTGTTTGCTATTTCTCCTCTTCCCGCAGTGGCATCCATTTCGGGTTCTTCCGCGGCAAAGAGCTCTCTGACCCAGCCAGGCGCCTGGTTAGCCGCAACGGCCAACTACCCCACATCAAACTGCGCACTCTCGAAGACATCGACGACGTTTACTTCAGCGATTTAGTGCGGGAGGCGGTGCACCTCAACCAGAACTAAACAGGTGGCGGGGTGCAGTCCTGCTGGCTGCATTCCTGTCCCGGCATTTCCAGCTCCACCGTCACGTGGTCAATCTGTTCGTTGTGCATGGCAGTGCGTATGCGCTGTTTCACGGCGTGGGCCTGCTCCAGATTCAGGTTCTCGTTCACCACGGCGTGCATGGTCAGTACATGGCTGGTGCCGTCCAGCGTCCAGAGGTGCAGGTCGTGTACGGACCTTACTTCAGGCACCTGCTCCAGGCGCTCCTGCAGTTGCCGCAGGCTGATGTTGGCCGGGGTGCCCTGCAGCAGAATCTGTAATCCCTGCCGCAGGTTGCGCACCACATTATAGAGCACATACCCCGTGATGAGCACAGACAGCAGTGGGTCAATAACAGGCAAATCGAAGAAGTAAAGCAGGATACCCCCCACCAGCACCGCCGCCCAACCCAGCACGTCTTCCAGCAGGTGCAGCATGGCCACCCGTTCATTCAGAGTATCCCCTTTTTGCAGGCGCAGGGCTGCATAGCCATTTACGGCAACCCCCAGCAGCGCGAAGCCAATCATACCGGGCGCATGTACTGGCTCCGGGTTGAACAGCCGCGGAATCGCCACCCAGAGCACCACGCCTGAACCCAGCAAAAGCACCACAGAGTTGATGACTGCCCCCAGCAGCGAAAAGCGCTTGTACCCATACGAGAAGTGCTGGTCGCTGCCCCGCTGGGAGAGGTGCTGGAAATACCAGGCCAGCCCCAGCGACAGGGAATCGCCCAAATCGTGGAGCGCATCGGATAGGATGGCCATGCTGTTAATCCAGAGCCCCCCGAAAATTTCGATGACGGTGAAGCCCAGATTCAGGAAGAAAGCTACCTTGATGTTATCCGTGGCGTTGTGGTGGTGATGGCCGTGGCCTCCTGCGTGGTGGTGATGCTCGTGTGCCATAGTCTGCTAAACGAACCGCAATGTAATTAGATACCGCTGCAAGCACAACCCGGCCAGGAACGGTATTTCGGAACAAATCGTAACTTGCGGACGAAACGGGAGCCAGCGTTCCTGTGAAGGTATAGCAAACCCAGGAGGGAGGAACGATGAAAATACTGCTTGTAGAAGATGAACCCAAAGTTGCCTCTTTCATCAAAAAAGGGCTTGAGGAGCAGTCTTATGAGGTGGACCAAGCCTATGACGGCAACTTTGGCCTGAAGCTGGCGCTGCAGAACGAATACGACCTGATTATTCTAGACATCATCCTGCCGCACCTCAACGGGCTGGAGGTATGCCGCGAAATCAGGAAGAGAAAGTCCTCTGTTTCAATTCTTATGTTAACTGCGTTGGGTGCTACCGACGATAAAATCACCGGTCTGGACGCCGGCGCCGATGACTACCTCACCAAGCCTTTCGAATTCAAGGAGCTGCTGGCCCGCATACGCGCCCTGGCCAGGCGGGTGGGTGAAAGCGGCGGGAGCGAGAAAATACAGCTTAGCGACCTGGAGATGGACCTTGGTAGCAAAACCGTGACGCGGAGCGGCAAACCCATCAACCTTACGGCGCGCGAGTTCTCTCTGCTGCACTACCTACTGCGCAACCGGGGCCGTGTGGTGTCGCGGGTCGATATCACGGAGAACGTCTGGGAAACCTCTTTCGATACCGGCAGCAATGTGATTGACGTGTACATCAACTTCCTCCGCAAAAAAATTGACAAAGGCTTCCCCACCAAGCTCATCCATACCTTGGTGGGCATGGGCTATGTGCTGAAAGAACAGGAGGACGCATGACGATACGCAACAAACTCACCCTGCAGTTCGCCGGCATCTTCGCCCTGATTATGGTGCTGTTCTCGCTGGTGGTCTACTACTTCACCTCGCTTTACCGGCAAGACGATTTCTATAAGCGCATTGAGCGGCGCGCCAACGACATAGCGGCTCACGTGCTGGAGGCGGATGAGGTGAACGAGCGTATCCGGCGCAGCAACCAAATCAGCTATTACCGGGTGCTGCCGCATGAGGTGGTGCGGGTATACAAGACGGACGGGACCCTGTACCACACTGGTGGCGGTGGCAGGCTCGACGTGGACCAAAACCTGCTGGACCGGGTAAAGCGGGAGAAACTGGTGCAGTATGAGCAGGATGTGCGGCAAGTGGTGGGACTTTATTATGAGGACAACGAAGGTGATTTCATCGTGCTCTCCTCCTCTGTGGATGCGTATAGCCTGCAGAAACTGCAGCACCTTAAGGTCATCCTGATTGTGGGTTTCCTGGGCTCCATGGTAGTAGTGCTGCTGGCCGGCTGGGCATTTGCCAAAGAAGCCCTGCGCCCCATTACCAAAGTGGTGGACGAGGTGGAAAAGATAAGCGCCTCTGACCTGCACCTGCGCCTGAGCGACGCCGACGGCAAAGACGAACTCTCGCACCTGGCCAATACTTTCAACAAGATGCTGGACCGCCTGGAGAAAGCCTTCGAGATGCAGAGCACCTTTGTGTCCAGCGCCTCGCATGAGCTGCGGACGCCGCTCACCGCCATGATAGGGGAGCTGGAGGTGGCTCTGATGAAGCCCCGCGAGCCCGAGGAATACCAGCGCGTGCTCAACTCCACCCTGGAGGATGCCCGCCTGCTTGCGGAACTCTCAAATGGTCTGCTGCAGATAGCGCAGGCCAGCATTGACTCCTCCAAAATAAAGCTGACACACCTGCGCTTCGATGAAATCCTTTGGATGGCCCACGACCAGGCCCTCAAGCGGCAACCTAATGCGCTATATAACATCGACTTCGACAACCTGCCCGACGACGAGGACCGCCTGATGGTGAAGGGCAACGAGGCGCTGCTGCTGATCGCGATTGTGAATGTGCTGGAGAACGCGGCTAAATTCTCGCAACCGGGGCAGTATGTCTCTATCCGGCTTTCGGCCAACATAAAAGAGGTGCTGCTGCAGGTGTCGGACCAGGGGCTAGGTATAGCACCGCATGACCTCCAGCATGTGTTCGTGCCTTTTTTCAGGGCGAATAACGTGCGCAACATCACCGGGCATGGCATCGGGCTCCCGCTTGCCGAGAGCATCATCAAACTGCACCGGGGTTCGATTACAGTGGTCTCCAAAGTGAGCGAAGGCACGGTTGTTACCCTCCAACTTCCGCAGGCTTACGGCCTTATTTCAGCCTGAAACGCATTTTAATTCCATTTTAATGTGGTTTTAATGCTGGCTTAATACCCCGCCCGTACTTTTGTAGATATAAGGTGAGTATGCTGACTCGTATACCTGTTGCTGGTTTTGAACTGGCGCAGGGATATGAGTCAGAGCCTTTCCACTCCTTGTCGCTACAATATGAAAAACGCTGTTTATAAGCCGGGCTATCTGGCCACACTTGGGAAGGACATTCCCGCAGGTCTTGTTGTGTTTCTGGTTGCCCTTCCGCTTTGTCTGGGTATATCGCTTGCCTCTGGCGCCCCGCTCTTGGCTGGTGTGGTCACAGGTATAGTGGGAGGTTTGGTGGTTTCCTGGCTCAGTGGCTCACACTTGAGTGTGAGTGGGCCCGCCGCTGGTCTGACGGTTATCGTGCTCAATGGCATAGAGACGTTGCAGACGTATGAGGCGTTTTTGCTGGCCGTAGTGCTGGCGGGTGTGCTGCAACTGGTGCTCGGTTTCCTGAAGGCAGGCGTGATTGGGCTGTACTTTCCCTCTTCCGTGATACGGGGTATGCTGGCAGCCATCGGCCTTATCCTGATTCTGAAGCAGATTCCGCACTTCATGGGGGCAGACGATGACTTCTTTGGGGAGATGAATTTCTTTCAGCCGGATGGCCGCAACACGTTCTCAGAGATTATCCATGCCTTTGGGGCAATCAATTTAGGAGCTCTTATCATCGGCGTGCTTTCCTTGGCTGTGCTATTGCTATGGGATACCCCAGCCATGAAGAAAATCAAGCTGTTTAAGCTGGTGCCGGGTGCCCTGGTTGTGGTCATCGGTTCCGTAGGTGTCAACTACCTGTTCCTCAACTTCATGCCCGAATTGGCCGTGACCAGCACGCACCTGGTGAGCCTGCCCCAGATTGGCAGCATGCAGGACCTGGGCAACGAATTGCGCTTCCCTGATTTGTCCCAGTTTGCCAACCCGTCGCTGTATGTGGTTGCCTTCACTATCGCCATCATCGCCAGCCTGGAGACCCTGCTGAGCGTGGAGGCCGTCGATAAGCTGGACCCACACAAGCGCCGCACCCCCAACAACCGCGAGCTGAAAGCGCAGGGTGTGGGTAACATTCTGGCAGGTATGCTGGGCGGTATACCTATGACGGCTGTGATTGTGCGGAGCTCTGCCAACATAGCGGCCGGTGGGCAGTCCAAGATGTCGGCCTTTGTGCACGGTGTTTTCCTGTTGCTGTCGGTGCTGTTTCTGGCGGGCTTCCTGAACCAGGTGCCGCTGTCGGCGCTGGCGGCCGTGCTACTGATGGTGGGCTACAAACTGACCAAACCGACGCTCTTCAAGAACCAGTTCAAATTGGGCCACGAGCAGTTCATCCCGTTTGTCGTGACGGTGCTGGCCATCCTATTCACCGATTTGCTGGTAGGTATATTGATTGGTTTAGCAGTGGGCGTGTTCTTCATCCTGAAGGCCAACTACAAGTCGCCATACTTCTACCACAAGGAGGAGCAGCGTGACAAGGACATCATCCGCATTAAGCTGAGCGAGCACGTGTCGTTCCTGAACAAGGCCAGTATTGTGCTGACGCTGGAGCACCTGCCAGGCAACAGCCATGTGATTATTGACGGTGAGAATTCAGAATACATTGACTACGATGTGCTGGAAGCGATTCAGGAGTTCAAAAAGACAGCCCATGAACGCAATATCTTTGTGGAGATACTCAACGTGAAAGAGGTGCCGGTGCTGGATATGCACTAAGCGGGCACCCGATAAGAAGTGACCAATAGCCACGCATAACTACTACCTGAATTTTTCCAATTGAATCAGAACAGACCCTGGCAATGCCGGGGTTTATTCTTGGTGGAAATCCAGTCTCTCCGAGTTGATAGATGGCAGGTATAGGCAATGAAAAACGCCCGCTCTTTATAAAGAACGGGCGTTTTTCATTGCCTATACCTGTGAGGTTAGCGGCTGTAGGAAAGCAGGTAGCTGGCCATTAGGCTAAAGGAAGAGTTGCGGCGTTCGGCTCTGACATAAGCGCCTTCATCGTCGATGTTCTTCAATCCACCGGTATAGCGCACCTCCAGGCCAATGCCGTTGCTGGCGCGGTAGCCAATGGAGCCCACGTAAGCAAAGTCAACTGTATAGGGATTATCCGTAATATCGGTCCTGCTGGTTACGGTCTTGTCGCCGGAGTTGGAATGTGCATCCACTACATACTTTGCGTTGGAGATGAATGATACCTGCGGACCCAGGTCCACGAACAGGCCGCCTGCTGATAGGTGGAGCAACACGGGCACGTCGATGTAGTTCAGCCTGACATTCTCCTCTACCAGGTTGCCAGCCACCACCGTTTCGCGCAGGGCACCTTTGGAGGTATAGAGCGCCTCTACCTGCACGCCCACCAGGCTGCCGATGTGCCGCTGCAGGAACAACCCGCCGGTATACCCGAGCCTATATTTGTAGTTATCTGTGTCACCTCCCTTGAAGGTGGAGTAGGTGGCGCCTCCTTTGATGCCCACTTGCTGGGCGAAGCCTGTGCCTGCCAACACGGTCAGGCAGAACAGTAAAAGTACGGTTCTCTTCATAGATGATTTTTGATTTGGTTAATTGTACTGGACGGCGTGAAATTACCCGAAAGATGCGCTTGGTGCAATGGAGTAAATATATAAGTTGTACTATTTTTCCCATACAAAAAGCCCGGCCATTTATGGCCGGGCTTTCCGGTTGTAAATACTGTGGTGCAGTCTACAGTAATCGGTCTGAGCCAACTGCCTTAGACAGGCTTACCACTCGTAGTCTCTGCGTGAAGAAGAGCCATAGGAGTACGGAGGACCACTGTAGGTGTTACCGTAGCTGGTGTGGCTTCTGTAGCTGCTGTTGTAGTCGCTGTCGTTGTCTCTACTGTCGCGCATCTCATCCATTCTTCTTCTGCGCTCAGCTTCTTCATCACCGAACCAGGACTTTACTTCGTCACCGGCGCGGTCAAAGAAGCCGCGGTCATGGTTGCTGCTTCTGTCCCAGTCAGAAGAACCGGAACCGTAGTTTGAGGAACCGTAATTGCTGCCTGAACCATAATTGGGCGAGCCATAGGTGCTTCCGGAGCCGTAGTTGGATGAACCATAGTTACCGCCGGAACCGTAGCTGCTTCCGCTGCCATAGCCAGAGCCATAGCTGGAAGTGCCGTAGCCCGAAGAACCATAACCGGTGCCATAGTTAGAGGAACCGCTGCCATAGCCGGAGCCACCGTAATTGGATGGGCTGCTGTAGTTAGACGAGCCGCTGTAGCCGCGATTGGAGGAATAGCTGTCGCTGCTGCGGTCGCGCATGTCATCCATTCTTCTTCTGCGTTCAGCATCGTCGTCGCCAAACCAGGACCTTACCTCGTCGGAGCCACGGTCCCAAGAATCACGGCCACCACTGTGGCGGTTAGAGGAATCCCAGTCGCTGTCGTAGCGTCTGTTGGAGCCTGATGAGCCATAATTGGAATTGCCGGCAGAACGTCCGTAGGTAGAGGTTGCTCCATAGCCAGATGATTCGTATGCGTCACGGCCTGATCCAAATCCACCGCTTCGGCTGCTGAAGGTACCGCTGCCATATGAACCACGGCCGTGGCCTGAAGTACCAAAATTATCAGAATAATAGTTGCGGGCAGAGCCTCTTGTCTCTGACCTGTAATTGTCGTTGTACGGGTTGTAACCCGAATTTTCATAGCTTCTCATAGCGTAAATGGTTTAGGTTTAAAATAGCACTAATGCCGTCATCCTTAACAGGGACAGCGGTTTTTTTTACGGTTCCGGGGGGTATAGGTTATTTTGATGCCGTGCAAGGGTATGATTTACAGGTATATCCCGCGTCGGAAGCTCAGGTAGTAAATGCTCTCATTATACTAATTGGACGACTTTCACCACGTATATTAGATAATCATATATAGTATATTGTGTTTATTTAATGATAATAAATATGCGAAGCTTGGCGTTTTTGAACTGATATCAATTTAATATGATGTTTTTCAGGCTTTTGTGAATCAAATTGAGTAAAGTTCTTTAAATACAACATCAAGTTTAATTGTACAATTTATTGGTGGCGGCTTTTGTAAATTGACACATATTAGTAAATTGCGACCTTCTTGTGCCAGAACTACGGCACTGTTTCTGTTGAAATGGTTAAGCGGGTTGGGGATACACAGGAGTAGTAATCAGCACTTGATAATATGAAACTAAAAACGATGCTAGCTTCCCTGGCAGCTGTCGCGATGCTGACAGCCTGTGAGGATGTATTTGAGGGAGGGGACCTGAAGCCAGACGGATCGAAGCCTAGTCTGACCATTGAAAACCCTAAAAACAATCAGGCCCTGACCAAAGAGGCGGGACTGGCCATTAGAGCCACTGCGGTGGACAAGGACCTAGTAAAAGAGTTGCAGGTAAGGGTGACAGGCGAGGGCGCCGAGAAGGACTTTTTGAATTTTACGACCTTTCCGAAGCAGAGGATTCTGGAGGTGGATACGCTGCTTACCTTGCCAAGCTTGAACCCGGGTAGTTACAAGCTGACAATTAACGTAGTAGACAAACGCACGAACGTTTCTTCGAAAGAAGTGAGCTTTACCGTGAAGTAAATCACAAGTAGCTTTAAGCAAAAAGCGGGGCGACACCCAATGCGGTGTCGCCCCGCTTTTGTTTTAATCAAACAGGTATACCACCTGCCAGTTCTCGTTCAGAGCCAAGGAGGCATCGAAGCTGTTGCCTGTTTTGGCGGAGGTGAACCCCTTTATCTTGGCTGTTTTGCGCTTGGTCAATAGCGTGCCTATCTGTTTCTCGGAGAGTTGCTTGCCACCCATCTCGAAAGGCACCACGAACTGGCATCCTTCCCGGAAGCGGCTACAGCCATAGGCTGTCTTGCCTTTGAGCATGCTGCCCTGCTGGCACTTCGGGCACTTGCCAAAAGGGTCTGACGCCGGCGTTTTTTCTATTTTCTCCACCCGCTCCAACACGGCTTGCTTCATAGTATCTAGCCTCAGGATAGCATCGAAAGCATTTCCCTGTTCATTTTTGAAGCCTCTGATAGTGGGAGTTTTACCTTTGCTTAGCAGCGCCATCACTTGCTTATCGGTTATCGTCTTGCCCTGTTGCTCAAAGGGTAGTAGAAAGCGGCAGCCTTCCTTGTAGCGGCTGCAACCGTAGGCTTTGGAGCCTTTCAAAATATGGCCTTCGCTGCAGGCTGGGCAGGTGCCAAGGCCTTTGGCTGGGACCGCATCTGGTGCAGCGGCTTTCGGTGCCTTCGCAGCCGCCTTCGATTTGGCAGTGGAGGCGGCAGCAGACTCAGGTTGGGCTTCCATAGTGACGGTAGCCTTGTCATACTTGACTTCCTGCACCAAGCTCACCACAAAGTCCTGCAGCTCCTGCAGAAACGCTTCAGGCTTAAAGTTCCCGCCCTCAATCTGGCGTAGTTTACGCTCCCACTGCCCCGTCATCTCCGCCGATTTCAGCGTCTGGTTCGGGATAACGCCAATCAAATCAATACCCATCTGGGTAGGGACAATCTTCTTTTTGTCTTTCCGGATGTACTGCCGCTTGTACAGTGTCTCGATAATGGCGGCGCGGGTGGAAGGGCGTCCGATGCCGTTCTCCTTCAGTGCCTCCTTCAGTTCTTCGTCGTCCATCTGTCGGCCAGCTGTTTCCATGGCGCGCAGCAGGGTGGCTTCGGTATATTCCTTGGGCGGGTTGGTCCATTTCTTGTCGAGTAGCGGGGCGTGAGGACCGTGCTCGCCTTTAATGAAGTTGGGCAGGATGCCGGCGGTTTCTTCCTCCTCTTTGTTTTCCTTACCGGTGCTCTCTAGCTTGATGTCCTCAGCACCATACAGCACGCGCCAGCCCGGCTCCAGAATCTGCTTGCCGCGCACCCGGAAGGTATAGCCAGCAGACTCGGCCATGACCATGGTGTTGCTTACAATACAATCCGGATAAAAGGCGGCCAGGAAGCGGCGCGTGATGATGTCGTACACATCCGCTTCGCGGCCGTATAGGCTGGCCTGCGCGCCGGTAGGGATGATGGCGTGGTGGTCGGTGACTTTGTTGTCGTTGAAGACCTTTTTGCTTTTGCGGATTTTGCTTTGCAGCAGCGGCGCCACCTCCTGCTGGTAGTTGCTCAGGCCCTGCAGGATGCCCGGTATTTTCGGGTAGATGTCGTCAGGTAGGAACACGGTGTCCACACGCGGGTAGGAGACCACTTTCTTCTCATACAGGCTCTGGATGGTTTTGAGCGTCTCATCAGCGGACATGCTGAGCTTGTTGTTGCATTCTATCTGCAGCGAGGTCAGGTCAAAGAGCTTGGGCGGGCTCTCAGTGCCTTTCTTGGTATCAATGTCGGTGATGGTGAGTTCGGCCTGCTGGATGGCCTCGAGTATCTGCTGTCCCTCTTCCTCTTTGTGGAAGCGGCCGTTGGTGCTGGCGAAGGTCGTGTCGCGGTATACCGTCTTGAGCTCCCAGTAAGGCTGCGGCACAAAGTTGGCGATTTCGTGGTGGCGGTTCACGAGCATAGCCAGGGTAGGGGTCTGCACCCGCCCGATGGAGAGCGTCTGCCGGCCCTGGGCGTACTTGAGCGTGAAGAGGCGTGTGGCATTCATGCCCAGCAGCCAGTCGCCGATGGCGCGGCTCTTACCCGCCTGATAGAGGGAGTCGAATTCAGAACCCTCCCGCAGCCGGGCAAAACCCTGCCGGATGGCGTCTTCGGTGAGGGAGGATATCCAGAGGCGCTTGAAAGGCCGGCGGTAATTGGCCTCTGTGAGTACCCAGCGCTGAATCACTTCCCCTTCCTGCCCGGCATCACCGCAGTTGATGACCTCCTCTGCATTTTCAAGTAGTTTCTTTATTATGTTAAACTGTTGCTTGACACCCTTGTCCTCTAATAGCTTGATGCCATACCTATCGGGAAGCATGGGCAGGTCGTACATACTCCAGCGCTTCCATTGTGGGTTGTAGTCGTCCGGCTCGCGCAACTGGCAGAAGTGCCCGAAGGTCCAGGTGACCTGGTAGCCATTGCCTTCGTAGTAGCCGTCCTTCTTGGTTCTAGCTCCAAGGACCATGGCTATCTCACGGGCGACACTCGGTTTCTCGGCTATGCAGACTTTCAAGGTATAGGTGGTTTTAAGAGTTAGGCTAACATTCAAAATTACGCTTTTTGGACCGGATTTCCGAACAAATAGCAGGAGGGATGCGGCGCAGTGGCCGTCTTGAAGACAGGTATATCCTTCAACTTGCGCCTGCCGTAGGTATAGCATTACCACCAGGCATTCCTATACCTAAGCAAATGCAGCCACTCGGGAAATACATTGTGATTATAGGCGTGGTCATCATCGTGATTGGCCTGATATTCTGGCTGGCCGGGGACAAACTGGGCTGGTTCGGCAATCTGCCCGGAGACATCCGGGTGGAGCGGAAAAACTTCCGATTCTACATGCCTATCACGAGCATGATTCTGGTGAGTATCCTGCTCTCGCTGCTGCTGTGGGTGTTCCGGCGTTTGTTCTAGGTATAGCTTTCCGCTTTGCCTGCGCTTTCTTAACTTGCGCCCCATAAACCAACAAGCCAATGCCCCGGAAACCCAGGCTGCACAAAGACGTCATCGCCATCCTGACCATGTGCCTTGTTTTCCTGCTGCTTTGGCTTTTCTTCTGATACAGCCTCATGTTTTTTGTGCTCTCCAAAGTGTTGCAATACCTCCTGATGCCCATCCTCTGGATTGTGGTGTTGCTACTGCTGGCTATCTTTCTCAAGTCCGCCCGAGTCAGGCGAGTATACCTGGTTTCAGCTACGGTCTTGCTGTTGCTGTTCTCCAATCCCTTTCTGGCTAACCTCACCATGCGTGCCTGGGAATACTCGCCTGTACCCGTGACGGAGGTGTCTGACTACGACGTGGCCATCATCCTGACCGGGGTGACGAGCTGGAACAGCCTGGCGCCCGATAGAATCCATACCCACAAGGGAGCAGACCGCTTTTTGCACCCGCTGCAGCTCTATCGCCTGGGCAAGGTGGAGAAGTTTCTGATAACGGGCGGAACAGGTACGATTGCGATGGACCGAAGGCCGGAGGCGGAAATGCTGAAGGAGATTCTGCTGCAGGCTGGCGTGCCGGAGGACGATATCATCACCGAGACCCGTAGCATGAACACGCGCGAAAACGCCATCTACACGGCGGAACTGCTGCAAAAATACCCGCAGTTCGAGCGCAGGCTGCTGGTGACCTCCGCCTTCCACATGCGCCGCGCCAAGGCCTGTTTCGACAAAGCGGGCGTCGATACCCATACCTTCCCGGCAGACTTCTACGGCAGTGAGGTCCGCTATACCCCCGATGAACTGTTTATTCCCAATGCCGATGCCTTCCGGCTCTGGCACCGCATCATCCATGAGATATTCGGGTATGTGGTGTACAAGGTGGTGGGGTATGCTTAGGGGTTACCCCACCCAGATGCTCTTCTGGTTGGTGAACTCCCGGATGCCGATGTAGGAGAGCTCCCGTCCGTAGCCTGACTTCTTGATGCCACCGAAAGGCATTTCGGGAGAGGAGGCTACCATGGCATTGACAAACACCGCCCCTGACTCCACCTGCCGTGCCACGCGCAGGCCGCGTTCCTTGTCCCGGGTCCAGACGGTGCCGGCGAGGCCATAGCGGTGGTCGTTGGCGATGCGGATGGCTTCCTGCTCGTCCTTCACCACAAACACGATAGCCACCGGACCAAAGAGTTCATCCTCGTAGGCGGGCATGCCAGGCTTCACGTTTTTGATAATCATGGGTTTGAAATAGGCGGAGTCCTTGCCCTCACGCCCGCCTTCCAGCACCACCTGCGCGCCTTTGTCTACCGATTCCTGCACCTGCTTTTCGAGCTCCTCGGCCAGGTCCTTGCGGGCCAGCGGGCCGTAGTCGCAGTCGTCCTGCAGGGGGTCTCCAATTTTGAGGGCCTGCATCTTCTCCTTCATCTTGTCCAGAAAGGCGTCGGCTATACCTTCCACCACGATGAAGCGCTTGGCCGCGATGCAACTTTGGCCTGTGTTCACCATGCGGGACTTCACGGCCGTCGTGGAAGCTTCTTCTATATCGGCATCTTCGAGTACGATGAAAGGGTCGCTGCCGCCTAGTTCCAGCACCGTCTTCTTGATTTCGCTACCGGCTTTCTCCGCCACCTTGGAGCCCGCTCCTTCGCTGCCGGTCAGCGTCACGGCCTTCACATAGTCGCTTTCAATGATGGCGTCCACCGCCTTCGACTCCACCAGCAGCGTTTGAAATATATTGTCAGGAAAGCCGGATTTGCGGATGATTTCTTCGATGGCCAGTGCGCATTGCGGCACGTTGGAGGCATGTTTCAATACGCCCACATTGCCCGCCATGAGGGCGGGGGCCAGGAAACGGAACACCTGCCAGAACGGGAAATTCCAGGGCATCACGGCCAGCACCACGCCCAGCGGCTGGTAGGCGATGAGGCTACGGCTCGCGCCCGATTCCACCTCCTCGTCCTTCAGGAAGTCAGCGGCATGCTCAGCGTAGTAGTGGCATACCTTGGCGCATTTCTTCACCTCAGTGATGGCGTCTTTCAGCGGCTTGCCCATCTCCAGCGTGATGATGCGGCCATACCTTTCGGCCTCCTGCTCCAGCAGTTCCGCGCAACGCGTCATGTGGCGCGCACGTTCCTCAAAGCCAGTGTTCTTCCAGGTATGGAAAGCGGTATCAGCGGTCTTCAGTTTCTGCTCCACTTCGGCTGTAGTATGGGACTCAAAGGTTTTGATGACTTCGTTGGTGGCAGGGTTTATCGTCTGTATCGGCATGTTCTTCTTTTGCTTGGGATATGGTGTAAATATACGCAAGGCGGGTGAATGGGTGCCGTTGCCACAATCCTTCTCGTGATTTGCGGGTGGCAGCAGGTATGGCAGGAGACGGCCCATACCTTGTTTGGCTGTTCCTTTGGCGGATTATGCCTAAATTGCCTCTGGAGCAAAACAGTCGGCAAGTCTGGGCTGTTACCTGTTCAATGGCGACCAATGACGTATACCTATAGAGCGTTCTGCCACAAACTCACTTGACAAGAATAAATCGTATGGAAACTACTTATTACAATCCCGCTGACCTGAAAAAATTCGGCAACATATCCGAGCTGCAGCCAGAGCTGGGCCGCAAGTTCTTCGATTACTATGGCGAAGTGTTCAAGGAAGGCGCTTTGACGGAGCGCGAGAAGGCGCTCATTGCCCTGGCCGTGTCCCACGCCGTACAGTGCCCGTATTGCATTGACGCTTATACCTCCGACTGCCTGGAAAAAGGGGCCGACGAGAACCAGATGATGGAAGCCGTACACGTGGCCGCGGCCATCAAAGGCGGCGCAGCACTCGTGCACGGGGTGCAGATGATGAACAAAATCAAAGAGCTGACGATGTAAGGATGGGTATACCTGTTAAATCACTGAAGGCGCAGCACCACCTGTTCGCGGACCCCACCTACCAGCTGGAGGTGCTTCGACATGCCGGGCTGGAGGAGGAGTTCCCGCCCTTCGCTGTCCGCCTGCAGGAGCATGGGCTATACCCGCTGCGACCCACCGGCACCACCATCCTGCAGATAAACCTGGGCAAGATGTGCAACCAGACCTGCCGCCATTGCCACGTGGATGCCGGACCCGACCGCAAGGAAATCATGACCCGCGACACCATGCAGTTGTGCCTGGACGCTCTGGCCAAAGCCCCTCACATCGCTACGGTGGATTTGACAGGCGGCGCGCCGGAGATGAACCCGGATTTTCGTTGGTTCGTGGAGCAGCTGTATCCTCTGGGAAGGCAGATTATCGTGCGCTGCAACCTCACCATCATCCTGGCGAACAAAAAATACCACGACCTGCCGCTTTTCTTCAAGGAGCACGGCGTGCAGGTGGTGTCGTCGCTGCCTTATTTTTCCGCTTCCCGCACCGATGCCCAGCGCGGCGGTGGGGTGTTCGAAAAATCCATCAAAGCCCTGCAGCTGCTCAACGAGGTGGGGTATGGCCAGGCAGGCAGCGGCCTGCAGCTGGACCTGGTCTACAACCCGTCCGGTGCTTTTCTGCCGGCAAGCCAGAAATCATTGGAGGCGGAGTTCAAGCGACGGTTGCTGAGCGGGTATGGCATCGTGTTCAACAACCTGTTCTGCATCACCAACCTGCCCGTGAGCCGCTACCTCGATTACCTGGTGGAGAGCGACAACTATGGCAGCTACATGGAAAAGCTGGTAAATGCCTTCAACCCGGTGGCGGCCGCTGGTGTGATGTGCCGCAACACGGTATCCGTGGGTTGGGATGGCCTCCTGTATGACTGTGACTTCAACCAGATGCTGGAGCTGAAGGTGGCACCCAGTGCCCCGCGGCACATCCGGGATTTTGACCTGCAGCGGCTCGACGAACGTGCCATCGTGCTCAACCAGCATTGTTACGGCTGCACGGCCGGCGCAGGCTCCAGCTGCGGCGGCGAAACGGCGGGGAAGTAAACTATACCTAAGACAAATGTGCCAGTCTGTACCCAGAAAGCTATACCTGAGCGGAGTTCTTTTTCTGTGCCTGTTGCTGCCGGCCTGCGGTCAGGTGACCGACCAAGCGTATGCGCTTCTGTTGAAAGGACTGTACAGCCACACCGTTCCGGTTATACCTGCAGCAAAGCTGAAGCCACTGCTGGAGAAGGAGACGCACCCTGTGCTGCTCGACACCCGTTCAGAGAAAGAATACCACGTCAGCCACCTGACAGGAGCCAAGCTCGTCAACTATGACAACTTTGACCTGGCGCAGCTGAAGGATGTACCGAAAGACACACCGATTGTGGTGTACTGCTCGGTGGGCTACCGCAGCGAGAAAATAGGGGAGAGGCTACAGCAGGCAGGCTATAGCCGGGTGCAAAACCTGTACGGCGGCCTGTTCGAGTGGGTGAACCAGGGTCACCCGGTATACAACCAACAAGGCAAAACAAACCAGGTACACGCCTACTCCAAAAGCTGGGGCGTGTGGCTGCGCAAAGGAGAAAAAGTGTATGACTGAGAAAAACCTGCTGATGCTGTTTGTCCGCAATCCGGAGCTGGGCAAGGTGAAGACACGCTTGGCGGCCAGCGTGGGACCCGAAACGGCCCTGGACATCTACCTGCACCTGCTGCAGCATACGCGCTCCGTCACGCAGGAGCTTCCCATGGACAAGGTGGTCTACTATTCGGAGCGGGTGGAGGAGCAGGACATGTGGCCAAGCCAGCAGTACCAGAAGCAAGTGCAACCCGCCGGTGATTTAGGGGAGCGGATGTCCGCCTCCTTTGCCGCTGCCTTTGCCGATGGCTATACCTCCGTCGTCATCATCGGGAGCGATTGCCTGCAGTTGACTTCTGACATCATCCTGAAAGCCTTTGAGAATCTCAAAACACACGAAGTAGTGGTAGGGCCGGCGCTGGACGGTGGCTATTACCTGCTGGGCATGAATGGCCTCCACCCCGAGTTGTTCCAGGACAAGCGCTGGAGCACCGAGCACGTCTTCCCCGACACCCTTTACGACATTGAGCGGCTGCACCTTTCGCACGCGCTGCTGCCTTATCTTTCCGATATCGACAACCTGGAAGATTTGGAAAATCTGGAGGCGAACTGGCCCGGCTGATAGCCCGCACTATTCCATTGTAACCTGTTTGGGTTGGTCGTACCCGTAGATGTCTTCCCGGAACTGCAGACCCAGGTGCGGGTCAGCCCAGGCAGTCATATACACGATGAGAATCGGCACCGGCTTCTTCAGGCGCACGAACTGTTCGTCCTTGTCAGTCGTCAGGAAGCGTTCAGCCCGTTTTTCCGTGAGGCCGGAGCGCTCCTGCATCAGGTACTGCGCCAACTCGTGCGGGTGCTGCAAACGGATGCAGCCGTGGCTGAACGCACGCCGGTCCAGGTCGAAAAGGTGCCTGTCATTGGTGTCGTGCAGGTATTGGTTGACGTTGCTATGGAACAGGAACTTGACTTTGCCCAGCTCATTCTGCTCTCCCGCTACCTGCACTACACGGAAATTGAAGCCAGAAGCGTCCACTTTACTCCAATTCACCTGCCAAGGGTCTATCTTGGTATAGCCGCCCAGCACGGCCGGCTTCAGCAGCTGCATGTCCCGCTTGGCCAGGTAGCCTGGGTTGCGCTTCAGTATGGGCAGAATCTCTTTGGAGGCAATGGAATTAGGAATGTACCAGTAGGGGTTGAAGACGATGGTATGTAAGTCGGTCTGGTTGACGAGGGTAGGCTGAGCAGGCTTGCCCACAATGGTGCGCATGTCCAGCAGGACAGCACTATGGTCTATCACGCGCAGTGAGTAATCGGGTATGTTCACGAGGATGTAGGGCTGGGATATGTCCTTGCTGAAGGCTTCCCAGCGGCTCAGGCTGTTCTGCAGTTGCAACAGGCGCTGGGCAGGCGGCCTATTGAGCGCCGCCACGGTCCGGGGACCCACTATGCCATCGGGTTTGAGCGCGTGCCGCGCCTGGAACCGAACGACTGCCGCAGCCAGCGCGGGTGTGTACTGATGTCGGTTTTCGGAGTCCTCCGCCACCCAATCGCCCAGTAGTTGCAGCGTTTCCTGCAGCGGAGGCACATAGCGGCTGGAGTCGCCGGGCCGGAGCAACAGGGTGCTGGGGAAGGTATGCCAGCTAGCTGAATCGGCCAATGCCTGGTACTGCTCCACAGCCTGTCGCAGGCGTTGTTTCTGGTCAGGCACCAGCAACCACAGCTCTTCCTCCTCCTGTGCCATACCTGGCAGCGAGCACAGGTATAGGAGCATGAAAATCAGCAGCCTTGGTGTAGGGAACCACATGTTTTCTGTACGGTATACCTGAAGGTATGGCCTTTAGGGCAGAAGAAAAAACCATACACGGAATTTGTTGTTGAGCAAATGGGTAAGGAGCGTAGCCTGCCGTAGGCCCAAGACGCTTAGCCGCGAAGGGTAGAGGTAACGGATTTTTATCGTAGTTTCGTAACCAAGAGAAAGAGCCGCCTATGCGAACCAACATGCTATATCTATGCCTGCTATTAGGAACCGTAGCAGGCGCCAGCTGCTCCCAGCAGAAGACGGGCCAGGAGACCAGTACTCCCCAGCAGGAACCCCACACGAAGATAGCCACCCACTTCAACCCTGACTGGGCTATGGACAAACTCTGGGAGGACGGCTTGGCAGAGGTGGCCATCTACGAGGTCGAGCGGGTCATCTATAAGAAGAAGCGGAATTTTGAGTACACGCTCATTACGGTGAAAGAAGACTTCAACCAGGAGCACAACGTGAAGACAGACGATTACACGCGCGCCGACCTGTTCCCGGTGATGAAAGTGAACGAGTTCTGCCGCATCCCCACCGAAGAGTACCCCTACCATTTCCTCACCTCGCTCTTCATCCGCCGGGAGAACCCGCTATACCTGCACAAGCTCACCACGTCGTCGCAGGAGTGGTGCGGCAACACGTTCAAGGCGCTGACCGACCAGGGAAACAGCTATAACCTGTACTACAACTCCTATTTCGATGGGGAAGGCGAGGGCAACCGCGAGTTGCCGAAAGAGCTGTTGCTGGAAGACCAGCTGCCCTATACCTTGCGCAGCCTGCGCTTCCGGGACGGACTCCGCTTTGAGGTGCCGGTGCTGGAGACGCAGCAGACAAACAAACTGGGTAAGCTGACAGTATACAAAGCCACTGTTTCAGTTGCCAAGGCCGCTATTGACGGGAATGAGGCATGGGAAGTACAGGTGCAACTGGCGGAAGGCAAGGAAAACCGCTACTGGTTTGCGAGTGTTTATCCCAACCAGCTGCTGCGCCAGCAGACCTGGGACGGCCGCAACCTGGAACTGAAGCAGCTCAGCCGCTACGCCTATTGGCAGACCGAATAACTTATACCTAACAAAAGAATTTATGGCAACCACCATAGAGAAGAGTACGCTTGCCTTTCTGGAGGAACTCACCCAGAACAACAACCGCGAGTGGTTTCAGCAGCACAAGGCCCGCTACGATGCGGCACGCAAAAACTACCTGGCTTTCCTGGATGAGATGCTGCAGGAGATGGAGCCTTTTGAACCGGCCGCGCACGGCCAGAAAGGCAAAGACCTCGTGTTCCGCATTTACCGCGATGTGCGCTTCTCCAGCGACAAGCGTCCTTACAAAGACCACTTCGGCGCCTACGTGGCCGAAGGCGGACGAAAATCCATACTCCCCGGTTACTACCTGCACCTGGCCGGCAACAACAACTCTTTTGTAGCCGGAGGGCTCTGGATGCCACCCGCCAACTACTTGAAAGCGGTGCGGCAGGAGATTGATTACAACCTGGATGAGCTGCAACGAATCGTTCAGGTTCCGGACTTCAAAAAGCGCTTCGGGAACATCACCGGCGAGCAGCTCAAAACCACGCCCAAAGGCTACGACAAAGACAACCCCGCCATTGAGTACCTGCGCTTCAAAAGCTGGAACGCCGTGATGCCTATACCTGACAACGTGGTGCTGGGCAAAGACTTCATGCAGGTGGTGGTAGAGGCCTTCCGGGCAGTCAAACCCTTCAACGATTTCCTGACGGCCCCGCTGCGCGATTTGGGGGAGCAGTAAACAACTCGGCAACAACCTTGCTTACCGGGCCGCTGCTCTGAACCAGCTTTCGAGTAGCGGCCTGTCTATGTCGCTCGTGGACTTAAGTTTGATGTGCCGCATGTCCTTGCCGGAGCCCTCCAGTAGGTTGTCCTTGTCCTCCAGCTTCTCAAAGTTGAAGAAGCCTAAAGTGACATAGGCTTTCGCAGTTTTTAGATAGGCGAAGTCTTTGGCCGCTCTGAAAACGGGTCGGCTCCACTTGAACTCTTCGCTCACGTCAGGTACACTGCTGTGGATGAGTTGCCTTACGGCCTCCATCATCTGTTTTTGCTCCGAAGGGGCGCACTTGATATACGCAGTTACCTGTTCATTCATGCTACTTTAGCTTCTCGTTGAAGAAATCGATGGTACGGTTCCAGGCTAATTCTGCGGCCTCCTTGTCGTAGCGCGGGGTGGTGTCGTTGTGGAAGCCGTGGTTTGCGTTGGGGTACATATGGGCGGTATAGTCCTTGCCGTGCTCCTGTAATGCCTTTTCGTAAGACGGCCAGCCTTCGTTCACGCGGGTGTCCAGCTCGGCATAGTGCAGCAGAAGAGGCGCCTTTATTTGGGGAACATCCTCCAGCGGCGGCTGACCACCATAGAAGGGAACGGCTGCCGCCAGGTCAGGTATGCGCACGGCCATCATGTTGGAAATCCAGCCACCGAAGCAGAAGCCTACCACGCCCACCCGGCCGTTGCAGTCTTTGTGGTTTTTCAGGTAGTCGTACGCCGCGATGAAATCCTCGAGCATCTCGTTGCGGTCGCGTTTGCTTTGCAGCGCACGGCCCTCGTCATCGGTGCCTGGGTAGCCGCCCAGTGGGGTCAGGGCATCAGGGGCAAGCGAGACGAAGCCTGCCAGTGCGGCCCTGCGGGCAACATCCTCGATGTGCGGATTCAGGCCCCGGTTCTCATGCACCACCACAATACCACCAAGCTTCTTTTTCGATTTCGAAGGCTTCGACAACAGGGCCTTCATCGTTACGCCGCCTTTGGGGGAGGGATAGGTGATGTAGTCTGATTTCAGACGCTTGTCGCCCGCTTGAATCTGGATGGCGTTCTGGTAGTCGGGCATGAGAAAGCTCATGAGGGAGCCCACCGTCAGTCCACCCACGGCGTAGATGGAGAGCTTCTGCAGAAAATCGCGGCGGCTGACCCGGTTGTGCGCATAGTCATCGTACAGGTCAAATACCTCTTGGCTGATGTCCTCTTTTTTGATTTCGTCCATGTTAGTCTGTGTGGTTTAGTGACAGGATTCGAGCTTTGTAATCATTTTTTGGCTTCATAAATGAGTTGCACCACCCCAGATTTGAATCTGTTCACCTCTATCAAATCAAGGTTTATCCGGTCTGTCAGGTTCTGGAACAGGGGCTTGCCTGCTCCTAATACGGTAGGGTGAACCGAAAGCCGGTAAATGTCAATCAGGCCGTGCTGTATGAAAGTCATGATAAGCTTTGCTCCGCCATACAACCAGATGTCCTTCCCGTCCTGTTGTTTGAGTGCAGCGACCTTTTCAGGTATGGCAGTGGTGATAAATGTAGCTTGGCTGTCCTGCCGCTCCCGGCTGGAGAAAACGACTTTCTGCTTGGAATGGACGGCGGCCCAAATGGCTTTCTCTGTCTCGCTGGCGCTTGCATCAGGTTGGAAATTCCCCCAAGCCTCATAGCTCACCCTGCCGTAGAGAATGGTGTCTATACCTGAAAGAAAGCTCTCGAAACCCATGTCATCGTCCAGGATGCACCAGTCCACTTCCCCGTTTGGCCCTTCTATGAATCCATCAAGTGTCACGGCTAAATCTAGGATTACTCTGCGCATGGGGTTGAGTTTGAGGTGCGTGCTATACTTTTTAATGATGGCTGACGCTACTCGTGCAGCCGAAGCCCAAAGCTTGGAGAGGGTTAAGGCTGAGTTTTGTTAGCTACTGTTTTACTTTTTTGCTTGTAGCATCTCCAGTTTCTTTCTGGTTTCAGCTATTTCCTGCAGCGTCAATGCTTTTTTGAATGCTTCGATGGCCTTCTTTTTATTGCCCCTCTCCACATAGTAGTCCCCCATAGAGTCATAGACATTGGGGCTGGAAGGGTAGTTATCAATGTTCATCTTGAAAAAGCCGTACGCTTTTTCAAATTGTTTATTACCCATGGAGATATACCCGAGCCAGTTAACCGTACCCTGCGAAGGCAGCACAGTATATTGCATCATGGCAGATACGCTGCGGTAATGGTCTTCAATATATGCCACCGTGATGGTAGTATCCTGTAAGTCCTTGCCTAGCTCATACTTTTTAAAGATGAATCGCAGGCCGTCATACTGAGAGGGAAGCGGCACCGAAGAGTGGTTTTCCTCTGGATAGAATTTCCAGGCCCAGTGCAGGTTCTTGCTTTTTCGGAGAACTCCCCTGAACTGGAAGTGGTTGCGTACGTTGCCGTTGGCATAGGCTGTGTCTTTGATAACCCTGACCGTGTCCATTCCTTTCTCCATGGTGTTGGACGTCGCATAGTAGAGGCTTTTGTGAACATAGTCCTTTTGGGTGAAGGCTTCCTGCGCTTGCTTTACGATGAGGTGGTTGTCCCACCAGACACTGGGGTCCATGGCCACGTAGGAGTTGAACAGGGCTGGGTGGTTGACTAGCGCATGAAGGACTGCTAGCCCTCCAAGGGAGTGGCCCACGTACATGCGATAAGGCTGCGTGTTATAGCGAGACTCAACATAAGGTATCAGCTCCTTCTGGAGAAAGGAGATGAATTTCTCCCCTCGACCTGAGTTCTTGAAATCCGGGTCTACCATCCCGTCGCGGCTAAATATGGACCGGGTAGGAGTGAAATCGGCTCCCCTGTCTTTGTTCATGATTCCTACCACTATCATTTTGGGCATCCTGCCAATAGAGCTTAGCTCACCCACCATCCCCGTTATGGAATGGAAAAAATCTTTGCCATCCAGCAGGTACATCACTGGATAACGCTCAGCTCCGGCAGAATTGGGCACGTAAACCCACACTTCTCTGTCTTCCTCTAAGATAGAGGAGTGAATGGTCAACCTCTTTCCAATAGTAATTTCATCTTCAGTATGATTAGAAGACTGTCCGAAGCAGAAGGCAGGAAAAAGTAGAAGGAAATATAGAAGTAATCTCATTGACTATTTGATTGTAAGTTATAGCTAACGGTTAGTACAGGATTTGTGAAGGCGTCAGCCGAACATATAGCCTATGCAGGGTTAGCACTTGTTATTTTTCGGCTTTTAATTCTTCGTGCACATCACGCAAGTCTTCTCTCGTTATCAACGGCTTCCAATCCTTATTTTTTTGAAAACCTTCTTCAGACACTTCTGGCTTATAGAAGTCCACCTGCTCTAATGAATCCTGATAAAAAACATAAAGCTGTCGTGCATAAACCAACTCACTAAGACTGTTGTAGCCTTTTTCTTTCATCCTTTCTTCCGATACTTCTTCATAGCAATAACCACATGTCGGGTCTCCTTTTTCAATAGCTTTATACCCACATACATGACATGTTTGGGGATAGCTGTTATTGGATGCAACGACAACCGTTGTAGTTAATGCACCTATAACCAATGCTAATGAAATTGCTCTTATGCTATTACTTCTATTTTTGGTAGTATAATAGATGCCATATCCAATTAAAGTAGCAAAGCCACCAAACATAGCTGCGTAAAGAAGCTTCATATTATCATTAGGTGCAATGGAATCAGCAAGGGCTTTTGCCCCAATTACAGGCAAAACACAAAATAGCCCAAGCCAAATTTGTTCTTTCTTATTCATTATGTTTATATGTGCTAACTACCTCAAAAGCGTGAACATACGCTTTTGCAGCTGACATATGTCGGCTAAACTTAATAGACTTTATGTTAAATATAGGAGATTCCAGTTATTTATCCGTACC
The DNA here is from genome assembly GCF_000373265.1 of Pontibacter roseus DSM 17521. Classification (GTDB taxonomy): domain Bacteria; phylum Bacteroidota; class Bacteroidia; order Cytophagales; family Hymenobacteraceae; genus Pontibacter; species Pontibacter roseus. The sequence continues at coordinate 237,290 of NZ_KB890765.1, forward strand.
AACCGCAAAACAATTTGGGTCACTTCGCCAGGTTGGCGTACTTTTTCTGCTGGCGGTACAGGTATAGTTCTGCCCACAGCCAAAGGAGCACCAAAGTGTACTCCAGCGCGACGAGCCAGAGGTTTTCGGTGTAGGTGCTGCTGCGGTAGGCGGCGTAGCTGAACACAGCCAAACCAGACCATACGGCGGCGTAGCGGAAGTGGCTCATGGCCGTGAGGGCGACCAATGTGGTGATGTACCAGGGATGCATGGTGGTGGAGAGGAACAGGTATACCGTCAGGGCCGCCGCCATGTAGCCCGCCAGCCGCTTCACGGAACCCAAATTCTTAACCGCTGCCATGGTCAAAATAGCACCCAGTGTGACCAGCGACAGCAGCGGCCCGATAACGGCTATCTGGTTGTAGCCCGTCAACTGAAAGCCCAGCCAGCGCAGCAGGTAGTACACACTGGCGTTAAACTCGAACCGGTGGAAATACAAATCGATGCTCTGGAAGAAATTACGCAGCACCTCCACCGAGAGCAGCGGCAGGAACAGGAGCAGCAACGCACCCAGCAGCACCGCCCCGAACCCCACAAAACGCCTCAGTCCCAGCTTGCGCCACACAATGGGCAGGAACATGAGCGGCAACAGCTTAGCTCCAATGGCCAGGGCAAAAGGCAGGGCCGCTATTAGGTAGCGCTGGTAGTGGAGTTGGTAGAGGAACAGGAGCAGGAAGAAAATCAGCAGCGCCTCAGGGTGCAGGTTGCCGGTCAGTTCCACTACCACCAAAGGGTTAAGGGCGTAGAGCAGCGTATAGCGGTCGGGCAGCCCCATGCGCCGCACCAGGCGGAGCAGCAGGAAAATGGAGCCCGCCTCTGCCAGCAGGATAACCACCCGCAACACCAGCACGCTTCCCAGCACGCTATCGGGCGAGAGGGCGGCCGACAGCCAGAAGATTCCCTGCAGCACCGGCGGGTATACTGAGTAGTAATCCGGGGAGTTGAGTTGCCGGAACAGCTCTGGAGTGATGCCAGGCAAGGCAGGTGTGTCACTCTCCAGGTAGTAGGAGGGCAGGTGCAGGTAAGGGTTCTGCCCGTGCAGCAGCAGCCGGCCGTCCCACACAAACCGGAAGTAGTCGTCGGAGAGGGCAGGCAGCGCAAACAGGAACAGCAACCGGAAAAACAAGGCAGCCGCTATACCATGCCATACCTTGATTTTCTGGGTCGTAACGTAGGTATAGGCGACAAAGGCCAGCAGCATGAGCAGGAGCAACTGCGTGAAGTCCTCGCGCGGCGTGACATAGCCCAGCGCCAGGTATACCAACGCCGAGACACCTAAAGCCAGATAAGGAACCACATGCTTCCGGTCCATACTTATGCGCGCCTGCTATGGGAAAGGGAATAGAAGAAAACTGAGCCGAAGCCCAAAGCCAACAGCACATGGAATGGCAGCAGCCCGAAGTCCTGCAGCCGGAACGCCAGCCAGATGCCATAACCGAAGTACAAAGCCAGCAGACCCTCCAGCAGCGTCACCGGATTTATACTGGCCACGCCGTACACATGTTGCCGCCAACTGTCGCGACGGTGCACCAGGTTGTGTTTGGGGGTGCGTATGAACGGGGTTTTCTTACCCGCATAGCCTTCCAGAACCGCCACGCTGTTGTGCAGCGAGAGCCCCATCGAGAGGGAGAGGAACAGAAAGAACTCCGGCAGGAAGCGGCGGGTGGTCTGCCACACGGACTTGGTTTGCTGGTAGCGCGCCGTCCAGTAGAAAGCCAACAGTGCCACCATGCTCCCTACCAGCAGCGCACCTAGTTTGAACAGCGGCGCGAGCTCCGGTTGCTGGTCTTTCAGGTATAGGATGGGTATGCTCAGCAGACCGGTGAGCAGCACGCATACAAACACCCCGCTGTTGAGCAGGTGGAAGACGGCGTGCAGCTTGGTAGGCAGCGATAGGCGGGAACTTAACACTTCAGGCAGGTGCTTGCGAGCGGTTTCGGCAGCTCCTTTGGTCCAGCGGAACTGCTGCGATTTGATGGCTCCCATGGCCGCTGGTAACTCGGCAGGCGCTTCCACCTGCTCCAGATACCGGAACTCCCAGCCCCGCAGCTGCGCCCGGTAGCTCAGGTCCAAGTCCTCGGTAAGGGTATCGTGTTTCCAGCCACCGGCGTCCACTATACAGCTCTTGCGCCATACCCCGGCTGTGCCGTTGAAGTTGATGAAGTGCCGACCGTTGTTGCGGCCGCTTTGCTCCACGGTGAAATGCGCATTCAGTCCGAAAGCCTGGAGCCGGGTCAGGAGGGAGTAATCTCGGTTCAGGTGTCCCCAGCGTGTTTGCACGACGCCTACCCGGTCATGCGCAAAGCCCGGAATGGTGCGCTTCAGGAAATCAGAGTTCGGCACGAAATCCGCATCGAAAATAGCGATGAAGTCACCAGTTGCCCGCTCCAGCCCAAACTGCAACGCCCCGGCTTTGTAGCCAATGCGCTCCGGCCGTTGGATATGTTCCAACCGAAGCCCGCTGCCGGCGTAGGAGGCTATCTTCTGCTGGATGATAGCCCTGGTATCGTCGGTGGAGTCATCTAAGAGCTGAATATGCAGGAGGTGCCGGGGGTAATCGAGCGCAGCGACGGAGTCTATCAGCCGCTCCACCACATAACGCTCGTTGTATACGGGCAGCTGCACTGTGACCGGCGGCCATACCTGCAGTTCGGGGAGCGGCGCATCAGGCTGTTTCCGGCGTGCCCAATAGAGAAAGGTAAGGTGCAGCTGCACCAGGCTGTAGCAGAAAATGAAAGCCAGACAGCTGCTATATACTATCAGAAGAAGGAGCTGGAGAATCGTCATGGCTGGCTACGGGTGTGCTGCTACAGGTACTTAAAGATAGTCAGAATAATTTTATAGCCCGCCATCACGGACCCTTTCACCGTGCCCGATACCTTTGATACGCCAATGCGCCTGCGGTAGCTGACCGGCACCTCCGCATACCTGATTTTCTGTTTGGCAGCTTTGGCCTGCATCTCCACCGTCCAACCGTAGTTGCGGTCCCGCATGCCCAGTTGCTGCAGCGTGCTGAAGCGGATGGCCCGGAAAGGTCCCAAATCGGTGAAAGAGGCGCCGTACAGCCAGCGGAGCAGGGTGGTGGCGAGCCAGTTCCCGAAAATCTGCTGCGGCATCATAGAACCACTCTCACGCTGCCCCAGTGCCCTTGACCCAATCACCATGTCTGCCTGGCCGGCCAGAATGGGCTGTAGCAGGTAGGGCATCTCCTCGGGAAAATCGGAAAAATCACCGTCCAGGAACACGATAATGTCGGGTCGGGTGGGAACGGGCTTGGCGGCTGCGTAGGCTATACCTGTGAGGCAGGCGTTGCCGTAGCCAGGTATAGGCGCATCCAGCACGGTGGCACCCGCCGCACTGGCCACAGCCGCCGTCTGGTCGCTGGAGTTGTTGTTGACCACAATCACCTCCTGCACCAGCCCGGCCGGTATGGCGGCTATGACGTGGGCTATGGATTTTTCTTCGTTGTAGGCAGGTATGATGACGTGGATGAGGGGCATGGCGCAAAATTGCTGAAAATAATTATCCGAAGCTATCTGCCTCAAAAATTGGCTTTTCTGGTAAATGGTGTATTACCTTTGCAGAATGAACCTTTCACTGAGTGAAAGGTTTTTATATGTAGAGGAGTATAATTTTTTATGAGCAGAGAAGTGGTTAAAATTGGAGATAAGGCCCCTGACTTTGAATTGCAGCGTTTGGATGGTGGCTTTTTCCGGCTTTACGAGTTGTTGAAGAAGAAAAATGTGGTGCTATACTTCTACCCGAAAGACCATGCACCGGATTGCACCAAACAGGCCTGTGAGTTCAGGGACCATTATGAACTTTTCAAAGAGCTGGATACGGAAGTCGTGTGCATCAGCTCGGACAAGGCTGAGTCGCATAAGCGCTTTGAGCGCATGTACCGCCTGCCTTTCACGCTGCTGAGCGACACCGACGCCCAGATACGCAACCTGTACGGTGTTCCGCGCAAGTTTGGCATCGTGCCTGGCAAAGCCATCTACGTGATTGACAAGACGGGCCAGGTGCAGTATGTGTTCAATTCCCTTTCCAAACCTGCCGAGCATGTGCAGAAGGTGCTGGATGTGCTTTTTGACCTGAACCATGAAGGCGTGGAACAGTTTGCCTAAGAGGCAGGTATAGCTAGTAATACAACGGGCCCGGCATCATCAAATGCCGGGCCCGTTGCGTTTTGCCAGCGCCTATTGGCTATTGTGCCAGTTGCAGCTTTTTGCCGTTGTAGTACTCCACGCTCAGGAAACCGAATTCCTTGTTGAACAGGATGCGCTTCAGGTTTGTGGTTTTAGAGCTGTCGGTACGCACTACTTCAAACACCTCGCTGTAGAGGTTGTTGTTCACGGTAGCCGTGGGGTAGGTGGGCTGTGTCTCGTTTATCTCATATTCGCCTACTTCCTCTACCAACAGCGCCATGTCAAAGGTGTTGGGTCGCTTCAGGAAGAAAGTGGCCAGCCTGGGGTATTCCTTATTGGTGTCCTCGATGATGCTCACTGCCTGTATGTCGTACTGCTCGATGCAATTGTCCGTTACATTGAATCCTTCGCCGGGAACCTGGTCTGCGCGCAGCACGCTGGTCGTAAAACGCACCGTCTCGTTGTTCTCGTTCACGAAGCGCACCGTGTCGCCACGGTCGTATACCAGCCATTTAGTATCATCTTCTGTCACCTGGGTTACGGTGGTGTCACAATCTTTGCAGGAGGTGAAAAGCAGGGTCGCCAGCAGGAACATACCGGCCAATTTAAAAGGGTTTGTCATGGGTGAAAGTGTAATGTAAGTGAAAATCTAAATCTGATACTGCCGAAAGGCACGTGCCAGCGGCTGTCGCTACCGGTAAGAGGCCTTTTGGGAACAGATGGTTGCAAGCCTGTGCAAAAATAGTCAATTTAGGTAATTGGAAAGCTATGGATTGGCTACCCGTTTCAAGGTCCGTCCTCTGAAGAACTCCACCTGCAGGAAGCCGAACTCCCGGTTGAACAGGATGCGCTTCACATCGCTGCCCGTGCTATCGGCGGCGGCCACGTCAAACACATTGGTGTAAGTGAAGCCATTCACCGGCAGGCTCGCGTGCTGGGGCGTATTTACATCAGGAATCAGCAGAGTGCCGCGTCCGGCCACTGCCAGGCTCACCTGTATATCATTCGGACGCCGCTGCGCAATCACGGTCAAGGCCGGGAACCGACGGGGAGTGTCTGCCTGCTGCATCACGCTTACGCGGCGTGTGTCGTACTGCTCAATGCAGGCGTCGGTCACGTCAAATCCTTCGCCGGGTACGGGCTCAGAACTTGTCCTGACGTTGACGAAGGTATAGACGGTGTCGTTTTCGGCCAGCATCTGCAGGGAGTCCTGCGCAGCGTACACCGTCCAAGTGCTATCGCCGTTCTCGAACTGGCTCACGCTGGTGCTGCAGTCGTTGCAGGCGCTGAAAAGCAGGAGGCAGGCAGCTGCCGTCAACCCGGAAACGGTGGCGCGTATTCTTCCCATAAAGGTATAACGTGATTTACTTTACAAATAAAGCACAATAGCCGGGAAAAGCCTATACCTGTAGCCGTTTTACTCGACCAGGTGCGAAGGTGTGTTAGCTAATCTCTGCTGCTTTGGTGCCGGCTCATGTAGTGCTCTACGCCTTTGCGGCCGCTCTCCAGGAGCGTCGCCTTCTCCTGCTCGCTCAGTTTGCGCACCCGCGCGCTGAAGCCCATTGTGCTCACGTAGATGGTGCGGTTGTAGTCCTGCTGCGTCAGGTTGTGCCGGTTTAGGTTCTCTTTCACAATGGTATAGAAGGCGTTCATGTAATCCCCGAACTTCTGGATGTCGTACGGCGCCAGGCCCGCCTGCTTCTCATCGTAGGCGATTTGCTCGTCGCGGTCCAGGCGCAGCCCCAGGGTCTGTGGGTTGTAGCACGTGCCGGAGCCATCCTGCATGTTTGTGGAATCCTGGCAGGCAACGTCCAGGTAGCGGGCGTGGTCAAAGACCTCAATGGGGAAGTTGGCCAGGATGCCGCCATCCACCAGCACATCCACCTGCTGGCCGGGCGCGGGTTTGGTCACGATGTTGCCTTGCTTGTCAAGCAGAACGGCGCGGTAATACAAAGGTATGGACATGGAGATGCGCACGGCGTGCTTCACCTGCATGTTGGGGAAGGTCTCGTGCGAGAACACCATCACCCGCTGTTCCGTCAGGTTGGTGCCCGTCACATACAGGTCCCGGAAACCTTTCTGGCCGGTGAGGGCGTGCAGTTGCGCGAAGGTGATGTCGGCGTTGCCCGTCTTTTGTTCCAGTTGCGCACCCAGCCACTCGGTGAACTTGTCGCCGCGGTACCAGCCGTATTGCTTGAAAAGGCGGTTGGTGCCGCCGAAGAAGATGAACTTGCCATCGTTGAACTGCTGCAAGGGTGTGCGGAACGTGATGTCGGTGATTTCATTGGGGGTATAGCCAACGGCGAGAAGCGCTGCCTGAATGGCGCCTGCCGAGGTGCCCGCTACCCGCTCTATACCCGGCAGGATGTTGCGCTGCTCCAGTTCCTGAAGGGCACCGCCATACGCAATGCCCCGTACGCCGCCTCCCTCCATCACCAGGTTCCGGAAAGTGGGCTCCTGCTGCGCCGTGGCAGCCTGAAAAACCGAGAGCAAAAAGAAAACCGCACTTAAGAACCTTTTCATACGCATGCTGCACAGGCAGTAGATTTATGCGAAGGTACTTAATTGCGGTTTATGAAAACAGGTGCAGGTATACCTTACCTCTCCCGTGACCTGACCAGTACTGGATCTGGCTTGAGCGATGGCCTGAACACAAGCCACAGCACGGTTCCGAAAATCGTTCCTGTCATGAAGGTAGGTATGACTACCACCCAGCCCATGATGCCTCTGCTTTCCGCGTCATGGTACACCCAGGTGAGGATGAAAACGACGAGCAGCGAATAGAGCGCAAACGTCAGGAAAAACAATATACTAGCTATACTTAAACTTTCCATGATAATCGAATTAAATGGCACAAAATGAATGGCTTATGTGTAGCCGCTCTCTTAGTTAAACCATTCAGAGCGATTTTAGTTTTTGACTATTCCAAGATACCCATAGGATTGTTCTTGAAATACAGGTATATATATTGCACTATCAGACAATTTTAAGGTATAGCTCCTGCCTTTTGGATTGCACCGAAGTGGTTAAGGCGCAAAACTGTCCTGGTATACGGTACTTACCAAATGTCCAAATCAGCTGCAGAACTTGGGTGTAATGTATCTGGAATGCAAGTTCTATGTGTGAGGAAGCGATGAGAGGTATAGCGCCGTAACTATACTTGAACAAGAAAAGCCACCCCCAGAAGGAAGTGGCTTTTGCTCGGGGTTTATAGTATCCTGTTATTTCCTGATAATGATTTTGTGCGTCGTGGTCGCCTGGCCGGTGCTGATGGTGAAGTAGTAGATGCCAGAGGCCATACCTTCCAACGACAGCGCCGTTTCGTTGTTCGCCTCCTCAGCCGACAGTTCCTGCTGCCGCACCTGCTGTCCTTGGGCGTTCGCCACCGTCACCACTACCTTGCCTTCAGCCTGCTTCGCCAGCTTCAGGGTAATGCGGTTCTGCGCCGGGTTCGGGTAGAGGATGTCCTGTGGCTGTGCCGCTACAGCGGTTGCTACGCTAGTTTGGGAGAGCGTGCCGGCTTTGAGCACCAGGGTCTCTGTAGTCGCGCTAGCATCGCCTCCAAAACGGGAAGTCACATGGGCTTTGCTCGTTACCGTGGTCGGGTTGGAGACAATGTCTACGTCATCCACATACCAGCCCGTGGCACCTGTGAGCACATCAGAACCCATACGGAAGCGGATGAGCACGCTCTGGCCTTTGTAGGAACTCAGGTCGGCTATGGTTTGAATGTAACCGTCGCTGTTGCCGGTGAAAGCCGAGCCCACAATGGTAGAGGCATTGGTCAGCGGGATATTGCCGTTATACCCGTTCTGTGTCATCTTGCTGCCCAGGTTGCTCCAGGTGAGGCCTCGGTTTGTGCTGATTTCTACCACGCCGCCGTCAAAGCCGGCTTCGGTGGCAAAGCTGTGCCAGAAGCGGAGCTGGGCGTTCTCGCCTACCGTGATGGGCTGCGCCGTGATGAGGTACTGGTCGCTGAAGGCATCCGGGTCCACAGCAAACCAGGAGGTGGTGCCGCTGTGAGGGTTCTTGGTGCTCAGCTGCCAGTCGCTCAGGCTCAGGCCGCGTGCCGTCTTCCATTTGGCGCCGCCATTCTCCATGTCATCGTGGAAATAGACGGTGGTGCCGGTGCCCTTGTTCACCCGCACTTTGAAGGAGCGCTCAATGGTCTCGTCCTGCGCCATCTTCACCGACTTGAAGGTCACCACGCCGTTGGATAGTTTTGGAGCATCTTTCGTCGTCTCCTGCACAAACACGGTACCCTCAGGCAACGGGTTTGTGATGGTCACACCACTTACGGCTCCTTTCGTATCGTTCGTCACCTTGATGTTATAGGTCAGCACGTCGCCATCTGCCACCGGGGCAGGAGTGGCCTGCAGCTTGATAGCCAGTTTTGGCTCGCAGGAAGGCGGCATGTCGAAGGCCTCTGTGCCATCGGTCAGGTCATCGTTGCTGCCTTGGGTGGCGCTGTAGCCGAGGCCTCGCTTGGCGAAGGCCCGCCAGATGTGGCACTGGTTGGCACCACCGTTGTTGATGCGGTCAGCGGCCAGAATGGCGTCACGTGCATCGATAAAGCCGGGACTGCAGGGCTGCAGTTTCAGGCCATCCATCACCAGTTGCAGGGCGATGTTGTTGCCGCCTTTGCCGCTGTAGATATTTGGGTCGTAGCCATACTCGTCAATCAGGTTCCAGGTCATGTCCCACAGCATAGTAGCCCAGATGAAGCCCACACCGTGCGGCACCGAGATTTCTGGGTTGGAGACCATGCCGTAGGTATAGGGGTTGATGCCCATATCGGTGCTGTAGGGAGCCGGACGTATACCGCCGCCGTCCGTACCTTCTGACATCACATAAGTGCCAATGCCGCGCCGCTGTGGGCCGGTGTCGCCGGCCTTCATCGTCATGTACAGGCCGAAGAAGTCGCTCCAGCCTTCGCCACCCTGCTCAGCTCCGGTCAGGCATTGCGTATTCGGTCCGCCGGTGAGGCGTGTGGAGATGCCGTGTCCGTACTCGTGTGCGATGATGCCGTTGTCCAGGTCGCCGTCGCGCAGCGGAGGGACACCACCTTCGTTCCGCAGCGCGCCTGTCAGGCCCTGGCCCAGTGCGGCCTTCAATTTGTCGCCATCGGCTTTGCTGATCATGATGGCCGGTATAAGTACGAGCGCACCGGTCTCATCGCCCCCCATCGACATGGCCGGACCATCCTCGTTATTCACCACGATTACGGCTGTGGCACCTGAAGCCTGCGCGTTCAAAGCTTTGGAGATAAAGGAGCAATCGCCACGGTCTACCAGGGCGATGTTGCCCAGTATCTCCAACTGGTTGTTGAAGGGCAGCGGCACGGAACCGGCCGGTAGTTCAGGTGCGGCGTTGCAACCATTGGCCGGGTCAGCCATCACAATCTTTCCAGAAACCCCTGTCGCGGTGATGTCGGGTCCGAAGGCTGCCTGTATACCTGTATAGGAGCCCGCCACGGACGATGGCGCCGTAATGTGCAGCAGTGGGGCCGCCACCGAGGAAGTCCAGAGGTACATCTGCATACGGCCAGGTATACCATCCTGCAAGGTCAGGAAGTTGGCATTGTTGGTGCCGCCGCCGTCCTGGGCCTCCGCCATCACGCCATCCAATCCTATACCTTCGCCGGAGAAGTTGGTCTGCTGAAAGTTACCGCTGGCCTCGTCAAAACCGAACTGGTAGAAGACGTCGTGCATCAGGTTGTTCCAGTAAAACAGGTTGGTGGTGGCGGCTTTCACATAGGTATCGGGCTCCTTGGTGAGGTCCAGGGGGAAGTCAAACACCAGGTTGGCGCCACCATCAGGGCTAGTGCCGGCGTTGGCTCCCAGGCGGTCTTCGTAGGCGTGCACGTTGTTGCCTTTGGTGATGGTGTAGGAGAGGAGGCCGTCGTTGTGCCAGCCCAGCGGGGAGGCAGTCAGGTTTTCCTTGCCTGTCACCAAGGTTCTGTCGCCGTGGCTAGGAGTCTCAAACGGCACGTCGTATACCCGGTAGGAACCACTGGCGGCCACTGACGCCGCGACTACGCTGCGTGGCGCGAAGGCCTGGGTATAGAAATCCCGCTGGGCTTTCAGGCGCTCCTCTTTGGAGGCAGTTTTGCCTTGCCTGTTCTGTCTAGCGAAGGTTTTCGCCTCGCCCGGGGCATCCGTCACCACAGGCGTTCCCCAGTTGTCGTGAATCACCAGGTCCTCTTTCTTCAGCACATCACCGGTGGCCGCATCAATGCGCGTCTTCCAGTAGTGCTGCGCGTCCAGGTTGTAGATGTCCACCTCCCAGGCCAGGCGCACGTCGCCGCTCGGCATGCGCTGGTATACCAGCTTGGCAGGTATAGGGGAGAGCGAAACGCCGCCATCGCTGAGCAAAACTGCCTTGGCTGCAGCGGGAAGCTTGGCGTTTGGCGACTTTCTCTCTTTGATTTTGATGGGTTGTTTCACCTGTAACTTGAGGTGGGAAGCGGCGGCATTCGCGGCTTGCTCAGGGGAGAGGGAGGCCGCGCTGCTCTTGATGGCACCCCGCAGGTTGGGGATGAAGCGGTTGCCCATGTTGATGACATTGCCTTCTGGGTCTATGTTGATGTTGATGTTGGCATCTGCCACCTCGATGCCCTGGAAGCGCTGCCGCAGGTAGATGTGCGTCACGCCGTTGTTTTTGCTCACATACTGGTCTGTGACCACGTAGTCGGAGAGGTCTGAGGCATTCAGCTTATAAGTTGTCTTGTTCTGGTCGATGTGGCGGAGCGCTACATCCAGTGCTGACTGGGCGTCTGCTGTGCCCGGAGCCAGCAACAGAAGCAACCCCAGCAGGAACAGCAAATTGTGCGATAATCTTTGGTTCATAGAAGGTGAGTTAGAATTAGAGATGTTACATATGGTATTATTTGTTGGGTGTTACAATCTTAAAACTGGTACTCTTCTTTGCACTATGCTGTGGATAGGGTGTCGCACAGCAGCAGGTCGGTACAGGTATGCCCTAAGGGATTGCACGGGGTATAACCTGACCATTAGCGCCTGAATGTGCTACCTTTACGGAGATGGATTTTGCCAAGATGTATGTGTTATGACATCGTTGCGCGCTGAATTGTATGGGATTTTGTACCTTATTAAGGTATAGGGTGCCGTTCATGAACCAGAGCATACTGTAGCAGAACGTATAGGAGGCAAAATGCCTGCTGAAGGAAATCTGCTTTATAAATTGCTGTCAGCTTAACAGGATATGACAGGCAAGCAAAAGGGTTCTTGGAAATTATTCGCGATATATTAGGATTATTTATATTACTATTTCTGTAGATAATAAATTTACAATTGTACCAAATTAATATTCTGTAAAGTAGGTATAGAAATAGGATAGGGTGATTATTGTACTAAAAGTGTCTGAAAAATTCGAAAACAATTTGCTCCTTCCGTTGTTAAGGCCAGCTTCAGCGTGCGTACTGTCGCAAATGTTGCAGTAAAACCTCGGTTAGGTAGCTTCCACTGTGCGGACCGTAGAAGTTCATGGCCCGTGTCTCGTATTTCTGGAGGGGGTAGTGCTCATCAGGTGTGATGTAACCGATATAGCCGCCGTTGAACCCGGTTACCAGCACCTCTCTGCCTTGCCGCTCCGCCTGCTGCTTCAAAGCGGGCAGCAACTCCCCAGAATAGTCAGCGGGAACGCCCAGCAGGATAATCTCCCCCAACTGCAAGCTGCTGACATGGGCCTGGTACCTGCCAAACAAGCCATGGAAGAGGAAAGGGGCGAAGCGGAAGGTCTTGTTCAGGCGCCACTGTGGTTCTGGCAGCTCCAATTCATGTCTCGAGTAGCCAAGGGTGGCCGTGCTGTCCATTTTCACATGAGGCAAGGCACGACGTATAACATGCGCCAATCGCTGCCCTACAGCTTCCGTGCTTTCATGGGTGTCGCCATGGGGTGTTACTACCTGGTGACTGGCCACTGCGCCGGCTGCGAAAGCCGCAAAGTCCACGGTTTGCTCCAACTCGTCCACCAGTTCCCCCGGGTAATCCCGCGAAAGTACCGGCTCCATGGACGGCAGGATGGTGGGATGCGCCGCAAAGGTGCTGAGTATGGCTGTTTTGCCAGCAATCTGCTCTATTTGTAAGAAGCGCACGGTCGTATCCAGCCGGGCTCTGGAGCCAGTGAGGCGATTGGCTACCAATCGTGGAGCCCCGGCTTCCCCGTACCCGATGCGCGCCGGAAGTTTGTTCGCCCGCGCCTCCACGATGCTCTGCACAATCCGCGCCGTTGTCTCATCCACCAGTTGTTGGCTATACCTGCCGGCCAGGAGCCAGCCAGCCAGTTTTTTACCCCATCCGCCAAAGCTGCTGTGCGTATGGGTGGCAGTCAGGTATACCTGACCCGGCTCCAGACCAAGGGCGGCATACTCCTCTTCCAGCGCGGCAGCAATGGTCATGGGCACAATCAGCATATCCAGCGTCACCAGTACCGCCTCAGTTTCTCCATTATCAAAAGCGAAGGTGCGCACCCATACCGAGTCGTGCACCTCCTGGTAGCGCAGGCCTCGGCGTTTGCCGTAGCCCGCCAGCGGAGTATTGGTTGGCGGCGTGATGTTCACCTTGGACCAGCCCACCAGCAGGGAATCGCCATTAGAAACGGTAGGCGGCTGCTCCTGCATGGCCTGCAAGGTATGGCGGTAGTAGTCAGTCTGCTGGTATGGCGTGTGGTCGATGCGCTGACAGGACTGCGTCAGGCAGAGGAGCAGGCAGCCCAACAGGACGAACAGCCAATTTTTAACATGTGTGAGATATTCCAATCAGGCAAAGGTATAGAAAATAATAAGGAGCCAGACCATCAGCTTTTTAGGTGCCGCTCCAATTTACCGGGACATGTTGCTTTCGGTTTCAGGCAATATCAGTTAAATTTGACGTTTTCAAAGCAGGCTATACCTGCCGGAGCAGGTGTGCGGGAGAAACTGCGGGGAGGCTGCTATACCTTGCCATCACAAACTCCATTTTGATTTCTGATTATCCTTTATTGCTATACATGGAATTGAATCTTGACCATTTGTTGAAAATTGCCACTGAGCTGTCCATCACCATCAAGCAGGTGGAGGCTACGGCAACCTTATTGGACGAAGGCGCCACCGTGCCCTTCATCTCCCGTTACCGAAAAGAGGCGACAGGCTCGCTGGACGAAGTTCAGGTAGCCGCCATACGTGACCGGCTGGAGCAGCTGCGTGAGCTGGACAAGCGCCGCGAAAGCATCCTGAAGTCCATCCGCGACCAGGAGAAGCTCACGCCGGAACTGGAAGCCCGCATCATGGCCGCCGAAACCATGGCCGTGCTGGAGGACATCTACCTGCCGTACAAGCCGAAACGCCGCACCCGCGCCACCATCGCCCGCGAAAAAGGGCTGGAGCCGCTGGCGCAACTGCTGTTCGAGCAGAACAATATGGACGTGGCCGCCGAGGCTGCCAACTTCATCTCCGAAGAGAAGGAAGTGAAAGACGCGGAGGAGGCCCTGGCCGGCGCGCGCGATATCATGGCCGAGTGGATGAACGAGAACGCGGAGGCACGCGCCACCATGCGCCAGATTTTCGAGAAGAAAGGCGTGTTCAAGAGCCGCGTGATGATGGGCAAGGAAGAAGCCGGTCAGAAATTCAAGGACTATTTCGAGTGGGAGGAGCCGATTGAGAAAGCCCCTTCGCACCGCATCTTGGCCATGCGCCGCGGCGAAACAGAGATGGTGCTCATGCTGAGCGCCCAGCCGGACGAAGAAGAAGCCATCTCCAAACTGGAGAGTATGTTCGTGAAAGGCAACAACGCCGCTTCGGAGCAGGTGCGCTTGGCGGCTAAAGATTGCTACAAGCGCATGCTCAAGCTGAGCATGGAAACAGAGGTGCGCCTCACCTCAAAGAAACGTGCCGATGAAGAAGCCATCCGGGTATTTGCTGATAACCTGCGCCAACTGCTGCTTTCCTCCCCGCTAGGTCAGAAAACCGTGCTGGCGCTGGACCCAGGTTTCCGGACAGGTGTGAAGTCTGTCGTGCTGGACAAGCAAGGCAAGCTGCTGCACAATGAAACCATATACCCGCACACCGGTCAGCATAAAGAAAGCGAAGCGGCACAGGCGGTACGCTACATGGTGACGCGCTTCGAGGTGGAAGCCATTGCCATTGGCAACGGCACCGCTAGCCGCGAGACAGAGGCCTTCGTAAAGAGCCTGAAACTGCCGTCTTCGGTACAGGTGGTGATGGTGAACGAGAGCGGCGCCTCTATTTATTCTGCTTCTGATGTGGCCCGTGAGGAGTTCCCGGATCAGGACGTGACCGTGCGTGGCGCCGTGTCCATCGGCCGTCGCCTCATGGACCCGCTGGCCGAACTGGTGAAGATAGACCCGAAATCCATTGGCGTAGGCCAGTACCAGCACGACGTAGACCAGTCGGCCCTCAAGCACTCGCTGGATGACGTAGTGATGAGCTGTGTAAACGCCGTTGGTGTGGAAGTGAACACTGCCAGCAAGCAATTGTTGACTTATGTGTCTGGCCTAGGGCCATCGCTTGCGCAGAACATCGTAGAGTACCGCAACCAGAACGGACCCTTCAGCAGCCGTGCTGAGCTGAAGAAAGTGCCTCGACTCGGCGACAAGGCCTTTGAGCAGGCGGCCGGCTTCCTCCGCATCCGCAGCGCCAAGAACCCTTTGGATGCCTCGGCTGTGCACCCGGAAAGCTACCCGATTGTGGAGCAGATGGCTAAAGACCTGGGCGTAACAGTGCAGGACCTAATGCAGAAAGAGGAACTCCGCAAGCAAATCAACCTGAAGAATTACGTGACTGATAAAGTGGGCTTGCCAACGCTGCAGGACATCCTGAGCGAACTGGCCAAACCGGGCCGCGACCCGCGCCATACGTTTGAGGCCTTCAGTTTCACAGAAGGCGTGAACGAGATGAAGGACCTGCGAGAAGGTATGAAGCTGCCGGGCCTCGTGACCAACATCACCGCCTTCGGCGCCTTCGTGGATATCGGGGTGCACCAGGACGGACTGGTACACGTGAGCCACCTGTCTGACCGTTTTGTGAGCAACCCGCATGACGTGGTGAAAGTAGGGCAGAAGGTTGAGGTGACGGTGCTGGAGGTGGACGTGCCACGCAAGCGCATCTCGCTGAGCATGAAAGGCGACCCGAACGCAGCCCGACCAGCAGGTGGTGGAGGCGGAGCCAAGAAGGGCAACGCAAAGAAGGAGGAAGAGCCGATGGATGATTTCCAGGCAAAGCTGGCCAAGCTGAAAGGCATGTTCAAGTAAGTCTCCTCAGGTAGAGACTTCATCACAACCAAAAGCGCCCCGCCAATTGACGGGGCGCTTTTTTATTGGTTCTTTAGCAGAAACTGCGGTTATTCAAGCTGCTGTGAATCGCTGCTTATTACAGCACCACCAGTCTTTGCGTTAGCCTGGCTCCGCGCATCTCCAACCTGACGTAATAGACTCCCTGCCCAAACGAGTTGAGGTCCAGTTCGAGGCTGCGAGAGGAGCCTGAGAGCGTCTGGTCAAGGATGGGCTGTCCCATGGCATCGTGCACCAGCAGGCGGAAGGTGAAGGGGAGCGGCGGGAAAGTAACCGTGAAGCGCCCGTCCGTGCTGGGGTTCGGGTATATCTTGATAGGACCTACATGTATGGTTTTGGCCACCGGCTTTTTCTTGTCGGTAACCTCTATGGTCTGTTGCTGCATAGCGGTCATACCGGATTCGCTGGAGGCCCGTAGCGTAACCGTGTAAGTACCTGGGCTGCTGTAGGTATGGGTGGGGGACTCCTCGTTGCTGCCACTGCCGTCGCCAAAGGTCCAGTAATAGAGTACGGCGTCTTCTGTGCTGTTACTGAAGTCTACGGTCAGATTGTTGATGGAACTGGTGAAACTGACAGCAGGGGGAGAACCTGTCACAGGAAGATTGACGATGTCTGCATCATATATTTGCTTCAAGGAGATGTCTTCGTAGAAGAAAGGATTCGCCCATAGCGTGGTTCTCTCAACCGTCAGCAGGCCCCAAGGGCGCAGGTTGTCAGGGGCTCCATTTGGATAATTCCAGTGCGCGCGCATAATACTATGGAATGCAAACTCACGAGTGGAATCTACTTCGTCAGGATGAGGCAGCCCGAATGCGTGGCCCAGTTCATGTGCCATGGTGCCGTGCGGTACACAAGGCCACATGATGCCATTCGGGTCAGTGGGGCACCTGTTAAAATAGTTGAACTCTGGAAAATTCTCAACTGCAGTTGTTGCGACGCCACAATAACCATCACATGCCTGCATTCCCTCGCCCAAACCGTCAGCTCGGCCAGATTTTATCCAAAGGCTTGCTACAATTCCAGGTTGCCAAATTGGATGTCCCTGGGCAGCCATTTCGTCAGTGATTTTAAAAAACCAGGAGTCTTGATAGTAGCTCGTGTTTTCTAAAGCTCTATACACCATCACCGTGTCCGGGAAAGCGAAGGTATAGGTGACTCCTCCTGTGTTTATCTGGAACCAGGCCTGTATATCGCGGGTGGCATTCCGGATGGCGTCGTATTCTGCCTGAACGTATTCCGCATCCTTAGGTACCACATAGTAAACAGCCACCTTATTTTCTGTCAGGGCAATTTGGGCCTGCCGCAAATTGTACTGCACGTTTGGCTGCATCTTAGGCTTGCAATCCAGTGATGGAGGAGTCCGCTGTGCTACAAGCGGAATAGCGGAAGTGCTGATGAAGAAAAGGAGTGTAAGTAAAAGATTTTTCATCGTGTCTTGGATTGAAATTGAAAGTCAACGCGAGGAAATCAGAAATGGCAATGCATTGCATTGAAAAGAAGAGACGGAGGAGGATTTCAATTCAGCCTAGATGCTGAGGGATATAATTTTTGTACGTAGTATTTATGAATTAAATAAGTTGACATATGAATTAATGGTTAAGGGACTGTTCGTGTAGCTGACCGGTATTCAAAAAGGGGCAGGCGGAAACTGCTATTTATCTGGCGGGTGTAGTTGGGGAACAAAAATCTGTATGAGTAACAATATAGGTTATGAACCACGTATCCTTTAAAAAACCACAAGCTATGGATACATACAACCCCAATTACTCAAAGCTGCTCCGCACGGAGCACATCTTTCCGCCAGCCAGCGGGTCGAGTCACATCAATGTCAGCGTACCTGAGCGGACGCTTTCAGCAGTAGGAGGCGCCGCGCTGGCCTTAGTAGGGCTAAGACAGTCGGGAGGTGCCGGGCTGGCCATGGCTCTGGCCGGAGGAGCGCTGTTGTTCAGGGGAATAAGCGGTTTCTGCTTTCTGAACAAGGCCATCGGCCGCGACACCGGTGATGGCAAAGACATCGCACTGGACATCATCCAGACGATAACGGTGGAGCGACCGCGCACCGAAGTATACCAGTTCTGGCGCATGCTCGAGAACCTGCCCCGCTTCATGGAGCACCTGGAAAGCGTACGGCAGGACGGTCCGCAGCGCTCACACTGGAAGGCTAAAATACCTGGAGGTATCGGTACCGTTTCCTGGGATGCCGACATCATCAGCGAAAGAGAGAATGAGCTCATCGTCTGGAAATCGCTGCCCAACTCTGACATCGACAATGCGGGCGAGGTACGGTTCGCCGACTCACCAGACGGTCATGGCACCATCGTGCAGGCTGTGATTTCCTACAGCCCTCCAGCAGGTTCGGTGGGTGGTCTGGCTGCCAAGATGCTGAACCCGATGCTCAAGAGTATGGTGGAGAAAGACCTGCGCTACTTCAAGCGTTTCATGGAGACAGGTCAGGACCGGCACAAGCACCACCAGCCACTCAACATGGAGTAGGTTTGTTTGTTAACTTACTGAGGCACTCAGAAGCGAAAGCCAGGTATAGCATTGCACTATACCTGGCTTTCGCTTTTAGCTACGGAAAGAGACTGATTTTCTGCATAAAATATAAGTAGGCTTGCAACATGAGAGCTTGGCTGGTGCGTTATTTGCTCGGAAGGGATAATATAAAGTTAAGACAGAATGATGCGGATAGGTATAGTTGGATTGCTGTTGGTGATGGCCCTGCTTGGTTACTCCTGCAAACAGGCACAGGACATAAAGGCATTCACGGAGGCACAGTACAGTCTGCAGGGAGTGTCGGATATCAAACTCAACGGCATTGACGTGGAGGAAAGGATACAGACGCGGCAAGGCTTCACACACGAGGAACGCGACAGCCTGCTGGCCACCATCACCAGCAATTCGCTGCAGGTGAGCTCCACGCTGGCGCTGCACGTCACCCTAAAGGATGCGGCGGAGGAAGAACGAAACCTGACCATTACCAAACTGAGATGGCTCCTGTTTGTGGATGGAGAAGAGGCGCTTGCCGGTACTATAGATGAGACCCTGGTGCTGCAGGAGGGACTGAACAAACTTCCTATCGAGACACCCGTGGGACTGGCAGAGGCCGACAGCCAACCCAGCTATACCGGTCTTTCGCGGCTCATCACATTGCTGGGTCAGCGCAGCGACATCCGGCAGCACGTCACCCTCAAAATCAAGCCTACCATCAAAACTCCGGTTGGCGACATTGAATCACCGGCCTTCATCACCGTAACCAAACCAGCCGCTGCCGTGGCATCTTTGTAAATGCTCAGGCAGGTATAGGTATACCTGCTATACCTGCGCATGATTGAGCGGGGCCAATTGCATGTTCAGCAAGTACACTACGCTCCATAGGTTATAGGCAGAGCAGACGTACTGGCCGCTGCTGTGCTCCGACTGAGGCGGCTATAACAACCAGAACCCAGGTGCTGTCAACCAATCCTGCAAGGCAGGTATAGAAAGTCTGATTCTGGCAAAGTAGTTGCTATCATACACATACCAGCGGCAGCCCAGTTTTCGTTTTGGATATGCTGTGGTCATCAACTTATGGAGAAGGGAAATAAAATGAATCAACTGAATAGGGCGGCTTTGGTATTAGGGCTGCTGCTGGCTCCGCTTTTCGCGTCGGTCGCCGGGGTGGCGCCTACCGCTGAGGCTGCCGAATATGTAGCCGCCAAAGCCGCACCCCGCGATATCATTGGGGAGATAATAGATGTGGTGGGCCTGAAGCCGCGGTTTGAGGTGCGCTCTGCCAACATCGAGAACGCAGCCGCTGTGATTTACAATGGCAAGCGCTACATTCTCTACAACGAGCGTTTTCTGGCGGCTATCAACAATGCCGTGCATACAGACTGGGCCGGTGTGAGCATACTGGCCCACGAGATAGGGCACCACCTCAATGGCCATACCTTGTCGCGCACGGGCAGCAACCACGCTGATGAATTGGAGGCTGATGAGTTCTCTGGTTTCGTGCTGCGCAAGATGGGCGCGAGTATAGAAGAGGCACAGGCCGCCATGAAAGTGCTTTCCGACGAGAGAAGCTCTGCTACACACCCGGGGCGCAGCTACCGGCTGGCCGCCATCAGCCGAGGCTGGAACAACGCCGACGCCCAACTGGTAGCCAGTGCCGGGGGGCAGCAACGCGAGCAACAGCCAATGGCGGGTTCGGCCCGCACGCAGCGGCCGGAGCGCGAGACAGTCAGAAGCCAACCTCAGACTCCTGTGACAACCGCCTCCCTAGACAGTAGGCTAGTATTGCGCAAGGTTGTCTTCAGCAGCGCTCCGCATGAGCAGTTCTTCCTGACCACGCGCCTGCAGTTGGTGCACATGACCGAAGAAGGTGCCCGGGTGGTAGGAAAGCTCGCCCGCACCAACAACCCAGATTTCCCTTTCTACTTTGAGAGCGAGTATCTGCAGGGGCTTTTTGTGACGGACGAGGGCGTGCTGGTGAATAAGAGAGGGCAGCGCGTGGGCTATTTCGGCTAGCCGATTTATTTAGCGGCATGCGCCATTTTAAGGGCCAACGATGCTGAGGAGTTATGTAGTGACTGTAGGAATTGTTAACTTGCAGCTTCGTTAAGCTACATAAAACTATGAAATCGTTCAAGTATTTTCTGCGTCTGGGACTGCTGACAGTTCTGGCTGCGCCCATGCTATCTTCCTGCGGAGACGAAGCCGACTGTGTGCGGGGAAGAGGCGATGTGGAGACCCGTGAGCTGAACCTGGATGCCCTGGATGGGGTGCGGGTGAACGGAAGCACCCGCGTATTCGTTAGACGTGGAGCTACCCAACACGTAGAGGTGAAAGGCCAGTCCAACGTACTGGATGCCCTCAGCACCGAGGTGCGGAACGGAACCTGGGACCTCAGCTTTGACCGTTGCCTTAGAAGCCACACAACAGTGGAAGTGTACATCACCGTGCCGGAGTTTACTGAGGCCGAGATGATTGGCTCCGGTAGGATTGAGTTGCAGGACCAGTTCGAGGCGAACGAGTTCAGAGCTGACCTCGATGGTTCCGGCTCCATCAAAGCGAACGTGGTGGCCAGCAAAGTGTCGAGCATACTCAGCGGCTCCGGCTCCATTGACCTGTTAGGCGAAGCCACTGTGCAGGAAGTGAATCTCTCCGGTTCCGGGAGTGTGAAGGCCTTCAGCCTGAGCACGCAGAACACCGGGGTGCAGCTGAGCGGCTCCGGAAGCGCCGAGGTCAACGCCTCTGATAACCTGACGGTGAGCATAAGCGGAAGTGGCAATGTGTATTACCGCGGTGACCCAACTATCCAAACAAACATAGCGGGCTCAGGCAAAGTGATAAAACGATGAGCCCCATTTATACCTTATGTCATACAAAACCAATTTTCTGAATATCCTTCTTCTGCTGGGCGTGCTGTTGTTCGCCCTCTCTTGTAGCACCAAAAATGACCTGGAGGCATTCAAGGAAGCCAAATACAGCCTGTCTGGAATCAATGAAGTAAAACTCAACGGCGTGAACGTGCTGGATAAGAAGCGGCCGGAGGACTTTTCTTTCGGCGAAGCCGCCCTGTTGTTCTCCGCTTTTTCTGACAACAGCCTGAATGCTTTTTCGAGCCTGGGGCTGAACGTAGAACTGGGTGAAGGCAGCCAGGAGCGCAGCATGACCGTGACCAAGCTGCAGTGGCAGCTGCTGTTGGACGGCAAGCCAACGCTCAGTGGCCTTGTAGATGAGCCGGTGGAACTTCGCCATGGATTGAACACCATCAATGTGCGCACGCCCATCCGCATCACTGAAGAGAATGGAAATCCCGGGTATAGCAACCTGTTGCGCCTGGTAACCCTGCTGACGAAAACAGATGGCACCAGCCGCCCCGAAGTACTGCTCCAAATAAAGCCAACTATTCAAACCGCGGTGGGACCAGTCGAGATGCCTAGTTTCATTGATGTGAAGAAGTAAGGTATAGCTCGAAAATAAAAAAAAGCAGTAAGGGCCAGCCAAACAGCTGGCCCTTACTGCTTTTTGATTCTAGAGGCAGCTGCTGAAATTTATGCCGAAAAAATTGTAACTATTATGCATGCTGAACGTATGCGGCACGCTCCTTGTTTGGACTATTGTAGAAACACGAATCAATTAGCCAAACGTAGTAAAAGGAGAAAAACGATGGAATTCGACGTGATAAAAGCAAAAGATTTACAGGCTTTGGTGAACTCTGTAGAAGCCTATGTTAGAAACGGATGGGTCCTGAAGGGCAGCGTATTTGAGCAGGGCGGAAGCTATACCCAAGAGGTGGAGCGCCAGAAGCCAGCCAAAAACACCAATAAGCCAACCAACCGCAGGAAAAGCTGGGTAGCCTGGCCTGTGAACAATGCGTAACAGCCGCTTTTTAGCCTGCTGTATTTATGCTAACTTGGGCAGGTAAACCTAGCCATACATGAACAGGACGCTTGCCCTCGTTATCGCATTCTCATCCACCTGCCTATTTACTGGGTATGCCCAGCGCCGGGTGCTCGATGCGCAGCAACTGCTGCGCGACGTAAAGGTGCTGTCTGCGGACTCTTTGGAAGGCAGGCTCAGCGGCAGCCAGGGCAACAGAATGGCCCAAGATTACATCACGAGCCGTTTCCAGGAGATAGGACTCAAGCCCTATCAAAACAACCTCAGGCATACCTTCCGTCTTGAAGGCAGAGGTATAACAGTGGAGGAGGCGGTGAACCTAATCGGCTATATTCCGGGCAAATCAGACAAAGCCATCGTTATCACAGCACATTACGACCATGTGGGCGTGCGTAAAGGAGAGATTTACAACGGTGCCGATGACAATGCCTCTGGCGTAGCGGCTCTTCTGGCCGCCGCCGCTCACTTCAAGAAGCACAAGCCTTACCATACCTTGGTTTTTGTGGCGCTGGATGGGGAGGAGTTGGGACTGCAGGGAGCTAATGCTTTCCTGGAGAACCCACCGGTACCGCTTCCGAACATCCTGCTCAACCTGAACATGGACATGCTCAGCATCAACCAGAAAGGCGAACTCTACGCCAGCGGCTCCTATCATTACCCGGCGCTCATCCCATACCTGGAGCAGGTAGCGGCGCGGCCCCAGGCGAAGCTTTTGCTGGGACACGACCGACCGGAGCAGGGCGAAAATGATTGGACAAGGCAGTCAGACCACTACCAGTTTCACAAGCGTAACATCCCCTTTATCTACTTCGGAGTGGAGGACCACCCGCATTACCACAAGCCCTCAGACGATTACGTTAACATCCATACCACCTTCTATCCGGATGCGGCGGCACTCGTCATCGATTTCCTTTCAATATTGGACAAAAAGCGGCCGGTAACGCTACAAAATACTAAGTAGCAGGAGCGGCATTAACCCCATGATTACCACCAGTATACCTTGAAACTTGCAGTTTTAGGCGGGTAAATGGGATAATTCGAGTTAGTTTATTACAATTCCTATATTGCAATGTATTTATACTAAATTCTTCATCCTTTCCTTTGCCCTTCCGTAGATAGAGAAAAAGCGCCATTGCTTTTGCCACTCTTTTAGACAGGAAAATTTAATCCTGTCGGCTAATTATCAGGCACCTAACATATTATGAAACTACCTGTCTGGAGCATGAACAGGAGACTCTACTTCTATCTACTTTTTTTAGCGATGGCTACTGTCTGTGCTACGTCCGTCTATGGGCAAGGCGACGCAATCAGGCGCATGGGCATCAGCAAAGTGCCGGAGCGTGGCCTGGTGATACAGGCCGGGGCAGGATTGGCCGCCGTCAAGAGCGACATCTGTGGCAGCTGGGGGTGCAATGACATAGGCCCTGCCATGGGCATTGGAGCACTTTTCAAGGCCACGCCATACCTGTCCTTTAGTGGGGAGGTGGAATACATCAAGCTAGGGGCCACCGAGAAAACCCCTGTCAACAACATCACCTTTGAATCCGAGGTAATTGAGGTGTCAGCCATGGTGGTGATGAACCTGCTCGACAGCTACAGCGGCTCAAACAACTACCGCTCCACCCGCAAGCGCTTCGTGGTGCCTTTTGTGAAGGCGGGCGCAGGCTTTGTGTATTATACCCCCACTTCTTACCCGACCAACAGACGCGAGAACACAGACGTAACATACGACCGCATACGCTCTTATCCGGCCATCGCGGGCGTGGTTCCATTTGGAGGCGGCATACGCTTCCGCTTCTCCGACCACTGGAGCGTCGCGCCTGAAATCGTGTACCACATGACCACAACCGACTACCTGGACAATGTGGGCCCGCCCATCGGGTTTGCCCACACCAAGGACCACTATGGTGTGTTCTCGGTGAAAGTGCTCTATACCCCTATCCTCAAAAACGAGGTGTTTACGAAGAAGAACCAGGGAATAAGCGGTTTCAAGAAAAAGAAATAAGCACTGTCAGTTCCTATACATTCCTAGTGACTCCAACTGAACCCCTTGCCTTGCCTGCCGTAGAGAAGTAGGTTGCTGAGAGCCTGTTTTGGCTGAGCAGCACAACCTGCAAAACCACATGCTATGGAAGCACAAAACAAGAAAAACCTCTGGTGGCTCGCCGCTGGTGCCGGGGCGCTGTTGGCAGCCCGGGCTATCAACAGGAAACTGAACGCTTACGATTTCAGAAACAAGGTGGTGCTCATCACGGGCGGAGCGCGCGGGCTTGGCCTGGTCATGGCGCGGCAGCTGGCTAAGGAGGGGGCACGCCTGGTGCTTTGCTCCCGCGACGAGATACAACTGGAGGATGCGCACATGGAGCTGGCCGGAAACGGAGCCGATGTCATGGTATGGCCCTGTGATGTGACCCAACAGGCACAGGTCAGGGAAATGATTGACCGCGTTCAAGGCAGCTTCGGGAACATTGACGTGCTCATCAACAACGCTGGCATTATTACTGCTGGACCGGTGGAGGAGATGGTGGAGAAGGATTTTGAAGAAGCCATGCAAGTACATTTCTGGGGACCGCTCTATACCACGTTGGCCGTGCTGCCCTCCATGAAGGCGCGTGGCGGAGGGCGCATCCTGAACATCGCCTCGATTGGGGGCAAGTTGGGGGTGCCGCACTTGGTGGCCTACAGCGCCAGTAAATTTGCCTTAGTAGGGCTCTCGGAAGGGCTTCGGGCCGAGCTGAAGCAACACAACATCATCGTGACCTGTGCTTCGCCGGGGTTGATGCAGACGGGCAGTCCACGAAACGCCAACGTCAAAGGACAACACGAGGAGGAGTACACGCTCTTCAAAATTCTGGACTCCAACCCCATGACGTCCATTACTGCCGAAGAGTCGGCGAAACAGATTTTAGATGCCTGTCGCCACGGCGATGCCGAAGTGGTGACGTCTATCCCTGCCAAAATAGGCGCCTTCATACATGGACTTTCCCCAGAAACCACCACGAACTTCTTTGCTGTGCTGAACCGGGTACTGCCGGGCGCAACAGGGGAACAGCGGACCAAGAAAGGCTACGAAAGCGAGACGCCCCTTTCTATGTCAGACCTGACCAGCAGGACTCAGAAGGCCGCCTACCGCAACAACGAATTATAACTAGAAATCAGATAAACCTATACCTCGAAAGCCAGGCTATACCTGGCTTTCACTACATTGCCCTTATGGAAATCAAAAGCAGAGAGAAGGCCTATGACGGCTATTTCAAGATATACAAGCTAAACGTGGAGCAGCACGGCCATTCATTCGTGCGTGAGCAGTTTGACCGGGGAACTGCCGTGGCAGCGCTGGTGTATGACACGGAACAGGAGTGCTACATTCTGACCCGGCAGTTCCGTGTAGGGTCGGAATCGGAGTTGGTGGAGGTAGTAGCCGGTATGGTAGACGAAGGGGAGAGTCCTGAAACCAGTGTTGTCCGTGAGATAGAGGAGGAGATTGGGTATGGTGTAGACAAGTTAGAGCATTTGCATACCTTCTACTCGTCTCCTGGCGGTACAACCGAGAAAGTGCATCTGTACTACGCCGAGGTGTCGCACCAGCACGCTAATGGTGGCGGCAAGAAGGATGAGCACGAGCACATCGAACTGGTGAAGTTCACACGAGAGGAACTGGCGCAGGAAAGTTTTGCTGACGCCAAGACGATTATCGCGCAGCAGTGGGTGTTGTTGCAGGGGGAAGGGTAGCAGGAATTATATTATTACTTCGTAGTTACTGTCCCGCCTTCTTCGCTCGCCGGGTTGTTTCATAGTCTCGCCTGGCCGGCGGGGCCTTACTTTTTGTCTTGACACAATCGAGGGCCCCTACCCCCAAAGTAAGCAAAAAAGGCAAGTCGATTTTGAACTCGCTGACCGCTCGAACAAAAAATCGTCATGGGTGCACCTGGCTCAGGCCGTTGCCTTGTGGTTACTGTTTTAAGTATGTTTTGCTATGCCTGCCACTCCATTCTCCTCTTTCTGTCATTCCGACGAAAGGAGGAATCTGTTACCACAGCCACCGCCGGTTCGAGCGCAGCGGGAACGGCGGTGAGATATGACGGGCGGTGTGCACTTGGGTTGTTGCTCTATTCTTCCCTTGTTGCCTTCAGAAAAGCCGCATCTGCGGCTCGTAGAGAAAAAGATTCCTCCTATTGTCGGAATGACAAGATTAATTGTGAAAATTCACGAGCAGGATTCCCCTCACGGGTGGGAGAGGCTCATCTTCAGCAAGTACTAATTCCCGGCATGCGGCTACAGCGTCTATACCTAGCCAGCAACAAAGGCAAAATCCTTTTTAGAGCAATTACCCTAAATAAGTTACAAGCAGGGATGGTTAAATCTGGCCTTGGGCTGACCCTATTCTCCTAAACCCTAACCCTGTGCCGCTGACTTCAGCTTCTCTTTGAACACCTTGCGGAACTTGTCTACTTTCGGGCGGATGACAAAGCTGCAGTAGGGCTCATGGCCGTGTGTGTTGAAATAGTTCTGGTGGTAATCCTCGGCGGGATAGAACTCCCCCAACGGCTCAATGGTCGTTACGATGGGGTTGCTGAACGCGCCGGCGGTTTCTAGTTCCTGTTTGTACTTCTCAGCCAGCTGCCTTTGTTCCTCGCTGTGGTACAGGACGATGGAGCGGTACTGGGGGCCAATGTCATTCCCTTGGCGATTCGGGGTCGTCGGGTCATGTGTCTTCCAGAATACCTCCAACAGCTCGTCGTAGCTTATTTTGTGTGGGTCGTAGGTGATTTGCAGCACCTCGGCATGGCCTGTCGTGCCAGTGGTTACCTGTTTGTACGTTGGGTTCTCTACCTGGCCGCCGGCATAACCCGACGCTACCTTTTCAACTCCCTCTAACTCCTGAAATACAGCTTCTGTGCACCAGAAACACCCATTCCCAAAGGTTGCTTTTTCCATTTTTATATAATGTATGCGTGAAGTCTTGGCCATGCGCAGCAGACCAAGGCTATACCTTCTCAAAGGTACGGCTATTGCAGATAAACCGTCTAATTAGAGAATTGTTGTGGGCAGATTATGAAAGCTTCCTCCAAAAGAAAGGAAATTGAGTGGACAGCTCTGAAGCTATACCTGCCCGTCTGGATGTCAATTCCGCATGTTCTGCATCAGGCTCTTGGCGTCAGCGGCACCCTCCAGGCTCAGGTACTCGGCTTGCAGCGCCCTTACCTTGAGCTTGTCGCTGTTTGACATCTCGCCTTCAATCTGGCGGCGGCGTTGGTTCAGCAGCCCGTATACGTGGTCCACATAGTCCCAGTCGTTCTGGGTCCAGTTCTGACGCTTGGCCCTGACCACGCCCATGAAGGTAAGGTATGCCTCACGCACGTTCTGCGGCGATATAGAGTCTACATCTTCAAACTCGCGTAACAGCTGCTCCTGCCACTGCTGCAGCTCCTGCACGTCAAGGGGAGTGTCCTGGCGGCGCTCCTGGCGGTTTTCCCATCGTTCGTAGCGCTGTTTGAGACGCGCATATTCCGCTTTGGACTCAACTGAAAGACTGTCCAGGTTTTGGTCTATCTCGGCGGTGCGGCGCCTGAAGTCGTCTTTCACATCGGGCCATTCGCGCTGTATGGAGCTGTCTCCCTGTTCGACCTTCTCATTCATCCAACCGCGCAGCGACTCCAGCCGATCATCCACGGTGCGGCCGGAGCGCACCACCTGGGCAGTATCCTGCTCTGTTGTGTCTACGGTGATTTCTTCGGTGTTCTCGGCTGTGCGGTTTCCCTCGCAACTCCAGAGGAGCGTTGCCAGGAAAAAGACCGTCACGTACTGTATGTGTTTTGGCATCATGTTTCTTATGCTGTATGGGTTCTGGGCCAGGTCTATACCTGCCTTTTGCTATTACTACGAAAAGGGGAGATGCAGGATACTATGGGCGCACAGCCAGCAGGGGTTTGTCCTTGCTGATGCCGTCGCCATAGCTATAATGACCGTTTACGGTGACGGGCAGTTTGCCACGAGCCGGTATTTTCCCGAACAATACCTTCGCAGCCGCTATCTGGGCGTGCGCATGCCGCTGATACGCCACCACCAACACACGGCTCTTGTGTATGTCCTTGAACTGGTCTAAGGTATAGGCGTTGTCGAAGAGCGTCATAACGGCTCTGTCAGACCTGGCCAGCTCATTTACAAACTCAGTCGCCTCTTTGGAGTAGCCTAGCCGGTTGCTCGGGCTGGCGCCGGGTCCATACAGCCCAACCAGCACGTAGTCATACCCACGCAGCTTCTGTTTCATCTTCTTGACTTCCTTGGCATCGGCCTTTCGTGAGATTACAAAGTTGGTGGTGCTGCGGGTGTATTTGTCTACCTCCCGCTGAAATAAAGTAGGCCGTATCGCCCCAAAGGATAGTGTGGCGATTTTATGTTTCTTTTTCTGGCGTATGGGCAGTAGGTTCTTTCGGTTGTTGAGCAGCGTCATGGCAGCCTCGGCCAGGGCATGGTTGGTACTATCGGCTATCTCCGGATTGAGGTCCTCATATAGGTTCTCCAGTTCGATGGGCCTATACTTGTCCAGCCCCACCCATTGCTTGGCAGCCAGCATCTTTTTGCAGCGCCTGTCAATCTCTTCTTGCGACAGCTCCCCCCTGATGATGGCTTCTTTTATAGCACGTATGGCCTTGGGCACGCTGTTGAGTCGCTCCAGTACATCGTTGCCGGCCATCAGGGCACGCGCCTCGGCCTCACCCGCCGGGAAATATTTGGTCACGCCCTTCATCACCATCGCATCGGTGAATACTAGGCCTTTGAACTCCATCTTTTTCTTGAGCAGGTTGGTCACGATAGGCTTGGAGAGCGTGGAGGGCAGGTTCATAGTCGTGTCAAGCTCGGGCATGTGCATGTGCGCCACCATGATGCCCCCGATGCCGTGCTTTATCAGTTCCCGGAAGGGGTAAAGCTCCAGCGAATCGAGGCGAGTGCGGTCATGGGGTATAACCGGCAAATCATAATGGGAGTCCACATCGGTGTCGCCGTGGCCAGGGAAGTGCTTGGCTACAGCGATGATGCCATTTTCCTGCATGCCGCGCATATAGGCCAAGCTCTTAGCCGTCACGTCCAGTTTATCCTCGCCAAAGGCGCGGTAACTGATGATGGGATTCGCGGGGTTGTTGTTGATGTCGGCCACAGGAGCAAAATTGACATGCATGCCCAAGCGCTTGAACTCCTGCGCCACTTCAGCCCCCATCTGGTATATCAATCCATTATCCTCAATGGCGCCCAGCATCATCTGGTAGGGATACTGCACCGTGCTGTCGAGGCGCATGCCAACGCCTGTCTCGGCATCCATAGAGATGAGGAGGGGTACTTTGGAGGCAGCCTGGTACCGGTTGTTGAGCTTTGCCTGGCGCACAGGGCCTCCTTGGAAGTAGATGATGCCCCCCACCTTATACCTGGTGATGAGGTTCATGACATCGGCTTCGTACTTGGGTCCTTTGTTGGAGAAGGCTTCGATAATAATCAGCTGTGCGATGCGCTCATCGGGCGTCAGCGTCCGGAACACGGAATCCACCCACGTAGAAGGATTCTCAATCGCCTCCATCAGCGAAGCAGGAGGCGTATAAGCGGTCTCGGATGGAAAAAACTCACGCTGATTCCCCTCTGTGTACTCATGTTTCTGAGCATCGGTGCCTTCGCAGGCGCATAACAGGAACACCAGGACCAGAAGCAGGAGGTGGTGCACCACGCCTGAAAGGGAGGCGCCAGAACGTTGCTTGGGTGCGTACATGGTATGTGCAAAAGAATGCCACATGTTAATACTTACATTTATCTGTTTGGTTCGCCGCATGCACGGAGAGCCAAACATGTGAAAGCCAACCAAACAGGGCGGCTGAAAAAGAGCAGATACGGTGAACAGCTATAAAGGTAAAGGCTGACTACGCTGTTTTTGTTCAATACCAGTATATTTAGGCAGGCTGCTGCACCCTTAAATGAAAGTATCTGGAGAATTGAGTGGCGTGTACAGCCTGATAAAAAGAAAACACGTTGTTGCCTGGTGAATGGGTCCAAAACGCCTCAGGAACCTGCTCGGCGATTTGCGTGGCTCGTTCCGTGAATACTATACCTATGGCTCCTCCTTCTATTGGACACCTCTTGCCCGACACTCAGGCAGAGAGCGAACGTTTTGCATACAGTTTCCTGCCAGGCACGCTTTTCGTTGCCCTCATTTGGCTCATTGCGCTGTTGGTATACCTGAGTGACGTGCAACTGACGTGGCTGGGCGTGCTGCCACGCAACTCGCTGGGCCTTGTGGGTATAGTCACGGGGCCTCTCATCCATTCCGGGTTGATACATTTGCTTTCCAACTCCTTTCCGCTGGTGCTGCTCTCGGGTTTCATCCTGTTCCTGCACCGGCGGGTGGCGTTGCGGGTGTTCATGTTCGTGTATGTGCTGAGTGGCCTGTTCACCTGGCTCATTGGCCGCGATGCCTACCATGTAGGGGCAAGCGGCGTGGTGTATGGGCTGGCGGGTTTTCTGTTGTTCAACGGGATGCTGCGCCGCGACAGGGCAGGGTTGGCGGTATCGCTGGCCATTCTGTTTCTGTACGGAGGTTTGTTTTATGGGCTGTTTCCGGCGGAAGAGCGTATTTCCTGGGAAGGGCATCTGGGAGGCTTGCTGGCAGGTATGGGAGCTGCTCTGCTGTACGGCGAAAGCGTGGAGAGAAGGGCAGAACCGGACGAGAGTGAGGCTGCGGCAACAGCGAGTCCAATAGCGTTACAGCAACGGCACCAGAGCAGCACACTGGGGAATAGCCCCTACGCGATGAGGTATACCGTAAGTACTGACAACGCTAAGGCCACTTACCTGCACCCCTGCCGACTCAACCCCAAATCAGGTATGGTAGAATTGGGGACAAGACATACAGTCATAAAATCAGATAAGCCGTAAATGCTTTACATGAACGAAACAAGGCAGCAGGAACAGGCCGAGGTAAAGCAAAGTAAGTGGCCCCTCATCATTACCGGCATTATATTGTTGGGGCTGGTCGCGGCCTACTTCAATTTTCCTGGCTTTCAGGAGAGCATGAAAGAAGGCTGGGAGGTGCTGACCAGCGGCGAGGAAGAGCGGATTTCAAAATGGGTGGAGCAGTTCGGCTTCTGGGGGCCCTTTTTCATTGTGTTGGCCATGGTACTGCAGATGTTCCTAATCGTTGTCAACGTGGTGGCGTTGATGCTGGTGGCCATATTGGCCTACGGACCTGTATGGGGGGCAGTGATTGCTATAGTGGCCGTGCTGGTAGCCTCTACCGTAGGCTACATGATTGGCAGAGGCCTGGGAGAGGCCGGTGTACGCCGCATCATAGGGCAGAAGGCGGAAGAAAAAGTGTGTAGCTTTGTGAATGAGTATGGGATTTGGGCCGTCATCATAGCTCGGATTTCACCCATCCTTTCTAATGACGCCGTGAGTTTCGTGGCTGGAATCACTAAAATGGCCTACCCCAAGTTCATCGGGGCTACTTTGGCAGGCATCACACCTCTTGCCATCCTGCTGGCATGGCTCGGCGAGAGCAACGACAGGCTCATCAACGGCCTTATCTGGGTGGGAGTAGGGAGTTTGGTTCTCTTCATCGGCTACGTGCTATACGACAAGTACTTCCGCAAGAAAGCATCCCATGAATAGAGCTGTTAACTGTCCTGTCATTTGTATTTTCAGGTATACCTCCTGTATAAATTACAGCGCCAAGTAACGAACTTTAAAAATTTATATTGTATAGGGTTATTCAGTATTTGCTATACCTGTTCTTTAGATTTTTTATGTAGGAATAAGCTAAATATTAATTTAAAAAATTGTATATAAAATCTAATATTCTACTAGTTGGAATGAACCGCTGTTTAGATAAATTTATATATAAAAATCGAAAATTTACATGACATAAATAATCTCAATAATCCGCCTTTACAGATAAATTAATCCATGTAAGAAAACCTATTCCGAAATGCCGCCGTTTAAGCGGTTTATTGTAGGAAATTGATGTTTCACGAAATGGATTACGTATGTTTAGGGTCAAATTACTAGCAGTTGTGATTTCCATTTTTGTTGCCTTCGCCGATGAAATGGCGCTCCTCAAGGCAGAATCTTCCGAACCTTCGGAAGAAAAAACAGAAGCCACTCACCGTCCTCCCACTTACATCCAAAAAGTACAATCACCTGACGAACTACCCGAGACTTATACCGTATCTGCCACCGTCTATTTCCCCGAAAGAAGCCAGACCGACAGCGACCCCCTCACGACGGCAGACGGCTCCAAAATCAACCCCAGAAACCCCAAGAAGCACCGTTGGATAGCTCTGTCCCGTGATATGCTGTCGCGCTGGGGAGGCGAAATCCAGTATGGAGACTCCATCTGGGTGCGCGGCATATCAGACGAACTGGATGGCATGTACATAGTGCGCGACACCATGAACCGCCGCTTCCGCAACCGCATCGACATACTCGTGGGCAGGAACGACAACATCATGGGGAGATGGGACAATGTAGAAATAGCACGTGCCGAGTTCCCGCAGGAGGAGGAGCTTGAACTTGACTTCAAGCCGAGCTACTACGGTTTGGCCATGTCGAAGTAAGGTATAGGCAGTGAGTAAACCTGCCCTCTTCTTAAAAAGGTATGCTGTGATTTCTGAGTAAGTCGGATTTTCCTAACTTAGGCAGTAAAAAAGAGCAGAACCATGACGAGAGAAGAGGCACTTGCCATACTAAAGGATATGACCACGAGCGAAAGCCTGCTGCGCCACGCGCGAACCGTGCAACTGGTGATGGAGGCCTACGCTGAGAAACTGGGGGAAGACAAAGAGGAGTGGTCCATTACTGGGCTGCTGCACGACGCCGACTACCAGGCCTACCCGGAGCAGCACCCCAACGTGATTGTGCAGCTGCTGCGCGAGAAAGGGCAGGAGAAGATAGCCCATGCCATTTCGGCCCACTATACCCACTGGGGAGTGCCCTACGAAACCACCCTGGACAAAGCACTGATTGCCTGCGACGAGATTACCGGCTTTATAGTGGCCTGCGCACAGGTACGGCCGCAGCGCCTGGAAGGACTGGAGGCGAAGTCTGTCCTGAAGAAACTCAACACGAAAGGCTTCGCCGCCTCTGTTGACCGGGACGAGGTGCGCAAGGGCGCTGAGCTCTTCGGGGTGGAGATGCAGGAGCACATCAACTTCATCATCTCGGTGCTGCAGCAGAACCAGCAGGAACTGCAGC
The DNA here is from genome assembly GCF_000373265.1 of Pontibacter roseus DSM 17521. GTDB lineage: Bacteria > Bacteroidota > Bacteroidia > Cytophagales > Hymenobacteraceae > Pontibacter > Pontibacter roseus. The sequence continues at coordinate 270,403 of NZ_KB890765.1, forward strand.
TGGAGCCACAGCAAAGTACGAGCGCCTGATCAGGTATAGCTGCCGCTTCTGTTGCCAGGGGCGGCAGTTTACATTAAGCCAGGTAGTAAAGCAGCGCCTCCATGCCTTTGGCATTGTCATCCGCCTCCACCACTTCATCAATCACGGTCTGTATCTCCTGTTCGGACCAGCTTTCCTTTTCAGCGGCTTTCACAAATAGGTCCAACGCGGCATAGCGGTTCATGCTGGCGGGTATAGTGGCCTTTACTTTCTTTCTGATTTGCATGGGTATAATCCTTTTGGCAAGGATACACAGGCTTTGGCAAAAAGTCAATTTTGCCTTCAATTAGTGGGCGCTCGGAAAGCATTCTAGCAGCTTCTGGAGCAGCTTTATTAGGATGATGTTAATAAAAAATTGACCAACCCTTCTGTGAAGCCACCGTTTTATAGGTATACCTCAACCAAAAGAAGGAGCCTATGGAGAAAGAGGTTTTCACGCTTGAGAAGATTCAGGAACTGGACGATGCCACACTTCTGTATTTTGCTGCGCCCATCATCGTGGCATCCGTGGTGATAGAATGGCTGGTGGGTGTGTACAAGCAGCGTGACTACTATGACAAGCGCGATTTCATAGCGGCAGTGGCTATTGGTGCGGGTAGCATGGTGCTGGGGTCCTTGCTAAAGGTGACGATTTTCTATACCACTATCGTCATCTACAACGCGGTGCCTTGGGCGGTGCCGCGCTCGTGGTGGGGTTTCGTGCTCTGCTTCCTGCTGGTTGATTGGCTGCGGTACTGGGCGCACCGCATCTCGCATGAGCAGCGTTTCTGGTGGGCGACACATGTCACCCACCACTCTTCCCAGAAGATGAACTTCTCCGTCTCGTTCCGCACGGGTTGGACACAGCATATCAAGTTCATCTTTTTTCTGCCTGTCCCTTTCCTGGGCCTCGACCCGCTCACCTTCCTGATTTGCCACCAATTGGCCGTGTTCTATCAGTTTTGGGTGCATACGGAGCTCATCCGGAAACTGCCGGCACCACTGGAGTATATCTTTGTCACCCCTTCGCACCACCGGGTGCACCACGGTTCCAATGCCAAGTATATCGACAAGAATTACGGCTCCACACTCATCATTTGGGATAGGCTCTTCAATACCTTCCAGGCAGAGGAGGAGCGCCCAGTCTACGGCCTGACCAAACCAGTCACCTCTTATAACCCGCTATACCTGGTGTTCCATGAATGGGTGGACCTGTTCCGGGATTTGCTGCATGCCCGCTCGGCAAAGGAGGTATGGAAGCTGCTGTTCAAGCCACCGGGCGCTGTGGTGACGGCCTTTCAGCGGGAGCAGGAGGCACTGCGGGTGCAACTGAAGGAGAAGGAGGAGCCGGAATCTGTGCTGTCGGAGGATGGACTCGGTCAGTTAGTAGGAAGCGTAGGTATAGCTGAGGGCATAAACACGGACAAATAAAAAAGCATGGCGGCTGCCATGTTTCTGTATTAGTACTGTTCCTGATAGCCGCCTTGGCGGGAGGCAGGGTTGCTCTGTGCCTCACGTGGCACCCCCATCTTCTCTTCACGGCGCGACTGGTACTGCGCAAACTGCTGCTCTGTCAGGACATCCTTGATTTGGGAGAGGCGCGTCTGGCTGATGATGTCCATCTGTTGGGCCAGTTTGCGTGGGTCTGACTTCAGTTTGGTTCGGGCCTCCTCAGCGTGGCGCATGCTGGTTCGGTTGATTTCCTGAAGTTTCCGGGCCTGGTCTGGCTGCAGGCGCAGGTTCTTCACCATACCTGCTGTAATGTCGTCGGCCCGCTGCTCCACCGATTTTGGGGCGCTTTGTGCGGTTTTGGTTTGCTTTTGCTGGCTGGCAGGAGCCTGGGCAAAGGCAACGGTGGTGACTGTGGCAAAAAGTATGGCGGCGAGAGCTGCTTTCTTCATATGTGTCTGATTCTGTTTAAGAGCTTTCCTTACAAAAACTGTTCCGCAATCCGGCTCAGGACTTTCGTAACAATGCCTTTGTGGCTATAGTTTCGGTGCAGGGGGATAACGCTACGACTCCGAGTGGAAGTATACCTTGTAGAAGTGCATGCCCCGCTCCTGGTCGAAGCCTCGCTCCACATACTGCTCGCTCTGCTCCGGGTTATACCCACTGAACTTGATTTCTATCTGCGTGTCGAGTTTGATGAAGTTGCGGAATTTGCGTTTCATGTACTTCACTGTGTTCTTGTTGATGGCGAAGTCCGTGAAACCCTCGATATCTCGCTCCTCGGCAAAGGCCTGGGTATAGTTCTTGAATTTCTCGGCCGTCTCCGGCTGGTCAATCACGCTGCTAGTGAACTCCTCCAGGTCAAAGGTCTCGCTCTTGGAGAAATAGTCTACGGAGCGGCTAATAAAATCCACCTGTGCCTTCTTGCTGTCCGTCTGGGCGAACACTTCTTCTGAAAAGTCCTTGCACAGGTTTAGGGCTGCCTTGGTATTGAAGTTAGTATCCTTCAGCTCGGCCACGTGCAGGAAGTCCTCTTTCCAGAACACGGCATCGGTGCTGTTGGCGTCCACCATTTTCACCCGGAACCCGTCCTCGGCCTGGGTGTTGAAGATGAGGCAGCCTTTATCCACGCTCTTGATGTTCACCCCAAAGTGGTAATTCATGCTCAGGTCACCGTCCTCCTCCTGGAAGGTCAGAAACGTGTCTTTGTTCTCTGATTTGAAGATACCGATGGCGTCCACGATACCGTCCTCCATCAAACAGCCCGACAGGTGCACCACGTAAAGCTCCCCGCTTTTCACCTTAGGGTGGTCCGACTGCTCATAGAGGTGGTTGAGCACGTGCACCGAGTACTCCAGGAAGTTGTGCGGCTCCGCGAACATGAGCGCCGAATAGGCAAACATCTCGTTCAGGGCGATGTCGGAGGTATGGGTGAAGCGGAAAAACTCCTCCTGCTTGAAAGGCGCTATGAAATAATTGGTCAGCAGGCTGCTCAGCTGTTCATCGCGCAGGTCCACCAACTCTTTAGATATGATGACGCCCTCATCCTTTGCCTTGTTGCCTACCCGATGTACCGCCAGCCTGTTCAGGCGCACCTGTGTTTTGTCGCTCATTTCTTATGGATTAAACCTGGCCTATGTCCTGGCCTGTGGGGCTGCAAATGTAAGGCGAAGTATACCCTCCGCCCAAATAAGATTTTAGTAAATACGGTCCCTGTTTTGCCATATCTATACCTCTTTAAAAATATTTTAAGCAATCAATTAGTTGATAGCTAATTATTTATACCTAAGTGTGAACTTTTTTGCTATCACCTGCATCAGTTTTGGCACGGTTCTTTCATCTGTCCAATCAAGCAGCGCAGCTTGATTTCCTGATTATTCAAATCTTAAGTACAGGTGTTATGAAAAAGATATTTTTACTACTAGCCGTAGTTCTGGGAATGGCGGCTACCCAAGCAAATGCGCAGCAAAATACAGGCGTCCGATTCGGCATAAAGGCAGGCGTCAACCTGTCGGAGTGGCAAGGCGAGACCATAAACAGCGCCCAGGACCTGATGGATATGACCAATGGCTCCCTGACCCGAAAAATGAGAGAGGGCTTCCATGTGGGCGGCGTCGTGACTATACCTGTGGCGCCTGGTTTCGAGATTGAGCCGGGCCTGCTGTACTCCCAGAAGGGTATGCGCCTGGTAGGCAAAGTGCCGCTGGAGCAGTTCGATTTCCTGAACGCCCGGGTGACGGTGACCAACAAAGCCGAGTACATTGACCTGCCGTTACTGGCCAAGCTATACGTAGGGGAGGGCTTTCACATCTTTGCGGGTCCGCAGGTCTCTTACCTGCTCTCTAACAAAGTACACGTAGAGGCGGGAGCACTGGGCTTCAATGCACTTAACCAGGAATGGGATATGAAAAACGGCTTCCGTGAGTTTGATGTGGCGGCCACCGGAGGTATAGGCTATCGCTTCGCAAGCGGCCTGAACCTGAGTGCCGGCTACGACTACGGCTTGAGCCCTGTGGACAGCAACGGAAATTTCGAGACGTTCAACCGCGTTGTAAAAGCCTCAGTAGGTTTCACCTTTTAGGTATAGCAGAAAGCAAAAGATAGATTGGAATTGGTAACGTGTTTTGGTGAGTTGAACCGGCCTCTGTAATCGACAGAGGCCGGTTTGTTTTTATACCTAATCGGTGTAGAGGCAACTAGAGCATCACGCCGTTGTGCACGCACAGCCGGTAGCCCTGACCGTGTATGTTGATGATTTCCACAGAGGGGTCCTCGCGCAGGTACTTGCGCAGTTTGGCGATGTAAACGTCCATGCTGCGTGCCGTGAAGTAGCTGTCTTCTTGCCAGATGCGCAGCAGGGCCTCCTCGCGCGGCATCACATCGTTCAGGCGCTGGCAGAGCAGGCGCAACAGCTCTGATTCCTTCGGCGACAGCTTGTGCGTCTCTCCGTTGAGGTGCAGCAGCCGGAGCTTGTACTGGAACCGGTATTGCCCGATGCTATATTCTGTCACCTCGGGCTTTTCTGCTACCTGCGCTCCCGACTTGCGATGCATAATCGCTTTTATTTTGTAGAGCAGCACCTCCGAGTCAAACGGTTTGGTGATGTAGTCATCCGCTCCAATCCGGAACCCCTCTAGCATATCCTCCTTCATACTTTTGGCTGTGAGGAAGATAAGGGGCGTTTCTGTGTCCAGTTTCTTGATTTCTCGGGCTAATGTAAAGCCGTCCTTGCCCGGCATCATCACATCCAGGATACAAAGGTCAAACTTCCCTTTCCTAAAGGCCGTGATGGCCTGGCAGCCGTCCTGACTCAGCGTCACATGGTAATCGTGCAGCTCCAGGTAATCCTTGAGGACGATGCCAAAGTTGGGGTCGTCTTCGGCCAGCAGTATGTTCAGTCCGTTCTCAGCCATAGTATGGTTCGCTTTGCGGTGGATGATATGCTAAAGATGCCAGCACAGCGCGAAAGGCTGCACTTGCCAGGAAAAAAATTATGTGTTAAAGGGCAGGAAAACTTCGAATCGGCTGCCTCTGCCGAGTTCGCTCTGCAGACGTACCTGTCCATGGTGTGCTTTCACGATGGCCTTGACATAGCTAAGACCCAACCCAAAGCCTTTCACGTTGTGCAGGTTGCCCGTAGGAACCCGGTAGAATTTTTCAAACACACGCATCTGGGTGTCACGCGTCATGCCCATACCTTTGTCCTCCACTGCCAGCAGAATGCCGCCCTCCACGTTCTGGGTCACCAGCCGTATGTCCGGGCTATTGGGAGAGTACTTATTGGCATTGTCGAGCAGGTTGCAGATGACGTTGTAGGCGTGCACCTCGTCCAGTTTCAGCTCGTGTTCCAGGGCATTCAATTGGGCTGTAACCTGGCCCAGGCGCTCTTCCACCTGCAGGCGAATGCTCTCTACTGCTTTCACGACCAGCGCATGCAGGTCCACAGGCTGCAGGTTCATCTTGAACTCGTTCTTCTCGAGTTGCGCGATTTGCAGCACGTTCTCCACCTGCACGTTCATGCGCTTGTTCTCCTGGCGGATGATGTTGGTGTAGTACTGTATCTTGTCGGGGTTGCTGTATACCCTGGGGTTGGCGATGGAATCCGTGGCAAGCGAGATGGTGGCAATCGGCGTCTTGAACTCGTGCGTCATGTTGTTGATGAAGTCGTTCTTCATCTCCGAAAGCTTCTTCTGCTTGAAGATGATGTGGATGGTGGTGCCAAAGGTGGCCACTATCACCAGCGTGAAGACCGCTGAGAACAGCAGCATCACCCAAAGCGACTGCAAGGCATAGGTCTGGCTATCAGGAAAGTATACAGCCAGGTAGTCGGGCTTATCCCAGATGTCGTTTGGGAAGAGATTGGCTTTGTAGGTAGCAAAGTCATCTGATTTGGCGGCGGCAATATGCGCGGCAGCCACCGTGTCCTGTTGGCCGGAAAGCACCCAATACCCGAAGTCCAGGCAGATACCTTTGTTGTTAAGTTCGGACTTCAGCATGGGTTGCAGGTTAGCCAGGTTGAGGCGCTCCTGCAGTGGCACATCCTTAGACACGTATTCCACCACCATCTTCTCCACCACGTTGTTCAGTTTCTCTTTTTTGGCTTCCACCTTCAGGGGGTCAGGTATAGCAGGTGGCTCCGGTGTAGGGGGAGTCGGTTTGGGGGTTTCCTTGGCGGCAGCACGTCCTCTGGCAGGTTTCTCCTGCAGGGCCTGGGCCTCCTGGAGTGGGGTAACAGGTCTGTACAACACCCTGCCTGGAATGGCAGACAGGCTGGCCAACTGCTGCTCCTGCAGCCTTGTTGCCGCCCTCTGTACCACAAACACACTGTCCCGAATCACGTTGATGGCGGCTATCTCCTCTTGTTTGAGGCGCACATGAGGCACACGCTGGCGCAGGAGGCTATCCAGGTGCAGGGCAATGTACTGAAGTGTGTCTACAGATATCCGTATGGGGGTGTTGTTGAGCTGACGGCGGTAGGTGATGGTACCTTCGGTCAGGTGGTCGAAATGGATGGAGCCATTGCCTCTCGCTTTGGCCAGCCGGATTGAATCACCGACAAGGCTACGGACTGCGACCACTTGCTCCAGCTGTTTCTGAGAGAGGCGTATACCTTGTGGAACCTGCTGGAGGTACCGCTCCAGGTACGCCGAATCAGGGATTGCGTAGCTGAACTGCAAGTAGTTGTTGCCTTTGCCCTGTTGGGTATTGGGTTGCTCAGCATAGGTCCAGACGGTTCCGGATTGTAGAGGATTCTCCTCCTGGGTGGCTGCTTCAGAGCGGGCGGCTTCCTGATGCCTTTTTTTATTTTCTCGAGGACCTGACTTCGCTGCTTTTTCCTCAGGAGCCGTTTGCTCCGGAAGAGGGGGAGTTGCAGGTATAGCAGCCGGCACCTGGGGAGCGTGCTGCAGCGTAGCCATGCCGTTGGCCACAGCCGATACAGCCTCACGCGTCTCCAGCTTTTCCACCACGCGTGTGAGCGCCTCATGCACGCTGCGGTCAAACTGCTCCTGCTTCACCCGGATAGCATCCGAAATCCAGTACAGCTGCAAGCCCACCACACCAAGCAGCGAAATGCTCATCAGCACGATTACCCCAATGATAGTTGACTTGCTCATATAACAAATTTACGTTTTTAGAAGAGTTTGTCCAGATATTTAACTTTTCTTTAACGCTAGCAGGAAAAATTTGCAGCCGAAGCCAAGCTGTTGATAGTGAACGACAAGCAAATCAGGGGGAGCAGCGACGGCAACTTTGACCTCCATTTTCATGGAAAGGGTCATCTTCTTTTTATTTAACTTTTTCTTAACAGATTTTAACCTCTTGTTAACGCTAGCGCGCTCGCACTCTGCGTAAATTTGGGAAACGATGTACAAGTCCTAATCCCCAATACTATGAACCTAGCCACCATTCTCCAATTCTTGCTGAAGCTGTTCCTCCTGCTCCTGACAGCGCTGCTGCCCCTGCACCAGGTGCTGGCTCAGGACGCAAAGACCGATGAAAAGAAAGTGCGCGTTAAGATAATCCGCACCATGAACGGGAAGATGGAAATGGTGGATACCACCATCACGGCACCTGACCAGGTGACACTGCTGCAGGGCATCAAAGGAATCAGGCTGGACACGGCCGCCCTGCGCGGACTGGAAGGTAGGATGAAGACCCTGCTGGTAGATGTGGACCATCCTGACTTGCATGAAATGGCCAAAACCCTGCGCGCGGATACAGCTCAACTGCGCAGGTTGCGGGAGGTGCGGGTGCAGATGATAGGGGCTGACTCGTTGATGCGTGTGATGGAAAAGCGTTTCGAAATCATCAAAATTGATAGCCTGTCCGGCACCGGCCAGGTGGTGCCGCGCATTTACTTCAGAAACGATACGGCAGGCGCTATGCGGCTGAAGGAGGGAGAGGCAATAAGCGCAATCAACCCGAATAAGATAGACCGCATTGTGGTGGACCGCATAAAAGGCCGGCACAAAACAGACTCGCTGCTGCTGAAGGAAGGCAAATCCTATGTCAGAATCAACACCGACGACAAAACAGGCGACCACAAGGTATACCGCATTGATGCCGATGGCAATGAGATGGAGGTGAAAGCAGAAGACGTGGGGGTGAGCTTTGCCGGTCGAGGCAGGGTCATCTACTTTGTCAGGGCGCAGGTAGAGGACGCCACAGCCGAGGAGAAGAAGCAGCTGAAGGAAGCCGGAGCCCCTGTCGAGATGAAGGCTAAAGAGGAGCTGAAGGTGGAAGAGATAAACTACTACCCCAACCCGAACAATGGCCGGTTCAAGCTCAGCTTCACGCTCAAAAACAAAGGAACCACTGTGGTCCGCATCATGGACAGCAAAGGCGATGAAGTGTTTGTAGATACGGTGGAGAAGCTCTCAGGCGAGTATAGCCGCGAGATTGATATCTCTCCCTTCGGACCTGGCATCTATTACCTGCAGGTGGCGCAAAATGACCGGTACCATACCAAAAAACTGTTGGTGCAATAAAAATAGAGAGTGAAATAGAGTGGTTTCGTCTGAAAGCCCGGTGCTGTCTAGCGCCGGGCTTTCTGCGTTCTGAACCCTTAGCATGCGCTGGCAGTAAAAGAAGTGAGCCTATACCTATCCTGCCATGAAAATCAAAATCCGAAGTCTTGTGACGCTGCTCCTGCTGTTAGCGGCCTTTAGCCAACTGCAGGCGCAGCAAAAGCAGGCCATTTACAACGCCACCCTGGACGACTACGCTTATCGTTACCCTGTCAGTCACTTTGAAGTGGAGCAGGAAGGGGAGAAGCACCGGATGGCCTACATGGATGTGGCGCCCTCCCTGAAGGTGCAGAACCCGCAGACAGTGGTCCTGCTGCATGGCAAGAACTTCATGGGCGCCTATTGGCAGGAGACTATCCGGTTTCTGGCGACCAACGGCTACCGGGTGGTGGTGCCAGACCAGTTGGGTTTCGGTAAGTCAGACAAAGCGAACGTGCACTACAGTTTCCATCAACTTGCCCAGCACACCCGTGATTTGCTGGAGAGCCTGAAGATACAAAACGCCGTGGTCGTAGGCCACTCCATGGGCGGGATGCTAGCCACCCGGTTCGCGCTCCTATACCCGGATATGACGCATAAACTCGTTCTCGAGAACCCAATCGGACTGGAAGACTACCGGATGATGGTACCCTACAAAAATCTGGACGAGCTATACCAGGAGGAACTCCGGCGGACGGAACAGGGCATACGCAACTACCACAAAACCTATTATACCTCCTGGAAGCCCGCCTTTGATGAATGGGTGCGTGTGCCGGCGGGGCAACTGCGCGGTGCCGACTATCCGATGGTGGCGCGGGTGGCTGCCATGACCTATGCCATGATATACGAACAACCTGTCGTGCATGAGTTCAGCCAGTTGCAAGTACCGGCCCTGCTTATCATCGGGCAGGAGGACCGCACGGTGGTGGGGAAAGCGTACATTCAGGAGGAAGAGAAGCGGAAGCAGTATGGGCAGTATCCCTTGCTGGGCAAGCAGGCGGCTGAAGCCATACCTAACGCAAAACTGGTGGAGCTGAACGGAGTAGGACACATCCCGCACCTGGAGGCGACGGAACAATTCCATAAGTCACTTCTGGAGTTTCTGAAGCAGTGATAAGTGGAGAATCAATGGTGGTGGTGATGGTCTTGGTCGCTGGGTTTGCTGTTCAGATTGGCCAAGGTGCCTGCCCCGAAGAAAACAAACCAGCACAGGTATAGCGCGCTGAAACTCTCGATGCTCTTGCCAATCAGCAGCAGTATCAGGTTCGCCACAATCGTCATCACCAGGCCTGTCGCCGCTACAAACTGGTAGGAGTTCATCTCCCGGGGGTCGTAAATTTTGGAAAGTTTCATGTTCCTTGCTGCTAATGTTACAGGTGTAACGCTTTTGAGGCAACAGTGGTGCCACTGCATTGAATTATCTCTGCAAAGATAGCATATAACGCTAGAATCTATAACAGGTATAGCCCTCGTGGGCAGCACCTGCAAATACAATGGGCTCAGCTGTAGCCAAGTGAGTTACAGGCACAAAAGCGAGGGATTGTTCTGACAGGTATAGGCTGCCCGTTCTAACTGAACCACACCGGGAGCGTATACACAAAGGAAACTAAACGTTTAGCGACATGTCAATCAGAGAAGAAGATCAGCAAAATACGCCCAATAAACCCAAAAACGTAAACGAAGAGCACCGCAAAGGCCAGACTATGGGCAACAAACCCGACCCGTCGGCCAAGCGCAACGTAGGCTATGGTGGAGCCCTGGAGCGGGCCGACCAGAAAGACAGTCTGGAGAACCTGCACATTGGAGGCGACGAAACCACGGGCTACGGCGCCAACAACCCGAACAGCACAGAGGAATTCGCGCAGGGCCCTGGCTTTGAGTTCGAAGGTAGCGACACTGCTATGGACGACGAGGTAAACGGCATCAGAAGCAGGCCACAGGAGCTGGGAGACAAGGATACGAAGCCAAGCGACAGCGAACAGAACAGAATCTAGAACCCCCAATTGCAGCAGCAGCCGGTGCAGACGCAGCGGCTGCTGCTGTTTTGTATTGGTTGTAAAAAAGAGACCCCCGCTATACAGGTATAGCGGGGGTCTCTTTTTTATCTGGCTTCTGCTTACCCGTTTCTGTGGGTAGACGGTCTGCTCTGGCCATTGCTGGCTTTGGAGTTCTTGTTGCGCCAGGAGCCACTTCGTCCACCGCCGCTCGTGCGGCTGTTGGCAGCGCTGCTGCTGGCAGGACGGTTGCCGCCTGTGCTGTTGTTGCCACCACCATTGCGGTTGCCGCCTCCACGGTTGCCGCTAGGGCCTTTCGGAGCCTTTACATTATCCAGGTTAAGGGCTAGGTGAGAAGGCAGCGCGAACGGATGGTCGGCGTCCACTCGCAGTTGCTTCTGTATCAGCTTCTGGATGTCACGCAGGTAAGCGCGTTCCTCAGTGTCGCAGAAGGAGAGGGCGATGCCGTTGTTACCAGCACGGCCCGTGCGGCCAATGCGGTGCACGTAGGTCTCTGGCTCGTTCGGGAGCTCAAAGTTAATCACGTGCGACAGTTCTTCCACATCAATACCACGGGCAGCGATGTCGGTGGCCACCAGCACGCGGGTAGTGCCTGCCTTGAAGTTACCCAACGCGCGCTGGCGTGCGTTCTGTGACTTGTTGCCGTGGATGGCTTCGGCCTGTATGTTGGCGTTGTTCAGGTCCTTCACCACGCGGTCAGCACCGTGCTTGGTGCGGGTGAACACCAGCACACGCTCAATCTCGGTGTCAGCGAGCAGGTGGCGCAGCAGGTGGCGCTTGTCGTTCTTCTCCACCAGGTATACCGCCTGCTCCACCTTCTCGGCGGTTGACGATACAGGCGTAACCTCTACCTTCACCGGGTTCACCAAGATAGTATCGGCCAGTTTCTGGATAACGGGTGGCATGGTAGCCGAGAAGAACAGCGACTGGCGCTGCTGTGGCAACAGTGGAATGATGCGCTTGATGTCATGGATAAAGCCCATGTCGAGCATGCGGTCGGCCTCATCCAGCACAAAGAACTCCACCTTCTTCAGGTTGATGAATCCTTGTCCAATCAAATCGAGCAGACGGCCCGGTGTGGCGATGAGCACGTCAACGCCGCGCTTGAGTGTCTGCACCTGGGCATGCTGCGACACGCCACCGAAGATGACGGTATGCCGGATGTCGGTGTTTTTGCCATAGGCGGCAAAGCTCTCGTTTATCTGAATAGCCAGCTCACGGGTTGGGGTGAGGATGAGGGTCTTGATGGAGTTGGAGGCGCGGTCTTTCTGCTTGTGCAGCAGCTGCAATATAGGTATAGCAAAGGCTGCCGTCTTGCCTGTTCCCGTCTGGGCACAGCCAAGCAAGTCTCTGCCTGCTAAAAGGTGCGGTATGGCCTGTTCCTGTATAGGCGTAGGCTGTGTGTAGCCTTCCGCCTGAAGCGCCTTCAGGATAGGTTCAATTAAATCTAATTCGCTAAATGTCATGTATGATTGGTTATGCAAGCAGCAAAGGTAACTTTATAATTTGGCTTGCCTGTATTTATTATTTCCGGCACCTATTGCCGGAAGGATGTATGTAGTCTATACATCAGTCAAGGGTACAACAGGGGGAGGGTGGCAATAATTCAACTATAGCCTAAATAGATAGTGCGGGAACAGGAACACCTTATTTGGATAGGCTATACCTGTACAAGATGCGCATCAGGTATAGGTGCCCTGTAGCAAAATTCGCTAGATTTGTGCAGCTGCAACCGCCTGACAACTAATCTGACCGCAGGTGTGTTGTAATAGGAGTATACCTAGCGCATGAGGTATACCTGTATCATCTTTACCAACGAACAAAGCGATGCCTGACAACCCGATACTCCATATCCGCAACATGGTCTGCCCGCGCTGCCTCAAAGTAGTCACGGAGGAGCTGGAGAAACTGAACCTGACGCCCATAGACGTACAGCTTGGACAAGTGGAACTGGCTGCCGAACCCAGCCCGGAGCAGCTGGTGCAACTGAGGCAAGCGCTATTAGAGAACGGGTTTGAGCTGCTGGAGGATAAAAAAGCCGAATTGGTGGAGCGGGTGAAACTCGCCATCATAGACCTCATTCGGTCTGGGGAGGTGGAGAACCTCAACACCAATATATCTGATTACCTGGCCGAGGCCGTAGGCCGCGATTACCACTACCTGAGTAGCATTTTCCCGGCTGAGGAAGGCGTGACGATAGCGCGTTATGTGGTGCTGCAGAAGATAGAGCGGGCAAAGGAGCTGCTCGATTACAATGAGTTGAGCCTGAGCCAAATCAGCTACCAGTTAGGGTATAGTAGCGTAGCGCATCTGTCGGGGCAGTTCAAGCAGGTGACAGGCATGTCACCGAGTGAGTACAAGAAAAGCAAGGCGCAGCCGCGCAAGCCTCTGGACCAGGTTCTGTAACCAGGAAGGCGATACGGGCTTTCTCAGTGATTGCAGCTACGGCATAAACCAAAAGCATAGTCCCCATTTGAGGTTAGCTGTAAAAGCGCTTCAAATGGGGACTATGCTTTTGGGCCCAACCTGTGCAAGACAGGCTGTGCCGGTACTGTATCAGACTCTCAGAAGGAACTCTTCTTTGATGAAGTCCAGAATCTCTGGAGACAGGGGTTTCGAAAAAAACTCCTTCACCTCTTCGTGGCTACGGGCGCACATAATGTCTTTGCGGTCCACTGCCGATGATAGCATGAACAGGTTGCACCTCTGCGTCACGTGTTCCGGCAGGCTGCGGTATTCTTCAATAAAGTTCCAGCCGTCCATCCCGGGCATGTTGATGTCCAGGAAAATAAGGTCAGGAAAATTTTCTCCGTCTTGGCTCACCGAGGATTTCAGGAAAGAGAGCGCCTCCTCCGCGCTTTGGAAGCTAAGTACCTCCTCCGCGAAATTTTCATTCCGGATGATGCTCTCGCACACGAAGTTATTCACTTCATCATCATCAATCAAAACTACTCTTTTCAAGGTATTCATTACTACACGTTGTATCTAAAGTATATGTTGAAAGTAGAGCCGACATTCACCTGGCTGTCTACCTCTACTTTGCCTCCAAGCAGCTCTGCCTGCGTCTTGACCAGGTGCAGGCCGAGTCCTCTGCCCTCTGTGTGGGTATGGAAGCGTTTGTACAGACCAAAGACTTTTCCCTTCTCCTTGCTCAGGTTTATGCCTAGTCCATTGTCTGTTACGCTGAGACAAATATAATTAGGAATAATGTAAGTTTTAAGCTGCAACTTCAATTTTCTGTCAGGAGATTTATATTTGAGGGCGTTTGTCACCAGGTTGAGCATGATGCTGTGAACATAGCTGCGAACAGCCACCACAGTGGGGGCCTCCTCAAAATCATATGCTATCTCTGCATACTCCTCCTCCAGTTCATTGGAGAGACTCTCCTGTATCTCTTCAAAAACCTTGCTGAATTTCACTTCCTCGCGCACTTTATTTAGTTCGCTCCGGATGGTGAGGATGTCGTTGAGGTCACGTATGGTTGTGTCCAATAACCGCGCCGACTTGAAAAGATTGTCGATGATGCGCGGGTTCATCGGCGACTCGGGTTTGTGCTTGTCGTATATAGTGGTAAGACCCAGTATGTTAGCGATAGGCGCGCGCAGGTTGTGCGACACAATGTAGGCGAACTGCTGCAGGTTCTGGTTCTGCTTCAGGAGCTGGTCAGTAAGCTCGTTCCGCTTGACTTCCGCCTCCTTGTATTGCGTCATGTCCGACGCAGAGCCATCCATACGGTATACCTCGCCTTGCTCGTTCACCATTGGCGATATGCGCAGCATGAGCCACTTCTGCTGGTTGTCGCGGGTACGCATGCGTATCTCGCAATGCTGCCGCTCGCCAGCCAGCACCTTGGGTATGACCTGTTCCGTGAGAAGCTCCCGGTCTTCCTCAGGCAGGAAGCAGACCCATCGGTCAGGTATAGACAGCAGCTCCTCTTCCGTCCAGCCGGTCAGCTCGCGGCACTGCGGGCTCACATACACCAGGCTCAAATCCGTGTTGGCCGAGAAGATGACCTCCGGGATGTTCTCGAGCGTGGACTGCAGGAGATTCTTGGCACGCAGCACTTCCTGTTCCGTGTTCTTTCGTTCTGTGATGTCCTGCACTGAGCCATGAAAGCGGATGAGCCTGCCATCGGCGTCGTACTCGGGTTCCACAATCTCATGCACCATGCGGGTGCTGCCGTTCTCCAGCACAATGCGGTGCTCCACCGAGGCAATGCGGTTGTGCCTGGCTGACTCGTCAAACGCCTGGCGCACCAGGTCGCGCTCTTCCTCTGGTATGAACAGCGTAGAGTTGTGTGGGGTAGGCCGGAAGGTATGCCGGCTCACGTCGTAAATTTCGTACACACTGTCTGACCAGGTAATCGTCTCCTGCACCAGGTCCAGTTCCCAGTTACCCAACTGTGCCAGGTGCTGGGCGCGTGCCAGCTGCTCCTCGTTGCGGCGTATGGTCTCCAGAGCCAGCTTGCGTTCCGATATGTTCAAGATGCTCAGCGACACAGCCAGCACGCTGTCGTCCGGTCCAAGGACCGGGCGTAGCGCAATCTCGTGCCAATACTCGCCGCTGCCCTCTTCGTAGATGATGGTCTCGCCCTGTAGCGTCTTTAGGTGATTCTCTACTAGCCTATTGGCCATGTCCTTGTCCACGAATTCGAGAATGCTCTGGCCTGTCTGGATGTCCTTCAGGAGCAGGTTCAATACATCCTGTTTCGCCACTGCGTTGTAGAGCATGATGTTCAATGCCTCATCGAGTAGGTAAATGGCCTGGGGTGAGCTGTCGAGCAGGGCGCGCAGATTGGCCTCGCTAGTGATGAGCTGCTCCCGGGCGTATTCCTGCTCTGTGATGTCAATCATGGTGCCATTCCACAGCACATACCCATTGGACTTCAGTGTAGGGAGGCCATGCGCCTTCACCCATTTCCAGCGCCTGGTTTGCGGCTGCATAATCCGGAACTCGACCACCAGGGGTGAGAGGCTGTTGTAGGAAGCGTAAATAGCCTGCTGCACTCTCAGGGCATCGTGCCGGTGAATGTGGCGGTAGAGCGAAGACGGCTTGTCGTATACCTCAGACGGGGTGATGTGGAACAGGTCCCGAATGCCTTCGCTGATGAAGGTGAAGGTATAGGCGCCGTCGGCTCCCATTTGTATCTGGAACACGGCACCAGGTATGCTGGAGCTGATTTCGAGCAGCTGTTTCTCGCTGCGTTGCAGCTGCTGCAGGGCCTGCTGGCGCTCGTGCACGTTCACGGCCACCACCAGGCGCGGGTGACTTTCCCCGAAGCCTGGGAGCACATCTGACTTCACCTCCACCTCAAAAACGCTCCCATCCTTGCGCTTGTGGCGTATCCGGGTGGCACGCGTCTGCATCTGGTCATGGGAATTGATGCTCCTGGTCAGCGCGTGCAGGTCTTCTTCAGGATGTATGTCCAATATGGACAGTTGCAGAAACTCCTCTTTGGTATAGCCATACTCCCGGAAAGCGGCCTCGTTCACCTCCAGGAAGAGCAGCGTGTCTTGATCATACACCCACATGGGGAGCGGGTTGTGCTCAAACAGCATCTTGTACTGTGTCTGGCTTTCGAAGAGGGCCTTCTGGAGCTGCTGGCGCTCCTCTATCTCGGCGTTCAGCATCAGGTTGTCCTGCCGCAGACGCCGGATGATGTTGCGGACCAGCAAAACGGTCATGGCCGCCACGATGAACGTGATGATGAGCAGGAGCGTGTGGTTGCGCACAAAGCGCGAGACGGCATCAACGGATTCGTCGCCATTCTCGCGGGCGGAGCTCCTTATACCTTCGCTCAAAGCCTTCAGCTGGCCCCGGTGCATCTGGTATTCGGGTGTGATTACCAATCTGTTGAATTCCAGGGCTTCCTCAACCCGGCTCTCACTGCTGAGTTCGAGCAGGTGCGTGATGAGCGTGTCATGGGCGGCGCTCTCTGACTCGAAGCGGTCCAGAATCTGGAGCCGGCTGGAATCGGTGACCATCTGTCGCAGCTGCTGCATCAGCCGGCTGCTTTGGCGTTGGGTGGCGCTTATCTCATGCTCGTATTCGGTCTTCTCTTGCGGGCTGGACGAAGTGAGGTGCAGCAGGATGGCCCTATGAATGGAGCCCTCGTTGTCGTGGAGGGCATCAATCAAGTCCAGTTTGCGGAGGGCATCTGATACATAGGCCTGGTGGTTGACCTGGATTTTGCGTGCCTCAAAAAAAGTAAGGGAGATAATGGTCACCAGCGTGACCAGCAGGCCCGAAAAGGCCAGCAACACGTACTTTATCGTCCTGGAATTATGGGTTGGGAGGCTAAATTTATTCTTTTTCAACATCTGGAAAAAGGTGGGTTTCTAGGGCGAAAATATTGATCTGTGCGTTTGTCTATCTGGTTATGGATGGCTAGGAGCCATATGTACACAATTGTGGTTTACACAATCATCGCTACACTGACTAGTATAGCAATTTCACCACCTGTTTAGTTCCAATCAATTTCTTGCGATAATCCTACGGTCGACATACGATTAGAGGCAGGTATAGCAAAGTGGCCTCAGGCATTGAAAATCTGTAAACCTTCGCCATAATCCTGTAAAGTTTCCGGGTATTGCGGTTCGTATCTTTGTAGTGTAAGATTCTCAACCAAGATGAGCAATTAGACTATGGAGACTGTACTGGAACAAAAGAAAGATAAACATACTAAAAAAGCCACCTTCCCGGTAGAGGGGATGACGTGCGCTTCGTGCGCCTCCAGCATCGAGAGCATGCTGCGCACGGTGGAGGGCGTGCAGGAGGCTAACGTGAACTTCGCCGGCAAGACTGTGCAGGTGGATTTCAAGCCGGAACAGGTAAAGCCGGAGCAACTGCGGGACACCCTGCATGAGATTGGCTTTGAGCTGCTGATAGACCAGCACACGGAGGCGGAACTGGAGGAGCGGCAGGCGGCTGCACTGGCCAAATTAAAGACTAAAACCATTGCGGCGGCGGTGCTGGCCTTCCCGGTCTTTGTGCTGGGCATGTTCTTCCACAATGCTTTCAGTTGGGGAAACTGGGCCATGCTGGCTTTCACAACGCCTGTCCTGTTTTGGGCCGGGCGCCACTTTTTCGTGAATGCCTGGGGCCAGGCCAAATACATGCGGGCGAATATGGATACGCTGGTGGCGCTGAGCACAGGTATAGCCTTCCTTTTCAGTGTGTTCAACACAGTGTACCCGGAGTTCTTTTTGAGCAGGGGGCTGGAGCCACACGTGTATTATGAGGCAGTGGCCGTCATCATCGCCTTTATTCTGCTGGGGAAATACCTGGAGGAGGGGGCCAAGAGCCGAAGCTCGGCCGCCATTAAGAAGCTCATGGGCCTCCAGCCCAAGACAGTGCGGGTGCTGCGTGGTGGCACTGAAGCCGAAATAAGGATTGAGGAGGTCCAGGTAGGCGACCGGGTGCTCATGCTTCCGGGTGACCGCGTGCCTGTAGATGGCGAGGTGGTGGCCGGTGCCTCGTATGTGGACGAGAGCATGCTGAGCGGAGAGCCGCTGCCGGTCCAGAAGCAGGCAGGTGACATGCTGTATGCGGGCACCATCAACCAGAAAGGCAGCCTGCAGCTCATCGCCCGCAAAACCGGTGGGGAAACCATGCTGGCACACATCATCAAAATGGTGCAGGAGGCGCAGGGTAGCAAGGCGCCTGTGCAGAAGTTGGTAGATAAAATAGCTGGTATTTTCGTACCTGTGGTGTTGGGTATCGCGGTGCTGACGTTTGTGGCCTGGCTGGTGCTGGGCGGGGAGGCCTACCTGTCGCAGGCGCTGGTGTCCATGATTTCGGTACTGGTGATTGCCTGCCCTTGTGCTTTGGGACTGGCCACACCGACCGCCATTATGGTGGGCGTGGGTCGGGGCGCTGAGAATGGAATCTTGATAAAGGATGCTGAGAGCCTGGAACATGCCTACAAAGCCAACGCCATCCTACTGGACAAAACCGGCACCATCACAGTCGGCAAGCCCTCCGTGACCGATGTGGTATGGGCGGAAGGTATAGCAAACCAACAGGAGCTGGAGCGACTGTTCTTCTCCATGGAAGCCAAATCGGAGCACCCCATTGCGCAGGCCATCTATACCTATTATAAAGAGCAGGGCATGACGGTTCAGGAGCCGGCGTACTTCAACAGTCTCACCGGACTAGGTATAGAGGCGGACTTTGAAGGTGAAAAGTACCTCGCAGGTAACGAGAAGCTCCTGCGCAAGGAGGGCGTAGGTATAGCTGAGCCACTGCTAGAGGCGGCCCGTCAACTGCAGCAAAACGCCAAGACCGCCATCTTCTTCGCCAGCAAGAGCCAGGCCCTGGCAGTGTTCGCCGTAAGCGACCCCATCAAACCAGCGGCAGCCGAAGGCATAGCGCGTATGAAGGAGGCAGGTCTGGAGGTATACATGCTCACTGGTGACAACGCACAAACGGCCGCCGCCGTGGCGCGCCAGGTAGGTATAACGCATTACGAGGCAGAACTGCTGCCCAACGACAAAGCTGACTTTGTGAAGAAGCTGCAGGCAGAAGGCAAAGTGGTGGCCATGGTAGGGGACGGCATCAACGATGCGCAGGCACTGGCTACGGCTGATGTCAGCATAGCCATGGGTCATGGCACAGATGTGGCCATGGACGTGGCCGGTATCACCCTGATGCGTTCTGACCTGGTGCAGGTGGCAGCGGCGGTCAATTTGTCGCGGGCCACAGTGCAGACCATCCGGCAGAACCTGTTCTGGGCGTTCATCTACAACGTAGTGTGTATACCTGTGGCAGCCGGCCTGCTGTACCCCTTCACAGGCTTCCTGCTCAACCCGATGGTGGCCGGAGCGGCCATGGCCCTGAGCTCTGTGTCGGTGGTGAGCAACAGTCTGCGCCTAAGGGGAAAGAAGATTTAAGTAAAATAAGTGTTTAGTATAAATTATGTTAAGTATGAAGACCTATAAGTTTAAGACAACGATTAACTGTGGTAGCTGTGTAAGAGCCGTAACGCCTCACCTGAACAAACTGGAGGGAGTGCAGGAGTGGAAAGTAGACACAGACAACCCAGACAAAGTGCTGGAAGTGACCTCTGATACCTTGGATGCCCAGACGATACAAAGCACTGTAGAGAAGGCTGGGTTTAAAGCCGAGCAGGTATAATCTGAGTAAAGTCGATTAGCAAAAGGCCAACTGGATTTCCAGCTGGCCTTTTTTATTCTAGCAGGCTACAGGGGCTTTACCCGCAAAGAGCTTCTGTCTAGGAGCAGGTATGCCAGCATCGCCAGGCTGCAAAGGGCCAGACCCAAAGACTCACGCGCCTCTTCAATGTTACGGATGTCGCCTCCGCCAATGGCTATACCTTCCCACCGCTCAGGCCAGAAGTACACAGCCCCAATGGCGTAGGCTATGCAAGCGATTAATAGGAGCACTCTACCAACTCTAGCAAACACAACCAAAAAGCTGATTACGGCTGCTGCGAGGTAGGTGGCAATCCATAGGGCAGGGTCTGGGTCGTTGTACTGCAAGGAGGCAAAGACGATGAAGCAAATTCCACCTAGTACAGCCAAATATTGTTTTGCATGCATTGTAACACGATGAGCTTATGTGTCTATACTTCAAGAATTTGTAAAAGTTGAGCCTGTGATAGCAATCAATGTATTAGCGAGTCGGGCTGCAGCGGGAGCAGGAAGAATTAATAGCTCTAGCAAATGCCTCCAAACAGCCTTATTAATGCCTTAAAATAACAGCAGCTGTATAAGTGCATTAAATCAGTGTGCCAGTATAGAGTATCTCAGAAGTGTCTAGTTCTGCTCGGTGGCGGCCGTCTTTCTGCAGTGCAATTATCGAAGTACATCCTGGTCGGAAGTAAGTCAACTTTAAAATGCTATAGTACGCCATGACCGTGTGTCATGTAACTTATGCTGCATGTCGAATTGCCGTAGGTCAGTAGAGAGAATAAGGTTTGTGGTGCTGGACAAATCCGAGAAAGCGGGCAGGAAGATTTCATCCTTTCCTATTAAGCTAGTCTTTTTAATAATATAGTTTTGACGCTATACCTAGTGTTGCGGATATGAATGGGACAGGCAACTTATTGTACTGTCAGGAGGAGGTAGAGGGGTAATAGATTAATGACCAATATGCTCTATTATAATGGTTAATGGTACTATATTGGTGAATATATTGCATTATGTTTATAATGAGGCATGTTGATAAAGTTCTATTCCTAATACCAACCTTGACCAATCTGTATACCTGCCACTGCAGGCCTGGCTCGCTAGCAACTGGTGTGGTTATAACAATTCCATCTCTCAATCAGAAATTCCATAGAGCCTTCACAAAATCCCTTTTCCTTTAAGAACATTCGTAGGAGTAGCCCGTATTGTGCAATTGCCTGTTACAGACGTTGAGTCTAATCAATTGTAAATTATTAATTCAACACCAGGTTGTCAGGCAAAAAGTGACTACAGTTGCTTAGAGGGTTTAGCTGGATGAAAGGATAGAAGGAGAGAGTGAGTAACTGCGTGAGCAAAGTAAATAGAAGAAAGAGCCTAGAATATAACTGCTCCGGATGTTAATCTGAAAGAGGCATTGTCTGTACAAGCCCTGCCGCACACATATCCTGCTCTACTCTATACTACCGCAATTCCAGTCAAATCAGTTCAGCTAGAACCAGTCTTGGTCTGGTACCAGTAAGTAGTTGATACTATGTGTTGATTACTAATGGCTTAGTTTCGTGTTTTCTCTGGTTTTAGAAAACAACTACTCGTTTAAGAGGCGCAGATGAAGTCTGATGTATTTAAAAAATTACATTTTACCGCTAAGATGTTAGAATTAAGATATAAGGTATTTAAAAATATGAATATTGCGATATAGGAGGTCTGATTTTTATTGCAGAATTGATGATAAATTAACAAACCTTAATATTGAATAAGTCGTAATTCAATCTAACTTCTGACTGGTGGCAGTTCCTACAGGTACCCACAATAGCAAAAGGAAGAAATATAAATATTCAGGCTTTAATATACTTATCGCCTGACGCTGAATAAAGCAAACAATACAAAGACATGACGAACGAAAGTGATAGAATTGACGTGAGAGGTAGAAGAGGGTAGAAGAGACAGGTCAATTAGTAAAAAGGAAATATGATTAAATAAGTACAATTACCGAGCTATGCACAAATATAGACACTATAATAGTTTTAATAGAATACTCTTATTAATACTAGACATCACCTTAATAGCCTTCGCCTTCAAGCTATCCAATCTCTTCAGGTATGGCGAATTGGAGCTCACCCATCAATACAGCATCTTCTTCGTGCTCTTCGCACTGGTGTGGTGGATTGTGTCGGGATTCAAGAACTTTGTGTTCCGTGTAGACGGCTTCTTTCCGGTAGACAAGCGGATTGGCAACCTGCTGAATGCCTTCGTGCTGCACGCCATCATCCTAGCCAGCTGTATCGTAATATTCAACCTCGAGCAGCTGTCCCGTTTGTTGCTGTTGTACACGTACCTCTCCACGCTGCTCCTGATAGGCATCAGCCGCATGCTGTTGTTCCTGGCGCAACGCTACTTCTCCAACTCCGACATGGCTTACTCCCGCTTCGTGATCGTAGGTATGGGGCCAGCGGCCATATCGCTGCACCAGACCTTCAACAGCGACGAGGCACCCGGGCGCAAGTTCATGGGCTTCTTCACCGACAAGGCTGATGAACTGAGCAAGTACAGCAGCATGGTGAAAGGCAACGTGTCTGACCTGAAGGAGTACTGCCTGCAGAACAACATAGATGAAGTGTACTATACCTTGCCGCTCAACGACAAGGAGCAGATTGACGAGCTGACGGAGTTCGCTGATGACAATTTCATCTACTTCCGCATTGTGCCTGATTTCAGCGCCATCGTGCAGCGGGAGGTGAACATGTACTTCTACCAGAACATCCCGATGATCAGCATCCGTAAGGAGCCGCTGGAGCAGGTGACTAACCGTGTCATCAAACGCGCCTTCGACATCGCCTTCTCTTTGAGTGTGATTCTGCTGCTGTTCCCTATTGTGATGCCAATCATCGCACTGTGCATCAAGCTGAGCTCTCCGGGGCCAATCTTCTTCAAGCAGTTACGCCCTGGTAAAAAGAACAGATTGTTCGTGTGCTACAAGTTCAGAACCATGCGTGTGAACAACCAGACGGAGTTGCAGGCCACCAAGAACGACCCACGTGTGACCCGAATAGGTGCCTTCCTGAGAAAGACGAATATGGACGAATTGCCACAGTTCTTCAACGTGCTGCTGGGCGACATGTCAGTAGTAGGGCCGCGTCCGAACCTGGTATCACAGCTAGATCACTACTCTAAGGTCATCAACAAGTACAAGATGAGACACTTCGTGACACCAGGTATAACAGGCTACGCACAGGTGAGCGGCTACCGTGGAGAGACCCAGGAGCTGAGCCTGATGGAGAAGCGCGTGGAGTACGACGTGAAGTACATGGAAAACTGGAGCTTCATGATGGACATGAAAATAATCTTCCTGACTGTCTGGAACATGGTAAAAGGCGAAAAAAATGCATACTAATATAGTTGACACCCCCACTCGCGTCGCTCCGGCACCACCCTTGCAGGAGAAGCGCAGATTGCTTAGGTCCTTTATCACGACGGGTAGCTTTGATGAATTTGTGGAGCAGGTCTTCTGGCTCACCGATAACAAGGAGTCCTCTTATGTATGCTTCGCCAACGTGCACATGCTGGTGGAGGCCTATAAGGACAGGGGCTTCAACCACCTGCTTAACCAAGCCGATATCGCATCGCCTGACGGAGGGCCGCTCTCCAAGCTGATGAAACTGCGATACGGGCAGCAGCAGGACCGCGTACCGGGTATGGACTTGATGCCGCGCCTGATTGAGGAGGCCGCCGCCAGAGGCAAATCAGTATACTTCTACGGTTCTACAGATGATGTGCTGCAGGCCGTTGTGGCAACCGCTAAGGCCAAGCACCCTGATTTGAAAGTGGCAGGATATTATTCACCTCCTTTTCGAAAACTGTCGGAGGACGAGGACCAAGCCATCGTAGACCAGATAAATGCCTCCGGTGCTGATTTGGTGTTCGTGGCCTTGGGTTGCCCGAAACAGGAGCGCTGGATGGCCGACCACAAAGGCCGCGTGAAGGCCTGTATGCTGGGTGTGGGACAGGCCTATATGACCTATGCCGGCCTAGAGAAGCGCCTACCTAAATGGGCGCGTGACCTGTCGCTAGAGTGGACCTACCGGCTGTACCAGGAGCCCAAACGCCTGTGGAAGCGCTACCTGGTCACCAATAGCCTGTTCGTGTTCCTCACGCTCAAGGATATGCTCCGAAAAGGCGACACGAAACGATACACCGTCAGCGCAGGAGACTAAGGGATGGTGCTCTGTGTGAACATACAACGAACGAAGTTCACAGGGCACTACTACCGCTACAGCCTGCGCTACAGCCAACACCGCTACTGCATACAGAAACACTATACCAAGCCGCGGTTCACGGGCAAGCGTACGCCTGGGAGCTGCAATGCCAGGCAGCTGAGCAAAGGCTTCAGAACTTATTTTATTTCTTTGCATACCCGTCCCCCATGTTGATGGAAGAGCAATTTTGTTAAGAAAATTGCACGAAAACAAAATTGCCAACATCAAAATATAGCGATTATCGTATGATTAGGTGACCAACAGAAAAGCCCTCGTGTGGAGGGATGCGTCACGACAAGAATTTTCACCCAAACCCTTATTTGAATGAAAGCTGTAATACTAGCAGGTGGTTTCGGAACCCGCATCAGTGAAGAAAGCGGTGTGCGTCCGAAGCCTATGGTAGAAATTGGTGGCAAGCCAATCCTCTGGCACATCATGAAGATATACTCTTCGCATGGCATCAACGACTTTGTGATTTGCTGCGGCTACAAAGGCCACATGATTAAAGAATATTTCGCCAACTACTTCCTCTACAACTCGGATGTGACCTTCGACATGAGCAACAACTCCATGAAGGTGCACCAGAACAACACTGAGTCGTGGAAGGTGACGCTCATTGATACCGGCGAAGGCACCATGACAGGAGGACGTCTAAAGCGTGTTCGGGAGTACCTCGGCGGCGAGACCTTCTGCATGACCTACGGCGATGGCGTGAGTGATGTCAACATCTCAGAATCCATCCGTTTCCATAAAGAGCAGGGAACACTGGCCACACTGACCGCTGTGCAGCAGCCGGGCCGTTTTGGCGCCTTCACGCTGGCAGGGGAGGCGACACACATTGACCATTTCCAGGAAAAGCCAAACGGAGGCGAGATGCCTTGGATAAACGGAGGTTTTTTTGTGTTGGAGCCCGCTGTGATTGATTACATCGAAGGCGACCAGACCACCTGGGAGCGCGAGCCGATGGAAAGACTGGCCAAGGCAGGTGAATTGTCGGCATACCGCCATACCGGTTTCTGGCAGCCAATGGACACCCTGCGCGATAAAAACGTGCTGGAGGAGTTGCTGCAGAGCGGCAAGGCGCCCTGGTATAACATGATTCGTGAGCGACAGGCGAAAGCCCAGGAGGCACGGGAGCAGGTAAACCTGGTATAGCCAAGGCAAGGCGCACGAGGTATCGTGAATAGCCAACCTGAAGCGAAACACGTTAACATAACATACCCTATACCTGACCTGTTTTTATAATAGCACAGCGAATGAAGAAAGATTTCCTGCAGCATACCTACAAAGGCAAAAAAGTCTTCCTGACCGGCCATACCGGCTTCAAAGGCTCCTGGATGCTGCAAATGCTCCATGCTTTGGGAGCAGAAGTGATGGGCTACGCACTGGCCCCTGAAACACAAGAGGACCTGTACCACCTCATGGACGGCGACAGCCTCTGTGAGTCCGTTATCAGCGATATCCGGGACAGAGAGACCCTGGAGGAAGCGGTGCTGCGTTTTCAGCCTGACTTTATTTTCCACCTGGCGGCACAGCCCCTTGTGCGCCTCTCGTATGAGTTTCCTTCTGATACCTTTGCCGTAAACGCCATCGGCACGGCCTACGTGCTGGATGCCGTCCGGAAACTGGAGAAGCCCTGTGTGGTGGTGCTCATCACGACCGACAAGGTATACGAGAACAAGGAGTGGGTGTACCCGTACCGCGAAACAGACCAACTAGGCGGCTACGACCCATACAGCGCCAGCAAGGCCTGTGCGGAATTGGTCATCTCCTCCTATAGCCGTTCTTTCTTCCATCCGGACAGGTATACGCAGCACCAGAAAGCCATTGCCAGCGCCCGCGCCGGCAACGTGATTGGCGGCGGCGACTGGGCCAAGGACCGCATCATCCCGGATATTGTGCGGGCGCTGCGGGTAGGGGAGCCGGTGACGGTGCGAAACCCGAATGCGGTCCGTCCGTGGCAGCATGTGCTGGAGCCATTGGGTGGCTACCTGTTGCTGGGCGCCAAATTGGCCAAAGATTCAGTAGCGTATAGCGGAGCCTGGAACTTCGGTCCGCAGGCGGGGGACAACAGCCCGGTGGAGGAACTGGTGCAGAAAGCCCTGCAGGTATGGGGCACCGGAAGCTATGACAAGCCGGAGTTGACGAACCAGCCGCACGAGGCAGGGCTGCTCAAACTGGACATCAGCAAAGCGCTGGTGGAGCTTGGCTGGACACCGAAGTACAACTCAGCGCAAGCCATTGAACGCACCATCGGCTGGTACAAAACCTACCATGAGCAGGTGACCGACATCAAGGAGTTCACCGTAAGCCAGATTGAGGAGTACCTGGAAGATGCGCTGCCGGTATACCTGGAGCAATAACCCGAAGAGAAAGCAGCACCTGCCAAGCAAGCCTTGGCAGGTGCTTTTCAAATAACCCAAACCATGATTTTTACAGAGACAAAACTGAAGGGAGCCTACATCCTGGACATCAAGCGCCTGGAGGACGAGCGCGGCTTCTTTGGCCGTGCCTACTGCCAGAAAGAATTTGAGGAGCATGGACTCAACACCAACCTGGTGCAGGCCAACGTCAGCTTCAACCACAAGAAAGGCACGCTGCGCGGCATGCACATGCAGCTCGCGCCGCACGCCGAGACGAAGCTCGTGCGCTGCACCCGTGGCGCCATCTACGATGTGATTGTCGACCTGCGACCGGAATCAGAGACCTATACCCAATGGATAGGCGTGGAGCTGACCGCTGACAATTACCGCATGCTGTACGTGCCGGAAGGTTTCGCGCACGGTTACCTCACACTGGAGGATAACTCCGACGTGATGTACCAGGTGACGGCTTTCTATGCCGCTGGCGCGGAGCGCGGACATCGCTGGAACGACCCGGCTTTCAATATCGCCTGGCCACTGGAGCCGCAAATCATATCAGAAAAAGACCAGCAGCACCCGTTGTTGGCGGATATACCTACCAAGGCCTCGGTCTGAGCAGGTATAGGCGTAATAACTTTAGATAAGAATGTATGATTATTATTGATACGGCATTAGCCAAACGCGAAGCAGAAGGTAGACCGGTGCGCGTGGGCATGGTGGGCGCAGGCTTCATGGCCAAGGGCGTGGCCCTGCAGATAGCGCACCACGTGCCCGGAATGGAACTGGTGGCCATCTCCAACCGAACCATTGAGCGGGCCAAGGAAGCTTACACTGAGGCAGGTATAGCCGAGGTGGAGGAAGTTGCCTCCGTTACAGCGCTGGAGGAGAACATCCGGAATGGCAGGTATAGCATCACCGAGGATGCCTCGCTGCTGTGCCAGGCCGAAGGGATTGACGCCATATTGGAAGTGACAGGAGCCGTGGAATTTGGTACCCGCATCGCTTTGGACGCGATAAACCACGGGAAGCACATCATCATGATGGATGCAGAAGTGGACGGCACCGTGGGACCTATCCTGAAGGTATACGCTGATAAGGCGGGCGTCGTGTTCACGAACGTGGATGGCGACCAGCCGGGTGTCATCATGAACCTGTACCGCTACGTGAAGTCCATTGGCATGAAGCCGGTGCTCTGTGGCAACATCAAAGGCCTGCACGACCCGTACCGCAACCCGACCACGCAGGAAGGTTTCGCGAAGCGCTGGGGCCAGAACCCAGCCATGGTGACCTCCTTCGCCGATGGCACCAAAATCTCCTTTGAGCAGGCCATCGTGGCCAACGGAACCGGAATGCGCGTGGCCAAACGTGGCATGATGGGACCTTACGCACCGCAGGGGGCCAACATCCGGGAGTCGGTGAACCTGTTCCCATTGGAGGAACTCACCGAGGGGCCTGGCATAGTGGATTACGTGGTAGGTATAGCCGAGCCGGCGGGCGGTGTGTTCGTGTTGGCCACCCAGGACAATGCCAGGCAGCAGCACTACCTCAACTATTACAAGATGGGAGAGGGGCCACTATACTGTTTTTATACCCCATACCACCTGTGCCACCTGGAAGTGCCGCTGACCATCGCTAGAGCCGTACTGTTCAACGATGCCGCCCTGACGCCACTGGACAGACCTTATGTAGACGTGGTGACGGCTGCTAAAATCGATTTAAAAGCTGGCCAGAGTATTGACGGCATCGGCCACTACATGACCTACGGCCTGTGTGAGAACGCCGATGTGACCGAGCGCGAGAACCTGCTGCCCATTGGCGTGGCCGAGGGCTGCGTGCTGAAGCGGGACGTGCCCAAAGACCAGGTGCTGACCTACGACGACGTGGTACTGCCCGAAGGAAGAATCGTCGACCAACTGCGCGAGGAGCAGCGGCGCTATTTTGCCTCAGATTTGGCTGCAGCAGCCCAGAAATCCAGGAAAGAGACAATCGTCTGAACGGCTGTTTGTAAAGAAATATAGTGAAGTCCCGCTCTGGTCCGGTATGGCCCGAGCGGGATTTTCCTTGTAAACCCACGTTGCACGAGAAACCATGGAAATCGTAGGCCTTATACCTGCCGCCGGAAAGGCAACCCGCCTCTCGCCGTTGCCCTGCAGCAAGGAGCTGCTGCCCACTGGGTTTGAGCCGCATCCGAACACAGGCGAGCCGCACCCCAAGCCCGTGTCAAAGTACCTGCTGGAGCTCATGCGGGAAGCCGGAGCGCGACAGGTATACCTGGTCCTCCGGAAAGGCAAGTGGGACATACCACAGTACTATGGCGACGGCAGCCAACTAGGCCTGCACCTGGCGTACCTCATCATGCACAGGCCCTACGTCACTCCTTTCTCCGCCGACCAGGCCTATACCTTCATCCAAGGCAAGCAAGTCGTGTTTGGTTTCCCCGACATCCTCCTCTCACCTCCTGACGCATTGAAAAGGATGCTGGAAAGACTGCAGCAACACCAGGCGGACGTGGTGCTGGGCGTTTTTCCGGTAGAGCAGCCGCACAAATGGGACATGGTGGAGCTAGGCGAAGACGGTACTGTAGAGCATATAGTCGCGAAGCCAGCAGTTTCTAATCTCAGGTATGGCTGGGCGCTGGCCTGTTGGGGGCCTGCCTTCACAGAATTCATGCACGAGCACCTACAAAAGGGGGAAGAGCAAATCATAACAACAGGCAGAACCATCGAGTTGAGCATGGGAGCCGTGATGCAGGCCGCCATCGACAACGGGCTGCGGGTGCAATCCGTATGCTTTGACGACGGAAGCGCCTTGGACACCGGCACTCCCGAAGACCTGCGAAAAGCCATCAGAAGCTACAGTTAGCACCTTTACATGCGTATACTCATCCTTCATAACCATTACAAACAGACCGGCGGCGAAGACACCGTTTTCCATGCCGAGGCCGCCCTGTTGGAGCAACACGGACATCAGGTAGAGAAGCTGGCTTTTGACAACAGCCAGGTGAACTCGCTCACCGAAAAACTGGAAGCAGCATTAGGCGTGGTGTACAATCCCAAAAGCGCAAAGCAGGTGGAGGAGAAGATACGGACGTTCCGGCCAGATGTCATCCACGTCCATAATTTCTTTCCGCTGCTCTCCCCGGCTATATTCTATGTGGCCAACAAGATGCATGTGCCCATCGCGATGACGCTGCACAATTATCGCCTCATCTGCCCCAGCGCCTTGCTTTATTACAAGGACCAGGTACAGACCGAGAACATCCACAAGACATTTCCGCTTGCGGCCATACGCCAGAAGGTATACCGAGACTCGGCTATGCAGACGGCCTCCGTGGTACTGGCCACCGGTATGCACAAGCTGCTGGGCACCTGGCAACACAAAGTGGACCGCTTTATCGCGCTCACTCAGGGGGCAGCCAACCTTTTCCAGAATTCCTCCTTGAAACTGAGGCCAGAGCAACTGGTGGTGAAGCCCAATTTTGCGGAGGATTTAGGTATGGCAGAAACCACGCGGAAGGATTATTTCCTGTACGTAGGGCGGCTCACCCGCGAAAAAGGCATCGAGACGCTGCTGAGAGCACACGCCCTGAAGCCGTTTCCGCTGAAGATAGTGGGAGATGGCCCATTGCGGGAGCGGGTGGAGGCGCACGTGGCGCAGCATCCACTAGCGGAATACGTGGGCTTCCAGAACCGGCAGGGCGTGCTGGAACTGCTGAAAAGAGCCAGAGGACTCATCTTTTCTTCGGAGTGGCTGGAGACCTTTGGCATGACTATCATCGAAGCCTTCTCGACAGGTACGCCAGTGGTCGCCGCCAAGATTGGAGGGGCGGAGCAACTGGTGGAGGATGGCGTGAACGGACTGCACTACACGCCGGGCGACGCAGCCGGACTGGCGCAGAAGGTACAAGTGCTGGCCCAGAATCCTCAACTGGTGACTAAGCTTGGCCTGGCAGCTCGCCAAAGCTATGAGGCGAACTATACTCCAGAGGCCAATTACCGCATGCTGTTGTCCATCTACGAGGGGATGCTGGGCAGGGGCAATAAAAAACCAGCCCCTGATACAGTCGTAACAAAGGCTGGCCTTTCATAAGGTATAGCTTTCTATACCGTTTCTATCTTCTTCTTTTCTGAGCTCTTGCGCATCTTGTCCAGAATCGCCACTACCCGGTCGGTCTCTACCACCAGGTGTTGGCGCTGGCCTTCGCGGGCGTCTTTTACTTTCTTGTCCCCTTTGCAGATGATGTAGTCATAGTCCAAGTCTATTTTGGTGGCGATATCGAAGAAAGGCTCAATCACGAACCCCTCGTTGAAAATCTCGATTACCTTGGTGCCTGGCTTGCAGAAGAACATGCTGATGAGTCCTGCTCCCGTAGCGGAAAGCACCACACGCGCCTGCGAGAACATACGGACCTTCTCTAGTATGGAATATTTACTGGAGACGATGGAGGTGAAGTTGTAGGCCTTCAGTTCTTCCAGCAGATCCTGTTCGTTGAGTACATTGCGTATGGCGGAATCGCTGCGGCTGATGTACAGATAGGGCGATTCTGCTTTCTGGCCTATTGGCTCCTCGTTTTCGACCAGTGGCAGGAAAGAATCCCGGATGTATTGGCACAACCACTTGGGCACCAATGTGTGGCTGCCACGTGGTGCGGTGGACGCGATGAGGCGGTCAGCCACCAGGTGCGGATACTCCATACCTGTGATGATTTTGTTGGCAGGTATACCCAGCAGTTCCAGCGTTTCGGTTTGGTAGCTGTAGCGCGTGCTGGGTACCAGGAACCAATCCACCTCATCATAAAGGCCGCTTTCGCGGAGCAGGTGCAGGCGGGGCAGCACGTCCAGGAACCAGTGCCCAATGTTGTTCAGCCCGGCTCCACCAGTCAGCAGCGTAAACACAGTGCCCTTGAATCGGGTAGGGGCGGTAAAGTAGCGCTGCTCGAAAATATTGTTGAGGTCGGGTTCCGTCACTTTGCCATCTTTCAGGCTCAGCGACACGTTCTCAATCACACGGTTGTACTGCGAGACGATGGCCACGCTGCTCTCATTGTCGGTATAGATGCGGCCGTTGGGCACATCCACCACCATGTAATTGGTTTCCACGCTCCGCTCCGGCTTCCAGTAGTCAGAGATAGAGTCATAAAGCTGGTCTGAGATATCCAGCGTAGTAACAGCGTGGGGATAGATGCTGTGTACCTGCAACTCGCGCTCATTGCAGCTGGAGAGGTCATCGAGGTTGATGCGGCAGACGCCGGCGGGCTTGTAGCGGGTGTTATAGGGGACTACGCGCCCCATTATTTTCTTCAGGCGTTTGCTTGCTTTGTCGTAAAAGACCTTTGGTTTCATGTTCAGTGTATAAGGTTAACTATACAATCGTTTCGTAAAAAGGGTTTACCGGCTGTTATTCCTGGTTCTTGACCAATTGCCGGGCGTCCCTGGTATGTTCCGAGTCGTCGTGCTGCAAGTACTGGGCCAGTATGCCGGCAGCGGCCTCCACGGCTTTTTCGTTCCAGTGCGCATCGTCTACGGGGTATAACGGGATATTCTCATTGTGGTATAGGTTTTCGAACGTGCTTTGGGTATCGACCACGTCTACCTGGCGCTGTTTCAGCTCGGCCATGAGCCGGGGCAGGAAGTCGGGCTTCTTGCGGGAAGGCAGCAATTGGTGGTAAATATTCTCTTTATTAGGTATCGGCATGAATACAAACCGGATGCCCCGGCTCTCCAGCGCATGCTTGTAACCCTCCAGCACATCGGCTATGCGCTTTAACTCTTCTTCACTGAAATCACGGTTCGCAGGCTCACCTTCTAAGAAGAACTCATTCTGGTAGGCGATGTACTCCTTTTTGCCAAAAGTGCGGTCAATCTGCGCCAGCGTACGTCTGTATAGGGCCAGTTTGGAGATGCGGTCTGCGGTCACGGCCAGCCAGGTCAGCACTTTGGACGAATTGATGGCGGTGCCCGTCATGTCGCGGAGTTTGGCCCCCATACCTGTGGCGCCCACCGCAGGGAGCTCAGCTATACGCCGCTCTATGCTCGACACCACGACGACCTCCGGTGGATTCTCCTCGAAGCGCCGCGTGCCCAAAAACCGGTTGACGGTCGCAGGGGCAAACGAGTAAACGTCCTTGCCCAACTGGCGCTCCAGTACCTCGGCCAGGGTTTCTTCCTGCGATAGCTTGGCGCCTGTTATGTTGGAGTCGCCAATCAGCAGCACATCCGTTTTTGTGTCGCGGTTGCGGTAGCCATAGGGGTCAGTATACCATTCCACCACCCGTTTCTCAGCGAAAGGGGTATGGGGTGCCAGTTCGCCTTCCTCTTCCATCTTCACATACATGTTCGGGTAGAAAGGCCCTGACATCACGCGCATGGAGTTCACGGAAAGCGTTTCCCATACCCGAAAGGTGAACAGGTTGCCCGGCAGCACCGCCGCCTCCAGTACAGGCCACAGCAGGAAGGGGAGCGCCAGCAAGGTCAGTTTCAGTAGCAGCTTTTTTACACCTTTGTCTTCCATCATCCCCACGCCTTAGAATTGAAAGTAGATAAACTCCTGGTGCCCGAACTGCCCAAACAGCAGCACCGCAATGATGGCGGCGTAGTATACGCCCCACCGCACCCACACCGGCCGGCGACTGATGAGCTGCGATACGCTTCCTTTCCGCTGAATCAAGTGTACCGTTTCCATGATTAGGATGGAGATTACCGACACGGCAAAGACCTTGAAGCCCTGGTCCATGAACAGCATGTGGTTCAAATCTGCTGCCGAGAACAACTGACGTACGTTGCCCAGTCCAGCGAAGCTGCTTTGGATAATGTATACTGCATCGCCGATGGTATTGGCCCGGAAGAACACCCAGGAGAAGCAGACCAGCACAAACACACTCAGCACCTGTACCCACTTGTAGAGGGTCGGGTGGCTGGTGAGCCCCAGCATACCTGCCAAGGCATTCCGTTGCTTGGCCGTCACGATGGCGAATACCAGGTAAAAGCCATGCAGCGCGCCCCAAACCACAAAAGTCCAGTTGGCACCGTGCCACAGGCCGCTCACCAGAAACGTAATGAACAGGTTATAGTACCAGCGCCACTTGATGACACGGTTGCCACCCAGCGGGATGTACAGGTAATCGCGAAACCAGGAGGAAAGCGAAATATGCCAGCGGCTCCAGAACTCCGAAATGCTTTTGGAAAAGTAGGGCCTGCGGAAGTTCTCCATCAGACGGAAGCCCATCACCTGCGCCGCCCCAATGGCGATGTCCGAATAGCCGGAGAAGTCGCAGTATATCTGGAAGGCAAAGAAGATGGTGGCGAGAATTAGTGTAATGCCCTCGTAGTCAGTAGGGTTGTTGTATACCTGGTTCACCATCAGGGCCAGGTTATCAGCAATCATGATTTTCTTGAAGAAGCCCCAGCCCATGCGCCGCAGGCCGGCCACTACGCGCTCATACCTGAAGTCGTGGTCTGTTTTAAGTTGCCCTAGCAGGTTGCCCGCCCGTTCAATGGGGCCTGCCACCAGCTGCGGGAAAAAGGTGACGAACAGCGCAAAAATGCCCAGGTGCCGCTCCGGCTTGATGCGCCCTTGATACACATCAATGGAATAACTCATCGTCTGGAAGGTATAGAAGGAGATGCCCATGGGCAGCAGCAGCTCAAAAGCCGGCATGGCGTAAGCCATATCCAAGGTATGGGCGATGTCGCGGGCGCTGTCGTTGAAGAAGTTGTAGTACTTGAACAAGCCCAAGATGCCTAAATTCGACGCCAGGCTCAGGTATAGGAAAGGCTTCCGTTTGTTTTTTTCGTCATCGGTATACCTGCCCATGGCGCGGCCGCAGAAATAGTCTATCAACGTGGAGATGACCAGAATCAAGGTATAGGCGGGCTTCCAGGAGGCGTAAAAATAATAGCTGGCTAACAGCAGGATGAGCCACCTGCGGTTGTAGGGAGTCAAAAAGTAGAGCGTAACTACTACCGGGAAGAATATGAAAAATTCAGTAGAGTTAAACAGCATATGTACTTGTTCTTAAGGGCATAAGAGAAGCAGTTTCCCAGCCTGGCTTTTCCATCGGTCACCCGAGCGCAGCAGGACTATTCAGGATTTCCTATAGTATATTAGATGTGGCGCCAAAAGGTTTGGGATTTTGTATATATTTTTCAAGATATGTAGGGCGCTTGCAGTATAATATGGGTTTCTATACGTGTAGGCGCGGAAAACAGCTGTTGTTGGTTGGATGATTCACATACAGCAGCGCATCTCATTTGCGCACCCGAACGCTCAGCATGGTTTGCACTGCCAGCCGCATACGGCTCTCTGTCAACTCGCTTGCGTGTATCCACCCGACCTTTTGAACGGAACAAGCCTGGAGGGCAAAGGCACATTGGGGCTGTGTTTATACCTGTGGTTGAACTATTATAATTACCTGTTTAAAGGGGAAATAATGAACCCGAATAGTGCATTCGTCCCATAGGATAGAATTCTTTAACCCACTAAGTAAGCTGTGTTATGGGAAATATGAGAGAAGGCTGCTATGGCAGCTCCTAGTTGCATATTATCGTAGCCGAAGAACCCAGCATGAAATAGGTATAGTCCCGGCTGTATATCCAGATTGTACAAGTTGATTTTGTGGCAGCAGTTAGCGCAAAACAGATAGCAGGGAGTTTGAAATGCAATCTCATAATATGACTATTGTACTAAAATCCATGGTTATTGCTTTGGGTAAAATTCCCTTCGTTCCATCAGGCCGCAGAATGATGCTTTTTTAGCCAAACCGCCCCAGATTGCTAAACCTCTCGGCTGATATGGCGTAATATTATTGGATTCTTATACAACAGGAATCTAATACTCCACGTACAGTACTGCGCAAAAGGACGTTGGGAAGGGCAATATGCGACAGTCCTGCTTCAAATCGAAACTCTTGAAAATACCATTTTTAGATAAAAGCAGCCCACAGCCAAAATAGGCTGCTTTTCCAGAAGTATCCATATGACGGAACACTACCACGACCTGCCATGCTTCAACCGGTACATAGGCAGCCATCTTCTACATAAGCGCTTCTTTCACTCTGATTCTATGATTTTATACGTTAGAGCTGCAGGCAGTACGTCTGCCAAACTGCTCTATACCTTACTTCTCTTCTTGGTAGCTGCAACTGTGACTATGGCGGGAGGTATTGGTGCCCACGCTCAGCGAAGCGCCCGTGCCGCAGCCGAACTGAGCTGTTTGCCCGGACTTGTGCACTATTTCGGCTTCGACGAGAAGGAGGCGGGCAACTACACAGATTATGTGACTAATGCTCAAGCTACCTGTACCGGATGCCCGGCCCCTGCCAGCAGCCTCTTTGCCGGTGGCCAGCGCTTCAACGGCTCCAGCACTGGCCTGGATTTTTCAACGGTAGACAACTTTCAGTGGGGACCGAACAGCAGCTTCACCATTGAGTTGTGGGTGCAGGCATCTGGCAGTTCCAACAACCAGGTACTCATTGGCCGTGCGCCCAAAGATGCTGACATGGCCTGGTGGCTGGGTATGGATAAAGATGGCTACGCCACCTTCGCGATGCGCGACAACCTGAGCCAAAGTGAAATCATAAAGGATGAGCGGGAACGGATAAAGCTGAACGATGGGAAGTGGCACCATGTAGCCCTTGTACGCGATGGCCGCCTCTCCAGAAGCAAGCTTTATGTCGATGGCTTCACCGTAGCTGATTTTGAAATAGCCTACAAGGGCAGCTTTGAATCCTCCAGCCCCATTACTATAGGTTATCTGAATCAGGAGGGCATGTACCGCTTCAACGGCACCCTGGATGAACTGCTGGTATATAACCGTGACCTGACGGAGCAGGAGATGCGCTCCCGCTACAACAGCGGCGCCGGAAACTACTGCGGCCCGGAGGCTGTGAAGCCCACCATCACCTCAAGCGCCGTCACCTACGGCGTGGCGGGGCAGGATTACCTATACCCTGTAAAAGCCACAGGCAAGCCAAAGCCGACTTTCTCACTGGTGTCGGGGCCGCAGGGTATGACCATTGATGGTGCGACAGGTGTATTGCGCTGGCCATCCGCCGCAGTTGGAAACCAAGCTGTGAGGGTTAAGGCCGCCAACAGCCAAGGAGAGGATGAGCAGAGCTTCACCATCAACGTCAAAAGTGCTACGGAAGAGAAAGCTGGTATGCGGCACCATTGGATGCTGCAGGAATCCTCCGGCTCTAATTTCCGGGATGTCTATACGCCATTTGATGCGGTGGCAGATGTGAAGAAGCGTCCGAACGCCGTGCAGGGAGTGGTGGGCAGCGGGCAGCGCTTCAATGGCAAAGACACCGGACTGGACATAAAAGAAAGCCCCAACTTCAACTGGGCTGCCAACGAAACCTTTTCCATAGAATTGTGGGTGCGCACAGAGGCCAGCACAGCAGGCAACAAAGTATTCATCGGCCGTTTTGCTAAAGACTCTCCCTCGCAATGGTGGGTAGGGGCATTCGATGACGGAACAGCGGCCTTCGTGATGCGCGATATCGGGTTTGAGGGCGTGGACATCCTCAACCAGGGGCCAAAACTCAATGATGGGGCATGGCACCAGGTGGTGGCCGTGCGGGACGGCGCCTCCGGTATGAGCAGGCTGTTTGTCGATGGCCAGAAAGTAGGGGAAGGCAGGCATGTTTTCCAGAATGACTTCTCCAGCCGTTCGCCTGTCAACATCGGGTATCTGAATGCCAGCATCTCCAACAGTTACTCTTTTGATGGCGATTTGGATGAGGTGAAGCTGTTTGGCCGCGCCTTAAGCGAAGAAGAAATCCAGCAGCGTTATTTCGAGGTATACAACAGCCTGACCGATTTTCTTCGTTTTGAAGGGCGCTATGATGGTGAAGTGGTACTGCTGGATTGGGAGACCCAGAACGAGATAGAAACAGTTGATTTCGAGGTGCAGCGGTCAGAGGATGAGGAGACGTTCACGACAGTAGGGACGGTGAAGGCATCGGGTACCACCTCGGCAGCAGTGAAATATACCTTCACGGATACGACGCCTCTGGAAGAGAGGGCATTCTACAGACTCAAGCTGAACAGGGCGAATGGTACCTATACCTATTCCAAAACCATCCTGGTAGAAAACAGGTCGCCTATTGGCTCCTCCTTCAGGGTATACCCGAACCCGGCAGCGGGAGGGGAGCAGGTGAACATACAGGTGTCTAACCTGAAGGAGGCGGAGCAGGTCACTTTCCTGGTGACGGACGTATCCGGGCAGCGCATCTTCCAGGAGCAGATGCAAACAGACGCTTTCGGAGAGTTGGCCTTTACATTGCCTGTCGGCACGGCCATGCGACCCGGTATATACAACCTTACCATCATCGGCAGCAACAAAACGCTCAGCCGCAAACTGGTGGTAGCCAGGTAAGGCATCTTACATGCTTGGCAGACACAGAAACAGAGAGGCCCCTTGCATACCTGCAAGGGGCCTCTCTGTTTACTATGCACTATGGGTTTCTATTCTTTCAGAAGCTTGATGGTGTTGCTCTTTCCAGTAGTATCAGTATACTTCAGGAAGTACAGGCCTGGATTTAGTCCAGCTCCGGAAAGGTCCATCACCAGCTTGTTGCTGCTGAGTTTCAGGTTGCTTTCCTCGTAAACCACTGTACCAGCCTGATTGAGGATAACAACTTCCTGCAGCTTCACTTCTTCTTTAGCCAGGTCAAGCGTTACCACGTCTTTGAAAGGATTCGGATAGGCCGTCACTTTCTCGAACTGCAGGTTAGTGTCTTCTGACGTCAGCGCGGAAGTGGTTGAAACACTCAGGCCTTCGATTTCCATTGGAGACAGTCTGTTGCCGGCGATAGGTCTCTCCAGGGTGCCGTCGGGCAGCTGCCAGCCCACGGCCAGGTTGTCGCCGCCGCCCTCTTCCTTCATCAGGGCCTCGATGTAGTAGCGCTTGCCGGCCTCCAGGGTCACCTTGCCCGACTGCTGGGAGGGGTACTTGGCCCACTCGCGCGGGTTGGTCCAGCCCGAGTACATGGAGGCGATTTTCTGCTTCCTGGCCGGGTCCTCGGAGNTGCTCAGGTACAGCTCGATGTCGTTGTCGCCGGCAATCCAGAAGGTGTACTGGCCGCTCACCGGCGCCGTCACGTAACCCGTCACACGCTGGCCGTAGTTGTCGCCTACGTTGCTGGGTGCTTCGAACGAAGTCAATTCTGTTACAGCGGATGGCTTGGCAGTCACAGGTATAGCGCCTACAGTGTTACCGGGAACGTTTGCCCAGAACTCACGCTTCAAGGTGCCTGTGCCGGCTGTCGTACCGCTGCTAGGCTGCTGTGGCAGCAAAGTGGCCGTGGCAGAAGTCACGCTGATAGCTACAGCGGCAGATGTAGTAGTAGCGCCTTTGTCGTCTGTAGCCTTAGCCGTTAGGTTATAAGAACCTGCAGCAGCACCAGACCAGTTGAAAGTGAACGGAGCCTTGAGCGCTTCACCAATCTTGGTAGAACCCTGGAAGAACTCCACTTTCGTTACAGAGCCGTCTGCGTCAGCTGCGTTGGCAGCGATAGAAACCAGTGAACCAAGTGCAATAGAGACATTGGCCAAAGGAGCAGTCAAAGACACGGTTGGTGCCTGGTTGGCCACTGGCGAAGCACCGCCTTTAGGACCTAGCACGATGCCGTTCTGCTGCAGTTTCTGCGTCCAGCGGTTCATCTCGTCTGATTCTACGTTAGTAGCAATGGCGCCACCTGGCAGGAAGGTGTTGTTTGTGAACGCAGCATTCTGCGCTACAGAGATGTCGTTACGGTTGTTGTTGTAGCCCCAGGCCGTAATACCCACTGTGTTGTTGTCCACGGAGTTAGAGAAAGTCGTGTTCTTGTTGTAATAGTCCTTGCTCCACAGACCAGAGGTATAGAAAGCAAAGCGAGAGCCATCCTTGTGCAGTGCTGAGTTCACAGCGCGGTTGTTGGTGTAGCGCACGTTGTTGCCACCGGCTATACCCATGGAGTAGTTGCCCAGGTTCACCAGCTGGTTGTCGCTGGCTGTGATGTAGGCCGGGCATACGTTGATGTCGCCGTCGCCGTCCGTGATGATGCCGCCACCAGTGTAACGGGTGTTGTTATGCGGAATCGGATAGGCACCTTGGATGTAGTTGTTGTGGATACGAATTGGGGAAGAAGCCGTGCCGCGTGAGTTGTAGATGTTGATGTTGTCCTCTACGGCTGAGTTTCCGGCTTCGTTGATAACCTCGTTCCAGGCTACTTCTACGTGCGGTGCACCCACTTTGAAGTTGAATTGTACGAACTGTACCAGCGCCTTACCGCCTCCGTACACGCGTCCGTCAATGTTTTTCGCCTTGTTATAGCGGATTTTGATGGTGTTGGCAGTTGAGCCGTTGCCTTCGTATTTCTGGCCTACATAGATACCGGCAGTGCCTTCCATGTAGCAGTTCTCCACCACGATGTTGCGGAATACGTCCACTGCGAGGAAGCGGCGTGGCTTCATGTAGTCTCTCCAGGGAGTGGGGGTGAGGCCGTAGCCATTGGTGTGGCGAATGGTGATATCAGCAGAGTTTCCAAGTGAGCGAACCAAGGGACCCGCGCCGCGGATATTGGAATTGACGATGACGACTGGTTCGTTTGTTCGGATTTCGATAGCGGCTACTTCTGAGTCGCGTGATTCCCAGTTTCCCGTGTACGTTCCTCCCTTGGTGATGACCAAAGGACCGCTATAGGTCTGAGCTGCAGCTAATGTTGGAAGCAAAATCCAAACTAAGAGGGTGAGAATCAGGGTAGAAAAAGTTCTTCCTTGCCCCTTATTCTCATAAGTGGTAACTGTATTCATCTTTTTGGCTAAAAGTTGAAAATTTAAAAAAACTAATATTCCTTACTGGCTTCTATCGGTTGGCTCTGGAGTGCTCCACTACCGGTAATTTGATGAGGCCTTTTTATGAAAGTTTTTAGCTGGTGTGCACATCACTAATAGCTTCATATATAAGTTGTTGCAAATATAACAAGGAATATTTTAGAAAAACCAATCTTTTTTTAGAAAATCTTGATAAAATGATAAGCACTTTGTAAAGTTATATGATTTATAACCCTTAAAAGTGCCTTGTAATTAAAATAAAGGGGATTGGGTCAGAATATGCGCCAGCAAAAAAGTTACAAAAAAGTTTAAAATACAATATATTATATATTAACATATTTACTTTTAATTGAACTATGTTTCTAATAATTGCAAAAACATGTTATTTCAGAAGGACGGAAAGGGAGGAAAATGAAAAGAAGTTATTCAACTTTAGTAAATATATAAAATGTAATATATTTTATATGATGACGAAGGTGGAATGGTAAATGCCGCCTGCTCGAATCAGTTTTTGTAGCCTAAGGATGACACAGTTTAACCGGACTTTGTTCTTAAAAGAGGGGAGGATAATTGAATATTAGGAGGATGCGAAGAGGGGGAAGCTTTGTACTTGCTCTCACCAAGACCTAGCTAGTCCGAAGGATGAATTGATTCACAGCTGCGCTGACTCAGACGCAGGCCCCAATGTCAGGTTGTTTTTTCGCAGCTTCTCGTGCCACAGCAACAGCTCCTCTTGCTCGCGAGCTAACGTCACTTCTCCTGGCAGTACTTTGTTGTCGGAGAGCTGGGCGGCCGCTTCCATACCTTGCATGACCTCATTGCGCCAACTGCCGTTCTGCCCGACCACACCAAGCATGTTGCCTCTGAAGCTATTGTTGTAGGTATGGCCGGTGTTATAAAAGTCTTTGGCCCAGATGCCGC
Organism: Pontibacter roseus DSM 17521; assembly: GCF_000373265.1. Classification (GTDB taxonomy): domain Bacteria; phylum Bacteroidota; class Bacteroidia; order Cytophagales; family Hymenobacteraceae; genus Pontibacter; species Pontibacter roseus. The sequence continues at coordinate 311,392 of NZ_KB890765.1, forward strand.
TCGTCCAGCATTTGAATGGTGTTTGCTCGTCTATCATACCTGACACGATAGCCCGGTTGTTGTATACCTCCACATGGTTGCCTCCTGCAATCCCAATGCAGTAGTTGCCCAACCCTACCAAGTGGTTGTCATAGATGCGCACATGCGCCGTAACGTTGGAGGAGTCAGGGTCAGGGGAATCAGTCAGTATACCGCCGCCGGTGTATTGGGCACTTGTGGCGGGCAGTGGATAGGCTCCCTGGAGGTAGTTGTTGTGAACCAAGATAGGCGATGCCGCCGTGCCGCGTGAATTGTAGATGTTAATATTGTCCTCGACAGCCGACTTGTCCGGCTCGTTGATGATTTCGTTCCATGCGATTTCTGCGTGGGGCACCTCGTTCCGGAAGTTGAACTGCACAAACTGCGCGGTGGCTTGGCCACCGAAAATGCGACCGTCGATGTTCCTGGCTTTGTTGTAGCGGATTTTGATGGTCTGCTCCGGGCTGCCGTTCCCGTCGTAGCGCTTGCCCAGGTAAATGCCGGCGGTGCTCTCCATGTAGCAGTTCTCCACCACGATGTTCCGGAACACGTCCACACCCAGAAAGCGTCGGGGCTTCTCATAATCCTGCCAGGCGGTAGGCGTGATGCCGTAGCCACTGGTATGCCGCACCGTGATGTCAGCGGCGAGGCCGGTGCTGCGTATGAGCGGGCCTGCGCCCCGTATCCTGGAGTGTGTGATGATGACAGGCTGACTGGTGCGAATTTCCACAGCCGGCACTTCAGAGTTGCGGGACTCCCAGTTGCCGGTATACGTGCCTCCTTTTGTGATGACGATGGGGCCGCTATACCCTTCAGAGATCATCCGGGGCGCAGTAGGCAGCATGTTCGAAACCATATATACCGACAGGGCCAAGAGCGCCGCCGCTAAAAGCACAAACCACCCACGGCTGAACCAAACAAATGCGTTTGGTCTGGGCAATGGGTGGTTTGTGTAGGTATGGGTATGCGTCATTATTTCACAATGTACCCCAGAATGCGGCGCGCATAGCCGTTCACGAGGTAGTAGGGCACATAAGGGGGTGGGCAATTCTTCAGAGTGAAGCGAGTGAAGTCGCGCAGGTTGCCGCCTCCTTTGATGCTGAACAAATGGTTGTAAAACTTTTTGAGACTTTTGGCCTGGCGGTTCTGGCGCTCGCCGCTCTCTTCGGGGTAGGTATAGAGTTTCGCGTCGTAGTTGCAGTACAGCTCGAAGCCGTGGCGCAGGGCCGTATGCGTAAAGTCATAGTCCGCCACATAGTGCGGGAAGCGCTCCTGGTCGAACAGCCCGATTTTCTCGAACACAGCGCGAGGTATAAGCAAGCCACGACCCGGCAGTTGCGAAACCGCATGCAGCCCATGCTGCTGCTCTTTCGGTAGTTCGTGTAGCACATGGCGCACCTGGTTCAGTTTGAAGTCGATGATTTCGCCTCCGTAGATAGGCTCACGTGTAGCGGCATCCATCTCCAAAGCACCAATCACAGCGTTTGGTTTTTCATTTGCCCAGCGCATCGTCTGCTCTAGCATGTCGGGGGCTGTTTCTACGTCGTTGTTGAGCGTCATCACGTACTCAGCGCCGTGCTGCAAAGCGTGCTTGATGCCCATGTTCACGCTGGCGGTCCAAAACAGGTTGCCGTCCCCGAAGAGGATGTCCACTTCCGGGAACTCCTCGCGGAGCATGTCAGCGGTGCCGTCGGTCGAGCCATCGTCTACCACAATCACTTTATAGTTCTGGTAGGTCTGCTTCTGCAGGGAAATGAGACACTCTTTGGTGAAGTGCTTTCTATTGAAAACGGGGATAACTATATAAATCATATGAGGTTCTAACTTAGTGTTCTATTACTTCTGCCTGAGGCCGACTAAACTTACTGTAGAAGTCAGCGATATGTTTTGTTTTGAGTGGCCAGGTCTGGGTGCGGGCGAAGGTATAGCCGGCGCGGCCCATGGCCTCCCGTTTTTCAGGGTGGTCATATAAATCTTCCACGGCCGCTGCCAATGCCTGCACGGTTTGCTCCGGTGTGGTTGCGGGCACTTTTATACCTGCGTTGTCTGGCACGAGGTTCTTTCCGCCGTGCAAGTCCAGTGTGACCACCGGCAGCCCGTAAGCCATGGCCTCCAGGAACTGGGCGGCGGAGGAGTCGCGGAGGCTGCAGAACATGAACAGGTCACTTTCGGTATAGCCTCGCTTCACTTCCTCCCATGGCACCTGGCCTTTCCAATCCACCTTGCCCTGCAAGCCATACTCCGCAATCAGGCCCGGCACCATGTCGTGCATGTGCCCATCGCCAAGAATGGTCAGTCTAAAAGGGACATCCTTTCTCACCTTGCTCAATGCCTCCAGCACCAACGGAAGGCCTTTTCGGGCGAACAGACGACCCACCCACAGGATTTGCAGCTCCTGCTTCGGCGTACGCTCCGGGTATGCCTGTGGAAAAAAGCTTTCGGGCAGACTCGTGTCCAGGAACATTTTCGCGTTCAGGGCGCCGTTGTCGCGGGCCATGTTGTAGGTGTCTTCGTTGGTGGTGAGCACGAGCGAGGCGTGGCGCATGGTTTTGCGCACATCCGGGTTCACCTGCAGGAGCAGTTTGCTGATACCGGAACGAATCACCTCCGTCTTCCACCAGCCGTAGAAGTATTTTTTGAAGGCTTTGGGCGCTTCCTGTCCGCCGCCGGCCGGACCGAAAATGAGGGGCTTGTTCAGTCGCCATAGGGCCGTGCCCAACTGCAGACTGCCAATAGTGACGTGGTGCACTAGGTCAAAGTCTATCTGCTTGTCGAGTTCCTTTGCCTTCTTGTACGCCTGTTGTTGCCAGTAGAGGTAGTGCGGGTAAAAGCCGATGTGGTACTCGAACAGCTTGTCGATGTACTTGGGCACCTCCACGAACACGATGTGCAGGTTGGGTAGGCTCAGCTTCTTTACCTCGGCCTCAATGTTGGCTCTGCCCTCCACGGTAGTCAGACACCATACCTCGTGGCCGAGCTTGGCCGTGTTCAAGGCCCAGTTCCAGCCATTGCCCAACTCAGTGCCGCGGTTCGGCTCGCATGCGTATGCTGATAAGAGTAATTTCATGGCGGGGTGTTAGAGGCTGAAGCTGAAAATGCTTTTCAGCTTGGCGCTCACCTTGTTTTTCATGAAGTAGTTGAAGTTCCTTTTGTCGGACTCGATGTCGCGGAGCACGAAGCGCGGATGGCGCAGCGGGAAAGCGATTTCCTGCTCCTTCACAAACGCGTTCTTGTCGTGCAGGTTGAAGGTATGGGTGGCGTCCTCCCCGAACCCTATGTTACGGACCAGGTTGACTTCCGGAATAATGCATAGGCCGGAGTTGCTGTATACCGTGAATTCCCACTGGTAGTCCCACACGTCGCCTTTCTCGATGTTGGTGAAGGTCTTTTCCAGCTGCCCCAGGCGGTACTTCTCTTCCAGTTTGTTCAGGAAGATGCCATTGAGGTAGCCTTTCTGCTTCAGTTCCTTGTAGGTGGGGATGTTGTAATCGAACAGCTGCCAGGCGCGGCGCCAGGTGGCCCAGCCCCAGGCGTTCACCTTGTCCGAGAAGTAGTAGGAGTAGTCGCTGTCGCGTTTCCAGCCGTTGAGGTAGTTGTTGCCGCTCACGTGCATCACGCGGGTATCGTGCTTATACCGCTCCAGCACCTCCTGGCAGAACCAGAAAAAGCTCTTGGACGGTACGCAATCGTCTTCCAGAATGATGCCCGTCTCCTCGTTCTCAAAGAGCCAGGAAATAGCCGTGGCCGGAGCTACGCCGCAACGCAGGTTCTGCTCCTGGAACAGGGTCTTCACCTCACAATCCCAGTCCACCTGCTCCACAATCTTGCGGGTTTCGGCGCAGCGGGCGGCATCGGTGGGCACATGCGCGCGCGGTCCGTCGGCGGCCACGTAGAGGCGCTTCGGCTTCACTTCCCTGATTCGGTCAAAAACTTGCTGGGTGGTATGGGGTCGGTTGAATATGATGAGCAGCACGGGTGTGTGCAGCGTGTCGGTGGTAGAAGGATGCATATAGGCAATCAGAAATATCTCAATATGGTTGTACTGCTATTCCGAAAAGAAGTTACTTTATTTAGTGAGGTTGCAGCCTGCCCCGCAGCGCCTGCAGTCGCTCCCTGCGGCGGCGGGCAAAATCCGGCAAAAAGCTCTCGTTGCCCTGGGCTTTGTTTTCCATGTAGGCAATGCCCATACCTAGCACAGCGTAGAAGAAATAAGGCAACACATAGGAGAAGCCATACACAATGCCACTGCTGAGAAACGAAAGCAGCAGAATCTGGTTCTCATCCAGCGCCCTGGCGCCAAAGCCTTTCTTCATCATGTAAAAGTGCATCATCAGGTATAGCAACATGCCCACGGCACCCAGGTAAAACAGCACCTCCACATAGAAGCTGTGGAAGAAGTGGCCCATGCCGTCCTCAAACACCGGGGCGTTCAGGTCGTCGCGGTAAAACTGGATGGGCAGCTCAAATCCTTCAAAGCGCATCCCGAACACGAAGTTCTCCTGAATGAACGGCACGTAGGACATGATTTGCTGGTAGCGCCAGCCGCCGGTGCCCTGCTTGTCATAGTTCTCAATGTCAGAGAAGTTCTCCGCAAACTTGTCGATTATCTCGGGATAGATAGAGAACACGAAGGCGCTGGCCACAATGCCCAGAATCGTCATCACGACCGCTACCGGAATCAGCTTGCCCAGGTTAACCGACATGTTGCCCTTAAACTTGACGAGAAAAGCATAGACAGCCAGAATGATGATGGAGCAAACCCACACCGTGCGGTGCTGGAAGAAGATGATGGCGAAGAGCACCACAAAGGTCATGACGAGGAAGAACAAACCTCCCTTTATCAGGTAGCGCCCCATGAAGTACAGAAACGGAATCACCAGCAGGTACATGGTAGAGGCGTTTACCCCCCGCTCGTGGTTTGTGAACGCCGAGATGCTGAGGGCATGGGAGTTGATGAGGCCGATGTTCAGGACAAATGCGATGACGACCAGGTATACCACGTGCTTCAACTCGAAGTAATGATGCTTCTTGTAGAAGGTGTACATGAAGAAGGTATAGTAGAAAATCAACAGCTTCTGGAACACGTGCGGGTATACCATGGGCGTGCCATACTTGTAATAGGACTCAAAAACCAGCGCGAACAGGTATAGCGTCACCAGCACGAAGACCACTCGCATAAAGGGCTGCATGCGCTGTATGCGCAGGGCGCTGTACAGAAAGGCGATGGCCGTGGTGCCTTTCACCAGCATGTTCTGGAGGGCACCCTGCAGGTCTTCCCGGTGCGGCGCTATCAGCTCCAGGCAGATGGGGTCCATCAACACGATGAGCACCAGGGGAAGGGCAAATATGAAGGTATAGTTTAATTTCATGGTATGGGAACGCTAAAACCTGAGTCAGGCGGCCTCTGTTTTGACGGAGTCCGAGGACTTGCTGAATCGCTTGTGCCGGTCGTATACCTGTTTCATCAGTTCCAGGTGTCTTTGTACTACGGCCTCCTCCGAAAAGTTGTCATGAGCAAACGCCCGTGCCTTCTGCGCCAGCTCATCTGCGAACACAGGGTCAGCCAGCAGCTTCGCCACGCTGTCTGCCATGGCGTCAGGGGATTGTACGTCGCAGAGCAGGCCGGCCTCGCCTTGGTTGAGCAGGTGCGGTATGAAGCCACTGTGGCAGCCTCCCACTACGGGCGTGCCCACCACCATGGCCTCCAGCGGGGCCATGCCAAACGATTCCTCCACCGATGGGTGCAGCATTACTCTCGCCTCGGCCACGTGCTGTATCAGGTCGTCAATCGGGAGCGGCCCCAGGAACCGCACGCCTGCTTCCAGTCCGTGCTGGCGAGCATACTGCTGCGCCGGACCTTCGGGCTCCATCTCGGCGCCTATCAGGTGGTACTCCAAATCGGGGAACTGCTGGCGGAGCCTGGCGAAGGCGTGCAGCGCGCGGGGTACTCCCTTGCGAGCGGTAAAGCCCATGGTCACGGTCACGATGCTGTTGCGTTTGATGATGGGATGTTTCAGGGCCTGCTCCAGTTCAGGGGAGTAGAAGTTGTTGATAATCGTCGTTTTCTGCTGCGTGCGCTTGGAGAGCTGCTGGTAGGTATAGGCGGAGTTGGCCGCCAGGTATTTCGCCGTCCAGATGGTTTTGAGGTTCATGCCCCAGCGCACCAGCCGGAACATGTCGAACTGCGTGCGCAGGATACGTCCGGCCACGTCGTGTATGCCAACAATGGTCGGCAAACCGGATTTCAATGCTGCCAGCGCAAATTCATAGGTCCAGAAGGCATGCACCACATCGGCCGGGTATGACCGCATGAGCTGGCTGAGTCCGTTTATCTCGTGGTCAAAGAACCTCCTGCCTGGCTTGGGGCGGGTGGTGCCTACGCAGATAGTGATTTGCTCGCGCTCCAACACAAAAGGAGCCTCAGCGGTGCCGGAGGTGGTGTACACGATGACCTTGTGGCCTCGGCGCAGCAGGGCGTTCACCAGGTGGGTTGGGAGCGGGAAAGTATGCGTGTCCGGAAGCTTTACGTCACCAAAGTCATACGCCAATTTGTGAATATCGACCGGACCAGTTATACCTATTGTCATCTTCTAAATCTCTCTTTACGATACGCTTTCTGTCTCTTTCACCAATGTCTTTCTATACTTCAGAAGCATTTTGCCATAGTAGGAAGTCGGGTTGTCCTGCACCCCTACCTTGGATAGGATGAGGTGCAGCTGCTCTTTGAGCACACTGTGCGGGAACAGCAGTACCATCACCAGGAAAACCACGCCTCCAGTCGCCATCTGCGCCACCAGGATGGCCAGGTGCGGCAACTCCAGGTTACGCAGCAGCGTGCTTATCAGGTATACTACAATAGCCACCACGGCACCATTCATAAGCCCCGGTAGGTAAATGCGCAACTGCTTCCAGTAGGAGAGGTGCAGAATCTTCTTCATCAGGGTCTGGTACATGCCAATGCGCACAAACTCGCTTATCAGCAGCGCGAACCCAAACCCAATCAGGCCATATTGCCTCAACAGGAAGAAGAGCGCGCTGATGACCACAATCAGGGTGACCGTTATCACGATTTTCCAGTTCAACACGGCTTTGGCGTCACACACGATGCCGGCGAACATAGTGATGAAGCTCAGTGGTATGGCCAGGCTCAACACCTGCAGCACAGGTATGGACTCGAGCCACTGGTCGCCCAGCACCACATACACAATCTCTGGGGCAGCCACCATGATGCCCAGGCAGACCGGAATGATGAGGGCCGCCAGCAGCGTGGTGCTGGACAGGTATACCTTGGCCAGCTTCTCTGTCTCGGACTGCAACTGGCTGAAGGACGGGAACACCACACGCGACACAGTGCGGGTGAGGTTGTACATGGGCAGGTTCACCAGCATGAAGGCCCGGTTGTAAATACCCAGCCGGTAGGCGCCCAACACCCGGCCAATCAGGAGCGTAGCCAAATCGCTGTAAATGAACTCCAAAAAGCTTATCAGGGACATCTTGCTACCGTAGGCGAACAAGGGTTTGTAGGAAGACCAGCTGAGGACGGGCAGCACACTGTGTCGGGCCATGGCATAGGCGCCTATTGCCACCAGCGCGGACTGCGCCAATGAGGCATACACCAAACTCCATACGCCGAAGTCAAGGTAGGCCAGCAGCACGCCAACCCCCAGGTATGCCACCACATACGAGAGTGTCTCCACAATGCTGAGCTCCTTGAAGCGCATGTTGCGTTGCAGCAGGCTGGTAGCCGTGGCCGACAGACCCCCTAACAGAAAGACAAGTGTCATCACCCGCACAATCGGCACTACGTCGGGCATGTCGAAAATCATGATAGCGAACGGCGCCAGCAGCCAGGTGAGGATGGTGAAGGCGAGTCCCAGCAAGGCCGAGGAGGTGAAGGCAGCCCGGATGTTATCGGTCGTCAGCTCCTCCTTCTGCACAATAGCCTGGTTGAGGCCCAGGTTGGCGAAGTAGTAGCCAAAGCGAAGCAATACGCCTGCCAGTGCCACCAGACCGAAAGCCTCCGGCGCTAGCAGTCGAGCCATCACGGAGGTATAGCCAATCTGCATGACAGCATTGGCTATGGTGCCGGCCGAACTCCACTTAAGTCCACTGACTGCTTTCGAGGCTAGATTCTTACTCATTACTATGGGCGGGTATTACGCGTTAAAAAGGTGCTGTGGGGTTAGCTTTTCGCCCACAGCACCTTTTTTATTTATTCTTTGTATCAGGTACGTACTCGGCTAACCTACACATAGTAGTAGCTGGCTTTTTTCTTGTAGCCGTACTCATACGTGTTGTTGTAGTCCAGGTCGTTGATGACCATGTAGATATTCTTCAGCTTTTTGGCCGCATACAGCTCGTTTACCTGCGTGAGCATGTCCTTGCTGGTATACTTGTGCTTCACTACGTACAGGTTGGTGTCCATGTGTTTCATCAAGATGAAGTACTCTGCCACAAACCCGATTGGAGGCGTGTCAATCACCACGTAGTCGTACTGCTGCTTCAACGTGTTAATCAGCTCCGACATCTTTTTCTGCTCCAGCAGCTTGATGGCGTTTTCCGGAATCGGACCGCACGAAATCACGTCCAGGTTCTCGATGTCCGTTTTTTGGATGACCTCCTCTAGCGGCAGCCCCTGGCCTAGGTAGGAGGAGAGGCCCGCCGCATTGTGTACATTGAAGTACTTGCCGAAAGTAGGCTTGCGCATGTCCGACTCAATCAGAATCGTGCGTTTGCCCGACATAGCCAGCTCGCTGCTCAGGTTCACAGAGGTGAAGGTCTTTCCCTCCCCCGAAACTGAGGACGTCACCCCAATCACTTTGAAATCAGATTCGGCCGTCAGGTACTGCAAGTTGATGCGGATAGACCGGAACGACTCAGCGATGGCAGAACGCGGGTTGTTTTTCACGGCCAGTTTGTCTGCCTTTGTGCCATGCGCAATCACGCCCAGGAACGGGATGTTGGTCACGTTGTTGAGGTCGTTCTTGCCTTGTATGGTGTTGTCCACGTTGTCCAGCACCACGATGAGCGCGGCCGGTACAATCAGACCGATAATCAGAGCCAACATGAAAATCATGTTCGGCTTCACGTTCACCGGTCCGGCACCCCACAGGGCAGCCTTGTCCACTATCTTTTTATCAGTAGTGTTGGTTGCCAGGGAGATAGCCGCCTCAGCGCGTTTCTCCATCAGGAAGTCATACTTCTTGCTAACGAAGTCGGCCTGATTCTGGAGGTCCATCATGCGGCGTTCGTTCTCCGGTACTTTCGCGATAGACCCTTCCAACTGTCCGACTCTTTTGTCGATGTTGGCGATAGAGATGTCGGTGGAGCGCACCAGGTTCTTGATGTTGGCGATGATGGCGTTGCGCGTGCTCTTTATCTCACTGTCAATCACCTTGATACGCGGGTTATCAGCAGTAGCGCTCACACTATACGACGCTTTCTGTTGGTTCAGGCGCGACAACTCGCCAAACAGGTTGGCCAGGTTCGGGTTCTGTATACCTGCCACTGCCGGCGAAACGGCCTGCGTGAAACTTTCGTCATCCTCAATTTGGTCGAGTACCGTCACATAGTACTGCTTCTCCGTGGCCAGCTTCGACTTTTCCATTTCCAACTGCGCCAGCTTCTCATAGCTGATGTTGGACTGCACATCTAGGTTGGCAATGCGGTTGGCGGACCGGAAACTGGAGAGCGCCTGCTTGCTCTGGCGGAGCGAGTCAGTCAGACTCGCAATCTGGTTGTCAATGAATTCCAGCGTCTTCTGTCCGTTCTGGTTTTTCTCTTCCAAGTCGCGGGCCACGTAGGTGTCCATGAGCGTGTTCAGGAACAGAATCTGCTTTTCAGGTATAGCGCCCTTGGTACTGAGCTCCAGCACGCGCGATTCGCGTTCAATCGGCTCGATGTGCAGGCTGCCCAGGTGTTGCCCTACCTGGCTGTCCATGCTGTTGAGCACAAAATAATGCTTTTTGGCGTCTACCTTCTCTTCCGGGTTGATGCGGTTTACGGTCAGGCTGATGTACTTGTCCTGGTACGGCTTCCCGAACTCCAGCACCTTGGTGTATTCCACGCCAGACACATACTGCTTGGTGGTGTGGGTATGGAAATCATAGAGGACGCCATTCTCCGCCTTCACCTTCAGTTCATATTGCTTATTGTTGAGGACTTTCACCTCCAGCGGCACATCCACCAACTGGAGCGAGGAGGTATCCAGCTTCACCTGGAAGGGAGCGTTGTCATACTGCTCCTCCTTTATCATGTCAAAGGCTTTGTTGAGCCAGTGGTTGGGCACCTTGTAATAGGATACCGAAAAATCAAGTCGCTTGAGGGTGTTGCGCACCATGTCGGCCGAGGTCAGTATACCTATCTCATCCTCCACCTTGATGCCCTTGTTCTGCACATCGAGCAGGTTCAGGAGTTCCTGCGTTTTCTTGGAGCCCGTGTGCTGGTCTCCCAGCAGCAGGGTAGAGCGGAAGGCGTAAATCTTGGTGGAGCTCTTGACCATTACGTAGGCAGCAGCCAGGGAGATGAGCGTGAAAGCCAGGAACAGATACCATCTGGACCTGAACTTGAACAGCCAGCTTCTGAGGTCTATTTCGTGCTCTTTATTCTTTCTTTTCATTTTCTTACTTAAAATAATTCAGCAGTAATACGGCAGTAGAGATAACGGACAAGGCTACTGTCGCCACGTTCAGCGATACCAGGTTGTCGCGTTTCACCAATTCCTTTGTTGGCTCCACATACAGCACGTCGTTGGGCATCACATAGTAGTACCTGGACTGCGTCAGGTTCGGGTCTTTGAGGTCTAACAGGACCACCTCTGAGCCGGTAGGCGTCTGTCGGATAAGCTTCACGTTCTCCCGGCTCGCTCCTCGGGTCAGGTCTCCGGCCATGCTCAGGGCCTCCAACAAGGTGGCCCGCTCATTGTAAATGAAGTACTGGCCAGGGCGCGTCACTTCGCCCAGTATATTTACCCGGAAGCTGATGAGCTTTACGACCACCGTAGCATTGTTGATGTAGCGCTCGATGTTGCGCTGTATCAAATCCTGAGTCTGGGTGACAGTCAGTCCTGACACTTTCAATTTGCCTACGTTCGGCAGGTTCACGTTTCCTTCTTCGTCTACGGTATAGCCGCTCAGGAACATGGTGCCGGGGTCAGCAAAGCCAAAGGCGCTGGAAGGTGGAATGATGTTGTAGATGTTCGATATCTCAGGCTCCAAGCTTTGTACCTTGATAGACAGCACATCGTTCGACTGAAGTTGGTAGGGCTTGTAAGTAGAGGGTATGGGGGTAGGTACTGTTTCCTTTAGGTTGCTGTTTTGCATGTATACCAGCTCTTTCTTGCTTAAGCAGGAAGAAGCACTCACTAGCAGGAGTAGGAAGTATACGATTCTTCTCATGTTTCTCGGTTAAGGATGTAGTGTCTTTTGTGACTGATAGTTAGGGATGTAGGGCACCTGTCGGCTCTTTGTTGGTTCACAACGGAAACTGCCAGGTTGTAAATACCCAAAAAAATTGTATCAGCCATATATACTACCGAAGGCAGAAAAAGATTCTGATTTGTTTAAATATTATGTTGTTTTAATATGTAAAAAGATGAAAATTTGTATTAAGTGCTTGTTTGTTAGGCACTTGAGTTTTTTATACTTTGATGCAAAATGCGGAGTAATGTTGTAGTGTGTAATAATCAGATAGGTGTAGCTGTGAATTTTTGTATTTAAATAGTACAAAATATATCGAGTGAGCAGAATACACTATGAAAGGGAGGGGACGGGGTGAGGAAGCATTGTTCCCAGCGGCCCAAAACGAAGCCACCTCCCCAACTGCTATGCAGCTGAAGGAGGTGGCTTGCCTTTGGCTAAAAGAAAATATTGTATGTGTTTGCTACTCAATCCATTTGGTCCTGCGCTGCTTACTCACAACCGGCTCCTGTTTATTTTTCTTCAACCTATCCATGGGTTTGCGCACTAATTGCTGCGAAAAGCCATTGTGGTGCTCAATAATTCCCCCTTTCAGCTTCCAGCCTTGTGGGAATAGAACGGCAACCTCTGTTGCCAGTGTCTCTAGGTTCGGTGCTACTATAATATTGTATTCCATCTTTAATAAACTAACGATAGAACCAATTTAGAAATTTATAACATAGGTTGTATATGTGCGCTACGAAAAAGTTTAAACAAAGGTTATTTTCAGATAAAAATTTAGGGTATTATAAAAATAATGCAGCCTAATGATAGGATTACTGTTGTTTATGTGAGTAATGTGCTATTCTGTGTCTTCAATAACCGTCGCATGCAGGTATACGGCTGATTCACAGTAAAATAAATAAGTTGGCTGCCTTGCCTGCGCTATCCAGGTTAAATAGACGTTAAGAGGTAACCGCCTCTACCTAAACAAGATAGAAAATAAAGTGTATCCCTGTGGGTTTGTCTCCAACGAGAATGAGAAGCCGTGGCTCAGCAGAATCTCCCGAATCATGGTCAGGCCGATGCCCTGCCCAGTCTCCTTGGTGCTAAAGAACGGCGTGAATAGTTGCGGACGCACATGCTCCGGAATACCCTCTCCATCATCTGTTATGGAAAGGCGAGGAGGCTGCTGCTGAAGCTCCACCCAAATGTGACCATCCGATTTCACCGCCTCCATGGCGTTCTTCAGGATGTTGAGCAGCGCCTGCTCCATTTGCTGTTCATCCATGGGTACATGCATGGGCTCAACTGGAGTTTTGAGGCAGAGGGTAATGTGCCGCTTCTCCAACTGTGGCTGCATGAGGCGTTCCAGACGCTGCAGCAGTTCCTGCATCGGTATGGGCTTCTTGACCGGCGCCGGGAGCCGCACCACATCCGCAAAGTTGGCCATGAACCGGCTCAGGTTCGTGTTGCGGTCGATGGCCACCTGCAACGCATAGGTGAAGTCCTCGCGGTGGTCCTCCTCAATCTGGGGCGTGTAATACTGAACCGAATCTAGGATGGAGTTGATGGCTCCGGTGGAGTTGTTCACCTCGTGCGACATCATCCGGATGACCTTCTCGTAGGCCTGGCGTTCGTTTTTGATGATGGCTTCGGTGAGTTCCTCTATCAATACAAAGGAGCGCTGGAAGCCGCGGTCGATGAAGTGGGCGCGGTGGGCGCGGTAGGTGCGGATGCCGCTCATCCGGAAGGTATGCGGCTGTCCTGCCTGCACCTGCGCCAGTTGCTGCGCCCAAGTTTCTGGCAGTTCTGCCAGCGGCTTGCCTAGGAGTTCCTGCGTCGGGAGGTTGAGGTAGCGCTCCGCAGCCGGGTTGATGCTCTCGATGTGGTTGTCGAAGTCGAGCAGGATGATGCCGGCAGGGGAGGCCTGTATGATTTTTTCGAGCAGGTAGTGCTTTTCGGCCTGCGCCACGCGCTCCTGCCGCAGCTGGTCTATCATGCGGTTGTACACATCCACCAGCTCATCGAGCTCCGGCTGTCCCACTTGCACGAATTTGGTGGAGAAGTCCTTGTCGCGGATAGATTCTATACCTGCCCGGATGAGGTTGAGTGGTTTGAAAAAAGCACCATAAAGCTGTACCGTAATTACGATGGATGCCACTACCAGCGCCTCCATACCCAGGAACAGCAGCTTGTTCTCCTGCAGCAGGAACCAGGCCATGGCAGCCAACAGCCCGTGCACCACTACCGCAAAGAGGATGAACTTAGTCCTGAGGTTCATACGGGATGCCGAACTTTTCGAGGCGACGGTATAGGGCGGCGCGGCTCACGCCCAGTGCCCGGGCCACTTTGCTGATGTTGTTGTGGTAGTAGGCCATCGATTTCTTTATCATGGAGGCCTCGAGTTCGTCCAGCGTCATGGCGCCTACGGCGGGTAGCGATTTGTCACTGGCTTTCACAGGTCCCTGTTGCGACTGCGCCTGGAAATCCTTGGGCGTGAGCACTTCGTCCTCCGCCACCAGCACGGTACGCTCCACCAGGTTCTTCAGCTCCCGTATGTTCCCCGGAAAGGGTAGCTCCTTCAGCCACTGCAGGGCTTTTGGGCTAATCTCCAGTTCCGGGCGGTGATAGGTCTTCTTGAGGTTCTCCACAAAGAACTGCACGAGCAGCGGAATGTCCTCGGGCCGCTCGCGCAGGGCGGGTAGCCGCACCTTGATGAGGTTGATGCGGTAGAACAGGTCCTCGCGGAATTTCCCCTCCTCCACCAGCTGCTCCAGGTTCTTGTTGGTGGCGCACACCACGCGTATGTCCAGCTTGCGGGAGCGGCTGTCGCCGAGCACCTCGTAGGTGCGGTCCTGGAGCACACGCAGCAGCTTCACCTGGCTGTTCATGTCCAGTTCGCCTATCTCATCCAAAAAGATGGTGCCTTTGTTGGCTAGCTCAAAGCGACCCACGCGGTCGGCTTTGGCATCGGTGAAGGCGCCACGCTTATGGCCGAACATCTCGCTCTCGAACAGGCTGGCCGCTATACCGCCCAGGTTCACCTTCACGAAGGGCTGCGATTTGCGGAGGCTGTTGCGGTGGACGGCCTCCGCAATCAGTTCCTTGCCTGTGCCGCTTTCTCCCTCAATGAGCACGGAGGCATCGGTAGGGGCTATCTGGCCGATGCGCTTGAGTATCTGTAGCAGCTGTGGGTCCTGGCCTACGATGTGGCGGAAATCGAATTGCTGGTCCAGCTTTTTGCGTGTCAGCGCCTCGTCTTTGCCAGGTGGATGTTGCGACAGGCTCAGCGCCGTTCGTACCGCCTGCAGCAGGTAGTCGTTGCTCCAGGGCTTGGTGATGAAATCGGCGGCACCCAAGCGCATGCCTTCCACGGCGAGGCTGATGGAACCCCAACCGGTGATGAGGATGACGGGTACCTGCGGCAGCCGCTGTTTGAAGGCTGCCAGCAGCTGCAGCCCGTCGTGCCCGGTTGTCTCGATAGAGAAGTTCATGTCCATGATGACCAGCTGCAGGGCATGCTGCTGCGCCAGTTCCAGCGCCTCCTTGGGAGAGGCGGCCTCTCTCGTTTTGAAGCCATGCTGCTTCAGCAGGATGCTGAGCGAGGCGCGTACGGCTAGGTCATCGTCGATTATGAGAATCATGGAATCTGGCTGCTGAATCAGGTATAAAGATAAAGTTTTTCGGTATAAGTTGCTATTACTCCTCGTGGAGCGCCATGGCCGGATGGATGGCAGCTGCCTGACGACTTGGGTAGAAGGCGCATCCCACCACCAGCAAGTAGATGGTAGCCACCGCTATACCTAAGGCGATGAAGTAGACGCCCGACTCGACCTGGAACACCTGTAAGAGCGGGAACTGCACCGCAAAGGCCACACCGAGCAGCAGGCCGAAGGTAGCCAGCACCAGCACCTCGCCAATGAACTGGCGGTATACCTGACCGGAGGAGGCCCCGAGCGCCCGGCGCAGGCCAATCTCGCTGTTGCGACGGCTGATGTTGTACCAGAGCACTCCGAACAGGCCCAGCGCGACGTTGAATATCAGGAAGCCGCAGATGATGCCCAGGGCAATCAACGGGACTTTGGCCATTTTAGCCTTGTTCTGGCGCATCTTCTCCAGCGTGGCTACTTCCATGGCCCAGCCTTTCGCTGTACCTGCGAATTCCTTCACCATCTTCTCTTCAAACGCCACGCCCATACCTGGTTTCACCCGTATCAGGACCTCGTTCCAGAAGGCATTAGGGTCCTCCTGCAGGTTGATGCGGCTAAAGAAACTAGGTTGTTCCGCTTCGAACTCACTGCCTGCTCGGAAGTAATCCGTTACGCCCACCACCTGGTAATTCGTGGAGTCATTCAAAGGTATAAGTTTGCCCACTGCCTCCTCTTCTCCAAACAGTTGCTGTTTGAGCGCCTGGTTAATCACAATGGGGTCGTGGTGCGAGGCATTGTCGGCAGGACCGAACCAACGGCCCTTGCTCACCTTTACCCGCATTACCATGTCAAAATCGTCCTGTACCTCATATTGATTGGCTTCTACCTTTTTCTGCCCGTACGTAATGTTGTTCGACATCTGGCTGAAGGCGAACGGTGCGTTGCTGCTGGTCAGGGCAACGCTTTCTATCTCCTGAAAACCTTTGGCGCGTTGCAGTATCTGCTCCAGGGTTTGGCGGTTGAGGGAGGTTGAGTCGGTGTCGGGGCGCATGGTCAGCAGCCAGACATGCTCATGCTCAAAGCCAAGCGGTTTGTTGTAGTTGCGCACGTTGTATACCACCAGGCTCAGGACGGCGAACAGCACCAGGAAGCAGAAGAAGATTTCGGTCATGAGCAGGAAGTTGCTTCTCTTCCTGTTCCAAATCAGTTTAAACAGATGACGTATCATTTGGAGCCTCCTTTCAGTGCCTCTACGGCTTTTAAGCGTGACATTTTATAAGCGGGGTATACCCCGGAAATCAAACCGAAAATCAGGCTGAGTAGCAGTCCCCAGGCAAACACGCGCAGGTTGAGACCCAGGTCAGCGTACACAATCACGCCGCTATCGTTGATGAGTTTGAGAACCGCCGCCGACAGCCCAAAGCCAAGCAGACCACCCAGCAGCGTCAGGAAAACGTTCTCAACGATGAACTGCCCGATGATGGTGGAGGAGGAGGCCCCGAAGGCTTTGCGCACCCCAATCTCGGAGGAGCGCTCCATGATGCGGCTGATGTTGATGCTGACCAGGTTGATGGTGGGCAGCAGCATGAACAGAAACGCCAGACCAGCGAGTATACCGTAGAATATGCCCAGGCCGGACTCTCTTCCATTTCCTAAGAAGGTGCGGGCAAAGGCCTCCAGAATCGTGTCAGGGAAAGAGGAAAGTTTGGTGCCCTTCTCCGGGTGCTGGCGCTCCACTTCTTGCAGCATGGCTGCATATTCCTCCTTTATCTCGGGTATATCCGCCGGGTTGTTCGCCTTGATGGTAGCGAAGTATGTTCCCCGCAGTCCTGGTTTATTGAAATCCTGGCTCTTGAGCGTGATGGGTACCCAAATGTCGGCATAGGAGTTGATGCGCAGGACGGGCACGTCTTTCACCACACCCACCACTTTGTACTTAACCTGGTCCACTTCTATGGTCTTTCCCACGGCCTCACCTGCGCCAAAGTACTGGTTCCGGGTGCTCTCATTGATGACGGCTACTCGACTGGCACCGGCTACTTCCTGCTGCCCGAAGGCGCCTCCTTCCAGAAACTCAAACTCCAGGATGTCCCAGAACTCACGGTCGGTATACTTGATGTCGAGGGCCAGTTTGCGGTTGTCGACGTAGCTGTTCACCTGGAAGAACATCGAGTTGATGGACACCAGTTCGGGTGTCTGCAGGGTGCGCACGTTGCGGTCCAGGAAATGGTAACTTGCCGGGCCGCTGCTCGAGTAACCTTTTTCGTGCTCTTCGCGCATCACGTTGACGAACAGTAGGTTGTCCATATCGCGCTCCGGCATCTGCGGTCCGAAGGTATGGTCGAAGAGGGAGGTGGCTACCATGAGCACCATCAGGGTGAAGCTGATGCCGAAGAGGCTGATGAAGGTGAAGAACTTGCGGCGCAAGAGCACCTTCCAGGCTATTTTGATGTAATTCTTCAGCATGGCTATACCTTCTGGAATTCGTAGGCGTTAGTCTTGGCATCGGATACCTGCTGCCCGTCAAAGAAGCGGATGAGGCGTTCGGTCTTGTGGGCCATGTTCTCGTCGTGCGTCACCATCACAATGGTGGTGCCGTCCGTTTTGTTCAGCTGCAGCAGGATGTTCATAATCTCTTCGCCCATCACCGAATCCAGGTTACCGGTCGGTTCGTCGGCTAGTATAATTTCCGGCTGCCCGATGAGGGCACGGGCAATGGCCACGCGCTGGCGCTGTCCGCCGGAGAGTTGGCTGGGATAGTGCTTTGTGCGGGCGCTCAGGCCTACCTTTTCCAGAGCGGTGAGGGCAAGGCGCCTGGTCTCGGCGGCCGACACGCCATTGCGGTAGAGGAGGGGCAGCTCCACGTTGTCGAGCACGCTCAGGTCATTGATGAGGTGGTAGCTCTGGAACACAAACCCGATTTTCTGGTTGCGCAGCTGCGCCAGTTCCTTGTCCTTATACCTGCCAATGGGCGTGCCGGCTATCTCCACCAGCCCATCCGTGGGCTCATCCAGCAGCCCCATGATGTTGAGCAGCGTACTTTTGCCGCAGCCGGAGGGACCCATGATGGACACAAACTCCCCCTGGGGGATGTGTAGGTTGACGTTGTGCAGCGCCACCGTCTCGATGGTCTTCGTCTGGTAGACTTTCTCGATGTTCTTTAACGTAATCATAGTCTTATTGCCTTGGTTCTAAATATCTTGAATTTGTTTATGCTATATTTGACATTGCTCCTTATTGTCATTCCGACTACTCGTGTTATCATTTCAGCCCTCATTTTGTCATTTCGACGAAAGGAGAAATCTTATACTCTACAGGCTGCAAATCTAGCGTCAGCGCAGATGCGGCTATACCTGTATTCTTACCACCCGTTCCCGCTGCACCCGAACTGGTGGCAGCTGTGGTAACAGATTCCTCCTTTCGTCGGAATGACAGAGAAGGTATGGAATCACCATTGTTGGATGGTCCTTCATCTAATATCCTGTGTCTCTAATAATATCGCCTGCTGCTGCTCAAAATCATAGAGCGTGAGCTGGCGCAAGGTATAGTGGGCGGTCCAGAAGGCGCTGAGTGAGGCGATGTGCGCGCGCCGCGCCTGGTCCTTCTCCGCTAGTGCTATGTTCAAATCGGTGATGCTGATGCGGCCAATCACAAAAGTGTTTTTGGTGATTTCGTAGCGCTCTTGTGCGATGGCATCGGCTTCGGCGGTGGTGCTGAGGCGGGCCTTCAGGGTATTGTACTGATTCACCTGCGTGAGCACGGCCTGCTCGAAGTTCGCCTCCTCCTGGTCCACAGTGTACTGCACCAACTGCCGGTTCAGCTCCGCCACCTTGTGGATAGAGCGCTGCCGTCCCCAGTCCATGATAGGCATGTTGAAGCCGATGCGCGCGCGCTGCTGGTTTTCGGGCCGGTCGTATATGTCGGTGAAGGTGGCGCCGCGGTTGGTGAGGCCGAAGGTGGCGAAGAGACTAGCATTCAGGCCATTGTCGCCTTTGGCTTTGGCGACCAGGCTCTCCGCCTCCAGCAGCCTTCTGCTGAAGTTAAGGTTTTCCTTGCGGTTCTTCTTCGCCTCGGCAAGCGCCAGGTCCGCCTGCACGGTGCCGGCAGGTATACCTTCCGGCGTCAGCAGCTGCAGTGCGTCCGTGTCTTTCATACCGATATAGGTTTTTAGGGCGAGGGCAGCCGTCTGCTGGTCGAGTGCGGCCTGCGCCATACCTAGCTCCGCGTTCAGCACAGCCAGGCGCAGCTGCAGCAGGTCATTTTTGGAGAGGCGTCCCAGCTTGTACTTCTCGTTGGCAATCTGGTAGAGCGTGTCGTTGCTCGATTGGTTTTGGCTGGCGATGCTGTGGTTGGTCTGGGCCAGCAGCAGGTCAAAGTAGAGTTTGGTGGCGGTTACGGCTACCTGCTCGCGCTCCTCCAGGTACTGGCGCTGCGACTCCTGATAGCGGAGCGGCTCAATCTTTTTGGCCCAGGCCAGGTTGTTGTAGGCGAAAAGTGGCTGCTCTATACCTACAATGGCCGGATTGCCGTTGTAGCGGGTCTGGTCGCGGTCAAAGTCATCGAAGCGCTGCATGAGTGAGGTTACGAACACACGTCCACCCGTGGGGCCCACCACCTGGCTCAGGCTCAGGCCCAGTTCTGCGTTGTTGATGGAGACGGGCTTGAATTCTGTGGTGCCGTCAGGCTGTGTTACGGGGTTGATGGTGCGGCTGAAATCGGGCAGGATTCCCTGCAGGCTGAGCTGTGGTTTGTAGTCAGACTTGAAGCTGCGCCACTGCCAGTAGCTGTTCTCGCGGCTGGTCTCCGCCTGCCGTGCCGCCGCCGACTGCTCCTGCGCCAGGGCAATCACCTCCTGCAGCCCCAAAGTGCGGGTAACAGGCTGTGCCATACCCTGCACGCGAGGCAGAAGCAGCATCACAAACAACAAACAAATAAGGTATAGCTTTTCCATGGTTTCATATGGGTTATGTCAATTCAGACACTTTCAGTCATTCTTTCACTTCTGTCTTTTCTTTCACTCTAGTCCTTTCTGTCATTTCGACAATAGGAGAAATCCCATACTCCTCTTGCCGCAAGTTGAGCGGGAGCGCAAACGCGGCTTTCTACGGGCACCTGCTGCAGCCGACTCTCATTTTTCACCACCCGTTCCCGCTGCGCTCGAACAGGCGGTAGGCAGCGTAACAGATTTCTCCTATTGTCGAAATGACAGAAGCGAGGATGCTGGTGAGAGTCCTCCTCGAAGGGGGCAGAGAGATGACAAACCTCCCATTCTCATTTCACCTTTATCTTCTCGACGTGCTGGTACTCAGTCATATCCGATATCACGACTTCCTCGCCGGGCTGCACGCCACTCTCTAACTCCACAAAATCCACGTTGCTCACACCGATTTTCGCTGCGCGCCGCACCAGTTCCCCGTTCTGCAGCACGAAAACCTGCGGCTTGCTGGTGTTCCGGAAGTAGGGGCCGTTCTTCACGCGCAGGGTGTTATGGCTGGCAGCGGTGCTCACGTACACATCCACGCGCAGACTGGGGCGGAGCAGCTGGTGGGCTTTCTCGTCCAGCGCCACGAAGAAGGTAACGGTACCGTTCTCGACCGTCGGTTTGATGGAGGCGATGGTGCCCTTCAGGTCGGTGTCGTTGATGCGGATGGTGGCGCTGCCGCCGGGGCTGAGCTGCTCGGCAAAGGCATCCGAAATGGTGGCCTGTACCTTGTAGCTGCTTAGGTCGGCGAGGCGGGCGATGATGTCGCCGGTGTTCACGATGCTGCCAATCTCGTTTTTCACCCACGTGATGACGCCGGGCTGCGTGGCGCGTACTTCGGCTTGTTGCATTTTGCGTTCCAACTCTTCAATGGAGCGGCTCTGCATGGCCAGGGTATAGCGAAGCTCCTGTTCATCGGCTTTCAGCAGCTGGCGTTCAGTCACCATGTCGCGCTCTATCTGGGCCAGTTCCTGCTGCGCGATTTTCAGGTTGAGCTCGGCCTGCTTCACGCTCTCCTGCGTGCCTCCTCCGATGCGGAGCAGGTACTGCTCGTCTTCGAGCTGCGCCTGCAGGCTTTTGACGCGCATGCGCTTTATCTCCAGCTGCGAGGCCAGCGAGTTGAGTTTCTTTTCGAGGTTCAGGTTGAGCTGCACCGTCTTGTGGCGGCTCTGTTCCTGCTCGTCCTTCAGTTTGTCGTAGGCCAGTTGCGTGTACGCTTTGTCGAGGAGCAGAATCTGGTCACCGGGCTGCACCTGCTCGCCAGTGTTGTGCACCACCTGCTCGATGCGCGCCTGGATAGGGGAGGTGATGACTAACTCGTGCTCCGGCACCACCGTTCCCGATGCCGTGATGGTGGCCACGACAGGCCCTTCCTCTACCAGAGCGGTACGGAGTGTCGCTCTTTCAATGGTGGGGGTAATCAGGCTTCGGAAGCCAAAGACAGCGGCGGCCACCAGGGCTACCGCTATACCTATCTGCCAGATGCGTTTCCGCTTCTGGGCTTGCCTGGCGCTGGCTGATAATTCACGGTCCATCGTTTCTAAATTGGTTTATGCTCGGGAGGGTATATCCAATTTAGATGCCAATATTGTATATTATTGATTTGTAGATAGTTGCCTTGTGGTATTTAGAAATTCAGGCTTTTGTGGGTGTTCAATAGTGAACAGTTTGTGCGGTTTTGGGAGGGGGAGGTTCACGAGGTATTTAATTTTAATATATTATATTGTTTCTATATATTATATTCTTTAATTTGGCTCCGTTTAGCCGCCATATTAGGCGGCTAAACGGAGTAGGTACTCCTACCAGCAGGTAGTCAGTTGCTAAATTTAAATTATCACATTTTCAAAAACTTAAACTAACAGAATAAAGAACGGATTTAACTACAATGAATAGTCTGAGAAACACATTAGACTTCGATTTAACTTTATACATAAGTACTATGATTAAGTCTAATGTTTTTGATAACGTTCAAATTCTTGAAGCAGGAGCATTTGTTGGCACCCATTATACTTTCTTGCTTGAAAAGAAAATTTTAGGAGTTACGAAACAGGTCGAGGAAAATATAATTATGTATATATGTAAGTTTTACTCCTAATTTCTTACTAATAGTATAGGTAGCACAGAATATGCTATCATAAGGAAAAGGTATTACGAGCTCCTTAACGATGAACCAGAAAAAGTAGCAATGCTTTTGCAAAAGTTAGTTAATCTTAACTTGGCCAAATAATGTTATATCAGGCTATTATTGATTTATGCTAACACGTCTATTGTATATCTGCCTTTATAAGAATCTTTAGCATTTAGAAGAATTTTAACAGCTAACGCATCACCCGCTGCCTGTACAAGACCGTTATGAGTAAGTTTAAACATAAATAAAATGAACCCCTTCTTTTACTGTAACTCAACTTGATTGTCATTTCAAGCTGACACAAAAATTTATTATAAACAAAGTGTAGTCCAGTAAACACAAGAAAAAACGGGGCTCAATCCGAAATGCCAAATGAGTAGGGAATTTTAACACAATCATGAAATATAACTTTTACATCCTAATTATTCTTGCCATTTTTTCTCTATCATCCTGTTATACAACTCGTTATAGTTATTCAGGTAATGTCCATCAGCAAACAATAGGAAAATCTAAAAACGAAATATTAAGAAACTTAGGTGTGCCTGATAGAACTGAAGATGACGGTGCTGGTGGCTCAATATTAGTTTATGAGAAATTTACTCAAACCACTATTGCAAGTGCAAATTCCGCTAGCTATGCTAGAGCCTCAACAAGTGGAGCTGCCATATATGGGAACGGTGGAATACTTGCAGCAAGTGACACTCGAGCAGGACAAGTATCTGCAATGAATGGAATTAGTCAAACCTCAACAAGTAAGACATTCTTATATGTTTTTGTGAACAGGAATAACATGGTCTACGATTTTAAAAGTAACTATGGTGCCCTCTACGACACATCTCGCTGCTTCAATAAAACATTAACATGGGTTGGTGTAGCAGGAAGTGCCCTATTTGTTTATCCTTTAGTAGTTACTGTTCCACTTGCAATAATAAAACAAAGCAAAGCGAAACGGAATGGAGAAATATGTCAATAACAAATTTTCCTTTACACAGGAACATTTCATGGTTTCAAAAAGACATATCTAATAATTGAAAATACGAGCTCATAACAAAAGCTAAACGTCAGCAGGTAGTTATACTATACAAGGCAGTTACTTTCTAATACTGCTTAGTTGTATGATTCAGCAGTCATGTATTACTTCAAGCTGTCGTTTAGCCGAGCCGTTGAATGCAATTGCTCCTAATTCATCCTGCCATAACTCAATCATTACATAGCTCCCTAGCTGCTAAGCGAAAATTCCTTTTACCTTCCCCACTTCGGTTCCGTAAATCCTGAAATGAAAACTGCGCTGCTAGTCTTTTGTTTCAGTTACCTCATCAGCCAGGCCACGGCGCAGAACCTGGTCAAGAATCCAAGTCTGGAGACACTAAAAAACGGTGTGGTTGGGTTCAGAGGCGTGAGTGGAACGCCTGATATCGCCTCCCGTGAGAACCAGGTCATGCAGTACCCGCCTTACTACAACCCCTACCTCTCGGCTATACCTGGTCGGAGCGTCTCTACCATACAATTCGGGGAGATTTGCTTTTGCCTGTGGTTCAGTTCCGGCACCAGCGAACTCATGCAGGCGGAATTGCGCAAACCACTCAAAAAGAACAGGGAGTACCTCGTGTCGCTCTATACCATCCGGACATCCGCAGCAGAGCCTCCTATTCGCGATGTAACCGTGCATTTCACCAAACGTCCGTTGCCGGCCACCCGGGAGGTATACGGGCAGGAGCAGCATACTCTGACCGGTGCGGCTATACCTTATCTGTCGCTCAAGGCTGCCTCAGCGCAGGCTATCACCTCCCAAAGCTCCTGGACGATAGTGAGCGGCGTGTACAAAGCGAAAGGAGGGGAGCGCTACCTCACCATTGGCAATTTCATCGGGGCGAACAAAGCCATACTGGACGAGCTGAACCCAGCCGAATCAGACACCATCAAGGGCTACAAAACCAAAGGCACCTACTACTGCTACGACAACCTGAGCGTGGTTCCGCTAGCCGAAGCCAGAGAGGCAACCTCTATACCTGATTCACCCCTTACAGATTCGGCGACAACAGTCAACACCTCTTTCGCCATCGGCAACACCCTCACGCTCGGTGATGTGCATTTCTCCTCCGGCGAATCCCAGATTCTCGAAACTGCCTTTCCCATGCTCGATTCCCTGGCAGCTTTTCTGCGGGCGAAGCCGGAGGCTGTGGTGGAGGTGCAGGGGCATACCGACGATGTGGGCTCGGAGGAGGACAACCAGCGGCTGTCGGAGCAGCGGGCGCAGGCCGTGCAGCTATACCTGCTGCAGCAGGGGATTGAACCGGAGAGAATCACCTTCCAAGGCCATGGCGAGAAAAGGCCGAAAATGGAAAATGACTCCGAGGAAAGCAGGGCGCGTAACAGAAGGGTGGAAATCGATATCAGGCAACGATAAGGACCGTATACCTTATCCGTACTCTTAAACTATTCTGACAATGAAAATACTATTAGTAGGCGGTACCGGCACCATCGGGAAACGGATTTACTGGAGGCTCAAAGACAAGCATGAACTGATGACCGCAGGCTCCAAAAGCGGCGACTTCCAGGTGGACATGACCAGTGTAGATTCTATCAAAAGCCTGTTCCAGCAGGTGGGCCAGGTGGATGCCCTGGTCGTGGCGGCCGGCGGGGGACCGATGGCACCGCTGGAGCAGCTCACCGAAGAGCAGTTCTACGAAGGCATCCGTAACAAGATGATGGGCCAAATCAACCTGGCGCTCATCGCGCAGAAGCACATCAACTCCGGCGGCAGCATTACGCTCACCTCCGGCATTCTGTCCGAGGACCCGATTGCAATGGGGACGGTGCTGAGCACGGTAAACGGCGCCGTCAACGGTTTTGTGGTAGGGGCGGCCGGTGAGCTGTTCCGGCAAGGTATACGCATCAACGCCGTGAGCCCAGGCATTGTGGAGGCTTCCATGGACAACATCGGCAGTTACTTTCCGGGCCACAATCCGGTGCCCATGGACCGGGTGGTGAACGCCTACGTGAAGAGCATAGAAGGCATACGCACCGGCGAAATTATCCGGGTCTTCTAAGCGCGTCAGCGCGCATTTCTCCCCATCTTTCTTTAATTTGCCTCTTTCACCAAGAGACAGAGCAAATGACCTATAAAGAACGATTAGCAGCCATCCGTCAGCAGATGCAGGAGCAGGGCGTGAGCGCCTACATCATCCCTTCGGCCGACCCGCACATCAGTGAGTACCTGCCCGAGCGCTACAAATGCATCTACTTCGCCTCCGGCTTTACCGGCTCGGCCGGCACGCTGGTGATTACCCAGGATTTCGCTGGCCTCTGGACCGACGCCCGCTATTTTGTTCAGGCCAACGAGCAGCTGGCCGGCAGCGGCTTTGAGCTAGTGAAACTGCAGGTGCAGCACAATCCAGAATATATCGGCTGGCTGGCCGGGCGCTTGAGCCAGGGCGATGTGGTGGCCTATGACGCGAAGCTGATTTCGGTGGGGCTGGCGCAGTTGCTGGAGCAGCAGTTGGCGCCGCTAGGTATAGCCATGGTCTCCGACCGCGATTTCCTCGACCCGATTTGGGAGAACCGGCCTGACCTGCCTACGGCGCCCGCCTTCCTGCTGGGAGAGGAGACAACCGGCAAACTGACCACCCAAAAGCTGGCAAATTTGCGTGCCGCCTTGCAGAAAGCGAGAGCCGATTACCACCTGATTTCCTCGCTCGACGATTTGGCTTGGCTCTTCAACCTACGCGGCTCCGACGTGAAGTGCAACCCGGTGGTGCTGAGCTTCGCCCTCATCAGCCAGGAGGTGGCCATGCTCTTCATCGACGAGAACAAGCTGAGCGAGTACGACCGACAGGAGTTGTTCCAGGCGGGCGTGAAGCTGAAGCCCTATGATGAAGTGGAGCAGGTGCTGACAGAGCTGCCGGTGCATTCCTCTATCTTCATCGACCCGAAACGCAATTGCTACGCCCTCTTCAAGCAGCTGCCGGCCGAGGTGCGCGTGATTCAGGACACCAACCCGACTACTTTCTTCAAGGCCATCAAAAACGAGGTGGAGGTGGCGCACACCCGCCAGACCATGGTGAAGGACGGCGTGGCCCTGACGCGCTTCTTCAAATGGCTGGAAGAAAACCTGGGCAAAACGACCATTACGGAGCTTTCGGTGGCTGACAAAGTGCGCGAGTTCCGGGCGGAGCAGGAGGGCTTCGTGGGCGAAAGCTTTGATACCATTGCCGGTTACAAGGCGCACGGTGCCCTGCCACATTACAAGGCCACACCGGAAAGTGATGTGGAACTGAAAGCCGACGGCCTGTTCCTGCTCGATTCCGGTGGGCAGTATACCACCGGCACCACCGACATCACCCGCGTGGTGTCATTGGGTAACCTAACCGAGGAGGAGAAAACCGACTATACCCTGGTGCTGAAAGGCATGATAGACGGCGCCACAGCCCGCTTTCCCAAAGGCACGCGCGGCTACCAGATTGACGCCATCACCCGCAAACCCCTCTGGGACCACGCCCGCAACTACGGCCACGGCACTGGGCACGGCGTGGGCTTCTTCCTGAACGTGCACGAAGGTCCGCACACGTTCAACCCGAGCCCTATACCTGTGGATATAGAACTGGGCATGATTACGTCCGTGGAGCCTGGCCTATACCGTCCCGAGCAGTACGGCATCCGCATTGAGAACCTCGTGCTGACCGTGCCGGACGAGACCAACGACTTCGGCGAGTTCTATACCTTCGAGCACCTCACCCTCGCCCTGATAGACACGGCCCCCGTGAAAAAGGAACTGCTGGAAGAGCGCCAAATCCAATGGCTGAACGACTACAACCAACTGGTGGTAGACAAACTCAGTCCGCATCTGAACGAGGAGGATTTGAACTGGCTCAGGGAGAAGGCAAAGGCGATTTAGTTATCGATTGCTTATTGATGAACCGGCTATACCTGACTCGTCAGGTATAGCCGGTTTTTTTTTGAGTTCCAGGAGCGGTTGGGTGATTAGGATTTCAGCAGTTCTTGGTCCAACCACTCCTGTCCCCTCCGAAAGGGTGACTCTCCTGCATGAATACAGCCAGATTAGTCAACCAAACTGTCATTCCGACGAAAGGAGGAATCTGTTATAATAGTCACCGCCGGTGCGCGCGCAGCGGGAACCGGCGGTGAAACGTGTTAGCCAATCTGCACCTGGCGTTTCCTCTGTTCCCTTGTTGCCCTCACAAAAGCCGCATTTGCGCTGGCGCTGGATGTACGGCAGGCAGGGCGTGAGATTTCTCCTTTCGTCGGAATGCCAGAGAGGGGCAGAGGCGGTGCCGTAGCTGTTGAGGGTTATATCCTCGATAGATTGACACACCCCTGCCCCTCTCAAGAGGGGAACCGGGAACGATTGAACATCCCCCTGCCCCCTTCGAAGGGGAAACTTTTCTGCATTACTTCTCAGAAGGTATAAACTCTGTAGTACACGAACACTGGCAGGTATAGCCTTGACACCCCTCTTACTCCCCTCAAGGGGAGAGCTTCCATTGTAGCTACGAAGCAGCGGCATCAGCCAGGTGCGCGGATGACGATTTTTTGTTCGAGCGGTCAGCGAGTTCAAAAGCGTCTTGACTTTTTTGCTTACTTTTTGTGTCAAGACAAAAAGTGAGGCCCCGCCGGCCAGGCGAAGCTATACAACAATAAAAGGTTGAAAGCAGAAAAAGCTGTAGCTACAAGGCAAAAAGTAATCTTTATCTTTCACCCTAATCCTAGTATACTTGCACCAAAATCCCATTCCGATGAAACAGACTACCAGCGCCATCCTGATGATAGAGCCGACGGGCTTTGGCTACAACCCCGAGGCGGCCGCCACCAACTCATTTCAGAAAGAGCTGCGTGACTTCACGCCCGGCCAAGTGCAGGACATCGCCTTGCTGGAGTTCAGGAATGCGGTGGCCGAGCTGCGAAGCCTGGGAGTGGAGGTGATTACTATACAAGACCCTGAGCACGCAGGAACACCCGACTCTGTTTTTCCGAACAACTGGTTTTCCACGCACGCAGAGGGGCATCTGGTAACCTACCCCATGGCATCACCCAGCCGGCGTAATGAACGGCGGCTGGAGGTAATCACTCAAATCAAGCAGGCCTGCGGGTGTGGAGAGCATGTGCCGCTGGAGTTTTTCGAGGAACAGGACACGCCGGTTTTTCTGGAGGGAACGGGCAGCCTCGTGCTCGACCGGATGAATAAAATAGCCTATGCCGCCATGTCGCCGCGCAACAGCCTGGTGGCACTGCAGCATTTCTGCGATAAACTGGGGTATAGGGCCCTTACGTTTGAGGCCTATGGCCCTGCCGGTGAGCTGATATATCATACTAACGTGATGCTATGCGTTGGGGATACTTATGCCATTGTAGCACTAGGCGTAGTGGCAGAAAAAGACCGTGCAAAACTCATCGACAGCCTGAGCGGAAGTGGAAAAGAGATTATTGAAATTAGCAGAGAGCAGACCTACAGGCACTTCGCCGGCAACATGCTGCAGGTCGAGAACCAGCAGGGCGAACGCATCCTGGTGATGTCGAAGGCCGCCCACGAAAGCCTTAGCCCGGAGCAGTTGGAAAGGATGCAGGCGCACAATGAGCACATTCTGTACCTGCCCATTCACATGATAGAAAAAGCGGGCGGCGGAAGCATCCGGTGCATGATAGCCGAACTGTTCAAGAAGGTATAGGTATAGCCTTCTTCTTTTCAAAGCCCGATTCGGGAGGGGGAGATACTTCCGAATCGGAGCCTTTGAAGTACCTGGTGCACATCGTCACTTCTTCTCCAGACCTTACCCGATTATCCTATACTTAGCTTTACAGCTTACCTTAACCCCTGCGCTTCGTATCACCTGCATGAGTAGTATCATCCTGCTTTTCCTTTGCCTGATAATTGGGGTGCTGCTGCGCCGCGTGCCTGCTTTCCCTGCCAATTCACCTGTCGTTCTCAACCAGTTCATCATCTACATCTCGCTGCCGGCGCTGGCGCTTTACGCTATACCTGAGGTGGAACTGGACCGAACGGTGCTGCTGCCTGTCGGCGTGGCCTGGGTTTGCTTTGCGGGTGCGGCGGCCTTCTTCTATACCCTGGGCCGAATCTACGGCTGGTCCAAAAAGCTGGTGGGTTGCCTCATCCTCACCGCCGGACTTGGCAATACCTCCTTCGTCGGTTTCCCCATCATTGAGGCGCTTTATGGCCGTGAGGGATTGCAGACGGCGATACTGGTGGACTTGCCGGGAACCTTCGTGGTCGTGTCGACGCTTGGGATTGCCTTGGCAGCGTACTTCTCCAAAGGACAGCCTGATTTCAAGGCCATCACCCAGAAAATCCTGACCTTTCCTCCCTTCGTGGTCTTTGTGGTGGCCTTTGCTTTAAATGTGGCCGATTTGCACTTCCCCGATGAAGTGAAGGAAGTGTTCAACCGGCTGGGCGGCACCGTGACGCCACTAGCACTGGTGAGCGTGGGCATGCAGCTGCGCATCGAGCGGCGCAGCAAGCACTGGCGTTTCCTGCTACTGGGGCTGTTGTATCAGCTGATACTGGCACCGGCCCTCATCTATGCGCTGTACGTGCTGGTGCTGGGGGAGCGGGGGCGAACCGTGCAAATCAGCATATTGGAGGCAGGTATGGCGCCCATGATTACGGCCTCCATCGTGGCAATCTCCTATGGCCTAAAGCCCCGCCTGGCCTCCATGATGGTTGGTTTCGGCATACCGCTCTCCTTCATCACGCTCGCCATCTGGTACCTGCTGGTGCGCGGGCTGTAGCTGGTGCGCCTTTTTCAGAGTCATAGCTCACATAAGGTATAGCCTGCGTTTCAGCACTCCGAGCGTTAGGCCTCAGGTCATACTTCATAAGGCGGGGGAAGGAGGAAAATAGCTATTCCTGAAGTTTTGTCGTTATTTTGTAGGTATAACTTTTAACCGGCAGAGGTTTTGCGCCGGAAATCCAATTTATGGCACAGCACACATCCGACGGAATCCGCTTAAATAAATTCATCAGTGACGCAGGCATCTGCTCCCGCCGGGAAGCCGACAAACTGATAGAGCAGGGGAGGGTGCTGGTGAATAGCAAGCTACCGGATGTTGGGGCACGGGTGACGGGCAAGGACAAAATCCAGGTGGATGGAAAGACGCTGCAATGGAACCAGGTGGAGCCGGTATACCTGGCGCTGAACAAACCAGTAGGTATAGAGACCACCACTGACCTCTCGCAGCGCGACAATATCATCCGCTTCGTCAACTATCCCGAGCGCATCTTCCCAATCGGCCGCCTCGATAAGGATTCGGAAGGGCTGATTTTCCTGACCAACAATGGCGATATCGTCAACAAAATCCTGCGGGCTGGCAATAAGCACGAGAAAGAGTACATCGTGACCGTAGATAAGCCCATCACCCCGGATTTTATTGAGAGGATGGGCAACGGCGTTTCCATACTGGGCGTGAACACCCGTAAGTGCTTCGTGGAGCAGGAGGGCCCGACCAAGTTCCGCATCATCCTGACCCAGGGCATGAACCGCCAAATCAGGCGCATGTGCGAGGCGTTGGGCTACGAGGTGCAGACGCTGCAGCGCATCCGCATCATGAACATCACGCTGGCAAAGCTGCCCTTAGGCCAATGGCGGGCCCTGACCGAAACCGAAATCGCCACGCTCCACAGCATGGTAGCCGACTCTGTGATGACGGAAGAAGGTTCGGTGACGAAGAAAAAACCAGCCACAAACCACACAAAGAGTAGTTCTTCCGCCCGTAAAAATGCCACATCCGGCGGCAGACCCCCGAGGAAAGAAACTGGCGCCAGCGATTCCAAAGGGGGCAGGGGGCAGCGCGGCGCCTCCAAAGGGCCGGGTGCTAAAAAGTCGGGAAGCAAGAGCAGCGCGGGTTCCAGAGGGGCCAGCCGCAACGCACCTGCCGCCAAGGGCGGCGGTCGCAAAAGGCGCTAAACGCAAAGGCCGGTGCAGGGATTCCTCCTCCCGCACCGGCCTTGCTATACCTGTTGGGTCAGCTATACCTCTTCTGACTCGGAGTCTTCCTCAGGGTATACGTTCAGCTTGATTTTCTCTATCTGCAGGTAGTTCTTGAACTGGTGGATGAGCCTGTCCATCTCCTTTTCCTTCTGCTGCAAAGCATCCACTTCTTCGTCTGACGTGGCCAGCACCGGGCGCAGGCGGTTCAGGCTGTCCCGCATCTGCTCCACGGCATCCTCGGTATGCGCAATCACTTCCGGGTTGCGCTCCGCAGCCATGGCCAGTTGCAACTGCCCGATGTACATCTCCAGAAACTCCACCATGTCCCAAGGGTTGTTCGGTCGGTTCCAGGTGAAGCCGGTGTTGCAGCGGCGGCACTTGTAGGTGTTGCATTTCCAGCCGTGCTCGTTGGTCGTGGACCCGGTGCGCTTCAGCATATCGGCTTTGTTGCACTTGGGGCACTGGGCATTGTCCTCGATGACGTTGAGCAGGCGCTCCCGCTTGTCCATGATGGCGGTACGATTGGTGGCATGGTCTAACAACTTCGTCTCCAGGTTTTCGCAGGCGGCGGTCAGTTGCGAATGCTCCGCGCTGAGTTCGCCTTCCTCCATCAGTCTTGCGGCACGCTTGCTGAAAAAGCGTATCAGTTTTATCAGTTCCCTCTCGTTTGGCTTCAGTGCGGCTTGTTTCATGTAATGTCTATTTGCTCAAAGGTACAAAATCGGATGGAAAGCGCGAAGCGGCAGAGCCTCAGCGCTGTTGCCCCGATTCACGCAATCGCTTGTAGATGCGGATGGCCAACATGAGGAGCGCCGAGAAGAGCAGCAGCCCTACGATGCCCCACACCATGCTGAGCGCGTTCTTGAGCACCACCAGGAACACAATCGCGATGAGGAAAACCGTGGCCACCTCGTTCCAGATGCGCAGCTGCGTGGAGGTATAGCGGAGGATGCCCTGCTGTTGCTGTTGGAAGATGCGGTGGCAGAGGAAATGGTACACGTACAGCCCCACCACAAAGGCCAGTTTCCAGACCAGCCAGCCCGGAACGCCGCCGTACAGGTATAGCATGGTAAGCCCGAAGATGAGCGTGAGCACCGCCGATGGCCAGGTGATGCCATACCACAGTCGCTTCTGCATGATGTGGAACTGCTGCTGCAGGATGCTGCGCTCCGGCTCCGGCTTCTCCTGCGCCTCGGCAAAATAAATGAAGAGGCGCACGATGTAGAAAAGTCCGGCAAACCAGGTGACCACAAAAATGATGTGCAGGGCTTTGACGTAGAAGAAGCTCATGGGCTATCAGGTGCTGTTTCTGCAAAGGTAACGGTAAATGTTCAAAAGGGGTAGTGGCTGTAGGTTGTTTGGGATGAGAGGAAAAACGTGTAGCATGTATGCTTCTGCTTTACCAGGTCCAAGCACCCCTGCCCCTCTGAGAAGGGGAACCCTCTGCACAAATCCGAATTGGTATAAATACACATGCTGTCATTCCGACGAGAGGAGGAATCTCATACCATACCTGCCGCACATCCAACGCCAGCGCAGATGCGGCTTTTCTGAGGACATCGAGGGAGGAAACAGAGGAGATAATGCCAGGTGCAGACTGGGTCGCTTCTTTAACCGCCGATTCCCGCTTTGCTCGAACCGGCGGGGGTAGGGTAACAGATTCCTCCTTTCGTCGGAATGACAATAGATGTATAGGTATAGCCTTAACACCCCTCTGACTCCCCTCAAGGGGAGAGTTTCCACATCAGCTACAAAGCAAAGACAACTGCCAAGTGTACATTTTGGCGATCCACTGTTCGAGCGGTCAGCGAGTGGGGTAGGGACCCTCGATTTGTGTCAAGACAAAAAGTGAGGCCCGCCTGGCCAGGCTATGAAACAACTCAGCGAGCGAACTGTAAAACCAGCAACTACGAAGGCAAATGCAGAGAAACAGACACAACAGAGAAGCCAGACTAAGTACTATACAAAGCAAAAGTCCGGAGAACCTGCGCTCTCCGGACCCTGCCACGGGATTGTAGATTCAACCCCATTCCTCACTCACCTTATACTGACTTACTGAACACAGGCTCAGTTGGCTGGCTGGCCCAGAGGCGGGCGTCTAGGCACATGGCGATGTTGCGCACGAAAGGCTTGCCGGCTGGCAGCACCTGTATGTCGTGGTTGCTGTATTCCACCAGTCCGTCCTCAGCCAAGGGCTGCAGGCGCACGAGGGCATCCACGAAGTAAGGCAAATCGTCCTCGCTCCAGCTGGTGTAGTCGCGGCACATCAGGTTCTGGATGTGCTTGCGCAGCAGCATGTCCTCACCGGTCAGTTCGTGGCCCTTCAGGATAGGCAGATGCCCCTCTAGCACGGCGGCTTCATAAGGCTCCACTTCCTTCACGTTCTGCATGAAGGCGGTGCCGGTATCAGAGATGCTGGAGGCGCCCAGGCCAATCAAGAGTTCGGTATGGCGGGCGGTATAGCCCATGAAATTGCGGTGCAGTTTGCCGTTGGCAGACGCGATACACAGCTCATCCTCTGGCAGCGCGAAGTGGTCCATACCTGTCTCGATGTAACCGGCCTCTTCCAACATGGCTCTTCCCAGTTCATACAGACCGCGTTTCACTTCCGGTGACGGCAGGTCGGCCTCTGAATAGCGGCGCTGGCCTTTGCTCTTCCAGGGCACGTGGGCGTAGCTGTAGAAGGCGATGCGTTCCGGGCGCAGCTCTTTCACTTTCTCGATGGTGTTGTGCACGCTGGCGGCAGTCTGGTGCGGAAGGCCGTAGATGATGTCGCCGTTGATGGAGGTATAGCCAATGGCACGGGCTATGTCGAATATCTCTTTTGTCTTCTCAAACGTCTGGATGCGGTTGATGACGAGCTGCACATACGGGTCGAAGTCCTGTATGCCGACGCTCAGTCTGCGGAAGCCCAGGTCGTAGAGCACCTGCAGCTGCTCGGCGTTGGTCGCGTTCGGGTGAACCTCGATGCTGAATGCCGCATCGGGCGTAATCTCGGTTTTCTCCAGCAGTTTCTCCAGCATCATTTTGAGGTTTTGGGCGCTGAAGAAGGTAGGGGTGCCACCACCCAAGTGCAGCTCCGTGATGCGTGGTTTCTCGTCAAACAGCGCCAGGTACTGCTCCCACTCCTGCAGCAGGGCCACCATATAAGGCTCCTCCACCGCATGGTTTTTGGTGATGCGCTTGTTGCAGCCGCAGTAAGTACACAGTTTCTCGCAGAAGGGCAGGTGCAGGTATAGGCTGATGCCTTCTTTTTTGTTTGTCTTGCGGAAAGCCTGCTGCACATGCAGCTTCCAGCGCTCCTCGGTCAGCGGCTTCTCGTCCCAGAACGGAACAGTAGGGTAACTGGTATAGCGGGGTGATGGCACATCGTACTTGGCCAATAGTTCGGCAGGAGTAGCGGGAGTGACAGCAGTTTTCATAAGCAATAGGGTTGATAAGAATACCGAAGCAGAAACCTGCTCCATTACGTTGACAAAGGTCGGGCACCCGTTGCGGTTAAGAAATGATATTTGTCAGTCCTGCCGTTTTTTCTCAAATTTAGGGGATGCCAGAAGGGTGACATTCGTCAGATTATCCTGAAGAAGGCACAGATTTACCCAAGAAATCGCTATGCTAGAACATATCACAGTACCCACGCTTTTACTCGATGAAACCAAGTGCCGACAGAACATTAAGATGATGGCGGAGAAGGCGAGGCGCAATAACATCCGGCTGCGGCCGCATTTCAAGACGCACCAGTCGACGCAGGTGGGGGAGTGGTTCCGGGAGCAGGGCACCACGGGCATCACCGTCTCATCGCTCACCATGGCGCGCTACTTCGCTCAACACGGCTGGGACGACATCCTGGTGGCTATACCTGTGAACATCCGGGAGATAGAGCTGGTGAATGAATTGGCAAGCCAGGTACAGCTGCACCTGGTAGCCGTGAACATCGAGACGGTGGAGGCGCTGGCGCAGCAACTGCAGCACCCGGTGAAACTCTGGCTCAAGATTGACACCGGCTACCGCCGCACCGGCATTCTGCCGCACAGCCACGAAGAGCTGGACCACATTGTGCACCTGCTGGAGCAGAGCGATAAGCTGCACTTTACCGGTGTGTTGGCCCACGACGGCCATACCTACAAACAGACCGACAAAGAGGCCATCCGCACCATCCACCATACCACCGTGTTCCTCCTGCACCTGGTGCGCGACAGGTATAAAGCCCGCTTACCTGAGTTACAAGTCTCCATCGGCGACACGCCGTCCTGCAGTATTTTGGAAACCATCAACGGCGTGGATGAAATCAGGCCAGGAAATTACGTTTTTTACGACCTGACGCAGCAGCACATCGGTTCCTGCAGCTTCGAGCAGATAGCGGTGTGCATGGCCTGCCCGGTCATTGCCAAGCACCCGGAGCGCAACGAAATCATCGTGCATGGGGGCAGTGTACATTTTTCCAAAGACAGCCTCTTGGAGCTGGATGGGTCTGTCATCTTCGGGCGGGTGGTGGAACTGTCAGAGAACGGCTGGTCTGCCCCGCTGGAAGGTATAGCACTGGTGTCGCTGTCGCAGGAGCATGGTACGGTGCGGACCTCCAAGGAGCTGTTTGACAGGTATAAGGTAGGCGATTTGATGGGCATACTGCCCATTCACTCCTGCCTCACTGCCGATGCCATGCGCGGCTATACCTCTCTGGACGGAAAACACCTGGAGCACCTATCGGGTGTGCCGGTGGTGGGCTGAGGAGTATCCCATAGGTATAGCAACTTATCTGGCAGACAAACAGATTCCTACAAATCACAACCGGATAATTGCCGCATACACCCCTTGTACCACGGCTGCCATCCGGTCGAAATCCAACGTGTCGATGGTGTCACTGGTCTGGTGGTAGTGCGGGTTGCGCAAGAAAGAGGAGTCGTTTATCATCACGGCGTCGATGCCGTAGGTCCAGTAGTTGCGGTGGTCGGAGAGGCCCACGAGTCCGAAACCCGCCGACAGGTTCACCGAGTGCACGGCATCGGAGGTATGCTGCCGCATCAGGTCACGCACATGCTCGGTATACTTTTCCTGGCCCGTCTTGCCCACCACCACGATGAAGTTGCCCGTGCTCGGGTAGTGTTTGGCCAGTTGCGGGTCAGGGAATTTCTGCGAATTGGGCTCATCCGAAAAGTAGCCAATCATCTCATAGCACACCATACACTTTACTTTCACCTGCTGCTCGTGCAGCGATTTGGCATGCACGGCGCTCCCCATGTCCTCGCTGGCAAAGTATGGAGGTTCTTCCAGGCAATAGGCCACCAACTCCAGGTCTTGTTGCAGAGTGGGCTTTTGCGCGTGCAGGAGTCGGGCCGTTTCCAGCAGGCCCGCCACGCCGCTGGCGTTGTCATCGGCACCGGGCTGGTCGCCGCACACGTCATAGTGCGCCCCCACCACCACGCGCTCTTTGCTATGGCTGCCCCTGAAGAAGGCGATGATGTTGCGGTACGTCCTGCCATCTACTTTGAACGGCTGCTCGGTCACTTCACAGTCCAACTGCTCAAACTCGCTCCGGATGTAGTCGGCGGCGGCGTCAAGCGCCTCCATGTTCCGGTAGTTGCGGGCGGGTTGAATGGTGGTCAGCCGTTCCACATCTTGGTGTAGTCTTTCCTTGCTTGCGTCCATTGTTCTTGTTTCTTGGTGACAAAACTTTTTCTACGGATTTGCGGGTAAGTGTTTGTGAGGCAGGTAGGTATAAATTTCAGGTTGGGCAGGGCTGCTTGAGCTATACCGAAATATTCATGCTGGAGCAGACTTCCTATACCCTTCATTTGCCCGAAAATTATACCTTTGCTGCGGAGGAAGTATGAGTACAGTCAAGACACCCAAACCGCTTAAACCCATCCGGACACCCAAGCCTACGCAGGCTCCCAAGGTGCCCCGTGCGCCGGTGCAGCGGAAGAAAAAAAAGAAGCAGCCCTCGCGGCTGCCCTTCTGGATAGGTCTGGGTGTGGTGGCGGCTATCGGGCTACTGGTGCTGTATGTGGAGGTCTTCACCGAAAAAAAGCAACCGGTTTGGCCGGAAGGTCACAGTCCGTTGGGCAACACGCTGCTGGGCATTGACGTGTCGAAGTACCAGCGCAACATCAACTGGGAGAAGGTGCGCGACAACGATGTCTCCTTCGCCTTCATCAAGGCCACCGAGGGAGCCAAGCTCAAAGACAGCCACTTCAGCAAGAATTGGGAAAAGACGGCGGAGGTCGGCATCATCCGGGGAGCGTACCATTTCTACCGGCCCAACGTGAGTCCGGATGTGCAGGCCAACAACTTCGTGGGCGCGGTCACGCTCCAGCCCGGCGACCTGCCACCCGTGCTGGATGTGGAGGTGCGGGGCCGGCAGCCGCTCAACCATTTCCGGGGAGACCTGAAAGAGTGGCTGGTGCTGGTGGAAAGGGCCTACGGTATCAAGCCCGTCATTTACACCGGCTATAGTTTCTACAAAGACTACCTGGAGGGTTACTTCGACGAATACCCCCTCTGGATTGCCCACTACAACGTGAAGGAACTGGCCCTGCAGCGCAACGAACGGACACTGCTTTCCTTCTGGCAGCACACCGACCGCGGCGTGATTGACGGCATCAGGGGCGAGGTGGACTGCAACATCTTCTACGGAAGCAAACAGGAACTACGGAAGGTATGCCTGCAACCCAAGGCGGCCGGAAAAACAGAGAAGGCGCAGCTATAAGCCGCGCCTTCTCTGTTTTGTGGGAGCAGGTATAACCAACTACCAGTCTGTGTTCCACCTGTTCTGGGCGGTGTTGAAATTACGTGAGCCGCCCCTTTCTCGGTCCATATCTCTATCTATATCTCTGCCCTGGTTTCCACGCTCCATGTGGCCGGATGAGCCATAGTCGCCGGCACCGTAG
Source organism: Pontibacter roseus DSM 17521 (assembly GCF_000373265.1). Taxonomy (GTDB): domain Bacteria; phylum Bacteroidota; class Bacteroidia; order Cytophagales; family Hymenobacteraceae; genus Pontibacter; species Pontibacter roseus. The sequence goes on from NZ_KB890765.1 coordinate 349,415, forward strand.
TTGCTTTGGGTCATACGGTGGTAGCCACCGCCCATGTAGTTGCCCTGGTCATCGCCGTAGTTGGAGCTGTAGTAATCGTCCCGCTCAAAGTCATACCTGCTTTGTCCGGCGCTGCCCTGGAAGCGGCGGGAGGTATCGTGGCCGTATAGGTCTTCCTGGTTGCGTCCTCCGTAGCCACTCTGCCCTCTGCCATAGCTTCCGCCACGGCTGTAGCTCTCGTTTCCAAAAGAACTGTAGCCTCTCGGATTGTCGCCTCTGTCGGTTTCTCGCTCGCGTTCCCTTCCCATATAGGCTTGGGAGGAGCCCATGCCGCTGTCGAACGGATGGTCGGAGGTATGTCGGCCACCGCGGATGTCTCCAAAGCCCTGCGCCCCGCCATAGCTGCCCATGTTGCCATAGTTGCGGGAGGTGCTGTAGGTGTCGCTGTCTGTGATGTTGATGTTGGAGTAATTACCGCGGCCGCCGGCGCGGTAATTGCCCTGGTGGCCGTAGCCGCCGCGGGCCGAGGAGCCGTAGGCATTGTGGCCATAGTTGCTGTCACTTTCCGGGTGGCGGTAGCGATCGGAGCGGTGGGTATGGAAGTCGCCTTCGTGCTGGCCGTAGTTTCTGTTTTCTCTGTCTCTGTTCATAGCCTTGTCGTTTATAGCGTTAGTGAATATGCACTTTATTATAAACGAAGCGCTGTGGCATCGGTTTAAATGATGTCAAAGAATGCCATACCTGCTGGTTTAATGGCGAGGCCCTAGCGGACGTACTGCACCACGCTCTGGATGGAGGTACTGGCTTTTTGCGGAAGCTTGTGTACCATGGGGATGTCCTGGCTGCGGGTATTGTTTCCGTAGGGCTTATACCCGAACAACAGAAACCCTGAGGAAACGGCTGCCGCCACAATCGTAATCACGATGGCAGCGTAGCGTATACCATCGTAGAACCCGTGCCGGGTGCGCCAGATGAACAGGCGGAGTGGCTGGAAGAGGGGCTGCAGCAGGCGCGCATGCAGCACGTTGTGGCGCACCCACTGGATGAACTTCTCCTGACCAATCACCACCACACTGGCCAGTATGAGCACATTCACGAGCGAGAACATCACCATCATCTGCACATAAGGGTTGGTGAACACGTGGTCGTAGATGTACTGCGAGTAAGCGATGGCACCCAGTATAGCGGACACCATGAGTATGTTGGGCAGACTGAGCACCCAGTTGTTCTTGGGTTTGTCATCTTTCGGGGTAGGGATGTAAGGCACTTTCACCCGGAATATGGAATAGATGAGGCCCAGCATGAACACCCACCAGGTGCCGGTGCGCAGTATACCCCCGAACAGGTGGAATCCCTTTTCGTTCTTCTCGTGGAGCCAGCGCTGCGCGTATTGCCGAATACAAATGGAAATCAGGAAGAAAGGAGTGAACATGATAACGAACTCGCCCAGCGAAACATACCACGGGAACTCTGCCAGTATAAGTGACAGCGAGGGTATCAGGAAATCGAAGAGGTTGAACACGCCGAAGAGGTAGTACATGGGCAGCGTGAAGTAGTGTATGCGCTGGCGCCAGGTGAACTTGCTAAACAGCCGGGGGTATACCGTGAACAACAGTTCAAAGGTGCCGCGGCTCCACTTCACCTGCTGCTTGAAATAGGCGGCCAATGTGCCGGGTACCAGGCCGCGGGTCAGAATTTTGGGCACGTACACCGATTTCCAGCCTTTGGCGTGCAGCTGCATGGCCGTGTGCATGTCCTCGGCCAGACCGGCTGCGTGGCCTCCTATGCTGTCGAGGGCGCTGCGGCGGAAGGTGCAGTTGGCTCCGATGGCCTGCACCGTGCCGTGTGAGTTCATGCCCATCATCATGGGGCCGTAGAAGCTGTAGGTCTGCTCGGCGGCGCCGTAGGCCACCAGGCTCTCCTTCTGGTTATGATAGGCCTGCACGCACTGCACATAGCCGATTTCCGGGTCCTCGAAGTAAGGCAGCACCTCATCCAGAAACTCCGGCACCGGCACGTGGTCCGGGTCAAGGATAAGGCAGATGTCGCCGGTTGCTTGCCGGAGCGCATTGTTGATGTTGCCGGCCTTGGCGTCGACCTTCACGGTGCGGGTCACATGCATGACGCCCAATCGTTCGCATTGTGCTTTCAGATAAGGGTCATCTCCTTCGTCGCAAAGGTAGGTGGTATGGGGGTAGCGAATGCGCTGTATGGCCTCCAGGGTGTTTACAATCATGGAATGCGGCTCGCCGGGGCAGGCAGTGGTCAGCACATCCACCTTGAACCTGGTACGCAGTTTGGGCGCAATGGGAGCACTCACATCAAAGTAGTGGTACCACTCATGCAGGGTGCGGAGCAGTTTGAAGAACAGAGCAGTGGTGAGCAGGATGTAGAGGGGCATGTACCCCACATGGTCCTTGTCCAGAAACCAGTACAGAAACAGCGCCATGGTCACAAGCCCTAACACAATCATGAGGCGGATGGTGCGGATGTCCTGTGGCTTTGGGGTGACGGCGGGTATGGAAGAGCGTTGCTCTTTTTTAGGCTCGGTATAGGTATGCATGTCTGAGAAACGACAAAACAGGATTTTTTTAGTGTAAAATTAGAAGCATCCGCTAAGACGAATTAATCTTATAGCCGTCAGCTCGCTGGGCTTGATAACATCTTGCGTTTATACTCGTAATAGCCTCAAAAGTTATTCCCTGAACATAATTAATTGCTATACCTACTTCCGCCACGCCCTACCCATGCGCACCTGCCATACCTCCATTATCCTGCTTAAAAGTGCAATTTGCCTGGCCCTAATCCCGCTGTTCATCTCTTGTTCTTCCAGGGCATCTGACGCAAACAGGTATAGCCTACAAGGCAGGAAAGTAGAGGTGGTGAAAGCAGGAGGGAAATTCACCTTGTATAAAGATGGCGAACCCTATTTTATAAAGGGCGCTGCCGGCTACGAGCATTTTGACCGGGTGAAGGCCTATGGCGGTAACTCGGTGCGGGTATGGCACACCGACGATGCAAAGCGCATACTGGATGAGGCGCACGCCAACGGGCTCACCGTGATGCTGGGACTCTGGATGGAGCGCGAGCGCGAAGGTTTCAACTATTACGACAAGGAGGACGTGGCGGCGCAGAAGGAGCGGCTCCGGCAGGAGGTGCTCAAGTACAAAGACCACCCGGCCCTGCTGATGTGGGTAGTAGGCAATGAGTTGTATGCAGAAGGGTCTAACGTGAAGGTATGGGACGCCGTGAATGGGATAGCCGAGATGATTCACGAAGTAGACCCCGACCACCCGACCACCACCACCGTCATGAACGTGCCCCTGAAAGTGGTAAACCTCATCAAGCGGCGTTGCCCGGCCATCGATATCCTGTCCATCAATGCTTTCGGGTCCATGCACAACCTGCCCGATGAGATAAAAGAGACCGACTGGGACGGCCCCTATGTGATTGCCGAGTTCGGAGGCAGAGGCTATTGGGAGGCCTACACCACCTGGTGGTATGCGCCCATAGAGCAGACCAGCTCCGAGAAAGCTGCCTTTGCTCGGGCCAACTACAAACGTACCGTGTTAGGGGACAAAGACCGTTGTCTCGGAGCCTATGTGTTCATTTGGGGCTACAAGTATGAGACCACACCCACCTGGTTCAGCCTGATGACCGAAACCGGTGAGGAAACGGAACTGGTGCAGGTCATGCGCGAGCTGTGGACTGGCAAGTCAGATTTCAACAAGGCACCACATGTGGCTTACCTTTCCATCAAAGACATTTTCCCTTCGGACCAGGTATACCTAAAGCCTGGGGAAGAATGCACCGCTGCCGTATACGCCACCGATCCGGATGGAGACCCACTCCAGGTGAAATGGGAGGTGCTGCCCGAGACCGTGAGCGAAGACGGAAACACCATCAAACAAGAGAAACCGGAACTGGTGCAGGGTGTACTTGGTGCGGCTGAGGGTGCCAAAGTGGTGGTGAAAGCCCCTAGAAAAGACGGCGCCTATAGGCTGTACGCTTACGTGTATGACGGGCAGGGCAACGTGGCTACCGCCAACTTTCCTTTTTATGTCAAGACCAACGCCGCCTACAGTTCCGCGCTTGATTTTTATTAGAAATCCGAGATATTGTCCAATTGCCAGATATAGCCGTGGAGCGACAGAAACAGAAGAGGGACTGTCCTGCCACTTATTTAGTGAGAGGTATAACCAAGGCAGCCATTTCTGAGTAAACCACTTACCCCAGTTTCAGTACAGGAGTAGTACAATTTCTGATTGTCCTGTAAGGCAGGCCCTTCCCGGGCATTGCCATCCTCTTCTGAAGCCTTGTTTAATATTTTTCTGGAGCATGATTTCAATCAAATGAGTAAAGAGATAAACAACGTAACAATAGATGTAGAAGCCGTGCAGGAGCTAGATGGCGCGCACGCTTTCTACAAGGAGGCGCTGGAGCTGCTGGTGCAGAGCGGCGCCAAATTCCTGGTGGGAGGAGGCTTTGCCCTGGACATGTATACCGGCATCAAGCGCGCCACCAAAGACCTCGACATCTTCTGCAAGGCGGGCGAATGCCCGCGCATCCTGAAGACCTTTGGCGAAAGCGGCTACGATACCCAGATGACGGACGCGCGCTGGCTGGCGAAAGCGATGAAGGGAGACAATCTGGTGGACCTCATCTTCAACAACCCGGGCAGCCTGTGCCCGGTGGACGACCGGTGGTTCGAGCACGCGGTGGAAGGAGAGCTCTACGGCATCAAGGTGCGGTTCATGCCTGCCGAGGAGTTGATTTGGTGCAAGCTGTATGTGCAAAACCGGGAGCGCTACGATGGGTCAGACATCAACCACATCATCCTGCGTTACGGCGACAAGCTGGACTGGAACCGCTTGTGGACCTACACCGAACGCCACTGGCAGCTGCTGCTGGCCCAGTTCCTAAGCTTCCAGTTCGTGTACCCGTCGGAGCGAGACATCATCCCGCGCTGGCTGATGGACGAACTGCTGTTGCGCGCCAAAGAGCAGTATGAGGTGGAGACGCCTGTAGAGAAAATTTGCCGCGGCCCCTTCATCGACCAGACGCAATACGGCCCAGACATCACGGAGTGGGATTACAAAGTAGTCACTATCCGGACGATTTGATGTGCCACACCTCAGGTATACCTGAGCGAGCGAGGGCGCTGCAGATTTTTTCTGCAGCGCCCTCGTCTGTTTCATGACTTCCCTCTTGGGGCAGTATATACAACTATCACCTTCAGAACCTATCGCTTCGTCGTTCCAGCAGGATGGTGTTGCGCCAGGTGCCGTGCAGCTGCGCCACCCGCTCGCGGTAACCCACCTGCCGGAAGCCGTGGCGCTCCTGCAGGCGCAGGCTGGCTGTATTCTCAGCGAAAGTGGCAGACTGTAGCGTCCAGATGCCGTTGGCCTCGCTCTCTGCAATCAGGTGTTGCATGAGCAGGTCGGCTATACCTGTGCCTCGGTGGGCGGCGGCTATGTAGATACTGAATTCGGCCACTCCGCGGTAACAGTGTCGGTCCGAGACAGGCAACAACGCCACCCAACCCATAACTTCACCAGCCGCAATGGCCACCAGGCGGGTGTGGGGCAGGTGGTTTCTGTCCCAATCCTCCCAGGAAGGTATTTCGGTGTTGAAGGTAGAGAAACCGGTCCGCAGGCCTTCTCCATAAATTTGGAGGACAGCCCCCGCATGTTCCGGCTGCATGGGTATCACCTGTACCATGTGTTATTTCCAGACTAGAATGAGGGTGCCACACAGGATAACGCCCATACCTAGCAAGAGGCGGGGCGTGAGCGGCTCGTTCAACAGAAAGTAGGAGAGCAGCACGGTTACCAGTATACCTGCCCGGTCGATAGTGGCTACAATGGATACATCAGCTGTTTTGATGGCTTTGAAATAGAGAATCCAGTAGACGGCGGTACAGGCGCCTGCCAGCACAAACCAGGTCAGCGTCTTGCTGTCAATCAGCCTTGCGGACTTGAGCCCACCGGCGTATAGGGCGTTGGCCAGCACCATCAGGAACAGCACGCCGGTTCGTATCACCAGGGCAAGGTGTTCATTGGCATTGTTGTTCATCCCCATCTTCGCAAACACCATCGCCACGCCCCCTGTGAGCATGGCAATGAGTGCATAACCTAACCATGTTTCCATTCTCAAATTTTTCAGGCCACAATAGTACGACAGGTTTTTGATACTCAATCCATATGTGGCCGGAAAATCCGTCAGTCTCTCGAAATTATCGTATCTAGTTTCTGGTAAGTTTGTTGGCCATACTGACCTGTGTTATCTCAGCCTTCACCGCTTCGAAATCGGAGCGGAACTTCCTGTTCTTCAGGAGCTCCTCCACAAACTGACGGGCGAACTCCTTGCCAGCCTCCGAATCGCTTGGGTAATGCACGCCCCGTGTCTCCCTGGAAAAAGCCATCTCACTGGCAACTCCCATAAAGTGGTCAGCATACGCTGGGAAGATGTGGCTAAGCAGGTAGGCATGCACGTGTGAGGCGGAGGAGTGGCCGCTGGGGTAGGAGGCATGTCCTGGTGCTTCGAGGGGCTGCAGGCGCGGCTCCAGGTGGTAGGGCCTGGCTCTGTTGAAGTCGGCCTTCAGGGAGAAGAAGTAGTAGGTGGCATCTTGTAGCACATTTTGCAGCACCCGCGCTGTGACAGGAAGCTTTTCAGGCATAAACCATGGCCCCAGGTCCCGACCAATATAAAACAGGCTGTTGATGTTGCGGGTATAGTCCGGGTCTGAAGGGTTGGTGTTCAGCGGGTCAAAGTAGATGTCAGCCATCGCTTCGGTTCTGGCTATTTCCTCTGCGGTACGGCTTTGCTGCAGCTGGAGCAGGAAATCCAGTTCGGCCCGCGTTTCAGCGGAGCTGTTGGCCGGGAAAGGCTTGATTTTGAATCTGCTTGCCGGTACCTGCAGGTATACCGTCCGCATCTTGAGGTAGGCCCCTCGCTTGAATTCTGATTCCGGGAATCGAATGTCATCCAAGGCCTTGCTTGTCGTCTCCGGGACAGTTTTAGCTGGTAGGATAGATTTGTAGGCCAATGCTTGTGGCGTTACGGCTTGGGCCCAGGAGGGAGCGCTCAAAAACAGAGACGAAAGCAGGAGGAAGGCCAATGCCAAGACAGGAGTTATGTTTGTCTTTGACTTTTCCTGCACTTGCTTGCAGCAGGAGGTAGTGCCATGACCTGTGTTCTGACTGTTGGCTGTTGTCTCGTTCTCCAACTCAGCTTTGAGTTGCGCGACAGACTTTGGTGTAGCAAATTGATAAATCGGTTCCATATGATGAAGTGCTTACGTTTGGTTTACATTCATCAGGATGACGGGGAGGTGGTTGGAAAGACGCAGGAGTGGAATATGTTTTTTGCATAATACTTTTGCTGAGGGCTCTGGCTATACACCGGCGGGATGCGTTTTCCCATCGCAGCTTCCTATTCTGGAGCTCCTGAGCCGTGGGCGGCGTAGCCAGAAGCTGTTGCTATACCACTTGCTTACCCTGTGGTGCTAACAAAAAGAAATTGAGAATGATTGATTTCCCCCTGCTCCCTTCGATGGGGGATGACCACACTAACTGTCATTCCTTTACATTTTTGTCATTTCAACGATAGGAGAAATCCTATACCCTCCTGGCCCAGCATCCAGCGTTAGTGTAGATGCGGCATTTCTGAGAGGCACCTTCTGTAACAGCCTCTCATCTTTTACCACAAGTTCCCGCTGCGCTCGCACCGGCGGTGGCTATGGTAACAGATTCCTCCTATCGCCGAAATGACAGAGAGTGTATAGGTATAGCCTTGTGCAACCACCCCTGCCCCTCCTTAACTTTTTTGAGAGCCCCTACCCCAGAAGGGGGAGGCTGACATTACTGTTGGTCAGGTATAAGCGGTGTAGCAAATTACCACGGGCAGGTATAGCCTTGACACCCCTCTGACTCCCCTCAAGGGGAGAGTTGCCCTGTAGCAACCGAGCGGCGGTTTGAGCCAGGTGCACCTGATGGCGCTCCACTGTGGGGGTAGGGGCCCTCTTTAAGAGCTTTCAGCGAGTTCAAAAGCGTCTTGATTCTTTTGCTTTCTTTGGGGGTAGGGGCCCTCGATTCTCATCAAGGAGAAAAGTGAGTGCCCGCCGCACAGGCGAAGCTGTACCACAACTCAGCGAGCAAAAAACAAAAGCAGTGGCCATGAAACAGCATTTTCAAAACCGCAGAATAGCAAAAAGCCGCTCCATGGTAACACATAGCGGCTTTGCCTATAAATCTACATGATACTTATACTTTGGCCGGTATACGCTTCAACGTTTCCAGCAGGAAATCCCAATACTTTTGCACCGAGCTAATCTGCACCTTTTCATCCGGGGAGTGGGCGCCGCGGATGTTGGGGCCGAAGGAAATCATCTCCATCTCGGGGTAGTTGGCGCCGATGATGCCGCACTCCAGGCCGGCGTGGCAGGCATTGACGTGTGCCTCTCCATTGAATTTCTCTTTGTACAAGTCGCTCATCAACTGCACGATGCCGGCGCCTGGCCGTGGCATCCAGCCAGGATATTGGCCGCTAAAGCTCACAGAGGCTGCTGCCAATTCAAGGGCACTCTTGATGGCAGCGGCTAAATCCATTTTCTCGCTGTCAACGGAGCTGCGGGTGAGGCATTGTATGGTGATGCTGCTGTCCTGCACGAGTACACGGGCCACGTTGTTGGAGGTCTGCACCAGGTGCTCAATCTCGGGGCTCATGCGGTAGATGCCGTTCGGGCAGGCATAGAGCGCACGCAGCAGTCTGCCTTGGAAATCTGTTGGCAGCACCTGTGCCGGGGCATCAGCAGGCTCCAGTTGCACCACCAGGTTCGGGTCGGTGGTCGCGTGCTCATGCTTAAGAACGGTTGTCAACTCTTCTACGGAGTTCTCAAAGGCTTCTGCCTGACCAGCAGGTATAGCCACCAGTGCAACTGACTCACGTGGGATGGCGTTGCGCAGGCTACCACCATCAATGGTGGCAATGCGTAACCCATGCTGCTCCGCTGCGTGGTGCAACAGGCGGTTCATGAGTTTGTTAGCATTGCCCCTGCCCAGGTAGATGTCCATGCCGGAGTGGCCGCCGGTAAGGCCCTTGAGGCTGATTCTATACCCTTTCACGGCACCTGAAACTGCTTCAGGCTGATAGCTAGCCGTGGCGTTGATATCCACGCCGCCGGCACAGCCAATGGTCAACTCAGTGTCGTCTTCCGTGTCGAGGTTGAGCATGATATCGGCTTCCAGCATACCGCTCTTCAAACCAAGAGCGCCCGTCATACCTGTCTCCTCATCTATCGTAAACAGAGCTTCGATAGCCGGATGTTCGATGTCTTTCGAAGCCAGCAAGGTCATGATGGAGGCAACGCCCAATCCGTTGTCGGCGCCCAGCGTGGTGCCTCTGGCTTTTACCCAGTCGCCGTCCACATACATGTCAATACCTTGTGTATCGAAGTCAAAGTCCGTGTCGGCGTTTTTCTGGTGCACCATGTCCACGTGGCTCTGAATGAGGACCGTCTTGCGGTCTTCCATGCCGGGCGTGGCTGGTTTCTTGATGATGATGTTGCCGATTTCGTCCTGTATGGTCTCCAGCCCCAGTTTCTGGCCGAACTCCTTCACGAAAGCCACCACGCGCTCTTCCTTTTTAGAAGGACGGGGCACAGCGTTCAAATCAGCGAAATTATTCCATAGTTCCTTGGGCTCCAGGGCCCTCACTTCAGTACTCATAGTTGCTTGTTGTTTTCTGATTTTTCGGTTCTCTTCTGGTTCAACGGTGGCCGCTGCACAGGTATAGCGCAGCGATTTTCTTACCAGATTCCAGGCGCTAATGTAGCAAAAAGCCGCGGAAGCCAATCGGTCAGGCAGCGGCTATACTCTAGGATTTGAGGAGGATGCGGAAGACAGAGCCTTTGCCCAGTTCGCTCTCAAATTCTATCCTGCCGTCGCAGTTCTCCACGATGCGCTTTACAATAGCCAGACCCACGCCTGTGCCTTCCACATGAGCATGCAGGCGCTTGAACATCACGAACACCTTCTGCTGGTCTTCCTTGCGCAGGCCCAGTCCGTTGTCGCGCACCGTCAGCACGGTAAAGCCCTCTTGGCTGGCCGTGCTGATGGAAATCTCGGGTTTGCGCTCCGGGGAGCTGTACTTGATAGAGTTGGAAACCAGGTTGTAAAGGATGCTGCGCAGGTTCTTCCGGGAGAAGACGATGTCGGGGGTGGCCGAGAAGTCCTCTTCTATAGTCGCGTCATACTTTGTAATCAGGTCCTTGATGCTCAGCCGCACATCCTCCAGTATCTCCTGGAAGCCGACGCGCTCATGCTCCGCCGATTCCTCGTACTGCACCTTGGCCACCTCGGTCAGGTCCTGCAGGGCGTTCTTGAAACGGAAAATGGCATCGTGTATCATCCGGATGATGTCGGACACCTCTTCATGGCCCAAGCCTTTTTCCTGCATGGTCTCATCCAGCGCCACCATCAGGCCCTCAATGTTGTTAATAGGAGCCTTGAGGTCGTGCGAGGCGGTGTACACAAAGTTGTCGAGGTCTTTGTTGACGCGGGTCAGTTCCCGGGTGCGTTCTATCACCCGTTCTTCCAACTCCTGGTTTATCTCCAGTGAGAGGCGGTTGGCTTCTTCGAGCTTTTTCTTCTGGAGGTAGAAGCGCACAAATGTGGCCACCTTGGCCCGGGTGATGTAGGGGTGCAGCGGTTTGAACAGGAAGTCCACGGCGCCGGCCTCGAAACCCTCAATCACGTGCGCATCCTGTTCGTTTATGGCCGTCACGAAAATAATGGGGATATGGCGTGTCTTGGAGATGTCGCGCAGGTAGCGGGCCACTTCGTACCCGTTCATACCCGGCATCTGCACATCCAATAGGATAAGGGCCAGTTCTTCCTGCAGGGCGATTTTCAGCGCCTCTTCGCCGGAGTTGGCAAACAGGTAAGTGATTTCCTGCTCCTCACTCAAGAGCAGGCTCTCCAGGCTCACGAGGTTTTCCGCCTTGTCGTCTACCAGCAGAATCTTTACAGGATGCACCTCTGACTTTGTGGCGGAAGGAATAGGAGTATGGTCAGTGATCATGTACAGAAAGTAAATAAGCTTGTATTTGCGCCAAGTTCATCACGCGGCAACCAGGGGTCTTCGCGATGGCTGCCAGTGGCATGGTCGAGACCTCCGCTTCTTCGGGAGCCTGTACAATGGCCTCGCCTTGTTTCTCAAAGATATAGTTTAATCCCGAACTTCCATCACTGCTGGCCCCACTCAATAGAATTCCGATGGTGCCGGCCCCGTAGACATCGGCTGCGCTCGTGAACGTGACGTCGATGGAGGGGCGTGAGTAGTTTTCGAGCTCCGAATCATCCAGCGACAAGGTATGGTCCGTCTCCAGCAGCACATGGTAGTTGGAAGGGGCTATGTACACGTGCCCAGACAGCAGCGGCTCCTTTTCCTCCACCTCCAGGGCAGTCAGGGCCAGCCTTGTCGAGAATATCTCCTGCAGGCTGCCCTCCGTAGTGCGCAGCCGGTGCAGCACCAGCACGATGGGGATGCTGTAGTCTGCCGGAAGCGCAGAGAGGATGCTGAGAGAGGCCTGTATGCCTCCCCAGGACCCCCCAATCACGACCAGCCTTGACGCTTCCTGCTGCATCAGTTTGTCTTACGGTATACACGGTTGCTTTTGTCTACTGCGGTATAGCGGTTGCTAATGCCAGCCATGGCCAATGTTTCTTTTTTGCCCAGCGCCAGGTAGCCCAAGCTGACCAGGCTCTCATCGAATAGGCTGTACACCCGCTCCTGCAGCACCCGGTTGAAATAAATGAGCACGTTGCGGCACACAATCAGGTGAAACTCATTGAAGGAGGAGTCGGTGGCCAGGTTGTGGGGGTATACCACCACGTTCTTCACCAGCGCGGAGTCAAACTTCACGCTGCCGTAGTTGCTGGTGTAGTAGCTGGCGAATTCCTTTTTGCCCCCTGCGGCATAGTAGGCGGCGGTATAGGCGGGCATGTTGGTTGCCGAAAAAATGCCGGTTTTGGCCTGCTTCAGCACTTTCTGGTTGATGTCGGTGGCGTAGATTTTCGTGCGGCCCAGCAGACCTTCCTCCTGCAGCAGGATAGCCAGCGAGAAAAGCTCCTCGCCGGTGGAGCAGCCGGCATCCCATACCTTGATGAAAGGGTAGGTAGACAGGATAGGCAGAACATTCTGGCGCAGCGACAGAAAAAAAGACGGGTCACGGAACATCTCCGTCACGTTCACGGTGATTTCCTGCAGGAAGTTCTCAAAAAAGAAGCTGTCGCTGAAGAGGTGCCCCCGCAGTTGCTCCAGCGAGTTGAGGTGCTTCTGCGAAAGGAACCGCTTGATACGCCTGTATACCGAGGCCCGCGAATAGCCACTGAAGTCGTAGCCGTACTGCTGCTTTATCTCCTCAATCAACGTTTCCACATCCTGCTCAAAATGAGCCTCGTTCTCAAGCTTCATACAGCCAGACGCGCATCAGGGTAAGCAACTTGTCGGTATCCACCGGTTTGGGTACATAATCAGATGCACCGGCAGCGATGCAGTTCTCCTTGTCTTCTTTCATGGCTTTTGCGGTGAGCGCGATGATGGGCAGTTGTTTGAAACGAGAATTCTCCCGGATTCGTTTTGTCGCCTCGATGCCGTCCATTTCGGGCATCATCACATCCATCAGCACCATGTCGATTTTCTTCTCCGTCTCGAGTTTCTCGAGCGCCTCCTTTCCGTCGTAGGCGGCCACCACCTCCATGCCGTGCAGCTCCAGCAGGCTGCTCAGCGAGTAGATGTTGCGCACATCATCGTCCACCACCAGCACCTTGCGGCCGCGCAGCACCTCTTCGGGCACATGCAGCTTCATCTTGAACTCATTGCCCGGCGGCAGCTTCTGGTTGACCTTGTGCAGGAACAACTGTACCTCATCGAGCAGGCGCAGGTACGAGTACTCGTTCTTGATGATGATGGTGTTGGCAAACTGCTTCAGCTGCGTCTCCTCCTCCTCGCTCAGGTCCTTGCCGGAGTAGATGATGATAGGTATATCCGAGAGGCCGGTCTGCGACTTGATTTTCTTCATCCAGTCGTAGCCCTTCATGCCCGGCAGGTTGAGGTCCAGGATGATGCAGTCCACCTTCTGGCGGGCCAGCACCTGCTCGGCCTCTTCGGCGGAGTAGGCGGAGGTGGACTTGAGGTTGTGCGCCAGCAGCAGCTCTGCCACCGCCTGGTTCTCCACCTCGTTGTCCTCCACGATAAGGATGTTCTCAATGGAGTTGTCTGATATGCCGGATATGGTGGTGAAGGCTTTGTTGAGCATCTCCAGGGTCACCGGCTTGGGCAGGTACTCTTCGTTATCGGCGTGCTCGCCTATCACGGCTTTGTCATAGGCCGACATCACGTGCACGTTCACATGGCGCAGCTGCCTGTCCTCGCGCACCTGCTTCAGCACGTCCCAGCCCGACATGTCGGGCAGGTGGATGTCGAGCAGCATGGCGTCAGGCTTCTGTTGGCGGGCTAGTTGCAGGCCATCCTGGCCGGTATAGGCCTGGTGCACGGTAAAGTTCTTGGCGGCTGCGAAGTCCGCCAGTATGTCGCTGAAGCCTTTGTCGTCCTCCACAATCAGCACAGAGATGTCCTTTTGGCGCTGGGTGTCCAACTGCTCGAACATGTGGTGCACGGACTCGCTTCTGCTGGCAGGTATAGCCTGTGCCTGTGGGGCTTGCGTGGCTTTCTTGCCGGCTGAGGCAGGTATGCGGGGCAGGTATAGCGTAAAGGTGCTGCCTTTGCCCGGCTCGCTCTCCAGCATCAGTTCGCCGCCCAGCAGCGTGGCCAGCTCCTTGCTGATGGTGAGGCCCAACCCGGTACCGCCATACCGGCGGGTGGTGGAGGTGTCGGCTTGCTGAAAGGCCTCGAACACGACTTCCTGCTTATCCTGGGCTATACCTATACCTGTGTCACGCACGGCAAAGGCGATGACCTCCGGTTGCTCGCGCAGGTGCTCGGACTTGAACTTCGGACGCTTGGTGACCTGGTAGATGGACAACTCGACTTCGCCGCCCTCGTCGGTGAACTTGATGGCGTTGCCGATAAAGTTCTTCAGAATCTGCTCCAGTCGGAAGCGGTCGGTGGTGATGGTGTCGAAGCTGCCCGGGCTATACCTCTCGGTGTAGCGAATGTTCTTGCGGGAGGCCACCTCCCGGAACATCGGCTCCATGGAGACGTCCTCCAACCTGATTTCGTTAGTCTCCAGCTTCACCATACCTGATTCTATCTTGGACAGGTCGAGTATCTCGTTTATCAGCTTGAGCAGGTCGTTGCCGGAGCGGTGTATGATTTGGGCGTGGTCTATCTGTTTCGTCGACAGGGTATTCTCGGCGTTGTCGGCCAGCAGCCTGGACAGGATGAGAATACTGTTGAGCGGGGTGCGCAGCTCGTGGCTCATGTTGGCCAGGAAGTCGCTCTTGTACTTGCTCACCGTCTCCACCTGCTGTATCTTCAGTTCAATGGCCTGGCGGGCGTCCTCCAGCGCCTTGTTCTTGGTGTGCAGCGTTTCGTACTGTTCTTCCAGCAGCTGCGCCTTCTCCTCGAGCTCGACGTTCTTTTCCTGCAGCTCCTCCTGGTTCACGCGCAGTTCCTCTTCCGAGGCCTTCAGCTCGGCGTTCAGCTGGCGCAGTTCTTCCTGCTGCGTTTCCAGTTCCTCGGCCTGGTTCTGGGTCTCGTAGAGCAGTTCCTGCGTTTGCAGGTGCGCCTTCAGGGTATGCACCATCACGGCTACCCGCTCAGCGGCTGTGTCCAGGAAGGACTGCTGCAACGGGGTATAGGGCTGGCGGGAGCAGAGCTCAATCGCACCCACGATGTTCCGGCCGAAGTACAGCGGCACGATGATGATGGAGGCAGGTGCTATCTCGCTCAAGCCTGTCTTGATTTTGAGGTACTCATCCGGTATGCCTTCCAGTATCTGGCTTTTGCGGTCGCTTACGGCTTTGCCTACCTTGCCGGCGCCAATGCGGAAGGAGGGAAGCTGCTCTTTGCTGTAGAGCAGGCCATGGCTGGCGGCCGGGGTTAGGTTGTTGCTGTCGCTGTGCAGGTAGAGGATACCGGCCTCTGAACCGGTGTAGTCGCAGAGATAGGAAATGGCTCTTTCCGTCACCTCATCCAGTGTAATCTCGCTGCCGATGGCGTTGTTCAGTTCCGAAAGGCCGGTCAGCGTCCAGTTGCGGTTGGCATTGTCGGCGGTGAAACCCTGCAGGTTGTCCCTCATGTCGCGTATGGCGTGGCTCAGCACATCCTCCTTGCTCTGCACGGGCACTTCTACATCATACCTGCGTTCGCCTATGGCCTGCGCCACCTGCGACAAGACGACGGTCTTGTTCAGTACACCCTTAAAAGAGTCCGCCACGCTGCCTATCTCATCTTTGCTGTTGATGTCAATCACCACATCAGTCGCGCCGAGTCGGATGCGGTCGGCCGCCGTCTTGAGCGATGAGAGCGAGTAGGAAATCAGGTTGACGATGTAAACGGAAAGCGTGATGGTCAGGCCCAGTATGAGGATAGCTACCACTAGCAGCCCCGCCATGTATTGTTGCTTGCGGTCGCTTTCGGCTTCAACCTGCTGCCGGATGTTGTCAATCAGGATTTTTTCAATAGACCTGTACTCCTCTATGCTCTGAGTGAACCGGTTGAACGTCTCAGTGGTGTTATAGGAGGATAGGTTGAGCTCAGGCTTTGCCTCTATGGCCTGTAGCAGGTTGGCAACATGCTTGTAGTTCTGGCTTGTGGTTACTTCCTGCACCTGCTGCTCGGTTGCCTCGTCAGCATAGTGGCTGAAGGTGGTCAGCGACCTGTTATAGGCGTCTAGTTGCGAGTTTATCTGGGCGTACTCCTGATAAGAGAAAGCGCCTTCCTGAATCACCATCATCAGCAGACTCCTGATTCGCCCCAGATGGATTTTAGCCTCCGCCAGGTGCCGCAGACTGGCTAGCTGACGGCCTATGGTGGCGTTGCCGGTGCCTGTTGCGTTGGCCTCTATCCTGTCGAGGAAGGTGAAAATCAAGCTGGAGGAATAGGACCGGAACTCCTGTACATCGAGCCTTTCCTGGTCCAGGCCATTCCGGTATTTCTTCAAATCGTTCAGCAGCGCCAAATCAGCGAACTGGCGGCCCGTGTTGTTCAGGAAAACCTTCAGTTCGCGCTCCATGGCGTCGGTGTTGCTCCGCAGGGCCTTGGCTTGCAGCAGGTAGTTTGTGTTTCCGCCGTCGGCAGCTAGAATGCGCGCCCGCTCTTTCTGGAAAGCGTGGAGCAAGGCCGATAGCTTGTCCGTTTCCTCGAGTTGGATTGCCTCTCGTTGCAGCTTCTCGTTTTCCTGTACCTCCAACCTGACCGTAGAGAACACAAGGTATAAAAGCGGGAAGAGCAGCAGGGAGAGCAGGAGCAGGAGCTTGTCTCTTATTTTGAGGTTCTTGATTATGTTCATCTAGCTAACGTAGGTTTAGGCAAGGGTATAGCAGCCCACTCGGATTAAACCGCAAGTTAGCAAAACAAGCAGTAATTTGCTTTTTGATTTCAGGAATAGGGTGGAGGTGGATTTCAGGTATAGGCAGGTTTATTTTCAACCCGATTCAGATGCCCCCCAATATGCTTGCGCGTGGGCCAGAGGAGGTTTTTCTTGTCAGTGTTTCGGGCTTGGCGCACGGAAGGTTCTGGGTAGAATAATCGAGGTGCAGTGCGTGTGTTTGATAAGCTCAAGCAAGAATGGAGGAGTATATCGTCGGCATTTTGCCAAACTAGTGGTTTGATTTCTGCGTGTCAACGAGCTGTCTTCAGCTCATATTCCACTTCATCATCGGGCAAGTCCGCTATCTTGATGAAACCAAGCCTCTCCAGAAGTTGGATGGCTTTGTCGTTTTTTCTGGTTGTTACTGCCCAGATGCGTTTCAGTCCGATGTGGTTTAGTCCGAAGTCAATGGCTAACCGCATGGCATCTGTCATAATGCCCAGCCCCTTGAATTGGGGCAACAGTACGCAGCCAAGTTCCCCTTCGCCTTTCTCAAGTCCGCGGTAATAGCCGCAGGTCCCGCTGATGCGGTTCGTTGCGTTCTCGATGATGCCCCAATGGATTGAATTGCCGTCACGGTAGTCCTGGTTTATTTTATCCTGCATCTCTGCCGCCTGTTCTACCGTAGTCGCCTGGATGGCATCGTAGAAGGAAATCTCGATGAGGTCTTGGATGTCTGTAGGCAGGATTTGGCGTAAGGTGATTTTGTCACCTGAAAGCGTTGGGAAATTATCGTAGGGAGGAAGCTTCAAGTTGTCTGTTTTAGGTTATCTGCAGTGACGGAGCCTCATGAGGTCAGTGAGCCGCGCAGAATTTTCTCTATCTTTCTGCCCTTCGCCAACTCATCCACCAACTTGTCCAGATACCGGACCTGCTGGGTCAACGCATCCTCAATCTCTTCCACACGATACCCGCAAATCACGCCGGTGATGAGGTGGGCCTTGGGGTTTAGCGAAGCCTGTTGGAAGAACACTTCAAACGTGACATTTTGGTCTATCAATTCTTGCAGCTTCCTGTCATCGAAACCTGTCAACCATGCTATGACCTGATGCAGCTCTTCTTTCGTTCTGCCTTTCTTCTCTACTTTTTGCAGATACAGAGGATAGACCGAGGCGAAGGTCATTTTCGCAAAGCGCTGTTGGTGGGTAAGGGTGTTTTTCATACTTGTATTTTAGCGTGTGCGGTTGTTGGCTTGAGGGTAGCGTAGCGTATAAAACAGTGCGAGCTGACGAGCTAGATTGTCCGCAGGATAACCGGCGCAACAAGCGAGCAAGGACTCTCGAATTGAGACCAAATTAAGCATTGTTTTTTATATACTGTTGGGCGTAGGTTTGGCTATTCGTACATCTGGAAAGTTACCGTGCTGCTGGTTTTAGCTATACCATAATTGGCTTCATCCCGGAAATTCACCACACCTGATTTTATCTTTTCCTTGCCTTCTCTAAGTTCCTGCGCTAGCTTTCCGATTTCTCGAGAAATATATTCTTTTTTCGCTGGACTGTAATCATCAAATTTTGGGTCAGTAAGTGATACAGTCAATTCATTCTTGTTTTTGATGTTTACTTCGACTTTCTCGGTTTCATATTTTTCAGATATAGATTCTTTTAGTCGATTCAAGTATTTAAATTCTCCTGTCATTTCTGAACAGCTGAATAAGGAAATTAGGAGAATCGTCAGGATTGCGGAAGTACACTTTTTCATGGGTGTGGTTTTGGTTTATCATTAAAGATTTTTTGGAATTATGTCCAACGTGCTGGGCTTTGCCATGGGGAATCTACGGTAAAGGTGTAGTTAGCAATGAATTTTATCAATCTGGATAAACTTCCATATTCTGAAGCATAAATTCATATAGCCCTAGTTGCTCAGAATTTAATACATCTTCACTATTTATCGAAACTACAACCATAGCATTTCCTAATGAGAAAATTTTCCATAACCATTTATTTTCTCCCTTTTTAAATGTTGCTTCAATCTTGATACCTTCTCCAAATTCACCAAGCTTCAGTTCTGATGTTAGCTCGTAGCTGGATGTTATACCGGATAAGAACTGTTCAATCACTGTTGCGTCAGCTTCACCTTCTACTTCGTATCCACTAATTGTCATTGTGCTGTTTCCATCATTAGGTGAGATAGTGACTATACTATCTTCATCTTCATGCAGCTCGTAGTTTTTAGGATAATAAATCAAATATCTTCCAGTCTGTGGGATAAACTGTACCAGTTCTACTTGAGCCATTTTACAGATTTGATGAAACTTTCATGATTATAATTATTTGCCAACGTGCTCGTGCAGCCGATGGGCGAGGCGAAGCCAAGCATAAAGGCTGAACTGTGTTGGTGGAAGTTATTCTTTTTCTGACTTCACTCTACTAATGTTCTCCAACTTTGCTATTATCTCTGCATCAAAGCGATTTAAGATTCTCTTCTTTTCAGATGCATCAAATGAGTCTTCCAGTTGCCAAGCTTTACCGTTATTTACAGCCCTGATGGCTATTGCTGAAGTTTGGGTGTTATCTTTCGGAATCAAGGTTATAAAATACATTTCTTCTGGTTCGCTGCTGAAGTAGAAGATTCTGCCGTTCAGAAAGTCATACCCTCTTTCTTCCCAATTATCAAGTTCCTCCCATTTAGCGGGTAATAAATATTCTGGATGCTGAGCTAACAGAGTGTCTATGGCATTTTCTAATCTTGTTTCTGTTATTGGGAATGTTCTCTCTTCGAAACTACCCAAAGTACCAGCACCCATAGAACAACTGGCTAAACTATAAAGCAAGAAAGTGTAGAGTATTAGCTTCTTCATAAATTTTATTACCACCAACTACCTCGAAAGCGTGAACATACAGTTATTGGCACTATATGCGGAGTATACTTTTCGTCGTTATACCTACTCTCTGCTTTCCCGCTCCAGCACAATCAAGTCAGCGGAGGCGCGGTTTAGGGCGATGGGGATGTTGTTGAGCACCGCCGTGCGGATGAGCGTCTGGATGTCGTGCTCGTGGCCGTGTGGGGTCTCCACGTCGATAAAGAAAATCACCTTCTGGATTTGACCCTGGAGCAGCCGGGCAGCCAGCAGAATGTCCCCGCCGCTGGGGCCATGTCCGAAGGGCTCTATGTTCATGTCGAGCAGCTCGTTGATGAGTTTCGAGGTGTTGCTGGTGCCTACGAGTTTGTACTGGCGCAGCGCCTGCTGGTTTTCCTTCACCCAGTTCAGCAACTCTGTTTTCTTGTTGTTGTGGGCAATCAATGCGATGGTTATCATACAGTATAAGGTATAGATGGCGACTACACAGACAAGAGGTAGCCGTTGGTGCTAGTGAAGATAGCGTTTTCCAGATAAAAGAACCGCATCTGCTCTCAAAAGATTGAAAACGTGTTTCTCAGTCGTTGGCGCTGGGGTTATGCCATACCTTGCCAGGGAGGCACCGGATAGTTTCTGCAATGGATGCACCGCCATGTGTTGCCCATCAAAAAGCCCTGTGCCTCTCCCTTACCAGGTGGAAGAAGCACAGGGCTTTGAAAGGTATAGCCCGTCTGCGTCTAGTACTGCGAGTATACGTGGCTGAGGTTCTCCATGTACTTCTGGCCGGAGCCGGTGTTCAGGAGCAGAATCTGTTCGTCCGGCGAGATAAATTCGGTAGCAATTAGCTTGCGGGCGGCCATCCAGACGGCGGCTCCCTCGGGGGCCACAAACAGCCCCTCGTTGGCGCCCAGTTCCTGCAGACCCGCTATCATCTCTGACTCCGTAATAGGTATAGCCGTGCCTTCGGACTCGTGCAGCGTCTGCAGCATGAGCGGCTCACCGAGCGGACGCGGCACCGCCAGGCCGTTGGCGATGGTGGGTTTGCCCACATAATTCTGAGAGCTGGCTTGCCGGCCATAGAACGTTTCCACGAGCGGTTGGCAGTTGGCGGCCTGCACGGCCACCATGCGGGGCAGTTTCACCGTCGGCTCCAGCCAGCCCAACTGCTGCATTTCCTTGAAGGCTTTCCAGATGCCGATGAGGCCCGTGCCGCCGCCAGCCGGGTATAGGATGATGTCCGGCAGTTGCCAGTTCAGTTGCTCGGCTATCTCGTAGCCCATGGTTTTCTTGCCTTCCAGGCGGTAGGGCTCTTTGAGTGTGGACACATCCAGCAGTTCGCCGGCGCTGTTGAGTTCTTTCACCTTGGTGGCGCAGTCGTTGATGAGGCCATCCACCAGCACCACTTCGGCGCCATACCAGTAACACTCTTCTTTGAACGCTTTAGGAGTATGGCGGGGCATCACCACCGTGGCGCGCATACCTGCCTTAGCGCAGTAGGCGGCCATGGCCACACCGGCGTTGCCAGCGGTAGGTATGATGCAACCCTGCACCCCGTGTTCCTTCGCTTTAGAGATGGCCATGCTCAGGCCACGGGCCTTGAACGAGCCGGTCGGGTTCTGGCCCTCGTCTTTCAGCAGCAGCGATTTGAGTTCGTGCTTCTTCGCCAGGTTGCTGAGTGTCAGGATGGGGGTATAGCCTTCGCCGAGGCTCACGATGTTTTCTTCGTGCAGTACCGGGAGCATCTCGAGGTAGCGCCACATGGTGCCCGGCCGCTGCTTCAGCAGCTCTTTGGAAAGAGGCTCATCGGGCTGGTACTGGGCCAGCAGCGGCATCTGGCAGCAGGGCGAAACGGTCTGTTTTTCAAAGGCGGAATAAGCGGTGCCACAACTGGAGCAGGTAAGGGTGCTGAGGTGGCTGAGGAGGCGGTTAATCGTAGTTTCCATATCTAACATCTACGGCAAATAGGCCAGATGTTATGACGAAACAAAATAGCCTTTCGGAATAGACTATGCCGAAATGGAATAATGTCGCTTCGTGAACTGTATGAAATTCTTGTAAGGGAAATTGTTCTCGGTGCCTTTGCGCTGTATGAAGTTGAAGCTCCGCTTGATGGTCAGGCCGTTGATGGCCACCTCCACCAACTCGCCCGATTGCAACTCCTTCAGCACCGACTGCCGTGGCAGGAAAGAAAGGCAGGTATCGACCCGAACGAAGTTCTTCAGCGCCTCGGTGCCGCCTAGCCTGATTTTGATGGGCAGTTCGTTGAGCCGGACATCCTTCTTTTCTAGCGCGTCCTCTAGTACAGCCAGCGTACCTGAGCCCCGCTCGCGCAGCGCCAGGGGTATGTCGAAAAGGTCCTTTACTTCCAGTTGCTGCTTCTTGAGCGGGTTGCGGGAAGAGCATACGGCTATCACCTCATCGGTCAAAAATGGAGTATAGGTGACGTTGCTGACTTTGTTGATACCCTCCACAATGCCCAGGTCTATTTCATGGTCGAGCAGCGCTTTGAGGATGTTCTCGGAGTTGCGGTTCTTGAGGTCGAGCTGCACGTTGGGGTTCTGCAGCAGATAGGCTGAGAGCACCGGCGGCAGGATGTAGAGCGAGATGGTGGTGCTGGCACCCAGCACCATGTTCACCTGCGGAGAGAAGTTCTCGCTCAGCTGCTTGAAATCTTGGTAAAGCTCGTGCTGCAGCTGCTTGGCGGCTAATAGCTTCTCATAGAGCAGCTTGCCGGCGGGGGTGAGCACCACGCTGTTGCCCAGGCGCTCAAATAGGCCGGTCTTGTAGAACTCCTCCAGCGCCTTCACCTGCTTGCTGATGGCCGACTGGCTGATAAAGAGCGTCTGGCTGGCTTTGGTGAAGCTGAGCAGCCGCGCCACTTCCATGAATATCTCGTGTTTGTGGGAGAGCATACCTTGATTAAGAGCTGTTACAGGTATAACGGGGAATTGCCGCCTTAGCGTGAATCGGCAGCCTATTGTTTGTAGATAATGCCGTCTTTCATCACTAGCCGGACCTGCCGCACCTGTTTGATGTCCGCTGTGGGGTTGCCCTCCACGGCCACCAGGTCGGCGAGAAGACCCGCTTTGACTCTGCCCAGGGAGTTGCCTATGCCCAGCACATCGGCATTGCCGGAGGTGGCGGAGCGGAGAACAGCCAGGGGTTTCATGCCATAGTCCACCATCATCTCCATTTCGCGGGCGTTGTCGCCGTGGGTGAACACGCCCACATCGCCGCCCATCACGATGGTCACGCCGCTGTCCAGGGCTGCTTTGAAACTCCGGCGCTTGTTTTTGATGCGCTCCGGTTCTTCGGCTATACCTTTCTGCCAGCCGCGGTACTGAAGGATGGCATCGCCGGCGGCGAGGGTGGGGCAGAGGGCGACGTTGTGCTTTTTCATGAGGCGCAGGATTCCCGGCGTAGCTTCATCGCCGTGCTCAATCGTGGCTACGCCGGCCAGAGTGGCGCGACGCATACCTTCCACAGTGGAGGCGTGGGCCACTACGGGGCGGCCGCTGCTGTTGGCTACCTCCACTATTTTCTTCAGCTCCTCCACGGTGAAAGTGGGCTGTGCCGTGCCATTGAGGCCCCAGCGGTAGTCGGCGTATACCTTGATGACATCAGCGCCTTTGCCAATCTGCTTCCGCACTTCCTGGGTCAGGCCGTCTAGGCCATCGGCTACGGCAGCGCCAATGGGCGTTTCAATCTCATAGCTGAGTTCTTTGGGACCATAGCTGCCGGTGGCTACAATGGCTTCGGTGGCGATGAGCATGCGCGGACCCGGTACAACGCCTTTGTCGATGGAGGCCTTCAACCCGACATCGTCGTAGCCGGCGCCTTCGGTGCCCAGGTCGCGGACGGTGGTGAAGCCGGCGAGTAAGGTCTGCTGCGCGTGCACCGTTGCACGTGCCACCCGCTCCACCCGTGACTCCTTCAGCACCTGGTCGTTCCAGGATGTTTCGTTGTAAGGGTGCAGGAACAGGTGGCTGTGACCCTCTATCATACCCGGCATCAGGGTCATCCCTTTCAAATCAATGACATTTGCAGCGGCTGGGGCGGTGACGTTTCGGCCTGCCGCCTCAATCCGGTTGTTTTTCACCAGCACCTGCCAGCCTTCCTGCAACTGCTCGCCGTCGAACACGCGGTCCGGTTGGAGCAGGTACCAAGTATCCTGAGCGGGCGTCTGTGCAGCCGCCAGGTAGGTGTAGCAAAGGAAAACGAGAGAAAGAAGGAGCTTCAGGTATAGGGGCTTGCGCATAGCAGCTTCAGGTTAGGTATAGCTTGAACACCCAATTTACTGCTTTTCCCAAAAAGTAAATGCTAGGAGTTTTTGAGTTGTTGCCCCGTCTGTTTTCTGCCCTAATTCTGTGCGGGTTGCTGCTGTCCTTGTCCTCCGGAGATTTTGGCTACCAGTTCTTCGTCAGGGGTTTGCTCCATCCAGTCTTTGGGCAGCTGCAGCCGCACGGTCTGGGCGCCGCCGCTGGGGGTGCAGACCACGGTCACGTCGCCGTTGGTATCTTCTGTCATCTCGGCGGCCTTCTCTGCGTTGCCATTCGAAAGGGTGCCATAGGCCTGCACGCAGGTCCAGGTGGTGTTGTCGGTATCGGTTACTTCGCGTTGTGTCATCGGTTCGTTTTTGGAAAGTATACCTTATACTGCCCTTCGCCGCAGAAGATTCGGGTATGCGGAAAGAATGTTGGCTATACCTTATCGTGGGTAGGCAGTAAGTATTGGTAGTGAGTGTTTTGCAACATCGAATCCGCTGGATTAGCCGTTTAAGGTGTACACCGCATCAGCTATGGAGGCACCCAAAGGAAAGATAGTGGCCATAGGAGGGAACGAGGACAAAGGCTCGGTTCCCAGGCCAGCCGATGAACAACTGGGGGATAACATCCGCTTCTTCGAACAGGGCATCCTGCGGCGCATCCACGACGAACTCCACGGCCTCGGCACCCGCATTGAGGTGGTGACCACGGCCTCCCTTATACCTGAAGAAGTGGGACAAGCCTACCTGGATGCTTTTCTGCTGCTGGGCTGCGACAACGTGGGGGTACTCCACATACGGGATGCCGCCGACGCCAACAAAGCGGAGTACCTGGAACGGCTGGCCAAAGCGGATGGTGTAATGTTCACAGGCGGGAACCAGACGCGTCTCGCCGAGATATTCCCCGGTTCCCAGGCGCTGCAACTGCTCAAGACGCGCTACATGCAGGAAGAGAAATTTCTGATTTCGGGCACCAGCGCAGGTGCCATGGCCTTGACGCACATCATGATTGAACAATCCAAAGAGACAATACCGCTTGTAAAAGGCATGGTGCGGCTGTGCGAGGGGTTGGGTCTGGTGAACCAGGTGGTCATAGACACGCACTTTGTCAACCGCCGCCGCATACCCCGGCTCATCGAGACCATCGCGGCTAATCCGAGCCTCATTGGAATTGGTCTGGGCGAAGACACCGGCATTCTGATTACGAATGGGGATTGCGTGGAGACGATTGGCTCAGGCCTAGTGATTCTGATAGACGGACGGAAGCTAGACGAAAATAACTATGCCACTGCCGGAGAAGGCGAGGCGCTTTGCCTGGAGAACCTGATCATGCATGTGCTGCCCAAAGGCAAAGAATTCTGGATAAATACCGGCAAAATCATGTAGGTGTCATTCCACTTGGAATTAGTCTTTGCCCTATACCTTTTCAGCCACCCCACCCTGAAACCGCGCTGGCTTTGTAACCTTTATCCTGTTGCTGACTCTAAGGTATAGAGCAGCGGCCTCTATGGCTATGTGGGCCAACTGTCTGGGCATAGGCTATACCTGGATTTTGTCTAAAACGCCATCTAAACCTTACACTATGAAAACACAATCTTTCTGGGAGGTCACCACGCCACATCGCCCTGAGTTCCCAGAGCTGGAGGGCAATCTGGATGTAGACGTTGCCATCATCGGGGGAGGCATCACGGGCATCACCACAGCCCTGCAACTGACCGACGCCGGCAGAAGCGTAGCCGTGCTGGAGGCCCGAAGAGTGGGAGGCGGCACTACCGGCTGGTCCACGGGTAACCTGTATGTGCCTACAGGCGCTTACTACCATAAGATACAGGGTAGCCGCGATGCGGAAACCATCACGTCGGTGGCGGCGGCCCGCAGGTCCGCGCTGGATTTTATTGAGCAGCAAACCGTACAGAAGAAGATTGACTGCCACTTCTCCCGCCGGCCCTGGTATTTTTTCACGCAGGAAAAAGACATGGTCTCCACCATCGAGAAAGAAGTAGAGGCCCTGCAGCGTGCTGGTATGCCGGTGACGTTTGTCGATGATATCCCGTTGCTGCCGCGAGCCAGGTTCCAGAAAGCAGCGCGCATGGACGGGCAGGCACGGTTCCACCCGCTGCGCTATGTGCTGGGTATAGCGACCGACATCGCCAGCCGGGGCTGCCAAGTGTATGAGCACACTACCGTCATTGACCTGAAGGAGGAGAAAGACCACTGCACCATCCAGACCAACCACGGCACCGTCACCTGCCGGCAAGTCGTTATCGCCACGCACATTCCTATTGGTATACACACGGTGCAGACCGTAGCGGCGCCGCACCGCAGCTATGTGATAGCCGTCAAACTGAAGAGCGGAAATTATCCGGATGCCTACTTCTGGCAGAACGACACGATGCACAAAGCCATCACCACCCACAGCACCGACTCCATGGAACTGGACATGCTCATGATAGCGGGCAACCACCACAAAACCGGCCAGGCCTCGCATCAGGAATACCATCATTACTTCAAAGAACTGGAAGACTACGCCCGGAAGCATTTCGATGTGGCCTCGGTGGAATACCGCTGGTCGGCGCAGCATTACCGGTCAGGAGACGGCGTGCCATACATCGGCCTCACACACAAAGATGCCCGTCGCACCTACATCGCCACCGGCTTCTATGCAGACGGGCTCATCTATGGTACCGTAGCCGGCATCCTGCTCGGGGATATGCTGGTAGGGAAGGAGAATACCTGGTTGAAGGCCTTTGACGCCACCCGCGGCACGAACCTGGCTACCGCCGCCACCTTCGTGAAGGAGAACGTGAACGTAGCTGCCCAATACCTCAAAGACTCGCCTTTCTCTGCTGACGCGGAACACCTGTCGGAGATTTCGCTGGGCGAAGGAAAAGTGCTGGAGATGGACGGCGAGAAGGTAGCGGTGTACCGGGATGAGAACAACCACCTGCATGCCTGTTCAGCGGTATGCACTCACATGAAGTGCATCGTGCATTGGAACAACGCCGAGAACACCTGGGACTGCCCTTGCCACGGCAGCCGCTTCATGATAGACGGCAGCGTGATTGAAGGCCCCGCCATCGCCAACCTGGAAACGAAGCAGATTGACAGCAGCAATGGGCGGCTTGTGAAGGACGAGCGACACCACTCCGGGCAACGCGATTTGAACAACCCCATCACCTGACGCGCCATGACGACTATCTATATCGCCATCGGATTTTTCGCCCTGGCCGCCTTGCTGGGGATGTATCTGCTGAGTTTCGTGCTGCGCGGCAAAGAGACGCCAAAGGCCATCGTGTTCACGCATGGCCCACTGGCCGCCATCGGCATCATCCTGCTGATTGTCTACATCCTGAAGGGAGGGCCAAACCCCTGGGAGAGCCTGGTGCTGTTTGTACTGGCCGCGCTAGGGGGAATCTATATGGTGTTCCGCGACCTGACGGGAAAGCCTATACCCCGCCTGCTGGCTGTGGGGCATGGTCTGCTAGCCGTGACGGGGTTCGTGCTGCTGCTGGTCTTCGCGCTGAACGGCTAGGCTGCGGCAGGTATAGCAAGCGCTGCTTCAAAATTCCTTTGAAGCAGCGCTTGCCTTTGTCACAGAATCCGGATGCGCCTCAGGTGCCTGTGTTTTAGTTGGCTGACTGGATGGCCGTAAATTTTATTTTACCTGAGTCATGCGCAGGTGGTCTACCATGGCCTGGTTCACTTCGCCGTTCATGTTCTCGTTGGCAGGCTCAAAAGTCAGCGAGAGCTCATGGGTACCTTTCCGGAGTTGCACCCATACCTTGTTGGTGTAGCCCCAGTCCGACCACTCGCCGATGCCCCGCTGCGGCAGCACGATAGTACCGAGGAAGTTGCTGCCTTTCTTCAGGGTGCGCATAGCGGCTTTGTTGTCGGTGTTGATGGGACCGTTGCCGTTGGCATATCGGAAGTCGATGGCATAGGTGCCTGTCTCAGGTGCGGTGACGGTGAATGTGATGTTAGAGTTCGCCTTCCTGCTCACCTCCACAAAGCCCTTGCCGGAGAAGCCTTTGTAGGGTTGGCTCGCTTTGGCAGCTATGGCCTCTGCCTCATACAGTTGTTCCCGGCCAGGCGCAGCCACCACCACGGGTTCGCTGGCAAAGGATTGGTAACCGGCGGCATCCACGGCAATCACCTGGTACTCGGCATACCCGGTGGCGGCGACGGCTATACCTGTTTGGGTGGTCGTTTCCTGCGGCTTTCCGTTCCGGAGCAAGGTATAGCTGACCGCGCCCTCCACGGGTTGCCAACTGAGTTTGCCATCAGCAAAGGAGGCGTTCGGAGTGACCGGCGAAACGTGGTGTGCTACTTTGTTCTGGCTGCCCTTGTCCGTAATTTGATTGGTCAGAGTTATTTTCACCTCATGCTGCCCCGTGAGATTAGCAGGTATGGTGGCTCCGGCAAGCGGCTTTCCGTCTAGCGTAATCGTTTGGATGCTGTTGCCAAAACCCTGCATTGCTATGTTGAGGGTGGCGTTTCTATACCTGAAATTGGTGAGTTGGCGGTTGCCTTTGTAGCTCTCCGGCACGAAAGGTTTGAACACCAGCCTGTCCTCCTGAAAGTCCATCCCGAAAAGCAGTTTGTAGACAGTGCTCAGGTAACCGCCCACGCTCCAGAGCTGCCGGTCCGAGTTGACCTGCGTGCCGGCGTAATCGCCGTTGCTGGCCACGAAGTTTTCCTTGTTCGTCAGGAAAAGGGCAGCCGGGCGGTAGAGGGCATTCAGGCTCTCTACTGTGGCTGTTTCGTTGCCGGCTTTGGCGGCGGCCAGTGTCCAATAGGCCTGCACAAAGGGCCATATGCCGTTGTTGTGGTAAGGCGGGATGTTCGGGATTTGTGGGAAAATGCTCGGGATTCCAAAGTCGTAGACCGGTGTGCTCGCCACAATGGTTTTGGCCCTTTCAGCGTCCGCTACCCCAAACAGCACGGTCAGCGCCTCACCGAGCGCCTCCGAACGCGGCGACAAACTCAGGAAGTTCCGGCCATAAAGGTACTGGCCGTAATAGCCCTTTTCCTCCTGCCACAGGTGCTCGTTTACACCCTTTTTGATTCGCTCCGCGAGCTGGCTATACCTGCCGGCGGCTTGCTGGTCCTGCAGCAGGGTGGCCATGCGGCTCAGGATGATGTTGGCCTGGTAATGCACGGCGTTAGTACCCAGGTTCTGGGAAGCGTAGATGTCGGCGGGTTGCATCCATTTGGGGTAGGTCTGCTCGCGCCAATCCAGGAAAGAAGACTCGCCCCGCATCAGGTTCGTGTTTGGGTCGAAGGCGTTGAGCAGGTCGTCTTCCATGGAGTTGCGGATAATCTCATACGATTCGCGCAGCCAGTCCTGGTCGCCTGTGACGGTGTAGATTTCCCAGGCGGCGATGGCCCACACGATGCGGTCGGTGGAGACAGGGTAGGCGCCGCCCGTTCCTGTATCCTGAATAATGCTCTTATTCTTCACTTTGCGCATAAGGCTCTTGCGTGCAATCTCCGGCTCTATGGCCGCCAAGCCCAGGATGAGGCTGTAGCTGATGTCGCGTGTCCAGACGCCGGCCCATTCCTTGCCTGTCCGGAAGGTGCTGTCTTGCTCGATGTTCTTCACGACTTCCTCCAGCGTCAGGTTGTAGAGCGCATCCGTAAGGAGGTACTCCGAGCTGTACTGCGGGTACGCCTCTGTCGCAGCGGATTGCTTCCAGTGTGAGGCGGTGAATTTCTCCTCGGGGTGGGCATTCATGTTGAGCGTCACCTCAAAGATGCCATCGCCGTCTGGGTCTTCCAGCCGCATGCCTTCGCGGCTGGCCAGGTTGTCAAAGTCCCAGGAGAGGGGCGTGGTGTTGCCGGCGATGTAGACGCCCTTGAAATCGTCTTTGTAGATTTTGCTGCCGTTGTAGGCGGTATAGAAACCCTGTTTCTCAAACGCCTGGAGCACCTCCCGCATATCCACCCGCACCTTGAACGGCGTGTTGGGCCGCAGGAAGGCTTTGGGAGGTATAGCCGTGTCGCTCTTGAGCTGCTGCCCGAATTTTATGACTGGGGTTTCGCAGCTGCCGCCTTCCTCGGCCAGGCAGATGAACTGATGGTCCATACCCGGCGGCATTTCGTTGTCTTTGGAGTTGATGCTGAACTTGAAAAGCACCTCCGGCGACTGAAACTCGTTGGCCGGGCTCTGGTAGCTGGAGGTGATTTCGGTAGGGGAAACCACCTTCGCCACGTACTTGCCTTGCACCACGCGGTCGGGGTATACCGTATATGCCTCGGATTGGTAAATCGGAGCATCGCTGTTGCTGGCCGTGCTGGCCTCTGGCTGCTGCGTCTGGCAGGCGGCTGCGGAGAGAAGGATGCAAAGGCTTACTGCTGGTAATGTATTTCTCATAGAGTTCATGTTTTGTAGCGGAAGCTTTTACTGTAGTCGAGCTTTATAATGTATTTGTTTGAACAAAGGCTTCATCTAGTTGCTTCCTAAGTTGTTTCATAGTTTCGCCTGTCCGGCGGGGACTTACTTTTTTCCTTGATGAAAATCGAGGGCCCCTACCCCCAAAGTAGGCAAAAAAATCAAGACGCTTTTTTGAACTCGCTGACCGCTCTGGCAAAAAATCGTCAGCGGTGCACCTGGCTCAGGCCGCTGCTTCGTAGCTGAGGTTGTAAGCATGTCTGCTATACCTGTCGGCTATACCTATACTCAGTCTTAGACTGCTACACCTGCTCACCCTCCCACATCATTCCATCCCATTTCTGTCATTCCGACGAAAGGAGGAATCTGTTACCCTAGCCACCGCCGGTGCGAGCGCAGCGGGAACCGGCGGTGAGACATGCTAGCAGTTCGTAACCGGTGTCTTCCTCACCGCCCTCACAAAAGCCGCATCTGCGCTGGCGCTGGATGTGCGGCAGGTATGGTATGAGATTCCTCCTTTAGTCGGAATGACAGTGGGTGTGTACTTCCCCCTGTGGTAATTCATTCATGGGAATCCCCTTCTGAGAGGGGCAGGGGTGGTTGCACCCGCAACTGCAGGACATCCCTTTGCTGTGAAGCCCCAAAATTAATACATTCAAAACCGCTACTCCCCATCCACGCCGAACTTGTAAATCGTTGTCTCGCTGTACTTCTCTCCCGGGCGCAGGATGGCGGAAGGGAAGCTCTCCTGGTTCGGGGAGTCCGGATAGTGCTGCGCCTCCAGGCACAAACCAGCGTAGCGATCATAGGTCGTGTTGTTGTGGCCGGTCAGCTTGCCGTCGAGGTGGTAGGCGGTGTAGAGCTGGATGCCGGGCTGTGTGGTGTGCACCTCCATCACGCGGCCTGTGGCTGGGTCTTCTAGCGTGGCGGCGCGTGTCAGTTTGTCTCCGCCTTCGCGTACCACATAGTTCAGGTCATAGCCGTAGCCCTGCAGGTTGTTGATGCGGTCGCCTACCGACTGCGGTTCAGTGAAATCGTAGGGTGTGCCTTCCACAGGTGCGAGCTCTCCGGTAGGTATCAGCATTTTGTCGGTGGCCGTGTACTGGTCAGCATGGATGGTCAACACATGTTTCAGGATGTCCTTTTCCTTACCGGCACTCAGGTTGAAATAGCTGTGGTTGGTCAGGTTGACTGGCGTGGCTTTGTCGGCGGTGGCTTCGTACTCTATCCTCAGGCCATTGTCATCGGTGAGGGTATAGGTCACCACGGCGCGCAGGTTGCCTGGGTAGCCCTCCTCGCCGTCCCGGCTCACGTAGGTCAGGCGGATGGCGTTCTGGTCGTGCAAATCCTCTGCTGTCCAGACCACACGGTCGAAGCCGATGTTGCCGCCGTGCAGGTGGTTGGGCGCGTCATTGGTGGCCAGTTTGTACTCCTGCCCGTCTAAGGTGAACCTGCCTTTGGCGATGCGGTTGGCGTAGCGCCCCACCACGCCCCCGAAGTGCGGGTCGTTGGGCACGTAGCCGTCCACGCTGTCAAAACCGAGCGCGACTTCGCCGAGGTTGCCGTCTCGGTCAGGTGTCATGATGGAGGTGACGATGGCGCCGTAGTTGGTGATTTTCACAGTCATGCCTGTGGCATTGGTCAGGGTAAAGAGCCTGACTTCCTGCCCGTCGGGGGCGGTGCCGAAGGGTTCGCTTTTGATGTTCATGGTCACTGCTTCGTCTGTTGATATGGTCTGTTCGTTTTGCTGTTCGGGGCTGGAGCAGCCGGATATACCAGCGGAACTGAGCCCCCCGAAAAGTGCGAACGCAAGGAGAGTGTTTCTCCAGATATGGTTTTTCATAAGCGCGCTTGCTGCTATCAAATCTACTAAAGTAAAGGTATAGGAACGGTGCTTATTTTTTCAGCACCAGAGTGCTGTAGGCGGGCAGTTGCACCGTGCCCTTCGCCTGCTGCGCGTTGTTGTGCCGGAACATCACCTGGGTATAGGCTTTCAGGTTATCAGGAAGGGTGACATTGGCCGCTGAACCGGACACGTTGTGCAGCACCAGCACGTTGTCATTTTCGTGCGTGCGCAGGAAAGCGCTTACAGCGCGGTTGTCCAGGGGAACGGGCTCTATGGCACCCAAGGTCAGGGCCGGGCTGCTGTTACGCAGCTTTATCAGCGTTTTGTAGTGGTTCAGCAATGAGGTTTTGTCTTTTTCCTGCACGGCGACCGGCCTTACCGTCTGCTCGGTGCTGTTCTGGGGCTCCATCCAGGTGGTGCGGCAGGCGTCCTTCTCCTTCACGTCCCACAGGAACGGCTCCCGGATTTGCTCGTCCGGCTTCTTGCCCAGCATACCTATTTCCTCGCCGTAGTAGATGTAAGGGGAGCCAGGCAAGGTAAGTAGGAGCGAGGCGCCTGTTTTGGCCTTGTTCATGTCGCTGTTCACTTCGCTCATGATGCGGTTCTGGTCGTGGTTACTCAGGATGGTGGCGTCCACGAAATCGGGGTTCACGTTCTGGTAAGCTCCTATGATGCGGTCGTGGTGGATAGCCAGTGAGTCGCCGGTACCATTTTTAAGGGCGTCCAGAATTTTCCAGCTCATCTCGAAGTTGAACAGAGCCGGCAGGCCCTTGGTATAAGGCGCTACGACATCGGCCTCTGCCCATACTTCGCCCACCAGGTATACATCGGGCTTCACCTTACGCATCTCCGCCAGAAACTCTTCCCAGAACTGGTGGTTGTCCTGCTGCCGGTCATCGGTGAAGATATGGCGGGCGGCGTCGAGCCGGAACCCATCCACCCCCACTTCCTCCAGCCAGAACCGCCCGATTTTATAGGCTTCCTCCCGCACTTTCGGGTTATCGAAGTTCAGGTCGGGCATACCACCCCAGAAGTAGCCGAAGTACTTGTAATCGCTGCCGGGTACGCTGTGCCAATGGTTCACGTTGTGGGAGTCATCGCCGGTGGTCTTGCCTTCGCTCTGGGTCTGCGGGTCGTCTTTGTGCGCCCATACATAGTAGTCGCGGTAGGGGCTGTTTGCATCTTTGGCGGCGGCCTTGAACCAAGGGTGGTCGCTGCCGGAATGGTTGAGCACCAGGTCAATTACCACGTTGATGCCGCGCTTGTGCGCCTCTGCGACAAACTCCTTGAAATCCGCCATGGTGCCGTAATCGGGGTGGATGCCGTAGTAGTCGGTCACGTCGTATTTGTGGTAGGAAGGAGAGGGGCTTATCGGCATCAGCCAGATGCCTTCTATACCTAATTGTTTCAGGTAATCGAGCTTGGAGGTCATGCCTTTGATGTCGCCGATGCCGTCGTTGTTGGAGTCGCAGAAGGACTGCACGAATATCTCATAGGAGACGCCGCGCGGCCAGTCACTTGCTTTGGCGGCGTGCGTAACAGGTGGCTGCTGGTTGCCGTTGTCGGCCTGCTGCGCCGGGGTGCTGCAGCCTACTATCAGGTATAGCGCAGGCAGGAGCAGCAGGTGCTGAAATAAGCTTCGTTTCTTCATGGTTGTTCTTGGCTTGCGTGTCAGTTGTTCGTCATGTTGCGGTCGGTATACCTGGGTAAACGATTGTCATATTCCTGCCCCCTTCGAAAAAGGATTTTTCCTGCGCCATGTCACTTGTAAAAATGTTGATTTATTTGCTGGTGATGTACTATGCTTCCTAATCTGCTTCGGTGATGTTATTCAAGGTGCCTATACTTCCGATAGCGCGGTGCTGCGGCAGTACCGCAACGCTGAGCAGGGCAACCAGCAGGTGCGAAGCTATCGGGACTGTAGAAAAGCTTCATGCTTTCGAAATCAATTTTTGAAAAAGACGCCATACTAATTTGAAACAAGCCCGGCAACAGGTATTGCCGGGCTTGTGAAGAGTTGTTTAAAAATCAGGCGAATGCTTTATTTCTCAATGAAGACATAGTGCCCGGTCAGGTCGTTGAACAGGATGGTATAGGTGCCGGCCGTCACTTTCAGGTTCTCGTTGCCCTGCGAAGTTTTTCCGAAAATCTCCGCCTCTTTTCCTTTCGGTGCGCCCCAGTTCACGTCCCAGTTGGGGGCGTGTCTGAACTTGAGCTCGGTATCTTCGGCAAAGGTATAGTCGATGGTCCAGGCGTGCGGATTGAAGGCTGATTTAGTCATCGGCTCAATGTCGCCCCAACCGTTGAACGCCCCAATGATGCCGACAGATGGGAAAGTTCGGGCACTGGCTGCATTGTATGGCTCGATGGAATAGGTGTTGTTGCGCAGGTCCAGGTTGACGGTGTAGAAACCAGCGGCCGGAATGGTAAAGGTGCCCGGGTCCGGGTCCTGTTCGGTCTCCCGGAAGGCTATGCCGTTGCTGCCGTTGTTGCCCCACTGTGGCGCCCACTTGCCTTTCACGCCCAGGAACTTCAGGCCACCAGCCTTCAACGGACCGGTGTAGGTATAGACGAACACATCCTCTTCGCTGCGGTACATGGGCGTTGCCTGAGTCTGGTCCCAGCCGAATTCTGTCGCGTCACCCACCAGGTACACGGTGGCATACGGGGGAGCAGAGAGGTATGGCGTCACGTTGAGGGTCGTCACATTGGAGAAAACCGGGTCAACGAACTCAGACACCTCTCCCTTGAGTCGTACGTCCACCTCATTTTCGGCAAAGCCCGTGATGGGCAGGCGGTTCAGCAGGCTGTTCAGCTCGGCCACGGTGAAGGTTTTCTCCATGGTATAGCCCAGGTCGCTCTCCACCGGCGCAGCAAAGTTGTTGCCTTTTATGTCCAGTTGCAGGGTATACCTGACGGCGGCGTCAAAGCCATAATCTGCCTGTGACCAGCGGAGGGTGACGGCTTCTTCTCCCGCCTCCTCTTCCAGCAACACCAGGTCAGTGGAGGAGGCCGTGAGGGCAGGGGCGGCACCTGCGTTCAGCACCACCCGGTCCTCGTCTTTCTCGCAGGAGAAAAGCACGAGCGAGAGCGCGCTGAGAAGGAATATCTTGTTTATCCACGTTTTCATTTGAAGGCTATTTAAAGTGATTGTATGGAAGGAACAGGTATAGACCTTAAATCTATACCTGCCTTGCCGTTATCTGTAATTCGGGTTCTGCACCAGGTTCGGGTTGGCAATCACGTCGTCAGTCGGCAGCGGGAAGAGCACCCGGAAGTCCTCCACGGCCCTGCCACCGGGCACGCCACCTTTCCATGGCCACAGGTAGTTGGCACCCGTGAACCGGCCAAAGCGAATCAGGTCGGTGCGGCGGTGGGCCTCCCAGCTGAGTTCGCGCGCGCGCTCATCTATGATGAAGTCGAGCGTGAGTTGGCCCTGCGTGATGTTGCCGCTTGTGCCGCCGTAGGCCCTGCGGCGCAGTTGGTTCACCAGGTCCAGGGCCTCAGCGGCGGAGCCGCCGCCACCTCTGAGCACCGCCTCGGCATACATCAAGTATACGTCACCTAGTCGGAACATCGGGAAGTCGGTGTCAGGGAAGGCACCGGTTGAGTGAGAGCCCTTCTGTCCGGTGGAGGTTACGTTCCGGTACTTGGTGATAGGGTAGCCCTCGGTGAACTCACCAATCTGGTTGATTTCCAGGCTGTGCCCCCGTGTGTGGAACATGGCGCGCTTGTCCTGCCCGTTGCCCGGGAACAGGTTCACGATGGCTGCGGTGGTGCGCAATCCGGCCCAGCCGCCTTCGATACCAAATGTATCTTTCTCCATAGTAGGGCCGACAGGAGCGTGCGTGAGGTAGGTCATGCCGCCGAAGGTCTGGGTTCGGGTACCGTCAAACGCGATGGGGAAGATGATTTCGGGGGACTTATGATTGTCTGCCCGGAACAGGTTGCCGTACCGTGGCTCCAGGCTGAACTGACCGGAGTCAATCACCTTCTTGGCGTAGGTAGCTGCTTCCGCATACTTGGGCTGGCCCGTGTATACCTCTGCGTTCAGGTATAGCTTGGAGAGGAGGGTCCAGGCGGCGGCCTGGTCTGCCCGGCCATACTCGTTGGTGCCGGCCGGAGCCAGTGCGTTCTCAATCTCCAGCAGTTCCTTTTCTACATAGCTGAAGAGCCTTTCACGGGTGACAGGCTCCGGGAAGAAAGCTCCTACACTGTTAGTGTCCGTTACGAACGGAACACCGCCACCATACAAATCCAGGGCGTGCCAGTAGCTCAGGGCTCTCAGGAAGCGGGCTTCGGCACGGTAGGTATTAGCCGTCTCCTGGTTGGTTCCCGTTATGCCGCGGTCATTCAGGCGGTCATCGGACAGCTCCCGGATGAACTCGTTGGTGAGCGACACCTGATAGTAGATGCGGCTGAACATGGCCGTCACGAACTGGTTGTTCGGCGTCCAGTTCATGGCATGCAGGTTCGGGAGGCCGGCATCGCCCCAGCCAATCACCGCCTCATCGGTGGTCAATTCCTGCAACTGCCAGTACTGGCGCAGGTAACTCGAGAAGCCCTCATCGCCGCCCAGAATGTCGGGGTTGCCGGCAGGGCCCTGCTGGCCTGTCACGGCATAGCCGGCGTACATCTTGGCCAGCACCTGCTTGTAGTTGTTGAAGTCGTTGTACACCGTGGCGGAGGTCACCTCGTAAGGCGGCACCTGGTCCAGGTCATCGGTACAGGCTGCGATGGAGAACGCCATCATACCTGCCAGCAAAATCTTCTTTATGTATTTCGTTATCATCTTTTCGGGCTTTTGTTATTGGAAGTCAATGTTCAGACCCAGGGAGTAGATGCGGGGCCGTGGATAGAAGTTGTTGTCGATGCCAGAGGCCACCTCAGGGTCAAGGCCAGAGTACTTGGTAATTACGAACAGGTTCTGACCGGTAGCCGTTGCCCTCAGGTTGATTCTGTCGTTCAGCACGCTGCCGAAGTTATAGCCCAGGTTCAGGTTGTCCATGCGCAGGAAGGAGGCGTTCTCCACGAAGTAATCCGAGAATAGACGCTCCGATTGCTCACCCACAAAGCCGGTCTCCCGCACGTTTGTAGGTATGGTGAGCAGGTAGCCGGGCCAGTCCAGGTTGTTGTAGAAGGCATTGGCCGCGTTGATGTTGTTGTACACATAGTTGCCGATGTTGGCACGCAGCACAAAGCCCAGGCTCCACTTGTCGTAGGCGAGCTGGGAGCTGAAGCCCAGGAACACTTTCGGGTCAATGCTCTTGTAGCGGTAGAGGTCATCGTCCGAGAAGCTGCCATCCTGGCTCAGGTCAGCATACAGTCGCTCTATCGGCCTGCCGTTTTGGTCGTATACCTGCTTGTACACATAGAACGCGTTGCGGGGGAAGCCCACGGAGTTGATTTGAATCTGGTTGCCCACGCCGCCGCCAATGCCACCTACCCGGAAGCCGATGGAGGTCCCATCGTCGGGTACCCTGCTCAGGTTCGTGATTTCATTCTCGTTGTAGGTGCCGTTGAAAGAGAGGTCCCAGCGCACGCGTTCGGTGCTGATGGCCGCGAAGTTCAGGATGGCCTCCACGCCTCTGTTCTCCAGGTTGCCTACGTTGGTGAAGAGGCGGTTGGTCAGGTTGGAACCTGCCGGTACTTGAATTTCAGCTAGCAGGTCTTTCGTCTTCTTGAAATAGTAGTCCAAGCTACCGGACACCCTGCCGTTCAGGATTCCGAAGTCCAGGCCGGCGTTCCAGGTCTCTGTCTCTTCCCATTTGATGTTCTCATCATAGCCGGCAGGCCGGAGGGTGGAGTAGAATTGGTCACCCAACTGGTACTGCGCCTCGTTGTTGCTGAACGCATAGCGCGGCAGGTATGGGTAGTACGGACCGATGTCCTGCTGGCCCGTCACGCCGTAGCCGAGCCTGAGTTTCAGTTCAGAAATGGCAGCCACGTCTTTGAGGAAAGCCTCCTCATTGATTCGCCAACCAAGGGCAAGGGCTGGGAAGGTACCCCAGCGGTTGTCCGGGCTGAATCGGGAGGAGCCATCCCGACGGATGGTAGCGGTTAGGAGGTAGCGGTCCCTGAAGGTATAGTTCAGCCTGCCGAAGAAGGAGATGAGCACGTTGGTGAACTCATTGGGTATAGGCGCTTGCGTAATGGTATCACCAGCGAAGTTCACCGTGGCAAACGGGGGTATTTCTGTATTGAACTTCTGGTAAGAGTAACCTCCCGTCAGGTCCACACGGCCGAAGGTGGCGTAGTCTTTCGCATAGTTCAGGTAGAAGTCCAGGAGGTTGTTGGTCTTTTTCTGCTCATACTGAGAAATGCTACCGCCTTGCGCATACACAGAGGCCAGCGTAGGAGGCAGCGTCACAGAGCCTTCGCCTTTGGAGACGTCGTAGCCCAGGTTCAGATTGGCGCGCAGGTCTGGCAGGAAATGCAGCTTGTAGTCGAGCTGTAAGTTGCCGATGCTTCTTCTCACCTCGCTGCGGTCGTTGCGTTGTTCCAGCATACTCAGCGGGTTGCGGGGAGCCAGTGTGTTAATGCCACTGCCTTCCATCCACTCAAAGTAGCCACCAAATGCGTTGCCTTCTTGGTAAACAGGCTGAGTTGGGTCAAAGGTCACTGCTGAGCCAATGGCGCCTTCATCGGCAAACCTGTTCTTGGCCAGGGAGCCTTTCACGTTCAAGTTTATCTTCAGGTGGTCATCCAGGAAAGAGGGGTTGAGGCTGAGGGAACCAGTTGTTCTTTTCACCCGGGATGTCTTCAAAACTCCTTCCTGGTCTAGGTGACCGATGGACACCCGGTAAGGCAGTGTATTGACAGAGCCGCTCACGCTCAGGTTGTTATCCGTTGTGAAAGCGTTCTGGTAGATGAGGTCCTGCCAGTCGGTGTTGGCGTTGCCTAGCAGGGCTCGGCTTCCTGGAAGGGCATATTGATTGACGGCTGCACGGTATTCATCACCGGTCAGCACATCCACGGTTTCGGTCACCTCAGCCAGTGATGCCTGCGAGCTCAGGCTGACGCGCATCTTGTCTCCGGCGCGGCCCTTTTTGGTTGTGATGATGATAACACCGTTGGAGGCACGGGAACCGTAAATGGCCGTGGCCGAGGCATCTTTGAGCACGTTGAAAGTCTCAATGTCATTCGGGTTGATCATCGACAGGGGGTTTGCGGAGCCCGATATACTGGCATTGTCCACGGGCACGCCGTCAATCACCACGAGCGGGTCGTTGCTGGCGTTGAGCGAGGAGCCACCGCGTATGCGGATGCGGCTGCCGGCGCCCGGCGCACCGCTGTTGGAGGTGATTTGCACCCCGGCCACTTTACCGGCAATGAGCTGCTCTGGCGTGGTGATGTTACCTTGCTGAAAATCTTCCTCCGAAACAACGGTCACCGAGCCGGTCAGGTCTTCTTTTCGCTGGGTACCATAACCTACCACCACTACTTCCTGCAGCGCCTTGGCGTCTGTTTGCATGGTCACGTTGATGGTAGACTGGTTGTTGATAGGCACCTGTTGGGTGGTGTAGCCGATGAAGGAGAATACCAATGTGCCACCGGAGGCAGGTACCGGAAGCGTGAACTCGCCGTTGGCATTGGTGGAGGTGCCGCGGGTGGTGCCCTGCAGCACAACCGTCACGCCAGGCAATCCTTCGCCGGTTTCGTCCAACACGCGGCCGCTCACGGCCACGTCCTGCACCACGTCAGCGGCGGGCATTGCCACAGGCCGGGCAATGTTGGCGGCAACCGGCGTCAGGTTGCCACTGGGCATGTTCAGCGGGCTATTGCCAGCGTTGGTTGCTAAACCCTGCCAACTGGTGGAGGTGGCGGCCAGGTTCGGCCCCGGCCCTTTGTAACCTTGAGCGGCTCCAGGTAACTGGAAGCAGCAAAAGGCCACAGCCAGTCCAAGGGAACCCAGTCTCTTAGTAGATGTATGTGCCATAGATAAGTGGTTTAATTATAGTGAGCTTGTTGTATGTTTCTCGTGTCAGGTATGCGCTAACTGTCTGTTTGTTGGGCTGCACCGGCATCATGTTCTTATATTTGTTGAAATACCCCTTGTCGCCTCTCTGAGAGGTATAGCGTGCCAGTTGTATCTGCTTTCCAGGTGCCTTTGTGTCTGCTGTTATGTTGCGTTTCGTTGTCTGGCTCATGTAGCTTGCCTGCTCGCGGTACTTAGTCCAATTTTCAGCCGTATGCTGGCCTGGTCAGGTACTACTTTATCTTTTTTCACGGTCGTATACGTGGAACTCTGAACCAAGGACACAGTTTTTTGCCTATGTTTAGAAGTCGTAAAATGAGCATGGCTTCGTAGAAGAAAAATTGCCCTTTGCCTGCCCTTCCCAACGCACATGCCCTGTAATTGCTATGGAATAGATACAATCGTAAGGTCGCTGAGTACTATTACGGATTATCAGGCAATTGGATTGTGTGAGTTTCCTCAAAAATGTTAGTGTAACAAGGGATTCAGATTTGCTTGGGTTGATAAAATGCAATTTGTTGGGGAGTAACCGGACAGTGTTTAGAAGCGTGTTGCTGACGTCTACCGATGGGTTCCTGTCACGAGCTGTTTTAGGTGTTGCTATACCTAAAGTGAGGAGCAGGAGAGGCGGCAGCTAGGTAGGTTAAATGAACCTGCGCAGTAGGAATTTGTATCCTGTGGCAGGGGAAGGAGCGATGCGTTTTATTTTTGGATGGGAAATACTTCCAGATGCTCCGCTCAGCCGTATAGAGGCTGTATACCTGCTCCCCCAAAAGATAATTGCCTGATTCTAATGCACGCTGCTATACCTGCCTGGAAGGTGGTACAGGTTCGTGTTTAGATACCTTGGCCTCAATTGTTTGACTGGAGCCTGTTTGCATCCTTCATTTCCTTAAGATATGGCACCTAC
Organism: Pontibacter roseus DSM 17521; assembly: GCF_000373265.1. Lineage (GTDB taxonomy): Bacteria > Bacteroidota > Bacteroidia > Cytophagales > Hymenobacteraceae > Pontibacter > Pontibacter roseus. The sequence continues at coordinate 390,141 of NZ_KB890765.1, forward strand.
CTCTACGCGTCTCTTCTGCTTTCTTGCCCTGTTTTTCGTGTCGCTGCCCCTGCTGTCGATTGGGCAGGCCGTGCAGACCATACCTGCCTTCCCGACGGAGAGCCAGGAGGTGACGCTGATTTTCGATGTGAAGCAGGCCAAGGATTCTCGTGCGCGCAACCTGTTGGGCAAAACCGATGACGTATACCTGTGGTCGGGTGCGGGCACGGTGGGCTCCACCAACGCCTTTGAGTACCAGCCAGCCGGGCAGACGAATTTCTCACAGCCTTTCGCGCCGGGTAAGATGACGTACCTGGGCAACGACCGCTGGGAACTCAAACTGGTGCCCAAACAGTACTTCGGCGTGCCGGCCGGTAAGACCATCAACCGGTTGGGGCTGCTGCTGAAGAATGGAAACGGCACCGCCCAAACCGAGGATTTCTTCGTAGATATCTACACCAATAGCCTGCAAGTAGTCCTAGAGTCGCCAGCCGGGGAAAACCTCTTCGTGGAGGCCAACGCCGCTATACCTGTCAAAGCCTCCGCCTCCGCTCCAGCCACCCTGACGGTGCGCCTTGGTAACACAGTGGTGCACACGGTGACCAACAGCGACAGACTGGCGTATTCTCTTTCTGCAGGGAATCAGGCCGGAGTTACCCGCACAGTGGAGGTGGAGGCCCGGACCGCCACCGAGACCGCCACTGACCGATTCACCTTCACTGTGAAACCCAAGCCGGCAGTGGCCGCCCTGCCCTCTGGCCTGAAGGATGGCATCAACTACACCGGTCCAGACAAGGCGGTGCTCGTGCTGTATGCTCCGAACAAAAGTTTCGTATACGCCATCGGGGAGTTCAACGAGTGGCAGCGCAGCCCACAGTACCTCATGAAACGCACCCCCGACGGAACCCGCTATTGGCTGGAGCTGGCCAACCTGCCGGTGGGGCAGGAGGTGGCGTTCCAGTACCTCGTGGATGGCACCATCGCCGTGGCGGACCCCTATGCCGAGAAAATCCTCGACCCGGACCATGACCGATTCATACCCGCCGCTACCTATCCCAACCTGAAGCCTTACCCCGAGGGGGCGACTGGTATTGTGTCGGTGCTGCAGACGAACCAGGCAGACTATACCTGGAAAGTGAAGGATTTCGAAAGACCCGAGCCGGAGAGCTTGGTGGTATACGAGCTGCACGTGCGCGATTTCATCGCGGCCCGCAACTACAAAACCCTGACCGATACGCTCACTTACCTGAAGCGGCTGGGCATCAACGCCATCGAGCTGATGCCGGTGATGGAGTTCACGGGCAACGACTCCTGGGGCTACAATCCGACTTTCTTCTTCGCGCCTGACAAGGCCTATGGCACCCGAAATGATTTGAAGGCCTTCATCGACAAGTGTCACGAACTAGGTATAGCCGTTATTCTGGACATCGTACTCAACCAGGCCGATTACGAGCACCCCTATGTGAAAATGTACTGGGACGATGAGCGCGACCGGCCTACAGAGAACAGCCCTTTCTTCAACCAGCAGGCCACGCACCCCTTCAGCGTGTTCTTCGACTTCAACCACGAAAGTCCGGCCACCAGGGCGCTGGTGGAACGGGTGAGCCGCCATTGGCTGGAGGAGTACAACATTGACGGCTACCGCTTCGACCTCTCCAAAGGGTTTACGCAGAAGAACACGGGGGAGAATGTGAGCGCCTGGGGGAATTACGATGCGGGCCGCGTCGCGACTTGGAAGCGCATCTACGACGAAATCAGGCGCTACGACGAGACGGCCTACGTCATTCTGGAGCACTTTGCCGACAACCAGGAGGAGCGTGAATTGGCCAATTACGGAATGCTGTTCTGGGGCAACCTCAACCACGATTATCGCAACATGGCCAAGGGGCAGCCCGCGAATCCGCAGTGGATTTCCTACCGGGTGCGGGAATGGGAAAAACCCCATGTGATAGGGTATATGGAGAGCCATGATGAGGAGCGCCTGGTATACGATGTGCTGCAGAACGGCAACCGAGACGGCAGCTACAACACCCGCAGCCTTCCCACTGCGCTAGACCGGGCTAAGCTGGCAGCTGCCTTCTTCCTGCCAATACCTGGACCCAAAATGATTTGGCAGTTCGGAGAGTTAGGTTATGATGTGTCCATTGAGCAGGGCGGCCGCACGGGAGCCAAGCCCATCCGATGGGAATACCAGCAGCAGGCCGAGCGCCAGAAACTGTACCAGGTATACGCCGAACTCATCCAACTCAAACTGACAGAGCCGGCCTTCTCCACTTCTGATTTCAAGCTGGACCTGACAGGTATGGTGAAGCGTATCATGCTGTACCATGAGAGCATGGATGTGTTCCTGGTGGGTAACTTTGATGTGAAGCGGCAGCTTGTGCCAGGCAATTTTCCGGTGGCCGGCATCTGGTACGATTTCTTCTCAGGCCGCGAAATCAGCATAACCGATGTCGCGGAGGATATACAGCTGGAGCCAGGCGAGTTCCACCTCTACAGCACCAAAAAGCTGGAAACACCACCACCCGGACTGGTGCCCTGGCAGGGGGTGGTGCTGTCAGCCGAAGAAGAGGAACTGGCAGGCGAGAAGGTGCAGGTATATCCGAACCCGCTACAGGAAACCACGCTGCTTGACTTGGCGGGTGACTTCAGGGGGCAGGTGCAGGTGCAGCTCATCGACATGACCGGTCGCCAACTCCAGACGGTGCGTTTCCTCAAGCACCAGCAGCACCAGCTGCAGCCTATCCGGTTACAGCGGGTGCCGGCCGGCATCTATTATCTGCAGGTGGAGCAGGGCGACAAAAGTACTTCCCATAAAATGACAAAGGTGCAGGAATAGCCTTTCCTGCACCTTCATTCTACCTGATTTCTATAACTATTTTTTCCCAATCACCTTGATCATGGTGCCAGACTGTACCTGGTCGTTCAGTTCCATACCATTGAGGATGGCCAGCTCGTTCATGCGGTTGCTGGGCACGTTGTTGCTGCTGAGCGCGTTGGCCAGTGTCGTGCTCTTGTTGATGGTCACGATTTTGATGCGCTCCGGCTGCCGGTTGATTTTGTCGGGGTCGGTCAGCTGCTTGAAGCTCTGCATGGTGTTGCTGAACAACTGGAAGTAGTTGTTGAAATCATTGGCCGTGGTGATGCCCATCAGGCTGTAGATGTTGCCGCCATACTGTATCAGGTACGTGAGCGTACGGAGAGGCGGCTGTTGTTGCTGCTGCTGCTGTTGTTGGGGCTGCTGGTCGGCCACCATGGCCAGGGCAGGCAGTCCGTTCACAGTCACCTGCTTGGCCTCCACAGCCTGCAGCCCATACTGCTTGAGCAGCTGCTGTGCCGCCTCCTCTAGGTTGGCACCGGGAGCCAGTGTCAACGCCATCATAGCCCTGCCATCTTTGGGACCCATCTGTACTTGCTGCGGTGAGTTCTGGTGTCCCCATCCCGAAGGTATGGCAAACTGGAACTTGAGCTCCGGATGGTAGAAGGTGGAGTTTTCCACAAAGCCCTGCTTCGGGTCTTCGCCGTAAATCAGCCCGTCAATCATCTTCAGGTAATTGTTGCGGTTGATTTGGGCATTGGTCAGGTTCTGCTTCTTTTGCTCTTCTACCGCCAGTTGCGTCACCGTCTGGTAGCGGTCGCCGGGGTTAGGGTGTGTAGAAAGGAAAGAAGGTATAGGCTCGGCCCCCGTGTCCTCCGACTGGCGCTGCAGCGTGAGGAAGAAGTCGGCCATTTCCTTGGCGTCGTAACCTATTTTGGTGGAATACTCCACGCCTAATTTGTCTGACTCCCGCTCAGCGTCACGGCCAAATTTGAGAAACAACAGACCCAGGCCCTGCATGGCCGTCTCACCATACTGTGCTATGGTAGGCGACAGAATCATACCCAGCAACAGGCCGCCCTGTGCCAGTGTGGCCTTGCTCTGCTGCTGCACCGTGTGACGCGCCGCAATGTGGCCTATCTCATGCCCCAACACCCCAGCAAACTGCGCCTCGTTGTTGAAGTGCGCCATAATGCCACGGGTGAAATATACGTAGCCTCCTGGCACGGCAAAGGCGTTCAGGACGGGGGAGTCGACTATCTTGAATTCATACTTGATGTTGTTGCGGTGCGAGACAGCAGCCATCTTCTGGCCTTTGTCGTTGATGAAGCGCTGCAGCTGTGGGTCTTCGTAGAGTCCAAACTGGGCCACAATCTGTGGGTCCGCCTCCTGGCCCATGGCTATTTCCTGGTTCTCAGAAATAAACGCGACGTCTTTCTTGCCTGTCACCGGGTTGGTGGAGCAGGAGCTGGCTATCAGAAAGGTCAGCGTGAAGAATGAGTAAATGCTATATTTTTTCATCGTCTTAAGAGTTATGTTCTGGAGTTGCACCGCCAGGTATAGCGGACATCTCAAGAAAGCTATATTTTTCTCTTTGCAACGATTCTACAATTGATTGGTTGCAGCAGCTGTAGCGCAGCCTAGTCCTGGCGCAGCGAAGCCGCATCTTCCGGCGAAAATTGCATCGGATACGACACGCTTACTTTTCCTGCCTTCACCTTGCTGAGTCTGCTGTCCAGCGGTTCCAGTTGCGTGGGCGACAGCCGGTCCAGGTATAGGATGCCTTGGGTGTGGTCGAACTCATGCTGCACCATGCGGGCGGTCAATCCGGAAAGGGTACGGACCTGCGTCTGGAACTGCCTATCTTGGTACTCGATGGTGATGCGCCAGGGCCTTTGCACTTCTGCCTGCAGCGAAGGTATGCTCAGGCAGCCTTCATCATCTTGCCACGACTCTTTGGATTGCAGCAGGAGGCGCGCGTTCAAAAACGTTTCTTTGATGCCCTGGTCGAAGGGGAAGAAGGCCTTCCGGTCTTGGGGGTGCATGCGGGAGTAAGTCCGCTGGCTATCCACCACAAACAGCCGGATGGGATGGTTCACCTGCGGGGCGGCCAGTCCGCAGCCGCCGGCGCCATACATGGTCTCCCACATGTCGTCAATCAGTTTTGCTGGAGCGCCGGATAGGAGGCAGTCACCGGCTGGCATGGCTGCCTGAGTATGGGCTGGCCGTAGGCTACAATGGGAAGAATCATGAGGATGTGAGGTTGCTTCAGTCGTAGTCGGGTATGTTCTGGCCCAGGATAATGTCGCGCTCCGCTACCAGCATGCCGTTTTCTTTACGAAGCGTAACGATGCCGGAGCCGCCACGGTTTGGTCGGGAAGCTAGCTCTTGCTGCGTCAGCAGCGGGTCTCCCTCAAACAGGAAGTCATCTAGGTAATACTCGTTCTTGTCCGGCTCCTTGACGGTGACATGGATATGGGCGGGTTCGGTCCGGGAGGGGTAGGACTCGGGTTTGATGGTATAGAAGGTATAACGGCCGTCGGGGCCAGTCTTCACCCAGCCGCGCATGTAGCCATGCCGCTTGCCCCAGCCCTTTTCGTCTCCTTTGGTGGGGTAGATGCCCGTTTCATCGGTGTGGTAAAGGTATAGGATGACGCCTGCTGCGGGCGTCTTGCCATCCGATTGGTAGATGGTACCGGTTACTTTGAGGTTCTGCCCCTGCTGCCCAAAGCCCGGAAGCGTATCGGAGGGGGAGAGCGTTCGGCCGCCGTGCTCATGGATGGCCTCGCAGCCCTCGCAGGGGCCGCCAACATGACGCTGGCTTTGCTGCTGTTCCCGGTTTTCCTGCGCCTGGCACCCGATGGCCAACAGCAGCGTTAGACAAAACAGAAAGCACTTTCTCATAGGTATGGATGGTTTGCCGTTTCCTGTTGTGTTTACGTGTTACAGGGGCAAAGTGGATTTTTTTTACAGTCTTTGGCTAGCTCCGCAGGCCGCTATCAGCTTCTGCAGGCGGCTGCGTTTGGTGGCTTCCTGCCTGGCGTCCATCACCCAATGAATCATACGCTTTTGGTAGGAGGGAGCCTGTGCCTGAAAATACCGCCAAGCCTGTCCATTCGCTTTGAACTCGTTTTCGAAGTCAGTTGAAAGCGGAACCGCCTCCTTTTCGTAGCTGTAGATGACCGAGTTGCTTTCCTCTCGTTTCGCGTAGCTGGCCAATCCTACTGCCTGCATGCGGCCTGTCCGGGTGAGCTCCTCCACTTTCCGGATGTTCACGGCACTCCAGGTGCTCTTGGGTTTGCGGGGCGTGAAGCGGATGCTGTAGCTGTCAGCGTCAATGGAGCGGCGGACGCCGTCTATCCAGCCAAAGCAGAGCGCCTCGTCTACCGACTCTGGCCAGGTCATGCTCGGCCTGCCGCTCCCCACTTTGTAGAAACCCACCAGAAGCGAGGTGGCGGTGGCATGGTTTTGTTCCAGCCACTCCCTGAAATCAGCGGGCGAGGCGAAGAAAGTGGGGGTGGTGGTGTCTGTTTGGGAAATCATACAGGTATAGCGTAAGGTTTGGAAGGCTCAAAAGTGCTGCTGCAGGTATAGCCCAAAGGCTGTATTCATATTATTTTTCGACGCTGCTCCTACTCCAGCACCTTCACGTTTTGGGGCAGCACCTTTACCGTACTGTCGCCGTTTTCGTGATATTCTATCATGATAGCCTGGTTGTTCTCACCCTTCACCACCCGGAAGCCTGGCCTGCCGCGTCCCGGCCTCTGAGGACCTTCTCCAGGCTTGTATACCTTCACGTTCATGGGTTGGGGCTCTGAGGTTACCACCTGTCCCTTGGCGAAAGTAGTCTTGGTAGGCCAGCCTTCGGTATAGAATACCGTTTTGTCGAGGGTGGCGTCCCGGTTGTAGTAGTGCCAGTCGCCCTGCCGGTAAAAACGAGGCTTTGTGCCCGTACGGTCCAGAATGGAAGTGCCGCGGACAGCCACCTGCCCGCTTGGGTAATACTCCACTGACTCTATGTAGTTCTTGCTGTCTTTGATTCGGCCCTTCTCCTCTTTCCGGAGGTTGCCAGCAGTATCATAGGTTCGCCACTTCCCCACCATGAGCCCATGCCTGTACCGGCCTTTCGTCGTCATCTTCTCGCCCTGCCCGGTAGCCTCGGTGTCAAAGAACCACCTGCCATGATGCAGCCCTTCTCTGTCGAATTGGTTCTTGAAGAACAGGTTGATGATAGGCAGTGTTTTGAACTGGGCCTGAGCGAAATAGCTATAACACAGCATAAAGCTGCAAACCAGGAGCGGCTTCAGGTATGTCTGCATAGGCTGTCGTTAGCTGTCTCTTAAAAGCAAGAAAGAAGTCCCGAGGCTATACCTGTTCAGGAGGCGTCTGCCGGTAAGCCATGGGAGGATACAAAGCGAATATAAGAAAATTATCGAAAATGGGAGCGAGGGGGCGTGAAAGCCGTAAGCCTTGGTAATCACAGCAGGTATCGCCAATTTTGCAGGTATGTATACAAGGGAACAGGCATCAAAACTCAGGCAGGCTTTCTGGACGGCGTTTGGGCAGTACATGGCTCCGGTCACTTCGGTAGAGGGCATACCTGCTAACTGGATAAACTATAAGACCGGGCTCAAAAACGTGTATTTCCGGATGCAGGCCGATAAGAAGAAGGCATCCATCGGCATCGAGATGACGCAGCCCGACCCGGAGATTCAGCAGATGTTCTTCGAGCAGTTCATGGCCCTGAAAGAGCTCCTGCACAGCACCGTAGGGGAGGAGTGGGAGTGGGACCTGCATACCTATGACGAGAACGGCAAGCAAATCAGCCGTATCTATGCCGAACTGACCGGGGTGAGCGTGTTCAATCAGGACGACTGGCCCGCCCTCATCTCCTTCTTCAAGCCCCGCATCATCGCCCTGGACGAGTTCTGGAGTGACGCCAAGTATAGCTTCGATGAACTGCGATAGCGAACTGATTTATAATCGGTTGCGGGCCTGCCGCTTTAGCGGCTCCAGCAGGTGCTCCAAGCCATTTATCTTGATTTCGTAGAGGGTAGCCAGCAGCATGCCCAGCTTGCCAGCCGGAAAGCCTTCCCTGGCAAACCACTCCAGGTATGACACCGGCAGGTGGCAGAGCAGCGTGTCCTTGTACTTGCCAAAGGGCATCTTCATCTTCACCAGTTCGGTCAGCATGTTAGGGTCGGGTTGTGCAGGGATTGTCATGTCGTGGGTAGGTATAGGTGTTCCGATTGTCCTGGCTGTTGTGCCAAATGAGTGGCCGAAGCTCCGGCATCAACGGACCAGGAAGGGCAGCAAAGATAACCAGTAATCGCCTGAAGGTGGCTATTCAGGATTGTCTCAACAAGAAATAAACCTGACTAGACGGTGGTAGAGGTGGCCCACATTATCTCTTTCAAATTGAATGTAGCTGTTTAGGCAAGTATGGACATATTGGTGGTTTTAAGGGTGTTATTTGGAGTGGATGCCTTACTTGAAACGGTAGTTAAGGCCAGTGTTGAGCATGAGATTCCTATGAAACGAATTGGCCGATGACTCCCGCTTGAATGCTGGCCTTGCCTGTACTGCAAGCCGTAGCTGGTGTTGCTGATGGCGAACCCGATGAAGAACCTGCCTGGCACAGTATCCGGCGTGGCTGTCTGCTGGGCCGAGGCAGAAGCGGAACATAGGGCAAAGAGGAACAAAAAGGTGAGCAGTCTTTTCATAATGATGAGGTTGAGATAGTAATTAGTATCCGACTCATTCCCATGAGCTTATATAGTATAAGATTTATATATAGGAAAAATGGTTGCATGCCTATGTGTCACCTCAGTAAATAAAATGTACCGGAGGGAGAAGTTACGGTTTAGCTGTCGCACATGGGGTAAGGGCAGGTATGGGAAGCGGTAAAATAAAAAAAGGCCCTCTGGGAGCAGAGGGCCTTTTCAATTACCTATGACGGGGAATTACATTCTGGAGTATTCGTACTTCTTTTCTACCTTGGCAGAGATAAGGTCCTTACCGTTGGCATCTACGCCATACTTCTCAAAGTTATAGGATTCCGTCAGCACCATGTCAGTGGCGGTCAGGTTTTCTACGGTGTAGATGGTGGTGGCCTCCGCTCTATTGCCATTCGCAGGAAGGATGACAATCATCTTCTTGGTGCCGTCCTCTTCCACTACATACTTGCGGCTGTCCCAATTCTCAGCCTCCTCACCCTTGAAACGCACTGTGCCATCACTCTTGAACTCGAAGCGGTTGTCCAGGTTCGTTCTGTTCTCGTTGTGCACGACTTCGTTGTTGTCGTTGTAGTAGTCATAATTGTAGGCGTGCATCTTCCAATTGCCAAAAATCATTTTCTCAGTCTCGGTAGCAGCCGGGCCGTTCTCTTCGTCGTCTTTGGAGCAGCTTGTGAAAAGAGCCAATACGAGCAGGGGGAGAAATAGTAATTTTTTCATATCAGTTAATAGTTAATTAGGAAAAATTGCGTTTGAAGTGAAAGTGCTATATAGTTGTTAAGCTGCTGTGAATACGGTGCAAGGGCCAAAAGGATGCAAAAACATACTTGCAATTTGAGAATAGCTTTTAAGTCAGCAATAACTTTCTGAGATAAAGGAAGATACAAGATTTATTTAATTAGTATTATACCAATATTAAGTTAAACAGAGGTGTCTGTTTGTAATGCAATACGTGGCACAGTTCGTCGGCAAGTTCGAACCTTTTCATACCTATTGAAGCAGTAGATAGGCTGTTAGGAAGAGATATACCAAGTCATTTGCCTCCTCCTGAGGTCAAGAATAACTTATCCTTATCGCCTTCTAAGTGAGGCTAAGCGGCCTATTTGGCTGAAAGTCATGGCAAAAGCTAAGCCTCCGATATTTTGAGGTTTTAAATGGACGCCGCCCCTGCACTTTTCTTCGTTTTATGTGTTGTGCAGGTATGGAATTCTTTGTAGCAAAAGACTCGGTCGTGCGGGAAATATGGGGGAAAGGGGACACCATCCTCTTCATCTTTGCCGGTGCCTCTGCTGAGTTTGCCTTGAACAAGGCTGTGGATTGGCTGTATTTCACTGGGCGTCTCCCGGCCGACCCGCTGGGCAGGCTTTTTTCCACGGTTGGGTATGCCCGCCAGATAGTCTTCTCGGAGCTGGAAGCGGCGCACCGGGCCATTGACAAGATGGCGGCCATACACGCCGGCGTAGAGGCTAAGCGGGGCATGTCTATACCTGACTGGGCGTACCGCGATGTGCTGTTCATGCTGATTGACTATTCCATCCGGTCGTACGAGCTGCTGGAGCGGCCTCTGACGCTGGCGGAGCGGGAGGAGGTGTTTGAGGTGTTCTACAGGGTCGGCTACCGCATGGGCCTGCAGGGACTGCCGACTACCTACGCGGACTGGCGGCTGATGCGGGAAGGACACCTCCAACAGAACCTGGAGCGGAGCCACTACACCGATGACCTCTACCGGCAATACCGCAGGCACCTGGGCCCCATCCGTTATAAGTTGCTGCTGGAGGGGCAAAAACTCATTGTTCCCGCCACCGTGCGTCGGCAGCTGGGACTTGCAGGTATACCCTTGTTGCGCCCGGTGCTCGGCGCGTATAAGCTGAGCCGCAGGTTCAACGCTGACTGGCTCTTGAAGTCGATGATTCTTCCCCCGGCTTACAAGTCTGAAATCAAGGCGCTGGACAGCCAAACCGCTTAGCCTTTTGGGAGCCGGGTTGCTATACCTTGGCTGCTTTCGATTCGCTGGAGAGGTAGTCCCTGATTTCGGCTGCCGTTTGCCGGGCGGTTCTGCCCACGGCGATGAGGGTGGCAGAGGCGAAGCCTGTCCAACTTCCGTAGCCCACCAGCCAGAGCCCAGGCTGCTCCAGTGCGCGTGTCCCCTTCACAGGTATCTTACCGGCCTCCTCCTGCAGGTGCAGGCACTCCAGGTGGCCCAGCACGTTCCGGAAGCCCGTGCACCAGATGACCGCGTCCATTTTCTCTTTCGTGCCATCCGGCCATTCTACCCCTTCGGCGTAAAAGCGGACAAACGGCCGCACCGTATGCAGCACGCCGCGGTCACGTGCCTCCTTCACCGGCGGCACCATCACGATGTTGCCCACGTTCAGTTGAGTGGCATCCAAATCTTGGCCCTTCTGCAGGGCGTAGTAGCGCGCCGAGGCTTGGTCGAAAAGCACACGGCCATCCACATCATCTGGCAGGAAGGTGACCTCCTCCAGCGTCACCCATTTGGTATTGGCTACTTTGGATACCTCCGCCAAAATCTGGGCGCCGGAGTTGCCACCACCTACTAGCAGCACCTTCTTTCCCTGGAATGGCTCTGGGTTGCGGTACTGCGCGGAATGCAATTGTGTGCCTCGGAATGTATCTGCACCGGCATACTCAGGTATAAATGGCTGCTGAAAGGAACCAGTTGCGCTGATGACGGTGCGGGAGTGGTAAGTGCCCTTGTCGGTCCTGATTTCGAACACACCCTCCTGAAAGCATACCTCCTGCACCCGAACCGGCCGCTCGACCGGGATGCTATACCTGTTCTCATACTGCGTCAGGTAGGCGACCACTTCGTCTCGGGAGGGAAACTCGCGTTCGCTCTCCGGCATCAGCCAACCGGGCAGGCTGCTGAAGGCGGCCGGAGAGAACAGAGTCAGGGAATCCCAGTAACAGCTCCAGGAGCCTCCCGGCACCGGCTGGTCGTCCAGCAGTACATAAGCCAGCTTCTCCCTGCGGAGGTAATACGCACAGGCCAGCGCACTTTGTCCGCCGCCTATCACGATGGTGTCATATAGCGTCTGCATGGTGATGATTATTTGAACTAAGTTAAACGGTTGAACAGGAAATCTATACCTGGGAACCAAATAAAAAAGCCCCGACTGCTGCCGGGGCTTTTTCTATAGTAGGGGAGGTCTACTTCTGAGCGCTTCCCTGTGCTTCTATGTCCTTGAGGAGTTCTTTAACGGCTGCCTCCAATTGCTGGTCTTTGCCTTTGCTCACCAACTCATACTCGTTCATCACTTTCAAGTCCGGCTCCGTCTGCAGGTTCTCCAGGTACTGGCCCTGGATGTCCTTCACGCCCAGCGGCGGCACGCCCCAACGTACGCTGCCGTTCTGCAGCATTTCCCAGCCGGCGAAGGTACAGGTGCCTGGCACCGGCATACCTACCAGCTTGCCCAGTTTCAGGTCCATGTAGCTGAAGGCGAAGCAGTGGCCGTCGCTGTAATTGGCTTCGTTGGCCAGCGCGATGCTGGGCTTAGTCCAGCGGAAAGACGGCTCGAAACCGGCAGAACGGGTGTCGGTGGTGTAGTCCAGGAACTTCTTGCCGCTCAGGAACATGGCCAGGTCTGCCACCAGGTCGCCGCCGCCGTTGTTGCGGGTGTCTACGACCATACCTTTGCGGTTGGCGTACTTGCCCATCACCTCTTCATACACGGTGCGGTAGCTCGGGTCGTTCATGCCCGGTATGTGCACATAGCCTAGCTGCCCGTTGCTGAGTCGGTCCACCTCCTCGGCGTTGCGGCGCACCCAGCGTTTGTAGAGCAGTGCGTTTTCCTCACCCTGCGTGATGGGTTTTACCGTGATGTCTCTTCTGTTCTTACCAGTGGCATCCGTCACCGTCAGCAGTGTGTTCTTGCCGGCTTTGCGGTTCAGGAACTGCGCAAAATCTTTGTCGGGTGTGATGGTCTCGCCATCGATTTTCTCGATGACCATACCTGCCTTCAAGTCCAGGCCTGCTTTGTTCAGAGGGCCACCCACTATCACCTCATCCAGCTTGATGCCGTTGCCGGTATAGGTTTGGTCGTAGAAGATGCCCAGCGAAGCCGTGGCGTCGCCATTCGGGTTGTTGGTGCTGTAGCTGGAGCCGGAGTGTGACACGTTCAGCTCGCCCAGCAGTTCGCTCAGCATCTCAGAGAATTCGTGGTCGTTGATGATGTGCGGCAGGTAGTTCTCGTAGTCCGCCTTCAGCTCGTCCCACTTGGCACCGTGGTAGCCGGCGGTGTAGAAGGTCTGCTTGGTGCGGCGCCATACGTGCTCAAACATGAAGGCGCGCTCGGCGGCCACGTCTAGGTTCATCTCACCGTCTATCTTCACAGCTTCCTGCTTGGCGGTTGCCGGGTCCAGTTTCGCTATTTTGCCATCCGACTCCAGGAAGATGTTCTTCTGCTCCTTGTCCCACAGCATGCGGGCGCGGTTGGCGTTTAGTGTCACCAGCATCTTGGTTTCCTTGCTGCGCAGGTTCGTCGACCATAGGTTGAAGCCCTTCTCAAACTTAGCCAGGTAATAGAGCGTTTCGCCGTCTTTGGACACCAGCGCATCGGACAGGCTGGAAGAGTGCAGGGTCAGCTTCGCCTTGCGGTAGGTTAGGCCATCCCAGTCAATCTGCAGCTCGTCCTTTTTAGCCGTCTCGTCTTTCTTAGACTTTTTCTTTTTGTCTTTCTCCTGCTCCTGTGCCTTCTCTTTTTCTTTGGCGGCTTTTTCTTCCTGCTCTTTCAGCAGGGCGTAATCTTCTTTGCTCAGCCTGTACTTGTCAAAGGCATCCTGGGTGAAGAACAAGGCGTATACGTCGGCTTGTGCGCCGCCGCTGTTAGCCTGGCTGCGCATGCCGTCGCGGGTGCTGTTCCAAATCATCATCTTGCCGCCCAACATCCATTTGGGAGCGAAGTCGCTGTAGCCGCTTTCGGTCAGGTTGACCTTTTTGCCCTTGCCATCAGCCGCAATGATGCCCACCTCGCCATTGGCAAAGCCAGGCTCCGAGTACTCAAACAGCAGCCACTTCCCATCCGGACTCCAGGTGAAATACTGGTCGTTGTCACGCATCGAGAAGAGCTCCTGTGTCGTGAGGAGGGTGCGCACCTGCTTGGTGGCCAGGTTGAGCACTTTCAAGGTCATGCGGTCCTCTAAGAAGGCAATCTCTTTGCCATCCGGAGAGTACTTCGGGTCGTAATTCTCTTTGCCGTTTTCGATAAGCGCTGTCTCCTTGAGCAGCGTGGAGGCATAGAAGTAAGGCTCTTCCTGGCGCACGATGTCGGTCTTGTAGATTTTCCAGCCCTTGCCGCGCTCGCTGGCGTAGAGCAGCGACTTGCCATCGGGGGAGAAGCTCACGTTGCGCTCCTGCTCCGGCGTGTTGGTGATACGCTTGGTCACAGAGCCTTCCACAGCACTCACAAACACCTCCCCGCGGTAAATGAAGGCCACTTCCTTGCCACTCGGCGATACGGCCAAATCGCGGACGCCATTGCCTACTGGCAAGATACTTTCGTTGTTCGTTTTGGCATCGGTGGCGATGCGGATATTCACTTTTTGGGCTTCGCCGTTCGCTTTCTTAGTATAGAGTTCACCGTTCTGGCTGAAGCAGAGTGTGCCGTCATGGGCAGCCGTCAGGAAGCGCACCGGATGCTTTTCAAACTTGGTCACCTGCTCGGGTTTGGCCGGACCTTGGGCTGCCATCCGGTACACATTGAACGTGCCGCTGGCCTCGCTCAGGAAATAGATGGTCTTGTCGTTATCAGCGAAAACAGGTGTGCGGTCCTCGCCTTCATAAGTCGTGAGTTTGGTGTGTTTGCCGCTCTTGGTGTCATACACCCAGATGTCGCGGGCCACTGAGGAGACGTGGTGCTTGCGCCAGGTATTCTCGCCGCCCTTCTTGTCCTGGTACAGCATTTTGCTGCCATCTCGGCTCAGCCTCACCTCCTCAGCCGGCGTGGTGAGCACCTGTGTTACGCGTCCGCCGGCCACGGCTACTTGGTATAGCTCCGGCTGCGACCCCGTAGGAAACTGCCGGTTGCTGGCAGCATCGAGGCGGTTAGAGCCAAAATACACTTTCTTGTTATCCGCTGTGAATTCATAAGGGAATTCATTGGCCGAGTGGTGGGTGATGCGTTGTGCGGCGCCACCTGTGGCTGGCATCACGAAGATGTCGAAGTTGCCGTAGCGGTCGCTGGCGAAGGCGAGCGATTTGCCGTCGTGGCTCCAAACAGGCATGAAGTCATGCGCCTCGTGCAGGGTGAGCGGCGTGGCCGTTCCACCCGTAGCCGGTACGGTATACAGGTCGCCTTTGTAGGTGAAGACGATGGTTTTACCATCGGGGGAAATAGCGGAGTACCGCAGCCAGGAAGGTGCCTCCTGGGCCGCAGCGGCAAACGCTGTGCCCGCAGCCAGTAGAGCTGATAAGGTGAGTTTCTTTATCATGTGTTTCGGAATGAAGGCCCTAAGATAAGAAGGTTGTTGGTAAGTAGGTAAAGGAGCGTACATTTCCTATTGCAGCTGCTGATTTGAGGCTGTTGTTATATTTAATCGGGTTTGTGTTTTGATAGCCGCTGCTGTCCCGATGCCCTTGCGCTTACAGCTGCGTTGCTGCTGTTCGAGCGCTCAAGCCGCGGGGCATCGTCCTTTGGCCTCGCGCTGTGTATCTTTCCTTTGCTCCTGCGTCGCAATGCCGCTCGCGCGGCACCGAAAACCAACAAGGCGCTCCACCCAAGGACTGGGTAGGTCACTTCTTGGCTGCGGCCGCTGGTGATGCCACCGTGCTATACCCACCCCTGCCCCTCCCAGGAGGAGACTCCCCTGCACGAATCCGGACAGTCAATGCTGTCATTCCGACGAAAGAGGGAATCTCACCCACTTCCGGCCGCACATCCAGCGCTAGCGCAGATGCGGCTTTTGTGAGGACGGCGAGGAACGGAGCAGAGGAAAATGCTTACATGCTAACTTCCGGCATGTCTCACCGCCGGTCCCCGCTGCGCTCGCACCGGCGGTGGCTATGGTAACAGATTCCTCCTTTCGTCGGAATGACAGAAACGGGTGGAGGGATGATAAGAGCAAGAGCAGGTATGCCAGGCTAAGGGCAATGGACAGTCATGCCTTCGGGAGCAGGTATAGCCGTCAGGTATAGCAAGACTTACTTACAACCGCTGCAACGGAGCAACTGCATCCGCCAGGTGCACTGTGACGATTTTTTGTTCGAGCGGTCAGCGAGTTCAAAAGCGTCTTGATTCTTTTGCTTACTTTTCTCATCAAGGAGAAAAGTGAGTGCCCGCCGCACAGGCGAGGCGATGAAACAAGTCAGCGAGCAAGCTGCAATAACAGCAGCTACGAAGCTGTAAAGCCTAAACCAATTCTAATGCGACTGCATCACCAGGGCTAGCACACAAAAAGCAATAATCACCCAAAGGGTAACGGAAATACTCTTAGCCTTACCAGTCGCTACTTTGAGCGCGGCCCAGCTGATGAAGCCCCAGATGATGCCCTGCGAGATAGAGTAGGTGAAGGGGATGAGCGTCATCGCCAGGAAGGCAGGTATAGCCTCATCCAGTTTAAGCCAGTTGATGCGCACGACGGGCCGCACCATAAAGGCACCCACTAGCACCAGAGCCGGTGCCGTGGCAATAGCCGGAATCATGGAAAGGAGCGGGGACAGGAACAGGAAGGGTAGAAAAAGCAATCCGCCTACCACAGCCGTCAGGCCTGTACGTCCACCGGCCTCTATACCTACCGCCGACTCTATGTACGCCGTGCCGGGACTGGAACCTACCAGTCCTGCCAGGGTGGTGGACACGGCATCAGCGGTCAGAGATTGCCGGATGTTTCGGGGTTCGCCGTGCTCATCGGTCAGGTTGGCGGCTTCGGCTAGCCCTACGAAGGTGGAAAGGCTGTCAAACAAATCGGTGAAGACGAAGGCGAAGATAACCGGGAAAATAGCAAACTGAAGCGAGTTGACCAGGTCCAGTTGGAAGAGGAGGCTGAAATCCGGAGCAGACACCATTCCCTGCCAACTGATGAGCGGGTCCATATCGGTTGCCCACCAGCGGCCCAAAGGGTAGGAGGCCAGCGTGATGAGCACAATGCCCAGCAGGATGGCCCCCGTCACGTTGCGCGTGATGAGGATGGCCATCAGCAGCAAGCCTCCCAGGAAAGTCACCAGCTTGGGCGTCAGCGCCGCCGTACCGATGATGGTCGCCTTGTCACCCACGATAAAACCCGCATTCGCAAAACCGATGAGCGTGATATACAGCCCTATACCTGCCGCAATGGCGTAACGCAGCGGCCGGGGTATAGCCCGCACAATCAGCGTACGGATGTTGAACACCGAGAGCATCAGAAAGATAATACCTGACCAGAAAACGGCGCCAAGGGCCACCTGCCAGCTGATGCCCATGCCCATCACCGCAGAGAAGGTGAAGAAGGCATTCAGCCCCATGCCTGGCGCCACAATAATCGGGTTGCGCGCATACACGCCCATGAGCACACTGCTGAAGAACGAGACAATGACTGTAGCCGTCAGGACACCGGAGAAAGGCATACCGGCCTGACTCAGGATAGAAGGATTGACGACGATGATGTAGGCTGTGGCCAAAAAGGAGGTAAGGCCGGCCAGTGCTTCGGTTTTTACAGTAGTGTTGTTCTTCTTCAGCTCGAAGTATGATTCCATTCCTGCTGGGGTTTGATGGTGGCCGCATGAAAGTAGGGAGTATACGCAACCGCTCCAAAGTTGACGAACTCCAAGGTGGCATGCAAGGCATGGCTGGCAGGCAGCGGCTAAAAAATTATGCACCTGCTATACCTGCGGCATGCAACCTCTGTCTCCTCCGCTCTCTCTTTTATACCACTCCCTGTTGTTCCGCTCCAGTGTCCGGTTTTACACACGACTGTCCAAAATCAGACATATTTTGACCAGTCAGGAGCAGACAATATCCTGCAAAGGGCTGAAACAGGGGGATTTATAGTAGTGGCATACATCTTGGTAATCTTAAATTAAACTATGGAAAACCTATAATCCCCACACCATGAATCTATCTCTAACGCAACACGGCCATACAGAAAGCAGCTGCCTGAGGTACCTGCTTTTGCCATTTCTGCTGTTCCTGTTCTCGGCAGCGCAGGCACAGCAAGCCACTATCGCCGGTAAAGTGCTGGAAGGCGAAAACAAACCGATGGGCTATGCCAACGTGCTGTTGCTTCAGGCCGCAGACTCCTCGCTGGTGAAAGGTACGCTGTCAGACGACACTGGCGCTTTTCTGTTTGAAGGCGTAGCGGTCGGGCGGTACAAGGTGGTGGCGAGCATGGTTGGGTATGGCAAGTCCAAAGGCATGGAGGCCGTGGTGGCAGCAGCAGACGAGTCCATCAAGTTGCAGCCTATCCTGCTGAGTCAGGCTTCCACCGCACTCAAAGAGGTGGTGATAGAGGGGCAGAAGCCGCTGATTGAGCAGCACCTGGACAAGACGGTGATGAACGTGGAGAACAGCATTGTGTTGGCGGGCAGCACGGCGCTGGAGGTGCTGGAGAAAGCACCCGGCGTGGTGGTGGACCAGAACGACAACATCAGCATGCGTGGCCGGCAGGGTGTGATTGTGATGATTGACGGAAAGCAGGTGCCGATGTCAGGAGCCGAGCTCGCCAACATGCTGCGCGGTATGTCGGCCAACAGCGTGGAGAAAATAGAGCTGATTACGAACCCATCGGCCAAGTATGATGCGGCCGGCAACTCCGGCATCATCGACATCCGATTGAAGCGCGACAAGAGCCTGGGAACCAACGGCACCATTTCTTCTTCCTTCGGCCAGGGACGCTACCTGAAGTCCAACCAGGGCTTGCAGCTCAACCACCGGGCCAAGAAATTCAACGTGTTCGGAAGCTACAACTACGTGTACCGCAAAGACTACAACGAGCTGGACATCTACCGTCGGTTCCTGGAGGGCGGCGCTTTCATCGGGGCTTACGACCAACAGAACGTCTTCGGTTTTGAGGCGAATAACCACAGTGCCCGCATCGGGGCAGATTACATCGTGTCACCCCGCACCATGGTAGGCGTGGTGGCCAATGGCTTTCACTTCAACATTGACAGAACGACAGCCAACCGTTCCGATGTCATCAACGCCCAGAACGTGCGGGAATCATCCTTCGTGACCGATGCGTTGGTGAACCACGGGCGCCGCAACCAAGGCATCAACCTCAACCTGAAACACACGCTCGACAGCCTGGGACGGGAAATCACCGCCGATGTGGACTACATTGCCTACCAGAATACCGATGTGCAGGATTTCACCACCAACTATTACAACCTGAGCGGCGAGCAGATTCAGGACCCCTACCTGCTGTATGGCACCCTGGATGGAGACCTAACTATTAAATCGGCGAAGGTGGATTACAAGCAGCCGCTGCGTGCCATTGGTGGCACCATGGAGGCTGGTTTGAAGAGCAGCCTGGTAAAGGCCGACAATGACCTGGAGTTTTTCGACCGCAGCAACGGCGGCAACGTGCCGGACATGGACAAGAGCAACCATTTCATCTATGAAGAAAATATCAACGCGGCCTACCTGAACGCGAACAAGAAATGGGAGAAAGCCAGTGTGCAACTGGGCCTGCGTCTGGAGAACACCATCGCCAACGGCCTGCAATTGACCGATGGACAGGAGTTCGACCGCAACTATACCCAACTGTTCCCGAGTGCTTTCCTGGGCTATACCCTGAGCAAGAAGCACGACCTGGGTGTGTCGCTGAGCCGCCGCATCAACCGGCCGTCTTACAACCAGCTCAACCCCTTCAAGAACTTCCTGGACCCCAGCACCTACTCAGCTGGCAATCCTTTCCTGAAGCCGGAGCTTTCCTACTCCTTTGAGCTGACCCACACCTTTGACCAGCGCATCGTGACCAAGCTGAGCTACAGCCATACCACCGATGTGATGCTGCAGGTACTATCACCAGCCGAAGAAGGGGAGAAACTGGTGGTGCAAACGTTCCGCAACCTGGCTGAGTTGGATTACTATGGCCTGACCATGACCGTGCCTTTCTCCATCGGCAACTGGTTCAACAGCGTGAACAACGGTACCTTCTACTACGGGCTGTACAAAGGATTTTTGGCAGAGACGGAGTTGCGTAACGGCATACCTACTTTCAACCTGAACTCCAACAATACCATCAAACTGCCAAATGACTGGTCTGCCGAACTGGTAGGCACATACCGCAGCAAAGAAGTGTATGGCTTCCTGGACGTAGACCCCATCTGGTTTGTGTCAGCAGGTGTGCAAAAGCAGTTCTGGGACAAAAAAGCCAGCGTGAAATTGAATGTGACAGATGCCTTCTATACCAACAAAGTCCGTGGCTATACCGAACTGGCCCGCTATACCGAGAATTTCTACCAGCGCCGCGACACCCAGGTGGCCACCGTCAGCTTCAATTACCGCTTCGGGCAGGCGCAGTCCGCGCCATCACGCCGCCGCACCGGTGGGGCTGAAGAGGAGAAGAACCGTGCCGGAGGCAACTGATTAAAGAATAGAGTAGTGTGTTTTGGTTTGTTGAGGAGAGGGTCCGCTCGAGCACTGGCTTGGGCGGGCCTTTTCTTTTGGCCGTATAAAGGGGCAAAATGACCAAACATGCATGTCGCACACCGCCAGCTTCCATTTTCACGGCTCCCTGAATGATTTTTTGCGCGCTCCGAGGCGGGACACTTCATTTGACTATACCTTCGCCGGGAGCCCAGCCGTGAAAGACACCATCGAAGCGATTGGGGTGCCGCACCTGGAGATTCGGGAGGTGCGGGCGAATGGGAACTCAGTGTCGCTCAGCTACAAGCTCCAAGACAAGGATGAGGTTCAGGTATACCCCTTTGATGGGAAGGAAGAAGAGCTGGCTGCAGGTATAGCCGCCTATCGGTTTGTGCTGGACGTGCACCTTGGGACCCTGGCCCGAAGCCTGCGCCTGCTCGGTTTTGACACCGTGTACCACAACAACCTGACAGATGCCGAAATTTCAGGTATAGCGGAAGAGGAGCGGCGCATCGTACTGACGCGGGACGTGAACCTGCTCAAGCACAAGGCTATACCTGCTGGTTACTGGCTCCGGTCGCAGCACACGGAGGAGCAGCTGGCGGAGGTGGTGAAGCGTTTCCGGTTGCTGAAGCAGTTGAAGCCTTTCAGCCGCTGCCTGGTCTGCAACGGGGAGATTCTGGAAGTGCCAAAAGTGGATGTGCTGGAGCAGCTGCCGCCCAAAACCAGGCTATACTTTGATGAATTCTTCCAATGCTCCACCTGCCGGCGCGTCTACTGGAAAGGCTCACATTATGAGCGGATGCAAGCGCTGGTGAGCAGGCTGGAGCAAGACCTCAAGTAGAGCTATACCCTATAACAGATAGCATTGATGTTCATACCGGCCCCCACGGAGGCGAACAGAATGACGTCCCCCGGATGGAGCTCGTGCTTCGCATCTTTCCCTCTGCGTACGATATCATAGAGCGTCGGCACGGTGGCGACGGAGCTGTTTCCCAGATAATGGATGCTCATCGGCATGATGTCTTCGGGTATCTCCCGCGTTCCGTACAGTTTGTACAAAGCCTGTATCATACCCTCATCCATTTTCTCGTTGGCCTGGTGGATGAACACCTTCTTCAGGTCTTTGATGTCGACGCCGCATTTGTCGAGGCAGTTCTTCATGGCTTCGGGTACCAGTTTGATGGCGTATTCATACACTTTCCGACCCTTCATCTTGATGTAGCGCACACGCGGGTCACCGTTGGGAAGGTAGGTTTTGCTCATGTTGATGAAGTATGCCTCGTCCAGGCTATGGCTGAGGGCACTACTGGCCAGGATGCCGCTCCCGTTTTCCGGCACTTCCTTATACTCTACGACCGAGGCGCCCGCGCCATCACTGAAAATCATGCTGTCCCGGTCGTACCTGTCAATCACGCGAGAGAGCGTCTCAGCCCCGATGACCAATGCTTTTTTGGCCATACCTGCCTTGAAGAAAGCATCCGCCTGAATCACGCCCTGCACCCAGCCCGGACACCCAAAGAGGATATCGTAAGCCACGCAGTTGGGGCTTTTGATTTTGAGGTTGTGCTTCACGCGGCTCGCCAGAGAGGGTACCGCATCGGATTGGACGGTGCCTTCCACCACATTGCCAAAGTTGTGCGCCACAATGAGCATGTCCAATGTCTCGGGGTCTATGCCGCTGTCCCGTATGGCCTGTTCCGCGGCTATGGTGGCAATGTCGGAGGTAGTCAGGTGCGCGGCCACGTAGCGACGCTCGGCTATGCCGGTTATTTTTTGGAACTTCTCTACGATTACCTTCGGACAGACAGTAATGGGTGCGTTGTCTTCTGTATAAAAGCTGTGGGCTGTGAAGTCCTGGTTGGTCTTGATTTCAGTCGGGATATAACTTCCCGTTCCTGTGATGACGGATTGCCACATGGTCGCCGTGTTTTAGAGTGTATGCTATTCGCTTGAGACAGAAAAGCCTGCATAGGAAAACCACACGTTCTGGAGAGTTACGGCAGAGATGGTAATGCACCGCTTCCCTCAACAAGACCCCACACCAGAGGCGGCACGGCTTGATTCCGGAGAACGCGATGTACTATGGCTAAAAGGCTAATCTATTGCTACACAATATATTTGTTGTGAATATATATCGCAAGCCAAATGCCGTATTTATGTTTGAACAAACCTAGGTGAGACTCTGACAGGGAGGTGAACGTTCGGCAAATAAACCGCCCAGAGGCGGCGCTACTCCCTACAGAGTATAGCGCTGGACCACCGCTTCCAGTTCCTGTAACAACAGGTGGATGTGATACCCATCGGCTAGCGCGTGGTGCAGGCCGATGCTGATGGGCAGTATCACCTGCTCGCCCCGCATCTCCAGTTTGCCATAGCCGATTTTGGGAACGCCCGGGTCCTCCGGATTGATGGAGAAAGCGTGTTCCATCCCTTTGAATTTGAACCAGGGTAGCGTGGTCATGTGGAGCAGCGCATTGCCCTGGTAGCCGTTGAACAGCTTTTTGCTCTGCTTCACCTCCGCTATAATAGCTGCGCCTGCGGTACAGAAATCTTCCAGTTCATCCAGGTATGGAAAATGGGTGAAGGCAATCTGGTTGTTCTCCCGAAGGATGGTGGTAGATAAGTCCAGCCCGCTATACCTGACTACCTGCCCGTGCTCGATGCGCAACAGAAAGTTCTCTTGTTTCCGGGCTGCCTGCACGGTCGCGTGCATGTAGGCTAGCGAGATGGACAGGCCATGCCGCTTGCTGTAGCGGTAGAGGGGGGTGATGTCAACTTCGGTGTGCACATTGAAATAAGGCTGGCTGAACGTGCTGAAAAAGTTGAAAGTCTCCTCGCGTTCCCATCCCGCAATGGGTATAATCTCTTTGCTATAACTTGTCTGCATATTTAAACGGGACGCTCTGCCAAGCGGAGCGCCCTAATTGGCTTATTGGAAACCGCAAAGATACGCGACTCCGGCGTTTTTCTTTAGAATAAGTGTACCACCAGTATACCTGCGGCAGGAATCTATTTCATTAAACTTCTAATAGCTCCCTGCTGCAGGTGGAACTTTAGTTGGAGCCTACGCTTTATGAATAGCCAAGGAATAATCAAAATACAATTTCCCACTGCCCTGGGTTGACTAATCACGAAATATGCCCGACCTTTGTACCTCTATGCGATTAACCATCACCTCCCTTAACTCAGGCAGCAACGGCAACTGCTATTACATTGGCAACGAGCAGGAAGCCGTGCTGGTAGATGCTGGCATTTCCTGCCGCGAGACAGAGACGCGCATGTACCGCCTGGGGCTATCCATGCGCAAGGTGAAGGCTATTTTTGTGTCGCATGAGCACTCTGACCACATCCGGGGCATACCGGTACTGGCACGAAAGTACAAACTGCCTGTCTACATCACGCCGGACACGCTCTTCCGTTCCCGCATGGATTTGGATAGGGTGGAGGTCTTGTCCTTCACCGGCTATAAGCCCGTGCACGTGGGCGGCCTGTCGGTGACGGCTTTCCCTAAATTCCACGATGCCGCTGACCCGCACAGCTTCGTGGTGGAAGGGAATGGTGTCAAAATAGGGGTGTTCACGGATATTGGTGCACCCTGCGACCATGTTATCCGCCATTTCCAGCAGTGCCACGCGGCTTTTCTGGAGACGAATTACGACGATGGCATGCTTGACCAGAGTTACTACCCTTACTACCTGAAACGGCGTATACGGGGCGGTCACGGACACTTATCCAACCGACAGGCGCTGGAACTGTTCATGGCCCACAAGCCGGCTTTTATGAGCCACGTGTTCCTGTCGCACCTTTCCAAAGACAACAATTGCCCCAAACTGGCGAAGAGCCTTTTTGAAACCTGCGCCGACGGTACCGAGGTCGTTGTCGCCTCCCGCTTCGAGGAAACCCCCGTCTACCACATCAGTTGCCAGGGAGACGCTTTCGCCCGCACCCTTACTTTGGAAGACATCACGCCAGCCGGCGAGCAACTTACCCTGTTCTAAGAAAGCTTGTTTTAATCAGAATTCTAAGATTTGAGGAATTCAACAGTTCCGTGTCCAGTGATTTCTTTTTGGTTACAAGTGTTCATGCCGACAGGATGAGAATCGGCCTAATTGTCAGGTATAGGCAGGTTTGCTATATTCTTGGGATGGGAGTACGAGTTGCAAGCTCGCACTAGCTGGGCTATCTCTTGGCTGCAGCCGTTAAGGATGCCCCTGTGCTATACCCACCCCAGCCCCTCCGAGGAGGGGGGTGTTTCTCCACCTGTCATTCCGACGAAAGGAGGAATCTCACACCCTGTTGGCTGCGAATCCAGCGCCATCGCAGATGCGGCTTTTGTGAGGGCAACAAGGGAACAGAGGGAACGCCAGGTGCAGACCGGGTGGCAGGCTTCACCGCCGGTCCCCGCTGCGCTTGCACCGTCGGTGGGTAGGGTAACAGATTCCTCCTTTCGTCGGAATGACAGAATGGGTAGGGGGATGACAGTGGAGCCATCCAGGCCTAGGAATAGCCGTTAGGTATAGCAAGACCTATTTACAACTGTAGCCACAGAGCAACGGCCGGAGCCAGGTGCACCTTTCGGCGCTCTACTGTCTTAGCGTTCAGCGAGTTTGGAGCGCCTTGATTCTTTTGCTTACTTTTTGTGTCAGGACAAAAAGTGAGGCCTGCCCGGCCAGGGCAAGCTATGAAAAAATTCAGCGGGCAAAGAGCAAGAACAGCTACTCAGAAGCACCAAACAAAAGACACTACATTAGCCTAAGTCCTTACTTCGCTCTCTTCAAGTATTGATGCAACTCCGAATCAGTAGAGAGCACAACAGTCGTCTTGCTATCGAAAGAATTCTCCAGTGCTTCCATGGAGCGGAGGAAACTGTATAGTTCCCGCGCCTGCGCGTTTCGGTTGTAGGCGGAAGCATAGATAGAAGTGGCCTGGGCATCGGCCTTACCGCGTATCTTCTCTGATTCACGGGTCGCCTCCGACTGAATCTGGGCCAGGTCGCGCTCTTTATTGCCCTGTATCTTGCGGGCTTCTCCTTGCCCCTCGGAGCGGAACTGGTCTGCAATCCTGTTACGCTCACTCTTCATTCGGTCGTATACCCGGTCCCGCACTTCGTCCACATAGTTCATGCGCTTGAAACGAAAATCCAAGATTCTGACGCCCAAGTCGGCAGTCCGTTCGTTTGCCCGCTTCAGGATGAGTGCCTCTATTTTGTCACGTCCCACGGAGATGTTGTCTAGGTTCTCGAGGTCCTCCATGATTTCATCTGACACCACAGGTTCGCGGTTGGTGGACCGCACGATGTCGAGCAGGTCGTGGCTGGCGATGGCGTTGCGCGTCTCGCCGTCCAGAATGTCGTCGAGCCGTGATTGGCCTGAGCGCTCGTCCCGCAGACGGATGAAGAACTGCAAGGGGTTAGTGATTTGCCAGCGGGCGTAGGTGTCCACGAAGATGAATTTCTTATCTTTGGTAGGGACCTGATTCGCATCGCCATCCCAGGCCAGGTAGCGCTTGTCGAAGAACTGCACTTTCTGGATGATGGGAATCTTGTAGTGCAGCCCCGGCTCGGTGCGTGGCTGCCCGACCGGCTTTCCGAATTGCGTGACGATGGCCTGCTGCGTCTCGTCGAGCACGAAGATGCTGGTGAACGCCAGCGTCAGGAGCAGGACGGCGGCCAGGAGCGAGAGTATGTTTCGGGTGTTCATGGCTACTTCTTTTCAGGCTGGTTCAGGTTTAACAAAGGGAGCACATTGTTCCCCCGCTCATCCACAATGACTTTGTCGCCGACTTTGGGCAGAATCCGTTCCATGGTTTCCAGGTATAGGCGCTTCTTGGTCACCTCCGGCGCTTTTACATACTCTTCAAAGAGAGAACTAAAGCGAGCCGCCTCACCCGTGGCCACATTGACGCGCGTCAGGGCATAAGCCTCGGCTAGCTGTATGGTCTCATCGGCCTCGCCGCGCGCACGCGGTATAATGCGGTTGTACTCAGACTCCGCCTGGTTGATGAGTGTTTCGCGTTCCTGCTGCGCCTGGTTCACGGCGTTGAAAGAAGGCTTGACAGGCTCGGGTGGGTTCACATCCTGCAGCACCACCTGGTCTATCCGGATGCCGTTCTCGTACTCGTCGCACATGCGCTGCAGCAGCACCTCCACACTGGTGGCCACTTCCTGGCGGCCCACGGTGAGCACCTCGTTCACAGTGCGGTCGCCCACCACCTTCCGAACCGCCGACTCCGACATATCGCGCAAAGCCTTCTCTGCGTCCCGTACCCGGAACAGGTAATTATAGGAGTCCACGATGCGGTACTGCACCACCCATTCCACGTTGGCCAGGTTCAGGTCGCCGGTCAGCATCAGCGACTCATCCACGAAGTTACTCTCCGAGTACTGTGTGTTGTCGCCAGAGGCCACAGTACGGAACCCAAACTCCTGTTTCAGTTGTCGCTGCACCGGAATCTTCTTCATCTCCTCTATGCCAAAAGGCAAGATGAAGCTAAGTCCGGGCTCTACGGTGCGGTCATAATGGCCCACGTATAGGACCACGCCTTCTTCTTCGGGGCCTACTGTTTTCACAGATGTGAGGAGAAGAATGAGCAGCACCAATCCAAGTAGGATTTTGCGGAAGTGCTTGCTGAACAGGAACATGTAGTATTGCAGGCGGTAGTTGGGTTCTGCCATGGGCGCGGGGCATAGTTTTTATACCTTCAATATAGTATAAAATTTTCAGAAATTATAACAAGGCCACCTGTGCACAGAGGGCCACATGTACTATGTCCCGGCTGCCGGAATGTCTTTTATTGTGTAATGCTCGTAAAGGGAAAATATTGTAACCCGCTGGCTGCTATGGCAGAGCGTGAATTGCGGGCAGAGATTCCATCACATCAAACCGACAGACCTATGAAATTCACATTTGCTCTTTTCGTACTGTTTCTTTGCGGGTACAACGCACAAGCACAGATAACCGTGCCTTCAACAGACCGGCAGATAAAAGGGGCCGTGCTGGCTGCTCCGGTTGACCAGCGGGCTGCGGCCACAGTGCTAGGCTATAACCAGAAAGGGGAGTTAGTGACTTTGCGCAAAGGCAGCAACGAGCTCGTTTGCCTGGCAGATGACCCTAGCCAAGAGGGCTTTTCCGTGTCCTGCTATCACCGCGATTTGGAGCCGTTCATGGCACGCGGGCGGGAGCTACGAAAGGCTGGGAAGAGCACCAAGGAGATATTTGACACCAGAGAAAAAGAAGCCAAGAGCGGTACCCTGAAAATGCCCAAGCAACCGACTTCCCTGTTTGTATATGCTGCCATGGATGAGGATGTGGACAAGGCAACAGGGGAAGTGAAAAACGGCTACCTGCGCTACGTAGTGTACATCCCTTACGCTACTGCCGAGAGCACAGGCCTGCCGCTAAAGCCGGACGAAGGTTCGGTGGCCATGCCTTGGTTGATGCACCCGGGCACCCATGGCGCCCACATCATGATCAGCCCGCCCCGTGAAAAGAAGGAGGGAGGAAAATAATAGAAAACGAAAAGCGCAGGAGCTATACCTGCGCTTTTCGTTTTCTATGTTATTTGGAATGCTGGCAATGGTAACCGAAGCAAATAATCTGACATGTTAGCTTTTCACGACTTCTTTGCAAGCTTCTGCCAGTAGTTCATAAGAGTATTGTCTAGCGGATGGGTCGTAGATGCCGGTGGTCACCATAATCTCGTCCACCTGGGTCTCATTCAGAAAGCCCTGCAATTCTGCCCGGATGGTTCTTTGGCTGCCGATGAATGAATAACGTAGCATCTGCTGCACCGCGAACTTCTCAGACCTATCCCATATCCCCTCCATGTCATCGACTGGGGGTTGCATGGGTAATGCTTTTCCTCTAATCACGTTCAGAAAAGAGTTGTATACCGTCGTGGCCAAACGCTCAGCTTCTTCGTCTGTGTCAGCCGCCACCACGTTCACGCAAGCCATGGCGTAGGGTTCTTTCAAGGTATCAGATGGGCGGAAGTTTTCACGGTATACCTTCAAGGCGACTTGAAGGGCGGCCGGAGCGAAGTGACTGGCGAAAGCGTAAGGCAAGCCCAGTATGGCAGCCAGCTGCGCCCCATAGGTGCTGGAGCCCAGCAGCCACACAGGTATGTCGAGGCCCTCGCCAGGTATGGCGCGCACGCGGGCGGTGCTGTTGGAGGCGCTCAGGTACTGCCGCAGCTCGGCCACATGGTTCGGGAAATCCTCCACGGAGCCTTGTAGGTCGCGGCGGAGCGCCATGGCCGTGACTTGGTCGGTCCCCGGCGCCCGCCCTAATCCTAGGTCGATGCGGCCTGGGTAGAGCGACTCCAAGGTGCCAAACTGCTCGGCCACGATGAGGGGCGCGTGGTTGGGTAGCATAATACCGCCTGAGCCAACGCGGATAGTCGAAGTGCCGCCGGCGATGTAGCCAATCAGCACGGCTGTGGCCGAACTAGCGATACCAGGCATGTTGTGGTGCTCAGCCATCCAGAAGCGGGTGTAGCCGAGCCGCTCCACGTGACGGGCCAGTTCCAGACTGTTGGCAAAGGAGTCGGCTATCGGTTTGCCATCCCGTATCGGCACCAGGTCGAGTACGGACAGTTTTATATCACTAAGCTTTTTTCTGTTGCTTTCCATAGGTTGCATTACGTTTGAAATAGGTACGAACAGGTATAGGAGAGGGCGAGATTAGCACACGCCATCCACGCTGCAGCTGTTACCCTCGATGTCCAGTTTCTCGATGGCCGGAGCAACCTGCTGGAACACCTGCAGGAACGTTTCGGATGGCTGCGCGCCACTTACCAGGTACTTGTCGTTGATGATGAAGGCCGGAACGCCCGTGATGCCGGCCGTCTGCGCAAAGGCTTCCATTTCGCGCACTTCCTTTTTGCCTACTTCGCCTTCAAAAAAGCCCTCTAGCTTCTCAGCAGGTATACCATGCGCTATACCTACCTGCTTGAGCAGTTCTGTATCGTTCATGTTGTTGCCCTCGGTAAAGTAGCTTTTGAACAGGGCATTGGATACCGCCTCCTGCACCCCGTACTGCTCGGCCAGCCAAATAAGGCGGTGCCCGTTGAAGGTGTTGTTCACCGTCATGTCGTCGCTGAAATGGAAGTCAATCCCTTCGGCAGCGCCTGTTTCGGTCATGCGGCTGTCCATGGTTGGAATCTGCGCCAGCATCTGTTCGCCGTAATTGCCTTTGAAGTAATCCAGTCGGGTCATGCCTTCCTGCGGGATGTTGGGGTTCAGCTCGAAAGCCTTGAAATGGACATCCACCTCATACTTGTCCTCTACCTTTTGCAAGGCGTTCTGCAGGCGCTTCTCACCGATGTAGCACCAGGGGCAGTTGATGTCTGAAAAAATGTCAATCTTTATTTTCTGCTTGCTCATGTCATGGGTATTTAAAATGGAAGCCGTCAGGCACCTGTTTGTTGGATGCTTGACGGCTGTAGCCTTGTATATCTTACGGTTATGCCTCCAGAAAGAGTTTTTCTTTCTGCCTTCTCACCTTGGGCAGCTTCGCCAGCCAGTCGTTGTCGGCATCGCGGTAGCCGAGCGGCATCAGGGTCACGCTGCGCAGCCCTTTTTCCTTCAGGTTCAGCAGTTCGTCCAAAACGGCTGCATCGAATCCTTCCATCGGGGTGGCGTCTACGTGCTCAGCGGCGGCGGCTACCAGGGCGGTGCCAAAGGCGATGTAGGCCTGGCGGGCGGCCCAGTTGAAGTTCTGCTCCTGCGTGCGGCCGGCGGCCATCTGCAGCAGACTGTTCTTGAAGTCGGCCAGGGCCTCTGCCGGCATATTACGCACCGAAGCCGTGTGCTGGATGAACTCCTCTATGTGCTCTGGTGTGACATTGTCCCAGGCGGCAAACACCAGCAGGTGCGAGCTTTCCTCAATCTGCGCCTGGTTCATGGCAATTGGCCTGATTTGCTTCTTCAGTTCCTCGTCCTTAATCACCAGCACCGAGTAGGGCTGCAGGCCCATGGAGGAAGGGGCGAGGCGGATGGCCTCCAGGATGGTTTCTACTTTATCGGATGGCACACGCTGGCCATTCATTCGTTTGGACGCGTAGCGCCATTTCAGTGAGTCTAGGATATTCATGTCTATACAACAGTTAAACTTCTAGTAACGTTTCATAACTAGGTTACTTTTAGTAACTCAAAATTACTGCGTATATTTGAGTCTGGCAAGAAGGCACTCACCTAACACTTGGTATCATGGCAGTAACTAATGTTGAGAATCAGCAGCTTAGGGTTCAGGAAAAGATAGCGGAAATTATGTGCGGCAAGGGGGAATCGGAGGAATGCTGCCCAGTGAAAGACATTTTAGCCCGTTTTGGCGACAAGTGGTCCATCTACACCATCCTGATGCTGGGCAAGCAGGAGAAGCTGCGTTTCAACGAGCTCAAAGCGCAAATCACGGGCGTATCCCAACGCATGCTCACAGTAACGCTCCGCTCTTTGGAGGAGGATGGCCTCGTGAGCAGAGCCGTATACCCTGAGATTCCGCCGCGGGTGGAATATAGTCTCACCCCATTGGGGAAGAGCCTGCTGCTACAGCTTCTGGCATTGGCGGACTGGGCCAAATTGAACATCAACCAGATACTGGAGGCCCGGGAAAGGTATAGCAAAAAAACGCAGCCAATCAGTTAGCCTGCTTCTTTCTATCCGGAGTCCCGGCCTTGCAGCATGCGCAGGGTTTTCTCAGTTCCGCAGGGCCCGCAGGTATAGCTCCGCGCAGGCCAGTGCATCGGATAGGGCATCGTGGTGGTTTAGTTGGATTTTGTGTTCCCGGCAGAGGCTGGCCAAATCTTTCTTGTAGATTTTGAGGGTGCACTGCTGCTCATAAGTAGGCTGCTCCACACGGTAGTACTCCAAGGTATGGCGGAGGCAGCTGAAGTCGAAGGAGCCGTTGTGCGCCACCACCGTCTGATGCTGGATGTAGGGCTTCAACTCGCTCCACACGGCATCAAAGGTAGGGGCATGGCAGGTGTCCTGCGGCCGGATGCCATGTATTTCGGTATTGCGGTAGAAGTAAAAGTTGTCCGGCGGGCAGACCAGCTTGTTGATTTTCTGTGTTATCTGTCCATTCTCAATGCGGACCAGGCCTACCTGGCAGATGCTCCAGCGCTTGCCTTGCGCTGTTTCGAAATCAATGGCGGTAAAGGTATGAGGCATAAAGGGGAATGCTGAATGGTGTTTTGGCAAAGGTACGATTTTAGCCTTTTCAGCATTACCGGATTTTAATCTCTTCCCTTCTTTAAGATGAGCACACTGTTGGCCACGGCGCGTTCACCTTCGTGGTCGTAAGCTTTGTTATCGCTGGGAAAGTTCACGATGCCGTTGGTGCCTCTGCCGTCAATCCATAGGGTGGTGGAGCCGCCGCCGTCCAGGTTGAGCGCCTCGGTGCAGCCGAGGGTCAGCATGAGTTGGGCCAGCTCCGCGTTCGTCATACCCTGTGCCTCTGCCGAGCGACCATCCACGGTGACCAGCAGGAGGTGGTTGTCTGAGGTGATGCCGATGGCCGTGCGCGGGTGCCGGTTGGTGTTAAACGCTTGAGGCACCATAGCCTCAACCTGGCCACCGAAGACCAGCAAGGGTCCCGATGACAGCAGTTCAGGTATAGCGGTGGTTTCCCAGCCTGCCTTCGGTTTCCGGATGATGGAGACTTTGCCTGCTACATCCACCGCGATGGCCGCGTTCTCCCGGTAGGCAGGAAGCTGTGGGGTAGAGGTCGCGTTGATTTGCCCGCCAGTCCGGAAGAAGTTCACAGAGCCTCCGTTCTTCACATCGAAGTAAGAGCCGTTTATGGCGGCCACAGCGCCCTGCTCCCTAGCGAAGTCGCTGGTTTTAATTCGTGTGGAGTCAGAATAGGCGAACCTTACCTGTATACCTGCTTTGCGCAGGTTGATATCTAGCATGTTGATGCTCTGGCGAGACGCGAACAACCCGTTGCCGTGGTAGTATTTCCAGCGCATGCCCCGCCCCACCTTTTCCGTCTGCCAATGTTTCTTCCTGAGCGCCTGTTCTATATTGGTCTCCTGCGCTATACCTGGTGATTGGGCAAGCACAGGTGTTGGTTGGGCGGCCGTTAGCAGCAGGTTGAAGAGAAAGGGGAGCAGGAACAGCTTTTTCATGACCAGAGTACTGTGTGCGGAGGTATAGGGTGAAGCTAATATAGAAAGAAGGAGCGGGTTATGAAACAGTACAGTTGTTACACTTCGAATCCAAAAGAACTTTAAAAAGTGATGGCTGCTGCCTATACCTATTACGGCCATCGAAAGACTGCAGGAGCCAGCCGCGCCTGGGGATGGAGCAAGGTCGCTGCAGACAGCAAGTTATTTACCTGCTGGAACACCTTTTAACTAAAGAATCCTTCTGCTGGGGAGAAGGATTCTGGGTATAGGTATAGCTAGCGTTTAGCCGGCCAGTACTTCCTGCTCCATAGCAGGAGCGACAGGCGGCAATGAGCCGAAGGGCAAAGCCAACAAGGGCACCAACGGGTGTGCCGTAATCCTGCCGGTTACGCTTCTATCCAGCAGCTTTTCGATGAAGTTATGTTTCTGCGGGAGCAGCACCAGCAGGTCGGCTGCCTTTTCCTGGATGAACTGCTGGATACCGGCAGCCACATCTTCCGCGACATCGAATGAGACCTTGTACGGAACGCCTTCCAGTTTCTCCGTGATGGTTTTTAACGCAGGACGAGCGTCGAATTTCACTTGCTGGCTATTGTTGCGGTATAGGTGCAGTAAGTGAAGTTTTGCTTCGCTGACCAGGAGAAATTCGCGCAGCAGGTGCAGGTCAACGGCCGCAGGCAATTTGTTTAGGTTAACGGCAAAGACAACCGACTTGACCGGCGTAAAGCTTACTCCCTTCGGAATGGCCAGCACCGGGACCAGGCTGGCCTGCATTACCGAGAGGGTCGTGCTCCCCAGCACCGCCTGGCTGATGGAACCGCCTCCTTGCATCCCCATAATCACCAGGTCCACCTTGTACTTATCAAGTGCTTTGAGGATTAGCTTAAACGGAGTGCCCATTTTGGCAACAGACCGGATGCTAACCTGGTCATATCCTACGGTTAAGTTCGTTGTAGCCGATTTTTCAATCAACTCCTGCACAGTTGTAGTGGCGAATGCTGCCAGGTCTTTTGTGCGGCCTTCTTCCAGTGCCAGCACCACATCGGCCACGTCGTAGGCGGCAGGAGGAGACGTGATTGGAAAGAAGGCGTGGAACAGAATGATTTCCGCACCTGTCAAACGGGCTGTCTCAAGAGCGAATGAAAGCGCGTTTTGCGAATCGCGGGAGTAATCGATGGGGACCAATATAGTTTTCATGGCGCTGGTCTTTTGTTGAGAGGTGACTGTGAAGGCGTTGCTTCTTCTCTAATTTCAAAGTTACGACTTCATTTCCGGGAAAAGAATGCTAGTTGTCACCTTGAAAGATGAGGTTTGTCAGCTTTGAACATAAAAGGCCGCCTGGTAAGGCGGCCTTTTATTGTTGCTGAAGGTATAGGCTAAGCTTAGTCCAAACCACCTTTGCGGGTGGCAGGCCTTGCTTGTGGCCAGGTCATCTGCTCGCCAGTGCGTGGGTTCAGAGGTAGTACGCTACGCTCACGGGAAGTCGTTTGTGGGTCTTCGCTTGCTTTGTAGGCCAGTATGGCTGCCAGAATCACGTTGCTGCGCACATCGTCAAACACCACCTTGTCGTAGGTGTCGCGGTTGGTGTGCCAGGTATAGTTGCCGTAAGACCAGCTCAGGGAGCTTAGCATGAAGGCAGGCGCGTCCAGGGCCACAAATGAGGCGTGGTCGGAGCCGCCGCCGCCCGGCATACCCGGGAAGGAGGTCTGGATGTCCTTAGTGATTTCACGCGGCACGGCGCTCAGCCAGCGGCCCATGTAGTCGTAGGCGTGCAGGAAGCCCTGGCCGGAGATGTTGGCCACACGTCCGGTGCCGTTGTCCTGGTTGAACAGGGCCTGCGTTTTCTTCACGATTTCCGGATGGTCCTCCACAAAAGCGCGTGAGCCGTTCAGGCCTTGCTCTTCGCTGCCCCAGTGACCCACCAGGATGGTGCGTTTCGGGTTCGGGTATACCTGCTTGAGGATGCGCATCACCTCCATCATCATGATGGTGCCGGTGCCATTATCGGTGGCGCCCGTTCCAGCATCCCAGGAGTCGAAGTGAGCCGACAGAATCACGTACTCATCCGGCTTCTCGGTGCCTTTGATTTCGGCGATGGTGTTGAAGGTCGGAACCGGCTTCTTCGCATGCTTCGACTCGGCTACCACCTTAATGCGTGGCTTGCCACCGTTCTCGGCCAGGCGGTAGAGCATGCCATAGTCTTCCAAAGCGATGTCGATGGTAGGGATTTTCTTGGTGTTCGCACCGAAGATTTTGTTCACGCCAAAGCCTTGCGACCAGTTCGACATCACGATGCCGGCTGCGCCTGCCTTCTCCAGGGCGACAGGCAGCGTACGGGCGTTTTTGCCGGTGGCGCTGATGCGCTTGCGCCAGGCCTCGTTCTGGGCATCGCGCTCTTTCTGCATTTTCTCCAGCGACTCCGGCGTGGCAAACTCTTTCCAGTTATACTCCGGGCGGCCGCTTGGCTGGTTCATGGATATCATCACCATTTTGCCTTTGGCATTGGGCAACCACTTCTGGAAGGCAAGTGAATCGGCGAACTCTGGCAGGACGATGACCTCAGCGGTCACGCCTTTGGATGGGGTCGCCGGGCTCCAGGCCAGCTGAATGGCTTCCAGTGTCTTCAGGCGCGGGTGCACCATGTCCACGTGCGTCACGCCGCGTTCCCAGCCGCGCCACTCGCCCCACTTCTCGTTGCGGGCCTCAATGCCCCAGCCTTTGTACTTGTTCACGGCCCAGTTGTGCGCCTGCTCCATCTGCGGCGTGCCTACCAGACGGGGACCGATGCCGTCCATCAGTTCGTGGCCCAGCTTTTCGAGTTGGGAGTCTTCGGTGGCCATCTTGATGATGTTTTGGATGACCGGGTCTTGTTTTTGTTGGGTCTGCTGTTGCTGCGGTTGTTGCGCGAAGGCGGTTCCGCCCACGCTGCCCGACAGCATCAGCGCCAGCGCCAGCATGTGAATAGGGTTTTTCTTCATGGTTAAGTTAAGGTATAGGTAAGGTATGTTTTGCTGTTTCGGGTGTTTTGCGTCTTGAATGTAGCCACAAAATCTGAGCGGGCATAGCGCGAAGGCTGTTTATACCTGATGCACAGACTATGGAGGGACGGGATGGTTTAAAATGCGAATCAAATATTCTGGGCAGCGGGTGACACCACCTGGCTATTGAGTACGCTTTCGTCCACCTCGATTACCGCCCCGGAAGGCATGTCGTGCAGGTGCAGGTTGCCGATGCGCACGCGCACCAGGCGCAGCGTCGGGAAACCCACGGCGGCTGTCATCTTGCGCACCTGCCGGTTCTTGCCCTCGGTCAGCGTGATGGAGACCCAACTGGTAGGGCCATGGCGGTCATCGCGTATCCGGCGGCTGCGCTCCGGGAAGTCGGGGGCTGCCTCTAGGCGGAAGGCGGTGCAGGGGCGGGTGCCGTATTGCTCGCCATACAGGCCAATGGCCACACCCTGTTGCAGTTGTTCAATAGCCTCCTCGGTTATCAGCCCGTCCACTTGGGCATAGTATTCCTTTTCGATGTGCTTGCTGCGCACCTGCTCGCTCATCTTGCCGTCGGTGGTCAGGAGTAGCAGGCCTTCGCTGGCTTCATCCAGCCTTCCGATGGCCATGGTGCCGGCCGGGAAGTCGTGCAGGTCGCCGAGCAGCTTCTTCTTTTTCTTGTCAGTCACGAACTGGCTGATGTAGCCGTAGGGCTTGTGGAGCATGAAATGCCGGTGTTGCATAAGGGTGTCTGTCAATCAGGCTGTGCCTGTGTCACAACCAAGGTATAGGTATAGCTACAAAAATAGGGAATTAACCCTTCAAAGCGAATTGCAGCTGGCAGGCCGCATCCTGACGCAGAACTGAGACTACAAGAGAGCCACTCCATAACTTTTTAGGATAATCCCAAGGCAGGCTTGGCTGCGCGGGCAACATACGGTAAATCGGTCCGTTATCCCCCTGACACTGAACAGCCCGCCCGGTTGGTTCCGCGTATAGAGATGAAACACAATGTGAAGGGCGTGAGCGGAACAGGACAGGCAAACATCGTGTTTCAAAGGTATAGACAAGGTATAGCAGGCGCCACAAGGTGGCTTGCATTTGATAACCTCGCTAATTTTTACTTCATTACATAACAGACTTTTTCATTAACTTCATTACCAATGGCAATATTTTGGACATTCCTTATAGCGGCTTTGCTGGGGTATATCGTGGGGCACTACATCATCCCGAACCGAAAACTGCGCAAGGCGCTGCAGGAGGTGAAGGAGAAGTGCACTATAGCGCTGGAGGAAGGAAACAAAGGCGTATACAAAACAGTCGTGACCGACAACAACAAGACCTCTGAACTGGTGGTGGAGGTGCGGGAACTGGCCGTCACCACGACCGGTCAGGTAAAGGTGGAGTACCTAAGCGCCTACTACAAAAACCCGGAGTTCCGGACCAAGAAAGGGGAGGCGCTGCTCAAGGAGGTGCACGGCCTGCTGGGCGAGTACCTGCCTCTGAGCGAGATTGAGTGGTACGAGACTACCGAGCGGCATGAGAACATCAAGAAATACCTCACATCCTTAGACGTTATACACCACAACCTACACAGGTAAATAAAACACGATGGAAAAAAACACCAACATCACGATTGCCGAGAACCAGGAGCTGATTAAGCAGAAAGCGCTGGCCATTTCCAAAACCATAGACCCTGCCAACCCGGATAGCCTCAGCAACTTCGGAGTGGAGACGCAGCGCAAGCTGGGCCACTACTCCAACGAGCTGCTCACGAAGGTGAAGGCCAAGGACTCAGGCGAGGCCGGCGAGGCCATCAACGAGCTGCTCAACCAGATTAACATGATTAAGATTGACGAGTCGGAGAAACCGGGCTTCTTTTCACGGCTGCCCTTCGTGAAGAAGTTCGCAGACAAGTCGAAGCAACTGGCCACGCAGTACAACACCGTGTCGGCCAACGTCGATGACGTGGTGGTGAAGCTGGAGCGCACGCGCCAGAGCGTGATGAAAGACTCGACCAGCCTGGAGGTGATGTTCAACCAGGCCGTGGAGTACATCCACGAAATCCGCTCGGTGATTGCTGCGGGCCGCCTCAAGATAGAGGAGATTGAGAACAACATCATTCCCAAGTTGCAAGAGGAAGTGGAGACCAGCGGGCAGGATGAACTGGCCGTGCAGCGCCTGAGTGACATGATTGCCTTCAAGGAGCGCCTCGAGAAGAAGGTGCACGACTTCACGCTGTCGCATACCATCGCCACGCAGTCCATGCCGCAGATACGCATGATTCAGACCACAAACGATGTGCTGGCGCAGAAAATCCAGAACTCCATCGTGACGGTGATTCCGGTATGGCGCCAGCAGGTGGCCATCGCGCTGGGACTGGAGAAACAACGCAAAGCCCTGGAGATACAGAAAAAGGTGACCGACACCACCAACGAGATGCTGCGCAAGAACTCGGAGCTGCTCAAGAAGAACGTGGTGATAGCGGCCCAGGAAAACGAGCGCGGCATCGTGGACGTGGAGACGCTCAAGAAAGTGAACAAGGATATGGTGGAAACGCTGGACCAGGTCATCAAAATATCGGAAGAGGGCAGTAAAAAGCGGGCCGAAGCCGTAAAGGAACTGGCGCAGGTGCAGGAGGAGCTCAATAGCAAAATCATCGGCACCTTCGGCAAATCAAAGCAGATTGAAATAGAATAATGGCAGAGAACGATAACAAGGAAGTGACCAAACAGCCTGGCATTCTGTCGCAGGAACAGGACGCTGTGCTGGACTTGTACATCCAGCACCTGGACGGCATTTTCGAGGAGATGAAGATGTCGGAGAAGCTGCAGGTGGAGATAGAGACGCAGCACCTGAAACGTATCCTGACAAAATGAGAAGATTCTTCCGCTCTCTTTTCGGTATGGAACAGGAGGGCACCCGCACCGTGCTGGTGAATCCCGGCGGTGCCGATGTGCAGGCGGTGCACTACATTCGCGCTTCCAACGCCCGGCTGAACGCACTGCATACCTTGTACGACCGTTACAAGGGGACACCGCATGCCGATAAGATTCTGTCTGTGTTCGAGAAGTCGAAGCAAATACACAACTACCTGGTTTCGAAGAAGCGGGCGCATGAACTGGAGCTGTTCCATGTGCGGAACACGGAGCATTTCCTGAACACCTTTACCACCATCATCAACGTGCACCAGCGGCATGTGGCCGATACCTTCGTGCCGGAGAAGGAGCAGAAGCGAGCTTCCCCAGTCGCGAAGCCTCTTGGGACTCCACCGCCACAGGTGCGTCCTCCACAGCCCCAAGTTCGGCCGCCACAACCTCAGGTGCGGCCACGGATGGAGCAGCCTGTCAACAACGACGGGCATTTCGAGTCAAAGGTGGAGAACGTGCTGAAGCGTATAGAAGCCGAAACAATCAAGGGCATCTATACCGCGCAGAAGGTGACGGAAATGGTGAAGCGGGTGGCCAACCAGGCACCCATCTACCAGCCGGACATGCTGCAGGCAAACACACCCGTGCTGACGGTTCCGGCCGTCGCGTTGGATACCTATTCGCGGGTGTACTATTCGGTGGAGACGGAGGGCGGAGGGACTCTGTCGCGTGAGATTTCCTATACCTCACCCGATACAGAAAAGTCCACATTCCTGCACCACATCTCTTCCCGCACAGGTATAGACCTGACGGAGTTGTCCTACATCGGCAACGCCATGCTGGCTATACCTGACAACAAGCCACCCAGCCCACCCAGGCACGTGCCCATCATACATTGGCGGGGTTACCCATACG
This sequence comes from Pontibacter roseus DSM 17521, assembly GCF_000373265.1. Lineage (GTDB taxonomy): Bacteria > Bacteroidota > Bacteroidia > Cytophagales > Hymenobacteraceae > Pontibacter > Pontibacter roseus. The sequence goes on from NZ_KB890765.1 coordinate 429,096, forward strand.
CCCTCAGCCTGATGGATTACCGCATGTTCCCGGTGCGCATGCATAGAAAAAGCTTCTGATTGCTCAGAAGCTTTTTTGTTTTTTGGAAGATACTCTCAGCCTACCATGTGAGTGGCTGTTGCACTATTTCCACTTATCATCCAATGGTTTTCTGTATTGTCATTCCGACGAAAGGAGGAATCTCACGCCCTTCCGGCCGCACATCCAGCGCCAGCGCAGATGCAGGCTTTTGTGAGATTGATTTGTTGCCTAATCTCATAGCTCACCGCCGGTTCCCGCTGCGCTCGAATCGGCGGTGGCTGTGGTAACAGATTCCTCCTTTCGTCGGAATGACAAAGAAAGAATGACAGCAGCAGCTACCTACGAACTACAAGACAGCATGGAGCAGCCTGCCTTTTGAGTAGCCCAGCCTGGCCTGGTCTGGAAGAACTCATCGTACTTATCGGAGTATGGTTCCTTTATCGCTTCCTGCAGCTTTAGGAACAAAGTATTTTCGCCTTTCTCGAGCTCCTCAATAGCCTGGTGCAGCAGGTAGTTGCGCAGCACAAACCGCGGACTGGTTTTACACATACGCCTCTGCGAATCCTGCCGCCGGATGGTGTTGGTGTTCAGACGCGTCAGGTAATCTGTGGCAAAGGTATAGAGGGATTCTCTTTGGTCTGCAGTTAATTCCTCATACAGCGCTTCCCTGAAGTGCGCCTCTGCCTGCTCAGCGCTCTCCACCGACAGCGGCAGGTCGATGAGGAGCTGGAAAAAGATGGTCATATCAGGTTGAACGATATTGAGCATCTCTTCCAGCTTCTTGATGAGCGCTATGTCCTCCACCCGCAGTTCGTCCAGTCCCAGTTTGTTGCCCATCATGGTATAGTATTTCGTCCAGTAGATTTCCTGGTAACTCTCCAGGGTAGCCAGCAATTGGTCTTTTTCTACTAGAGGCAGGAGAGCGCCCGCCAAACAGCCCAGGTTCCAGTAGCCGATGGACGGCTGCTTGCCGAAGGCATACCTGCGGCCAGGCAAATCGGTTGTGTTGGGCGTAAAGTTCGGGTCGTAGTTGTCCACGAAGGAGTAGGGACCGTAGTCGATGGTAAGACCGAGAATGGACATGTTGTCGGTGTTCATCACGCCGTGCACAAAACCCACGCGCTGCCACTCCACCATCAGGCTGGCGGTGCGCTCCACCACTTCTTTGAACCAAGTAACCACTTTGTCCTCGCCGGTGATGTGTGGGTAATAGCGGCTGATGGTCCAGTCCACCAGCTGGCGCAGGCTGTCTACCTCTTTACGGGCGTTCAGCATCTCAAAATTGCCGAAACGCAGAAAGCTGGGCGCCACGCGCATCACAATAGCTCCCAGCTCATAGGCGGCGTTGCCGTTGTAGAACATGTCGCGGAGCACAGGCTCACCGGTGCTGACCAGGCTCAGGGCACGGGTGGTAGGTATGCCCAGGTAATGCATGGCCTCGCTCATGAGGTACTCGCGCACCGAAGAGCGCAGCACCGCACGGCCATCAGCGCGTCGGGAGTAGGCGGTTGGGCCTGCGCCTTTGAGTTGCAGTTCCCAGCTTTTGCCGTCCGGCGCTTCCCACTCGCCCAAGGTAATGGCGCGGCCATCGCCCAACTGCCCGGCCCAGTGCCCGAACTGGTGCCCGGCGTAGCAGGATGCGTAAGGGTACATGGTGTCCGTGACAAGGTTGCCGCCGAGTATGTCGATTTCCTGCTGGTCTGTTGGTTTCAGTATACCTAGTGCTTCGGCCAGCTCCTCTGACCAGGCCAAGAGCGTAGGTTTTTCGACGGGCGTAGGTATGGCTTTGCTGTACAGCATGCCCGGCGTCTGGCGGGGTTGCAGGCTGCCACTGTCATCACCCGGAAAGGTGCTGACGAATTCTTTTTTATATCTTTTTGAGCTTAGGCTCTCCATAGGTTTCCTTTTTCTGTGTATGTCTCTCAGCCAAAGCGCGGTACTATTTGTACTGCTTTGACGGCATCCTCTTTTAACAAGAATTAGACAAGATTAGTTAATTTTAACCGTAGATTTTCCGGGGAGATGCGTAAGCAGGCTTTTATACTTGCTAGGCCTCTCCCGAGACCAGCTTCTGATTCTGAAACCAGTACGCTCTATGCCCATTATCATTGTTAACCAAAGCCGTTACATCCGCCACTGGGTCGATACCCTGAAAGCGAAGCGACCCGACCTGGACGTGCGTGTATACCCGGATGCCGGGGCACCCGAGGAAATCGAGTTTGCTTTGGCCTGGAACCATCCATTGGGTGCCTTCCAGGAGTTCCCTAACCTGAAGTGCATCGCCTCCACCGGGGCAGGGGTAGACCATATACTCCGCGACCCGGACCTGCCTGCGCAGGTGCAGATTACGCGCATCGTGGATGAGAACCTGACCCACGACATGGCTACTTTCGTGACGGCACTGGTGCTGAACCATGTACGGGATTTGGATGGGTACAAAGAAGCGCAACGAGAGCGAACCTGGGCGCAGAAGCGGTACCTGCGCACCCAGGACCTCGGTATCGGGGTGATGGGGCTGGGGGTGCTGGGCAGCTATACGGCGCTTCAGTTGCGCAAACTCGGGTTCCGGGTGCAGGGCTGGGCCAAGTCCCCGAAGGTGCTGGAGGACATCGGCACGTACGCCGGTCCAGAGGAACTGGATGCCTTCCTGGCCTCCTCCAGGATACTCGTTTGCCTGCTCCCGCTGACGCCGGAGACCGCGAACATCCTGAATAAGGAAACTTTTCAAAAACTGCCAAAAGACGCTTTCATAATCAATGTGGCCCGTGGGGAGCACCTGGTGGAGCAAGACTTGATTGAGATGCTGGATGACGGGCACCTGTCGGGCGCCAGCCTGGATGTGTTCCGGGAAGAGCCGCTGCCGGAGAACCACCCGTTCTGGTCACATCCGCGCATCAACGTGACCCCACACATCGCCAGCGTCACCAATCCCGAATCGGCCGTCGAGCAGATTCTGGAGAACTACGACCGCCTCCAGAAAAAGGAGCCGCTTCTTAACGTTGTTTCACGAACCAAAGGATACTAATCATATGAACCCATTCCATTACGCTTTCAAGATAAAGGACATCCAATCCACCCGCCGTTTTTACGTGGACATACTGGGCTGCCAGGAGGGGAGGAGCACCGAGAACTGGATTGACTTCGACTTCTTCGGGCATCAGCTGTCGGCGCACGTGAGCTCCAACATACCAGAGCCGGACTACTGCGGCAAGGTGGCAGGCATCAGCGTGCCGGTGCCGCATTTCGGTTGCCTGCTGACCTATGAACAGTTTGACCAGGTGCGGGACCGACTCGTGCAACACCAGGTGCCTTTCGTGGTGGAGCCCTATACCCGGTATGAGGGAGAAGTGGGGGAGCAGCGCACCATGTTCATACTCGACCACAGCCAGAACCCACTCGAGTTCAAAGCCTTCAAGAATCCGGAGGAGGTGTTCGCTTCCTAGCAGAAACTTGGCGGTATGGCTAATAATTGAACTCAAAAATCAGTGACGTTAGGTAGTGGTAACATTTTGTTAAAGGCGTTTTACATAGCGTATAATATCCTATTCCAATGCTTTGGCTTCATAGCTTTAGCCTTTGCAGCAACCTATCTAAATGATTTTATTATTCCAGATAGTTTCAAATGGGAAGATGGTAGGTTGAGAGACGACCTGTCACTTTACTCAGCAATTGGGATGGGATTTATCGCAGCAGAAATCGCCCTGCTTTTGCTGGTAATGTATGGCGTTAATAAGGCATACCTAAAGAAAGTAATGAAGTCTGATAAACCAACTCATGTTGCTAATTGGACATTAGGGATAAATCTTCTAGTGACTTTACTAGCTGTATTCCTTATTATATTCCTTAGTTATAGGGATTGAGAATGGATACTAAACAACCAGGAAGTTAAAACACAGGCGCCGCTTAGCAGAAACTAAGCGGCGCCTGTGTTTGAGACCAGCACGGTGCTACAGTACCGTCAGTTTCTTGGTGATTGTGCCCCTGTCGGTTTGGATGCGGAGGGTATAGAGGCCAGATTTCGCTGAAGGTATGGCTATGTCCATCAGCTCAGGGCGCGGGCTCTGCACGTTGGTGGTGTGCACTAGCCTTCCTAGGGCATCGTATACCTCCACGGCCTGCACGTCAAAATCCGCGTGCCTCAGGTTGACGGTGAAGCGGCCGGAAGTAGGGTTCGGGTATACCTGGATGGCCTCGGCCGGTGCCAGCTCCTCCACCACGAAATCGGCGGTACTGTGGGCCACGCCACCGTATCCGGTGATGCTGATTTTGCCGGTTGCGGCCCCGCGCGGCACCTGAACCCTATACCTGTTGCCCGACGACGCCAGCACCAGCGCCGGCTCCCCGTTGAACGCGATGCGGTCCTGCTGCCCCATGATGCCAAAGTGAAGCCCGTCGATTTCGACTTCCGTGCCTACCGTTCCTCTGGCTGGCTTCATAGCTGCAAATTGCGGTCCCGGAATCAGTTCAAAGGGAGTCGGGCTGGTGGCTTTTCCGCCTGGTGTCTCCACCAGCACAGCGCCTGATTGGGCGCCCGCCGGCACCTGCACCGACAGCCACTCGTCAGTAGCCTCCACCACCTGGGCAGGCACCTGACCGAAGTACACCTTGTTGCGCTCCTTTGTCGAAGCGAAATTCTCTCCCTCTATGCGTATAGTAGCCCCTACAATGTCGGTTGACTTGCTGAGGCTGTGAATGCTGGGCTGGTGCCATACCACGTAGGAGGTAGCACTTGTAGCCTCGCCGCCTTTGGTCACAAGCTCGAACTTTCCGGTCTTCGCCTGGGCCGGCACCTTGACCGTCAACGTTTGGGCGGTGTTGCTGACAATCTCCAAGTCAAGTCCATTTAGCGTGAGGCGCTGAATCTGTTCTGGATGAAGTTGTGCGCCCTGGAGCGTGACGGCAGAGCCCGCTATACCTTCGGCCGGACTGAAGCTGCTGAGCACCGGCGGCTGGTATACCTCGAAATTTTTGGTAGTGCTGATGGCACCATCCGGCGTCACCACCTTCAAGGCACCCGTTGCAGCGCCTATTGGAACCCGTACTTTAAGCTCCGTGGCAGAGGCGCTCAGCACTGTGGCCGGTACGCCGTTCAGGTATACCTGGTTGTCGGTTGCCTTTGCCGAGAACTTCTCTCCGGTGATGGTCACTTCTGCATTATACTTACCGGCTGCCGGCGCGAAGGCCGTGATGCCGGGTGTGGCCAGCACTTCCTTTTTGTCCACTCGTACCTTCTCGCTGATTACCGGCGGCATGTCGTAGATGCGGTTCTGTGTCACGTTGGTGCGCACGGGCGAGTTGAAGTCGAAGAAGATATCGGCGAAGTTCTCCACCAAGGTCTTCTCCGGCAAATCGGCTTTGGGTTTGATGCTGAACTGGATGTAGCCGTGACTGCCCGGCTCATTGGCCGTGGAGTCAGGGAGCAGGATGTTGTCGAAGGTCCAGGTGAGTACCGGCCGGCCTTTGCCGCTGACCTCGTAGCGGTAGGTATGGGAGGCGGCACCCAGCTGTAAGGTACTAAGGTCCAGGTGCTCGGAGAGGGTGTCGACCACCACCACGCGGTAGGCCACATCGGTGCCCGTGTTCTGGAAGCGTATCTTGTACTTGAGCGCCGTGTTGGTGGGGGTATAGCGTTCCTTCGTGCGTCCCGCAGGGGTCACTAGTTTGTCATTGGGGTCGAAGGAGTCGGTAATCATCACGCATTCTTCCGCTACCTCGGCCTCCTCGTCGTCGGAGGGCAGCAGGTTCACCATGCCGGTACTGGCTGTCGTGTCGGCGCCCGAGCAGCCTTCAATGGTCACGCTTACCTGTTTGTTGTCGCCGTTGCCATCGGGCTGGTCCGCTTCCAGGCGCCAGGTATAGCCCATGGACGGCACCCAGAATACCATGCTGTCGCCGGCGGCCAGCCGGAACTGCTCAATGGAGGCCAGCTCGCCGTTGGCATACTTGCGGTACAACTCAGAGGTCTCCATTCCGGCGGTGCCGGTGTTGCGGATGACGAAGCGAATCATGCCCGTCTCGGGGTTGCAGCGGGCGGTGAGGGAGATGGTAGGCGTGGGCTTGGACGGCGCGTTGTTGGAAGGCGTTATCCAGGCGCGGGTGCAGACGGTGCGGCCGCGCACGCTCTCATCGCCGCAGGTCACGATGTCTTGTATGGTGATGGTGCCAGTTTGGTTCGCGCCTAAGGTACCCACCGCGAATTCATAGGTGCCGTCAGGCAGGCGGGTGTAGGGTTTGTCAGCGGAAAGCAGCGCTACTTCTTTGGGCAACTGCAGGTATACCTTGGCGTCAGGAGCAGCAGCGAAGCCAGTATTAGCGTAACGTACTTTGGTCACACTCTCGAAGCAGCGGCGCCGGCGGTCGGAGGAGACGCTGACGGAGAGGTGAGGGGAGAGGGTGACCTGGTTCGCAAAGTTGATATTGTTGACCTGTGACCTCTCTGAACTGATGATGGCCTGAAGCGGCTGGTCATCCGGTGGACAGGTTTGCCTGATGGCGAGGCCTTTCTGATTCGGCAGGATTTGCCTTAAACTGTATGTGCCAGGCTCTACGGCTATACTGTAAAAGCCGTTTTCATTTGTAATACCGTAGTAAGGTCCTGGCGTGGCCTCTACCACAATACCTGCTATACCTGCCTCTTCTGGTGACTGTTTGCAGTCCGAAATACTATCCTGAAATACGGTTCCCTCAATGTAATTTGTCGGGGTGTTGCCTTGTGCCAGGTAGATGGAGAATGGATTGCTGCCGTCCCCAAACAGGTAAAGTAGTCGGGTGCCTTTGCTGTTGATAGCCACCTTGCTTCCATATCTGCTAATTGAGTCCTGGATTTCGCCATGGATGTTGTATTGAAGCAGCGCCTGGCTATAGGAGGAGGTGAGGTAGGTGTTCCCGGCATCATCTACGTCAATACCGGCTCCTACGTCCCAAATATCATCTTCCGGTGAAAAAGGACCGAATTGTAAAAGGGCTTTCCCTGCAGGGTCAAATCTCTGCACCCGTTTTCCATTGATGTCTGCTACATACACAAAGCCATAAGCATCCACGGCGATGGAAAGAGGAGCATGTAATTCTCCCATATTGCGGCCCCAGGTACCAATTTTGTTGACGAAAGTGCCTGATGCATTAAGCTTTCTGACACAACCTCCATAGTAGTCGGTGATGTACATGTTGCCTGCATAGTCAATGTCCAGGTCCGTGAAGTTCAAATACCCTATATCCTCACCAAAATCTGTGAACCTCTCCAGGAACTGCCCGGATGCGCTGAATTTCTGAACGTGGGCGTTGTAGTTGCCCCAGCTGTCGAGCACATAGATGTTGCCATGCAAATCCAGTGAGATGGCAACAGGTGCCGCAAATTGGCCATGGTCATAACCCCATGACCCGAACCGCATAATTTCCTGGCCCTCGGCATTGAACTTTACGACCTGATAATGATGCATGTCCACAATGAAGGCATTACCTGACTCATCAAGGGCTACATCTTTGGCAGCGTAGGTGTCGCCGTGGGTGTTGAGTAGCTCCCCCTCCTTGCTGAATTCGTAGACGAGGCTTGCGCTATTGTGTCGCCTGTCTGTTGCCAGAATGTTGCCAGCCTTGTTCAGGGCCATGTAAGTAGCCGTACCAGTGAATGCTCCCCGGCCACTCTCCTTGCCCAGGTGCCGCAGGTACTGTCCTTGAGGGTTGAAAACGTGTATCCGATTCCTCTCCGTATCCGACACATAGATGTTGCCTTCTGCGTCCAGTATGATATCTGATGGAGCCCCGAAGCCCTGAGGGGTCTGGGCATTTGTACCGATTAGGGTAATCAGCCTGCCATCCGACCTGAACTTGCATACCTTTTTTGCTTGGGTGTCAATGGTATAGATGTTGCCATCCGCATCCAGCGCGATTCCAATCAAGAATTCACTGAGTCCGGAACCGGAACTGCTGTTGTTTATAGTCAACAGGAGCCGCCCGGTTGGGTCAAATTTCTGGATACGGTTGTTATAGCTGTCGGTCACGTAGATGTTGCCTGCTTTGTCTACCGCGATTCCGTTCGGGTGGCGGAACTCTCCAGGGTGTGTGCCATATCTGCCAAACTTGAGTACGGATTTGCCTTGCTTGTCAAATTTCTCTACAAAGGCACCGCTGTAGTTGAGCACGTAGTAGTTTTGGTCGCTATCGAATGTAAGCTTGAAGGTTCCGTACGATGTGTTATCAGTTCCTTCTAACTTGAAATGGTGATCCCTTATGCCATTCTTGTATTTGATAATATTAAAATCGGTCAGATATATGTTATCTTCTGCATCTACTGCTATGCCAAAGGGCATCCCTGTCTGTATCCCAATGACTTTGCTGAGCTCTAGCTTGCTATTTTGTGCGGCGAGAAAGGAGGGGAGGAAGAAGCTGATGAAAATGAATAGTAAAGTTGTCCTCATAGGCTGAAAAGGAATGTATAATCAACAAGTAAATATAAGAACTAATATATTATAACGAAGCTATACCTGAGCGTTTTATGAACCTGATGCCCCATCGGCAGCTTGTGTTATAGTGGAAGTGTTAACTTTGCACCCCGGGAGACGTTTATCTCTCCTGCTTGTCACCAAACCTTATATAAAAACAACATGCCCCATACCTATACCGGCAAAGTAATGTGGTCGCACCTGGATGCGAACATGCACATGCGCCACTCTGCCTACGCCGACTTCGCGGCACAGGCCCGCATCGAGGCCCTGGAACAACTGGGCCTCGACCTGAAGACCTTCCAGCGGCTGCACATCGGGCCTATCCTGTTCCGGGAAGAGACGACCTACCTGCGCGAGGTGGGTATCAACGAAGAGCTGAACGTGACCACAGAATTGATTAAAGGCCGCAGAGACGGCTCGCGCTGGTCCATCCGGCACGAAATCATCAAAGCCGATGGCGTGAAAGCCGCGGTGATAGTGGTAGAAGGCGCCTGGTTGGATGTGCTGAAAAGGAAACTCGCCGTGCTGCCCGACGAATTGGTGGAGCACTTCCAGCAACTGCCCCGCAGCACCGATTATGTGGAGCTGGAAGGATAGTCGTTAAGCACTGCTATACCTGACACTAACCACAAAGCCGCGGAGCTTATACCCTTCGCGGCTTTGTGGTTTAACCCATCCAGGTGGTAGGTTGTCCCTATACCTGCTATACCTGAACGGTTAGGTATAGCAGGTATAGCTCAGGCTTTTTTCCTGACCGCGTATATCAGTTCATCTTCATAAGCGCCGTTCTTGTAGAAGGTCTTTTCCAGCCGCGCCTCCAGCGTAAAGCCTGCCTTTTCCAGCGCTTTCTGGGAGCCAATGTTCCTGCCGAAAGGTCTGGCGAAAATGCGGCTGATGTCCCAGTGCTCAAACCCATAGGCCACCATCTGCACAATGGCTTTGGTGATGATGCCCTTGCCCCAGTACGGCTCCGCCAGCCAATAGCCCATCTCGGCGTTCTTGCGGTAAATATCCCCCTGCGGGTGCAAGCCTATTCCGCCAGCCGCCTCGCCATCCACCTCAATGCACAATATGTTTGGGGGCGTAGCGCTGCTGGCCATCTGGATGAAAGCCATACCTTTCTCCTGGGTATAGGGGTGCGGGAACACATCGGCCATGTTCTGGGCGATGTTCGGGTTGTTGCCATATTTCACCAGACTGTCTAGGTCGGCGGGTGTCCAGGGTCTGAGCTTGAAGTCCATTTCTCGGCTTTATGTTCCTATAGAAAACGTAATTATAGATTATGAGACTGGCTCTTGGCAGCCCTGATTTTATAAATCACAAAGTATACCAACAGAATCAGAAGACAGACGAAGTACACGGATGTGGCAGTACTCTTGATGACGGAAAAGATGCTGGTGGCTGCTGTGGCCGCCGTGTCTATATTCGGGTAGGACTTTATCAGATAGATAATGCCCACATTCTCCAGGTAGTCGAAAATCCCAGCCACAATCGGGAGGAAGGAAATATAGAAAAAGGGTGTAGCGGCTTTACCCATCCTCTTGAGAAGGTAAGCAAACAGGAGGCTATACGTGGTAGCAAACAATGCCGGGTACAGGAAATCGACAGGCAACTGAACCGTCAGATAATAGTGCCGGCCATCATTCCCCAATGCGTTCATCAGCCGTTGTACATACGCATGGCTATACCCAGTAGGCAGCATGTCCAGCGGCTGTAGTCCATTGGAGAACCTGATTAAATTCGGCAGCGTGACCGTCAGCATGAACGCATATACCGCCGTCGTAATTAGGAAGAACAACAGGACAATCCTTCCGCGGGAATATCTCAGGAGAAGCTCTTTCATCATGGGGAGGTGAGATTGGAGAATCTAACGTGCTGGTATAGCAGATTGCAAGGCGACAGCCGGAGCATAACTGCTATACTTTGTTGTAGGGTGGCTTTTTTTTCTCTTTTGAAAAGCTTAAATGTTGATTAATTTCTAAGTAAACAAAACTTCTACAGCTTCAAATTTTACCTGAACTTATACACTCTCCGAGTTCACCAGTCTCCGGGTCAAGTATTCTTTCTTCAAACCAATCTCGGTTATAAATAAATCTTACAGTTGTAGCTATTTCACCTTCCCTATTTTGCCTCCACCTAACTTGATCAAAGAAAACGCTGTCAGGTGTAAAAGATTCAGTAGGGATTTCTTTTAGATTTGATACAAGATGCCTTGATGCAAATTCTGGAGGGCTTAGAACTTTGTGCAGCATTCCATTTGCAGTATAGACAACAGCATTATTAGGCGACGGAAACTCTGAATCTTCAATAGAATAAATGGCTATTATGTAGTTGAGGTCTACAGAAGGATAGCCAAAGAAACACCTACTTTTAATTACTTCCTGATTACCTGACAACCACTTTATGCCTGAAGTCTTACCCTCTAAGTAATTTCTAATAATTACCCCGTCTTTCCTTATCTCCTTTATTGGAAAGATATCAGTATTATAACCTATTCCTATTAAAAGATCATTTCCTAGATCGTCAAAAAACTTTAATTGTGATATCATTAGGTTGTTTTCAATGTCTTCGAAGTGAACTTTGCTGTTGGCATTGAACAGTAGCTACATTTTTAAACTTTTTGCATGATAAGAAGTGCCCTACAACTACCGGCTAAACGGGAACATACGCTTATCTGCACTATATGTAGTATTGTTTCCGCTCACTACCACCTTTCCCTCCTCATCATTCACAAGTATAAGGTTAAAGCTATATTTACAGAAAAGCAACAGCCTGTCCCTGTATCTTTCAATCTGCAGCTATACTTAGGACTTCATAAATCTTCATCAGGTATAAGAACCGATTAAGCCCCAAACCGCAGCACAAAAGCCGTACCCTCGCCTTCCGCCGACTGTACCTGTATGGTGCCGCGGTGGAGCAGCACAATCTGCTTGCACAGGCTCAGACCGATGCCGCTGCCTTGCTTGCGGGTGCTGAAAAAAGGGATGAAGATTTTCTCCTGCACCTCCTTAGACATGCCTATGCCATTGTCGGCAATCCGGATGACTGTTTTGTTGTCGGTGGAGGTATAGGCGGAGAGGGTGATGCGGGACTCGGGCTGTTCTTTCACTGCTTCCATGGCATTGACCAGCAGGTTTATCAGCACTTGGTCCAGCAGGGTAGGGTCCACCCGTAGCGACAGTTCCTGCTCCGGTAGGCTGATGTCCAGCGCAATGCCTTTCTGGGCCAGAGTAGGCTGCATGAGCCGGTGCAGGTTCGTGAACAGCTCTTTCACGTATACCGTGTCCAGGTTCAGCTTCGTTATTTTGCTGAGGTTGCGGTAAGTCTCGGCAAAGCGTAGCAGGCCTTCGCTCCGGCGTTTGATGGTGCTCACGCCTACCTCCAGGTCCTCGATGTCGTCTGCCGTTACGCCGGTCACGGCCGTCTCATGCAGGCGGGTCTTCAGCGTATCGGCCAGCGAGGAGATGGGCGCCACGGAGTTCATGATTTCGTGCGTCATCACGTTCAGCAGCTTCTGCCAGGCTTTTGATTCCGTCTCGTCCAGGGCCTCGTTCACGTTTTGGAAAGATACCAGCTTATACCGGTTCCCCTCACTCTGAAAGGCCGTAGCCGACAGCAATACCTTGATGGCACTCTTCTCAAAGTGCGCCGTTTGGGCCGTCGCTATTTTGGTATGGCCTGGCTCCAGCGCCAGCACCTCCTCGTACAACTCCTGGTCGCGCTTGGCCAGGTAGTGCACTGTCTTCATGAAAGGCACGTGCAGCAGGTGCTTCAGCGATTCGTTCATCATCACCACTTCTCCGGTCGCCATGTCGTACGACAGAATCCCGGTGTCCACCAACTCCATCACCTTTTGCAGGTTGTGGTACTGGGTTTCCTTTTCCTTCGTGATAGTCTTGAAAGTGGAGTTGATTTCGTTGAAGCCTTTGCGCAGCGATTTCAGCTGGGTATAGGCATGCTGCTCGTTGAAATGCCGGGAGAAGTCGCGGTAATGGACCGACTCGATGAACTGGTTGAGTTCGTCCTGCGCCTGCCGCACGAATCGGATAAAATCCAGGACCTGAAAGATGACCAGCGGCAGCCAGAACACCAGCGCCTCGGCCCAGCCGTTCACAATCACAACGGCCGGTATACTCAAGCTTACAAGCAGGAGCACCACCCGCGCCACCAGCCGCCACTCAAAGTCCTTAGAGCCCATACTTGTTCATGCGTCGGTACAAAGCGGTGCGTGTAATTCCCAGCTCGCGGGCTGCCTTGGTCAGGTTGCCGCTGTGCAGCTGGAGCACCCGGTTGATGGTCACTTTCTCCAATTCCTCCAGGTTGCTTTCCTGCGCAGCATCCACCTCGACGGGCGCCGACTCAATAGGGGAAAAAAGCATATCCGCCGCTTCCAGCACCTCTCCATCCGCCATAATCACGGCGCGCTCGATGGCGTACTGCAACTCGCGCACGTTACCCGGGAAGTGGTAGTGCAGGAGTTTTTCCTTGGCCGATTTGCTCAGCCCCGGAACCGGCTTCATGTACTTGTGGGCGTATACCTGCATGAAATGGTCTGCCAGCAGAATCACGTCGTGGCCGCGTTTGCGGAGCGGTGGTATGGTGATTTCAACTGTGTTGATGCGGTAAATCAAGTCCTTGCGGAAACGGCTCTCGTTGGCGAGCTCCTGCAGCGGCACATTGGTAGCGCAGAGCAGGCGCACGTCTATGTCCACCGGCTCGTTGGCCCCCACGCGAATCACCTGCCGGTTCTGCAGCACGCTGAGCAGCTTGGACTGCTGCTGCAGCGAGATGTTACCTATCTCATCCAGGAAAATGGTACCGCCGTTAGCTGCTTCAAAGCGCCCGGCCCGGTCTTCACGGGCATCGGTGAAGGCGCCTTTCTTGTGCCCGAACAGCTCACTCTCGAACAGCGACTCGGTGAGGGCGCCTACGTCTACTTTGATGAAAGGCTTGCCTGCCCGCAGCGACTGCTCGTGTATGGCCTTCGCCACGAGCTCCTTGCCTGTGCCGTTTTCTCCCAATATCAGGATGTTGGCATCGGTGGGGGCAATCTTCTTTATTTTGAGCAGGATGTCCTGCATGGCCGGAGAGTCACCAATGAGCTCGGTGCCTGCTACAGGCGCCTTGGCACCCACCGAGGCCGCTTTGTGGCCATTGTCTTTCTTGCTGATGGCGTCGGTGATGGTGGTCAGCAGCTTTTCGTTGTGCCAGGGCTTCACCACAAAATCAAAGGCACCTTCCTTAAGCGAGCGGATGGCCAAATCAATGGCGCCATAGGCCGTTATCATAATGACCGCCGCGTCCGACTTGAGCTCTTTTATCTTCTGGAGCCAGTACAGCCCTTCGTTGCCGGTGTTGAGGGCACTCTTGAAGTTCATGTCCAGCAGGATGACATCGAAGGCCTGCTGGCGGAGCAGTACCGGGATGTTTTCGGGGTTCTTCTCCGTCACGATTTCCTTCACCTGTGTGCGCAACAGCAGGCGCACCGCCGTCAGCACATCTGTGTCATCGTCCACTACCAGTATAGAGGCTTTCTTGAGCTGCATGAATCTATGTATATAATACCGAAAGAAACTACAATTATGCCATTAATACAACAGGCTGAATGCGAGCTAGAAAGGCATAAAGCAGCAGCACGGAGCGTGCGAATTCGCACACCTCCTGCGCGATAATGCACATCGCTGTTCTGGTTTTTTGTGATAAGTTGTTTATTTTCAATAACATACATTTCTGGCACTTGCTCTGTACAGTTCTGTGCAGCGGCGGGGCCTTTGTTTGTTTTATTATGTACAGACGCTATACGCCCTGCAGGTATACAGAATCAGCGCGTAATCCTTAAATTCAGTCATATGTTCAGAAACTACTTCAAAACCGCTTACCGGAACCTGTTCAGGCACAAGGGATTCACCTTCATCAACATCGCGGGGCTGGCGCTGGGGCTGACGGCTTGTCTCCTCATCGGGCTGTTTGTGGTTGATGAGCTGAAGTACGACAAGTTTCTGCCGGAAGGGGAGCAGGTATACCGCGTCTACAACGACATGACAGCCTCCGAGGCAGCTGGAATCATACTTCCTGTGCCGCCCATGTATGCCACTACGCTGGAGCAGAACTTTCCGGAAGTGGAGTCAGTTGCCCGCATTTTGATGCTCCAGTTCGATGCCAACAACCTGGTGGAGGCAGGGGAGAAGCGGATTTATGAAAAGGGACGCTTCTTCGTGGACCCGACCTTCTTTGACGTCTTTCCGCTGCCATTTAAGTATGGTTCCCCTGAGAAGGCCCTGGCCGACCCCTCGTCCATCGTGGTGTCAGACGAGTTTGCAGCGCGTGTGTTCGGTGACAAGGACCCGGTGGGCCAGAAGGTGGCCGTAAACAAAGAGCCTTTCATCGTCAGGGGCGTTTTCAGCACCGAAGAGAAATTCCACATGCCCGTAAACTTCATTCTGCCCATGGAGGCCGCCCAATTGCCTCCCGAACGTATGAAGAAGTGGGGTTGGCAGCAGTTTTATACTTATGTTAAATTGAGAGAAAGCGCCAATCCTGATTTCGTGCAGTCCAAGTTTAGCGGCATCGTCCGAAAGCAGATTGACCCGGACAACAACAAACCTCTGGAGTATGTGCCGGTCTTTCAGCCGCTGGAGGAGGTATACCTGCATTCGGCTAGCTTCAAGTACAACCTGTTCCATGCGGGAAACATCACCTATGTGCGGGCACTCAGCATCATCGCAGTATTCATCCTGCTCATCGCCTGCTTTAACTTCGTGAACCTGGCCACGGCCAAGTCCATGCAGCGTGGCAAAGAGGTGGGCGTGCGCAAGGCGATAGGGGCCAGCCGAAGCCAGTTGGTGCTGCAGTTCATTGGCGAGACCATGCTGCTGACCCTCATCAGCGTCATCTTCGCGGCCGCCCTCACCTCCCTCATTTTACCGTCATTGAACGCCTTCACAGGCAAGGAAATGACCTTCCAGGTCTTCACCGAACCCTCCCTGTTGCTGCTGCTGTTGCTACTCACGCTGGTGGTAGGTATACTGGCGGGTTTCTATCCGGCCCTGGTGCTGTCTGGTTTCCAGCCGGTGAAAGTGCTCAAGAGCGCGGTGGTGGTTGACAGCAAAGTGGGCCGCATCCAATGGCTGCGTCACGGACTGATTGTGGTGCAGTTTTCCCTCTCCATTTTCCTGATAATATGTGCCTTCGTGGTGTACAAACAGGTGTCTTACCTGCATAACAAAGACCTGGGCTTTGATCGGGAGCAAATCATGTTTTTCCAGATGCGGGGCGATAACATGTTTGAGAACCACGAGACGTTCAAGAATGAATTGCGCAAAGCACCCGGCGTTAAGAACGTGTCCATCGGGTATGGCTTTCCGGGCGACGCCACGGCGGGTGACGGCATCAAGACCATCCAGAACGGGGAGCAGGTGGACCATTCGGTCACGCAGCTGATGGTGGACTTTGACTACATCCAAACATTGGATGTGAAGGTGCTGGCGGGTAGGGGCTTTTCGAGGAAGTATAGCACGGATGCCGACCATGCCTTCATGATAAACGAGACGGCCGTGCGAGAACTAGGCTTCGGCACGCCCGAGAAGGCGCTTGGGCAGACCCTGCGCTGGAATGTATGGAGCGACACCAATCCGGATTCTCTGAAAGAAGGAAAGATAATCGGCGTGGTGAAGGATTTTCACGTCAACAGCCTCTATGACAAAGTCAACCCGACGGTGCTCCAGATATTCCCGGATGCTAGCGTCAAAGTGGCGGTGAAGCTGGACGGGCAAGACATCCAGGGCACGATACAACATGTAAAAGAGGTATGGGACAAGTTCGCACCGGACTACCCGATTGAGTACATTTTCATGGATGATAATTTTGCCAAGATGTACAAGGCCGAGGACAAACTCAAAACACTGCTTTGGATATTCACAGGTATAGCCATCTTCGTAGCTTGTCTTGGTCTTTTTGGTCTGGCAGCCTATGCTGCGGAGCGCCGGAAAAAGGAGATAGGTATACGCAAGGTGCTGGGTGCTGAGAATGCCTCTATCGTGGCGCTGCTCTCCAAGGAATTCCTGGTGCTGGTGGTGGTGGCAGCGCTCATCGCCTTCCCACTGGCCTGGTACGCCATGCACCAGTGGCTGCAGGACTTTGCCTACCGCATTGAGGTGCCATTGTGGGTGTTTCTGATGGCAGGTATAGTCGCGGCGGCCGTGGCCTTTATCACCATCAGCTACCAAGCCATCAAAGCAGCATCGGCCAATCCTATTTCCAATCTCAGGTTCGACTAGCAGACCATGGTTGACCTTGAAAGAATACATGGGTTTGGGAAGGGCAGCGGAAAAATTTCCCTCCGGGTTTTCTGTAACCTTTCCCAAATCCGAAGTTTACCTCTTTGCGTGCGGGAGCAGCTCCTGCCAGTCGCAACTAATCCAAGTGGGCGGGTCTTTTTCAAACAAGTGTGGGCCTCGCAGCAAAATATTATTCTGGGTGGAGATGCAACCTTGCGTTTGTAGGTGTGTCTTTAGGCTATAGCAGAAACAGTCAAGCCAATCATTTATACTTTATAAGTCCTCCACTATGAAAAAAAGACTACCTTTTTTGCTGGGACAACTATGCCTTTTTCTCAGCCTTTCGCTTAGCGTTTGGGCGCAGGAGGCACCAAAAGGGAGCGGCACCATTCAGGGTGTGCTGGCCGACTCTGTCACCGGTAAACCAATCGAATACGCGACAGTCGCATTACTGCAAAAAGGCACCGCGCAGGCCGTGGGCGGTACCCTGACCGATAAGGCCGGCCGGTTCAGCTTCCAAGGTATAGCACAAGGGGAGTACGAGCTGGCTATCAGTTTCCTGGGCTACACCCGGAAAACGGTGCGCCAAGTAGCCATCACGGATGCCCAACCGGAGGCGAAAGTCGGAACGGTACGACTGAGCCCCGCCACTACCCAATTGAAAGAGGTGAAAGTGGAGGCGCTGCGGCCCACCATCACACAGGAGGCCGACCGCATGGTGGTGAGCATTGAGGGCACGGCGCTTGCCGCTGGCCGGACAGCCTACGATGTGCTGGCCACTGCCCCAGGTGTATTCATTGACCAGGAAGGCAACATCCAACTCAACGGCAGGCAGGGAGTGACCATCATGCTGGATGGCCGGCTCACCTACCTCTCGGCCCGCGACCTCCGCACCATGCTGGAGGGCATGTCCGCAGAGAACATCCGCAACATCGAAATCATTACCAACCCCTCCGCCAAGTACGATGCCGAAGGCTCCTCCGGTATCCTAAACATCAACCTGAAGAAAAACGAGATGGGCGGCATGAGCGGCAGCGTGTACGCTGGCTCTAACTATAACGGCAAGCAGTTCGGTTTCAGCACAGGCGGCACCATAAATTATAAGAAAGGCCCCTGGAATTCTTTCCTGACCCTGGACCTGGCACGCCGTGCGGGAGGCCGTGATGCGACCTTTTACCGGGTGTTCCAGGGCGAGCAGCGCAGTACGTATTTCGACCAGGTAGCCGATGGTAATTATGAAGTGCAGGGACCGCCGGCCGTTCGCCTGGGCACCGACTACAGCCTGAACGACAAGCACAGCATCGGCTTCATGGGCTACTACGCCACCAACGACCTGAAAGCGGACTTCCTGACGGAAACCTACATCGGCAATTCGCCTGGCCAGCCCAGCTTGTTTGTGGATGCGGACAACTTCAACACCAACACTTTCACCAACAGAACCGCTAACCTGCACTACCTGGGCAAGTTCGATACCTTAGGCACCCAGCTGACGGCCGATGTGGACTACGTTCGGATTACGAACGAAGGGGAGGCCAATTTCTATAATTACTACGATTCGCTGCAGGTGGACGGGCCTGTTATCCGGGATTTCCTCTACACCAGCACCCCGAACGAATTCGATATTTACGCTGCTAAGATAGACTTCACCAAGATGTTCTCCGGAGGCCGCAAGTTTGAACTAGGAGCCAAAGCCAGTCGGGTGCAATCAGACAACGACTCCCGTTTCTTCTTCAACAACAGCGAGGTGCCGGTGCTGGATCTGAGCCGCACCAACCACTTTGTGTATGACGAGAACATCTACGCCGCCTATGCCAACTGGAGCAGCAAACTCAGCGAGCGATTCAGCGTGCAGGCCGGCCTACGCGCGGAGCAGACGCAGTCACGGGGGGAGTCGCTGACGACAGGTCAGGTGACCAAACGCGACTACCTCGACCTCTTCCCGAGCCTTTTCCTGAAGCAGACGGTGAGCAAAGACTACGAGATAAACTACAGCTACAGCCGCCGGTTGCAGCGCCCCAACTACGGTATGCTGAACCCCTTTTTCGCTTACCGCGACCCCTATACCTATTGGCAGGGCAACCCCTACCTGCGGCCGCAGTACACGCATGCCATCGGCGTCACCCAGACTTTCAAGAAACACTACAGCCTGGCGCTCAACTACCAGCTGAACCAGGACGTGATTGCCGAACTGCCGGCCGTCATACCTGAGACGGCCACGACCATCTACTACATCGGCAACGTGGACAAATCCCAGAACCTGAGTGCGACGGCTATTGTGCCGGTGCGGTTCATGAAGAACTGGGACTCCAACAACACGTTGTTGGTTTCCTATACCGAGTACAACGTGGTGGTCAACTCGCAGTCAGTGATGAATGACCAGGTGTCGTACATGCTTCAAACTAATCACAACATCCTGCTGCCGCTCAAACTGAAGCTGGAAGTGAACGGCACCTACCAGGGGCCGGCGGCCTACGGACTCTACAACGTGGACCCACGCTGGTGGGTGAATCTGGGCTTGAAGAAAAGCTTCCTGGATGATAAGCTGGATTTGACGGTGAACGCCAATGACATTTTCCATACGCAGCACCTCATCATCTCCGCCAACGTGGGCGAGGGCAACGTCAGCGATTGGGACCAGTACTTCCGGCAGCAGAACATCGGGTTTACGCTGCGCTACAAGTTCAGCCGAGGCGAGAAACTGGAAGAGCGCAAGCGCAACAACCTGGAGGAGCTCAACCGCACGGGTAATTGATAAAGATTTAGAATGTTTGTTTAAGGTGAGTAGGATGGGGCTTTTTGAGCCCCATTTACTTTTTAGGGCGGCACCGATTCTGACCCCAATCTGAAAAAATAAGTGACGAAAAGCTGTAACTTTTACTGAAAGTGGAGTTTCCCTTTTTGAAGACCTCAAACATTCTGACCATTTGGAACTACTGACCGACAATGCTTTGATGCTCCAGGTAAAGTCTAGCGAACTGGACAGGCTGGGCCTGCTCTTCAAGCGGTATGGCAGAAGTCTGTATGGTTTCTACTTCCGCATCACGCGGGACGAGGCGCTGAGCGAGGACCTGGTGCAGGATGTGTTTGAGCGCGTGCTGAAGTACCGCCATACCTACCGGGGCGATGGCAAGTTTATCACCTGGCTGTTCCACCTGGCCCGCAATGTGCTGGCTGACCACCTGAAAAAGACGAAGAAGGCGGGCATCAGCACCGACATCGACAAAAAGCAGGACGTGCTGCCCGACCTGTCGGTGCCGGAGGAGGCGAGGCAGAAAGAGGAGCAGCTGCAACTGATGGAAAAGGCGCTGGACCACCTCCCGCTTGACAAGAAGGAGCTCCTGCTGCTCAGCAAGCTTCAGGGGGTGAAGTACAAAGACATCGCCGAGCTGCACCACTGCACCGAAGCCAACGTGAAAGTTCGGGTGTTCCGGGCGGTACAGGACCTGAAAGAAGTATTCATGAAGTTACAGGCGAAAAGCATCAACATATGAACGACGAGAGACACCAGGAAATGCTGCTGGACTACCTGCAGGGAAACCTGGACGAGGCGCAGCTACAGGAGTTCCAGACGCTGGTGGAGAGCGGCCAGATACGGGAAGAGGAGCTGCAGACACTGCAAGCGACTTATGCCGCCTTTGACCAGCTACCGGCGCCTGAGCCGGGGCCAGGTATGGAAGCGAAGTTCAGGCACATGCTGGCGGCGGCCCATAAAGAGCAGGCCGGTCTGGACAAGCCGCAGTATACCTGGGGAGGACTGTGGGAACATCTGCAGGCGCTGCTCAGCCCTCTCAAGGTCGCCTATACCTTGATAGTGTTTGGGCTGGGCTTTCTGGTGGCGTGGCTGGCATTTGTACCCGGTCAGCAGCAGTATGACACTGACGTGCAGGTGTTGGCGGCCGAGTTGGGCCAGGTGAAGCAGATGCTTTTCACCACACTGATAGAGCAACCCGCTGCGGTGGACCGGCTGAAGGCGGTGAACATCTCGCGGGAACTGCCCGAGGCCGACGAGAAGGTGATTGACGCGCTCTTCCACTCCCTCAACCAGGACCCGAACGTGAACGTGCGGCTGGCGGCCATCGAGGCGCTGAAGAAGCACACCGCTAAACCCGAGGTGCGCGAGCAGCTCATTCTCTCCATTAACGGGCAGGAGTCGCCGATGGTGCAGCTGGCGCTGGCGGACTTAATGCAGACGCTACAGGAAAAGAACGCGGTGCCGCAACTTAGGCAGCTGCTGCAGGACAAGAACACCAACGAAATGGTGAGAGACAGAATACAGGAAAGCATTAACATCTTAATCTGAAAACTATGGGAATCCTCAAATCACTCGTGCTGCTCCTATTTCTCCTGACCTGTTCAGGAGCGATTGCCCAGCAGCATACCCAGAAAATTGTGCGGGAGCTGAGCTTCAGTCGCAAGTCGCCGGCCAACGTGCTAATGGTGGAGAACATCGATGGCTTCGTGCATGTGGAGTCCTACAACGGGGACAAGGTGCTGATTGAAGTGGAGCGCATCATCCGGCCGAAAGCTGCGAACGGGCTGGAGAAAGCCAAGGAGCTGAGCCTGGAGTTTGAGGTGAGCGGCGACAGCATCATCAGCTACCTGAAAGCGCCCTACATCCAATCGCACAGAACCAACGCCAAGGGCAACCGCGGCGTCAACATTGACCGGGAACTGGAGTATGGCTTCACGCATAACTTTACCATCAAGGTGCCGCAGCATACCAACCTGTCTATGGTCACCATCAACAACGGCGACCTCCAGGTGCGGAACGTGACGGCAGATTACATCGAGGCCTCTAACATCAACGGTCCCATCCTGCTGGAGAACATCGCCGCCGAAGTGGATGCCAAGACCATCAATGGCAATGTGGTAGCTACATACCGCGAAAACCCAAAAAAGCAGGCGAGGCTGGAGACGCTGAATGGTAATGTGGAACTCCTCTACCAGAAGGCGCTTTCAGCCACCATCCACTTCAGCGCCTTCAACGGCGACTTCTATACCGACCTAGAAGACTTGCAGCAACTGTCACCTAAGGTGGAGAAAGTCAGCTCCTCCGACGGAACCACCACCTACAAGCTTGGCAAAGCCTCCACTTTCAAGACCGGGACGGGCGCCGCTACCCTCGATTTGAAGACCTTCAACGGGAAGGTGATAGTCAAGGCGAAAAGCTAATCCGGCGCAACCAGAAAAGGTTACTTCAAGGTGAGCCGCTATACCTATTTTAACGATACACAATCCATGAAACACAGCATCTTTATTCTGACACTACTGGTCCTGAACCTGCAAGCTTTTGCACAGGAAAACACGACCCAGGAAATACGGGTACCCCTCAGCAAGCCCAACGAAACCGGCATTCTGGAAGCAAGCCTCATCTCGGGAAGCATCACAGTAATAGGTTCCAATACCAAAGAAATCGTCATCAAGGCCAGCCTGGGCAAAAGCGATACAAAGCCAAGAGGCAAAGAGGAGGCAGGCGGCTTGAAATGGATTGCGAACAACAGCCTGGGCATCACTGTGGAGGAGCAGAACAACATGGTGGAGGTTTCTTCCGAGGCCATGAACCGGATTGTGAACCTGGAAATTCAGGTGCCCCAGAACTTCAGCCTCAAGCTGGGCACCGTCAACCACGGCAACCTGGTGGTGCGCAACGTGAACGGCAACTTCGAGCTGGACAATGTGAACGGCAGCATCACGCTGGAGAATGTGTCGGGCAACGCCGTCGCCAACACGACCAACGGTCCTGTGAAGGCTAACTTCCTGCGTTGGGACAACAAATCGCCCATGGCGTTCTCGACACTGAACGGTGATGTGGACATCACGTTGCCGGCCAATTCCAAGTTCAGCGCGAAACTCAACTCAGACATGGGAGAGATATACACTGATTTCGAGTTGGCGCAGGACACCCGGAAGGCACAGGCAAAGGCAGAAGGCCGCTCCGATGGCGGGGTATACCGGGTGAGTACCGCCGATTTCATCACCGGCAAAGTGAACGGAGGAGGCGCTGAAATCATGGTGAAGAACATGCATGGCAACATCTACCTCCGCAAGGCTAAGAAATAGACTGGTAGAAGGGAGGAGCCGCGAATTTCCGATATCCAAAGGGCAGGTATAGCCGTACTCGTAATAGACCTCAAAAAAAAGAAAGATATGAGAACGAATACAGACCAGTCGTCTTCCCCCCTGCAACACCTGATTAGCAACCCATCCGAGATTCTGAACGTGGTGAAGAACCCAGGCAGGTATGGGATGGACATCTACAAAGGATTGACCGTAAAGCAACAGCAGTACGTTTTGTTTGCCGCAGGAGCCGGCCTGATTGCATATGCGCTATACCTGGGCAGGGGCAAAAATCAGGGCTAAAAACCTAAACATCTAGTAGTTAGACCCGTATATACAAGTACAATAACAATGTTATCGTTCAGACGGGTGACAAGCCCGATTTAAAGCTTTTAGAAGCTTTCGGAATTAGCTTCCATGTTTGTACGAAGCATGAAAAGAAAGACCTGCCTCACGTATACCGTAAGGCAGGTCTTTCTGTGTCTAGGCATGCTTTACCTCTATCTTTTCTTCTTGCCCTTGTTGCTCATCCTGTCCTTATGGCTTGCTGTTTTGAGCTGTTTGAACTCCTCGTTTGATACGACAACAGTATATTCCACCGAGGAAAGGATGTGCTGCTGCTCCTCTTCATCGTACACCAGCAGCACGGATAGCAGCTTGTTCTCATTGAGCACATAATCATCGCCCTCCTTGTCGTACACCACAAAATCGTACTCGCCTTCCTGCAGGTGCTTGTCGGCCTTGCGGGCCAGGCAGTTGCCTGTAATGACGATTGGCGTCTCCAGGTCCTCCACCAGGTTGAAAGGTTGGTAGTACTTGCCGTCCTTCTTGTAGGTGACGTACTCCACTTTGTCTAGGGAGAGTGCTATACCTGCGTGGCGGTCTTCCCGCTTGCTTTTGATGTCCAGTATGTTGCCTGTCAGTTTCATGTCTCGCTGTGTTTTGGAGCCGGCTTGGCTCTTGCCCCCTGCGTTTGCCCCGGATAGTTAGCTGCAAAATTACGCTTAAATTTTAATGCCATCCCTTTAAAATACGGCTTAACTTTGTGTAGGAAAGGGAAGCGTGGCGCCTGTGGAGCAGGTGCCGCCAAATGAGCCGAAAAATGTCTACTGCTGATACAAACGATTTCTTCATACTGCAACGGAGCACCTCTGACATCAAATCGGAGCTGCTGAACGAGTATTTCCGGGCCTGGTGCGCCTCCTGGCTGCAGGGGCAGCGCTATAAGTCCAACCCTGCCCTGGCCTTCATTGACCTGTACGCCGGCGACGGCAGCAGCGAGGACGGGAAGCCGGCCACATCCATCCGGATTCTCAACAGCATATTCGGGGCTACCGACAAGTTCAACCTGAACAAAATCGTGCGTACCTTTTTCAATGACGAGAAGAAGTCCGTATCCACTAAGCTGAAAGACAAGCTGCAGCAGCTGCCTTACTATGCTGATTTGGTGCACAAACCCGTGTTCCTGCACGAGGAGGCGAACTTCAGTCTGCTCGCCAAGCTGCTCGGCAACGACACTCCCACGCTGCTATACCTGGACCCTTTCGGGTATGAGTTCTCGCAGCAGCTGCTGCTGCAGTCCATCCGCCGTTTTGGGTTGGATTTGTTCATGCTTTTCACGCCGGCCCGGCTGCGGGCGGCGGTGCAGGGGGCAACCGACGACAGCCTGGTGGCGGATATTTTCGGGCAGGAGAAACTGATTAGAATACGTGAGTTCTGTGAGCGCTACCCGGATGCTGGCCAGCGCGAGGATTTCATGGTGGATACCTTTGAAGAAGTATTTCGGGAGAAGGACTACAAGACTTTCCGTTTCAAGATAAGCCTTCCCAAGAAAAACCAGACGAGCCACTACCTGTTTTTCGTCTCGAAGACGGACGCCGCTTATATGAAAATGAAAGAGCTCCTGCTCATGTACAGCGATTACCAGGAAGACGGCGTGCCTTTGTTCGGTGCTAACATCAAGCATCAGCTCTCCCTTTTTCAGGAGCAGTACCGCTTCTCCATCAAGAACCTGGTGGCTGACCTGGCCACGAAGCGAAGCTATTATGACAACCTGCCGCTGGACAGTATATACCGCCACCACAACATCGGCACAAACTATATCCGGGGAAATTATCAGGAGGCGTTCGCACAGCTGAAGCAGCAGGGACTGGTAGAGGCCATTAACCCGGTCACACGGCAGCCTATGCGGAAAGTAGCGTTTACTTCGTTGATTGGGTATAGATAGGAGGTAAAGGTGGGTAAGCTTATCGATGCATCGATTGCTGCTGTATCTCTTGCTGCAACATCATCTGATGGGCCCGTTGAGTTATTTCATAGCTTCGCCTGTGCGGCGGGCACCTACTTTTCGTCTTGACACAAAAAGTAGGCAAAAAAGTCAAGACGCTCCAAACTCGCTGAACGCTCGGACAGTGGAGCGCTAAGTGGTGCACCTGGCTGTTGTCGCTGCTCCGTAGCAGCGGTGGAGTCTCTCCCCTTGAGGGGAGTCAGAGGGGTGTTAAGGCTATACCTGCCAGTGTTCTGTAACAGCTACTACAACGGCTATACCTGAAGAGCAGCTATGGCAGAAAGTCCCCCTTTGAAGGGGGCAGGTGGATGTAATCGTTCCAAATTCCCCTCCTTGGATAAGGACGGACCAAGGGTGGTTGGGCTTGGCTTTTGCCTATACCTATACCTGTGTCTCTACCTTTATTTCCTTCCTTTTTCTGTCATTCCGGCGAAAGGAGGAATCTGTTAACATTACTGCCGCCGGTGCGAGCGCAGCGGGACCGGGCGGTGAAAAATGGGAGCTGGTTACAGAAGGACTCACAAAAAGCCGCATCTGCGCTGGCGCTGGATTCGCGGCCGGTAGTTTATAAGTTTCCTCCTTCCGTCGGAATGACAATAACGACTGTCAGGAGTCGTGTAAGGCAGCGCATTCTTTGAGGAAATTGCCAGAACCAGTACCTGAAAATCTAGACAGATACATATGCAAAACCAAACCATGCAACACCCTAAACTCTTTATGCTCATGCTGGGCTGCAGGCCAAGTGGCCGCAACACAGAGCAGCACGACATGTTCTTCGGCATAGGCGAACAGGTGAAGGACCTGGTGCCAGCTATCAAGGCCTTCTGGCCAGAGGCGAAAGGCAACATCCATGTGGACGCCTGGCGGGAAGTGACACAGGTAAACGGGTACAGCATCGCCGTAGTGCCCAGGGAAGAAAGCGCAACGACAGAAAGCACTGGAAAACTCTTCTTCCTGAACCTGGGCGGGTACAAGCCCAACGAGTTTGACGAGTTCCACTACAAGATGCTGGCCGTGGCCACCGACCAGGCAGGAGCCGTGCAGCAGGCCAAACAGACCGCCTTCTACAAGCACACGGGATTCAAAGGAGCCACCTCACACGTGGACGACAAATTTGGGGTGGATGTAGACGAACTCCACGAGGTGAAGGATATTCTGCCCGAGGACGTGAAGCAGCATTACAGCCTTCTGGTCAAGCCCAGCGAAAGCAACGAAGAGGACGAGATGCGCCTGGGGTACTTCCAGCTGCACAAGTTATAAGAAACACCTTTGCCTGATGTTGTACCTGGCGGTAGAAGGGAACATGAGTAGCTTTGCTGCGTTATAAGTGGGAGTGGTTTAAATCTAAACATGAAAGCTATGAACAGAGACTTTGAAAATAACAATCAGCAGCGCAAAAACCATTACGCCGATTTTGACCAGCATGGCAACGCCCGCACCGGCAACACTAACAGCCTTTCCCGCTACAACCCCGACGATAGAAATGACAGTGACGATGGCCGCTACCATCCCGACAACAGACGTAGCCACAACCAGCGTCGGCACGAAGACTTTGGCCACCATGAGCGCAACAGGATGACTTCTGATGCCCGTGCCTATGGCGATTTCAGCGGAGGCACACGGTATGGCGAAGGAGGCAGCACCTATGGCGGCGGCTCCGCCTATGGGCCATCCAACTACGGGCTGTCGGGCGACCAGCGGCCGAGCCATCAGGGCGGTGACCGGAACTACTACGACCACAACGACCACAGCCGCCAGAACTACGGCCGCTCAGGCGGTAACAACTACAGCGGCAACATGGACCGTGACAGAGACTACCGGGGCACAGGCTATATGGACGACAACCGCGACCGCTCCGGCTACCGAAACGAAGGTAGGGACAACCGAGGCTATGACCGCAGCTTCGACAGCTTCCGAAATACGGGCTACGGCTCATCTGACTACAACAACCGCGACAGAGACCGCGAACGCAGCGCCTACAACAACCGCGGTTACGGCCACCAGGACAACAGGCCAAACCGCCAGAATGAGCGCAACAGAGACCGCGATGACCGCAACTGGTAGCCCTAGCAGGTATAGCAACCTGTGACAGGTATAGCCAAAGCCGGCCGTAGTTCCCATGGGGGCTGCGGCCGGCTTTTTTCATGTAGTTACTACGCTTGTTTCTCAGATTGCAGCCGTGACTCGGGCATTTTGTAACAGGTATAGCCACGTCAGGATAACAGTGTTGCCATTAACCGGGAGAAAGTGCTTATTTTAAGGGCATGAAACCCTATATCACCAAATTCACCCTATTGCTGGTATGCGCGTTGTTGCATACTGCCGCCTGGTCTCAGTCTGTCCCGGATAAGCTGGCAGCCGCTTTCAAAAAATTTGAGGAAGACCCACAACTGCGCAACGCCATCTCCTCGCTGTATGTGCTGGATGCAAAGACAGAGCGGGTCGTATTCGATAAAAACGGCCGGGTAGGCTTGGCGCCAGCTTCCACCATGAAAATCATCACCAGCATCAGTGCTTATGAACTGTTGGGCAAGGACTTCAGGTATGAGACGAAATTCGCGCTGCGCAACGGAAAATCCCAGCCGGCGCTGCTGATACTGCCGAGCGGCGACCCCACCCTGGGCAGCTGGCGCTGGCCCCTCACAAAGGAAAGTACAGTACTCCGCGGTCTCACGGAAGCCTTGCAGCGCACTGGTGTGAAGTCTGTCAGTGAGGTGGTGGTGGCCAACGAGGGATGGAACGAGGAGACCGTGCCGGATGGCTGGATGTGGCAGGACATTGCCAACTATTACGGGGCAGGCCCGGCCAAGCTCAACTGGCGCGAGAACCAGTATGACGTCCTTCTGAAGTCGGGCAAACAGCTTGGTGACCGGGTGGCCATCGTGAAGACGGTGCCCCGACTCTACGGGTACGAACTGCGCTCCGAGCTGACGTCAGCAGCGGCCGGCACCGGCGACAATGCCTTCATCTACTTCCCATTGGGCGCGGCTACGGCTGCCATCCGAGGAACTATACCTGTGAACGAAAGCAGCTTCAAGATATCAGGCGCCTTGCCATCGGCCGCTAACCAATTTGTCAGCACGCTATCTGATACACTGGCGTCGGTAGGTATACAGGGTCCTCAGCAGACCACCCTGCAGCATAGCCCAATCCCGCAGGAGAGCTATACCTTGTTCCATACCATTACCTCGCCGCCACTCGATAGCCTGGTGTACTGGTTCAACCGCAGGAGCATCAACTTGTACGGAGAGGCACTGCTCAAGACAATCGCCTACAAAAACTACGGCAGCAGCGATTCTGACAAGGGGCTGGAGAAATTACGCCAGCACTGGCTGCAGCTGGGGGTGCCCGAGACAGAACTGAGCCTGGTGGATGGATCAGGGCTTTCGCCGCTGAACAGGGTCACGACGCACGCGCAGGTGCGCCTGCTGCAGCACGCGCGCAAGCAGCATTGGTTCGATGGTTTCTACGCCTCGGTGCCGGTATTCAACAGCATGAAGATGAAGAGTGGCACCATACGGGGAGCAAAGGGCTTCAGCGGCTACCACAAAGGGAAAGACGGCCGCGAATATGTGTTCGCGTTCCTGGTCAACAACTACAATGGCTCTGCCTCGGCGCTGGTGCAGAAGATGTATAAAGTGCTGGATGAACTGAAATAGCGTTTAATTCTAAAAGCAAAAGCCCCGGAGAAATCCGGGGCTTTTGTATGAATGGGACTTACTGGCCCCTGTCGGTTTCAACTTTACTCTTTCTCGTTGCCAAGGCCTTCGTTGCTCTTGTGCCCCTTCAGGGTGCTAGCGTTCGGCTGGTTGTTTCGGAACTCCTTATCGGTGCTGTCTGCTCCGCGCGTGGTGGTGGTAGGGTTGGCGTTCGAGCCCTGTGGACTGTTGTTGTTCGGTGTGTCCTTGCCCTTCTTGGCGCCACCGCTGCTGCCTTCACGGCTCGGCTTGTTCTCGCCGCGGGTGTTGTCCGCGCCGCCGGCCACAGGTCCGGTTTGCTTGCCTTTTCCCAATCCGCTTACGCCTTCACCTTTTCTGGATTCATTATCCGGTTCGATATTTCTGTTGTTGCTGCTCATCACGTTATCCTTCTAGTTTGTAAAACATTCTAAACATCCCTGGGTTGCCCCTGGGTAGGTAATTTGTACGGAGGATATCAGGCTTTGGGTTAAAAAAGAGTGCAAAACGTACGGGCTTCCCTTTTTCTGCTGGGAAAAGGACTGGAGGCATTGAGAAGTCTATTGAATATAGCATAACACGATGTTTAGCAGGCTTTTCAGCGTGTTCAGGAGCTGCAAACTTTCTTTGGAAAAGCGAGTTAAAGGAAGTACGAACCGGGGGGATTTCTTCCGGAGAGGTTCCCATTCCTGGTTTATGAAAACGCACCCCTTTCTCAAATTCTTCCTGCTGATTTCGGGACTGATACTCTTATTGGTTCTGGGAGCTTTGCTGTTGCTGCCCTGGCTTTACCAGGAGAAGGCGCCAGCCTACCTGAGAGCAAAGGTCACCAGGGGTTCTGACATCGTTTTGGCGCCTTTCCAAACCGAGATTTCCAGCTGGAAGAACTTCCCCTACATCACGGTTTCCTTACACAATGTATCTTTGGTTGACACCACGCAGAATGCTCCATTCGAGGTGCTACGGGTAAAGCATGCGGAGGCGCTCGTTCCGGTGCTACAGCTGCCATTTGGACCTATCCGGATAAAAGAAGTGCGGCTGGAAGGCATCACTTTCCACCAGCGGGTGGACTCAGCCGGAAACAAAATAAGCCTCAATTTCAAGAATCAGGATAAGAAGGATAGCTCCAGTAATACTGCGCTCTCCATTGAGCGGATTAGCATTCAGAATATGCAAGTGCTCAGTGAAAACGAGTTCAAGGAAAGCGCCTTTTCCCTTCAGTTACTGGATTCTGATTTAGCCGCTGAGGTGAAGGATAACATGCTGCATCTGACAGGTGGGCTGAAGGGAAAAATCAACTACATCGCCAGCCGTGACCTACGGCTTTTTCAGGAAAGAGATTTTACAGCCGATGCCTCCTATACCTTTGATTTCATCAAAAAGCAGGGCAGTATACAGCAGTGCATAGCCATGTTGAATGGAAACGAAGTGATGATTTCCGGCACACACCAGAAGGCCGCTGCAGGCACCGGCTCCGTACTGGACCTTCACTTCAAAGGGAACCAGCCGTTTTTCTTTTTGCTGAACCAGATGTCATCCGTCCGGTCCATACCTTTGCTCAAGCAGGTGGAGAGCGAAGGCCGTGTGAAACTGCACTACCACATTGCCGGCCACTCCAGCCCCACGCAGCGCCCCCGGAACAGACTCTACTTCGATTTGCAGGATGGAAAACTCTACTGGCCTACTACGCGCATCGCTCTGACGCACCTGCAGGTGGCAGGCCAATTGGACAACGGTCCGCAGCACTCCCCTGAATCAAGTTCGTTCACGCTGAAGAACCTGTCAGCCCGCTCTGGAAACGACAGCGTGCAGCTACGCGCCACCATCACTGACTTCACGAAGCCTTTTGTGGATGCGCACATCAGCGGGCGCTATACCCTGGACAGCCTGGCTCAGGTACTGCCACCTGATTATATCTCGCTTCCGCAAGGCACGCTCGCCGGAGACGTGGCCATCAAAGGCAACCTGCATGCCGATGCGAGTCGTGCGAAGGGCGACGATTTGCAATGGCAGGGGGCGGTGAGCCTGCACAACGTGGCTTTTCAGCCGGCCAAGCTGACGGTAGCCTGCACCGAACTGAACGGCGAGGCGAAACTGGCGGGCAACGAGCTGCGGCTACAGCAGTTGCGGGGCAAAATAGGAGGGAAGGCTTTTGCCATGGATGGCTCTGTGAAAGATGTGATGAACTACCTGCTTGGTCAGCAGAAAACCGTGACCATAGCTGGCGCAGTCAGGCTGGAACAGGTAAATTCGGATTGGATAAAACTGGAGCCAGCTGCCAAAAACAGCGTCCATAAACAGTTGGCAGCTAGTCCGAAAGCTGTCTCCACCGCGATACTTCCAGGTTTCCTCCGGCTCAACATGCGTCTGGAGTGCGCGCAACTGGACCTTCCATCCACCTCAGTCCACAACCTGAAGGCCAGGATGCGGAGCAACGGCAAACAGTTGACGCTCTCCGACATCGGCTTGACGACACAAGGTATAGCCATCAACGGCAATGTCTCGGTTCCGAACGACAGCAGGCGATTGCAGGCGGCTAACATACAGCTATCCGCGCGGTTGGACTCCCTCGACCTGACCGACATGGAGCAGGTAAACTCCTACATGCATGCTACCGGCGGAGGCAAACCAGGCAAAGCGGCAGAGAACGATGGAATGGCATATTTCATGCCCCTGCAGACGGCAAAGTTGTCCATGCACGTCAGGCACATCAACCTGCCAGGCGAGGAAGACCTGGAAAACCTTTCGGTGCGGCTGCGGAAAGACAGGGGACACATCAAGATGCAGGACATGCGTTTCAACACCTCGAGAGGAGGTGCAGCCACAGCCTATGGCGGGTTCCATCTCATCAACTCAAAAATAAGCAGGCCCTACCTGGACGTGACCATGCAATATGGCTTTGTGGACCTGCAGGCATTCATGCAGAACCTGGCTGCACTCAAAACGCTGTTACCGCCTGCCGAGCCTGACTATGCGGCGGCAAAGGCGAACGGGATAGGGGAGAAGCTTCGGGAGAAAGTGTATGATTTAGGCCTTCACGTACAGGCGGAGGAACTGAAGTATGAGTACCTGACCGGGTCCAACCTGGCCATTGACGCGCGCATGGACAGGGAACAGGCCCAACTGGATAAGCTATACCTGAACGCCTTTGGAGGAGCGATTTACGCTCACGGCATCATGTATCTGAACGAGCCTTCTGATACGGTGCCGGTCAGGCTGCAGGCACAGGTGCAGGACATTGACCTAAAGAAAGTGTTTGCGTTTGCCGAGCAGATGGAGCTCGATGTGCTGGGAAGTCAGAATATTGAGGGAAAGGCAGACTGCAACCTGGCTGTCTTCACAAAACTGGATGGAACGTTTACACCGAGCTTTGACCGAACCGTGGCCTATTCGAGGGCGAACTTCCGGAGTATGGAGCTGATAGATGTGAAACCCATTCAGGAGGCGCTTGGCTTCATGCGAAAAGAGCGGACGGAGCACTTATACTTTGAGGATGTGGAAGCTGATTTTGTGCTCCACAAGAACAGATTCATTGCGCCTGGGTTTAGCCTGAACAACAACCTGTCCGCGTTCGATTTGCGGGGGTCCTATACCATGAAAGGGAGCGCCAGCCTGAGTCTGGACATCAACGTGCTGAACATCCTGTTCGGCAACAACGAGCGCCGCATAGAGCAGATACGGGAGGACTCCCTTTCCCTCAAAAACAACCCGAGCAGGCAGCACCTGTTGCTGGTGCGGGAGCAGGAAAAGTACAAAGTCAAACTCAGCAACCGCAAGGAAAGAGAAGACATTTCGCTGGTGCTCCGCAACGAGTTTCTGGATGTGCTGAAGCATTACCAGATTGACACCGCCTTCACGGACATCAAATAGATTACACCTCCTTTTTTAGGTATTTCTCAATTGCCCTTTAACAGAAAGGCGGGCTGTGATTCCGGTTTGCCGTGCCTGTACCATCAGAAGGAGGTAAGTAATTGGTTTTGATTAACTTAATCCATTCATCAGTCGTTTAGGGGTTTATATGAATATTCGTATAGCAATTGTTTATATAGTAACCACTCTCACTTCATAAGAACGAACTATGGAAAGATTTCTGGGACCTTATAGCCCGCAGCTGTACGCCATACTGCGCATCGTAGCTGGGTTGATGTTCGCCATGCACGGCACCCAAAAACTGTTTGGCTGGCCCGGCGACGGCAACACTGTGGAACTGGCCTCGCTGATGGGCTTCGCAGGCATCGTGGAACTGGTGACGGGGCTGATGATTGCCTTCGGCTTCCTGACGGGTTGGGCTGCCTTCCTCGCCAGTG
Source organism: Pontibacter roseus DSM 17521 (assembly GCF_000373265.1). Lineage (GTDB taxonomy): Bacteria > Bacteroidota > Bacteroidia > Cytophagales > Hymenobacteraceae > Pontibacter > Pontibacter roseus. The sequence goes on from NZ_KB890765.1 coordinate 462,162, forward strand.
GTCAGATGGCGGTAGCCTTCTTCATGGCGCACTTCCCTGAGCACTGGAACCCGCTTCTCAACAAAGGCGAGGTGGCGTTGCTGTACTGCTTCCTGTTCCTGTACATGGCTTCCCGCGGGGCCGGCATCTGGAGTGTGGACGCCGCCATGGGCCGGGGCCAACGGACCACTGCCGACGCGCACCCGCGCTATACCTGATTTCTTTTCAGTTCACATCTGCTTGCTTTGTAGTCCATGCCTGTGGAAGGCCTGAACCAGCAGCGCTTTTGTTTCTTCTAAAGCCGGATGCAGGTATAGGATAGTTCTATACCAGTGATGACTTGCCAACAAGCCGCACCTGAGACCGTACAACTAAGCTTTACTCCATTTCGAAAGCAAGAAACACGTATGGCAGAGACAACAGCATTCAATAAGACGTATACGATTGGCGGCGACCTGACCGTGAACAGGATGGGCTTCGGCGCGATGCGCATCACGGGCGAGGGCATTTGGGGACCTCCCAAAGACAGAGAAGAGGCCATCCGGGTGCTGCAGCGCACCGTAGAGCTGGGCATCAACTTCATCGACACGGCCGACAGCTACGGTCCCAACGTGTCAGAAGAGCTCATAGCCGAGGCACTGTACCCTTACCCCAAAGACCTAATCATCGCCACCAAGGGAGGGCTCACCCGCACCGGCCCGGGCGTATGGCCCATCAACGCGCACCCCGATTACCTGCAGCGGGCGCTGGAGGGAAGTCTGAAACGCCTGAAGCAGGACCGCATCGACCTCTACCAGTTGCACCGCATCGACCCGGATGTGCCCTATGAGAAAACACTGGAGTTCCTGCAGCGGGTGCAGGAGGAGGGACTGGTCAAACACATCGGCCTGTCGGAGGTGAACGTGGATCAAATCCAGAAGGCGCAGCAGTATTTCCCGGTGGTGACGGTGCAGAACAAATACAGTGTGGACTTCCGGACGAAATGGGAGGACGAGCTGACGTTCTGTGAGGAGCAAAACATCGGCTTCATCCCCTGGAATCCCATCAACGCGGGCAACGTGGGCGCCATCAGCAAATTGCAGGAGATAGGAAACAAGTACGGTGCCACGGCGCACCAAATCGCCCTGAGCTGGCTGCTCCACCGCAGCCCCAACATCCTGCTCATTCCGGGCACCTCCAAGGTGAAGCACCTGGAAGAGAACTATGCGGCGGCCTCCATCGCACTATCGAAGGAGGATTTGAACGAACTGGACAAGATAAAGCAGTCAGAGAAGTAAAACATCTGTTGCTGCAGAAACCTGTTTAGTATACAACTTTAAGAAAGAGCTGCTCTGGTCTGGTGACCGGGGCAGCTCTTATTGATGTACAATTTGATGTAAAATGACGAAGCAGCATCCGGGAGAACGGTATGCAGCGTTAGCAGGTATAGCAAAGGCTGCGTATACCTGCCTATGTTACGCTGGAAAGACATCGTGTACTACGCCAAGTACAGCAATCCGGAGCCTGACCGTAAGGTGGAGAAAACAGAGGAGGAGTGGCGGCAACAACTCACGCCGGCGCAATACCGAATCCTGCGCGAGAAGGCCACCGAGCCCCCGTATCGGAACACCTATTGCCGCTCCTATGAGCCCGGCAGCTATACCTGCGCTGGCTGTGGCAGCCTGCTGTTCAATGCCACCGAGAAGTACCACGCTATCTCCGGCTGGCCCAGCTTCACGCAGCCCGCCGCCCGGGGAGCCATCCGCTATACCTTCGACGACAGCCACCGCATGCAGCGGATAGAGGCCATCTGCAATGTGTGCGGCGGACACCTGGGCCACGTATTCCCCGACGGCCCGGAACCTGGCGGACTGCGCTACTGCATCAACTCCGAGAGCCTGAACCGGATAGCCTAAGGAACGGCCTTGCTATACCTGAACTTGACATTCTGATAAGGCAAGCCAGCAGGTATACGCCTTGCACCTATACCTGCTGGCTACCTTCGGATTCTCCCAATCAGGCGTTGTATATCGGCTCGGTGCCGGTCTGTTCTTCTGGTGTGTAGGTATAGCTGACCATCCACTGGATGCCGAACTTATCGGTCAGCATGCCAAAGTAGTCTCCCCAGAAAGCCTTCTGCAGCGGCATGGTCACCTTCCCACCTGCCGAAAGGCCCTGGAAGAGTTTGTCGGCCTCGGCCTCACTGTCGGCATTGATAGCCAGGGAGATGTTGTCGCCCTGGGTTAGTGTCTGCCCCATCGATTCCAGGGCGTCAGTTCCCATCAGCATATTGCCTTGGCCTATCGGCAGCGCCACGTGCATGATTTTCTCCTGGTCCTCCGATGAGAGCTTGTCGCCCTCCGGTGTGTCCTTGAACCGCTGCAGGGCCAGGAATTCCCCGCCGAACACGGATTTGTAAAATCGAAAGGCTTCTTCGGTGTTTCCCTTGAAGTTCAGGTAAGGATTCAATGTAGCCATAGTCTTATGATGGATTAGGGTTATAATTTATTTACTGCCGGAGGCCAGGTAGCTTTCCAATTGGTCAAGGGTGCCGGCCAGGCCCTGCTGCAGTGACCCGATATTCTCCTCGAACGTCTTCCGTTCTTCGGCGGTCGCATGCAGGGGTTTGCTGCGCTGGGTGAGGGTGGTTTTGCCGTCTTGCTCAGTAAAGGTGAGGGTGTTGTGTATCTCCAGCGGCCAGGCCTCGCTGAATGGCACCCGGCTTATACCTCCCGCCTCATCCGAAAAGGAGCTGATGTACACGATGCGCTCCGGCTCCACCAGGCTACTGAACACGAACCGGCCCCACATTTTCTGTCCATCCGGCAGGTGCAGGACGTAATGGAAAAGGCCGCCGGGGCGCAGGTCCAGCCGGGTCACGCCCAGCTTCAGGCCCTTTGGTCCCCACCATTGCTCCAGTCGTTGCTGTTCCGTCCAGGCCTTATACACCAGGTGGCGCGGCACATCGAACACACGGGTTATGACGAGCTCGCGTGTCACGGTTTCAGACATAGTTTTATTCATAGTTTCCATGGTATAGCGTGTTTAGTTAGTTGGTGTATCGGTTATGGCTGCTTCCTTTTTTTCAACGAGTTGGCGTATCTGCTGCAGGGCTTTCTCCCAGGCAAGGGACATCTGGTCAAAGTATTCCTCCGACATATCCGACTCAATTTCGAGCCGCGTGCGGCCATCCTTTTCAATCAGGTAATAGGTCTCGCGGCCGCCCTGCACCTGCCGGGCCTCTTCGCTCGCATAGTCCTCCACGCCGGCAATCACCATCCCTTCATATTCCACCTCAATCGCCTCGTAGGGTCTGCTGACCGCCACCCGGCCTATCATGCCGCTGTTGCTCTTGTCCTTGAACACGACCTTGCTGCCCTGCCTCCAGCCCGTCTCTGCATAAGAGCCTTCACTGAACTCGCCTAGCCACAGTCGGTTGAGGTCGTCGTTTACCAGTACTTCCCATACCTGCTGGCTGGGCGCTTGTATCTCAATTGATTTCTTGATTTTCAGCGTTTCCATCGTTTTGTTTTTTAATTTAATTTCCAACTAACAGGCTGTCCTTCAACCTGTGTCATGCAAACATACAGGGAAAGTGGCAGGAACAACGGGTGAAAATCCGGCAATGTAAGGGGTTGATTGCGACAGTATTTCTCTATACCTTGAGTACAGGGAGAAGGTATGAAAAATATTCTGAAAATACCGTAACAGGTTATCAAGGCAGAGCGGGCGCTACTAACCATTAGCAGATGAACGATATGAAACATATATCCATACTAGTGCCGAAAGGAGCCATCCTGGGCAGCGTAGAAGGTCCACGCCAGGTTTTCACGGAAGTGAACAAACTGCTGCGCAGCATGAACAGGCCGGCCTTGTTTGAGGTGCAACTGGTCGGTCTCACAGAGCAGGTCTCGGTGGCTGGCGGCATCTACACCGTCTATACCGATACTGTCACGCAGGACATCGCCAAAACCGACCTCATCATCATCCCGGCCCTGGACGGTGACCTGGCACAGTGCCTGGAGCATAACCGTGCCTTCGTACCCTGGATTACAGAGCAGCACCAGCAAGGGGCGGAGGTAGCGAGTCTGTGCGTCGGGGCTTTCCTGCTGGCCTCCACCGGCTTGGTGACGGGCAAGCAGTGCGCCACGCACTGGATGGCGGCCCATGAGTTCAGGAAGATGTTTCCGGAGGTGCACCTGGTGGAGGACAAAATCATCACAGATGAGCAGGGCATCTACTCCAGCGGCGGCGCCTTCTCCTACCTCAACCTGATTCTATACCTGATTGAGAAGTATGCGGGCCGCGAGGTGGCCGTGTTCATGTCCAAGGCCTTCCAGATTGAGATAGAGCGCCGCAGCCAGTCGCCGTTCATTATCTTCACAGGGCAGAAGGAGCACGGCGACGAGCAGGTGAAGACGGCCCAGGAATACATCGAGCAGAATTTCCAGGAGAAGATAACCGTGGACGAACTGGCAGACATGCTGGCATTGAGCCGCCGAAACCTGGAGCGCCGCTTCAAGAAGGCCACCGCCAATTCCATCGTGGAGTACATCCAACGTGTGAAAGTCGAGGCCGCCAAGATGAGCCTGGAAACCTCCCGCGAGAACGTGAACGAGGTGATGTACAACGTCGGCTATAGCGACCCCAAGGCTTTCCGGACCACCTTCAAGCGCTTCACAGGCCTCTCGCCCCTGCAGTACCGTAGCAAGTATAACCGCGAACTGGCGGTATAGCCACCTGCTCCCTTTAGGAAATCGTGCTCATCTCCGGGGTATAAAATTCATCTATATTGCTAATGTAATTAGTAACATAGATGAAAAATAGTATCTATTTTCAACTTTCGTTTCAGTATTGCGTAAAATATTAGCAAAGCAGAAACAAACGTTATGAAACTGAAGATAGATGAAAAGCCATTTCTGCCGGAGGGACGGCATGTGGTCAAAGTAACTGAAGTGGAGGAAGGCAAAAGCGAGAACAAGGAGATTCCGTTCATCAACTGCCGCCTCGAGAATGAAGATGGTTTCGTGAACCAGCGCTTCTACCTGAGCGAACCCGGGCAGCCGATTCTGGCCTCTTTCCTTAAGGCTTTAGGTATAGACAAGACCGAGGTCGACACGAAGGAATTGAAAGGCAAAACCCTGTCTGTGGAAGTGGAGGAACGCTCCTATGAAGATGCCGAGGGCAAGGAGAAGACCATCAAACAGGCCACGCACTTCAGGGAAATCGGCAAGGCCGACACCTCCGACAGATTCTGATAAACCCAGTTAAATCAAATATAGAAAAGGAGCCTCGTGCTCCTTTTTTGTTTCTGAAGGTGTAGCGGAGGCAAAGGATGAACCCGTTGTGCCGTATGGTAGGTGTAGGTATAGCAAATAGAAACCGGAGGAAGGATGACAGAAAGAGACAGGCATACGTCAGGCAGGCTGACGGTGCAAGCAGGCAAATCTTCAGGGGAGGAAGAAACGAAGACAGGGGTGCAGCGGCTCGGACTGGACTCGGAGCGTGACGGCTTCCTTTACATACCGCAGCACTATGCCAAAAGCAAACCCGCTGCCTTGGCGGTGATGCTCCACGGCGCGGGTGCCCCCGCCGAACAGGGCCTCTCCCTGCTCCGGAGTTTTGCCGATGACAGGAACATTATCCTGATAGCGCCTGCCGCTCGCACGTACTCCTGGGACATCATCGCCAGCAAAGCTTTCGGGCCGGATGTTATCTTCATCGAACAGGCGCTGGCGCATGTCTTTGGCAGGTATGCCATCGACCCGGAGCGCGTGGCCATCGGCGGCTTCTCGGATGGCGCTTCCTACGCCCTCAGCCTCGGCCTGACCAACGGCGACCTGTTCACCCATATCATCGCCTTCTCGCCGGGCTTCGCCTATACCTTGCATACGAACGGCAACCCCGCGGTATTCCTCTCGCATGGCATACGGGATGCGGTGCTGCCTATTGACCCCTGCGGCCGGCGCATCGTGCCGCAACTGCAGCATCAAGGTATAGAGGTGCGCTACACAGAGTTCGACGGCGGGCACGAGATTCCGGCGTCAATTTCCCGTCGGGCAGTGGATTGGTTTACCGGCACCGATGAATAAGCGAACACAGCCCACCGGTATACCTTGGCAGGCAAAAGCAGGAAATTTTACTTGCAGATGTTGCCCTTGTTCAGCAACAGGATGACCCGCACAATTTCATGGGCCTGCTGCGCGTCCAGGTCCAGGGCCGAGTAGAGGTACTGTATCAGCTCTTCTTCCTTCTCCTGCACCACGCAGTCGGCGAGCACCAGTTGCACGGTCTGGGCAAAGAGGGTGGGCTTGTTGTCCGGTGCTATCTTGTCCACGGAATTGTCAATCAGGACTTTGCTGCCGGCCTGGGTATGGGCGTAGAAAACCTTCCGGCTATACGCCATCACATCGTGGCCTTCAAACAGCTTTTTCTCGGCGAGCGCTTGCGCCAGCGTGTCCAGTTCAACGTCCGACACATCATCGTCCACGGCGATACAGGCATGCATGATGGCAATCCAGGCCTCCTGTTCGTTCTCGGGGGCGTAGGTATAGGCGGGTGATACATCGGTTCTTCCTGTGGTGTTGAAAACTCCTTCCATCCGTTCAAATTTTTGGCTCCTTTCTACATACTTGGTGTGGTACGCATTTGTTTAGTAGGAGCGGGGCCTGCCGTCGTCTTCCTGGGGCACCCAGTTGCTTTCCAGTACATCGTCTTCCTCCTTGCCCAGTATATAGCCATAGGGGTTGAGTTGCGGCACACGGTCGAAGATGATTTTGAGGCTGGCGAAAAGCGGCACGAAGAGAATCATGCCCGCTATACCCCACAGCAGGTTCCCCAGCAGGATGACCGCGATGGTGGCCAGGGGGTTGAGCTTGACCCGGGAACCCGTGATGTAGGGTGTAAGCAGGTTGGCCTCCAGTACCTGCATCACCATAAAAAAGACCAGCACCGCCACCGGATACCAAAATGAATCCTTGGTGAGCAAGGCGAACGCAATGGGGAAGGCGATGCCCAGGAAAGACCCGAAATAAGGCACGATGCGCAGCAGGGCCGTGATGATGGCAAACAATAGGGCATGCTCCAGGCCAATCGCCCAAAACCCCAGCGCATACGCCACGCCTAGTAGAGAAATGACGGTGAAAGTGCCCTGGAGGTAATCGTGGATGATGCGGGAGATGCGGGCAAGGGTGACGCGCGACTCCTTCCGGCTCTGGAACAGACGCAGCCGGACGAAGAAATTCTGTATCCGCTGCTGGTAAATGAGGAAAAAGAAGGTATAGGAGAGGATGATGAAGAGGAAAAGCAAAATGGAAAGCGCCTGTTTCACGAAATCCCGCACGCTTTTGAACACCGCCTTCGCAATGTCCGGCTTCTTCTCCTCAATGATTTCCTCCTGCTCGTAATGCGAGAGGTCGGTGGTCTGGTAGAGTATCCGCTGCAGCCTGTCTGCCTTTTCCGTCACCTTGCCCTCCAGCCGCGGCAAGTCCGTCTCCAGGCTCTTAAGTTGGTAGTAGATTATCAGGCTCAGGCCAACCAACACGGCCAGCAGGAGCAGGATGGAGAGGAGGGCCGCCACCGATTCCTTCACGCCATACCTGCGCAGCCGGTGCACCAGCGGGTAGAGGAGCATGGCGAAAAACGCAGCGATAGCCAGCGGCAGCAGGAAGGGCTTGCCCAGGTATAGCAGCACTGACACCAGCACGATGGAGAGCAGGTTCTTGTTGAGCCGACCCAGATTGATTTGTTTCGTGTTCATCCTTGCTGAAAGGTAAGCGCAAAAGCAGAAAGGATGTTAAACGTATTTCTAAGGGATTTATACGTGTTTGTCAGGCAACCACACCTTCAGGCGAGGCTTCGTAAAGCGGCTCACATTGCCACCTGTTCCACCTTCGCCAGCACCTGCGCCAGGGCCTTTTGGTAGTCCGGGTTTTCGTTCATGCCGTTGTGGCCTTGCCCCTTTAACAGAATCACCTGATCAGTGGGCTTCAGGTGCGCGCGCAGTTTCTCGGATGAACCGGGGTAAATGATTTCGTCCTGCTCGCCATGGAAAAGTGCGATGGGCGCTTGGGTCTGTTCCAAAAACCGGAAGGTATCGAACTTGTATTTGAGAAGAAAGCCAGGTATGATTGGGTATAGGCGCTGCGCGAGGTCGCCCAGGCTGTAGTAAGGGGCCTGCAGCAGCAGGAGCATCGGCATGTTTGTGGCAGCTAGCATCGCTGCGGCCCCGGTGCCGATGGAGTAGCCGGCTACCACGATACGCTCTTCGCTATACCTGTTTTTCAGGTGGTCGTAGGCAGTCTGTGCATCCTCGTAAAACTGCTTTTCACTGTTTATGCTCCCTTCGCTTTTGCCATAGCCCCGGTAGTCGAGCACAAACGTGTCGTATCCCAGGTCAGTATAGGCGGGCGCCGCATTCCCCCAGGAATCCACAGAGCCGGCGTTGCCGTGCAGGTAGAATACAAGGCCTTTGGGTTGCGGCACTGTGAAGAGCAGTCCGTGCAGCTTCATGCCATCCTGCGTCGGTATGTATACCTCCTCAAACGGCTGCCCAAACCGGAAAACGTGTTCCTGGGGCAGCTTATCAGGGAAGAAAATCAGGTTCTCCTGCTGGAACGACAATAGACTCATAAGCGACAGGTATAGGATGAACAGTACGGCTCCGATTTTAAGTAAAGTAGTGCGCAAAGTGGTCGGTTTAGGACATACAGTTAATCATGTTCATCCTGTACAGGCGCAACGGGCTTCTGGGAGGCCATCTGAGACCTGACGTACTTCTCGATGGAGATGATGACCAGCAGCACCACACCCGCACCTGCTATGCGCAGCAATTGCATGGCGTCCAGCGGGCTTGAACCAAACAGCGTGTGCATCACCGGCACGTAGATGAACAGTGCCTGGAACAGGAGCATAGCGGTAATGCCATAGTACACCCACATGTTGCTGAAGAAACCTATCTGGCTCATGGGCCGGATGAGCGAACGGCAGTTAAGCAGGTAGAAAGACTCCAGCACCACGAATACCGTCGTCGTGACGGTCTCTGCCTCGGCCCTGGTAGCCCCATTTTCTATCTCAAACAGGTATAGCCCGTACGCAGCCACTAATAGGAGCACGCCTACTAGCAAAGTGCGCATGACCAGGTCTTTGGTGAGAATGGGCTCCTTGGCAGGGCGGGGCGGCCGGTCCATGATGCCTGGTTCACGAGGTTCAAAGGCAAGCGTGAGCCCCAGCAGCACGGTAGTGGTCATGTTAATCCAGAGGAGCTGCACAGGCTTAATCGGCAGTTGTGAACCCAGGACAACCGCTGTCAGGATAACCAGCCCTTCCCCCAGGTTGGTAGGCAGCGTCCAGGCAATGAATTTGGTCAGGTTGTCGAACACCCCGCGCCCTTCTTCCACGGCTCCCTCAATGGAGGAGAAGTTGTCGTCGGTCAGTACCATGTCAGAAGCATCCTTGGCCACATCGGTGCCGGTTATACCCATGGCAATGCCGATGTTCGCCTGCTTGAGGGCGGGGCCATCATTCACGCCGTCGCCTGTCATGGCCACGATGCGGTCGCGGGCCTGCAGCGCCTTCACCAGCCGGAGCTTCTGGTCCGGGGCCACACGAGCAAACACGGAGGTCTGCAAGGCCACCTCCTCCAGTTCGCTGTCCGGAATCTGCTGCAGTTCCTTGCCTGTCAGGGCGACCAGCTTGCCGTTTTCACGACGGCCCTTCAAACCGATTTGGGTGGCGATGGCGGCTGCTGTCGCGGCGTGGTCACCGGTAATCATCTTCACGTCTATACCTGCCTGCTGGCACAGCTTCACGGCCTCCACCGCCTCTTTGCGGGGCGGGTCAATCATTCCCTGCAGCCCAAGGAACACAAGGCCGGACTCGGTGTCGGCATGCTCTATGTCGGTCATGCCGTCGGGCGCCTCCGCCATGGCGAAGGCCAGTACGCGCAGCCCTTCGTTGGCCATCTGCTCCACTTGCTGGTTGATGGCGTGTTTGTCCAGTTCTCCCGGCTCGCCGCTAGGCAGCATGGCCTGGTGGCAACGCTCCAGCACCGCTTCCACGGAGCCCTTCAGGTAGATGGCGCGGCGCTTGCCTCCGTGCAAAGTGGCCATGTACTGGTGCTCCGACTCGAATGGGATAGCGTCCAGGCGCGGCTGCTCCTCTTCCAGCTGTTTCCTGCTGAAGCCGGCCTTGCCAGCCGCCACCAGCAGCGAGCCTTCCGTAGGGTCTCCTTCGATGGTCCATTGACCTTTTTTCTCCTTTACTCCGCTGTCGTTGCAGAGCATACCGGCTATAAGACAATTCTCCAAAGCTTTATTCGAGCCCAAATCAACCGGCTGTTCGTTGTGCATAATCTGCCCGTCGGGGCGGTAACCTAGCCCTGTGACAGTATACAGCTGATTGCCTGCCACAAGTTGCTGCACCGTCATCTGGTTCTCGGTGAGGGTGCCCGTCTTGTCGGAGCAAATGACATTGGTGCTGCCCAGCGTCTCCACGGCCACCAGTTTGCGGATGATGGCCCTGCGGGCGGCCATTTTGGAAACCCCCAGCGCCAGCATGATGGTCACGGCCACCGGCAGGCCCTCGGGTATGGCGCCCACCGTCAATGCCACGGCTATCATAAAGGTGTCGCCCAAGTCTGAGCCCCGGAAGGCCTCCACGGCGAAAACGGCTACGGCGAGGCCCAGTATCACCCACATCAGCAGCTGGCTGAACTCCTTTATTTTTTTGGTGAGCGGCGTCTCCAGGTTCTGGGCACCGGCTATGGAGGTTTGTATCTTGCCCACTTCGGTGCTGTCGCCGGTGGCCACTACCACCCCTGTGCCTTGCCCGTAGGTGACAACCGTGGAGGAGAAGCCCATGCAGAAGCGGTCGCCCAGCACATCGTCCGCCGCGACTGGCGCCGTGCCTTTCTCCACGGCTACGGACTCTCCTGTTAAAGCCGACTCGTCTACTTTCAGGTCCCGTTGTTTCACCAGTCGCACATCCGCCGGAAACTTGTCGCCTGACTGCACCAGCACGACATCGCCGGGCACCAGCTCCTTGGCATCTATATCTTGCCTGCTTCCATTTCGGATGACGTGTGCCCGTGCCGACATGCTCTTAGACAAAGCATCAATGGCTTTCAGCGCCTTTGATTCCTGTAGGTAGCCGATGATGGCGTTGATGAACACCACTCCGAAAATAACGATGGCATCGGTATACTCTTTCAGAAAGATAGTGACTACCGTGGAGGCCAGCAGGATGTAGATGAGGGGTTGGTGGAACTGGAGCAGGAAGAGGACCAGGGCACTCTGCCGTTTCTTTGGGGTCATGACGTTGCGGCCATACTGTTCCTGTCGCCGCTGCACGTCCGCATCCGTTAGGCCTTTGGTAGGCGACACCTCCAGAACTTTGAGCACTGCGCCGGCCTCCGTACTGTGCCAGGAGTGGTTCTTGCTATCGGATAGGGAGCTGCTTCTGCCTGCTGTTTTTTGTTCCGTTATGCGCATGGGGAGTCGGTTCTAAGCATCAAACTTTCTTATAGTCTTACGGACTGTGCCGGTAACAAGCTACAGCCTGGTGCCTAGCATAAAGCCGTGGCCTGTGTGAAAATACGGCAAGAGTTTGTGTGTGCCAAATGATGAGGGTCACCCAGAGACGATGCGCCTGTCAGCAGATGGAACAGGCCTGAGCAAAATGCAAAAAGCTGCCTCCAGACGGGAGACAGCTTTTATACAACTATGAATAGACGCTACGGCTATAGAAACTCCTGATTGTTATGTACTGGTTGGAGAGCTATACCTTCCCATGCACGGCGGCAGGCGCTGTCCTTTTTTTGCCCCAGGTATACCTGCGGGGCTGCACATTTTTACCCACCACCATGATGAACTTTAAGGCACGGTCTTTTCTCTTTTCCAGGGTCGCCAAGGCTGTTTTCAGGCTCTCGGATGCATCTGCCGCTTTTTGCTCTTGAAGCTGGTAATTCCGGTAACTAGGCCCCACTTCTGTCTCCAATTCTCTGACAAACTCCCTGACTTCCAGTTCACGCATACAGGCCACTTCGTTCAGATAGGCCACTTTGTAGCCACGTGCACAGATTCTGTCTGCCGCAGAGAGGGCTGATTCAAAGTCTTCAAACCCTAACAGCACATACCCTGTCTTCAAATCCATGTATTCCATTTTTACTGAAAATTAACCTAAGCTTTCATTACTCACTTCCTAAACATTATACCCTATGTTGGGCAGATAGATGGGACAGGGGCGTGCAATTAGGTATTAATCGAATGAAATGAGGGTAAATACTCAACGAAGGGAAATTACTGTAGGCAATACGGTTCTAAGTGATTTGATAAGCATGAAGCTGCGGTTTGGTACCAGTTAACTGTGGAAATACGGAAACAAAATCAGTGTTTTTCTGTGAATGATTGGAACGTATTAAAAGTTAACTTTAAGTCTTGCAATGACTTAAGACTCCCCTGATTCTAGATAAACAAACTATATGATAGATACTGTTGCAGAAGTTATGAGAGAGTTTGAGGCGCTCGTCAAACGCGGTGAGATAAGCTCATTCTGGGTATCTGTCGGCAAGGGTGCACTTGTGATACAGGCTTCCAATGAGGCCAGGACGCATCGCCTGTTACTTTCAGAAGACATGTCTTCGTCGCTGAGCACGTTTTTCTATGACGTGGAAAAAATCACCTATAGGACGCACGATTACAGCAACCTGAAGTGCTTCATCAACGCCCGCCTGATGTTGGACAGAATGCTGCAAAAGGACAAGTAGTGTTTCCAGCTGGCCAACTGAAGCTGGCGTTCTGTGCGGTACAGGCAAATAAATGGGAGCAGGGCTTTCTCTTCCGGCCTCCCTTGCTTTTCTTTGCACCAAACCTACAGGCTATACCTGAACCGTAGCCGCTAACCCACTACACGCATGCACCCTGCCCACCAAACCGTAGTAGTCGCCTCCCAAAACCCTGTGAAAGTCGCGGCAGCCCTTCAGGGCATTCAGCGCATGTTTCCCAGCCATACCTTCCATGCCCTGCCGGTCTCGGTGCCATCGGGTGTGGCCGACCAGCCCATGACAGAACAGGAGACGCTGGCAGGCGCCGTGAACCGGGTGAACAAAGCGCAGGAGGCACATCCGGAGGCAGCCTTTTGGGTTGGGATTGAAGGCGGCGTGGAGGAGCATGCAGGAGAACTGGCGGCCTTTGCCTGGGTGGTGGTGCGGTCAGCCGCAGGTATAGGCAAGGCGCGCTCCGGCACATTTTACCTGCCGCCTGTGGTAGCCGAGCTGGTGGCGCAAGGTATGGAATTGGGCGAGGCCGACGACATGGTGTTCAACAAATCCAACTCCAAGCAGGACGCGGGCGCTATCGGGCTGCTGACAGACGGTGTGGTAGACCGGCTGCAGCTGTACGAGCAGGCGGTGGTGCTGGCCCTGGTGCGTTTCCGCAACGAGGCGCTATACCTGCCAGGGGAGCGGCAGGCCAAGGTATAGCGGACTTCGAGAACCAAACTTGTTCCGCGCTGCTGTGTTAATTCACCTGGGATGATATTTGTCATAGTATCCTCTGTTGAATCCACTACATTTGATTTGTAGTACATACACAGGCAACACCATACCTGGCACCCAACCATGAACCGCATGAAACGATACTGGCCCCTGGCCCTGCTGCTTTTGCTACTGGCCTCCTGCTCCGGCAACCAGGAAACGACAACACCCACCGTAGAGGACATCTCGGAATCGGTGTACGCATCGGGCGTGGTGAAGAGCAGGAACCAGTACCAGGTATACCCGACTGTGAGCGGCATCGTGCAGCAGATTCTGGTGACGGAGGGGGACACCGTGAAGAAAGGCGACCCCCTCATGAGGCTGGACAACGAGGAGGCCCGGCTGAGCACCGAGAACGCCCGCCTGGCCGCTGAGTACGCCCGCGTGGGTGCCAATGCCGAGAAACTGAACGAGCTTCGCGAGGCCATTGACCTGGCCCGGAGCAGGAAGCAGAACGACTCGCTGCTGCTAGCCCGGCAGCGCAACCTCTGGTCCAACCAGATTGGAACCCGTGTGGAACTGGAGCAGCGCGAGCTAAGCTACAAAAACGCCCAGACCGCCTACAACTCCGCCGTGCTCCGCTACAACGACCTCAAAAAGCAGCTCGATTTCCAGGCGCGGCAGGCGCAGAAAAATCTGCAAATCAGCCAGACCCGTGCGGCGGACTTCACCATCCGGAGCGAGACCAGCGGCAAGGTATACGACGTGCTTCGGGAGCAGGGTGAACTGGTAAGTCCGCAGACGCCGGTGGCCGTGGTGGGCGACGCCAATGAGTTCATCCTGGAGCTGCAGGTGGACGAGTACGACATCGCCCGCATCAAGCCCGGCCAGCAGGTGCTGCTGCGGCTCGACAGCTATAAAGGCGAGGTGTATGAGGCCAGGGTATACAAGGTGAATCCCGCCATGAATGAACGCACCCGCTCCTTTACCGTGGAAGCAAGCTTCGTGACAAAGCCACCGGCCTTATACCCCAACCTGACCACCGAAGCCAACATCGTCATTCAGGCCAAAGAGAACGCGCTCACCATCCCGCGCGAATACCTGGTGGACGGCAGTTTCGTGGTGACGGAGAACGAGGAACGGGTGCCTGTCAAGACCGGGCTCAAAGACTACCAGAAAGTGGAGATACTGGAGGGAATCACCAAAGAGGATGTGCTCATCAAACCAACCCAATGAACAGCAGACTCATAGTCGGTATAGCGAAGTCGCTGCTGCTGGCCCGCTGGCGGCAGACGCTGGTGGCGGCCGTGGGGGTGACTTTCAGCATCGCCATGTTCATCACGCTGCTGGGCTTCATGAACGGGCTGAACGACCTGCTGGACGGCCTTATCCTCAACCGCACGCCGCACGTGCGCCTCTACAACGAGATAAAACCTAGCGACAACCAGCCGGTCAATGCCAGTGCTCAGTTCAGTGACTCCTACAATTTCATCAGCTCGGTGAAGTCAGGTATAAGCCGCCAGGAAATCTACGACAGTGGCCCTATCCTGCAGGCGGTGAAGGCAGACGCGCGGGTACTGGGCGCCACGCCCAAGCTCACGGCGCAGGTCTTCTTCAACGAAGGCACCATCGAGATTACGGGCGTCATCAACGGCGTGGACGTGGAGGAGGAGAGCCGGCTCTTCAACTTCCAGGACTACGTGACGGCAGGCAATTACATCGATGCCAAAAACGTGGCCAACAGCATCATCCTGGGCAATGGCCTGGCAGAAATATTGGTAGCCGACATCGGCGATGTGGTGCAGGTGACAACCATACAGGGGGAGCGCTTCCCGCTGAAGGTAGTGGGCTATTTCCAATCGGGCATACAGGAAATTGACAAGGTGCAGAGCTATGCCTCCATCAGCACCACCCAAAAGCTGCTGGGCAAGCCCGCCAATTACATGACCGACATACAGGTGAAACTGCACGAACTGGATATGGCGCCTGCCGTGGCCAAAGAGTACGAGCAGATTTTCAACATCGATGCCGAGGACATCCAGACGGCCAATGCCCAGTTTGACACGGGCAGCAGCATCCGCTCGCTCATCTCCTATGCCGTGGGCATCACGCTCCTCATCGTGGCAGGATTCGGCATTTTCAACATCCTCAACATGATGATTTATGAGAAGATGGATTCCATCGCCATCCTCAAGGCCACGGGTTTCTCGGGCCGCGACGTAAACCTCATCTTCCTGCTGATTGCGCTGAGCATCGGCTTTTTCGGAGGCTTGGTTGGGCTCGTCATGGGTTTCGTCTTCTCCGTCATCATCGACAACATACCGTTCAACACGGCCGCGCTGCCCACTGTCAAAACATACCCTGTCAACTACAACCCGGTGTTCTACTTCATCGGTGGATTCTTTTCACTGATTACCACTTACCTGGCCGGTTTTTTCCCGGCGCGCAAGGCCAGCAGGGTGGACCCGGTCGAAATCATACGAGGCAAATAGCATGCAGGACATCATACTGGAGGCGAGGCACATCAACAAGCAGTTCCATGACCCGGTCACGGTGCAGGTGCTCACCGACATCACCTTCACGGTGAACAAAGGGGAGTTTGTGTCGGTCATCGGCAAGTCGGGTTGCGGCAAGTCCACGCTGCTCTACATCCTCTCCACCATGGACACTGACTACGACGGCGAGCTGCTGATTGACCAGGACCTGATGACGGGCAGGAGCGACACCGAGCTGGCCCGGGTGCGCAACGAAAAGATAGGTTTTGTGTTCCAGTTCCATTACCTGCTCAACGAGTTCACGGTGCTGCGGAACGTGATGCTGCCCGGCCTGAAGCTGGGCAGGTATAGCGAGCAGGAAGTGGAGCACCGGGCCCTGGAGCGGCTGAAAATGCTGGGCATCGAGCAATTGGCCAGCAAGCCTGCCTACCACATTTCGGGTGGCGAGAAGCAGCGGGTAGCCATTGCCCGCGCCCTCATCAACGACCCCCACATCATCATGGGCGACGAGCCCACAGGCAACCTCGACGTGAAGAACAGCAACCTGGTGTTTGACATATTCAAGGAACTGTCAGAGGTGCATAACCAGACCCTCCTCATCGTGACGCACGACCAGAGCTTCGCCGAAAACACCAGCCGCATCATCGAGATGGAGGACGGGCGCATCATCCGAGGCTGAGCAGGTATAGGTATAGCATTTAGCTACTACGGCTCGGCTCCGGCCTCCAGCTCCTGGAGCACTTCCGCTTTGGGGTGGGCCAGCGCCTCCTGCATGTCCGCTTCTTCAATCTGCTGCTGCACTTGCCGGGCCTGCTGCACCAGGGCCTGGAACAGGCGGCGGTGCTCTTTCAGCTGAATCAGGTACTCCGGGTGCCATTGCACACCAATCATGAAACTTTGGGCGGTGTGCTCAATTCCCTGCACCACTTGGTTGGGTTCCCGGGCCACGATGGCCATACCTTGGCCGGGTTCTTTCACCGCCTGGTTGTGGAGCGCGTTCACCTCCAACTCCTGCGTACCCAGCACCTGCTCCAATCGGCTGCCGGGCTGGATGCGTACGGTTTTGACGGGGAAGATGCTGGCTGGGTTGGGCGCTTCGGTATAGAAGTCGTGTAGGCGCTTGTAGAGCGTTCCGCGGAAGTAGACGTTCATCAGCTGGGCGCCGCGGCAGATGCCCATCACGGGCAGGTCTTTGCGCACCGCCTGGTCAATAAGCTGGAATTCCAGGTGGTCGCGTTCCCGGTCAAGGCCGAAGGTGAGCTTCCGGCTCAGCAGCTTCCGAACCAGAAACACGGTCGGGTAATACACCCAGCGCACGAAGCGGCCAATCCGTTTCAAAGATGATTTGCCGGGCTGCTGCAGCGTCTTCTGCAGGTACTCGTCCAGCACGTGCTCCTGTTCGTAGGTACTGGGGTCTACGTCGGCGCCTCCTCCAATAATCAGCCCCTGCAGGCCATCTGCGGTACGGGGCCTGGCAGGCGTGATGCGCACCGGCCGGCCCCCGGCCAGCCACACCGACAGCGCCGTGAAAAACCAGGCGGCCCCGCCACCCCGGTCAGGCCCGGTGATGCCGATGGTGGGCCTGTCGCGGTTTATTCTGTTTTTGTGACTCAGGAAACCCATGTGTTTATTCTGTCAATCCATTTTGTCTCAAATCCCAGGAAAGAGTCCTTTTTCAGGTATAGGTACTCCTGGCACATCTGCTCCAGCGTCGGCCTGTCGTGCGCCAGTTCCTCCACGGCCACCCAGTTGTTCCACTCTTTGGCCAGTGTCCAGTCCGGTAGCGCGATGGAGCTATTGGGTAGCCTGTAGTGGAAGGTGTCGCGGGCCTTCACCTTCCCCAGGTTGGTGTATGGCGACAGCGCTTCCTGGTCCAGCGCGGCAAAAAGCGGGTACATGTCCAGCGGCCGGTTGCGGTCGGGGTTGTGGGTATGGTAATCCTGTATGAAACGCTCCAGGTCCGGGCTATACCCGGTTTGCAGCACCAGCGCCGTGTAGGCGGCTGGGTAGGGGGCGATGAAGGGGCTCAGCCTGCGGGCCAGGTCGGTGTCGCCTACCCGGAGCAGCCAGGGGTATAGGAGCAGGAAAGCCCGCAGGTAGGCCAGCAGCGTGTCGGTGTCTTTGCTAGGAGTCTCCACATTGATATGGGTGCCAAAGGCATTGGTCGGGAACGACTCTGTTCCTTGCGCATGTTGCCGGTAGAGCGCCTCGCGCAGCTTTTCCAGTTGCTCCAACTGGGTGCAGGGGATGGGAGGGCAGGCAACTTCGTAAGGGAAGATTTTGCCGATGATGCGCTCCAGTGCCTCCTCTACTTCCGCCTCCAGCGTGCTTTCCCCCAGTTTCACCTCCTCCACGTGTATGTTGAAGGCCTCAAAAGCCTTCTTGTAGGATTTTTCGGTCAGCAGCGTCAGGTCGAACTCCACCGTGAAATCGCCCAACTCCGTGTCCTTCACCTGCAGCTTGAAACGGCTCTCCTGCTGCACCTCGCCTCCGTACAGCTCCTGAATCAATCGGGCAGACTCCTCAATCCCCACGTTCGAATACTCCAGCTCGAACCCCACCCGTCGCAGGCTTCCGGCTTCATTGTGCAATACAGGAGGTAACTTGAAGGCCATATAGTTTCTTTTGGTAACACTTAGAAAACGTCAAAGGAAGGATTCTGTTCTGAGGTACAGCTGTTTCTAAGAGAAAACGGGACTGAAAGAGCAGAGCAAAACGGAAAAGCAGCAAAGCGGTAGAAGCCCTCTGGGCTAGGTATGACGGAACCCAAAAGGGCCTGTGCGGGTAAAGACTAGCATTATCAAAAAAGGCCGGTGCAGGTATAATACGTTGGCCAGCCATCGGGTGAAACAGCAGAAACCGTGTATATCAGAATCGCTAGCTACCTTTTCATACTATTGGCAATCACGGCCTGTTCGGGCGGCGACATCCGCGAGAAGGGGCTCGTCACAGAGCAGGCCATGGTCGTGACAGCGCATCCGCTCGCCTCCGATGTGGGGAAAGCCGTGCTCCGCCGAGGCGGCAACGCAGTGGATGCGGCTGTGGCGGTGCAGTTCGCACTAGCCGTGGTATACCCCGATGCCGGCAACATCGGCGGGGGCGGGTTTCTGGTGCTGCGGCAGCAGGATGGCAGCGTGGACGCCTTGGATTACCGCGAGATGGCACCGGCGGCGGCACATCGCGACATGTACCTGGATGCGCAGGGGCAAGTGCTGACCGGCCTGAGCTTCAAGGGACACCTGTCCACCGGCGTGCCCGGAACGGTAGACGGCATGGTGGAGGCACATGCCAGGTATGGGAGCCTGCCTTGGCAGGACTTGCTGCAGCCCGCTGTCGACCTGGCCACCAGGGGTTTCCCGCTGACGGAGAAAGAGGCTGAGAAGCTCAACGAGCATCGGGAGGATTTTATACGGTATAGCACCACCCGCCCCGGGTTCATCTTAAAAGACCGCTGGCGCGAAGGGGACAAGCTGCGTTTGCCGGAACTGGCGCAGAGCCTGGCACGCATCCGGGACAAGGGGAGGGCCGGCTTTTACGAAGGTCCCACGGCCGACCTGCTGGCGGCAGAGATGGAGCGGGGCGGCGGTGTCATGACCAAAGAGGATTTGAAGAACTACAAATCCGTTTGGCGTCAGCCCATCACCCAGCAGGTGGGAGGCATCCACGTCATTTCCATGCCGCCGCCTTCCAGTGGCGGCATCGCGCTTATCCAACTGCTCGCTATGGCAGAGGCCTACCCGTTGAAGGAATGGGGCTGGAACACAGCCAGGTATGCCCACTTACTCATTGAAGCTGAGCGTCGGGTATATGCAGATCGGGCCACCCACCTGGGCGACCCGGACTTCTATGACGTGCCGGTGGAGGAACTGCTGGACACCGCCTACATCCGCAGCAGGAGGAAGGGCATCTCTCTGGACAGAGCCACCGACAGTGAGTATGTGTCGGCAGGTATGGCAGCGCCGGTGGAGAGCCACCACACCACTCACTACTCCATCGTGGACCCGCAGGGTAACGCCATTTCCGTCACCACGACGCTCAACAGCAGCTTCGGCTCCAAGGTGTATGTGGGCGGGGCCGGTTTCCTGCTGAACAACGAGATGGATGATTTCAGTGCCAAGCCCGGATATCCAAACGACTATGGGCTGGTGGGCGGTGAGGCCAACGCTATCGCACCAGGAAAACGGATGCTCAGTTCCATGGCACCCACCATACTGGAGAAAGAGGGGGAGTTATTCATGGTGGTGGGCAGCATGGGAGGCTCCACCATCATCACCACGGTTTTCCAGATTATCCTCAATGTGACCACGCACGGCATGCCTATGCAGGGCGCGATAAACGCAGGCAGGTTCCACCACCAATGGAAGCCAGATTGGGTACTCTCGGAGTGGGGGAGCCTCGGCTTCTGGGACGGCTTGCGGCTGTGGCTGAAAGGGCATAAGGTTCTCCCGAAGCCGGGCGGCATCGGGCGGGCGGCTGGCATCCTGGTGCTGCCCGATGGCAGACTGGAAGGAGGCGCCGACCCCCGGGGCGACGATGCCTCGGCAGGTTTTTAAGTATAGCCTATACCTGTGCAGAGCGCTTGATTAAATTCTACAGGCTTCAGTAAACTCTCTTACAGTAACGAGCAGCAGGAGATGCATTTTTACTAAATTCCATGTTATAAATAATTTACGAATAGATTAGACAAAATCTACTTTAATACGTTTAGCTATAAGATTAGAATTCTGTATCACAATAAGTGCTATGGTTTCTTCTGCAGTGCTGGTTTTTCATCTCCTGTTTTACCCTCCTTGCTACAGATTGTATGAATAAAGGCCTTGGGCACCTGTTCGATATAGCCAACAAAGAGAAAAGGACCATTATCGGTCTGATGTCCGGCACCTCACTGGACGGTCTCGATATTGCCCTCTGCGAGTTTTCAGGACACGGCACCCAAACCCAACTGCACCTCCGCCAATTCACCACCATGCCGTATGACGCGGCCTTCAAGCAGGAGGTAAAAGCGATTTTCTCGAAGTGGCAGGTAGACTTGGAGAAGGTATGCCTGCTGCACGCCTACATCGGTAGCTTCCATGCCGAACTCATCAACCAAAGCCTGCAGCAGTGGGGTATAACGCCAGCCGAGGTGGACGTGATTGCCAGCCACGGCCAAACCATTTACCATGCGCCGGCCTCGCTGCACGGGATAGCAGGTATGCCGAACGCTACGCTGCAGATAGGGGACGGGGACCACATCTCAGTGAAGACCGGCATCATCACCTTAAGCGATTTCAGGCAGAAGCACATTGCGGCCGGCGGAGAGGGCGCTCCCTTGGCGGTATACGGCGATTACCTGCTCTTCTCGAAGCTGGGACAGAACCGCATCATGCTCAACATAGGGGGTATTGCCAACTTCACCTTCCTGCCCGGCGACCTCGATACCACCCGCATTTTCTCTACGGATGTAGGGCCTGGCAACACTCTGATGGATGCCTATGTGCAGGCGCATTTCCCGGGCACCTACTACGATGCTGATTCTAAAATCGCGGCACGTGGCAGGTATAGCCCCGCCTTGGTGGACGCGCTGCTGGACCACCCTTTCTTTGAGCAAGGCTTCCCGAAAACCACAGGGCCCGAACTCTTCAATCTGCTATACCTGGAAGAGGCGCAGCGGAAGTCCGGAACAACCGGCTTGGCTCCTGAGGATGTCATGGCCAGCCTGAACCGCTTCTCGGCCAGTGGCATCTGCCAGGCCTTGGATAGAACGCTGCAGGGGGAGGAGTTTGAGATATACCTGAGTGGGGGCGGCATGCACAACCCGCTGCTGCTACAGAACATAAACGAGCTGCTTGGCAAAGTGGAGGTGCGGGACACAGCCGAATTGGGGGTGCCTCCGGATGCTAAGGAAGCGGTGCTGTTTGCCACGCTGGCCAACGAATGCCTGGTAGGGGAACGGATAGACTTTGGTCCGGGGCAGATGCGGGTGCCGTCTGTGCTCATGGGCAAAATCAGCCTGCCAGCCTAATTGAAATCAACTTATAAACCAGAATATGTACAGTACTAATTGAAATCGCTATGAGAGAATTTTACTTGAGTGGGTGGCTTACCATCAAGGCAACCCTGCTGTGTACGCTCTTGCTGCTGAGTCAGGTGGCAGTCGCGCAAAACACACCCTTCGTCGTATCGGGTACCGTGACGGATGCCCGCACCAAAGCCCCTCTGCCAGGCGTCGTCGTCCGGTTTCAGAACAACAACGTCGCCACGGCCACCGATGCCAGCGGGCAGTACAACCTGTCCGCCAACCTGCCAGCCGGCACTTACCAGCTGATTTTCTCCTTTGTCGGGTTCAAGCCGGAGACACGCCAGGTGGTGCTGGGTAATGCGCCCACCGTCAGCCTGGATGCCCAACTGAGCGAGGATATTGTAGGGCTGGAGGAAGTGGTGGTAACGGGTACTTCGGTGGCTACGAGCAAGAAACAGCTGGGCAATGCCATCTCCACCGTCTCGGCCGCTGCACTCGAAAACAGTGTGGCCACCTCCGTGGACCAGGCCCTGGCCGGCAAGGTGGCCGGTGCCCAGATTTCACAGAACTCCGGCAACCCCGCCGGTGGTATCAGCGTGCGCCTGCGGGGCACGAGCACGGTGGTAGGCTCAGGTGACCCGCTCTACATCGTGGATGGCGTCATCATCAACAACGGCTCCCCTGAACTCATTGACCTGGGAGGCTATGCGCAGAACCGATTGGTGGACATCAACCCGAACGACATCGACCGCATCGAGATTATCAAAGGGGCGGCGGCGGCGGCTATCTATGGCTCGCGGGCCAGCAACGGCGTGGTGCAGATATTCACGAAACGCGGCAAGGAAGGAAAGCCACAGGTGGCTGTCTCGACGCAGTTCAGGGTGAGTGAAGTACGCAAGACGCTGGAGTATAACGACTATCCCTTCCGCTTCGTCAACACGCTGGCCGCAGACCTGACGCAGGAGCCGGTGCAGCGCTACGATTACCAGGACAAGATTTTCCGCACTGCCTACGGCACGGAGAACAACCTTTCTGTTTCGGGGGGCAGTGCCAAGACGCAGTACTTCATGAGCGGCAACTACCTGCGCAACCAGGGCATCATCGATAACACACAGTTCACGCGGGGTGGTGCCAGGGTGCGTATCGACCAGACGCTGAATGACTGGATATCCGTGTCGCTGGGAGCCAACTACGTGCTCAGCACCAGCCAGGAGATTCCGAACGGAGGGCTGCTGGAGACATATGGTGCATTGACCGGCTTCATCTTCAGCAACAACTTCATCAATCCCAATCCAGACCCTGTGACAGGGGTCTTTCCTTCCACTGCCCCGACGGCCATTTTGCGGCGCACCAACCCACTGGAGGCTATTGAGCGGTTCGACTTTGAGCAGCGTACCAACCGTTTCATCGGGGACTTCCAGCTGAGCCTGACGCCCATCAACAACCTGAACATCAATTATGTGCTGGGCTACGACAACTCCACCCAGATTGCGACCGGTTTTATACCGGCAGGTAACACCACGCCTTCTTACAACACGGGCTACTCCCGCCGCGCCGACAGGACCTCTTACCTGCTCAACAACGACCTGAACGTCTCCTACCGCACATTTTTGTCGGATTGGCTGGAGTCAACTTCGGGTATAGGCGCCACGGCGCAACTGGAGAAATATTACACCACCGGCATCAGCGCCACGCAGCTTGGCCCCATCGCCGAGATTGCCACGGGAGCCACCGTGGTGTCAGGGGAGGAAAGGGGCGACATCAACATACTCGGTTTCTTCGCCCAGCAGACCTTTGGCATCGGGGACCGTCTGTTTCTGACGGGTGCTGGCCGCTACGATGTGTCGTCTGTGTTTGGGGAGGAGGAGAGGTGGCAGTTCTACCCGAAGCTGAGCGGAAGCTACCTGATTTCTAATGAAGGGTTCTGGCAGAATATGGCGACTGTGATACCTATACTCAAGCTGAGGGCTTCCTACGGGCAGGCTGGTAACCTGACGGCCATTCGGGCATTTGACAGGTATACGAGCTATAACCCTGTTTCTCTGCCAGGTCTGCCGGGCGTTGCCTCTGCTCCTCTGCTAGGGAACCCCGGCATCAAACCGGAACGGCAAATCGAGAAGGAAGTGGGTGTGGACATGAGTCTGCTTAATGGCAGACTCGGACTGGAATTCTCCTACTACAAGAAAGATGTGGAGGACCTGCTGCTGTTCATCAACCTCAATCCAAGCATCGGTTTTCTGAACCAGTATGCCAATGTGGGTACCATGACCAACAAGGGGATTGAGCTGATGCTGACCGGTGTCCCGCTACAGTCGGAAAGAATGCGTTGGACCTCCACCCTGATATACTCCAGAAACAAGAATGAACTGAATGATATACCGGGAGGCGTGGTGACGTTCCCAGGTGGTTTCGGGCAGGTGGCGGCCGTGAACGGATACCCTATAGGGGCCTTCTACAGCACCTACTTTGCCCGTAACGAGGATGGGTCGCTGCTGCTCACCCCGTCAGGCCTGCCGCAGCCGGAGCGCATAGGCCGCAACCCGGAAACAGGGCAGCCGACGGGCGCTACCCGACCGAAAGTGATTGGTGACCCGAACCCGGACTGGACAGGTTCCTGGGTGAATGAGCTGACGGTAGGCAACAGCTTGTCCTTCCGCACGCAGTTTGATGCGGCCTATGGGTTTGATGTGTTCAACTTCACCCGCCGCGTAGGAGAACGCGACCTGTACGGTGGCCTGGCTGGCTATGAGCCGGAGCTGAGAGGAGAGGTGCCCAAAGGCACTTCGGCTGCCTTGTTCGGCATCTTTGAGAACTACATCGAAGACGGGTCCTACATCAAGCTGCGGGAGGTGTCGGTTGCCTATGATTTCAAGCCGCCCTTCCTGGGGGGCAGCAATGTGCGACTCAGCCTGGCAGGACGCAACCTGTTCTCTATTGACGACTACAGCGGCTACGACCCAGAGGTGAACGCGGCCGGCCAGACCAACGCGGTGCGTGGCTTTGACTTTGTGGAGGTGCCCATCCCGAGGACCTATGCGCTTGGAATCAACGTGTCGTTCTAGTCTACTTCAACCTAAATAGATATACCATGAGAAATATAGTTTCATACTTAAAGATAGGGGTACTGTCTGGTTGCCTGTTGCTCATGAGCGGCTGTGATTTGGACATTCCCAACCCCAACGCAGCCAGCGATGTGGAGGTGTTGCCAACACGGGAAGGCATGATTGCCCTGAGTGTGGGGGTGCGGCAATTCTATTCCACCTCCGGCCTGGAAGCCGCTTTGCTATACCCGGGTGTGACTGGCCGCGAAATGAAGGGCGTGGCCACCTTCACCAATGTGCTGGAGTTGGAGGCAGGCGGCACGGCCCTCCCGACCTTCAACGGCAACATCCTGGGCCTATGGTCCCGCATGCAGCGGGTCATGCTCATGAGCGAACAGATTCTGGAGAATGCCCCCAATATCCCCACCTTGTCGGGAGGCACACTGAGCGGTATCCTGGCGCAGGCGCACCTTTTCAAGGCCACAGCCCTCGGTACCCTGGCCACCTCGTTCGAGCAGGCGAACACCGAGACAAGCAGAACAGATAAGCCGACCTTCCGCCCAAGGGACGAAGTGTTGGCCGAGGCGATTTCGCACCTGAACCAGGGGATTGCTTTGCTTGACGCCACTCCGGTTTCACAGGAGTTCGTCACGCTGGTGACAGGGCCAAACTTTGACTTGAAGAACACTCTCTACGCTTACAACGCCCGGTATAACCTGTATGCGGGAAACTATGCAGAGGCCATCGCCAATGCAGACAAGGTGAATCTGTCTGTGCGGTCTGAGTTTGTGTACAGCACCCTGAGTCCGAACCCAGTTTACAACACGGTTTTCATCTTAGCCTATTTCAGACCGCGGGACAGATTCGGGTTGCCGGCAGAGCTGTTTGAGGCAGGTGACAGACGCTTTGAATTTTACATGACGGGAGCAACTGACCAGGTAGCTGGAGACCCTGTGAGGACCCTGGCCGGCTTTTTCGGCTCCCAGACTACCCCCATACCTGCCTACCTGCCCGATGAGATGAAGCTGATCAAGGCAGAAGCCATTCTGCGTAGCGGTGGCTCCACGGCGGAGGCGCTGGCGCTGATTAACGAGGTGCGGACACAGACGTCCGGTGACCCGTTTGGCGTGCATGCTGGGCTGCCGGCTTACAGTGGCCCCGTCACCACGGAGGCTCTGTTGCTGGAGGTATACAAGCAGCGTTCGGCAGAGCTATACCTGAGCGGGCAGAAGTGGGAGGACAGCCGCCGGTTCAATCGTCCGGCACCACCCGAAAACACAGCAGAGCGGAATCGCAATTTCTATCCATACCCGGACCAGGAGCGACTGAACAACCCGAACACACCTAACGACCCGGTCATCTGATTTCACATATACCTACCATAGGTATAGCCTGTTTATGAGAGTCCCTCCCGCTGATGAAGGTATGACAGCTGGAGGGACTTTTCTTGTAGGGTATGGCAACATGGCTAGGGTATGGCAACATGGCCTACTGTAGCGAGCGCACTTTGAAGTGCAAATTTATATAACTGGTTAAATATCTGTGATTGAATCCTAACCCATGGATGCAGCTATTTTCCTGTTTAAATAGCTGCATTGTAATATAGCGCTATCTTATATTAATACAATTTTTGCAACCTGTCAGGTATAGATAAGTATGTATCTAAACGCTAAAGGCAAAGCCTTGAGGGCTCGCTGGTTGACGAACACTAACTTAAAACTGAAAACAAACTTATGCTAGCAATGAACTATCGGGGGCCCAAGCGGGTCCGCATCGACCATAAACCCATGCCAGAGATACTGCATCCCGAGGATGCCATCGTGCGGGTGACCCGCTCCTGTATCTGTGGCTCCGACTTGCACCTGTACAACGGCAATGTACCGGATACGCGCGTGGGCACAACCTTCGGGCACGAGTTCACCGGTGAGGTGGTGGAAATTGGCTCTGAGGTGACTAAGGTGAAGGTGGGCGACAACGTGCTTGTGCCTTTTAACATCGCCTGTGGCAAGTGCGCCTTCTGCCGGCAGGAGCTGTACGGCAACTGCCACGAATCGAACTCCCAGGCCACGGCTGTGGGCGCCATCTTCGGCTACTCCCACACAGCGGGTGGCTACGACGGCGGACAAGCGGAGTATGTGCGCGTGCCTTACGCCAACGTGGGGCCAACCGTGATTCCGGAAGGGATGGACCTGGACGATGCCGTACTGCTGACGGATGTGGTGCCGACTGGCTACCAGGCCGCTGAGATGGCAGGCATACAGCCCGGCGATACCGTGATGGTGTTCGGGGCTGGTCCGGTGGGTATCATGGCGGCTAAGTGCGCCTGGCTGTTCGGGGCGGGCCGCGTGATGATTATCGACCACATAGACTACCGTCTGGAATTCGCCAAAAACTACGCGCAATGCGAGGCCTATAACTTTGAAGAGATAGGGGACTTGGCGGTGTTTGCCAAAAAGCAGACCGATTCACTGGGAGCGGACGTGTGCATCGATGCAGTAGGGGCGGAAGCGGCCGGCAACGCCATGCAGACCATCACGGGCAGGAAACTTCTGCTGCAGGCAGGTTCCGCGACGGCTTTGCACTGGGCCATCAACTGCGTCAAGAAAGGCGGCATCGTTTCCATTGTTGGGGTATATGGACCTACCGACAACCTGGTGCCTATCGGCAATGTCCTGAACAAGGGGCTTACCATCCGGGCAAATCAAGCCTCGGTAAAACGTCTGCTGCCCCGTCTGATTGAGCACGTACAGAACGGCATCCTCAATCCGAAGGAACTCATCACGCACCGGATTCCGCTGGAAGAGGTGGCGGAAGGCTACCGACTTTTCTCGGCTAAGCTGGACAATTGCATCAAGCCGGTTCTAATTCCACCATCAGTCAAATCTTAAATCGACGAAACCATGGAAAATACTGATTTCATAAATAAACGAGGGGCGGACTATAAGCATATCAAAGGCTGGGGGATAGACGCGGACCCGAAGAACGACCCGACCTACCCCATGAAGCGGCGCACTAACGAGGAGCACAAGGGCTATACCTGGGAGCGACCTACGCAGCAAGCCCAAACCGTTGAGATTCTGCACTCGATAGAGCGTCCTAACCTGACGGCCGTGTTCGGAACATCTGTCCCGCCCAGCGGGCTGAGTGGCATGATTCGTCGGATGGCCTTCAAGAAGAGTGAGAATGAGTACGGCCACTGGCTGCCGCTGATTCTGGCGGACCGTGTGAACGTGGTGGAAGGCGTCATCGATGATTTCATGCACGGCACCTTCCCCAACATTTTTGTGGAGAAAGGCTATGTGGCCCAGTGGCGACACGACAAACCCGGCCTGTTCGCCAAGCTGGCTGTGGTGGCCGCCATCACCGCAGGAGCCGTCTTTCTGATGACCCGCAAAAACGACGACGACTAAATCATATGTAAGACAGGCCAAACCAAAGGCAGCTACCATCCCGTAGCTGCCTTTGTTGTTTTGGATAGATGCCTTATTTAGTGCGTGGCCTTCTCCAACTTGAAGAACAGCTGCGAAATGGGAATCAGCATGATGCCGGCCAAGGCAAAGGCGATGAACGAAATCTGCAGGTTGAAGGCGTGGGCCAGGTAGCCAATTAGGGGCGGACCAATGAGCATGCCCACAATGCCGAACGTGGCGATGAGGGAGATGGCTATACCTGGAGAATACTTCTGTGAGGCACCTGCCAGGGTATAGGTCATGGGGATGACGGCGGCCGTCCCAAAACCCACCAACGAGAAGCCCACCATGGCTGGCCAGAAACTAGGGAACAGGATGGACAGCCCAATGCCGACGAAGATGAGCAGCGCACTCAGCATATACGTGGTAGCCATACCTATCTTATTGATGATGCGGTCCGACACGAACCGCGATAGCGCCATGAACGACATGAAAACCAGGTAGCCGGCGGTGAACACGTCCTCCTTCACCACTTGTTGAAAATAGATGCCGCTCCAGTCGAACATACCTCCTTCGCAGACGGCGGCAAAGAACACCAGCAGGCCCAGGTATAGGATGTAAGGGTCCGGTTTCCCGAAGGCCAGCCGGTTGCCCGTCGTAGACCTGTCGTTGCGCAGCAGGAAACGGTAGAAGTATAGCGCCGCCAGCACCGACAGCACCGCCACAGAGGCCAGGTGCATCACCATGGGCACGTTGAACGCCACCAGCAGCGTGGTATAGCCTACCCCCACAATGCCCCCCGTGCTCCACAGACCATGGAACGAGCCATTTATCTTGCGGTCGTATTGCTTCTGCAGCGTGATGGCCTGCGTGTTCACCGCAATGTTGAAAATGCGCATCGTCAGCGAAAACAGGAACAAGGCAAGGATGAGCGTGAAAGCCGTATTGGCCAGGCCAATGCCAATGAGGCAAAGGGAGTTGAGCAGGAAGGCGACAGTCAGGGGTATGCGCGTCTCCAGCTTCGCCACCAGCCAACCAGAAAGCGGTAGCCCTATGAGTGAGCTGACAGGCATGGAGAGCAGTATGGTGCCCAGTTCTGCCTCGTTCAGGCTCAGATGTTCTTTTATGGTAGGAATGCGGGAAGCCCAGCTGGAAAAGTTAAAACCAGACAGGAAGAAGAACAGGCTAAGCGATAGTCGCTGTTTTTGGATAAGTTGCATGAAAAAATTCTAAAGGCGCAAATTGCGCAAAAAATAACAGTATTACAGGTACAGGCTGCGCCTATACCTGTTCTCTGGTACAAAATCGGTATCAAAGAGCCCATCAACCAAGTCTGGTAACTGCTTTTGTAGAGTATTGCCAGGCTGTGAGACGCCTGAAGTTTACTGCCTGAGCAGCAGCTAAGTTGTGTGATTCTGCAAGAACCGGAAAAGAAGCTAACGGTTCCTGAAACGGTGCAACTCGAGGACTTCCATCAGGTATGGGAGCTTTGGAGGGGAAAGCAGATTGGAGGGTGGAGTGGTTGTGTCGATTAGGGGGAGGGGCGGTAGCTAGCTGTATCGGGTTCAAACGCCCCTACCGCCAGGAGGGGAGCCCTGCTGTTACTGCTCTTTATTGTCATTCCGACAAAAGGAGGAATCTTGTACTGCTTCTGTCGCAAGTTCAGCGCCAGAGCGAACGTGACTTTATTGCGAGTTCCTTCCCAAGGCCGGTTCTCGCTTTTCACCGCCGGTTCCCGCTCCACTCGCACCGGCGGCAGGTAGCGTAAAAGATTCCTCCTTTCGTCGGAATCACTGGGATGGACGGAATGCTAAAATAGGTAGGGAGCAGGTATAGCCGGCACGCATAGCAGACATACCAAGGAGAAAAGTAGAGTGTGTTAATCAGACAAAACCAATTACGCCACCACCTCTTGCCGCTGCTCCTGCTTGTCCCATTCCGGTGCGTTCACGATGCCTAGCTTTTTAGCGCTGAAAACAGGGTCGAGACCGGCTTTCCGCTGTGCCTGGTAGTCTTTGAGTGCGCGGAGGGCGGGTTTACGGAGTAGCAGGATGGCTACCACGTTCAACCAGGCCATGATGCCCACGCCAATGTCGCCCAGTGCCCAGGCCGATTCAGCCGTTTTGATGGAGCCGTAGAACGTAGAGGCCAGAATGACACCACGCAGCGCCCACAGCATCCATGTCTGGTTGCCGTTGCGGGCCAGGTAGCTGACGTTGGTCTCCGCGATGTAGTAATAGGCCATGATGGTGGTGAAGGCGAAGAAGAGCAGCGAGATGGCCACAAAGCCACTGCCCAGCGAAGGGAAGTACGTATTGACCGCCTGCTGCGTAAACTCCGGCCCAATGGCCACACCCGGCAGATTCTCCACAATAAAGCCACCCTCCGGGTTCACTACGTTGTACTGCCCCGTGAACAGAATCATGAAAGCGGTGGCGGTACAGACGAAGAGCGTATCCACATATACCGAGAAGGCCTGCACCAGTCCCTGCTTGGCGGGGTGGCTGACCTCCGCAGCGGCGGCGGCATGTGGTGCCGTACCCTGTCCGGCCTCGTTGGAGTAGATGCCCCGCTTCACACCCCAAGAGATGGCCATGCCGAACACGCCTGCGAAGGCGGGCTCCAGGTCAAAAGCTGAGCCCACGATGAGGCTAAGGACGGCTGGCACCTCCGTAATGTTCAACCCGATGATGACGAAGGACATCAGAATATAGGCACCGGCCATAAAAGGAACCACGAACTGCGCTACCTGGCCAATCCGCTTCACACCCCCGATGATGATAAGCGCCAGCAAACAGGTGATGGCGCCACCCGTGACTGCCACAGGAACCTCAAAGGCAGTACTGATGCCGGAGGCGATGCTGTTGCTCTGCACACCTGGCAGGAACAGGGCCATACTGATGATGGTGGCGATGGCAAACACCACCGCATACCATTTCACGCCAAGTCCCTTTTCAATGTAGTAGGCAGGGCCACCGCGGTATTCGCCGTTTCTCACCTCCTTGTAAATCTGGCCCAGCGTGGCCTCCACGTAGGCCGAGGCGCTTCCCAGGAACGCAATCATCCACATCCAGAACACGGCCCCTGGGCCTCCCATCGCGATGGCTGTCGCCACACCGGCTATGTTGCCCGTGCCCACACGCCCGGCAATGGCCAAGGAGAAGGCCTGGAAGGAACTCACGCCTTTGTCTGATGACTTCCCTTGGAAGAGCAGCCGAATCATCTCGCCCAGGTGGCGTACCTGCAGAAAACGGGTGACGATAGAGAAATAAATGCCGGCTCCCAGGCACAGTACGATGAGGGCGTCGCTCCAGACGATGTTGTTGATGGCGCTGATGGTTTCTTCCATACGGTCTCAGTAGGCGGGGTAAAGAGGTAGACAAATAGGCACCAAAAGCGCCTCAGCCGACTAAGATAGCATAATTTTCAAAAGCGCGCACAACAAGGAGGGGACGGGAATGGTGAAGCCACTTACTAAATGGGGCAAGGGCAGGCAAAAACGCAGTGGTGGAAAGAACTCTTGTACAGGGAATTGAATCAGTGCATCAGGTATGGTGGAACGCAAAGGTGACAGACTGAACCGTCGAGGTGATTTCTTTCATTATTTTTTCCCAAACCGCAGGTTCCCCGTTCAGGAAGTATTTTTGGTTGACCTCCAGCTCAAATCCAGTGTAGTGGTCCGGCCCGAATTTAGTCCGCAGGTAGGTGGGCAGTCCGTCATCGGTGCCGGGGTAGGGGGAGTTGAAGAGCACTTTCCGTTCCGGGTTGGAAGCCTGCAGCGCGTCCTGAAGTTGTTGCGCAAAAGCCGCTTCTAATGGGCGCTCCGGGTCGAAGAGGATACCGATGTCAGCCGGGCGTACCTCCCCATCCAGAACAGGCGTGAAGGTATGGATGGCCAGATGGATTACCTTCTCCCCGGATGCGAGGGCCTGCTCTATCTTTTTCTCCACCTGCCTCCTGTGCGGGTAATAGTGCTTTCCCAACACAATCTGCCTTTCCTTCTCCGACAGCTTCCGGCTATACTCTGAGAACAGCTCCTCATTGTCCAGCGACCGGTTCGCCTCCACCAGCAGGCGGGAGGTGGTGGTCAGGTATAGGGGGAAATCTGTCTCTGCTGCCAGGTACCGGGCAAGCCGTAGGGCGCCAAAGTCAATGGCCTGGTGGGTATAGAGTACTTCTTCTTTGCCCTTGAACAGGTGTGCGTACTCCTTCGGAACCTCGTTTCCGGCGTGTTCGCATGTCAGGATGTAGGTATAGGACATGGGTGTTTTCAGCTTAGTTAGGGAATGAGCCTGCTGCGGTTTCAGCTATCAAAAGAAAGGGTGGCGCCTTTGTCTGACACGGTCAGGCGGACGTCGGCACCGAAAATCAGGGCGCTGTTCACGCCGCTGTGGCCAGCAGGAAATCCGAAGCAAACCGGGAAGTCAAACTCCTTCACCGCGTCCAGCACGATTTCCTCCGGCGTTTTCCCAAAGGGTGGGTCGTCTTCTTTGATATCGGTGAGGCGGCCCACCACCAGCCCTTTCACGTACTCAAACTTGCCGGCGTGCTTGAGAGACATGAGGTAGCTGTCGAGCCGGAAATACTGTTCCCCCACCTCCTCCAGAAACAGCACTTTGCCGTTCGTGTTCGCCTCTGACATGGTGCCTTTGGCGTTGCACAGGATGCTGAGCGTACCGCCCACCAATGTAGCCTCCGCTGTGCCGTTGCGGTTCAGCGGGTGGGCCTTCACCTTGTATTCCAGCTTCTCCCCGAACAGGGCCTTCCGCAGGCTTTCCCAGGATGTTACCTTGTAGCCGCCTTCCAGGTCGCTGGCCATGGTGCCTTGTATGGAGGCAGTGCCTAGCATGCTCTGCACATGGCTGTGCAGGAAAGTGGTGTCGCTGTAGCCTACGAGCCACTTGGGATTGTACTTGAACTTGTTGAAGTCTATCTGGTCAATCACCCGAAGGATACCATACCCGCCCATGGTCTCCAGCACCGCCTTGATTTCATCGTTATCCAGCATCTGCTGCAGGTCTTTTCTCCGGAGCTCGTCCGAACCGGCGAAGCTGCCCTCCCGCGGCCCTATCGTCTTTCCCAGCACGGGTTCCAGCCGCCATTCTTTCAGGATGTCGAGCAGCCCGTCGATGTATTCCTGCTCAGTGTAGTTGCTGGTGCTCAGCACGCCCACCTTGTCGCCAGCCTTGAGGAAAGGAGGTAGAATCATGGTTTCGTTTTTTCACCCCGAACGGCGGAAGGATAGATGAAGTTGGGCCCCTTGACGAGATTGGGTAGTTCAGCCACTGCCTGCTGCGTACTTCTACCCAGGTATAGACAGAGAGGCGTCAGCCTGTAACCGGAAGCTGGACCTGCCCGAGCGCTTCGATGATTTTTTCCGCTTTGCCGCCGTACTGGCTGCGGATGCGGTCTTCCTGTATCACAAAACTGGGCGCGGCCGGGTCGGCGTCAATGGTATACATATGCTGCTTGTTTAAGGTGTCTGACTCCTGGGTAGCTATACCTTGCAGCAGCGCCTGGGCACGGTGGTCCAGTGCCGTCCAGATGAAGCGCTCTGCGTTGGGGCCTTTCGTGAAGCTGTCGGGGAAGCGGCGTTGCGCCTCTTCCGTTATTGTCTGCGGGTCCAGCTCGTTCACCTCACATACCTGCTGAAACACGGCCAGGTCTCTCTCCAAATTGTTTTCCATAGTGTTGCGTTTTGGTTGAGTCTAATACGGAATTACAAGCGTTTGGTCACAGGTATAGCCGTTGCCGTAAGCCTAGTTGGAGATGCCGGAAATATAATTGGCTATTTCCTCTTCCTTTGCCTGCAGCGCGCTGTAGCCGTACTTGGCTACCACATCGCCGGCCATGGGGGAGAGCACCCCGAAAATTCTGGCTTGGCTGATGACTTCTTTGTTCCAGGCCGATGCCACGACCATAATCGTGTAGCCATTGTAGGAGCTGAGGTCCATGAGGTCGGCGGTGGAGCCAGGGGAGGGCCATTTGCCGGCGGCCAGGCTGTAACTGCCCTGTTCCCACCGGGGCGGGGTGTTGGCTTTGTCGGGTATGGGTTGGAAGTAGCCGTCTTCCACAGGGCCCATGAACACGGCGTTCACTTCCTGCAGGGCGTCTGGTACGAGTACTTTCGGGTCGGGCAATACTTTCCCGGATTCCTCAAGGGTTTCTTCTGGTGTATTCATGAGGTGCTTTGTTGGTTAATCGTTATTTATACGTACTTCCAGCCATCAGAATAGTACTTCCGCATTTGGATTAATGCCCCGTGTACGCTCCGCCAGAGGCTTTCGCACTGTGAGCCATACCTTTCTGTTGCCGAGATTCGTTTTATATAAGTTGTTGTACCTGAAATATTTAAGCCTATGCTGTTGCCTGTCAATCTATCCGTATACCTGCTTTTCCCATTGGCCATGGTGCTGTCGGTGCTGCACCACGGTTGGGCCAACTACGACCAGACCAAGGAACTGGACTACACCGGGCAAGTGCAGGAAATCACCTTTGAAAACCCGCACGGCATGCTGCAGCTGCAGCACGAGGACGAGGTTTGGACGGTGGTGCTGGCGCCTCCCAGCCGCATGGAGGCCCGTGGCCTGAGCAAGAAAATGGTTCAGCCGAACGATGAGGTGCGGGTAGTGGGCTATCCGCATAAGGATGGCAGCCAGGAGATGCGGGCCGAACGGATTTTCGTGGGGGATAAGAAAGTAGAGTTGCGCTAGCCGTGTCCGGTACAGCGGGCGGCCTGCTGGCGGCACTGGAGAATTCTGCGGTGGCGGCAGCCATTCGAGAATCTTCCTGGCTATACCCTGCTTTGGAGATAGCCCACATCCTGGGCATCGTGTGGTTGGTGGGCGGTGCCTTTCTGTTCGACCTGCGTTTGCTGGGGCTATCCCGCGCTATACCTGCCCCGGCACTGGCGCAGCACCTGCTGCCCTGGTCACGGCGGGGGCTATACCTGCTGGTGCCGTCGGGCCTGCTGCTCTTCAGTACCAATGCCGTCACGCTGGCAGCGGATACCGTTTTCCACCTCAAAATGCTGCTGCTGTTGGTGGGCGGACTCAATGCCGGGTTGTTCCACCGCTTTCTTTCCCCGTCTTCAGAAGCCTGGCAACACACGGGTATACCTGTTGCCGCCAAAGCCGTGGCTATTTGCTCTATGCTTGTTTGGCTGCTGGTGATTGCCTGCGGCAGGCTGCTGGCCTACTGAAGTTACGTACCCCGGAAAGCTCTCCTCAATCCCACTCACCCGGCTCTTCCTCCTCTTCCTCATACAAGTCATCTGCTTCGTCAAACTCCGCCTCTTCTTCCATATACCACTCGCCAGGGGCCTCTTCTTCCCGCCAATCCAGGTTTTGCAGCAGATTGTCCACCAGGGGCTGCTGCGCCGGTTCGTAAATCAGTTCGCCGCGCAGCAGAAAGCGGTTGGTGTCCAATAGCACCTCATAGATGGGCGTGTGGATGTGCCTCGGAATCCGGAACAGGCGCGGGTCGTGCTTGTGAAAGGGCGTAGCGACTTTGGAGTTGTACAGGTAGGGGAGGAGCGTCTTGGAGCAGCTGATGGCAATGCGGTGCACCTCGTGTTCCTCAAAATACTCCTGCAGCCGGCCGTTGATGTTCTCAAAGAACTCCAGCGTCTCGCCCAGCCGCACCCGCGAGCCCGCCCGGGATTTGCCTTTCGTCTTGAGGTACTTTATCTGGCTCTTGCCTTGCTTCTTGCGCACCATGTAGGAGCGGAACACCTTGTGGTCGAGGTTGAAGCCGTTCTCAAAATAACCCAGCGCGCAGTTGCCCGATTGAATCAGCACCACCACATAATTCACCTGTGTAGCTCCTGCCACTAGCCCCGGTGCAGGGGCCGGAAGCGTGATGGGCAGGCGGAAGTATACCTGCTCGTTACCGGAGTCGTCGAGTAGCGCCAACCGATGCTTTTCGGGGTCATAGGACGTCTGGATGGAAGAAGCCTGCAGCACCCGGAGCAGTTCAGCGGATTTGTCTTGCGGTAAAAAGCGGTTCATAGGCGGCAGCGGCGCATAAGGTGAAAACGGAGGGGACGTAACGGCAGGCAAGTTCGCAAAAGCCGCAGACAAATAATAGCCTGCGGATGTCTCAGGTGGCTTCCGCCGTGCCCGCCACATCATACCTACGCCCGCAGCCGTAGAGATGATTTCAGTGCCGGCAGGTCCGTTTCGTGGTCTGCCGGGCTGCTGGTCACTGGAATGTTAGCGGTTCTAGACTTATATAAAGACATATGAACAACCGAGCGAAGACCATTTTGCTTTACGGCACACTCATCGTGGTGGGGTC
Source organism: Pontibacter roseus DSM 17521 (assembly GCF_000373265.1). Taxonomy (GTDB): domain Bacteria; phylum Bacteroidota; class Bacteroidia; order Cytophagales; family Hymenobacteraceae; genus Pontibacter; species Pontibacter roseus. The sequence goes on from NZ_KB890765.1 coordinate 498,836, forward strand.
GTATTTCCTGTTCTGGGGACTGGTGCAGGCCAAGAGCTTTCTGGCACCGTTGACGGTGGCCGCTCTGTTGGCCATGGTACTGCTGCCCATGGCCCGGTGGCTCGAAAAAAAGGGCTTGCAGCGGGGATGGTCTGCTTTCCTCTCGGTTTTACTGATTCTGCTCTTTTTTGCAGGTATGGCCTGGGTGATGGCGCTGCAGCTGAAAAGCCTGAGCGAGGATTGGCCCAAGCTGCAGAAGAGGCTAGAACCCAAGCTGATGCAACTGCAGGATTTCATCGAGGAGAAGACAGGTATAGCGGTTCAGGAACAGGGGATTCTGAACAAGCTCCCTCTGGGTGATTCTGGTAGTCAGGAGCAAAGCCAGAGCGCTAGCCAGGAGCCGCAACAAGCGCAGCAACAACCACAACCGCAGCAGCAATCACAGCAACCACAAGAACAGCAAGCTTCCTCGCAAGGAGGCGGCGGGATTATTGGGTCTGTCTTGTCAACGGCGGGGAGTTTCCTGATGCAGTTCTTCGGCATGATGGGCACCTTCCTGCTCACGCTCATCTACGTCTTTTTCTTCCTGCTGTACCGAAGCAAGTTCAAGAAGTCTATCCTGAAGTTCGTGCCGGACGACGAGCGGGACGCGGCGCGCGACATCATCAATAAATCCACCGATGTCTCAAAAGACTACCTCCTGGGCAGGCTGATTCTGATTGCGTTCCTGGCAGTGCTGTATTCCATCGGTCTCTCACTGTCGGGTGTGCAGCAGGCTATTCTCATTTCTGTTCTGGCTGCCGTGCTCACCCTGATTCCGTACATCGGCAACATCATTGGCTACGCTCTGGCGGTAGGTATAGCGGTCTTCTCCGGAGGTGGCCTCACGGGTGCCGTAGGGGTGACCATCACCTTCTCCGTCGCTCAGTTCGTGGAGAGCTACATCCTGGAGCCTTATGTCGTAGGCGAGAAAGTGAACATCAATCCGGTATTCACTATCATTGTGGTGGTGCTGGGAGGAGCCGTGTGGGGCATCATCGGCATGCTCATCGCCATACCGGTGCTAGGTATAGCCAAGGTGGTGTTCGACCACATCCCGGTGCTGCAACCCCTGGGGTATCTGTTTGGGCAGGAGGGCATGGGGAATGACGACAGCGGCGACGGCTTCTTTGACAAGCTGAAGCGGTGGGCGATGAATAAGTCCGGCACCAAGAAGAGCGCCTGAGGCTTCGACTGCGCAAATTGCAACCCAAAAAATATAGAACTCCCGAAACCTTGATTTTTAGTATGCAGTTTACAACGCAGTAATGAGGCAAGAACTTAAAAATGCTTTTGGGAAGGAATTCATCACCGTCTCCGTTGACAAGGAGAACCGGTGGGTGCATGTCATCTGGAAAGGCTACCTGACGAAGGAGAATGTCAAGGCTGGAGCCCTGGCCTATACCGCTGCGGTGAAAGAGGCAGGCTATACCTGCGTCCTCAACGACACGCGGCAGATATTGGGTGGCTGGGACCATTCCCTGGACTGGGTGGTAAACGATTGGGGACCCCAGGCGGCCCAGGCGGGCATCCAACATTTTGCCATGATAGCCAACCCAGCATCCTTTGGGGAGTCCACGGCCGCTGCTTTTTACGCCACCTTCAAGGCGTTTGAGGTAAAGGTGTTCGACAACATGCCCAGCGCCGAGGACTGGCTGCGGCAATATTCCCTGAAGAATTAAACGGCTGGAGGGGTAGCCACAAGGAAGCTTATGAACGGGGTAGTTATGGAAGTGCAGGTAGAACTCAAAAAGATATTTGGCGATGTGTATTTCAGAGCCAACAGGATGCCTGACAACGCATTTCTGTATTCGCAGTGGTATGGGGTGCAGTCGGTGGAGACGGTGCAGGCAGGTGGCTACAAGCTGCTGGAGATGATGCGGGAAAGACCCTGCCTAAGCCTGCTGAACAGCAACAAGCACGTCATAGGCTCCTGGGACATGGCCCTGGAATGGGCCGAGAACGAATGGGCTCCCAGCATGCGGGCCTTGGGGCTGAAGTATCTGGCACAGGTGGTACCCTCCAGCATCTATGCCTCCATGACCATCGAAAGTCTCATCCAGCACATTGACGATACGTTCGAAATCAGGACGTTTGAGGAAGACGAGGCCGCCAAGGCCTGGCTCCTGTCTGTCCAGGTATAGCACCCTCACATTTCTAATTGCATCCAGCCTATTCACACCGCCTGCCAAAGACCTTCCGGCTGCTCCTGCGGCAAACCCATGAACGAACTGCGCGAAGGCAGATCCAGGAAAGGGTACGTCACTTTAGACAGGTATAGCCCCTGCGGATAAGCTGGGTTTAGCGCCTTCGGGGCATTGTCCGTGGCCAGGTAACTTTCAAACTCATCTATTGTCAAGGCGCCCGTACCTACCAGCAGCAGCTTGCCCACCACAATCCGAATCATCCGGCTCAGGAACCTGTTCGCCGAAATCTGGAAGCGCAGCCTGTCGCCGTTCCGGTCTGTGTACCACCGGGCCGTTGTTACTTTACAAATGGTGCTCTCGTGGTCTGCCGGGGTGAGGCAGAACGAGCGGTAATCCTGGTAGAGGGGGAGCAGGGCGGCGGCGGCCTTCATGGCGGGCAAATCCAAATGGGGCAGGAGGTAGAGCGAGCTGGTCTCGTCCAGGAAGGGGTCTTTGTAGGTATGGAGGAAGTAGTCGTAGCTCCTGTGGGTGGCATCGAAGCGGGCATGGGGCAAACCCTCCATGGGCAGTATGTCGAACACGGCGATGTCCGGGGGCAGCACCTTGTTCAGCCGGAACAGCATATCAAACTCCCAGGGCCTGTCCACATCCAGGTGGAAAAAGAACTGGGCCGCATGCACTTGTGCATCCGTCCGCCCACAGCCCACTATCGCCACCGGCACCTTCAGTATTTTGCCCAGGCTTTCCTCGAGCACCTGCTGCACCCCCATACCATAGGGGTGGCGCTGCCAGCCATTGTAGCGGGTGCCCTTGTAGCCTATATGGAAAAAATAGCGCATGCCTCTCAGATGATGTCAGTCGCTTAAGTTTTAATTGAACAGGTGAAGTTAAGATTCTTTCACTTGAGAGAATAGTTTTTTACATTGCATAGTAATATAACTATACTTCTATGTACAAGCTTAAATTTCTGCTCCTCTGGTGCTTCATGCTGGGTGCCATCGTTTCATGTGGCGACAAGGAAGACGACCCTGAGCCGGATGCCACGTTCTCGCTGGACTATCTGCCTACCACCAAAGGCAACACCTGGAACTACGGAGGCATACGGCCTTACTCCTTCACGGCCACGGGCGGCACCAAGGATTTTGATGGGCAGACCTACCACGAACTGGAAACCAAGGCAGGCAATGAGACCGCCAAATCCTATCTGCACAAAGACAAGGGCGTGTATACCACCATCGGCTTCGTGCCCAACTCAGGCAGTGTCAAGATTGTCGTGCTGAAGGAAGAATCGGCCATTGGCAAGCCATGGGAGCAGACCAACACCATCAACGGCGTGCAAACCAAAATGAGCAGCACCATCGAGGCCAAAGGCATCACCAAAACGGTGGAAGGAAAGACCTACAAAGATGTCATCCATGTGAAGATGGTGACGACCTACAGCTTCATGGGCATCGACTTTGACCAGAAAATCACGTCCCACTACTTCTTCGCCAAAGGTGTGGGCCTCATCCTAAGCGATATCGAAGACTACGGTCAGGTGCCACTGCTCTCCTACACGGTGAAATAACCCCACTCAACATGTAAAACAGAAATGGCAGGTCGTAAGGCCTGCCATTTCTGTTTTAGCACCAATCCAATCACGGTTACAAAGCCCCTCGGTCCACGTCTTTCATGAATCGCACCAGCCACTCGAAATAGGTTTTCTGGTCGTCGTACATGGCCATGTGGCTCCCCTCGGGGCAGTGGAGGGAACGGCCCCTCGGGAACTGCCCGGCCATCCAGCGCATGTGCTCCGGGTCCATGGTGTCGTGCTGGCCGCCGATGCTGAGGGCCGGTACGTTCAGCTGCGACAGGTCACCGGAGCGGTCCCAGTTCTTCAGGGAAGCGTTGCCGCGTATGCCGAACTCGCTGGGCCCCTGCATCTGCACGTATACCGTGTGGTTCATGTGGTGGAACATGCGGTTGACCGGGTCGGGCCATTCCTCCACAGGCAGGCGCAGGGCATGCTGGGTATAGAAGTGGGGCAGCAGCAGTTCCATGTACCGGGGGTTCTCAAAATCATTGGTCGCTTCAATCTGCTTCAGTTCATCCAGCACCTCCGGCGGCAGCTGCGGCCCCAGCACCTCATCGGCATAGCGGTTGTAGGCCGGCACACTCGACATCATGTTGGAGATAATCAGGCCCTTCAGGTTGTGCTGGTATTTGAGTGCATACTCGATGGCCAGGATGCCGCCCCAGGAGTGCCCTAGCAAAAAGAAATTGTGCTTGTCAAGGCCGAGCGCCTGGCGCACCTGCTCTACCTCTTCCACAAAGCGGTCAATCTCCCAGAGGCTGTTGTCCTCGGGCTGTTCGCTGTAGTGGGAGCCCAACTGGTCGTAATAATAATACTCGATGCCAGCCTTGGGCAGGAAACTGTCAAAGCACTCGAAGCACTCGTGGGTGCCACCGGGGCCGCCGTGCAGCAGCAGGAGTTTCAGGCGGGGGTTGTTTCCCACGCGCTTCGTCCATACCTTGAAGGGGCCTTTTGGCGTCAGGATTTCAATCTGGCGGGCGCCGCCGCTGAACTCTTCCGGAGTGCCGGAATAGTCGAAGTAGTCAGACAGCGATAGGTCGCCGGAAGCATCGGCAGTAGGGGACAGGTTTCGGATAGATGTGGGCATAGCGTTTTCAGGTATGGTAAGCGTTGGACAATCACAGATGAAGGTATGAATATAGCGATTCTACGACTGGAATCGAGCGTGCGTTTACCCTTCGTCCTGCTGCTCCACAGCGTATAACATAAAAGAAACAAAAGAAAAGAATGGCCACCGCCTATAAACCCATAGACCCTGCCTTCCGCGAGGAACTGCAGGCGCTCGCATCCCGAAGAGCGGCCGCCCGGCTGCAGTTCTACTCGGACATCGGGGAGTTCCTCACCCTGCACGCTACGCTGAAGGAGCTGGCCACGAAAGGAGAGGAGGAATTTTTGTTGCTCACAACTGGGGAGGCAATCCGCCTGGACAGGATTGCCCGGATAAATGACAAGCCTGCGCCGGGTTACGACGAGGCTTTCTTTCAGTGCGATATGGGCAGGTAATCTCTCGTTATTTTGGTCCGGCTATACCTCGGTTTGGGTTATACCAACATGCTATACCTGTGGCTCAACCCGCCGCTGGTGAAAGGCATGAACTTCGGTGCGCTAATCCCGTTAATGGGGTGTTGCTGCTTCCTAACCATGAGATGGACATTCTGCCTCCTGCTGCTCCTGCTGTCCTCCTGCGCCACCCAACGGCAGGCTGAAAAATACTTCGACGCAAACCCCGATGAACTGGCCGCCTACGTGGACCAGCAGGAAACCTATACCCAGCGGCACGGCAGCGCTTACGCAGCCAAGCACTTTCCCTCCAAACATTATCCGCCCGCCCTTTACCCCAGGCCTGCCCTGGTGCCCGAACGGCCGACGCTCCTCCCCATGCTGGAACGAAGAAAAGGTATAGCCGCCGCAGCCACCGCCGCTATACCAGGCCGATGCCCCGATTGCCCCGTCACCGTCCAGACCAGAACGGTATACCTGCCCGACACGGTACAAAGAGATTCGCTGCAGCGGGAGCTCAAAATAGAGCGCCTCGCCAACACCGCCATCAGCCGGAAACTCAAGCGCACGGAAGCTGAGCGGGACTTCTGGCAGGACAAGAACGAGAAGAAGTTTTGGACCCTGATTGCCATGGCTATTTTCGGCTTCCTCTACATCCTGTTTCGGGTGCTGGCCGAAAGGGTGCGGGAAACCTGACCACTGCACGACGGGGCAGCAAAAGGGCTGTTGCTAAACCGTGCGGCCTGTGCCTCGTTTATAAGGTGAGTATATGTTTGACCAAACCTAAAAAGCTATGAACAGACAAAACAGAGATCGTTACGACTACGATGCAGATTACAACCAGGGCGCAGGCTACAGCCGCGAGGATGACCATTACCACAGCGCCCGGAACCTGACCAATGAGTTTGAGCAGCGGTACCGGGGCGACCACGGCCGCCACGACAATGACCGCAGCAGCTCCCGCCCCTACCAGAGCTACCACGAAGGCAATGACATTGAGAACACCTATCCAAGTCGCCGACGCGATGAGGACAGCTTCCGCGACCGCAGCGACTACAACCGGAATGACTGGGGCAACGACCGAAATGCCTACGGTAGCTCCAACTTTGACCGCAGCGGCTACGGCAGCTTCCAGCAGGATGACGACCGGAACTGGGGCACGTCCCGCAACCGGGATTACAGTGATAGACAGCAGCGCTACGGCGCATCGAACAGGTATAGCCCTTCCTTCAACAGAGAGGGTGACAACAGGGAAAGGCCTACTTTCATGCCTGATTCGGGAGACGAGTATGGCAGTTCGCGCTACGGTGGCAACAGCTCCGGTGGCACAGGCTATGCCGGCAGCTACGGCACTTTCGGAGGCGGTATGCGCGGCCGCGACCGCAGCGACAACTGGAACAGTGCGGACGATTTAAGGGACGAGGATACCTACTGGGACCGTAACCGGGACAGGTTCAGAGGCTAAACCGAACTGAACAGATAAACAGAAGAGCCGTTGCTACAGGGCAACGGCTCTTTTTTTGTTCGTAGTATCCGCACAGGTATAGCCTGGCCATGTCAGCAGACTCAATAAGAAGGTTCCTCCAGCCACAGTTTCCGGGCTACCCCCATACCTACAAAGTTTCCTCGTCCGCCGCCTCTCAGCAGAATCGCGACGTGTTGCCCCTGTCGCAGCTCGCTTACACTGATGGGGTTACCCTCGGTGTCCAGCATCTGGGCGGTTGGCAGCACGAGCACATAGGCGCGGTTGTAGCGGGAGTCCGGTGAGGTGCCAAAAGCCTCCACCTCCAGCACGACCTGCCCCTCATTGTACTGGCTCCGGATGATGCTTCCCCGGATATCCACGCGTTGGGGCGCCAGGCTCTTGCGGGTGCTTGTTTCAGTTCTGGCAGGTGCTGTGCTGGTCTGGCAACCTGTGAGCCAAACGGCGAAGAGGAAGGCCAGAATACCGTACCGTGTCCGTTTCTTTCGCATTTTCATAGTTTTTTCTACTTGTAACGGCGGCAGGGGGCTTCGGGATGTCAAAGAAACTTGGTCCTCGGGAAGCGCTGTCTTTCTACGTACAGGGTGCATTTAGTAGGGTATACACTTTAGGTTATTAATCACTATAGTTAAATTAAAACGTAATATAAGACAATAAAGGTGATTCGTAGTTTCCATTTTGTATGGAGGAACCAAATTTTGAGGTCGCTTGGGAAAAGGAGTATGTCACGATACGCCACAGTCCGGATGTGCGATTGATATGGAATGAGTGGCGAGGCATTATCCCTACGGAACCCCTGCGCGTAGCCATGATGAAAGCCAGTCAATTCATTGTCGACAATCAGGTGGAACTGATACTGGCCGACTACACCAACATGGGCGCCCCTTCCATGGAAGACCAGGTATGAATTGCGAACCACACAGGAGAGTTACTCCGCTACAGTAAGCTCAGACGGGTGGCCAACCTCATGGCTCAAGACCTGTTCCAGCAAATCGCCATTCAGACCATCTATGAAATCGCCTCGAAATTATCGATGCCCTGCGAGTCCCGCGACTTCGTATCGCGGGAGGAAGCCTTAGAATGGCTGTTCTCGGAATAAAGCCCGCCCCAGCGCGAGAGGGCGCCGTGACAGAAAGAGGCGTGCCTCTCATCAGGTATTTTTCGTAATTTCAGGGTTCACAAAGCGATAGATGCCTACATCCAAGAAATTACAGAACGTCACCATAGCCGAGGTTTTCAAAACCATCATCTGGCCCCGAAAAAAATACCTCGCCGTGGGTCTGGTGCTCATCATCATCAGCCGGGTGGCAGGGCTGGTGCTGCCGGGCGCAAGCAAGTACCTCATCGATGATGTGATTCCGAACGGCGACTCCACCACCCTGAAATGGTTGATTGGGGCGGTGGTGGCAGCCATCACGGTGCAGTCCATCACTTCCTTTGCGCTCACGCAAATCCTGAGCGTGGAGGCGCAGCACCTCATCTCGCAGTTGCGGGCCAAGGTGCAGCGGCACATCATCCAGCTGCCTATCCGCTTTTTCGACAACACCAAGACCGGCGAGCTGGTCTCCCGCATCATGACGGACGTGGAAGGCGTCCGGAACCTGGTGGGAACCGGTTTTGCCCAGATGGTGGGTGGCCTGCTGACTTCGCTCATCTGCCTCGTGCTGCTCATCTACATCAGCCCGCTCATGACGGGTTTCGCCTTGATTCCGGTGACTATTTTCGGTCTGATTTCAATGAAGGCCTTCGGGAAGATACGCCCCATTTTCCGGGAGCGCGGGGTAATCAATGCCGAGGTGACGGGCCGCCTGACCGAGACGCTGGGTGGCGTGCGCGTCATCAAAGGGTTCAATGCCGAGGAGCAGGAAATTAAGACGTTTGAGGCGGGGGTCACGAGACTCTTCCTAAACGTGAAAGAAAGTCTGGTCACCACCAGTATGGTGACTTCTGCGGCCACGCTTTTGCTGGGCCTGGCCTCAGCGGGCATCATGGGCATCGGCGGTTACCTGATTATGAAAGGCGAGCTGACTTTTGGCGATTTCCTGGCCTTCACGCTATACCTGGGTTTTATGATTGCGCCCATCCTGCAGATGAGCAACATCGGGAGCCAGTTCACCGAAGCCTTCGCCGGCCTTGACCGTACGCAGGAAATCCTCAACACACCCCTCGAAGACGCCACCGGGCATCGCACCTTGCATCTAGATAACATCCATGGCGACATCGTCTTTAACCACGTGTCGTTCGCCTATGAATCAGGCAAGGACGTGGTGAAGGAAGTCAGTTTCAGGGCGCCTGCCGGTACGGTTACGGCCCTGGTAGGCACCTCCGGCTCTGGTAAAACCACCATTGCGGGCCTGGCCGCTTCCTTCCTCAACCCCGAGAGCGGCACCATCACTGTCGACGGCCACGACTTGCAAAGCATCAGCCTGCGGAGCTACCGCAGCCAGCTGGGCGTGGTGCTGCAGGACGATTTTCTCTTTGAGGGCAGCATCCGCCAGAACATCCTTTTCCCGCGCCCCAACGCCACTGAGGCGCAACTGATGCAGGCCGTGCAGGCGGCCCACGTGCAGGAGTTCACCAACCGCTTCCCGGAGGGGCTGGACACGCTGATAGGAGAGCGGGGCGTGAAGCTTTCGGGTGGGCAACGGCAACGCATTGCCATCGCCCGGGCCATACTCGCCGACCCGCGCATCCTGATTCTGGACGAAGCCACTTCCAACCTCGACACCGAGAGCGAGAGTCTGATACAGGCCAGCCTTAAAACCCTGATGCAGGGTCGCACCACCTTCGTCATCGCCCACCGCCTCAGCACCATCCGCCAGGCCGACCAGATTCTGGTGATTGAACAGGGCCACATCGTGGAGCAGGGCCGCCACGAGGAACTTTTGGAAAAGCAGGGCAGATACTACCAACTCTATACCTACCAGGCCAGGATTTAGAAACGGGCAGCACATGGCACTCGCTACAGTCTTGCTCCAGCAGGGGCATGCCGCCTGAGTTTACCGAAATTATCCTTACATTGGTGCATCGTTTTTCTTCATAACCGAATTGCACCATGCGATACTTTCTCAGACCCCAGCTGCTCCTGCTGCTGTTATTCCTCAACTTTTCTTCCTGCGCTGTAAAAGAGCAGACCGCCTCCAAAACGGAGGTAGCGAAATGGGAGGAACAGGCGGCCCGCGTGACGATTATGCGGGATGATTTCGGTGTGCCGCACGTGTATGGCAAAACCGATGCCGACGCTGTTTTTGGATTGCTGTATGCTCAATGCGAAGATGATTTCAACCGGGTGGAGCGCAACTACCTCTGGGCCATCGGCCGATTAGCGGAGGTGGAAGGAGAGGAGCAACTCTACAGCGATTTGCGCGCCCGTCTGTACATGACAGAGGCCGAGGCCAAGGCTGAGTACGAGAGGAGCCCGGAGTGGCTGAAGCAGCTTTGCCAGGCCTTTGCCGACGGCATCAATTACTACCTGCACACGCACCCCGAGGTGAAACCCAAACTGCTCACTCGCTTTGAACCCTGGATGCCGATGTACTTCAGCGAGGGCTCCATCGGCGGCGACATCGAGAGCGTTTCTACCAAGGGCATCAAGACATTTTATGAAGAGAACAAATCGCTGGGGTTGAACAGCCAGGGGCACGGCCTGGTGCAGCCGGCCCTGCTGGAAGAGCCAAAGGGCTCTAACGGGTTCGCCATTTCAGGCAAGCACACCGCCTCCGGCGACGCCATGCTGCTCATCAACCCGCATACCTCCTTCTTCTTTCGGGGCGAGGTGCACGCCGTGAGCGAAGAGGGTCTCAACGCCTACGGGGCCGTCACCTGGGGACAGTTTTTCATTTACCAGGGCTTCAACGAGAAAACCGGTTGGATGCATACCTCCGCCTACGCCGACGTAGTGGACGAGTTTGAAGAGACGATTGTGAAGCAGGACGGCAAGCTGTACTACAGGTATGGCGAGGAGCTGCGCCCGGTAGCGGCAGCAGACGTGACCCTGGCCTACAAAGACGGCGATGCGCTGAAGCAGAAAACCTTCACCACCTATCGCACGCATCACGGCCCCATCACGCACCAGAACGGAGACAAATGGGTGGCCACATCCCTGATGTGGAAGCCTGTGGATGCGCTCATCCAATCCTATACCCGCACCAAGAAAAGCAACCTGAAGGAGTTTAATGAAATGATGCAAATGCGCACCAACTCCTCCAACGCCACCGTGTACGCCGATGCCGATGGCAACATCGCTTACTACCACGGCAACTTTTTCCCAAAGCGCGATACCTCTTTTGACTACTCCAAACCTGTGGACGGCAGCAACCCTAAAACCGACTGGAACGGCCTGCACCCGCTCGAGGAGACCATTCGCCTAGTGAACCCGCCAAACGGCTGGATTCAGAACTGCAACTCCACGCCCTTCACGGCTGCCGCCGAGTTCAGCCCGAAGAAGGAAGACTACCCGGTATACATGGCGCCATCGGCTGAAAACTTCCGGGGTGTACACGCCATCCGCCTGCTCAAAAAAGCAGACAACCTGACGCTCGATAAACTGATAGACCTGGCATACGACCCATACCTGCCAGGATTCGAGGTGCTGATACCGGGACTCGTGAAAGCCTATGACAGCCAGAAGCCAAATGATCCGAAGCTGAAAGATGCCATTGAGATGATGCGTAACTGGGACTATGCCGTGTCGAAAGAATCGGTGGCGATGTCGCTGGCGCATTTCTACGCGACTAACCTGCTGCGCGACGGCTCTGCGCCAAAAGGCCACATCATGGAGCGCTTCGACTACTATGCCAACACAGCACCTGAGGCCGAGCGTCTGGAGATTTTCCGTAAGACCATTGCCCAGCTAGAGCAGGACTTCGGGAAATGGAACACGCCTTGGGGCGAAATCAACCGCTTCCAGCGCCTGACCGGCGACATCAAGCAGCCATTCAATGACGCGGCCCCGAGCATACCCATAGGTATGGCATCGGGCAACTGGGGAGCGTTGGCCTCTTATGGTGCTAACAGCTACGATACCAAGCGCCTCTACGGCACCTCCGGCAACAGCTTTGTGGCGGTGGTGGAGTTTGGCGACAAGGTAAAAGCCAAGACCATTCTGGCCGGCGGACAGAGCGGCGACCCTAAGTCACCGCACTTCAACGACCAGGCACAGCGCTACGCCGATGTCGAGTTCAAAGATGTAGCCTACTACCGCGAAGACGTGGAGAAAAGAGCCAAAGCCACGTACAAGCCGGGGCAGAAAAGAAATAAGTAGAAGGTATAATTAGATGCTAAAACAAAGGTCCGGGCTCTTCAGCCTGGACCTTTGTTTTAGCATTGCTTCAATAGCGTGAGTTGGTAGCTCCTGCTTTACCATGGCAAGTGCTACAGCTATGAGGAGGAAAGGCACGAGCTAATAGCTCGCGCCGGCAGAAGATAGCCAGCCGAAAAGTAAAATTCTGCACCCATTAAAAAGCCCCTGTTTTGCAGGGGCTTTTTGATTTATTTGACCGGTACAGGTATCAGCTCACGCTCAAAGTAGACCAGGTCCTTCTGCGAAGGATTACCGTTTACCGTGCAGTAGTAGATGCGCTTCAGGTATTGTCTGATAGTTAATTTTAAATCCGGATTCACTTTTGCGAACACTTCAGATCCAATAGGAAATAGGTTTTCTAACATACCCTAAGGTACGCAGTTTAATCCGTAATCAACGGGTTATTCCGTTGTATTTTCAGAAAGGTGCCAAGGGGCCGAATCAGCCTTGTTTATTGTTCTCACTGTTACACGTGCTTCAGGTATAGCTGTGTGGAAAAGCATGAGCTACAAGCTCGCGCCATCGGTGGTTGTGTCATTTGCCATCCCTGGATGAACGCAGCTTCCTCTGTCATCAACAGGTAGTTACGATACGTTTTCAGGAGGGTGCCTCAGGATAAAAATCAGCAAGCTGACAGGTATAGGTCGATGAAATTTATACCCTCTATTTAGTTATCAGGCCTTGGCTACGGACGCTTATCCGACTTCAGCTGCTCCATGCTGCGCTGGTCCACTTTGATGATGCCACGGTTCGGCCGGTCCAGGTCGATGATGATGAAGACAACCAGGCAAATCAGGAAACTCATGAGCGCCGAGGGCAGCAGCGTCCGTCTGTTGCCCAGCCCACTGCCATACCCAATCAGGGCGCCTGACATAATGAACACGGTGAACAGCAGGAACAGAATCACCTCGGGTACGTGCGCAGCCAGTAAGGCGTTCCGTTCGCTGTGGGCGATTACCATGTTGTTGAGCGAGGTGATGAAGAAGCCGGTGGTAACAGGGTTTGGGTCTGCCTGAGCCGCCTTCACGGCCTGCTGCCAGATGTCGCGCTGCAGGTCCCTGGTTTCCTTGTCAAGTGCCACCTGCTCTGTCACCATGGCGTATTCTGTGTTGCTGATGGCCAGCCGTAGGTCGATGTACTGCTGCAGCAGCATGTGGCTAATCGAATCGTGCGGGGCGGGAAGCAGGTGCGTGCGCATAAGGGTGGTACCGATGGCGTTGGCCTCGTTGATGACGGCTTCGCTGCGGCTGTCGTAACGTTGCAGGGACATGTTGAATGTGAAACCGAGTATGAGCGCCAGCAAACCCAGCGTGCCCGCCTGTATGGTATTGGTCTGTACTTTTACGTCTTCGTCTGTGTTGCGCTGCTGATGCCGGCCAATTCGGAAGCCCGCTTCCACAGCTACCAGAATCAGCACAAACAATACCGCCACAATCAGGATGCTGTTATGGTCGTACATAATTTCAGTTGTCATACCTTCTATACTGCTCTGGAACCTGTAACAGCCCGCCGCAGGCACCTTCAAGGCGGCTAAGCCCTATACGTAATTTCCGCAATCGAGAAGACAGGTAGTGAAAAGGTACCCCTAAACAAGCGCATCTAAGGTTTTAGGTTTGCTGTATGGCAGACTTCTACGCCACTTTTACGGGCAAGAAAAATATAGCTATACCTGAATATTTTTGTAGGGAGAATGATATATTTGTTTGCCTTATACCTGTTCACATGAAAACACGCTTCGCCCTTCTGCTCTCCCTCATTTTCCTGAGCGCCTGTACCAAAGACTCGGAGGGACCGGACCTGGATTACCCCGCTTCCTTCCATCTCAAGCGGTTCGACCAGGTGCAGCCCGTCCGGATGTTCACCCGCAGCGGCGAGGTGAAAGACGCAGCTTTTGTCAAAGGGCATGCCTTGACTCAGAGGATGCAGACGCTCTACGATTTGGGAGCCACGGAACCCGAAGGTGAACCGGGCACCAAAATCACCTTGCTCTCCCGCTCAGAAGCCGAAAGGGATAACGGACGCGTGACCAGGTATGACGTGCAAAAGCAGGGGGATGCCTTGGTGCTCACCTCTCAGCAAGAGCACTCATCAGGGTATAGCCGCAACGAGGAGTTCTACCTCAATCTGATGATTGGCCTGAGCAAGTACAAGCCTCTCATTTACGACAAACAACCACTGCCTCCCGCCTTGAACACCGGCATGGACTATACCTATAAAACGAAAGAACAACTGGCTGTGTCCCTGAAAGGGCAGGAGCTGCTCGTACACCGCCTGGCCTATGCCCACCAAACCCAGTACAGCGGGCGCAGCATGGTCATCAACAACCAGTTCGACCCCACCGGCATTTCCCTACTCCGCGAAGGCGATACGCTGGTGGTACAGGAGTTTGCCATAGTGGGCGTACCTGTACAATAAGCCGCAGACGCTTCTCGACCGGTGTAAGCCCTCATCTGTATGGATTTATTTTACTAGATAGCTGTCATGAAAATAAGCTTTCTTTTCCCCTTGTTTCTGTTGCTTTGGGGCTGCTCCGAGCGCGATGAGCCGGCAGCGGTGGTGGTACCGGAATGCTTGCTGGTAGAACAAACCACTGCGCTCACCTACGACCCCGTTTTATCACCCGACAACCCCAACAAGCCACAGACAATCACAACCCGTTTAGAGTACACCGAGCAGCAGGCACTTGCCACTATTTTCCAGACAGATTACACAGGTACCTACTTCGACAGAACTGATGTAAAGTATAACAAGAAAGGCCAGGTAACAGAGGTCGTACAGCAGTATAACCGGTATGTGAACGAGTACAATGGGCAGGGGAAGCTGGCGAAGCAGACCCGGTTCAACAAGCGCACCGGCGACTACAAGGAAGAGGAACTGGGATACTATACCTTAACCTATGACAGCCAGCAGGACCTGGCGGAAGCACTTTATGTCAGCATGGCTTCCGGCAGGCCGGTGCCGGAACTAATGTGGCGGTATACCTATATCGGCGGTAATCCTGTGACGGTAGAACAACTGGTGCCGGGAGGGGAGAGCTACTACCAGGTAAAGCTGGCTTACGATGACAGAAACCAGCCGAGCACATCACTCGCCCATACCTATTTTGAGCCGCTGCGCCCACCGGCCGCCCACAACCTGGTAAGCTATACTGTACAAGACGACAACCCGATTTTCCCCAGCCATACCACCGCCTATACCTACAACGCACAAGGCTTCCCAATTACGGCCACAACCCGCTTTACCGATGGGAGGGTAGAGGAAGTGAGCTATACCTACCGATGCAGGTAAAGACGGAGGAGATGTTGCAAAAAATGGCACAAACTGCAAGTTCTCGCCAGCGAAAGGCAGAAAAGGTATAGCTGGCGACAAGTGAAGACAAATCTCCTTAAGAGGGAAGGGGGATGTGAATCATTCCTGATTCTTCAGCCAGCTGCAGCTGGAAGAGACCTTAAACGGCTGCCGGAAAATAGAGCTTGAACTCTGTCCCTACGCCTTCTTCGCTTTCGACCTCTATTTTACCTCCGGCGTTCTCCAGAATGCGCTTGACCATGTACAGCCCCACGCCGGTGCCTTCCACGTGGTCGTGGAACCGCTTGAACATCGTGAACAGGTCCTGTTGCTGACGGCTGTTGATGCCTAGGCCGTTGTCTTTTACGCTCAGCACGACGTATGGCTCTTCTAGCCGCGAGGCGATGGTGACAAGACAATCCCGGTCCGGTGACTGGAACTTGATGGCGTTGCTGATGAGGTTGTACAGGATACTCCGGAAGTTCTTGCGCGAGAATTTGAGCTGGTATACCTGCAGGTCAGTATGGATAAAGCAGTTTTTCAGGCTGAAGGGTTTGTTTAGGTCGGCTATGATGTCGTCGTAGACCTCCTTCATGTTAATCATTTCGTCCGATGGGTTTTCGCTGAAGCCTTTCTGCATCCGGCTGATTTCGGTCAAGTCGGCAATGGTCCGTTTGAAACGGTTGACGGAGTCCACCACCCGCAGCACGATTTCCTCTGTCGTGTCGTTCAGCGCATTGGCGGTATCCAGCTCCTCTTTCAGAATGGACATCAGCCCTTCGATGTTGAGGATGGGGGACCGCAAATCGTGGGAGGCCGTGTAGATAAAGGTGTCCAGGTCGAGGTTGATGCGCTGCAGTTCGGTATTCTTGTGTTCGAGCGCACTTTGCTGCCGTGCGGCCAGCTGGTCCTGCAGCTTTTTCTGCTCGGTATTGTCACCGGTTATTTTTGTGAAACCAATGTGTTTTCCATCCGCGTAGATGGCCGTCAGTTTAATGTTGGCCCAGAACAGAGAGCCGTCTTTTCTCCTGCGCCAGTCCTTGGCCTCATACACGTCATTTTCAAAAGCGACCTTCAGCTCATTCTCGGGCTTGCCCGCCTGCTGGTATTCCTCCGGAAACAGCATCCCATAGAACTGACCTATAAACTCCTCTTCTTTGTACCCTTTCAGCTGCTCCACGCCCTGGTTCCAGGTCGTTATGATACCCTCGGTATCCATCGCGAATATGGCATAGTCTTTAATTTGCTCAATAAAGTAAGAGTTGATTTCTTCCGAGGTGTGCTTTGGGTTCATGCAGAGTAGGAGGTCTTTTTAGCTATTTACTCTTTTAACAGGGCGCAGGTTATAAGGTTTTCCCGGAAAAATAGTCCAATATATCTGCACGATTCACCTGCTGGTGTAAGCTGTCAGCTACAGCTTTTGCTGAAGCTATGGTTGCCTGGAAAGGAATAAGCACGAGTTACAGGCTCGTGCCAGCATAACAGCAGATTGAAGGTGAGGTGTGTAATATAACTATGGAAAAACAGCCTAGCAGCAGGTTAAATGTATCATTGGAAAGGCAAATTTATTGATGAGGCACGAGCAGTGCTGGCTATTTTTTATACCCCAATACTTTGCCTAAATGCCATATTTTGTAATATGTAAATAATAAATTAAATTTTTGTAATTCTATACCGTATACAACTAAATGCTCTGTCTCCTCCTTTCCGTGGTCTTCCAATAGATTGCAGATAAACCAGCCCATCGGCGAGCACTTCGCAGTTACCTTGGCCCTCCTCCAATGTTAGTCTTTATCTGCTTATTATCTCCCTATAGTCTATAGCACAGCTATACGCATAGCTGCTATAGTATTTGCTCGTGTCTCTTCCCCTGGCATCTTGCTTCAGAGCCCCACACACATGTTTCACTTGATGTCAGGTTACCAAAACAAACGTTCTATTTTTTCATGTATGAAGAGATTTATCAATTTCACTTGGCTGCTATGTGTAGCCCTAGGCTTCTTGGCCTTGCCTTCCTGCTCCACAGAAGATGAGTTGGATGCCATCACTCTTTCTGCCTCCGACAGCACGGAAGCCAATTCCAAAATGCGTCCGTTGAAAGGCACCTTTGAGCTGTATCATCAGGTATTGCCCGGGTCTGTATTCCCTGTGCAAAACATCCGGATTGAAGGATTCGGACAGCTATCTCACCTGGGTAAAACCTCCTTCGTGAATCTGAGCACACTCGTACTCACACCACCTGCTCCCTTTATCTCTACCGGAACATCTGTTATGACGGCTGCTAACGGAGACCAGCTGTTCACCAGCTTCAGAAGTGTGCACACGCCGCAACCAGATGGAAGTACCTATGTGGTGATAACCCATACCGTGACAGGGGGTACCGGTCGGTTCCTTGATGCCAGCGGCGGGTACACCGGCATCACCTATGCCATACCTGGGGTGGTACCTGGTATACTCGAAGTCACAGGTGAAATTGCTTATTAGGTACGCTAGTGAAATGGAGAGCCAGTCGTTTGGCGTATGCTTGAATGGGCAGGTAAGCCTGTGACATCACCCTTCGTTCTTAAAATCCTCGAGAATAGTCTGCAGCTCGTGGAGCGGCCGGGTAAAGTAGCGTTGGTTTTCGTTGCGGATGGCCAGTAGGCAGGCCAGGGCGGCCAGTGCGAAAGTCACCAGCGCCGCTACCGGGTAAGCCATCACGCCGCCCGGAATGTAGAGGGTAAACACCAGCACCACGCCGATGGCCGTAATCAGCGGTATCAGGACCAGTTCATAACGTTTTTTAAAGGTATAGAACCCGGCCAGCAAATCACGCTGCCGACTGATGTAGGCATGGATGGAGGCCGCACTGTCTTGGTTCGCTCTCGTAACGGCCAGTTGTTTGTAGCGCCACAGCATGACGGCCGTGAAAGGTACCGTTACCCCGAAGCCGAGCAGGCCCAGGAGCAGGATATTTGCATCAGCGCCATACCGAATCAGGACGTGGCTCAGCAGGGCATATACCACCAGGTGAAAGGTGAAGGTAGCCCAGAAGTAGCGAAAGATGGTGTTGTTCTGTTTTTTCATTCTTGCTTGTATTATGTGGTTAAACGTCGTGGCATCGTAGGGGGCAGCGGCCTCGAAAGCAGGCTGCTCCACGTTCCACTTTTGCTTCAGGTCATCTAGGGTTGGCATGGGGGTAGGGGTTTTCTTGTTTCTTCAGCTTCGTCTCCAGTTCTTTCTTTATCCTCACCAGACGCACGCTTACGTTGCTCTTGGTCAGGCCGGTAATCTGCGCAATCTCCTCATAGCGCAGGTCCTCCAGGTATAGCAGCACCAGGGCCTTGTTCAGCGGCGACAAGGTAGCAATGGCCTCATGGAGCAGCTGCAGGCTCTCTTCCTGGTGGCCGACCGGTTCCTCGGCTATCTGGTGGTGGCTCGGCGAAAGCGGCTGGCTTTTATGCCTGCTTTCCTTCCGCCGGTAGGTCAGCGCGGTGTTCAGGCAGACGCTGTACATCCAGGTAGAGAATTTGGAACGTCCGTCGAAACCGGGGTACGACCGCCAGAGCTGGTAGAGCATTTCCTGCACCACATCCTGCTTCTCCTCCGCATCGGTGAAATAGAGGCCACACACCTTATGCGCTATACCCAGGTGCTGGTTCAGCTGCTGCATAAAGGTCTCGTCTACGTGCTGGGCCATTGTGCTTTCGGTTTACATTCGATATACTATTAGTTGCAGAAGTTAAGGGAAAACTACAAGATGGGAGATATTTTTTTGATGGAAAGGTAGGGGTTGAATCCTCATGACAACCGGGGTATTTGCTGGTGCGAGTCAACAGCTCGTACTTCTAATCGTGCAGGTATAGGTATAGCTGCGCAAAAGGTATAGGCACGAGCTACAACCTCGCCTGCGGGGAAAACCCTATAAAGCCCTATTATGAAAGAACCCATCCGTTATTCCACATGACCTTCGATAAGATGATTTGAATCAGAAACATTCAATGATGTTCACTCTCTACTGACTCTATTCCAGTGCATTAACTTAAAAATATTTTAAAAATAATTTGCGCAACCGATTAATTGCACGTATATTAGCAAACAAACGGTTGCATATTTTAATCAGAGAAATGAGAAGAGATGTTTTTCAGGCGATAGCAGACCCCACCCGAAGGGCCATTATCGGTTTGATTGCCTTGCAGGCCATGACCCCGAATGCGATAGCCGAACATTTTGACACCAGCAGACAGGCTGTTTCAAAGCACTTGCAAATCCTGACAGAGTGCCAGCTTGTAAAACAGGAACAGCAGGGGCGCGAGATTTACTATCAGTTGGAAGTAGCTAAGATGAAAGAAATCGACAAATGGCTGGAACAGTTCAGGAAAATCTGGGAAGACCGTTTCAGCGAATTGGACAACGTATTATCAAACCTTAAATCTAATAAGCCATGAAAAAAGACCTCGAATTCGAGTTTTCCGTGAACAAGGAAAACAAAACAATCACCGTTAAAAGAGAGTTTGCAGCAGAGCTTCCGCTTGTGTGGGATGCGTACACAAAAAGTGAAATCTTGGACCAATGGTGGGCACCTAAACCCTGGAAATCACGCACCAAAACAATGGATTTCAGAGAAGGTGGCTACTGGCACTATGCCATGGTGGGTCCGGAAGGGGAAGAGCACTGGGCGTTGGCCAACTACAAAACCATTGAACCCAAAAAGCGCTTCACCGCACTGGATGGTTTTGCAAATGCCGATGGCGTGGTGAACACAGAAATGCCGCAGTCGAAGTGGGAGGTAAGCTTTACACCCAAAGAGGAAGTGACCCTGGTAGAGAACCGCATCGTATTCGATGACCTGGCGCAACTCGAAACCACCATCCAGATGGGCTTTAAAGAAGGCCTGACCATGGCCATGGAAGGCCTTGATGCCCTATTGGCTGCTCAGAAACAGGAGGCCTAAGATTTGCGGGCTGCAGAGAAGAAATCATAGGGTAGAACATAAGTAAAAGCGGGGCTGGGACAAAACCTTAAAGCTCCGCTTTTATAGTTTACGGCACGCATGCATTGTGTGCGAGTGCGGGCTTGTAGCGGGTGCTGTTACGCATGCTGCAGGTATAGCTGCGTAGAAAGGTATAGGCACGAGCTGCAAGCCTTATCCTGTTCCATAAATTTCTGGATATGGGCCTTGGTTCTTAGGAACTGTCCCCTTGAGGGGACCACAGGGGTGTAAAGCTACGAAGCGGCCGGCATGTGTGCGCCAATGCTGGTAAATCCATAGGAGTAGACACCCCTAGGACCTATGGTCGCAAGTTTCGGCTCTTGTCTCACTTGTCCTCAAGGGGATACTTTTGGCCTGCTATTGGTATTCTTTAGCATGAAAAGGCCGAGCCTGAAAAAGATATGGGACAGGATAAGGCTGCAAACTCGCGCCAGCGGAGGGCATACAATTTGTCATTTGGTTCGTTCTATAGCCACAGTCAGAGTCGATGCCCCTGCGTATTTACACCTGAACAGGTGAGACCTAAACCGATACACACCCCATGAGCGATAAAATTAAGCTTTTCTTTTCCCCCGATTTGAGCCTGAATGCCAAAGGCAAGCATGTGCGCGATGGCCTCTCTACGGCCTTGCTCCTGGGCGATAACCTCTGGCTGAGCTGCGACGAGCGCACCACCGTGGAGCGCCTCACCCGACTGCCCGACGGCTCTTTTGGAGAACACCTCTCCTTTGATATCCATGATTACCTCGACCTCCCGGCAAAGGATTTCAGCGAGATAGACATTGAGGGAATGGGCATGGCCGACCACTACCTCTGGCTGATTGGCTCCCATAGCCTCAAGCGAAAGAAGCCAAAGCGGCCCGACTCCATCAAAAAACAGATAAAGCGCCTGGCTCAAATCAAGACGGACCCGAACCGCTACCTGCTGGCACGTATCCCGATGCTGCAGGATAGTAAAACCGGGCAGTATACCCTGCACAAAGAAGTGGCGCATCCGGACCAGCCCGGCAAAACGCTGCGGGCGGGGCAGTTACGGGGCGACAAAAGCAGCAATTTGCTGACCGAACTGATGGAACAGGACGAGCACATAGCGCCTTTCATGAGCATCCCCGGCAAAGACAACGGCTTCGATATAGAAGGACTGGCCATACACGGCAACCGCATTTTCATAGGCCTGCGCGGGCCGGTGCTTCGTGGCTGGGCCATGGTGCTGGAAGTAGAGCCCGAGGAAGACGAAACCGGAATCCTGCACCTGAAGCAGCTGACTAAAGAGAAGCCCTACCGGAAACACTTCCTCAACCTGCGGGGCAAGGGCATCCGGGAGCTGCGCATCCACGGGAACGACATGTACCTGCTGGCCGGACCCACCATGGATTTGGACGGCGTCATCGCCATCTACCGCTGGCGCGACGCCGTGGACAAGGACTCAGAGCAACTGCTGCACCACAACGAGCTGGAGCGGCTCTGCGAGGTACCGCACGGCACCGGCGAGAACACCGGGAAAGACAAAGCCGAAGGGCTGGCCATACTGGACGACCAGCGGGTGCTGGTGGTGTTCGACAGCCCGACCGATGCCCGTACGGTCGGAGAGCATGCAGTGCAGGCCGATGTGCTGCGGGTAGTGGACTAGGTTTGCCACCACGATGGCATCATCATAAGGCTGTGCTGAAGGTATAGCTGCATGAAAGAATCGGCTCAAGCTGCAAAATCGTGGCATCGGGGATTTTGCTGTGTTGTGTAACGCAACCAGGACTGCTCTTATTTGCCAGGTGCGGCGGTTACCGGAGGCGCAGGGGCGGGAACCACGTTTTTGATGGGCTTTATGGATTTGAGATAAGCGAATACTGCCCGCAGCTCTTCGTCCGTCATGTTCCGGTACATGTCCCAGGGCATGGGCGGCAGCAACATGCGGGAAGTTTCCAGCCCTTTGTGCCTGCCTTGTCGAATGGCGGTAAAGAAATGCTTTTCGGTCCAGGTGCCGATGCCGGTGGCATCCGATGTTAGATTGGCCGCATAGGATATGCCCCAGGGACCGACCCAGGATGTCAGCGTCTGTGTGACTGCCAGGCCTTTCTTTTCTATTTCTGCCCGGTCTATATCAGGTGGCGGCAGGTTGGCCGGATGGCCGGATAAGGCTCTGCCGAAGTCCATCTCTGGACCTTTGGCTCCCATCTTTTTGGGGGTATGGCAATCGTGGCAGGCGGAAATCAGGACCAGGTGCTCTCCGAGTTTAATCTGCTCCTGGTCTTGCAGCAGTGCAGTCACTGTAGCGACTGTCTTTGTGTTTTTAGCAGGACTTTCTTTCAAAACCGGTGTCGAAAGTACTAGGATGGAGAAGAGAAGCAGGGAGGAAATAAATAGATAAATTTTCATAGTGGTAAGGTTTTAAGGTGGAAAAGAGCGTGTAAACTACCCTACCTAATTTACCCATAATCCATAACTTCCGGAACAACTCCTCCGATTACCGTGTGAACGAACAGGCGTTTGATGTTAAGGTTATTATTCCTGTAATAAATGTTTTTACTGCTTTCCCAATGCAGTCAGAATCCCACAGTGGAGACACGTGCTGGCTTTCGCTGGTGCGAGCCTGTAACGCGTGCTGTTACGCTTGCAGGAGGTATAGCTGCGGGGGTATAAAAAGGTACCAGCCGCCAACTCGCGTTCGGGCAGGTATAACTATTTGGCCTGCCGGTGGTAGAAACAGGAAAACAAGAAGGAGGGAATCAATGGACCTGGAGCATACCTTTTACCACTTGCCCGATGTAAGCCTGCATGCCGCCACCGCCGGCGACAAAGGCGGCGAGGTGCTGCTGTTTCTGCACGGCTTCCCGGAATTCTGGTATGGCTGGCGCATGCAGCTTTCGTTTTTTGCCGAGAAGGGCTATCACGTTGTGGCGCCCGACCAGCGGGGATACAACCGCAGCAGCAAGCCTTCCGGCGTAAAGGCCTATACCCTGGAAAAACTGACTGCCGACATTGTGGCACTCATCGGGCAGCTGGGCAAAGAGAAGGTGGTACTCGTGGGGCACGACTGGGGCGGCGCAGTGGCCTGGGCCCTCGCCATTCACTTCCCGCACCTGCTGCACAAGCTGGTCATCCTGAACATGCCGCACCCGGGCGTGATGCTGAAGCACCTGCGCCAAAACCCACAGCAGATGCTCCGGAGCTGGTACGCCGCCGCTTTCCAGATTCCGGTGCTACCCGAGCAGGCCCTGCAGGCGCTGGACTACAAACTACTGAAGCAAGTCCTAACCGGCACGGCGCAGCCCCATACCTTCACCGAAGAAGACCTGGCGGCTTACCGGGAAGCCTGGCGACAAGCCGATGCTCTGAAAAGCATGCTCCACTGGTACAGGGCTTTCAAGCACACGCAGCTCCATTTAAGCAAAGGGGTGGAAGTACCCACGCTCCTAATCTGGGGCAAAAAAGACACAGCCCTTGGTGCTGAAATGGCCGAACCCAGTATAGCCAAATGCCCCAACGGGAAACTGGTCTTTCTGGAAGAGGCCACCCACTGGCTGCACCACGAGCAACCGGAAAAAGTGAACCAAGCGATACTTTCTTTTCTGAGTGAAGCCTAGTAGGGTAGGGAGGACTCAAGGGAACAGTCCGGCTATGGATGGTTTGCATCGCAGTTGTTCCAGGACGACGATTAGGTAACAGTTGCTATAAGCTGCACCTCTCCCGGTAGTAGGAAACACTATCCCCTTGAGAGTACTATAGGGGTGTATCTTCCTTTACAAAATTCCCGGAATCAAAAATGTAAGCCTCCAGTGACCGCAAAACGTTTGGCATGTTCTGTTTCACCTCCAGGTCATCCAAACGCAGGAATTGAACACCATACTGCTCAAGTTCGGTTTGCCTCTGCGTGTCGTATGCATGGGTATAGTTGTGACTATCTCCATCAATCTCAATAGCCAGCTTCAGTTCATGGCAATAGAAATCAACTATGAAATCGAGCATGGGCACCTGGCGGTGAAACTGGTAGCCCAGCAGTTTACGCTCCTTTATCTCTTGCCAAAGCAGAATCTCAGAAAGTGTGCTGTTCTTGCGGAGCTCTCTCGCTTTTGCCTTCAGGTCCTCTCTGTAAGGAATGATGCTGTTCTTGCGCATGAAGTATGGCGGGGTTGGTAGATAATTCTGCTAGTGTAAGCTCAACAAAAGTAACACCTCTTGACATACGGTCGCAAGTTTCGAACTCCCGTTCTCACTTGTCCTCAAGGGGACAGTTTTTCTGTTAGTGTAAGCCCAACAAAAGTAACACCCCTATGGTCCTCTTAAGGGGACAGTTTTTTTCTTACTATTATCAAAGGCATTTCGTGTAGCAACTTCTGACAAGTGTTAGCAACGAAGCAACTAACCCCTGAACCACCAAAAGCAGAAACTGTCCCCTTGAGGGGACCATAGGGGTGTTAAGGGGTGTTATAACGGCAACTATAGAACTACAAACTAAAATTACTACAAAAGCAGCAGTGTCCCCTTGAGGGGACTATAGGGGTGTTAGAGCAGGGGCTATGAAACAATAAATAAACCAAAGCTATAGCTGAAGTGTCCCCTTGAGGGGACCACAGGGGTGTAATCATGCACTATAAAACCCCACCATACAAACCCCTACTTAAAATACTTATACGCCGGCACCAACTCATGCGAAGGCGAACTCTCCACCGCCTGCTGCAACAGCGCCAAATGCCCAGCACCGTAAATAACCAGAATGCGGTCGGATGGGCTCTCGGTGATGCGCTGGATGTTGCGGAAAATGCGCAGGTTGCGGTTAAACCAAGTGGCACTGTACCAGTCTACGCCGGTGTAGTCGTGTTCCTGCTCTTCATACTGAAATGCCTCCCGGAAATAGTGTTCATGGCTTTTGCGGATGGCTTCGGGCTGGTTCATAGACTGTATGGTTTTGTAAAGCGAGCGTGGCGTATCGCCAGCCTGTTTCTTTGCGGCTTCGGCGCGTGCCAGGGAGGTGCTTTGCATGTAGGTCCAGAACTTCTCCATCCGCTCTTTCAGCTCGTCGCGCACTTCAAACTCGGTGGTGCCAGGTTTTTGGTAGGCATCCAGGTTGCCCCACGTATCGATGGCGTACACACGCGTATGCCCCAGCTGTTTGGCCAGCCTGAAACCCAACTGGTATTCTTCGTTCACACCCAACTCGTAGCGGCCCTGCAGGTAAGCCTGGTACAGCGAGTCCAGTTTAGTTTGCTTCCCTGCCATTACTTCTACGGCAATTTTGGTTGGCTTATACTTTGCCATCTGGCTCGTGATGCGTGCTATGTCGCGCTGGCTTTCGGGAGAAGTTATATCCAGCTGGTCGGTTTTCTCAGTTTTGACCACATCCAGGTTAGGGTACGCGAAGTGGAAAGTACCCAACAGCATGACCTGTGCCCGGTCTTCTTTGCCGCCGGTTTTACCTTGTTGCGCCCGTACAGGAGAAAGGCAAGTACCTGCCAGAAGCAGTACGGCGAGTAATAGTTTTTTCATAGTTCATAGGGTTCGCTTTTACAATAGATGGAAGGGAGGGGAGCGAGGTTGCCTGGAAGGTAAGAGTTTATGAACAAGGGTGATACTTAAGCTCGTACTGTTACTTTTGCTGAAGGTACGGCTGCGTGGAAAGTAGAAGGCACGAGCTATAAGCTTGCACCTTCGGGAGAAGGTGGCTACTGGCACTATGCCACGGTTGGCCCCGAAGGAGAAGAGCATTAGGCATTGGCTAATTACAAAACTATTGATCCTAAAAAGAGCTTTACCGCGCTGGATGGTTTTGCAGATGCCGAAGGAGTGGTAAATACAGAAATGCCGCAATCGAAGTGGGAGGTAAGCTTTACACCCAAAGAGGAGGTTACCTTAGTAGAGAACCTGATCACATTCGATGACCTGGCACAGCTCGAAACTACCATCCAGATGGGCTTTAAAGAAGGCCTGACAAGTGCAATGGAAGGCCTTGATGCCTTACTGGCTGCTCAGAAACAGGAGGCTTAAGGTCTGTAAGCTGCAGAAAAGAGATCATATTTAATAACTTACTATAAAAGCGGGGCTGGTGCATAACCTTAGAGCTCCGCTTTTATAGTTTACAGTACTGATTCATCGTCTGCTAGTGCTTGCTTGTAGCTCGTACTGTTACTCTTGCTGAAGGTTTAGCTGCGTGGAAAAGAAAAGGCACGAGCTAAAAGCTCGCGGCAGCGTGGGGAGAGATATTTAATTTATTAGTTACTGCTATTTCCATCTTTTGGAGATATTCTCAACCGCTATTTGGCACCTAGTGAAGAAATCCATTTCTGTTGTATCCCCACTAGTTAAAGTTGATAACTCAGTAACTAAAAGAAACTGGCATTCATGAAAAGGCTTTCCAATTAAATTTACAAGTTGCTCTATTTGCTTATCAATGACATTGTTAGCAAGTAACTTTATAAATGGCTCTTTTGCTCTATTCCATTGCTTTACAGTGAGTACAGACACTTTAATTGTCTGACTCCCAGAATTCATACACTCATAAAATGGAGTAGCAACCGCTGGATCATCAACAGAATGTAGAAAAACTATAAATTCGTATATAAAATACACGTTGGGATTATCTAAGAAATCTACTGTGAATGTTGCATTACCTTCATTAGGTTCAAATGACTCGGCAGTAGCAAGAGCAAATCCATATTTATTTAATATATCATTTACTAGATCAGAATTCTCATTGTATAAGTAACTATAGATTAAGAAACGGAAGTCCTCCATCTCTTCTTCTTTAAGAGAATATTTTTTGTGCTCTTCATCATAGAGTAATGCAATTCTCCAGACTACAGAATAAATAAATACTAAAAAGTCAGTTCTATTGATGTTTAGTGTCTCTAAAAATCTAATACCACTTTTTGAAGTTTTCTCTACAAATTGATTTCTATACTTTACATCCTGAACTTTTTCTGTTAAAAAAGGTATCACTTTGCTTTCTAAGTCACCTAATTTGCTCTCACAACTTGGACAAAAGTAAAAGTCTCTTGCATGTATATCTTGCTTTAATTCTTCAGAGGTGTTTTTTAAGTTTTCTCTTCCAAAATAGCTGTAGGTAGTTCCTGATGATCCATCAATTCTATATGCTTCTTCCTTATTTCTTTTCCCAACACTCTTCTTTAACAATCCTGCTGGAATAATATGAGAATTTTTTTTTGTTGCTTTTTTTTTGTGACAGATTAAACAATTATCGTGAGAAGACCTTTTCATAATATTTTTGGAACGAGAATTTGGAGGCTTGTTATTAATGATGAAATACAACTATCTATTGTTAAGATTTAAAAAATATGCAAAAGTGTTTTCATATTGCTTTTTCTTGCTGTCTCTTAATTTATCAGAAAGTTGAATCAAAGCCTCTGAAAATAGTGGACTAGTCCCTCCTAATAGAGCTATCAAGGTAGGAGATAAACCTTGGATTGTACCTATGTAACTAGATACTGCTCCTACAGAAAAGTTTATACCCCATTTTGCTACTTTATTTTGTAAAATGCTATTCTGTGCATTTTGATATTTCTGAAAGTCAGGAATAAGTTTGCTATATAAAAATTTACCCATTTCTCTATCAAAGTACATTCCATGCTGGGTCATAATGATTTCATTTAAATCATCAACTAAGTTTTTTCTGAGCTTGTAAAGTTCATCTAAACATCTTTCTCTATAAGAGACTATCTCAGGTATAGTGAGTCTTTTTAGAACATAATCTGGAATATGTATATCAGAAGCCTTTATCAAAATTTGACTTAGGTTAAATAAAGGTATATTACTCGTATTCTGCCATTCTCTAATTACACCTTCTTCTTTATTATTTCGTGATTTCTCAACTTTATAATTAAAAAAATTATATATGTGTTGATTTATAAAAACTGGAATCAAGTTAAAGTCACCAGCTAGAGCTAACTTCTTGTTGACTTTAGCTACAATCGAAAATAGCTGTCTATCATAGTCGTAGAGTTTATTATTATTCTCTGGGAAAATGCTGTTGTATTTAACTCCAGGAAATAATTTAGTATCATACATTTCTACAAAGGGAGGACTAGGAATAAACATTTTAATTTGTTCTCTCTTCTTTTTAACTAGTAGTGGTGCCAAAAGGAAGGCAGATCGCTTATCAACAGCATCATTATCATATGCAATCTTCAATGCAATGCTGTTTCTTTTGTAGAAATCTGTCGCTTTATAATCTAAAACTTTGATAAATTCCTTCTTCAGGGCGTACTCAAATCTATCAATCAATTTTTCCTCCTCACTTTCATTAATTTTATTGTTAAAAAGAGGTAAAATGTCAGACATTACAATAGCTTGATAAGCCCCTGTCTGTGATTTATCTCTACCACCATAGGAAAGTATATTTGCAGTAAGTAGGCTGTCTTCAGGAATAGTGGGAGTGGTTACATCAGCATATTGTTGTAACATTTCAAATCCGTTAAGACTATAAATTGCTACTCCTAAATTATCAGGATGATAAGAGTAACATATTGCTCCTTTTTCTAGGAAGTGAATATTATCACTTGGAGGGGTAAAGTATACTTCATCAAAAGTTAGTAGAAGTCTTTTTAGCTGAATTTCTGTTAGAGGTTGGTGATGAACAGCAAGGCACTTTAAGCCTCTTTCTAAATCTAATATCATACTTATAACAATTCATAATATGAATATAGCACTTTTATTCGAAGCTTAAATGCGCTGTTTGTGCTTTTTCGATATTATTCAAACCATAATTACTTGCTACTTTTGTATTACTGCAATAACAACTTTTACTCACAATAAACTAAAAATTTACCCCTTGCCCTTCAATCCATTTACAGTAGACTTACCCGTTCGGGAAATTATACCTGCCGTCAGAGAGCATCTTTTGGCGCAAAATACGCTGATCGTAAACGCTCCTCCGGGAGCCGGTAAAAGCACCCTGCTGCCGCTGGCTATACTCGAAGAGCCCTGGCTCGAGGGTCAGAAGATTATTATGCTGGAGCCGCGGCGCCTGGCGGCCAAAACCATTGCCGAGCGCCTGGCGCAGCTGGTGGGCGAGGAGGTAGGCCAGACCGTCGGCTACCGCATCCGTTTCGAGACACGCATCTCCGAGAAGACCCGTATTGAGGTGGTGACCGAAGGCATCCTCACCCGCATGATTCACAGCGACCGCTCCCTGACAGGTATAGGCATCGTGATTTTTGACGAGTTCCATGAGCGTAGCATCCATGCCGATGTGGCCATGGCCCTGAGCCGGGAGGCGCAGCTCGCACTTCGCCCGGACCTGCGCATCATGGTGATGTCGGCCACCCTGGATATGCCCCAGCTCACGAGCCTGCTCAAAGCACCGGTGGCGCAGAGTATGGGGCGGCAATACCCCGTCGAGACCATCTATACCGGCGACGCCGACGACCGCATGCTACCCGAAATGACGGCTAAGGTGGTGCAGCAGGCAGCGCAGGAGCGGGAAGGGGATATCCTTGTGTTCCTGCCCGGCGAAAACGACATCCGGAAAGTGGAAGAGCTCTTGCGTCGGCAGATGCGCGGCGTCATGATACACCCGCTGTTCGGGATGCTGCCCTTCGGTAAGCAGTACGCCGCTATCATGCCCGACCGCAACGGCAAACGCAAAGTGGTGCTAGCCACCAGCATCGCCGAGACCAGCCTCACCATAGAAGGCGTGTCGGTGGTGGTGGATACAGGCTTCGGCAAGACCTCCCGCTTCGACCCCAAGTCCGGTTTGTCGCGCCTCGAAACGGTGCGCATCTCCAAAGACGCCGCCGACCAGCGCGCCGGTCGCGCCGGTCGTTTGGGCCCCGGCACCGCCTACCGCATGTGGAGCAAAACCACCCAGGAGCGCATGGCCCCGCACCGCACCCCCGAGATTCTGGAAGCCGACCTGGCCTCGCTGGTGCTCGACATGGCGCAGTGGGGCATTACCGATATCCGTGGCCTGACCTGGCTGAATCCGCCGCCGCGCGCTGCCCTGCAATCGGCCACCGAGATGCTGCACCAGCTGCAGGCGCTGGAGCACGGCCGCATCACGGCGCATGGCAAGAAAATGCACGCGCTGCCCTGCCACCCCCGCATCGCGCACATGCTGCTTAAAGCCGAGGAAACCGACCAGGTGGCGCTGGCCAGTGATATAGCCGCCATCCTGGAAGAACGCGACCCGCTGGACCGCAACGCCGGCATTGACATCAATTTAAGAATAGAAGCCCTCCGCAGGTATAGGAAGGAGCAGGGGCAGGGCAAGCGTTTTGGCAAGATTGAGAAGGTCGCCCGCTCGTACCGCTCGATGTTCAGCATAGAGCCGGAGAACGGCACCTTTGACGATTATGAAACCGGGGTGCTGCTCACGCATTGCTACCCCGAGCGCATCGCCTACGCCCGCCCGGGCAACAACGCACAGTTCCAGCTGGCGAGCGGCCAGTATGCCTCCGCCGGTCACCGCGACGACCTCGCGCACGAGCCCTGGCTGGCCATTGCGCACCTGCACGCTGGCACCGGCGACAATCCCGGCCGCATCTTCCTGGCCTCGCCGCTCAACCCCCGCGACCTGGCTCCGCTTGTGAAGCAACAGGAAAGTTACCATTGGGACCTGAACGACGGCGAGCTCACCGCCTCCATGGACACGCGCATCGGCAGCATTGTGCTTCAAAGTAAACCGCTGCCACCCCCCGATGAGAAGCACCGCGTACCGGCCATCTCCGAAGCCATCAAACTGGAAGGCGAGCACCTGCTGGACTTCAACCACGAGCTCACGCAATGGCAGAACCGCGTACTGAGCCTCCGCAAATGGCGCCCCTCCGAGTTCTGGCCTGATGTGAGCACGGCCACCTTGCTGCTGACCAACTGGGACTGGCTGAAGCCCCACCTCTTCGACATCGAGCACCCGGATGACCTGATGGAAATGGAACTCCTGCCGATTCTCGAAGCCAAGTACCTGAACGAAGAACAGCGGGCGCGGCTAGAAGTATTGGCTCCTGCTTTTTTGATGTTACCGGATGGTTCTTCCATGGAATTAGCGTACAAACCGAATGGCGAACAGCCGAAGCTGGAAATCCGCCTGCAGGACGTGCTGAGCTGGGAGGAAAGCCCTTCCGTAGACGAAGGCGAGATGACCGTGGAGCTGGCCTTGCTCTCCCCGGAGTTGAAGCCCATCACGACTGTCTCTGATTTAGCCAGCTTCTGGAAAGGCAATTACCGCGTAATTAAACGCCAGTTGGAAGTGGTGTTCCCGGAGGTAGAGTGGGAGAGGAAGTAGGGAGTTAGTGAGTTTAGGAGTTAGAGAGTTGTCCCAGACCTCGCAGCGTGCGCAGCTCCTGCGAGCGTCTGGTGTTGGCTACGTAGCATACAGTGTCTGAGACCGGACTTACAGGGTATTGGAACCTATAAAACAGAAGTATACCTGTGCACGATTAACATCCCCCTGTCCCCTTCGAAGGGGGACTTTTCTGCACCGTCTGTCATTCCGACAGAAGGAGGAATCTCACGCCCTTCCGGCCGCTTATCTAGCGCCAGCGCAGATGCGGCTTTTCTGTAGAAAGTTAGGGGCAGAGGAAACCACCAAGTGCAATATACCTAGCATGTCTCACCGCCCGTTCCCGCTGCGCTCGCACCGGCGGCAGTGATGGTAATAGATTCCTCCTTCTGTCGGAATGACAGTGACGCACTTATCACTCCGATTATTTCTCCCGTCATTTCAACTACTCTTGAGGGGTGAGCTGAAGAGTACTGGCGCAGGTGAGGTAAGGCCCCTCGATGCGGGAAATCTGTCACGGGTTGGAGAAGTATACAGTACTGACAAAGGAGCAATTCTTGCTTTCGTTATAGCACTCCTGCTGAAAAGCTAACAAAAAGGGGAGCATTCAAGTAAAGGTAAAGCGGGCAGGCTGTGCCTGTCGCAATCTGTTACTGTGCATGAGCAGTTAGAGACATAGAGCTAAAACGAAAGAACGATGATTCAGAAGACCTACATGAAGACCAAAGACCAGTGCAAGGTGAAGTTCGCAGTCAGCATAGAAGGGGCGGATCGGGTGGAGATACTGGGCCTCAACGACGATTGGCAGAACCCCATTGCGATGAGCCGAAAAAAGAACGGCACCTTTGAGTGCGTGCAGACAATCCCCAAAAACAGTACACACGAATTCAAGTACCTGGTGGATGGCACCGACTGGCGCAACGAACCCGACGCCGACGGGGAGGCTCCGAATGAGTATGGCGGCACCAACAGCCTGCTGGTGGTGTAGGGAATCAAACCCCGCTAAAACAACAAAGGGTGAAGCTGCCTTCACCCTTTGTTGCCTGTCTAGATTTTCTTCAATCCTTTTAACTCACTTCTGCTGGCTTCCTTGATACTGATGGCGACCCCGCCACCCGGCGCCAGGGCCTGCTTCAGCACGCTCTTAGGCGTCACCTCCACCTGGCGAATGCTATACTTCTGCGGGTTCTTGTTCCAACTGGCGTCCTTTGCATCGGCATAAATGGTGGCCACGTAGCGCTTGCCCTTCGGCAGGTAGCTGAAAGGTATAGTGGCGGTGCGGCCTTTCTCATCGGTGATGCCGCCCACATACCACTCGTTTTTGCCTTTGGCCTTGCGGGCAATCGTCACGTAGTCGCCGGGTTCCGCTTCCTGCACATAAGTGTCATCCCAATCCAGGGCCACATCTTTGATGAATTGGAAAGCATCCGGGAAGCGCTCGTAGTTCTCGGGCAGGTCAGCCGCCATTTGCAGCGGGCTGTAGATGGTGACGTAATAGGCCAGCTGTTTTACCAGGGTAGTATTAGCGCGCTGGGTACCGCCATAAACCGACATATCCGTCTGGAAGATACCAGGCGTATAGTCCATCGGGCCACCCATCAGGCGGGTGAACGGCAGGATGGTGGTATGGTCCGGGGCCAGGCCGCCCATGGCTTCGAATTCCGTGCCGCGGGCAGACTCCTGTGCAATCCAGTTCGGGAAGGTACGGTGCAAGCCAGTTGGGCGCACTGCTTCGTGGCTGTTGACCATGATTTTGTACTTCGCAGCCGTTTCCGCTACATGAATGTAGTGGTTCACCATCCACTGGCCGTCGTGCTGCTCGCCGCGCGGAATGATTTTGCCTACGTATCCGGTTTTCACGGCATTGTAGCCGAACTTGTTCATGAACTGGAAAGCGGTATCGAGTCGGCGCTCATAGTTGGATACAGAAGAGGCGGTTTCGTGGTGCATCATCAGTTTCACCCCTTTCGAGCTTGCATACTCATTCAGCGCTTTTACATCAAAGTCCGGATAAGGTGTCACAAAATCAAACACCTCTTCTTTCCAGTTGCCGAACCAGTCTTCCCAGCCAATGTTCCAGCCTTCTACCAGCACGGCATCAAAACCGTGTTTAGAGGCAAAATCAATGTAGCGGCGCACATTTTCGTTGGTAGCGCCGTGGCGTCCGTTCGGCTTGAACTTGGTGAAATCGTCGGTCAGTTTCACGTTGTTTTCGGTGCTGTAGGCCCAAGAGCTTTTGCCATGCACAAAGTACTCCCACCAAACGCCTATATACTTGGTCGGCTTTATCCAGGACACGTCTTCATACCTGGTGGGCTCGTTCAGATTCAGAATCAGGCGCGAGGCCAGGATGTCGGTTGCCTTGTCGCTCACCACAATAGTCCGCCACGGCGTCTGGGTTTCGGTTTGCATGTAACCTTTGTTACCCACAGCATCCGGGGTCAGGTGCGAGCTCATCCTGAAATTTTTCGGGTCCACGTTCAGGTGCATGGCCGGGTAATTTATAAGTGCAGCCTCGTGTATGTTGATGTAAAGGCCGTCTGCCGTCTTCATCATAGAAGGCGTCTGTACCGATAAGGTATCAATCGGGACCTGGGCATGCACGTCAATGGTCGCTTTCTCGATTAGCTTCGGAATCTCTGAGATTTGCGAAGTGGTATAGGCATACTCATTGGTGTTGTAGTCGCCCCGTATCCAGAAAATTTTGTGGTCGCCGGTCAGGTTAAACTCGGTGTGCTCCTCTGCTATGATAAAGTAATTCAGGTTTTCCTGCTGCGGAAACTCATACCGGAAACCCAGGCCGTCGTTGAACAGGCGGAAGCGGATGTTGATGCGTCGGTCTTTCTGGGCTTTCTGCGTGAGGGTCACCAGCAGCTCGTTGTACTGGTTGCGGATGGTCTTCTGCTCCCCCCATACCGGCTCCCAGGTATCGTTCACGGCCTTCTGCTCCGTCTTGGCTACCGCAAAGCCGTTCATGAAAGAGGGCACGTCCTTGGTTTCCAGACCCAGCCGGCTCTGGCGTATGACGGGCTTCTTCTTGTAGGTGAGTTCGTAGGCAGGCTCGCCATTGGCTCTTAACTCAAACTTGAGCGTGAGGTTTTTGTCGGGGGAGGTGATGACCTGCGCCCTGACCAGGATGGAGATGGTGCAGAGGGAGATAATCAGGGTGACGCGTCGCATCTGCCGGTGGTAGAAGGTCGCTTTTTTGACTGCCAGTGTAAACATCATGTCGGTTTTGCTCTTGGGTTAATGAAGGATGCAGCAGCGCCTGTGTGCAGGGGCTGTAAGGGTATAGTTGCTGTTTTAGGGCAAGGTACGTAAAAGCGGAATTTTAGTGGCGAAAAGAGAAGGAGTTGGGGCCGCTGGCTGGATTTATGAAGCAACTAGGCCGAATTTTAGCGCCTTGGCCAAACAAGTAGCTGCTAAGCTATACCTATGCCTACTCCCAATTCCCCAGCAGGCGGCGGAGCACCACAATCTCACCGAGGTGGTAGGCGTTGTGCTCGGCGATGAGCATGGCCTCGCGGAGGAGGTTTTGTCCGTCGCCGTGTGCGAAAGGGGTGAACAGGTCCTGAGTGGTGTCCTGTACCCGTTGCACCATCTGCTCTATACCTTCCTGTATGGCCTGTAGGCTGGCTTCCAGCTTGGCCTGGTCGGCAGGAGCGGTTTCGGATACCCAGTAATCGTCGGGCCAGGCGGGGGCTGTGTAGGCAGGATTGCGGCTGAACTCCAGGATGTCGTACAGCGCGAAGCGCAGGTGCTCCATGAGTTGCCAGATGGTATAAGGCAGCTGTTGCACCGTTTGGCCTGCCTCTGCGGCCGTTATACCTTGCAGTACCTCCTCAACGGGGCGGAAGGCCTCTCCGCCGCGCAGGAGTTGCGTCAGTTGCTTGCGTAGTGCTTTGTCCTGGTCCATATCCATTTTGTTGCTTTTCCCTTAGCTAACGTAAAAATGCTATCAATGGCGAGGGGGATGAAGTTTCAGCATGCAGCTTTAAAATTTCGGCAGACGCAGGTATAGCTCCTAGGTATAGATGGAGCTTATCTGGTCTTTGTACTTCTCATGTATCACCTTGCGCTTGAGTTTGAGCGTGGGGGTGAGTTCGCCGCCTTCAATCGTCCACTCGGCAGGAATGAGCGCAAACCGTTTCACCTGCTCCACCTGGTTAAAGTTCCGGTTGTACTGGTTGATGGACTCTTTGATGAGCGTCAGCGTTGCCTTGTCTTCGAGCACGGCGTGGTTGCCGGGGTAGGTTTTGCCTTGGTTGTCGTACCACTCTTTGAGCTTGTGGAAGGCCGGCACGATGAGGGCACCCACGTATTTCTGCATCTCGCCCACCACCATAATCTGCTCTATCCAGCTGCTCTCCACCATCTTGTTTTCGATGGGCTGCGGCGCCACGTACTTGCCCCCACTCGTTTTGAAGAGCTCCTTTTTGCGGTCTGTGATTTTGAGGAACTTGCCGTCCACCATCGTGCCGATGTCGCCGGTATGCAGCCAGCCTTCCGCATCGATGACCTCGGCCGTCAGGTCGGGGCGTTTGTAATAGCCCAGCATGACATTGGGGCCTTTGCACAGAATCTCCCCATCCGGAGCGATGCGCACCTCCACACCCTCCAGCAGCGGACCCACAGTGCCAAACATTCGGTTTTCTTCGCTGTAGCGGTTGCCGCTGATGATGGGCGATGCCTCGGTGAGGCCGTAGCCTTCCTGAATGACGATTTTGGCGGCCGTGAAAATCCGGAGCAGGCGCACCTGGCAGGCGGCAGCCCCCGTGATGATGGCCTTGACCTCGGTGCCCAGCGCGTGCCGCCATTTGCTGAAGACCAGGCGGTCGGCCAGGGCCAGTTGCAGCTTGTAGCTGAGCGGCATGGGTTTGTTGATTTCAAACTGCTCAGCCAGCTTCAGCGCCCAGAAGAAGATGCGCTTCTTGTTGCCCTCCAACTGCGAGCCCTTGGCCACAATGCCTTCGTAGATTTTCTCGAGCAGGCGCGGCACCGTCGTGAAGATGGTGGGCTGCACCTCCCGCAGGTTGGCCGCGATGCTCTCCATACCTTCGGCATAATAGATGGATACCCCGCAATAGAAATAGCAGTAGGTGGCCATGCGCTCAAAGGCGTGGTTGAGGGGCAGGAAGCTGATGGCTTTTTTCCGGAACACGCCTACTTCCTGTATGATGAGCGCGCTGCTGAATGTGTTGCTGAGGATGTTGCGGTGGGAGAGCATCACACCCTTCGGGATGCCGGTGGTGCCGGAGGTATACAGGATGGTGGCCAGGTCCTGCTCCTGCACCCTGTCGCGGCTCGCAGCGACCTGCGCGGCTAGACCGGGTGTCAGGTCAGGGAGCAACTCCTTCCAATGTGGGGCCTCCTCCACAGGGTGGAAGGTATAGACGGCCTGTAACTGGGGAAGCGCCTCGCGCATATCCTGAATGCGCCGGTAGAGGGCCTTGTTGCCTACAAACACCATTTTCACGGCGGCATCCTGGAGGATGAACTGCAACTCGCCATCGTTGATGGTGGGGTATACGGGCACCGAAATGGCGCCAGTCTGTTGTATGGCCATATCCACCAGCATCCATTCCGGGCAGTTGGGGCTCAGGATAGCGATTTTGTCCCGCCCCTCGGGAGTGCCATCGCCTCGGGTGATACCGAGTTGCAGCAGCGCCCCGGTCATCTGGTCTACCTTGTCGCGTACCTCGGAGGTGCTGTACTTGCGCCAGGCGCCGTCCTCTTTGGCAGCCAGCATGTCCTCGAGTGGGGAGTTTTCCAGTTGCCAGGCAATGCAGTCGAACAGGCGCTTGGGTTTTGGCTGCGCCCCCATGTTTTCTCTTTTTTCCACAGAATTCAAACCTTCTAGCTATTCACCCGGACACAGATGCAGGCAGCCGCCGTACCGGAACTAATCGTCTGCCTTGAAATTGATTATAGAGATTTACTGTTTTTTGGCCTCCTGTGTTTTCAAAGGAGGCAGACAAGGCTTGTTTCCATCAGGGATTCCATTCTGGGTAAGGTACAGGTATAGCAGGCCGTACCAGTCACCGCTCAAGAAGGGAACCCGTGGCTTTGGCTAGCGCTAAGCATCAGGGTAGGCTGAAATCAACTGTCGAGGGGTTAGAAAACCTGTTACAGGGAGCTCAGGCCGAGGTGGCCCAGGTAGGTAGCGCCCACCATGAAGAGAGAGGAGATGATGACGCCCAGCGTGATGGCCGTAAACGCACGTCTCCGCTCAATCTGGAAGATATTCGCGGCGATGGTCCCCATATAGGCCCCGGTACCCGGGAGCGGAATCATCACGAACACCATCAGGCCCCAGAACCCGTGCTTCTGCACGTTGCCCCCGGCTATTTTCTTGGCACGCTTGCACAGGAAAACAACCCCCTTTTTGTAGGCTTTGAAAGGCCAGAACTTTTGGCTAAAGGAGTCGATGAGCCACATGAACAGCGGGTATACCAGGATATTGCCCACTGTACCGATGAGGAAGGCCCAGATGAAATGCACATTGTTCAGGATTGCAAAAGGTATACCGGCACGCGCCTCTCCAAACGGAGAGATGCTTAAAAGGAAGGTATATAAAAGGGTCTCAAACATAAAAAGTGCATCAAAAAAACAAACCTGCTGCAAAGCCGCGCAAATATACATGCTAAACCGCCAGGTATATGCTGTGGTTGGCCTGTTTATTCGGGAATTTTAATTTCCTATGGGACGCAACCTGACCTGTCACTGCAGCAGCAGGTCATGCGTCCTTAACAGGCCGTGCTCCATAATGATTCAACGCCTCTTGCCGATTTCCTGGTATACCTCCCGCTGGTGTTTCGCATAAGCTTATGTTTGCTGCTGACTTAATAAAGAAATGGGGGGAGCCGCGCCTACGCGACTCCCCCCATTTCTGTCAATGTACCAGGTATGGCTTATAAAGGATGGGCCGGCGGTGGCGCTATTCTGCCAGGGTAGTCCCTGTCGCTGTTCCGGTCCTGTGGTGGGTTTCCGGGAACGGTCTCGACTATACCTACGGCCTCTACCACCTCTACACGGCGAACGTTCCTGTCCTTTGCCTGCTTGTTCCGGTTTTTGTTGGCCAAAGCTAACGCGGCGGCACCGGCTGCGGCCACCACGGCCCCCGTAATCATCGGGTTGGTCACGGCGCGGGTATACAGGCTGGTTTTCATGGTGTCTTTGATGCGCCCATGGATGCGTCCGCCCTCGCCTGGCCGGTGCAGGGCTCCTTCGTGGTGCTGGGCCGGCTCATCGAGCAGTTGTTGGTCGGTCATGAAAGTTTCGTTGGCCACGTCCATCAGGCCCGGAGCCAGCTTTTGGGTGAGGCTCATGAGTTTGCCGCCTCCGCCTACCATGATGTCGCGCTTATGGTGCGTGGCGGCATACAAAATGGCCTTGGCCACTTCCTCCGGCTCATACACCGGTGGTGGCAGTGTCAGTTTGTGGCCTGTGTAATTCTTGGCGTGATCTGGGTAGGGCGTGTTGATGCCCGCCGGTTTGATGAGTGTCACCGAGATAGGAGCGCCTTCCTCTTCCAGTTCTATCCGCAGCGAATCGGTGAAGCCCTTTACGGCGTGCTTGCTGGCGGCGTACATGCCCTGCATGGGTATGCCTAAGTCAGAGAGTTCGCTGCCTATGTTGATGATGGCACCGCCCCGCTGGCGCATGTGCATGGCGGCTACCAGAGAGCCATACACCACCCCCCAGAAATTCGTGTCGAACAGGCGGCGGTTGTCTTCGTCGGTCACCTCATCCAAACGGCCGTAGATGGAGACGCCGGCATCGTTCACCCAGGTATCGAAGCCGCCGTAGTAGGAGAGGGCGGCATCGGCGATGCGCTGCACGTCCTGCTGAAAGCCCACGTCGGCCGCCACATAAATGGCCTGCCCGCCGTTGTTGTTTATCTCTTCCGTGATGTCGCGCAGCGCGTTCTCATTGCGGGCCGCCAGTACTAACCGGGCCCCTTTTTCAGCCGCCGCGAAGGCTGTGGCCAGTCCGATGCCGCTTGAGGCACCCGTAATGACCATCACCTGCTGGTTGAGTGGTTTTAGTTTCATTGCCATACTTTCTTAAGTTTGTTTTGATGGAATAAATTGGTTCTCACTCCTATAGCGTACGGTAGGAGGGGCTGGGTAGTTAATGGCGCTCGGCCGATTTTCCCAAAACGGGGCGTGTATGGAAGGAAGAATGCCTGGCTAATGGCTAGCCTGGAGCAGTAGTTATGAAGACACACCAAAGCTATACCTGGTCATAAAAAGCGGGAGGCGGAATCCACCTGCAGGGTATAGGCGGGCGAACCTATCGGGCACAGGTACGTTCTGCTGAAAAAGAAAACACAGCCATACCTTACCGAAACGCCTATGCTCCAACGCCAGGTATACCGCATGCCCCGGGCAGGCTCCATCCAGCAACTGCAACGCGTGACCGAGGAACTGGGACCACCCCAGCCACAGGAGGTGTGTGTGCAGGTGCGGGCCATCGGCCTCAACTTCGCCGACGTCTTTGCCATGCAGGGCCTGTACAGCGCCACTCCGAAAGGCACATTTATACCTGGTTTAGAGTATGCGGGAGAGATAGTAGCTGTGGGGGAGCAGGTGCAGGAGTGGAAAGTGGGCGACCGGGTGATGGGCGTCACGAAGTTTGGCGGCTATGTATCGCACATCAACAGCCACCACCGCTACGTGATTCCGCTGCCAGATGAGTGGAGCTTTGAGGAAGGGGCCGGCTTCCTGGTGCAGGGGCTCACGGCCTACTACGCGCTCACCGAGCTGGGCAACCTACAGGAGGGGATGACGGTGCTCATCCACAGTGCGGCGGGCGGAGTGGGTATTCTGGCAAACCGCATCTGCAAAAAGTATGGCGCCTATACCATCGGCACGGTGGGGCGGGCCGGCAAAGTGGATTTCCTTCGGCAGGAAGAGGCCTACGATGCGGTCATTC
This sequence comes from Pontibacter roseus DSM 17521, assembly GCF_000373265.1. Classification (GTDB taxonomy): domain Bacteria; phylum Bacteroidota; class Bacteroidia; order Cytophagales; family Hymenobacteraceae; genus Pontibacter; species Pontibacter roseus. The sequence continues at coordinate 539,283 of NZ_KB890765.1, forward strand.
TACGGGACAGCCACTTCCCTGCCAGGCTGCAGGAGGCTCTGGGTGGTCGTCCGCTATACCTGATTATGGAGTGCATTGGGGGCAAGGTGTTGGAGCAGGGGTGGCAGGCGATGGCCCCCATGGGGCGGATGGTGGTGTATGGCAACGCGAGCTTCACCACCCACGGCGACAGGCCCCATTACCCGCGGCTCATCTGGCGGTGGCTGCGCCGCCCCAAAATAGACCCGTTGCGCCTGCCCACCGAAAACAAATCGCTTATGGGCTTCAACCTCATCTACCTCTACGAGCAGACCGACATGATGCACCGCTTGCTTGGTGAACTGCAGGCCCTGCAACTGCGGCCCCAGCACATTGGCCATGTATATGGTTTTGAAGAGATGCACGCCGCCATCAAGTTGTTCCAGCAGGGGAAGACAGTAGGGAAGGTGGTGGTGCGGGTAGAGGGCTAAGCCTTGGTTAGCCTACGGCCTTACTTTGACTCTCAAAACTCGATTTTTCCCATGACCGTGAGCTGTTCCAGCGTTGGCACCTTACTGCCACCTGTAGGCTCAAGCGTCACGGCGAAGGCCTGAGCAGCGGCGATGGCTTTCATCTGCTGCAGTCCTGCCTGGGCGTCAGAATACTCAATCATACCTGCGTCAACAGGTACGCCGTCTGCCAGCGCCCACAACTGGTACTGCTTGCCTGGAGGCGGTGCCGGAAGGGCAACCTGATCGATGTAGACCTGCTGCTGGCTTGGGTTCCAGTACACTGTCATGCCAGCCTCCGGATGGGCCTCTACGCCCTGCAGCCGCACCGGCTGAAACGCTGGGTTCCGCAAGATGGCGAGCGTCTCTTCCTGGCTTTGTAACCGGAGTGATGTGTTTTGATAGTTCTGGGCGAGCAGTTGCTCTGAGGCGATTACGCCTGCCAGCCTTTCCTCTGCCTGCTGCCACTTGTTGTAGAAGTGGAAGCTCAGCAAACCGGACAACAGAAACAGCGCGATGCTGGCCGCAAGCATCCATTTGTAGGCAGAAGGTTCGCTGGCACCTGCTGAATGGAGCGAGCGTACTGGAGCCCCTTCCGTTTCGGCGGAGGCCACGTCTTCAGGCTGGGCCGGGTGCCCAATCTGCAGCATGATTCTGTCTTTGAGCGCTGGCCTGGGGCGTACTGCGTACATGCCGGCATACGACTCCATGGCTGCGCAGGCTTCGTCGAGGGCCTGTCGGATTTGGGGTGAGGACGCGGCACGGCGTTCCACTTCCTCCCGTTCAGGCGCTGTCAAGCCACCGGCTGCATAAAGCTCCAGTATTCCGGATGCTATATAGTCTTCGTTATGCACGGCCTTTGAATATCCTTGTTAATAGTTTTACGGCACTGCGCGCCCTGGTTTTCACGGTGCCCAGCGGAATGTTGTAGGTATCGGCAATCTCGCTCTGCGTCAGTCCCTCAAAATACATGAGGTCTATCACCTGCTTCTGCTCCGGGTTGAGGTTGTCCATCATGTCCCGTACCCCGATGTGCTCCGGCTTGAATTCGTCGGATGAGAAGTGGAAGCTGGCGGTAATGTCTTCTGATGTATTACTTACGCGGTGCTGCTTCGAGCGGATTGTGTCGATGGCCAGATTGCGGCATATATTAATCATCCAGGTGAAGAGCCGTCCTTTTGAGGCGTCATACTTATCAAACGACTTCCATATTTTGACGAAAGCCTCCTGTAGCACGTCCTCGGCCACTTCCTCCACCTTCACAATCTGCAACACAACACCATACAGGGTGGCACTGTACATGTCGTACAGCACAGACATGGCTGCGGTATCGCCGGTACGCAGGCGTGCCACCAGTTCCTCTTCACTAAGCTTAGGTATGGGATATCGATCAGCCAATTGTTTTGCCTTTATTACCAGATGACCTATAAAGGCACGCACTAAAGATAGTAAATATCTAATACATGGTGCCTACCGGGCCGCCCTTACGGAATCTTTTGTGCAAACTGTTACCTGCGCAGAAGGTTTTGAGAAAATCCACAGAAAAACCTATGGTATGACACAGATGTCAGGTTTGCCCTGGGTGACACACATCATCCCCTAGCAAAAGAGCCACCAACGGCAGCTCTTTTGCTAGGGGATGAAATGGGAAATTCGTAAAATACTAACAGCTATGGCTGCCGTGAGTTTATTCAAACAAAGAAACAACTTGTACCACCTGCTCCTTGGTGAGTGGCTCATCGAACGCACCGGTGGCAATATCGGCGGAGTAGCCGCTGCCAAGCGTCTTGATGTCGTTGATGCCTCCCTGTGCCACGTTGTCCTCACTGGCATACACAGGCTGTGCACCGGCAGGCACGTTGCTGTTGGCGCCGGCCCCTACTATCCAGCCGGCGTTGTTGCGCATGCGCCGGATGTGGGCTGCGTGGCGCGCCTCCACCGAATGAATCTGTAAAGCAGCCGTCAGTACCGCGTCATTGCTTATTAGGTTAGGTGCCTGTCCTTTGTAGGCGCGCACGCCTGTATCCTCGAAGGCCTGGGCCAGCGTCAGGAACGTCTGGTAGTTGGTGTTCCAGTCCGGGAAGTTTTTGCCGAAGTTGAAGGTTGGCTCACTGATAGGGGTAGCGCTCAAACTGCGGATGGTGGCGATGAGCAGGTCCACGTGTGCGGCCTCGTGCATCTGGATTTTCTGGATGGCGGCTCTGGCGGCTCCATCCGCTATCAGTCCGTTCGCGGCCAGCGCCTGGGTATAAAAGTTGCGCTCTAGGTACTCCAGCTTGAGGGCGAAGTTCAACACCTCCACGACAGTGTTGGTGCTTTGCCCGTAGGCTTTCTGGAACACAGAGCCCAGAGCCAGAGGTATGGCGGCCAGGGCGGCTTTCTTGCTGAGGCTTCCCATGTGTTTGAAGGCGCTGCGGCGGGAGTCCAACCTGTTGTATACCTCCGGGTCGGCTTTCTCAATGTCTTCTATTATGCTGAATATGTTCATAGCGGCTCTTATTTAGGTAAGTTGTTGGCTGATATTTTAGTGGTGATGAAGGGAGCGGCTGCGGCCAGCACATCGGCAGGCATCATGGCCGGGTCCAGACCCATATTATTGGCCGAATCGGAGAAGGTGCCGTTCGAAATCATGTCGCGGATGACGGCGGCGTGGCGCGCCTCTACCGATACGATTTTGCCGGCAAGCGTCAGGAAGCCGGCGTTTTCCAGGAGCCTTCCGGCACCGTTGTAGGCCGCCACACCCAGGTCCTCGAAGGTGCTGGCCGTGGTCAGGATGCTGTTCTTGTCGTTGAAGTTGATGGCGCTGAAGTTCACCTCCAGGTCAGGTATGGAGGAGGTTCCCAACGCCGCCTTCAGGAAGTCGCGGTGGATGCCTTCGTGCCCTTTCAGGTCCTGCATGATTTGCTGTTCCGCCTGGCTGAACATACCCAGCGATTTGGCGACTACCTCGGTGTAGAACGCAGCCTCCAGTTGCTCCAGGGCATAGGCGTAGTTCAGTACACCCACATCACCCGAGCCCAAATCGACTGCCATCGGGTCCAGGTCTGTGTCGTCATCGTCGTCGCAGGAGGTGGTGGCGAAAAGCAGCGTGGTGACGGCTGCGGTTGCACCTGCGTAGCGCATGAACATGCGGCGCTGCATAGGAGTAACCAACGCTCTTTGTAAGCCGTCATCTTTCCCGGCAGGTTTGTCTTGTAGTTGTTTCATGGTTTTAAGCTTAAAGTGAAGAAGGTTTGAATCAGCTACAGGCCAAAGCGTCTGCCCTGTAGCATTGCGAGACCTACGGCCCAGCTTACTGCACTGGATTTAGGCGGATGAAAAAAGCTGCAAAAAAACTAAAGGCACAGACCGTGGGAGGGATAGGAGAGGTATAGCCAGGGCAGCGGCACTTGTCAGGTCAGGCGCTGAGCCTGTTTTCCTGCTCTGCTGGTTGGGTCTCTTCTTTGGCAGCGGCTGCGCTCTCGAAATCATGCTTGATTTCTTTGGAGGCATCCTTGAATTCCCGGATACCGCGCCCCAGCCCCTTTGCCAGTTCGGGAATCTTTTTTGCGCCAAACAGTAAAAGAACAGCAACCAGAATCAGTACAACCTCTGTACCGCCGAGGCCGCCTATGAATAATAAAATGCCAGTCATTTCCATAATCTCAGGTGTTAAGGTGGACGGTACATACGAGCGTCCTCCTGCATCCGGATTTAGGGGATATCGCCTTTTCTAGGATTTCTTCCGACATTCTGCCATTTGCGGCAGCGTGGTGTCGCTGCTGACTGCTATACCTGCCAACTTGATTGTCATCGGAAAATCGGGCAAAGGGCTTATATTAGGACCTCCAAAACAAAGGGTTCAAGGTATGCCGGATGCGCTTCAGGGATTAAGACAAGTGGTAAATGCCATCCGCCCGCTGACGGAGGCCGATTGGGAGGCTTTTGCGTCCATCTGGAAGCCTCTTTCAGCCAGGCGGAAGGAGCCGCTGACGAGCATGGGGGTGCGGGAGCACTACCTGTACTTCGTGCTAGAGGGGGTGCAGCGCGTGTATTATTTTGATGAGCATAGCCGGGAGGCCACACTGGTCTTCACCTATGCCCCCTCGTTTGGCGGCGTGCTGGATTCGTTCATGCTGCAGCAGCCTTCCCGTTATTACTATGAAACGCTTACACCCTCCGTATTCCTGCGGGCCTCCTTCACCGATTTGCAACACGTCATGGAAGCACGGCCTGCCGTGGAGTCCATGATTCGCGAAGGCATCACCCACAGCCTCTCCGGCCTGTTGGAGCGCCTGGTCGAACTGCAGTGCTATACCTCAGAGGAACGGTTCCGGATTCTGCTCCGGCGCAGCCCGCACCTCCTGCAACTGGTGCCGCACAAGTACCTGGCCAATTACCTCGGCATCGACGCCACCAACTTCAGTAAACTCCTCAACAAAGTGCGCATCTGAAATCTTGGTATTTACCAAGAATAACCTTTCCGGGACACCCCATCTTTGTGACGTTCAACTAAATGTAACACGTTATGAAGATTCAGAAAGTAATTCGATTGGCCTCCAAAGGCCTCATCCTGCTGTCGGCGCTCAGCCTCCTGTCTGTGAGCGCGATGGCCTTCGCTGACCCACAGGCCGTGATGGACTTGGTGCAGGTGCAGCTCTCCAACACCGATGCCTTCAGCTCCATCCGGGGCGTGTACGGCGGTGTGGGCCTCACGCTTTTTATCAGCCTCCTCTACCTCATGCTGCGCGATACCCGCAAAGGGCTGGCCTTGCTGTGCCTGCTCTGGGGTTTCTACGCCTTGTCCCGCATTCTCACCATCTTCATGGAAGGCGCCCTGGGAGACTTCGGGACGCAGTGGCTGCTCACGGAGTCGGTGCTGTTTGTGTTGGCGGCGAGCCTCCTGACGGTGTACCCAAAACCGGCAGCACCTCAGAAGCAAACGGAGGCAAAGGCAACCTTACATACGCAAGTGGCAGGCCTGTCCAGCCGCTGATCAGCATCCAGTTTTCCAGTTTTTTAATACATACCCAAAAACTTATCAGATTTCAAAAAACACAACAGACCAAAACCATGAAAAGAATGACTGTAGTACTCGCTCTCTTTGCTGGCCTCCTGCTCACTAGCTGCGAAAAATCAGAAGACATCGCGCTGACAGGCGCGGCATCCGCAACTGCTGTTGTAGAGCCTCCCGTCCAACACAGCTATACCTTGAACACCGAGCAGTCGGTGGTGGAGTGGAAGGGGGCTGGCCCGGCTGCTGCCCATACCGGCTCCTTCGCCATGAACGGCACCAACCTGGAGGTGGTGAACGGCAAGCTGAAGTCCGGCACCTTCGTCATCCCCATCGCCTCTATCCAGAACTTCGATTTGCCCGACGAGGTGAAACCCATCCTATTGGACCACCTCAAGAGCCCCGACTTCTTTCACATGGCGCTATACCCGGAGGCCGTGTTCACGATACAGCGCGTGACGCCGCTTACCCGTGAAGTGGCAGGAGCCGTGGCTGGGGCCAACAAATGGGTGACCGGAGACTTTATGATGCTGGGCCAGACGCATCAAATTTCCTTCCCGGCCCGAATCGATTTGCGAGGAAACAATCTATCGGCAGAGGCGACCTTCAAGCTGGACCGCACCCGGTGGGGTATGACCTACGCTGCGGACCCTGCCTTGGGAGAACACCACATCTACCCCGAAATAGAAATCCATCTGAGGCTGTCCGGGAATAGGAGATAAGTCTGTATGGAACCCCAAAAGCCGCTCTGTCTGATGATAGAGCGGCTTTTGGGTATAGGTATAGGTATAGGTATAGGTATAGGTATAGGTATAGCCTATCCTATCCGCCAGGTGATGGTGATGGTTTCGGTCACGTCAATGTCATCGGGCTCGAAATCGGGCGTCGCGTCATAGGTCATCATGGCATCGGATTCGTAGAGGGGGTAGTCGTGGCGGCGCGACCGTATGGTCAGCTCCCGGAAGGAATAGTCGATGTCGAGGATTTCCAGCAGCTCCACGCCGGTGGCGCCGGCAATGAGCGTGGCGTTTTCCTTGGCTCTAGCGATGGCCTGCAGAATGAGCTGCTGCTGGTGGTGGCTGACATCCCTCACCCCAAAGGCGATATGGAAGTCCAGGTTGTCGAGCTTCCTGGCAATCTGGCCCAGCAGGGTGTTGATGAGCGCCTTGTCCAGGGGGAGTTCTAGTTCCAAACTGTGGGAGGCCTTGAAGCCGTTGAACTCATACTGGTCTGTCTTCTTGTTGCGGATGGTCTCTTTCCGGATGCTGAAATCCTTTGTCTTGAGGTTGTGCCGCGCTATACCTGCCTGTTCCAAAATGCTGCGCAATTCCTCCACTTTGGCATTGAGGGCGTTGATGGTCTTCTCATACTCCCATTCCTGCGCCGATGCGTCGAAAGAGAGGAGCAGTATATCGGGAGCAATGGAGAGTTTGCCCTTGCCTGTAATCTGTAGTTTCCGTTCCATGGCTGTTCATCTACCTATAGGTTGACCAATATATAGATAAATGTAGACTATTCCAGCTTTTAAGTAAAAAGCGGCTTCATTCGCTCAACCAGTCGGCGGCTTCGCGGTAGGTCTTGAATTGCTGAATCTGTATATCAGAGTTGAGTTGGACCTGCAGGCTGCTGGCCAGTTGCATGAAGGCGGCCAGGTTGGTATCGTCGGGCGTGATGCGGGCCAGCTTTTTGAGAGAGGAGGAAGCTATGAGTGGTACCGTTTCCTGTAGCACCACCTTGAAGTCTTCGGGCGTGACTTCTCCTAAGCGTTCTGTGTCCTGAAGCCAGTAATAGATGTCCCCTTCCCGGATGTACCGGGCAATGATGCCGATGGACTCGCGGTACTCGAGGCTGCTTGGTTTGCGCACCCACTCAGAGTACAGCAGGTGCGCCTCTTCATCCATAATCAGGTGAAGGTAGCTGTTGCTGTACTCGTGCATGCCCTTTGGCAGAGTCTTGATGGTATCCATGCAGCTATGAACCAATGAGGTACCTTAGTATGTACGGTAAATATAAACTTTTCAAGAGACTGAAAATAAAAATATTGAATAGAATTTCGTCAAAGTGCGCACCGCCTTCCCCTGTCTTCCTCCGCAGTAGGAATGCTTTGTTCGCCTCCTGCAGGCAGGCAGGAAATTTGCCCGATAACGCGCTTATCCCCAGTTGCTCGACTTTAAACTTATCCGTAGACAGGCGAACTAAATTCAGCGTTTTCCCGCTATTTTAGCAGGAAGTTTCAGCAGACGTTAAAGCATGATGAATTGGATTGAGGTATTGGGTGTGGTGGCGGCCTGCTGTACCACCGTCTCTTTTTTGCCGCAGGCAATCAAGACCATTCGGGAAAAGGACACGTCGGCCATTTCGGCGGCCATGTATACCTTGTTCACTACGGGTACGCTACTGTGGTTCCTGTATGGCGTGTTTGTGCAGAATTTTCCTATCATGCTGGCCAATGCTGTCACCTGTCTCCTGGCAAGCATCATCCTGTTCTACAAATTCAGGTATAAGTGAGCGGTGTGGTTTACGACGCGACTTCAGAAACGAAACGGAAGGTATACGATACAAACGTCCTGACACAGAAAAGGGCTCTTTCATGAAAGAGCCCTTTTCTGTGTCAGGACGTTTGCTGTCTCAATGTTGGCTTGTTAATCCAACTTTCTACCCGCGTCATCTGAACCCAGGTTCCTTCTGCGAGGGTCGTTGGGGTCTAGTTTGTCTATGTCTACCTCCGTATTCCGAACGCTGCCGCGGATGGTCTCGTCGTGTTCTTCTACGTCCTTTCTAATATTCACCTCTTCTACTACCCGCGTTTCTTTGTCTACTACCGGCTCCTCGGCACGTTCCGTTATCTTCATTTCTCCTTCTTTTGCGCGAGCCATGTCAGCGTCAGTTGCAGGCCGGTCGACTGGTGTGCGTGTTACATCCACATGTTCTTCCCGCAGGCGGACGCGTTCCTCTACCGGCCGCTCCACGATGCGGGTTCGGATGTTGGCGCCTCCTGTTTCCACTTCCCTTTTGCCAACCTGCATATTCTCTTCTATGATAGGGATGGTTCTGTCACCTTCGGGGGCATTGGTTGGAGGAGGGGTAGGACGGTTGCGGTAGAACTTATCCTCGTTGTAGTACTCATGATTGTAATAATCGTCTGGCGCGTCACTGGTGCTGCCAGCCATCGCGGCGCCTGTGGCTGCTCCGGCAGCGCCCAGGCCAGCCAGCGCATTTCGGATAGAATTCTCCGTTTCACGGGTCAGGTTATCTCTATCGTATACGGGGAGCGCCTGGAACTGCGCCGCAGTGATGTTTGGCAGGATGACGTCATCATCTGCTTCATGCAATTCAGCCAAGCCAATGGGAATAAGCACGTTGCGTGGTTCCAGGTCCAGCACATTGCCTTCCAGGTCCAGCACGATGTAGCGCACCTTACGCGACTGCGGGTCAAAAAGCAATTCGTCTACTTCCCCGATGGTGCGTCCCTGTGGGTCCTTTACAGTCCAGCCCTTGATGTTGGGCTCTCCTTCTGCAATCTTGAAGTCACTGCCGCCAAGCTCTTGCAGGCGGTTGTTCTCATTATAATTATCGTTTGAGTTCATAGTCGTAATTCTTTAATGGCTAAATAATTAGCTGGTTTTTAATTTGTTATACGCGAGGCGATTCAGTCTGTATGAACCGCTGGAAGATTCAGGGCATTGTCCTATTCCTGACTCCCCCGGCGAGCCACGATCTCCACGCGGCGGTTCTGCTGACGGCCTTGCGCGGTTTCATTCGATGCCACGGGTTGTGCCTCACCTACCGGGTGTATGGAGATCCTGTCTTCTGCGATGTTCCCGTTTTGCACGAGCCAGTTACGGACAGCCTCAGCTCGCTCTTCGGCCAGTTGCTCGTTGTAATTCGGGCTGCCTTGTGCATCTGTGAAGCCATACACACGGATTTGCCCTTGCGCGTAACGTTGCTCCAGGGAGGCGGCGACCTGTTGTAATTTCTGAGTGCCCGCAGGGCGTATTTCCTTTGAATCAGTATCGAAGAGAATGTTCTCGTCCAAGCTGTAGATAGCGTATTCATCATTCCCCCTTACGGTCACGTCTTTATCGGTGATTTCCTGATATGTGGCAGCGGGTAAATTTCTGTCTATGCCATCCCAATCTCCGTCGGCAGTTGTGTCTTCGCTGGTGGTTGCGGCGCCCGTAGTGGTTGTGGTGGTATCAGTGTCTCTCGTGACATCGTTATCGTCACAACCACGCATCAAAAATATTATTATTGCTATAGCGATAAGGGCTAGCAATAGCCAAAGCCACCAGGGGCGGTTGCTTTTCGGTTCTACGTTTAATTCAGCCATTGTTCAGTTTTTTTAGTTGGTTCCAAATAAGTATAATGGGTTGATATATATAAATTTCATATAATTGAAATTGAAGTGATGTACGCATTGGATTAAAAGTAAGTTGTAATTGAGCTTTTTGGCGATTGTTAGCTGGCTTCACCTCAGGCCACAGGTATGGCGGATAAGAGTAATCTTTCAGGCTTTGGTTGTAAATGTTATTGTTCTAGTGCAATTTTAAGACTTGTTGCAGATGGTATTCTTGGTCGCAAAGTATTTTTGAATTAAATAAAGATGCTGGGAAGGAGCCAAGTCTGGACCTATACCTAACGGGAAGAGGCTTGACCAATGGGAATTGCCATCCAAATTAGGCGATGCAATAGGAATGGCAGGCACAGGTATAGAGTATTTGTCACCGTGCATTCTAAAAGCATAGAACCCAATGGCCGGCTGATGCTACCCGCTCTTTCTTGGTTGAATCAGTCTGCGCCCAGATACTGGTACCTGAACTTTTATATCCACCATGGGGGTTGGAGAAATGGGTGGAAGCCCGAAGCAAAACAGAGATGACAGAAGAAGAATTCGATACAAACTATACCGAGGCACTGGACGCTGTGCTGGCCGCTATGGCCGAGGAACCGGAAATCAACCCGGACAAATTCTACAGCATGGTCTGCCTGTTGGAGAACCTGCGCTTTTTCAGTCCGGTGCTCTACAGCGCCATCCGGAAGAAAAACCCTTAAGCGACAAAGCATACCTGCCGACAAACGAGTAGAAAAAAGCGCCTTTCAGTGTAAGCTGAAAGGCGCTTTTGCTGTTAGACCCGCACGTAGAATCAAGCCTATACCTGTTGTGGAGGTATAGCCACGTGTTTAAAGATAAAGATACTTGCCTGCAACCAGCCGGAATCGCTGAAGTATACCTGTCTGTTTAACTTGACAGCATGACAGATACCCCACACTTGCACATAGGTACCTCGGGCTGGAGCTACCGCTGGCAGGAAGTGCTCTACCCACCGGAGCTCAAGTCAGCCGACTTTCTCAGCCACTACGCCAACCGCTTCAACTGCACCGAAATCAACAGCAGTTTCTATCACTTCACCATGGCCAAGACGATTGAGAAATGGCTGGCGCAGACGCCGCCCCATTTCCATTTCGCCCCGAAGCTGAACCAGGAGATAACGCACAAACGCAACTTCCAGGACGTTGAAGAGCCGCTGCAGAAATTCATGTCGCGTTACCTGCTCATGGGGGAGCGCCTGGGGCCCGTGCTGGTGCAGATAGCCGGCAGCTTCCGGTATGACCGACTGGTGGCTGAGAACTTCTACGGGACTTTGCGGGAGCTATACCCTGACCAGATTTTCGCGCTGGAGGCCCGGCATGTTTCCTGGTTCACGGAGGAGTCGCTGGACCTGCTGCGCGAATACGATATCACCACCGTGATTGCCAGCGCCGGCAAGCGTTTCCCCGGCACAGAGGCCACCACCTCCAACACCGCTTACCTCCGCCTGCACGGCGACGAAAAGCTCTACTCCTCCGCCTACCCTGACGAGAAACTAGAGCGCTACGCCTACATGGTGAAAGACTGGCTCGAGGACGGGAAAGAGGTATGGGTGTTCTTCAACAACACCATCCTGGGCAATGCCGTGCTGGATGCCGACAGGCTCCGGGAGATGGTGCATACCTTGTAAATTTTAATTTCATTTTTCAGCGACAGTCGAGTGCTTCATGTGCTTGACAGAGTCGCCTGTTATACCTTAACAAGACTTATTAAAACCGCTTGTACCGGCAAGCGTACGTATGCTGAAATGAGGCTGCAGGGGTGGCTTCTGAAACAAAAAGGCAGGAACATGGGCACCCATACACTGGATTACCTGGAGGAACTGGAGTCGGAGGCGATACACATCCTGCGGGAGGTGGCCGGGCAGTGTGAGCGGCCGGCGCTGTTGTTCTCCGGTGGCAAAGACTCCATTGTGCTGGTGCACCTGGCGCTCAAAGCCTTCCGGCCGGGCACCTTTCCGTTCCCGCTGCTGCACATCGATACTGGCCATAACTTTCAGGAGACGCTCGATTTTCGGGACCAACTGGTGGAGCGGATAGGGGAGCGACTTATCGTGCGCCACGTGGAAGACACCATCCAAGCTAAGGCCCTGACGGAACCTTCCGGCAGGTTCGCCAGCCGGAACACCTTGCAAATCCATACCTTGCTCGATGCCATTCAGGAGTTCTCTCTTGATGCCTGCATAGGCGGCGCGCGACGGGACGAGGAGAAGGCCCGCGCCAAGGAACGTGTGTTTTCGGTACGGGATGCCGCCGGACAATGGAACCCCAACCTGCAACGGCCTGAGCTCTGGAGCACCTACAACGGTCGGGTACAGAAAGGCCAGCACGTACGGGTTTTCCCCATCAGCAACTGGACGGAATTGGACGTGTGGGAGTACATACAGCGGGAAGGAATCGAAGTGCCGGCGCTTTACTTTGCACACGAGCGGGAGGTGGTGGAGCAGCAGGGGCAGCTGATGGCGACGTCCGGACTGTTCCCGCAAGGAGCGGCAGCTGCCATACGCAGGCGCGTGCGTTACCGCACCATCGGCGACATGACCTGCACAGCGGCTGTTCCCTCTGAGGCGGCCACGGTAGCGGCGGTAATACAGGAGCTCTTGGCCACCCGCGTCAGCGAGCGTGGCGCCACCCGCCTTGACGACCAGCTGTCGGAGGCGGCGATGGAGGACCGCAAACTGAAAGGCTATTTCTAAGATTTCACGGAACCACACATGGATATACTTCGACTCATCATAGCAGGCAGCGTGGACAACGGCAAGAGCACCCTGATGGGCCGTCTGTTGTATGACAGCAAATCAGTGATGCAGGACCAGTTGGAGGCGATGGAGAAGCACAGCAGGAGCCAAGCTGCCGGCTGTCCCGACTTGGCTTTGCTCACCGACGGGCTCCGCGCCGAACGCGAGCAAGGCATCACCATCGATGTGGCCTACAAGTATTTCTCGACTACCCGGCGCAAGTTCATCCTGGCCGACGCCCCCGGGCATGTGCAGTATACCCGCAACATGGTTACCGGCTGCTCCAACTCCGATTTAGCCGTCATTATGGTGGATGCACGGCACGGCCTGGTGGAGCAGACCAACCGCCATACGCTCATCGCCTCCATGCTCGGCGTGCCGCACCTGGTAGTGGCCATCAACAAGATGGACTTAGTAGACTACGCACAGGAACGGTTCGAGCAAATCACCTCTGAATTCAGCAAACTGACCCAAGGCTATACCTTCCAAACACTCACCTTCATCCCAATGTGCGCGCTGCAGGGCGACAATGTGGTACAGCCTTCCACACACATGCCTTGGTACCAGGGCCCGACGCTGCTGCGCTTCCTGGAGCAGGTGGAGGTGCGGCGCCATACGAACCTGAGCGAAGCCCGTTTCCCGGTGCAATATGTAATCCGCCAGCAAACTTCACCTGATTACCGGGGGTATGCCGGCAAAATCATCAGCGGCAGCTACCGCAAGGGTGATGTGGTGCGGGTGCTGCCAGTTGGAATGGAAAGTGTCATCTCTGCCGTGGAAGTAGGCGGGCAGAAGGTGGAGGAAGCCTGTGCCCCAAGAAGTGTGGTGCTGCGCCTGGCCGACTCCGTGGAGGTGAAGCGGGGCGATGTCATTGTGAAGCCGGACAGCCTACCTACCACGACGCAGGAGCTGGAAGTGATGCTGTGCTGGCTGGACAACAAGCCGCTGTTATCCGGCAACAACTATCTGCTGCAACTCAACAGCAGCGTCGTGCAGGCCAGGGTGGGGCAGGTGGCCTACCGGGTAAATGTGACCACGCTGCGGCAGGAGCCTGCGCCGGAGCATGTGGCGCAAAACGATGTGGTGAAGACAACGCTTCATACGGATTCTCCGCTGCCGCACGATGCCTATACCTGCCTACGGGAAAACGGCGGTGCCATCCTCATCGACAAAACTAACCTGGCTACAGTGGGCGCCTGCATGATACAATAGGTTGGCAGTCGGGTCAGAAAGCGATGAAGGACGGGTTGAGCAAATCCGCCTTGTTGTAGACCAGTTCCGACTTCAAATTCGTCTGATAAATGCCCCGATTGACGGCCCGCAAAATGGCATGGGCAGCGGCGGTGTCCCATTCGGCGGTAGGAGCGAAACGCGGGTATAGGTCGGCTATACCTTCGGCCAGCAGCATGAATTTCAGCGAACTGCCCATGGTGGAAAGCTGTGTGTCTTTAAACTGTTGGATGAATAGCTCCGTCTCCGCGGTCAGGTGAGTTCTGGAGGCAACCACAGTCAGGCCAGGCGTTTGCAGCAGTTTCTCCAGCGTTGCCTTCTCCGGCAGGGGCTGGAGTTGGGTCGTCTCTCCCTTCATTTCCTTCCAGGCTCCTGTTTCCTTCGAGCCCCAGTACAAAGTTTCCTGGACAGGCACATAGATGACGCCGGCGACAGGTATAGCATGGTGCATCAGGGCAATGTTCACCGTAAATTCCCCGTTCCGCTTCAGAAACTCCTTCGTGCCATCCAGCGGGTCCACCAGCCAGTACCATTCCCAGTTCTTTCGCTCCGCATACGGCAGGTGGCTGCCTTCTTCCGAGAGAATGGGGAATCCGGTGACGAGCAGGTGTCTGGTAATGATGTCATGCGCTGCCTGGTCGGCGCGGGTAAGGGGAGAGGCGTCGGCTTTCAGGCTTTCGCCCATGTCGCCGGACTGGTATACTTCCAGGATGGACGCACCGGCTTCCAGAGCGGCAGTTCGTGCGGTCTTGAGTAAATCATCCAGGGAGATGGGAGCAGGTATAGCCATAAGTCAAAATGGGTTTAAAACGAAACGGACGTTTACACCGAAGCCACTACCCTGGGTGCGTCCTTCAACTCCAGCAAAGGCACGACATGCTGTACGATTTCCTGCAAAGATTCCTCTATAGACGCTGTGTCCGTCCTGACTGCCACATCCGGTGCCGCCGGTGCCTCGTAGGGGGCGCTGATGCCGGTGAAGTTCGATATGAGTCCGCGGCGGGCTTTGGCATACAGGCCTTTGGTGTCGCGCTCCTCGCATACCTGTACGGGGCAGTCCACGAACACTTCGGTGAACCGGTCGAACCCCACGGTGTTGCGCACAAACGTACGCTCGGCGGCATAGGGCGAGATGAAGGCGCAAAGCACCACCAGCCCCGCATCCAGCATCATGGCCGCCACTTCGCCTACGCGCCGGATGTTCTCGTGCCGGTCCTGCGCCGAGAAGCCCAGGTCGCTGTTGAGGCCATGGCGGACGTTGTCGCCGTCGAGCAGGTATACCTTGTAGCCCTGCTGGAACAGGTGGCTTTCCAGGCGCATGGCCAGCGTGCTTTTGCCGGAACCGGAAAGACCGGTAAACCAGACCAGCCGCGGCTCCTGTCGCATCAGGTGCTTGCGTTGCCCAGGGCTTACGCGGGACTCGAAAGGGAAGATATTTTGCATGGCGTGTCGTGTTGGTGCTTCCACAGGTTGAAAGGTATAGCAATCTTGCCTGCCTCCTTCTACCGGTTTTGCGGCAGGCATGTTTCCGAAACAGGTCTACCCAATTGCCCTCTCGGCACGTATAGGGGCCAAACCGAAAGGCAGACCAGCTATACCTATGAAACTACTACAGGGCGGGGCACCGAAATGCGGCAACTTCTGGCTTTACCAAATCCTGCAGCAGATGCTCCAAAAAGCGGGTGTCGACACGACAAGTTTCATACAGAAGCAACCTATTTATGAACTCGCCAAAACTTGGGACCTGAACTACCCGAGCCAGGCCAGCATCGATGTGCTGGACGTGACCGATTTGCAGTACAGCTACCGCATCAGCAGCATTTTCCGGATGCCGGTGGAGGACATCGCGCAGTACGTGGCGCAGACGAACCACGTGTGGACGCACTCGCCCATCTGCAAAAGGAGCCCAGAATTGTTTAGTCTGTTCGACAAGAAAGTGTACATACTGCGCGACCCACGGGACCGGGCCATCTCAGCAGCCAGGTACTATACCTCCGACTATATGCTCAAATATTATCCGCAGGAGGAAAAGGATGCGGCGCGCTACCTACAGCGGCACTTCGATGATTTGATGCTGGAGTGGGTGTGGCATGTGTACGACCACCTGCGCCTGAGCCGGAAGCAGGGCATCCACATCGCGTATTATGAAGGCTTCCTGCTCGACTTCCAACAGGAGCTGAACCGCCTGTTGGACTACCTGGGTATAGCCTTAAGCGATTCTGAAAGAGCGGAGCTGGAGGAGGCCATGCATTTTTCCACGCTAAAGAAGAGCAACCCCAAGCATCTCAAAAAAGGGCAATCAGGCTACTGGATGGACCAGCTCACCGCGGAGCAAGTGGAAAGGGCGGAGGTCATAGCCGGTCCCTTGATTCGCTTTCTCGGTTACCCTTCCGAGCCGGGCCAGCCCATGACGTATAGCCCCATGCCGCCTCACCAGGATTTCGAGTTACTGAAGCAGGAAGTCATTGCTTCGCAGCAGCCCCTGTACCAGGTATAGTCCTTACCATACGCCGAGCTGCCGCCCTACGGTTTTGAGTTGCCCGATGTGGTAGCCGGTATGGTGCAGCGTGGTCATGGCCGCCCAGGCCAGCGTCTTGCCGTTTGGTTGCACCTGGAACAAATCACTGGCCTGGTCCTGCACCAGCTGTATCATCTCTATCAAGTCGCGTTCGTAGGCAGCAATGGCGTTGTTCCATTCCTGCTGGCTGGCCGGCTGGTGGTTGTCGGGCCAGGGGGCTTCGGGCCATACGTCCGGGTTGTTCTCGGGGTCCTGCATGTAGCGGAGCAGCGTGAGGTGGCGCCCCCGGATGTGCCCCAGCAGCACCCAGGCCGAGAAATGCAGTCCGTCGAGTACAATGCCCGCTTTCTTATAATCGAACTCCCGCAGCAGGATGACGTTCGGGGCGAAGCCGCCGGTGAGGAGCTCTACCAGGTGCTCCCGTAGGAGGGTATCAGTGCTTTGGTGCGTGTTTGTGGGCATACCTGTTTCTGTGTTCACAATCGCCTGCTGAAACGGTGTCAGGCAGAATTGGTTTTGAGCAATTAGCCTAGGCCTGCATCACGGCAGCCAGCGTTGGGTCGGCCTGTACGTGGGCCGCCGCTGGCTCCAGGGTTTTGATGACACGGGCGGGATTGCCCACTGCAATGGAGTTGTCCGGTATGTCTTTCACGACCACCGAGCCGGCGCCAATGCGCACGTTGTTGCCTATGCGCACTTCCCCGATGATGCACACATTGGAACCCAACTCCACATTGTTGCCAATCACCGGCGAGCCGGAGTAGGAACCGTCTGCGTTGCGGATGTTGCCGATGGTGGTGGAGTGCCTGAAAAAGCAGTTGTCGCCTATCACGGCGCAGCCGTTCACCACCAGGGCCTGACCATGGCCCAGGAAGAAGTTCTTGCCCACCGTGGTCCAGTGGGGCAGCTCAATGCCCAATATCCATTCCACGAACACCTTGTAGAAGGCCAGGTAGGGCAGGTAAAGAATACGGAAGAATTTATTTTTGGAGGCCGGATGGGCGAACCGGAACAGCAGCATGACGAGTCTGCCTTTGAGGTTTCCCTTGTTGGCATCCCAGTCCTGGAAGAGGTATGACATAGTACACGTGTTGTTATGTTGTGCTCCGCTTTACGTGAGTTGCAGGACGGGCGTTACGCTTTGCCGACAGGTAGGGAACCGCAGGCTTCAGACAGATGCTGCATTACCTCCTTTCAGAGGCGTCGCAAAGTTCTCGAGCCTAAAGTCGCGTGTGAAGGGATAGCGTTATTTGCCTTAATTTCGAGTCTTTTTCAATCAACTTTACCTGCTTTCAGGTATAAGGCTATACTATTGGAATTGATACGTGTGATATAAGAACCCAGCCAATGTTAGATATAGTGCTTTTGCTTACAGGATTCGTGGTCCTGATTCTGGGTGCCGATAAACTGGTAGATGGCGCCTCGAGCCTGGCCGCCCGGTTGGGCATACCCAACATCGTCATCGGACTGACCATTGTGGCCTTTGGCACCTCGGCCCCCGAGCTGGTGGTGAACGTGTTCGCCTCGCTGGAGGGAAGCACAGAGATGGTGCTGGGCAACGTGATGGGCAGTAACATCTTCAACGTGATGGGCATCCTGGGGGTCTGTGCCCTCATCTACCCGCTCACGGTCAAGTCGAACACCACCTGGCTGGAGATTCCGCTGAGCCTGCTGGCGGCGGTTGTGGTGCTGGTGGTGGCCAACGATGTGCTGCTGGACAACACGGCCGCTGACCTCATCTCCCGGACCGATGGCGTTATTCTGCTCTTGTTCTTCACCATTTTTCTGGTTTACAACATGACAGTAGCGCTGAGCAGCCCGGCGGAAGAGGAGCAAGAGACCAGTCACTATACCTACCTGAAATCTGCGCTCTTTATTGTGCTGGGGCTGGCCGGGCTCATTTTGGGTGGCCGCTTGATTGTAACGAGCGCTGTGAGCCTTGCGCAGGCTTTCGGGCTCTCAGAACGCATCATTGCCTTGACTGTGGTGTCCATCGGCACATCGTTACCGGAACTGGCCACCTCTGTGGTGGCCGTACGCAAAAGGAACGTAGACATTGCCATCGGCAACGTGGTGGGCTCCAACATCTTCAACATCTTCCTGATTCTAGGCATCTCGGCGGTGGTGACGCCGCTGCAAATCAACCCGAACTCCCTCTTTGATATTGCCGTCAACATCGCCGCCTCCATGCTGCTCTTCGTGTTCGTTTTCACCGGAAGAGGCCGTGTGATTTCCAGGATGGAAGGAGGCGTGTTCCTGCTTTGCTATGTGGTGTACGTCACCATGTTGATTCTGCAGGAATAGGTATAAAAACCACAGTCCCTTGTCTGAGGCAGGTATAGTTGCTTCAGACAAGGGACTGTTCATTGATTAACGGTTTACACGCCTAACGATGAGTCCGCTATACCTGTCCAGGAAAGACGATAGGTATAGCGGATTCAACGCCTCAGAGGGCAGGGCTTAGTTCATCGCTTCCTTTCTTTTGGAGAACCAGCCTCTGACGGCGGCAACCAGGGGAGGGGTCACGGACAGTACGATGATAGCCAGAATCAGGAGCGAGAAATGCCGCTTCACTGCCGGAATGTTCCCGAACACGTAACCGGCCACCATGAAGAACACCACCCATACCACGGCACCAATCACGTTGAAGCTGAGGAAGCGCTTGTAGTCCATTTTGCCCACACCGGCCACAAAGGGGGCAAACGTGCGCACAATCGGTACGAAACGGGCATAGATGATGGTGCGGCCGCCGTATTTCTCATAAAAACGCTGCGTCTGGTCGATGTGGGAGCGCCTCAGGAACCAGAAATTACGCAGGTAGATGCGGCTGCCCAGCTTGCTGCCCGTGTAGTAGTTGAAGGAGTCCCCGAGGATGGCCGCCGTGATGAGCAGGGCCATGAGTAGGAACAGATTCAACCCCGATGCCGGTATGGCGGCCAACGCCCCCAGCGCAAACAAAAGGGAGTCGCCCGGCAGGAACGGCGTGACCACCAGCCCCGTCTCGCAGAACACGATGATAAAGAGAATCAGGTAAATCCAGCTTTCGTATTCCCGCACCAGCTCCACCAGGTGCTGGTCGATGTGCAGGATGAAGTCAATGAGGTAGGAGATGAGTTCCATCAATGGGCGTGTCTTTAGCTTATGGGATTGGTTATTTTTTGTCTCCTTTGTCGTTCACAGATTTCTCTAAATCGTCTTTGATTTCATTGGTAGCATCCTTGAACTCCCGTATGCCGCGGCCCAACCCACGGGCAAGCTCAGGAATGCGTTTTGCCCCGAAGAAGAGCAGGATAACGAAGAGAATCAGGGCCACCTCGGTGCCTCCCAACCCTCCTATAAAAGTGAAAATGGCAAAATGTTGCATATTGGTAAAATATTATATTGTTCTTGATAATATGGTGATTACTGGTTCCAAAAGGTGTAGGCTCCTCCTGACGCTACACGCCGAGCCTAGGGTGTTCGGCTAACACATTGCTTCGTGCCACCTGCTTCCGACCCATACGCGCAGGCTGGCCGCCCCACAAATCGAAATGAAGATACAGCAGGCAGGATGCCAGCTGTTAACGTTGCGCTAATCTGTTCTGGAAGGGCAGTTACTTAAGGGGCGTTGGGTTGTATGCAGGATGGGAAAAACTTGCCCAGAAATCCTGTGCCCGGAGTTGCAGACTTAGGACGCGATGTGCCATTGCTGGCTGCATTGGCACGATAGGCCCGGGCCAGGGGGTAGCCAACCGGCTGTAGGTTGAAAGAAACGACCGACGGCGTGGCAGCTTCTGACAAGTAGAGTGTCTCCTGTCCTAAATTCTGGGTGGCGTGCGCGTGCGGGGTATGTTCTGAATCACGGCTGATTCGTTGTTCCGCTTTGACAGTCGAACTGTAGCTGTCAGAGGCAAGGCCTGAATGGCTGAGAAACAAACATGCCCACACCAGGGCAAATGGCAGAACCAGGTGCCTCAGAGAGTTCATATAATAAGCGGCTCGCTTCATCAGTAGCTACAAATGTAAGCCATATTTGGATATTTCCGGCAATAATCCATCTTGCTTGCACCATTGCCTGTAAAAATCAGGGACGCAGCCTCTGCGGCCAGTCCGATTCCACCCAGCCCAGACGCCCGCCGTAACCAGCCAGAACCGCTCACGTTACAGTACAGATTACGAACACAGATTGACGACCCCGGTCCCATACCGCATCCGGTTGACTGGCTTAGGAAACACCCATGGATTTCAGAAAGCTTACACCTCTATACCTTACCACTTTACACGCTTCTTCACGCCGCCTGACTTTAAGCCTGGTGTACGGACTCTTGCTGCTCTGCTGGCTTATGCCTGGACAGGCGCAAGCGCAGGACACTGAAGCCGACACCACGGCGGCTGCGCAGGAAGAACAGGCGCCCAATTGGCCGGAAGACTCGCTGGGCAGGCGCACCCCCAGAGGCGCAGTGTACGGGTTCATCAAATCCGTGGCTGCACAGGACTACGATAGAGCCGCCCTATACCTGAAGCTCGACACCACCCTGCAGCAAAACCGGGATGGGGCTACTATGGCCAGGTCACTTCAACGGCTGCTGGACCAGAGCGGACAGATTTTACCTTACGCCTGGCTCAGCGACAACCCCGAAGGGCGCGATGACGATGACCTGGGACCGAACCTGGACCGCGTAGGCGAAGCCGAGTTGGAAGGCAGCAGCTTCGATTTGTTTGTCGAAAAAACCGAAGGGGAAGGAGGGGCGCCCGTCTGGCTTTTCTCGTCCCAGACCGTGCAGCGCATCCCCGTTCCCCTGGACGATGCCGCCACTACCCCGTTGGTGGACAAAGTATCGCCTGACATCATAGAAGAAAATAGTTGGGGAGGCGTCCCCATCAGCCATTGGCTGGCCATTGTCCTGGTGGCCATTGTGTCCTACCTGGTTGCACGGGCCATCGTGGCATTGATTCTATTGGCCATCCCTTTCGTCTGGACCAAGGCCCGCGACGAAGACACGGCGGGCATCATAGGAGCCTTCGGGTTGCCGGTGCGGCTATACCTGGCCGTGTGGCTTTTCGTGTTCGCCAGCGAAGCGGTGGGCATCTCCATCATCGTGCGCCTGCGCCTGAGCGAGATTACGCTGGTGGTGGGCCTGGTTGCCTTTCTGATTCTGCTGTGGCGCCTCATCGACTTTGTATCAAACCTGATACAGCGGCGGCTGGCCCGGCACAACAACCAGGCGGGCATCTCGGCCATCCTTTTTCTGCGGCGCGGGGTGAAAATAGGCATCGTCGTGCTGGGCATCATCATGGCGCTCGATACCTTCGGTTTTGACGTCACAACTGGTCTGGCCGCCCTGGGTATAGGCGGTATCGCCCTGGCCTTAGGCGCCCAGAAGACCGTAGAGAACTTCGTGGGAAGTGTGATGCTCATTGCCGATCAGCCCGTTCGGGTAGGGGATTTCTGCAAGGTGGGCAGCATCACCGGCACGGTAGAGCAGATAGGCATGCGCTCCACGCGGCTCCGTACCGGCGAGCGTACCGTCGTCACCATACCCAATGGCGAGTTCTCTTCACAATCCATCGAAAACTTTGCCCACCGTGACCGCTTTCTGTTCCAGACCACCTTGGGCGTGCGCTACGAAACCACACCTGACCAGCTCCGGTATCTGCTCGTCGAGTTGCGGACCATCCTGTACGCGCACCCCAAAGTGAGTGAAACCACGGCGCGCGTCCGCTTCATCGAGCTCGGCAAAGACTCGCTGAACCTGGAGATATTCACCTACATCCTGGCCAAGAGCTTTGATGAGTTTCTGGAGGTGAAAGAAGACCTGCTCCTCCGCATCATGGACACAGTAGCAGACAGCGGCACCGATTTCGCATTTACTTCCCAAACCCTATACCTGTCACGCGACAAGGGTGTGTCAGAGGAGAAAGCGCAGGAGGTGCAGGAGAAGGTGCGTCAGTGGAAGGAGGCAGGAGAGCTGCAGCTTCCGAGTTTTGACGAGGCGCGTATCCGGGAGCTGCGGGGTTCCATACCTTACCCTCCGGAGGGCTCGGTACAGCATTCGCCTGCAAAGTAACACATCGCTATACCTGCGTACCATCTCTATCAGAGCCTCACGCTTTGGTGCTGCCTCTGGTTTATCACAAATTTCAGGTGTTTCATCACTTTAAGTTGAATTCCTGTTGGAGCTTGTCTAACCTTACTCCTGTCTAGCCCACCATCCATTCCGGCGGGCGAACGACAGGAGAAGAAATGACAAGGTAAGACTATGGAATTGACTATCAGAAACATCTCGAAAACCTACCCGAACGGAGTGCAGGCCCTCAAGAACGCAAGCCTGACCATTCCGCCGGGTATGTATGGTCTGCTGGGGCCCAATGGCGCCGGCAAGTCCACCCTTATGCGCATATTGGCCACCCTGCAGGAGCCTGACGAAGGGCAGATTCATTTCGGGAGCCTGGATGTGGTCCGGCAGAAAGACAAGGTGCGGGAGACGCTGGGCTACCTGCCACAGGAGTTCGGGGTGTACCGCAACGTGAGTGCCGAGCGCCTGCTCGACCACTTCGCCATACTGAAGGGCATCACCAACCGCGCTGCCCGCACCGAAGCCGTGCAGGGCCTGCTCCGGCAGACTAACCTGTGGGAGGTACGCCAGCAGAAGCTGGGCGGCTACTCGGGAGGTATGCGGCAGCGGTTCGGGGTGGCGCTGGCGCTGCTCGGCAACCCAAAACTGCTGATAGTGGACGAACCCACGGCCGGGCTGGACCCATCGGAACGGGTACGTTTCCTGAACCTGCTCTGTGAGCTCGGCGAAAACGCGGTGGTCATCCTGTCTACGCACATTGTGGAGGATGTCTCGGAGCTGTGCACGCACATGGCCATCATCGACAAAGGCGAAATTCTGCTGGAGGCGGAGCCGCTCCTGGCCACTGAGGCGCTGCAGGGGCGGGTGTGGCGGAAAATCATTGACAAAGACCAGCTGCCGCTGATGCAACGGGAACTGGCGGTCATCTCTACCAGGCTGCAGGCCGGGAAGTTCGTTGTCCGGGTGTACAGCGAAAGGGCACCGGGCATGGGCTTTGAGGGGACGGAGGCCAATCTGGAGGACGTGTACTTCAGCACGATGGCAGGGCACTTCGGGCAGCGGCGGGCGCAGGCAGCGAAGGAGGTGGCGCTATGAAACTGTGGGAGATTTTTCGCTTCGAGCTAGGTAGCCAGTTGCGCCGGGTTTCTACCTGGCTCTACTTCCTGATTTTCCTGGGAATCACCTTTGCCATGGTGGCAAGCTTCACCGACAACGTGCGCAGCGGCGACTACCTGCTTAACGCCCCGGTCGTGACGGCCGCCATCACAAGTATCGCCAGTCTGTTGGTTTTGCTGGTGGTAGCGGCCGTGGCCGGCGATGCGGCCACTCACGACCTACAGGACCGCATCGAGCCGCTCCTCTATACCTCGCCCATCAGTAAATTCACTTACCTGGGCGGTCGGTTCCTGGGTGCCCTGGCCATCACGACGCTAGTGCTGCTGGCACTGCCGCTGGGGTTGATGCTGGCGGTTTTCATTCCAGGTATAGACGCCTCGCTTTTCGGCCCGTTCCGGCTCGTTCCTTACCTCAGCGCCTTCTTCCTGATTGCGTTGCCTAACCTGTTTGTAGCTACGGCCATACTGTTTTCGGTGGCTTTGCTCAGCCGCCACGCCCTCACAAGCTTTCTGGTGGGAGGGGTGCTGTTTATCATGGCCATGGTGAGCAAAGAGGTGCTGGCGGACCACATGGGGCTCTGGAGCCTGAGCAAGCAACTGGACCTGTCGGGCTTCACGCTGGTGAGCCATTTCCACAAAACCCTCACGCCCCTTCAGGTGAACACGGAACTGGTTCCGGTGGACGGCTGGCTGGTCTGGAACCGTGTTTTGTGGGTGCTGGTGGCTTTGGGCATGCTAACGCTTGCCCACTACCGCTTCCGTTTTGCGCACTACGCAGGGGTGAGCTGGTGGAGCCGACTGACCAGGCGGAGGCAATTAGTGACTTCCAATGACTGGACAGCTCCCATCTCGCTGCAGCCGGTCCACAAGACATTCAATGTGAATACCCAGCTATACCAGTTGAGTGCACTCACATTTCAGTCTTTTCGGGAGAACCTGCTGGGCTGGGGCTGGATGTGCCTGGTGTTCCTGGCGGGTATGCTGTTGATGCTCGTGCCGGAATGGCTGGAAGGTTCATTGGGCGTACCCACTCTGGCTACCACCGGGCGAATTGTTCAGACCTACGACCTGCTCCTCTTCCGGCTGACCGTCGTCGCTGTGCTGGTAGTGTACATGGGGCAGCTGGTCTGGCGGGAGCGCGATGCCCGCATGCAGGACATTGCGGATGCGGCGCCGGTGGCCGATGGGGTGTCGCTGCTCGCCAAACTGCTCAGCGCCCTGCTGATGCTGCTGGCCGTGCAGACGGTTTTCCTGTTGGCAGGTTTAGCCATACAGTTGGGGCTGGGGCATCCGGATGTGGAACTAGGGCTATACCTACGCGTGCTGTTCGGACTGCAGCTGGCTGACTACCTGCTGTTTGCGGTGCTGGCGCTGGCGGTGCACCTACTAGTGAACCAGAAATACATGGGGCACATCCTCTTCTTTCTCACCTTCTTGTTTTCTGTTTTCGCGGCCGAATTGGGCGTGGGGCAGAAGCTGCTGGTCTACAACGCCGACTCAGGCTGGTCCTATTCCGATTTCAGTGGGTTTGGGCTGTCGCTGGCTCCCTGGTTCTGGTTCAAGCTGTACTGGGTAGGCTGGGCGGTGCTGTTGGCGCTGGTCGCGCGCCTGTTTTGGGTACGGGGCCACGAGACAGGTATAGCCTGGCGACTGCGGCAGGCTGTGGCGCGGCCAAAAGTATCGTATCTGCTGCTGGCTGCAGGTGGAGGAATTTTGATTTTCACGCTGGGGGCCTTTGTGTTCTACAACACGAATGTGCTGCAGGAGAATCTGTCCAAACAGGAGCTGGCCGAGCGGCGGGCGACCTATGAGCGCCTGTACAGCCAATATGGGAATACGCCACAGCCGCAGCTCACCGCCACCAAACTGCATGTAGAGCTATACCCTGACCAAAGCGAGGCCCTGGTGCGCGGCGTGTATGTGCTCCAAAACAAAAGTAAAGTAGCCATTGACACCATACACCTGTCCACGGCCTCCGAAGTGGAGACACGCCAGGTGACATTTAATCGGAATGCAAAAGCCGCTTTGGAAGACAGGGAGCATCGCCACGCTATCTATACCCTGGGGCAGCCGCTTCAGCCCGGCGACTCGCTGCAGCTGACGTTTGAAGTGCAGTACAAGCCGAAGGGATTCACCGGCCAGGGTATGCCGCAGGCGGTGGCGGACAACGGTACGTTTTTCATGAATCAGGAGTGGCTGCCGGCCATCGGTTACCAACCTAGCCGAGAACTGGCGGAAGCAGGCGAACGCAAAGCGCACAATTTGCCTCCCAAACCTACAGTGGCTCCGCTGTACGATGAGGCGGCACGCCTGAACACAGCCAGGGTAGAACGCATCCGCTTTGAGGCAGTGGTGGGTACGGCAGCAGACCAGGCAGCCATCACGACCGGCGAACTGCGCCGCACTTGGACCGAGAAGGGCCGACGCTACTTCCATTACGTCGCTGATGCTCCCATTCGTAACCTCTTTGCCTTTTTCTCTGCCCGGTATGCGGTGCGGGAGGCCAGCTGGCAGGGTGTTCAAATCCAGGTGCTGTACCATCCGAAGCACGCCCACAACGTGGACCAGTTGATACAAAGCACCCAAGCCTCATTGGACTACTATACCCGAAACTTCGGGCCTTACCCGCACCGGCAGGTCCGGTTGGTGGAGTACCCTGGGGCCGGCAACGGCGCTTCGGCTTACCCGGCCACCATCGCGCTGACCGAGAACTTCTCCATGATGAATCCGAAAGAAGACAAGCGCGGGTTTGACCTGTCCTTCGCGGTGGCGGCGCACGAAATGGCCCATCAGTGGTGGGCGCACCAACTGGTACCGGCTGCCGTGGAGGGGGCTGCGCTGCTTTCCGAAAGCCTGGCCTGGTACAGTGCCCTGGGCGTGGTGGAGGCGGCACACGGACCGGAGCATTTGCAGCATCTCCTTTGGATTATGCGCGAGTCCTACCTGACGCCCCGCTCCAAAGCCGATGTGCCCCTGCTGCTGGCAACTGACGCTTTCCAGGCCTACCGCAAAGGTCCGTTCGCCATGTATGCCCTGAAAGAATACCTGGGCGAGGGCCGCGTCAACAGTGCTCTCCAAAATCTGCTGGCAAAACATGGCACCGGTGAGCCGCCCCTGCCCACCTCGCTCGATTTATACCGGGAGCTCAGCATGGTCACGCCAGACTCGCTGCAGTACCTGCTCTCCGATTTGTTCGAGAAGAACACCTTTTGGGACCTGCAGGCCAAAGCCGTGGAGGCGGAGGAAGTAGGTAACGGGCAATGGCGTGTGGCGCTGGATGTGCGGGCTCAGAAAGCAGAGGTGGATACGGAAGGAGTGGAAACACCCGTGCCGCTGGATGACATGGTTGAAGTGGGCGTATACGGGGCCGGAAAAGACGGAAGCGCAGGGGAATTGCTGTACCTGGAGCTGCACCGGATTCGTGCCGGGGAGCAGCGAATCTACGTGACGGTGCCCGGCAAACCGACACAGGCAGGTATAGACCCGCGCAACCTACTCATTGATTTGGACATGATGGATAACGTCCGGGAGGTGATTCTGAAGAAACCGGCGGCCCCTGCGCAGGCGCTCCACATCCGGCAGCCGGAGCAACTGCTTCATTTCATGCTGGATGTCATGTTCTGAGCCGTCCGTCACAAAATCAGCCGCTTTCATCACATTTTTTGTTTTTCCTCTTAGCTTTAAGATAACATTGTCTTATGAATGACATGACCTTAGAATCCCCTATAGAAAAGCCGCTCCAGCATAACAAAGTGGAGTTTTGGGCCGCTACCACCATTTTTGTGTTTGCGCTGTTTTCCCTTTCCACCTCCAACTGGCCCGACAGGGAATTGTTTGAGGAGGCAGGTGTAGGGGGCCGCTACTACGAGCATTATTTCTGGCCGCAGCTCATCCGCTATACCTTGCTTTACCTGGCGTTTCTGTTTCTCAACTTCAAGGTGGTTCCCAAACTGCTGAACAAGGAGCGGCTGGTGCTCCAGATAGGCCTCATCGTGCTCCTATACCTGGTAGTGGGTTTTGTGACCGGCATCCTGGACACTTATACGAAAGGCTACCTGCTGGTGGACAAAGATACCGAACAGCAGACGTACGACTTCATTTTCCAGGAGAGCTTCCGCAATGCGCTGGGGCTTGTGGTGCTGTTCTGTCTCTATACCTTCATCAAGTACAGCGGGCTGTACCTGCTGTCGAATTCAACTGTCATCCAGTCCCGGTACCGGATGCTGACCCGCGATACGCTCACGGCCTTCATCGTCTGGATGGTGTCGGTGTTTCTGCTGCTCGCCTTGCGGGTGGGGTCCGAAATCACGGTGGTGTGGGCGTTTATTTCGCTGAGTGCTATACTGTTGTACTGCTTTGGGTTTTATTTCCTGATTCCCCGGTCGCTCAAATCAAAGCACCCGTTCAAGAAATACATGCTGTTGGTATTCGGTATTATGGCGCTAGCTTACCTGCCGGTGGCTTTCCTGATGATGCTGCTGCTCAACGACGAGGACACAGCTTTCGGCGCCAGCATGTTCAACTCTGTATTCCAACTCGTGGTGATGGCGCCTGCCATCTGGTTTCTGTTCAAACGGCAGATGAAGGGCAACGAGGAACTGTACGTGCTGAAGCAGGAGCTGGGCACGACGAGCGCCAACCTCGATTTCCTCCGCTCGCAAATCAACCCGCACTTCCTCTTCAACGCGCTCAACACCCTGTATGGCACGGCGCTGCAGGAGAACAGCGAGCGCACCGCACAGGGCATACAGATGCTGGGCGACATGATGCGCTTCATGCTGCACGAGAACCATCAGCAGAAAATCCTCATCTCCCGCGAAATAGAATACATGCGCAACTACATCGACCTGCAGCTGCTGCGCACTTCCTCCTCGCCGGACATGGTGATTGAAACCAAAATTGAGGACGTGCTGGAGCGGAAATACATCGCCCCGATGCTGCTGATACCCTTCGTGGAGAACGCCTTCAAGCACGGCATCAGCCTCAAACGCAAGTCCTGGATACGAATCAGCCTGCACTGCGACCAGGACAAACTCTACTTTGACGTATACAACAGTACCCATACCCGGTCGGAGCAAGACCCGGAGAAGGATAAGTCGGGCATTGGTCTGGCCAATGTGCGGCAGCGGCTGAGTCTGCTGTACCCCGAGCGTCACGAGCTCATCATCCGGGAGACGCCGGAAGAATATTTCGTGCACCTGACGCTTCAACTTTAAATTTGCATACCTTGGCAAGAGGTATAGCCTGAAGGAATTATGAGAGCAATTGCGATAGACGACGAGCCCATGGCACTGGAGGTGGTGCGGTCGCTGGCGGCCAAGGTGCCTTTCCTGGAGCTGACGGCCTGCTTCACCGATGCCTTCAAAGCGCTGGAGTACCTGCAAAGCGAGCCCATCGATTTGCTGTTCCTGGACATCAAGATGCCGGACATATCGGGTCTGGAGTTCGTGACGAGCCTGCAGAAAAGGCCCCTGGTGATTTTCACGACGGCCTATACGGAACACGCGGTGACCAGCTTTGAGCTGGATGCCGTGGACTACCTGCTCAAGCCCTTCTCACTGCCCCGGTTCATCAAAGCCTGTAATAAGGCACAGGAACTGCACCAGTTGAGAGGCAACACCGCAGCCCCCGCACCCGCCAAGGACTACCTCTTCCTGAAGACGGGCTATGAGCAGGTGAAGGTGCTGTTCGACGAGATTCTGTACATGGAGGCGGCTGGTAATTACGTGACCTTCGTGCTGGAGGACAAGAAGCTGCTCTCGCGCATGACCATCAACGAGCTGAGCGAGCTGCTGCCGGCTGACAGGTTCATCCGGGTGCACCGTTCCTACATCGTGGCCAAAGACCGGATTGACAAAATCGAGCGCCACCAGGTATGCGTGAAAGGAAACGAGGTACCTGTCGGGGCTTCGTACATGCAGCAGTTGCAGAAGGTATAGCACAGGTTCACAGCAGCAAGGTATCAATCTGGTGGGCGTGCACCATTCCCTCGCAAGGAGACCAGGCAAATGCGGTGAAGCGGCCATCCTGTGATGCTACCAGAGCGATGGTGTCTTTTTGGTCGAAAACGAATTGTGCTGCTGACAAGTGCCGGGTACCGCCATTGCTGGCCGGGTGCACGAGCTTTCCTTCGGAGCCCAGGACCGGTTCGGTCACCAGCATCTTCTCCACCGGATTTCCTCTAACTGTGCGCTTAATCTTTGCTCCAAAGGCTATCAATTCGAACTCATCACTGATAATGGTCGCACCGTCCACGGCTGTAAAGCAGGCGATGCTGTCAATCGCATCATTTAGGGCCAGTTGCCATTTGCTATTGCCCCGCTCTTTTTTATCCTGCTTCATCAACTCCGAAAGGCCATAGAAGGGTGGCTCAATCAGGTGCATGATGGGGTGAACGATGGAGTCACGCCATGTGTCGGAGTGGGCGGGCACTATCAAAAGCGCACCACCGTGCCGATGGGCCCGCATAGACAGGGCCAGGTGCACCAGCGGATTGATGGAGTCGTTCCAGTCAGAAGAGGAGCCCAGGCCAAGGAGGGAGGTGAGCAGCGTGGGGCATTCCGGCAGGTGCGCCCTCCCTTCGTCTATCACCTTTACCAGTTCCCCAGTCAGCACGGCCATGTTCTTGAAGTGCAAAAGCCCACCGGTACGCCTGTGCTTGACCACCAACAGACCAGGGTCCGTCACGTCCACCACAAAGCAAAAGTTGGGCAGTTGGCGCGTGGTTCCCCACACATAAAGCTCATCTTTCTCATACCATACCCCTAGGTATATACCGGTGCGCTCCACGCCAGGGGCGAGTTTTGTAAGGGTGTCTGTGGTGAGCATGAGCCGCTGCCCGAAGAGCAGAGGCTGCCCGGACTGCTCGGGCGGGAGGAAGGCAATTGATATCTTTGGGGAAAGCCCCTCTTCGCGGCGGAGGCTTGTCCAGAAGGCGGTGTCGATTATTGCTTCAATGGCCTGCGCATGGGGCTGGATGGCCAGTCCCTGCTCCCCATGCCTACGCGTGCTGACGACATGACGTGAGTAGTGCTTCTGTACCGTTTCGACAAGCGTCAAAGCTGCCTGGTACTTGGAGATATGGGTAGTTTGTACATGTTCGTTATTCATGGCGGAGCTGTAAGAGAGTTGGGCGCTCACGGCATAGAGGAAGGGGCACCTAGGCATAAGGAGGGTATGCCAACTGATTTCATACGTTTACACCTAACGTAGTATCCGTCAAAGAATATACTAGAGTAAACCTATTATTTTATACGTGACTGCCATATACCTGTTTCCTATATGGGAAAGTTGCAATGACTACAGCAGAGCCATTTCGAACATGTTTCAAGACAATGAATCAAATGACTGCATTCTCCTAAAATCGGGGTATGAGCAGGTGAAGGTGCTGTTCGACGAGATTCTGTACATGGAGGCGGCTGGTAATTACGTGACCTTCGTGCTGGAGGACAAGAAGCTGCTCTCGCGCATGACCATCAACGAGCTGAGCGAGCTGCTGCCGGCTGACAGGTTCATCCGGGTGCACCGTTCCTACATCGTGGCCAAAGACCGGATTGACAAAATCGAGCGCCACCAGGTATGGGTGAAAGGAAACGATGTACTCGTTGTGGCATCGAACATGCAGCAGTTACAGAAGGTAGAGCACTTCCGTACAAACTAAAAGCAAAACGCCGCTTCCCCAAAAGAGAAGCGGCGTTTCTGTGCAGGTATACCTGGTAAGTACGGCCTATTTGTTTCGAACGAGCCGCACGGGGATGTGTGCCGGATTGAAACCAACCGGGTATGCGCTGAAGGAAGAATAGGTATCGCTGGGCAGCTGGATGATTTTGAACACGACCGGGTTTTCCTCAGCGTCCAGGGTGGAGGTCCAGAGCAGGCAGTTGGTGCCTTCGCCGTGCGGGTTGCCGTTGGTCACCTGCAGGTTGGCCGGCACGGCATTGAAGCCCGACTTGTTGTTAGCGAAGCCGTCCTGCTTGAGCCAACCGGTGGTGGACATGAGCTGTCCCAGCAGCTTCTTAGACTGCAAATCAGCGCCATCGGTGCTTTCCCATACCTCGTCGAACCTGATACCCTGCGACTTGAGCAAGGCCAGGTAATCCTGCTTGGTAGGTATGCGCCAGCCTGTGGGAATCTGTATATCATCCAAATCAGCATACTTGAAATAGGTGCCGTACTGGGGCTTGGAAGAGTCCTTTATACCTCCGACGCCTGCATAGTTCACCGACATCCACTCCAGGTTGCCTATGGTGACGGTGGGGTAGTATTGGTTGCCAATCTGAAGGTAAGTACCAGCGCTGGGCGGTGCGCTGTAAGGGTCAGACGGATTGGGGTTGCCTCCGCCCGGCGTGGTGGAGCTTCCGGCCTTGATGTATTTCACAGTCAGCTGGGTAGCACCGTCCACACGTTTGGCGTTCAGGTAGTTGGTGGAAGTGGAGAAGGTAGTGGCCTCTGGGTTCACCAGGATGCTCTCGTAGTTATCCACGTCCTTCTGGATGATGTCGTGCTCCTTGTAGCCGGTGTACTTGTTGCTGAATATCCGCATCTTACCGGACTGGGCATGGAACGTGAGTTGGGCGGGGTTGCTCTTGTACTCCAGCGTGCCAGTCATCTTGTAGAAGTACTGTTTTGTCTCATCGCCTAAGGTAATCACATCAGAAGAATACTCCACGGCATTCTTGCCGTTTTTGGTGAACACCATGGTCCTGAACTCGATGAAGCCTACTTCACCCTGGAAGGAGCCTTGGTCCCAGTTGACGTTCATGGGACCGTCGTTGCGGTCGCCATACCAGGTACCCACCAGTTCATCGGGTATTTCGGTGAAAGGAGTTTCCCGGGGAGGAGTAGTGGGAGCATTGGGGTCCACCACGGCAGGAGAGGTGTCTTCTTTTTCACAGCTGCACATAGCTATCACGACAAGTGCGCTGAGCATCAATTTTGAGAATACGTTTTGAATGGCTTTCATTTTTTCAATCGGTTTTATTTTGTGATTGGATGGGGTGGTAGTAGGACGGGAGCAGGTGATGGTGTAAGCATAGGCATCTTGGTTTTAATGTTATTGAATAGTACTAATCCATTATTGCCAAGAAGTATGCCAAGAGAAAAAGCCCCTTATCTCAGCGTATGACGAAGCAGCACTTCATTGCAGTGTCCGTAACTGTACAGGGGTGTCCGGGAGTGTACAGCGTAGAGGGCGGGTGAGGCAGCGCAACAGATTCCTCCTTTCGTCGGAATAACAGTAGCGGGAAGGCAATAACGGTAGTGACACAGGTATAGGTATAGACATAAGTCTGGTCCAACCACCCCTGTCCCTCCTTGTCTAAGTAGAGGAGCCGGCCGCTGCTGGTGGCCAGGTATAAGTGATGTAGTAGCTGCTACTGAGGGTCGGTATAGGTATAGTATAGACTTAACACCCCTCTGACTCCCCTCAAGGGGAGAGCTTCCACAGCAGCTACAGAGCAGTGCCTTGAGCCAGGTGCACCTAATGGCGCTCCACTGTTTGAGCGGTCAGCGAGTTTGGAGCGTCTTGACCTTTTTGCTTACTTTTTGTGTCAAGACAAAAAGTGAGGCCTGCCCGGCCATGGCAAGCTACAGAGCAATTCAGCGAGCGAACTGCAAGACCCGCAGCCCCGCAGCAACGAAGCAAGGTATAGGTATAGGTATAGGTATAGGTATAGGTATAGGTATAGGTATAGGTATAGGTATAGGTATAGGTATAGGTATAGGCCATCCAAAGGAGGGGGGTGCGGCGGCCTGTCGGCGGCAGGAGATATTATCTATTCGCTGCCCGGAACTGCTCCGGTGTGCAGCCCACCTGCTTTTTGAAAAAGCGGAAAAAGTACGTGTTGTCGAAGTAGCCTAGTTCGGCGGCAATCTGGGAGCTGGTCAGGTCGGCGTGCACCAGCAGCCGTTGTGCCTCCAGCAGGACGCGGTGCTGCAGCAGTTCCTTGGTGGTTCTGCCCAGAGCGCCTTTGCAGATTTCATTCAGGTGCTTGGGCGTTACGTGCAGGTTGTCGGCATAAAAAGCCACGGGCTTGTGCTCCTTGTAGTGTGCATCCAGGAGCCTGTACAGGTTTTGCAGTAGCGCCCTGTCTTTCCCAACAGTTTCTGATGCGCCTTCCGCAGGCCGGTACAGCCTGGTCAGTTCGATGAGCAGCACGTCGAGCAGCCTGCTGAGCATGACATGGCGCAGGGGCTTTGTCTGGCCGAATTCCTGTCTGAGCAAGTGCAGGACGGGCAGGAGCGAGACATCCTCTCCATCTGATAGACGCAGTACCGGGCTATCTGAAATGGCATGGAAGAAAGGGAAATTGAACAGCGATTTATCCGGGTATTCCCGGGTATAGAACTCCTGTGTAAAGAACACAACGAACCCATCGGCGTCGTCTGAGAGTCGCCAGCTGTGCACCTGGCCGGGGGAAAGGAAAAATACCATACCCGGTTGCAGGTCGTACTCCCTGAAATCGATGGTATGGATGCCGCTGCCCTGGGTAACGAGCAGGATGATGTAGAAATCGTGTTTGTGGGGCTCGCGGGTGAACAAATGCTCTTGCAGATGCGCCGAGAAGGTGCTGAAGTAGAAGTACTGCTCCTTCCGGGCCTGGGCCTCAAAATCCTGTATCTGGTAGATGGGGAGGTGTTCTTTCTGCATACGGCTCTTTTACGCAGCGCAAGGTACAAAGGAACCGTAAAATGAGGACGAATCAAGCACGTTGGCTGCGGGCGAAAAGTGCAGTATTATGTCATTTTTGTGCCGCCAGAATCTTCTGCTTAAGTGTTACCTTTACATGGTGATAAACAGAGAGACAAAATGAGCCAAAAAAATTCTTTTCTATACAGTGTAGCGGCGGCGAAATGCCCGCGGTGCCGGGAAGGGAACATGTTCCCGAAAGGCACCCTTTACTCGACCCGCTTCGCTGACATGAATCCGAACTGCCCGTGCTGCGGGCAGACCTTTGAGCCAGAGCCAGGCTATTACTACGGTGCCATGTACGTGAGCTTCGGCTTCAACGTGGGCATCTTCCTGATAGCCCTCGTTATCCTATACCAGTTTGTGGAAGAAGTGACCATGGCCATGATGATAGGTCTGGTGGCGGTTGTGGTCGTTGCCTTTCTGCCCATCATCTTCCGCTTGTCCAGGGCCATCTGGATCAACATCTTTATCCGGTACGAGGGGCCCTGCAGCCAGATACCCAAGCGAGCCTAAACAGGAGCGGGTATACCTGTTACTGAATTTGCATAGCTGATTCAAAGCTTTGGTATTCAATTGAACAAACCTTTCGCGTGGCTTTCAGGTATGGCTGACAATGGGTATATTTCAGCTCATGGTTTAAAGAAACAGACGATGCCAAGAAAGGTATACAACGCGGAAGGGGCGGTTGCGGTCGGGCCCTATTCCCATGCGGTAGAATCGGGCAACCTCCTTTTCCTGTCCGGGCAGACCCCGCTCGACGCCACAACCGGCAAACTGGTGCAAGGAGACATCAGCGCCCAAACCAGGCAGTGCCTGGAGAACCTGTTCCAGGTGCTGGCGGCGGCCGGCCTGGGTCCGGACGATGTCGTGAAGGTGAATGTGTTCCTGACCGACATGGCTAACTTCAGTGCGATGAACGCGGTATACGCTTCCATGTTCTCATCGCCCTTCCCGGCCCGCACCACCATTGGTGTGGCAGCGCTCCCGCTTGGGGCGCAGGTGGAAATAGAACTGGTAGCGCAGCAAAAGTAGCGGAACCAAGCCTGATGCCAATGGCCTGACTGTTGGCATCAAGTCAGGTTTCGCCTTGGCGAGGTATAGGTTCTGCCTAGCCAAAGTAATTAGCGTCTTTTTTGTAACCGATTGCTGCTTCCTGACTCTAATAGGAAATCAACGGTTAAAGACAGACGCTATGAAAAAGTACTCATCAATTCTTTCGTGGGCAGCAGGTATGGCCTACTTCCTGCTCCTGCTCGCCTTTCCTGCCCTGGCGCAAGACAACCCCAAACTATCGGATGCAGAGGTGGCGCACACCGCTGTGACAGCCAACCAGATTGACATTGACTACGCGGCCATTGCCAAAGAGAAATCCAAGAATGCCGAGGTGCGGAAATTCGCGGAAACGATGGCCAGCGACCACCAAGCTGTGATAGACCAGGCGGTAGCCCTTGTTGGGAAACTGAACGTTACCCCCGAAGACAATGCCGTGAGCCAACAGCTGCTAGCCGATGCCAAGAAGACCCAGGCAAAACTCCGGGCAATGTCAGGCAGCGCGTTTGACCGGGCGTACATCGACAACGAAGTGGCCTACCACAAAGCCGTTATCTCGGCGGTAGAGGGGCTGCTTATCCCGGAATCGGAGAACGCGGAACTGAAGGGCCTGCTGCAGGATATCATGCCGGCGCTCAACGCCCACCTCGAACATGCTCAGATGGTGCAGAAGCAACTGAAGGGGAAATGAGCCTCGTACAAACGGTTCTGCGGAATTGCCTCTACCTGCCAGGCGCGGTCCTGCTGCTGAGCGGGCCCCTGCAACGCGCTATACCTCCCAGTCCGCAGAAGCACACTGTTGAAATCATCCAGATGAAGTTCCGCCCGGCGGAACTGCTGGTGCGGAAAGGCGACACGGTGGTTTTCCTGAACAAAGACAGGGTGACGCACGACGTAACGGAAGCAGAGAAGGATTGGCAGTCGCCGCCGCTGGCGCCGGGTGAGTCCTGGCAGCGGGTCATGGCGCAGCCTGCTACGTACTTCTGCAGCTTTCACCCGGTTATGAAAGGCAGCATTAAGCTTAAGTAGATAGAATGTAAAGCCTTGATTGGGGGCCAAAGGAGGCGGGTGGCCCGTGGGGATTTTTAGGTCTAGGGGAGCTGTGTCTTTTTGGCCAGATTCTCCTGTAACGCATAAAGAACGTGCCCTTCAGACCGGCACCACCCTGGGTTCACCCGCTTCCGCTACCCGTTCAGGCGCTTGGTGTTAGGTATAGGTATAGCCTGAATACCAGATTACGGATTCTGTTTTGTCGGCTTGGCAGGTATGGCGAGCGTCAGCAGGAAAACGGATTCTTCTGCGGCAAACACACTATGCGGGATACCAGCATGGAGCGCAAGCATCTGGCCCTCGCCGAGCTCGGAGGTCTGGTCCGCTGTCGTGAAGCGGATTTTTCCATCCAGCACCTGCACACTGATGATACCGGGAGCGGTGTGCGTTTTCATCTCGGCGCCTTGGTGCAGGCCAATCAACACGAGACGCATACCGCCTGTCTTGAAAATGGTGATGGCGTTGCGGTCGCTGCTCTGCCAGGCCTCCTCTGTCTTTATCTGCCTTCTGAACTGATTAAGGTCCATCTCCACCAACTGGGCGTCCAGTGTGCGTTCTCCTTCTGGTCGCTGTGGCGTGGCTTCGTTGAATTTCTCCTTCTGGACGGATTCGGCTGTCTCGGCAGGAAGGGCAGCGGTTTTATCGCGCAGCGCCTGAATGAGTTCATTCGTCATCTCGTCGCTGTAAATCCCGTAGCCGTCCACCAGCGTCCCTTTGATTTGGTGTTTGTCGGAGGAGATGGCGTATACCACGGCCTCATCGCCCGGGTCAGACATGCCTTCAAAGCGGTAGTGCCTGTCCACCACAAATTCGTCGGGGTATACCTGCAGCGAGTTTCCGTGGCAAACCAGGCAGTTGTCACTCAGGTTAAAGTCTACGGTATAGCCTTCGGACTTCAGGTTGTCCAGTACTTCTGAAACGGTGGTCATGGGAATCATAGTCGGTTTTTTTAAGGGGAACATGTTCCTTTCTTAAACCCGTGCAGGCGGACCCGGGTTACAAGGGAGCGCCCGGCAGGGTTGGCCTGAAAAGGAAAGTCCGCCTGCATGGCTGGTTGGCAATACAGGCGGATTTAATGGGTATAACTTAGTCGAAGAGCTCGCTCAGGAAGGATTTCTTCTTTTTGTGAGGGTGTTTCTGGTTGTAATCGTTCCCGTACTCGCCGTAGCCGTAGCGCTTGTAATCCGACTCGTAGTTCTCTTTTTTGGAGTAGTGGTCAGCGGAGCGCTCAATTATCTTCTCCAGCTCGCCGCGGTCGAGCCAGATGCCCCGGCAGTTCGGGCAGTAGTCAATCTCTATTCCTTTCTTGTCACTCATCAGGAGCGTCTCGTTGCAGGATGGGCATTTCATAGGCGTGCTGTTTTGTTGGTTTTAGATGAACAGATGTGTGGATAGCTTTGGCTTCCGAGGCATCTGAATTAACAGGTTCTCTTAAAGGCAACGACCCAGCGGCCGGAAAGGTATAGCCCGGGGTGAATAAATCCAAAACGAGATGCTGGGTAACCCAGAACAGACTCAAAGGCTCCTGGCCCTTTTGAAGTGGTGACGAATAGGTAGAGCCTTTTGCTAAATCCTTCAGGTAATGGTATAGCTATTTGCGGGTATGCCAAGGCGCATCTACATGTTCTCTCACATCCTAAAACAGTAAAGGCTCCATGCGGAGCCTCTTTCTTAGGTATATCAGTCAGGTTTTACTGTACAGCGAATGGGGTTGATTCGTCCTGTTCTTTCTTTACATGACAGGACGTGTACAGTTTTAAGTAGTTGGCTATATTAGCTGCTCAGGCGGCCTCTCAATGCTTCGTTTTCTCTTTTGAGTTCCGAAATCTGCTTCTCACTATTTTCGATGGCGGTACGCGCCGCCAGCCTCAGTTCCATCTCGTCCATGACAATGGCTGCCATTTCCTGGAGCATCTCCATTTGCTCTCTGTTGATGTAGCGCTGGTTTCTGTCGATGATGCACAGGGTGCCGAGGTTGTGGCCATCGTGCGTTTGGAGCGGAGCGGCGGCATAGAAGCGCAATCCGAAGTCGCTGCTGATCAAAGGGTTGGCAAGTGTGCGAGGGTCTTCCAGGGCATTCTCCACCAGGTATACCTCCTTCGAGAAGATGGCCGAGGCGCAGAGCCCGGGGACCCGGTCAATCTGCTCCACGCCTTCCAGGCCGCTCTTCGACTTGAACCAGATTCTGTCATGGTCGACCAGCGTGATGAGCGCGATAGGCATATTGAACATTTTGCTAGCCAGGGCTGTGATGCGGTCAAAGCTGCCGTCGGCCGGGGTGTCAAGAATATCATATCGCTGCAGGGCCTTCATTCTCGCATTCTCAATCACCATCGTGCTCATATTCTTCCGGAATTAGTCCTTTTTTCGAGACAGCCCTTTTGGCTGTCTCTGCTAAGGTACGCTTTTAATCGCCGAATGACCAATAACTGGTGAAAATGAGGCAGCAATATAACGTTACCAAGCCACGGAGTTGCCGCCTGGACAGGTATAGCAACCGGAGCGTTCAAGTTTGTTGGCTACATTTTTGCGGTACATTACACGTAAGTATCCTACAGAACTTATTAAGATGTGGCACCTATGAAAAGAACCCCGCTTCCGTTGTTGTTCGTTTTGCTGCTAGTTATAATAGTATCCGCGTGCTCCACCACCCGCTACCCGGGTGGAGGCTATCCTGATGACAGAGAGTATCCGTACCCGAGGAGCGAGGAAGAGCGCAAGCAACGCGAGAAAGACAGGGAGAAGCGAGACAAAGACTGGGAGAGAGGTGACAGGGACTGGGAAGAACGAGGCCGGGAGGGCCGCAGCTACCCGTTCAGCGCATTACGTATACCCAAAGGGCACCTGCCGCCTCCAGGGGAGTGCAAGGTATGGCTACCAGGCAAACCACCCGGACACCAGCCGCCGCCGCAGTCCTGCGCTTCGGCCATACGCAGCGCCCCGTTAGGAGCCTGGGTGATAACGCACGAAGGCAGTCGCTACAGGGTCAGCATATTCAGCAGGGACAGGCGCAACATCATCGACGAAACACGCTATTACCTAACACAATAAATGTGGTTATTCGCACAAAAAAAGAGCGGCCTGCTTAACGTAGGCCGCTCTTTTTTATATGCAGAATGGAGATTTTAGCGCTTAAAAAGCCTGCGTACCAGCACCACGATGCGTTCAATCAGGAATCCTAAAATCAGGCCACCCACAGCGCTTACTAGCACTTTGGCCAGCCAACCCAGGACAGGCACATCGGCCAGCGAGTGCTCCAGGTTGTCCAGCGCATGGCTGGTGAAGGGGATACCGTGTGCAATGATTTCGGCGCCCACCCACAGCATAGCCGCCGTCCCGACGTAGCTCAGGATTTTCAGAAACTTGGGCATGAACTTCACAATGCCGCGCCCTAATTTCTGCACCTGCGGGTGGAACCTGTCTTTGGCCATGTGTACGCCAATGTCATCGGCTTTCACAATCAGGCCCACGAAACCGTAAACCGCCACTGTGATGAAGATACCCACGGCCAGCATCACCACAATCTGGTTCAACAACGGCGTGTCGGCCACGGTGGCATACGTAATCGCCACAATCTCCGCCGATAGAATCAAGTCGGTGCGGACGGCGCCGGTCACCCGTTGCTTTTCCAGTTCCTCAGGCGTTATCACTTCCATTCCCTCTCCGGTGGTCTCGCCGGCATCTGCATGCGACTTGCTGAACATGGAGTGGACTTTCTCATAGCCCTCGAAGCACAGGAAGGCACCACCCAGCATCAGGATAGGGGGGATGGCCCAAGGGGCGAAGAACCCAAGAATCAAGGCTGCCGGGCTGAGCAGGAGCAGTTTGTTGAGCAGAGACTTTTTGGCGATTTGGTAAATGATGGAAAGTTCGCGCTTCGGGTCCAGTCCTACCACATACTTGGGCGTCACGGCGGTGTCGTCAATCACGATGCCGGACACTTTGCTTGTCGTCTTCGCCACCTGGGTAGGGACATCGTCCAGGCTTGCCGCACTCACTTTCACAAGGGCAGACACATCATCTAATAAAGCAAGTAATCCTGAAGCCATTCGTTTTTTCTTTTTTGAGCGTTGGTGTGCGTCCTGCAGGAAAGGTTTTAGCCATTGCTACTACCCTGTAACGGAGCAGGCATTTTTCGATTGGTAAATAACGTGAAATTGCAGATACCTATGCAAATCGAATAAGGTTTTCGCTTCGATAAATATACCCGCACCGCTCACAGCTTCCACGCTGCCCAAAAAAGGCTCCGAAATGAATCGGGAATCGCTGCCTC
Source organism: Pontibacter roseus DSM 17521 (assembly GCF_000373265.1). Taxonomy (GTDB): domain Bacteria; phylum Bacteroidota; class Bacteroidia; order Cytophagales; family Hymenobacteraceae; genus Pontibacter; species Pontibacter roseus. Next base: position 579,831 of record NZ_KB890765.1, read on the forward strand.
AGAACTGCAACCGTTGCCTCCTATACCTTGTCCACCGTATTTGCTGTCGCATAGCGGAGAGGAGTTGGTGGGCTGCGCAGTTTAAACGAAGAACTGTATCGCTGCAGCCGTGGTGTGGGCACCCCAAAGTATAGTCCTCACCGGCCATTTGTGCGCGTCGGGCCGCTCAGGTATAGAACACATCTGGCTATAAGCCAGTATCTAAGGGAAGAGTTTGGTTGCAGGGGCAATGAAGCGACTCCACAGTTACCAGTGGTTGTTGAATGGGCGGCTCGGCTGAGGCCGCTACCCGACACGGCGTATGCCTAGAAAAAGAAAGCGAGCAGCATCCTTAGAATTACTATGAAAGAATACCTACCCATCGAAGATTACGGCATCATTGGAGACCTCAACTCGGTTGCTCTCGTCAGCCTGAAAGGCTCCATTGACTTCATGTGCTTCCCTGATTTTGATTCGCCCACCGTCTTTGCCGCGATGCTTGACATCAACATGGGAGGACACTTCAGCATACACCCGCTGCTGGAGGACGTCCACCACAAGCAACTCTACCTGCCGGAGACCAATGTGCTGCTCACGCGTTTTCTTTCTAAGGAAGGCGTAGCGGAGATAACGGATTTCATGCCCGAGGAAGAGGCATACAGGGGAAAGGAGATTATCCGCAGGGTTTCCTGTGTAAAAGGGAAGATGCGCTTCAAGCTGGAATGCTGCCCCCGTTTTGACTATGCCCGGGCCAGCCATACCGTCACGCAGGTGAGCGAGCACGAGCTTATTTTCCGATGCGAAAAAGGGGGACCTGAACTGCGGCTGATGGGCAGCGTGCCGCTGCAATATACAGATGAGGACGTCTACACGGAGTTCACCCTGGAGAAAGGGCAGATAGCCGATTTCATATTGGAGCAGGCCGACCAGTATTGCCCTTCGCACCAGGACCTGAGCGCCTTTGTGGAGAAAAGCCTCTACGACACCATCCACTACTGGAAGCGGTGGGCAGCCAAGTGCAACTACCGCGGGCGCTGGATGGAGATGGTGCATCGCTCGGCCTTGGTGCTGAAACTGATGGTTTCTTACCGCCATGGCTCCATTGTGGCGGCACCCACCTTCGGCCTTCCGGAAGAGATTGGCGGGGTACGCAACTGGGACTACCGCTATACCTGGATTCGGGACGCGTCCTTCACGATTTACGCCCTCATAAAGCTGGGTTACCGGAAAGAGGCCACCGCCTTCATGCAGTGGGTGGAGAAACAGTGCATCGACATAGGGGATGCAGGGCATTTGCGGCTGATGTATACCCTAGATGGCGGCAAAGACCTGAAGGAGATAGAACTGAACCACCTGGAGGGCTACAAGAAATCCCAGCCCGTGCGCATTGGGAACGGGGCCTATGACCAGATTCAACTCGACATTTACGGGGAGTTGCTGGACTCTGTATACCTGTATGATAAACACGTAGAGCCGATTTCCTATAGCTTCTGGCAAAACCTGTCGCGCCAGGTGGAGTGGGTCTGCGACAACTGGCAACTGGCAGATGAGGGCATTTGGGAAGTGCGGGGTGGAAAGCGCCAGTTTCTGTACTCCCGGCTGCTGTGCTGGGTGGCCGTAGACAGGGCCATGAAGATAGCGGCGCACCATTCCTTTCCCTTGCCACCCCGCTGGCAGGAAGTGCGCGATGCCATCTTCTTCTCCATTCACCAGGAGTTCTGGAACGAGGAGCTGCAGACTTTCGTGCAGTACAAAGGCTCCAGGACCGTAGATGCCTCCGCCCTGTTGATGCCCCTGCTGCGCTTCATCAGTCCCACCGACCCGCAGTGGCTCTCCACTCTCAGGCGCATCGAGGAGGAGCTGGTCTCTGATTCCATGGTCTACCGCTACCGTCCGGATGAGGAGGTGGAAGGGTTGACGGGCGGTGAAGGCACTTTCTCGATGTGCACCTTCTGGTACGTGGAGTGCCTGGCCCTGTCCGGGCAGGTAGACAAGGCGACGCTCTACTTCGAGAAGATGCTGGGGTATGCCAACCACCTGGGACTATATGCTGAGCAATTGGGTATGAAAGGCGAGCACCTGGGGAATTTTCCGCAGGCCTTCACCCACCTGGGTCTCATCAGCGCCGCCCTCAGCCTGAACCATACGATTGAAAAACAAGCCACCAAATAATACGACCATGAAAGCCATTTCCTTACTGAACGAGACACGGCAGGTACAGCTCATCGACGTGCCGGAGCCAGAGATTGAACGACCAAACCAGCTGAAGCTACGGATACTGGAAATAGGTATCTGCGGCACCGACCGCGAACAGGTGGAGGCAGGGTATGGAGAAGCGCCCGCAGGTACCGACCACCTCGTTATCGGGCATGAGATGCTGGGGGAAGTGGTAGAGGTAGGGAAGGAGGTGAAAAGCTTCCGGAAAGGGGACTATGCCGTGTTGACCGTGCGAAGGGGCTGCGGGCAGTGCGCCGCCTGCCAGAGCAACCGGAGCGATATGTGTATGACCGGCCTGTTCACGGAGCGCGGCATCAAGGGCCGCCACGGCTTTGAGACGGAGTATGTGGTGGACGAGCAGCAGTATGCGGTCAAAGTGCCTGCGGAGTTGGTGCAGGTGGGGGTGCTGACCGAGCCCATGTCTGTGGTGGAGAAAGCCATTGAGGAGGCGGTGGCGCTACAGGCTGCCCGAATTCCGCAGGCCAAAGCGGCCACCTGGCTGATTGGCAAACGCACGTTGGTCGCTGGACTGGGACCTATCGGGCTGCTGGCTGCCATCGCGCTCCTGTTGCGGGGCGCCGAAGTCATCGGTCTGGACATCGTGGACGAGGGAAGCAAACGGCCCGACATCCTCAGGCGGTTGGGCGGCACTTACCTGGATGGGCGGAAAGTAGATACGGCTACTCTGGATGCCCGCCTCGGCCAGGTGGACTTTATTTTGGAGGCTACCGGTGTCGCTGAACTCGGCTTTCAGTTGATAGATGCCCTGGGAGTGAACGGCATTTACGTCATGACAGGTATACCGCATGGCGACCGGCCGGTTTGCATCACGGGTGCCGAAATGATGCAGCAAATAGTGTTGAAGAACCAACTCATCATGGGCAGTGTGAATGCCAGCACCCTGCATTATGCGCAAGCCATTGAAGACATGCAAAAGGCCAAAGCGAAATGGGGAGACCTGCTGAATGAAATCATCACGACCCGGCTGCCTTTCCAGCAGTACCGCGAGGCGCTGGACCTGCGCTCCGAGAACGACATCAAAACCGTGCTGCTATGGGATAAACCGAGTGAGCAGGTATAGCCGCAGCCACGGCTATACCTGCGCTGGCAGGTCTTCAGAAGAGACAGTCAACTCAGGAAGAAGTCAAACGCCACCTGTTTAACCAGCAGCCAAAGGAAATTCTATTTGACCAGGTGTTGGTACAGGCTGTTGGTGGCGGCCACTATCACCTTATTCAGTTCTTCCGTCTCGGGTTCGCTGCATCCGTTCGTAATCACGACGATGCCGAACTGCTCCTTCGGGTGGAAGAACATGGAGCTGTAGAGGCCATACGCTGTGCCGGTGTGGCCCACCATGGTTTTGCCCGGTATCAATTCTTTTTCGGTGGTCAGGGCCAGGGCGTAGCCGTTATCCGCGACAGGCTTTTGCATCCGTTTGGCGCTTTTGCGGGAGATGATGCGGGTGTCCTGGTACTCGCCCAATTGCATGTGCATGGTCATGTATTTGGCCAAATCCGGTACGGAGATTTTCATACCACCAGTCGGGGAGAAAATAGGCGTGCTGTAGCCCATGACGTAGTTCCGGATTTCCTCGCTGCGGGGGTTGTAGGCGGAGTAGGAGGGGGTGAACTTGGCCGAGTCGGTGTCATAGGCGTAGAGGGTGGCGAAACGGCTCGCATCCAGGGAATCCACGCAATAGCCGCCGTACAAATCCAGTGGGTCCAGGATGTGCTTTTTCACATACTGGTCGAATCGCTCTCCTGTCTTCTTCTCGATAATGGTTCCGACCATGTTGAAATTCAGGTTGCAGTACTCATAGCCTTTGCCCGGTTCATAAGCGTTGTAGCACTTGGCCCAGTCGGGGTTTTTGGCGGGGTTGATGGCATCGAGCGTGAAATAGCCCTGGCTGTCGTTGATGCTAGAGGTATGGGAAAGCACCATTTTTAAGGTGATGACTGTGTTGGGGTATTTTGGGTTTCGTACTTTGAACCCTACCAAATCACTGAAATCATCGTTCAGGGACAGCTTGCCAGCTTCCACCAACTGCATGATGGCCGTGGCCGAAAAAGACTTGGAGATGGACGCAATCCGGAAGATATCGTCTAGGGCGAGCGGCGTCTGGGTTTCCCTGTTCTTCAAACCGAAAGCCTTGCTGTAAACAATCTCTCCTTTTTTTACGACGGCAACCGACAGGCCCACCACATCATACTCCTGCATTATCGTTTGAATCTCCTTTTCGGCTTGCGCTGTCTGGGCATACCCCTTGCTGGTCAGGGCTAGTAGGAAAAGAACGGCGAGGAAAACTTTCTGGATGGCTGGTTTCATCAGGTATAGAAGAGAGTGAAGACAAATGAAACCAATTGTCGTGAAAGTTAAAAATCAAATCTTTCGCCCGGCTAGTGCGGGGGCAAAGACAACGGCTTTCTGATTATGTATAGGCTATACCTCCTACACAGAAGAGGAGCACTAAATGGCGGGGTTGATGTACGCTATACCTAAATTTGGTTTAAGAGTGATAGTACGCATTCGAAAAGCGATTTTCTCGTGCCAAGTTATACCTGCACGTGCATACTTGAAATGCCCAGCGCGGCCAACACGCGGCTCCTTACATTCAAAGCGCCGATGATGCGGCTGACAGGCACTGGCTTCATCCGGATAAGGGTAGGTATGGCAATGATGCCCGCCTCCTCTGCCTTGTCAGGGTCTTTCTGAATGTCGATTATTTCGAGCTGATAGTTTCCATTTAAGTTTTCCCTGCAGATTTTAACGATTGTGTCCACGGCCTCGATTGAAGTGAGGCTGTGGCCATTGATGTAGAGCTGAAATACATGCTTGCTCATTATTTGGTTTTGGCTAAAAGTGTTGGTTACTGCCGGCGAGTAAGGTATGCCGTGAACAAGGCTCTACTCGAGCTTGATGAGCATGGGGTTGCCCGTCAGGATGCCGCTGATGCCCTCGAAGTGTCTCCCTATGTTTGCCCCCTGGTCTGTGATGGAGAATTTCCGGATAGAAGAATCGTGCCTGGAGCCCCGCATTTTGAGTACAGCGATGCTGCGTTGCATCTCGCCCGACATCTCTACATAGCGCAGTAGGATGATGGTGTCCGTGATGGGAGAGATGTTCCCCTCTGTATCGGAGGTGCCGCCCGCCAGCAATGGGGTGTTGGACGTGAACATGCCGGTGATTTCCTGATGCTTGAGGTAAGAGGTAAAGGCAATGATAAACTCTCGGAAGCCTTTGTCGCCGGAAGTGCGCGACAGAGCGGAAAGACTGTCGATGGCGATTCGGTCCGGTTTGAAGTTTTTCACTACTTCCTGTATGTTGATGAAGTGGTCTTCCAAAGAGGAAATCTCCGGGTAGATGCAAATCACTTTCAGCAGTCCTTCTTCCTCTAGCTGGTTGAAATCGATGCCCCAGCCGGCTGCGTTCCGGTATAGTTGCTCGCAGCTTTCCTCAAAAGCCATGAGTAGGCAGCGTTCTTTATTCGCGCGTATCCCGTTGATGAAGTTGGCTACCAGCAAGGTTTTGCCGGCCCCGATTGCCCCGGAGACCAGGTTGATGGAGCCTTTGTAAAACCCGCCGTTTATCATCTCATCCAGTGCAGGTATGCCAGAGGTGATTCGCTCGTTAGATGAGACGTGCTTCAGGTTCATGGCCGAAAGCGGGATGATGACGATGGCCTTCTCCGGGTTGATGGAAAACGGGTTCTCCCCTTTTTCGTGGTTGCTCCCCCTGAACTTCAGGATTTCGATGGTTCGTCTGCGCTTCTCGTTATGCAGCACATTGCGGAGGATAACCACGTTGTCTGTCAAAAACTCTTCCACCCCGAAGCGTGTGATTTTCCCGTATTCCTCCAGCCGTTCGGCCGTAATGATGGACGTGGCACCCAAACGCGACAAGGTCAGGGCCACCTGTATCAACTCCCGCCGTATGGTATGCATCTCTTCGTGAAACTGCGTGAAAATGCTGCCTATGGAATCGATGACCACCCGCTGTGCCTTGCATTTCCGTACGGCGCTCTCCAGCCGGATGCGGAAGGCGCTCAGGTCAAAATCGCCGACAGCGATTATCACCTCTTCCTTGGGGGCGGCATCCACAAAAATCCACTTCCCTTCTTTCTCCCAGGTGTCTATATCCCAGTTAAAGCTTTTTAGGTTTTTCCGGATATCATCTACCTGTTCTTCAAACGTGACGAAAACACCTGGCTGGTTGAACAACTGAATTCCTAACGCCAGGAATTGTGCTCCAAAGAGCGTTTTGGCGCTGCCAGAACTTCCCGCTACGAGGGTGGTGCGGCCAATGGGCAATCCGCCATGGGAGATATGATCGAAGGAAGCGTTTCCTGTTTCTAGTTTTTGAAGGTTCATAGGCAAACGTAAGCGGTTGTGGAAGTGGAGGTATGGTGTGAACATACAGGTCTAGGTGTTACCATGATAGGTAGTTATAATGGGCTTTAAGGTAAAGTACAGCGAACCTCTCTGTGTCTGTCCACGTCCGAGAACATCTATACCCGTGTTAAGGGAGTGGCTACCGGTTTGAATCAGTCACATGCAGCTGCATGAATCCCCGAGTCTGACATAACCGACAAAGGGATGTACAAAGGTGTGAGGTATAGGAGGGGAATACTTTACATACTTGTTCCAGTATGTATCAAATGTTACAGGTTTTCGAGCACGCTCTCCCGTTTGTCTTTGATGTGCCTGTAAAACGTGGGAGAAAGGCCCGTCACTTTCTTGAACTGGGCGGACAGGTGGGCGACACTGCTGTAATGCAGGCGATGGGCGATTTCGGTAAGGGTGAGTTCATCATAAAACAGCAGCTCCTTTGCTTTCTCTATCTTGTGGATGATGATGAATTGCTGAATGGTGATGCCTTTGACCTCTGAGAATATATTAGCCAGGTAGTTGTAGTTGTAGCCCAGCTTCTCGCTGATGTAGACGGAGTAATTCACGTTCGGCTGTTCTTCCGAGGAATGAATGAGGTCCGTTATCAGCGTCTTGATTTTATCTATCAGTTTGCTTTTGCTGTCGTCCAGCAGTTCCAAACCGGTTTTGCTCAGGTTTTCCTTTAGCTGTTCCAGCTGGATGTCAGTGATGTCTTTGTGAATTTCAACCACGCCCAGGTCAACCACCACATACTCTGATTGCAAACCCAGGTTTAGGAGCTCTTTCTGCACCAGCGCTTTGCAGCGGTTACTGACCATGTACTTGATGTATAGCTTCATTGATTTTTGTAAAGTGCATGCTCGCGTCCGGGAGCATGGTACGGTGGCGTCGCTGGAAGATGAGTCAAAACCTGGCGCGACGCAGAAGACAATGAGAGCGGGAATTTACCAGATACTGTCAAACAGTCCTGATGTTCGTACCTATGACGTTTACACAGCTACATTAATTCATTAACCAATAAAGTATTCCGAAAACATCCAGTAGCATGAAAAGATAAGATATCCTTTAGCTGCTTCTGTCAACCAGAATGCCCTATACCTGCAATCTACAAAGGTTTAAGCCGAAACCTGGCATTCCAATGATTTATATTTAGCGGCCTCTACACGCACGTGTCAGGTATAGCAGTCCGAGGATTGTATTGAAAATCCTCCTAGGATGCTTCAGCAGGTATAGCAGGGGAGGACTTATCATTTTCACATCAACATGTAGCCAAGAGTTGTGCATGGTCTTGCGTCTGGCCAAAAGGGAATACATCTTGTGGATTGTACTTTCTCTGAAAACCGCCACATTTCGCACCGTCCCCAAAGGAAATTTCGAAGCGAATAAGTACATTGACAGGAGAAAACAAAATCCATCCCCCTATACCTGAGGTCAATGGCAGAAACAAAGCATCAAAACAGAAGCCAGATAAAAGTAGGGCTATATGCCGCCGTGGTGGTTTTTCTTGCCTACACCATGATTTTCGGGTTCCGGAAGTCTTTCACGGTGGCCACCTTCGATGGGATTGAAATAGCCGGCTATAGCTACAAGACGATTCTGGTCATTAGCCAGGTACTGGGCTACCTGCTCGCCAAGTTCTACGGCATCAAGTACATCTCGGAACTCAAGCGGACGGGCCGGGGGAGCGTGATTTTGCTCCTCACAGGTATAGCCTGGGCCAGCTGGTTACTTTTTGCGTTGGTGCCGGTGCCGTACAACATCGTGTTTCTGTTCATCAACGGCTTTCCGCTGGGCATGCTGTGGGGAGTGGTGTTCTCGTACGTGGAGGGCCGACGGAGCACTGACTTCATTGGGGCGACACTGGCGGTGAGCTTCATCTTCGCCTCCGGCTTTGTCAAGTCTGTGGGAGCCTGGCTGATGGTGGAGTTTGGCGTGTCGGAGTTCTGGGTGCCGTTCTATACCGGTCTGGTTTTCGCGCTGCCGCTCCTGCTCTTCGTTTTCCTGATGGAGCGGATTCCACCTCCCAGCGAAGAGGACATCCGGCATCGGACAGAGCGCGTAGCCATGACCGAGGCCGACCGCAAAGGCTTCGTGAAAGAGTTCTTTGCAGGTATAGTAGCCTGCGTGCTCATTTACTGCTTTGCGACCATCTTCCGGGACATCCGCGATAACTTCGGGGCTGAGATGTGGAAGGAGCTGGGGTACTTCAACCAACCGGCCATTTTCTCCCAAACGGAAACGCCCATCACGCTGATTATCCTGGTGTTGATTGGCAGCATGGTGCTCATCAAAAACAACTACAAAGCCCTGCAGACGGCACATGTTTTCATCCTGATTGGCTTCACGATTGCCGGGATTTCCACCTTGCTTTTTACCGTTCAATCCATAGCGCCCATCTGGTGGATGATGCTCGTCGGGCTGGGCCTGTACATGGTCTACATTCCGTTCAACGCCGTGTTCTTCGACCGGCTCATCTCCACGTTCAGGTACACCGGCAACGTGGGCTTCCTGATTTACCTGGCTGATTCGTTTGGGTACGTGGGCAGCGTGGGGGTGCTGTTCAGCAAAGAGATTTTCAAGGTGCAGCTGAACTGGGTCACCTTCTTCTCCAACAGCGTGATAGGCCTCTCGGCCATCGGCATACTGCTCACGGCCTTTTCCATGGTGTATTTTGGGAGGAAGTATAAGCGACTTATGCATAAAGAATTCAACGAGCTAAAGCCTGTGGAGACGTTGCAGGTATGAGTACTGCGTTTTGTATGTAAGGTATAGATTCCTGCTAACGCGATTTGATATATTCCTTACCAGCTGTAAGCATCAGCGTTAATTCTTCTCGCAAGTAGTACTGCTGATTGCCTGTAACCAGTCATCCGCTGTGCTCCACACAGAAAAAGACCTCTGCAGATTTCAGTCAATGTAACTTACATATAGTTCCTCAAGAGTGGCTAGCACTGTATTTTGCTGAGACTTGCAATTGATGTTGCCATAGACTTACCTGTTAAGTTGGATAGGAGGTGAAATATGATAATATTCTAAGTAGTGGGAGCGCTGTTCTTCTTTTAAAGTATAGGTTTTTAATGCGTTAATGTATATGCTATTTGTATTATACCAAAACTAAATAATATGGATATAGTATATAAATTACTGAACTTTTCAAACTTTAATTTGAAATAATATGGCAAACTTACTCGAGTCATTACAGGGATTCATAAACCCGGAGCTCATATCAAGAACCAGCAGCGAGTTAGGCGAGAGTGAGCCTGCAACAGCTAAGGCTTTTGGCGGGATATTGCCTGCCGTCTTAGGCGGCTTGGTCAGTCGTACGTCTGAGCCGGGTGCCATGGGGTCTATTTTTAACCTGATTCGGCAGAACGGCGAAAGCACGTTGTCAAACCTGAGTAACACTGTTCCGGGTGCTCCCGGAAGTACTGCACCTGCCGGAAACCAGTTCCTATCCGAGATTTTCGGCAACAACCTAAATGGCGTAAGCAATGCGCTCAGCAATTTCGCGGGCATAAAATCCACATCCGTTGCGGCCATCCTTGGCTACATAGCACCCTTGGTATTAGGTTTCTTGGGGAGGAAGACCCAAGAGGATAACCTGGACGAAGCTGGGCTAAGCAGCTACCTGAGCAGTCAGAAGTCAAGCATCATGAGTGCCCTTCCTGCCGGGCTCGGCAGCGTTCTGGGCTTGGGAGGTTTGACTGGCGCAAACACTGCAGCTAGTGCCGCCGCTCCACATGTTGAGCGACCACACCACGTTGCCACTGCCGAAAGAGTCCACCATACCTCAGAGCCTGAGAAAAAAACAAACTGGCTATGGCCTGTGCTGCTTGGCCTCGCAGCCCTCCTGTTGCTTGTATTCGGATTGCGTTCCTGTGACGAAGACACAGATACGGATACAGCCGCAGTGACTACGGAGCCTGTCAGAACAGAAGAGGAGAGAATGGAGCCAAGGGAATCAGGTGTAGCTCTTACTGAAAGGGAGATTCCAGGAGGTGTTGTGCTCAACATTCCGCCAGATGGTATAGAAAGCAGACTGGTAGCGTTTATTGAGGACGATAACAAAGTGCCCGATAAAACCAGCTGGTTCAGTTTTGACCGCCTGCACTTTGAAACCGGTAGCGCCCGAATACAACCTCAATCGCAGGAACAGATTGACAATATTGTCAAGATACTAAAGGCCTACCCACAGGTGAATATCAAAATTGGCGGCTATACCGATAACGTTGGACAGCCTGCTGCCAATCTCAAGCTTTCCCAAAGCAGGGCCGAAGCTGTGAAAGAGGCTATTCAGCAGCAAGGTATAGACGCCTCCCGATTGGAGGCGGAAGGGTATGGCGAACAACACCCCGTTGCTGACAACACAACTGAGGAGGGCCGTACCCAAAACCGGCGTATCGATGTCTTGGTAACCAAAAAGTAACAGTTATCGGGTTTTCATCCAGAAGTAGATACCTAAATAAAAAAGGCAGGAGAGACGGATTCGTCTCTCCTGCCTGCTTTTATTTAGGCATAGTTGCGCTGAAACAGCCGTTACCTTACCGTGAAACCCTGCATGGTGTATAGTATACCAAGACCTAGAGATTGATTATACTGGACACCAGTATCCTGGTCATGGTCATAGATTAAGTTGCCCATCAGGTTCACATTGATGTAGCGGTTGACTTTGGCCGTTAGTACGGCATTGAACATGTGGTCGATTTGCTTTCCGGAAAGTTCCTGGTAGTTAATGTAGGCCATGTAGTTCAGCCTGAGATTCACGTTGGTGAGTACATCCCGATTGTAAGTGGCCTGTATCATGGCAGCCAACCATTCCGTTCGCACGCTTTTACCTTCCGGCACGCCATAGCGCTCGTTTGCTGCCACCGCGTCATCCGCTAAAAAAGTAAAGCGGGGAGCAAATGGGCTCAGGCGCAGCGAGAAATACGGATTGGGTTTATACTCTGCACCTAGCGCAAAAGTAAGGAAGCCAGGGGATAGGAAGTTGGAAATCAGCCGGTCATTTCCGTCGGCGTCTATGTCATACTCATAGCCCTTCGCAAACTGAGAAAGGAAATTAGCAGAAACAAACGCATTCCAGTCAGAAGAGATGGCATAGCCATACTTGGAATCCAGGTATAGGCGGTCGATGCTTTTGCGCTTTTCTTCTCCTTTGTTTTTGAGCAATCCGTACTGCATTTGCACCGCATTGTCCCACGATATTTTGCCACTGACATAATCAGCTCGGGCATCCAGATTTGCATTGAATGCAATGGAGCTGATACCGCCTGCTTTCCAGTTGTCGCTGAACGCAGCCTGGTTTAAGTTTATACCTGCTGCGAAGGTTCTTCTCCAGGTTGTGTCGGCTTCTGTCTGGGCAAATACCATGGCAGAGTTTACCAATAGGATAAACAGTAACAGTATAGATTTTTTCATGTGAATGGGTATAAAGTTTTGAAATTGAAATGTGTCTTATTCAAGGTGGTTGTCTGTATTCCCCTCTGTGCATGTCCAAGGGTAGTATGTAAGTATTTTATAAACTTCTCTAGCTCAGAAGATGCTTAATCGATTGTTTCATGCTTAAATCAGTAGTCCTGTTAGTTCATTGCTGCAAAGCTAGTATAGGCGGGAAAGGCGCTTCGGATTTGGTATAACTACGTGTATAAATAAGTATAAAGTACTTACTAAAATATACTAATACAGTTACGAGAAGACATTGTTTCATTACACACTTGCATGCCATACAGCTATGAAGAAATTAGAAAACAAAGTAGCCATCATCACAGGAGGTGCCGGCAGTATTGGCCAAATCACAGCCCAGCTTTTTCTAGAGGAAGGGGCCAGGGTCATGCTGGTCGACCTGAACGAGGACGCCTTGCAACAGGCTGTCAGGGAACTAGGCGGCGAAAACGTGAAGTACAGCGCTGCCGATGTATCGAAGTCAGAAGACGTGCGGCGCTACGTGGATGCCACTGTCAAGGCCTTCGGTAAGATTGATATGTTCTTCAACAACGCCGGCATTGAGGGGGTGGTGAAACCAATCACAGAGTACCCGGAGGATATGTTCGACAAAGTAATTGCGGTCAATGTGAAGGGCGCCTGGCTGGGTATAAAGCATGTGTTGCCGCAGATGAACAATGGAGGCAGCATCATCAACTCCTCTTCGATAGCAGGCATCAACGGCAGCCCCAATGTGAGCGCCTACATCACGAGCAAGCACGCCGTGGTCGGTATCATGCGGGCGGCAGCGGTGGAGGCCGCGCCCAGGAAAATCAGGGTGAACTCCGTGCATCCTTCGCCGGTGGACAACCAAATGATGCGGTCTCTGGAGGAAGGCTTTGCCCCGGGCCAGGCCGAGGCAGCCAAGAAAGAATTGGAGAACACTATTCCGCTGGGCAGGTATGCCGAACCGGAGGAGATTGCGCAACTGGTCCTGTTTCTGGCCAGCGACGACAGCCGTTTTATCACCGGTACCACCCAGGTGATTGATGGTGGGTTGAGTGTCCAGTAAGGATTGACCTAATCGTATGCGACCCCGCTGCAGCCGAATCCGTAGATGTGACAGAGGCGGACATGCTGCCCGATACTATACCCGATAGACCCGATGGAACAGCAACAGAATAAATACGATGAGCCCATGCGCTTCCTGGTTTTTTCAGCTTCGCTACGAGACGATTCGCTGAATACACGACTAGCGCGGTTGGCCCAACAAGTGATTGAGGAAAAAGGAGGGAAAGTTGATTTCGCCGATATGAGTGAGTTTGATGTCCCTTCCTATAACCAGGATGAGGAATCAAACAGCGGACACCCGACAGGAGCGGAGGAACTCTGCAGGCGGCTGCTGGCAAACGACGCCTTCATCATCTCGTCGCCGGAGTATAACGGCTCTATGCCTGGGCTGCTGAAAAATGCGATTGACTGGGTTTCCAGGTTCCGGCCGCAGCCGTTCAACGAGCGGCATGCCTTGCTCATGTCTGCTTCCCCCTCTATGGGCGGTGGCAACAAAGGACTTTGGGCATTAAGGATGCCCTTGGAACATCTGGGGGCACGGGTTTTCCCGGATATGTTTTCGTTGGCCACTGCGCACAAAGCGTTCACAGAAGATGGCACCATTGCCGATGCGACACTCACCAAGCGGTTCGAAGACAACCTGGTCGCCTTCATGAACCTGGTGGAAGCCGCCAAGCATTACCCTTGCATGAAAAAGGCGTGGGTGGAGTTTTTAGGTGAGTACCCTGACCCGGCAGTTGAGCGGGTGGAATAAAAAGCATTTCGCTTAATGGTAAACACGACGTTACCACAGACTTTAGAGACTCTGACAGGTATGGATAGTGCTATACCTAACAAGTTTTATAGGCCTTTAAGGTATAGGGCGTGTTTTGATATGCGCTTGTCTTTTCTGCGTGATAGAGGGTGGTTGTGGAAGGCCAGATGCAGATGCTGTATAAATTTACCTGATTTCACGGCGCAAGAGTTGCGCGTTTATGGCCACAATCACGGTGCTTAGACTCATGAGGGCAGCCCCCACCGCCGGCGACACCATAACGCCCTGGTTGTAGAGCACGCCCGCTGCCAGGGGCAAGGCAATTACGTTATAGCCGGTGGCCCAAATCAGGTTCTGAATCATTTTGCGGTAGGTGGCTTTGCCGAACAGTATCAGCGAAGCGATGTCCTGCGGATTGCTGTTCACCAGGATGATGTCAGCTGTCTCGGCGGCTACGTCGGTGCCCGAACCAACAGCAATTCCCACATCGGCCTGCGCCAGGGCAGGAGCGTCATTCACGCCGTCGCCGGTCATAGCCACGAACTCACCTTGAGCCTGCAGCTCCTTCACTTTCTCCTGTTTCTGGTGCGGCAGTACGTTGGCCAGGAAGCCATCCATCTGCAGCTTGTCGCTCACACTCCTGGCTACGCGCTCGTTGTCGCCGGTCAGCAGCAGGTTCTTGATGCCGTTCTGTCTGAGCACCCGTATGGCTTCGGCTGACTCCTCCCGAATCTGGTCGCGCATGGCGATATACCCAACCGGCTTATTTTCCAACAGAACATACACTACTGTTTCCACGCCTTCCTCCGCCTGGCTGGCAGGCACGGGGATATTGAATTCATGGATGTAGTTCGGGCCCACTACTTTCACCTCTTTCCCTTCCACTATACCTTCCAAACCTTTTCCGGGTAAGTAGTTAAAAGCCTGTGCGGGAGGCACGGGTATACCTTCCTCTTTTGCCCGGCGCAGTATGCTTTGCGCGATGAAGTGCTCCGAGTTCTGCTCCACGCCAGCCGCCAGGCGCAGCATTTCGCGCTCCTCCATCGCCTTATCAAAAACCACGACAGACGCAATTTCATGCGAGCCCTGTGTCAGCGTGCCGGTCTTGTCGAAGATGACGGTGGTAATCTTGCGGGAGTTCTCAAACGCGGTGCGGTTGCGGATGAGCAGGCCGTTATTGGCCGACACAGCCGTGGAGATAGCCACCACCAGCGGCACGGCCAGCCCCAGCGCGTGCGGGCAGGAGATGACCATTACGGTCACCATCCGCTCCAGCGCAAAAGCCAAATCATGACCAAGTAAGAGCCACACAGTAAAGGTGCCGAAGCCGGCGGTCAGCGCCACGTAGGTCAGCCATCTGGCGGCCCGGTCGGCCAGGCGCTGCGTTTCAGATTTGGTTTTCTGTGCCTCCTGCACCAGGTGAATCACCTTGTTGAGGTAGCTTTCCTTGCCCGTATGCTCTACCCGCACCTGCAGCGCTCCGTTGCCGTTGACGGAACCTCCAATCACCTTCCCGCCCCTGGTCTTCTTTACCGGCTTGCTCTCACCGGTCAGCATGCTCTCGTTCAGGTGGCTCTCGCCGTCTTCCACCACGCCATCGGCAGGCATCTTTTCGCCCGGCTTCACCAGAATCAAATCACCTTTCTGCAGCTCCTCGATGCGTACTTTCAGGGCCTCGCCATCCCGAAGCAGCATGGCCTCGGCAGGCATCATGCTCACCAGCAGTTCCAGCGCCTTGGAGGCCCCCAGGACCGACTTCATCTCAATCCAGTGACCGAGCAGCATGATGACTATCAGCGTGGCCAGTTCCCAGAAGAAGTCCATGCCTTCCAGCCCAAACACGATAGCCGAGCTGTAGAGGTAAGCCACTGTGATGGCCACCCCAATGAGCGTCATCATGCCCGGAGCGCCTTTTTTCACCTCTTCCACCAAGCCGGTCAGGAAAGGCCAACCGCCGTAAAAATAGATGATGGAGGAGAGTACAAAGGCGATGTACAGGCTATAAGGGATATCCAGGGAGAAACCCAGGATGTGCTGCACCATCGGACTGAGGATGATAACAGGTATAGACAGCACCAAAGATACCCAGAACCGCTTTTTGAAGTCGTCTATCATCATGCGGTGGTGGTCGTGCCCATGTCCGCCGTGGGGCGGGTGACCGGTGGTGTCCTGGTGCATGGCGTGTTCATGGCCGTGCAGCGCCTTTTCCGTGAGCCGCTCGGTTGCATCGGTTTTAGACACCTTGGCCTGGTGGGAGTGGTTATGCCCGTGGTGATGTTCGTTGTTCATATTTTTGAAAGGCAACTGACCAATTGTATAATGCTCTCGCCCTAGTTTCCATGCTAAGTCAGGCATTATAGTATCAGCGTATGCGCCATACGCATCTTTCAACACGCCTTTGACTCCTTTGCCATAGGCAGTTCGTGCAACAACGGAATGTTCCTGCTTCCGTTAGGGTAGTTGTACGACGAATATCGAATAAGAGAAATGATTTCAGTTTCAAACAACGCCTATTACGAATTGACTTACGACCGTGTAAAGAACCGGGTATACCTTCGGATTAACAATTACTGGAAATCACCTGAGGTTGTGCCCAACTACCTCAGCGATTGGGATAAAGTCATTCAGGTGGCTAAGCCTGGCTATACCTTGCTGGCCGACTTTCGCAACATGATTACGCACCCCACTGCTGTGAAAGCGATGCACGAGGCCGTTGTCAAGCGGCTGGCCGAGTCAAAAATCTCTTATATAGCCGAAGTATCCCCTACAGACAGGATAGCCGTGCTACAGGTAACTGGCGTGTTTCAACAAATAGGTATGGGGAGCATCAAGGTGGCTGATATCCTGCTGGGCGAAAACATCCTGGACCAGCTTTCCAAGTCCGAGCTCTGATTAGTAGCCTAGTCTTCGCCACCCGGCGTGATGTATCCATAACATATGAGACAAATCATCTGCTAAGCCGGCTTCTTTCACGCATTATCAAAGCTCATGAAATAGTTGTACGCAGTTGAGGCGTATGTACAGAGTTCTACTATACCGCCATTATCTGTATAGTTGGATTAAATATTGAGCTGCCTATTGATTCAACCTGCCACTGTTAATCAATATTTTGTCATGGGAGCCATAGTCTTCCAGCAGCGCCGTCGCGCTTTTGCGGCGGGTAAGGTTCTTCGCGAAATTTCTCATTTTACGGGTTGGGTGTCAGTAGTGGAGGTGGTCAAGTTCTTGTTCTGGGCTGGTACAGGTATAGCGCTGCTTTCCTCCTTGCCAAACACCTGGGTGACCCAGCGCGGGAACACAATCACGCCGATTACCAGGTATAGGTAGTAAGTCAGCAGGCGGTACAGCAGCACGATGATGGTGGTAAACCCGCCCAGGAAAGCGCCGAAGAAGGCCGGAAAAGCTATCTCGGCAAAACCAGCCCCGCCAGGCGTGACAGACAGGAGCAGCACCACCTTGTAGATGAGGTTGCGGGCGAACACCAGGAAATGGTCTGCCGCTTCCAGGTGCGTGAAGGCCGCAATCAGGCAGCCGATGATGGCATAGCGTGCCGTCCAGACGAATATGGTGGAGATGCTCCCGTGCAGCCAGTAGGCGTAGTCCTTGGTGCGCAGGTGCCTGGAGGCGATTAGCAGCTCGTTCGCATGCCGCAGCAGGGCTGGGCGCCACTTGCGGAGCAGCCTGAAACTTCCTATGCGCAGCAAAAGGCGCTTGACGGCCTTCGGGTTCATGAACAGGGCATAAAACATCGTGAAGGCATACAAGGCAATCAGCAAGTAGGAGATGCCAAACGTGATGACCAGGCTCAGCCGGAACGTCTCACTCATGGTGTCGAAGGTGGGAATCAGCTGACCACCCGTGAACAGCACCACCAGTGGCACCGCCAGAACAAAGTACAGGTTATCCAGCATGGCCGTCACCATCACCTGGGCAATCGACTTGCCTAGCGGAATCTTCTCCTTGAACAGGATGTAGGCGGCAATGGTAGAGCCACCCACCACCGAGGGCAAGGCGCAGGAGGCAAACTCCCAGAGCATAATCACCCGGAAACTCTGCCTCCAGCTCAGGGCTTTGTATGTGATGTAGCGGATACGGTACATGTAGCCCAAATCCCTGACCAGGAGCACCAGCAGGGTGATTCCGAGCCAGAGCGGGCTTGCCTGCAGGAGCGTCTGGAGCTGCCCGGGTTCGTAGTTCTTATGCAGCATGTAGCCTACCACGCCCAGTCCCAGCAACATGGGCAGGATGAGCCTGCGGGTCGAGAATTTCTTCTGGAGTTCTTCTTTCGTCAGTGCCATGGCGGTGTTTCTTTGTACTTATACCTTCACCCTTCTTAAATGAGGCAGTTTCACGGGCATGATGACCAGTGGCACCTTCTCTACTTTTACGGAGCTGGTATCCAGACCGAACCACTTACTTTCAGACGTGGCAAACTGCTTGAGGTTGAAATACCACTCCATTATCAGCCGTTTCCGGAATGGCAGGTCGTTCTCGTAAGATAAGAATTTCTCCAGCACCACAAACCGGAAGTCGCCGATAAGGTGCTGCCTGCTCAGGGAAGAGTACCGGCTCGTGATATCTACCTCCCCGTTGTCCACGAGTTCCTCCACCACTTTCCGGAAGAACAAGTTGATGCGCTGCTCCACCCGGAAGCCCAGTTTGAAGTCAATCCGGATTATATCGTCGTCTGTAATTCGGCTTACTTTGTATTCGCTGGTATAAGGTTCATCGGTGGTCTCCACATGTACAAACCAGTAGATGTCGGCCCGCTTGGGGCGCTTCTGAAAAATGGAGTAGATGATTTTCGACTCTATATCCCTCGGGCTGGAGACACTCGTCATGAACACCAGGTGCGTCGTGTACTTGGGCACCGACTCGTCGGCACTGAGTTCTCTCAGGGCGGGCAGGTAGTCCTTCAGGCGCACGTAGTCGGTAAAGCTGCGCTTGATGTAGAAGGCGTTTATCCAGGTATACATCACCGCCAGCAGCAGGCCTGCGATAAGCAGCGACACCCAGCCACCATGCGGAAACTTGCTCAGGTTGGCCACCAGGAACGAGAGTTCAATAGCCAGATAGAGGACCAAAAACGAGACCACCAGTATCCTGGACCTGGACTTGACATAGAGGTAGTACGTCATCAGGATGGTGGTCGAGAGCATGGCCATGGTAATGGCCAGGCCGTAGGCAGCCTCCATTTGCGCCGATTCGCGGAAGTACAAAACCACACCCACGCAGCCCGCCCACAGGAGCCAGTTCACGCTAGGCACGTATAGCTGTCCCTTCAGGTTGGTGGGATAAACCAGTTTCACTTTCGGCCAGAGGTTCAGCCGAATCGCCTCGCTGATGAGCGTAAACGAACCCGACAACAGCGCCTGGCTCGCAATGATGGCGGCGATGGTCGCGATGGTAATACCGATGAGCAGGAACCAATCCGGCATGAGGCTATAGAAAGGATTGCCTACCAGTTGCTTGCCCTGCTGGGTCATCAGCCAGGCACCCTGCCCCAGGTAGTTGAGCACCAAAGAGACTTTCACGAAGGCCCAGCTCAGGCGAATGTTAGGACAGCCGCAGTGGCCCAAATCGGAGTATATGGCTTCCGCGCCCGTGGTACAGAGGAACACGGCCCCCAACAGCCAGAACCCGTTGGGGTAGTTCACCAGCAGGTTGTAGGCGTAGTAGGGGTGGAGCGCCTTCAGAATCTCCGGATGGTGCAGCAAGGAAACTGCGCCCAATGAGCCCAGCATCGTGAACCACAGCAGCATGATAGGCCCGAACGCCTTCCCGACTACCTGGGTGCCAAAACTCTGCATCAGGAACAAACCGGTGAGAATGGCCAGCACAATGGGCACAGTCGGTATACCTGGGTAGAGCAGCCGCAGGCCTTCAATGGCGGAGGAAACAGAAATGGGCGGCGTGATGATGCCATCGGCCAGGAGGGCAGCACCGCCCACCATGGCCGGCACAATAAGCCAGGGGCTCCTGCGCCTGATGAGGGTATAGAGGGAAAAGATGCCACCCTCCCCGTTGTTGTCTGCCTGCAGGGTGAGCACTACGTACTTTAGAGTGGTCTGCAAGGCCAGCGTCCAGAAAACGCAGGAGATGCCGCCATAGACCAGTGTTTCCGAGATAGGAGCCTCCCCCAAGATGGCCTTCATCACGTAAAGCGGCGACGTGCCGATGTCACCGTAAATGATGCCGAGTGAAATCAATACCCCGGCAGTAGAGACAGCATTCGATTTATACTGAATACTCATAGAAAAGAAAAAATAGACGGGTACTAACGCTGCCGGAATAGCAGCAGGTGAAGTGTCTTATTTTGCACCAATGGCAAAGCGCGAGTGCCTTTCGCAGGTATAGCCACCAGCATCCTTTTCGTCAGCCGAACCAGATGAAGGTCTTCCAGCTATTATGCTAAAGAGCCGAAAGAGGCTCCTGCAGGCACTATGACAGGGAAAACAGAAACAGACGTGCAGCCGCCAATTTCGCGGTCTAACTTGTGTTGCGCTCCTGTAGGAGAAGCACATGGAGAAAGAAGAGAGCTCTAAGGACCCTTTGTGAAGATGGTATGAAGGCCGCAATCGCCTCTAGAGGCAGGATAGGAGTTGGGTGCAGTCGCAGTGCCCGGGCCTCCAGCGTATAGCTTTTGGAGCAGCGAGTAAAACAAAGGGAGCAACAGGGACTTGTCGAGTTGAAGGATGCCTTCTTCTCCTGAGGTACACTTGCCTGCTAATAGGACCAGCGGAGCCTCATCAGCAGTATTTAGCCTCTTCTGAATAACCGACTCCTCCGGATGGGCTGCTGCCTGAGCGGCAACAGGCAGGGCATAAGCCAGCACACTGCATAGCAGAACCGCCAGCAGTACATTCAGCTTAGTAAGGACCTGTCTCCCTGTGGGTTTCATGGCTGCAAAGGAATAGGGTTGTGCTGATTAAAGCAACAGCGTAGGGCACATATATTTTGTGCCCCTCCAGAACGAGTTTCTTTATACGGGCAAGGTATAGCAGTAAGCGCTTATCTAGTATGACCTTGCAATGGTATCAATGCAGAACCTTGTTCTCCGATGGTACCTGTGGCTCCTTCTGTTGGTTTTTGCGGAACCACCAGTACATGGGTATACCTGTCAATATCAGCGCCATGCCGATGGCTGCCTCCCGGGGCCGGACAACAATCGTGTTCAGAAAAAGGGCGGCACAGAAAAGAACCATGATGGCGGGCACCACAGGGTAACCCCATACCTTGTACGGTCTCGGAGCGTTGGGCATTTTCCTCCTCAGGATGAACACACCCAACGTGGTGGAACCATAGAAGATGAATACAGCGAAAATAATCATGTCCGTGAGCTGGTCGAAGGTGCCTGAAAGCACGAGCAGGCAAGCCCATACACACTGGTACCGAAGGGAGGCGGCAGGTGCCTGCGCCTTGTTGAGCACCGCTGCCTTCTGAAAGAACAGGCCTTCACGCGCCATGGCAAAATAGGTGCGGCAACTGGCCAGAATGGTGGCGTTGGTGCAACCAAGCGTGGTGATTAGAATGAGAACCGAGATAAACACGGCCCCGGCGTATCCCCAGAAACTTCGCACCGCCTCCACGGCCGCAATCCTGTTGCCTGCCTCGTGCACCTGCTCCATCACCGATACAGGCAGCAGGGACAGGTAGGTCATGTTCACCAGCAGGTATAGGGCTATGACCGTCAGTACCCCGATGGCTATACCTTTGGGGATGTTCTGCTTGGCATTTTTGATTTCGCCGCCTACAAATCCGACGGCCGCCCAGCCCTGGTAGGCCCAGAACGCCGAAAGCATGGCCGTGAAGACAGCGCTGAAAGTGACAGGTGCAGCCGAAACCGAGGAAGGCGTGAAGCTGCTCCCTATATCAGACTGCTTGCTGCCAAGGCCGAAAATCACGATGACACTGATGCCAGCAAACACGAGCAGCAGGATGGCGGTACTAAGCCATGCACCTGTCTTTACCCCCTTGGTGTTCACCCAAGTGAGGAGGACAATCAGGAGAATAGCGACGAGCTTTACATTGAAATCAGCGAAAGGGTAAAAAATGCCGCTAATCGTGAAGCCAGACAAACCCTCCAGTATAGGAGGCAGGGAAACGATGCTGTGGAGAGACTGAGCGAAAACGTAGGCCAAGGACGAAATTGCTGCCGTCTGTATAACCGTGAACAGGGACCACCCGAAGATGAAGGCAAAGAAGCGGTTGTAGATTTTTTTATAGTACGCATATTCGCCACCCGTATCGGCCAACAGCCCGGCTACCTCCGCGTTGCTCAAGGCACCGAACAGGGAGATAACGCCAGCCAGCAGCCAGCAGATAAGCACCCACTCCGCCGAGTGCAGCTCTGCGGCCATCGGGGCCACTTTCTTGTACACGCCAGACCCAATGATGTTCCCTATCACGACTACGATGACCAGGCGCAAGCCCAGCGACCGGTCCAGTTCGGTTTGTTTCCCCATACGAAGTGTCTACTGCTGGTGCTTTGATGATTCAGATTTAGAGGTTACCAATGTATGATATATAAAATTGATTTCATACAAGTCCAACGAGAAGAAACAACCACATAACTGCCCAGGCACAGAATGCAGATACTAGCTAAATTGTCGCCTTGAAACAAATTATATCTCTGAAGTAAGCACAGGCTTGTGCTCGAAGGTTGCCAAGGTATGGCTGCTATACCGTTGTCTGAATAAAGAACAGGGATTCCTGAATACTAAATAGGTTTAGAGGTTATCTGCATCCCTACTGGTACAAAAATACCAGAAGGGATGAGCCCTTTTGTAGGTTAGCAAAGCCTGTTTACTTTCAAACAAATTTTGCGAATAAAGAATTGTCTACTATCACATCAAAACACCCTAGAGGTCTCTACTACCTTTTCTGAAGTGAGGGAGCGGTTTGGCTTTTATCTGATGTTGGCCATCTTCTTCCTCTACATGATTGATGCGCAAAGCAGAAGCTTTGGGATTTCCAAGGAAAGCGCAACTGAATTGTCAGGCGTGCTGGCAAGCATGTGGGACAAGTATGACCGCTAGGCTTGGTTCTTCGTGGTAAACTGCATTGGCTCCTTGCTGGCTGCGTTGGCCATTTTCCTGATGCTCAAGTGGCTGCGCGAGATTGTAAAGATGCACACGGGCAAACAGTAAGTCTATACCTTTGCTTCTATTAAACAGAAAACCTGCCTAAGCACAAGCTCGGACAGGTTTTCTGTTTAATAGAAAAACTAATTACTTGGTCGACTCGGCCAGCACAATGAGTTAGGTATAGCGTCCTGTTGCATTTTCAGATTGTGCTGACAGAAAACTATGATTTACTCTTTATGATTAGCGTTGAGCTGCTCTTTACACATAGTGTCAAGCAATTGCAAGGACTGCAGTTCGTGAGTGTATTAGGCTATCGTTCCAGCACGACTTCTTCGGTTTTCGTCACCTTCTGGCCGTCTTCTTTGCCATCTTCCACTTTCACCAATGTCGCTTTGTTCTCGGAGAAGGTCACTGTGTAGGGCTGTTTATTCGGGTGGTCCTGGCCGATGAAGAGCTTTGCGCCATCCATCCACACGGGTAGCGTTGTCTGGCTCCGCCCGTTGCCATCGACGATGATGAGTTTATTGTTGTCTGTGAACTCGTAGGTCTTCTCGCCCTTGGAATACTGGTCCTGTTCCCTCTCAATCTCCTGGCCTTCAATTTTCTCCGTGTCCGTTTTCGAAATCACAATCCACTTGCCCAGCAGCCTGCTGTCGAGGGGGTTCTGCCCAGATTCGTTTTTGTCCTTGCAGGATACAAATACCAGGGACAGGAAAAGGAGCAATACGAGCGAAATTTTCTTTGTCAGCATATGTGGTTCTTTAGCGTTAAGCATTAGGAATGATAGAGATGGGATTATAAGATAGGTTAAATGCTGCCCGTAGCTGTGCTGAAGATTGCAACACGAACTACAGGGGAAAAGCAAGCCACTGCCTTACTTCCCGAAGGAAGGAAGCGCAACTGTGCATCGGGAAGGCTACTGGAAAACCTGACCTATACCTAGGACTGTAGCGGTGTCCGTTCAGTATACCTACTTGGAATAGTATTAATTTCCTCTGTAAGTGGCGTAACCGTAAGGTGACAAGGTGATGGGAACGTGGTAATGGTCGTTGTCTCTAATCTGGAAAACCACCTCGATAAATGGGTAAAAGCTTTCTGTTCTTTTACTTTTGAAATAGTCTGCTACCAGGAAGCGGAGCCTGTAAACGCCTTTGTTTGCAGTATTAGCTGCCAGAAAGTCTTTGATGCGTCCGTTTTCATCGGTCATCTTCTCGTCCACCTGCTTCCATAGCCGCGTCTTCTCATCCATCTTCTCCAGCTGAACCGGAACTCCTTTGGCCGGCATACCTGTAGAGACATCCAGAATATGACTCGATAACTGGTAGGTAGTAGTTTGTGCGTAAGCAAAACTAGTTGCCAGCATAAGCAATACTATAAGTGCTAGATTCTTCATTGTGTACATATTGATTTAGTGTATAAGTATGGCTGCGTCTTCTATGGCCGCAGATTTTGCGATGGTATCGTCGTTTTCGGGTCCTCCGCCTCCGGCTACGCCAATGCCTCCAATCACTTGTCCTTTGTGCCAGATGGGGTAGCCACCGCCCAGCAACAGCAGCTCCGGTAGGTTGGCCAGATTTTGGGTGTCGGCATTTGCCCTGGCATTGCGCGCCAATTGCAGGCTAGGCGTTTTGGTGGAGAGCGAGGTATAGGCTTTTCTTCGGGCGGCTTCAGTGTTGTGCGGCCCCACGCCGTTGCCCCGCGTCAGCAAAATATCCTGCCCTGATGCATCCAGAATAGCGATGCTCACCTCCTTGTTCAGGGATTTGGCAGTTGCTCGGGCCCGACTTGTCAGCTGCAAAGCTGCCTCCAATGTGAGTTGGTGCGTCTCAATGGCATATGGTGTTTGCACCTGGTAATCAGTACCAATTTGTTTCTTGCTCTCATGCTTTCTGGCCTGCGCCAAAGAAAGCGTCGGGATGAGCAGAAGTAAGAGCAGCGGCAGTTTGTAGAACATAAGATTTGTTTTTACAAAGCTACCGGGGCTCCTCTTGGAAAGCATTGCCCTAAGTCAACGTTTTCAAAGCCTGGCTTTTATTCTGCTTAGGGTGGAGGGGGAGAGGCCTAGGTAAGAGGCGGCCATTTTATTTGAAACTCGGAGCAAAAAATCAGGCTGGTGCTGAATGACCCATTTTACTTTTTCCAACGCATCAAACCCCTGGAAACCGTAAATACGCTTTTGTGCGGTGATGAAACCCAACTCCAGAATCTGCCTGTAGATGAATGAGAATTGCGGTATTGTATCGACCAAGTGGTAAAAGTCCGCCCTGGAGATTCTGAGCAGTTCGGATTTTTCGATGGTTTGCATGTATTCGAAGGCAGGCGCCTGTTCAATCAGGCTGGGCAGCGCCGTTCCGAACCCGCCTTCAAAGGCAAAGAACCTTGTCGTCTCAATTCCTTCTTTGTTGATTGTATAAAGCCGGATGCAGCCTTTGTTCACAAAATAATAATGCCGGCATACCTCGCTGTAATTCAATAAGAGCTCGTTCCGTTTGGTTTTTATCGGCTCAAATTTCGAGCAAATCAATTCCAGGGAGGCTTCGTCTATACTTTTTCTGCTTTGGATAAAATCCTTTAAAAGGCTGTACATGATGTTGGTTAGAGCACTTCTTCAGAACACAGCAGGTAGCTGTGTTATACCTACTTTCTTTATTTGCTGGATAACCGTTGAAAAGCCTCAAAGTTTAATTTCTTTGAGTAATGGGACTAAAAGTCAGCTTGTTTACATATATGCAGACCCTAAGCGGTAGGAGCAATGTATGCACCTTTGAAGGGCGCTGACCTGCAGTTTTAGCGGCTGCTCTGTTTCTTGCTCTTTATTGAAGATTTGTCTTAGGAAGAGATTGCCCAAATCACAGGAATGCGGTAGAAGCTGCACCTTACAACATCGGCGGACAGGAAAGCAACTCGGCTTCTCCGTTTGCGCCACTCACCAAAATGGCATACTGCCCGAAGTCTCTGCCCAGGAACTCGGCCTCGTCCCGTGTGATGCCCGCCACGAATACACCTTGCTCAACCGGCCACAGACCTGCACGGTCCCTGCCTTCGCCCGGACAGACTTGATACGCCGTCAGCCGCTCCAGCAGCTCTTTATGCTGTTCATTGTTGAACGCCTCCGTCTGCTCGTTGAAGTAAGGGTTGAAAGCGGTTAGGTACGCCCATTCCGTGATTAGCTCCCGTTCCAGGTATGCCGCCAAGTCCTGATTTGGCCCGTCCAAGCATATGGCAATTGTCTTGTCGCCGGCTGTAAAGCTGAAATCAGTGGTCTGGTAGGCGGCCAGGATGTCTTCGTGCAGGGTGTGGGGTGTGTTCATAAACAGAAGAAATCTGATAAGGGTTGATGAATTCAGTAGGGTATTTGTGTTTCTAAATATACAATATGAGGAATTCTTTCCTGCATTTATCTTCTGAAATCTAAGCTGCTGCTTTTTTTACCCGCTTTTTCTGTTGTGCATAGCCTGTCGCATATGTAACCAAATACCTGCGAAACCTTGAGGTAGAGTTTCTGTTTAAGATTCTGACAATGAATCCTCTGCTTCTGCCGTATAACAGCCCATTGGTTTTGGTATACCGCTGCGTGTGGCAAAAAGAAAAACAAGCGATAGAATGACAGACCTTACCAGCAAAACAATTGTGATAACGGGCGGAAGCTCAGGTATAGGGGCGGCGGCTGCCCGGAAGCTGCGCCAGCAGGGGGCCCGGGTCCTAATTACAGGGCGTTCTGAGGAGACAAAGCGGCTGGCTGAGGAAGTAGGCTGTGACTATTACTTGGTGGACTATACCCGTTTTGCAGAGGTGAGGCAACTGGCGAGCCACCTGCTGGTGCATTATCCCCGCATCGATGTGCTGGTGAACAACGTGGGCGGCATTATCTCGGAAAGGCGCCTGACAGCAGACGGGCACGAAATGACCCTGCAAATCAATCACCTGTCCGGTTTTCTGCTTACCCGCCTGCTGCAGGAGCGGCTGGAGGCATCCAAGGCCGTGGTCATCAACACTTCCAGTGCGGCCAACATACTCGGCCGCATCGATTTCGATGACTTGGAAAATCAGAAGAAGTACAAAAGCATGGGAGTCTACGGCGCTGCCAAGTTGATGAACATCCTGCACGCCATGGAAATAAGCAGGCGCTTCAAAGGTGTGTGGGCCGCTTCCTTTCATCCGGGTGTGGTTGAGACCGGCTTTGCTCGTGAAGGCAGCGGCCTGATTAGGTGGTTCTATGAGGGCCCGCTGGGGCGCTACTTCATGCTCTCTCCCGAAAAGGGAGCCGACACGTTACTCTGGCTTATCAGCACCGTTCCGGGCAAAGACTGGCAGGACGGGGAATACTATTATAAGCGCAGGCCAGGCAGAAAGAACCCGCAGGCACGCCCTGACGTGGCCCAGAAGCTCTGGGATGTGTCAGAGGAAGTGACAAAGCCTGGTCAGCCGCCGCAGGTATAGACCTGTTTTGAAAAGATGAACCTAGATTCAAAAACCAAATAGCATATGAAAACAGCACTCGTAATTGGCGCTACAGGTATGGTGGGAAAACAGTTGGTCAGGCTGCTGCTGGCAGATGACCGCTTCAGCAAGGTGATGGTGTTTGGCAGGCGCACGCTAGGTATAGCCAACTCCAAACTGGAGGAACATCTTATCAACTTTGATGCGCCGGACGAATGGCAGCACCTGGTGAAGGGGGACGTGTTTTTCTCTACTCTGGGCACTACCCTGAAGCAGGCCGGTGGGCAGGACCAGCAGTTCAAGGTGGATTATTACTACCAGTACAAGTTCGCGGAAGTCGCTTCACAAAACGGTGTGCCAACTTATGTGCTTGTCTCCTCGTCAGGGGCCAGTCCGGATTCTCTGTTCTTCTACCCCCGCATGAAAGGCAGGCTGGAGCAGGAGGTGAAAAAGCTGGGCTTCAAAAGCCTGCAAATCATCCAGCCGGGCCTGCTGCACGGCGAGCGTGAAGAAAGCCGTTTCGGCGAAGAGGCTGCCTACCAGGTGCTGCACCTGCTGGACAAAGTGGGGCTGGCAGGCAAGTTCAGGCCCTATGAAGACAAAGTGGTGGCGCAGGCCATGGTCAACGCAGGTATAGCCGCGCAACCGGGCGAGCATACCTATACCTTGAACCAGGTGTTTGAATTGGCAGAGGGAAAGGCCTAGGAAAGAAAGAGCCCTTTGCAGGATAGGAATTGACTAGAAGGTGTCCAGTTGGTGGATTTTAAGGAAATGGGCAAAACGATAAAAGCCTCCCAGGAGCAACTGGGAGGCTTCTATGTAGTCCGAGGGGTGGAATTAGAGGACTTGATTCACAAGGATACAGTAGCATGAGTGTATTAAATCAGGCCTCTCAATTTTTTATAAAAGCTATCGCTATACGTATCGCTGATTGGGATAATCTGATTTGCGATTCTGATTCTGTTCTTTTCGATGTGGTCTATCTTATCAATGGCTACCATAAAGGACCGGTGCACGCGGGCAAAGTCCTGAGAGGGCAGTAGCTCTTCCAGTTTCGCAAAACTCAGCAATGTCATGATTTTTTCTTTCGCCGTGTGAATCCGCAAGTAATCCTTCATGCCCTCTACGAAAAGGATATCGCGTGTCGCAATTTTCTGGATACGATGGCCCACCTTTAGGAAAATATACTCATGCTCCTGTTTTGGTTCTGCGATAGTTTCCTTCTTTTCCGGTAGCTGCCGTTTGCCTTGTTCTTGGTAGAGGCGCAGTACACCTTTATAAAACCTTTCAAAGGAAAATGGTTTTAGTAAGTAGTCTTTCACTTCCAGTTCAAAGGCTTTCAGGGCATACTGGTCATAAGCAGTCGTCAGGATGATGATGGGCTTAGGGTTCAGCATGGGGATGAAACTGAGTCCATCCAGGTCAGGCATGTTAATGTCCAGGAAAAGCAGGTCGGGCTTATCTTCATCCATTTGGGCGGCTGCTTCAAGAGGGCTCATAAAGGTGCCTTTCAGCTCCAGGAAGGGGACTTTTGCTACATACTCTTCCAGTATTTCCTGGGCCAGGTGCTCGTCATCAATTATATAGCAGGTGAGCTTCTCTTTCATGAACCTGTAAATGAAGATTGTGAATCTTTAAAGTAACTGTGAATGTCTCGCCCATGTTGTTTACTTCCAGTTGATGCTGGTCCGGATACAGTAACGCCAGCCTTTTCTGAACATTCGGCAGTCCGATACCGCCCGGTTCTTCCAGCTTATTTCCCTGGTGTTTTCCAATTGGGTTCTGGATACTGAAGGTAAGCGTATTTTCTTTTATCGCTACGCTCACTTTCACATCACCAGGTTCCAGTCGTGCAGGACTGTGTTTGTAGGCATTCTCCAGAAGGTGTATGAACAGCAACGGAGCAATATGGCAGGAAGCTGTGTCTCCTTCTATTTCTAAATTTACAACCGGGCTCTTTTTATACCTGAGTTGCTGCAAATTCATATAATCCTGCAGGTAGTTCATCTCCCTTGAAAGCGGAACCGTAGTGGCATTGGATTCATAAATCATGTACCGCATCAACGAGGCCAGGCGCATGACGGCTTCCGGTGCTGCCGGAGCCTGTTTGTATACCAGGGTATGAATGTTATTGAGGGTATTGAACAGAAAGTGCGGGTTAATCTGGGATTTCAGGTAATACAGTTCTGCCTCCACAGCCTGCTTCTCTAACTGTTCTTTTTTAATAGTATTAATGACAAGATTCTCGGTGACCCTGGCCAGCCAACTAAGAAAGACAAAAACGGGCACACTGGTTACCAGCGTCATGATATAGTGCTCAATTAAAGGATTCCAGGCATCCAAATTCCTGTAATGAAACATCAAAAAAGGAAATGGCCCGGTGAGCATAATGACTGCCAACTTGCCGAAATATGCTTTCTTCTGGTTCTTACCCAGATACTGGGTCAGGAGAATGAAATGGCTGTAAAAAACATACAGGCAGGTTAAGAGAAACCCCAAGGTCATGGTGCGCCAATGCCCATTTTCCTGACTGAGCTGAAGCGCCACCAACAGGCCGAACAGCACCCAGAGACCTATGTGGATGAGCCTGAATACATTTTTGATTCGATTCATAAAACAAAGGTATTATTTCCGGTCACCCACTCACCACCTTCTCGACCAGCCTCCCTTCCCAATCTACCAAATCCTGACTTCAGTCCGCAAGCGCTTTCGCGGCAGCAAAACCGCTGTTCGTCGATTACTTTACCGTGGCAGCATATCGGTTTTTGCTTTCTGTTCTGGTACAGGTTCCTTTATTCTGAATAAGAGCTGGGAAGAATTGTAAATCCTG
This sequence comes from Pontibacter roseus DSM 17521, assembly GCF_000373265.1. GTDB lineage: Bacteria > Bacteroidota > Bacteroidia > Cytophagales > Hymenobacteraceae > Pontibacter > Pontibacter roseus. The sequence goes on from NZ_KB890765.1 coordinate 610,014, forward strand.
TCCCTCTTCAAGTAATGAAACCAACTGAAAGAACGAACACTATGGAAAGTCAAAAAATCAGCTTATCCATCCGCAATGTATCTAAAACCTACGCCAACGGAGTGCAGGCGCTGAGCAATATCAACCTGGACATTCCGCCGGGCATGTACGGCTTGCTGGGCCCCAACGGCGCCGGAAAATCTACCCTCATGCGCACGCTGGCTACCTTGCAGGAACCCAATGAAGGAAGCATCCACTTAGGTGACATAGATGTATTGCGCCAGAAGGAAGAGGTGCGCCAGACGCTGGGGTACCTGCCCCAAGAGTTTGGCGTGTATCCAAAAGTGAGTGCCGAAGAAATGCTGGATTACTTTGCCGTTCTCAAAGGCATCACCCAGCGCGCCTCCCGCAAAGAAGTGACCGAAGGCCTGCTCAAACAAACCAACCTCTGGGATAGACGCAAACAGAAGCTGGGTGGCTTTTCAGGCGGGATGAAGCAACGCTTTGGCGTGGCCGTGGCGCTGTTAGGGAACCCCAAGCTATTGATTGTGGACGAGCCGACGGCCGGACTGGACCCGGCTGAGCGCGTGCGTTTCCTGAACCTTTTAAGCGAAGTAGCGGAGAACAGCGTGGTGCTCCTGTCTACCCACATCGTGGAAGATGTATCCGAACTCTGCACCAACATGGCCATCATCAACAAGGGGCAGATACTGCTTCAGGCAAATACCCAACAAGCTGTAGCAAATCTGGAAGGTAAAATCTGGCGCAAGCTAACGGATAAAAACACCCTACCTGCATTGGAGCAGGAACATCAGGTCATTTCCGCCAAACTCCTGAGCGGGCGCACCATGGTCCACATCCACAGTGGGGAAAACCCCGGCAACAGATTTGAACTGGTGGAGCCGGACTTGGAGGATGTGTACTTCGCTACCATGACAGGCTGTTATGGGCAATCACAGAAAGTGAAGGAGGTGGTACAGCTATGAAGTTCCAGAAGATTTTTCACCTGGAGTTTACCTACGGGTTGCGCAATGTCACTACCTGGCTGTATTTCCTGGTTCAACTGGTTCTTGCCTTTCTGTGGATGATAGGCAATTATATCCATGACGCGCGGGACGGCTATTTCATGGTCAATGCGCCCATCGTGATTGGGGCGGTTACCGTGCTATGCATGGTGGTGTGGCTATTAATAGGCGCATCGGTGGCGGGGGATGCGGCTGCCCGCGATGTAGAGACGCGCATGTACTCGCTCACCTACACCGCCCCCGCCAGCAAAGCAGAATATTTGGGAGGCAGATTCTTAGGGGCTTTGGGCCTCAATTTTATTATCCTGCTCGGCATTCCGCTGGGCCTTCTGATTAGCCTCTATTTTACGGGTATAGAACCTGAAATTATGGGTCCATTTAGGTTGGGCGCTTACTCGACTACTTTCTTCTATCTCATTTTGCCCAACATGTTCATTGTGACGGCTATCCAGTTCTCGCTGTCGGCCCTCACTAAACGTTCCATGGCCAGCTACCTGGGCGGGGCCATCCTCTTTGTGGCGGCGTTCATTCTTGGTCAAGTTCTGCAAAACAAGGGCATATGGGGAAATTTGATAGACCCAGTAGGTTTCACCCCTATCCAGAGCCAGTTGTCCAATGAATGGAGCCCGCTAGAAAAGAACACGCGCTTGCTCGCGCTGGAAGGCACCTTGCTTCTCAACCGCCTCCTATGGCTTGCCATCGCATTAGGAATGCTGGCGCTTACCTATTTCCGTTTTGGATTCACTTTACCGGAAACAGGCCAAAAACGGAAACAATCCATTCAACCAGAAACACCGGCAACAAGCTTGACTAGGGGCAACGGGGGACTGGGAAAAGCTTTACCGCAATTAAAGGGAATGTTCAGTTTGGCTACGCACCTGCGCCAGTTGCGCCTCCTCACTTGGAAAGGCTTTCTGCAGATAGGCAAAAGTTTTACAGGGCTTCCGCTTTTAGCGGCCATCGCGGTAATGGCATCCTTTGCTTTGGAGGGAAACCTTAAGGCCAAAGGCGTTCCACTACTACCCAAAACCGACCATCTCCTAAATCTCCTGACGGCCTCTATCACAGAGATTGATTTCTTTTACATGGTCATTGCCCTACTGACGGTTTACTACGCCGGGGAATTGGTCTGGCGGGAACGGGAATCAGGCCTGAGCGAGATTGCCCATGCCACCCCGGTGCCGGAGTGGGTGCTTTTTATGAGCAAGCTCTTGGCGCTTGGATTGGTAATGGTGGGGTGGCTGGCATTCCTGATGTCGGCTGGAATCGTGGCGCAGTTGGTTAGGGGTGGCAGTCCAGGGATAAGGCTTTACCTGCAAGGCTTTTTTGGATTACAGTTGGTAGATTGCCTTTTGTTTGCATTACTGGCTCTCTTTGTGCACGTGCTGGTCAATCAGAAATTCGTGGCCCATTTGGTGGCTCTGCTGGTGTATGGATTTATCCTATTTGCCCCAAGTCTGGGCGTAGAGCACAAGCTTCTCGTCTATGGCGCCAGCCCAAAATGGTCGTACACAGACATGGTGGGCTATGGCATTTCCCTGGTGCCATGGCTGTGGTTCAAGTTGTATTGGGTGGCATGGGCGCTACTGGTCGGCGTAGCCGCGAAACTGCTTTGGGTACGGAGCCGGGAAGGTAGTGTAAAGTCACGTTTCCACCTGGCCGGCCGCCGCTTTACCCGTTCCACCGCCTCGGTTACTTTCGTCTCGGCTGGGCTTGTCCTTACCTTGGGTAGCTTTATTTTCTATAACACCAACGTACTCAATGACTATACCTCTGCCTCTGAGAGTCTAGAGGAACGGGCGGAATATGAAAAGCGCTACCGGCAGTATAAACATCGGCCTCAACCGCTCTTAACCAATACTAGACTTCACGTAGAGATTTATCCCGAGCAACGGCAAGTGGATATTCGCGCCATTTACTTTTTGGTGAACAGTACAAAGTCTACGATTGACACCATTCATCTGGCTACTACCCCGGGCGTTCAAACTACCAAGGTAACCTTTGACCGGCCAGCTACCAAGCTGTTAGCCGACGAAAGATTAAGACATCAAATGTATGCATTATCCGCACCGCTCCGGCCGGGTGACTCGTTGCAACTACACTTTGAGGCGCATTACAAAACGCAAGGCTTTACTAACAGCGGAGCAGATGTATCGGTGATGGCTAATAGCACCAACTTCCGGAACTATGAATGGTTGCCTTCCATTGGGTATCAGGATTACCGGGAGTTGGATGATGCTGGTTCTAGAAAAGAGTATGGGCTTTCGCCTCGGCCCATAACTGCTTCTCTTTATGATGAAAAGGCGCGCCTAACTGCCCCCTTTGCTGAGCGCGTCTCTGTTGACGCAGTGGTAGGCACCAATGGTAACCAGACCGTGGTAGGACCGGGGGAGTTGCGCCGTACCTGGACCAAAGGGAACCGGAAATACTTCCATTATGTGACGGACGCTCCTATCCGGAACGAATACAACTTCTTTTCAGCTAAGTATGCGGTGCATGAAAAGCGTTGGGAGGATGTAGTCATTCAGATTTACTATGACCCAGGTCAAAAGGAGAATCTGGAGCGCATGATGAAAAGTGTACAGGCCTCATTGGAGTATTATACCCACCAGTTCGGTCCATACCCGCACCGTCAGATTCGGTTTGTGTCATACCCTGGGTATGGTTTTGGTAATCATGCTGCCCCCATCAATATTACCGCGCAGGAAGGATTTTTTATTCTGAACCCCGAAAAGGACGAACGGGGCTTCGATTTGATAACTGCGGTGGTGGCCCATGAAGTAGCGCACCAATGGTGGGGTAATCAGGTGGACCCAGCCTTGGTGGAGGGCTCAGGATTGCTTTCTGAGAGTTTGGCTTGGTATTCTGCCATGGGAGTTCTGGAGAAGCATTACGGCCCCGCGCATTTACAGAAACTCCTGAGCTTTTTGCGGGAAGAGTATAAAGTTCCAAAAACCAAGGCATCAGTACCTCTGCTCCAAGCTACCGACTGGTACCACAACTACCGCAAAGGCCCTATGGTGCTGTATGCTTTGAGCCGTTACATGGGCAAGGACCGCGTGAACGGCGCGCTACGGAGCCTACTCAAAAAGCATGCTTTAGGTAAGCCGCCCTTCCCTACCTCTCTTGACCTTTACCGTGAGCTCAAGACAGCCGCGCCAGACTCGCTCCAGCCTCTGCTTCATGATTTTTTTGAGAAGAATACTTTCTGGGAACTTAAGACAGAACAGGCAACGGCGAGACAGGTGGAATCCGGCAAATGGCAGGTGACCCTTGACGTACAGGCACGGAAGTTTATCGTGGACAGTGTAGGCGTAGAGACTGTATTACAGATGAATGACTGGGTGGAAATTGGAGTTTTAGGACCTTCGGAAGAAGGGCAGGAGTCAGGCAGAGTGCTTTACCAACAGAAACATCTTATAAATTCAGCTAAGCAGAGAATCATAGTCGAAGTGCCTGGAAAACCGGCCCGTACCGACATAGACCCCAACAACCTGCTCATCGATTGGGACATGAAGGACAATATTGGGGAGGTAAAGTTAGAGAAGAGGGCGCAGTAAAGCGCTAAATCTTGTTTGGTAGAAGGACATAAATAGATACAACAAAACAGCCACTCCATTTGACATGGAGTGGCTGTTTTGTTGTATAAAGTAAAATTGATTTATCGAATTTTCCCCATAGGGCAGAGATATGGAAAGCCAAATCACCCCGACTACTTTTGATTTTGGTACGAAGAGCGTAGAAGAGTTAGCCCGAATACTGCACATATTCAGAGCGGCCTCTTACAGTTAACTGTTGCATACTGTTCCTCTAGTTAGGCTTGTAGATAATCTACTGTTGGGTTAAACTTTGAATGCTGGCGGAAAAATCGGCCAGTTTCTGCTGTACAGAATCGGGGGTGTTTCGGTTGTTCTTTCAGATAGCACATAAACGCAATATTTAATACCATAGCTAGTGCCAAGTATAGGTTTCTGAAGGGAATGACTCCACCTGTGCCCTCTTATGGCATTCCTGCATTAGAAATACTGGAATTGTAACATCACTGGAATTCAATAGATTGAAAACTTTGCTTCATAGCAATCAATTGTTTATCTTTATATAACTCAGCATAAAGGGCTGCATCTCTATTTTTGTTTATGTAATTTGATTAAATCATGAATTGCATTTATAAACTTTCAGAATCTTTTTCATACCTCTCGAAGGAGATTTGTGCCCTGAGTTTTAACATCTTCAGTGTTAAAGCTTCCTATCTGATTTTTAGAAGGAAAATCATCTTCCTCAATTTGTAAGCACCCGCGAGTGTGCTTTAAGTGCTTGTCGGCTTCATTCATCTTTTACTACTACTCGCAGAATAGGCCTTTACATACAAGCCATCCATCTCATAGTTGTATAATTAAGAATTATTTAATCGCAATCGATAGCCATCTTTAGATTGGCTATTCCTGCTATTATTAAAATATGTAATATCATGGCAAATGCAAAAAGCCTTAAGGCACCTACAAAGGATTTAAAGGAATTGAAACAACAGAAAATTCAAAAAAAGCTGGAGGATAAAATGCAAAAACGAAAAGGTAGAAGATAACAAGTGATTGTAAAAACCATTTGTTTTTGAAAAAGTAAAGCCGAAGACTTGTCTTCGGCTTTACTTTTTTATTGGTATCCTACAGGCTCAACAAAGACTACAGAAAAGGATGCAATCATTATCATTCATGCAGATACAATCTGGAAAAACTTACTTTATATGCCGGCAGCAGCTTCATGGTAAATTCTGTTGGTAACTGTACCAAAGGCAAGTGGCTGCGTAATACTATTTATCGGTTAAGTATAGGCACAAAGGGCTGGCTATAAAACTTCTACTTCTTCCTTCGCGATAAGCGCATGCGTTGTTATACTAAACGCCATACCTAGCACACTTTCCAGCGAGAAGCCACCGCCCATACCGGGGGTCGCATCCAACAGTAGTTGGGAGTACTCGTAGTATTTGTTCTGCTCTTCTGACAGGTAGAACTCACAGCCTTCCACCTCACCGATTAGCACGTCGCGGGAGCACGGTTTATATTCGCCTTTCTCGTAGCACATGGGCTGTGAACCTTCGCAGCAGCCGCCACTCATGTAAAACATCAGCTCTCCGTAGCGCTCTTTCAGTTGGCTAATCACTTCTTCTGCTTTTTCAGTTTTTAATATCTTTTCCATGACTCTCCATTTAAGTATTTATAAAAAAATCACCTGAGGAAGCCCCAGGTGATTTCAAGTTTATGACAGACTTTAGTTTAAAAGAATCCCTGCTTCTTCTTGTCGTAGGATATCAGCATGTTCTTGGTCTGGCGATAATGGTCGAGCATCATCTTGTGGTTCTCTCTACCGTAGCCCGACTGCTTGTAGCCGCCAAACGGAGCGTGCGCCGGATAGGTATGGTACTGGTTCACCCAGACACGGCCGGCCTGTATGGCTCTTGGCACCTGGTACATTTCATGCGCGTCGCGGGTCCAGACGCCGGCACCCAGTCCGTAAATCGTGTCGTTGGCAATCTCAATGGCTTCTTCGGTCGTTTTAAAAGTAGTCAGTGCGACCACCGGACCAAAGATTTCTTCCTGGAACACACGCATTTTGTTGTGGCCCTTCAGGATGGTAGGCTGGATGTAGTAGCCATCAGCCAATTCTCCCTCAAGCTTCTGCGGTTCGCCACCCAGCAGTACTTCGGCTCCCTCTTCTTTACCAATCTTGATGTAGTTCAGGATTTTGTCGTACTGTGGCTTCGATACCTGCGCTCCAATCATGGTCTCACCGTCCAGCGGATTGCCGGCTTTAATGGCTTTCACACGTTCTATCACCCGTGCCGTAAAGGCGTCGGCTATACTTTCATGCACCAGAATTCGGGTTGGTGCGCTGCAAATCTCTCCTTGGTTCAGGGCAAAGAACGCTGCTCCTTCCAGTGCTTTGTCGAAGAATTCGTCGTCGGCTTCCATCACAGACGGGAAGAAGATGTTCGGAGATTTACCCCCCAGTTCCATGGTAGAAGGAATGATGTTTTCGGAGGCGTACTGCATAATCAGTTTACCTGTTGCCGTGGAGCCGGTAAACGCAAGCTTGCTAATCCTTGGGGAAGTACCCAGTGCTTTACCAACCTCTGCTCCAAAACCGTTCACCACGTTCAGCACGCCGCTTGGTAAAATTTCACCAATAAGCTCCATCAGGGCTAGGATACTCGTTGGTGTCTGCTCGGCCGGTTTCAGGACAATCGTGTTGCCGGCAGCCAGGGCCGGGGCAATTTTCCAGGCAGCCATCAGCAGCGGGAAGTTCCAGGGAATGATTTGCCCTACTACTCCAATCGGCTCGTGCAATACGATACTCACTGTGTCGGCGTCGTGCTCTGAAATACCACCTTCCTCTGCGCGGATTACGCCTGCGAAATATCGGAAGTGGTCGACCACGAGCGGAAGGTCTGCCGCGCGCGTCTCACGGATTGGCTTGCCGTTGTCGATCGTATCGACTGTTGCCAGGTACTCCAGATTGTCTTCAATGGTCTGGGCCACACGAAGCAGTGTGTTACTACGGTCTTTGGCAGATGTCTTGCTCCATTTAAGGAAAGCTTCGTGCGCTGCGTCCAAGGCCAGTTCCACGTCTTCTTTGGTAGAGCGGGCTGCCTGCGCAAAAACTTTCCCGTTGATGGGTGAGATGTTATCGAAATACTCTCCCTTCACTGGTGGGACAAATTGCCCACCGATATAGTTGTCACGTGGTAGCTCTTTGCCTTTGAGCTGTGGGAATTTATATAATTTCTTCTCGGCTTTTCCGTTTCTTATAATGGGTTCTAATACTGTTGTGCTCATTATTTTATATCTTTAAATGCGTTAAAATATATTTAAGTGCGGCATGCCATTGTCTTTGCAACTGTTACAAATTTACTACAATACCGGGCGCGAGGGGTAGTACAGAGTACCCTTAAGATAGGACAAAAGGGAAATCATTCAGATATACTCAGGTATAGTTAGGGAACAGGTATAAGAGGTAGAGCCAGCAGGAGTAGGGCTGACATGAAATTTCTGCTTAACAATCAATAGCCTATGAATCCGGAAAAGAAGTTGTTTCTGATTAGCTCTCTCGATGACCCCTTACAGATATATTTCGAAAGCCCCGCTCGGGAAGACTACTTTGAGATTGCCTGGCTAAAGGATGAGGAGCCCATTCATTTTATAAAAGAGGATGCGCCTCGCATCAAAGGAGACTGGCTATACCTGATACCGGCCAACCGCTCTCCCCGTCCCCGTAAAACCGGCAAGAAAGGGACACTGATAGCCTTTCATAAATCAGTGCTGGACTATGAGATTAAAGAATTCACTCTGGATGTAATCAGGCTTTTTCTGGGCAAAGGCGCCGGTAGCTTCTCTACCATCCTACTGGAGGAGGACATGGCTGTTACACTGGAAAGCTTCCTTCATATTATGGAAGAGGAGTATGAACAGCAAGGGAAAAACTTTCTGGTGCTCAAGGCTTTGTTAAAGGCGTTCTTACTGAAACTGATGCAGTATAAGACACAGACCATAACCCGCCAGGGGCTGAATGAAAAGCGGGTGTATCATTTTCTGCTGCTGCTGGAGCACCATTTCAGAGAAGAGAAATCGGTGACATTTTACGCCGATAAACTGAATATTACAGCCAAGCGCCTAAACCAGATACTGAAGCAAAAGACCGGTAAAACAATCACGCAGCTATTGCAGGAGCGTACCGTAGTAGCGGCCAAGCAGCAACTCGTTGCTAGCGCAAATACTATTCAGGAAGTGGGCTACAGCCTTGGGTTTGAAGACAGGTCCTACTTCAGCAGGTTCTTCAAAAAAATGACCGGGCAGACGCCGGAGCAATTTCAGAAGGAAGCAAAAGATAGAGTTTTCCCAGTTTAGCGTGGCAGTTAACACGGCAGTTCACTATCCATACCCTATCCTAACGACATACATGTTCTCACCAATCGTTCAGACTTGTTGCCTGCAGAAGGTCGCTAAGTATGGTGTCGATGGTGGTTGTAGACATTAATCAGTATTAATTACCATTCCAAAGGGGAACCCGTATACAAATAAGTATCAGATAGTTTCAAGAAAATGGTGTTCTACACGCTGGAATAAAGTAATCTGCAATTAACTCAATCCTAAATTGTAACAGGATATGACTGTGCTTAACGATTTGTCTCGATAGATTTGTATCAAGCCGCCTTGTAGGAATTACAGCTTTATCTTAAGCACTTACACTTACTAGTATTAAATTATTTGAAGCGGATTATTAAAGGAGCATTTAAACAGACAATCATGAATGAGAAATTTAGATATGCGAGTGCATCAGAAGCCATTGCGCAACTAAGAGCGGCAGGATTTGATAAAGACCTTTCCTTGAAAGACGGCTTCGTGTGGTCGGGTTCTGAAAAATTTGGAGCCGAAGATATAAGAATTGCTTCTTTGAGCCGGTATGAAGGAAACTCAGACCCTGGGGATGAAGCGACTGTCTACGGACTGGAAATGAGAAACGGTTTAAAAGGAATACTAGTAACAGGCGATGGAATCTACTCGGACTCTAATACGGTTGCCCTTCTTCAAAAATTACATCGTGCCAAACTGGACAAGTACCTCAGCAGCGCCGCCGACCAAAAACCCTAACATTACTTTGTCTTATCGTAAAACAAAGAAAAGGTATATTTGAATAGTAGTACCACAACTATATGTTGCGGCATAGCCCTTTATTGATAAGCTAGGTATAGACATTAGTCAAGAAGCAGGGCAAATAGTAAGTGGGGGCGCTATGCGTCGAACCCACCAGCCTTGCCCATTATACCTGCCCTACCATCCTGGCATGCAGAAGCTTGAGCACGGACACACAGTGGTGTAGGCCAAGGTTTATGAGGCAGGCGACTTTGTTTTTGTGACGGACGAATATGGCTCTCACTAACCTACTCATTTCCATAAATCCCTGGAGTACCTGCACCTCGAACGGGACTGCTAATCGCGGCTGACTCAATGGGTAAGGGAGATTATTCAGCGAGCGCAAGGTTAAGCAGAAGGGAACTTCAGAATTTGTTTCCAGACAGGGTGAGTAGTCATTCAGCCCTGTTTTTTTGTCACTAACTCCAGGAATTTGAAATCCCCGATAGACTATTCAACAATTAATCACGATAAAAATTTAGTACTATGAAAAAGCTTGAAAACAAAGTCGCAATCATTACCGGTGGTGCGCAGGGTATGGGCGCAGTAACGGCTGAGCTTTTTGCAAAAGAGGGGGCGAAAGTGGTCATTGCTGATTTTAATGTAGAAAAAGGACAGGAGCAGACGAATAAAATAAAAGCTGCAGGCGGCGAATGTTCATTTGTAAAGACAGATGTCTCAAAATCAGAGGACGTTCAGCAGATGGTGAAATTTACGGTGGAGACTTATGGAAGACTCGATATTGCCCTAAATAATGCAGCTATTACTCCAGATGACAAGCCGATTGCCGATTTTGATGAAGCGTACTGGGACCGGTTAATGTCAATTGATTTGAAAGGTGTTGCGCTGTGTCTTAAATATGAAGTGCGGCAAATGATGGCTCAAGGCGCCGGAGGTTCCATTATTTGCACTTCTTCTGTTAGTGGTATTCGTCCACAGCCTGGAACCCCAGCCTATATTGCTGCCAAACACGCTGTGATTGGGTTGACAAAGAGTGCGGCAATGGACTATTCTCCTCACGGCATCCGTATTAACTCTGTAGCGCCCGGCGCGATTGACACGCCAATGCTGAGAGGAGCGTTAGAACAGTTTGGGTTAAATGCAGAAGAGTATGCCAAACAACTAAGTATGCTAGGACGTTTTGCAAAGGCTGAAGAAGTAGCCCAGGCAAATTTATGGCTGGCTTCAGATGATTCTTCTTTTGTGACAGGTGCGGTATATGCTGTTGATGGTGGCTATACCGCTATGTGATATTTTGAAAAACAACCAGATAAGAAAATGGGAAAATTCAATTTCACTATAAATCAAGTAAAAATAATGACAATAAAAAATTAATCAAAATACCGTTTTAGTAGTCAGCCTTCTCCAAAAGTCCTACAATCTGACAACACGGGAAGCGCTCAGTATCCTTGCCCTGGAATAAATGTCTCTTAAAATAGTGAGTACCGCTAACCTTCATGTTCAATGGAAATCTGGTAGTTACACCACCTAATGAATTCAGGTTTGCTTTCGGTTTGCAATCCGTTTGCTTTTGGGTTGGCTGTCCCGGAAATAGAGGGTTTGATGAGACGAAAGGATGACCCTCAGAAGATAATCAACGATTTGGACTACAACCATACTTATAAGGTATTTTGCTACCTTATAAGTATGGTTGTAGGTAATTTATAATAACTTGACTACAATTTTCTAGCGAAGGCTTAAGGCCTTTTTTACAGCTTTATACTGCGCATCTACTACAGCCTGGTTATGGCCGTGGGCTGCACCGGGCACAAGCATGAACTCTTTCTTAGGAGCTCTCACTTTATCGAAATACGCTTTGGTAAGTTCTGGAGCGGTTAAGATATCTTCCTCGCCCTGAATGAAGTACACAGGGGTCTTATAGCGCAGACCATCCTTCATGAAATTTACCCCAGCTTGTATTGGCTTGATTCCCATTTGTTTGTGACCGGCAAAGTATAGGAAAGAATACTCATCCCCGTTATACCTGTCATTGGCATCTTTCTCATTATCATATTCGCTCGTCACCTTCCACCAATTGGCCGGAGCAGGTATTGAATTCTCCCGCTCATACTTTTTAATGATGCGCATGAGTTGGCCTGATTTTCTGGCATCCTCATAAGGTGGAGGGCCTAAGGTTGCTAATTTGTCTAAAGATTCCTGGTCTTTGGCAGCCAGAGCAAGTTTGGACACTTTATTAAACGCATTCAGGAACCCTTCTTCCCCATTGACTATTTGTGAATGGCTTATGTAGGCAGTGAAAAGATTTGGACGCCTTAAGGCCATGTTGGCTCCCAGTACCGACCCCCAGGAGGTTCCAACAAGAGTTATTTTCCGTTTCCCGAGGTGTTTAATCAGGTACTCAGAAAGTTCAATCCCGTCGGCGGTCATGCGCTCTACGGTCAGTGGGTTCTCAATCCAGTAGTCTTCAGTTACATTTTCAGGGGCATTGCGGCCAAAGGTTCTTCCTGCTCCCCGCTGGTCCCAATACACCAGCACGAATTCTTTTTCCCAATGTCCATAGATAGCGTCATCGTACTGACTCATGGTGCTGCCAGGCCCTCCATGCAGAAACAGGATAACAGGGTTAGAACTGTCATCGCCGCTAATGGTTACCCACTGCTCTATACCACCAATGGAAATAAATTTTGCCTCGTTGATAGGCTTTGCTTGTGCGGCTAGCTGGCCTGATACTAAAGTGAAAAGTAGAATCAATAGAAATCTATACTTCATGTTGTGTTAGGTTTCGAAATGGATAATTATGAACGATGGGTAATTCTTGATATAAAGTTGCTACAGCGGATTTTATTTATGATAGCTACTCAAGATTGTTCATTCTATATTACTAAAGGAGTTACACCTTTTTGAAGGTGCTTTGATTCAAATACTCCCCCAATATAAAAGTAGAAAGCAAACTCTGTCCTCTTATTCTATAAGATACAGCAGCCGGGTGGCTTATACCCCTTCAGTTATTTCCCCTTCTTCATCTGACTGAGCTTCTCCAGATTACTCCGGCTGTTTTTAAGCGTTGATGCGTCGTTAGCGGCAGTAGCCAGTTCAATGGCTTTGTTAAACTGCTGTTCTGCCAGCTTTGTTTTTCCCTGCTGCATCAGTGCTTCTCCGTAGCTATCAAAAGCGTTCGCAGACCCGGCATATTGAAGGGTGTTGAACTTGAAGATAAGAACTGCCACAGCTATACTCTGTGGGTTACCGAGCTGCAGGTAGGCAATGGTGTTTATCGTTCGCTCATCAAACCCTGAGCTTTTCAAGGCGTCAGATACAAGCGCTTCGGCCTTCTGCTCTTTTCGCTTATCGAGTAAGGCCGAAGCCTGGTTCAGTTTTTCACTCAGCGCTGTAATTTTTGCTTCGTGTTCCTGACGTGCCCTTTCCTTAGTGGCTAATTGCACTACCTGCTTTATTGCATTGATGACCAGTTCGGGCTCTTCGCGGTGTATGTTATGCCCGCTATTGGCTGTCACCACATGGGCGCCGCTGGTAAACTGGCTAAAGAACTCGTTGTGCAGGTTTCGCCATACTTCAACACCCTTCTGCTCGTGCAGAAACAGCTCTGGATTCGTTCGCTTCTGTACCGAAGTCAGCACCACGGCCGGTACCTGTGGCAGCTTCCCAAAATCAGGCAGCTGGGCTTTCTCGAATATTTTGTTGATGGCGTCATTTTCCTGTTTGAACTTGGCAGGCACTAAGCTGTTCTGCATTTCGATGTCTTTTACCGCTTTGGCAGAATCAACCATCTTCAGTTCCTGCATCATTACTTCATGTGCCGGGTCAACAAATACCAAACCCTTCACTCTATCCGGATGCTTCGATGCGTAGGCGCGGATGATGAAGGCTCCATACGAATGGCCCACTAAAATAAAAGGTGCTTTCAGGCTGGACTTTTCGATAAGGGATTCCAGGTCCTTCACAGCCTGCTCCAGGGTATGCAGATTCGGATTTGCTTCTGAATTGCCTGTTCCGGCTCTTGAGTACAGCATCACCTGGTTTGTTTGCATCACTTCAGATGCTACGTTACCCCATACTTTATAGGATGTTCCGAAGCCCGATTCGAAGATAACAGTATACTCGCCTGTCCCGGCCTGAATCATCTCCAAGGAGTGGTCCCCGACGTTGATCATTTTAGTTTGTTGGGCAGTCGCCAACATCATGTTCCCGAAGAAAAACAGCAGCAGTAAGATTTTTTTGATTGTCATAGTTTTAGTTGTTTATAAGAGAAAATGGAGATTAACCAGGGCTGTCATAGAAAGCAGGAGCTGTTACTGACTCTGAATATTCTATGAACAATGACTACTATGTTGGCACGAGGTAATGTAGCAGTCTAGTAGTACAAAGTTATATACAGTACTTTGTAATACAAGGTACCTTTTGTATATTTTTCATTTTTTAGACGAACTGGTGTGTTCTGTCTCTGAACACCGCAGGGCTCCGGTTGAGAGAGACTGGATTGGGCAGCGTAAGCTGCTAACATGTACATGGACCTCTAAGATAGTCTGGGTATAGAAATTCTATAAACAAGGGAAGATGTAAAACGTAACGCTGCTGAGGCCTTAAGGGCCATACGTGCTGCACTAGTTGTGTCTAGCCCTGAAATTGTAGTCCCATAAAACGGCCATTTTATGAGTCTCAGACTTGCTTCTAAGCTAGGGGTGAGCCTGGAGTCCTGTTTTGCCGTCTCATGAATCAAAGGAGATATTTGTTTTAAGAGATGGGTAAGTGAGACACAATACTGAAGGTACATCGTTGCATAGTCTCCTAAGCCTTTCAGTCGAGCTCAAATCTGACATAACAAGCAAAAGGCAGATGTGGGGCGAAGGGCTTACCTGTGGATTGCTCCCGGATGCCACAGCAGCTTAGACTTCTAGAGGCTCAGTAGTAGGGGAGAGGCTGCTTTGGTGTCCGAAGTGCATAAAAAAAGCCCCTCAGCGTTAGCTGAGAGGCTTTTGAGTAGCCCGTATGATTGAATTATCGAACTTTATCCACAGGGATTTAGTAGATTTAAGGGAGTTTTTGAAGCAATAGTCAAATATTCAGATTTATAACTTCACTACCTCGCCATCCTGCGGAATAATCAGTTTATCTACTCCGATATTCAAACTTTCTGCTTTTTGACGAAGTGACTCTCTTGTGGTGCGACAATGGTCCAGCGCATTCATATGCACTGCGATGACCTTTGCCTTTCCACTTTCCTTTACCAACGCCATCGTTTGGTCCTCATCCATCAGGATAGGGGTCTTCTCAAAGCCAGGCACAACTGCACCCCCGGAGTTGACGATGATATAGTCAGGCTTATATTCCTTGATGGTCTTTTTGATTTCCTCTGTCCAGATAGCATCCCCGACGATGTAGATAGTAGGCTGGTTTTTGGCCTTGAGCACAAAACCCGAGGTCTTGCCCATCATCTTCAGTACCTCGCCGGTTCCATGCTGTGCCTCTACCCGGTGAACGCTTATATCATTCCATACCCTGCTGTTATCCAGGGTTTCTGCGTTGATGAACCCTTCCTTCTTGAAAAAATCTCTGTCAGCAGGCTGGTTTATCAGTTGTACAGATTTATCCAGGGTCTTGCTTGCGGCCTCATCGAAGTGATCGGGATGGCTATGCGTCACCATGACCAAATCAAGGCCCTTGGTGATTTCACTTACCGGCATCTTCAATTCGACCGTAGGGTTCCGCTCGATTCCAGCGAAAGACTGAAAGCCTCCCTTTGGAGAAAGCATCGGGTCAACTAAAATTTTCTGCCCGGCATACTCTATAATCAAAGTGGCGTTTCTGACTAGCTGAAGACTAGCCTTCGTGTCTGCTTTGCCTTGTGCAAAAGAAAAGGTAGCAGATAAAGTTAACGCTACCAGTAAAAATACTCTTTTCATAATCGTTCTGTTTTGTTATGGTCCGTGTTTCATCCCTTACAACATTTGTGAAGTAATGAACCCGACGCAAAGGTCGGAATAGCGGAATGCTTGCAGCCTACCAAAGCCTTATGCTATGCTACCATTTTGATAATCGGCAAGGAAGACGGTGGTAGTCTGGCCGGTTTGCGCCTTGAAAAACCGCATCAAGTGGTTAGGCTCCGAGAAGTGGAGTTCGTGCGCTATCTCGGCTACAGTCAGACCAGAATGGATCAGGTAGTTCTTGATTTCAAAGAGCAGCCTTTGTTTAAGTAAATGGGTGGCCGTCACGTTGAATTGGGCCTGTACCGCTTTGTTCAGCGTGATTCTACTGATGCCTAAAAGCTCCGCGTACTCTCCAATCCGCTGCTTTTCCTTGATGTGTAGCTCAAGTAACCTTTTAAACTGATAGGCATAGTTGTTCTCCGGCTTATCGAGTGGCAGGTTGTTTTGCTGGGCATAATCCCTGTTGAGTTTCAACAGCAAATAATAGAGAAGGGAGCGGATAAGATGTTCGCTGTCTGGTTTCGTCTCCTTCAGTTCGGTGTGAATTTCAGTGAGTGTGCTGCAGGCTTTCTGGATATACCCCGCTGTGACTCTCATGTTCAGCGGGTAATCCAGCTGGTAAAAATAAAGAAGCCGGTAGGTGAACAGCTTGTCGGAAAAGAAGTCGTTGAGGAAGCCTTCCTGGAAAATAAGGAAAGTGAAGTCCAGGTGGTTTGGGTCCAATTTCCATTGCCTCTTCTGAAATGGAGAAATGTAGACAATGGTATTGTCGACCAAGTCGATCTTTCGCTGGTTCAGTTCGAGATGCCCTTTCGCTTTTCTGAAAATCAGGATCTCAAAATAGTCGGTATTGTACACCTCTGTATTGGTATACGCTTCTTTTATTTCATCTCCTGATCCCACCCTTAGCAAGACCTCTACACCGCACTTGGTTTTATCGAATTTTATGGTTCTCAATTTCTGCGCTTGCTGTATTAGCTTTCAGTTATCAGGTAATACGACGTGTAGGCACTATCAGCCCTGATGCACTCCAAACATAACGGATAAACTGTTCTTCTTAAGTGCAGGTAAGCAGTTAGCAGCATTGGGCGAGAGGTACGTTTTTGGCTTTCGTATGGGAAAGGTGAGACCTAGGTCGGAGCCTTTTTTAGCAAAATACTCACCTGGCACACTCCTTAGCTGTAGTGTAGAAGTAGAATTTTGAGGCGAGCAACCTCAGAATCAACCGAAGGGGGGAAATTATCGAACCAAAAAAGCCGCCCTAATATACGTGGAGCGGCTTTTTTGCTGTAGTAG
>NZ_KB890766.1 GCF_000373265.1 Pontibacter roseus DSM 17521
AGGTGGCCTTTCGCGTGATTGATGCAGGTTTCGAAGTTGCGCAGGCTGCCTACGTTCTGGGGTTGCCTATAATAGCTTATCCTGCCTTTGCCTACCTCCTGCACTATCTTTTCTACATCAGCATCAGTGCTGGCATCGTCTACTACCTCAATCTGCATCTGTTCTACAGGTATACCCTGCTCCAANACACTTTCTAGGGTGTATACCAGAAATTGGGAACAGTTATACACCGGAATCATAACAGACCACAGTGGTCTCTCCTCGGATGGGTCTAGGGGAGGGATGATGGGAGGGGAGGTAGGAATGCGTTCCATGACAATCAGATACTTTTTGAAAAGAGTTAGCTGTAAGCCTGTATACTAAATCTCAAAGCATAGTGCTGGTTAAAATTCATGTAATTATTCAATCTAAGGCTGGCGATGTAATGTGGGTTATCACTAGGGATTGAGTTCAGCATTCAATCAATCGGCTATCAATTTATTTAGTTGTTTTTGCTGTTATTATAACTTGGTAGTCAGGGTCGTTGAAAGCGAGCATCTCATAGGGAATCTCCGGGTAACCTAAGCCATACAAGCTGGCGCTAGCAGTAAAGACATTTCCATAACTATAAACTTCTGTTGTGCATTCTGGGAATGTTTCTTCTAAAAGCTTTAAAACAGACTTATCAGTGAACGTCCAAAGATGGGCTTTTTCTGAACCGGCACTATTTGCTGGTATGATTCCTGGGACAGTTATCATCATAACTCCTTCGGGTTTTAAGATTCGGTAGCAGGCCCTGAGAATACCCTGGAAGTCATAAACAAGGTTTAATTTCTGTGCCAGTATGATGCAATCGAAAGTTTCATCCGGTATAGCCCTGATATCCTCCATGCATCCGTCATTACCAGTTTCCAGTTGTTTATCAAGATGGAGAATGTGGCTATTTTCAACTCTGTCAGCGCCATATTTACAGGTGTATTGGTTACTATCAAATTCTAGAACGCTGCCTTTGATGTTAAGTGATTCATTTCCTAAGAAGTTTCCGATATAATAGCTCTCCATGGAACCGCCTCTGTCGCTCTCAGGATTCCTACTGAAAGGAATAAGGCGATTGAAATCACCAAGTCTTACTTTTCCAGGTAATGGTACGGGGGGGACTTTATCAGGAAGGTAAGACCTCAGTTTTTTTGTGATTCTTTTAGAACTAGTACGCTGTAGCATCTTGTATATGACGCTCATTTTGCTGATGTTATAAAACTCATGGAATGTTAGGTTTTGAGTATATCTTAAAAGCGTGTAATAGTCTCTCCACGATATTCCCTTTTCTTCCCACAGTTTCGTGTATAGTTCCTGTGCATAATACGATTTCCAAAAATTAACACCTTCAGAGTAAGCCATAACTTCTGATGGGTTTGATAGGCATGCCTTTTGACGGTTCAGTACCTTTAATGCTGTCTTCAACATCAAGGGAGCATTGTTAGACATATTTGAACCGTGAAAGCAATAGGCCGCTACTTTATTCGCGTGATGTAAAACGGGGTGCTTTCTGGTAACTTTGAGGTATAAATCATAGTCCTCACAGGCTTTAAGAGAAGTGTCGAATAGAAATTCATTGAACACCCATCTTCTGTACATGACGGTTGCATGCATACCTATGTAGTTTCCTTTAAGCAGATGCGTGTAATGGTCAGCATTTATTGTCTTAATGACAGGCTGCACAGTGTTGGAAGCAGTGAAAATCTTATCATGGCTTCCTGATACGAAGGCAAGTCTTTCATTTCTCTGGATGTAGCTGAGGTTTATTGCAAGGGCAGTTTCGTACAAATAATCGTCTGCATCCAGAAACACCAAATAATCGCCCTTGCAGCTATCTATGCCTTTGTTTCTGGCTGCCGAAAGACCTTGATTATTTTGGTATATGTACTGTACCCTTTTGTTTTGCTGAGCTACATCTCTTGTATTATCCACAGACCCATCATCTATGACAATAATCTCAAAATTCTGGTAAGACTGAGCTAATACACTGTTTATTGCCGTCTGTAGATATCTGCCATGATTGTAACAGGGTATAACAACTGATACTAGGGGATTAAGGGCCATGGGGTAAAGCTATGATTCTGATATCAGTTCTTTTTGCCCTAGTAGGAATGGGAACTTGGGTCTTACAATACCACACCATTTGCCAAAGTACTGAATGCCTCCACGGTAGTCCTCTACATCAAAAGACAGGCATTCTTCCAAATCGTACAGCTTGATGGCAGCGTCCTTGGCAACGTTGAGCGTTATATAATAAGAGCCATCATTTAAAAAGTTGCCAGGAATGCTGCACTCACCACTGACGATACCTTCATGGCAGTGTGCGGCTGGAGACAGTAAGTCAAAAACGCAATCTCCGCTATACGAATACAACACGAGTCCTACGTTAAGGCTCACATCATGAAGAAGGTTCCAGAACTGGAACCTCACAGTCAATGGTGTGCGAACATCTATTATGCCATCCGTTTCTTCAATGTGTGGTATAAGCTCCACGTGCTTGAAGCGTACCAAATCGTTGCCTGGAGCATCTTTAAGGTTCTCCCAACTTTGAGAGAGGTTAAACTTTTGCATGCTGGCAATGTACTTATTAGCCACAGTAGTCGAAGGTCCTATTTCTTTGAGTATACCTTTGTTTAACCAAATTGCTCTATCACATAGAGTATTGACCGCCTGCATATTGTGGCTGACGAAAAGGATTGTTCTACCATGTCCCCGGGATACGTCCTTCATCTTGCCCAGGCATTTCTTCTGAAAATCAGCATCGCCAACGGCCAACACCTCATCCACAATCAGGATATCAGGCTCCAGGTGGGCGGCCACGGCAAAGGCCAAGCGTACGTACATGCCAGAAGAGTAGCGCTTGACGGGCGTGTCGATGAACTCCTCTATACCTGAAAAGTCCACTATCTCATCGAATTTGGCTGCTACCTCTGCTTTACTCATACCCAGAATGTAGCCGCTGATAAAAATATTCTCGCGCCCGGTCAGTTCCTTGTTAAAACCAGTTCCCACTTCCAGCAGGCTGCTCACCTTGCCTTTGCCTTTCACAGTACCCGTGGTAGGTTTTACTATACGAGACACTATTTTCAGTAAAGTGGATTTGCCAGAGCCGTTGCTGCCTATAATGCCGACAGATTCCCCCTGTTTCACGTCGAAGTTGATGTTCTGCAATGCCCATATGTGGTCGCGGGCGGCGGCATGTCCCGAAGCACTGCCCAGTTGAAAGAAGGGGTCTTTTTTTCTCAGCACATAGAGATTCCACCAATGCTGTAGGTCTTGCCTAAAGGACCCTGTCCCTATGGTCCCGAGCCTGTATAGCTTGGATAAGTTCTCTACCCGGATGATGTCGTCTGCCATACCTTGTCCTGTCTACACTATGTCTATCAATTTGTCGCCTTGCTTGTTGAACCACATCAGGGAGACACTAAAAAAGGCCGCCGTGAAAAGAATACTATACAGCAGGGCAACGGGAGACACCGTCCCTTCTCCTAACAATGACAGACGGAACAACTCAAATACCGGCGTAAGCGGATTCAGCTGGACAACCCACCGTACCTGCTCTGGGACAGAAGCCAGAGGGTAAATCACGGGCGTCACATACAGGAACAGACGGACACCTAAGCTGATGAGGTAGCCCATGTCCCTGTACTTAGCCGTGAGAACGGAGAAGAACAGCCCCATCCCCAACGCAAGAACGGCCGTTGTGACAACAGCCACCGGAAACCAGAGGATGCCTATACCTATCGGTATGGTTAAATCCTGAAATAACCAGTAGTACAGCACCAGTGCCAAAAGCATCATCAGTTGAATTCCGAAGTTATATAGCTGTGTGCTTATAACGGATAGCGGAACCACAAGGCGCGGGAAATAGACTTTGCTGAAGAGGTGCACATTGTCCCTGAAGGTGGTTGCCGTGCCCGTGAAGCTGTCGCTGAAAAAACTCCATAGGATGATGCCTGCAAAATAAAACAGCACAGGAGGCAACGTTCCGGTAGGTATACCCACAAACTTCCCAAACACGACCACATAGGTGACCAGTGTCAGGAGCGGTGGAAATAGAATCCAGAATGGTCCCAATATGGTCTGCTGATACTTCAGGAGAAAATTTCTTTTGACCAGCCCGGCCAGCAGGTGACGAAAGGACCACATCTCGCCCAGACTGGCACCCCAATAGCTGGTCTTACTGGATATCTCCCAATCCCAGGATGTCTTTGTTTGCGGCATGAAGTTGTAGCTTATCAATAAATGCATCCATCTGTCACCCTTGTTGTAAAACCTTTGAAGCAGGTGTGTCAAGAAGGATAAACAATTTTTACATTGAATGGTACAATATACGAATGTTTGACATAAATGTAGCAGAGGCGGCGGCTACGCCATCTTCCACAACAACTTATTAAAACGGCAGGCTTTCATTAAAATTGTTGCTACGTTCCTATACCGTGTAAATAAAAAAGAGGGAAACGGCCATTTCGCCGTTTCCCTCCTGTTAAGTTTCGCTTTCGATAAGAACACTCAGGTGCCTCAGTTCCTCAGCAGTTTGTAGTGGTGTGCCTTGTTGTTGTACATCGCAGTCATAAAACAAACTGACTTGTTCGGCACTTTGCTCAGATTGATAGGGAGTCTCAAAAGGCCCTTTTGCACTGGTATGGACTCACGAAGTATTTCCTTTCCCTGTGCGTCTGTCACTATTACAAGCATCACTTGTCGGTCCAGTGCCTCAAGCTCCAGTGTAACAATGTCTGAGAAAGGGTTTGGGTATGCTGATGCCAGCAAATCTGACTTGTTGAACTCTATGGTCTGAACAGCAGAGTAGGTGATGGTCCCGTCAAAGTCAATCTGGCGCAGGCGGTAGTGCCTGGTGCCTACCTCTCGTATACCTGCCTCTCTGAATGTATAGCGCTGCATCATTTGCGAGTTAGGGGAGTGGCTTTTCAGGAAGCCGATGTTGCGAAACGGTTCCCCGTTTTCGGCTACTTCCACCTCGAAGCCCATGTTGTTTTGTTCTGAAGCAGTAGCCCATTCCAATACTACATCAAAGCCCTGTTGCTTAGCCTTGAAAGATACAAGTGACACAGGCAGGGGAACAGGCATACTCTGGATGCTGGCAACAGCAAAAGGAGAGAACGAGGTTACGCCTTTGATGTTGATAGAATAGGTGTTGGGAATGATGCCTTTGGACACGGTTCCGATACTGTTTTCGACCACATCCCATTCACCATCTTCAAAGTGGCTGATGTAGCTCGCGTCGCGTTTGAAATTAGGAAGTTCGTCAGAGATGTTCCACTGCAGGTTCAGAGATGCGCTGGAGCCGCCAGCCGTTTCCTCAGTGATGTGCCAGGTCTTGTTCACGGCTCCTTCCACGGCAATGCCTCCCTCAGGGGTATAGGTCTTGAACCCTTCTTCTACTCTGATGCCAAAGTTGTCTGTCACACCATCGTTTTGCAACCGGACAGGGGCAAAGCTCCCTGCAGTGCCAACCGGGAATACCTTCGTAATGCCTGGTCCTATACCTTGGAAGGTGAGTTGGCCAGTGCCATCTGTCACAATATAACTTGACTGGGTATAGTTAGAGACACTACCTGAGGAAGTGAGATTCAAGTCATGGTTACCTAAGAACAGCTTTACCTGGTCCAAATCCAGCATGTTCACAACTGTGACATCGCCTGCCAATGTTTTTTTGCCTGTTCCTTTTAATAGCAGGTTTCCATAAGTACCATGAGGTATAGCTTGTGATGCCTCTCCGTAAAAGATGATGTTAGAGTGAGGAGCTGCCTGAAGATTGGCTACCATGAGTTTGCCGCTTATTTCCAAGGAGCCTTCATCTTCAATGGAGACAGGGCCTGCTGCGGACAGATTACGAGCATAGGCATGTTCTCCGGTCTTGATAGTGGGGATAGAGGTCGAGGCATCCTGTGAACCAGGTATATGGACATCTATTTTGGTCGTAGGTATGCAGGTACTCCAGTTGTCACTCTCGAGCCATGCAGAGGAGCCCGCTCCACCTGTCCATTCAGAAGACGATGCGTCGCTAATAGTGACAGTATGGTGTTGCGTATGAGTTTGCCCGGCAGCATCGGTATAGGTATACCTGAGCGGATGGTTGCCCACACCTGCGGCCAAAGGATTAATCCAAACTCCCTCTTGTACACCACTTCCGGAATAGATTCCGCCGGTAGCCTGACCGAATGTGAGAGGCAGCATACCGCCCTGTAGGCAGGCCTTGCTATTGTCCGTCAACTGGTTTGCGCCTATGCAGAGGTCGTTACGTTGGGTGATGCTGTTGCCCCAAAAGTCAGATTCACCGGTCTCCAATTTGTAATCCCTTTTTAGGTCAAGCGCCTTACCCACCATAGCAGAACCTTTTTCGAGTTCATATCCCTTCAAGGTGTACAGAGCATGGGAGTTGGCCACTGTAACGCCTTTACCTGGAGATTTAAGTTTTGGGTCAAGAAAATATCCTACGGATACACCATCACGCTGCTCCTGGCCAGTGGCCATCTGCCACTTAGGGAGAGAGTCGTAGGTGGTGGTGCCCCATCTGAAACTTGGTTTTACTCCAGAAGACCAATAGTTGTTCCCTTCGAACCGAATGTTTGCCGGCACATCCACCTGCACCAGGGCCTCACCAGTCGTCACAAAAATGTTGTTGCGGAACGTAGCCTGAGTGGCGCCGCCAGCCTGAACCCATACGGCCTTGGGGTTGCCCTGTGCTGATTTAGACTGATAGATGGTGTTGTTATAGATTTGGGCATTTTTGATGGGTTGCGCGCCCTTAGTTGTAGACCATAAATGGATGGCGCCATAGTTGTTCTTCCTGCCATCGTTTTCGCTGATGTTGTAACGAATGATGATGTTCTCCATGGCCGGAGCATTGTCAAATTGCGCAAGAAGATAACCGGCCCCTTCATTGTCATGCGAATAGTTGTACTGCATGATGGAGTTAGTACTTCCTCCATCAATGTCAAACCCACCACCGTCTTTTGCGGTGCCAGTCCTGTTGTGGTGGGATTCGTTGCGCTGTATGATGAGGTTGTTGCACATGTAGCCCCAGATACCAACAGGCCCTCCGGATTTCCATGCATTCAGCCATCCGTTGTTATAGGCCTCGCTATACTCGATTATACCACCATCGACACCGCTCATGACGATGCCGCTGCCGCTGTGGATGTTTGTCCTAGTCGGTATGCCGGAGTTGTCAAATGCTTTACAGTTAGCTACATAAACATTTTTGTGCCCTATTTTAAAAGGAGAAGCATATATATTTATGCCCTTGTCCCCATTCGTGTGTGTAGAACAGTTTGTGATAGAAACGTTGTCAAACCCACTTGTACCGTTGCCACTGCCAACACCTATACCTGCTTCACGATAACCAGAAGCTTCTACATTGTCTATGTATATGTAGGATAGACGTGTCTTGGGCAAATCCATATAAACGTTCACCCCTATTGTAGTATTTGTTTCTTGACCTGAACCTATAAATATTAGGTCTTCGATTTTGAAGCCAGCTGTGTTGTAAAGGATTATACCAGCCGCGGTACCACTAGTGATAGTCGCTCTGTTATTTCCAAAAGAGCCTACCACAATGGGTTTCTCTGCGGTGCCCTTAGCATTCAAATAAAAGAGAAGGCTCCCAGGAAAAGTAGAACCCCCTTCAAACAGGATGGAGTCCCCCGGATAGAAGATGGTGGCATTGACCTTGGCTATGCTGGCCCAAGCCTTTGTCGCTGAGGAGCCAATATTGTTGTCGTTACCGGCGGTGCTGATGTAATAGGTGGCCGCTTGCACGCAGTAGCTGCCCAGAACCAGAATAAGTGTGATGGCTGTCGTAGTAAAAAACCTCATGACGCGGGCTGCTAGATGTTGCGGTGCGTAAATACAACTTGCCCAACCTGTGCAGGTACAAGCAAGCGAGGGTAACAGAACAGGATAGGAATCCTCCTGAGCAATAAAATGGCCGCTACTGCGAAGATTGACAACAAGAGAGGGTAAAAGTGGACCATAGATGCCAGATAACTTATAATTGGAAAATAGTAAGCACTCGAAAAGTTGGTATGTATGCGATTTTACTTAGAATAGTGACAACCTCTGCGTATACTGTCGCTTCAGTAGAATAAGAAAGTTAGTAAATGGCATCTGCTGCTCCTTACGCTACTGCTCGCTCACACTTCATTTTATGATATAATAATATATGATTACTAGCTGTGAAGCAAAAAATTAACAATATTTAATTTAATATATTTATTTAGTCTAATGAATTGTTGGCTTTGAAATAATTATAAATAGAGAAGCTATCTATGAAGTGACTTGCGGTCTTTTGCCTACTATAAGTTCAAAAACCAAAAGATTAATTAATATTATGTTGATAGGATTATAAATGCATTGCTTATTAAATATATAGTAACCAGAAAAAGACCATTTTACTTACAGGTATGCCTTACAGTGCATTGAAATCGCCTTGAATAGGAGGGAATGTGGGTAAATCTCATGAAGCATAGGTGTCTTCGAGCAGTCTGGACAGGATGGCGTTAAACTTAGTAGAAGTAGAGACAAATGAACCAGATGGTCCTTATAATGTGCTATCAAATAGTAGCCAACAGCCTGGATTGGCAGAGCAAGCTTTTTTGGTTTAGGAGCACCTGCTGGCTAAAACAAAAAAATCCCCTGCCGAAACTCGACAGGGGATTCCATTATAGTTTGAGTTATTCTTATTTCTTACCGTCTACTTCTTCGTAGTCCACGTCGGTCACACCGCCGTCTTCAGCGCCTGCGTTCTGAGGGCCTGCGCCCGGACCGCCAGCCTGCTGGCCGTTGCCGCCAGCATCAGCGCCTGGGGCACCCTGCGTAGCCGCATACATCTCCTGAGAGGCGGCCTGCCAAGCGTTGTTCAGGCTTTCGATGGCTCTGTCTATACCTGCCACGTCTTTCGCACCGTGTGCTGTTCTGAGCTCGCCCAGCGCGGTCTCGATGTTAGACTTGTTGCCGGCAGACAGTTTGTCGCCATACTCTTTCAGCTGCTTCTCGGTCTGGAAAATCATGGAGTCGGCCGCGTTCAGCTTCTCAATCTCTTCCTTCGCCTTCTTATCCGCCTCTGCGTTGGCTTCGGCTTCCTGACGCATACGCTCGATTTCCTGCTCGCTCAGACCAGAAGAGGCCTCGATGCGGATTTTCTGCTCTTTGCCAGTCGCTTTGTCCTTGGCAGTCACGTGCAGGATACCGTTGGCGTCGATATCGAAGATAACCTCGATTTGCGGAACACCACGCGGTGCTGGTGGAATACCGTCCAAGTGAAAGCGTCCGATGGTGCGGTTGTCCTTGGCCATTGGGCGCTCGCCCTGTAGCACGTGAATCTCCACAGAAGGCTGGTTGT
The DNA here is from genome assembly GCF_000373265.1 of Pontibacter roseus DSM 17521. Lineage (GTDB taxonomy): Bacteria > Bacteroidota > Bacteroidia > Cytophagales > Hymenobacteraceae > Pontibacter > Pontibacter roseus. The sequence goes on from NZ_KB890766.1 coordinate 9,383, forward strand.
CAGATGCGGTTGAGAAAGTCTCAGACTTCTTCGTAGGTATAGTCGTGTTAGATTCGATGAGCTTGGTCATCACACCACCCATTGTCTCGATACCCAATGAAAGCGGGGTCACGTCCAGCAGAAGCACGTCTTTTACTTCACCTGTCAGTACACCACCCTGAATCGCAGCACCGATGGCCACCACCTCATCTGGGTTCACACCTTTAGAAGGCTTCTTGCCGAAGAACTTCTCTACTTCTTCCTGCACCTTCGGTATACGAGTAGAACCACCTACCAGAATCACCTCGTCGATGTCAGAAGTAGACAAACCCGCATCCTGCAGGGCCTTCTTGCAAGGCTCCATGGAGCGGCGAATCAAGTCATCAGACAGCTGCTCGAACTTGGCGCGAGTGAGTTTGCGTACCAAGTGTTTCGGAACACCATCCACCGGCATGATGTAAGGCAGGTTGATTTCAGTCTCGTTAGAAGAAGAGAGCTCGATTTTGGCTTTCTCAGCGGCTTCCTTCAAGCGCTGAAGCGCCATTGGGTCTTTGCGCAGGTCCAGGCCTTCGTCTTTCTTGAACTCATCCGCCAGCCAGTTGATGATAACCTGGTCAAAGTCGTCACCACCCAAGTGCGTGTCACCGTTGGTAGAGAGAACCTCAAACACGCCGTCGCCCAGCTCCAGAATGGATATATCGAAGGTACCGCCACCAAGGTCGAATACCGCTATTTTCTGGTCTTTGTGCTTCTTGTCCAAGCCATAGGCAAGCGCTGCTGCTGTTGGCTCGTTGATGATACGCTTCACCTCAAGGCCTGCAATCTGGCCGGCCTCTTTGGTAGCCTGGCGCTGTGCGTCGTTGAAGTAAGCAGGTACTGTGATTACGGCTTCCGTTACCGTAGTGCCCAGATAATCTTCGGCTGTGGCCTTCATCTTCTGAAGCACCATAGCAGAGATTTCCTGTGGCGTGTACTGGCGGTCGCCAATCTCCACGCGCACGGTGTTATTGCCACCCTGCACCACTTTGTAAGAAACCTGCTTCGATTCTTCGCTCACTTCATTGTAGCTGTGGCCCATGAAGCGCTTAATGGAAGCGATGGTGTTTTGAGGGTTTGTAATTGCCTGGCGCTTGGCAGGGTCACCTACCTTACGCTCTCCATTGCCGCCATCCAAAAATGCGACGATAGACGGTGTTGTTCTGCGGCCTTCGCTGTTGGGTATAACCACCGGCTCGTTACCTTCCATTACGGCAACGCAGGAGTTGGTTGTACCTAAGTCAATACCAATTATCTTTCCCATTCTATAGTTTTATTATATAATTTCTAATACGATTCTATTACTGTTGATACCTCTATATCAAGGTATGTGCCAAGGCGTTTTAGGCTGCTTTTCTATGTCATTCTGTCACCCGGGCCCTCCAGCTTTCCATTTTTGTCTTTATTCGGAACCGAACGTTGCCCAAGCCACGACAAAATTTCCAGCACATGTCTCTCTTTTACTCGGAGCCTTAGCGTTGGTTTCTAAAATCTGCATCTGCGTGCTGAGAAAGAGGCCGGGGGAATAGTCAAGGTATAGCATCAGGTATGAACCTATGAAAAACGGCAAAGGCCACAGCAATCAGCATGCTGTGGCCTTTGTAGGTATGGGTTTCGGTGTTACCTTCTGCTGGTCTTCTGATACGATTTCTCCAGCTCTTTGAAGAGCAGGTTGAGGTGCTCTGTGAATTTCTGGGAATGGCGTAGGCGCTGCTTTTCGTCGCTGCCGAACATGCCACCGCTGGTATAGGTGCGGGCCATGCGGCCGAACTGCTGGTGGCCCAGGTCGCGGCTGAGCTCAAGCGTGGCCAGTGTCTCGTTCTTCGGGAAATAGTAGAAGAAGGCGTAGAAAGGAAGTCCGGAGGCTACCATGGCGACGGGCACGCCAATCAGACCCACCGCGCTTACCAGAAAGCCCGTGGTGCGCTGGCTGGAGTTGGTGTACTGCACATCGTCAATGAAAATGGAAAGGGAGCTGGTGTCCTGGCAAGAGGTGAGTTGGAAGGCGTGGCGCTCCTGGTTGTAGCGCTGCATGTAAAGCTCCAGCGTGTTCTCAAACTCCTCCTGAAACTCCAGCGGAACCTGTGGCGCAAAAACGAGGCATACGCCCAGCTGTTCTACCCGCTTGCCCGGTTGCATGGCAATGCGAGGCGGAGTGCATTGTGTAAAGAGCACGATGACTGTGAAGAACAGCAGAAGCCGCCCGATAATAGAGTTAGTTTGTCGGTAGAGGTGTTTCATTCAAGGTATAGTTTCAATGGACTAGCAAAATACTATATTTTGTACATACTATGTTATGTACTCCTTCTGAAAATTTCCAGACTCCCCAATTCTGTTTCTTTCGTGCTTCTGGAGGCGGCAAGGACAGTTTGAAAAGAGGGGGAGGAGCGGAGGATTATACTGCCAGACAAGGCGTGAGCAGGAAATTCCCGCTTGCTTTTCTTCTTAAACTTTCCTAAATCATTGACCCAAACTGAACTAGCTGACGAAAATTTACGCACCATTCCATGAAAAGAACCCTTTACAGAACGGGCACAGCGGCCTGTCTGCTGCTGGCATTGACCTTGGCACCTACAGAGCTGGTGGCCCAAAAACAGAAGCAGCGCAGCAGTAGCGGCAAGCAAAAGGAAGCTGCCGCCCCATTTGACGCCAAGCTCTACAACGGTATAACCTGGCGCTCTATCGGCCCCTTCCGGGGTGGGCGCTCTGCCACTGTGACGGGTGTGCCGGGCAAACCCAATCTGTACTATATGGGCTCTGTTGGCGGAGGCGTGTGGCGCACCACCGATGGCGGCTCTACCTGGGAGAATATTTCTGATAAATTCTTTGGAGGCTCTATTGGCGCAGTCGCTGTGAGTGAGGCCGACCCGAACGTGCTGTATGTGGGAGAAGGGGAGAAAACGGTGCGCGGCAACGTGTCCTCCGGCCATGGCGTCTGGAAGTCGGTGGATGCCGGCAAATCCTGGCAGCACATCGGGTTGAAGGATTCCAAGCACGTCGGCCGTATCCGTATCCACCCGCAGAACCCGGATATCGTGTATGTGGCGGCCATGGGTGATTTGTACAAGTCGCACGAGGAGCGGGGCGTGTTCAAGAGCACGGATGGCGGCAAGACCTGGAAGAAGACGCTCTTCGCCAACAAGGACGCCGGCGCCGTTGACCTCGTTATCGACCCGAATAACCCACGCATCCTATACGCCACCACCTGGAACGTGCGCCGTAATCCCTATAGCCTATCTTCAGGCGGACCCGGTTCCGGCATTTGGAAGAGCACCGACGAAGGCGATTCTTGGAAGGAGATTTCACGGAACGAAGGCCTGCCAAAGGGTACGCTGGGCATCATAGGTATAGCCGTTTCTCCGGTCAACTCCAACCGCGTGTTTGCCATGGTGGAAGCGGAGGAGGGCGGCCTGTTCCGCTCCGATGACAGCGGCCTGACCTGGCAGAAGGTGAATGATGACCGCAACCTGCGCCAGCGTGCCTGGTACTATACCCGCGTGTATGCCGACCCGAAAGACGAGGACGTGGTCTACGTGCTGAACGTGGCCTACCACCGCAGCAAAGACGGTGGCAAGACCTTCTCCTCCGCCTACGCTGGCCACTCAGACCACCACGACCTCTGGATTGCGCCTGAGAATCCTTCGCGCATGGTGATAGCCGACGACGGTGGTGCGCAGGTGACGTCTGACGGCGGCATGAACTGGAGCACCATGGACAACCAGCCCACCGGTCAGTTCTACCGCGTGGTGACGGACAACCACTTCCCATACCGCATCTATGGCGCGCAGCAGGACAACTCCACCGTGCGCATCAGCCACCGCTCTACAGGGTATAGCATCACCGAGGATGACTGGGAAGAGACAGCGGGCTCGGAGAGTGCGCACCTGGCCGTGAATCCGGAGAACCCGGAAATAGTGTATGGCGGCAACTACGGCGGCTTCCTGTCAAGGGTAAATCATAGCAACGGGCAGGAGCGGGTGATTAACGTGTGGCCGGACAACCCGATGGGCCACGGCGCGGAAGGGATGAAGTACCGCTTCCAGTGGAACTTCCCCATCATGTTCTCGCCTAACGACCCCAAGAAGCTCTATACCACCTCCAACCACGTGCACGTCACTTACAACGAAGGACAGTCCTGGGAGACCATCAGCCCGGACCTGACGCGCAACGATTCCACCAAACTGGGTCCGTCGGGAGGGCCTATTACGAAGGACAACACCAGCGTGGAGTACTACGGCACTATCTTCGCTATCAGCGAGTCGCCAGTAGAGCCGGGGGTGATTTGGACAGGCTCCGATGACGGCCTCATCCATGTGACGCGCGACAATGGCAAGAGCTGGACGAAGGTACAGCCGAAGGGGATGCCTGAGTGGATACAGATTAACAGCCTGGAGGCGCACCCGACCCTGAAAGGAGCCGCATACGTGGCCGCGACCATGTACAAGTCCGGTGATTTCAGCCCTTACCTGTACAAGACGACCGACTACGGCAAGAGCTGGACGAAGATTACTACAGGTATACCTGGTCATCACTTCACCCGTGTGGTGCGCGCTGACCCGAAACGCCAGGGCCTGCTCTACGCCGGTACGGAGTATGGCATGTACGTATCGTTCAACGACGGCAAAAGCTGGCAGCCGTTCCAACTGAACCTGCCGCTGGTGCCAATCACGGACCTGACCATCAAGAACGATAATTTGATTGCCGCCACACAAGGCCGCAGCTTCTGGATTATTGATGACCTGACGCCGCTGCACCAGCTCAACGCAGGTATAGCTAACAGCAAATTCCACCTCTACAAGCCGCTCGACACCTACAAAATGGACGGCGGCAACCGCGGCCTTTCCAAAACAGCTGGCGAGAACCACCCGGGCGGCGTGATGGTGCACTACTACCTGCCACAGAAACCTGACTCTACCACGGTGGTGCAACTGGAAATTATGGACCAAAACGGAAAACTGATTCGCAGCTACATGAGCAACGCCAAAGAGAAAAAGGACAAGCTGGAGGTGAAGGAAGGGCTGAACCGCTTCGTTTGGGACATGCGCTACGCTGAGGCCAGCAAGTTTGACGGGCTGATTCTGTGGGGCGGCGGCACACAAGGGCCAAAGGCTATACCTGGAACCTACAAAGCGAAGCTGACGATGAATAAGGAGAGCCAGGAGACGGACTTCACCATCCTGCCGGACCCACGTACCAAAGCCACGCCGGAAGACCGGGCCGCGCAGTTTGCCTTCCTGATGGAGGTGCGCGACAAGCTGACCGAAACACATGATGCCATCAAGGACATCCGCACCATGCGTACGCAACTCAACACGCTGAAAGGTAACCTGAAGGGGCAGGAGAATTACAAAGATGTAGTAGAATCTGCTACGGCCATCGACAAGAAAATCACCAAAATAGAAGAGGCGCTGTATCAGACCAAGAATCGCAGCGGTCAGGACCCGCTCAACTACCCCATCCGGCTCAACAACAAGCTGGCGAACCTAGTGGGACAAGTGAGCACCGGCGACTTCCGGCCAACGAACCAGGCCTATGAGTTCAAGAAGGAAATCACGGCGCAGATTGATACACAGCTGAACCAGTTCCGACAGGTGCAGGCCCAGGACGTGCCGGCGCTGAACAGGTTAGTGAAGGAGAAAGGGGTAGATGCCATCTCGGTGAAAAAAGCGGAGGCGGCTCCGGCAACCGGCTCGCTATAGCTTTAGCCAGTGCTGAAACGACAGGAAGCCCCGCCACTTGTGGCGGGGCTTCCTGTTTTTGATAGGTATAGCAGGTATACCTCCGGCTACTGCTTTGCTACGACCAACCTCGCTCTCTTCGGTAATTGAGGACCTTCTGCCGTGGGGTAGGGGGCCACATCCAATACTCTGATACCATACGTTTTCCCATCTAGAGAAACCTTGAATGCGCGAACAGAGTCAGGGTTCACATGCCTCATGCCAGCATAGCTGATTTTCAGGTCAGTCGTTTGGCCATTGGGCGCGCTGATGGATAAATCCAAGTCCGCCTGACCAGCGTGGATGCACAACACCTCTTTTGGGCAGCGGCTATCCAGCACATTGCCCAGGCTCAATACCAGTTTGCTGTCCTCCTGCCGGGTGCTGTCATAGAGCACCATGTAGTTGAACTGTTGGACCGTAAAAGCCTGGCCGAAAAGGGCGTTAGGTATAGGCGACTGAGCCGGAGGTATAGGCAGCATGGCCTGAAGCAGCAGCGTGAAAGGGAGCAGGTAGGGCAACATCGGTTAATGAGTAAAAGGTATAGAGGCTGTATAATTGCAGCAATTTTGGCAGGAGCTTAGAGCTTCTCCACCATTATCCGGGCTTTCTTTGCTTCTCCTGGTTTCTCCAGACCCGGGTATTGCATTACTTCCTTTAGGGTGAAGCGGTAGTTCACCTCCCCAACCAGCGCGGTAACAGCATGTGTGTCGCGGGGGGCTGATGAGGAGCAGTCGCCCAGGCAGAGCGTGATGTTCTCGGTAGTGCCCTGGTTGTTGGAGGCACGCAGGGTAACGGTGGCTCTCCCGAGGGTGGCGCAGTCCGCGGTGACCGGGCAGCGGGAATCCTGCATGCTGGCCACAGAGACAATGAGTCGGCGCGGCACGTTTCCGCCGTAAAGCGTCACCTGCTCCAGGTGCTGCAGTAGCACTTCCTGTCCGAACCGGGCATCACCGGCTTCCTGAGCAGTCTCGGTGTTCAGTCCAGTGTCATCGGGTTTGCATTGGCTGAACAACACCAGCGCGAGCAGAAGGTGGAGGAATCGAAGCATAGAATCTATTAGGTATGTAAGTAGAAGAGCCCAGCCAGCGGCTAATGGTTGCATGGGCATCGCATTTTGTTAAACCGATGTCTGCACATTGTTAATTTGCTGCATTTGTGGCATATTGTGCTTTCATACCAATCCTTGCATTCGTTTTGAGTACCCCTGCCATCAGCATTGTCAAAAAGAAAGTCAAGTTCCTTGCCGAGCGGCTGCGGAATTTCAGGGTATACCACCGCTTCCTGGGCCTGGCGATTGGGGCGTTTGTGTTGGTGAGCAGCCTGACAGGTATACTGCTGGGCTGGAAGAAGGACGTGGATTTGCTGCAACCGCCCACCCAGAAAGGCGTCACCATCGATTTGCAGCAATGGATTCCGCTCTCTGAGATGGCCGCGCTTTCCGTGGCCGGGCTCGACTCAGCGGCGGCCGTGAAGGACAACCCCATTGACCGCATAGAAGCCCGCCTCGACAAAGGCATCGTGAAAACCATCTTTGTGGAAGGGAGCTGGGAAGTGCAGCTCGATGCCAGCACCGGGAAGGTACTCTCCGTCGCCCGCCGCCACTCCGACTGGATTGAGAAGGTGCACGATGGCTCCATCATCAGCGATTTGTTCAAACTGGTGTCCATGAACGTGCTGGGCCTGGGCCTGTTGGTTCTCACCATAACAGGGTTCTTCCTGTGGTTCTATCCTAGGAAAATCCGCCAGATGAAAAGCGAGTAAGGGACGTGATGCGCATGCCATACCTGTTGATAACGATGTGCTGCCTGCTCGGCCAGTCTGTACTGGCGCAGGTGCTCACCGTGCGGGACCAGGACACGCGCCGCCCGCTCGAAATGGTGCTGCTTTTTGATGGCGTTACCGGGCAATCGGCTGTGACAGACAACAGGGGGCAGGCGGACCTGGCGGCTTTCAAGGCTTCCAACAGAATTGTGGTGAGGCTGGTGGGTTACAGCACGGAAGAACGAAGCTATGCCCAGCTGCAGCGCCAGAATTTCCAGCTATACCTGAAAGAGAACAACATCACCCTGGATGCGGTGGTGGTATCGGCTACGCGTTGGCAACAGGATGCGCGCGAAGTGCCGCAGCGGGTGATTACCATCCGCCCAAAAGACATTGAGCTGCAAAACCCGCAGACCGCCGCCGATTTGCTGGGGCAGGCAGGGGAGGTGTTTATTCAGAAAAGCCAGGGAGGCGGCGGCAGCCCCATGATTCGCGGCTTTGCTACCAACCGCGTGCTCCTGGCCGTGGATGGCGTACGCATGAACACAGCCATTTTCCGGAGCGGCAACCTGCAGAACGTCATCTCCCTGGACCCATTCGCCATAGAAAAAACGGAGGTATTGTTCGGCCCCGGCTCGGTGCAATACGGCAGCGATGCCATTGGCGGCGTGATGAACTTCTATACCCTCTCTCCGCAACTGGCAGCCGACTCAGGTAGGCTGGTGACCGGTAATGCGGCCGCCCGCTGGTCCTCAGCCAACAACGAGCGCACCGGTCATATAGATGTCGGGATTGGCTGGAAAAAATGGGGACTGCTGACAAGTGCCACCTACAGCGACTACGATGACCTGCTGATAGGTTCCCATGGCCCAAATGACTACCTGAGGCCTGAATATGTGCAGCGCGTAAACGGGCAGGATGAAGTGGTGCATAACCCGGAGCAGCGCCGCCAGGTGCACACCGGCTACCGACAGCTCAACCTGATGCAGAAAGTCAGGTATAGGCCTAGCGAAAGGTGGGATTTGCAATACGGTTTCCATTACTCCACTACTTCCAATGTACCCCGCTACGACCGGCTCACGCTATACCGGAACGGAACCCTCCGCTCCGCTGAATGGTACTATGGGCCGCAGGTATGGGGGATGAATCACTTCAATGCTTCCCACACAGCCAACAACGTGCTCTTCGACAGGCTCAACATCGGGGTGGCGCATCAATTGTTTGAGGAGAGCCGCCACAACCGCGATTTAGGCAAGCCGATTCGGTACAACCGCTTCGAAAAGGTCAACGCGGTATCGGCTAACCTGGACATGGAGAAAGCATTCGGCAGGAGACACCAGCTGTATTATGGGCTTGAAGCAATCTACAACAAGGTGAACTCCCGAGGGACAGACGAGGATGTACAGACCGGGAAGCAGGTGGCGGGTCCGCCGCGCTATCCCGACGGTTCTGACTGGAGCTCTTATGCGGCCTTTTTGTCTTACCGGTTCAAGGCGGCGGAGAAGCTCACGGTGTTGTCCGGAGTCAGGTATAACCATTTCCTGTTGAAGGCCGACTTTGACGCAGACTTCCACAGCTTCCCTTTCGCTTCGGCTAAGATAGACAAGGGTGCCTTCACCGGAAGCGCCGGGCTCGTGTACAACCCGGATGCCACCTGGCAGCTGAGCACGAACCTTTCCACCGGCTTCCGCTCCCCTAACATCGATGACATCGGAAAAATCTTCGATTCTGCGCCCGGATTGGTGGTCGTGCCTAACCCGAATCTAGGACCGGAGTACGCCTATAATGTGGATGCAGGTATAGCCAAGGTATACCGGGACGTGCTGAAGGTTGACGCCACCGTTTTCTATACCCATTTGCAGGATGCGCTCGTACGGCGCGATTTCAGGCTCGGCGGTCAGGACAGTCTGGTGTATGAAGGGCAGCTGAGCCGTGTGCAGGCGCTGCAGAATGGGGCCTTTGCCACGGTGTGGGGCGTGCAGGCAGGTATAGAGCTGAAGTTGCCGGCTGGTTTCGGGTTGGCGTCGCGCTACAACTGGCAGCGGGGCACCGAGGAACTGGACAATGGGGAGCAGGCGCCTTTGCGGCACGCTTCGCCTGCCTTCGGCCTTACCCGCCTCACCTATACCCGCCACCGCATAAAAGCCGATTTGAGTGCCGTGTACAACGGGGCCATCCGAAACAAAGATTTGGCGCCGGAAGAGCAGGAAAAGGCCTACCTGTACGCAGCCGACGAGAACGGAAAACCCTATAGCCCTTCCTGGGTTACGCTCAACCTCAAAGTCCAATACCAGCTTACGCCATACCTCTCGGCCACCGCCGGACTGGAGAACATCACCGACAAACGCTACCGCCCTTACTCGTCTGGTATAGCGGCACCCGGCCGGAACCTCGTGCTCTCGGTGCGGGCAAGGCTCTAGCAACCGGCTTTTACTGCCCCAGATAGCTGCCTGATATGACCTGTCGTGGTATCAGGAGCAACTCCTTTTGTCTGCCATGTATGTAGCGCATACCTTGCGGCATGAGGGCCGCCTGCTCCTCCAGCATTACCCGTATTTCTTTGTTGTTCCACGCAGGCAAGGTGACTTTCGCGTTCAATTCAATGGCGTAAACCGTGTTGGTTTGCAGCGGGTAATCCCCAGTACCAGGCACTCCCCGCTGCATGTCCCACATCCCGATGGCGGGTCCGGCTCCATGCCCGTGATAGCCGATGGGGTGGGAGTAGATGCTGGCCTCTATGTTCTCCTTTTTCGCCTGAGCTAATGTTGCTTTTAATACTTCGTTGCCGGTTCTGCCTGGCTTCATGTGGGAGGTGAGGATGTCCTGCAGGTGATTGCCGGTAGCCAGTGCCTTTTTCAGGTATGCTGGTGCGTCCTTTTCACCGGGTTTCAGCACGTAGGCCAGCTGCTGCACATCGGTGTTCAGTGTGAGGTAGGTGATACCCAAGTCTACATGGAGCAGGTCACCGGATTGGATGACTTCCTGGGCCGGGCGCTGTGCAAAGAAGGGCTCCGAATCGCCTGCTCCCGGATTTGCCCGTTGCACATCCACTGTCGGGTGAAACCAGGCCTCCAGCTTGAGTTCCGATATTCGCTCCCGGAACCACCAAACCACGTCTTCGGTCGTCGTCTCGCCCGGTTGGATGACTTGTTCTGAGAATCCCTCGGCTATGATGCGATGGCCTAACTGGCTGATTTGCTCATACAGGTCCAGTTCTGTTTGCGTCCTCACCTGCAGCCAATCCACGGCAAGCTTCTCCGCCGACACCACTCGTTGCTGTTGTGCCTTGGGCATGTGGTGCATCAGGCTGTCCCATTCCGTTTTTGTCAAGCCATCGGCATGGCCAAAGTGGGGGGAGGTGTTCAAGGCCAGCTTCTTGGGGTTGCGCTCCGCGATAAGGGCAGCCAGCCGTTTCCACTGGTTCGGTTCCTGCTCCGGATTCCAGGCGCCTTTGAACAGGTTGCCGATGTCATAGCGCGCCACCGCCAGGCGTTCCACTTGTTTGCCATTGTCGTGGAAGAGCAGGATGGTCCTGCGGCGGGCGGCCAGCCAGGTGGCAGGCAACATGGTCCGGATGACCGGGTCCTCGTTGTACTCCCTGGCGATGATGAGCCACATGTCCACCCCGTGCCTCCGCATCAAGTTGGGCAACAGGTTGTCGAGGCGTTCCTGCAGCAGTTTATCTTCCAGAGTGGCGCGTTCCCGCAATGGCAGGATAGACGGAAGCTGTTGGGCACTGGCATCAGCCAGGAACAGCAAGGACAAAAGAAGGAGGGGGAATAGTTTTCTCATATAGGATTGGTGTGGCACTGCTAACAAATATAACAGGATTGGCGGGATATGGAAGAACCAGGCTGATTGACAACAGAAAAGGCAGCTATTGCAGCTGCCTTTTCTGAAGAATGACGGGTATACTTGCCTGCATCAAAAGCCCCAGTTCAGGTTTTGTAGTGTGATGCCCACCGATGCCAGTCTTTGCCCATTCTGAAAGCTCTGCACCGCTCCCCGCAAGCCCAGGGTAAGGTGCTGCGTTGCCCGCACATCCAGGTTCAGCGCCACCACAACGCCTGGTTGCAGCTGCCTGTTGGTGTGTACCACCGGTGCGAATTCTGTGATTTCACCTTGGCTGTTGTAGCTGATGGAGAGTTGGTTGACATCCCTTTCGCTCGCATACCGCAGCACCGGCCCCACGGCAGGGTATAGCCGAACGGCGCCCCAGCTGAGAAAATAGTTGTAGGTACCCTCCAAAGCCATACCATTCGATTTTTCGAACGTCTCGTAGCCTTGGCCCCAGTCGCGCGTTTGTTCAATGTAGGTGCCGGTAGCCGCTATCTCAAAGCCGGAGCGGGAGGACACCTGTTTCTGCACACCTGCCAGGAACCAATGACCGGGGAGGTCCCCATTGCCAGCCATCACGCCGCCATAACCGATTTTGGGCGCCCATGTATCCTGTGCAGAGGCGGTGAAGGCAGAAGCCAGGAGAAGGGAAAGCAGTAAAACTTTGAATTTCATAAGTTGGAAAATTAGGAAGCGTTAGAGATGAAGAAAGGCAAAGCCGAACCTATACCTGAATATATAGAATTAGGTATAAAAAATATAACAATATATGTGCCAGCTTTGTAGCGTTTCTCATCCAAGAGCAGGTTGCAAACAACAAAGGCAGCCAAAAGGCTGCCTTTGTCACTGATAGCTTCTTAAATAAGCTTAACTTCTGCTTCTTCTTTCCGGTGCTTTCAGGGTAGAGAAAATATTGGTGTTTTGGCTCACTCTATAATTGACTCGTTGCGTAAGGTGTTTTTTCCTGATTCTCGTAGAGTTGTGATATTCTCTTTAATAGGGGGATTAGGTGCGCTTAAGTGTACAGCTTCTTTCCCCCAATACCTAGCAAAGCCGCTATTAATCCACATGTCATCATTCTTCGACCCTTCCAATATATCTGAAAAGTAAATCGTTTTAGGTATAGCCGGTAGAGGTGGAACCTCACATTTTTTACAATCAGAGGCTTTCAATGAGACATATCTTGAGGTTAATGCTTTATCGTAGGCAGCGGCTTTTCCAGACAGTAAATCTATATAGGCTGTGGTGACATTGCTGTCAACCGAGAGGATGTTCAAAGCGAATAGCAGCAAGGCCGCAGTCGGTATAGCAGGCGAGAGTAGGTGCTCATATTTAAGTTGATGCCTGTAGGTATGCAGTGCCAACTGCAGAAGGTAAAACCAACCGAAAATGAAAAAGAAACAAATCACATTCTCGACTCTAGGCGTAGCACGCTCACCTGTAGACCAGGCAAAGGCGAAGTACATCAAGAAGATGGTTCCCAAAAAATACATGGCGGCTAACCTAAGGTCGACGTTGAACAGACGGCTCTCTCTTGTCTTATCAGCCAATGGAATCCCTATGAATAACATGTACAGAACAGAGACTGCCAGTACAGGAGCCGACCACCTGTAGAAGGTAATCAAAGTCAGGAGGGCAGAATATACTGCTGACCACCAGAATCTGGAGGCATTGGGATGGTCGTTCATGCGGGCGTAGTTGCCAGGTGCCAGCACTGCTATTAAACACGAAGCAACGCAAATAGTAAAAAGGAGCAACAGGTATGGCCGGGCCTCTTTGTTTTTTAGGTTAGTAACAAGAAGCAGCAAGAGTGTCGTGAAAGCCAATATCAGTGACATCTCATTTGAACCAACAATGGCGATGCAGCTAATACTAGCCATGGCTATATAAGATAATTTTGCTGCGGTGTTTTCTGATTGAAAGAAGGCATAAAGTAAGCTGAGCATCAGAAGCATCAGAATGTTGGGAAATTGATAGGTTGCATAGGTAGTGAAAAAGTAGAAACCCTCAGCCGTGCTTGGAATCAGAAGCAGGTATAGACAGATGAGGATTGCAGTTAGAGTGAACGCCTTCAGCTTGCTTAATTCCCCTTTAATTACAAGGTTGATGAGCCAGTATACCTGTATGCAGAAAACGATAAGCGTTAAACAAGCATAGAGTTTATAGACTTTTAAAGACTCTGTCGTTAGGGGATTGATTCTTACAATTGCCGTCCCAAAGTATCTTCCTGACCAATTGAGATAGAATTCAACTTGCGACTCAAAGAAGCTCAGGGTTGTGTCACGCACCGCAAAACTGAAATCGTCGGCGGTTGGATGAGTGAAAAGGGTGAGAAGCAGGAAAGGCAGTAAGGTATAAACACTTATTGTAATAAGTATAACACCAATGTAAAGGGATGGACTTTGTTGCCGTTCTTGTAACATAAAAAATCGTGAATTAGATTGCTAAAAGTAAATATATTCAAAAGTTTAAAGTATCATTTAGAATCAATGACTTGAGAGGCAAGCCATGAATCAACAAAGGCAGCCTTTTGGCTGCCTTTGTCACTGATAGCTTCTTAAATAAGCTTAACTTCTGCTTCTTCTTTCCAGTGCTTTCAAGGTGAAGTCCGATGTGGCTTTGCCGCCATCGGCCGTCTCTACCTCAACGGTATACTTGCCCGGCTGCAGGTAAATCACCTTGTTGTCGGCGGCAGTTACTTTCACCGTTTCCTCACCGTCTTTCTTGCTGCCGTTCAGGGCTGTTTCGTAGGCTTTGGCGTTGGCCTCGTCCACGGATAGGTTGTAGCGAACATAGTTTAGGCCGCGCTCGTTCTCATCCTTCAGCTCTTTCAGCAACTGCCCTTTATCCGTCTTGATGCGGATGGTGGTAGTGCCGGCCTGGGAGGTATAGAACGCGATGTCCATGGAAGGTTCCATGGCCTCGCTCCAGGCACCCCACTTCTGGCCCCAACGCGGATTGTACTGCACCGGCTGGAAGGCGAAGAGGTGCAGCTTTTGGTTCTGGACCTCAGGCGTCAGCTGCTGCAGGTGCTCCACATTGGCAATGTAAATGGAGCGGCCGTGCGTGCCCACCACCAAGTCGTTTTCGCGCGGGTGCACCACCAGGTCGTGCACGGCTACGGCTGGCATGCTGTTGCGCATCTGCATGAAAGTTTTGCCGCGGTCCAGTGAGATGTATAGGCCATGGTCGGTGCCAACGTACAGCAGGTTCGGGTTCTTTGGGTCCTCCTTCACTACGTTGATGGCCTCGGCGGGCAGGCCTGTGCCGATGCGCTCCCACTTCTTGCCGTTGTCTTCCGATACGTACAGGTATGGCGTGAAATCATCCCAACGGTAGCCGTTGAGCGAGGTATAGACGCGGTTCTCGCTGTGGTTAGAGGCCACTACCGTGGACACCCACATGTTCTTGGGCAGCTTGTTCGAAATTTTATCCCAGTTGTTGCCGCCGTCTTTCGATACATGGATGGCACCGTCATCGGAACCGGTATAGATAAGCCCGAAGCGCAGCGGCGACTCGTCAATGGAGGTCAGAGTGCCGTAGCCCACGTCTCCTTTCAGGCCGCCATTGGTCAGGTCACCGGAAAGGGTCTGCATGTCCTCGCCACGCTTCATGGAGCGGTGAAATTTGTTGGAGCCATAGTACAGGATGTCCTGGTTGTGGCGGCTCAGGTGGATAGGGGCTTCCCAGTTGTAGCGCAGTGGGCGCTCTCCTAGCTCATGCACCGGACGGATAGAGATGCGCTCGCCGGTGCGCTTGTTCAGGCGGGAATAGTTGCCATACTGCGAACCCAGGTATACCGTATTGTTGTCGCGGGTGTCCACCTGCACCATCATGCCGTCGCCGCCGCCAATGCGCTGGTAGGGGTAGCGTCCGTTCTGCGTCCAGGCGGAGCTGAACTGGTAGTTGCTCGGGCCATACCAGGTGCCGTTGTCCTGCAAACCGCCATAGATGTTGTACGGCTTCTCCATATCCACCGCGATGGCGTAGAACTGGCCTACGGACGGGGAGTTGGCGATAGCCCAGGTCTTACCGTCATCGTAGGTAATGTTCAAGCCGCCGTCGTTTCCGTTGATGACGTAGCCGGGCTTGTCGGGGCTCACCCACAGGGCCTGGTGGTCGGAGTGCACGTTGTCGCCCTCGATGTTGCGGAAGGTCTTGCCGCCGTCATCCGAAGTCAGTAGCGGAACACCCAGTATGTAAATCTTATCGGGGTTGTAAGGCGCCACACGCACCACGCCGAAGTAGTAGCCGTAGCTGGAGTACATGTCGTCGATGGGCTGGTCGTGCGTCTTCTTCCAGGCTTTGCCGCCATCGTCGGAGCGGTATACCTCAGCGCCTTTCACGGGAGCCTCCGTCGTCACAGCCAGCGGGTCTTCGAGGTAATCCGCCAGTGCAGAAGGTTTGATTTTGCCGCTCTTCACGTCCGCTTTCACCGTCTTGGCGCTATACCTGGCCGGGAAGCGGTTGTTGTCGAGGAAGTCGTTCAAAGCCTTATCATTCAACGCCAGGAAAGCCTCTGTGGTCATACCTTTGAACTGGTCTTTCTGCAACTCACCCGCCTTCGGCTCCTTCTTCTCTACAGCGCGCAACTCTTGGTTGTCCAGCAAGGCATAGATAGTGTTTGGGTTGCCCGGGAACAGGCTCAGGCCAATGCGTCCCACGCCATTGGAGGTCGGGAAGCCGCTGCCTTCGGTGGTTACGCGGGTCCAGGTGTTGCCTCCGTCCGTGGATTTGTGAATGCCGGATGTCTTGCCGCCCTCCACGAAATCCCAGGCGCGGCGCTCGCGGTGCCACATGGCCGCATACACGTTGTTGGGGTTTTTCGGGTCCACTTCCAGGTCGATGGCGCCGGTGTTGTCGTCAATGTAGAGGGTCTTCTTCCATGTCTTGCCCCCGTCGGTGGTCTTGTATACCCCGCGGTCTTTATTTGGCGAATACAAGTGCCCCACGGCCGCTACCCACACGGTGTTGGGGTCTGTCGGGTGGATGACGATGCGTCCGATGTGGTGGGTGTCATCGAGGCCCATGTGCTGCCAAGTCTTGCCGCCGTCGCTGCTTTTGTACACGCCCACACCCGAGTAGGAGGAGCGGCTGGAGTTGCTCTCGCCGGTGCCTACCCAGATGGTCTCCTTGTTGTTCCAGTCCACGGCAATGTCGCCGATGGTCATCACCGCTTCATTGTCGAAGAGCGGCTCAAAGGAGATGCCGTTGTTGGTGGTTCTCCAGAGTCCACCAGAAGCATAGGCCGCGTAAAAGTTAGTCGGGTCTTTTGGATTTACATCCAGGTCGGTGATGCGGCCGCTTTGCACCGTGGGGCCTACGTTGCGGAAGGCGAGGTTCTTGACGAGCGAGTTCTGCTCCAGTTGCTGGCGCTTCTCAAACCCCTGAAGCCTTTGCTGGGCAGATGTGTGGTTAGGCTGCTTGGCTTTCTTCTGAGCCTGCACAGCGCCCCCGCTCAGGGCCACCAGCAGCGCTACCGAAAGTATACGTTTTTGCATTGTGTGGAATTAGGTATGGTTCGTTTAGATTGAGTTCCTAAAGCTAAGGAATTGCATCGGATTTGGAAAGAACGAGATGGAGTAGGCAGGTACAGCCTTGGAGAGGTAACGATTCCTGAGCCTGAAAGTGGTATCCCGCTGCATGAACTATGGACCGGATTGACTACATTGAGGCAGCCAAACACCGGCTGCAGGTATAGCCAGCCAACGCAAGCAGCACACACTATACCTTGCCACCGGCCGACATGCAACCTGAAAAGCTCATGAAAAACCCCTTACTGTCCTACCTCCTGGTGCTGCTGCTATTGAGTGGCATACTTGCCTGCACCCAGCAAAACGGTGCCTCTCAACCAAAAAGGGAAGCGGAGAAGCCGCGCCTGCTGGTCTTCTCCAAGACGGCCGGTTTCCGGCACAAATCCATACCCCACGGAAAAGCGGCGCTACTGCGACTGGGGCAGGAGCATGGGGTGCGGGTGGACACGACGGAGAATGCCGCTTATTTTGTGGCCGACTCCCTGCGGCAGTATCAGGCTGTCGTGTTCCTCAATACCACCCAAGATGTGCTGAATCCGGAGCAGCAAGCTGCCTTTGAAAACTATATCCGTAGCGGCGGCGGCTTTGCCGGCATACATGCCGCCTCAGATACGGAGTTCGACTGGCCCTGGTATGCCAACTTGGTAGGCGCGCAGTTCGACAACCACCCCAAAGTGCAGCACGCCGCCATCGATGTAGTTGACAAGGTCCACCCCGCCACCCGAATGCTGCCGGACCGTTGGGAGCGCAGGGATGAATGGTACAACTTCAAGAACCTGAACCTCGATGTGCAGGTGCTGGCCACGCTGGATGAGACAACGTATGAAGGCGGTAAGAACGGAAACAATCACCCAATTGCCTGGTTCCATACCTATGACGGGGGCAGGGCGTTCTATACCGCACTGGGGCACACGCCCGAGAGCTACAGCGAACCGCTGTTTCTGCAGCACCTCTGGGGAGGCATCACGTATGCGATGGGCCTATAAAGTATGCCGAATCGCTGAAATTTACGTTATAGACTCTCAGTTACAACACACCCCAACCGTCGTCATTAACAGAAGCCATTGCATAGCATACTAGACATACTCATTGTAGGCGGGGGCCCCATCGGGCTGGCCTGCGGACTGGAGGCGAAGAAAGCCGGACTCTCCTACCTGATTGTGGAGAAAGGCACCATTACCAACTCGCTCTTCAACTATCCCCTCAACATGACCTTCTTCTCCACCGCCGACCGGCTGGAGATAGGCGGTTTCCCTTTCCCTTCCATTCATGCCAAACCCAACCGGAGCGAGGCGCTGGAATACTACCGCCGCGTGGCGGATGTGGAACAGCTAGATATCCGGCTGTTTGAGGAAGTGACAGGTATAGCTTCGGAAGATGGGCTATACCTGGTCAGCACCAGCAAAGCGACTTACCGGGCGCGGCACATCATCATCGCCACCGGATTCTATGACATCCCGAACATGCTGGGTATACCTGGCGAGGACCTGCTTAAGGTGCGACACTACTATTACGACCCGCACTACTATTACAAACAGAAAATTGTGGTGGTGGGCGCCAACAACTCCTCGGCAGACGTGGCGCTGGAGACCTGGCGAAAGGGAGCCGAGGTGACGATGGTGGTACGGGAAGGCGAACTGGGCCGAATCAAGTACTGGACCAAGCCTGACTTGGAAAACCGCATTGCCGAAGGCTCGATTAAAGCCTACTTCAACGCACGACTTACTGAGGTACGCGAAGCTGAAGTCGATATACAGACCCCTGCGGGGAAGGTGACGCTGGCCAATGACTACGTGATGGCCATGACGGGCTACCAGCCCAACTTTGCTTTCCTGGAGAAGGTGGGTATAAAACTTTCAGATGACCTGTACCGGCACCCGTACCACAACCCGGAGACCATGGAGACGAACTTGCCGCGCCTATACCTGGCCGGCGTGGTGTGCGGCGGTATGGAGACGCACGTCTGGTTCATCGAGAATTCTCGGGAGCATGCGCTGAAAATCATTCGTCACATACAGGATAAATAAGCGTTTATTCTTACCTCGCTGTCATCTTGTATCTGTCATTCCGACAATCGGAGAAATCTGTTACAGAAGGTGCATGTACAAGATTCCTCCGATCGTCGGAATGACAAAGGAGAGAGGTGGAGGGACTAAGAAGGGGGTAGGAGCGTGGGCAGGTATGCAGGTATGGCGGAAGAAGCCGTGGGCTGAGGTACCAGGGCTCACAAAACAGTATTCAAAACCGTTTCTTACGGCTGGAGTTGTTGCGGCTGTCGTAGTGGCGGCCGCCGTTTTTCTTAGGTGCTGTGCTGCCAGTCTTTTGAGGTCTGCTTCCACTTCCAAAGCTACCGCCCGCTGTCAGGCCCTTGAGTTTAGCCACTTCCTCCGGGGTCAGTTCCCGGTACGCACCTGGCTGTAGCTCACCCAGACTGAGAGGTCCGATGGCAGGGCGGATGAGGCGGAGGGTGGGGAAGCCAACGGCGGCCGTCATGCGACGCACCTGCCGGTTCATCCCCTGCGATATTTTAATCTCCACCCACGTAGTCGGGATTTCCTTTCTAAAACGGATGGGCTTGGAACGCTCCCATACCTGCGGTTCTTCCTCTAATAGGCGGGCCTTGGCCGGAGAGGTTCTTGTGTTTTTGATTAGCACGCCGCGGCGCAGTTCTTCCAAAGCTTCTTCGGTAGGTATACCTTCCACCTGCACCCAATACGTTTTCTCAATCTTGAACTTCGGGTCGGAGAGGCGGTGCTGCAGCGCTTTGTCATCGGTCAGGAGCACCAGGCCTTCACTGTCGTAGTCGAGGCGTCCAACGGGGTAGATGTCCGGCACTTTCACGAAGTCTTTCAGCGTGGCGCGGCCTGCTTCGTCAGTGAACTGCGTCAGCACTTCGTAGGGCTTGTTGAGTAGGAGGTACTTCAAAGGGAAATAATGAATTATGGATTAGAAATTATAGGCATCGCTATACCTTGGCTGGGTTGCGCTGCTTGTAGTTCAGGTTCCAAGATTTCTTGAGCTGGTCGTATTCTGGGCGGATGATGGAGAGCAGCACGGAGTCTTCATTAACGCCGTCCACCACGTAATGCTCCCGTATTACACCTTCCAGCTTGAAGCCGTACCGTTCCAGCAGTTTGATGGAGGGCGTATTGTAGTCGGCGGCCAGGGCCTCAATGCGTCGAAGGTCCATTTGCTCAAAGCCAAAGGCGAGCACCGGACCCAGCGCCTCTGTCATGTAGCCTTTGCGCTTGTGGGCGTCGTCGAGCAGCGTATAGCCGACCTCGGCGCGGCGGTGGCTCACAATCCAGGTATGGAAGCCGCAGCGGCCTATCATGGCGCCAGTGGCCTTCTCCAGTATCCGGAAGTTCTTGAAAGAATGGAAATACGTGGTCAGGCCTTTCCGGAACTTGTCTTTCTCATCGGCCAGCTCCTCCGCGTTCTTCAGGCCCAAATATGCCTTTATTTCCTCGTCTGTGCAGGCGGTGAAAAGGTGGTTGCAAATCG
The DNA here is from genome assembly GCF_000373265.1 of Pontibacter roseus DSM 17521. Taxonomy (GTDB): domain Bacteria; phylum Bacteroidota; class Bacteroidia; order Cytophagales; family Hymenobacteraceae; genus Pontibacter; species Pontibacter roseus. Next base: position 29,754 of record NZ_KB890766.1, read on the forward strand.
CTGGAGTATACTCGCTCAGGTATAGGCGCTCGGTTTCCAGCACAATGGGTTGCGGGGTGTTTTTCATAGGGATTATCAGACAGGACCAGCCATTAGTATACGCTGCAAAAACATCTATTCTCCTACTTTTTGCAAAAGAGAGGAGGGATTTACCAGACAGCTTAATAACTGCCGTTGTACTTGCGCACAAACCACTCGGCGCAGACCAAGCCCAGTAATACGAAGAACAACCACTTCATATCCACCAAATCGTTCAGGGACTCGGAACTGTAAATCAAATCCTTGTGGTCAGCTTTGAGGATATCCTCTTCCAGCTGCTGCAGTTGTGCCGGGTAGTACAACCGGGAGCCTGTGCTGCTGCCCAGCTGGTGCAACAGGTTGTGGTCGGCCACCGCATGCAAAGCCTCCAGTTGCAGTTCCTCCACCACAAACTCGCCCTTGTCCTGCTGCAGCGAGCCGTTGATGCGCGCCGAGGCGGTATAGGTATAACGGCCTCCCGGCAATGAACCGATGTTGGCCCCTGACTGGTTCTCGCCGTTGGCGAAATTATAAGATTTTGATTTGCCTTCGGCATCGGTCACCTTAAGGGTGATGTTCTGCCCGAAGATGGGCTCCAGCGCCTCGTTGTAGGCCTCGGCCTCAAAGCGTATCTCGTCGGAACTGGTGTACTCGTTCTGCACCGGGTATACGTTCAGGCGCTTCTTGTTGCGCGGCGCCGTCAGCAGCTGCATCAGGTTGGTGATGAGCTTGTCGTACACGGCTGCATTCTCGTGGTTGGCGGTTTCGGTGATGCGCCACTGCCAGGTGCCGGAGGCGAGGAGGGCTGCGTTGCGCTTGTCGCCTACGGTCTGCACGGTGAGCAGTGGCTTGGTGGTACGCACCCGGCCCACCTGCTGGTAGAGCACGGTCTCGGTGTTGGGGGTGAGTTGGTAATCGCCGTAGGGCACGGTGGCCGGCGGGTATTGCTGCAGGCGCTCAGTGGCTTCCTCGGCTACTTTGAAGGTGCTGAAGTTCGGGTTGATGACGCTGGTCACCTCATCGGACTGACCCGGAGTGTTGATGCGGATGCCCACATTCAGGCGGTTGAAGTCCCCGATGTCGCTCTGTGGACCCACGATGTAGAGGGCAGGCAGGTTCTTCTGGCGAACCAGGCTCAACGCAGCTTCGCCACCAGCAGTGCGACCCGGCAACTGGTGCAACACCGCCACATCGTAGTCCTCCTGCTTGAGGGTGGTGAGCCCAGGTATGAACAGTTCCGTCTCGTAGTTCTCATTCGACTCAATGGCCGCCCGCAGGGCTTTGATGTCGGGATGCGGGGCGGCGGCGGCCACCAATATCTTGATTTTGCCCTTTACCACATCGATGTAGGCATGCTTGGTGTTATTGAGCGTGGTGAACTCACCCTGCTGTGGCAGCACCTCCACTTCGTAGTGGCGCTTGCCCAGGCCACCCGCCATCACCTGAAAAGGCACCTGCTGTATGTTTTGGTTGGGCTTTAAGCTGACGGTTTTGCGCTCCAGCACCTTGCCGTTCTCTTTCAGTTGCACGGTCACGGTGGTAGCGCCAAAGCCCTGCTGCTGCAGCTCGGCCTCCAGCGGAAAGCGGTTGCCGCTGTAGTTCACCTTGTTGTAGCGCAGCGAGGAAAGGATGATGTCTTTTTTGGGTATGGTGTCGCCCACAGCCACGGGGTAGATGGTGTAGTTGTAATTCGCGTAGGTAGGGGAGGTGCCCTGGTTCACGATGCCGTCGGAAAGCAACACCACACCCGCCAGGTTCTGCTGCTCGAAATCAGTTCGCACGTTCTGCAACAGCTGGCTCAGGTTGGTGGCTTCGGCCTCGTACTGCAACTGCCCCAAATCCTGCGGTGCCTCTGATGCGCCCAGTACCCGCACTTCGGTCTGGATGCCTTTGTCCTGGAGGCGGCTGCGTAATTCCTGCAACCCCTGCTGCGCCTGCCGCAGCTGCACCGAATCCGAGAAAAGCGCCACTGACTGCGAGTTGTCGACTGCAAACACAATGGTGGGTTTTTGGGTGCTGTTGCTGACGTAGCGCACCAATGGCCCCATCAACAGGAAGCACAGAAAGCTCACCACCACAAAACGCACTGCCGCCAAGGTATAGTTGATGCCTTTTGACCAGGGCGTTCGCTTGCTGTACAGCAGCCAGGCGTAGAGTGCACCCACAGCCAGGCAGGCCAGTATCAGCCAAGGCGAGAAGGACGTTATGAGGCGGAAGGAGTCCAAGCGAAGTTAGATAGTTATAGCGTTTAGAAGTACGTAAATTCTATTGAAAAACGGGTTTGCCGAATTTTATTTTCGACTCAATCAAATCGATGTGGCGGTAATGTCCGATGACAGTAACATTTTTCGCATTGTACCTGATGTGGACTAATTCTGCACCCAGCCAATAGTTGAAAAGTCTGTAATACCTGTTTGTTGATGCCAGCACGGTTTCTGTATCGTGCTTTGATATGATTTCCCTGCCTTCTTGCTGCAGGAAGCTCACCGCCCAGTCCGCCACCTTGCCCGGTTCGCCTATACCTGTTATCGTCAGCTCATGCCGTTGAAAAGAGAAGGCATGCATTATACCTCCTATCGTAGGGAAGAGCCAAAAGCTTGAGGAAGAAGATAAATCTTGCCAGAACTCATGGAACGTTGCCCCAGAAGCTGTAACCCAGAATACCAGGTATACAAGTAGCATAAGGGAGCCGTAAAGCAGCATGCTAAGAGCAAGAACCAGTGCAAAATGCTTCAGCTGCGGTCGGTGCTTTGTCAGAACGAGCTCCATTTTTAGTCTCTTTTCAAAATTTTTATCAGGTATAACTTCTTATCCTTCTAAAGATAAAAGAAAAAGACCAATGCTACTAACGTAAACGCCGCAGCATTGGTCTTGATATAGTTAAGAGTTGAAAGTTATGAGTTCAGGGTCAACCTAAAACACTTTCTACCTTTTTACATGTCTAACTTAGGTAAGCATACCGCCGTCCACCTGGAGCACCTGGCCGGAGATGTACGACGATTGGTCGGAGGCTAGGAAAGCCACACAGTTGGCCACATCCTCGGGCGTGCCGCCACGCTTCAAAGGTATAGCCTTGCGCCACTCGTCCACCACTTTCTGATCCAGCTCGCCTGTCATCTCCGTTTCTATGAAGCCTGGGGCCACCGCGTTGCAACGGATGTTGCGGGAACCGAGCTCCAGCGCCACCGATTTGGTGAAGCCGATGATGCCCGCCTTGGAAGCCGAATAGTTGGCCTGGCCCGCGTTGCCTTTTATACCTACCACCGAGGTGATGTTGATGATGGAGCCGCTCTTGGCGCGCATCATGTGCTTGGTGGCGCCTTTGGTCAGGTTGAAGACAGATTTCAGGTTGGTGTTGATGACCGCATCCCACTGGTCCTCGCTCATGCGCATCAGCAGGCCGTCGCGCGTGATGCCGGCGTTGTTCACCAGGATGTCAATCTTGCCGAATGCAGCTACCACGTCCTCCACCAGCTTCTCGGCTTGGGCCGTATCAGAGGCGTCGGAGCGGAAGCCCTTGGCCTTGCCGCCGTTGGCAGTCAGTTCCTGCTCCAGGGCCTGGCCTTTTTCTACACTTGACAGGTAGGTGAATGCTACCTCTGCGCCCATCTCCACCAGCTTCTGTGCGATGGCTCGGCCTATACCTTTTGATGCTCCCGTTACCAGGGCTACTTTTCCTTCTAATGCTTTCATAGGCACCAAAGTTATAAAAGATTTTTTTATTCAGAAGAGCGGCAGCACGGTATGCGCATCTTTGTGAATAAAGCTCTCTTTTACAAGGTTTTATGTGCAGGTATATTAGATATATTATTTTTAATATAAACAGGTCTGTGAATGCTTTGTGCTATATCATGTATCTGAAATAGGATTGTAACATATTTATAATCTGAATATTGTAATGTAATTGATTTTTATTTCTATGTGTTAAGCCATATTTTCGTGCCGATTTCCAACCAAAAGTACCCCTCATGTTCAAACGTAGTATCGGACTAGCCATCCTGATTGCGGTATCGCTTTTTGTCTTTATCACGGCAGCCCAAACTCTCAGCTTCGAGTCAACTAACATCCAGAAAACAGAGAAAAAGCCTGAGCCTGCACAGCCTGAAGAAATAGTCAAAAAAACAGCGCCCGTCGTCTACGGCATACCTACCGATACGCTGGAGATTATAGAAGGCACCATTGAAAGAGGAGAGAACCTGTCAGAGCTGCTGCGTGATTACAACATCTCGCCCGTCACCATCGACCTGCTGGCCCGCAAAGCAAAGGACGTGTTCAATGTGCGGCGCATCAATGCCAACCACAACTACATCATCCTGCACGCGCAGGACTCTGCCCAAACGGCCCGCTATTTCATCTATGAGCCCAGCGAGGTGGAGTACGTGGTCTATGACCTGAACGGGGACCTGGACGTGCGCCTCGTCAAGCGAGAGGTATTAGTAGTGGAGCGCGCCATAGCCGGTTTCATCGAGAGCTCCTTGTTTGAGTCCATACTGGCCGCGGGAGGAACCCCCCAACTGGTAAACCATTTTGCCGATATCTACGCCTGGCGCCTCAACCTGAGCCGTCTGCAACCCGGCGATATGTTCAAACTGATTTATGAGGAAAAGCTTGTGAACGGCAACACCATCGGCTTTGGGAAGATAAAAGCGGCCTATTTCGAACACGAGGGGAAGCCGCTATACGCTATCGCCTTTGAGCAGGACGGGCAAAAGACCGGCTACTACGACCAGGATGGCAAGAGCCTGAAAAAGGCCTTCCTAAGGGAGCCGCTGGAGTTCAGCCGCATCAGCTCCCGGTTCTCCAAGAGCCGCTTCCATCCGGTGCAGAAGCGTTATAAACCGCACCTGGGCACCGATTTCGCCGCTCCGCGCGGTACGCCCATCCGGACGGTGGGTGATGGTGTAGTACTGGAGGCCGCCTATACCCGAGGCAACGGCTACTTCGTGAAAATAAAGCACAATAAGACCTATACCACCCAATACCTGCACATGTCTAAGTTCGCCAGGGGCATCCGGAAGGGCAGCCGCGTGCAGCAGGGGCAGACGATAGGCTATGTAGGCAGCACCGGCCTGGCCACCGGCCCGCACCTGTGCTACCGCTTCTGGCAGAACGGCCGGCAAGTGGATGCCCTCCGGGTGAAACTGCCGTCCGCCCACCCTATCGAGCGGAAATACAAGGAAGCCTTCGCCGCCTTGAAAGAAGAAATAGAAGGCAGAATGGTAGCTATAGAAGTAACAGGTGCCCAACCAAAGGAGCTGCTCGCGGCAGACAAGCAGCATGCTACCTTAAATGACGAGGAAGTGTGATTTGATTTAGTATAGTGTGAACATGGGGAAGGCGCTGCAAAGCGTCTTTTTCTTTTGGTGGTATGGAGGAGTAGTTTCAGCCGTTTCCAGTCCAGTCAATAGGTTTTTCTGAATTAGGATTTAAAGAACTTGGAAGGGATGACATCCCCCTGCCCCCTTCGAAGGGAGAGTTCTCGCCCCTGCTTGTCATTCCGACGAAAGGAGGAATCTGTTACCATACCTACCGCCGATTCGAGCGTAGCGAGAGCGGGCGGTAAAAGATGCGAGGGTTACAGAAGTACTCATAAAAGCCGCATCTGCGCTGGCGCTGGATTCACGGCAGGAAGGGCGTGGGATTCCTCCTTTCGTCGGAATGACAGAAATGTGTATGGGAATGATGGGAGCGTGAGCAGGTATAGGTATAGGTATAGCCTTAACACCCCTCTGACTCCCCTCAAGGGGAGAGTTGCCCTGTAGCAACAGAGCGGTGGCATCGGCCAGGTGCACTACATGGCGCTCCACTGTTTGAGCGGTCAGCGAGTTCGGAGCGTCTTGACTTTTTTGTTTGCTTTGGGGGTAGGGGTCCTCGATTTGTGTCAAGACAAAAAGCGAGGCCCGCCCTGCCAAGGCAAGCTATACAACAACCCGGCGAGCATGCCGCAATAGCCGCCGCTACGCAGGTGCTATGAAGTTCCTTCCCTTGCTATACCTTAGCTTGGTTCCCGGTTCACCTACTTGCAATAATTCCTTAGATACTGCTCCGCTTCTCTTACCCCCAATGCTTTCGCTTTAGCCCAGTCAGCGCAGGCGCCGGTTTTGTCTCCGAGATTGTATTTCGGGGCCCCTCTGTTATATAGCGCCTCTGCGTACTTGGGATTGAGGGTAACGGCCCGGTTGTAATCGGTCAGGGCTCCTTGGTAGTCTTTGAGGCCGTAGCGGGCAAGGCCGCGGTTGTTGTAGGTTTTGGCTTGCTTCGGGGACAGTTCCACCGCTTTGTTGTAGTCGCTGATGGCGCCTCGGTAGTCGCGGAGGTTGTACTTAGACAGGCCGCGGCTTGTCCAGGCAGCCACGTGCTTCTCGTCCAGGGCAATGGCTTTGGTGAAATCTTCGATGGCGCCACGATAATCCAACAGGCGGTCTTTGGCTACGCCGCGGTTGGTGATAGTGACCACGTGCTCTGGGTCCTGCTTCAGTACCTCGTCGTAGTCCTTGATGGCTTCGGAGTACTTGCCAGACTTGAATTTCTTGTTGCCCGACGTAAAATAATCCAGCGTCGATTTCTGGGCGATTGCGTTCAAGGACAGGAATAAGGGTAATAGAAAAAGTAAAAGTTTTTTCATGCAGTGTGTAAAACCGATGGGTTGGAAGCGCAAAGTACAACAGTTCAACGCAATGAGAAAACACTTAGAGCCAGTTCATAGCTACATCTTTATATAGAGATAGATATACCTTTGCAAAGTGCCATAGCTGCCGCACCATCGGTCACAAGGATGGAGGTACAGGTGGTTTTGCTAAGTTGGGATTATCGTTTAATTTTGCTCATCATTTAAAAAATAGAGACTATGGCATCAAAATACGATTTAGTAGTGCTTGGTAGTGGTCCGGGCGGTTATGTGGCGGCTATCCGTGCATCACAACTGGGAATGAAAGTAGGTGTGATTGAGCGCGAGTCGCTGGGTGGCATCTGCCTGAACTGGGGCTGTATCCCGACCAAAGCATTGCTCAAGAGCGCAAATGTGTTTGAGTACATCAACCATGCGGCTGACTACGGCATTACAATCGGAGATGCCTCTGTGGACTTCAACGCAGTTATCAAACGCAGCCGCGGCGTGGCCGATGGTATGAGCAAGGGCATTCAGTTCCTGTTCCGCAAGAACAAGATTGACGCCATCATGGGCACCGGCAAAGTGGTGGCCAAAGGCAAGATAGAGGTGACTAACGCCGAAGGCAAGAAAGACACCGTGGAAGCGACCAACATCATCCTGGCGACAGGCGCCCGCTCCCGTGAGCTGCCTAACCTGCCCATCGACGGCAAGAAAATCATCGGGTACCGCCAGGCCATGGCGCTGGACAAAATGCCGGAGAGTATGGTAGTAGTGGGTTCTGGTGCCATCGGGGTGGAGTTCGCTTACTTCTACAATGCCATGGGCACGAAGGTGACCATCGTGGAGTATATGCCGAACATCGTGCCGGTAGAGGACGAAGAAGTATCGCGTCAATTGGCGAAGTCTTTCAAGAAGGCGGGCATCGAAATCATGACCGAATCTTCAGTGGAGGCAGTGGATACCAGCGGCGACCTTTGCAAAGTGAAGGTGAAAACGGCCAAAGGCGAGCAGACACTGGAAGCCGAGGTAGTGCTTTCGGCCGTAGGTATACAGACCAACCTGGAGAACATTGGCATTGAGGAACTAGGCATTAAGGTGGATAAAGGCCGCGTGGTGGTGGACGAGTACTACAAGACCAACGTGGACGGCATCTTTGCCATTGGTGACATTGTGCCGGGTCCGGCACTGGCGCACGTGGCGTCTGCCGAGGGCATCATCTGCGTGGAGGCCATCGCTGGTCACCATCCGGAGCCGTTGAACTACGGCAACATACCGGGCTGTACGTACTGCTCCCCGGAAATTGCCTCCGTGGGCTTGACAGAGAAAGCCGCCCGTGAGCAAGGTATAGAGGTGAAGGTGGGCAAGTTCCCGTTCTCAGCCTCAGGCAAAGCAAGCGCCGCCGGAGCCAAAGACGGTTTCGTGAAGGTGATTTTCGATGCCAAGTACGGTGAGTTCCTGGGCGCGCACATGATTGGTGCCAACGTGACCGAGATGATTGCTGAGGTTGTTGTTTCCCGCAAACTGGAGACGACGGGCCACGAAATCATCAAAGCCGTGCACCCGCACCCAACCATGAGCGAGGCCGTGATGGAAGCCGCCGCCGCCGCTTACGGCGAGGTGATTCACTTGTAACAAGCAACAGCATAGGTATAGCAGAGGCCTGGCCGCAATTTCGGCCAGGCCTTTTTGTTTTGCAGGGGTTCAACCTGAAACCAGCATTTTTTTGCCTCCGTATATTTTTACCATATATAGATTGCTAGCAATTATTCCAATCCTTTTTGATTAAATTGCAAGCTGTTCAGGAGGTTGCAGAACTTGTGGCATACTTCAGTCGGCCAGTTTGTGAGTATTTATACAGGAGTAGGTATAAATACTTGGAAACTCACGGGTTGTCTGAACTTATAACCGCCTGAATTCATTTTTATAAAGTATCCGCTATTCACCGTTTGGCCTTTCTGCCCTGCAGTGTGAGACTTGTTTATACTACACTACAACAGAAACCCATGAAGCTGCAAAGCAAAGTAAAATTCGTCAACAAAGACAAAAGTCTGTTCTTTCCCACGCTCCGCAAACGGGTAGACAATTACTTCTTAGAGAACAGCCTGCCTAAAACGGCCAACACAGCCATGCTGGTCAAGAGCGTTGTGCTGATAGCGACTTATGTGTTGCCTTTCATCGCACTGCTGGCCTTACAGCCGGCCTGGCCGCTGGGGCTTCTGCTCTGGTTTGTGATGGGACTTGGGGTGGCAGGTATAGGCATGAGCGTGATGCACGACGCCAACCACGGTGCCTTCTCCAACAGCAAGCGCGTAAACGACCTCATGGGCCATACCTTGAACATGGTAGGCGGCTCAGCCTTCAATTGGAAACTACAGCACAACATCCTGCACCATACCTACACCAACGTGGTCGAGATGGACGAGGACATACAGGACAGACTGGTGCTGCGTTTTAACCCTCACTCAAAGGTGAAGTTCTTCCACCGGCTGCAGTGGATGTACGCCTTTGCCTTCTATGGCCTGCTCACGCTCTATTGGGTGGTGGCCAAGGACTTTGTGCAATACAGGCTTTTCATCCGGAATGGCGTGAATACGAACACGGCGGCCGAAAACAGAACCTGGCTCCTGAAGCTCATCGGCATGAAGGTGCTGTACTTTTTCGTGGTGCTGGGTGTGCCGTCGCTGTTCTTCGGTATTCCCTTTGTGCAGGTGCTGCTGGGCTTCCTGCTGATGCACTTTGTGGCCGGTATCATACTCACGGTGGTGTTCCAATTGGCGCATACCGTGGAGGGCACCAGCCACCCACGGCCGGACGAACACGGCAATATTGAGAACGACTGGGCCATACACCAGATGAACACCACTGTCAATTTCTCCCGGCATAATAAGTGGCTGTCGTGGTATGTGGGCGGGCTGAACTTCCAGATTGAGCACCACCTGTTCCCACGCGTGTGCCATGTGCATTACCCGGCCATAGCCCATATCGTGAAAGAAACCGCTGAGGAATTCGGCATACCTTACATGGAAAACAAAACCTTCGGGCAGGCTGTGCGCTCACACATCGCTACCCTCTACCGTTTTGGCAGGCTGCCCAGCCTGAACGAGGCCATCGGGTAGAAGCCAATAGGCGGGGAGGAGGCGGTAATTCTGCATTTCCCTGTTATATTTGTACCTGATTCCGACATGTGCACTAGCCGGTTTTTTAGACATGGAGCGTGTCGCTGACCAGTTTTTGCAGGCATCAGCCAAAGCAGCGCCCGAACATACCGGAGCTGACTCGGTTAACATCCTGGCGGGCTGTTTCGTAAACCCCTCTTTGGGTATGCGAGCCCGATTTGAATATTATCAATACTACTAAATGAAGCTTAAAGGCAAAGTAAAATTCGTCAACAAAGACAAAAGCCTGTTTTTCCCGACACTCCGCAAACGCGTAGACGCTTACTTCTCAGACAACAACCTTCCCAAGTCCGGCGACACCGGCCTGCTTATCAAGAGCATCATCCTGCTGCTTCTCTACCTGGTGCCCTTCGCACTGCTGCTCGCCTTTACGCCAGGTTTGGCGGTTAGTCTCGTGCTTTGGCTCGTTATGGGCGTGGGTGTGGCCGGCGTTGCCATGAGCGTGATGCACGACGCCAACCACGGCGCCTTCTCCAAGAGCAAGACGGTGAATTACCTGATGGCGCACTCGGTGAACCTGCTGGGCGCATCGGCCTTCAACTGGAAGCTGCAGCACAACATCCTGCACCATACCTACACCAACGTGGTCGAGATGGACGAGGACATCGATGATATGGTCGTGCTGCGTTTTTCACCGCATACGAACGTCAGGTTCTTCCATAAGATACAGTGGGCCTATGCCTTGTTCTTCTACGGGTTGCTGACGCTGTATTGGGTGACCATAAAGGATTTCGTGCAGTTCTTCCGGTATGTCCGGAATGGGGTGAACTCAAACTCAAAAGCGCAGAACAGGGTGGCGTTCCTGAAGATTGTGGCCTTCAAGGTGCTGTATTTCTTCTCTATCCTGGTGGCGCCGACGCTCATCTTCGGCATTCCTTTCTGGGAGGTGCTGCTAGGTTTCCTGCTGATGCATTTCGTGACGGGCATCATCCTGTCCACGGTGTTCCAGCTGGCGCATACGGTGGAGGGCACCAGCCATCCGCTTCCCACGGAAACAGGCGTTATTGAAAACGACTGGGCGATACACCAGCTGAACACGACGGCCAATTTCTCGCGCAAGAGCAGGCTGCTGTCGTGGTATGTGGGTGGGCTGAACTTCCAGATTGAGCACCACTTGTTCCCGCGTATATCGCATGTGCATTACCCTGCCATTGCTGACATTGTGAAAAAGACGGCGGCCGAGTACAACATCCCTTACCTGGAGAGCAAAACGTTCATGCAGGCCGTGCGCTCCCACTTAAATACCTTGCACCGCTTCGGCCGGCTGCAACTGCCCAACCTCAACGAGGTGATGGCGTAAAGGCAACAGGAAAACACATAAAAGAGACGGCGGAATATATTTTCCGCCGTTTTTTGTTTCCCACAGGTATAGCACCAGGTTTTGCTGCGCTATACCTTTGCCATGATTCTTTTTCCGAAACAACATACACTTAGCTGCCATGACGTTCCAGGACCTACACCTAATTACGCCCCTGTTGCAGGCGCTGGAGGCAGAGGGCTATACCTCCCCGACACCCATCCAGGCACAGGCTATACCTGCCGTGCTGCAACGGCGCGACCTCTTGGGCTGCGCTCAGACGGGCACAGGCAAAACGGCCGCTTTCTCATTGCCACTCCTGCAGTTGCTGCACGAGCATTCTGCGGACGAGCCTCGACATATCCGGGCACTCATCCTGGCGCCCACGCGCGAGTTGGCGACACAGGTAGGCAAGAGCCTGGCAGCCTACGGGCAGTATACTCAGCTGAAACAGGTGGTGGTATATGGCGGTGTGTCCTACCGGGTGCAGACCGAGGCGCTGGAAGCGGGCGTGGATATACTGGTGGCTACACCAGGCCGGCTGCTGGACCTGATGGACCAGGGCTTTGTGCGATTGCAACACGTGCAGTTCCTGGTGCTCGATGAGGCCGACCGCATGCTGGACATGGGCTTTCTGCAGGACATCCGGCGGCTGCTGGACGTCATACCGGAACAGCGCCAGACTCTGTTCTTCTCGGCCACCATGCCGCCCGAAATCGTCAAACTCACGAAACGTCTGCTCAACGACCCGGTGCGGGTGGAGGTGGCACCGGTATCCTCGGCAGCGGGCACCGTGCGGCAGGAACTGTACTATGTGCGGCGGGCCAATAAGATGAAGCTGCTCCAGCACCTGCTGCAGGAGGGAGGCATTGACCGGGCGCTGGTGTTCACGCGCACCAAAGAGGCGGCCGATGCCATAGCCAAAGAACTGAACCAGGCGGCTATACCTGCCCAGGCCATACATGCCGACCGGCCGCAACGGGAACGGGAAAGTGCTTTGGAGAACTTCAAGAACAGCCAGACGCGCGTACTGGTGGCCACTGATGTGGCGGCGCGCGGTATCGATGTGCAGGAGTTGTCGCACGTCATCAACTACGAACTTCCTTTCGAACCCGAGACATACGTGCACCGCATTGGGCGCACGGGTAGGGCAGGGGCGAGCGGAGTGGCCATTTCCTTCTGCGGCGCCACCGAAACGCCGCTCCTCATCAGCATACAACAACTCACCGGCAAATCCATCCCCATCGTAGATAACCACCCATACCCGCTCACCGCGCAGGATTTCATGGAAGCAGCGGCCTCTTCGGCTAAAAACAGCAAAGTAGGCAAGGGCTCCGGAAGAGGCGGGAAAGGGAAGCGAAGGAGGTAGTAAGTGAAGCTTACATAATCATTGCAGGGCTCCGATTTACTTGTAGGGGACAAAAAAACAGGCTGCCGATTTCTCAGCAGCCTGTTTCTCTTAAAGGATTCCTCTATTCTTAACGCTGGTTCTGTTCTCGGTTTTCCCGTTCGCGTTGGCGTTCCCTTTTTTTCTTGTCCTTTTTGCGTCCGATGGCACCGCCTCCGACCGCACCCGCTGCGCCACCGATTACGGCACCAGAAGTGCCACCCACGGCGGCACCTGTTGCGGCACCTGCCGCTCCGCCTATCACGGCGCCTTTCTTTTTACTGCTCCAGCCGTCTGTACCGGCGCATCCACCCAGTAGAAACACTGATAATATAGTAAAGGATAATATTCTTATGTTTTTCATAGTTCTTTGATTTTGTGCAAGTTGTATACGGTCTCAGCCACTGCTGAGTTTTATTCTTGGCTTATACGCCTTAATAAGAGTGCAAAAATGAGGTGTGCAGCAGGCTGGGTATAAAATCGGATTTTTTAGGGTTTGAAAAATTGTGGACGAAAATCAGCCGCATGGCCCCACAATTTCAACGCGGCAAAGTATACCTCTTCTACACAGACATTCCGAACACAACATATCACCCCTTATGACTGACATTGCCATTAGCCCCTGCAGCCTCACTGACATACAGCAGCTACAAAGTATTGCTATACGCTCATACGACGACCACTATACCTACTTGTGGCACGATGCTGGTGCCTGGTACAAAGAACGCTGTTTCTCAGAGGAGGCCCTGCGCTCGGAGCTGGAAGACCCAAATGCTGCTTTTTTCCTGATCAGCTACCAGGACGTGACAGTGGGCTTCCTGAAGCTGAACATCGACAAAGCCCTGGATGGCTATACCGCACAGGAGTGCCTGGAGCTGGAGCGGCTATACCTGGTGCACGAAGCGGCGGGCATTGGCATTGGCAAATGGGCGGTGGAATTCACGGTGCAGTACGCGCTGGAGAAGGGTAAGCGCATCGTCTGGCTCAAGGCTATGGACAGCAGCCGGTCCGTTGACTTCTATGAGCGGAACGGCTTCGTGAAGTGCGGCACCTATGAACTCGATTTCGAAAAGATGAAGGAGATGTACCGGGGCATGCACGTGCTGAAAAGGGAGCTTGCCTGATACACCGCATCGTTTCTCTTTTTACCTTTGGGGTATTACCAACTGGCCCTTATGAAATCCGGTCTATACCTGCTCCCGCTCTGTTTCCTGCTTCTGGCCTGCGAGGCGAGCCAGTCCGAGGCAGACGCTGTTACCACCGACCTGCCCGCCACCGACCTGACCACTTGGGTAAAGGCTGACCTGGCCTGTGAGGAGATACGCAACGCAGACGAAGACGACCCACTGGCCGTCGTATACCTGGAGCAGCTCGGCAACCGCCACCTGATTGACACCGTCTATACCTGTTCGGTCATTGCCCCGGAGATGTACCGCACCTTCGATATTCCCCGCCACGCCTTGTCAGCCAGCGGTGGCTGGTGGGCCGGCAGCGGCGACTTCTACTATACCCTGCCCGAAGGCGACAGCATAGCGGTATGGCACGCGCACCGGCAGCAGCAGGACAGCCTGGGTTTCCAATACTCGGTGCTGAAACGATTCCCCGCCACTTATCCCGGGGAGTAGTCGCGAAGGCTTTGGAGGACCTGCTGCCTTACCTCGTTTTTCATCTGGATTGCATGGCCAACTTATTGGCTAACAATATCTGTTTGTTGGCAGGTATAACTCGAAAAGTCACCACAAATATATGTATAAGATAATTTTTTGTGACTTAATTCATTATCTTGAAACAGCGATAGGTGTAATTTTACATACGCTCCTCTCCCTGTAACAGTATCCTGTTCTTGCTTGTGTTTCAGCTTGCCTAAATCCTTAAGTCTATGGGAAATGCGATACCTCCAATTTTACTTAAAGTATCTGCTGTTAGGTTTCCTGTTGGGACTGTTGCTGACAGGCCAGCCGCTCCTTGCGCAGGAGCTGCTGCACCCGGCCTCTGTGCCCAAGTTTGTCAATAAGCTGCCTATTCCCTCGGTAATCGACGCCATCGATGCCGGCGGTAGGGAGATTACCATGACCATCTCCCAGTTTGAACAGGACCTTGGCCTAGGGCTGAAAGATGCGTCTGGCACCCCTGTGCTGACCAACGTTTGGGGGTATAACGGGCAATACCCGGGCCCGACCATCCTTACCAAAAAAGACCAGCCCATACAGGTTAAATGGCTAAACAGATTGGTAGATGAGGGAGGAGAGCCCTTGCCGCATTTGCTTCCGGTCGATAAATCCATCCACTGGGCAAATCCAAAAGGTCCCGGTGTTCCCATTGTTACGCACCTGCACGGTGGACATACGGAGTCAGAGAGCGATGGTCTGCCAGGCGCCTGGTATACACCGTATGCTAGGGAGAAAGGTCCTTATTTTGTGAAGGGAGAGCAGATTCCCTACCATTATGACAACGACCAGACGGCAGCCACGCTGTGGTACCACGACCATACCCTCGGCCTCACGCGCCTGAACGTATACGCAGGCCTCGCTGGTTTTTACTTGCTTACCGACGGTTTTGAAAACGGCCTGAGGAAAAGCAAAAGGCTGCCAGACCCTAAATACGACATAGGATTGGCTATACAGGACCGTATGTTTACCGCCGATGGGCAGCTGTTTTACCCTACTGAACCTGAAGAAGGCGGGGCGCATGCCATGTCAGACTCCCACGGTGTGCCTGACCCTTCCATTTTACCGGAGTTTTTCGGGGACATCATCCTGGTGAATGGCAAGGCCTGGCCCATCTTGAACGTGGAGCCCCGGCAATACCGTTTTCGGGTGCTGAATGGTTCCGACTCCCGGTTTTATAATCTGAAACTCACGAAGGGAGTGAAAGTCTGGCAAATCGGGTCTGACCAAGGCTTTCTGACCACCCCGGTGGAGCACAGCGAGCTCCTGATTTCACCCGGTGAGCGCATGGATGTGGTGGTGGATTTCTCAGGTGCAAACCTGTGGGGGGAAACCATCATCATGACGAATGATGCCAATACCCCATTTCCCGATGGAGACCCGGTAAACGCGGGTGACAGCCAGACACAAATCATGGCTTTCAAAGTAGATGTTCCGCTGAACAGAGCTTATCCGCTCACCCACTTGCCTGCTTCCTTCCACAAGCCACTTCCTCCAACTCCCACCGCCACCCAAGTCCGGAAACTGATTCTATTTGAAGGGGAGGATGCATACGGAAGGCTGAAGCCGATGCTGGGAACCGTAAAAGATGGCGCGTTGGAGTTCACGGACCCGATTACGGAGAATCCGGACTTGAACAGCACAGAGATTTGGGAAATCTATAACCTCACACCCGATTCGCACCCGGTACACCTGCACCTGGTGTTCTTCAAGGTATTGAGTTCCCAGAAGTTCACAGGCGATGTAGACGAAGAGGGGCGCCTTACGAACATACAACTGATGGGGGTACCCGAGACGCCCGAGCCGGGGCAAGATGGGAAAAAAGACACCTATCCGATTGCTCCTGGAGAAGTGACGCGCTTGGTAGCCACCTTTGACCGGGAAGGGCGCTATGTCTGGCACTGCCACATCCTGTCACACGAAGACCACGAAATGATGCGGCCATACTATGTGGCCAACATGCCGGACCACATGCTGGCCAGCCAAAACCATGCTCTGGAGGGTGTGGTTAATATAAACCCTGGGAATGAGGTATTCAGTGTATACCCTAATCCGTTCTCTGATGCTGCAACTTTGCGACTGAGCGTGGATGAGCCGACTGAGGTGACGGTGCGCCTATTCGACCTGAGCGGTCGGCTGGTACGCCATGTGCCGGCACAGCGGCTACCTGTCGGGCATCATCAGCTAGAGATAAACAGCGCAGCTATACAGACAGGTATGTACGTGTTCGAGGTAGCGGTAAACAACAAGCTATACCGAAGCAAGGTCGTACTGGCCCGCTAGTGATTTAAAAAGCAGAGGAGCCTGGCAGTAACAGGCTCCTCTGTTTTTGTATACCTTTCTATAGCTACACCTCTGCCTTTTCTTTCTGCAGCACATTTTGCTTGGTTCGGCTCACCAGGTATACCCCCGCAAAAATCAACAAGGCGTAAAAAGCCTTCTGCAGCGTGAATACATCCTTCCCCACGCCAACCGCAATGAGTATGGCCATCACCGGCTGCAGGTAGATGTAGGCGCCCACCAGCGAGGGATTGGCGTAACGCAGCGCCCAGGTGTTGAGCAGGTAGGCGATAATGGTCACGGCAAACACCATGAACACGATGGCCAGCCAGATAGTCACAGGAAACGCGCTGTAATCAGGAGCCATGAGCTGTTGCCAGCCGAACGGAATCACCAGCACGGCACCCACCGTAAAGATGCGGCTCACGATGGTGATGGCCTTGTACCGTTGCATCAGCGGCTTCACCAGCACCAGGTATAGGCCAAAGGAAGTGGCGTTCAGGATGATGAGCAAATCGCCCCAGATATTGCCGGTCGCCGCCTCTCCGCGCGAGGTATAGATGAGCAGGAAAGCACCCAGGCAGGCCAGCGCTATACCTGACACCTTGCGTTTGCCGATGCGCTCCCGCAGCAGTAGGGCCGAGAACACCAGCACCACCACCGGCACAATCACCATGAGCAGCGCGGCATTGATGGGAGCCGTCAGGTTGAGGCCGCCAAAGAAGCAGAGCTGGTTCACTGCCACGCCGGTCACCCCGCACAATATCACCCGTATGTTGTCTGCACGTCCTTCTATTTTCTCCTTTGTCACAAAGCGGGCGAACACGCCAAAGAAGAGCGCCGCCGACACCACCCGTATCACGATTAGCCCGAACGGCCCCACGTATTCCGGCATCACCTCCTTGGCGATGCTGTAATTGCTTCCATAAATCAATGCGACCAGAAAAAGCGCCGCATGCACCTGCACCTGTCTACTCATGCTGCAAAGGTACATGCTTATTTTCTCAGCTCCGTATAAGGAGGGGCAACATAAATTCAAGCAAACACAAGGACATATGAACCAAATACCACTGACGGTGAGAAGGGCCATTGAGTTAACAGGTCTGTTCTTTCTGGGTTGGATAGTAGTGCTGGGCAAAGGCCTGCTGGCACCCCTGCTCATGGCATTTTTCATCAGCATCATGCTGCTCCCGCTCTTCCGCTTTTTCAAGAAAAGGAAGATGCCGGAGGCGGTGGCCATTGGCTTGAGTCTGCTGGCGCTGGTGGTGGTATTGGCGGGAATTGTATGGTTCTTCTCCTCGCAAATCAGCATCCTGATTCGGGACTTCCCTACCATCCAGAAAAACGTGATGAACCACCTGAACTCCCTGAGCGCGTGGGTAGGCAGCAAGACGCCTTTTTCGTCGCAGGAGCAGATTAACTTCGTGAAGGAGCAGAGCAACAACCTGCTCACTTACGCGGGTACCCTGCTGGGCGGTGTGGCTGGCGGCGTGACAGGCTTGCTCGTATTCCTGGGTCTGTTGCCCATCTACATTTTCCTGCTGCTCTTTTACCGCAACCTCCTGCTGCGCTTCGTGTTCCTGTGGTTCCCGCGCGAGAACCATGAGCAAGTGGAGGAGACGCTGCGCGAGATGCAGGCCATCATCAAGAGCTATCTGTTCGGCCTGCTCATACAGGTGACTTACATGACCATCTTGCTGGGCGGCCTCCTGATGATTATCGGGATAAAGCACGCCTTGCTCATTGGTATCATCTTCGCTTTCCTCAACCTCATTCCGTATGTGGGCGCGCTGCTGGGGAACATCATCGGGGTGCTACTCACGCTGGCCTCGTCTGCCGAGCTTTGGCCTATTTTCGTGGTGCTGGGCACCATTGCCGGGGTGCAGTTCCTCGACAACAACATCCTGATGCCCCGCATTGTAGGTTCTAAAGTCAAAATCAACGCGCTGGCCACCATTGTGGGCGTTATAGTGGGCGGGGAGATAGCGGGTGTGGCGGGTATGTTCCTCTCGCTGCCCATCATCGCTGTGCTGAAGGTGGTGTTCGACAGAAGCGAGCAGTTCAAGCAATGGGGCGTGCTCTTCGGTGACGAGCGCCCTTCCCGTAGCCCCATGGAGATACCCGTGCTCCGCTGGAACACCGATGCCATACGCAAAAAGCTGGAGCGGGAAAATGAGATAGAACCACCGCACGGGGAGGGGCAACCCGAAAATCGGAAAGAAGATAAGAAGGTATAGTCACCTATACCTGCAGGTCGGTCTCAGGTATGGGAGTCTGGTCAATAGCTGTGTGGCGCCGGCACGACCGGGTTTTATGCCGTACCAATTCCCTTCAAATTCGTAGCTTTGCTATTGACTGATTTCAGGAGATAGAACCGAGCCGATGAACCATCCGAACACACCGCTTGCCGAGCGCATGCGCCCCCACAACCTGGACCAATACTATGGGCAGAAGCACCTAGTGGGGCCAACCGGCATCCTGCGCCGCTATATAGAGGGAGGCGTTATTCCTTCCATGATTCTGTGGGGGCCTCCGGGCGTGGGCAAGACCACGCTGGCCAACATCATCGCCAACCAAATGAAGGTGCCCTTCGTGGCCCTGAGTGCCATCAATTCCGGCGTGAAGGACATACGCGAAGTCATAGAGCAGGCCAAGAAACGGCAGGGCACGGTGCTGTTCATCGACGAGATACACCGCTTCAACAAGTCGCAGCAGGATGCCCTGCTGGGCGCCGTGGAGAAAGGCACCGTGACGCTGGTGGGCGCCACCACCGAGAATCCTTCTTTTGAGGTGATATCGGCCTTGCTGTCGCGCTGCCAGGTATACATCCTCAAGCACCTCACCAAAGACGAACTGATTGAGTTGGTGGACAAGGCGCTGGCGCAGGACGAGTGGATGAAGCACCGCAAGGTGCGCGTGGAGGAGTACGAGGCGCTGCTGACCATATCGGGCGGCGACGCGCGCAAACTCCTCAACCTACTGGAGATTGTGGCCGAAGGCGTGAAAGGCGACGAAGTGGTGGTGACCAACGAACTGGTGAAGCAAGTGGCCCAGCAGAACATCGTGATGTACGACAAGTCCGGCGAGATGCACTACGACCTGGTGTCGGCCTTCATCAAGTCCATACGCGGCTCTGACCCCAACGCGGCCGTGTACTGGCTGGCCCGCATGATTGAAGGCGGCGAGGACCCGAAATTCATCGCGCGCCGTCTGCTCATCGCCTCCTCTGAAGACATCGGCCTGGCCAACTCCAACGCGCTGCTCATGGCCACTTCCTGTTTTCAGGCGGTGCAGATGATTGGTTACCCGGAGGCGGAGATTATCCTCTCGCAGTGCACGGTATACCTAGCTACTTCGCCTAAGAGCAACGCCTCGTACAAAGCCATCAAACAGGCCCGCCAGATGGTGCAGCAGACCGGCAACCTGCCCGTGCCGCTCCACATCCGCAACGCGCCCACCAAACTGATGAAGGAGATAGGCTACGGCAACAACTACAAATACGCCCACGACTACGAGGGCAATTTCGTGCAGCAGGAGTTCATGCCCGACGGCCTGAACAACACCACCTTCTACGACCCCGGCCAAAACGGCCGCGAGGTAGAGATGCGGAAACAGCTGCAGGCGCAGTGGGGGAAGAAGTACAGGTACTAGGAAGTTAGAAAGTTTAGAAGTTAGAAAGGTGTGAACAGAACAGTTTTCATTCTGCTTATCGCATTACAGACTGCCATTTTTCTCGTTTGGGAAAACTTAGGGTATAGGTATGGCGGCGTATACCTGTTTATCGGTTTTGCTGTGCTGCTCTACTTTCGCCGGCGCTACCTGAACATGAAGCCCTATTGGGCCGGCGACCTCGCCGACATCCCCAAATACTTTACTCGGAAATAACTTCCTATCTAATACCTGCCTGACTTTCTAACCCAGAACGTTGGTCTATGAAAAGGCTGGGTTGGTCGAGATTGCCTTCGGCGGGGCCGCTGCATTGAACTTTAAGCCTTATTTTTGCTTATTGTATTGAAGGAACCCGGTTCCTGACGAGTATAAAAACACAAACCCTAAGAGAATCTTATGTTGCAATTCCTGAAATATGTACTGGCGACCATACTGGGCCTGTTCATATTCTCCTTCCTCAGTATGCTGCTGTTTTTCGGCATCGTAGCCGCCACAGCCTCCAAAGGCGACGTGACTGTGGCCGAGAACTCCGTACTGGAGCTTAAACTAGATAAACCCGTCACCGAAAGAGACCCAAGCAATCCGTTCAGCGAGTTGGGAATCAACTTCTTCGGCATGTCCAGCACCGATGGGCTGGACCAGATAAAGGCTTCCATCCGCAGAGCCAAAACCGATGACAACGTGAAAGGCATTTTCCTGAACATGCGCTTCGTAGACGCAGGCATGGGCAAGCTGGAAGAGATACGAAACGAACTGATTGCCTTCAAAGAGTCCGGCAAGTTCGTAGTTTCCTATGGCGACATGACCAACGAGAAGGCCTATTACCTGGCGTCTGTGGCAGACAAGATATACTTGAACCCGATGGGAACGCTGGAGTTCAATGGCATCAGCTCTGAGGTGTTCTTCTTCAAAGGCACTCTGGAGAAACTCGACATCAAGCCTGCTATTTTCAAGGTAGGCGAGTTCAAGAGCGCCGTAGAGCCTTTCTTCCTGGACAAGATGAGCGAGGCCAACCGTGAGCAGGCGACTTCCTTCCTCAACTCCATCAACGATTATCAGTTGCGTAAGATTGCAGAGGCGCGTGGCAAGACCTACGA
The DNA here is from genome assembly GCF_000373265.1 of Pontibacter roseus DSM 17521. Lineage (GTDB taxonomy): Bacteria > Bacteroidota > Bacteroidia > Cytophagales > Hymenobacteraceae > Pontibacter > Pontibacter roseus. The sequence goes on from NZ_KB890766.1 coordinate 50,955, forward strand.
GGACCTGAAGAACGTGTCGGATAACGTGCTGGTGCGTGAGGCAGAAGACGCCAAGAAATATGGTCTGGTGACGGACATTGGCTACTACGACCAGGCAATCGACTACATGAAAGAGCAGGCTGGTGTAGAAAAAGACAAGAAGCTGCAACTGGTAGGTCTGAGCAAGTACAAGAAAGTGGCCGATAAAAAAGAAGGAAGCACCTCTAAGAACCGTATCGCTGTGATTTACGCCGAAGGTGACATCGTCGACGGTGAGGGCGACGAGGACAACATCGGCAGCATGCGCTATGCCGAGGCGTTGCGCAACGCTCGCCAGGACGAGAACGTGAAGGCCGTGGTGCTGCGCATCAGCTCCCCGGGCGGCAGCGCTCTGGCATCGGACGTGATGTGGCGAGAGATACAGGAGACCCGCAAAGTGAAGCCTGTGATTGCGTCTATGTCGGATATGGCGGCCTCTGGGGGCTACTACATGGCTATGGGATGCGATACCATTGTGGCGCACCCGAACACCATCACAGGTAGCATCGGCGTGTTTGGCATCGTGCCTAATTTTGAAGGATTCCTGAAAAACAAGATGGGCATCACCGTAGACCGCGTGAGCACAGGAAAACACTCTGATTTGCCAACCGTGACCCGCCCTATGACGGAGTTCGAGCAGGAGATTGTGCAGCGTGAAATCAACAAAATATACGAGGTGTTCACACAGAAAGCAGCCAATGGTCGGGGCATGTCGCAGGACGAGCTGAAGAAGTTCGCCTCCGGCCGCGTGTGGTCAGGTATAGAGGCTAAGGAGCGTAACCTGGTAGACGTGCACGGTGGACTGGAGACAGCCATCGAAATCGCGGCCGCCAAGGCAGGCATCTCTGACGATTACCGACTCAAGGAACTGCCACGCCGTAAGTCCTTCTTCGAGGAGATGCTCGGAGACGCTGGCTCGCAGGTGAAAGAGAGCGCTGTGAAAGCAGAGCTGGGTGAGCTATACCCGTTCTACAAGATGTACAAGAAGGTGGAGAACATGCGGGGTATACAGGCGCGCATCCCGTATGAGCTGAACATCCAATAGACTTGAAACGCCTGCCGGCACAGGTATAGCACCTGGGTCAGGATAGAATACTATAACTTTTTCGAAAAGCTCGCTGGACTCAGTTCAGCGAGCTTTTTGTTTTGGAACATCTCCTTTTTTTGCAACTTGCAGGCGCTGAGTTCTTCAGCCGGTGCCTTGGGAAGTTCAATCAAAGCCGATATTCGGTACATGACGCAAGTCATTTATTCGGTCAAGTAAAATGCGCTTCTTCGCACCAGCAAACAGATTCAACCTCAATTTTCAAAAAGACACACGTAAGACCCATGATGCAGCAATTACGAGAATCCGCTTCCTACATACAGCAACAGACCAATGACTTCGCACCTGAGTTCGGAATCATACTAGGCACCGGCCTAGGTGCTTTGGTGAACGAAATACAGATAGAACACAGCCTATCCTACGCCGATATCCCGCACTTCCCGGTGTCAACGGTGGAGAGCCACTCCGGCCGACTCATACTAGGGCAGTTGGCAGGCCGCCGCGTGATAGTGATGCAGGGACGTTTCCATTATTACGAAGGCTATACCATGGAGCAGGTGGTGCATCCGGTGCGCGTCATGAAGCTGATGGGCGTGCAGAAACTCTTCATCTCCAACGCCTCCGGTGGCCTCAACCCATCCTTCAACACCTCGGACCTGATGGTGATAACCGACCACATCAACCTGCAGCCGTCTAACCCGCTCATCGGCAAGAACATCGATGAACTGGGGCCTCGTTTCCCGGACATGAGCGATGTTTACGATGAGCAGATGGTGCGGCAGGCGATGGTCATCGCAGAGGACGCTGACTTTGATTTGCGGGAAGGCGTGTACGCCAGCGTTCCCGGCCCTATGCTGGAGACAAAGGCGGAGTACAACTACATTGCTCGCATAGGCGCTGACGCGGTGGGTATGTCCACGGTGCCGGAGGCGATTGCCGCTCGCCACATGGGCATGAAAATTTTCGGCATCTCCGTTATCACCGACATGGGTACGCCCGACCGCATCAAGAAGGTGAACCTGGCTGATATTCTGGAGGCGGCTGCCATTGCCGAGCCGCGTATGACGATGCTTATCAAGGAGCTGATTCGCCAGCAGGAGTAGTAGCTAGAGTAGTCATTATTTAGAGGCAGCCCCAAAAGGCTGCCTCTGTTGTTTTCGGGGTATCAGGTAAGATGCTTTCCTTTGTAGCGGCGGCTTTGCTGTTTGCTCGATGGGTTGTGGTATAGTTTCGCCTGTGCGGCGGGCACCTACTTTTCTCCTTGATGAGAATCGAGGGCCCTTACCCCACAGTGGATCGCCAAAGGGTGCACCTGGCCGATGCCACCGCCCTGTTGCTACAGGGCAACTCTCCCCTTGAGGGGAGGAAGAGGGGTGTTAAGGCTACAGCTGCCGGTGGTCTTTGCTACAGCGCCTATACCTTAGAAAGAGCTATAGCAAAAAGTCTTCCTTCGAAGGGGGCAGGGGGATGTCAATCGTTCCCGATTCCCCTCTTGAGAGAGGCAGGGGAGTGTCAAACGTACACAGGTATACCTACATCGTGATATAAGACAAAGCGATGGCGATTGCATTGAAAAGACCATGGCCGAGGATGGCCCAGGTGAGGCTGTAGCGGAGCCGGATGTAGCCCCAGAACAGGCCACCGATGAACTGCGGTACTACCAGCAGCGGCATCAGGGCCAGCGGCACGTCCAGGTTCTCGAAGTTAGCCAAGTGCATCAAGGCAAACAGGAGGGAGAAGGTATAGAAAACCACTCCGAAATGCCGTTGCCATACCTGCCGCAGCCTTTCGGACCAGGTGTCGGAGAGGAGGAAAGCGATGGTCAGCAGCATCAGCAGCGTCACCAGCACAATATTAATAAGCGAGCTGGTGCCCAGTACTTCCAGCGCCAGGGGCAGGCAAAAGAGGCAGATACCCAGGAAGGCAGTGAAAGCCCGGGCCTTGGTGAAGCGCAAGGGCAAGCGGAAAAAGAACTCCTCCACAACCGGCCCCACTACCGCCACCAGCAGAAAAGCCAGCACGAAATGGGTGTCGAGCAGGAAAGACTCCAGCTTATGGCCCGCCAAGGGGTCCATACCCAGCACTGTCATCAACCCGAAAACCAACAAAGCTGCCCCGAAGGCTGTGGCCGTATTCATAGCGAAGAGCTGCAGGAACGGCAGCCATACCTGAGCGGACGGTGTCGGCGTATCGGACAGGCAGCGGGGCGATTTCAGGAAGCGCCAAAACGCGGCGGCCGTCTCCTCCAATTTAGGCTGGTTCGCTTGTTCCAGGAGTTCCTTCTCTTCCAAGGCTGGCTGTAATCCTGTATCCATTCAATACTTGTTGCCTGTTACACGTTTAGGTCTTTCCTAGATTTACTCTGGCCCCAACTCAACTGACTTACGCAGTAGAAGCCTCCGGAAGGTATGCGTGCTGAGGCAGATTTTATTCTAAAATGACCATCTTGCGGGTATAGGCCAGGTTGGTGAAGATGCCGATACCTCCCTCCACAGAAGACACAATACGGGAGGGCTGGGCAAAGGGATTGCCGTTCGCGCTCTTGGCATCGGAGACAGACCCCAAAAAGTCGTAGTACTGCTTTTCGATGTGGTAGAGCGACACGATGAGCGTATCGCCCTTTTCGTAGTCGTAGCCAGAGCCGTAGGAAACGCGCTTGCCGTTGGTAAGGGCATCAGAAGCGACAAAATCACGCTCCGAGCCGTGGTTGACGCTGTCTTGGTGCGTCATGTAGCGGTAGTAGTTCTCCGCTTCCGGGTCGTCCTGAAAGGAAGTGAGCAGGTAGGCTTTCTCCTTCTCGTTGAACTTCCATTCCACAGCCTCAATCGGGACTATGTCCTGAATGGTAGTGGAGCCGGTCACGCGGCGTCCTTTCCTGTCTTTGACCTCCAACGTGAACACATCGCCCGGTGCAGCTTTCAACCTCTCGCTGATGCGGTGGGTATAGTACTTGCCGTTGTGCTTGTCCTGAAAGGGGCTGAAAGGCAGTTTCACCGTTTTGCCGTTGTGCGTGAGGTATACCTCGGCGTCCGGTACCACGGGCAGCTGCGGGTCGTTGAAGTAGCTCACGCTCTCCAGCACCACCGCCCGCAGCGGCTCGCCCGGCTCCAGGTAGCACTCCACCACCAGTTGCGACTCATGCGGCGGCAAGTTGACGGAAACATCCTGCTCCATGTCGCAGGAAGCCAGCAGGAACAGCAGGGGCAAGGTATAGAGAAGATTCTTCAGCCTCATCAGAATTTGAAATTATAGGTAACAGAAGGTACTACCGGGAAGAGCGAGACCTGTTTGGCCTGGAAGCGCGTTGTTTCTCCTGACTCATCCTTCACCTGCTCGAAGTACACAAAGTACGGGTTGCGCCGGTTGTAGGCATTGTAGGCGTTGAACGTGAGGTCAGCCTCTCCGTTCCGCGGCTTCAGTTTGAGCACTAGGCCCAGGTCCAGGCGGTGGAATGCCGCCAATCTAAAGCTGTTGCGGTCGCTGTAGACGGGTACCACGGTAGCGTTCTTCCCGTTTACATCCTGAAAAGCAAACCGGGCCACGGGCAGCGAGTAGGCGTTTCCGGTGCCATACACAAAGGCCCCGGTGAGGTTGATGCGTTCGCTCAGCTTGTGCAGCAGCACCACGCTCAGGTCGTGGCGGCGGTCGTAGCGGGTGGGGAAGCGGCGCCCCTGGTTGATGCCGTCAAACTGGCGGAAGGTCCAGGAAAGGGTATAGCCAATCCAGCCGGTGGTGCGGCCCTTTATCTTCTCCAGGTATAGCTCGTTGCCGTAGCTTTCGCCCTTGCCGAACAGGAACTCCTCCTCCAGGTTGTCGTTCACGAACAGGTTGGCCCCGTCTCTGAAGTCAATCTGCCGGTGCATCCACTTGTAGTATACCTCATTGGTGAGCAGGTAGCGCCCACCGGCGAAGAGGTGGCTGACACCTGCCGCCACCTGCTGCGAACGCTGTGGCTTCACATAGTCGTTGGATGGATACCAGATGTCCGTGGGCAGCGAGGCGCCGGAGTTGGCCACCAGGTGGATGTACTGCATCATGCTGGCGTAGCTAGCCTTGAGCGCGGTGTTTTCGGTGATGGAGTATTTAGCTGAGGCGCGTGGCTCCAAGGCGGTATAGGTTTTGCCGCTGCTGTTGAAGCCAGAGAAACGCAGCCCGTAGTTGAGCGACAGCCTGGAGTTCACCTGCCAGTCGTCGGCCACATAGGCGGCTGCCTCCGTGGCATCGTAGGCACTCCCTGCGTTGAAAGTCAGCCGGTCGTCATCGGAGTCGAAGTTGAGACGACCGATGGTGAAGCTGTGACGCGTGGTCATGGCCCCAAATTGCAGATTGTGCCCTTTGTCCAGCACCAAGCCAAAATCCGTCTTCAGGCTGATGTCCTGGATGTCAGACGTGAGGTTGAAGCTGAAGACGTCAATCTTGTTGTTGATGTTGTATTGGTAGCTGCTGCTGGAGAGGGTGGTGTTGACTTGGAAGCGCGGGTTGAAGCGGTGCTGCCAGCGCAAGGAGCCTACTCTGTTGCCCCAGTCAAAGCCGAACTTGAAATCCGCATCGGTGAAACCGAAGAAGTCACGGCCGTAGTACCCGCTCAGGAAGAGTTCATCTTTCTCGCCCAACTTGTAATTCACCTTGCCGTTCAGGTCATAGAAGTAGTAGTCAGGTATGGGGCTGTAGTCTTTTTTGTCTTCCTGCAGGCGGTTTAGCTGGCGTGTGAAAATGTCGAAGTACGTCCTGCGGCCAGATAGCACGAAAGAGGACTTGTCCTTCACGATGGGGCCATCCAGGGTGAGGCGGGAGGCAATCAGGCCCAGCCCACCCGTGGCCCGGATGCGCTCGTTGTTTCCCTGGTTCATCTTCACATCCACCACAGACGAGAGTCTGCCTCCGAACTGCGCCGGGAAGCCGCCCTTGTATAGTTCCACACTCTCCACCGCATCAGGATTGAAGACCGAAAAGAAGCCGAACAAGTGGGAGGCGTTGTAGACCACCGCGTTGTCGAGCAGCACCAGGTTCTGGTCCGGCCCGCCACCACGTACGTACAGCCCGGAGGCACCCTCACCACCTGACTGCACTCCTGGCTTCAATTGCAGCGTTTTCAGCAGGTCCACCTCCCCGAACAAGGCAGGAAGCAGCTTAGCCTCCTTGGTGGTGAGCAACTCCACGCTCATCTGGTTGTTGTTGAGTTTCTGCTGCAGAGTGTTCGCCTCAATCACCACTTCCTGCAGCTGGCTGCTGGCTGGCGCCATGCGTATGGGTATGACTTTATTGCCGCCGTTGATGGTAAAGGTGAGTGTGGTAGGCTCATACCCGATGTAGGTGGCCTGCAAGGTATGATTGCCATTGGGCAGTAGCAGACTGTAAAAGCCATTCTCATTTGTCACGGTGCCCAGTCGCAGGTCTGGTACAGCCACGGTGGCGCCAACCAGCGGCTCATCGCTCTCCGCAGCCCGTACATAGCCACTGACGGTGTAGCCGTTCTGCGCCATGGCATCCGGAAACAGGAGAAAGAGCAGAGGGAGCAGAAATAGCAAGAAGGCTGGTACGCGCATAGATACTAACAAATGGTAAATCAGGTGTTTAGACGGCAAAGATAAGGAATCATCCTGACCTGACTTAGTAACCCCCTAGGAAGCTTGATGTTTAGACTAGTTTTATTCTGCTGCTCACAAAAACGGCGGCCCTTCCTAACCGGAAAAGCCGCCGTTTTCAGGTATAGCACGTGGGCTTACTGCACGTTGTTGTTGAGCCAGGCGGCCCGCAACTGCAACTGCTGCTCTGTAGGCTGCTCCATAGGCTCCAGCACGTGCAGCACCTCGCGTTTTATCTGCGTCACCTTGCCAGTCAGCTTTTTCGGCTTCACTACCCCTTTGGCATCTTTGCGGCCTACTGTGATGGTAATGGGGCTGCCCGGCTTGGCCTGCTGCAGCTCTTCTCCTATAATCTCGCGGATGTTGAGCGGCGTGATTCCCTGGTCATTAAAGGACAGCAACTGGTCGCCTTCCTTGAAGCCCATCTGCTTGCCGAAGTCATCCATCTCATCTGTCTCCGCCACGATTATTTTGTCCGCCTCCTTGTCGTAGCCCGGCACGAAGCCGCCATAGGAATTCACCATCTGGACTGACTCTGGCTCGTAGCGTATACCTACCTTCTGGAAAAGGCTCTGCAGCGGGAGCGGCTCCGGACCTTCCACGTGGCGGGCGAAGAAGGTGCGTATCTCGGGGTAGGTAAGCTCAGCGATTTTATCGAACAGCTCATCGTCTTTGAACGGACGGCCCTTGCCGTAGGTCTTGGACAGGTCCTGCATCAGGTCGCGCAGGCCGCGCTTGCCACCTGACTGTTCCCGCAACAGTATGTCGAGCGCCATACCTATCAGGGCGCCTTTCTGGTACACGTTGCCATATTCCTTCTCGTACTGGTCCAGTACCTTGGCGCTCATCTCAGTAAAGGCCACCGTGTCGTTGTAATAGTCGCGGGAGGTATAGATGTTCTCACGCAGCTTCTCCAGGTACTCTTCCAACGGAATCAGGCCTTCGTATACCTGCACGTGCGAAGCGAAGTATTCCGTCACGCCCTCATACAGCCACAGGTGTTTCGACATTTTTGGGTTGATGAAGTCGAAGTTGTGGATTTCCTCTGACTGGATAGAGAGCGGCGTAACGATGTGGAAGAACTCATGGGCCGCCACGTCGCGCATGGTGCTGTTGAAACGGTCTTCGGGCATCTCGGGCAGGTAGTACACCGAGGAGTTGGAGTGCTCCAGCGCGCCGTAGGAACCCGACTTGCCTGGTTTCTCGGGCACGTAAATCAGGAAGGCGTATTTATCTACCGGCAAAGTGCCGCCGAGGTAGCTGCGCTGCGCCTCCAGTATGTCCTGGATGTTGTCGGCTATGGGTTTGGAGGTGACTCTGCCCGTGGGGGAATATACCGATACCAGTACTTCTGTCTCACCCAGGTTCAGCACCGTGGTGTCCGGTTTGTTGTACATCAGCGGCGAGTCGGCCAACTCCACGTAGTTTGGCACCAGGTAGGTGTCAGAGGTGGCGGTGGAGGAGACCGCCTTGAGCGGGGTGGAGCCGTAGAAGCCCTGCGGTTTGGTGATGGTCAACTCGTAAGGCATCTGCTTCATGCCATCGAAGTAGCCGATGAAGCCGAAGGTGTTAAGCAGGAAGTTCTTGCCCTCTTCTATGTTGGTGCCACCCGGCTCAAAGAGCACATCCTCGCGCTTGGCCGCGTCAAAGGAGTCGTTGATCCAGTAGGTGACCCGGTCGAGGTTGGTGGCGTTGGTGATGCGCCAGCGGTTGTTGTCCAGCTTCTCCACAGGAAGCGGGTTTCCCTTGTCATCGACTGCCTGAAACTCTGTTACGAACTTGCCAAAATCAGAGACGGAGTAGGTGCCCGGCACTATCTTGGGCATGTTGTAGATGACCTCGTCCTGCTTTATGTCCGGGGCCTGCATGGTCACCTGTACCATATCGTCTTTCACCTGCGTCAAATCGATGGTGAAACTATAGCGTTCCTCGGCCGCGGACTGTGTTTTGGTGGCAACGGTGGCGCAACTCAGGTGCAGGCTCAGACCCAGGAACAGGAGTGTGTTTTTGAGTTTCATGATTCAGGTATAGGTGTCTCACCTAGTTAACGGACACAGGCTGTTTTTGGGTTTGCTCTTGCCGGTGCGCCAGAAAACTATCGACGGAGAGGGGACCGGCACCGTTGAAAAGGTAGAAAAAACCTGCGAACAGAAGCTCAGCCGCAGGATAGTACTGCGGGAAAGCGTCGCCTATGTGCACGATGAGGAGAGCCGCCGTGAAGTTGATAATGAGCAGCACACCTGCTAACCTGACACCCCAGCCCAATAACAGCATGAGGCCTATGATGAACTGGGTATAGGCCGACAGGTGCGCGGCCACCAGCGGGTAAGGCACCCCATGCAGTTGCAGGAAATCACGGAACTCCAGCATGCGCTCCCAGTTGAAGATATTATCCTGCACACCATAAATAAGGAAAACACCCATGGCCAGCCGGAGAAAGACGACCCCATAGGTCTTGTGGCGGTGGAAGAAGGCGAAGATGTCCCGCATAGGCTACTGCAAGGCGCTCATCACTTTCTTTTTCTCATAGTCAGAGCCAATTGTGTTAGCGGCTTTCACCACATCTTCGCGCAACGCATTGGCATGGGCAGGCACGGCCCCGGCAATGTTGCGCAGCACCTTACTCTTCTCATAATCGGAGCCGATGTGGCTCACCACCGGCAGCAGTTCCTTGTACTGCGCCTCTGACAGCTTGTGTGCTTTCAAGATAGAGTGGATGCTCTTGCTCTTCTCGTAGTCAGAGGAGAACTTGTCGATGATGGAGAAGGCGGGCTTAAAGTTGTTCTGGATGAAATCCGGTTGTTTGGCCAGTTGCTGCAGCACTTTGCCTTTCTCGTAGTCCGATGAGATTTTGCCGGTCTGCTCCAGCGCCAGCGCCATGTTTTCCTTGTTCAGGTTGGGCGTCTCGAGCAGGTGCATCAGTGCCTTGCGCCGTTCGTAATCAGAGTTAATCCGGTTGCTCACCTGCAGGTAGCTTTTGGCTACTTCCTTATCGTCGAGGTGAGTGGCCGGCACGTTTCCCAAAGCTTTGCGACGCTCATAGTCAGAGGTGACGTGCTTGTCCACGAACTGCAACGAAGCCTGCGCCTCGGCTGGTTTCAGGTTTTGCTGTTGCAGCAGGTGGTGCACGAAACGCGTCTTGCCATGCTCACTGTCCACTTTCTCGGCCTCGGCCAACACGCCTTTCGCACCGGACTTCTGGTAGGTGCTGTTTACCAGTTCGGCTATACCTATACCTGTGTGTGCCATTAGGTCCGGCATCACCTGCTGCAGCCACTCCCGGCCAGCGGGCTCATAGGCCACTTTTTCGCCATTCTCGGTATAGGTGCGGGTCAGGTTTCCCTTGGCATCACTGGTGATTTCCAGGCGTTTGGTTTCATCGTTCACGGAGCGCATGTACTTCACGAAACCGTTCGGCGTGATGCTCTGGATGTCTATCAAATCCTCGGTCAGCGCCACCTTTCCTTCGTAGTACAGTTCCTCCCGCTTGTTGTCATCGGTGTTGATGTACACATGCTGTCCCTTTGCCTTACCCGGCTGGCCCGGCTTGCCGCCTGTGGACATGCGCACGTTCTGGTTGCTTTTCTTCTTTAGCTTCACCGTGTCTTGGGGCATGACTTCCACGCCGGTCAGGATGTGCAGAGTGGTGGAGGCGGCAGGCCGCAGGTCGAGCAGGCTCAATGCTCCGGCTAACAGGGAGGCGTAAAATACAGTGGCTGGACTTCTCATAGTTTCTTTATTTTCAATGATGCATTTTCAGGTGTGAGGGATGCCTCGACGGGCATCTTTTTTGATGACCCGCCGAAGACTCACCTCAACTACAAACACAAACTAAAACACAAATTCTTTTCAGTTACTCAGTCCGCAGCGCCCGTACCGGGTCCTCCATAGCGGCGCGCGTCGCCTTGAAGCTGACCGTGAAAATCGCTATACCTAAGGCCACCAGACCGGAGGCGATGAACACCCAGGCGCTGATGGGCGTGCGGTAGGCGAAGTCCTGCAGCCAGTGCCACATGCCGTACCAGGCTATCGGGCTGGCGATAAGGATGGCGAGGCAGACCAGCAGGGCGAAGTCCTTGGTGAGGAGCACGACAATGCCGGTGACGGAGCTACCCAGCACCTTGCGTATGCCGATTTCCTTGGTGCGCTGCTCAGCCGTGAAAGCAGCCAGTCCGAACAGACCCATGCAGGCGATGAGGATGGTGAGCAGCGTGAAGTACCCAAAGATGGTCAGCATCTTTTCCTCGGCGCGATATTGCTCATTAAAGCTGTCATCCAAAAAGAAGTAATCCATCGGGTGGGAGGGAGCCAAGCGCCTCCAGGTGCTTTCTACATGAGCCAGCGTCTGCTCCAGGTTGCCCGGCGAGATGCGCGCCATCAGGTAGCCGTTGTTTTCCGGGCCAAGCATGATGACGAGGGGCTCAATCTGGTTGTGCAAGGAGGTATAGTTGAAGTCTTTGACCATACCTATCACCTTGGCCCGGGTTGTGTCAGAACCACCAATACGCTTGCCGATGGGCTCTTCCCAACCCATGGCTCTGGCCGCTGACTCATTCACGATGATGCCATACTGCAGGTCGGTGCTCATGTCTTTAGAGAAGTTTCTTCCAGCTAGTAGCGGGATGTTCATCAGGTCCAGAAACTCATAGTCCACCCAAATGGTGTTGAAGGTCTTCTCGACCATCTGTTTGTCCCTTTCCACGTTGAAAATAATCACGCCCGTGCTTTGGCCAGGTATCATGGCAGAGGTGGTGGCACTGGTAATATTCGGGTTTTTCGTCAGCTCCGATTTCATAACCGGCATCTTGCTCACAATGGTCGTGTCTCCGCTAGGTATGTCAACCACCAGCACCTGCTCCTTGGTAAAGCCCAGGTCCTGGCTCTTGAGGTAGTGCATCTGGCTGTACACGACGGCCGTGCCGATGATGAGCACCAGCGAGATGGTGAATTGCAACACCACCAGCCCTTTGCGGAGCAGCGCCCCGCCGCCCGCCTGCGTTTTTCCGGTCTTCAGGATGTCAACCGGCTTGAAGTGCGACAGCACCAGCGCCGGGTAGCTGCCAGCCACCAGCCCGATGAACAGGGCAATAGCCAGGAGGAGCAGCAGGAAGTCCGGGTCGGTGAAATAGGTGGAGGAAATCTGTTTGTCGGCCAGGCTGTTGAACGTGGGCAGCATGAGCTCCACCAGCATCAGCGCCAGCAGCACAGCCAGCAGCGTCAGCATCACAGACTCGCTCAGGAACTGCGTCACCAGCTGCGAACGGTTGGCGCCCACCACCTTGCGCAGGCCCACCTCCTTGGCGCGCTTGGCAGAGCGGGCGGTGGCCAGGTTCATGTAGTTGATGGAGGCAATCAGTAGGATGAAGACGCCCACGAAGGAGAAGATGTAGATGTAGGATTTCTTGCCCACGGGGAACGCCTCCCACAGGTAATCGGTGTTCAGGTGGATGTCCGTAAGAGCCTGCAATTGCAGCTCCATTCGCTCAGTGGTGTTCCCCCGGGCGGGTGCTATCCGGCTTTGCACAAAATCAGGCAGTTTCGCCTGCAGCGCGGCACCGTCCGATGCATGCTGCAGCAGGACATAGGTATAGCTGTTGGTGTTCCCCCAGTTCCCGCCCATACCTTGGCGTATGTCGGCAGGTATGGTGCTGAAAGAGGTGAGCACATTTGGTTTCATGTGGGCCCCATCCACGGGCTCAAACACACCCGTCACTTTATATGATTGGCTGCCTACCCGCATGGTGCTGAACAGGGCATCCGAGGAATTGCCAAAAAACTTGGTGGCCACGTCCGTGGAGAGCACCACGGAGTTGGGTTCTAATAGGGCCGTCTTCGGGTCGCCTTCCAGCAGCCTATAGTCGAATATCTGGAAGTAGTTGCTGTCGGCCCAGAAGGTATAGTCGATGGTGATGGCTTTGTCGTCCAGACGCAGCACCTGCTTGCCGCGGTTAATCATGCGGACGGCTGCCTCAATCTCTGGAAAGTCAGCGGCAAGGGCAGGGGCCAGGGCCGCATGCGTAACGGACGCTTTCTCCACCTCGTCCTCCACAATCAGGTCGTTCACCACCCGATATACCCTCTCATGCTTAGAGAAATAGGTATCGTAACTGAGTTCGTGCTGCACATACAGGTAGATGAGGATACAGGAAGCGAGCCCGATGGCCAACCCGATGATGTTGATGGCGGCATATACCTTGTTCCGGGCCATGTTGCGCCAGAAGATGAGGAAGTAGTTTTGAATCATTATACCGGTTCTTTTCAGGTGCTTTAATCAACTTCCCTGTGTTATCTCTATGCTTCCAAGGCCACCAACCCCGATGCTGAGCAGTCCGCTGCAGCCGTACCCAGGAATAGTATCTGGCGGGTAAAATACCCGCCAGATTACCGGGAGCAAATAAATATCATTCAGTCCGCAGCGACTTCACCGGGTTGGCCGACGCAGCCCGGACAGCCTGGTAGCTGATGGTCACCACCGAGATGATAAAGGCGAGCAGCGCAGCCAGTAGAAAGATGCCTGTGCCCATCTCAATGCGATAAGCAAAGTCGTTCAGCCACGTACGCATGGCGTACCAGGCAATGGGCCAGGCCAGGAGATTGGCCACCAGCACCAGCTTCAGGAAGTCCTTGGACAGGAGCGTGACAATACGCATGACAGATGCCCCAAACACTTTGCGGATGCCTATCTCCTTGGTGCGCTGTACGGTGGTGTAGGAGGCAAGCCCAAACAGGCCGAGGCAGGCGATGAGGATAGCGATGCAGGAGAATATCAGGAAGATAACGCCCTTGTCTCGCTCGGCTTTGTAGGTCTCCGCATAGAGCTGGTCCAGGAACGAATACTCAAAGGGGTAACCGGGCAGGAACTGTCGCCAGGTCTGCTCAATGTGCGCCAGCGCCTGTCGTGTATCGCCGTTGATGCGGATGGCGATGTTGGTGTAGTTGTTGGAGGGCGACAACATGTATACCATGGGCGAGATTTCATCGTGGAGCGACTCAAAGTGGAAGTCCTCCGTCACGCCGATGATGCGTCCTTTCCTGCCCCCATACGCGAACACCTGGTCAATGGCCTCCTGCGGGTTCTGCCAGCCAATCATCCGGGCTGCGGCGTTGTTGAGGATGTAAGCCGCCGTGTCGTCCGTTGCACGGGTCCTGTCGAAGTTCCGGCCTGCGGCCAGCTGCACCTCGAACACGTCCAGCAGGTCATGGTCCACGTTCACGAACTTGATAGTCACGGAGGTCTGCGCCATAGAGTCTCCCTTCATGACGGAGGCCCCCATCGAGTTGAGCAACCTGTCAGACGGGATGAGCAGCGACCGCCCGACCCCCTCCACCAGGGCCGACTTCTTCAGCTCCGATTTGAAGGCTTCGAACTGGGGCGTGAGGGTGGTATAGGTGGGCAGAATCACCACGTTCTCCGCCTCAAAGCCCAAATCCTTGTTCTGCATGTAGACGAGCTGCCGGAACATGATGCCCGTGGCGATAATCAGGATGATGGAGATGGAGAATTGCACCACCACCAGCGTCTTGCGCAGCAGCGGGTTCTTGGAGCTGTTGCTCAGGCTGCCCTTCAGCACCATGGCCGGCAGGAAGCGCGACAGATAGAAGGCTGGGTATAGGCCTGCCAGCCCTCCGACCAGAAGGGGCAGCAGCAAGGTGAGGCCTAGCAGCCACCTGTCGGTGAAGATGTTGGAGCCGATGTTCTTCCCGGTGAACTCGTTCAGCCAGGGCAGGCACAGCTCGGTTATACCTACGGCCAGCAAAGTCGCAATCAGGGCAATCAGGATAGATTCGGACAGGAACTGGAAAACCAGGTCGTGTTTTTCGGCTCCCACCACCTTGCGTACGCCTACCTCCTTGGCCCGGCTCATGTAGCGGGCCGTGCTCAGGTTGATGTAGTTGATGCAGGCAATAAGCAGGATTACCAAGGCGACCGCGGCCAGAATCATCACGGTGTTGATGTCCCCGTTCGCCTCCATCTCCGAATCGAGGTGCGAACGCAGGTGGATGTCAGTTAGCTTCTGCAGGTATAGCCGCGAGAAATCAGAGGGTTTCCTGTCCCCGGCATGGTCAGTGCCGCCGAGGTGACGGTCCATAAAGGCAGGCAGTTGCGCCTGCATGTTCTCTGCCTCCTGCTCCGAGTTAATCACCATGTAGGTGCCGAAGGAGTTGTTGCCCCAGTTGGTCCGCAACTGCTCTGCTCCATACACGGCCGTGTCGTTGAGCGTATTGAAAGCCACCAGGATGTCTGGGTGGAAGTGGGAATTGTCGGGCAGTGACTGGAACACGCCCGTCACCCGCGCGCTGGACGTGCTGGTGAGTTTCAGGAGTTGCCCCACCGGCTCTTCTCCCGGGAAATACTTGTCCGCCAGCTTGTTGCTGAGCAGTAGGGTGAAGGGTTCCTTCAGGGCTCTTTCCCGGCTTCCGTCTATTATCGGGATGTCGAAAATGTCAAAGATGGCGGGCTCCGCGAACATAATCCTTTCCTCGCGGAAGGTCTTCTGTTTCTCCACGTTCTCCACCAAAAGCGACGTCTGCAGCAGGCGGGCGATAGACTCTATCTGCGGGAAGTCCTGCTCCAGCAGCGGGCCGAAAGGCGGTGCCACATGGCCCAGGTGCAGGCTCACGCTCCCATCATTGGACACAAAGTCACGGGTGACGCGGTAAATCTTGTCGGCCTTGGCGTGATGGCGGTCATAGCTGAGCTCATCCTTCACATACAGGAAGATGAGGATACAGGCGGCTATACCTGCGGCGAGGCCCGCAATGTTGATGACCGAATATACCTTCTGGCGGACGAGGTTCCGGAAGCCTGTCTTAAAGTAGTTCCGCAGCATGCTTCCTGGCGTTGAGGCTCTCGGTCACGATTTGGCCATCAAACAGGTTCACAATACGGTGGGCATACTCGGCGTCGGAAGGGGAGTGCGTCACCATCACCACGGTGGTGCCGGCATCGTTGAGCTCGGAGAGCAGCGACATCACCTCACGCCCATGCACCGAGTCCAGGTTACCGGTGGGTTCGTCGGCCAGAATCAGGCTGGGGTTGGATACGGTGGCGCGGGCAATGGCCACACGCTGCTGCTGACCACCGGAGAGCTGCTGCGGGAAGTGTGCGTGACGGTGTGCTATACCCATGCGCTCCATGGCTTCCTTCACGCGTTTCTCTGTCTCAGCCCTAGGTATACCCAGGTAGGCCAGCGGCAGACCGATATTCTCTTCTACCGTGAGCTCGTCTATCAGGTTGAAGCTCTGGAACACAAAACCCAGGTTATGCTTGCGGATTTTGGCACGCTGCCGCTCAGAGGCATGGCTGATGTCCTGACCCAGGAAGCGGAAACTACCGCCGGAGGGGCTATCCAGCAAGCCCAGGATGTTGAGCAGCGTGGATTTACCGCAGCCTGACGGCCCCATCACCGCCACAAACTCGCCTTTGGCAATGCGGAGGTCCACACCTGCCAGCGCAGTCGTCTCTACCGTATCCGTGATGTACTTCTTTTCTAACTGTTGTGTCTCGATGATGAAATCTTCCTTGCTCATGGTAGTGTGGCTTTTCGTTATAGATGTTTCTGGTATACCTGTTTTATTTTGTACTAATGGCTTTCATTTTAGGAGGCTGCTGAGCAGAACGCGTTACTTTAATTCCAGTCGGTCGATGTCTCCATAGCTGTCGTAGGAGGAAAGTACTACTTTGTCCCCTGGCTCTAAACCGTCCAGCACCTCGTAGTACTTGGGGTTCTGGCGGCCCAGCTTGATGTTGCGCTTGGTGGCGTAATCCCCTGACTCATCCACCACAAACACCCAGCTGCCGCCCGTGCTCTGGTAGAAGCCGCCGCGTGGCAGCAGCACCGCCTTGCCACCGTCGTTGAGATTTAGCCTGATTTGCAGCGTCTGGCCGCGGCGTATACCTTCCGGGGTGCTGCCCTGGTCAAACTCCATGTCCACCTGAAAAGTACCGGCCTGCACCTCCGGGAACACCTTAGCCACCTTGAGCTTATAGTTCTGCCCATTGAAATCGAAGTTGCCTTCCAGCCCGGGGTAGATGCGGGAGATGTAATGCTCGTCAATGGACGCACGCACTTTGTAGCCGTTCATGTCATCCACCTGGCCAATGTTCTCGCCAGCGCCCTTTGATTCCCCGACTTCCGCCTTCAGGGTGGACAACTGGCCGGAGATGGGGGCCGTCACATACAGGTTGTTCAGGGTGTTGCGGGCCATGTTGATGTTGGCATCCATCCGCCGGATAGACTCATCGAGCTGGCGAAGGCGCTCATCCATGAGCTGGGCGTCCTGTTTCACAGAGCGTTCGCCCAGCGTCTTGCGTTTTCTCAGGTACTCGTACTGGTCTTTAGAGGCCTCAAATTCCTCCTGCGAAATAACTTTTTCAGCAATCAGCATCTTGTTACGGGTATAGGCGCGCTCGGCCAGGGCCAGATTGTACTCTATCTCGGCCAGTTCGTTCATCTTCCGAATCTGATCCTGCTTCATGGTGATTTCCGAGTTCTGGCGCTCGTTCATCAGGTCATAGAGCTGCGTCTCACGTGTCATGAAATCAATTTGTAGCGTGGTGTTGGAGAGCTTCAGGATGGTATCGCCCTTCTCCACCATGCGGCCGTCGTCGGTATAGATTTTCTCCACGCGGCCCCCCTCAGTGATGTCCAGGTAAAAGGTCTTGAGCGGTTCCACTGCGCCATCGATGGCGATGAACTCCTGAAAGACGCCATCCTGCACGGAGCCCACTGTGATGCGTTTGCTGTCCACGTTCAATTTGGAGGCATGCTCAGCGAAGAGCAGGTTGTAGAGTATCACCACCAACACCAGGGCGGCACCGGCAATCAAAGCTATTTTCTTAGGGGTGTATTTTTTCTTTTCTATGACGCGATCCATACGGAAGGAAATTTTTCTGCTATCGTTGAAGAGGGGTTACCAAGAAGTGTACCATTAATGTTAAACTACTGATTAATAGCCATTTACATAGATAAATATAGGTTGCGCTATGTGTTAAGTGTTCGCTATCGTACACCTGTCTGTCTGTATGCGAACACCTGGCTGCAGTTAAATTTATTTTGTGTTTTGGCGTTATACAATATTACCAGAGGCATAAAGATATCTTTTGGTATTCTGAAGCGGAAAGTATTTCTTTACTCCGGAAAATGTGAATCAGCCCCTGCTGCCCATGCGGAAATCGGAATGCAAAATACTGGTAGTCGACGACGAGGAGGACATCCTGCTGGCCAGCAGGCTGCTGCTCAAACAGCACTTTGCCACCGTGGTGGTAACCTCCGACCCTTACAGCATCCCCTCGCTGCTGCAGGAGCACCGGTTCCAGGTGGTGCTCCTGGACATGAACTACAGCACCGGAGCGACCTCCAGCAAAGAAGGACTGCACTGGCTGAAACAGATTCTGCAACTGGACCCATCTGTGAAGGTAATCCTAATGACCGCCTATGGGGATATCGAACTGGCCGTGCGCGCCTTGAAAGAGGGGGCGACGGACTTCGTACTCAAGCCCTGGCAGAACGAGAAACTGGTCGCCATCCTGCAGACTGCCTGTCAGCAGGGCAAGGAAAAACACACCCGCAGCGCCGAATCTGCAGAGCAGAACCAGACCGCCTACCACTACGCCGATTTTATAGGCGTGTCGCCAGCCATGCAGCGGGTATACCAGACCATTGAGAAAGTGACCGCGACGGATGCCAACGTGCTTATACTAGGCGACAACGGTACTGGCAAGGAAGTGGCCGCTCGCGCCCTCCACCGCAAATCCAAACGGGCCGACCAGGTCTTTGAGAAGGTGGACCTGGGGGCCGTGAGTGAGACGCTGTTCGAGAGCGAGTTGTTCGGCCACGCCAAAGGCGCCTTCACCGACGCCCGGGAAGAGCGCATGGGCAGAATAGAGGCGGCGAACGGCGGCACCCTTTTCCTCGATGAGATAGGCAACCTTTCCCTGGCGCTGCAGGCAAAACTTCTGTCGGTGCTGCAAAGCCGCCAGGTAATACGGCTGGGTACTAACAAGCCGCGCCCCATTGACATCCGCCTGATTTGCGCCACCAACATGCCGCTTTATGATATGGTGCAGGGGGGTACTTTTCGGCAGGACCTGCTCTACCGCATCAACACCGTGGAGATATACCTGCCGCCCCTGCGCGAGCGCCGCGAAGACATCCGGCTGCTGGCGCAGCACTTCTTGCGCGTCTACAGCCAGAAGTATGGGCGCGACGGCCTGGGTATGGCACCTGCCACCATCCAGCGTCTCACCGAGTACCACTGGCCCGGCAACATCCGCGAGCTCGACCACGCCATGGAGCGTGCCGTCATCCTCTGCGACCAGGACCAGCTGCAGGCAGACGACTTCTACTTCGCTCCCGGCGCTGTCTCGGGCAAGCGAGTCGAAGGCAGCCCGGTGCTGGAGAACGACTTTACCCTGGAGGCGCTGGAGAAGATGATGGTGCAGAAGGCTCTGGTGAAGCATGCCGGCAATATCACCCATGCAGCCAAAGAACTGGGCATCACCCGGACAGCCCTGTACCGCCGCATAGAGAAACATGGTCTATAACCGTTTCAGAGTAAATCTATTGGTCCGTGTGGGGCTTCTCGTGGTCACCATCGCGGCAATCATCCTGGTGCTCTACCGCACCGATTGGTACATGACGGCCCTATGCCTGGGGCTGCTGCTGTGCTTCCAACTCTATGACCTGGTGCAGTACGTGGAGCGCACCAACCGCGACATCTCCGGTTTCTTGGAGGCCATCAAGCATTCTGATTTCACACAGCGCTTCGCTGTAAAGGGCGGCAAGCCTACTTACCAGGAGCTGTATCAGGCCTTTAACGAAGTCACAGACTCCTTCCAGCGCATCAAGACGGAAAAGCAGGCGCACTACCTCTACCTGCAGGCGATTGTGGAGCACATCGGCATCGGCATCGTTTCCTTTGATGAGAAGGGGGATGTGCACCTGGTGAACCATGTAACGAAAGAGTTGCTGCACACGCCGCACCTGGACCACATCCGGATATTGAACCGCCTCAGCGAGGAACTGGTGGAGGTGCTCTTCGGCATCGGACACAACGAAAAGCGACTGGTCACGCTGCAGGTGCGGGAGGAGAAATTGCTGCTAACGCTGCAGGCCACCTGGCTAGTCTCGCAGGGCAAGACACTAAAAATCGTCTCGCTGCAGAACATCCGGTCGGAACTGGAGGAGCAGGAACTGCAGACCTGGCAGAAGCTGATACGGGTGCTTACTCATGAGATTATGAATACGGTCACGCCCGTCATTTCGCTTACCTCCACGGTGTCGCACCTGGTGGAGGAGGAGGTCATCAAGAAGTGCGCGGCAGGGGATTCGCCTGACGAAGAGGCGCTGGAAGACATACAGGCGGGGCTGCAGACGATTGAGAAGCGCAGCGCCGGCATGCTCCATTTCGTGAAGAACTACCGCCGCCTCATGCGTGTGCCTACCCCGGAGGTGCGGACGGTAAAGGTGCGGGAACTGCTCAAAAGTGTGCATACCCTGCTGCAGCCGGAGATGGAGGCCAACAAAACGCGTCTCTCCTTCTACCTGGCCGATGAGAAGGTGGAGCTATTGGCGGACCCGGAACTGATAGAGCAGGTGCTGATCAACCTGATTAAGAACGGCATGGAGGCGAGCCAAGGTATAGCAGAGCGCTGGGTGGAGGTGATTGCATACCAGGAGGAGCAGGATAAAAGCCATTTCCGGATTGATGTGCAGGACAGTGGACCCGGTATACCTGCGGAAGAACTGGATAAGATTTTCATTCCCTTCTATACCACTAAGAAGAAAGGCTCCGGTATAGGCCTCAGCCTTTCGCAGCAGATTATGCGCCAACACGGTGGCGGCATTCGCGTCAGCAGTGCAAGCGGCAGCCCCACCACCTTCAGCCTAATCTTTAAGAATCAATAGTTAAGAATTCGTTCTGTGTACACCATCCACAATTCGTAATTCTGTCAGCCAATGTGCTGCTGGATGATTTGGGAGAGTTGGTGTCCCGGCACGGCGCCGGCCTGCTTCCAGACTACCTGCCCGTTTCGGAAGAGTATGAAGGTCGGCACACCCTGTACCCGGTACTGTTGGGCCGCCGCCTGGTTCTTGTCCACGTTGATTTTGATAACCTTCAGCTTGCCCGAGAAGTCCTGCGCCAGTTTCTCCACTACTGGGTTCATGGTTTTGCAGGGACCGCACCAGTCCGCATAGAAGTCCACCAGCACCGGCATGCCCGGGCTCTTGATTAATTCAGAAAATGATTTCTTTGCCATAAGTACACACGTGTTTCCTGCTTTCTTACGCACTGCGGGAGCAAAGGATTACGCCACTCCAACCAAGCTTTCTGGCAATGTTTTCTCCTGTACAACCCTGCCTGCGCTGCTCAGGGAACTATCGCGGGGCCAGATAGATTAAGGCTAATACAATAGAGAAAGACAGATGAAGAAGATAGTAAATAAATGGAAAATTTGGGTGCATACCTGCGTGGTGGCACTATTGCTGCTGACGGTGGGTATACCTATGACGGCGTGCAGCAAAGGGGATGAGGCCGTTCCGGAAACAGCCGTGGAGCGCGAACTGCTGGTATCGGCTGAAAAAGTAGCCACTATTCCGGCTTCTGCCTTGCAGCGGTTAGCGGATGCGTATGGCGGCAGCCTGAAAGAACAAATCAAATACGATGTAGCCGTGTACACCATACGCTACCGCACCACCTACCAGGAAAAGGAAACGGAGGCATCCGGGCTGGTGGCGCTGCCCGTGAACAGAACCTCACCTGCACCGGTGCTGAGTGTACAGCACGGTACCATTTTCAAACACGAGGAGGCGCCCTCGGCATCAGCCGGTGGACTTACCGGATTCGAGTTTTTCGCAGCGGGCGGCTACGTCACGCTGATGCCTGACTATCTGGGTTTTGGCGCCTCCAAGCAGGTGTTGCACCCGTACTACCACCAGCAGTACTCAGGCCTTGCCGTAGTGGATATGATTAAGGCGGCGCAATCGCTTTACGCTCGTGAGAACATAGCTGTCAACGACCAGCTTTTCCTGGCGGGCTACTCAGAAGGGGGCTTCGTGACGCTGGCTGCGCAGAAGGAGATAGAGATGAATCCGGCGCACGGGCTCAAGGTGACGGCCTCGGGTGCCGGCGCGGGAGGGTATGACCTCACCGAGATGCTGGCCGATGTTGTGGCGGGCAAACCCTACGAATATCCTGCCTACCTGGCCTACGTGCTCATGAGCTACAACACAAGCTACGGCTGGAACAGACCGCTCACCGATTTCTTCCGGGAGCCGTATGCCTCGCGCCTGGCAGCACTGTTCAACGGCCAGCACAGTGGCGGCAACATCAACAGTCAACTGACTACCAATACGAGGGAACTCTTCACAGAGAAATTCCTGACTGACCTGAAAGGCAGCGGAGAGCAGGACCTGAAGCAAGCGCTGCTGGCCAACAGCTTCAACAGCTGGGTGCCGCAGAGCCCCACGCGCCTATACCACGGCACCGCCGATGTGATTGTGCCTTATGCCAACTCCGAGCATACCTTTATCCGCATGAAGGGGGCCGGCGCTCCGAACATGACGCTGGTGCCCATCAAAGGCGGCACGCACGGCAGCAGCTTCATCCCGATGGTGGTGGACCTAGTGCCTTGGATGCAGTCATTCGAGAAAAGAAACTAAGTCCACCTCAGCCAGGCACAGGAAAGCCTCGCAGCACGAACCGCGCTGCGAGGCTTTTTTTTATCAGTTTACGCCTAAAGAGCCTGGGCTATACCTTGGGGTGTTTCAGGTATAATAGCGGAATCAGTTGATGCAAGTAGTCCACGAAAAGATTGGTCAGCACCAGGGTATACCCGCTCTATACCCATAAACTGTTTTTCGGAAGAGAAAGATAATGATACTTAGTAGATATAAAATTTACTATATTTAAATTTGAACCTTATTTCAACCGCTAAACACAACACACATGAAAATCACAGGCAAAGAGGGCGGACCGGTGGACCGGGCTATCGCCAAACGATGGGCAGCCAGGTATAGACGTGCAGGGCGCGGAGCAGTCAACTGCCATATATTTGGCAGGGAGCGCATACTGGAGCTGCTCAACCAGGAGGGATGCATGGGCGTGAAAATCTACTATGCCCTGAACGAGCAGGATGAGCAGCAACTGCTGCTGGTGGCTACCGACGTGGACGGAAACAACATGGAAGACGGTTTGATTATGGACAAGTCAAGTACCTGTCCACCGGATTGCAGTGGCTCTGGCGACCTGGACAATGACTAAGAGGGTCTGAATGGACATTTTCAGGATTTTCGCCTTACTTTCAGCTTTTTCCATACTGGTGCCTCTGGCCACCTCTTCGCTGCGGCTGAAGAGCAGCGACACACTGGTGCGGGTTATCTTTACCTATGCCTTCATCATCCTGTTGGTAGAGGCCGGTGGGCTCTATACCAGGGAACTGGGGCAGAATAACGTCTGGCTTTCCCACTTATACGTTCCGTTGGAGTACATGCTGCTGTCCCTGGCGATGGCGCTGGGTTTTCGGAACAAAACCATCCGGCAGGGGATATACCTGTCCATTGCGCTGGTGCTGGTGTTCGCCATTGCGAACGTGGTTCTGTGGCAGCCCCTGGACAAGATGAACTCCCATGTGCGGGCCCTGAGCAGCACGCTCATGAGCCTGCAGGCCCTGCTATACCTGTACAAGGCCTTTATGGATGTGACGAACGTAAAGCTACTCCGGGACCCCTTCTTCCTACTCAGCATAGGCATCCTGATATACTTTGTGGGTACAGTTTTTCTGTTCGCCTTTCTGGAAGACATGATACGGGATTCCATGCAGATGGCCCGCTACTTCTGGAGCTCCATCAACTCCAGCTGCACCATCGCCTTTAACCTGATACTCGCCCTAGTTGCATGGAAAGCCCCGAGTCGCTGAATCCTTGGTTGCCCGTCCTCATCTCTACGCCCCTTATGCTCTTGCTGGTGGCGGGCATCGTGTTGTTTGTGATGCGCTACCACAAGCGGCTGGTGGCGCACCACGAGCACCTGCGCCACCTGGAAGCTGTTAGGCAGCGGCAGTTGCTGGAGGCGGCGCTGGAGGCCCAGGAGGCGGAGCGCCGTCGCGTTGCCCGCGACCTGCACGACGAGGTGGGGGGCATGCTGGCGCTCATCCGCCTCAACATCGGGCAGGTGGCGCGGCAGAGCGCGGAGGCGCAAACAGCCACCGAGACCGCGCTGCGGGCGAAGCAGCAGCTGGATGAGGCCATTGGCAGCGTACGGCGCATCTCCCACGACCTGATGCCTGTGGTGCTCGAGAAAATGGGCCTGGTGCAGGCCATCAAAGGTATGGCGCACTCCTTTCCGCCGGACGGCGGCCTGGAAATGCGCTTCACGCACAACCTGGACCAGCAGCGGCTCGACGCCCGACAGGAACTGTTGCTTTTCCGGATTTTGCAGGAGCTTCTCAACAACTCACTCAAGCATGCCGGGGCCTCACTCATCACAGTAGACCTGCATAAAACGGCCACAGAGGCCAGTCTGACGTATACTGATAACGGTAGGGGCTTTGACTATCAGCCTGTTCAGCAGGGAGGCGAGCAGGCAGGCGGCCTGGGGCTGAGGAACCTGGAGAGCCGTGTTGCCTTGCTGAATGGGCGCTTTCACTACAATTCACGGCGCGGGGCCGGAATAAAAGCTGAAATTGTCATCCCGATTACGTAGATTTGAATTGCTATATTGGAGGCCTGCTTATGGAGCTGCAGTCACTTACGTTGGCCATCGCCGATGACCATACCCTCTTCCGGAAAGGAGTCATTGAGATTCTGAAGAATTTCGAGGAAATAACCGTTACCGATGACGCTGGGAACGGGGTGGAACTGCTGGAGAAAATAGAGAGCAACCTGCCCGACATCGTGCTCCTCGACCTGGAGATGCCCGACATGGACGGTATAGCCGTAGCCCGCTACATTCTGAGCAAATACCCGCAGGTGAAGATTCTGGTGGTGTCCATGTATGGCGAGGAGGAACTTGTCAAGAAGCTCATAGACGAGGGGGTACACGGTTACCTGCTGAAGTGTGCCGAA
The DNA here is from genome assembly GCF_000373265.1 of Pontibacter roseus DSM 17521. Lineage (GTDB taxonomy): Bacteria > Bacteroidota > Bacteroidia > Cytophagales > Hymenobacteraceae > Pontibacter > Pontibacter roseus. The sequence continues at coordinate 75,671 of NZ_KB890766.1, forward strand.
CCTGAGGAACTGCGGGAGGTGCTGCAGGTACTCAAAAGCGGAAACTCCCACTACTGCTCCGTCCCGAAACAGTACTTCACCCTGGGGCAATAAAAGAAAAAAGCCGCAACATGTTGCGGCTTTCGTGTTTCTAAACCTTATCCCACTGCTTTGATGTACCGCACCACCCAGATGGCTACTAAGGTCACGACGCAGGCCATCACGCCCACCCAATTGTAGTGAATTAGGGTTCCATTCGCCGCTTCCTGCACAATGAGGCCGGAGACAAAAGCCGCTATACCTGCACCCAGCTGCTGCACCGAGGAGTTGATGCTCATGAAGCTTCCTCTCAGTTTGGGCTCCACGCTGGAAGTCATCAATGACATGGCCGGCACAAAGCGCGCCCCGAAGAAGATGAAGAACACCGTTGTCACCATCAGGGCCGTCACGTGCTCCACAGGCGGCAGGTTCGTGATGATGAGGATGGGGATGATGGAGAGCAGCGCGGCTATTTTGAACACCCGGTGCTTGCCGTGCTTATCAGCCAGGCGACCCGCCCATTGCGACGTGAACACCGTTGCCAGACCACCGAAGAGGTAGATGTAACTCAGGTCCCGCTCCGTGAAACCCACGTTGGCCACCATGTAGGGGCTGATGAAAGGCACCACCAAAAAGCCCGCCATCGTGAGGGTTACCGTCAGGGCCATGGCCCACTGCAGGTTACGCTTCTTCAGAATCTCCTTGAGCGTATGGAGAGGGTTGCCCGGAACGCCGTTAGTCAGGTGTCCGCGCATGGTGGGCAAAAAGCGAACGGCCGCCAGCAGGACGATGAGGCTGAGGCCCACCAGCAGGTAGAAAGGCGCGTGCCAGCTCATCTCGCTCGCCAGGTATAGCCCGATAGGTATACCGGCTATGGAAGCCACTGAGAAAGCCGCCATCACACGTCCCGTCGCCGCCCCTCTTCTGTGCTCCGGTATGGCATCCCCAATTACGGCCAGCACCAGTGCGCCCAACACACCACCAAAGCCACCGGCCACCACACGCGCCAGCAGCAGCAGACTGAAGGAAGGGGCGATGGCGCAACCCAGCGTGCCGATGATGAAGCCCAGGTATAGGGCGAGCAGCGCATATTTGCGGTCGAAGCGGTCAATGAACAGCGCGCTCACGAAACCGGCCACGGCCGCGCTGAAGGTATAGGCCGATACCAGCAAACCGAACTCACGCGGCGAGATGTCAAAAACGCGCATCAGCTGCGGCCCTAGCGGCATCATAATGACAAAGTCCATCATGTGTGTGAATTGAATAGCCGCCAAAATGAAGATGAGCATTCCCTCCCGTATGACCTCTTTGGGTACTACATCTTCCGTCGCCTGGGCTGCTATACCTACTGTATCGTTATTTTTGTACTGGTTCATAGTTTAAACATCGAAATAAAAACAAGCCGGCAAATCTACGCATAAATTGCTCCTTTCCATACGCCTCTCAACCACGAAAAATTCAATTGGCCGAAGTCTTGTAAACTACGGGAGGCTGCAAAATGTTCTGGTAAAAACACGTAATAGGGAGGAACGTAATATTTTCTATGGCAAAGAAGCAGGAGGAGCTGGTTTGTGAGCTGTGCGGCCGTGAGGTGCTCTACCTGACGCGCCACCACCTGGTGCCCCGCGAGGAGGGAGGCCGCTACGGGGCCACGGCCGAACTGTGCCAGCCCTGCCACAGCACCCTGCACCTCACCTTCAGCAACCGCGAACTGGCCACCCTCTACAACTCCATACCCGCCCTGCAGGAGGCGGAGGGCCTGCAGAAGTACCTCAAATGGGTGCGCAACAAGCGGCTGGAGCGCATCTCCAACAGGCGCGGCAGGCGAGGAAAATAATTGGCGTCACTGTCCGGTGACGGCAGCCTCTCCCTTTTCCCGCAGCTCCAGTATCAGCTCCGTCTTGAACTGATGGAAACTCGCCTCCAGGCCGGCCGGGTAGCTGTGCGGGTTGAGCAGGCGCTTGATGCTTTCGTGCAGTTTTCCCAGCTCCTCCGTTCGGTGAGTGCGGATGGCCTCCATATCCGGAAGTTTATATACCAGCTCGCCTTTTACAAATATGGCCACCAGCAGGTCCTGGTAGGCGGTGCCGGCAGGTATGGCTTTGCGGAGTGTGCTGTCAAGCGGAGATACAATGGTGGTTTGCTCCGGCAGGGGCTCCGCCTCATTGAAAATCATGTCCGCGATGTACCCGTTCTTGTCATAGAAGCGGCGCACCTGTTGTATACCTGGGTTCGAGGTTTTGGCCAGCTGCTCCGACAGCTTGATGTTGTAGCTCCAGGAATCGTCCTCCTGCCGCAGCGCCGCCAGTTTGTACACCCCTCCCAGCGCCGGCTGGTCGTAGGCCGTCACCATTTGCGTGCCCACGCCCCACACGGTTATTTTCGCCCCTTCCTGTTTCAGGCTGGTGATGATGTGTTCGTTCAAATCGTTGCTGGCTACGATGCTGGTCTCCTGAAAACCCGCCTCGTCCAGCAGCCTGCGCGCCTCTTTGCTTAGGTAGGTGAGGTCGCCGGAATCCAGCCGGATGCCGTTGAAGGTGAAGCCCGAGAGCTGCAGTTTCTGGGCTACGTCGATGGCGTTCTTCACCCCCTCCACCGTGTTGTAGGTATCCACCAGGAATACGGAGTCGTGTGGAAAGGCCTGGCCGTAGGCCTCAAAGGAGGCGCTTTCACTCTCGAAAGCCTGCACCCAGCTGTGCGCGTGGGTGCCCTTCACAGGTATGCCGTACAGCTCGCCGGCCAGCAGGTTAGAGGTGGCATCCGCTCCGCCCACATAGGCCGCCCGGGTGGCCGCCAGGGCACCGTCTATACCTTGCGCACGGCGCATGCCGAATTCAATCACCTGGTCGCCTTTGGCCGCCTCCTTGATGCGGGCGGCCTTTGTGGCTATCAGCGTCTGGAAGTTGACGATGGTGAGCAGCGGCGTCTCGACGAGCTGGGCCTGCAGCAGAGGTCCGCGCACACGAATCAACGGCTCGCCCGGGAACACGACGCTCCCCTCCGGTATGGCCTCCACATCACAGGTGAAACGCAGGTCGCGCAGGTAATCCAGGAAACCCTGCTCAAACAGGGGTGTTTGCTGGCTCCCCTTCAAGCTGCCCAGGTAGGCTAGGTCCTCGTCTTGGAACCGCAGTTGCTGCAGGTACTCCACCGCATGCTCCAGTCCAGCGGCAATGGTATACCCTCCCTGGAAGGGGTTCTTGCGGAAATACAGGTGGAAAACAGCCTCGCGCTCGGCCATGCCGTGCTTCCAGTAGCCGTAGGCCATGGTAAGCTGGTAGAGGTCGGTGAGCAGGGCCAGTGATGTTTCGTATATCTTCTTCAGACTCATGGTATGCAATATTAACTCCTTAAAACGAATAAGTGCGAGATTGGGTGTTAAACTATGCCTTCCTAGCCCCGTGCTATACCTGCCCAGGCAGGGAAGGGCCACAGGCAAACCACAACAGCCCTGGTATGAACTGGGGCTTCTTTTCCGTATCTTTCAGACATGATAAAGCGACGATTCATGCCTTTCTCGGAGGCGAAGACACACAGGGCCCTCATTGTGGACAGCGCGCACCCCAACGGGCTGGTGCTGTCGCATTGGCGCGGCGCGGCCACCCCAGCCGAGGTGCGCGACGACACCAGCGCGGCCATCGTGCTGAACGCGCTCCGCTTGGACCTGCCCGGGCTGGAGCTCTCCTACGTGACGGCCAACCATTTCGATATCGATGGGTTTGTGGGGGTATGGAGCCTGCTGAACCCGGAGAAAGCGCTGGAAAACGAGGAGCTGCTGCGCCAGATGGCCCTCATCGGCGATTTCCGGGAGCTGGACCTGAACCACCCGCTGGCAGGGGAGGCCCTGAAACTGGTGTGCTGGCTGAACGCCCGGGAACGCGACATGTTCTACGCTCCCTTCGCAGCCGATGACATGGAGGAGTCGGAGGCGAAGCTCTGCGTGCAGAAGTTCACCTATTTCCTGCGGGAGTTTGGCCGCGTGCTGCAGGATCCGGACTGGGAGAAGCCGGTATGGGAGGAGGAGGTGGCCGATGTGTTGCTCGGCTACCGCGACATGTACAAGCCCGACACCAAACTAGAGCGCCATCCCGGTATAGGACTCATTGTGGTGCACACACACAAGCCCTTGCATTACTATGCCCTGTTCAGCCGCACCATCGGTTTTGACATCGTGCTCAGCTGCTACGACGACAACCGCTACGAGCTCGAATACAAGTACACCACCTGGGTCGACATCGCCTCCCGGGCCACCCTACCGCGCATCTCTTTGGCGCCGCTGGCCCGCAAGCTGAACGAGCTGGAGCAGTCGGGCCATACCTGGACGGCCGACGGCATCACCGAGACCGGCCCGCTGCTGCGCCTGGACGGAACCGGCCTGTCCCGCATGGAGGCGTTCGACAACCCCACGTCCCGCGAAATCCACTCCTCCTCCATACCTGTGGAGGAGCTCAAGCAGATTGTAATTGCTTTCTACAAAGAGGCCTATGCCGGTGTGCAGCCCAAACGTTTCTGGACCTGGGAAGAAGTGAAGGAACTGAACAGGCGGTATAAGTAGGGCAGCGGAAGAAGAAGTAGAGAGATTCTGGCGGCAGGAACATGATGCATGTCATTTTTGATATCGTTATTAATGCTCATTTTTGTTCATGCTCGTATACATAGTAAATACTTGATATAAGTCAGCGAAAGCCCAACTCACACTGAACATGAAAAAGATTCTCTGCCCCACCGACTTCTCAAAAACCGCCACCAAAGCCGCGGAATATGCCGCACTCATAGCCCGACAGGCCGGCGGCCACCTCACCCTGCTGCATGTCGTGCACCTTCCCATCGTAGATACATCTGAGACGGCCTTGGTGGCCAGTGAGCTGTTGGGGGAGCAGATGCAGGATGCCGAGCAACGGCTGAAGGAACTGTGCCTGCGCATGGAAGAGGGCCACGGCGCCAACAGGGGTGGAGGCTTCACCTGTGACTACATCATCAAAGAGGCACTCCTGACGGACATAACGGAGCACTTGACCAAGACAAGCGGCTACGACCTGGTAGTGATGGGCACGACGGGCGGCGGCAATGCACTGGAAGAACTGCTGATTGGCAGCAACGCCGAGGCGGTGATAGAGCAGGTGAAATGCCCGGTGCTATCGGTTCCCTCCACCGCCGCCAGCCCGCAAATCCGCAAAATCATATACGCCTCTGACTATGAGAAAGACGACATAGCCACGCTGCGGGAGGTGCTGGAGTTCGCCTCGCTCTTCGGTGCGAGCGTGGATGTGGTGCATGTCACCAAAGAAGCAAGCGAGAGCGGCAGAGAGAAGGCGGAGCGTTTCTGGCAGGAACTCCAGCAGACCTTCGTAGGGGCACCTATACGTTTTCAGGAAGTCATCAGCCGCCACCGCGATGAAGGCCTCCGGAATTACTACAAAGAGACGCAGGCAGACATGGTGGCGATACTGCGCCGCGAAAAAGGTTTCTTGCGTGCCCTCTTCACCCAGAGCCTGGCCGAGAAGATGACTTATCAGGCCGAAGTGCCGCTCCTGGTGCTCAAAGGCAGAAAATAATTCAGGTATAATCCTGACCACAAACAGCAGAGGCGGCCTATATGGGCCGCCTCTGCTGTTTGTGGGTATAACGTATCTTACAGACCTGTTTCCATCTGTACCGCGTTTTCATCAAAGATATAGGCGAGGTCGGCGCTGCACATTTCGCAGTTGTAGCGGTCAAATGCCTCCACAGCGCGGGCCAGCGTCAGGTTACGGAACGTACTTTGGCAGGTGATGAGCACCGGGCAGTCGTGCTTCTGGTGGAAGGTGTCCGCGGACTCGTCCAGGCAGATGTACACGCGCTTCTTCTCCACTCCTTTGAAAGAATAGTACTCAGGTTTGGGCCGTCTTTGCTGCTGCACGGTGTCGGCTTTGGCGGTAGGCTGTTGTGCTGCTGCTTGTGGCTGGTCGGTGTCAGGTGATTGGCAACTGGCCAAAGCAATGAGCAGGCAAAACAGACCTGCAGTGGCGCGTTTCATCATAGGTATGGCGTCGTAGAGAATGGCTTTCATTCAAAAATAAGCGCTTTTATCCGGGGCTGCAAGTTTTGTCGGCGCGGCGGTTGTGTTCCCGTATTGCGGCGGCCTCAGTCACGGTCAGCACCTTTTCTTTGCATCGTTTCAAGACGGAGCAGTTCTGGGAATAGTGGTACACGGCAGAACCGGAGCTATCGCAGAGGTATACCTTTCGGGTTGTGGCGCCGGCAGGTACAGCGGCTTTGCTGTTGTCAACGGGCTTCGGTTTTTGTTTACGGAAGTCCCAGGGAGCCACAGGGTTGGGGTCCTGCCAAAGGCCTCGCTTGAAGCGGCGAGCATCCGCCTCCAGGTTCTCCAGCGTCTTGTCTTTGGAGTAGGCCTTGTAGTGCCAGGCGAAGCCTTCACGCACCAGTTCCTGGTTCAGGTTGCGGCCGTCAGGCAGTATGATGGTGCCCACGGTGCGGCCGTAGCGGTCTTTGTTGTGCTCAATCAGGCGCACGCTTTTGCCGAAAGCGAGGTCGGATGCGAACTGCTTGGCCCGCTGCCCGTAAGCCTGGTTTTTTTCAGGCGTGTCCACTCCGAACAGCCGTACCGTCACGGTCTGGCCGTTGCGCAGCAGCTCAAAGGTGTCGCCGTCCTTCACGCCCACCACTTTATCGCCGGGAACCGTGGGGGCTGGCCGGGAGTCTGTTGCCGGTTGGTTGCTTTCTGGCTCACGCGCAGCAGGAGGGGTTTCCTGGGCTGCAGGAGGGGCGCTAGGCTGTGGCTGTTCCTGCTCTTGCAGCGTACCTTGGCGCTGCCGGAACTCTTCGCGGGCCTTCTCCCGGTCCTGGTTACAGGAAGGGGAGGCAAGCAGGAGCAAGGATAGGAGAAGGTATAGAAGGCTTCTGTTCATGGGGCAAAGGTGCTAAATTCTTCGGGTAAAGCCACACGTGTAATCGCCTCAGTGCCCGAAAAGCGTCAACAAACTACGCCTTCCAAGCCTTCGACCACCATGGGTTCACCTATGGTTCACATACGTTCCTTCACCACTTTTCAGGTATAGCTGAAGCCGTTGTTTCTGTAATGTATAGAAGGCGGTTAGGGCGCAAAGTCTAGACGAGTTCGGGCTCTTCCTGCTCAGCCGGCATAAGGGCTTTTTGCGGTGCCGGCTCAGGTGTCGCGTGTGGCAGCGTGAACATGAAGTTGCTGCCCTTGCCGGGCTCGCTCTCTACCCAAATGGTACCGCCGTTCTGCTCTACGAAGTCCTTGCACAGGGACAAGCCAAGACCGCTGCCCTTTTCGTTGGCGGTGCCGCGGCTGGAGTAGTTGCTTTTGCCAAACAGTTTCTGCTGCACTTCCGGTGTTATACCTACGCCCGTATCTTTCACCGACACAAACAGCATACCCTGCCGCACAAAGGCTGAAAGCGTGACATGGTCACCGGCTCTGCAGAACTTGATGCCGTTAGAGATGAGGTTACGAAGCACCAGCCGTATCATGTCCTTGTCAGCGAATCCGGCCAAATCGGGAGAAATGGTGTTCTCCAGCCTGATATCCTTGCCGCTGGCCATGGGAAGCAGGAGCCGGATATTTTCATCAGCCAGTTCACGGAGCACGATGGGCTTGGCGTCTACTTCGAATCCGTCCATTTGGGCTTTTGCCCAGTCAAACAGGTTGTCGAGCATCCACAACACGTTCTGCTGTCCTTTTTCCAGGCTGTTGAACAGGCCTTCCTGCTTGTCGGCGGGCACTTTGCCCATGGCCATCACGTGCAGCAGGCCTTTCAGCGCCACCAGCGGCCCCCGCAAGTCATGCGCGATGACAGAGAACAGCTTATCCTTGATGGCGTTTAATCGCTTGAGTTCCTCTTTCTGCTTCTCCAGCTGCTCCGCCTGCATCGTAAGCACTTTCTGGTGCTGACTGAGTGCCTCGTTCTTCTGCATAATCAGCTCATGCTTCTGTGTGAGCATCTGGTTGATGCGCCCTCGGTGCTGCCTTCCTTTGTAGAATCCGTAGGCCACCATGCATGCCAGGAGCAGCAACGTGACGGTGAAGTACTGTATGATGTTCTTCTGCTCCAACTCCTTCAGGTTGAGTTCCTGCTCTGCCCGCAACAGCTGGTTTTCCTGGTCCTTCTGGGCTGTCTCGTATTTCACCCGCTCCTGTGCCATTTTGGTGGCGGCCTGTTCGCTGTTGATGCTGTCGCTGTAGGCCATTTGCAAGGTGAGGTAGTGGTGCGCCATATCGTAGTTTCCCATGGCGGTGTAGATTTTGTCGAGCACCGAGGCGTTGTGCTTCGCCTCTACCTTTCCGGCATAAGCCTGCGCTATCTCTAGGCTCTCCAACGCGTTATCGACTGCTTTCTCATACCGCTTTGCCAACAGGTAGGCTTCTGCTTTACCGCGTAGGGCGTATACCTTGTCGTGAGCACTGTTGAGTTTCTCGGCCAGCGGGAGCGCCTTGTTGAAATAGGTCAGAGCCGTGTTGTAGTCGCCTTTGCCATTATAGGCATTGCCCATGTTGATGAGGGAAATCAACACGCCCTGGTTATCCTCCAGGCCTTCCTCCATGGGAAGCGCGTAGCGGTAGTAGAGCAAGGCGCGGTCAAACTTGCCCTGGGATAGGAACACGTTGCCAATGTTGGTCATGGTGGCGCTCATGGAGGCGGTATCCTTGGCGAGCGTGGCAAGGGAAAGGGATTTCTTGTAAAAAGGCAGTGCCTCTTTGTAGTTGCCCTGGTTGAAGTAGATGTTGGCGATGTTGTTGTAACTGGCGCTGATGTCCTTGGGGTCGCCTGCTTTCTCGCGGAGCTGGAGAGACCGGTAGTAGTAGGCCACGGCGCTGTCCAGGTCACCCAGCAGGTAATAGCCCGAGCCGGTGGCGTTATAGGCTTTGGCCAGCAGTTTGTCGTCGCCCACCTCCCGGGCAAGCTCTACCGCCTTTGTGCCATAGGTGACGGATGTCTTGGGGTTGGAGTCCTGGTGGGCGCTGCTGAGTTCGCAGTAGATTTCCGCCTTGCGGCTCAGTTTATCCGTTCCCTCTAGCTCCGCTCGCAGGTTTTTGATGACGTTCTCGTTCTGGGGCGCCAGGACGGAAAGCAGCAAGAGGCACCTGGTCAGGAGTAACAATAGCATAGAGGCATCAGTGAAGGTTTGAAAGTCGGCGACTCATTTCACTTTGGTGTAGCAATTTATACTATTTTATTAAATTTTAGCTACTATGGGAATATAAATATACCCATAGTAGCTAAAATGCTATAGGTTGTAAACCAACCCTATAGGAGAGGCGGTAAAAGAAATCTAGGCCACCACCTCAACCGAGCTTACTCCGCCTGCCCGTTTTTTCACTACAATTTGTGTGCTGATGCGTTCCTTTAGTGCCTCTACGTGCGAAATGATGCCAATCATCTTGCCACTCGCCTGCAGGTTCTCCAGCGTGGAAATGGCCGCATCCAACGTCTCTGCATCCAGTGTTCCGAAGCCCTCGTCAATGAAGAGCGAGTTGATTTGGGTGCGTCGCCCGGCCAAGTCTGAGAGTCCCAAGGCCAGGGCCAGGCTCACCAGAAAGCTCTCGCCCCCTGACAACGTGTTCATGGGGCGCACCGCCTCCGCCTGGTAAGTATCCACAATGAGTAGCTCCAAGTCCTCCTCGGAAGACTTGAGGATGCGGTAGCGGTCGTTGAGCCTGTGCAGGTGTCGGTTAGCCAGTTCCACCAGCCGGGCCAGCGTGAGGCCCTGGGCGAAGCGGCTGAACTTGTTGCCATCGGCGGAGCCAATCAGGTTGGCCAGTTGGTCCCAGCGGTTGCATTCCTGTTGCTGTACACGCAGCTGTTCGGCTAGTTCCAGGTTCTTCTCGCGCTGCTGCCTGTCCTGCTCCAGTACCTGCTCGTAGCGGGCGCGGGAAGCGATGAGCTCGCGCTGTTGCTGTGTCTTTTCCAGGTATAGCTGCTGGATGGTCTCCATACCTGCCGTGGTCAGTTCCTGTGAGATAGTCTGCTCCAGCTCGTGCTGCACATCGGTGAGGGTGCGGCGGAGCTCTGTCAGGTGCTTCTCGGTCTGGACCTTTAGGTTGGCCAGCCGGGTGGCCTCGTCTTTGTCGAGCAGCATCTGGCTCAGCACCTCGATGGTCTCGATGCCCTGCTGCTGCAGCACGCGTAGCAGGCCGTCGCGCAAGTCGTCGAGCATCGACTTGTTTTGCTGGTGGGTATGCTGATACTCCTGGTGGCGTTGGCGATTCTCCTGTAGCTCCTGCTGCTTGCGTTGGTGTATGGCGCGGGCCTCTTCAGCTTGTATAGCGCGTGTCTTCAGCTCCTGGTGGGCCTGCTGGCGCTCCTGTTGTGGGTTCTTATCGCCGAAAAGTGCTTGCCGGTCAGTCTTGCATTTCGTGAGTTGGGTATGCTGTTCTTTGAGTGCCGCCTGGCGCTCTTCCTGCTCTTTTTGTTTCTCCCGTACCTTAGCCTCCTGGTTTTTTACCAGTTCCTTCAGTTCGATGAACCGCTCACGCATGGCGTCCAGAGCCTGCTGTTTCTGCTGAAACTCCGCGGCCTGCTGCTCCAGGGTCTGCAGCAGTTGGGAGCGGGTTTCGGTGGTATACTGCAGGCCATAGGAAATAGCAAAAGACGCTGCCATCTGGGTATGCGCCACCTGCTGCTCCTGTTCATCTTTGAGTTGTAGCTGGAGTTTTTCCAGTTGGATTTGCTGGTGCCTGTGTGATTGCATCAGTTGGCTGATGCTGGCCTGTAGCCGAAGTTGGGACTCGCGCTGTTGCTGGGCCTGCTGGTTTATACCCTCCAACTCACGACTAAGGGCGCGGACCTGGGAGAGCGTCTGCTGCAACTGACTGAGCTCCTGCTGTTGCGATTGCAAGAGCTCGTTCAGTTTCTCTATTTCTTCAATGGCTATACCTGTGCCAGGGGCAGTAGCAGCGAAGTTATGGCGCAGTCGCTCCACCTCTGCATTAGTTTCCGTTTTGGCAGTGGACGCCATCTGGGACTTTTGCTGCAGGGTGTTGAGCTGCAGCTGCAGGGCCGTGGTGGCGTGCTGCAGTTCTGCCACCAGTGTCTGCTGTGCGTCGCGCCGCTGTACCTCCTCCGGCAGATTGAAGGTATGGCCTGTTTCCAGAAAGGGGTGGTGCTTGGAGCCACATAGCGGGCAAGGCTGCTCTGCCTGCAAGGTATGGCGGTCGGCTTCATACTTTTGTATCTGCTGTTGCAGGTGTACCAGCTTCTGCAGGTCCTGGAGGTGGGCGGCGGCTTGGGTATGCTGGTGCTGGGTCGCCACCAACTGGGCCTGCTGCGCTTGTGTCTCCTGTTCGTACTGGGTAAGGGCTTGTGTCGTTTCCTGCAGCTTCTGCTGTTGCAGTGTGTGTTGCTTGGCTAGTTCCAGCAGCTTTTCATAGCGGGACAGTAAGAGGGGTTGTTGCTGGGCCGACTGCTCCAGTTGGTCTATGGTTTTATCAGAGAGCAGTGATTGCAGCTGCGCCAGCTTCTCCTGTTTTAGGGTATCAGATGCCTGCAGCTGCGCCTCGGCCTGCTGCAGGAGCATGCCTTGCTGCTCGCGCTGACTCGCTTCCTGCTGCAGTTGGGTCTGCAGTTCCTGTTGCTCTTGCTGGTTACGTTTGATGTGCTGCTCTACCTCCTGCAGGTCGCGCAGGGTCTGCCGGAACTCTGGCAGGTGCTCCCGTAAATCCTGCAGGCGCTCATGCTGCTGTAGCCAGCCCTTCAAGACTGTGGCTGCCTCGGTGAGTTTGTCCCGCTCCACTTGTTGCTCCTGAAGCAATGCCTGTTCCTGCCGTAACAGTTCATCAAACACCACATAGGCGTTCTTGTCTTTCTGGTAGGCATCCCGCACGGTCTGCAGTTGGTGGTCCAGCTGCAGGACTTGGGCCAGGAGAGGCTCGAGTTTCTGTACTGCCTCCTCTTGTTGCTGGTGTGCCTTGCCCGCCTCGGTAGCCACCTTGCCGGATAGTTCCAGCTCCGCCTCCAGCACCGGAATGCGATTCACCAGTGTCTCCAGTTGTGACTGCACCTGCACCAGCTGACCGCTGGCCACTTCAATTCGGGTGAGTTGCCCTTCGTACTGACGGGCCTGTTCGTGCTGCTGCAGTTTCTGGAAGTCGGGTCGTAGGCGCTCCAGTTTCTGCTCCTGTTCCTGTAGTGTGGCCTGCTGCTGTTGTGACCGGGCCTGCAGGTGCTGTACCCGTTGCAGCCACTGTTGCTGGTTCTGCAGGGTCTTGGTTTCCTGGGCCAGTGTTGCCTCTTGTTCTGAGAGCTCTACTATAGCTTGCTCATACCCCTGGCGCTGCTCCTCCGGCAGTAACTTGCTGTCCTGCAGGCGGCGCTCCAGGTCCTCCTTTTTCTGGCGCTCCGTCTTTGCCTTCTCGTAGGCGAATTTCGATATCTCGGAGTAGATGCCGGTGTCGGTGATTTTTTCCAGCAGGCTGCTGCGCTCGTTGGGGTTGGCTTTGAGGAAGCGCGCGAAATCACCTTGGGAGAGCATGACCGAGCGAAGGAACTGGTTGTAGTCCAGGCCGCATATTTCGGCAACTTTGTCAGGTACCTGGCTGGGTTTGAGGTCAAGGAGCGCATCGGCTTCAAAGTCATGCAGCTCCATGTGCACGGCCTGAATCTTGCCCTCCACCTTGCCGCGGCTGCGGCGCAGGTGCCACTTGGACCGGTATACCTTGCCATTGGCCTCGAACTCCACCTCCGAAAAGCTCTCCGCGGTATGGCGCGTCATCAGCTCCAGGGGCTTGTCGGAGCTGTGGCGGTGCACAAGCCCGTACAGGCCCACTGTGATGGCATCCAAAATGGTCGTTTTGCCTGCCCCGGTAGGACCAGTGATGGCAAACAACCCCGCATCTGCTAGTGGGCTTTGGTCGAAACGGATTTCATGTTCCCCCTTGAGCGAATTAAGGTTCAGGAAGCGTACGGAGAGGATTTTCATGAGGTGATGTTACTGTTTTGGAATCGATTGAAAGTCTGCAGGGTCTTCCTTTTGGAGCACATAAAGTGCTTACTGGAGCTGCTAAGGCTGCGAGGTCAGTTTCGGGGAGCGAGGTAAATTCCCAACGCTTACTTCTCTCACTTCAACACGTGATTAACTTTCCTCTCCCTGCCCCATCAGCTCCAGAAGCTCCGAGAAGGTAGCGATGAGTTCGGTGTGGTCGGAGTCGGGAAAGGTGCTCTGGCAGCGCTTCAAGAACACGTCCTGCTCGCGCAGGGAATGCAGGTCCACTTCTTCCCGCACCTGCTGCTCCAGCGTCTGCCGGGCGGCTTTGATGATGGGCGGGCGGTGGATGAGTAGTTGCAGTTGGTCGTTCTTCAGCATGAGTATTTCCTCCAGTTGCTGGTTCAGGTCGGGGAGGGGAGCCTCCAGTTCTACCTGAAGCTCGGCCCAGGCCGGTATGGTATAGGCGGTGTTATCGTAAGCGGCCAACTTCTGTTTCACCTCTTCCAGCGGGCCTTTGAAGCGCACCAGTTTGCGGCAGACAGGTATAGCCAGCTCTTTCAGGTCAGCGAGTTTTCCTGCTTCAAAATCCAGCACATACACCACTTTCTTATCTGACACTTCACTAAAGCTGAGGGGAATGGGGGAACCGGAGTAGCGGATGTGACGTGCGCCGTTGACCAACTGCGGACGGTGCAGGTGGCCTAAGGCAACGTAGTCGAACTCCTTCGGGAACTGGTCTGCCCCAATCTGTCCGAGGTTGCCCACGTGAATCTCCTTCTCGCTGTCGGAGGCCGAGCCACCGGCGGCAAACAAGTGCCCCATGGCCACTACCGGTATACCTTGTGTTTTATATACCGCAACATGCGGCACGAAGGCGGCGTAATGGGCGGCTATACCTTGTTTGATACGCGACTCGCGCTCTTCATAGCTTTCGCCCGGCACCGACAGGCGCACATCGCGGTCGCGGAGGAAAGGAACGGCACAGACCACCAACTCCAGTTCACCATTTTTGTCGCGTAGTTCGATGAGCTCATCCAGCGGGTCGGCTGAGGCGCCACCTATCACCTTGATGTTGAAGCAATCGAGCAGTTCCTTAGGCGCGTTGAGCGTGGAGACGGAGTCGTGGTTGCCGCCGGTGATGATGATGTGGCGGCAGCAGGTGGCGCATACCTTCGTCAGGAAGTTGTAGTACTGGCGCAGGGCTGTGTTGGAGGGGGCGCCCGTATCGAATACATCGCCGGACATGAGGAGTACCTCTACCTGCTCCTGTTCAATGGTTTGCAGCAGCCAGTCCAGAAAGTGCTGGTGTTCTTCGGTCCGTTCTAAGTTGACGAGGCGCTGGCCGAGGTGCCAGTCTGAAGTATGTAGTACGCGCATGTCCCTGTTCCTTTCTCCTTTGCAGCCCTAAGTTACATTAATGTATACCTATACTGCAAGTTGGTTATATAACTTTTTGAAGAGAAATGTATAGCAAAAGTGCTATATTAGTGGAAACGGGGGCATCCGAAGCGACAGGGGAACGATTTCCTTATACGCCCAGCCACTGCTGCGCTTCGTGCTGGCTGGTGAAATTCTTGTAGATGAATTTGTTGTTGTTTTGCGCCTCTGAGCGTGTAGCAACTGCCTCGAGTGCGATTTTGGAGAAAAGACTTGATGGTAGTACCCTAGCGAGCTTTTGAAGGTGTGTCTGGGAGAGGAGCGTGTAGAATTGCGTAGACATCCAATCTTTGGTGGCCGCGTCGAGAAGCTCCAGCCTTTGGGCGTTTGCTACGGCTCTGGTAACCTTGGAATCCCGTAGCGCCTCGTAGAGCTTGATGCCCCCGGTGACCATTTCGTCTTTGCTCACCGCTCTCAGCCATTCAGCCCGAAGCAAGTTATTGTCTTGGTCAACCTCTATCTTGTAGAAGTCAGACTCATATGCGATTTTGAAAGACATCGGGTACGTGGCAAATTGCTGTGATAGACTGTGTAAAAGTAAGCATTATTATTTTATCTACGGTAAATCTTACAACTGGCTCGTGAGCAGTTAATTAATATTCTGTTATTATTTCAGATGATTACAAAAAGAGAGGGGCCCGCTGCATTTGCAGCGGGCCCCTCTCATATGTGTGTTAGTTTAGTGGGCGGCTTGGGCAAAGGAGGTAATAGCGTCGCTCAGGTCATAGACCGGCACATCCAGGTATGCTTCCAAGATGCTCTGTCCAGCGGCGGAGCGGTAGCCTGCGGCGCAGTGCACCATCACCGGTTTGTCCTGCGGCACCTCATTTTTGCGCTCGCGCAGCTCCGGCAGCGGGATGTGGATGGCCTTATCGAAAATCTTGCCTCCCTTCACCTCGCCGTTGTTCCTAACATCGACGATGGTATACCTGTCCGAATCAGCCTTAAAATCCTCCAGGTCCGTCTGCTCGCTCGTATCGGGTAGAAGGGCAGGGGCGAGCAAGGCACCCTTTATGTTCTGCTCATATCCGATTTTAGCCGACTTGCGAATCACCGATTCCAGCACCTCTTGGTTCTCGGCAAGCAGATAGAACTGCTCCTCCGGACCGACGATGGAACCGAGCCAAGTCTCGAATTTGCCGCCTTCCTGTATGTTGATGCTATTGGGCAGATGGCCTATTTTATACTGCGCCTGCGGACGCGTGTCTACTACCAAGACATCATTTTGCAGCTGCGTATCGCGGTCCAAGCGGGGTACAGCCTGTACGCTTTCCTCAAAATCAGCAGCACCGGCTTTGTTGATGCCCACGTTGTAGCCAAAGTATTTCGGAATGAACGGCTGGTCTTCGAGCAGGGTGTCCACAAACTGTTGTTCGCTCATGTCCTGCAGCGCATAGTTCTCTTTCAACTGTTTGCCGATGGTGGAAAAGGTCTCAGGACTCAGGTTTTTGCCACAGAGCGAGCCGGCGCCGTGGGCAGGGTATACCAGCACCTCCTTCTCCAGTTTCTTGAACACCTGGTTGGTAGTGGCATACATCTGTTTGGCCAGTTCCTCGCGCTTGGCTTGCATGTTGCCTGCCTTCTCACGCAAATCAGGGCGACCGACATCGCCTATGAAGAGGGAGTCGCCGGTGAACACGGCGTGCTGATTACCATCGGCATCAAGCAGTAGGATGGAAATGCTGTCAGGAGAGTGGCCGGGGGTGAAGAGGGCTTTCAGGGTCAGGCTGCCGAGTTTCACCTCGTCACCGTCATCAAAGGCGTTGTGCTCGTAGTCAGCGCCCAGCAGGCTGCTCACATAGATGATGGCGCCGGTGGTGCGGGCAATCTCAGCGTGCGAGCTCACGAAGTCGGCATGCGGGTGCGTCTCAAACACGGCCACAATCTCAGCATTGTTAGCTTTCGCGAAATCGTAGTAGGGCTTCGGGTCACGGGCGGGGTCCACCAGCGCCATCTGGCCTTGGCTCACAATCGCATAGCTGGCATGGGCCAGTCCTTTGTCGTAAAACTGTTCTATCTGCATGGTTCTAGTTTGTGTCGTTTACTCCTGAACCGGCAGCCCTGCACCTTTCAGGTCTTTGTAGGCACCGATGTTGTATACCTTCCGGAAACCGGCCTCCTCCATGAGTTTGGCCGCCTTGCCGCTCCGGTTGCCGGAGGCACAGTACAGGTAGTAGGTCTTGTCCTTGTCCCAATGCTGCATTTTCTTCTCAAACTCCCCGCTTAGGAAGTCGGTGTTTTGGGCTTGCTCGACGTGTCCCGCTTCAAACTCAGCAGGAGTGCGCACATCAACCAGCACAGCTTCTTGGTTTTTATCATGTTGGTTCTTGTATTCAGTGGCAGTCATGGTTTTGGCTTGGCCGTCGCCCTGCTGGGGGCCGGTGCAGCTCAGCAGAAAAGCCGAAAGGATGCTCAAGGCAAGTGCTTTCATAGAAGATTCTCTTTTATAATGATAAAAACGGGCTGGCGCCCATTTTGGTATACCTTATGGGCGACTGCCTTTCCTTCAGGAGGTATACGCAAATACTTCCTGGCGTAAATATAGAAACTATCTGACTGCTTTGCAGCCCTTGATGCAGTCAATGATGTTGGAGATGGAGGTATCGGTCAGGAAGTAGAACACGTGCTTGCCCTCGCGGCGGGTCTCCACGATGCCTTTGTCGCGCATGTTGGTGAGGTGGTGGGAGAGCAGCGACTGCTCAATCCGGAGCACCTCCTGCAGCTGGCTCACGGTTAGCTGCTCGCGCTGCTCCAGCAAATCTATGATGCTGATGCGCACCGGGTGAGCGACGCATTTGAGGACATAGGCGGTACGTTCCAGTAGCTTCTTATCAACCCTTACTTTCAGGTTACTCATGCAGGTATGGTAATAGGTAATGCTAATACATGAACATGTATTCATGTGATGTAGATTAATACAATCCTAACCTCTAAGAAGTTCCGGCAGAAAGCACACGGCAATCGAGTTAGGGATGCGCCCGAAGTGGTAGGTATGGGTATGTAAACCCAGGTATAGGTATGGGCTAACACAGGAACAGCAAAGCCGGCGCAGGGCCGGCTTTGCTGTAGGGTAATAGGTGTGTCCGTATTAGTTGGCGTGGATGGCACCGGAGTAGGCGCTGATGTCGACGCCCAATCCCTGTGCTACGCCAAGTCCTAGCCCGATGTCGGCACGGAAGAAGTGACACAGCTGACGGTTTATAATCTCAGCCCGCTTCGGTCCGTCTATACCTTGCATGGCTCCCACGATGTTGCGGATAGTGTTTTTCTTCTCCTCCGGCGTCATCAGGCGGAAGAGGTCGCCCGGCTGGGTGTAGTGGTCGTTCTCACCTTCGGCGTTGCGGTCGTACCAGTCGGCCACCACATTGCTGCCTAAGTGCTGCGACGGCTCTTTGTAGGTCTCGTCTGCCTTGGTGTCGTCGAAACTGTTCGGGAAGTAGTTGGGTGCGCTGCCGCCGTTGCCGTCTACACGCATAGCGCCGTCGCGTTGGTAGTTGTTCACCGCAAACGGACAACGATTCACCGGAACCTGCTCATAGTTGGCGCCGATGCGGTAGCGGTGCGCGTCCGGGTAAGATAGGATGCGCCCCTGCAGCATGCGGTCCGGCGAGAAGCCGATGCCATCCACGAGGTGCGCGGGCGCGAAGGCGGCTTGCTCTACGTGCGCAAAGTAGTTGTCCGGTACCTCGTTCAGCTCCAGTATACCTACATCTAGCAGCGGATAGTCTTTCTGGGACCATACCTTGGTCAGGTCGAACGGGTTCCACTTGTAGGTTGCGGCTTCTGCTTCCGGCATAATCTGCACCTTCAGAGTCCAACGCGGGAAGTCGCCGCGGTCAATGGCTTCTACCAGGTCGCGCTGTGCGTGGTCAGGGTCCATGCCTTTCATGACGATAGACTCCGAATCGGTTAAGTTCTGGATTCCCTGCAGTGTCTTGAAGTGGAATTTCACGAAGAAGCGCTCGTTGTCTTGGTTGATTAACGAGAAGGTATGGCTGCCGAAACCATGCATGTGGCGGTAGGAAAAAGGCGTACCGCGGTCGGTCATCACAATCAGCACCTGGTGCAGGCTCTCCGGGTTCAGCGACCAGAAATCCCACATCATGGTAGCGCTTTTGGTGTTGGTGCGCGGGTCGCGCTTCTGGGTATGGATGAAGTCCGGGAATTTCTTCGGGTCTTTGATGAAGAACACTGGCGTGTTGTTGCCTACCAAGTCCCAGTTGCCATCTTCGGTGTAGAACTTCACGGCAAAACCACGTGGGTCGCGCTCGCTGTCAGCGCTGCCCTTCTCGCCACCCACCGTGGAGAAGCGCAGGAACACGCGGGTCTCTTTGCCGATTTCGCTGAACAGTTTGGCTTTTGTATACCGGGTGATGTCGTGGGTGACGGTGAAGGTGCCGTAGGCGCCGGTGCCTTTGGCGTGCACCACGCGCTCCGGGGTGCGCTCGCGGTTGAAGTGAGCCAGCTTTTCATGCAGGATGAAGTCTTCCAACAGAATAGGGCCGCGCGGACCGGCCGTCATGCTGTTTTCGTGTTCGTAGTAAGGCTTACCGGAGGCGGTAGTCAGTCTGGTGGGTTGATTTTCGGAGCTCATATAGCAGTGGTTTTGAGGTATGGTTCAGTTTGAATGCCTCAAAAGTATTGCTAGCTGCTATATAGTTCAAATCAATAAAAATGATACACAGATAGGTTGCATCTATAATGATAATTGATTAGCCTAGGCCGTAGATAATGGCCAGCGAAGCAGCTGAAACAAATAGCCAGAGAAGGAGTCCCTGCCAGAAGGGTTTGGGGCTGATGCTGCGGAGGGCGGACAGGCTGATGTTGGCCCCGATAAGGAAGAGGCTCAGCAGGAGTCCTTTTTTTGCTGTTCCCACAATGGCCGGGGATACGGTAGCAACAACAGGTATGAACGTGCTAATGACGGAGGCTAGCACAAATAGTACGATGAACAGAGGGATGCTCAGTTTCTTCTCTTCGCTTTTGAAGATGAAGCTGGAAACCAGCACCAGCGGCACAATCCAGAGGGCGCGGGTGAGTTTGAGGGTGGTGGCAATCTGCAGGGCTTCGTCGCCGTAACGCGTGGCAGCCCCTACCACCGAACTGGTGTCGTGTATGGCGATGGCGGCCCAAACACCGAACTGCTCCTGCGTGAGGTGTAGCATCTCACCTATTGATGGGAAAACAAAAAGCGCCACAGCATTCAGAACGAACACAATGCCTAATGCCACCGATATCTCCTGGTCGTTGGCTTTGATGGCGGGCGCCACCGCCGCAATGGCGCTCCCCCCGCAGATAGCCGTGCCCGACGACACCAAGTGCGTGAGGCGGGGAGGGGTGTAGAAGATTTTCCCCAAGAGCAAGCCGACAAGCATGGTTACCGCCAACGACACAAAGGTATAGACGATGCCCATCAACCCGGTTTCCGCCACCTGGTACAAGTCGATGCCGAAGCCCAAGCCCACTACCGCCGCCTGCAGCAGGTATTTGGAGGTTTTGCCCGTATGCGTCTTGAAAGGGTTGCCGAGCAGCAGCCCCACCACCAGACCCGCGAACAGGGCCATGGCCGAGTTGAGGAAAGACGTGAACAGAATCAGGAGGACCAGGAAAATGAAAACACTCTTCTGCAGCAGGGGCGAGGAGAGCGGAAACAGAGTGGGCATGTTCAGAGGCGTGTTTGCTTTCAGGGTATAAATCTACGGCAATTTCCGCTTCGTTACTGCTTCTGTATGTTTTTCAGGAAGCTTGATTAGCTTATTGCGCCAGAAAGCAGGTATAGCCGCCCCTAAAATGCTTCCCCAATCATGACATAGAAGTTCATGCCTTCACGGCCATAGCCGATGTCGGCCCTAATGTTCAGTTTCTGCTCCGGGTTGAGAGCGTAGCGCAGGCCTGTTCCAACGGAGTATTTCAGGGTGGAAAACTGCACATCTTTCGGTTTGTCGAACACATCGCCTATACCTGCAAAGGCCGCCATACCGAAGCGCCAGAACAGCGGGAAGCGGTACTCCAGTTGGGTGCCGGCAAAATTGTTTTCCAGGAAGCGGTTCTTGGCGTAGCCGCGCAGGATGCGGTCTCCGCCGGCCATGGCCATGCGCATGACAGGTATAGCTCCGTTGTTCAGGGTGAAGCTGGTATTGTGCGCCAGCACGTGGTTCGGTTTCAGCTGGAAGTATTTACGGAAATCGAGGTTGAAATTGTTGTAGCCGAAGTCCCCGCCAAAGGTACTGCCAAAACGATAACCCGACATCTCCAGGTACATGCCCTCGCTGGCGAAGGCCACGTTGTCGCGGCTGTCAAGCAGGAACACGAGCCCCAGGCCGCTGTTGAGCCCGCCTTTGTAGCCGGGAATCTGCTGGGCGATCAGCTGGCTCTCGCGGTCCTCGTTGATGGGGTTCAGCTGCAGGTCGTAGTAGTTGGCTATCTGGAAATCAGGGCCCAGGAAGGTGCGTGCGCCCACTTTCTTCAGCGCGGCCAGCCGTGCACTCACATAGTCGTATTCATAAATCTCCTCATCCTCCAGATGCGTGTCATTGCCGATGCCATAGAAACGGTCGGTGTATACCCGGTGGCGCAGCTCACCGCGCAGGAGGTACTTCTCCTCACGCGTAAAGATGGCCCAGTCCAATAACTGGTCGGTCTGTTTGCGCAAGGTATAGTCCACGATGAGGCGGGCGGTGGAGAGGCGGGTATAACTCGAATCCTCCCGGCTCTGCAGCTTGAAGAAACCTAGCAAGGCCGCCCCAAATCCCAGCTTCGTGTCAGGGGTATAGTAAAGCACCGGAATTGGAATCACCCCCCGGGTTTTCTCTTTGGCTGGGGTAGCAGTAGGTATGGCATCTGCTGTTTGTTCCTGCGCTTTAGTCAAAGTGCCGAGCAGCAGGCACAGTCCCAGCAGCAAGCTACCGAATACACGTGGTTTCATAAAAGTACGGTTGAAGTGAGGAAAGCAGGAAAAGCCTGTGTTACAACAGGTATACAGCAGTTTTTTACCAGCCGAAATGTAAGAAAATGCTGCTTCGGTTGGTGCAGGTAAAGGCAAAATATTTTCTTGGGGAAATGATGTTTAGAAGGGAGGGACGGGGATTCCCTTTAAGACGTGGCAGGATGATTAAATTCAGTACTGCGACCGGCAATGCAGGTATACCTGTGCAGAATTAAACATCCCCCGTCGCATTCTAAGGGACTTTTCTGCACTAGCTGTCATTCCGACGAAAGGAGGAATCTTACGCCCTTCCGGCCGTACATCCAGCGGCAGTGCAGATGCGGCTTTTATGGTACTTCAGTAACACTCACATCTTTCACCGCCGGTTCCCGCTGCGCTCGAACCGGCGGTGGATAGGGTATAAGATTTCTCCTATCGTCGAAATGACAGAAAAGAAAAGCATGAAAGTAGAATGTAGCTCTCCGGCTCTAAAACGCTTCTCCAATCATGATGTACAGGTTGAATCCTTCGCGACCATACCCGACGTCCAGGCGGGAGTTGAGTTTCTGGCTGGGTTTGATGGCGTAGCGGAGACCGGCGCCTACTGAGTACTTCACCGTAGAGAAGCTGATATCATTTGGCTTGTCAAACACATCGCCTACACCGGCAAACGTAGCCATGCCCAGTTTCCAGAAAAGCGGGAAGCGGTACTCTACCTGCGACCCCACAAAGTTGTTGTCGTGGAAGCGGTTGCGGGCGTAGCCGCGCAGTATCTTGTCGCCGCCTGCCGTGGCCAGGCGCATCACCGGCACATCGCCGTTGTTGAGTTTGAGCATGGTGTTGGTGGCCAGCACATGGTCCGGCTTCAGGCTGTAGTAGCGGTTGAACTCGAAGTTGATATTGTTATACCTGAAATCGCTGCCAAAGGCTTTGCCAAAATGGTATCCGGAGATTTCGAGGTAAAAGCCACGGCTGGGAAAGGCGGTGTTGTCGCGGTGGTCCATAAGGAAGATGGCACCCAGGCCGCTGTTGAGCCCTTTTCTGGAACCTGGAATATCCTTTGACCGCAACTGGCTATCGCGGAAGCCGTCAATGGAGTCGAGGCGCACGTCGTAATACTTGGTAATCTGGAAATCAGGCCCCAGGAAACTCCGGCCACCCACGTTCTTCATTACGGCCATTTTGGCTCCCACCATGTCATATTCATACCGCTCCCGGTCTCCTTTGGGCGTGTCGTTGCCGATGCCATAGAAGCGGTCGGTGTAAATGCGGTGGCGCAGTTCGCCGCGCAGCAGGTATTTCTCCTCACGCGTGAACATGTTCCAGTACAGCCACTGGTCGGTCTGCTTGTTCAAGGTATAGTCCACGACCAGGCGGGCGAGCGATAGGCGGGTATAGGTGGTATCGGTATAGGAGCGGAGGCGGAAGTAACCTAACAGGGAAGCCCCAATACCTATGTTGGTGTCTGGGGTGTAGTAAATGACCGGGGCAGGTATAAGGCCCCTAACGCTCCGGCGCTCCTGCACGGGTTGGTCGCTGGTTTTCGCTTCTGAGGTCTGTTCCTGGGCCATGGCCGGAGTGAAGGCGACAAGCAAAGGACAGAGTAGGTATAGCAGGTAGTAAAGGTTCAGGCGCATGCAGGTATATCGGGTTGATTTTATAGTACAAAATTGGTTTGGTGTTCTTACGTAATGCAGTGATTTGTGGCTGATGCGGCTGGTTTACGGTGTTTGTACACCAAAAAAGATGATGCCATTCCGCCTGGATGATATTTTCGTGCAGCGGGCATAGACTTTTTGAAGGCAGATACCTATATTGGGACATTAAAGCGATTCCACTATCTATACTTTCACCTTAATCTGAACATGAGAAAAATCTTAACCATTGCAGCCTGCCTGGCTTTGGGCGCGGCAGGCAGTGCGATGGCGCAGGAGACCTTTCCGCGCAATGGCGTGTACGACGAGCGCACCGGCCTGGTGGCGCTGACCAACGCCACCATCCACACCGACTACAAAACCACCATCGAGAACGCCACGCTCCTCATCCGCAACGGGAAGGTAGAGGCCGTGGGCACCAAAGTGCAGGTACCTGCCGGAGCCGTGGTGGTCGATGCCAAAGGCAAACACATCTACCCTGGACTGGTGGATATGTTCAGCGCCTACGGTTTGCCGGAAGTGAAGAGCGAGCGCAGAAACTACGGCTCACCGCCGCAGGAAGAATCTACGAAGCAGGGCGCCTACAACTGGAACCAGGCCATCCGCCCGGAGACCAATGCCGTGGAGCTGTTCAAGGTAGACAAGAAGCAGGCGGAGGAGATGCGCAAACTGGGCTTCGGCACAGTTCTTTCCGTGCACCGCGATGGTATAGCGCGTGGCACGGCTACCCTCGTAACACTAGCCGACAAGCGCGAAAACGAAGTAGTGCTGCTTGATAAAGCTGCCGGCGCGCTGTCTTTCGACAGAGGATCCTCTCCGCAGGATTACCCGAACTCGCTGATGGGGGCCATCGCCCTGTTGCGCCAGACATACCTAGATGCGCAGTGGAACAACATGAACCCTGGTCGGGAGCAGAACATTTCACTCAAGGCTTTTTCAGATGCCAACAATTTCCCGCAGATTTTCGAGGCAGACAACAAACTGAACGTGCTGCGCGCCGACAAAGTAGGCGACGAGTTCAAGAAGCAGTACATCATCAAAGGCGGCGGCGATGAGTACCAGATGATAAAGGAAATCAAGGCGACCAACGCCCCTATCATCGTGTCGCTCAACTTCCCGGAGGCTTACAACGTGGAGGATACCTACGACGCACGCCGTGTGTCGCTGGACGCCATGAAGCATTGGGAAATGGCGCCTGCCAACCCGGCGCTGTTGCAGAAGGCAGGTATACCTTTCGCCATCACGGTCTCTGACCTGAAAGACAAAAAAGACTTCCTGCCGAACCTCCGCAAAGCCATTGAATACGGTCTGCCGGAAGAGGAGGCACTGAAAGCCCTGACCGCTACGCCAGCCCAACTCCTGAAAGCCGACAAGCACGTGGGCAGCCTGGACAAAGGCAAACTGGCCAACTTCATCATCACGAGCGGCAACCTGTTCGCCGAGGACAATGTGATACTGGAGAACTGGGTGCAGGGCAATCAATACAAAATCACAGAGGTGCCGTCGGATTACCGGGGCATCTATACCTTGAAAATCGGGCAGCAGCCGGAGAAGCGACTGCAAATCGCCGGAACACCCGACAAGCCGGAACTGAAAGTAATCGGGCAAGATACCGTGACGGGCAAAATCTCCTTCAGCGGCAACCTGGTGACGCTGTCGTTCACCAAAGACAAGAAGAGCAAAGAGACAGTGCGCCTGAGCGGCTGGTACGCTGACAAAAACCTGCAAGGCGACGGCCAACTGCCGGACGCGACACCCGTAAAGTGGTCAGCCAAATTCTCGGAGGCGATGACGCAGCAGGCGAAGAAAGACGCCGCCAAAGAAGCCAAGAAAGCGCTTGAACTAGGCAACATGGTATACCCATTCCAGGCATTCGGCCAAGCCGAATTGCCCAAGCAGGAAACGGTGCTGATTAAGAACGCCACTGTCTGGACAAACGAGAAAGATGGTATCCTACAGAACACGGACGTGCTGCTGAAAAACGGTAAGATTGCCAAAGTAGGCAAAAACCTGAGCGAGTCAGGTGCCCGCATTGTAGACGGTACAGGCAAGCATGTGACGCCAGGCATCATTGACGAACACTCCCACATCGCGTTGGATGGTGTGAACGAAGGCACGCAGGCGGTGACCGCTGAGGTGCGCATGAAAGACGTGGTGAACCACGAAGACCCGAACATCTACCGTCAACTGGCAGGTGGCGTGACCACCTCTCAGTTGCTGCACGGTTCAGCCAACCCAATAGGTGGTCAGTCGGCCATCATCAAGCTGCGCTGGGGCAAGAGCCCGCAGGAGATGCTGGTGGAAAATGCCGATGAGTTCATCAAATTCGCTTTGGGAGAGAACGTAAAGCACTCCAACCGCAGCCCGGTACACAACGTGCGCTTCCCGCAGACGCGAATGGGCGTGGAGCAGGTATACGTAGACGCTTTCCAGCGCGCTAAAGAGTACGAGCAGACATGGAAGAACTACAGCAAACTCTCCAAGAAACAGAAAGCCGCACAAGGCGAACCACGCCGTGACATCGAACTCGAGACGCTAGTAGAGATTCTGAATAACAAGCGCTTCATCACCTGCCACTCTTACGTACAGTCCGAAATCAACATGATGATGAAAGTGGCTGACCAGATGGGCTTCAAGGTGAACACCTTCACGCACATCCTGGAAGGGTATAAAGTGGCCGACAAAATGCGTGACCACGGAGCAGGTGGCTCTACCTTCTCGGATTGGTGGGCTTACAAAATGGAGGTGAAAGACGCGATTCCGCAGAACGCCGGCATCATGCACAAACTGGGTGTGACCACCGCCATCAACTCCGATGACGCAGAGATGGCCCGCCGCCTGAACCAGGAGGCAGCCAAGAGTGTGAAGTACGCTGGTGTGAGCGAAGAGGACGCCCTGAAAATGGTAACCCTGAACCCAGCCAAGCTCCTGCACCTCGACAACCGCATGGGTAGCATCAAGCCAGGCAAAGACGCGGATGTGGTGCTGTGGAACAACCACCCATTGTCTATCTATGCCCGTGCCGAGAAGACCTTTGTAGACGGTATCGCCTACTATGACCTGGAGCGCGACACGCAGCTGCGTCAGGAACTGGAGAAAGAGCGCGGACGCCTCGTGCAGAAAATGCTGCAGGCCAAAACTTCCGGTGCCAGAACACAGGCTCCGGCTCAGCGAAGGGCATCTGTGGTGCATTGCGAAGATGTGGAGCACAACGAGGAAGAGGAATACCTGGCGTACTAAAAATTGTTAGTTGTGGGCTGTTAGTTGTTGACCTCTTGATAGATTGAACAATAAGCAACCAGCAATCAAAGACATTCAACGATTTAAATCATGAAGATTCATAAAAGATATATTTCCGCTTTCGTGGCCCTGCTGCTCAGCGTGCCTGCCTTTGCGCAGGTGCCGGCTCCGGCTGCCAAGCAAAGCAAGCCTATGCTGCTGACAGGCGCTACCCTGCACGTGGGCAACGGCACGGTGGTAGAAAATGCTGCCGTTGGTTTCGACAATGGCAAGATTACGTATGCAGGTCCTGTGAGCGGCGCCAACCGCAACGGGCACGAGGTAATAGATGTAGCAGGTCAGCATATCTACCCGGGCCTCATACAGCCGAACACGCAGCTTGGCCTGGAGGAAATCAGCAGCGTTCGCGCCACTCTGGACATGCGAGAAGTTGGACAGTTGAACCCGAACGTGCGGGCCGTGGTCGCCTACAATACCGACTCGGATGTAATCCCGACCATACGCGCCAATGGTGTGCTGCTGTCGCAGGTGACGCCAGTGGGCGGCACAGTATCGGGTTCATCGTCCATCGTCCAGCTGGATGCCTGGAACTGGGAGGACGCGGTTTTGAAAGCCGATGAAGGTATACACCTGAACTGGCCTAACATGCTCATCAACACAGGCGGTGCTCCAAACCCGCGCCTGGCTAACTTCGCACAGCAGCGGGAGCAGGCAATTTCTGACCTGGCGCAACTGCTGCGTGATGCGTCGGTATACAAGTCGGCCAAGAACGAGAAGGAGAACCTGAAGCTGTCTTCTATGGCAGGTCTGTTTGATGGCTCCAAGAGGCTGTACATCCATGCCAACTACGGCAAGGAAATCATCGAGAGTGTGAACTTCGTGAAGCAGCACGGCATTAAGGACAACATCGTGATTGTAGGGGCAGGGGATGCTGTAGCGGTAGCTGATTTTTTGAAAGCCAACAACATCGCGGTGATTTATTCTGGCGTGCACGCATTGCCTTCCCGCTCCGACGAAGATGTGGACATGCCGTACAAGACGCCATACCTGTTGCAGCAAGCCGGTATACCATTCGCGCTGGACTACGACCTGAGTCTGCACGGCATACGCAATCTGCCATTCATCGCGGGTACGGCTGTTGCGCATGGACTGGACAAGGAACAGGCGCTGGCGTCTATCACGCTCAACACTGCTAAGATTCTGGGTATAGACAAGCAGGTGGGTTCTGTGGAAGTAGGCAAAGATGCCACCCTCGTGGTGTCTGGCGGTGACTTGCTGGACATGCGCACCAACAACGTAACCCATGCCTTCATCCAAGGCCGCAAGCTAGACCTGAACGACAAGCAGAAGTACCTCTACCAGAAATTCGACGGGAAATACCAGGCGGAGGCTCCTAAAGTAGAAGGTGCCAAAGCCCAGAAATAAAGAATTTTACTACTCACCTTAAACGAAAGAGCGCTGCCCACTTGAGGCGGCGCTTTTTGTTTTATAGCCCTTGTATCCAGGAAGAGAGGCATGCTAAGGGTATACTATACCTTTCTTGGTAGCAACTGTGCTTGCAGCTTGTTCGATTACTTGTTCCATCGCTACGCCTGTGCGGCGGGCACTCACTTTTCTCCTTGATGAGAAAAGTAAGCAAAAGAATCAAGACGCTTTTGAACTCGCTGACCGCTCGAACAAAAAATCGTCAGCGCTGCACCAAGCCGGTGCCGCTGCTCCGTGGCTACTGTGGAAGCTCTCCCCTTGAGGGGAGTAAGAGGGGTGTCAAGGCTATACCTGCCAGTGTTAAGGAATTCAGATGCTACAGCGCCTATACCTTAGAGAAAGCTATAGCAGAAAGTCCCCTTTCGAAGGGGGCAGGGGGATGTAATCGTTCCGGATTCCCTCCTAGGAGGGGTGGTGGAACCCATCTGTCTATCCTATCTCCATCCTATACCTATACCTGCTCACGCTCCAGTCATTCCTTCTCCTACTGTCATTCCGACGAGAGGAGGAATCTCACGCCCTTCCGGCCGTACATCCAGCGCCAGCGCAGATGCGGCTTTTGTGAGGACTTCTGCATCCTTCGCACGTCTCACCGCCGGTGTGAGCGCAGCGGGAACCGGCGGTGGGCAACGTAACAGATTCCTCCTTTCGTCGGAATGACAGAATGGTTGACTAGTCTATTTTACCTTAATGCAGGTGATTCCCCTCCCCGGAGGGGTAGGGGTGGCTGAACCTGACATAGTAGAAAGACCCCACCGCAGGCGCGAGCTTGCAGCTCGTGCCTTCCCCCGACTATGCAGCAGCGCAACCTCGATAAAGTACTGAGAACAAAAATTTAACGATTTTTTGACAAGAGTCGAGGTCACATCTCTACCACAAATGCTCCCTTCTCTGTCACATCATAAACTGGTATGCCGGCTGCGGCAAGCTGTGGCCGAAGGCGTTGCAGGTGCCAGGGAGCGTTGCTGGCGTCGAGGATGAGCTGTTTGAAAGCGAAAGGCTGTAAGTCTTCCGGCTTCACCCGTACGTTTTGCGTCAGCAGCACATAGTCCACCTCAAGGCTTTCCCGTGGCTGTATCCGGATAGGGCGGGAGAGGACTAACACACGCAGGCCCTGCCACACATACAGGCTGTTGCTGTCCGGCAGGAGGGCGTGGCTGATGGCTTCGGCAGGAGGGGAAGCCAATTGGAACTGCACAGGCTTTTGCACGCCCTTGTGCCACAGGTAAGGCTGTATGTTGAAGGTATAGTTCTCCGGAGTCAGCGAGGCTGTGCGTACCAGCGCCGCCTCCTGACCCTGCAGGAAACTGAAGGCGGTGGCATTGCGCAGGCTGTACACGGCAAAGCTGCGCTGCACTAGTTGCTGCCTGCTTTCTGTGATTTGCAGCACCACCAGAACAGCCACTACACCAGTAGCCATCGTAAAGTAGCGCAGTTGCTTCAACGCGAAGAACAGGATGAACAGCAGCATAAGGCTATACAAGAGCCAGGTTTGAGCAGGGCTGATGTCTATGCCGTTGATGAGCGCCTGCGGCAAGTTATTGACCCAGATGTTGAACTCGTTCATAGCCCAGATGAGGCCAAAGTGCAGTTGGAACAGCAGTGAGCCCAACAGAGGGACAAACGACAAGGCCAGGGCGGCCACACCCGTGTAGAGCACAGCCGTTGCCGCCGGCACCACGACCAGGTTCGCCAGCCAGAAGTAAACCGGGAACTGATGGAAGTAGTACAGCCCCAGCGGGAAAGTGACCAGCTGCGCCGCCAAAGAAACCGTGAAGAGTGCCCATACATAGTCCAATGCGCGGCCATCAAAGGTAATCAGGCGGTAAAACCGGGGCTGGAGGTATACGATGCCCAGCACCGCCAGGAAGGAAAGCTGAAAACCGACATCCAGCAGGTAGTAGGGGTTGTAGAGCAGTAACACGAAGGCAGCAAAGGCCAAGGTATTATAGATATTGCGCTGCCGGCGAGTAGCTGTGGCCACCGTCACTATACTGCACATGATGACGGCGCGAAGCACCGAAGGCGACAGCCCAGTTATGAAGGCATAGAGCCACAGCACGGCGAGTACCAGAAGAGCACCCACCAGGCGCTGTCTATTGCTGCGCTGGAACCGGACCAGCAGGAGCATCAGCCCGCCATAAATCAAGCCTACGTGCAGTCCCGATACAGCCAATATATGCATGGTGCCTGTGTTGGCATAGGCGGTGCGGATGGCATTGTCTAACTCATCTTTCACCCCCAGTATGAGTGCCGACGAAATACCATATTCCCGCCGTTCCGCAATGGATTCTTTCAGGAGGGTATCCAGGCGCCGCCGGAGGTGGATGCTCCAATAGAGCACCGGGTTGGCGGGGTCAGAACCGATTATCTGGAACTGGTGCGATTGGAGGTAGTGGCGGTGGTATACCTGCTTGTTCGCCAGGAAGGCCCGGTAATCGAACTGTTTGGGGTTGGCGGATGGAGCCACTGCCAGAGGCGCTCCTTTCACCAACAGACGGTCGCCGTAGCCGAGCTCATAGGTGCGCTCCGAGTCATGCGGCACCGAGAGCTGTACCCTGCCTTCGGCAGGCTGCCACTGTCCATTTACCTGCACCTGTTCTACCTCCAGCACGGTACTCTGTGCCCCCGGTTTTTGCACCACGTAGTCATCTACGGTGCCCATATAGTAGGAGGGGGTGCTGGTGAGGTGGCTGAGGTGGAGAGGACTGAACAAAGCCGTCTGCTGCTGCGTGGTCCACATGCCACCGGCTGCAAAGCACAGGAGGCCGGCTATACCTGCCACCGTGTTGGCCTCCACGGTTTTCACTCTGCGGGCAACCAAGTAGGCCGCCAGGTATAGGGCAACAAAAAAGGCAAAGAGCTCAAGGCTATACCTGAACTCTTTGCCTGTGTATAAGAACAGGAGTATTCCTGCTATAAAGCTAAGGGCAATGCGTACGAATGGGAAAGGCGCCCACTGTTTCATCAGCCCTTGTAGACCATTTTGTAGTGCTGGATGTCACACTCGCTGAACATGTCGCCTTCTGCCACAAAGCCGTGGCGTTTGTAGAAGTTGATGGCCGGCAGCTGGGCGTGCAGGTATACCTTGCTGTCCGGGTGAGCAGCAATCACATCTCCCAACACAGCCTCCAACAGACGCGCCCCTACCTGCCTGTTACGGTAGTCGGGAAGCACGGCGAAGCGCTCCAGTTTCACGCCCTGCTCCGTGACACGCCAGCGGGCGGCACCACAGGGCACACCCTCGCAGGTGGCCAGGTAATGCCGCGCCGTCGTCTCATGTTCATCGTACTCCGCATCGCGGGGCACCTGCTGTTCCAGTACAAATACCTGTTCACGAATGCGGAAGGTATGCAGCTTCTCCTGCTCACTCTCCGCACGAATCAACTGAATCATCTTGTGTTACGCTTCCGGGGTTTGAGCCTTTTTTGGACGGCCATTCACCTTCACAGGCTTGCCTTCCTCTGCTGCCTCAGCCTCCAGTTTGGCGGCCAGGCGAGCCTCATCCGCTTTGGAGTAGGCCTCCACGATGTCGCGCACCAGGCGGTGGCGTACCACGTCCTCGGGCTGCATCTCAATAAAGCCGATGCCTTTCACATCGCGCAGCGTGTTCAGGGCGTCAAAGAGGCCGGAACGCTGGTGGCGCGGTAGGTCAATCTGAGAGCGGTCTCCGTTTATCATCACCTTGGAAGTAGGGCCCATACGCGTCAGGAACATCTTGATTTGGGCGGGTGTCGTGTTCTGCGCCTCATCCAGCAACACAAAGGCATTGCTCAGGGTGCGGCCTCGCATATACGCCAGCGGTGCTATCTCGATAATCTTGCTTTCCTGGTAGTACTTCAGCTTTTCCATCGGAATCATGTCCTCCAGGGCGTCGTAAATCGGGCGCAGATAGGGGTCCACCTTCTCCTTCATGTCACCGGGCAGAAAGCCAAGGTTTTCGCCAGCCTCCACCACCGGGCGGGAAATGATGATTTTCTTCACTTCCTTGTTTTTAAGCGCGCGCACGGCCATGGCCACCGAGATATAGGTTTTACCCGTACCGGCTGGCCCCAGCGCGAACACCAGGTCGTGTTTCTCCACCATGTCCACCAGCTTTTGCTGGTTAGGCGTCCTGGCTTTGATGACGCCTCCCTTGCTGCCATACACAATCACGTCCGGCGACGTCACGATAACCTCCTCATCCGTAAAAGAATCGGCTGAAAGGTATCTATTTACGCTGTTGTGCGTAATCTTCCCGAACTTGTGATAGTGATCGATTAGTGAGGAGAGAATCTCGTGTATCTTGGTTATCTCAGGCGTTTGCCCCTGAATCTTTATCTCGTTACCCCTGGATATGATTTTGCTGCTTGGGAAAGCGGCTGCCAGCTGCTTGATATTCTGATTCTCTGTCCCCAGAAAATCAATGAGAGAGATATTCTCTAAGGTTATTACTTTCTCTACCAAATGTTTATTTGTATATAGTACGTTGGTAATATATTCTGTAAATTAGCTAAAATTGTTACATATAGATTACAAATCTACTCAAATTATAGTTCGCTCTATGGCTGTAATTACGTTCACTTCTGACTTTGGCTACACCGACCATTATGTAGCCGCTGTAAAGGCCAGTATCCTGTCCCTCCAACCGCAGGCGACCATCGTAGACATATCCCATGGGATTGAGCCCTTCAACATTCCGCAGGCGGAATACGTGATTGGGGCCGCTTTCCGGGAGTTTCCCGAAGGCACGGTGCACCTGGTGGCCGTGGACACCCACGGCTGTAAGCGGGGCAAATACCATGCGGCAAAGTACAGGGGGCACTATTTTCTGATGGCCGACAACGGGCTGCTCTCCCTGATAACAGATGGTGAACCGGACGTGGTGGTCGAGATACAGGCCGACCCGGAACTGTTGCCTTTCCCGGCCAAGAACCTGCTGGCGCCTGCCGCCCTGTTCCTGGCGAAAGGCGGCGACATAGACGTGCTGGGCGAACGCACCACCCAGTTCAAGCAGCTCATGAACCGCCAGCTGCGCCTCAACGACCACTCCATAACAGGGCATGTGATTCACGTGGACCGCTACGGCAACCTCATCACCAACATCACCCGCGACAGCGTGGACACCATCGCCCATGGCCGTACCTATACCATCCATTTCGGGCGGGAGACCGTGGGCCGCGTATACCCTACCTATACCCAGGTAGACGATGGCGACTGCTGCTGCATGTACAACAGCCTGGGCCAGCTGTGCATCGGCATCAACAAAGGCAACGCTGCCGAACTGCTCGGCTTGGGCTTTGACTCGCAGGTGGATGTGCGGTTCTATCCCGGCAACTAAACGCACCTTATACCTGCCGCAGTGTGGGGCATTCTTAAATGTTATTGTTTTAGGTATAGAGACATGAGAGGAAACAGCCATAGATTGGGGCTTGTGGTGCATCTGCTGACGGTTTTTGTGCTTTTGCTCAAAGGGGCTGATAAGCTGACGAAATCCCACTTGGTGTCTGGTAGCTCGCTTGTGCTGCTGGGGCTGCTGATTCTGGTCCTTATCGTGCTGGAAAAGCGGTACCATTGGTCCCATGCCCTTGTGCGGCAGGCGTGCCTGCTGATTGAGGCGGTGGCGCTTGCCATAATGGCGGTTGTGTTCTACCAGGAGGGCAAGGTATACCTGCCATATGTTTTCGGGGCATGTGCCATAACTTACCTCATAGTAGCTCTTGTGGCTGCCCGGAAAAATAAAACCTCTGCTCATTCGCCAAACCAACAGGTATAGGAAGCACCGCTGCTTATAAAAAGTTTTTCAGAATACGCATGTTGATTCGAATCGTACGCATGACATTTCAGCCGGAGAAGACAGAAGACTTCCTGGAGATTTTCCGCCAATCCAAAGACAAGATACTCGCCTTTGAAGGATGCCGGCACGTGGAGCTGCTGCAGGACCTGAACCACCCGAACGTATACAGCACCTACAGCCTCTGGGACTCCGAGGAGCACCTCAACAACTACCGCGACTCTGAGCTGTTCGGGCAGGTATGGAAAGCCACCAAGGCCCTCTTCGCTGACAAGCCGCAGGCCTGGTCGAATAAGTCAGTGGACATGTAGCCGGTAATCAAGCAATAGAGCAGTTAGCGGGCAGTAACTAGTACTGTATAGCCAGGGCTTTTCGGTAGTGTGTAAACATTCCTGCCGCTTTTCCTGTACTTTTGTTGCCTATACCTGATAAATTTTACTGGTTATTGTAAAGTGTTCAGCGTATACCCGATGACCGATTTCTGTTAACTGATTTCCGTAAAAAATGAATTACTTCGAGTTTTACCATATACCTGAGAGTTTCCTGCCTGACGAGAAGGCGATAAAGGCACGTTATTACGAGCTGAGCCGCGAGTACCACCCTGACTTCTATGCCAACGAAGACCTGGGCACGCAGCAGAAGATTCTGGAGCTTTCCACGCTCAACACCAACGCCTACCGCACCCTCAGTAACCCTGACCTGCGCATGCAGTACATCCTGAAGGAGCACGGCCTGCTGGAGGAAGGCAAGAACGAATTGCCCGGGGATTTCCTGATGGAGATGATGGAGCTGAACGAGGAGTTGATGGAGCTGGAATTTGATTTTGACGCGGCCAAACTGCACGAAGTGGGGGAGAAGAGCACGGGCATTATGGCCCAGCTCGAAAATGACATCCTGCCGGTGTTGCAGCGGTATCCTGAGCTTCATGGAGTTACCAAAGAAGAGGCCCTGCAGGAGGTGAAAACCTACTATCTGAAGAAAAAATATTTGTTGCGTATTCAGGAAACTTTATCTAAGTTTGCAACCCGTTCCTGATAGATGATTAGGGATAAAAGTTCGACTCCGGCCCAGGGTACATACCTGAAATCGGGAAGAACAAAATGCCTTGGTGGCGGAATTGGTAGACGCGTTGGTCTCAAACACCAATGAGGTTACACTCGTGCCGGTTCGACTCCGGCCCAAGGTACAAGTACAAGTAGAAAGCCCTGTAAGTTTATTGCTTACAGGGCTTTTTTGTTTTCGGGGGACGGTAGAGGGGACGGATTACATTAGCCTTAGAGAGTAGAATTTTTAATTCTTATCAAGTAATCAAAGCTGAACATTTGCGGTTAAATCTATTTTGTTTATAAAGTGGCCTAAATCTAAATGACCAGTCCTCTTATTGCTGTCAATTCTTTCAAAAGTTTCTATAAAATCAATATCCTTTGTAGGGCTTATAACCGATTTTAGGATTAGTTTTTTCCCTGTCTCATCATTGATATATATATTATTGCGATTATAGGAATTATAAAGGGAGTTGTTATAGTATAAAACTAGCTGAGCTTCAACCCACATAAAAGATCTCTCTTGATCCTGTGTAAGTTTACTTCCGACGATTAATTTAAACTCCTTTTGTAATTCTTTTAGACTAAGTGTTTTACTTCTAATTTGGTTGTATAGTTCTTCGTTGATTAGCTTGATATAGGTTAGAAGCAAAAAGATAATAGGTACAACATATTCGTTTATTTTAAAACTTCGCAAAGCAAGACGAGCATGGGCAAATATTTTTTCTTGTTGCCTTAGCGTTATTGGAGTATCGTCAAATAAAATTTCCGCCATTTGCAAGAATTCATTGCTATCAGATTTAAGTTCTCTATAATCATTCCTCGAGGTTGATTTAAAGAAATTATCAAACTCAAAGTATGTATAAAGATAGTTATAATAGGTGCCCTTCTCCGGACTTGGTAGTGAATATTCA
The DNA here is from genome assembly GCF_000373265.1 of Pontibacter roseus DSM 17521. Taxonomy (GTDB): domain Bacteria; phylum Bacteroidota; class Bacteroidia; order Cytophagales; family Hymenobacteraceae; genus Pontibacter; species Pontibacter roseus. Next base: position 111,106 of record NZ_KB890766.1, read on the forward strand.
ATATCAATAAATCTTCTTAAATATTCATCAGAATCAATTTTGTCGCTTCCATAAACACCGCGGACTGCATTTCCTAATTGGACCTTATCTATTGATAATATAAACACAATATTCGGAACTGAGAAAAAGTGTTTAATCTGTTCCAGAATTGACACTGCGTAGTTTGGACGACATCGGTCTAATTCATCGATGAAAAAGATAAGAGGCTTAGCTGAGTTTGTCTCTGAAATGAACTCTGAAAGGCTCTTTCTAAACTCTTTAATGCTCGCTTTTTTATTCGCATAATCATTAACCTCATTTTCAAAAATGTCTGTTGTGCCTTCTGTGATACTTACTATGGTATCTCTTAGTAGCTGAGTGTTTATATATCTGTCTGCAATCGCCTGTGCAGCCAACGGAATAATGTGTTTTGACAGAGTAGCTGCACTTTTTAAAGCCTTTTTAAATTGTTCTTTATTTGTTTCTTGAGTTATAGTTTTCAACTCACCCATTAGGGCAACAAGAGGATTATCTTCAAAATCATTCTCCCAAGCATTAAAGTATATTGTTTGTAATGATTGGTTTTTTAAATCTTGTTCCCACATTTTAATAAATGAAGTTTTACCTGTTCCCCACCTACTGTTGATAGCCAAAACAAAACCTGTGTGATATGCTTTGATGATTTCAGTGAGAACTTTTGCGTATTTTTCTCTACCAAGCTTGCAATGAGCAAACGGGTAACTTTTGTCTTCTACAACTAACTCTCTGTGTTTTACACTCATTTTTACTTAGTTAAATGGGTACGGTCTAATAATTATGAACATATCTAGGCAATGTAAAACCTAAGTATAAATTTAATATATAATGTATATATAAGAATATATTTTTCTTTAAACAGAAAAACCGGTGTTACCCGGTTCTTCTATTAAAATTCATCTGTATTTAGTAAAGCTGAGTATTCCTCGCAACTTGGACAATAGAGAATGAAATCTATTGAATTTTGTATTCCAGTTGAACCTCAAAGCTGCTATTCCTCTTTTGATAGCTCATTGCATTAAAATTTTAGCTAACACGACAATTCAGCCAACTCACATTTAGGCAGATGTCAAAGTTTTTCCGATGCTTTTGCCTGCAAGCAAACCGGAGAGCGGCTACAGGAACTTGCCGCTCAACAGAACTTACAGCAAGCAGCAAATCCACCAACCTGCCAATTCTATCCATTTTGCAGCCCTTCATCGCTTAAATGATAAACCTTCAGCAACGGCTGTAGTAAAGCCATCTAGCAACTGGCTCTAATGAAAGCGTATGGACTTATCTTTTTTGTCGTTAACAGAAATCAATACAAGCAGCATCATTGTCAGACTCCTACTCAGTACCCTGCTGGGTGGCCTGTTGGGTTGGGAGAGGGAGAGTCGGCGGCAAAACGCGGGGTTGCGTACCCACATGATTATCTCGGTGGGCTCCTGCCTGCTCATGCTCATCTCCATCTACATACCGCAGACCTTTTCAGAGTACCGGAACGTGGACCCCGGTCGTATTGCGGCGCAGGTGGTATCAGGTATAGGATTTCTGGGGGCGGGGGCTATTTTCAGGTTGGGCGGGAACACGCATGGGCTGACCACCGCGGCCACCATCTGGGCGGTGGCTGCTGTAGGATTGGCGACTGGGGCAGGTATGTACGAGGCAGCCATCATCGTGACGCTGCTGCTGCTGTTCGTTCTATCCATCCTGGACAAGATAGGCAAAAGGGTCTTCATCGGAGGTGCCCTGAAGACCTTGAAAATCAGTTTCCAATCTGCCAAAATTGAGACTAGCAAGGTGTTATCCATTCTGGAGGAATATGAGGTCATCACCAAGAGCATCAACGTGCTGCAGTCACGCAACAAGAAAAACACCAAAATCATGCTGTACGTGATAGTGCCCGAGAACCTGAACCTGAAGCATTTCTACAAGAGCCTGAACGAGCTGGAAGATGTAGGCCAGATATCGCTGGGGCAGGACTTTTAGCTCTCTACTCTAGAATAAACAGGAGGTATAGGGGGTTTGCGTGATATGAATCCAGGGCTGGCTGCTTATATTTTCGGGATTCTTGAACTCACTCCAATAGCATAAACATGCATGCAGGCTCCAGATGCATGGTTCCATCTTTATCTTTCTGAAGCGCTTTATAAAGAACAACAATAACTACAGTACCTGGGTCCAGATTCTGGAAAACGAGGGGATAGCGTCAGCGTGGCGCCCGCCACAGATTTACTAGCCGAGCGGGTGCAGATAAGGCTGGAGTTCGCTTCAAAGCCCTTCCTGCATGCTTTGTGCTTCCCTTTTCGGTACAGAATCTTTGTGGCCGCTGCTTTAGACTATAAGAATGTGAGTGTTTGCTATCGCCCTTTTCCTGGTGCAGTAGAGTTTCATTTCGCTATTGGAGGTAGCAATAAATTGTTTCTTAGGAAATTCGAAATTCGCGATTAGTACTTTTTTTAGTAACTTTAACAATCAGTGATTGGTGACCAACCAAAACCATAAGTTGGCAATTCCAGAGAAACAGTTCCAGTATGATTGATACCCAAGACACGTTGTACAGAGACTTGGAAGCAGTACGGCAAATCCCGATTGTCCCTACCATGCTAGAAGTAATTTGTCAGATTACAGGTATGGGCTTTGCCGCCATCGCGCGGGTAACCGAGGACCGGTGGCTGGCCTGCAGCGTTCGGGATGAGGTTCAGTTCGGGCTTGAAGAAGGGGGTGAGTTGGAAATAAAGACTACCTTGTGCAATGAAATCAGGGACAGTCGCCAGCCCATCATCATTGACAACGTATCGGAAGACCCTGTCTATAACAACCACCATACGCCTATAACCTACGGTCTCCAAAGCTATATATCATTACCGATTATCTTACAAGACGGGACTTTCTTCGGTACACTTTGCGCCATAGACTCCAAGCCTGCGCTGGTGAACAATACCAAGGTAATCGGCACTTTTAAAATGTTTGCGGAACTGCTCTCTTTTCACCTGCAGAGTCTGGTGTTGCTGGAGCGCAGCCAGAGTGCCCACCTGGAACTGCAGGATAAGAACAGAGCCTTGGCCAGTGCCAATTTCGACCTCGATAGCTTTGTGTACACCGCATCCCACGATTTGAAATCTCCTGTGTCCAACATAGAGGGGCTGATTGAGGCATTGTCGGAAGCTGTCACCAAAGAAGAGTTGGACAGAGACGAAATCAATCAAATAGCGGGCTATATGAAGTCGTCGCTCAAGCGTTTCGCCACCACTATCAACGACCTCACTACTATTGTGGAGATAGATAAGACAAGTGGAGACGAAGCACCTGAGCCGATTGACATTTATGAGATGGTAGAGACGGTGAAACAGGACCTGGACAACCTGCTGGTTGAGTCGGATGCCCAGATAAAAGTGATTTCTGAAGAGAGGCTTTTCACGGGATTCTCCAGAAAGAACTTCAAGAGCATATTGAATAACCTGTTCAGCAACGCCATCAAATACCGCTCACCGGACAGACCCCCACTGGTAATCGTGAAACTGGAAAAGGTCGCCGACAAAACACACCTCCTGATTGAGGACAATGGTTTGGGTATACCTTCCGATAAGCAGGAAAGCGTATTCACTATGTTCAAGCGTTTTCACGATCACGTAGAAGGAAGCGGCATTGGGTTGTACATCGTGAAGAGGATGGTGGACAATGTGAAAGGGAAAATCCATGTGAATAGCACTCTGAACCAAGGAACAACCTTCACTATCATTTTCTAGCTCCTATTCTCCGAACGGTTTCCCTTCTGCTCCGGATGCATGCCTGCCTTAGGATATATGAAGCCGGTCTCAAACGAGGCGTAGGTGCCTGGCCCGACTGTAGCCCGTGAATTATTTTGCTTCCCTGTTCAAAGGGGGAAGCCACCCCTACATGCGCTCTATTACGACGTACCTGGCCGAGTAGCCGTTGCGCTTGTACAGCAGTTGGAGCGCCGTGATGAAAGATTTGTCGGCAGAGCGGGTTGTGCTGGTCTTCCCTATGGGTTCCAGGTAGTTGACATATCCCTGCCCGGGAACGCGGCCTACATAGCCCCTGACGTCAGCGGACTCTACTTCGGTCAGCCGCTTGGCCAGCACCACGCGCCGCATGTAAGGAAGGGCGGCTTTCATGCTCCCATAGTCCGAGAAGGCGTAGAGGCGGTGATAGTTGCTAAGGCTGACAGAATTCATCCGGCCAAAAATAAGAAATATCACGCACCTACCCGGTGGCGGTTTTGAAAAGTTTTGGCAGATGATAACTGGTGAAGAGGAAGGAAGAACTGCATCAGTTTCGATTTAAGACCGGCTGCTTGTGTGTGCCTACCAGTAAATCATGTCCAGCAGGTTTATTTTGGTGGTATAGGGCTCCAGTGCCCGCTTGCTGGCCAGGCCACGTATCAGTCCGATGAAGTTTGTTTCGGGGTTGGTCCATACCTCAGCGAAGAACTCCCCCATGTCATACAGCTCAATCCGGTAGCCCCTTCGGCCACGTTCGGCCAGGTAGGTGCCGTGCTGCCAGATTATCTCCAGCCTTCCAGACAGGGAATGGGTGTTGAAAAGGGTGAGGTTCATGTAGCTTTATACGTAATCGGGTAAAAAAGGAATTCGCCTTTCAGGTCGTTGCTGTCACGCATCCTGCTCTGGCTCATGGCCATATTCTGACGGGTTGTCAAAGTCCCAGTATACCTCCAGCGTAGTGGGTTTGTCTAGATAGGCCGGAATGGGCGTGTACACAATCAGTTCCCAGCCAGGCTTGTACGCGTTGTCCTTGCAGAGCCTCCTCACCTGGCACATAAGCCGCTCGTGTATTTCGGCACCCACAGGTCGCCTGCCACTCAGGTAGGGGCTCCCTTCTTCGAACTTGAATGTGGTGGTATACATAAATTCCAAATTTTGCAGGTATATCTACTACTACGTAAGATGTTACGATTTAGTATGCCTAAGTGGGTGATAATGTGATGGGTGGAGGAGACCCAGACCGTACAAAAGGTAAAACTGGCAATGAACGTATACTTCCTGCACATCCGCACGGGTGACCAGCAGCGGGTGGTGAAACTTGTCTGTGAATAAGGTATAGCGCCTTCAGAGAGAAGCCTTTACTTACTGTCCTTCTGGAACAACAGGAAATGCTGGATGGGCAGGGAGTCTACTTGCCGGCTCAGGCGGAAGCCGTTGGCGGCGAGCTCTTTCTTCACCTGAGCTACCGTCATCTTGTGCAGCTCCCGGATGCGCACGTCCGGGTCCTCGGCTTTGTACTCCATCAGGAGAAGTTGGCCGTTGGATTTCAAGGCTTTCCGAATGGCCTGTAGCATTTCCATTGGGTATTCCAGCTCGTGGTACACATCCACCATCACGGCCAGGTCCAGGGAGTTGTCAGGCACGTTAAGGCTTTGGTTGCCGCCTTTCACGACTTCTACATTTTGGGTGCCCAGTTCCTGTTTCCGTTCCTTCAGTGCTTCTATAAACCGGTCCTGCACTTCCACGGCGTATACCTTGCCTTGCGGCACCAGTTTGGCGACCTGAAAGGTATAGTAGCCTGTGCCGGCTCCGATATCGGCAACTGTGCTGTTGGGTTGCAGTGGCATGTTCTCGATGGCTTTAGAAGAATTCTCCTCTTCCTGCCGCGTGTCACGGTCGAGCCAGCTGCCGCCAGTGGCGCTCATGATGGCGGCTATCTCACGCCCTAGGTATACCTTGCCCGTGCCTCCAGAGGCAGGCGTTTTGGTGGTATAGCCTACTGCTGTGGCCGTGGTCTGTTGTTCCTGTTGGGCCTGGCAGGAGGAGCTGATGCCCAGGCAGAGCGGCAGTAGGAATAGGTGTAGCCAGGCGGCGGTAGTGGCAGGTTTTCTCATGTCTTATCCGGTAAAGTTTTCGAGGCGTTGTGTGATGGCGTCAATCAGTTCTTCAATCCATTTGCCGGCTACCTCCTGGTACTCCGGTTTTTCCCAGCGCTGCAGGTACTCTTTTTCGAGCCAGATGTTGTGCTTGTCCGGACCTACGGTATAGCTGCCGCGCTCCAGTTTGAAGAGCAGGTCTTTGCTGATATCGAAGTTGTCGGCGCCGGGGCGTTCGAAACCCTCCAGCCTGAGGCGAAGGCCCACTTGCTGCACGTTCCCGTTTTCCACGCTTACCTCGGTACCATAGCTGGCGTCCGGGTCTTTGGTCCAGGTGTCGATGATGCGCTCCAGGTGAAAGTCGTGGAACAGGGGGATGACGGCTGACAGGTTCTGGTGGATGTGCTTCGCCAGTTCCGGCAGTATGGTGTTGTACAGGTGCTGGATGGATTGCTTGTCGCGTACGGGTTGTGCTTCCATGTGACGGGGTATGTATAAGTTGCGTATACGTGCACGGCTGGCGGGCAGGTATGGCAGCAAAGGTATGGTTCTTGCCTGTTAAACAGCAAATAAGGCACTCTGTTCGTTTTTTCGTATCTTGTGCTGAAATTATTGACCCAGGAGTTTATCGTTTACTCTTTTCACACAACCCAATAATCAATGACAAAAGACATTATACTAGCCGGCAAGAAGTCAGGTATACTGGCGGTGCTGGCGCTGGCCAGCTGCACCTCGGTGCAGACCCAGGAACAGTCGCAGCAGACCCAGGCTGCCGTGGAGCAGAAGCAGGAAGAGACCAACCCGCTGCTGAAAGAGTGGACGGGCCCTTATGGTGGCGTGCCTGCCTTTGATAAGATGAGCCTGACCGACCTGAAGCCAGCCATGGAAAAGGCCATGGCCCTGAACCTGGCCGAAATCGAGACTATCGCCAATAACACACAGCCTGCCACCTTCGAGAACACCATTGAGGAGATGGAGCGTGCCGGTGAGGAGTTGAACCGCGTGTTCACCTATTACGGCATCTGGAGCAGCAACATGTCCACGCCGGAGTTCAGAACCCTGCAGGCGGAACTTGCCCCGAAAATCTCGGAGTTCAACTCCAAAATCCTGCAGAACGAGAAGCTGTTCCAGCGCGTGAAGGCTGTGTACGACAACTCCCAGAAGAACCCACTGCCAGAGGACCAGCAGCGTGTGGTGCAGCTGGTGTATGAAGGCTTCGCCTTGGAAGGGGCTGACCTGAGCCCGGAGAAGAAGAAGCGCTACGCTGACATCAACAAGGAGCTCTCCACGCTCTACACCAAGTTCTCCAACAACATCCTGGCCGATGAGGAGAAATATGTGGTGTACTTCACCAAAGAACAGCTGGGCGGACTGCCGGAGTCTTTTGTGAAAGCAGCGGCCAAAGCGGCCGCTGACAGCGGCAAGCCAGGACAGTATGCCGTGACTAACACCCGTTCCAGCATGGACCAGTTCCTGACCTACTCCGAAGAGCGTGCCCTGCGTGAGAAGGTATGGAAAAACTACTACTCCCGTGCCGACAACAACGATGCGAACGACAACAAGCAGAACATTGTGGACATACTGAAACTGCGTCGCGAGCGCGTGCAGCTGATGGGCTACGACAACTACGCCGAGTGGCGCCTGCAGAACCGCATGGCCAAAACGCCGGAGGCGGCCATGGACCTGATGCTGGCCGTTTGGCCATCTGCCATTGCGCGGGCCAAAGAAGAAGTGGCGGACATGCAGCAACTGGCGAACAAAACCAGCAAGGCCAAAATCAAGATTGAGCCCTGGGACTACCGCTACTACGCTGAGAAGGTGCGCCAGCAGAAGTATGACCTGAACTCCGATGAGGTGAAGCAGTACCTGGAGTTGGGCAACCTGACGCAAGCCATGTTCTTCACGGCAGGCGAGCTCTTCAACTTCAAGTTCACGCCAGTGCAGGAGGGCTCTGTGCCTGTATTCCATGAAGATGTGAAGGTATGGGAAGTGACCGACAAGACGACCGGTGACCACATCGGCCTGTGGTATCTCGACCCGTTCGCGCGCCAAGGCAAGCGCTCCGGTGCCTGGGCTACGACGTACCGCGCCCACACCACTTTTGACGGCAAGAAGACCGTGTTGTCATCGAACAACTCCAACTTTGTGAAGCCTGCGCCGGGCGAGCCGGTGTTGGTGTCTTGGGACGATGCGACTACTTTCTTCCATGAGTTTGGCCACGCGCTGCACTTCCTGGCTTCCAATGTGAAGTACCCTACGCTGAACAGCGGCGTGCGTGACTACACCGAGTTCCAGTCGCAGCTGCTGGAGCGCTGGCTGTCTACTGACAAGGTAATCAACCAGTTCCTGAAGCACTACAAGACCGGGGAGCCGATGCCGAAAGCGCTGATAGCCAAGATAGAGAAAGCCTCTACCTTCAATCAAGGTTTCGAAACGACCGAGTTCCTGGCTTCCGCTTTGATGGACATGCACTTCCATCTGGTAGACCCGAACGGGCTGGACCCGGACAAATTCGAAAAAGAGACACTGTCTAAACTAGGTATGCCGAAAGAGATTGTGATGCGTCACCGTTCGCCGCACTTCGGGCACGTGTTCTCAGGTGAGGGCTATGCCACCGGATACTACGGTTACCTGTGGGCCGACGTGCTGACTTCCGATGCCGCTGAGGCTTTCGCGGAGGCGCCAGGCGGGTTCTATGACGCCGAGGTGGCAGCAAGACTGGTGAAGTACCTGTTCGCTCCGCGCAACTCCATGGACCCAGCCGATGCGTACCGCCAGTTCCGTGGCCGCGATGCGAAGATAGACGCGTTGATGCGTGACCGCGGTTTCCCGGTACCGGGTGCACAGACTAAAAAAACCAACGGCCAGACGAAATAAACAGGCCGGCAGGTATAGCTCACATCGGTACGCGCCGGTGTAGGTTGAACAAGTACGAGGACCAGGTATAGCGCCTGGCAACAAAAGCGGCGCAGGGTTTCCTGCGCCGCTTTTTTGTTTTAGAATCTCTGTTAATACAGGTGAGCCGATGATAGAAACAGCACGCAGGAAGGTATAGCAGGGAGCCCTCTCGAGGATAACGCTTCGCTGTTCATACAACCATCCTATTCATTCCAAGTAGATTATACACGTATATACGTATTAGCAACCTGGGTATCAGTATAAAACCTGCTGAATCGGCTCGATTTGAAACCATGCTCGGCTAATACGTAATTTGGTTTTGCAGGAGGTATAGCAGGCTTATGCTGAACGCGGTATTTATATCTTTGAGAAGGAAATACATGAAATGAGAGAGCAAAAGATTATCAGGGTCGTCATCACAGACGACCACCGGATTATAAGGGAAGGCTTGCGCGCGCTGTTGGATCAGGACGAAGAGCTGGAGGTAGTAGGAGAGGCGGCTAACGGCAAAGAGCTGCTGGACCTGCTCGAGCAGACCGAGGCGGATGTAGCGCTGCTGGACATCAACATGCCTGTGCTGGATGGCTATGCAACCGTTGGGTTGGTCAAGGAAAGGTTCCCTCAGACAAGGGTGGTTGCCCTGTCCATGCTGAACGATGTGCCTTCTATGCAGCGGATGATAGAAAATGGCGCCACAGGCTATGTGCTCAAGAACACAAGCTATGATGAATTGACCACAGCCATTAAACTGGCTGCTGCAGGAACCCCGTTTATCTGCTCTGGTATGTCTGTTGATATGCTGCAGCGGTTTTCAAACCAGGCTGCTATACCTGATGGCTCAGTGGCGGAGGAAAGCTCGGGGCTGTCGAAACGTGAAATGGAGGTGCTCCTGCTCATAGCCGAAGGGTATACGAATGCAGAGATAGCTGACAAGTTATTCGTGAGCAAACGCACCGTGGAGACGCACCGGCAAAACATACTGGAGAAAACCAAAGCCAAAAACACTGCCCATCTCATCAAGTATGCTATGGAGCATAAGCTGTTGAGTAGCTGAGGCTGTGTGCAAAAGTAAAAGAGCGGAGGAGGCTACACGGCAGCGTACTGCACCTGTAACCTCCTCCGCTCTTTTTATGCGTCCAGGGGAAGGTTATGCTTTAAATACCGAAGCGTATACTGACTCTCGTGCCTTCTGTTGAGGAGGCCAGATCCAATGTGCCTCCCATCAACTCTACCCTGCTCTGCACGCTGCTCAGGCCCATGCCCTTGATTTTCAGTAAATCCTCTTCAGCCATGCCACCGCCGTTGTCCTGCACGGTCAGCGTGACGATTTTCTGCTTGCAGGTCAGTACCACAGATGCCTCTGTTGCCTGCGCATGCTTGACGACGTTGTTCAGCAACTCCTGAACCATGCGGTACAGCGACAGTTCGATGAGGTAATCCTTGCGGTCGTCAAACCCGCTGATTTTGCAGGTGATGGTTAGCTCCCGGCCGCTCAGTCCGGGGCCGCTCAGTCCGGGGCCGCTCAGTCCGGGGCCGCTCAGTCCGGGGCCGCTCAGTCCGGGGCCGCTCAGTCCGGGGCCGCTCAGTCTAGAAACCATCTCTTGTATGGCCACCTTGAGGCCGTGATTCTTCAGAACGGAAGGCGTGAGCTCAAAGGAAATCTCTCGGGTAACCGTGATGCTCTCCTCCAGCAGTTTGTCGATTTGGTTCAGTTTCTGCTTCTGGCCATCCTCCTTCATTTTCAGCTGCCCCAGGTTCAGCCGGGTAGCGTATAGCAGCTGCCCCAGGCTATTGTGCAGGGCCTCCGATATACGGCTTCGCTCGGTCTCCTGGGTTTGCAGAATGGCAGTCAGAATTTCGCGCTGCTGAGACAGGCGCAAGTCAAGGTTGGTTTCTTCCATGTCCTTCTGGTGCTGAATGTCTGTGGCAGTACCAATCCATAGCGTAATGTAGCCGCTGTCGTTGCGGATAGGAACGACCTGGAGCAGATGCCAGTTGGGCTTGCCGTCTGTGTAGCGGCGAATCCTGGCCTGGGTACTCAGGATGTTGCCTGCATCCAGCGCATTCTTGAATTCTTTCTCTATACGCTTGTGGTCTTCAGCGTGGATAATGTCAAGCCACCTGAGGTCCTGCAATTTGGTGGCAGAGTTGCCCGTATACTCCAGCCACAGGTGGTTGTAGGTTTCTACGGTGCCATCTGGCAAGTGTGTCCAGGCGATGTGCGGTATAGCCTCAAACAGAGTCTTGAACCGCTCAGAGCTAAGCCGGATTTTTTCTTTTTGCTGTAGCAACTGCTGCTCGTAGCGTTTGCGTTCTGTGATGTTGTGCAGCGTCAGCACCAGGCCATCGTCAAACTTTACAGCCACCAGGTGCAGCCAGCACTCCTTGCCTTTATTTATCTGCAAATGTTCCAGGTCCAGCATCTCGCCTGTTTCTACCACATGCACAAACTGCTCGAACAGGCTGTCCAGCAGGCTCGGCCATTTTTCCCAAAGCGATTTACCGACCAGGCTATCGCCTGTACTGCCGAGCATCTCCTGCGCATTCACGTTCAGGATGCTTATCCGGAAGTCGGTAATAGCATGGCTGCGGTTACGGATGGCAGACAAAGTCAGTATGGAGTTGGGAGAGCTGTCGAAGATGCCGGCATGCAGCAGCTGCATGTTTTTGAGCTCATGAATCTTGATGAAAATGATGATAGCACCGTCTATCTTCCGCTCCTGCGTAATGTAGGGCAGAACGCGCATCTGGTACCAGACCCCGTTCCTATCCTGCATCTCCTTTTGGATGGTGGTGTTGCTCGCTATCACGCTGCGCACATCCTCAATCAGGTGCTGGTACTGCAGGTTGTTGGAGATTTGGTAAATGGAGCGGCCTATGTCACTTTCAATCAGGTTGATGAGCTGGGTGGCAGCCGGTGTGTATTTCCGGATAATCAGCTGATGGTCTACAAATATCTGCCCGATGTCGGTGCTGCGGAAATAGTTGTTCAAGTCGTCGTCGAGCTCCATAAACGCCTTGATTTTGTACTGGTGCTCCGTATTGATGGTGTGTAGCTCCTCGTTCAGCGATTGCAGCTCTTCGTTGGTGCTCTGCAGCTCCTCGTTCGACGACAGCAGCTCCTCGTTGGTGCTCTGCAGCTCCTCGTTGGAGGTTTCGAGCTCTTCCACCACGGCCTGCAGGTCATCTTTGGTGTGCTGCAGCTCCAGCTCCAGCTCCTGTATCTTGTGCTCGTAGTAGTCTTCGCTCAGCATCACCACATCTTCCTGTTCCAGCATGGTGCGTGGCTGGTCTTCGTTGAAGAGTACCAGTATGAACTTCTGGTACAGTTTCCGGTCAGACAGGTATGGCTTCACCACCACATTGATGTAGCGCAGGTTGTTGCCATGCCGTACCTGCACCCCGAAAGCGGCTACTTTCTCTTTGTCGCGTATGGCTTTGCGCAGCAGCGTGCCCAGGTTGATGGCCAAATCTGGGGGCACCAGCTTGAGCAGGTTGAATGTGAAATTCTGTTCCGGCAGGTCCATGTAGTTTTTGAACTTGCCCACCCCGTGCAGAATGTCGTAGTGCTCGTCCACGAACACGGCCGCATAGCCCTGCTCCTCCAGCATGGCCTCGTTGAGCAGCTCTGAGAAGTTATGCTGTACCTGCTTCTTTGCGTTGATGTCACGGTATTGCATCACGTTGGTGGTCAGGTTATGCTTGTTGAGGTCATTGCCCGAAAAAGCGTCCATGCTGAGGGAACGAGCCGGTACCGTGTTGCGCCAGATTTTCCATTTCTTACTTACCTCAGTAAAGCTCCTGAGGTCGCCGATACTCTCGCTGGAGCCCAGAAACATATAACCTCCCAACAGCAGCGAGTAATGGAACTTCTCAATCACCTTCTTCTGCAGCAGCGGGTTGAGGTAAATGAGCATGTTACGGCAGCTGACCAGGTCCATTTTGCTGAAAGGCGGGTCGTTAATCACGTTATGTGGCGCAAAAATCACCATCTTGCGAATACGCTGCGACACCCGGTACTTGCCTTCTTCCTTTATAAAAAATTTCCGCAAGCGTGCTTCTGGCACGTCTGTCAGGCTGTTGGCCGGGTATATGCCCTTCCCGGCGAAATCCAAGGCTTCACGGTCTATGTCGGAGGCAAATATCTTCACCTCCATGTCCTGATGCTCCCTGTCCAGGAATTCCCGTATCAGAATGGCGATAGAGTAGGCCTCCTCGCCGGAAGAGCAGCCAGCCACCCAAACCCGTAGCTGCCTGTTTTTGTCTTTCTGACTGACTAGGTCCGGTATGACCTGGCTTTCCAGTATTTCGTAGGCCTCTTTGTCCCGGAAGAATTTTGTGACCCCAATCAGGAACTCCTTGCTCAGGGACTCCACTTCTGTCGGGTTCAGGTTCAGGTAGTCAAGGTAATCGGTCAGATTGTCGAGGTTGTTGAGCGCCATGCGCCGGCTGATGCGGCGGATGATGGTAGGCCGCTTGTAGTTGCCGAAGTCAATGCCCATGCGGTCGTGCACCATATCCAGAATCATGGTATAAGTGGACTCTGCGTCACCATCGGCCAGCAGGGCAACCTTATCGGCTATGGGCGTGACTTTGACATAATTGAAAATCTCCTGGGGCATTAGCTCCGGCGGCAGTATGAAGTCGGAATACCCTGTGTTAATGGCATTGGCCGGCATACCGTTGAACTTGGCCGTCCCGGGGTCCTGCACAATCACCATTCCACCGGCTTTCTTGATGGCCACCACGCCCTCCGTGCCATCCGTACCCGTGCCTGATAGAATCACGCCAACCGCTCTGAAGCCCTTGTCGGCTGCCAGTGATTTGAAGAAGGTGTCGATGGTTCTGGTGCTCCCGTTCTCGGACTTGCTGGATAGCTTCAGACGGTTTTTCTTGATGGTGAGCTTCTGGTCGCTTGGTATCACGTATACCTTGTTCGTTTCCACCAGCATGTCATCCTTGGCTTCCAGTACCTCCAGGACAGAGTGCCGCCTCAGGAGTTCAGTCAGGATGCTCCGGTGCTCGGAGGAAAGGTGCTGGACGATGACATAGGCTACGCTATCGACGGGAACATGGCTGAACAAGGCGTCCATTGCCTGCAGGCCACCGGCCGACGCGCCTATACCTACCACAAAGGTATCTTCGCCTTCTGGCTGCTGTGCCTGCTGCTTGCCAGTTGCTTTCGCTTTTTTATGTTTATCAGATGTTGCCATGTTGGGTGCAGATACTACAACTTATACGTGAGTATTTATACAGTCCGCTGTAATTTGACCAAGTTACAGTTTTAGAAGGCAAGATAGCGTAATCCGGGCTGTTTTCAGTAGAAGCAGCAGGTATGGCCTAAGTACAAAGCCGGATAAGGGACAAGGAATGCGCAGCATGGGAATTCTCTTGTTTCACGCCATATAACCAACACCTGCTGCTTCGGCACGTAGACTTACTGACCGCCTAGACAAACTGAAGCTACCGTATGGCTGGAAAAGAATTCAAAATAATCGTAATTGGCACCTCGGCAGGGGGAATGCAGGCACTGACCAAGCTGCTTGCAAAACTTTCGGACGACCTGAATGCTGCTATTCTGGTGGTGCAGCACCTGAGCGTCGACTCATCGGTCAAATTTTTAGTGGACCGCCTGGGCCAGCATACCCGGCTTACCTGTAAAGTAGCCGGCAACGGTGACGCGATAGAGGCAGGCACCCTATACATGGCACCGGCAGATAAGCAGATGCTCATCAAGGGCAGCGAACTGCTGGTAGTGCGGGGTCCGCGGGAAAACCAGTTCCGGCCAGCCATAGACCCGCTGTTCCGGTCGGCTGCGGCCTACCATGGCCACAACACGATTGGGGTGATACTGACAGGCTATATGAGTGATGGCGTGATAGGTATGGAATCAATCAAGCGCAGTGGCGGCACCACCGTGGTGCAGCACCCAGACGACGCCGAACATGCCGCCCTGCCCCAGAATGTGATGCGGCAGGTCACGACGGATTACATCGTTTCTCTGGATGAGATGGGGGAGTTGCTGAGGGAGCTTTCGCAGCAGCCGGCCTCCGATTCAATCACAGTGCCTGCCGATATTTGGAAGGAAGCTCAGATAGCAGAACGTGTTATGACGAACAGCAACATGACCAGCATTGAAGATTTGGAGGCCACCGGCAAAAAATCATCTTACAGCTGCCCCGAATGCGGCGGCGGGCTTTGGGAGTTCACGCAACCCGGCACCGTGCCCCGCTTCCGATGCCATACCGGCCACGCTTATACCCAGGACTCCCTCCTGCTGGGCATGTCCAATGCGCTGGAGGAGACGCTTTGGGTAGCCATGCGCACCCTGGAGGAGCGCCGCAATATTTTGCTGCACATGTCGACGAACGAAGCGGACAAAGGCAACCGGCGCTGGGCTACCATGCAGGAAGACCGGGCCGAAGAAATGAAGGTGCACATTGAGCGGCTGCGGGAGTTACTCACCAAGACTGCCCTCGCTGATGATGAGCACATGGGCGAGGCCAGTTAGAAAGATGCCTAGAGTGGGGGCGTGTACTGATTCGCTTTAGGAAATCTCGGCTGATAGATTAATAGACACTTGTAATAGAGAATGACAGACTAAAAATAATACCTCTCTAAGTAAACCTAATTTTCATGCTTACGTAAAGGCAAGGTTATTATGCATAGTGTAGGCAGAAATGGATAGTAATTGTCCTTGGGCCGCAGTTTGCAAAGTCTATTTACCTAGTTACAGAGTATGGATGAGTTTTTATTGTTTAGCCGTAAGCTGAGTGTTTGCGATTTTATTGTTTTGACTGAGGCTGACGAAAGCAGAACCTATTGTCGATTCTATTCGAAAGGCCTTTACCAGGACAGGATGTTTATCTCGGATGAATCTGTGAAGGATACCCTAACACGGCTCAGCAGCGAGGAAGATGTGATTGACTGGAATGGCGTCCAAAACCTCCGCAAAAGATATTGCGATGCGCCGGCAAGCAACATAGAAAGCGCCTTAGGGCAGCGCTAATGCCTACCCTATTTCCCTGGCTATACCTATACCCCTTCCTGAAAAAGAAAAGGCTCCCCGAAGGGAGCCTCACTTAATTATAGAAGAAGGTATCCGTCTGACATCTTCAACTTTTAGCCGCTCTACTGTCAGCAAAAAGTATGCCTAATTGGTTGTATGCCGCTGGTTACGAGCGCTTAATTTATATTTTCTGTGCCTCATAAACTTGGCGAATGAGGAAGATATTACTGCTTATGCCTGCCAAGCCAATGTGGCGGAAGAGGGGGCTGACTCCAGCCACGCCAGGGCTGACGCTTTGTCAGAAAATGATTGTATGTCATAGGTCAGCTGCAGCGCTTTACTGAGCTCTTCCAACTGGCTCTTGATTGCCTGCTCCCTTGCTGAATCCAGGGACTCTACCCGCGCCAACCGTTGCAGCCGTGTGCCCATCAATTCTTTGGCCAGCGCCAGCGACACGGCCTGCGACTCCTCTGTACTAGCAGCGATAGTCGCCTGACTAGCATCCAGTAGCAGGTTCTTCACATCGTAAATCCGAATCACTTCGACCGTCTTTGCCAGAGCGCGCTTTATCTCAGGAAGATATACCTGCTGCATGTCCGGCCACACCAGCTCAACCACGTCATTGGCAGGTGAATAGTCTAGTCTCACTACACTGTCTTCGTATAAAATCATCTTTCTAAACTTGTGTCTTTCGACCCCAGGCAGTGATGGGGGCTCTTGTACTAACACCAAGCTTAAAAAATAAATTGCATAAGCCGCAACCTTATTCTATTCAATACGTAATTGCGCAGCTTCATTTTGGAGTAAGGTGCACAATGCCATAGAGTTAGGTTAGACAAAAAAATGCACGACAGCCCAAGAATATAAGTATGCAGGGAAAGGGGGCAGGGCTTAGGAGGAAAGAGGTGCCGGTAAAATGCAAGAAGAGAGGAAACTTCCGCTCCCTCTCTTCTTTTATAGGTCAGATGTGAAATAGACTCGCTTACTTGTCGCTTTCGTAGCCAGCCAGTTTAATCATCTTGTTGTAGTTACCCAGTAGCAGGAAAGACGGTGCCCACTGTCCAACGAACAGCGCCTCTTCATCCTTCTTCATTATCTTAAGTGTGGCTGAAATCGCCATAGAGCCTAATGCTGCCCATAAGAACACGTCAGATGGTAACTTGGATGTATATTTCTCGATGGCTGCGGCAACTGGCCCTTCTTTGTGCTGGGGGTTTGCGCGGTCTGCTTTCGCTTTTAATTCATTCGCGTCCATAGTTTTTCTTTTGTTTTAAATGGTACAATACCCTTCAGAACGAAATAGACATTTCTAAGTTTTCAAAAAATGAAATTTCTTGTTTCTGCTGGCCCCCAAACTCAACGTCAAAACCCTTCCACAGGGCAATGGAGGCAGTATTGAACCGATACCCGATGAAGGGTAGAGCCACAGGCAAATGCTACGGAGTGTGTCGCAGGCGCTGTAAACTATTAAGTATAAAATTAAAGCAATATACTTAACTTTGGCCGCGAGTGGGAGAGGCGCCTTGGCATGCCGTTCCCATACCTTCGACCGAACCTTAACCACAGCCTATACCTTGGAGTTATCCGCACTTCTGGAGCCATTGGCCGGCACCCCACAGACCACGCTGGCAGGGCTGGTGCTGCTGCTGCCGCTGCTGGGTTTCGCAGTGCTCTATCGTTGGGGGAGATTCCTGCCCCGGCAAGGCGACTGGCTGGGCATCGGCATCACGGGAGCCGCTTTCGCGCTTTCGCTATACCTGTTTACGCAGACCTGGAACATCACTACCTTCCATAGCCGGTCAGTCTGGTTCAGCCTCCCAACCCGCTCTGTGGCCGACTTCACGGCAGGCATTCTGCTCGACAACCTCACGGTGCTGATGCTGGTCATCGTCACGTTCATCTCCTTGCTGGTGCAGCTCTTTTCGGTGGGTTACATGCGCGGCGACGCGGGCTACAGCCGCTACTTCGCCTACCTAGGCTTGTTCACCTTCAGCATGCTAGGCATCGTGCTGGTAGACAACCTATTGCTGCTCTTCATGTTCTGGGAACTCGTTGGCCTTTCGTCTTACCTGCTCATCGGCTTCTGGTACGAGCGCCCTGCCGCCGCTGCGGCGAGCAAAAAAGCCTTTTTGGTGAATCGGGTCGGTGACATTGGCTTGTTGCTCGGTCTCTTCTCTTTCTATACCTATTTCCGGACGTTTGACCTGGAGGCGCTGCGCACCCTGGTAGGGGCGGGGGAGTGGCTGAACGGCGGTTTTGTGATAAGCTATACCTTGAACGGGCAGCCCTGGCTGGTGGAACTAAGTCCGCTTTTCCTGACGCTGGCGGGTTTGGGGCTGTTCATGGGTTGTGTGGGCAAGTCGGCGCAGTTCCCGCTGCAGGTCTGGTTGCCCGATGCCATGCAGGGCCCGACACCTGTTTCGTCGCTCATACATGCGGCCACCATGGTGGCCGCCGGGGTATACCTGCTGGCGCGTTGCTACGCCTTTTTCACCCCTGATGCCCTGACGGTCATCGCCATCATCGGGGCCATCACGGCTTTGCTGGGGGCCCTGGCGGCGCTCACGCAATACGACATCAAGGCGGTGCTCGCCTTCTCGACCATCTCGCAACTGGGTTACATGGTGATGGGAATGGGTACGGGCGCGCACGATGCTTCGCTCTTTCACCTGACTACGCACGCGTTCTTCAAGGCGGCGCTTTTCCTCAACGCGGGTATCCTCATTCACGCCATGCACCGTGGGCTGCACCATACGCACCAGCCGACCGACGTGGATGCGCAGGATATCCGGAACATGGGCGGGTTACGCAAGGCTATGCCATTGACGTTCTATACCTACCTGTTGGCGGCCGCCGCTTTGGTCGGATTGCCGCTGTTCTCCGGTTTTCTTTCCAAAGACGCTATTCTGTCGGGCAGTTGGGCCTGGGCACAGACGATGAGCGCAAATGGCAACAGCCTCTATTTTGCGGTGCCGGTCATCGGGTTTGCAGTGGTACTGCTCACGGCCTATTACATGGGGCGGCACCTGTGGTTCCTATTCTTCGGGAGTTTCCGTCTGCCATTTGATGTGCAGGCGCTGAGGCTGAGTGTGCGGCAGGAAGTGGAGCGGGTGATGCTGTGGCCGGTGGTCGTGCTGGCTGTACTCTCGCTTGGAATTTTCTTCTCTGGCAACCCGCTTAGCTTCAGCAGCAGCTGGCTCATGCAAGGCATTGGTTTGGACGCCCTCACGACGGATGGCGCTTTGCTAGCCAACCGACTGCTGCAGGCTGTAGCGGTGCAGGATGCCGCCAACCACACCGCCCATTTAGTGATTGGGGTTTTGTCAGCCTTGCTAGGTGTAGCAGGTATAGTACTGGCCATGGGCAGGTATAGGAACAGAAGCAGCGAAGCCCTGCTGGCAGAGGAACCGAAGGGAAGCTTCGCCCGATTATCCTACAATCACTTCTACCTGGATGCCCTGTATAGCCGGACGCTGGTGCAGCCGGTGCTCTGGATGGCCCGCATGCTCTACCGCGTGGACAAGCGCGTGATTGACTATACCCTGGAGTATGGCAGCAAATGGCTGGTGGTGTTCTCCAAAATAGTGAAGTGGTTTGACACGTGGGTGGTAGATGGCAGCGTGTGGTTGGTAGGGTCCCTGATGAAAGTGCTGGGCGGCATCGGGCGGGGCCTGCAGAACGGCAAGGTACAGTCTTACTACGCGTACTCCCTTTTCGGATTTATTTTGATAATGCTATACATCATCCTGAATTGATGTTAATTTCGCAATCCGGATAGAGAGGGGGGGCGAAAGGAACCGGGAGGCGAGACCTCGCTGCTGCTGTCTTCGCTAGCAAACGGAAGTTTTGATTTCCTGCATTTGAAATCCGAGACAGCTAGGGCTTTGCAACTGCGAGAAGAAGAAAATAACATAACAAGGCAAATTCGGTAGTTCCCGAACTTGGCTACACGGTACTGGTATCGAAACAATTTGATGGATTTTATACTTTCCGGCCTTATTTTCACCCCTTTGCTGGCAGCGCTCTTTGTGCTGCTGCTGCCCATCCGTCTGCAGAAGCCGATGAAGGCGGTGGCGTTGGCGGGCACGCTGGTGCAGCTGGCCCTGGCAGTGTGGCTATACCTGCGGTTCGATGGGGCGGCTCCGGCCAATGGGCATACTGGCTACCAATTCGTGCAGAAGCTCGATTGGATAAGTTTCTCGCTGGGCAGCCTGGGGCGTTTCCAGATAGAGTATTTCGTGGGTGTGGATGGGGTGAGCATCAGCATGGTGCTCTTAACGGGTATAGTCGGCGTCATCGGCGTCATCTCCTCCTGGACCATCACCCGGAACGTCAAAGGCTACTTTCTGCTCTACCTGCTGCTCATGACGAGCGTGATGGGCTGTTTCCTAGCGCTGGATTTCTTCCTGTTCTACCTCTTCTTCGAGTTCATGCTCCTGCCCATGTATTTCCTCATCGGCATCTGGGGCGGACCGAAACGCGAGTACGCGGCGCTCAAATTCTTCATCTATACCTTGGTAGGCTCGCTTTTCATCCTGATTGTGATGATTGGCCTCTATACCTCGGTGATAGACCCGCAGGCTACTGCCAATCAGCTGAACCTGCAGGGTATGGCCACAGACCAGAACAGCATCCGGCAGGTGCAGCAGATGCTGCAGCAAGGCGTGTTGAGCAGTGCTGATTTGGTGCGTACCTTCAACATACCCGCCATGATGGAACCCGCCAATTTCATTCCGGGGAGCCTGCTGCACGTGCTGTCTGGAGTGACGTTGTTTGATTTGCCGATTCGCTTTGTGGCTTTCCTGCTGGTGTTCGCCGGCTTCCTGATAAAGGTGCCTTCGGTGCCGGTGCATACCTGGCTGCCCGATGCGCACGTAGAGGCGCCCACGCCCATCTCGGTGCTGCTGGCGGCCATCCTGCTAAAGGTGGGTGGCTATGGCCTGATTCGCATTGTATACCCGATTTTTCCGGATGCAGGGGCCTACTTCTCCATTTTAGTCGGCGGGTTGGGCGTGCTTTCCATCATCTATGGAGCACTTTGCGCCCTAGCCATGAACGACCTCAAGAAACTCATCGCTTACTCTTCGGTGTCACACATGGGTTTTGTGCTGCTGGGCGTGGCCTCACTGACGGCCGAGGGGGTGAACGGCGCCATCTACATGATGTTCAGCCACGGCATCATTTCGGCCATGCTCTTCCTGGTGGTGGGCGTCATCTACGACCGGGCCCATGACCGCATGATTCTCAACTTCCGGGGACTGGCCAAGCGCATGCCGGCCTATACGGCCTTTGTGGTGGTTGCTTTCTTCGCTTCGCTCGGCCTGCCGGGTTTTTCTGGGTTTATCGCGGAGTTGCTGGTGCTGCTGGGTAGCTTCGGGGCGCCGGAAGCGACAGGCATGCTCCCGCGCTGGCTGGCGGTAGTGGCGGTGTTCGGTATCCTGCTGGCGGCGGCCTATTACCTGTGGGCGCTGCAGCGCATGTTCTTCGGCAAGTATTGGATTTTCCCGGAGCTCCGCGAGAAGGCCAACCTGTCTGATTTGGATTTCCGGGAGTACCTCATGCTGGTGCCCCTGGCTATACTGGCGCTGCTCTTCGGCATTTTCCCGCACCTGCTGCTCGACAAGATTGGCGTGGCCGTAACCGGTTTCACAGAACTGGTGCTCCTCAACGGGCAGGAGCAGTTGCAGTTGGTTTTATCCTCGATTATACCTTAACGCGTGGAGGAGCAGGCCGCATACCTTTCCCAATCCATTGACCGCATCCTGGCAGGTGCCGGGTCGCTTTTGCCTGAGCTGCTGCTGGCCTTTTTCTTTCTGGTGCTCGTCACGCTGGACCTCTTCAAATCCCATACCCTCAAACGGCTGCTGCCCTGGCTGGCGCTCACCTGCTTTTTCTCAACCCTGGTCGTCCAGATACTGGGCGGCTATACCTCCGGCGGCGTGCAGTTCCTGAACCTGCTGCGCTCCGACGGGCTGGCCCGCTACACCGGCATCCTGTTCAGCCTGGCCGGCATCTTCACGGTGCTGCTCTCGTTGCAGAACAGGCGGCTCGAAAATCTGAAAGAGGGGCGGGGCGAGTACTACGGCCTGCTGCTGATGCTGGTGCTGGGCCTCAACCTAATGGCCAAGTCCGTGAACCTGCTCATGGTGTTCCTGGCCATCGAGGTGGTGTCCATCGCTTCCTACATCCTGACGCTCACGCTCAAAAACGAAAAACGCGCCGTGGAGGCTGGCCTGAAGTATGTGCTGTACGGTACGCTGTCGGCCGGTGTGATGCTCTACGGGATGTCGTTTTTCTACGGCCTCACCGGCTCCTTGGATTATACCTTGGCCAGCTTTTGGCAGGCGCTGCTGGAGGCGAGCCCGCTGATGGTGACGTTGGCGGCGATTCTCATCTTCGCTGGATTTCTCTTCAAGATTTCCGCCGCTCCTTTTCACTTCTGGGCGCCCGATGTGTACCAGGGTGCGCCGATGCCGGTGGTGGCGCTCTTCTCCACCGGTCCTAAGATGGCGGGCATCATCGTTATTCTCCGCTTCGTGGCTGCCTTCGCAGACCCTACCTTGGCAGGTTCTTTTGATGACATACTCCTGTTCCTGGGTATAGCTGCCTTGGCGACTTTAGCGGTCGGCAACCTGACGGCTTTGTGGCAGCGCACGCCGCGCCGGCTCATGGCCTTCTCCTCGGTGTCGCATGCCGGCTTCCTGCTGATGGCGCTGCTGGCCTTCGGCTCCAACTATACCACCAGCGTGCTGTTCTATATGTCGGTGCTGCTGTTCATGAACTTTGGCTTGTTCCTATACCTGCAACTGGCTGAGGACGAGTGGCAGGTACAGACGCTGGAGGATTTCCGAGGCCTGGGATTCAAATCTCCCTACGCCGGTGTTTTGGCGCTGCTTTTCCTGCTTTCGCTTACGGGGCTGCCGCCGCTGGCCGGCTTCATGGGCAAGCTGCTCGTGTTCAGCAACGTATGGGAGGCCTATACCTTGTCGGGTCAGGAGTTGCTGCTAGCCTTGCTGGTGGTAGGCATTCTGCTCACGGGTGTGGCGTTATTCTATTATATCAAAATACCTTATTACCTTTTCCTCAAAAGGAATCAAACTGCAGAAAATTTAGTTATTTCACTGTCGAATAAGCTGCTGCTGGGGCTTTTCGCTTTGCCGCTGCTGGTCCTGTTCTTCAAACCCGACCTGCTGCTGCACTGGATTGAGAGATTACTGGCACAGACACTTTAACAGCATCCATGAGCGATTCAATTAAGCACGAATGCGGTATAGCCTTAATCAGGCTCCGAAAACCAATCGAGTACTACGTTGAGAAATACGGCACTCCCATGTATGGTGTCAACAAGTTGTACCTGCTCATGCAGAAGCAGCACAACCGGGGCCAGGATGGGGCAGGAGTGGCCAGCATCAAGATAAACGCCGGTCCGGGCATGGAGTACATCAACCGGTTCCGCTCCGTCAAGACCCGCGCCATCGACAGCATCTTCGGCAAAATCGGCAAGGAGTTCAAGAAGCTGAAGGAGAACCATCCAGAGCAGGCAGAGGACACCAACTGGGTATGGCAGAACCTGCCGTTCCTGGGTGATGTATACCTGGGCCACCTGCGCTACGGCACCCACGGCATCAACAGCGTGGACAACTGCCACCCCATGGTGCGCGAGAACAACTGGCGCAGCCGCAGCCTGGCCGTAGCCGGTAACTTCAACATGACCAACGTGGACGAGCAGTTCCGTAAGCTGGTGGAGTTAGGGCAGCACCCCAAGCACAAGACCGACACTATCACGGTATTGGAGAAAATCGGCCATTTCCTGGACGAGGAGAACCAGACACTGTTCGAGACCTACAAAGAAGACTTCACCAACAAAGAAATCACCACCCTTATTGAGGAGAACCTGGACCTGCAGCGTGTGCTCAAGCGTGCCTGCAAGGACTTTGACGGCGGTTATGCCATGGCAGGCCTGACCGGTTACGGCGCCTCGTTTGTGGTGCGCGACCCGAACGGCATCCGTCCCGCCTACTATTATGTAGATGACGAGGTGGTGGTCATCGCCTCTGAGAAGCCTGCCATCAAGACGGCTTTTGATGTGGACTACAGCGCCATCAAGGAGATTACGCCGGGCCACGCCCTGATAGTGGACAAGGCCGGTAATCCGCAGCTGAAAGAGGTACTGCCGCAGCTGGAGAAAACCTCCTGTAGCTTTGAGCGCATCTATTTCTCGCGTGGCAACGACCCGGAGATTTATGAGGAACGCAAGAACATGGGCCGCCGCCTGTGCCCGCAGATATTGGAGGCCGTTGACTTCGATTTGAAGAACACGGTTTTTTCCTACATCCCGAATACCGCCGAAACCTCCTGGCTGGGTATGATGAAGGGCATTGAAGACTACCTGCGCACCTACCGCAAACAGGCCATCCTGAACCAGGAACTGACCGAAGAGCAGCTCGACGATATCCTGCAGTTCAAGCCGCGCGCCGAGAAGCTGGTTATCAAGGACGTGAAACTGCGCACCTTCATCACTGACAACGACAGCCGCGATGACCTGGTGACGCACGTGTACGACACAACCTATGAGGTGGTGAAGAAGGGCATCGATACGCTGGTGGTGCTGGACGATTCCATCGTGCGGGGCACAACACTGGAGAAGAGTATCATCAAGATGCTGGACAAACTGGAGCCGAAGAAAATCATCATCGTTTCCTGCGCCCCGCAAATCCGCTACCCCGACTGCTACGGCATTGACATGTCACGCGTGAAGGAGTTTGTGGCTTTCCGCGCCATGCTGGCCCTGCTCAAAGACCGCAACCTGTACCATAAGGTGGACGAGGTATACGACAAGTGTGTGGCCGCGCAGCATACGCCGGAATTCATGGAGACCAACTTCGTGAAGGAGCTATATGACCTGTTCACGGCCGATGAGATTTCGGAAAAGGTGTCGGAGATAGTGAAGGCACCGGATGTGCATGCGGAGGTACAGGTGATATACCAGCGTATAGAGGACCTGCACCTGGCCTGCCCGAACCACAAAGGCGATTGGTACTTCACGGGCAATTACCCGACGCCGGGCGGTACGCGCGTGGTGAACAGAGCCTTCATGAACTTCATCGAGAACAAAGCGGTAAGAGCCTACTAGGCTATACCGTCCACGATAGCAAAAGCCTGCCCTTTCAAAGGGGCGGGCTTTTTTTGTTCAGGGTTTACTGCGATTGCAGGTTTCCAGCGTGAAATGCTCTATTGTAGCTCCTGCCAGGTATAGCACATCCGGCAAAAAAGAAAAGTGAAGGCCGTTGAGTTACTTGCTCAAATCCAACACGGCCATGACGGCAAAGGCGATGGTGCCGCCGTAAATGGCGACTTTGGTGGTGGTAGAGGCTTCGGCCAGGAACGCGGTGTGTCTGTTCAAGGGTATAAGGCCCATCATGCTGAGCGACAGGTATAGGAACAGGGCCAGTGGTATCAGGTTGAACAGCACTTCCAGAATATCTTGCCACATAGGAGTAAAAGAAGGTGAACCCAGGTATGGCGCAAAGGTAGGAATAAAAGCGCGCTGCCGTATCTTTGCCGCGAAGACTGGTCACAAATCACTATACCTACACACCGCCATGGCACTCACCAAAATCTGCAAAGCCTTTCAGGAACTCACGCCTTACGAACTGTACGACATGCTGCGGCTGCGGAGCGAGGTGTTCGTGGTGGAGCAGAATTGTGTCTTCCCTGACATGGACGATAAGGACCAGCAATGCCACCACATCCTGTTCTACAACGAGGAGAACGTGCTGGTGGCGGTCTCCAGACTCGTGCCGGCAGAAATAGCGTACCCAGATATGATGTCCATCGGGCGCATTGTGACGAGCCAACTGGTGCGGGGAACGGGCGTGGGCAAGCAGTTGGTTCAGATGTCGATTGATGAGTGCTACCGCCTGTTTGGGAAAGGTCCCATCCGGATTGGGGCGCAGTTGTACGCGAAGAAGTTCTACGAGAGCTTTGGGTTTGTGCAGTCGAGCGAGGTATACGACGAAGACGGCATCGACCACATCAAGATGGAGATGCAGGCGTAGGGAACTTGGAAGTATAGTGTTTTTTTATATCTTGTTTGAAAGTTCCTCCATGGCATGAAAACAAGATTCCTCTGTCAGTTTGGTTTCCTTATAGCAGCCTTGTATTGTCTTACCGGCTGTGTAGAAAATCAGGAAGACTTCATCAGCAAATACTGCCCCGGGTCCTGCACAGAGGTAAGCGGAAGGGTAGTGCGCGCAAACGGCCAACCTGTTAAAGGTATGCAGCTCACAGCCACCTGGAAGAACCTTCGGACTTTTTATGAAGGGATGGGCGGAGCTACCCGAAAAAAAGCGGTAACCTATACCGACGCACAAGGGAATTACACCCTGCGTTTTCTACTTCGGGATGATGAAATGGAAGACGGTTATGTCGTTATCAACCCTCAAGTGACAAACTGCCCGAACCCGGAATGCTACGCCTATACCCTGTATTGGGATGAGTTGAAGCGGGACACCACCTATACCTATAACATCGAGTTGCCCTAAGGTATAACAGGACTCAAAAGTCTGCCACCAGGTGTGTGCTATACTCAGTATTCCCTTCAGCCTTCAAACCCTATGATCAAACAACTACAAGCGGCTCTGATTTTTCTTTTTGTGACGACTGTTGTGCAGGCCCAGCAAAGCAGGCCATTGGGCCAGCGCGTCGGGCTGCAGCTGAGCAGTGCTGCACCGATAGGGGAGTTTGAGAAAATACGCTTTGAGGATGACTACCCTCCCTTCGCTAACAGCGGTTTCCAGCTCTCGGTGAACTATGCCCGTGACATCAAGCCAGGTATAGCCTTGGGCGGCACGGCAGGCTGGCGACGCAACCCCTTCTACATGGACAGGTTTGTGGCGGAAGACGACGCCCTGGTGCGGAGCAAAGAAGCGACGGCGTGGCAGACGGCCTTTGCGCTGGCGGACGCCTACCTGCAGATGCGGGGGAGCAGCTTCTTCGGGTATGTCAAGGGTTCGCTGGGCGGTGCTTTCAACGAATCGCCGCGCGTACATATCGAGACGGTTTACGGCCCCGTGACCCGCACCTCCGATTCCGCCTTCTCTCTGGCGGGCGGGTTGGCTTTCGGCTTGGGTGTGGAGGCACAGCGCATCGGGTTGGGGATAGA
Organism: Pontibacter roseus DSM 17521; assembly: GCF_000373265.1. Taxonomy (GTDB): domain Bacteria; phylum Bacteroidota; class Bacteroidia; order Cytophagales; family Hymenobacteraceae; genus Pontibacter; species Pontibacter roseus. The sequence goes on from NZ_KB890766.1 coordinate 138,016, forward strand.
AATCGGCAGTCTCCTCACCAAACCTTCCCTGGAGGTGTCCGATGCCAAAGATGTGAGCATGCGCTACCGGCAGACGATGCGCACCATCAACGCAAGCTTCGGGGTGTATTATAGCCTTTAGAGCTGTGGGTTTGGGAAGACGAAAAAGAGGCAACCTGCGAGCAGGCCGTTTCAGGCGCTACTTGCTGGTTGCCGCGTGATAAGTAAAGCACCGACTACTTTTTCAAGGCGGCTATGGATGCGCCGGATATACGTAGCTGGGCACTGTCGGAGAAGGTATAGCTGAGCTGCGGAATGGCTACATTCTCCAGCACGAGTATGCTCCCGTTTCGGATGTCCAGGCTAGCCTGCTGCAGTTTGTTGTTTGGGGAAATCTGTAGGGTAGGCTCGCTTCCGTAGCTGCTGCCAGATGTAACCTGAAGGCTTTTCAGGGCATTATTCTCCAGCTTCACCAGGCTTCCATTGTCCAGTTCAAGCGAAAGGCTATCGAGCTCGAGTCCCGCCAGTGTCACACCATAATAGTCCATGTAACGCATTTTATCTTTCTGCCATGTCTCTTCCTTACCATTCATGGTATGGATAGCGTCTGCGCGAACCAGCTTCACATGCGGCGTTCGGATGACGAGGTGGTGCTCCCCCTGGTTCCCGCTGATGACTTTGGTCTGCTCCGTCAGGGCAAGACGGATGTGCAGGCGCTTGCCTGCCTGTGACACCTGCACCCTGTCTTCCATCCCATTTTTCAGGTATACCTCATGCCTGTCTCCCTTCTCAATCCTTACCTTCAGCATATCAGCAGGGTATACAACAATCTCATCGAAGTCTTGGAAGGACAAGAGGCTGTGGTTGCCCAATGGGTCTTTGTAAGCGCCTGTGTCATATTCTGATTTCAGGGCCATGTTATACGCCGCTAGGGAGCACAGGAGCACCACCAGCGCGGCTAGCAAAAGCTTGTTACTAGTCTTCATTTTTTCTATCTCGTTTCTGATTCAAGGTTTTGTGCTATGTAAGCTTCGTAGCGCTGCTGTATCTCGTCCAGGTTTATGTCCAGCAGGAAGAGGTTGCGGAAGAACTCCGGCAGGTCCTGTTGCAGGAAGCGCTCCTTTTTCAAGGCCTTCACTTTTTTGACCGCATCGGGCGCCACAAAGAAGCCGATGCCGCGCTTGTTGTAAATCACCTCCTGGTTCTGTAGCTGCTCGTATGTGCGCATCACCGTGTTGGGGTTCACCTGCAGCGCCACCGCCAGTTCCCTGACCGAAGGAACTTTGTCGTCTGCGGTCCACTTGCCCAGCAGAATCTGCTCGCTCACATAGGCGGCTATCTGCAGGTATATCGGCTCGTTGTCTTTGAATTCCATGGTTTCCCTCCCTTCTATACCTGCTTCTCTTTTAACTTGAAATAGGCCGCCGCCCAAAGCATCACCACCAATCCTATTGAAGCGACCCATTGCAAGGGCGAGTCCTCACCCTGCAGGCCAATCGTGAACAGTTGCCTGTCTTCCAGGAGCTTCACACCCCCGAAAGGTATAGCGGACTGTATGTCATGGCCCAGCAGCGCCTGGAGCAGCAGTTTGTTCAGCAAGAGCAGCACAAAGAAGAAAACGAACAGCAGAAAGGCGGTTTTGATGAACTGCCCCTTTTGGAAGAAGATGCCACCAACCAGGGCCACCGCGTTCAGAAACGCATACATTAGGAGCATCTGAGGCAGGTTGCTGTTCTCCCCAAAAAGACTGAACATTTCTGCCTCTCCACTGCCATCTCCAACCGCACCAATAACCACAGCGGCTATCAGGTAGAAAGTTGGAATGTAGGCCAACAGGAAAGCAGGGAATGAGAAAACCCACCCAACCAGGAATTTCTCCAGCGACGAAGCAGGGAGCGTCAGGAAGGCAATGGCTTTTTTGGGGTTGCCCAGGTTGGAGAAGACGGTGCTGGTGAACACCGTGCCTGCCCCCAGCAGGAACAGCATGAAGAACAAAGATTGCAGCTTGGCATCGAGCTTGACGCCCCATACATACGTCAGCATACCCAATATCAAGGTCAGGACACCCGCCAAAACGGCCAGCGCCATCAGGTAAGATTTGTACTGCTCCGATGCGTGTTTCCGGAACAACAGGCCGAAGCGCCGGAAGCTAAACTGATTTTTCATATACCGGTGTATGAAGGGTTTGAATGATGGATTTGTCGCCGCTTGTGATGGCGTTGAAGAGCAGTTCCAGGTCCACTTTGCTGTAGGAGCCGGTCAGGTTGGGCTGTATCACATGCCGGCCACGCAGCGACTCCTCCTGGTACAGCACGTCCATCCCTTCACTCTCAGCCAGCGTTGTGAAGGTGATTTTCTCGGAGATAGCGTCAAGCGACTGATTCAGCACGATGTTGCGGTCATGCAGCACGAGCAGGGTATCAATGAGGCTATCCAGGTCGCGCACTTGGTGCGTGGAGATGACGATGCAGCGGTCCTCGGTGAGGGCGGAGGCTATCACGCGGCGGAACTGCACCTTGGAAGGTATGTCGAGTCCGTTGGTTGGCTCATCCAGCAGGAGCAGGCTGGCGTTGGTGGCTAGCCCGAAGGCGATGATGGCCTTTTTCTGCTGCCCGTACGAGAGTTTGTCCAGCACGGCATCCTGCGGCACATCAAACTCGCTGAGGCAGCGGTAGAAATCCGCTTCGCTGAACCGGGGGTAGAAGAGAGCGGTGCTGGCCACGAACTGCCTTGCAGTGAGCGCCGGCAGGTAGATTTCTTCAGGTATGAAGAACAGGTCCTCCAGCATGGCCGGGTAGCGCTTGCTGGCCTCATAGCCGTTCACCTGGCAGCTGCCTTCCTGCGGGAACACCAACCCGACCATGTTCTTGAGCAGCGTGGACTTACCGGCCCCGTTCTTCCCGAACAGCCCGTAGATGTGCCCCTGCCGGAGCGTGAGGTTCAGGTTCCGGAAAAGAGGTAATCTTCTGCTATACCCGAAGCTAAGGTTCTGGATATGTATCATGTGATGCTTGTCTAGTGTATTAGTTGCATAGTACACTACAAATGTAAGTATGGTTAGGACAAATCCAAATATTCTGTGAAATATTTTAGAAAATTAATATTGAAAGCGTGCTTACATTCCGGGGAGATACCGTTTAAAGCCAAAAGCAGCAGACCCATCGCGCGACAGGCGTACTGCTTCCAGACAGAGAAATTCAGGCACCATCCGCATGCTTAACCGCCCACTTGCCCTTCAACAACTCAATACCTGCCCTCGCTGGGACATCTTGGTGATAGGTGGTGGGGCCACTGGTTTGGGCATTGCCGTGGATGCGGCCACACGTGGGTACAAGGTGTTGCTGCTGGAGCAGGCCGACTTCGCCAAGGGGACATCGAGCCGCAGCACCAAGCTCATACACGGTGGGGTGCGCTACCTGGCGCAGGGGAAGGTACGGCTGGTACTGGAGGCCCTGAAAGAACGTGGCCGGCTGCTCCAAAACGCGCCGCACCTGGTCCGGAAACAGGCTTTCGTCATCCCGCACTATACCTGGTGGGAAGGCATTTTCTATACCACCGGGCTGAAGCTTTACGACCTGCTGGCCGGCCGCCTGAGCCTGGGAACGAGCAAATGGCTGAGCAGGGAAGAGACTCTGAGGGCTATCCCAACGGTGAAACCGGGTGGTTTGAAAAGTGGGACGATTTACCAGGACGCCCAGTTTGACGATGCCCGCCTGGCCATCAACCTGGCGCAGACAGCGGTTGGGCGTGGTGCCACCGTGCTGAATTACTTGCGTGTCACCAGGTTGCTGCACGAGGAGGGTGGGAAGGTGGCAGGGGTGGAGGCGGTGGACCAGGAAGACGGGCAGGTATACCAACTTTATTCCAAAGTAGTCATCAACGCGACCGGGGTGTTCGTGGACGACATCCTGCACATGGACAGGCCCGCTGCCAGCCCGCTTGTGCGCCCCAGCCAGGGTGTGCACCTGGTGCTGGATGCTTCCTTTCTGCCTGGTGCCAATGCCCTGCTTATTCCGAAGACGGACGACGGGCGGGTGCTGTTTGCCGTTCCCTGGGAAGGCAAGGTGGTGGTGGGCACCACCGACACCCTGCGCGAGAAGATAGAACTGGAGCCACAGGCGCTGGAGGAGGAGGTGCGTTTCATATTGGAGACGGCAGGCCGGTACCTGTCGCGCCCTTCCACCCGTGCCGACGTGCTCTCGGTGTTTGCGGGGCTGCGGCCTCTGGCCGCGCAGGAAGGCAACCAACAGTCCACGAAGGAAATCTCCCGCAACTACAAAATCATGGTATCGGATTCAGGGCTCATCACCGTCACGGGCGGCAAGTGGACCATCTATAGGCTGATGGCTGAGGGCACCGTGGATATGGCAGCACGGGTGGGCCGGCTGCCTGCTGTACCTTGTAAGACAGTCAGTCTCCGCATCCATGGCAGTTCGGCCATTACGGCGGGGCGTCTGGGAATATACGGCTCAGACGCAGCCGCCATTCAACAGCTTTTGGAGCAGCAACCCGAGCTGGCTACCAGGCTCCACCCGGATTATACCTATACCCTGGCTGAAGTGGTGTGGGCAGTCCGGCAGGAAATGGCCCGTACCGTAGAGGATGTACTGGCCAGGCGGGTGCGGCTGCTTTTCCTGGATGCGCAGGCCGCGGTGGCCGCTGCCCCGGCGGTGGCCGAACTGTTGGCCAGGGAATTGGGCAAGAGCGTTTATTGGCAGGAACAGCAGGTGACAGCATTCACAGACCTGGCGGCGCAATACCGGATCTAAAACCCTGTGGCTATACCTGACTCACCCGCCTAAAAGTCGGATGCTGCTGCTTTCCTGAAGGAGGAATGCCTGGCCAGCTCCGCGTATACCTGCTCCGCCTCTTTCTTCTCGAGAATCTTCTGGGAACTGCCGAAGTCCAGCACCAGCTTGGCTGTCTGGGCAGCGGTCTCTGGTTTATAGGTCAGGAAGCAGAGTTTGTTCAAATCCATAGCCAATACGGCACGCGCGTCGCCGCTCCCGATTTCTATGCTGATGAAGTTAGTGGCTTCCATGGTATACCTGCGTTGGTGTAGGGAGATTTTCCTCCTATAGTATACGCGGCTCCGTTCGTTCCGAAACCTTCGTGCTCGTATTAGACTGACCCGCCTGCGCATGCGATAGCATAAAAGCGCAGGTCCAGGCTTTTCAAGCTGGTTCGGGCGATAGGTATGGGAAGTGCACTAGCGTCTTTCACTATAGGTTATGCGCGGTATAGGGTATTTTGAAGTGCTTTTTTGACTCTTTGAAGGTATAATCCGTACATGCAACAACAAAAAAATAAGTTTCCATAAGCTTTTCACCTATAGTCATATGAACATTACTGTATACCCTGGCAGCCCTTACCCACTGGGCGCTACCTGGGATGGAGAGGGGGTGAACTTCGCCCTTTACGCTGACAACGCGACCGGAGTAGAGCTCTGCCTGTTCAACACCACCGAAGACGAGACGGAAGCCGTCAAGATAAAGATATCGGAGCGCACCCACCAGGTATGGCACGTATACCTGCCCGAGATAAAGCCGGGCCAACTGTACGGCTACCGCGTCTATGGGCCCTTTGAACCGGAGAACGGTCACCGCTTCAACCCGAACAAACTGCTCATAGACCCCTATGCCAAGGCTATCTCTGGCACCATCAACTGGCACGATTCCCTGTTCGCTTACAAAGTGGGAGACCCGAAAGAGGACCTGAGCTTCAGCGAACTCGACAGTGCCCCTTTCATACCATGCAGCGTGGTAGTGGACCCGACCTTCGACTGGCAAGGCGATAAGCCACCGAAGGTTCCTTACCACAAGTCCATCATCTATGAGGCGCATGTCAAGGGCCTTACCAAGCTGCACCCCGATATTCCGGAGGAGATTAGAGGAACTTACGCTGCCATTGGGCACCCGGTCACCATCAACTACCTCAAAGAGCTCGGCATCACGGCCATCGAGCTGATGCCGGTGCACCACTTCATCACAGACCGCCACCTGACCGAAAAGGGACTCACCAACTACTGGGGCTACAACTCCATCGGCTTCTTTGCGCCGGATGTGCGCTACTCCAGCAGCGGCACGCTAGGTGAGCAGGTGGTCGAGTTCAAGAACATGGTCAAGGAACTGCACAAGGCAGGTATAGAGGTGATTCTGGATGTGGTGTACAACCACACCGGCGAGGGCAACCAGATGGGCCCCACGCTGTCGTTCCGGGGCGTGGACAACTCCTCTTACTACCGGCTGGTGGAAGACGACAAGCGCTTCTACATGGACTATACCGGCACGGGCAACACCCTCAACGCCATGATGCCGCCGGTGCTGCGCCTCATCATGGACAGCCTGCGCTACTGGATTCTGGAGATGCACGTCGATGGCTTCCGCTTTGACCTGGCCGCCACCCTGGCGCGTGAGCTGCACGAGGTGGACCGCCTCGGTTCCTTCTTCGACATCATCCACCAGGACCCGGTCATCTCGCAGGTCAAGCTCATCGCCGAGCCTTGGGACATTGGCGAAGGCGGCTACCTGGTGGGCAAGTTCCCGCCGGGCTGGGCCGAATGGAACGGCAAGTACCGCGACTGCATCCGGGACTACTGGCGCGGCGAGGGAGGCACCTTGGGTGAGTTCGCCGAGCGCTTCACGGGCAGCTCCGATTTGTACCGCGACGACTTTCGACGCCCGACCGCCAGCATCAACTTTGTGACAGCGCATGACGGTTTTACGCTGAACGACCTGGTGTCGTACAACGAGAAGCACAACGAGGCCAACGGCGAAGACAACAACGACGGCGAGAGCCACAACCGCTCCTGGAACTGCGGGGCGGAAGGCCCCACGAAAGACAACAAGGTGAACGAGTTGCGGCAGCGCCAGAAACGCAATTTCCTGGCCACGCTCTTCTTGTCGCAGGGGGTGCCGATGCTGGTGGCCGGGGATGAACTGAGCCGCACCCAGCAGGGCAACAACAACGCCTACTGCCAGGACAATGAGATATCTTGGCTCAACTGGCTGACCGCTGACAAAGAACTGCTGGAGTTCACCCGCAAGGTCATCAGCCTGCGCAAAAACCACCCGGTGTTCTGCCGCCGCCGCTGGTTCCAGGGGCAGCCCATCAAAGGGGTAGGCGTGGAGGACATCGCCTGGTTCCAGGCCGACGGGTCGGAGATGGATGAGGAGCAATGGAACCAGGACCATGCCAAGTCGCTCGGCGTGTTCCTGAACGGCAGGGGCCTGCACTCGGTGGGCCCAAAAGGCGAGCAGATAATAGACGACAGCTTCTACATCATCTTCAACGCACACCACGAGGCGCTGGATTTCACCGTTCCTGCCGCGCGGTATGGCACGCATTGGACCCGGATACTGGATACCTGTTGCTACGACATCAGTGATAAGAAAGAGGGCATAGAGGCCGGTAAAACCATACAGGTAGAGGGGCGCTCTATCATCATGCTGCATCACCCCACTTCAAAATTAGTGGAGTAGATTTCAGGTATGGGAGGCAACGCAGAAGAGTCGCCTCCCATACCTGTTTTATATCCAACCCAAAAAATGATTATTATGGAAATCAACATCACACACGATAAGAAATACCAGCAATTCACCGCTTCCTTAGGCAATGACGAAGAGGCGAAACTGGCCTATGCCACGCCTGAGCCGGATGTGCTGAACTTCACCCATACCTTCGTGCCGGAGTCGGCGCGGGGCAAAGGCATTGCCAATAAACTGATAGAAGAGGGCCTGTGCTATGCCGAGCAGAACGGCCTGCAGGTGGTGGCCACATGTCCGGTGGTGCAAAAGTTCATACAAAAAAACCCGGACTACCACCGGCTCCTGAAAAGCGACAGCTAAGGCAGGACCCCGTTTCAGGTATAGGTATAGGAATTAGGTAATGGTAATAGTGTATGCGGCAATAGGGAAGTGAAGGGTGCCTGTAGGGTATCAGGACTTATGGAGGGCGATGTAGGTGAGCGCGGAAAGGATGAGCGGGTGTTTCTCCTTCATTTTCTCCAGCAGTTGCTCCATCACCAGGTAATCGCTCACGCTGGTGCTGATTTCATCGCACAGCAGCAGGTACTTATACCTGATGACCCCAATGTAGCATTTGTCATCGTTGTTGAGCAGGTAATTACAGATGTTGAGGTATAGCTCCTGAGCCTCCTTTGCCCTGAGCTCCACTTGCAAGGTGTCTTTGATTGCTTTCTTGGCACTTTTCTTCTGCATAGTAGTAAGAGGCGTTAGTTCTACAGATACAACTGTTGTAATACGACGACAGCCGATAGGGTTTGTCTATATACCCATAAAAAATGACGAAGGGTCAGTTACCGGCTTCTCCAGCATTGATTCATTAGCAGCAGGAAGCAAGCCGCGCCTGTTGATGCCTGGCGCTGGGCTCTGTCCCAGAGAAGCAAATTTAGCCTTCCTGCCTCACCAGCTGTATTTCGCAGTGTATCCTTATTTCGTCGCTTACCACCACGCTTCCTGCCTCGGTCACGGCATCCCATGTGAGGCCGAACTCCTTACGATTCACTTTGCCGTCCACGCTGAAGCCGGCTTTCGTCTGACCGTAGGGGTCAACCACTGTGCCGTGGTATTCTACATCTAAAGTGATGGGCTTGGTGGTGCCGCGTATGGTAAGGTCACCTGTCAGTTTCTCAAATCCTGCGCTCATCTCCTCGTAGTTTCTGCCTTCAAACCGGAGCTGCTCGTGGCTGGCGGCGTCAAAAAAGTCAGGTGACTTCAGGTGCGTGTCGCGCTGTTCGTTGTTGGTGCTGATGGAGTCGATGTCGGCCGTGAACACGATGCTCTTGGTTTTGTGGAAGTCGTCTCCTTCCGTTTCCACCTCCAGGTTGAACTTGCTGAAGTAGCCTGTGACGGTCGTAATCATCAGGTGGCGCACCTTAAACTGGATTTCGCTGTGTGTGGGGTCTATCACCCATTTGGTTGTCGCCATAGCGTTTCGTTTTTTTAGGTATAAGAGATTATATTACTGTACACATTGGTATTGGGTTGCCCTGGTTAGCGCCCGTCCAACCGGTCAGGGTCATTGCCCGCCTGGAAAGTAGCAACCGCCTCTTTGTTGTTGAAAAGGGTGAGCACGTCTCCTGCAATCCGGAAAGAGTCCACATGCTCGAGTATGGCTATCAGAAAATTCTCCTGTTCGATATCGGGACACATCATACGGGTGGTGGCGAGGTTAGTCAGGCGCAGCGAGCTGTTGTTGAGCTCGTAGCGGCCAGTCAGTCGGTTGCAGCCGCCATAGCCCTTCACCTCATCACTCGCCTCCTCAAAGCGGATGTAGGCCGTGCTGGTACTCGGCACGTCTGGCACATCCTGTCCTTTGAGTGAAACCAGCATCCAATAAGAGCCCTGTATGCCGGACACCCCTTCTGAGAACTGCCTGTTCTTCTCCGTGACGGTGCAGGAGCAGAGGGCAATCAGGAACATAGAAAGGAAGGTATAGCGTAGCAACTGTTTCATAAAGTCAATCTTGTAGTTGTTGTGTATAACCGGCAGGCGCTGGCTATTCCCCCTGCTTACGCAGTGGTGCACAATAAGGTATGGGTAGGGGAAAAAGGAGCGGGAGACGCCCGTGTGGTTACGCCTCCCGCTGTCTTTTTATTTTTGGTACCCGCGTACGCTTGGTCCATAGTTGGTTATGGGAGAGCTGGCGGAGTAGTCAGGTCCGGAGCTTTGGCCATAGCCTCTGGGGCTGCGGCTCGGGTAGTCATCGCTGGTGCGGTCGAACGTGCCCTCGTCCCGGTCCTGGCCATGGTCGGCTAGGTAAGCTCTGTTGGAGCTGTAGCTGCCGGTGGCGTAGTTGTCGTCGCGGCCCTGGCGGTCACGGTTGCGGTGGTCGTAATTGGTGCCGTAGCGGTTGCCGTAGTCATTGTCGCTGCTGCTGCTCGAATGCTCGCCGCGGTCGTAGTAGCGGTCATCCAGGCTTTCGGGGTTGTCTACGCTGCGTCTGCCGTCCTGCTGGCCGTGGGCATAGTTGTAACGCTCATCCTGTCCATACTGGTCGAACCTTCTGCCATGGCCGGTCTGCTGGTAGCTGTTGTCCTGACGGGAGTAGCGACGGTTGCTGTGGTCCACATCACTCTCGCTGCGCCAGCCTGTGCCACGGGTTTTCTCATAGCCTCCCTGGCGCTGGTAGTTCATGTAGGGGTTGGGGTCGCCGTAGCGGTAGTGGTCGCTGCTCTGGGACCGGCTGCCCGAGCCATAGTTGTAGTTGTCTCTGTCGCTGTTGCCGCCCCATTCGTTCTGGTGCATCTGGCCTTGGGTATGGCGGTTGTCCTGGTCGTAGTTGCTGCGCCAGCTGCTGGCTCCGTAGCCGCCCCCGGGCCCTGATGCTGAGTCACCGTAGTTGCGCCCCTGGCTTCTCACGTCGCGGTACTCATGTTGCTGGTCAGGCATACCGTAATAGTTGCCACGGCTCTCGTAGCGCGTCAGGTAATTGGACAGGTCATGGTCAGGGTTCTGGTTGCCACGCGAGTGCTGATTCTGGTAGCCGCTGTCGTAGTTTCTTTCGTTATGTCTCATAGTTTCTTTGGTTTAGGTTCTGAAATAAGATATGCTTATAAACGGCCCCAAGCCGGCAGTGTTTGCTTGAGCCTGCAAAATGGCCCCTGGTGCTGACAGGGCGCCTGTTCTGCTATACCTGCTCCCTCAAGATGCTGCGGTGGAGCCAGTTGGCAGGATGTGGTAGGGCCCGAGATGCAGCGGAATGGCTCCGGCGGCCTCAATTTGCACGCGCGCCGGAAGCGGCAGAGCCGGATTCTGGGTGGGGAACCAGGGGCGCTGCTCCTTCGAAACCACGAACATGCCCGTTTCATCCCCTACTGCCTCAAACAGGGGGGAGGCTGATTTCCAGCGCGTCAGGTGGAGGCCGCCCTTGAGTTGCTGCGCGAAGAGCGGCACGTCAGTCGCGGTCATACCCACTTCTGCAATGCCCCTTAGCTGCTCCGGCCCGAAGGGAGTATCCGCTGGCGCGGCGGACCGGTGCGCGATGAACTCCAGAATATTGAATTCGGCATCGTAAAAATACAGGGCTTGGGCATCCCACAGCTCGTGGTGCACGATGGGAGAAGTGGCGCCAGGCGCATACAGAAAAGCCACCCGCTGGTGCAGCCACGCCCTCGCCTCCTCGATTTTGTCGCCAGGTATGCTGAAAGCGAAGTGGTAGGGACCGTCCAAGCCTGCACTCGCCTTCCGGAAGGTGATGGTGCTATGCCCTGCCTGCACCGCGAACTGCTGGTCATCCTCAGACAACAGGGGCAACCCAAGCACCTCAGTATAAAACCTTTGCTGCTTTTGCAGCTGGGTACTCAGAATCTCTAGCGAAAGTATTTTCATAAGGCTACTTATAAGACTTTGTCAATACGCATGATACGTAGGCAGCGGCGGGCGTATCGTCGGGAGGAACATTCGGGCAATTAGTTGGTTAGCTTTAGGTATAGCCTGGGTGTCAGGAGAAGCAACTAACAACCCCTTTGGTATTAGCATCGTTAAATAATATCTGAAAATCTATCAAAAGCAGCAGGCCATGAAAAAAAACGGAAGCACGAAAGGCAACGGACAAGACAAGTCTAAATACGCCAAAGCACAGAAATCCAGAAACGCCAGCCAAGGCAACACCCTTACTACCCGGCAGGGGCATCCTGTCACCGATAACCAGAACATCAGAACGGTAGGCAGCCGTGGGCCAGCCACCATGGAGAACTACCACTTCATTGAAAAGATATCGCATTTCGACCGAGAGCGTGTGCCGGAGCGCGTGGTGCACGCCAGAGGCGCGGGCGCACATGGCGTGTTTGTGTCCTATGGCATGGTGGGCAACGACCCGATTGAGAAGTTTACGCGTGCCAAAGTGTTTCAGAAAGGCAAGGAGACACCCACTTTCGTGCGTTTCTCCACGGTGGGCCACGGCACGCACTCTCCGGAGACTCTTCGTGACCCGCGTGGCTTCGCTGTGAAGTTCTACACCGAAGAAGGGAACTGGGACCTGGTGGGCAATAACCTGAAGATTTTCTTCATTCGGGATGCCATGAAGTTTCCGGACCTGATACACTCGCAGAAGCCCGACCCGGTGACCAATATCCAGAGCGCCGAGCGCATTTTCGACTTCTTCTCAGGCACTCCTGAGGCAACGCACATGGTGACCTTCCTGTACTCGCCTTGGGGTATACCGGCCAACTACCGCCAGATGCAGGGCTCTGGTGTGAACACCTACAAATGGGTGAATGCCGATGGGGAGGCCGTGCTGGTGAAGTACCATTGGGAACCGTTGCAGGGTATCCGTAACCTGACCCAGAAAGAGGCGCAGGAGGTACAAGGTAAGAACTTCAACCACGCCACTCAAGACTTATATGAGGCCATTGAGCGTGGCGATTTTCCGGAGTGGGAGCTGAACGTGCAGATACTCAGTGATGATGACCACCCGGAACTCGACTTCGACCCGCTGGACGATACCAAGCTTTGGCCAAAGGACCAGATTCCGTGGCACCCGGTAGGGAAGATGACCTTGAACCGTAACCCCGTGGACTATTTCAACGAGGTGGAGCTGTCGGCTTTCGGTACGGGTGTGCTGGTGGACGGGCTTGATTTCTCGGATGACAAGATGCTCCAGGGTCGTACGTTCTCCTACTCCGACACGCAGCGTTACCGCGTAGGCGCCAACTACCTGCAACTGCCTATTAACGCACCGAAAGTGCACGTGGCCACCAACCAGCGCGGCGGTCAGATGGCCTTTGACACCGACTTTGCAGAAGGGCAGAACATCCACGTGAACTACGAGCCATCTATACTGGGAGGTCTGAGCGAAGCGCCGAAACCTACCAAGGAATACACACCACGCTACGAGGCCAACCTGGTACGGCAGCCGATTGAGCGAGCCAACCCGTTCAAGCAGGCCGGTGAGACGTTCCGCAACTTTGAGGACTGGGAGCGAGAAGAGCTGATTAACAACCTGGGCAATGACCTGGCCAAGTGCGACCCGCGTATTCAGGAGAAAATGCTGGAGCATTTCACTCAGGCTGACGAAGACTATGGTAGGCTTGTACGCGAGCGCATACATCAGGTCACGCAGGAGATTCAGAAGATGGCCAAAGGTATGGATGGCCCTATGGGCAATGTGACCGGCGAGGAAGGCGTGGAAGACGCGCAAAGCAGGTCACACGAAGCCAGACCTTATTGATGATTTGATTTTTTTTAGATATAGAAAGCCGCTCCCGCCAAGGGAGCGGCTTTTTTCTTGCTTCTGCCAGAGACCCTACCCCCTGAACATCCAGCGAGGGGGAATTCTTGTCTCTGCTGTCATTCCGACGAAAGGAGGAATCTCATACCTTCCGGGCAGCACATCCAGCGCCAGCGCAGATGCGGCTTAGGAAGGAAACAGAGGAAAGCGCCAGATTCAGACCGACTCTCATGTATCACTATCGGTTCCCGCTGCGCTCACACCGGCGGTTGCCATGGTAAAAGTTTCCTCCTTTCGTCGGAATGACAGATAATAAGAAATAACTGCTAGTTTGAGAGGTCCTCCTTCGAAGGGGGCAGGGGGATGTCAATCGTTCCCAGAATCACTTCTTGGGAGAGGAAGGCTGGGTTAATCTCCAGGTATAGAAGTGGCCACTTTCCCACATCTCCCGATTTTTAGCTAATTTTGCAGCATCGTGAGAAAGACTAAGAAGAAGATTCAATTCGAGATACTCGAAAACGTAAGGATAGAGGAGATGGTGGCGGAGGGCAAATGCCTGGCGCGCCACGACAACATGGTGGTATTCGTGGGCGGCGTGGCTCCTGGCGACGTCGTGGACCTGCGTATCACCCGCAAAAAGAAAAGCTTTATGGAGGCGGAGGCCGTTCGGTTCCATGCCTACTCCGAGCTGCGGGTGCAGCCTTTCTGTGAGCATTTCGGGACATGCGGCGGTTGCAAGTGGCAGCACATTGGTTACGACACACAGCTGTACTACAAGCAGAAACAGGTGCAGGACAACCTGGAGCGCATCGGCAAGGTGGCTCTTCCGGCCTTTGAGCCGATTCTGGGTTCTGCCAAAGATAAGTTTTACCGCAACAAATTAGAGTTCACCTTCTCCAACTACGGCTGGCTCACCAACGAGCAGGTGAAGTCAGGGGAGGAGCATGAACGACGGGCGCTGGGCTTCCACATGCCGGGCCGCTTCGACAAGATACTTGACATCCAGAACTGCTACCTGCAACCGGAGCCATCCAACAGCATCCGGCTGGCGGTGCGGGACTATGCCAGGGCAAACAACCTGGTGTTCTTTGACAAGCTCCGCATGACCGGCTGGCTGCGCAACCTCATCGTCCGGACCGCGAATACGGGCGAACTGATGGTGGTTGTGCAGGTATACCACGAAGACCAGGAGGCCCTCACCGGTTTACTGGAGCACCTGGCGGCTCAGTTCCCGGATATCACCTCGCTGCAGTACGTGGTGAACGGCAAAGGCAACGAGACTTTCCACGACCTGGAGGTGGTGTGCTACAAAGGATTGCCGTACATACACGAGGAGATGGAAGGCATCCGCTTCCGCGTGGGGCCGAAGTCCTTTTACCAGACTAACGCTGACCAAGCCTACGAGCTTTACAAACTGACCCGCGAATTTGCAGGCTTGACAGGAAACGAGCTCGTGTACGACCTGTATACCGGTGCCGGCACCATCGCCAACTTTGTGGCGCATCAGTGCCGCGAGGTAATCGGAATCGAGTATGTGCCGAGCGCCATTGAAGATGCCAAGATCAACTCGCAGATAAACGGCATCACCAATACTACCTTCTACGCTGGCGACATGAAGGACATTCTGTCAGATGAACTGATTGCCCGCCACGGGCGGCCGGATGTGGTCATCACTGACCCGCCACGCGCCGGTATGGATGAGAAGGTGGTGGCCAAGCTGCTGCAGGTGCACCCAAACCGCATCGTGTACGTGAGCTGCAACCCGGCCACGCAGGCCCGTGATTTGGAGCTGCTATCTGAGAAGTACGATGTTACCCGTGTGCGCCCTGTAGACATGTTCCCGCAGACGCACCATGTCGAAAATATTGTTCTGTTAACGGCTAAATAGAAGCACATGCAAAACGACCCGGAATTGAACGGCAAATACCTCGGCACCATCTCCAAAGACTTTGTGGTGGTAGCTGAGACGCTGCGCGAGGCATCGTACCAGGTGCGCAAGCGCGACATTTCCAAGTATCCAATTTTTGTTTTCTCCCGCACCGAAGTTCCGGTGGGGTCGCTGTTCCTGGCCAAGGAAGAACTGGCGCTGGAATGGCATATTTATGCCTCGTACATGGAAGACTTCATCAAACACCGCCTGGTGGATGAGGAGAAGGTAGAGGACTTCAAAGCGGCCTACAAAGACCCGGATGAGTTCTGTTGCCTCTTCGTGGTAGATGGCGAGAGCTTCACCAACTTCGTATTTATCCCCTACCCAGAGGACTGAATTTTTTGATAAAAAACTATCTGACAAAGGACAAAAGCCTAGAAACCAATTTGATTTAAACGAAAAGAGAAGCTGGCATGGCTTCTCTTTTCGTTTTCAAGGTATGATTCCTTTGTCTTTAACAGAGAAATTAAAAATGCTTCCAGCCCTGGGCCTGCAGCGGGAATGATTGCCCGTGTTTGTTAGCCAAGTTGATGCCCTCGCTCTTGTCGGTTATTTTTCCGATGATGCTGATATCCGGGTGGTTCTTCACTTTGTCGTAGTCCGATAGGGGCACGGTGAACAGCAACTCGTAATCTTCGCCGCCGTTGAGGATGCAGGTGATGGGGTCCAGATTGAACTCCATAGCCGTCTCCAGCATCTGCTCGTCGGCGGGCAGGTTGTCTTTGTAGATGGTGGCCCCCACACCTGACTGGGCACAGATGTGGAACAGTTCCGAAGCCAGTCCGTCTGACACGTCAATCATGGCGGTAGGCTTGATGCCGCGCTCCTTCATGTCGTGTATCACGTCCATACGTGCCTCGGGGCGCAGCTGGCGGCCGATGATGTATTGCTTGTCCTCCAGGTCCGGCTGCATCTCCGGGTCAGCCATAAACGCCTGCTTCTCGCGCTCCAGAATCTGAAGCCCCAGGTATGCCGCGCCCAAATCACCTGTCACGCAAATCAGGTCATTCTCTTTAGCCCCGTTGCGTAGCACGGCCTCTCCCTTGGCTACTTCCCCGATGGCCGTGATGCTGATGACCAGCCCGGTGCGGGAAGAGGTCGTGTCGCCGCCTACCAGGTCCACGTTGTAGTTCTCGCAGGCGAGGCGTATACCTTCATACAGTTCCTCCACGGCCTCCACAGTATACTTCGCGCCCAGGGCGATGTTCACCGTGATTTGCGTGGGCTTGGCGAACATGGCCGCGATGTCAGACACGTTCACGGCCACGGCCTTGTAGCCCAGGTGCTTCAGCGGACAGAAGGTCAGGTCGAAGTGCACGCCCTCCAGCAGCATGTCGCTGGACACCACAATCTGTTTTTCGCCGGGCTCCAGGACGGCCGCATCATCGCCAATGCCTTTGATGGTGGACTCCTGGCGCAGCTCCACTTTATCTTTGATGAGCTTAATCAGGCCAAACTCGCCCAGTTCGCTCAAAGGGGTATAGTTGCTCATGTTGTTTCTGCTTTATGGCTGCAAAGGTACGCAAATTATGAGGTATAGGAATAGTACGGCGGCGCAGCGCATTCATGTCCGACTTTTAATGCAGAAAGTGTAGTTTTGCAACGGCCGCTTCAAACAAAAGCGGGTCGCGATACGGACATGACACAGATGAAGAACAAAGTAGTGCTCATCACAGGCGGCACATCAGGTATAGGCAAGGCGCTGGCTTTCTCGTTCGGCAGAGCAGGGGCGAAAGTGGCTTTCTCGGGTCGTAACCAGCAGAACCTGGATCAGACGGCACAAGAACTGGCAGCGGCAGGTATAGACAACCTGGCTATCAACGCCGACGTGAGCGTAGAGGCGCATTGCGAGCGTATGGTAGCTGAGACGGTAGCCAGGTATGGCAGGCTGGATGTGCTCATCAACAATGCTGGTATCTCTATGCGCGCCTTGTTCCAGGACCTGGATTTGGATGTGCTGCGCAAGGTGATGGACGTTAACTTCTGGGGCACGGTGTACAGCACCAAGTTCGCGTTGCCACACATCCAAGCCACCAAAGGGTCTATCATCGGTATCTCCTCCATCGCCGGTTACCGCGGACTGCCGGCCCGCACTGGCTACTCGGCTTCCAAGTTCGCCATGCACGGTTTTCTGGAGACACTGCGCACGGAACTGCTGCACTCCGGTGTGCATGTGCTCATCGCCTGCCCGGGCTTCACGGCCTCCAACATACGTAACACGGCGTTAGCCGCCGACGGTCAACAGCAAGGGGAGACCCCGCGCGATGAGCAGAAGATGATGAGCGCCGAGGAAGTAGCCGACCGCATCCTGCAAGCCACTATCAAACGCAAACGCGACCTGGTGATGACGACGCAGGGGAAGATGGCCGTTTGGGTGAACAAACTTTTCCCAAGTTTAGCCGATAAGCTGGTCTACAACGTGATGGCGAAGGAAAAAGACTCACCCTTGAAGAAGTAGATTTGAGTAGCATGACACAAGCAAAAAAGGAAAGCCGTTAAGCTTTCCTTTTTTGTTGCTCGCTATACCTGCAAAATCACGCGAAGTGACTCGTGTTACACAATACGCATGTCGTGACAGGTCGCCTACGGCAGTTCCAGCAGGTTGTGCTTGCGCACATAGGCCGTTTGGCCTTTCCACTTTATTTCGTACCAGATGTCTTGTTGGCCGGTGATGGGCACTTTGTGGCCCTGTGTGGCCGTGGCCAGCCAGGTGGCGCCCGCCGAAGGGGCCGACATGATGGCTACCTGGTCGTTGCGGATGATGCCTTCGTCACCCAAGTCAAGGAAGTTGATGTAGTACAGGATGAAGAACAGGTATAGCACGAATCCTACTTTGAAGGTATTGGAGAATCTGTGCCCCTTTCGCCAACTCACAAACATAACTGTGACCGTGACCACCGCGGCCAGCAGCAACAGCTCCAATATGCGCATGTAGTATTTGCTGAACTGTGTTTTGAAGAACTGCAGGTCGTTGTACTCATACCCGCTCAGCCGATGCGCCTGGCCTAGCTCTTCCATTTTCTTCAGGACAGAGCGGCTGGGTTGTTTCTTGTAGAACAGGTGCAGGTAGTACATGGCACCGGTATAGTCGCGGAGGCCCTCCTTGATGTAGGCCATCTTGAGCAGCATCTGGGGGGTGTATACCTGCTGGTGTTGCAGCAGCGAATCGTAGAGCGTAAAGGCCTCCACGTACTCCTGGCTGTCGAAAAGGGAATCTGCTCTGGAAAGGCTTTTAGTATCTGTCTGACTGTAAACCGGTTCAGTGTTCAAGGCCAAAAAAAGAAGCAAAAAACCAGATATTTTGAAACAAAGATTTTGCATTTAAACAGATTGCTATTACTTTTGCATCGCAATTGAGGGTAACGCCCTTGTGTTTGCAAGTTAGTAAAAAGATTCTGTAGCTCAGCTGGTAGAGCAATACACTTTTAATGTATGGGTCCTGGGTTCGAATCCCAGCGGGATCACTTCTAAANNCCTNGAACATACGTTCGAGGCTTTTTTTGTTTCCACTCATGGCAAAGCAAACCCTTTGGGCGGTTTCTGCTGTATATGGCCATGCTTACCTAACGTCGCTCTATGGAAAACTTCGTCAAGATTCAGGTGCCGGTCTCCATCTCCTATCCTGTGCTGGAAAACATCCTCAAAAAGGAACTGGTGGGGGAGTACATTCCCAAACCCACTGAAGGTATGGAGCCGGCACCCTACGCCCAGATTCTGGATGTAGGGCTTGCGGGGAGCAGTACGGGTGCCGGCGATATTTTTATGAAGGTCAGGATACGCATCCTGCGCACTCTCCTGAAACGAGACAACGTGGACCTGTATGTGCTGGCGACGCTCGGTTATGACAACGCAGCGCAAGAGGTATACGTCCAGCAGTTCCGGATGGAGTCGCAGACATCGAGCCGCTTTTTCAATTCTGCCTTGGAGGTGCTGGTGAACAAAGTGGCTTACAGCCAAATCATCCAGAAGGCCAGAGTCAACCTGGGGCAGCTTGTGGCGGGGGAGCTGAAAAAGGCAAACGGCTCTCTTGAGAACGGGCTGGAGCTGAAAGGCCTGAAGCTTACCGGAATGGTAGAGGAGGTGCGTGTGCAGGATATCACACCCAGACCCAACAGAATGTTCCTGAACCTCGAAGTGCAGGCAAAAGTGGAAGTGGACGTGTTTGATTTGAGCGAGCTGCTCCCCGCATAGCTATACCTGCCCGAGGGAGCTGTACCTTATTTTCTGACATTTTATTCAGGTGATTTGTGCTAATCTATACCTGTTGCTAATATGCTGTTGCTCAGAAAATTCAAACCAAAATCGGTTCGCAGCGTTTTACACAGGAACCACTAATCGTGGTTTAAAGGGAGCGAGAGTTTGCGCACGTCGGAAAAACTCCTAATTTTGCACTCCCAACACGGGGAAATTTACTGATTCTGTAGCTCAGCTGGTAGAGCAATACACTTTTAATGTATGGGTCCTGGGTTCGAATCCCAGCGGGATCACAAAAACAACAGAGCCGCCTGCATCACTGATGCAGGCGGCTCTGTTGTTTTATCATGTATACCTTCCTAATCCCTATATCTGTAAGTAGACGAATATTCACGCTGTCGGCAAAGAAAGTATGGCATGCAGAACATTGGGCTTATCACTTTTCAATCAAGGCTAATACTGCTCTCAGTCGACGCTTGTAGTAAAAGGGCCAAGCTAGCCGGTTTGCATCACTATAGGTTATTGGATGCGGCGCTCCGTTTCTTAGATTCGTACTGCTGGACTAGCAGTAGGAGGCGCATGGTGTGGTAAACCACTATATTGTCATTATCAAGTGCCACTTCTTCGGACTCCTGCTCTTGTGGAGCAATCCTGTTTCGAAGTGCCTTCAGGCAGACGATGTAGCTATCAATCTGGCTGCAGATGAATTTGTAATATTCGGGGTTCTCAAACGCCTGGTCCAAGAAAACCACCTTCTGGCTTTCCGACTCCTTAATTTCCCTATCTACTTCTAAGCTTACTTGCTGTCTTGAAAGCCCTTGCTCCTGTATCCTGTCAAAAAACTTATCTATGTTAAACTGCATGATATCCTCCCCTCAGTCCGTATAAATACACAGCTGATTTTGTATAAATACTAACTTGTACGAATTTTCCTGCCTAAGCGGCACGTTAGAAGATGATTTTCTTAATTTAATCATAATCAGGAGGTTTACTAGGTATACCTGGACGAGTAGCTGTTCGTGAACCTTGTCACTGAGCTGCATAGGTGCAAATGCCAAAATATGGGCAGACAACCGAAGCAGATTTTTCTAAGAGAGCAACCGTGTTCAGCACATTCATTTGTGCCCTGTCTGACTATAAGTATCAAATAGGATTGGTGGCCCATACGTCTTAAACACAAATCCCCGGCTGTAGACGCAACCGGGGATTTGTGTTTGAGTTCTTATGCCTCTGTCTTGTACAGCGTCTCGAAGAGCTTGTATTTGTACTGCTTGTACTCCCTGAGCACAGCTACCATAGCGAAGAGCGTCATGGCAATCACCACGGGGTACACCAGGTACAGTAGCGGGTGAAGCAAGGGCAGGAAGAGCAGCCCTAACAGGAAAATGGAGATGAAGCTATACAGGTAGGAGGTCTTGGCGCTGAAGCTCAGGATGCCGCCCTTCACCATCTTCGGGCTCGTGAAAGAGGAGATGATGCCGATGGGCGTCAGCACGAGTACGGCAGCGCTGTACATGAGCAGAATGAAAGTAGCCTGCTCGTGGTTGAACAGCGCCACATACAGCAGCACGATGGCGGCATCCAGCAGCAGGGGCATGCGGAGCGGCATGAGGCTCGCTTTTAGAAACTCCTTGTAATCCCCGGTCGCGCGCTCCGTCGTCAGCCAGAGGCTCTTGTAAAAGCCCCACACGTTGTTGAACACATAGGTATAGATGACCAACGGACCCACAAACAGCCACAGCGACATGTTCTTGTCCAGCATGTGTATGCCTTTGGCCATGTACACGGTGGCGTCTATACCGAGCATGAGCACTTTGAAACCGAGGCCGAACAGCAGCAGTTGTTTTCCCATTTTGTGGTTCTTGAAGAGGCGCCAGCCTAGGCTGCGGCGGGCATCACTGCTGTAGTTGACCGTGCGGCGCTTCGGCTCATGGGCCGCCTGCTCCAGAAAGTAATTGGAGGTGAGGAAGGAACCAAGCGAGGCCAGGTGCACCACCAGCATCAGAAAGGTATAGCTTGGCTCAAACATGGGCGCACGCGCCTGCAGCGCTATAAAGGCACCCGCCATCACCACTGCTCCCACGAACATGCTGCTGCGCCAGTTGATTTTGCGCTCAATGAACAGCTGCAGCGTGCGCCGGGTAACGTGTGCGGTCAGGAACACTAGAAAGCTTTGCACCAGGTGCAGGAAGGTATAGTCAGGCGACATCAGGAACAGCAGCACCAGGAAGTTGAGCAGCACGAAATAGAACGGCGACACCAACTCCACCACCAGTTCCGTCCAGAAGCGCTTGAGCGGCTTGACAGGGTATATGCGGTTGATGAAATCTGCCTTGGGTATGTAGGCGGGGAAGAAGCCCCGCAATATGGTCAGAGCGAGCAACAGCAGGTTGGTATAGCCGAGCATCTTCTCTATGCCGAATTCAAAGCTGCCTTCCTGCGACTGCTGCAGCAGGAAAGTGAACAGCCAGGCGTAAAATCCTGAAAGCACGATGCCCAGCATCAGCAGCAGTACGCGCTGTACCTTTTTCTGCCTGAAATAACTGTTGAGCCTCGCCTTGCACGAGTATAAAATCAAATCCATTTAAATGAGTTAAGAGTTATGAGTTGAGAGTTATGAGTCTTAGAGCAATAACTTTTAACCCATAACTTAGAACCCTTCACTAATTCAACATCCAGTCTATGTTGGCGTCAGCAGCGGAGTGGTGTGGCAGCAGGAGCTGGAACAGTGCTTGGTCGATGAGGCTCTCGCCGTTCATGGTGAACTGGTGCACCGTGCCGTTGTACATTAGTTGGCCATCGTTTAGCACACCAATGTGTGTCGCCACCCGCTCCACGTAGTTGAGGTCATGCGAAGAGATGAGCACCACCCGGTTTGGGTTACTGTAGTTGCGGATGAGCTGAACCAGCAGTTGCGCTGCAATCGGGTCAAGGCCAGTGAACGGCTCATCCAGGATAAGCACGCGGGGCTTGTGCAGGATGGCGGCCACGATACCCACTTTCTTCTTCATACCTGTGGAGTAACCCGCAATGTTCTTGTGCAGCGACTCCCGTTCCGTAAAGAAGTAATTGGTCAGACTATTGATGCGCTGGTCGGCCTCCTGCTGTGGCAGCTTGTAGAGCTTGGCGATGAAATGGAGATACTCTAGACCGGTGAACTCTTCTATGAGTGGATTGTCTTCGCACAGCGCCCCCAGGTCTTGCTTCACGTCCAGGCTGCTGGTGAGGTAGTCCTTCCCGAAAAGGCTGATAGTGCCTTCATCTGGCTTAACCAAATCGAGGATGCTGTTGAGAAAAGTGCTCTTGCCAACTCCGTTTTTTCCTAAAAGGCAGTAGCATTGCCCTTGCTCTATTGTTAAATCAAGCGCCTGCAACACATGCTTTCTGCCATACGCTTTTGACAATCCCTTTATCTCAATGCTCATATAAGGTAGTTCGGCTAAGTAATAAGTGAAACGTAACTACTTGTTTCACAGGTATAAAAGTAAACATATGCCCGAAATAGTCCAAGCAAAAAGCCCTGTTTTCAGGCAGATTGCCCCCATTCTCCAAAAATACTCATGTTACCTCTAGTGAATTAGGCAACATTTGTAGGTATGCATAAGGTTTCTACACCTCCTTATTTGTTGTTCCATTTTTTTATGCCATCTCCTAAGCGGCTATTTTTCTTATACTTACCTGCTCTCCCTTTTTAACCGGATAATATAAAAGTTGTTTGATTTAGGCTATTCTAAAAAATAATTACGAAATATCTAATACTGTATTTAAGTTTGTCTCGTAACTAACAGCAGCATACCCGACAAGACTATGAAACAGCTGTATCTCCTCTTTTTGCTCTTTTCCCTGCCCCAACTCCTTGTAGCCCAATCGGGTGCTATAAAGGGAGAAGTAATGGCCGGCCAAGCACCAGCGGGCTACGCGAGTATCGGGCTTGTCGGCACCACCTTGGGAGGGACGGCCGACGCAGCAGGCAGATTTGAGCTCCAGCAGGTGCCGGAAGGCACTTACCAAATCAGGGTGTCTGCGGTAGGGTATAGGATGACTGAAAAACGTGTGGAGGTGCGGGCGGGCGAGGTAACGGCGCTGAGAGTGGAATTGCAGCAGCAAGACGCTCGCCTGGGGGAGGTGGTAGTAACAGGCACCATGCGTGAAACCTACCTGCTGGAGTCGCCGGTTCCGGTAGAGGTCTACACCCCGAAGTACTTTCTGAAGAACCCGACGCCGGCTATCTTTGAAGCGCTGGAGCGGGTGAATGGCGTACAGCCCCAAATCAACTGCAATGTATGCGGCACCGGCGACATCCACATCAATGGTATGGAAGGCGCCTATACCATGGTGCTGCTGGACGGAATGCCGATTGTGAGCGCCCTTTCCACAGTATATGGCCTGAGCGGTATACCCAATAGCCTGGTGGAACGGGTGGAGGTGGTGAAGGGCCCAGCCTCGACGCTCTACGGCTCGGAGGCCGTAGCGGGCCTCATCAACATCATCACTAAGAGTCCGGCCACTGCGCCCCGCTTCTCTGCAGACGTGTTTTATACCTCTCATCGTGAACTCAACGCCGATGTAGCGTATAGCAGGCAGTGGGAGAAGTTGAGCTCCCTGCTCAGCGCCAACTACTTCCGCTTCACCGACAGCCGGGATGTGAACCACGACAATTTTACGGATGTGCCGTTGCAGCACCGGGTATCGCTCTTCAACAAGTGGAGCCTTGCCCGGAAACACAACAGGATAGCCAACCTGGCAGCCCGCTATTACTATGAAGACCGGTTTGGGGGCGAGCTGCAGTGGACGCCAGCCTTTCGGGGCGGTGACAGCCTCTACGGGGAATCGGTCTATACCAGGCGTTATGAGGTACTGGGTGCCTATCAGTTGCCCCTGCGCGAAAACATCTTGCTCAGCTACTCCTACAACGACCACAGCCAGAACGCCGCCTACGGCACCACGCTGTACAAAGGGCGGCAGCGCGTGGGATTCGGACAACTAGTGTGGGACAGGGAGGTGGGGGCAAAGCACAGGCTGCTGCTAGGGGCCGCCTACCGCTATACCTGGTACGACGACAATACGCCGGCTACGCAGCAAAGCCAGTCAGAAGAGAACCTGCCGGTGCATACCTCTCTTCCTGGAGCCTTTGCCCAGCACGAGTTTAAGGCATCCGGTAAAATCATCTTGCTCACCGGGTTGCGCTATGACTACAATTCGGAGCACAGGGGAATTCTCTCGCCGCGCTTCAACGCCAAGTGGTCGCCCAACGCGGATAACACCTTTCGGCTAAGCCTGGGCAACGGCTATCGGGTAGTAAACCTCTTCACCGAGGACCATGCCGCCCTGACTGGAGCCCGTGAGGTGGTGATTCAGAACGAGCTGAAGCCGGAGCAATCTTACAACGCCAGCCTGAACTACCAACGCTACGTGCCGTTGAGCAGCGGCTTCCTGAACCTGGAGGCATCGGCTTTCTATACCTACTTCACCAACAAGATAGTGGCTGATTTTCTGACGGATGACAATCTCATAATCTATGACAACCTGAGCGGCCATGCCATTTCTAAGGGAGTGGCATTGAACGGTGAGCTAGCTTTCACTTTCCCGCTGCGGCTGCTGGCCGGTGCCACGCTAATGGATGTGTACCAGGTTCAGGCAGACGAGGAAGGGCGGCAGGAACGGGAGCCACAACTGCACGCACCCCGGTTTTCGGGGACCTTCACCGCCTCCTACCAGTTCAGGAATAAGGGCTTGAGCCTGGACTACACCGGCAGCGTGAAAGGGCCTATGTTCCTGCCCGTGCAGGAAAACGATTTCAGGCCGGAAAAATCGCCTTGGTTCACGCTGCAAAACCTACAGCTCACCAAAGTCCTGCAGGAAGGGCTGGAGGTATACGGCGGCGTGAAGAACCTCTTCAATTTTATGCCAGAGCACCCGCTCATGCGACCTTTTGACCCATTTGACAAGCAGGTGGAGGTGGATAACCCAAACGGGTATAGCTTTGACACGGAGTACAACTATGCGCCACTGCAGGGGAGACGGTTATTTTTAGGCCTCCGCTATACCTTGCCGCAGCAGGCTAAATAGTTGAAAGCGTGCAATGTGTGTAAAGGCGATGACACGATTGCTGTAAAAAATAGGCTGTAGGCCGCTAGAGTGTTGCAATTCTCGAAACTGCTCTATACTTTTGCAGACCTAATTACCTGCGCACGTGGTGAAATTGGTAGACACGCCATCTTGAGGGGGTGGTGCCTTCGGGTGTGGGAGTTCGAATCTCCCCGCGCGCACTCTAAAAGCTCTGTTCTTAACTGAATGGGGCTTTTTTGTTTTTAGGGGCTTTTGCCCTTCACTTGTAGCTGCTGTCTCTGCGGTTTGCTCGCTGTGATGTTTCATAGCTTCGCCTAGCCGGCGGGGCCTTACTTTTCTCCTTGATGAGAAAAGTAAGCAAAATAATCAAGACGCTTTTGAACTCGCTGAACGCTCGAACAAAAAAACGTCATCGGTGCACCTGGCTAGTGTCTTCGCTCCGTTGCTATAGTGGAGGCTCTCCCCTTGAGGGGAGTAAGAGGGGGGTTAAGCCTATACCTACTAAATATCGACTGCTGGACAGACAGCTCCTGATTCCCATACCTATGCTACTCCCGTCTTGCCGCTCCTCCTGTCATTCCGACGAAAGGAGGAATCTCATGCCCTACTTGCCGCAGGTTCAGCGTAAGCTCAAACCCGCCTTTCTGCCAGTCCCTACTGTTGCCGACTCACCTGTTTCACCGCCGTTTCCCGCTGCGCTCGCACCGGCGGTGGGAAGCGTAACAGATTTCTCCTTTCGTCGAAATGACAGCAGTGGAAAAGCCGCTTTCAGTATGTGCAGGTGGTTGTCACTCCCAGGTAGTGTGAGCTTGCAGCACTTACTACCATGCCAAGAATTAGCACAGCTTCTATTCCTAAGCCAACAGTAATGGCGAACTCCCTGCCTGGGGAAAGGGGCTATCTCCGATAGACGAAAAGGTGTGGGCTGGACCTAGTCAAGTCACTTGGCCCGATAATGTAACCTACCTCAATTTTTCCGCTCAAAGGGGTTTTCCGGCTTCACAAGTAATACTTGTTCTCGCTCCACCACCACAGCGCCGGCTGGGGCTCCTTTTGGTTTCCGCACCCACTTCTTAGGGGTGTAGAGAACGGGGCAGAGGGAGTCGCTTTTGCGCTTGCTGTAGTAGGCAGCCAGCTGGGCAGCTTTTTCCAGTACGGTATTAGGTATAGTTTTGCCTGCCTGGTGCTTGATGACCACGTGGGAGCCCGACACATCCTTAGCGTGTAGCCAAAGGTCGTCTTTGTAGGTATGGCGTTGGGTAAGCAGGTCGTTGTTCTGAGCGCTTTTGCCCACCAGTATCTTGAAGCCCTCTGTCTCGAACAGGCGGAAAGGGATTTCCTGCTGGGCCTGCTGCCTGGTGGTTAACAGCTGAGCGTGGTCTTTCAGGTATGCCTTGAGTTGCTTATAACCTTTCACCTCTTCCAGCGCCTGCAGGGCATCCTCCAACACGATGGCCTCTTCCAACTTCCGTTCTAGTCGCTCATCCAGCTGTCGTACCTCCACGTGCTGGTTTTTGGCTTTGCGGTAAAGCCGTTCGGCCTGCTTCTGAGGCGTTTCATTTGCTTTAAGCTTGAAGGTGCGGGTATGGTCGGTGTAGAAATCGTAGAGCTCCACCTCCGTGGCGCGCGGCGGAATATTGGTGAGGTTCGCCATCAGGATGTCGGCGGCCTGGGAGTAGGAGCGGTTGTGACGGAGCTCCTGTAGCCGCACTTCCGTCTGCTCTAGTATAGCCTGTGTGGCGGTTTGTCTTTTGAGGAGCTGCTGCTTTGTCTGTTCGTACTGCCGCTCAAAGCCGGTCTCGGTGAGGTAGAGGCGCGTGAAGGCATTCAGAGCCTCCAGCGGGTCCGGGTATACCTGCTCCACTTCGCTCATCTCTAGCAGCGACAGGCGCTTCTTGCCCGCCAGCTTGACGAGGTAGTAAGCCTCGGGGTTCTCCAGAATCTCCAGCATGTCCTGCACCAGTTCCCACTTCTGCGCTAAAGGTTGGCTGCTGTAGCTCTTGTTCTCCAGGTATAGTGCCGGCAGGTCGCCGAAGGTAGGGTATACCTTCCGGAGGTTTCCTTCGGCCGCCGCAAAGGCTTCAAAATTCTGCCGCAGCGGTCGGTCCATCTGCAGCGGGTCCAGTTCCAGGTCAGCACCGAACTTCTTATGAAACACTTTCAGCGGCTCCTCGCCCTCGAACAGCACGATGTTGGAGCGGTTACCAAACAACTTGAAAAGCAACAGAAAATCATTGCTGAACTTCAGGTAGAAGCTACGCTCATTCAGGTGCTGCACCACCTCCTGCACCACCTGGCCTTGCAGTTCGTTGAACAGGTTGATGGTATTGGCCCGCGCCCGCTTGAATTCTGATGGGAAGGAGAGGGCGGAGAAATGGGAGGTGAGTAAGGCCCGTATGTAGAACTCCTGCTCCGCTGCGGCAAAGCCCAAGATAAGCTCATCTTTGTTTTGGCTGAAACATGTGATTAGCTCAGAACCTACCAGCCGAGGCCGTAGATGCTCAGTAAGTTGCCGGAGGAAGTAATAGTTTTGGTGCATGGTTTTGAATAGGCAAGGGACTGGGTGATGAAGGACAATAGATGCTCACATCGTATCAAGAGTCACAACCAGATTCGTCTTTACTAACCCGATAAGAGCACACGATGCGGTAGAATTTTTGTCAATACGTCACTTGTCAAGAAGTCAAGGAAGCAGCAGGGCTATACCTCAAACTGCAGGCCGTCGTAGCCCAAGCGGATGAAGTCGGGGAGGGTAAGCTCTACCTCGCGGTGCTGGCCCAGCAGGTGGCTGATGTGTGTCAGGTAGGCCTTTTCGGGCTGGAGGTCCTCCAGCAGGTCAACGGCTTCCTGCAGTGAGAAGTGGGAGATGTGCGGCTCCCGGCGCAGCGCGTTCAGCACGACCACCTTGGAGCCGCGCACTTTTTCTTTTTCCTCCTCCGATATATGGTTGGCATCGGTGATGTAGGTGAAGTCGCCCACGCGGAAACCCAGCACAGGCAGCTTGTAGTGCTTCACCCGGATAGGGATAAATGGCACGCCTTCCACCTCGAAAGGTTCTTCGGTGATGGGGTGGAGTTCCACGCGGGGGATTCCGGGGTACTGTATACCGGAGAAGATGTAGGCAAACTCCCGCTTGAGCTGCTCCAGCACCCGCTCTTCCCCATACAGGGGCATGTCCTTGTGTTGCGAGAAGTTGTAGGCGCGTATGTCGTCGAGGCCGGCAGTGTGGTCTTTGTGCTCGTGCGTGAACACGATGGCATCGAGCGTGCGAATCCGCTCGCGCAGCACCTGCTGGCGAAAATCAGGGCCAGAATCGATGATGATGCTCTTGCCGCCTACCTGCATATGCACCGATACCCGTAGCCGCTTGTCTCTATAGTCAACAGAACGGCACACTTCACAGGAGCACCCGATGACGGGGACGCCTTGGGAAGTGCCCGTGCCTAAAAGCGTTACTCTCAATTGGTTTTTTCCTGGTTTCGGATGTCCAGATAGAGCTGCCTGTTCTTGTCGCTCAGCAGGCTTTCATCCACAGAAATGGTTCTCAGAATGTCGTAAAGGCAGTTGATTTTCCCTTCCAGGCTGAAGTACTTGTTCACAACGGCTACCTTCATGTCTTTCAGTACACAGTAGCCCGCTTTGAAATTGCCCTTCTCGTAGCGCAGCACAAAATCCGACTCCGCAAAAATATCCTCCAGCTTGTTTAGAAAAGGCCGCGTGTACTTCAGTTCCATTTACGCCTCTCCGGTGTGCTTCTTTACTGTCTGTACCAGCATGTCAAAGTCCAATGGCTTAGGCAGGTACTCGTTGATGCCCACTTCCTGGAAGTCTTCCATGGTGTAGTTGTTGGCGTTGCCGGTTACCGCTATGATTGGAATGTTAGCGATGGCTTTGTCTTTGTGCGCGCGTATCTCCTTGGAGCACTCCATGCCGTTCTTGATAGGGATGTTGAGGTCCATCAGGATGGCGTCTATCTTGTTATTCTCTACCTGCTTGATTACTTCGCTGCCGTTCTTGGCAGTCAGAATCTTGTAGTTCTGCAGCTCCAGAATCTTCTTCGTCAGGTTTAGAATCACAGAGCTGTCCTCTGCAATCAGTATGGTTTTGTTATCGGCCATAAGAATATAAACTATAGAATAATTTCTTTGTAAGCTTTACGGTAGTTTTCAAATTGTTCCAGCAGCCTGCTGAAGTTCTCTTCCACGTCCTCGAAACGGTCGTGTTTGATATCATGCTCCAGCTGCTTGGCCAGTTCGGCCATCAGGTTTATGCCCAGCGTGAAGCCGGTTCCCTTAAGCTGATGCAATGTACTTAAAATACTTTTGTATTGTTGTGCCTCCATGTCTTTTTTGGCTTCCTGCAGGAGTTCGCCCGCTTCCTCCTCAAATTCCAGGTATAGCTGCTTCGTAAAGTCGCTTCCGCCTATCTGGTTGAGCTGTTCCACAATCTGCTCATCAATGATGGGTTGCGAGGCTGCGGCCGTGTCGTCTGCCTCAACGGTGTCTACCTGGGCGGTTTCCTGCCGTTTCCAGCCGTTCTGTTGCCAGCGGGTTATCACTTTGTGGAGGTCTGAGCTTTTCACGGGCTTGGAGATGTAGTCGTCCATACCCTGGCTCATGAACTTCTCAGCGTCCTCGCGCATGGAATAGGCCGTCATGGCCACCACCGGCGGGCAGGCTATGCCCAGCTTTTCCTTGATGATGGAGGTGGCTGTCACGCCATCCATCTCCGGCATCTGTATGTCCATGAACACCATGTCGTAGCTGTTGTTGAGGGCCAGTTCGATGGCCTCATAGCCGTTGGAGGCGATTTCGGTGCGGCAGCCCAGGCGCTCGAGCAGCTTGAAAGCCACTTTCTGGTTTATTTGGTTGTCGTCTACCAGCAGCACGTAGGGCTCGAACTCCAGCGCCTCTACTTCGGCGTTCTGCAGCTGCAGGCGCTGCAACTCAGCCTCTACCTCTGCGCCGTCGGCCTTCCTGACCCGGATGGTGAACCAGAAGGTACTGCCATTGCCCGGTGTGGACTCCACCCCGATGTCGCCGCCCAGCAGGTGGGTGAGCTGTTTGGAGATGGCCAGACCCAGGCCTGTTCCACCAAAGGTCTTGGTAGAGGAGTTGTCCAGCTGCGTGAAGTCCGTGAACAGAAGTTTCTGGTCATCGGCTGATATACCTATACCTGAGTCCTTCACCCGAATCATGAGTTGGTACTCGCCGTTCTTCTTCAGCGGTTTGGCATCCACGTGTATACTCACCTCGCCCTCGTTTGTGAACTTGATGGCGTTGGAGGTCAGGTTGGAAAGCACCTGCAGGAAGCGCGTCTCATCTGTGAGTATATAACGTGGCGTTTCCGGAGTGATGGTATAGGTGAAGTACAGGTCTTTCTGCTGGGCCCGGTTTGCGAACAGGGAGTGTATCTTGTTCAGCGTGTCGTGCAGGTCCATGCCGTTTTCGTGCAGCACCAGCTTGCCTGCCTGCATCTTGGAGAGGTCCAGGATGTCGTTGAGGATGGCCAGCAGGGCGTCCGAGGATTTGCGTAGCGTGTCAATGTACTCGCGTTGCTCCTCGTCTGTGCTAATCTGGCTCAGCAGCTCAATCATGCCGATGATGCCGTTCATAGGCGTACGCAGTTCGTGGCTCATGTTAGCCAGGAACTGGGTCTTCACCTTCAGGGAGTTCTCGGCCTCTTCCTTGGCTTTGAGTAGGGCCACCTGCGTGCGCTTCAGCTCTGACACGTCGCGCAGCACCCCTTCCAAACCTACCGGGTTGCCTTCGTCATTGTAGGTGAGCCGTGCGTCGAGTAACACGGTTTTGGTGCTACCGTCTTTGCACACCATCTCCACTTCGAAATCACGTGTGCTCTCAAACTCCAGCACCCGCTGCTTGAGCACCTCACGGTCAGCCTTGTTGGCATACAACAGCTCAGAGGATGTGCCGAGAATTTCTTCCTCCCGGAAGCCGAGCAGGCTCTGCACCGATGGGCTGACCAGTTGGATGGTTCCGTCCAAAGTCGTGCGGTAGTACACGTCCTGAAACGACTCGAAAATGCTGCGGAACTTCACCTCGCTCTGTGCCAGTGCCAGCTGCGAGCGCTTCTTGTCAGTAATGTCCAGGGCTATACCTGAAATCTCCTCGAAGGTGCCGTCCTCCAGGTATATCGGGTTCAGGTATACCTCTCGCCAGCTCTCTGGGCTGTTTAGGTGTATCTCAAAGTGCTGAGGAACGCCGGTGAAGGCCTTCCGGTACTTCTCCTCCCAGAAATCATAGGAGTTCTCATGCACCATCGACACGTCATCGATGCGCACATAGGGTTCCAACTCACGCCCGTTGCGCTCGGCAAAGGCCTGGGCAAAGTTGCGGTTGAACGACGTGAGCTCAAAATCGCGGTTCAGCGACCACATGTGGTGTGTGCCTGATTCGAAAATGGCGTTTAGGCGCGCGTTCTGGATGTTTATCTGCTCCTCGTTGCGCTTCCGCTCAATGGCCAGGGCCACCTGGTTGGAGATGAAGTGCAGGATTTCGATGTCGGTATGCACATAGGCGTTCGGGTCCTGGTAGTCCTGCAGTGTGATGACCCCGATGATGCGGTCACCTATGGCGAGCGGCGAACAGAGAATTACCTCCGGCATCGCCCCGTGTATGGTGAAGTTCTGCTCCCGGGCCAGCTCCATCAGCTCTGACTTCTGCATGTAGAGCGGCTTGCCCGTCTCGATGATGTATTCTGACAGCCCCACCGAAAAAGGCCGGCGCACCTGCGCCTTGGCGGCCTTGTCCACGAACTGGTCGACCAGGTACACAAAGTGCAGGTGGCGGTGGTCATTGTCGCACAGGGCAATGTAGATGTTGCGCGTCTCTATGATTTTGCTCAGCTCGCGGTGGATGGCGCTGTACAACGAGTTGAGGTCCTTGCTGCTGATGGCCAGGTTGGCGATGCTGTAGTATACCTTCTGCAGGCGCTCCGCCTTGATGCGGTCGGTGATGTCGTGCAGGATAGCACGGGTAGCGACAGGGCGTCCGTCCTGCCAGCTGCAGGTGATGGAGCCAATCAGGTGCACAGGCTTGCCAGCCTTGGTCAGGAACACCGTCTCCATCTTGTTCACATTCTCGCCCTTGTACAGGTTGCGCAGCTGGTAGATGAGCTTGGCCTTGTAATAGGGGTGCACGATGTCGTTCAGCGTGAGCGACTCAATGTCATGGTCGGTATAGCCCAGGCGCTCTTTCCAGGCCCGGTTCACGAAGATGAATTTGTTGTCTACCGAGATGTTCTGTATAAGGTCGTGCGCATTGTCGAACAGGTCCTGCAGGCGTATCTTGTTGTCCTTCAGGGCCTCCATGGCGATACGCTTGTCCGTCATGTCCTTGCCCACGCTGGTCAGACCTATCAGCTCTCCCTCGGGGCCATACTCAAACATGCAATTCCAGCGCATGGTCTTCACCTGGCCAGACTTCGTGACCACATCGCGCTCGTAATAGGAGTTGAGCTGCCTCGTCTCCAGCGACTTCTTAAAATCACGGAAGCGGTTATCGCGGTCTTCCTCCGGCACCAGCATTTCGTAGAAACTCTGCCCGATAAGCTCCTCGCGGGTGTATTCTACATACTTAAGGAAGTAATCGTTGGCGTAGGCCACGTTGCCTTCCGTATCAAGGCTGTAGTAAATGAGGTTCACCTTCTCCAGGAAGCTGCGGAAATGCGCCATGGACTCACGCGCCACTTCTTCCCGTCGCCGGGCTACCTGTATCTGCTTCTGCTCCGTGATGTCGCGTTTCAGGGCCAGCACATGGTACTGCCCGTCAATCATGATACGGTTCAGGTTCAGCTCCGCATCCACTGGGGTGCCGTCTTTGCGGATGTTTTTCCACTCCACGGTGATGTGCTTCCCGGTTCTCAGTAGCTTGTCCATAAGCTGGGCCGTCTTCTCAGTGGAGAGCATGCCGTCCGGCTGGAACTCCGGGGAGTAATCTACCGGGCTCTTGCCTACCAAATCCTCGCGGTTGCAGCGGAAGAACTGCAGCGCCTTCTCGTTGCACTCCACCACCACGCCATCGCGGAAAAGCAGGATGGCATCATAAGAAGCCTCGAACACCAGCTTGTACTTGTCTTCGGTATGCGACAGTTGCTGCAACAGCTCGTGCTTGGATATGTAGTTACCTATGGCTGAGCCTATGAAGTCGAGCAGCGCCACGAAGGATTGGGTGATTTTGGACTCATGCCCCGGCCAAACCAGCAACAGCGCGATGAGGTTGGAGTCAGTGGTGATGGGAACCACGGTGAGGTGATGGCCTAGCGACTGCTCCAACTGCAGAGTGACATCCTGCAGCACCTTGCGCCGCTCGCCTTGGAGCAGCTGCTCAGCCTGCGCCTGCGAGAATTCCGCGAACATAGGGAGCGTACCCCCGAGCCGGCTGCCTGCCGAGTGGGAGAGGTATACCTTCTGGTGCGAAGCATCAAAACTGTACACGGCTCCGCCCACCACGTCGCTTTTCTCCAGCAGCTCGTCCAAGGTATAGCGCAGCACATCTTCCCGGCTGCCGGTGGCCGAAAGGTTGGTGATGAGGTGGTTCACAAACTCGAGCTGGTGGTTTCGGAAGCGCACATTGCGCTCGGCTCCCACCGCCTCATACAGGTTCTTGGCAGAGCCGAAAATCACCACCTCGCCATGGAACGTGCCGCGGCGCAGCGATATCTCTACCGGCAACAACTCCTGGTCCCGCTCATGGAGCCACCACTCAAACTTCTGGGGCTCGCCATGCAGGGTGTTCTTCAGCTGGTTGCGCAGGGCCACGCGCTCAAACAGGTTCAGGTCGAAGTTGCGGAAAATGGATTTGCCTATCAGGTTGTGCTTCTGCTGGTCTATCAGTTCCAGGCCGCTGCGGTTGATGTCAATGAAGTTGCCCTCCTGGTCCAGGATGAAGAGCGGCTCCGTGCTGTCGTCGAACACGTTGTGGTAACTGTCGTCGCTGGAGGAGGCGTCTTCTGCGGTGTGCAACACCATGCCGGGCACTTCGAGGCACAGGAAGGTATAGTCCTGAAACAGCACTTGCTGGCAGCTGTAGGTATACGGCCGCATGGACGGGCCCCTCAGCTTGCCGTCCAGCTTGTTGTTCTGGAGCAGTTCGTGGCGGAAAGCGATGAAATCCTCCTCTTCCTCCAGGCTGAGCAGCGGACGTATGCTCAGCTCTGTCTCCTCTAGCGACAAGCGGAGCAAACCTGACGCTTCCCCGTTGGCAGCCAAAAGTTCGCCGCTCTGCGAAGCCACCAGTATACCTGTATTGGCAGGGAACAGCTGCGTCAGCACCTGCAAAAGGCTGTTAGCCTGTGTCGTAAGGTTTTCGGTAGTAGGACGACTTGGTATAATAGGCATTTGAATGTCTTGGTTTAGTGTCTGGACTATCAGACGAATCGGCCTGTTGCTCTTACCTCAGGCGCAGGTTGAAACCGATAATTTAGTAAAAAAATGAATGCTGGACGCACTTTACTTCCCGATTAACAAGAAAGGCTTTTAATTTGTGCTGTTTTCTGGCGGTATTTTGCACCAGCTCCTCTAAAAAGGCTCTTCGTGTGGCGTCAGAGGCCTTTTTCTGTAGAACCAACCCAAACGCTATACCTATGGCTCCCCCTGATGCATGCAAATTCTTGATAGTGGTGGTAGGGCCGACGGCCGTAGGCAAGACGGACTTGTGCGTGCGCCTGGCCCAGCATTACCAGACCGACATTCTCTCAGCCGACTCACGGCAGTTCTTCAAGGAGATGAGTATCGGCACAGCCAAGCCCACGGAGGAGGAGCAACAGGGAGTGCGGCACTACTTCATCGATTCCCACCATATCACCGAGCCCTACAACGCAGGCGCCTACGAGCAGAACGCCCTCAACCTGCTGCAAGAATTGTTCAAAGGGAAGGATGCGGTCATTCTGACGGGCGGCTCGGGCCTGTACGTGCGCGCCGTGAGCGAAGGGATGGACGAGATGCCCGAGACTGACCCGACCATACGGCAGCAACTGGAGGACACTTACCGGCAGCAGGGGCTGGCCCCGTTACTGGAGCAGCTGCAGCAGGCCGACCCGCAGTACTATGCTCGCGTGGACCAGGCCAATCCGCAACGCATCATTCGGGCGCTGGAGGTCTGCCACTCCAGCGGGCAGCCGTATTCTTCGTTTCGGAAGCAGGAGCAGCGCGAGCGGCCATTCCGCATCATCAAGATTGGCCTGAACCGGGACCGGGAGGAGCTTTACCGCCGCATTGACCAGCGCATGGACCTGATGCTGGCGCAGGGGCTCCTGCAGGAAGCCGAGGCGCTATACCCGCACCGGCACCACAATGCCCTCCAAACGGTAGGCTACAAAGAGATTTTCGATTACCTGGAAGGGAAGTACGATTGGGAAGAAGCCGTGCGGCTGCTCAAGCGCAACAGCCGCCGCTACGCCAAACGGCAGCTCACCTGGTTTCACAAATTCCCTGACTATACCTGGTTCCACCCCCAGCAGTGGGAGGAGATAGTCTCTTTCATCGACAGCAGCATGAACGAGGCGAAACAATGAGCTTGGCACAAAGCAGCGCAGGCTGGCAGTTTGGAACTGCCAGCCTGCGCTGCTTTGTGCATTTAGATGCTATACCGACAGGATATCCACCATCCGGGTGAAGTTCGGGTTAATGAGCTTCTGCTTTGTGATGGTCTCGATGAAAGGTGTGTATACAAGCTGGCTGTTGATAATGCCAGCCATCTCATTCTTATGGCCAGCCATCAGTCCCTCCACGCAGGCGATGCCCAGTTGGCTGGCCAGCATGCGGTCGGCTGCCGTTGGGGCGCCCCCACGCTGCACGTGCCCCAGTATGGTAACGCGGGCATCCATGTTGGGTATCAGGCTCGATACCTTAGCAGCTATATCGGTTGCGCTTCCTTCTTCGTCGCCTTCGGCCACAATCACAATGAAAGAGGTCTTGGAGCGGTTCCAGCCAGCTTTCAGCGTATCTATCACATAGTCGATGGAAGTATCCGTCTCCGGAATCATCACGATTTCAGCGCCGCCGCCTATGGCGCAAGGTATGGCGATGTAACCGGAGTCGCGGCCCATCACCTCTACAAAGAACACCCGTTCGTGGCTGTCGGCCGTGTCCCGTATCTTGTCAATGGCATCCAGCGCCGTGTTCACGGCCGTATCGTAGCCAATGGTATAGTCGGTGCCGTAGAGGTCGTTGTCGATGGTGCCCGGCGCACCAACGGTGGGTATGCCATACTCCTCGAAAAAGATGTTGGCGCCCGTGAAGGTGCCGTCGCCACCAATGGCCACCAATCCCTCGATGCCGTGCTGCTTCAACTGCTCATAGGCGGCCTGCCGCCCTTCCCTGGTCGTGAACTCCTTGCTTCTGGCCGATTTGAGGATGGTCCCGCCCTTCTGTATGATATTGCTCACCGTCTGCGACTCCATTTTGAAGATGTCGCCTTTAATCATGCCGTTGTAGCCTCTTCTGATGCCGTATATCTCTATGCCATGGTAAACAGCCGTTCGCACGATGGCGCGTATGCACGCATTCATTCCCGGAGAGTCGCCTCCTGATGTAAAAACACCGATTTTTTTCATAGGTGTGAGTATTTTTTAATGTATCACTGGTTACGCACCACGGGCTTCTGCGCATCTGACTTTCCTGTACACTTATATCAAACCGCCTGTGGGCGCGTAAATGCTAAAGTAAGCGGAAATAAAAAAAGAATACAAAACTATAACTAACAAGATAGCAGAAACCGTATGTAGGAGCACTATCCTGTGCCATGCATACGGACAGGGGAACAAACGGATGTTCTGAAAAATCTTATGCAAAAATAAGTGCATCAGACAAGGCTTTGGGCTGCTGTGTCGTTATGATACTGTTAAGATTTACCTACACCATTAAAAGGGAGTTGTATGTTTGGTTTTTTCGAAAGTGAAGAAGTAAAAAAGCTTAAGAGCCACATCACCAACCTCGGCGCCTTGGCCAAAATAGATGGGCACGTGGACCCTTCCGAAATGGATTTCATCATTGGCATCGGAAAGAAGCATGGGATGAAGGCGAGCGAGGTACGCAACCTGCTCTCCCAGGTGAATGATGCCAAGCCCCAACTGCCCTCCAACGACTCAGAGCGCTTCGACCAGATATACGACCTGGTGGAGATGATGCTAGCCGACGGCATCGTGGATGAGAACGAGATGGAGTTCTGTATCCACATGGCCTCCAAGCTCGGTTTCAAGAAAGCCATTGTGGGGGTACTGGTCCGTAAAATCTCCATGGGCGTGAAGGACGGCTTGCCAAGGGAGGCCATCAAGCAGGATGCACAGGATTATCTCAATTATTGATTCAAGGAAGGGGCAGCGTATACGATGAGAAACCTGCGTGTGTTGAATAGTGTGGTGTTGGGTGCTTTCGGATTTTCGCTGGTTCTGCTCGCGTACCTTTTCTTTGCGCACGAGTTGCGCTACAGCCCCTACCAGCAGGGCTACCTTTCCAACGACTTCATCTTTCGCTTTTCAGCCTTCTGGTTCATCAGCTTTCTGCTCACCATACTGGTGTACCTGCTCAACCTGAGCCTGAACTACCTGCGGCTCCCCCGCGCCGAAAAAGATGTCGCCATGTTGGCCGGAAAGCTGATTTTCGGTGCTGGCCTGTTCGGAGCCGTAGTGGTGATGGTCCTGTTTTCCTTTCTTTCCTGACAATCCACCTATACGGGTTAACTCTACATGGGCCAGAACACTGGCACCAAAAGTAAAATAACCGTGATGAGCAGCAAGGTGAGGGGAGAACCTATCTTGATGAAATCCCAAAAGCGGTACTTGCCCGGGCTGTAGACCAGAATACAGGAGGGTTCAAAAGGCGTCACCAGAGACACCGAGGCAGACAGCATGATAGCTATGGCGAAGGCCCGCGGGTCGGCGCCTACCTCTATGGCCGCCCGCAAGGCCACTGGTATGATAACAAGGGCTGCAGCCGCATTGGACATGGGTTGCGTGAGGATAACAGTAAGCAACACGAAACCGGCCAGTATCCCCATCTTGCCGCCAACAGGTCCCATCAGGTCCACGATGCCGTGTGCCAGGAAATCAGCCGCCCCCGAGTTTTCCATGGCCGTGCCAAAGGCCGTCATACCTCCAATCAAAATGAGCAGGCGCCAGTCGATGGCGCTGTAGGCCTTTTCGCTGCTGATGCAACGCAATAGGATGCTGATGACGGCCGCCATGAGAAAGGCGATGGAAAGCGGGAGCAGGTCCATGGTGCCGGCCACAATGGCGAGCAGGAAACAGCTGATGGCGATGATGCCTTTCCGCTTCTTGAAGAGCAGTGGCTCAAACTCGTCCAGCACGGCCAGGTGGTTGGAGCTGCGCAGTTGGTCAAAGCGCTGCGGCGCGCCCTGCACCAGCAGCACGTCCCCCATCCGAAGCTCCATACTCCCGATTTTGCTGCGGAGCGTCTCCCCGTGGCGTGACACGGCCAGTACCACCAGCCCGAAGCGCCTGAGAAACTCCGATTCCTTCACCGTGCGGTTTATCAGGTTCGACTGCCGGGTTATCATCACCTCCGCCAGCCGGATGTTCTCGGTCTCCAGGTCCTGAGCCGCCAGCACATCGGCCATAATCTGTATTCCCTTAGTCTCCTTCACCTTCATCAGGTTGTCCAAGTCCCCTTCCACCAGCAGCACGTCACCTTCCCGTATGCGTGTCCGAAAGTCGGGTAGGAAGTTCTCTTTGCCCCGTATGATGTTGAGCATACGCAGGTTGAGCGAGGTCAGATCAGAGGCGAACACCAATTGCCCGATGAGCATGGAATCCGGCATGACAACGACCTCCGTCACATACTTCTGCAGCTTGTACTCCTCGGCTAGTTGCTGGTCGGTGTGGTCGGGGAGCATGCGCTGTCCGATAGTCATCATGTAGGCCACACCCACCAGGAAGATAATCAGCCCAATGCCTGATATTTCGAAAAGCCCAATGGGCTCCAGGCCCACCTTGGCGATGTAGCCGCTCACAGCCACGTTGGTGGAAGTGCCAATCAGGGTGCAGGTTCCTCCCAGGATGGCGGCATAGGCCAGTGGCATGAGTATTTTGGAGGCACTCTTGTTGATGCGCTTGGACAAACCCACGAGCGGTGTTACAAACATGGCCGTCACGGTGGTGTTGTTCATGAAGGCTGACACGATGCCTGTCACAAGCATAACCATCAGCAGCATCAGATTGGTGCTCCGTTTGGCCAGGCGCACCAGGCGAACTACGGCAAAGTCTAGAATACCCGTCTCCTCGAGCGCGGCGCTGAGGAT
The DNA here is from genome assembly GCF_000373265.1 of Pontibacter roseus DSM 17521. Classification (GTDB taxonomy): domain Bacteria; phylum Bacteroidota; class Bacteroidia; order Cytophagales; family Hymenobacteraceae; genus Pontibacter; species Pontibacter roseus. Next base: position 177,655 of record NZ_KB890766.1, read on the forward strand.
GAAGATGGAAGCGATGATGATGATGAAGTCGCTGCTGAAGCCGGCGAAGGCCTCTTCCGGCGTGATAATGCGCAAACTAGCTAGGATGATGAGCATGAGCAGCGTCACAATCTCGATAGAGACTTTCTCAGTAGCGAAAAGTATCACCGCTATCAACAGCAACGTCAGCACGATGGCTATTTCCATAAAAGCAAAGCAGGTTCGAAAGTTCGCACTACCAATACAGTAGTGGCTTCGGCTTGTACGTGCTGAAGCTGCCGTGGATATCGCTTTTCAGGGATTATTTGTGCGAAAGGATAAAATAAGCGCCGATTGTCCCACTTCATTCAGGCCATCAGGCAACCGGTCAAGGTATTGTCTCTGGCTCCAGAACCGACATTATGACTGGCAATATTGGTACAGAAGTTTCTGTACTGACCTGTAGCTATACCTATACCTATACCTGGCCTACCACTTCCTCAATCGAGGTGAGGATGATGTCGCAAGCTTCACGAATCTGCTCCTCAGTAATGATGAGGGGAGGGGCGATGCGCATGGAGTTGTCGCAGAACAGGAACCAGTCGGTGAGAACCCCGTTGAGGATGGCGCGGTCTATCACGGCTTTCAGCACCTCAAACGATTCGAACTCGGCGGCCATCATGAGGCCCTGGTTGCGGATACCCTTGATGGCAGGGTGCACGAGCAGCTCTTTGAACAGGCTGGCCTTTCGCTCCACCTCCTGCAGCAGGTTTTCCTCCAATATGGTCTGTAGGGTGGCCAGCGATGCCGCACAACTCACAGGGTGTCCCCCAAAGGTGGTGCAGTGGCCCAGAATCGGGTCGGTTTTGAAGGCAGCCATGATTTCCTGCGGTGCGATGAAGGCCCCGATGGGCATGCCGCCACCCATACCTTTAGCACAGAGCAGAATATCCGGCTCAATACCGAATTGCTCGAATGCCCAGAAAGTACCGGTGCGCCCAAAACCCGTCTGTATCTCGTCCAGGATAAGTAGCGCGCCCACCTCGGTGCAGCGCTGCCGCAGCAGTTGCAGGTAGGTTTTCTCCGGCACGCGTACACCCGCCTCGCCCTGCACCGTTTCGATGATGATGGCGGCCGTGCGTGTGGTGATTTGCTCCAGGTCGGGCACGGAGCCATGGGTGATGATGCGCACATCGGGCAGCAATGGCCGGAACGCGTTTTTGAAGCTTTCGCTGCCGTTCACGGAAAGCGCGCCTTGGGTGGAGCCATGGTAGGCGTTTCGGCAGGAGACAAGTTCGGTGCGGCCGGTATAGCGCTTGGCCAGTTTCAAGGCTCCTTCAACAGCCTCCGTGCCAGAATTCAGGAAATACACGTTGTTCAGGCGCTTGGGCAGCGTGCTGGTCAGCGCCTGTGCCAACAGCGCCTGAGGGCCCTGCACAAACTCGCCGTACACCATCAGGTGCAGGTACTTATCCAACTGGTCGTGAATGGCGCGCAGCACCCGGGGGTGCCGGTGACCGACATTGCTCACGCCTATACCTGAAATCAGGTCCAAGTAGCGCTGCCCGCCACTGCCATACATGTATATCCCTTCTGCCTTCTCCACCTCAATCATAAGTGGGAAATCCGATGTCTGCGCCTGGTGCTGTAAGAAAAGTTGCCTCAATGATACCATGTTGCAAAGGTAGGCAATTGCGCAAACATGTGGCGGGAATTACCTAAAGAAGCCTTTTCTATACCTTGTCATCTGCATGATGTCCTATGCCTTAAGTAGGCAAAAGGTCACAGAACCAGAAGCCCGTGTCGTAAGCCGGTTTATCGTATTGGGTTAATCCATTACTGTCCGGTTCGGTGGTGGTGCCATAGGTTCTGAGCACTTTACCGACCAGGCTATACCTGACCGGCTCCCGGAAGATGGGGCCATCAAAGGCGAAGGTATGGAACTCGCCGTTCTCTCCGGCTGGGTCTACTCCGGCGGGCAATTCTTTCAAAAAGCTTTCGTCCAACAGCCTGCCTGCAAAGGAACTGTCCAGGAGGCGGGCGTTCACGCACACCACCACCGCCTTGAAACCCAGTGACAGGAACTCCCGCACCAACTCAGTCGTAGGCTGGCCCCACAGCGGGAACACGGCAGCTATATCTGCCTGCGCCAGTTGCTGTTCCCGATACTGTCGCAGGTCTTCCAGGTTGATGTCTCCGTATATGGCGTGGGTTATACCTTGTGCTTTCAGGCCGAGCAACGTTTCCTGCATGCGTTCATTATAAGCCTCCATGCCGGTCTCCTCAGGCAGCAGGACCTGTTGCAGGGGCAGACCAAGACTCAGCGCCTGTCGCTCCAGGAGTTCCTGCCGCACTCCATGCATGGTGACACGCCGGGTGTTACTTGAAAGCGTTGTCAGCAGTGCCTCCACGCTATACCTGCCTTCCTGAAGCACCTGGTATAGGCAGAGCGCGGAATCCTTGCCGCCGCTCCAGTTGAAAACGCTAGGTATCATGCTGCTTAACTTTAGTAAAGGGGAACACAGAACTTAAGCTGTTGACCGGCAAAGATAGAAAATCCGTGAAGGACCACCTTTGAGCCATTCCTTGCCAGGGAGCGTAAAAGGAGGAGGGGCCAATGCAATGGTCCTGTGAATGATGTTGAACTATAACTTTACTGATTATGCCACAAGGAGATAAATCAGCCTATACGGACAAGCAGAAGCGCAAGGCGCAGCACATTGAAGAAGGCTATGAGAAAAAAGGCGTGAGCCAAGAAGAGGCGGAAAAGCGCGCCTGGGCTACCGTGAACAAACAGGATGGGGGCGGCAAGAAGAGCGGCTCCGGCAGGGCCGGCAGCAAGTAGCCATCACCAGTCAGAAAAGACAAAGCCGGGAGTTAGCGCTCCCGGCTTTGCTGTTTTACGGATAGTTGTTGGTATGCGCATAGGGGTCGTCTTCATCCAGGGTAGATGACACGGTAGGAGGCATGCCCTGCGCCGGACGGTTATGGGAGAATGGGCGGTTGCGCATCTCACGTTGATGCTTCCGTTGGTTACTACCTCGTTTGGAGTAGGCAACCAGCGCCACTCCAGCCAAAGCCACCAAGCCAGCAGCTGCCAGCACTTTGGGTACGGTATTGTCAGTGGCAGGAGGCACCGAGATGACGCCTTGCTCATCTGTAAGGGCTGGCTCATGCACATAACGGCCATGCGAGGGGACAGCCTTTGTCCAGAAATCCTTTACCAGGTTGTCGAGTTGCCAGAGCAGCTCATCGCCTTGCATCGGCATGCCGTGTCCGGTGGCAGCCACGCGCGGGTTCAGCTCCAGCAGTTTCTCTACGGAGTGGTGAGCGGACCCCCAGTCAGAGGTATAGTAGGCAGGCGGCCCATGTACTTCGCGTTTCTGTGTGATTACGGCCATCACCGATTCCCCATGCCGTGTCACGAAGGCGTCGCCGGCCAGCAGCACGCGGTCATGCTCCCGGAAAAACGATACGTGCCCTGCCGTATGGCCTGGTGTGTGCAGCCAGCGCCAGCTCGGAAGACCAGGCACAGAGCCATCGGGGGGCAGCAGCTCCACCGAGTTGGTGATGTCAATCGGCTTTTTGGGGTACAGGAAAGACATATAGGCCATGCCGCCGCCTCCTACGCTAGGGTCTGGTGGCGGGTAGCTTGACTTCCCGGTCAGGTAGGGCAGCTCGAGCGGGTGGGCGTATACCGGCACGCTCCATTCCTGTGCCAGCTCTTTCACGGCACCCACATGGTCAAAGTGGCCGTGGGTGAGCAGGATGGCCCGCGGCCGTATGTTGCCGAATAGCTCCTCAGCGGCGCCCCTGATTTTTTCGGCTGAGCCATACACACCCGTGTCCAGCAGCGCCCACGACCCATCGGGTTCGCTGATGAAGAAAAGGTTGACAAAAATCGTTTTCATCCCCCATACCCCCGGTGCCACCGGGAAAGTATGTTTGCTCTTTTGTTGTGCTCTTGCGTTTGATGGCTCCATAGGCGTATGCATTAGGTTTTTGAAATGTGACAGACCGGATACTATACTACGTCTGATGCCCAAATGTGGCTGCAACTGCAGGCCATCTTCGCGGGCTAGCCCCGCTCTGGACCGCTATACCTGAATAAAAAAGAGAAGAGGGCGCAGATTGTAACAGTACGCCAAGCAGACGAAACGGCAGGTATGGCTAGGCCGCGAACAAAGGCATACTTTTTGTGTTTGACTCATAGAGCCACTCCATAAATTTATTAAAGCGGTGTTTCCTGGTTAGCAGGAATTTTTTATCTTTCAGAAAATGTTACGTACACATGGTAAACTTATTTGTTCCCCCAAGCTATATGACGGTCTACGCGAAGTGCGTGGATGCGTCCATGCCAGCTTTCGAACCGGAAGAGTGGATAGAGGAAGGCAAGGTATACCCCGTGAAGCACTTCACGGAGCCCCTCAACCAGGGTGATGGCTTTGCTGTGACCATCATGGATGAAGACGGTGTGGAGATTCATCCTTCTTCCTCACACTGGAGCTTCGCCTCCAACCGATTTGAGCTGTACACCCTGCACCTGAATTGATATCAATTTGACTGATATTTGCGTTTAACCAAAGGCTGCCCCGGCAGCCTTTTTCATTGCCAAAGGTTTTTAGCTTGTTCATTATGTTAACTGCAGCCGATTTCAACAACCTGCCGCCACGCCACCAGGCTAGGCTGGTACTGGAGCAGGGGCGCTACCTGCACCACATCATCAGGGGCTGGTGCAAAATCGACCTCTACTGGTTCCACGATTTCTACGTGGAGCTCTGGTTCCTCTACGACCTCAAAACGATAGGCCTGGTGCGTGCGCTCACCAACAAGGCCTCGCTGGAGCCTTATCTTGAGACAATCAAGCTCAAAGTGAACGTATGATTGCAGGCGCTCTGCCGGCTGGGGCTGTGAATTGTAACTAAACAGCCGCCGATTAGGCGTAATTGGATGATTGTTCCTACTTTTGTGCGCCTACAAGAGCAGGTAGTATACAAGAAAACAATAGACAGGAATGAGCAAAAGCCTACTGCTAATCAGCACCTCCACTACCCACGGTACCGGTTACCTGGAGCACTGCGAAGAAGAGATAAAATCAATTTTACAGGACCGCAAGAGCATACTGTTCATACCTTATGCCCGCCCCAGCGGCATCTCCCACACCGACTACACAGCCAAGGCACGCGAGGCCTTCGAGCGAATGGGCGTATCGCTGACAGGTATACACGAGGCATCAAATCCCATAGAGGCGGTGCAGCAGGCAGAGGCCATATTCACAGGCGGGGGCAATACCTTCCTGCTTCTGCGGCAGCTGTACCAAAACAAACTGATTGAGCCGCTGCAGCAACGGGTGCAAAAAGGGATGCCCTACATCGGCACAAGCGCGGGCACCAACATTGCCGGCAAGACCATCGGCACCACCAACGACATGCCCATCGTATTCCCCAAGTCATTTGATGCCTTGCAGCTGGTGCCTTTCAACCTGAACCCGCATTACCTGGACCCGCTTCCGGATTCCACCCACATGGGGGAGACGCGCGAGACCCGTATACAGGAGTTCCATGTGCACAACCGGCAGCCTGTAGTGGGTCTGCGCGAGGGCAGCATGCTGCGCGTGACCGGAGAGCGACTGGAACTGAAAGGACCTCACTCCGCCCGCATCTTCCTGCAGGGGCAGAAACCGATGGAGTTCAAGCCTGCCGATGACATCAACTTCCTGATGGAAGCCTACTAAACCACAAGAGCCCCTGCTGCCCCGGTAGCAGGGGCTTTTTGTTTGTCCATACCTAACCCAAGAACTGGTTGTTGGGGCAGCCATTGTTTTCTAGCGGCACACGTAGTATATTTCCTATACCTAATCCTACACACTATGGAAAAACATCACTTAGTCCTGGCTGCAGCGCTCTCGTTGGCGGCGCTTGGTTTTACGGGCTGTTCCAGGCCTTCTGACAATCCCCAACAGGAATCCACTGCCACCGTGGCCTCGGAACAGAACCTGGGCCAGTTGCTGGACAGTTATTTTGAGGAACGGCTGAAGCTCTTCCCGCTGGAGGCCACAACCATTGCCGATGACCGCTACAACAACCTCCTGCCAAATGATATTTCGCTGGAGCACCGGGAGCAGGTGAAGGCGCTTTACCAGAAGTACCTGGACCGAATCAGAGCCATTGACAGGAATCAATTGTCAGAGGAGGAGCAAACGAGTTACGACATCTTTAAATATGAGATGGAGACCGCATTGGAGGGTTTCCGGTTTGACGCGCACCTGATGCCCATCAACCAGTTCTGGAGTCTGCCTATCACTATGGCGCAGCTTGGCTCCGGCTCTGGCAACCAACCTTTCAAAACGGTAAAGGACTATGAGGATTTCCTGGGGCGTATGGCAGGATTTGAGGTATGGGCCGATACAGCCGTCGCCAATATGCGCCGCGGTATGGCGGCCGGAGTAGTGCTGCCCAGGGCGCTGACTAACAAAGTACTGCCGCAATTGCAGGCCATGGTGGTACAAGACCATACTAAAAGCATCTTTTGGCAGCCCATTCAGAACTTCCCGGAAGGTATGGCAAAAGAGGACCGGCAGCGGTTGCAGCAGGCCTACGAACAGGCCATAAAGGAGCAGGTGATACCCTCCTACCAGGAACTCCACAATTTCATGCAGCAAGAATATCTGCCCAGGAGCCGCGCCAGTTCTGGCATAAACGCTACTCCTCGGGGCGAAGAATTATACCGTTACCTGGTGCGCTTCTGGACCACCACTGACATGACCCCTGACCAGATTTTTGAGACGGGTCAGGAGGAGGTGGCGCGCATCCGGAGCGAGATGGAGAAGGTGAAGGAGCAGGTGGGTTTCAAGGGGAACCTACAGGCCTTTTTCCAGCATGTCAATACCAACACCAAGTTCATGCCTTTCAAAACGCCGGAAGACGTGCTCACCGCTTACAGCAGTATTGAGGAGCGCATGCAGCCCCAACTGGACAAGCTGTTCAGCTTGAAGCCGAAATCTGCTTTTGAGGTACGGCAGACAGAGGCGTTCCGGGCCGCATCGGCCAGTGCCGAGTATAACCCGCCAGCGCCGGATGGTTCCCGGCCGGGCATCTTCTACGTCCCTATTCTTGATGCCACCAAGTACAACGCAGTAGGTATGGAGTCGCTGTTTCTGCATGAGGCTATACCTGGGCACCACTACCAAATTTCCATCCAGCAGGAGAAGGAGGGATTGCCGCGTTTCCGGCAGTATGGCTGGTATGGCGCCTATGGCGAAGGCTGGGCCCTCTACTCTGAGAGCCTGGGAAGGGAACTGGGACTATACACGGACCCTTACCAGTACTTTGGGAAGTTAAGCGACGAGATGCACCGGGCCATACGCTTGGTGGTAGACGTTGGAATGCATGCCAAAGGCTGGACGCGGGAGCAGGCCATCCAGTACTCACTAGACAATGAGCTGACCAGTCGGGAGGCCGCCGTGGCCGAGATAGAGCGTTACATGGCCGTGCCGGGGCAGGCGCTGTCGTATAAAATAGGGGAGCTGAAGATAAAGGAATTGCGGCAGCGGGCAGAGCAGGCGCTGGGCGACAAATTCAGCGTAAGCGCTTTCCATGATGAGGTGCTACGAGAAGGAGGTATGCCACTGGCTGTGCTGGAGCGCAAGATGGATGACTGGATTAAGCTGCAGCAGAAAAACTAAAAGAGGATTAACAGAAAAGGCACCGCAAAATGCAGTGCCTTTTTCTTGTTCTCACTATAATTAAAATCTAAAAAAACTCTATTGTATTTTGTTGTTATCCAGCTTCTTGAGCAGCAGCTTCGTGAATTCGCGCTCGCTGCGGTATAGCTTGATGATTTGGTTGGAGGAGATGACACGCTGGTAGCGGGCTACGTAATCCCTCTCCAGTTCCAGTTCCTTCTCCCGGGTGCTGAACATACCGTCCAGCCTGGCTTTCGCCTCCTGCTCGCTCAGCTGGTCCACATCTTCGCGGTAGCCGCTGCGGTACGATTTCATGAGCTCGCGGCGCTTGGCCTCATACTCGTTGTAGATGGGCCAGAACTTCTGCGACTGCTCGGTGGTCAGCCCCATCTTATCGGTCAGGAAAGCGATTTTAGCTGCTTCCACGTTTTCTCTTCTGTCCTGAGGGCGGCCATTCTGGGCGAATGCGTCCATGCTGCCAAGGGTGATGGCACAGAAGAGAAACAACACTACGGCAATTCTTTTCATGGGTGATTTTAGTAATCCAGTGTATTCAGTTCGTAGTACTCAAGCTCTTCAGCGGCAGCCTTGGGGCTCACGTTGAGGAACTCGGCCGTCATCTCCTGCTGCTTGATGGAGTTCAGCTCGGCAAAGTCAGCGCTTTCGAGTACGGCGTAGGTGCTGAGGTAATCCACAATCTCTGCATCAGCCACAGCGGACAGCTGCAACTCCGGCTGCTTGGGTTCCTTATTAAAGTTTACCAGGTATAGAACACCCAACACCAGCACCACCATAAGCGGGGCAAGCGCCAGGCGCAAAGGCCGCTGCAGGTTGGCGAACCAAGGAGCAGGTGAAGGGCCGGCTGCTGCAGTGCGCTCCATTATCTGCGTTGGAAGCCGGTCAAAATATTTGTCGGGCACCTCGTAGATGTTGTGCTTGGGTATATCGTTCAGCTTCAAGTCTTTTTTCATTTTGTGTCGCACTTATGGGTTAGATACCTTTCGGATGCCAAAGTTTAATCCTGCTTCAGAAATTCTTCAATTTTTTTCACGGCCAGGTGGTACGAGGCTTTCAAGGCACCCACGGAAGTGCCCAATATGGCCGATATCTCCTCGTATTTCAGCTCGTCATAGTATTTCATGTTAAAGACCAGGCGCTGCTTATCAGGCAGGCGCAGCAGGGCTTTCTGTAGTTTGAGCTGAATCTCGTCGCCGCTGATGTCGGGCGAGGAGTCAATCTTTTCGGTGAGCTCGGCGGCCACGTCGTTGATGGGCAAAAAGAACTTCCTGCGCTTGCTGGAGAGGAACGTGAGGCACTCATTCGTGGCGATACGGTAAAGCCAGGTATAAAGCTGCGCATCCTGCCGAAAGTTTTCGAGGTTCTTCCATACCTTGATGAAGACCTCTTGGGTAAGGTCGTCGGCGTCGTCGTGGTCAATTACCATTTTCCGGATGTGCCAGTAGATTTTCTGCTGGTACTTTCGGATGAGCTGGTTAAAGGCCAGGTTACGGCTTTCGGGGTTGGCAAATTTCTCGAGTAGCTCTTTATCTTCCACTGAATCAGGTAGCAGGGGCAGCGCTGCTTCGGCTGCTTTACTTTGCAATATAGAGCATAAAAATAAAAGAGGCTGCACTTTGCCAGTACAGCCTCCTATATTTAAAAAATATTGAAGTTTAAACTTCTTATTTTCTGCTGATGGCGCGCTCGGCGGCGGCCACGATGCTCTCCACGTTCAAGCCATACTTCTCCATGAGTTGGTCCGGAGTGCCAGACTCGCCGAAGGAGTCGTTCACGCCCACCATCTCAAGCGGCGTAGGCAGGTTACGGCCCAGCAGCTGTGCCACGGCGTCACCCAGGCCACCGTTGAGTTGGTGCTCCTCGGCCGTCACCACGCATTTTGTCTTGCGAACAGAATTCAGAATAGCTTCGTTGTCAAGCGGCTTGATGGTGTGGATGTTGATGATTTCGGCATCGATGCCTTTCTCCGCCAACGCATGACCCGCCTCGATGGCTTTCCATACCAAGTGGCCTGTAGCCAGAATGGTCACGTCTGTGCCTTCGTTTAGCATCACGGCTTTGCCAATCTCAAACTTCTGGTCGGCCGGGGTGAAGTTAGGCACCGTTGGGCGGCCGAAGCGCAGGTATACCGGGCCTTCGAACTCCGCGATGGCGATAGTAGCCGCCTTGGTCTGGTTGAAGTCGCATGGGTTGATGACGGTCATGTGTGGCAGCATCTTCATCATACCCACATCCTCCAGAATCTGGTGCGTGGCACCGTCCTCGCCTAGGGTTAGGCCGGCGTGCGAAGCGCATATCTTCACGTTCTTGCCAGAGTAGGCGATGGACTGACGAATCTGGTCGTACACGCGGCCGGTAGAGAAGTTGGCGAAGGTGCCCGTGAATGGAATCTTGCCACCGATGGTCATACCGGCTGCCAGGCCCATCATGTTGGCCTCGGCTATACCTACCTGGTAGAAGCGCTCGGGAAACTCTTTCTGGAAGGCATCCATTTTAAGGGAGCCGGTCAGGTCAGCGCAAAGGGCTACCACATTCGGGTTGGTGCGACCCAGCTCCAGCAGGCCTGCGCCAAAGCCGGAACGCGTGTCTTTTTTCTCTGTATAAGTATACTCTTTCATCTGTATAATATTTCCTTTTGGTCTTTGGAGTGCCTGAACCTTACCGTTTTGGCGATGGCTCTAGCGAACTCTGTTATCTATTAAAAATCTTTACCGTTGTCGTGGCGCCAGACCGGATGGTGAATTCCTGCACGTCGGTGAACTTGCTTCCTTGTGCCGATTTCATGCGGTATACCAGTCTGTACTTCCCTGGCTGCATCGCCAGTACTACCTTGCTGCTCTTCTCGGGCAGGTCATGCAGCCACTGCTGGCTACCGTCTTCCTCCACTTGGTACAGGCTGCCGTAGCCTTGCAGGTCTGTTGGGATGTTCAGCTGCCCCGGCACCGGGTACGTGATGGTGCTGGTCTGCCCCTGCTTTACCTCCACATCCTTCAGGTAAATGCGGGGCAGGGTGAGCAGCTCCAGGTCATACCTGCCGGCCAGATACTTCTGCCTGCTCCCGAAGGACTGTGCCAGCAGCGTCTTCCCGGAACCCTGTTGGCGCACGATGGCCGATAGTTGTCCGTAAGGGGAGGGGCCATCCTGCCGCAGGTATAGTTCGCCTTGTGGCGCCTTCACCGCAAACACGTTGTGCTTGCCTGGTTGGATATCGAGCTTGCGCTCTACCACCGGCGGCACTGTGTTCACCACCAGGTCGTAGGTCAGCAGCGCGTCTACCTCCAGCTTGTCTGGCTTCCCGTTGCTTTCCCGGTAGTGCACGTAGTTGTATTCCGGCACGCCGGTGAGCGCATTCACGAACGTCAGGTTCACGTTGCTTTCCACGGATTTGCCCTGGGCGTCTTTCAAATCCACAGCGACTGTGGTCTGGCTGAGCGTCTGGGTCACAATCTCGGTGAGCACCTTCTGGAACGTGCGCACATCCGCCGCATTGAAGTACTGGCCAATGCAGTTCAGCTGCTTCTCATACTCCGGCTCTATACCGATGCCTATCACGAAAGGGCGCAGGAAAATGCGCTTCTTCTGCAAAGCCACCGATGTAGCACAAGGGTCGCCGCCGCACGACTCCAGCCCATCCGTTATCAGGATGATGACGTTGCGGGTGTTCTTCTCCTCCGGAAAATCGCCTGCCGACTGCAGTAGCGAATACGTAATGGGGGTGTTGCCCTGCGGAACAATCTGCTGCAGTTTCTTTTTCACTGCGGCAGCGTTTTTGGCGGCAAAAGGCACCTCCAGTTTGGTGTCTTTGCAATCATTGCGCTCCCTGCCTGACTGGTGCCCGTAGGCCCGCAGGGCTACCTCCAGGTTATCGTAGCGGTCCAGCGAGTCCACCAGGTGGGTGAGCAGGTTCTTGGCAACCGACATGCGGTCACTGTTCTCCCACTTAGCCAGCATACTGCCCGATGCATCCAGCAAAAAGAGGATGCGTGTTTTGGGCGGTGGCTTCTTGTCCTGGCCCAAAGCAGCCCCACTTGCTGACAGCACCAGCAATAGGCTCATGAGGCAGTAGAGTATGCGCCAGTAGGCCATGGCTGCTTTAGGTTAAGCGCAACGAAGCGAGTAGATGTTAGTAGTCAGAAGCCTGCTCAACAGCCAGCTGCTGCAGTGCTTTCTCCAACTGCTCATCGTTTGGAGCCACACCGTGCCATTTGTGGGAGCCCATCATGTAGTCCACGCCAAAGCCCATCTCAGTATCCATGAGTATCATGACCGGCTTGCCTTTTCTAGTGGCCTCTTTGGCGTCTTGCAGCGCAGGCAGCAGCGTCTCGAAATTGTTGCCGTCCGCTTCCAGCACATGCCAGCCGAAGGCTTCGAACTTAGCACGCAAGTCGCCCAGCGACATTACCTGCTCTGTTGAGCCGTCAATCTGCTGGCCGTTGCGGTCAACGGTGGCTATCAGGTTGTCCACTTTGTGGTGCGCCGCATACATGGCCGCTTCCCATACCTGTCCTTCTTCCAGTTCGCCGTCTCCCATCAGCACGTATACCAGGTTCTCATCTTTGTTGAGTTTCTTGGTTTGCGCGGCGCCTACTGCCACAGACAGTCCCTGGCCCAATGAACCGGAGGCTATGCGGATACCTGGAAGGCCTTCCTCTGTAGCCGGGTGGCCTTGCAGCCTGGAATCAATCTTGCGGAACGTAGCTAGCTCGCTTACTTCGAAGAAGCCGGCGCGTGCCAGTGTGCTGTACCATACCGGAGAAATGTGTCCGTTGGAGAGAAAGAAGAGGTCTTCGCCTTCGCCGTTCATGTTGAATGGCTCCGCTTTGTAGTTCATCACGCGGAAGTACAGCGATACGAAATAGTCTGTGCAGCCAAGGGAACCACCTGGGTGGCCGGAGTTCACGGCATGCACCATGCGCACGATGTCACGGCGCACTTGTGCCGCAACCTGCTTCAACTCGTCTATGCTTTTGTTGTGTGGATTCACGTTGTTCAATTATGAATTAAGACTTATAAATTACGAACCAATGGTCAAATATAAGCAAAAACGCAGCCGCCCAAAGGACGGCTGCGTTTTTGCTATTTTTTCAGTATCTGTTTGGCGTGGTCAGAGGTTTTCACTTTCGTGATGATGTCCTTGATGGTGCCGTTCTCGTCTATGACGAAGGTATAGCGCATAGTGCCCATATACTTGCGGCCATACATCGATTTCTCCTGCCATACCCCGTATTGCTCCACGAGCTGCTTGTCGGTGTCAGCGAGCAGCGTGAAAGGCAGCTCATACTTGCTGATGAAGTTCTGGTGTGACTTTTCGCCGTCGATGCTAACGCCCAGCACTTCATAGCCTTCCTGCTGCAGGTCGCTGTAGTTGTCGCGCAGGTTGCAGGACTGGGCGGTGCAGCCGGAGGTGTCATCCTTCGGGTAAAAGTAGAGCACCACTTTCTTGCCACGGTAGTCACTCAGCCGGACAGTGTTGCCGTTCTGGTCCTTTGCCTCAAACTCCGGTGCCTTGTCTCCGATTTTCAGTTCCATGTTTTCTGTTTCCTGTAGCGCCAGCCAGGTATAGCTATCTCTTCCGCGGGCGTTGTCCGTTTTTCCAGGTGAATCAGCCGGACTTTCGTCCCGAACTCAACTGAATGCTAAATGGTCGTGTTGTAGACGGCCTCGTTTCCGGCATTGTCCTTCACCTTCAGCACGACCTTGCCTGACAAAGGTATGCTTTTATCTAATTTCTCGGAGTAAATGGTCGCGTTTTTATGCTCGTACTTCATGAGGAGCCACTTGCCGTTCACCTCGCATCGGAAGGAGTTTATACCTGATAAATCATCTGAAATCTTGAATTTTACCTGGTCCTTATTCTTGCTGAGGAGCTTCACCACCGGCGGTTTCAAATCTTCCATCACCTTGAACTTGCCCATGCCGCGGGCGGTGAAGGTGATGCTGTTGCCATCCCAGGCGCCTCCCGCTAGTCCTCTGCCTCTGCCGGTGCCCAGGTAGTAAACGGCGGCCTTGGTCTTGTCGGTGATTTTGGTGTCTGGGGTGATGGTCACTTTCATGGCCTTGTGCAGGGGCGTGAAGTAATCGCCTATGGTATATATGTCGCCATCTTTCCGCGCCTGCAGGTATAGCGTGTCATACAGGGTCTCTTTGTCGAACAGGATGGTCATGTCGCGGCTGGTGAAGTTGTACTCCTGGCCAGGCGGCACAACAGCCTGAAAGTTGAACGGAGTGGTGGTGCCACAGAAGCTGATGGACTGCGGCAGGCCGCCCCGAAGGTCGTAGAGGCTGACGGAGGTGGAATTCTTGGTATAGCTCGGCACCAGGCTGAAGCGCTGGTTGCCCACCTCCAGTTCCACGTTGCGTGGGGTAGCCGACGTGTCAGTGGCACTCACTTTGAGTATGTTCCCCATTACCTCATAGCTCAGGTTCGGCTTCTTCACGGTTTTGTCAAGAGTCTGCGTGAACACCGGTTTCTGCCCCTTCACCAAAAAGATGAGGTTGGAGATGTTGTTGTGGGAGTCCTTCGCTTCCAGGCGTATCTGGTAGGTGGAATCGGCGTGCACATTCAGGCGGCCCCTGTTGTGAGCTGCTGTGTAAAGCGGCAGGTCGTTGCCATAGTCCACGTAGGCCTTCTGGAAATTGCGGTTCATGCGCCGGAACGCGTTGTAGTTGATGTGCTGCGACACCTGCTTCGACTTTTCGAAAGGCACCCGGTCGATGTGGTGGTTGTATACCTGCCTGTTGTTCACATACACCGTCACCTCCTGCGTACCGTTGCGGTTGTCAGCACCGTCGTAGCGGTCAGAGGTCTGCAACTCAAAGCCAATGAGGCCGTGTGCGTACACCGTGTCCGGTAAGGTATAGATATGGGCTCCGTTCGTTTTCACAGGCTTGAAATCCTGCCAGGCGAACTCCTGGTTTACGCGCGCATGGATATTGAAAGGCCGTATGGCCAGACCAAAGATGTCCGGAGGCGTGGTGTCAATGATTTCCTTGAAGCCCCAACGGAGCGGGTTGTACAGACGGTCTTCGGCATCGCGAATCTCAAAGTGCAGGTGCGGTCCGCCTGAACCGCCGGTGTTACCAGACAAGGCGATGATTTGCCCTTTCTTCACCGGGAACAGATTCTTCTCCGGAAACAGCTCCAGCTCAAAGGTCTCCTTCTCGTATTGCTTCTGCAGGACGTAATCTGCCAAGGGGTCGTAGAACGACAGCAGGTGCGAGTAGGTGGTGGTGAGCCCATTGGGGTGGGTGATGTAGATGATGTTGCCATAGCCGTAGGTGGAGGCCTTCACCCGCGATATATACCCATCGGCAGCAGCGTATACCGACAGTCCCACTCGCTGGTCGGTTTTGATGTCGAGCCCGCCATGGAAGTGCGTGGCCCGGATTTCGCCCATGGACCCGGATAGGTAGTTGCGTTGCCCTGGCTTGATGGGGAACATGAAATAACCAGATTCGGGAGCAGGCTGTGCAGCCAGCCCGAGTGTGGTGAAAACGTAAGCTATTAGGAGCGCGAGGCGCTTATTTAATTTCAAAGTCAAGTAATTTTTTATCTTCAACATAGCCTTCCAATCTGTCACCGATTTGCACGGGACCCACACCCGCAGGCGTACCTGTAAAGATGATGTCACCTTTCTTGAGTGTGATGAAGCGCGAGATATACGCTATGATGTCCTCAAAGTTATGGAGCATCATCTTGGAGTTGCCCTGCTGCTTGGTCTCGCCATTCACGTCCAGCCGGAAGTTGATGTCCTGCAGGTCCGGGAACTGCTCCAGCGGCAGAAACTCCGACACAGGGGCAGAGCCATTGAAACCCTTAGCCAGCGTCCAGGGCAGTCCTTTCGCCTTGGCCTTGGCCTGCAGGTCGCGGGCCGTAAAGTCTATACCTAGACCAAGACCATCGTAGTACTTGTGGGCGAACTTTCTGTCAATGTTCTTCCCCTCGCGACCTATGCGAAGCGTCAGTTCCACCTCGTGGTGGATGTCCTGGCTGTAGTCGGGGTAATAGAAGGGCTCGTTGTGGCGGAGGATGGCCGTGTCGGGTTTGAAAAATATCACCGGTTCGTCCGGCACTTCGTTCTCCAGCTCAGCAATGTGCTCGGCATAATTGCGGCCAATGGCTAAAATCTTCATAAAGGGTGCGTAGGGTGTTCTGTTCTTCAAAATTAGGCTTTCTATCGTTCCGGTGCAGAATAAATCTGCAAAAAGAACGGGGGTAGACCCGTCTTTTTCCGTGTTCAACCAAAGTTTTTCAGTCCAATCCTTTTTTATACTTTAACAAGGGAAGGTGCGCTTTATTGTGCGGAGAGGCAGCAGAACATTTTATATAAAGGGGTCCGTATACCTAAGCGAGCAAATTACGATGTGCTGTAATAGGATATGCGGAAACAGAAGTTTTGTTATTCGATTAAAGTATAGTAATTTTAAAATATAAAAATGCTCGGGAAAGAAGTGTTTTTAATTTTGGTTCAAAATTTGAAAACAAGAATTTAGAACCTTTAAAATCTAATGTTATGTACAAGAAAATAATAGCCTTTTCAATAGCTGTCGTGATGATGGTGGCCTGTACGACGGTGCCTATCACCGGAAGAAGACAGCTGAGCCTGGTATCTGATGCGCAGATGCAGCAGATGAGCTATGACGCCTACGACCAATTCCTGAAGGAGAATAAATTGTCGCGCGATGCCCAGGCCACTGCCATGGTGAAGCGTGCCGGGCAGCGCATTCAGCGTGCCGTGGAGCAGTATATGGCGGCCAACAACATGAGCGCCCAGTTGCAGGGCTTCCAGTGGGAGTTCAACCTGATTGAAGATGAGCAAGTGAACGCCTGGGCGATGGCCGGAGGTAAGACGGTGGTGTATTCAGGTATACTGCCCGTAGCCCAGAACGAAACCGGACTGGCCGTGGTCATGGGACATGAGATTGCCCACGCCATTGCCAAGCATGGCAACGAGCGCATGAGCCAGCAGCTGGCGCAGCAGTTCGGCGGACAGACACTCTCCGCTCTGGCAGGTACGCAGCCCGGTGTGGCACAGAACCTGATTATGACGGTGTATGGCGCCGGCTCTACCTTGGGTCTGCTCAAGTATGGCCGCAATCAGGAGAGCGAAGCAGACCAACTGGGACTGATTTTCATGGCGATGGCTGGATACAACCCGCAGGAGGCTATACCTTTCTGGGAGCGTATGGAGGCTAAGTCAGGCGGACAGGCACCACCTGAATTCCTGAGCACGCACCCAAGTGCTGGTACGCGCCGAGCCAACCTGCAGAAGTACATGCCGGAGGCCTTGAAGTACTACAAGAAATAACCTTACTGACCAATACACCCACATGACCAGAAAACCCTTTGCTGGCGGCCGGCACCTGGTGCTGACCTGTCTCCGCCCTTTGCTGGCGCTTACCCTTATTCTACTGATTGCGGCCAGCTGTACGCGGCGCGAGGCCTTCCCGGAGGAGAGTGAAGAGGGGCCATTGGATGAGGAGGCTACCGGCCCAGTTTACGATGGGCAGCTACTGGCGCAAGTGGTTTTCGATAGTGTGGACTACATCGTGCCAAAGCAGGAACTGATGCAGCCCTTCATCAAGGAGTTCGGCAACGGCACTGTGGTGGATCGGGTGTTGATTCACAAGGTGCAGGACAATAAGGAGATAGCTCCATCCTTCTATCTGGTAGGCATGGGTATACGCAACGGTTCCTTCCGGTCCATGGCTCTGGAACTGGATGTGACCTCTGACAATAGCCTATACCTGAGCAGCAAGGGCACCAAGCACCTGTGTGAAGCCAGCGCCGGCTGTGATTTCTGTTACTTCACGTTTCAAGATAACAAAATCACCGGGTGTCAATGCTCCACCCGCGCTGCTGGCTACAACTGCACCCACAAAACCCAGCAAGGCAACAACCTGCTGAAAGGGGTGAGGCTGAAAAGCACAAGGGAATAGTAATCCGCACTTTCAGGTATAGCCAAAGCCCCTGCTTTTTATAAAGAGCAGGGGCTTTTCTTTTGTTAGGTAATAGAATTGTGGCCTACATCTACCGGACATTGTTGTCATCCCTCAAAAGACGGAACCAGCAGCGTATAGGTATAGCTTTCCACGCTTAAACTTAGGAAATAGTTCGGTAGAACGATTCGCTCCTATTCTTGTCATTCCGACGAAAGGAGGAATCTGTTATGCTACTACCGCCGGTTCAAGCGCAGCGGGAACTGGCGGTGAAAGGTACGAACCGGTTGCAGAAGGGGGCTCACAGAAAGCCGCATATACGCTGATGCTGGGTTTGCGGCAAGAAAGGTATAAGATTCCCCCTTTCGGCGGAATGGCAGGAGAGAAACAAACCGGGCTGCCAAATTATTGGCAGCCCGGTTTGTTGTAAGGTATATGTCTAGGTTAGTGCTGTATAGCTATTAAGACACGCTGCTTTGTAAGTTTCGCAGGCGGATGCGGGTCAGTATCTTCTTAGTGTACAGCGGGAACTCACCTTTCATCATCCAGTCGTAGTAGCTTGGCTCTTTGGTGAGCACATCCTCTACCGGCACGTTCTTGAATTTGCCGAAGTTGAATACCTCCTGCCCCGCATTGTTGTACACGATGCGGCCTGACAAATCAGCCGATTTCTCGAAGGTGAACTTGTGCAGCTGCGCCATGTCGTTCTGGATGGGGGCAGCCTCTATACCTTCGGCCACTTCCACCACCGTGTTCTCATAGCGCTCCAGCTGCGCCATCAGGATGTGGTACGTCGCAATCGTATCTGCCTCGGCGCTGTGGGCGTTCTCCAGCGATTTGTCGCAGTAGAACTTGTAGGCGGCAGACAGCGTGCGTTTCTCCATCATGTGGAAAATGCGGCATGCATCCACCACGTTGCGGTTGTCGAGGTCAAAGTCTATACCTACCCTTAGAAACTCCTCTGCCAGCAGCGGGATGTCGAAGCGCACCAGATTATAGCCGCCCAAGTCGCAGCCTTTCAGGAACTGGTCCAGGTCGCGGGCCACTTGGTTAAAGGTAGGGCAGTCCTTCACGTCTTCGTCGTAAATCTTGTGTATCAGGCTTGACTCCAAAGGTATGGGCACTGTCGGGTTGATGCGTCGCGTCTTCAGAATCTCTTCTCCGTTAGGCTTCACTTTCAGCACACTGATTTCCACGATGCGGTCTTTGCAGATGTCGGTGCCGGTGGTCTCCAGGTCAAAGAAAACGATGGGGCGCTTGAGGTTCAGTTTCATGGGTGTGGGCTTATTTCAGAACCGCCTTCGTCAGCGCCTCCAGGTCTATTTTGTCGTAGGTGCCTGAGCTCATCAGCAACAGGTTGGTGTTGTGCCAGTCCATACCTGTCAGGTATTGCTGCAGCTGCTTGGCGTCGGTGAACACCTGGAGCTTCGGGTTCTGGAATGCAGCCTTGAGCTCTTCCTCGGTGAGCATCTCCATGCGCTTGTGCTCCAGCGTGCGTGGGCTGAAGAACACGACCGGTACATCGGCTGTGTTCAGGGCGCCGGCATACTGAGGCAGGAAGTTTTTGTTGAGGCTACTGAAGGTATGGAGCTCGATGCAGGCTACCAGTTTGCGTTGTGGGAACTGCGCTTTCACCGCCTGTGTGGTGGCTTTCACCTTGGAGGGTGCGTGGGCAAAGTCTCTGTAAATGACAGAAATCTGGTTTTCTCCAAGTTTCTCCAGTCGCTTGGCGGCCCCTTTAAAGGTTTTGAGTGCTTCATAGAAATCATGCGCCTTCACGCCCAGCTTCTTGCACACCTCGCGGGCGGCGCTGATGTTGCGCAGGTTGTGCTCCCCAAACAGCTGTATCTCCACATCGCCTTCCTTTTTGGAATGCAGGATGGTCTTGCCATTTTTGATGCTGTGCGGATGCACGGTATAGCCGATGTAGGCGATGTCAGCTGGGTTACGAGGCACGGCCACCAATTGCACCTGCTCGTCGTCCTGGTTGTAGATGAGCGTGCCTGCCTTCGGGGTCATCTCGGCGAAAATGCGGAACTGCTCACGGTATACCTCTGGCGTTGGGAACACGTTGATGTGGTCCCAGCTGATGCCGGTGATAACGCCGATGTGGTGGTGGTACAGGTGAAACTTAGGTATGCGCTTGATAGGGTCGGAGAGGTATTCATCGCCCTCAATGATGATGATGGGTGCGTCCTCGGTCAGCTTCACCATGCGGTCGAAGCCCTCCAGCTGCGCGCCCACGGCGTAGTCAAACAGGCGGTCGCAGTACTGCAGCACGTGCATGATGATGGAGGTGGTGGACGTTTTGCCGTGGCTGCCCCCAATCACGATGCGCTGCTTGTGCTTGCTCTGCTCGTAGATGAATTCCGGGAAAGAGAACACAGGTATACTCAGTTCCTGGGCGCGATGCAGCTCCGGGTTGTCAGGGCGGGCGTGCATACCCAGAATTACGGCGTCTGGCTTGGTGTCTAGCTTCTCGGGGAACCAGCCTTCCTGCTCCGGCAATATGCCAGCAGTCGCCAATCTGCCCTTGGCCGGCTCAAATATCTCGTCGTCTGATCCTGTGATGGTGATGCCCTGGTCGTGCAGCGTCAGTGCCAGGTTATGCATGATGCTGCCGCCGATGGCTATCAGGTGTATGCGTTTAAATTCCGTTCTCTCCATAATCCGTGCTATCCATTTAGCGAACCGACAAAATTAGAATTCCTTCCCTAAATAAAAATAGCTATACGCTAATATGTGGATATCTTCCGTATTTTGTGGATTACTTGGGCGGCTTACTTTTTAAATTTGTGCTATGGAGGAGATGAAAATGAACGTGCGGCCAACTGGCAATCGTACCAGTTGGAACAAAAAGGCCCCTGCTGTAGCAGAACTGGGTAAAAAACCGCCGCAGGCACTTGATTTGGAGGAGGCCGTGCTAGGCGCTCTGATGCTGGAGAAGGACGCGCTTACCACGGTAATTGATATTCTGAGACCCAGTAGTTTTTACAAAGAAGCGCATCAGCGTATTTTCAAAGCTATTATCGGGCTGTTTGATAAGTCGGAACCAATCGATATTCTGACGGTAACGCACGAGCTGCGCGAAAACGGCGAACTGGAGCTGGCAGGCGGCGCTTATTACGTGACGCAGCTCACCACACGCGTCAACTCAGCGGCTAACATCGAATACCATGCCCGTATCATTACGGAGAACTCCATTAAGCGGGACCTGATTTCTATTTCCTCTGAAGTGCTCTCGAGTGCCTTTGAAGATACGACAGACGTTTTTGAGCTGCTCGACAGAACCGAGGCAAAGCTGTACGAAGTATCGGAATCTAACATCCGGAAGAACTTTGATGACATGCGCTCTTTGATGCACGCCGCAATCAAGGAACTGGAGGAGAAGCGCAAGCAGACCGATGGACTCACCGGCGTGCCGAGCGGCATGACCGCGCTGGACCGAGTGACCTCCGGCTGGCAGAAATCAGACCTCATCATCCTGGCGGCCCGTCCTGCGATGGGCAAGACGGCTTTCGTGCTCTCCTGTCTGCGCAACGCAGCCGTGGACTTTAAGAAAGGTGTGGCTATTTTCTCACTGGAGATGTCCTCGCTGCAGCTGGTGAATCGTCTGATTTCATCGGAGGCGGAATTGGACTCAGAGAAAATCAAGAAAGGCAGCCTGGAAGATTACGAGTGGGCGCAGCTCAACCACAAAATCGCGAAACTGACCGAAGCGCCGATTTTCATAGACGATACACCAGGCCTTTCCATACGTGAGCTGCGTACCAAGTGCCGTCGCCTCAAGGCGCAGTACGACATCCAGATGGTCATCATTGACTACCTGCAGCTGATGAGCGGTAACGCCGAAGGCAAGGGTGGAGGCAACCGTGAACAGGAAATCGCCTCTATCTCACGAGCCATGAAAATGCTGGCCAAGGAGCTGAACGTGCCGGTTATCGCACTTTCGCAGTTGAGCCGTGCCGTGGAGACGCGGGGTGGTGATAAGCGTCCGCAACTCTCTGACTTACGTGAATCGGGTTCCATTGAGCAGGACGCCGACATGGTGCTTTTCCTGTACCGTCCGGAGTACTACGGCATCACCGAAGACGAGATGGGCAACCCGACCGCCGGGGTAGGAGAGGTGATTATTGCCAAGCACCGTAACGGCTCTCTCGAAAATGTTCAATTGAAATTTATTGGTAAGTACACAAAGTTTACTAACTTGGACTCCGATTTCGGGGGAGACAGCATGGGCGGCTTCAATGCCTTGCCCAACAGCACCTTCGATACAGAGACTCCAGGCGCTATTCGGCTGGGTAGCCGTATGAACGACGGAAAGGGCGGCGGCGGATTCCCGGCTTCTAACTTTGATGAAGAACCGCCATTCTAAAATAGAATAAATACTATATTTATAAAGGTCCTAAGCCAAAGGATGATTAGCCGCTGTGCTTCGACGCCAGCGGCTTTTCTATGTCACATCCATTCCACTTTCTCCGCTAGCGGCACCGTCCTTTTGCCTTCCGGGGTGGGCGCGTCGGAGTAGCCCAGGTATAGGATGCCCAGCACCATATCCTCCTCGCGCAAGTGGAGCATCTCCTTCATGGCCGGGTGGTAGGCCATGCCACCGGAGCCCCAATAGCTGGCTATACCTAAAGCGGCAGCGCCCAGGAGCATATTCTGGATGGAGCAGGAAGTAGCGGCGATTTCTTCCAGTACGGGTATCTTGGGTAGGTTGCCGCGCTGCATATACGCCACTATGATGTGCGATGCCTTGTCGCCCATGTGTAGCAGTTTCTCGTATTTCTCCTCCAGGTATTTTTCAGGGTCTGTGTGCTGTTTGTAGAGGTTGGCGTGGGCCAGGCAGAATTCGGTTGCTTTTTCACCGGCGTATACCTTGAACCGCCAAGGCTCGGTATGCCCGTGCGTGGGGGCCCAGTCAGCCAGTTCAAGCAGTTGTTTCACCTGCTCGTCAGGTATGCGTTGCCCGTTCATCTTGCCGGGTTTGGTTGTTCTGCGGTGTTGAATAACTTGGCTTATTTCTGAGAAGGATGTATTCATCTGAATGGGTTTATTTAGAACTAAACGCTGCAAAAATACTGAATCAATTTGTGGGGACGACATAAACCACAAGTGGCACAAAGTTAAAACTACGTAAGCTGAAACATCTTTGCCAGCGTCATTGTATTTCTGATGGATTATACTGCCTCATAAGGCAATTTCACTTTAGCTTCTGATGAAGGAAGTTTTTAACTTGCCGGTCTTCACCACGTTACTGAATGCCTTTCGCAATGGATTATAGCAGATTATTCAATACCCTTACCGATTCAATTGTTGTCATATCTCCGGAGTATACCATACTTGCTGCAACCGATGCCTTTCTGAAAAACAGTATGCGTACCAGAGAGCAAATCATTGGTAAGCAATTTTTGTTAGAAGCTTTTCCAGAGAAGGAAATACCCTACGAAGAGAACCCTGTTAAGAAGAGCCTGGACCAGGTGTTGAAAACAAAAGCTACCGCTCGGCTGGAGGTGATGCGCTACGATGTGGAGCGACCTGAATCAGAAGGTGGCGGGTATGAGGAACGCTATTGGGAAGTAAGCCAGATGCCTGTGCTGGACAGCGAAGGGAACGTGGAATACATCGTGCAGAAAGCCAACGACGTGACGGAGCGGGAAGTGGCCAGGAAGGCGATGAATGCTAGCGAAGAGAAATTCAGGTTCATGGCAGATGAATTGCCACAGCTGGTTTTCACCACGGACAAGGATGGCAACTTGACTTATTTCAACAAGCGGTGGGAGGGGTACACAGGCATTGCGGTGGACGAGTTGATGCAGAACGGTTGGCAAGCCATCATCCATCCCGATGATTTGGAACAAACAGGAGCGAAATGGGAAGCCGCCTCTAAGGCCGGCACCGACATGCAGATAGAATTGCGCAAGCGTGACAAGGACGGCACCTTCCGCTGGCACCTCTGCCGCTCCATCCCGATGAAGGACACCAACGGTGCCATCACCATGTGGGTGGGCAGCTCTACCGACATACACGACACACGCAAACTGGTGCAGGAACTACTGGAGTCCAACGAGCAGATGGCGCAGTTGTCTGACCAGGTGCAACAGGCTTACGAGAAGGCGGAGTCGGAACGCAAGATGCTGGAGATGCTGATGATGGAGGCTCCCGCCATGTTTGTCATTCTGGAAGGGCCTGAGCATAGGTTCAAACTGCTCAACGACAAGTACCAGCAGCTATACCCGGGTCGCCAACTGGTGGGCCTGCCCTTGGGAGAGGCGCTGCCTGAAATTAAACAACAGGGATTCATAGAACTGCTTGACAACGTGTACAACACTGGCGAAATTTTCGTGGCAGAGGGAGTGCCCATTCTGCTGCCTAAGAATGGGAAGGGGCCTCTTGAGGAACGGTTCTTCAATTTCTCGTACCAACCTATTTTTGAAGCCGGCAATGTGACAGGGATACTGGCCTTTGGCTATGATATCACCAACGAAGTATTGTACAAACGGAAATTGGAAACCCCTGGACAGGAGTAGCACCATGACGAACCATGCACTGGGAGAGGGGAAGGTTCAGCGGTAGATGGATATAGCCCAAATAGATTTTCAGCAGCTCAGGATAAAGCATATCCTTTATAAGTCGAAGGTGCGCTCTTTCCTGTATGGAGGCACTTTTGATGCTGCATTTTTCTCTTCTGCAGGGCCGATAGACGTCTGGTTCACCACGGTGGGGAGGGTGCGTTATGCCAGTGAGCCCGCCATTTCATCACTTGCCAGGCTACACCGGGAAATGAACAGCTTGGCCCTGGAACTGTATACCTTGTACAGCAATGGCAACATCGACCAAGCGCACGAAGGGCTAAAGAGCGTTGAAATGAAGTCAGACCAGTTCATTGAGCTGCTTTCCAACCTCGATAAGAAGCTTCAGCAAAAGTAACTGAATAAAACACCAAGGCCGGCAACTGCATGTTACCGGCCTTGGTGTTTTAGAGGTTTACTTCAGCTTCAGGTCCACCAGAATCTGCTCTATTTTCTGGTCCAGCTTCCGCTCTGTGGAATCGTACTCTTCCTTGGAGGCCAAGGGCTCGTTTACACTTATGTAGAACTTGATTTTAGGCTCGGTGCCGGATGGGCGGGCCGATATCTTGCTACCATCCTCCGTCAAGTACTGCAGCACGTTGGAGCTCTCCAGGTCCAGCTTCGACTCTTCGCCGGTCAGCAGGTCCTTGCGCGTACCAAACTTGTAGTCGCTTATTTCCACTATTTTAGAGCCGGCCACAGACTGCGGTGGGTTGGCGCGCATGTCGGCCATCATCTGCTGTATCTCCTCTGCACCGCGCTGTCCTTTTTTAGTAAAAGACACCAGTTCTTCTTTATAAAACGCGTGCTGGGTATACATCTCCACCATCATCTCGAACAGGCTTTGGCCCCTGTCTTTCGCCACAGCGGCCATTTCGGCTATCAGGGCACAGGCAGAGATGGCATCCTTGTCACGCACAAAGTCCCCAATCATGTAGCCGTAGCTTTCCTCTCCGCCTCCAATGTAATCTTCTTTGCCTTCCAGCTCACGGATTTTCTCAGCGATGTACTTGAAGCCGGTCAGCGTCTCGTACATCTTCACGTTGTAGCTGTCGGCTATGTCTTTGATTAAATCGGTGGTCACGATGGTCTTCACGATGAACTCCTTGCCAGTGAGTTTGCCGGCTTGCAGCCAGGCCAGCAGCAGGTAGTTCATTAGCAGGGCACCGGTCTGGTTGCCGTTCAGCAGCACGAATTCGCCTTTCAGGTTCCGCACGGCTATACCTACGCGGTCAGAGTCTGGGTCGGTGGCCAGCACCAGGTCCGCATCGACTTCGCGCGCCTTGTTCAGGGCCAGCGTCATGGCCTCTTTCTCTTCCGGGTTCGGGTATACTACGGTAGGGAAGTTGCCATCAGGCGTGGCTTGCTCTTCCACCACATGCACGTTGGTAAGACCGAATCGCTTCAGCACCTCCGGCACCAGGGTGATGCCTGTGCCGTGTATGGAGGAGAACACGATTTTGAGGTCATGCTGACGCTGGATGGCATCCTGTGAAATCGACAGACCCAGTACTCTTTCCATGTAGGCTTCGTCTACTTCACGGCCAATCATCTGGATGTTCTCCGGCTTTGGCTCGAACTTCACCTCATCGATAGACGTGATTCTGTTCACCTCCGTGATGATGTTTTTGTCGTGAGGGGCCGTCACCTGCGCGCCGTCGTTCCAGTATACCTTGTAGCCATTGTATTCTTTCGGGTTGTGTGAGGCCGTCACGACCACGCCGCTCTGGCAGCCCAGGTGGCGTATGGCGAAGGACAGCTCAGGCGTAGGGCGCAGCGCCTCGAACAGGTATACCTGGAAGTCGTTGGCAGAGAAAATCTCAGCGGCGATGCGGGCGAACACATCGGAGTTGTTGCGGCAATCGTGGGCAATCGCCACCTTCACCTGCTCGTTCGGGAAGTTCTGACGGAGGTAGTTGCAAAGTCCCTGCGTAGCCATACCCAAGGTATAGCGGTTCATGCGGTTGCTGCCCGCACCCATGATGCCGCGCAGACCACCTGTGCCAAACTCCAGGTCTTTGTAAAAGGCATCGGCAAGCGCCTCATGCTCGTTGCGCTCCAACAGCGCGCTTATTTCGGCTTTGGTGGCCGCATCGTAGTTGCCGCTCAGCCAGGAGTCAATCTTGTTTTGTATAGTAGGTTCAATCATAGTCTTTTTGGTAATAATAGTATTTGTGACTTTCTTCTGTTGTCTCTGTCCCCTCCATAGGGAAACTCTGTTTATGCGTATAGGTCTATTCAATTACATATTTAGAAAAGTTTTCCTTTGGAGGGGCAGGATTATCGCTCTATAAATACTTAGTAACTATATGTTGCCTCCCTCGCAAAAGGTGGGTAAAGCAAGCAGGTTGGCTATACCTCCACTTCCACAAAAAATCACACCAGTTCCTTGTGGACCGACCGTCGGCTTTGAAGAACTGGTGTGATATAGAAATATCAATATAAAGGTATTTAGCGCAGGTTTACAACCGGCTATACTTTGGTTTTTGTCTAAAGGTTGCCGCGCAGCGCCTGCTCCCGTTCAATGGCTTCGAAGAGTGCCTTGAAGTTGCCTTTTCCGAATGACTTGGCACCCTTACGCTGGATAATCTCATAGAAAACCGTTGGCCTGTCTTCCACGGGCTTGGTGAAAATCTGCAGCAGGTAGCCTTCATCGTCGCGGTCTACCAGGATGTTGAGTTTGCGCAAGTCCGCCATATCTTCATCGATGTGACCAATGCGCTCAACCAAGTCCTCGTAGTACGTCTCCGGCACGCGCAGGAACTCCACGCCACGGCGGCGCAGTTCCGAT
The DNA here is from genome assembly GCF_000373265.1 of Pontibacter roseus DSM 17521. Lineage (GTDB taxonomy): Bacteria > Bacteroidota > Bacteroidia > Cytophagales > Hymenobacteraceae > Pontibacter > Pontibacter roseus. The sequence goes on from NZ_KB890766.1 coordinate 204,617, forward strand.
ACGGTGTGCAGGATATCGTTGGTGGCGACGGCAATGTGCTGCACGCCTGCACCGCGGTAGAACTCCAGGTACTCGTCAATCTGAGACTTTTTCTTGCCTTCGGCCGGCTCATTAATCGGGAATTTGATGTAGCCGTTTCCGTTAGACACCACCTTGGACATGAGGGCGGTATACTCAGTGCTGATGTCGTTGTCGTCAAAGGTGAGAAGCAGTTTGAAGCCCATCACGTCTTCGTAGAACTTCACCCACTCGTTCATGCGGCCCAGCTCTACGTTGCCTACACAGTGGTCCACATACTTGAGGCCAACCGGCTCCACTTCCAGCAGGCTCTGGCGTGGCTCATAGCCTGGCATAAACACGCCGCTGTAGTTTCGGCGCTCCACAAAAGTATGGATGGTATCGCCGTAGGTATGGATAGAGGCTACTTTTACTTCGCCATGCTCATCGGTAAGTGTCTTTGGCTCCAGGGCTGGTTTAGCGCCGCGCTCCACCGTGCCACGAAACGAGGCCTCGGCATCGTCCACCCACAGGGCCAGCACTTTTACGCCATCACCGTGCAGGTGCACGTGCTGCGCTATGTCAGAGTTAGGGTCGAGGGAGGTGGTGAGCACCAGGCGTATTTTCTCTTGCTGTACCACGTAGGAGGCACGGTCTCTCACACCTGTCTCGGGGCCTGCATAGGCTACCAACTTAAAGCCAAAGGCCGTCTGGTAGAAGTGAGCCGCCTGCTTGGCATTGCCCACGTAGAACTCGATATGGTCGGTGCCGTTGAGCGGCAGAATATCTGTTGCCATAGGTATAGGTATGGTTTAAAAAATACTTTTTGTAAAAATACAGCTTTTGCACGTTAATCAAAACCGAGGACTAGCAGGTATAAATAATACCTTGTATTTCTTGCAATTGCTGGGTCATGTTTTCAACTTTGTAAAAAACACAATGAAGCTATGAATGCAAATGCCCTAAACAGTTCGTTGGAAGCCATCATCCGAAAGAAAGAAGAGCTAAACGCGCTCGACTACAACGATGAGCGCTACGATGACATTGAAGAAGAACTGCACGACCTGGAAGATGACTTCAACGAGGAATATGGCGACTACCTGGAAGATGTGCTAGAGGACGTGCATGGCAAGCTGCGCTCTGATGCGGACATCCTGCTGCCCACGGCCTACGTGCCTAGCTCCCTGAATGGCGACCACGTGACACCGGACGGCGAGCGCGAAGGTGTATGGATTGAGTCAGATGAGTTCCCGGGAGTGGAGATGCGCCTGGTGCTGGCTGCCAACCCTGCCCGCTTTGTGGTGCTCATCGGCAACCAGGAGCGCGAACTCTGGAAGGCGGAGTAACTAAGAAAGCGGAATAACTAAGAAGGTATACAGCCTCCGTTCCTAAGCTATAAAGTAAAAAGAGCCGCACCCGCCCCGTGTGTAACTGGGGCAGGTGCGGCTCTTTTGAGTTGAAGGCGGTACAACCTCGGGGACAGGTATAGCAGCAAGAAATTTCTTAACTAAGCAAGTCCTTGGGTTCGCCTGCTGCTTATTGCTGCAACGCTGCTAGAGCTGCATCCGCCGTGATAAAGCCATGACCAACCTCTCTTTCCGCAAAACCAGGCATTGGGATGGCGGCAGATTCCAACTTGCTCTCTGCCAGCGCCGCGTTTAGTGATGGGTTGTGCTGTGCCATGAGCGCCACGATGCCCGCCACATGCGGACTTGACATAGAGGTGCCGGTGAGGTAGTAGTACGATAGTTGGCCACTGTTATATTGATAAGGTCCAACTACTTTGGAACCCGGGGCGGTAACATCTAGGTCTTGACCTGTCCGGGCTCGGCTGGAGGAAGGCGCAAGGTAGAAATTACTTGGGTTAGTCGGGTCAGGCACATCCAGGGCATACCACCAGGCAGGCACGCTTCCTTCTTCCTTCAGGCCTGCATTCGCCACGCTGATGACCGGTGCATAGGCGCCAGGGTAGCCCATGCCGGCCGCTCCGCTATTTCCCGCAGATGCCACAATGATGACACCCTGAGCAATGGCATAGTCTATTGCGGCTTTCTCCACAGCGTCCAGCACACCGCCACCCAAGCTCATGTTCACCACGACCGGAGAACCATTCAAGGGGCCTGCTTTCAAGTTGGCCATGTGGACGACGCCACGGGCAACCACGGAAGACCAGCCGGATCCATTTTGATTCAGCACCTTGACCGGAATAATGGTAGCCTTGGGAGCGACCCCATTGATGGCGGTGCCTCCTAGGTTAAAGCCGATGATGGTGCTGGTCACGTGCGTTCCATGGGAGTTCTGGTCGTGCTCCCACTTGTTGGGCTGCTCCGATACGTTTCCATGCTCACCGCCACCGCCGCCAAATGATTTGGCATACTGTGTGGCAATTCTTTCCTGCGGAAAATACTGCCGCCATGAGTCCAGCAGGCCTGTGTCAAGCACTCCTACATAGACGCCCGTGGCATCCTGTTGCACGGTTCGTCCTGCACGGAAATCAGTCACGTTGATGGCATCCAAGTTCCAGGTATTCAGGCCACCAGAAAAGTCGGTGACAGACACCGCGTCAACTGGCGCGCCTTTCCTCTCGGCGTCCGGATTAGCAGAGTCCACCAGAGGGAGTTTTTGGATGACGGCGAGCTGGCTCTTCGGTACGCGCATGGTCAGGGCGTTGATTTCCGGAATTACTTCCAGCACAGTGCCATACTTGCCCAACTCTGTCAGGGCACTGGCTGTGATGGGAGCCTTGAGCAACACGTTGATGCCTATCATTCCGTTTGTTTGTTGGGAAAGGGCGGCTTGGGAAAGCTCAGCAGCGGGCTCCACAGGGGTGTCTACTCCTTCGCAGGCAGTGAGGATTGTCAAGGAAGACGCCACTGTCAGCATGGCTAATAGTCTGCCAAATCTGATGCCGTCCAGGTTTTTGTACAATCGGTTTGTTAAGGGATTACCTTCTTTCATGGCTTCTAGCTTTTAGTAAGATATGAGTTTACGAAAGAAATCTATAATTAATCTAATTTTGTATAATTATTTTTTTTAAAATTATAAATTTTATAATTGATATTTTGAATACTTTATGGTCTTAACCTGCCATACTATGGCGCTTATAGTAGCATTGAAATGCAATGGTCTGTCTCATCGTTTTTCTACTGGGCTATATCCTGTTCAGATAATTTAAGAAATATGCCGGCGCAGTTACAATACTACCGTGTATTGAAAGCTATTTATTCCTCACCGAGAACCTGCCAAACAGAAATCGGCGGCTGAACATTGTTCAGCCGCCGATTTCTGTTTGATACAAGTTAGGTTTTAGTACCCCAGCTTCTCCCGCACGCGCTGCAGCACCGGAGTCGCGATGGCTTTTGCCTTCTCAGCGCCTTCGTGCAGCTTCTTATCAATTTCCGGCAGGTTGTTCATGTAGTAGTTGAACAGTTCCCGCTCCTTGGCATATTTGCTTACAATCAGCTCGTAGAGCGCCTGTTTGGCGTGCCCGTAACCATAGCCTCCGTTTTCGTAGTTGTTGCGCATGGCCACTATCTGCTCAGGACTGGCCAGGAGGCTGTATAGCTTGAAGGTCGTATCCTCAGCGGGGTCTTTTGGGTCTTCGAGTGGCGTGCTGTCCGTCACAATGCTCATGATGGTCTTGCGCAGTGGCTTGTCAGCCTCAAATATATCGATGATGTTGCCGTAGGACTTGCTCATCTTCTCGCCGTTTATGCCCGGCACCGTCATCACCGTTTCATCGGTCTTCGCCTCCGGCAGCACAAAGGTATCGCCGTAAATATGGTTGAAGGAGCTGGCGATGTCGCGTGCTATCTCCAGGTGCTGTATCTGGTCTTTACCCACAGGCACGATGTTGGCGTCATACATCAGGATATCTGCGGCCATAAGCACAGGGTAGGTGAAAAGACCGGCGTTCACGTCGGCCAGGCCCCTGCGGTTCGATTTGTCCTTGAAGGAGTGGGCGTTGGCCAGCATCGGGAAGGGCGCGAAGCAGTTGAGGTACCAGGTCAGCTCCGTCACCATCGGCACATCGGACTGGCGGTATAGGATGTGCTTGTCCGTGTCAAAACCGAAGGCCAGCCAGGCTGCGGCCACTGAGTAGGTGTTATGGCGCAGCACCTCGCGGTCGCGTATGGTTGTGAGCGAGTGCAGGTCGGCTATGAAGAAGAGCGCCTGCTCCTCCGAGGCTTTCGAAAGTTCAATTGCAGGTAGGATGGCGCCCAGCAGGTTGCCCAAGTGCGGACGGCCTGTGCTCTGGATACCCGTAAGATAACGTGCCATAATCAGGAGAATGTTTGCGTCTGCAAAGTAACGCAAATTGCTGAAAACACGCCCACCAATCCTGATACAATTATGGGCAGCAGGGGGGCTAGTGTTTAAGCAGCGAGTGGTTCTGTTTACTCTGTATCTCAGCTTGTGTCCGGTCCAGCAGTTTCACTTCCGCCTCGCTCACCTGGAGGAAGTACATCGGGTCGATGTTGCCAGCCGTTGGGATGAGCTGCAGTATAACCGCATCCGAATTTTGCTTGTTGCCTTTGGCTAGAAACCATTTTCCGGAACTGGTCACCATGCTTTTGTCTGCTGGCCTGCCCTGGTATACCTGCTTCATGTTGAACGTGCGGTTAGAGCCGCTTGCGTTCAGCACAAGCTCTGTGCTGATGCCCTGGCAATCAGAGCAGGGGAGGGTGCCCGTGAACGTACCCATTGGGGCTGCCATGGCCTCGGCAGGCGCTGCGGCTGACTCCTCAGCCTTTGCTGCAGGAGCTGTCGTTTTGGAAGTTGCCTTGGTGGCTCTGCTAGTGCTGCTGGCCGTTCTGGCTGGCTTGGCGGCCGCCTTCTTGCCCGTGGATGACTGCAGCCATTCTTCGTAGCTTCTGCCGGATTGGGCCTGCACTTGCTGCCATCCCAGTGTTACTGAAAATAGGACGAGTAATGTGAATAATGTCTTCATATAAGGGAGATAGTCTGAAAGCATCTTATCAGAAAGTGTACCAGTTTTCTGCTTCCGTGGCATGCTGCGTCCGCTGCAGGTATAGGACAATGGCCGTATACGGATTCAGAAACAACTGGCGTGCTTTCTATTAAACTGAGGTATGGTATGATTTATTGTACGGTATAGCTTCTTGCATTTCAATCCGTTCGAAGGCCTGAGGTGTACATTACGCAAGTGCCTTGTTGGAGTTGTGCTGCCTGTTGGCGTTTTAAGAATTGCACTGATTTCGGTGGAGCTGGTGGCGGCAGAGTTGGGGCAGCCATAAAAAATAATGACCAGGCGGTAAACCCGAAGGCCACACCCAGTCATTCAAAAAAAAATCAAATCTTACTTATGTTTTTAAAGGCATTACATCATAGGCACTGTATCTAAGTTAGGAATTGGAAAATATATCAGGCTGTTGTAAGCTTTTTCAATCGACGTTTCTGGTAGACGGAACCCAGATTTGAAAGCGCAATAGCAGCCAGTATGAGCAATACCCCCAGCCACTGTACCGGCCATACCTCTTCCTGTAGCACCACCCATGACATCACCACGGCCACTGGAAGTTCGGCGGCACTCAGAATGGCGCTGAGCCCCAGCCCCGTGCGAGGTATACCGTAGGCAAAGAAAAGCGGGGGAATCACCGTGCCGAACACCGACAGCACCAGTCCCCACTTCAGCAGGCCATCAAACAGAGAACCATTGATAAGGAAAACAGGTGGGAAGATGCTCAGCACCAGGATGCAGGCTCCGGTCAATAGCAAAGCGCATTTAGTGGTAGGATGCATGTTGTTTCCAGCGGCGCCGCTCACCAGCAGGAACACCGAGTAGCAGACAGCGGCCAGCATACCATAGCCAACTCCCCGCCAGTCAAAATCAGGTATAGAGCCGGAGAACAGACGCCCGGCCAGTGCTGTGCCCAGCAGCACCAGCAGCACCATAACTACCTGCGACAGTCCGGGCAGTTTTCGCTTGATGACCGCTTCCAGCAGCAGGCTCACCCAGGTGAACTGCATGAGCAGCAGAATGGCAATAGAAGCGGGCACCAACTGCACGCACTTGTAGTAGAATATGCTCACTAGGCCCGTGCTCGTACCCATAGCCACCAGTTTCAGTTTGTCGGTAAGCGTAGAGGTATAGCGGTTGGTGTTTTTAGTGAACATACGGCGCAGCAGCACGATGGACCACAGCAACACAAAGCCGAAAAAGACTTGTGTGCCTGTCACGTCACCCAAGGTATAGCCCTCGCGGTAGGCAAGTTTAACGAACGTAGAAAGAATCCCGAAGCTGCACGCTCCCAGGAAAACCAAAGCAATCCCTTTGAACATAGTTGTTCCTTAAAATGAAATACAGAATGAAATGTGGGGGCATGAGCACCCCCTCATGCAGGAAAAGGAGTGCTCTTACAGGTCGTGGAGGACGTACCCGGTAATGAAGATTTGTGTATGTGCTAAGTGTGCAGCCATTTCTTAAAGGACTGCAAAGGTAACACCTCCTTCAGAAAAACAAAACTATATTCCGCTATTCGCTCTTCACGGCCGCTTCCTCCACCATAGCCTCTGCGGTAGGGCGTCCGAGGTAATTGTCTATGAGGTGGTGCGCCAGGTATAGCAATGGCGTGAGCGCGATGGCAATAAAAAACTTATAGATATAGTTGATGGCGGCCACCGAGAACACCATGGTCAATGTCCAGTTGCCGAACACGTAGAAAGCCACAAACAGCACCACCACACTATCGATAAGCTGCGACACAAGGGTGGAACCGGTGGCCCGCAGCCAGATTTTGCTGCTTCCTGTGAAGCTGCGCAGCCAATGGAACACGGTGGCATCGAGGAACTGCGAGAGAAGAAAGGCCACTACTGAGCCAATGATGATACCAAGCCCCTGCCGGTAAATGGCGTTGAAGGCGTAGTCGATGTTGAACGGATTCCCCTGTTGGTCCTGGTTGTTCACCTCCAGCCAAAAGGCAGCGGGCGGCAAACCGGTTACCGCGGTAATCACAAGGAAGGCGTAGAGGATGAGGATGACCGTAAGTACACTCACCTTCTTCACGCCTTCCTTCCCAAAGTACTCGTTAATGATGTCGGTAGTCACAAACACCACTGGCCAGATGATTACGCCAGCCGTCAGGTTAAAGTCGAGCTTCGTGCCCAGTATATCCAGTTGCGCCCCAGGCAGTCCGAACAGCGCCTCACCAGAAAAAATCTTGACGCCAATCAACTCAGCCAGCAAGGCATTGGCCAGGAACACGCCACTCAGGATGAGGAAAAGGTGCGTGCGCTTTTTTTCAGAGGGAGCGGTTTGGGACATAGGTCGGGCTTATACTTCAGAAGGCAAGTTTACAGGTTGCTCCTTGCTTAAACAAGTGGTGTAGCTAGCGCTCATGTTGTGAGCGCCCCATGATTTTTGCCTGCTTTATAACTTTAGCTTGAAACTATATGCTTTGTATTGGCTATACCTGTCTCATCCTGTAGCTTCTGTTAACATTAAATTTAAGGCAGTTAAGCAAAGAATACATTCCTGATGCTAAATAATGTTATAATCATTATAAATATATGCATGAAAAAGGTAAGTTTGTTATTTCAAAGCGTCTTACCATCACTTATCCTATAATTATGAAAAAGAAGTTTGCATGTGTTTTGGCAATAGTGCTTTTCCTAGGGCTGCAGGAGGCATCAGCCCAAGGGGGTATGTTAAACAAACTGAAGCAGAAGGCCAATAACCTGGCTGAGCAAGCCTTGGACAAAACAGTTCAGGAGAAGGCAGGCGTGGGTGCCGATGCACCGACAGCCGACAAAAGTAGTAGTGGCAGAGCCCGCAACAAAGGAGGAGAAGGGCTGATTTCGACGCCGCCAGACGTGAAGCAGAACCTGACAGATGCTGAAAAAGCCTATAAAGCGGGTACCTACGGAGAAGCCCGGTATGCCGTGCGCCAGGCTATGTTAGGAGTAGAACTGGAAATAGGCCAGCAGATTCTAAAGTCGCTGCCTGAAACGATAAGCGGTTTGAACAAAGATGCCAATGTGGAGCAGGTAGCCAGCAGCGGCTGGGGCTGGACCGGACTGACCATCACGCGCCAGTATACCGATGGCAACGAAAAGGAACTGCGGGTGATGGTAGCGAACAACGCGGCTCTGTTATCGGCAGTGAACATGTACCTGACCAACGGCGGCTATGCTCAGACATCCGGCGGCGAGCAGCCCAACTGGAAGCAGACCAAGGTGAAAGGCCACCGCGCCGTGATAGAGTATGATGACAACACTGGCTACAAGCTGACAGTGCCAATGGGGCAGTCGTCGATGCTGATTTATGAAGGCGTGAACTTCAAAAACGAACAGGAGGTGATGACCGCCGCCAATACTGTTGACATAGATGGCATCAAGAAAATGCTGGGAGAGAAATAGCGTAATCCAAAACAAAGAAATCAGACGAAAGATGAAGCATACAATCACTTTATTAGCTCTTATGTTGTTCTCCAGCGTGGTGTATAGCCAGGACTTCAACAAGAGCATGACCGAGGCGCAAACCACTTATGCAGCCGGTAACCTGAACAACTCCCGCTTTGCGATGGAGCAGATGCTGCGCAACCTGGATGTGGAAATAGGGAAGGAAATCCTGAAAATGCTCCCCACCAAGTTAGAAGATAGAAACGCGAATGTGAAGGAAGATGATGTGAACGGAACCGGCGGCGGAGTAGGTATGGGGCTGTATGTGCACCGGAGCTATGGTACTCAACCCAAAGCCACCACAATAGACATCATCAACAACTCTCCGCTAATCAACTCGCTGCAGGCACTCCTGGCTATACCTTTTGTTGCGAACGCAGGTGACGGCAGCCAGAAAGTGGTGAAGGTGCAAGGGTACAAGGCAGTGTTGAACCGAGTGGAAGGCGAGAACGCAGCAGTAGGGTATGAGTTGCAAATTCCCCTTCAAAACACGCTGCTGACACTGAAGGCGGATGACACTAAAGAAGACAACATCCTGAAAATGGCCAACGCGTTACCCATTGAAAAGATAGCCCAGATGGCGAAGTAAAAGTCACTATATCCCATACCTTCAAAGAAGAGCCCTAGCGGCTCTTTTTTGTTTTACAGAAGAACCTACTCGCGTACGCAGAAGATGCTGCCTTCCACGGCCAGGTCGGCCTTAGGGAAGATTTTTTGCGCCTCGGTGAGGAGAGGGGTAAGGTCTTTGTATCGCACCGAGAAGTGGCCCAGCAGCAGGTGGCGCACCTGAGCGGCGGCAGCCAATTCGGCGGCCTGACGCGCGGTGCTGTGGAAGGTATAGTGCGCCCGGTCGCGCAGGTCATCGGTGAAGGTGGCTTCGTGGTAGAGCAGGTCAACGCCGCGCAGGTAGGGCAGCAGTTCAGGTTTATAGCGGCTGTCGGAGCAGTAGGCATAACTGCGGCTGCGCTTAGGCTCCAATGTTACCACAGCGTTGCGCACCAGCACGTTTCCGTATTCATCCAGTATGTCTTCGCCCCATTTTAGGCGAACGAGCTGCGGCGGGGTCAGGAAATCGGGTAGGTTCTCTTTGATGAGCGGGCGCGGTTTCTGCTTCTCCCGGAACAGGAAGCCGCAGCAAGGCACGCGGTGCTCCATGGGCAAGGTATGCACCGTGATTTTCTTGTCCTCGTAAATCTTGCGGTAGGTGGTGGTGTCCAACTCGTGGAATACAAGCTTGTAGCAAAGATTGGTGCCGGAGTACTTGAACTGCAGGCTGAGGATTTCGGAAAGGCCAGGAGGGCCGAAGAGGTGGAGGGGCAGGTGGCGCCCCTGTAGGTGCATGGTCGAGAGCAGACCCGCCAGACCAAAGTAATGGTCGCCATGCATGTGGCTGATGTAGATGTTAGAAATGCGCTGATGCTTTATCTTGTAAAGCATCAGCTGCATTTGTGTACCCTCACCGCAGTCAATCAGGTGGTACTGATTGTCAATGGTTAACAGCTGTGCTGTATGATGTCTGTTGGTCGATGGTGTGGCCGACGAACTGCCAAGTATCCTGAGTTCGAAATCCACAAAACCGAATGGGGGTTAGTCTTCCTTGTTTGTCAGGTCCTGCTCAATCTCGTGCAGGAACACACGGTCAATCGCCTCTTCAACGGTAGGAAGAATGTTCAGCACAGACTCCAGTTTGGAGATAGTGATGAGCTTCATCACGTGGTCCTGCAGGCTTGTCAGAATAAGCAGGCCGTTGGAAGAGTTGCACAGTCTGTTCGCTATCAGGATAGAGCTCAGTCCCGAGGAGTCAGTATATTTTACGTTGTTCAGGTCAAGAATCAGATTGGTGATCCCCTCAGCATTCAACTTCACGAACTCGGATTTCAAATCCGGAGCAATAGAAGTATCCAGCTTCTTCTCATCTATCGTGATAATGGTGTAGTTTTCTTTCTTATCAATCGTGTACTTCATAGATCTACCAGTAAGGATTTAAACGCGAATGTACCAAAATCCGGGTTAATAATTCTAATTTTTCGTGCTAAAAATGTTTTCTTCTATGTGACTTTCAATGCGTGAGAGCACATTTTGGTAATCTTCTCGGATGAAGGGCTGGCCTGTGAAAACCTCATAAAGTTCTATATACCTTTCCGAGATGCTTTTCACTACTTCGTCCGTCATCTCAGGTATGGTCTGTCCGTCCTTTCCCTGAAAGCCGTTCTCAATCAGCCATTGCCGTACAAACTCCTTAGACAGTTGCTTCTGCGGCTCACCTTTCTGCTGACGCTCCTCGTACCCCTGGCTATAAAAATAACGCGATGAATCAGGGGTATGGATTTCGTCAATCAGGTATACCTCTCCTTTGTAATTGCCGAACTCATACTTGGTGTCAACCAGGATGAGTCCCTGCTGCCGGGCCAGTTCGGTGCCTTTTGCATAGAGCTGGCGCGTATAAGCTTCTAATTTAGCATAATCTTGTTCAGATACAATGCCCTTCGCCAGAATTTCTTCCCGCGAGATGTCCTCATCATGCCCTTCATCCGCCTTCGTGGTTGGAGTGATGATGGGCTCCGGAAGCCTGTCGTTCTCGTGCAGACCCTCCGGGAGCGACACACCGCAGACGCTACGCTTGCCGGCTTTGTATTCCCGCCAGGCATGGCCCGCCAAATACCCCCTTATAACCATTTCGACCTTGTAAGGTTCACAGCGGTACCCGATGGTCAGGTTTGGGTCTGGGGTCGCCAAAACCCAATTAGGCACAATGTCGGACGTGGCCTTCAGGTTAAGGCTGGCTATTTGGTTGAGCACCTGCCCCTTGTAAGGTATAGCACGGGGAAGCACCACGTCAAAAGCCGAAATCCGGTCGGTGGCTACAATGGCCAGTCGGTCTTCAAAGTAATATACATCGCGAACCTTGCCTCTGTAAAAACCGGTCTGCCCGGTGAAGGAGAAGTTGGTTTCTTTTATAGCCTCCATTAGGTCTGTCGTGTTGTAAAGAGGCAAAGGTAACTATATTTTATTGGGTGAGAAAAAATAATAGCTGGTTCGGCGGAGCGGCACACAGAGAAGCCTAGGCAACCTACATGACATACCGGTATATACTGTCAAGTATAGCAAAAGTTTTATATTATGGAACCTAACTATAGGATATTACCTGGAATGTGAATTTTACATGGCCGCTGCTTCCCGCGCTTTTGACCCATAGTCAATGATGTTGCGAATCATGCCCTTGAAAATAATGAAGTGGAAAGGCAGCATGCTATACCAGTATAGCCTCCCGGCCAGCCCGTCTGGTCGGAAGGCCGCCAACTGCTCCAGGTAGTTGCCGTCCTTTTCATGGCATATCCTGAATTGCAGCCAGGCTTCGCCGGGGAGTTTCATCTCGGCGTAGAGCAGGAGGCGACTTCCTTTCCTGTCTACGGCCAATACACGCCAGAAATCAATGGAATCGCCAGCCTCCACGTCTGTTGGATGCCGCCTGCCTCGCTGCAGCCCTACGCCACCCACCAGTTTGTCGAGCAGGCCCCGCATCTGCCACAAAAAATCCGTCTTGTACCAACCGCGATCGCCCCCGATGCTCAGCACGTTCTCCAGCACTTCCTCCGGGTCTCTGTCAAACTTCACGCGCTGCCTGTCCGTGAGCACACCGTGTTCTGGTATTTGCACAAAATCCATAAAGTCGAGCTTGATGGTGCCGGAAACAAGCGCGTCTTTCCAACTGGAAACGACAAGATTCTGCTCAATTTTGGTGAAAGCAAGGTTGAGGGCACTCTCATAGCCAAGGCATTTGTGTGGGATGAGCTGCTCAATGGAGGCGTCCTTCACCACAGCGTCGTTGCGGAGGCTCTCCACCAGGCTTTGGGCCAGAGAAAAACTGGTGCTTGTGACAAAATATAACCAATAGGACGAGAGCCTTGGGGTGAGGACGGGCAAGGTATAGATGCGCCGTTTCAGGTGCCGTTGCTTTGCCAGCTGCAGGAGCATCTGCCTGTAGGTCAGTACATCAGGTCCGCCTATTTCAAACCTACGCTCATAGCAATCCTGCCTGCCGAGCACTGCCGTCAGGTAAAACACTACGTCCCGAATAGCGATGGGCTGGCACCTGGAATTGAGCCACCTGGGCGTCACCATCACAGGGAGTTTCTCCACTAGGTCGCGGATTATTTCGAAGGAGGCGCTGCCCGAGCCGATGATGATGGCAGCCCGCAGCACCGTCAGCGCCGCCTGCGCCTGGTCCAGCACATCCTCCACCTGCCTGCGGGAGGCTAGGTGGTTGGACAGGTGCGTGTCGTTGGAGATGCCGCTCAGGTATACTACCTGCTGTGCAGTGGTTGTGTTGAGGTATGCCACGAAATTCTGTGCCGACTCAAGCTCCGTCTGCCCGAAGTCCTTGGTTCCGGAACCCATGGAGTGAACGAGATAGTAGGCGGCGTCAATATCCTGTGGCAGGCTTTGGAGCGATTCAGGCTGGAGCAGGTCGCCTTTCACCACTTGCACCTTGTCCTTCAGGCTGTCTACTAGAGAGAAGCGACGCGGGTCCCGCACCAGACACACCACCTCATGCTGCTGCTCCACCAGCACGGGCAGCAGGCGCTTGCCAATGTAGCCATTGGCACCTGTCAGGAGAATCTTCATCGCTTAATCACAAGTTGTTATAGAACCGGAACAGCTGCGCCGAGTATATGTTTTTCGTACGCAATTATACTTATTGTAGGTGGTGTTGCCATGCCTTCCTGGAGGCGATACTTTAATGTGTCGTAACGCACTGATAGGCAGACTAAAACTTTAGGGAGTTCAAGAATAGTAAAAAATATTTTCAGGTATAAATTTGGATTATAAAAAATCGCCTTCTAAGTTTGTGCCATCAAGTCAGATATCCCCAGGGGTATTGATTTATAAAGAAGCGTGGAGAGACAGGCTCTGTGAAGCGCTAGCAACCAGCCTCAGGCAAGGTGCTAATTCCTGATTCCGGCTATTCGGAAGCATATAAATTGATAGCGTTATGAAAAAGGGAACCAAGCCATCACAGCTTTCTTTACTACTTTCTCCGGCAGCCCAACTGCCACAGAATCCCCATGCCTTTGCACATGCTACTGTCATGTGCCACTCTATGTGCATGTGTTGCTGCTGTTGTTAGCGGCAGTCTAAACCCTATACCTTCTGCTGCATTTTGCTGAGCCACAGGCTATGCCTGTTGTGCTATGGCTCTTGCTGCATCTTCTCCCATTCCTTGTCTTAGCACAGGCTAATCTTACCTATATATTTTTCATTTCTAAACAGAACAACTATGTCCAATACATTGCATTTCGAAACGCTACAGCTGCACGCCGGCCAGGAAATAGACCCTACCACCCGCTCACGCGCTGTACCCATTTACCAGACATCTTCCTATGCATTCAAAGATGCCGAACACGGCGCTAACCTCTTCGCGCTGAAGGAATTCGGGAACATCTATACCCGTATTATGAACCCTACGACCGATGTGTTTGAGAAGCGCATCGCGGCCCTGGAGGGTGGGGTGGCGGCCGTGGCGGTGGCCTCGGGCCAGGCAGCGCAGTTCATTGCCTTGACCAACATCCTGCAGGCCGGTGATAACTTTGTTTCTACGAGCTTCCTTTATGGCGGTACCTTCAACCAGTTCAAGGTTTCTTTCAAGCGCCTGGGCATTGAGGTGCGCTTCGCGGAGAGCGACGAGGTGGAGAGTTACGAACGCCTTATTGACGCCAACACGAAAGCCATCTATGTCGAAACCATTGGCAATCCGCGCTTCAACATCCCGGATTTCGAAGCGATTGCGGCGCTGGCCCAGCGACACGACATCCCGCTGATTGTGGACAATACTTTTGGAGCAGGTGGTTACCTTTTCCGTCCGCTAGAGCATGGCGCTAATGTGGTGGTGGAATCAGCTACCAAGTGGATTGGCGGTCACGGCACCAGCATAGGTGGGGTGATTGTGGATGGCGGAAACTTCAACTGGGGCAACGGCAAGTTTCCGCAGTTCTCTGAGCATTCAGAAGGCTACCATGGTTTGAACTTCTGGGAAGTGTTCGGGGCAGACGGTGCGTTCGGCAACATCGCCTTCGCCACAAGGGCACGGGTAGAGGGGCTGCGCGACTTTGGTCCGGCACTGAGTCCGTTCAACTCTTTCCTGTTGCTGCAGGGTCTCGAGACCTTATCGCTGCGGGTAGAAAGAACGGTAGAGAACGCGCAGGCGCTGGCCGAGTGGCTGGAGCAGCACGACCAGGTGGAGAGCGTCAACTATCCGGGGCTGCCATCGAGCAAGTACCATGGCCTAGCCAAGAAATACCTCAAGCGCGGGTATGGCGGTGTGCTATCCTTCCAGTTGAAAGGGGATAAAAAGCAAGCCGAGAAGTTTGTGAACAGCCTGCAACTGGTGAGCCACCTGGCCAACGTAGGTGATGCCAAGAGCCTCATCATCCATCCGGCCTCCACCACCCACCAGCAGCTCTCGGAGCAGGAGCAGGCCCGCGCGGGCGTGGCGCCTACGCTACTCCGCCTGTCCGCAGGTATAGAACACCTAGATGACATCAAAGCCGACCTGGAGCAGGCCTTTGTGAAAGTAAAGCAGACAGAAGCCGTTTTGACTGAATAAAAATGCCAGAGCACTTAGATTTCCATTACCAAACAGATTTCGTGCTGGAGTCGGGAGAGACACTCCCCGGCTTCCAGCTTGCTTATACCACCTATGGCCGCCTGAATCGGGAGCGCAGCAATGTGGTGTGGGTGTGCCATGCCCTGACCGGCAGCTCCGACTTCACTGATTGGTGGGGAGAATTGTTCGGCGAGGGCAGGTTGTACGACCCGGCCGACTGGTTCATCGTCTGCGCCAATACCCTGGGTGGTTGCTATGGCTCCACCGGTCCCTTGTCTATGAACCCGCGCACGCTCAAGCCGTTCTACCATACCTTCCCACAACTGACCAACCGGGACATCGTGCGCGCTTTTGACCTGCTGCGGCAGGAGTTGGGGCTGGAGCAAATCCATACCCTGCTGGGCGGCTCGTTGGGTGGGCAGCAGGCGCTGGAATGGGCCGTGCAGCAACCACAGGTGTTTCAGCGGCTGGTGCAGGTGGCCTCCAATGCGCGTCACTCCGCCTGGGGCATCGCCTTCAACGAGAGCCAGCGTATGGCCATCCGCCAGGACCCGTCCTGGGCCAGCGATAGTGCCAGTGCCGGGCAGGAGGGACTGAAGACGGCCCGCGCCATCGCCATGCTTTCCTACCGGCACTACCGTTGCTACGAGGCATCGCAGCAGGAGCCCGGCAACAGCATCACCGACAATTTCAGGGCAGCCTCCTACCAGGTATACCAAGGCGAGAAACTGGCGCAGCGCTTCAATGCCTATACCTATTGGCTGCTGTCGAAAGCCATGGACTCGCACCATATCGGCCGCGGCAGGGGAGGTATACGCAAGGCGCTGGAACGGCTGACGGCAAGCTGCCTCTTTGTGGGCGTTGACACTGATTTGCTCTTCCCGGTAGAGGAGCAGCAAGCGCTGCACCAGCAGGTGCCCGGCTCCACCTTTGCGCGCATCCGCTCCACCTATGGGCACGATGGCTTCCTGGTAGAAACAGAGCAGCTCAGCCAGATTATCAAGGATTTTTATGAACCTGAAGAAGTAAAACAGCATCGCTATGAAAATACAGAAGTTTAAGAAACGCATCGGCATCATTGGGTTTGGGTGTGTGGGGCAGGGGCTCTACGATGTTGTGGCCGCTAACCCGCATTTGGGTCTGGAAGTAGGCCGCATCTGTGTGAAGGACAAAGAGAAGCCACGCACACTGCCACACGCCGCCTTCACCTTTGACGTGCAGGAGGTGTTGCAGGACAAGTCGCTGGACATTCTGGCGGAATTGATAAGCGACCCGGAGGAGGCCTTGCACATTGTGCGACAGGCGCTGCAGCAGGGCCAGACCATTGTGTCGGCTAATAAGAAGATGATAGCTGAGAATCTTCCAGAGTTGATTCAATTGCAGCAGCGCCATGGGGGAGTGTTACTTTATGAGGCCTCTGTTTGCGGGAGCATCCCCATCATCCGGACGCTGGAAGGATACTATGGCTCCGAGCCCCTGCTGGAGGTGCGCGGAATATTGAACGGCTCCTCTAACTACATTTTGAGCAAACTGCACAACGGAGTGGGCTCCTACGCCGATGCCCTGCAGCAGGCGCAGAAGCTCGGTTTTGCAGAGGCAGACCCGTCTTTGGATGTAGACGGGATAGACGCGCTGCATAAACTCTGCATCATTACTGCCCATGCCTTCGGTCTGCTGGTGCACCCGGATGAGGTGCTGCACTTTGGCATTGGCAATATAACCCGAGAGGCGGTGGAACTGGCGGCATCACTGGATGCTTCTGTCAAATTGGTTGCAACAACACAAACGGATGAAGCCGGAAACATTTCCCTGCACGTGCTGCCTACCTTGGTGCCCGCCCAGGAGGAACTGCATGCCGTGCATGATGAATTCAATGGCGTGGAGATAGAGGCGCAGTTCGCTGGCCGGCAGTTGCTGAAGGGGCGTGGCGCCGGCAGCCACCCAACGGGTTCCGCCGTGTGGGCGGATATCACGTCCGCCGTGCGGGGCTATCGCTATACCTACCCAAAACTATGTGTGACTGATGCGCGCGCAGCGCTTTCAACCACTCCTGTCACGCTCTTGCTGCAGGGTGAGTCAGCACGATTGGAGCAATTGGTGGCAACGCTGCGACCAACAGAAGTGCATCAACCCGCCGTCACTGGACAAGCGGTTATAACGACTTTGTTGCAGCATCTGAAACAGCACCAGGCTTTGTTCAAGGAGAAGCAAGTGTTCGTGGCGCAGATTCCTGATGCAGTACCATTAGAAAAAGTTCTTATGCGGCTATATGCACCTGTGGTAGCTTTAGTACCTTAGTAGAGAATATTACCGCAGTTAAATATAGTTTTGTTAGAAAAGTTATATTTAAATTATAAAATAATTTTAACTATAAATTGTATCTATTAGATAAGTGTCATTTGTAAAAGGTTGCTGTACAGGGTGGAATAGGTGAGCTATCAGATATCGCTATAAATAAGATTAATATTTATGGCTCTTCTATATTTCTTGTCGTACAAAGAATATTTATGTACGACAGCTAACCCGCACGGCAATGAAAATCTATATACCCTGGCTAAGCGCTATACTTGTTTTAATCATATTGTCATCCTGCAGGAACGACAACGCAACCCCTATCCGCAACGTTCGGTTTGACCCGGGCCTTCTAAACCCGGTCCGTGCGGCCGATGCCCCTTGCACCTTCTATAACTACTATACCAACGCGCAGTCAAAAGCCTTGGGTGCTGTCTACAGCAAAATGGTTTTGGTTTCGTTTGCAGAAGGGTACACACACGAACAAGCATTGGCTACAGCCGGAGGTTATGGTTTCGTTGAAAAGCTGGGGCAGGCGGTAGAGTCCAATTCAGCCAGGCTATACCCTGTGCAGCTGGTGGACGGGCTGAATTGTAAGCAGGTGGAGCAGGCGATTCGGGAACTGGAGAAAGATGCAGGTATAGCGTATGCCGCGCCTTATTTCCTGGCAACAGATAATGGCAACGCTCAACTACTGGGGCTTACAAATGAGTTCAGGGTAACAATCGGGGAAGGGAAAGAGGCTGGCATGCTCTTAACCCGATTGGCCAATGCCACCAACACGACCATTGTGGCCGCTGTGAGCGAAGACACCTATCTGCTGAAGACTGACAAAAACTCACGTGGCAACGCCCTGCAGATGGCCAACCACTTCAAAGAGCAGGCTATTGTGGCGCATGCCGAGCCTAAATTTGTGGTATCCCCTGAAATGTAGCGGTTTTCATAGTTTTATCTGTTTTGGGTTTCAAATGAAAAGCCCCTGTTCTTTTGTCGGAACAGGGGCTTCTCTGTTTGGTGCGATAGGTATAGCCTATCCGATGTAGATGGCTGCCGCTTTGTCGCGCAGGTTGTAGGACGAGGCCATCACCTCTCCGTAGGCGCCGGCCGTGCGGATGGCAATCAGGTCGCCACGGTTCGTCTCCGGAAGCGCCACTGCTTTGCCAAAACAGTCGGACGATTCGCAGATGGGGCCTACCACGTCGTAGCGCTCTTCCTCGGCCGTGCTGCTGAGGTTCTCAATCTTGTGGTACGACTGGTACAGAGCAGGCCGAATTAGTTCTGTCATACCTGCATCCAGAATGGCGAAGTTCGTTGTAACTCCTTTCTTGATGTAGAGCACTCTGGAGATGAGGCTGCCACTTTGGGCCACCAAAGCCCTGCCCAGTTCGAAGTGCACCTGCTGGCCGGGGCGCAGCTCCAGGAACTGGTTGAACAAAGCAAAGTATGCCTCAAAGTCAGGTATAGGCTGCTGCTCCGGGTTGTAGTAGTCCACTCCCAAGCCGCCACCTACGTTGATGTGCTCCAGTTGCACGCTATGCGACTCAAAGAACTCCTGAAACTCGTTCACGCGGGTGCATAGGTTCCTGAACGCGGAAAGGTCTGTGATTTGGGAACCGATGTGGAAGTGCAAGCCAATCAGCGCCAGGTTCGGAAGCGTCTTCAGCAAGGCCAACACATCGGGCAGTTCCCAGGCATTGATGCCGAACTTGTTCTCCTCCAGCCCAGTGGTGATGTACTTGTGCGTATTGGCGTTCACGTTCGGGTTGATGCGAAGCGCGATACGGGCTGTTTTGCCTTTGGCGGTTGCCAGCTCGTTGAGCACAATGAGCTCATGGCTCGATTCGCAGTTGAAGCAGAAGATGTCCTGGTCTAGTGCATAGTTGATTTCCGCATCAGACTTGCCAACCCCGGCGAACACCACATGCTGTGGGCTGAACCCGTTCTCGATGGCACGTTTCACTTCGTTTCCGCTCACGCAGTCGGCACCGAAACCCACCTGGCGCATCTCGTCCAGTATAGGTCCGTTGGTATTGGCCTTCAGCGCATAATGCACCTGGAAATTATACCGCTGGGCCTGCTGCTGTGCTTGCTGCAACGTCTGGCGCAGCAGGTTGAGGTCGTATACATAAAATGGAGTGGCATGTTGCTGCAGCTCCTGCAAGGAAAGACTAAGCATTGTTCGTGTTCCTTTCAAAGATGCCCTCGTTCAGCAGAACTAGGGCTCTTTCTTTATCGGTTGTGTTAATTAATAAACTGATGTTGTTCTTGCTTCCGCCATAGGAAATCATGCGCAGCGGGATGTCCTTCAACGACTCGAATATCTTGAGCCCGGACCCGCTGCGCTCGGCTATGAAATCGCCTACCACACAGATGATGGTTTGGTCCTTGTCAAGCTCCACCTGTCCATACTCTTCCAACTCCTTCGTTATCTCGCTCAGGAACTTCGGGTTATCGATGGTCAGGGAAACGGCAACTTCTGATGTGGTAATCATATCGATTGGTGTCTTATACCTTTCGAACACCTCAAACACGCTGCGCAGGAAACCATAGGCCAGCAACATGCGCCCCGACTTTATCTTGATGGCCGTAATGCCGTCTTTGGCGGCCACTGCTTTGATGCTGCCTCTGCCGCTCTGCGCGGAGATGGTGGTGCCTTGCGCCTCGGGCTGCATGGTGTTGAGCAGGCGCACCGGTATGTTCTTCTGCTTGGCCGGCAGCACGCTGGATGGGTGCAGGATTTTGGCCCCAAAATACGCCAGCTCCGCCGCCTCGTCAAAAGACAGCTCCGCAATTGGGAAAGTGTTCTTCACCACGCGCGGGTCGTTGTTGTGCATGCCGTTGATGTCGGTCCAGATTTGGATTTCAGAGGCATCAGCAGCAGCTCCTATAAGCGAGGCGGAGTAGTCGGAACCGCCCCGTTTCAGGTTGTCAACTTCCCCGAAGGCATTGCGGCAGATGTAGCCCTGCGTGATGAACAGCTTGGCGTTAGGATATTTATCCAGCTCCGTCTTCAGATTTTTGCTGATATAGTCTGTGTCCGGCTCCTCGTTTTCGTCAATCCGCATAAAGTTCAGGGCAGGCAGCAGCACCGAAGGTATACCTTGCTCCTCCAGGAAAAACTGGAACAGCGCTGTAGACAGTAACTCGCCCTGTGCCAGCACAGCACGCTCTTCGTGAATGGTGAAGAGGTCGAGTGTGAAGGAACGGAGGTAGTCGAAATGATGAAGCAGCAGCTCTTGGGCCTGTTTTTTCTTTTCTTCAGAGGTGTAGAGCGAGTCTACCACCTGTTTATAGGTATGATGCAGCGCATCAATCAGCGCATTGGCTTCTTTGTTGTCGTTCTGGTATAGCTTCTCAGCAATCTGCACCAGCTGGTTGGTAGTGCCCGACATAGCCGAAAGCACCACTATTTTGGCCTCTCCGTCCTGAATGAGGTCTGCCACGGCTTTCATCCTTTCGGCCGACCCTACGGAGGTTCCGCCGAACTTTAAAACTTTCATCCGTTACTTGAAAAAGTGTTTTATTAAATGCCTGCAAAATTAATGAAAAGTGTAGAGTTTAAGGCAGCTGTGCTGCTAAAGCGCACAAAAAAGACAAAAAAAGAAGCGGCAGCCTCATCGGGTTGCCGCTTCTTTTTTTGTGGGGGAAAAGCTGACTAGTTCTTCATAATCTTGGTAGTGGAGTCCATACCTTGTCCAAGGATTTTGAGGATGTACATGCCTTTGCCAAGCTTTTGCAAGTCAAGTTCCAGCTTGTTTAGTCCGGCCTCAACTTCTAAGGACTGGGTCATTACGCGTCTACCATTCAGGTCGTAGAGTACTAACTCCACCGTCTGGTCATTTGGTGAGGTCAACGAAATCTTCACTCTATCCTGGAACGGATTTGGGTATACCTGCGTGGTCAGCTCGTTGGCCAGACCCTTGGCATTCACGGCGATGACATTGCTGAAGGCAAAGTCGCCATCAAAGTCTACTTGCTTGAGCCTGTAGTACACCGTGCCTTGTACTGGCGTTCTGTCGGTGTATTCGTACTTAGTCTCCAAGCTAGTGGTACCCTGGCCTTTCACAGTGCCTATAATCTCAAAAGACTTACCGTCTTGGCTGCGCTGTACCTCAAAGCGGTCATTGTCGTCTTCCGAGGCAGTGAGCCACTGCAGGTGTGCCTGGTTGTCACGCACAACCGCCGTAAAGTATACCAGCTCGACTGGGAGCGGAACCACAACCGGTGCATTGCCTAAGATTCGGATGATGATGCTTAGATTAGTAGGTACGCCAAACTCATCTGTTAGCGTAATGGAGAGCGGGTATACACCTTCTTCCAATGCAGCTGCATTCATTACAAAAATGTTACCAACCGTGCCAGCTTCTTGTGAAAGGGCGGTGCCTGGAGGAAGGCTTCCCATTGTAATCGTAGCACTAGTAATAACACCGTCCGAATCTGACGCTGTCGCCAGAACATTTCCATTAGTATACAGGTTTCTGTAATTCGGCACTGCAATGGTATAGGTTGCAGGACAGTTTAAAGTGATAGTTACTCGGTCCTGAGAGGTACTGGTGCTAGCTCCGCAAGTAATGCGTGCTGTCCATTCAAAAACATACACACCTCCCGGTATCAGGCCTTCTACAGACGATGTAGGATTGTTTGGATTTATGAATCTGGCAGTTGATGGGCCACTTACCTGGCCCCAAGTGCCAATACCTGGTGTTACGTCGTTACCTTGTAGTACAACAGTACTTCCGCAAGCTATGGTATCTAGGCCAGCATCAGCTTGTTCAACACCATTATTTACCTGAACTGTAGCGGTGTTGAGCAGAGTCAGCGTGCCACAAGTATTTGTGCCGGTCTCGGTTACTTGCACATAGTAGGTTGCTGGACCTGTAGTCAGTGGACCAGTCGTAATGCCTACTAGGCCTCCGGTTCCAGTAAAGTTTCCATTAATATCTGTTACGCCTGTTTGTATGAGTGCAGGGTCTACGCTAGGATTGTTTGTAGCACCAAGTCTTCTGCGTATCACATATCTGAAATTAGTGCCCTGCTCTGTAGCAACAAATATTGTTGTTGCTCCCCCCACGCATATATTGCTGGCCTCCGGAAAGACAATATTGGTGATAGAAGGATTTCTAATAGCGGCAGTGGCCTGACCTGGAAGCGTGATGCTGCATGGTTCTGTGCCTGTTCTTGGTGTAACTCGCAAACTGAAAGTAGTGAACGTATTCACTTGTCCTGCTTGCACAATGATTGCATTAGTGGCGCCTGGTGTCGGAGAACCTACTGGTAGACCTGTTGCTTCGTTCAAAAACTGATAATTATAAGCCGAGTTGGTTCCAGTGATGGAGAAGCTAACCGCTTGACCCGGACATATAGACTGATTGGCATTGGTGATAACTAGACCAGTAGTGACAGGCTGCGGGCGCACAGTTACTGTTGTAGTGTTAGTGGAAATAGCATCACAGTTTGTGCCACTTACCCTTCTGGCTCTATACCGGAGGGTTCGGGTAACATCTGAAATTGTCAGATTAGTAAGAGGACCTGAAACCAAGGTAATAGGTCCACCGGTGCCAACTACAGAGGTGCCAGATTCGGTCCCATCAGGCAGTAGCAGTCTGTATGATATGCCAAACTCAGAACCAGACAAAGTAACACTTACGGTGGTTCCTCCGCAAACTGTTGTGGTTACTGGTGCCAGAGTAAAGGTGGTGGCTGGGGTATTACAAGTTACTATAACAGGGTTTGCCAGTGCGCTTTCACAGCCACCTGCTGTTGGAGTGAATGTGGCGGATACGGAAGCGCCGGCAAACAATTCTAAGGATGAAATCCCGCTCACTGTCCAGGCTCCATTGTTTACAGTGGCCGTAGTGGGGAATGGAGTTCCTTCAATGTAAAGTGTGATAGTTGCTCCGTTTGCAGACGCTGGAGCAGTTCCTGATACAGTGGTAGCCCCTTCGGTGATGGGACTGTTGACCGTCAACACTCCGGTTGGATTAGGAGTAGCCGTCACTGCGTTGGAGTTGACACTTCTGATACTTCCAGTAGCTAGCGCCCTTGCTGTGATGGCGGTACCTGCTGGTAAGCCACCTCCTGCAGCTGCAGTTAAGTCTGCTGCCCAAACACCTGTGCTGGTGACTGTAGCAGTGATAGGGGTTGTAGTTCCACTGCGGGTCACCAAGGTGCCGTTATCTGCTCCTGCCGTGCCACCTAAGTAGAACTGGATTACTGTGCCAGCCGGCTCCGTGGAGGTGCCTGATAAGGTTGTTACCAAGCCGCAGTCAGGTTGGTTGATGGTTGGTGTGGTTGTAAATCCAACTACAGAAAGCGGATTGGCTGAGGCGTTGGAGAGCGCTGTACAGCCAGTTGATGCTACCTCTGTCCTGACAGTAAGGATATCTCCTGCGGTGATTGCTGGCGTTACATCGGTTACATTAAGAGTACGTGTAGTTGCGTTGCCCGTAATAGCCTCTTTAACATTGGTGGCTATCCCATTTCTATAAAGCACTAACGAGCCGCTCGTCACTCCGCCATAATCAATACTAACTATAATAGATGCCAGATTGGCTGGTACCTGTGTCGGTGTGGGGCTGGACGTGATTGTTTGTGTTACGGCACCATAGATTACACCTGTAATTGTCAAAATATTAGGGTTTACAGTGAAAGTATTAGAACCACCACCAGCACATATTGTATTCGAGAGAAGTGAAGTGCAATTTGGTGCATTTACGTTAGCGCTGGTTGGGGTCGTAGTTACCTGATAATTACCTGTAATTGTCTGATCCAGTACAAATCCTGCAACAACGTACGTGCTTCCTGCAGTTAAATTCAGGACTTCGCTTGTGTGAACAACAGTTGGTTGTGTGGGATTAGTGGTATTATAGAAAGTAAGTACTTGGGGGCCATTAATGCTGGGGATTATAGTGAATACTTTATTTGGTCCTCTAGGTGCTGATTGAGTACCAGTGATTCTTGGTGCGGCCGGAGGAGTGCACTGTACTGTCGTAACCGTAACGGCGTTTGACACTGGTGAAATGGTTTCCCCAGGAGCCGTCACTCTGGCTGTGATGATACTTCCAGCAGTCAACGTACCAGCTGGAATATTAGTAAGTGTCCAGGTGCCGTCAGCACCTACTGTAGGACAGGTAAGCTGGTTTGCTCCACCACATATTTGAGTAGTAGTTTGGGTAGCACCCTGTGTAGTAGTTCTAATTACTGTCACCAGTGAACCAGGAGCCTCTATGGATGTGCCGGATATGGAAGTGCTGGTAGTGGTGATTGGGCTAATCAAGAATGGAGCAGTGGACGCTACAGGAGCAATGCCTGGCGTCTGCAATTGTGCCGGGGTAGTTGGTGGGAATATGCCTAATAATGCGCGCCACGCAGCCGGAGCGTCTGCGTTGTAGGCCTGGTAATTTATTCCACCTACATCAGCTATAGCAGTTGGGTCAATCAAAGCACCTTGAGCTTTGTTAACGGTGCTGCCCACCATGCGCAGTGGGGTAGAGGCAGAAATTCCATTGCCAAAAACAGTGAGTGGCACGAAGAAATCATAGAAGAAGTCCGTGTCACCGCTTCCTATGCTCGCTGCCACAGCTCTCTGGGCATATTGTGTGGCCGCACCAGTGAAAATAGTTTGCGAGGAAGAGCCATTATGGGCAATCACTTTCACGTCAGAATTTGATGAGAACAATACTTCGTATTCGAACCCTGGATTTGCTCCTGTGCCTGTAGCGCTATTGTTGTTGTCAATCAGTACGCTATAGCCTCTTATGGCCGTAGATGTTCCCCCAACCCTGAATCGGAACATGAGGTTTTGGCCATTAAAGTAGGCCTGAACAGGAGAGGGGGGCGCCAAGTCCACATGACCGCCAGCCGCACCGTTTTGCAGGTCACCCAGGGGCTCAGATGATATGGTAGGAAAAGGGCGGTATGGAATCTCGCTTATGCCTGCTCCTACATCGCTAGCACCCGGAAAGCCAGTGGCTGCCGTGGATACATAGCCATCACTGTTGGGGTCTAATATCGCTGCGCCGCTAGTTGAAGCTGGCCGTACGATTAAACCGGGAGTCTGTGCAAAGGAAGCTGATGTGACCATCAAAGCTGCAAACAGCATCAGGAAATGATGCAGCAGCAGCTTTTTGTGTAGATATTTTCTCATAGTACGTTGTAAAAATGTGCAAATTGTGAATTTTGTTTGGTTGATAAATTGCGTGTCCATCAGAATAGGCTAAGTTCAATTTTGACTCTACTCCGATGTTGTGGTTTTCCTATATACGGTAGGTGAAGGCAAAACTATAGTGTGCAATTCTGGTTTTGGCTACTGCTCTAAGGCAATAGTGTACAGGCGGGTCAAGCTAAAAATAGACTATTAGAGATAGTCTATTTTTATATTTATGCATTATTGTTCCCCTAGTGCATTATAGGATTGCTCCTAAAGATGATGCATTGTAAAATATATATATATAAAGTATCTTTTGTTATATAGTATTTAGTACAATAAAAAATTTATAATATGGAATATATAGAGTGTATTATAAATTAGAAAAATCCTGTATAGTTTATTTTATCGCTCTATATAGAAGTATAGATAGGAAAAGGTATAGCTGGTGAGAAGCGATGACTTCATTGAAATTTAGTGCTATGGTTTAGGTATAGCTTCGCTACAATTAAAATGACAGAACACGCCTAAGAATAACACAGGCTGCATTGCCCCCAAATCCTGCAGCGTTCACCATCACCCGACTGATATGAGAAGGGCGGGAGAAAGGTATAGCAGCCGGATAAGGTATAGGAGCAAGGCGTTGGCTACGCAGCAGATACAGGGCATAGTGCATGCTCAAAGCTCCGGAGGCACCTAGCGTATGGCCCAACAGCCATTTGTTTGTGGTGATGGCCGGTGCAAGCACACTGAAAACAGTCTCTATAGCTGCCAATTCGGCTTTGTCGCCTGCGTAAGTGCCGGGGGTGTGGGTAATAATCACATCAACGCCTTGGTTTTGTGAAGGCAGTTGGCTGAGGGCATGGCGCATAGCCTGCTGAAAGTTCTGCCCTTGTGCTGATATGCCTGTTTTGCTCCCGATTCGCTCAAAACCCAACCCTATGGCTTCAACCACTATATCACCCGCAGCAAGGTCAGCTGTATCGGCCTTTTCAAGAGCAAACACGGCGGCGCCTTCACCCAGTGTAAAGGTGTTCTGCTTCTCCAGCGCGTATGGCTGACAAGGATAAGGGTGGTTGTGTAATTTGGAGTAGATACCGATGGCTTTCATTTGGGCGATGGTGAAATCGGTCAGCGGGGCCTCGGTCCCTCCGGCTAGGAACCGCTCTGCCATACCTGCCCGAAGCCAAGCAGCCCCGTTGGCAACCGCCATGAGCGCTGTGCTGCAGGTGATGGAGTGGCTGATTTGGGCCCCACCGGCGCCGACCGCCTGTGCCACCCAACTGGAGAGGTTGCCTAAGGTGGTGGTGGGGGAGGAGGAAGGGGAAATCCGCTCTTGCTGAAACGCCTCAAAGTGCGATTCGAACAGGCCGGTGGCGCCACGCGAGGACCCGATGTTGACCGCCAAGCCCTCCTGCTGGGAATCTGTGTCCCGAGATAGCCACCCCGCCTGCTCAGTGGCCTGCCGGGCGGCGTATATCGCCAGTAGCA
Source organism: Pontibacter roseus DSM 17521 (assembly GCF_000373265.1). Taxonomy (GTDB): domain Bacteria; phylum Bacteroidota; class Bacteroidia; order Cytophagales; family Hymenobacteraceae; genus Pontibacter; species Pontibacter roseus. Next base: position 231,568 of record NZ_KB890766.1, read on the forward strand.
CGGAGCGGTCCAGGTGCCTGTAATCCGGGTTGGACTGCACCAGTTGCTGCAGCTTTTGCTCAGCTTCAGCCGGGAGCGAGGCTACGGGAGTAGGCTGGCCCTGGTGCAGGATGGTGCTGAAAGCTTGTATGCCTGCAAGATACGCCTCTGCCGATGTGGCATCGTCCGAACCGAGTGGCGAAATGACGCCGCACCCCCTGATGACGATATGTTCCTTCGCTGCTTCCAATTGTATACAAAGGTAGTGGCAGAGGGATACTTTTGAATGATGAATAGAGAATTAATTCTGATTCTCCAGCGCACTTTTTCTTATCAGATTGGCTCTAGGCCAATCGAGGTATAGGTGCGTCCATATCAATCGTGCAAGGTTGTGTTTGTTGGAGGTTCGAAGTAGCGTTTGCCAGTAACCAGTTCCTGCATTCCCAAGATGGTTTGGTATACCTTATCCAGTTGCTCATCGGTAATGCAGTAGGGGGGGATGATGTAGATGATGTTGCCGAGCGGACGCAGTATGACACCCTGTTCCAGGGCGAAGCTATACAGGGTATCGCCCCACTTGCTGAAGTAGGAGGTGCCTCCCGCTTCGAATTCCACTGCCAGAATGGTGCCCTGTTGCCGCACCTGGGCTATACCTGGCATAGTGGCTATACCTTGCGCAAAGGTCTCGTGGCGTAGGCTGAGGCGGTTGATGTCCTGCTGCGTTCCATCTTGTAGTAACAGGTCCAGGCTGGCGAGGCCAGCGGAGCATGCCACAGGGTTGGCAGTATAGCTGTGGCCGTGGAACAGGGTCTTGCGCTTGTCGTCGTGCAGGAAGGCCTCGTAGATTTTCTCGTTGCAGGAAGTAGCGCCCAGTGCCATGGTACCCCCTGTGAGGCCTTTGGAAAGCGTCACTATGTCGGGTTTGCGTGGCACGTAATCGCTGGCGAAGGTATGGCCGGTGCGCCCAAAGCCTGTCATCACCTCATCGGCAATGGTCAGTATATCAAATTGTTGGCAAATTTCCAGCAGCCTGTCCAGCACCTCCGGGGAATACATGACCATACCGGCCGTGCCCAACACCAGCGGCTCGTAGATGAAAGCGGCTATGTCTCCGTCTTGTGCCAATTCCTCCAGTTGCTTTACTGTCTCTTCTTCCCGTCCAGGTATAGGCACATCAATAAAAGCCACCTCAAACAGGTAGGACCAGAAGGGAGCGGTGAAGGCGCTGCGGGCACTTACGGCCATGGCCCCAAAAGTATCGCCGTGGTAGCTGTCGCGGAAAGCAATGATTTTCCTTTTGGGCGTGCCCGTGTTCTGCCAGTATTGTATCGCCATCTTCAAGGCCACCTCCACCGCCGTGGACCCATTGTCGGAGTAAAAGATGCGACTCTGGCCCTGAGGCAGAATCTCAATCAGGCGCTCCGCAAAGGTGACGGCGGCCGGATGCGTGAAACCGGCAAAGATGACGTGCTCCAGCGTCTGCAGCTGCTCGGCTACTTTCTGGGCGATGTAGGGGTGCGCGTGTCCGTGCAGGTTCACCCACCAGGAAGCCACCGCATCAATGTAGCTTTTCCCATCCTCGGCATACAGCAGCGCGCCTTCTCCCCGCACGATGGGTATAGGAAGGGCAGCGGTCTTCATCTGCGTATAGGGGTGCCAGATGAAGTTGTGGTCGCGTAGGGCTAGTGAATCGGAGGTAGGCATGTCTTACAGAGCGGTTTGTGCGAAAGTAGGAAAGGATACGGTATTTGCCTATTGATTGCTGGATAAAAGGCGCTGCAGTAGTTTCTTGCCCCGGCTCTGCATGGCCGGCAACCCGTCTTTCAGAAGAAACGTAATCTGGGCCTCCAACTCTTCTTTCACCCAAGGGAATTCAGCCCGCAGGTTTACCAGCACATCCAGGCAATTTACCTTCACAGCAACGGGTGTGCGGATGGCTATCAGCCATTCAAACACGGTTTCAACCACTGCTGCATGCTCCGTTACAGTCAGCCAAGCTTGTTTATATACAGGCGCTGCTACCGGGCTTGTGCAGCACATCAGGATTTTGGTGAAATGCCGCTGACAACTCAAGTTGTGCTGCTCAGGTAATCGTGCTATAAACTCCTGCAGGTATGGCGCAAAATGGTCCGGGTAGGTATAGGCAACATGCTCCAGCACCCAGGAGGCCCGAAAGGCGACAGTTCTGACTTTTTGAAAAGAAAACGTCAGCAGGTCCTGCACAAAGTTTTGCCCGGAGACGGCCTGTTTGGCAAGCTTCTGCACACCTATTTTGGTCAGTGGGCGCGACAAAGCCTGGAGCAGTCTGGCTGAATCCATAAGCAGAGTTAGAGAATTTTCGAAACGTCAGGTATAGTAGAGTCTACTCGATAGGCAATGTGTAAGGCTGTACTTAATTTAAAGTGGAATGATTTACAGGTACGGCACGAATTCCCTTGCGTATTCGGCCACCGTCTCCTGACAGAAATCCGCTTCCTGCCGGATAGAGGGAAGGCGACGCAAACCGGTATACTTGATAATGAAGTCCTCGGATGTCTGGTTCTCCTCGCCGTTGAAGATGATGCCGGCCACCGGTACTTTGCGGTAGCGCAGCACTTCTGCCGTGAGTAGGGTATGGTTGATGCTGCCCAGGTAGTTGCGGGAGACCAGTATCACCTCCAGCCCCAACTGCTGCACCAGGTCCAGTACCAGGTAGCGCTTGTTCAGGGGCACCATTAAGCCTCCGGCGCCTTCCACTATCAGGTTGTTCTGTGTGTCGGGCAGTGTCAAGCCGTGGACGTCAATCTCTATACCTTCGGCCGCCGCCGCCTTATGTGGCGATGAGGCCATTTTGAGGCGGTAGGCTTCCGGGTGGAACACGGATTGCTCATTCGAGACCAGACTCTTGACCATGTCTGTGTCGGTGAAGTCAAGGCCGCCCGCTTGCACGGGTTTCCAGTAATCGGCCTGCAGGGCTTCGGTGAGTATGGCTGCGGCAACAGTCTTGCCTACGTCCGTACCGATGCCTGTTACAAAATATCGTTTCATGTCCCTTTCGCTAAGGCCTGCACGAGGCCGTCAATTTCATCTTCTGTATTATATGCATGCACAATCACGCGAAGCCTTTCCGTGCCAGCAGGCACAGTAGGGGGCAGCACGGGTCGCACATCAAAGCCATCTTGTTGCAGCGCAGCCGCTAGCGCCTTGAGCTGCTGGGGCTGTTGCGGGAAAACAGACAGTATCATGCTGTTTTCCGGGGTGCAGCGTATGCCGCTAAGTTTGTTCAGTTTCAGGTACAGTCGGGTAGCGAGTTGCTGCACGCGCTCTCGCTCCGGCTTGAGTTCGGGCAGCAGGGTATAGGCGCACTTCAGGGCTACCAGCGCATGCGTAGGCAGGCCTGTCGTGTAAATGAATGCTCTGCTATAGTTAATCAGAAAGTCACGCAGCACTCTGGGCCCTACCACGGCGGCACCGTGGCAGCCCATGGCTTTGCCACAGGTGATGACCTGCGCGAATACCTGTTCCTGCAGCCCCAGGGCCACAGTCAGGCCTTCTCCTTTTTCGCCGTATAAACCCACGGCATGGGCTTCGTCAACAATTAACGTGGCTCCTTGTGCGTTACATAGCTGAGCCAGTTCCCGCAGGGGAGCCTGGTCACCATCCATGGAGTATACTGATTCCACCACCACGTATACCTGCCCGGTCGCATGCTTCAGCTTCTGCCGCAGGTCTTCCACGCTGTTGTGCCGGAAGCTGTAGGTTTTGGCATAACTCAGCCGCAGGCCGTCCTTCATAGAGGCATGGCTGGCTTCGTCATAGAACACGGTGTCGCCACGCTGCGGCAGGGCAGACAGCAGCCCCACGTTAGCGGTATAGCCCGAGTTGAAAAGCAGTGCCGCCTCCCCCTGGTGGTAGGACGCGATGGTATCTTCCAGCTCTTCGAAAAGGCTGTGGTTACCGGACAACAGTCGGGAGCCTGTCGCTCCCAATGGCAAGTGTCTGTAATGTTCCTCTTCCTGCTGGATAAGCGCCCGCAACCGTTCAGAGCGGGCAAGGCCGAGGTAATCGTTCGAGCAGAAGTCAACGAGGCCAGTAGTGGTTTTGAGCGTACGCAGAGTGTTCTGCGCCGCCCTTTCCGCCAGCTTCTGCTGTAATTTTTGAGACAAAGGAATATTTGACAAAGGACAGAGCAATCAAAGACGGTGAGTCAATCTACAAAAAGTCTTTTGTCTTCTGTCTATTTAGCACACGTGCTGCACTTCTTCTTTGAATGATTTCCGTGGAGTCAAACCTAACAAGTCGAACATGGCCTTGTCGGCATCGAAATCCGGGTTTGGAGTCGTCAGCAGCTTCTCGCCTGTGAAAATAGAATTCGCGCCGGCCAGGAAGCAAAGTGCCTGCTCGGTCACGTTCATCTGCTCACGGCCAGCCGAGAGGCGCACCATTGTCTTCGGCATCAGGATACGGGCCGTGGCAATCATGCGCACCATCTCCCAAACCGAAACACGCGGCTGGTTCTCCAACGGCGTCCCTTTCACGGGCACCAGCGCATTGACCGGTACCGACTCTGGGTGCTGCACCAAAGTAGACAAGGTATGGAGCATGCCTATGCGGTCTTCATCCGTCTCGCCCAACCCGATGATTCCACCCGAGCAAACCGATATACCTGCTTTCCGCACGTTCTCAATGGTGTCGAGACGGTCGTCGTAGGTGCGGGTCGTGATGATGTTTGAATAGTTTTCCTCTGACGTGTCGAGGTTGTGGTTGTAGGCATATAAACCAGCCTCTTTCAGCTTCTCGGCCTGGTACTCGTTCACCATACCCAGGGTACAGCATACTTCCAAGCCCATCTCGTTCACCCCCTTCACCATGTCCAGCACTTTGTCGAAGTCGCGGTTGTCGCGCACCTCGCGCCAGGCGGCACCCATGCAGAAACGGGTGGAACCGCCATCTTTGGCACGCTGCGCCGCCGTGAGCACCTGCTCCTGGCTCAGCAGCTTGTGCACCTCCACATCGGTATGGAAACGGGCCGCTTGCGGACAGTAAGCACAGTCTTCGGGACAGCCGCCGGTTTTCACGGATAGCAGGGTGCATACCTGCACCTCACCAGTAGCCTGGTGTTGCTTGTGCACAGTGGCTGCCTCTACAATAAGCTCCAGCACGGGCTTGTAGTAAATCGCCTTGATTTCCTCCAGGCTCCAGTCGTTTCGAATAGCTGCGTTCTGTCCGTTTAGTGTCGTCATACTCGGGGGTTTGGATTACGAAGATAATTTGAAGAATTAGTAATAAAAAATCAACCCTGGGGGTATGTTTGGTGGATAACTTGTTAACTTATTCAGCAGCTGGCCTATTGCTGTGGAAAAAATGGTTTGTGAATTTGTATAGAAGATGAATTCATCGATTTTGGCGGAGACACTGTGGAGGCTGGGTGTCTTTGAAACGGCAGCCACCCCAGGTAATCGTGACAGTCAGACAGAATGCGGTCAGCAGATAGAGCATGGCTTCATGAGATGGCTAGGTGTACAGGCGAGTTTTCAGGTATGGATTTGGAGGAGGGGCAGTTACAAAGCGCTGTACGGTTGAAGCGTAAAGGCAACAGCGAAGCCAGAACTCAGGTATAAGCGGAGTGATTTGAGTGCAATTCAATTACTTAACCCAAGCAGGCCTATGTATCAGACTTCTACGTTGGAGAACAAAAAACAGGTATTCGTGACTCCTGAGGGAGTAGTCAAGTGGCTGGGCGTGGTTGTTTTTATCCTGTTGTTGGCCAATATCACCGGCATCGTACTGGAAAACATTGTGCAATCGGAGGCCAGGTTTACCCGCATACTAGTGCGCTACTTCGATTTCAATGGCGAGAGCAACATACCTGCCTTCTTCTCCTCGATCATTCTGCTGCTATCCGCTGCTATACTCTTCCTGATATACAAACAGCGAAGACACCAGGGCAAAACCAGGTATACCAGGCAATGGCTCCTGCTGGGGCTGCTGTTCGTTTTCCTGGCAGTGGATGAGAACGTGCAGTTACATGAACACGTGGCTGAGTTTGTGCGGCCACAACTGGGCAACGACCTGTCTGGCTTTCTGCACTGGGCCTGGGTGGTGCCATACGCTGTACTTACAGTGGCTGTGATGTTCTATTTCCTAAGGTTTGTGCTGCATCTTCCGCCGTTCACCCGTAGACTGGTTTTCATAGCAGGAGCCCTGTTTGTGACAGGTGCGCTCGGGCTGGAGCTGTTTGAAGGGTACCTCTACAAGCGGTATGGCATCGACCATCTCTACAACCGGATACTGTATTGCCTAGAAGAACTGATGGAGATGAGTGGAGTCGTGCTTTTCATTTACGCCCTGCTCCATTACCTGGCGCAGCGGGATACCCAGGTGGCACTCGTTCCGAAGGAGAATGCAGCATTGCAGCCGAAGTAAAACCAAAGCGGCTGCGCCAGAATATTCGTACCTTTGGCGTCGCCGGGCAGGTTGGCCGGTCTTTACAGCGCTTTACTATGTCATTCGCATCGCTCGGCTTGTCGGCCCCTATTCTCAAAGCCATTCAGGAACAAGGCTATACTTCTCCTTACCCTATCCAGACGGAAGCTATACCTGCCGTTCTGAAAGGAAGGGACATTTTAGGTATAGCCCAGACTGGCTCGGGCAAGACAGCCAGCTTCGCTTTGCCCCTATTGGAGATGTTCCAGAAGAAGCGCCCTACGCGGAACCGGTTTGTCAGCGCCCTGGTGCTGGTGCCTACCCGCGAGCTGGCGGTGCAGATAGAGGAGGTTTTCAAGAACTTCGGCTACCGGCTGGACCGGCAGGTAAAAACGCTGGCGGTGTATGGGGGCGTGTCCATCAACCCCCAGATGATGAAGCTCAGCGGTACAGACGTGCTTGTTGCCACTCCCGGCAGATTGTTGGACCTAATTTCCAGCAACGCAGTGCAGCTCTCAGAAGTAGAAGTGCTGGTGCTGGACGAGGCGGACAAGATGCTCAACCTGGGTTTTCAGGAGGAGGTGAATAAGATACTGGCCTTGCTGCCAGCCAAGCGCCAGAACCTGCTTTTCTCGGCCACACTCAGCGGCGACGTAGACAGCCTGGTGGCAGCTTCCTTATCAGACCCATTGAAAATAAGCATACAGGAAGAGGCCTCTGTACCGGACCTCATCAAGCAAGTAGCCTACCAGGTGGCCCCCGAAAAGAAGGGACCGCTGCTGCGCTACCTCATCCGGCAAAACGACATGCAGCAGGTGCTGGTGTTCGCCTCCTCCATACGCACAGCCGACAACGTGGCGGGCAAGCTGCAGAAGCACGGCATAGAGGCGGCCGCTTTTCATGGCGACAAGAGCCAGGGCGGCAGAACGGAAGCGCTCAGGCAATTCAAGGCAGGAAAGCTGCGCGTGCTCGTAGCCACAGACCTGGCATCCAGAGGTATAGACATCAAGTTTCTGCCTTACGTCATCAACTATGAGCTGCCCCGCTCCCCCAAAGATTACGTGCACCGCATTGGCAGGACCGGACGCGCCGAGGCCTCCGGAGAAGCCATATCGATTATCACCCCTGAGGATGCCCACCACTTCAAAATCATCCAGAAGAAGATGGGCAGAAAGGTGGAGGTGCTGCCTACGGATGAATTCGATTTGCAAGGGCAGTAAGCGGGGAGCACAGGTATAGCGGCCCCCTTCCCGGCTTACTTTTTACGCATCAGGTGGTTGAGGTCGCCTGCCCGGAACCAGCGGTAGCCGTAGGCTTCGAGCGTGATGAAGTGCTTGCCTTTGTCGTCTGCTTCGCTCTCGTAGTTGACCATCAGGTCCACCAGCCGGATTTCCTTTTCCTGCTCTTCCTTGCGGGTCTGCTTCAGGTCCAGCACCACTTCGTGGGCCTTCTCGTCGAAGTTGTGCAGAATGAGGAGTGAACTGCCTTGCCAACTGTAGTGCATACATAATACGCTGGCCTTGTTGGTCTGTAGTATCTGCCATTCTCCCCAGCCTATCTCGGTACATTCCTGACGCAGGCGTATGAGCGCAGTCATCCAGTTCAGCAGCGAGTTGGGTTCACGGCGCTGCGCCTCCACATTAACGTGGTGGTAGGAGTAAGGGCCTTTGTCAATGACCGGGTGTACCAGCTTCTCCGCCTTCGAGAAACCGGCCTGGAAGTCATCTGTCCATTGCATGGGCGTACGCACAGCGTCCCGCTCCTTCAGGCTCAGGTCATCGCCCAGACCTAATTCATCGCCGTAGCGGATGACGGGTGTGCCGGGAAGTGAGAACATCAGGCTGTAGGCGAGCTCCGTCTGCTGCCTATTCCCGAGCATAGTGGAGAGCCTCCTGCGGATGCCTCTGTCATAGAGTTGCATGTTTTTATCCGGGCCAAAACGTGCGAAAACCTTCTCGCGTTGCTCATCGGTCAGGCGGCCCAGGTCCAGCTCGTCGTGGTTGCGCAGGAAGTGCGCCCACTGCACCGTAGGGAAGTGCGTGCGGGTCTGCTCCAGCGCGTCCACAAGCGGCTCAATGTCACCGGTGGCCAAGGCGTAGAACATGTGCTGGTTGACATAGAAATTGAACATCATCTGGATACCGTCGCCTTCCTCTCCAAAGTATGTCTTGTTCTCGTCGGGGAGCACGTTGGCCTCTCCGAGCAAGATGGCATCGCCCCGGCGCCACTGCAGGAAGCGGCGCATCTCACGAAGGTACTCGAAGTTGAGCGTAGGCTTTGCCGCGCCGGGTTTGGGCGATTCAATCATGAAGGGCACGGCATCTACCCGGAAACCACTTACCCCCAGTTGCAGCCAGAATCCCATGATTCGGCTGATTTCTTCCCTGACTTTGGGATTATCCATGTTGAGGTCAGGTTGGAATTTGTAGAAGCGGTGGTAGTACCAGGCTTTGGCTTTGTTATCGAACGTCCAAGTGGATTCCTGCACACCCGGAAAAACCATTCCTTCGTCCCAATCGGAAGGCTTTTCTTTGGACCACACGTACCAGTCGCGGTGTAGGGCGTCTTCGCTGCTGCGGGCATTCTGGAACCAGGGGTGTTGGTCAGAGGTATGGTTTACCACCAAATCGATGATGACTTTGATGCCGCGCTTGTTGGCCTGGTGCATGAACTCCACGAAGTTGCCGCTGGATCCATGCCGCGGGTCCACGCCGTAGTAGTCGTAGATGTCGTAGCCGTTGTCTTTGTTGGGAGTGGGTTGAAAAGGAGCCAGCCAGATGGTGTCAACGCCCATGGCGTTAAGGTAATCGAGGCGGCGGGTGAGACCTTCAAAGTCACCTACGCCGTCGCCGTTCAGGTCCATGAACGTCTCCAGGTCCAGGCTATAAATAATGGCGTTTTTGTACCAGAGCTCTTCAAGCATTGTAATAGGGGTTGGTTAATGATGTGTTCCGTCTATACGGGAACCAACCCTTAAAAGTAGGCGGCAAAGGGAGAAAGACCAGGCTGCTAAGGTATAGCCGAGGTGAATATGGAGGGGCTCGCGTGACCTAAAGTGCAGGCTTCTTTGCCTGCCATACCGCATACGACATCTCAAATTTGATTTCCCCTTTGCCATGCAGGCCAACTTCTTTCCAGCCCTGCTTTCGGTAAAATAGCGCGGCCCTGGTGCCGGGGTCTGTGCCCAGCCAGATGGTTTCTTTCGTCTTCCGGAAGTACCAGTCCAGCATCAGGTCGTGGAGGCACTTGCCTATACCTTGGCCTTCGTGCTCCGGTCTCAGGAAAAGCGCCCACACGTTGTGGTTCTGCAGGTCCACGATAGAGAACCCCGTCACCTGACCATCCACTTCGCATACCCACCCTTTACCGCGCTCGGTCAGATATAGCGCACAGAGTTCGTCAGTCACCAATGCAGGGTCTGACAGGATATTTTCCCTGACGGAGTGGCGGACGAGTTGGAGCTGGGGTATGTCGGCGGTGTTGGCTTCTCTGTAGTGCATCGTCTAAGATAAACAAAAAACCCTTGCCTGTTGAGCAAGGGTTTATGAGATTATGAGTAAGGTGGTTTACTTTGATTTCTCTTCCACGACCGCACCGTTACGGTACAGGATGGTGTTGTATACCTTGCCTTCCGGGTTGTGGTACTTCCAGGTGCCGGTGGCTTTGTTGTTGCGGTGCTGGCCCAATACCTCCACTTTTCCATCCTCGAAGTACTGCTTGTGCGAACCGAAGCGTAACCCATCCTTGTAGCTCGTCTCGGACTTCAGTTTACCGCTTGGGTAGAACTCCTGGCTGCTGAGGATTTTCCCGCTCTCGTATTTGTACTTCTCTTTGATTTGACCATTCTCGTGGTACACCAGGCGCTCGCCTACCAGTTTGTCGGCGTTGTAGCTTTCGGCCACCGATACCTTTTTGCCGGGCTCGTCAAAATATTCTTTCCAGTTGCCGGTGCGCAGCTTGTTCTTATACTGCTCTTCTGCCTTTATATTTCCGGAAGGGTAGTAGGTGGTGATTTTGCGGTCGTCGCCGTTATTGCTGTAAGTTCCTTCCTCCTTGAGTTTGCCGTCTTCATAGAACACCTGCGAAAGGCCTTGTATCTGTCCGTTGCGGTAGGTGACCATACCTCTGGGTTTCCCGCTCTCGAAGTAGGATTTGGAGGGACCGTGCATCTTGCCGGACACGAAGCTGCCCTCAGTGCTCAACTTGCCGCTGCGGTAGTAGCTCTTGAAGCTGCCATTGCGCTGGCCCGCCACGTTCACCACCTCTGTCTCCAACTGGCCGTTGTCGTGGTAGGTTTTATAGGAGCCCTCCAGCATGCCGTTGCGGTAGGTGGCGTCTGTCTCCAGGTTGCCGTTCTCGAAATAGGTTTTGGCAGGTCCGTTCTGCTTGCTGTTGCTATAGGTTATCTCTGATTTGAGTTTGCCGTTCGGATAATACTCGCGCACCAGTCCTTCGGGAAAGCCGTTGACAAAAGAGGTTTCTTTGCGGACGGAGCCATCGGCATAGAAGGTGCGGAACACGTCGCTCTGCTGGTCTTTGTCATAGCTGCCTTCTTGCAAGAGGCGACCGTCCGGGTGGAAGGCCCTGAACGGACCCTGCTTCTGGTCCTGCACATAGGTTACCTGCAGCTTGGGTTTGCCATTGGGGTAGAACTCCGTGAAGACACTGTCTTTCTTGCCCTCCACGAACTTGGCGAATGCCTCCCGCTCTCCGGTAGGGTAGTAGCGGGTATAGTGGCCTACTATGGAGGAATCGGGAGTGATGAAGTATACCTCCTTGACGGCGGTCATGGCCTCGTCGTGGAAGGTGGTGACTTTCGTCTGCGCGTATGCCGCTGTCTGCACCAGCGCCAGTACCAGCAAAGTGGAAAGGAATTTTGGCATAGGAATAAATATTACGGTTACTAGGGTAGAAGGCTATACCTTCTTTTTGGTAATCTCTTTAGCGACTAATTTCAGGAAGGGGTCTGCGTCTCTTACATATTTCTGCGCCAACTCAACCGCTTTTGCGTGGTTGACTTTGCTCAGGCTCATCAAGGCTCTTCTGATGACATACTTGTCGTCTTCCTGGTTAATCAGGTGCAGGAGCATCTTTTCACCACCCTCTACTTCTGTGTTTCCAAGCAGTTCGGCCATTTGCCACCTGGCCTGCGGTTGGTCAGAATAAACAGCCTTTCGCACAAACCGAAGCTTGTTCTCCAGTTTCTCCTCTACGCTCCTCAGTACCCGTCCCGACTCATTATCTATCGCCAGCGCATAAACGAGGAACTGGGCTAAATCGTGGTCGAAATCGCGGTCAAGCTGTTCCAGTGCCTCATTCGCCGCTTTGTACAGCTCGTCCCAGGCAGGGTACTCCACTTCCCATTCTCCCAGCCCTCTGTTCTCTGTATAGGTGTCGGGCGTCATGTTAGCCCACTCCCAAAATTTAGCCAGTTCAATCTCTAATGACATGCGTTCTTTAGTAGAGGTAAACACCAAAAGTATAAGAAACAGTTTACTATACAGGCGAAGTTATAAGCAAAGAAGCCCTACGTCCTAACGTAGGGCTTCCTGCAAAAAATATACCGTTACCGGCGAATTACATTTTCTCAATCACGAGGGCAGACGCGCCGCCACCGCCGTTGCAGATACCGGTCACACCGATTTTTCCACCTTTTTTGTCGAGCACGTTGCAAAGCGTAGCCACGATGCGGGCTCCGGAGGCGCCAAGTGGGTGACCCAGGGAGACCGCACCACCGAACACGTTCACGTTGCCGCCTTCCAAACCGAGCTTCTGGTTGTTGGCGATGGACACCACCGAGAAGGCCTCGTTGATTTCATAGAAATCCACTTCCTCTGGTGTTACACCTGCGTTTTTCAGCGCTTTAGGTATAGCCAGGGCTGGTGTGGTTGTGAACCAGATAGGGTCCTGCTCTGCATCTGCGAAGCCACGGATTTTAGCAATCGGCTTCACACCCAGCTCTTCAGCCATCTCTTTGCTCATGAGCAGGAGGGCAGCAGCGCCGTCGTTCAAAGTAGAGGCGTTGGCGGCCGTCACAGTGCCTTCCTTGTCGAACACAGGGCGCAGACCGGCCATCTTCTCGAAGTTGACCTTTCTGAATTCTTCGTCCTCTGTCACCAGGATAGGGTCTTTGCCACGCTGCGGAATCTCTATAGGAATGATTTCGTCCTTGAGCAGGCCGGCCTCTGCGGCGGCAGCCACTTTCTTGTAAGACTGCGTTGCATATTCATCCTGCATTTCACGGGTGATTTTCATTTCGCGGGCGGTGTTCTCAGCCGCGTTACCCATGTGGAAGTCGTTGTATACGTCCCACAGACCGTCCTTCACCAGACCGTCAATCATCTGGCCGTGGCCCATCTTGGCTCCGAAGCGGGCTTTGTCGAGGTAATAAGGCACATTGGACATGCTTTCCATACCACCTGCCACGATGATGTCTTTGTGGCCCAGCATGATGGCCTGCGCCGCGAACATGATGGCTTTGGTGCCAGATGCGCACACCTTATTCACAGTCGTACACTCCACCTCATAACCCAGACCAGCCTTCACAGCCGCCTGGCGCGCGGGAGCCTGCCCTACGTTAGCGGACAGTACATTGCCCATAATCACTTCCTGCACAAGGCTCTTGTCCACACCGGCTCTCTCGAGAGCGCCTTTGATAGCGGCTGCACCCAGGTCCGTAGCGGAAAGGCTAGCGAAAGCCCCGCCAAAGCTGCCAATCGGGGTGCGAACAGCCGAAATGATATATACTTCTTTGATTTGCATAGTGATATTGTGTCTAATAGTTTTATAGAGTGTGAATTTATCAGGATTCAGGCTGAAAACCAAACAATCGTTAGGGTAAAGGCGATTTGTGTGGATTAACGGCTTCTTGGTGAAAGTGTTGAGGTAGGGGATATCGGTTACTGAGCTAGGTTCAGCTGCCCTTTCTTTCCAAGGCGGATGGGGAACGATTGTCATCCCCCTGCCCTAACTGTCATTCCTTTTCATTGTTGTCATTCCGACGAAAGGAGGAATCTATTACTCTTCCGGTAGCGAATCCAGCGTCAGCGCAGATGCGGCTTTTTGTGAGCTTCCTTTATAACTAGCTCTCATGTTTCACCGCCGTTTCCCGCTGCGCTCGCACCGGCGGCGGGTAGGGTAACAGATTCCTCCTTTCGTCGGAATGACAGAAATAGGAGAATGGAGTGGAAGGTATGGCAGGAGAAGTCCAGGTATAGCCTTAACACCCCTCTTGCTCCCCTCAAGGGGAGAGCTTCCACTGTAGCTAAGTGGCAGCGGCCTGAGCGCGGTGCACCCTCTGACGCTCCACTGTTCGAGCGTTCAGCGAGTGGGGGTAGGGGCCCTCGAGAAAGGAGCGTCTTGATTCTTTTGCTTACTTTGGGGGTAGGGGCCCTCGATTCTCATCAAGGAAAAAAGTAAGGCCCGCCCGGCCAGGGCAGGCTATACAACAACTCAGTGGGCAAGTAGCAAAAGCCGGAGCAACAGTTCAAAAGCAGCTTGTAAGCAATCAGTCCGCACAGGCAATGAGACAACCCCCATTTATATGAGCAAAAAGTATACTCCATTAAACCTTCCTTCTGCAGGAGCCTCTAAGACTTGAACCGCATTTGCCAGAAAATCCTTACTTTTAAAAAACAAAACAATCCGCTTATCCTTAGCTATACCTTTGCAATGAAGAACCTCCTATTGTGGATGGCGCTGCTCGGAGCTGGCATCACGCAGGCCCAGGCACAGCAGCAAGCCCCCAAGAAACCACTCACCCACGACGTGTACGACAGCTGGAAAGGCGTGAACGGAGACAAAATCTCCCACAACGGCCAATACGTGCTCTTCAACGTGGACCCGCAGGAAGGCGACGGTGCCCTCTACATCAAGAGCTACGCCACCAAAGCCATGCAAACCTTCAGCCGCGGCACCAAAGCGGAGTTCACCAACGACAGCCGCTACGCCGTGTTCCAGATTCTGCCGGAGTATAACAAGGTGCGCGCGCTCAAGCTGAAGAAGAAAAAAGGCGACGATTTGCCCAAAGACTCACTCGCCATTGTGGCGCTGGAGAACATGAGCGTGGTGAAAGTGCCCCGCGTGAAATCCTATAAGCTGCCAAAGGAGGGAAGCAACTGGGTAGCCTACCAACTGGAGAAGCCGGTGCCGGCCAAGAAAGAAGCCGCTAAAAAAGAAGAGCCGAAAACTGAACCGGCTATACCTGAGGCTGAGAAGGCATCGGCTCAAAAAACGGCGGCAGCCAAACCGGCGGCCAAACCAAAGCAGAAGAAATCAGAAGGAACGGAGCTGGTGCTGCGCAACCTGCAGACAGGGCAGGAGCACAAATTCAACCGGGTAGTAGATTACCTGTTCTCCGAGAAAGGCAACATGCTCTACTTCGTAAAAGACGAACTGGACTCGCTGCACACAGCCGGGGTATACGCCTTCAACACCGCCAACCTGCAGGTGATGCCCATTGATACCGGCAAAGTGACCTACAAAGGTATCAGCACCGACAAGGCAGGCGAGCAGCTGGCTTACGTGGCGACCAAAGACACCGTGGGCGCCGAAATCCGCTACTTCAGCCTCTTCTACTGGAACCGGAAAGACAACAAAGCCATCACACTGGCTGACACCGTGTCTAAAGGTATGCCGGCCGCATGGATGGTGAGCGAGCACGGCAACCTGAACTTCTCCGAAGACGGCAAGCGCCTGTTTTTCGGCACCTTCCCACGCCCGACACGCTACGAGAAAGACACCACCAAGCTGGAGGAGGAAAAAGTGAACCTAGATATCTGGTCTTACAAAGACCCGCTGATACAGCCCATGCAGCTCAAGCAGCTGACCCGCGACCAGAAGCGCTCTTTCCTGGCCATGTATGACTTCAAAGGGAAGAAGATGCAGCAGCTGGCCACCCTCGAGATGCCGGACGTATACATGGACGCCTACGGGCAAAGCGACGTGGCGCTGGGCGTGAGCGACGAGAAGTACAAGCTGACCATCGGCTACGACACCCCCACCCGGAAAGACGCCTATCTGATTGACCTCAAGAAAGGCACGAAGAAGCAGATACTCACTGAGACGCGCGGCTTCCCGCGCCTGTCGCCGCAGGGGCAGTACGTGTACTGGTATGAGCCTACCGACAGCAGCTGGCATACCTTGTCTGTCAAAAATAGGTCAAACCTGAACCTGACCAAGGGCATAGGCGTGCCGTTCTATGAAGAAGACAACGACATGCCCGTTTTGCCGGGTTCCTACGACGCAGCCGGTTGGGTAGAGAAAGACAGCTACCTGCTGGTATACGACCGCTTCGACATCTGGAAACTGGACCCGAGCGGCAAGAAAGCACCGGAGAACCTGACCGACAATTACGGCCGCACGAACAAGCTGCGCCTGCGCTACGAGCAACTCGATAATGAGCAGAAATTCATTCCGGAGAATGCTTCGCTATACCTGAGCGCTTTCCACTACGGCGACAAGACAGCCGGTTTTTTCCGTGACGAGGTGAGCAAGAAAGTGCAGCCTACTAAACTGGTAATGTCACCCAACTCTTACCTGGCTTTCCGCAAGGCGAAGTACGCAGACCGCATCACTTTCCGCCGCGGCAACTTCAGGGAATACAGCGACCTCTATACCTCAGACCTGACCTTTGCCAATCCGGAGAAGCTGAGCAATGCCAACCCGCAGATGAGCGAGTACCGCTGGGGCAACGTGGAGTTGGTGAATTGGAAATCGACGGACGGCGTGCCACTGGAGGGCCTGCTGTTCAAGCCGGAGAACTTCGACCCGAACAGGAAATACCCGATGTTGGTGTACTTCTACGAGCGCTCTTCTGATGGACTGTACATGCACCGACAGCCCGCTCCGAGCGCCTCCACCATCAACATTCCTTACTTTGTGAGCAACGATTACCTGGTGTTCGTGCCAGACATCGTCTATACCGACGGTTACCCAGGTGAGAGCGCCATGGACTGCATTATACCGGGTGTGCAGAGCCTGGTGGCGCAGGGTTTTGTGGATGACAAGAACATGGCGCTGCAGGGGCAGAGCTGGGGCGGTTACCAGATTGCCTACATGGTGACGCGCACCAACATGTTCAAGGCCGCCATGGCTGGCGCACCGGTGTCAAACATGACTTCCGCTTACGGCGGCATACGCTGGGGCACGGGCCTGAGCCGGCAGTTCCAGTACGAGCGCACGCAGAGCCGCATCGGGGGCACGCTTTGGGAGAAGCCGATGCAGTTCATCGAGAACTCGCCGCTCTTCTACGCAGACCGTGTGAAGACACCGCTCCTCATCATGCACAACGACCAGGATGGTGCCGTGCCGTGGTACCAGGGTATAGAATACTTCATGGCGCTGCGTCGCCTCAACAAGCCAGTATGGATGCTGGTTTACAACGAAGAGGACCACAACCTGGTGCAGCGTAAGAACCGCAAAGATTTGTCGGTGCGCATGTCACAGTTCTTCGACCACTACCTCAAAGGTGCCCCAGTTCCGAAGTGGATGGAACAGGGGGTACCGTCCTTGCAAAAAGGTAAAGAATACGGCTTCGAACTGATAGAGCCACAAGTGTCTTCCGCACCGAAGGAGTAACGAAAGAGTTGACAAGAACATACAAAGGGGGAGCAGCCAATTGGCTGTTCCCCCTTTTTTATGCCTGCTGTTTCAGCACTTTCACCCTTCAGGCAGCTCCATTAACAATTCATGAAGTATGACTATAGGTGTTAAAATTTAACTTTAACTAAGTTTGCGAATCGTTTTAACCAAACTTAGGTGCATGTATGGATAACACAGTTCTCATTGATTCCGGCCTTGTCGTACTGGCTATAGTGGCGGGTTGGAGGCTTACCAGTCTCTGGTATCGCAACAGGTCTACAGCTATCAAAAGGTTTCCTTTGTTGCTCGTCAATGTGGCGGCGTTGTGGGGCTTGTTCAACTGGCTGACCCACATCATCGCGGTATTGGCAGTGAACATAGAGCGCATGCTGGCAGGTACGTTTGTATACACGTTCCACTTCTACTCGATGCTACTGATGGGGATTACCTTCACCGCTTTGAGCACTTTCCAGCTCAGCCGCATACGCCTGATGAGCCGGGGAAAATATTATGTGCACGGCCAACTGATGCTGGTTAGCTGGAGCATCATCTTACTGAGCCTGCCTATCTTCCCGCTCAACCCTATTGGATTGCTGCCTGTGCTTTCCTCCGCTATTATACTGTTGACCATAGCAGCTACAAGAAGCCAATGGAAGCCAGCGGCCTTTCAGGTTCGTTCCAGGAAAATAGTGTCAGCTTGACTCGCACTTGTGCCTTGCAATATCATACTCATAAGCCCTACAGCACAACGGGCCGCTCCCATAAGGAGCGGCCCGTTGTGCTGTAGGGTTGTAAACAGAATTAATTGCCTCTGTTCATAACCTTTAGTTGACCACAGGCCACTGGAATGGTCGCATCATATACGCCGTCCACATACATGCCGTGCAACACGATGACGTTGTTCTGCAGCGGGCGCACGACTTTGGAGATGCCGTAGTCACGCATGAAATTCACGCTTCCGGCCGCGTCGGCTGTAGGGTATGGAGTGAGTGCCAGCAGGACTGGTCCATAATAGGGAACGCCCTCTACCAGACTAATCAGCCCATCTCCATCTGTGTCGGCAGACATTGGTGGGCAAACAGCATTCTTGTTACTGTCAGTAAAGCCATGGATGTGCTGCATGTGCTCCATGTTTGGTGTCAGTCCAGCGGCTTGCAAATGTACGTCCACCATATCTCCAGTCAGTTCAATCGTAGCCATGCCGCTCACTCCCGAATTGTTGAGTTCCATCAACTCCACCGTGTAGGTTTGGTTCAGGTTCATGGACTTGGTTTTATGAGCTTCCGCCACGCCTTGTGCGGACATGCTTGCATCAGGAGTCACCTCATTTTGCTCACAGGCAGTAAAAGAGAAAAGCATGGCAACGGCGGCCAGAATGCTGGTTGATTTTTTGCTAAAGTTTTTCATAATTATTTTGTATTTATTTTATATAAACTACTTACGAGGTATAATCAACCAATTAGAAAATTGTTTAGTTACATTGGGTAGAAAACCTTAATTTAATAGTAAAGCTGATTGTTTATTGAGTAAGCAGAAAATCCAGCTTTAACGCCAGTAGATTAAATGTTGTAACATACAAAGTATTAAGCCCTCAGTAGGGTATAGCATAGGCTCAAAATAATGTGAGTCTGAGCGGATAATCTCCCAAGAAGGAGAACCCACTATAAACTCACCTTAAATGCAAATCCAGGGGAAGTACGAAATTTCATTACTTGTTAAATTTTAATAAAAACTTGTATTTGTAAAAGCCGTTATTTAGTTTCGAAAATCTGTTCACTAATGGAAAAGAAGCTTGAGACGTCGTGATTTTATGTATCTGGCAGGGATGGGGGCGGGAGCGCTCATGCTGCCTATACCTGTACTGGGGAATGCCGTCGCGCCGGAGGCCCTATTGGGGCAGATGGATGTCGCGCTGAAGAAGCAATTGGCAGACGTGGCTTTGAATTCCGCCCGCTCCAGTGGCGCCACCTACGCCGATATACGCATTGGGCGCTACCTCAACCAGTACGTCATCACCCGCGACAACAAAGTGGAGAACACGGTGAACACCGAATCCTACGGCGCAGGTATACGCGTGATAGCAGACGGTGCCTGGGGCTTCGTGGCGGCCGACAACATCACCAAGGACAACATAGCGGCCATGGCCAAGCAGGCCGTCGCCATTGCCAAAGCCAATGCCAAGCTGCTGGAGCAGCCCGTGCAGCTGGCGCCGCAGAAAGGCTATGGCGAGGTGAGTTGGAAAACACCAATCGAGAAAAATGCGCTGGCTATACCTATCAAGGAGAAGGCTGACCTGTTGCTGGCTGCCAACGCAGCCGCTATGAAGAACGGGGCCAACTACATGAACTCCCTGCTCTTCCTGGTGAACGAGCAGAAATACTTAGCTTCCACCGACGGCTCTTATATCGACCAGGACGTGCACCGCATCTGGCCTGTTTTCACGGCTACGGCCATTGACCCGGCCTCCGGTAAGTTTGAGACGCGCCAGTCTCTGAGTGCCCCTATGGGCATGGGCTATGAATATTTGGACGGCCGCAAGGAAAGCAAAATCGCCAGCGTGACCACCCTCTACGGCAAACACTACGACATGCTCGAGGATGCCGCCGCCGCCGGAAAGCAGGCTGTGGAGAAGTTGAAAGCAAAGTCAGTCGAGGCAGGCAAATACGACCTGGTGCTCGACCCCTCGCACCTCTGGCTGACCATACACGAGTCGGTGGGGCACCCGCTGGAGCTGGACCGCGTGTTGGGCTACGAGGCCAACTTCGCCGGAACCTCTTTTGCGACACTAGACAAGTGGAAAAGCAAGAACTTCAACTACGGTAGCAAGCAGGTCACACTGTTCGCCGATAAGATACAGCCCGGTTCTCTTGGCGCCGTCGGGTTTGACGATGAGGGCGTGAAAACGAAGCAGTGGGACTTGGTGAAGGACGGTACGCTGGTGAACTACCAGGCCACCCGCGACCAGGCGCACATTATCGGAGAGAAGGAATCGCATGGATGCTGCTACGCCGACAGCTGGAGTTCGGTGCAGTTCCAGCGTATGCCGAACGTGTCACTGGCCGCGGGAAAGAACCCGTTGAGCGTGCAGGACATGATAAAGGACGTGAAGAAAGGTATCTATATCATCGGCGACGGCTCTTTTTCCATTGACCAGCAGCGCTACAACTTCCAGTTCGGTGGGCAGCTCTACTATGAGATTAAGGACGGGCAGATTGCCGGGCAGCTGCGCGATGTGGCCTACCAGAGCAACACCCAGGAATTCTGGAACTCCTGCGCCGCCATCTGCGACGAGCGCGACTACCGGTTGGGCGGCTCCTTCTTCGATGGCAAAGGCCAACCGATGCAGGTCAGCGCCGTGTCGCACGGCAGCGCCACCACCCGCTTCAATGGCGTGAACGTCATCAACACAGCACGGAAAATCTAAATGAGTCTTGAGTTCTGAGTTCTGAGTCTCGAGTTATACCTGAAACATACATGGTATTACATCTCCGGATTTCCTTCTTCAGAAACTCGCGATTTACACGAATTTGATTGGCCGGTGATTATTAGTCACAAATGGAAGACATCTCAAAACTCAGAACTCAAGACTCATAACTCAAATTATGATATACACAGAACAGCAGGCTCGGGAAATCATGCAGAAGGTGCTGAAGTTCTCTAAGGCCGATGAGTGTGTCGTGAACCTGCAGGGCAGCAACAGCGGCAACATCCGGTACGCCAACAATGCCGTGTCTACGAGCGGCGAGAACAGCACCACGAGCCTGGTGGTAAACTCCGCCTTCGGCAAGAAAACAGGTATAGCCACCATCAATGAGTTTGATGACGCGTCGCTGGAAAAAGTGGTGCGGCGCTCAGAGGAACTGGCTCAGCTGGCGCCCGAAAATCCAGAGTACATGCCCATACTGGGGCCGCAGAAATACCAGACCTCCAATGCCTTCTTCAAGAGCACGGCAGGCTTCACACCACAGCAGCGCGCAGAGGCGGCAGCGGCCAGTATCCTGCCAGCACGCGAGCGCAAACTCAAGGCTGCCGGCTATCTCCAGCACAACGCTGGCTTCCAAGCCATGCTTAATTCCAAAGGGTTATTCGCCTATCACCCCGCCACCGATGTGGAGTTCTCGGTGACAGTGCGCAACGAGGCGGGAACCGGCTCAGGCTACGCCTCCCGCGGGTATAACGACATCTCGAAACTGAACACGGCAACCGCCTCCAAAATAGCCATGGACAAGGCAGAAGGCTCTGCCAAGGCCGTGGCGCTGGAGCCGGG
This sequence comes from Pontibacter roseus DSM 17521, assembly GCF_000373265.1. Lineage (GTDB taxonomy): Bacteria > Bacteroidota > Bacteroidia > Cytophagales > Hymenobacteraceae > Pontibacter > Pontibacter roseus. Next base: position 252,800 of record NZ_KB890766.1, read on the forward strand.
AAAGTATACCGTGATTCTGGAGCCGGCCGCGGTGGCGGTCTTGCTGGAGAACATGTTCTTCAACATGGATGCCCGCAACGCCGACGAGGGCCGCAGTTTTATGAGCAAGCAGGGAGGCAAAACCAAGATAGGGGAGAAGCTCGTGGACGCGAAAGTGAACATTTATTCGGACCCTACGCACCCTGAACTGCCCACCGCCACCTGGAGCGCCGATGGCAGGCCTGTGGAGAAGGTGAACTGGATTGAAAACGGTGTGGTGAAGAATCTGTACTCCTCCCGCTACTGGGCCGAGAAGAAAGGCGTAAAGGGTATACCTATGCCGAACAACGCCCTGATGGAAGGCGGCAACGCTTCGCTAGAAGACATGATTAAGAACACGAAACGCGGCATCCTGGTGACGCGTCTGTGGTACATCCGCTCCGTAGACCCGCAGACATTGCTGCTCACGGGCCTCACCCGCGATGGTACCTTTTTAATTGAGAATGGAAAAATAAAACATCCGGTGAAGAACTTCCGTTTCAACGAAAGTCCCATCATTATGCTCAACAATTTGGAGGAGATGGGACGCCCGGAGCGGGTCGTAAGTGGTGAGTCAAACATCAACTACATCCTGCCCCCGCTGAAGGTGCGTGACTTTACTTTCAGCAGCCTCTCTGACGCTGTATAAGCGTTGGGAATGATTTTTTAAGAGTGCCTTTTCGCTATGAAACGCTAAAGCCGCATCGGGATTACCGGGCGGTTTTTTAGTTTCAGCTCTCTAACCCACTACCTTCCATATACCCTTCCAGGCTCTGCAGCGGCTGTGCCGTCCGCATGAACTGACCAGTGCCGAAGGCGACTTCCTTGCCCTTGTCGTTGTACAAGGTGGACTCGGCGGTAAAGAGGTTTTTGGAGACGGAACGAACTTTACCGACGGCTCTTAGCTGTCCGCTGCTGACAGGGCGCAGCAGGTTGAGTTGGAAGGATGAGGTGACAATGAAAACATCCTGCACCAGCGAAGCCACTGCAAAATAGGCGGCATCGTCGAGCAGCTTGAAGTAGATGGAGCCATGAATGGATTGCGCCCCATGGAAGTACTTGGAGTCAACAGGAAGCGTGAGTTCTGCCTGTCCGTGGGTGACGGAGATGGTGCTGCCCGGCAACAGGCTTTGGACGTTGGCCTGGTGGTAGAGGTGCTCCAGGCGGCGGTAGTGCGTTTCAGGTATCATGGTAAGTAGGGGATAGTTGCGAAAGCAAGTATATACAATGGCCGGATGTATACGCTAAAAATCTGGTCAGTTTTTCTAAGGAAAGCTCTCATTCAGCTATAGCCTGTTGCTATACCGAAAGAGCAACGTACTGGCAAATTTCAGGACGTACCCCCACATAGGGCACCGACAGAAAGATAAACGACAATCTGGTCGCCTTCTTCAGGAAACATTCTGACTCCTGACCGTAAACCAATACCATGACAGGAGAAGCAACGTACCGGGCAGCGCGAATGGTGTCGGCCGGTGTGCAGGAACACTTCGAAGCACAGCTCAACGAGGCCCGGCAGAAAGGGGAGGAGCGTCTGGCGCAGGCTCCCTCCAAACAGACCATCGAGACGATGATAGACCGTGCCTTTTGGGCGAGCCTGCGGAGGGAGGAAGGGTATTCGCCTAAAATTTCGCTGGCATACCTGCCGCCAGAGGAAGCCAGTATGCCACTCTTACTTGAGGAGCGCCTCCCGTTCTCGTCTTACACGCTCACCAAAATGGCGCCGGGTGTGGAGCGGCCCGGCATTCATTTGGGGGTATGGGAGGAGGAAGGACAACTCTACATCTGGGGCTCCACGCAAAACCTCCCCAACTTCTGTTTTGTGTTGGATGTCTCGGAGCCGGGTTTGCTGGTTGTCAAGTACAGGCGCAAGCAGGGCTTTGGCAAGTTCTCGAACGTAGCCGTGCTCATAGGGGACCAAGTGAAGATGGTGGACCAGTCCAGCGCCAGACTACCGGATTGCATGAGCCTGCTCACATCGCTCCTCAGCTCGGATAGTGCCACCGAAGACGACTCCGTCAACGTGCTGGTGCAGTTAGCTGTGTCCATGCGCCGCCACGCACACGGCGGCTCGCTGCTGATAGTGCCGGCCGATACTTATGCCTGGCATGACTCCATCATACACCCCATCCGGTATGCGGTGAAACCTGCCTATACCGGCCTGGCTGAGTTGTTACAGTCACAAGTGGAGTTTGGTAGCCAGAGCCTATGGAAAGAAGCGCTGCGCAAGGAAGTGGATAACCTGGCGGGGCTGACCGCCATCGATGGAGCCACTATCATCAACGACAGGTATGAGCTGCTGGCATTCGGGACCAAAATCGCGCGAAGGAAGGGGGGTGCTCCAGTGGAGAAGATTCTGACGACCGAGCCTGTCATTGGTGGTGTGGCTGCCGTGGTGTCGTCTGCTTTGAACGGAGGAACGCGCCACTTGTCAGCTGCCCAGTTCGTGCACGACCAGCGGAATGCGCTCGCTTTGGTAGCCTCGCAGGATGGGCGCTTCACCATCTTCACCTGGTCAGCCTGCGAAGACATGGTGCAGGCGCACCAGATTGACGCCCTCTTGCTGTAAAAGCCAACCTCCAGGTATACCTGACTCAGGGTAGAATCTTACACTTTTCTTACTGCTTATTTCGCAGTAGCTTCGCAGCTCCTACAAACGCTGAAAAAGTTATGAGCTATACCTACGGACCAGGTATAAACCACATTGAGTTTTGGGTGAAAAATCTAGAAGAATCGCTTGGTTTCTACCATGAGCTGTTCCCGTTGATAGGCTGGTATGCGCTCAACCGCACGTCTTTCAGCTGCGGCCAGCACGAGGTATATTTCAAGGAGATGCCGGTGGCTCTGCACGATAGCCTGGGTGTGCGACACATCTGCTTCCATGCCACTAGTCGGGAGGTGGTGCAGCAGGTGGGGGAGTGGCTCCAAAACAGGAACGCTGACATCATCCGGGGACCGCTGGAGATGCCACACTACAACGCATCTTACTATACCGTAGACTTCCGCGACCCGAATGGCTTCGTGCTGGAGGTGGCGCATACACCCCATTCAAAACTCTAGTATACAAAGACAGAAAGGCTATAAAAAAACAAAGGCAGCTATACCTAGCTGCCCCCTTTTCATAGTTGTATTTTGCACCATGAATACCTTATACTCCGAATGAAAAAGTAGGTTGTGTACAGGTATAGAAATATGGTCTAAGCCTGCTGTCCTTTAGCCATCATTCGCTCTTTGACGGTGGTGGTGCAGATGCCTGCCTGCTCCATTTTCAGCACCGACATTTCCTCTATCAAAGCGCGGAATTCCTCCAGTCCTTTGTCGAAGGCAGTGTGGCGTCCCATCAGGAAAACGAACTCCCGTTCTATCTCAATCCAGGTGCTCATGTCGGCGTGGTTGTGCTGTATCTGCACCTCCAGTTTATCCAAAGCGTTGGCCACTTTGGCCTCGTAAGTTTGCTTGTCTTCGAACTCATGCCAGAGCTCGTATACCTCTTGTCCGGTAGGTGCGCTGAGTTGCTGGCGCAGGTTCTCAATGGCCTGTTGTTCGCGCTGCTGCTTCAGCAGTCTGGTCTCTTCATTCACTATGTTGAAGGCAGGTATGTCACCGGCCTCGGCTTCCACCAAATCATGCAGGATTATCATTTTCAGCAGACGGGCCATGTCTACCGGGTGCTCCAGGTATGGCTCCAGCAAAACGGCCATCAGGCTCATGCGCCAGGTATGCTCGGCCACACTTTCCTGCCGGCCGTTGGAGAGCCAGCTATGGCGCATCTCACACTTGATTTTCTCGGCCAGCGTGAGCACCTCCAGCACTTTCATCAGGTTTTCTCTCATGCTTCTCGCGTTGTTATATTGGGTTGGAGTTTCAGGTAAAGCCTACGCCTCTGGCAACGCCTGTGACCCCGCGGACTGTGCGCGCAGCTCCTTTACCCGGTCCTCAAAGTAAGCTTCTGGCTTGCCCTCACCCAATATGGCCACTTTGCTGAATAGTGCGGTGAGTTCTGCATCATGTGTGGCCTTTTGGCCTTTGCGCACATCAATGTACGTGAAACGGCTCCAGATAACGGAGATGATGGCACCGGTATCCAGGTTCACCATCTGGCCCTCCATCAGCAGGTCTGAGCCGGTGAACCAGCGCAGGCAGGTTTTGATTTTCACCGTTTCCATGTACTTCACCTCGCGCAGGTAGGCTATCTGGTTTGCGGCCACCACCCAGGCTTTCCCCGTCGTCTTCGCCAACGCGTAGATGTCGAGGCCGTAGTTGTCGCGCACCTGGTCTTCGCGTGCGTTCAGGTAGTAGTCAATGTATCGGCCATTGTTCAGGTGCCCGAAAGGGTCACAATCCTCAAAGCGGATGAGCGCTTTGCTCTCCAATATTTTCTCGTAGTTTCTTTCCATATCCAGAGTCTTCTTTTAGAGGAATGATGTGCACTCTTATATATTTAATCCCGCTGCAGCGCCCTGTGTCTTTTCCTATACCTGTCGTTGCCTAAACCTACCAGTCCGGTTTGGAGCTGTCTGGTTTGCGGGTGGGCTTTTTGGGCAGCTGCTGTATGTACTGTTGCTCTGCATGGCGCATTGCGTCCAGCATGAGACGGGCTTTGTCCGGGCTGATGTTCATCTGCCGCAGGCGACTGTTTCTGGTCTGGGCTCGCGGGTCATTTCCGGCGCTCTGGTCGTTGGTGCGGCTACGTTCTGGCCGTGACTGGTCAAAGGCGTTGTTGGGATTGAGCCCTTTGGTTTCGCCCTTTTCCTGGCCACTGGCCTCCTCTTTTTCCTGCTCGCCTGCTCTTTCGCTGTTGCCTTTGTCAGGCTGGTCTTGTCCTTTGCCGGAGCCTTTTTGTTCCTGCTGACCATCATCTGCCTGCTCCTGTTTTTCTATTTCCTCTTCCTGGTCACCAGTGCTGTCAGGCTTGTTTTTGGGTTCAGGCGCATGCTCTTCCTCGCTAGGGGGAGGGGTCTGGCCGAGGCTGTCCGGGCGCTGCTGTTCCTGACTTTGCTCGCCGGTGGGCGGAGCGGTTTCCTCCTCCTCGGAGTCGGCGAGCTCCGGGCGCTGCGCTAGGAATTTCTTGAGCAGCTCATAGTTGTAGCGTGCCGCCTGATTGGAAGGCTCGGCAATAAGTGCACTGCGGAAGTAGGCGAGGGCCTGTTTGAATTGTTTGCCCTTGGCTGAAATGTTACCCAGCTGCAAAAGCGCCACAGCCCTGATTTCTTTAGAGGAATGGCTGGCCAGCATATAATATTGCTGACGGGCCTGCTGCAGCTCCCCAGCCCTGAAATAGGCATGGCCCAGGTTGAGACGCAGCTTGTCGTCCTGCACCTCCAGGTCTGTGAGCAGGTACTCGTAAGCGGCAATGGCTTCTATGTACTCGTGCCGGCTATACGCTTGCGAGGCAAGGCTGGAGTACTCGTTTATACGCGATATTGTCTGCAGTCCTCCGCCCAACAGGCTTATCAGGAAAATGATGGTGAACAGCGTTTTCATATGCGTACCAGTTTCACCGTTATAAGCACATCCAGCAGAATGAAGAGCAGCGCCAGCGCCAGTGGGTATACGTACTTGTTGGCAGTCACATCAATGGTTTTGCTTTCGCGGAGCTCGCCCTCAATGTTGTTGATGGAGCTGATGAGGCGGCTGATTTCACTTACACGCTCATTCACCTCGAAATATTGTCCGTTGGTGGCTTCAGCCAACTGCACCAGCGCCTCGCGGTTGAGTTTGCTGATAACCGTGTTGCCGCTCTGGTCGCGCTTTACGCCACTTCCATCCGGTATGGTGGTTCCTTCGGTTGTGCCTATACCTAGCGCGAATACCCGTATGTTCTGCTCGTTCAGCCTATCCGCCCAGTCGCTCAACTTTCCGTCGAAGTCCTCGCCGTCGCTGATGAGCACCAGAATCTGGGCTTTCTCCTCGTCTGCTTCGGGCGTGGCTGTTTGGCCAAACTTGTTGGAGACGAGCTCCAGCACCGGGGTATAGCTGGTGCCACCGTGGGGCAGCAGGTCGGTGCGCAGGCTGTTGATGAAGAGCTGCAGGGCGTTCTGGTCGTAAGTCAGCGGACTCTGCAGGTAGGCTTCCGAGGAGAAGACGATTAACCCGATGCGGTCGGAGTTGAAGCGGCTGATGAGGCGCAGCATATCGTGCTTGGCCCGGTCGAGCCGCGAAGGTGCCACGTCCGTCGCCTCCATGGAGTTCGATAAATCGACTGCTATGTAGATGTCCTTGCCGATGGTCTTGATTTCTTTTTTCATGGCCCCGAAAGAAGGGCCGAGTATGGCGATGATGAGGAGGATGATGTAGGCGTGACGCAGCACGAACTTCACCCACACCCCATGCGGCCGCTGCCCAAAGAATGCCGCCACCCGCCGCACGCGCAGCAGGTATCCGATGTACAGTCCCAGGAACAGCACACCGAACAGAATCTCGAGCAGAGTAATGGTTTGGTACCAGGTCATGTATGTGGGCGTTTGGTAATGCCCGATGACAAATATAACAAAGGAAAACTAATGAATAGGGCTTTTGCCTAGGCCATCAACCTGGCAAGCATGCCTGTCTTTGGGTGCATCAGCTAGGTGCGGTTGTGGAAAACAGGGCAAGGGACAGAATATTTGAAAATAATTTGAAGAATGACGGCGCAAGAAAGCCGAATAGAATCAATTAGTTAGTCTTGTAAGATGCAGCCTGGGCGCCCCTGGAGAGGGTTTGGGAGCTAAAATTTTGTAAAGCGCTATTGTTTGCTCAAATTTAATGTAGTATGTTTGCAATCTCTTCAGCAGGGAGAGACCCGGAGAGGTGGGTGAGTGGCTTAAACCAGCAGTTTGCTAAACTGCCGTACTGGAAACGGTACCGGGGGTTCGAATCCCCCCTTCTCCGCAAGCGAAAAAATAAATTGAAATTGTTTTGTCAATTAGAATTCTTCGCTTACTTTTGCACCGCGTTCAACATTAACAGCGACACAAATCGCTGACCGGAGTTGGAAGCATAGTTCGGGGTGTAGCGTAGCCCGGTATCGCGCCACATTTGGGATGTGGAGGTCGTAGGTTCGAATCCTGCCACCCCGACTTAAAAATTTCGGAAGCAATTCCGAAATTTTTTGTTTAAGGGTAGAGCTAACGCTCTCCTAAGGACGCTGGTCTCGTAGCTCAGCTGGATAGAGCAACTGCCTTCTAAGCAGTAGGTCTTTGGTTCGAATCCAAACGGGATCACAACAGTATCAAGCCAGATAGCTAAAAGCTGTCTGGCTTTTTTTTGTTTTTTTGTTTTTGGCTTACCGTTCCCTGCATACGTTTAGGACATGTCCCTTTAGGTATAAAGGCAAACCTTGGTCCTAGGGAAAGGTATAATCCCTATCGTTACTTCTGTGCTGCTTCCACACAGTTGTACCTCCACAAAAGCCTAGAAACCGATATACACTGCCATGGCCCTGCCAGATGAGGGGCTTCATTCTCCTGCAATACCTGTCTGATGTCGAACAGTGATATTTTTAAAAAACCGAAAGAGCCCTCTCCGTTCAAAACGGAGAGGGCTCTTTCGGTTTAGATATCTCTGCTTATTTACTCGTGCTGACGCTCATGTCAGTTGGGGCCGTCTCCGGCAGCAGGAGCTTCATGAAATCGGTAGGGGAAGTTTCGTAATAGCCTTCCTTCAGGTTGTGCATCGCTTTGACGTGTCTGCAAACCCTTTGCTCATTGGAGAAAGGCAGCTTGAACCGGACCACGTGCTGCTCTCCCACCTGCAAGGAGCTCACCATGAACACCGCGTTGTTTTTGTACCAGTGCTTCTGTCGGATGGCGGTTGCCATGCTGCTAAGGAACTGCTGATTGACCTCGGCTTTTGCTGCCCCGGCATACACGTCGTGGAAGTTGGTCACCTCCAGGTAGTGCGTTTTCCCATCCTTCTTTTCCAGGATAGCAACAATCCTATCCACTTGCTCTTTGGTGAAATGCACCACCTGTTTTTCGTCAGGGCCATCTACCAGCATCAGGTGCCAGGGAGCTTCCTTGTACCGGATAGTCACGGGCTGGATGAAATGGAGGGCCTTGGTGGTTTCTCTGGTGCCGGAAAGACTGCCGGCGTCGGTTGTTCCCCCGATTGTCTCCAGCGAAGCCATGACTAAGTTGGACCTGACCTGAGAGTATGCTGCCGGAATGGTGAGTAACCCAAAAGCCAGGCAAATGAACAAAGTTTTCATGGGTGAAAATTAAGGTATGGAGGTATAGCTGGAGCAGAAATCCAAAACTCTGCTCAAATCAGGTGGAGCAGAATAAGAACAATCCTTCTTACAGTATTACAAATATATACTTTTATAGATATAGTATCATAACTATTTTAGATTTTGTTGTAGCTAAACGGGCATTCCCGCATAATCGAGGACTTGACAGTATTTTTAATTAGACATTCCCGGCTCAACCTAAATAGTGATTTTGTCACTCAGTCTAATGCCGCTCCTCCAAAATAACAGGTAGCGCCATCACCATTTCTGATGAAAAATAATAAATTGCTGCCTGCATAAAACAGAGTTAACCCATTCTGCCGTAACACAGGATTCTAAACATCGTTTATACCTGCTACGATAGCTACGAGATTGATTAACCAGCACTACCATGATGACCGATACTTCAAAAGACACCCTTTTCCAAGAGACAGCGCAGCAATTAAAAGAGCAGCAATTCAATATCAGCAGCCAGGACCAAAGCAGGCCCTGGGGCGGTTTTTTTGTGATAGATGAGAGCCAGGCACAGGCTTTCGCGGATACTTACTTTGATAGCATGCCGGTGGAGGAGCTGAAGATAGCAGGCAAGCTGAGCCCCAAAATACTGTTGGTGGCACCCCAAAAGCGCCTTTCGTGGCAGTACCATCACCGCCGCGCCGAGATATGGAAAGTAGTGCGAGGCACTGTGGGCGTGGTGACAAGCGAAACCGACACAGAAGGGCAGCTGCAGGTGCTGCACCCAGGTGAGTTAATTACGCTCCGGCAAGGGGAGCGCCACCGCTTGGTTGGGCTCGATGATTGGGGCGTGCTGGCCGAAATCTGGCAACACACCGATGCAGACAACCCCTCCAACGAAGACGACATCGTGCGCGTGCAGGATGACTTCGGGCGCTAAGCCAAGGTATAGGCATGAAGCGGAATGGCGCTGTGACTGAGGTCGCAGCGCCATTCCGGCTTTTATGGAGTTCACGCTACCGTTCCAACAGGTGCCGGCATTTGTTCAGCTGCAACTCCACCTCCCGGATGGTGAAGCGTTCGTTGCTGTTGCCGAAGCTGGTCTGCACGTAGTTGAGGATGTTGGTGATTTCGCCTTTGTCGAGTTGTTCGAAGGCGGGCATACCCTGGTTGTAATTTTTGCCATTCACCACAATGTTGCCTGTCTGGCCGTGCTTTATGATGCAGGCCAGTTCGTCGCGGTGGCTTTCTAGGTAGTCTGCCCCGGCTAGAGGAGGGATGAGGTTGCGGAGGCCGCTGCCGTCGTCCATGTGGCAGTTGGCGCAGTACTGGGTATAGAAACGCTCCCCTTCGTTCTGTTTATCGGTGAAGCATTGGGTGAGGGTGAGGAGCGCGGCCATACCTGCGGCCTGTGCGAGCAGCTTATTGGGTATCTGCATCCTGCTTCTTTTTCTTTTTCTTGTTGCTGTCGAGCAGGGCAGGTATGTCGCGGATGAGTTTGTCTACCTGGGCCGGGTCAGTGCCGTCGTAGATGCCGCGCACGTGCCGGTTCTGGTCCACGAGTACGAAGGCGCCGCTGTGCACAAACCCTCCGGGCTCTTCCTGGTCCTCCTGTGCCGTCACCATGTACTGCAGGGCGATGTCGTAGATGCTGTCTTTCTCCCCGGTCACAAAGTGCCACTTGTCGCTGCTCACCTGCAGGCGTTCGGCGTAGTCACGCAGCACGGCCACCGTATCGTGCGCCGGGTCAATGGTGTGGGAGAGGAGCACTAGCTGTGGCTCATCCTTGAAGGCCTCGTACACGCGCAGCATCTGGCTCTTCATTTTGGGGCAGATAGTGGGGCAGGTGGTGAAGAAGAAATCCGTCACGTATACCTTGTCCTGCAGCGTGAGGCTGGTCACCACTTGGCTGTCCTGGTTGATGAAGGCGAAGTCGGGGATGCGGTGGTAAACCGTGTCGGCCACCTGCTGGCCGCCTGATTCACGTTGTACTACCTGCCGCTCACCTAAGTAGGGTAGCTCGGAGTTAGCGTCAGGGCCGCCGGAGCAGCCTTGCAATAGTCCCGCCAGCAGTACCAGCAGGATGACAAAGCCGGAATTGGAAATGCTACTTCTGTTCATAGGGAGAATAGGATTGTTTGGCGTTGGCAATGGTACTGTCCATCAAGGCTTTCACACCGGCCATTTTAGTATGTTCTTCCTGTAGGTATAGCATAGCCTGCTCGTGGGCCAGCGTGTCAGGCGCTTTGTACTGGCGCATCCAGCTCATCATGGCTTCATCGGCTTTGTAGAGCTGCGTGATTTGCTGGTTGAGTAAGTTAACAGTGGCTGTATCGGTAGATTGTTGTGCTAGTGAATCGCGCAGGGAGGTGAGGCTGCGGCGCAGGCGATATATCTTGCCCATGTCGGCCATGGCCACGTCGTGCAGCTGCATCACCTCCGACTCCAGCGCCTCCTGCTGCTCTGCTTCGGAGGGGCCGCTCTGGCAGCCGGCCAGCAGCAGGGGGAAGACGAGGTATAGGGGCCACTTTTTCATGTAGTTTCTTTTGGGTGCGTGATGGGCAGGTATAGCCCGCCAGCGGTAAATTGGTTGTCCCTGTAAAGGTACGGCATCCGGCAGAATAATAACCAGTGTAACGTGATTGATTAGCGGCCCAGCTAGAGGATGCAAAAAAGCCCGGTATACCAACCGGGCTGGTTCAACAATGGATTCAGGATTGCACGCTAGGCAGGAACGGCTATCTCTGAATGCAGGGCGTGTGCCACCTGGTTGTACTGCCCCTCGGACAAGCGGCTGCGCAGGAACTTCATCACATCCTGAAAGGCATAGTGCACGTGGTCCAGGGTTGGGAAATCAGCATTTTCCGCAAAGGCGTCTTTGGAGCGGATGAACTCCAGCCACTCCTCATCGTGGCGTATGCGCACCGGCTCCTCGCGCAGCGTAAAGCCGTCGAAGTAAATGCCTTTCCAGACAACAGGGAGCTGGGCAGCCAGGTGGATGGCCTCACCGGCCGGAATGCGGTCGCGGATAGCGTGCAGCACCGAGCGGAAGATGCGGGCCGCCTTCTGCTCGTCGTCTATGCCCAGGTAGCCGCAAAGCTCGTGTAACCATGTTTTGGCCTCCTTTTGATAATTCTCAAAATTCATCGACATGTTTACCTCCTTTTTTAAGTTCAAAAATTGTACTCACTCTTTTATCAACGAGGCAGGCCTCCAAGAGTTAGGGGTTTGGAGGGGAAGCAAGGACTGACAAGGTGAAAGCGCCTTTTCGGGTGGTGATGGTATAAAATCGGTTAGTGGACCAGCAACCGAACTTTCGTCCGGCTACCACTTCTTGAATACAAAAAATACCGCCAGCAGGATGAAAACGAAGCCCACGATGTAGTTCCACTTCACCTCCTCTTTCAGGTATAGCACCGAGAAGGCCACAAATACTACTAGCGTGATGACCTCTTGGATGGTTTTGAGCTGGAAAGCCGTGAATTGCCCGTGCCCGATGCGGTTGGCTGGCACTTGGAAGCAGTATTCAAAGAAGGCGATGAGCCAGCTCACCAGTATCACTTTCCAAAGCACCGTGTCTTTGAACTTGAGGTGGCCATACCAGGCGAAGGTCATGAAGATGTTGGAGATGAGCAGGAGCAGAATGGTTTTCATGTAGAATGACAAATGGTTGCAGCGGCGCCCTCGGCGCCAATCCGTACGAACCTGCAAAACTGCGAAAAATAAGATTAGGCCTCGAAGAGGGGCGTCACTATTTTTTAATCGAGTACCTACCTATATGCAATCTGTTGGCACGGTTTTCGTTATAGAAACACTATATAGACGCTACCTATCTTCTCTATGAAAAAGGCATACTTACAGGTGCTGACACTTACTATCCTTCTGATTATTGTCAGCGGCTGCGACACCCGTAGGGCAGCTGCAGAGGAAGAGTACATTGAAGTGGTAGGGGAGTATGAAGGCAGTCTGCCGGAGGCCGGATTCCGGCTTAATTTGACGTTCAATGGCCCGCTGGACATGCACGACAGGTTTCAGGTATGGGCCGATTCCATGCAGCGGCAGACGGAAGGTATGGTGAAGCTGAACGACAACATCTACCTCAACCATATGCCGGAGCAGATGGGCCGCAAAATCAGCAGAAGCCAGTTCCAGGTGGGCGTGACCTACAGCCTGAATGTGGCAGACAGTGCCGCCTACAACCGCATCACCCGTGACCTGTTCAGGCGCAACCTGCCGTTCCACCTGAACGTGACCGGCAGCTACCTGGAGCCGGAGCGCAAGGCGGCCGTGCAGCGGGAGTCCCTGCAGCAAGCGCTGGACAACGCCCGGCAGAAGCTCGACTTCCTGAGCAATGGCCGGAGCTATGAAATTGTAGGTATGGAGGAGCTGCACCAGAGTCCTCCTTACGCGCCCGAGTACTATGAATACAACCGCCGCACCATCAGCCGGATAAAGGTGAAGGCGCGGCTGACGGAATAAGTTTGTTTGTGTGTAATGTTTGTGTTTTTTACCGGCGCAGGTGCTAGTCTGCCTGGCCGCCGAATCTTTTCCATTCCTGTTTTCAATTGCAGAAAGGCTACCTGTTTCGATGGGTAGTCTTTTTGCATTTTTTAGGTATAAGATGCTGTGATACAGGCACTAAACGCCCTTGCTTTTTGTTTAAAAAGAGGTGCTTGCTCCCGCCCTGCCTATACCCGTGATTTCTACCCAAAGTACGGCCACTAAAAGTATAGCTAAATCGGAATAAAAGTGGTAATTTTACCTTATTATCTATCTTTTGAAACACATGAGTGAAGTGGAAGAAAAACAATTGCATAACAATTATTCAGCAGATAGTATTCAGGTACTGGAAGGTCTCGAAGCCGTACGCAAGCGCCCTGCCATGTACATCGGCGACATCGGCATCAAGGGTCTGCACCACCTGGTGTGGGAGGTAGTGGACAACTCCATTGACGAAGCCCTGGCCGGTCATTGCGATACAATCAATGTTTCTATAAATCCAGACAACTCCATCACGGTGTCCGACAACGGACGCGGTATCCCGACAGACTTCCACCAGAAAGAAGGCCGCTCGGCCCTGGAGGTGGTAATGACGGTACTGCACGCCGGCGGTAAGTTTGACAAGGACACGTATAAAGTTTCCGGTGGTCTGCACGGCGTGGGTGTGTCCTGCGTGAACGCACTCTCCACTGACCTGCACGTCACCGTTCACCGCAACGGCAAGGTGTTCGAGCAGCATTACAACATCGGCGCGCCCGCTTATCCGGTGCGTGAGATTGGCACGACTGACAAAACGGGTACTACAGTGCAGTTCAAGCCAGATGCCTCCATCTTCACCACCACAGAGTATAAGTACGATACTATCGCCAGCCGCTTGCGAGAACTCTCTTTCCTCAACAAAGGCATCCGTATCAACCTGCAAGACCTGCGTGAGCTGAACGAAGAGGGGCAGCCGGTGCTGTCAGACACTTTCTACTCTGAAGGGGGACTGAAGGAATTCGTAGCCTACCTGGACGAGACCCGCGAGAACCTCATACCGGAGCCTATTCACATTGAGAGTGAAAAAAACGGGGTGCCTGTTGAGATTGCCCTGCAGTACAACACGTCCTATACCGAGAACATCTTCTCGTATGTGAACAACATCAACACCATAGAGGGTGGCACGCACGTAGGTGGTTTCCGCCGTGCGCTTACCCGTACCCTGAAGGCCTACGCTGAGAAGTCAGGTATGCTGGACAAGGTGAAGATTGAGATTGCCGGTGACGACTTCCGTGAAGGCCTGACAGCTGTGATATCTGTGAAGGTGCAGGAGCCGCAGTTTGAAGGGCAGACTAAGACCAAGTTGGGCAACTCCGATGTGGGAGGTGCCGTGGACGTGGCTGTAGGCGAAATGCTGAACGAGTTCCTGGAGGAGAACCCGAAGGAGGCGCGCATCATTGTGCAGAAGGTAATACTGGCTGCTCAGGCCCGATTCGCTGCCCGTAAGGCCCGTGAGATGGTGCAGCGCAAGAGCGTGCTGTCTAGCACCAGCCTCCCTGGCAAGCTGGCCGACTGCTCTGACAGCAACCCCGAGAACTGCGAGATATACCTGGTGGAAGGGGACTCAGCGGGTGGTTCTGCTAAGCAGGGCCGTAACCGTCAGTTCCAGGCCATCCTGCCGCTCCGAGGCAAGATTCTGAACGTGGAGAAGGCGCAGGAGCACCGCATCTACGAGAATGAGGAAATCAAGAACATGATTACCGCATTCGGCGTGAGTTTTGGTACAGCAGATGGCGAGAAGGCACTAAACTTGGAGAAGCTGCGCTACCACCGCATCATCATTATGACGGATGCGGACGTGGACGGTTCCCACATCCGTACCCTGATTCTGACCTTCTTCTTCCGTTACATGAAGGAGCTGATTGAGAAAGGGTACGTGTACATCGCATTGCCTCCGCTATACCTGGTGAAGAAGGGCAAGGAAGAGCGCTATTGCTGGAGCGAGCAGGACCGCCTGGAGGCGATTGCGGAGCTCGGCAAAGGCAAAGAGGACAGTGTGGGGGTACAGCGTTACAAGGGTCTCGGGGAGATGAACCCGGAGCAACTTTGGACCACCACCATGAACCCAGAGGTAAGGAGCCTGAAGCGTGTGACGATTGAGTCCGCCGCGGAGGCTGACCACCTGTTCTCGATGCTGATGGGCGACGAGGTGGGCCCACGCCGCGACTTCATCGAGCGGAACTCCAAGTACGCCCGCGTAGACGTGTAATCCATTTCTGAAGCAGAAAACAGCAGCGGCTGCTCCTTTATGGGAGCAGCCGCTTTTTTGTGGGCAGTTGTGGTTTCTGTATTTGTAAGCTGCTGATGTGATTTAAATTTGATACGGGGCTTTTACTCATTATACGTACTTGCAGCCTTTGATTCACATTCTGAGTTCTGTAAAAAAGTGTTATCCCAATTTTGATGTAGCATGAGCTAGATTATTAGGATTATGATTAAACTTGTTAAATAAGAAAGTAATATGATAGGCAAGGTACAGCAAGTTATTAAGTCACTTATACCTAGAGCTTTGAAGAGTTGGCTGGTGGGCCTGTTACAGAAGCAGCAGCTCAAAGACTGGCAAAAAAGCGGCTACCCCTTGCCTCCTCCTGATGTCGTAAAATATTCTATTGTGCGGGAGTACCAGCAAAAGTACGGCTGTAAGGTCTTGGTGGAGACGGGTACCTATACTGGCAACATGGTCCAGGCACAGAAGGAAAATTTTGATAGAATCATCTCTGTTGAACTGGGCGAAGAGCTGGCCGAAGCCGCAAAGCGAAAGTTCAAGAGCGACAAGCATGTTTCTATCATTCAAGGGGATAGTAGCGAGGTCCTTCATCAGATTGTGAAAGAGTTACAGGAGCCTGCACTGTTTTGGCTGGATGGGCATTACTCCGGGGGAATTACAGCCAAAGGAGAGAAGAATTGCCCCATATTCGAGGAGTTGACTGCCATACTTACGGACAACAAGTACAATCATGTTATCTTAATTGATGACGCCAGGTGCTTCATTGGTCAAGATGATTATCCCACAGTTGAGGAACTGACAGAATTTATCAGAAGCAGAGACAAAAAGTATAGAGTTAGCACCGAGTACGATATCATTCGATACGTGGTATAAAGCTCGTCACTTCTCCACCGCCTGCTTCAGCTGCTCATACACCTTCCCCATTTTGTCCAGCACGGCTTGCTGCTCACTCAACTTATAATCACGTTTCAGGTCATTTGGCTGATGGTAGCTCAGGTATACCTGGCCATTTTCATCTTGCCATACCAGCAGTTTTAAGGGCAGTTCCAAGCCAGTGCGCTGGTCGGCCTGCATCAGGCTGGTGCCTACCAAAGGGTTACCAAAGATGAGCAGGTGGGTAGGGCGCAACTTCAGCCCTTTGTCAGCGGCGGCTTTGGCATGATCCACCTCCGCCACTAGGTTGATGCCCAAGTCCTGCAGCGAGGCACGAAGCCTGTCAAGTGTTTCTTCCACCCCGAAAGAGCTGAGGCTGGTGATTGTCTTCTCCTCCGGGAGTGCCTGCCCTGCTGCCAAATTGATGTTCAACATGAAAGCGGCAATAAGTAGAATCAGATTTTTCGTCATATTCATGTTCTGTAGCTGTTTGGTTTGGTATGTTGTCATTAAAACCGCACCCCTGCCCGCACGTCCAGAAAGTCAGCCACGTGGCGGTGCGCTTTCAGGTTGAGGCCAAAGAACGGCATGCTGCTGGTGTGGTACTCCAGTCCCCAACGCTGGTAGACCGGGTCGCGGGCTTTGACGGGAGCGTACACATACACGCCCAATTGCTGACTGAACCGGAACCTCCCAATCCGGAATTCGTGGCCTGCCAGCAGGGCGCCGCGCTGGAAATCCTTGTCTTCTCCCTTGTTTTGCAGCTGCCGCCGCAGGGCGTAATCTGCCACCCATTCTGCCCCGCCGGTCAGTGCGCTCAGCCGCCCGATGGGCTGGCTCACGTTCGCGGCTATACCCACCAAAGCGAGCCTCTTGGAAGATAACTCCTTACGGTCTTTGCCCGTTCCGAAAACCGCCACCAGGAAATTCCGCTCCTGTTGCACTGCCCGCGCCTGCGTCAGGTGCCGCTCCGGGAACGTGGCCGGCCGCAGTGCGTAGTTTATACCTAGCGTGGCCGACGGAAAGTTGATACCCTTGTTCGGCTGCCTGAGTCCGCCATTGGAGATGTGCTTATAGGTGCCTCCGGCGCGCAGTATCCAGCGCTCACTAAGCCGGTAGTTGCCCAGCAGGCTAATCTCCAGCGGAAAACTGATGGCGGTGCTGTAAAAAAGGTTATCTGGATTATCGGTTGGGTGGTAGGTATTGTCCATATAAGCCAGACCTCCCCCCAAGCGGAAAGACAGACTGAATCGTCTGTGCGCCGACAGGAAAGGCTCTACGTATAGCAACAAGGTATAGGCATTGCCCAGCACCTCAGGGTTGTCAAAGTTGTAGAAGGCCACCGAAGCTCCCAGACGAGGGTAGCCATGCAGGTATAGCCAGGCCCTGTCGTTAGTGAAATGCAGACTCAGGTCAGCCTCAATACCCCAAGGGTAAGATTTGGATAGGTGCCGGATGTCGCGGGAGTGCGGAATGATGAAACCAGTGTGTCCCGTTAAACCCAAATTGATAGCCGCTCGGGAGGAATCTGGGTTGAAAGAAACAGCGGCCGATGAAGGCGCGGAAAGGAAAAGCAGTAGCATGATGGCCGCTATACCTGAAAATCGAGTACACTTATGACTCCTTCTGCTCATGCCGCCGCAATCATTTAAAAGCTATACCTACTCCCGCATCTTCACCTGCACGTCCAGCGGTTCTTCCATTTAACTCAAACTCTCTGTCAGTGAATCAGTCTGGAGCTATAAGTCACTTCTTTTATACCGGTTATGGGGGAGAAATACCTGAATAGTTGCTGACTGATTTTAAGTCTGCTCGCAAAATTTGAGCCTGCACTTATTTTATACCACCTGGCGAGTGATAGGTTTTGCGCTTTTGCCGTATACCTGCTGCTATACCTGCCAAATGGAAATGGAAGCGCTTCGGAATCCTGAAAACAATTGTGCAAGCTTTCAGCAAAACACGTGACAAATTCATATACAAAATCTATATTAGCAGTTAGGGCCGGCCAACCCGTGCCTATACCTTCGTCCGCCTTTGGGCACAACTTTTGAAGTCATGCGAGGCAGCCCCATAACACCTGAAAACATGCTAGTCAATAAGGTCTCTGACCAGATAAAGAGAAGTAAGTACATCAGCCGCGACCTGAGCTGGCTGCGTTTCAATTACCGCGTGCTCGACCAGGCCCGCGACACCAGCCGGAGTCTCTTCGACCGGCTTAAGTTCATGGCCATCACCGCCTCCAACCTCGATGAGTTTTTCATGATTCGGTTGGGCAGCTTGTACAATTACATTGACTACGGCAAGGAGCGACTCGACTATTCGGGGCTGCGGGAGCTGCCTTTCCGTAAGAAACTGCTGGACTACGCCCACCGCTTCGTCAATGACCAGTACCTGACCTTCAACAACGAGCTGGCGGAACTCTTTGACAAGAGCGGCTTCGACATACTCAAGGTAGGCGAACTGACCGAGATAGAGCAGAAGAAAGTGGACGGTTACTTCAAGAACACGATATACCCGCTGCTCACGCCCATGGTGTACGACAACTACCACGGCTTCCCGCTGCTCATGAACCAGCTGCTCACCTTTGGTGTGGTGACCCGCACCACCGAGGAGCAGAAGGCGCAGGACCGTGTGACGTTTGTGCAGATACCGCAGAACCTGGCCCGTTTCTATGAAATCAACCGCAAGGACAAAATCATCTTCGTTCCGATAGAGGAGATTATCCGCTGGAAAATCAAAAAACTCTTCCGCAACGTGGACATCGTGTCGGTGAACCTCTTCCGCATCACCCGCAACGGCGATTTCACGCTGGAGGAATCGGACGACATCGAGGCGGACTTCGTGCAGGAGATTAAATCGAAGCTGAAGACCCGCAAGAAAGGGCGCGTGGTGAGGCTTGAGATTGAGCGCAATCCATCGGCCTTCATGATGAAGGTGCTGAAAGAACGCTGGACCATTGACAACGCCAATGTGTTCACCATCAGCAGCATGATAGACCTGAGAGGCCTGTGGCAAATCATCAACCACCGCCAGTTCCGAGATAAGGGTTTCAAGCAGCCGGCGCCGGTGACGCCCCTCAGTCTGCCAAGCGAATCAGTGGACATGTTCCAGTACCTGAAGGAGCACGACGTGCTGCTGCACCACCCCTACAACAACATGGAGCCTGTGGTGCAACTGCTGGAGCGCGCCGCCGAGGACCCTTACGTGCTGGGCATCAAGCAGACCATCTATCGCCTGGCCGACCAGTCGCGGGTGACGGCCGCCTTGCTGAAGGCTGCCGAGAATGGCAAGCACGTGTCGGTGCTGTTTGAGGTGAAGGCGCGATTTGACGAAGAACGCAATCTGCGGGAGGGAGAGCGACTGGAGAAGGCTGGCTGCTTCGTCATCTACGGCATCAGTAAGTACAAGACGCATACCAAGATGCTCATGATTATCCGGAAGGAAGGGGAGAAGGTGACGCGCTACGTGCACATCGGCAGCGGCAACTACAACGAGCAGACGGCCCGCCTGTATACCGACGTGAGCCTGCTGACCACTAACGATGTGTATGCCCACGACGTATCGGAATTTTTCAACGTCATCACCGGCCACTCGCGTCCAAACGAGTACAAGTACCTGCTCACGTCCCCCAAAAGCATGCGCTCGCAACTCATTGAGCTCATCCGCCAGGAGGCCCGCAACGCCAAGAAAGGCCTGAAGAGTGGCATCGTCATCAAGATAAACTCACTGGAGGACAAAGAGGTGATTGATGAGTTCTACAAGGCTTCCAAGGCAGGCGTGCCTATCAAACTCATCGTGCGTGGTATCTGCTGCCTGCGTCCGGGCCGGGAGGAATTGAGCGAGAACATCACTGTGAAGTCGATAGTAGGAGAGTACCTGGAGCACAGCCGCATCTACTACTTCCACAACAACGGCGAACCCTTGGTATACGGCGGCAGCGCCGATATCATGGTGCGCAGCTTTGACCGCCGCATCGAGGCGCTGTTCCTGATTGTGAACGAAGAGCTGAAGAAAGAGGCAATCAACATTCTGCACTACAACCTGCTCGACAACCAGAACTCCTATATCATGCGCGAGGACGGCACGTATGCCCGCAAGCGCCCCGCCGTCAATGAGGAGATCGTGGATGTGCACAAGGTGTTTTACAAGAAGGTGTTTGAGGAGGTGAAGGAAGAGGTTGAGTTGATATAGGTATCTAACTCTCCGACCTATACCTGCCTGGATTAGGATTCTTAGAGTTCAGAAATTCAGAGAATGCTTCATTCTTGTCATTCCTCTTTATGTCATTCCGACGAAAGGAGGAATCTCACGCCTTCTGGGCCGCACATCCAGCGCCAGCGCAGATGCGGCTTTTCTATAGAAAGTCAAGGGGCAGAGGAAATCACCAGGTGCAAAATAATCCCCATCTTTCACTGCCGGTTCCCGCTCCGCTCGAACCGGCAGTGGCTGTGGTAACAGATTCCTCCTTTCGTCGGAATGACAGAGCGTGTATGGGAATGACTGGAGCATGAGCAGGTATGGCACCTGCTCACAATTGACACACCCCTGTCCCTCTCATGAGGGGAATATCCACCGCTATGAACCCCCCCCTGCCCCCTTCAAAGGGGGACTTTCTGCCATCGCCTATTCCCAGGAATAGGCACTGTAGCACATAACACTGGCGGGTATAGCCTTAACACCCCTCTGGCTCCCCTCAAGGGGAGAGTTGCCCTGTAGCAACAGAGCGGCGGCATCGGCCCGGTGCACCTACCGACGATTTTGTGTCTGAGCGTCAGCGAGTTTAAAATCGTCTTGATTTTTTGCTTACTTTGGGGGGTAGGGGCCCTCGATTTTCATCAAGAAAAAAAGTAAGGCCCGCCCGGACAGGGCAAGCTATACAACAATTAAACGAGCGAGAAGCAATAGCCGCCGCTACACAAGCAAGCATTAGCCAGAACTACCTACTTATCTGGCTTATCACAAACCGCTCCTGGTGGTGTTGCTCGTAGAGGGCGTGAATCATGCCATCCTTCAGACCAACGGCCGGTACCATCATGCTCTCCAGTTTAGCCCATTTCATGGCAGACAGGTATATCTCAGCGGCAGGCAGAATCACGTCGGCGCGGTCAGGGTTCAGGAGGAGCTCCGTGAGGCGTTCCTCCATGGTCAGGGAAGCTACTTTGGCCACAATCTCCTCAATCTGTTTCCGGAAGATGGGCTTGCCTACTGGCTTGCCTGAAAGGTCGTATATTTTGTTGATGTTGCCACCGGTACCGATGGCGCGGGTCAGGTGGTATTTGCGCGAGTTCTCCTCAATCCAGAGGCGCATGTTATTCCAGAGCTCCTGCGAGTCCACGCCGTGCATGTGACGGATGGATCCCTGCTCAAATGAATGCGAAGCCATCTTCTCGCGGTTTACATAGATGTTAAACTCGGTGCTGCCCCCACCCACATCAATGTGCAGGTAATTGCGCTCGTCCAGAAAATTGACGATGACTTTGTTGATTAGGTCGGCCTCCGCCTCGCCGTCAATCACCTGAATCTCCATACCGACGGCCTGCCGCACACGTTCCAGAATCTCAGGGGCGTTTTGAGAGGTACGCATAGCGGAGGTAGCGCATACCATGAAATAGTCCACGTCGTGCACGTCCAGCAGGAGCTGGAAAGCGTGCATCAGCTTGATGAACTTCTGGATTTTGACTTCACTGATAAACCCAGCACTGAAGACATCCTCACCGAAGCGTATGGCGTAGCGGATGTACTCTATTCGTTTGAAAATGACGTTCCCGTTCTGGTTCAGCACACTGGAGATTTGGCATCTGACCGCGTTTGAACCGATATCAATAGCCGCTAGCTTCAAATATTTCCTGAATATGTGTGTACAACATGCATGATAGTCCAAATATAGGTATAAATGCTGTACGCAGAAAACCGGCCGCTGCTGTTTTTGAAGCGTCTTAATTATAGAAAAATCACTCGTTCGCGTGTATCCAGCCCAAGCGCCCGCCTTCAGGCCGCACCATCAGAAACTGTTCATATGAGGCCACCACAGGCACTGCGGCACCGCTAGGCAAACTGTCCATTTGCGCGGCTTGTGGGTGAGCGTCGTCCAGGAGGGGCTGCTCCTGTTTCAGGTTCTTGACGGCAATGGGCTTGGCTATACCTTCCACCAGCGTACTGGCAACATACGCCTCCGTATTATCGGGCAGACGCACACGGTACCAACTGTCTGCCGCTCCCGTTACCTGCAGGGGCGTATGCCGTTTCAAGGTGCTGTAGACGCTTGATTTGGTGGAAGGCTGAAGGCGCACATTCGCCATTTTGGAGGCCACGCGTACCCAGTTGCCAATGTGGCTGGCGTCTACTTTGACGGCAGGTATAGGCTTGGCAGACGTATGCACGTAGGGGTAGGGGTTGGTGGCGCCGTGGCCGTAGCGGTATACCCCGAAATGCAGGTGCGGGCCGGTGCCCTTAGCGTTGCCGGTGTTGCCGACCAGTCCCAAGGTATCGCCCACTGCCACGCGCTGTCCCGTTGAAACAAGTTGCTCGTCGAGGTGCGCGTAATACAGGTTCTGGCCCCTGTCTACATCCGAGAGCCACACTACTTTGCCACCACGGGGAGTTTCCCGCACGCTGGAGACGACTCCCGCCACAGAGGCGATTACGGGTGTTCCGCGGGGTGCGAAGATATCGATACCTTCATGGCTGCGGGCGCCGGCATCGCGCGGGTCGCCCCAGATGCTGGCGATGTTCCGGCTGCTCTTGCCAGGTATAGGAAAGGCCATGGTAGGCTGCGCCTGGATGGTGATGGTATACTGCCCGCTGCGCAGCAGCTCCGGCTGCACGCGCAAGATGTGGGGCAGGTCCTCGTCCACCACATAGCTCAGCACCGTGGTGAGCGTATCGGCGTGGGCTACAGGCTTGGGTGACTGGGCAGGGTCAGCCGAAGCCTCGAAAAAATCCATGAACACCCGGTAGGTCTCGCGCGCTTTCACCTCCAGGTTCACCACAATTTTTTCGCCTCGTTTGGCCTCCACACGATAGCCCAGCGCCTTGGGATTATCGGCCGGGAAATAGCCTGTCTCCTTGAAGGGCAATGTGACAGGGTTGGCCGTCTGCAGCGCCTTTTCTCCGGCGGCCAGCCAGTCGCGCCCAATGGCTGTCTGGTCCAGTTTGGCTGCTTTGAGCGAAGAGGCATAGCGCTCATACGGCGACTCATTCTTGAACACCCCGCGCAAGGCCTCTCGGCTGCCACAGCCTGACAGCAGCGCAACAGCCACAAAGAAATACAAAAGCTGAAAGTATCCTGATTTGCTCATTTTCAATTGAGTAAGGTATGCTGTGGTCTCTCCAATTGATACAAAAACAATACCCATATTGATTCCTTTTGGTTGATAGAGAATGCATTATGTCATCAGGTCTGAGAGTAGGTGCTGTTAGAACGGAGCGGTGTGCCATACGTACAACAGGTTGTGTACCAATGGGATTTCAATTGTGAGAAGGAAAAACATACGAACTAGATGGAAAAACAAGCGGAAGCGGGTAGCCAAAAAGCTGTTGCCCTTGTTCGCACCACTGATACTATCACCCATCGCCTCGCAGGCCGCAGGTAAGTTCGTGACGGTGGACAAGAAATCGAAGGGACGGATAGGCACACTCAAAATCATGCGGTTTGAGCAGGTGTCGTTTGACCTTTACAACCAGATGAACCTCCACGACGCGGACCTGCGCTACGAAGTGTTCAACAAGGCCCTAATGGGCTATTACAGCCTGAAGCACGAGGGCAAGCTCTCCGATAAAGGCATATTGACTATTGTGGACTTCACCAAGTCATCGAACGAGAAGCGGCTGTGGGTGGTGGACCTGGATAACAAGACCGTGCTATATAATACCTATGTGGCGCATGGCCGAAACTCCGGCGAAGTGATGGCTGAGAATTTCTCCAATGAGCATAAGTCCAACATGAGCAGCATTGGCTTTTATGTGACGGAAGGCATTTACTACGGCAAACATGGTAAATCGCTGAAGCTGAACGGGGTGGACGAGAATTTCAACACCAACGCGCTGGACCGCTGCATTGTGATGCATGGGGCCGAGTATGCCACAGAGGATTTTATTGAGGAGTATGGTCGGCTGGGCAGGAGCCTGGGTTGTCCGGCGCTGCCGATGGGAGAGCATGAAGGCATCATCGACACGGTGAAGGAAAACACGGCCCTCTACATACATGCCTCCAACGATGCCTATACCTCGCAGTACCTGGACCACGCCAACGCCATGGCCGGGCTTATTGAGGAAGGGCAGCCTAATCCACTGCCTCCGCCTGTGGCTTCCATTTGATGCCGCAGCCTGTGCTTGGCTTCTGCTCATTACTCACCCTTTGCCCTGCCAGTAAGGCATCCAACGCCTGGCGCAAATCCTGGCCCGTGACAGGAGTCTGGCTACGGGGCCGGGAGTCATCAAACTGGCCGTGGTAGGCCAAGCGCATGCTCCGGTCAAACACATAGAACTCGGGGGTGCAGGCAGCGTGGAAGGCACGGGCTACCTGTTGCGTCTGGTCGTAGAGGTATGGAAACGGAAAGCCTTTTTCAGTGGCCAAAGCCTTCATCTGCTGCGGCCCATCTTCCGGGTAGGCATCGGCATTGTTGGCGCTGATGGCCACGAAATTTACTCCTTTCTGCTGGTATTCCCGCGCCAACGCTACTAGTTCATCCAGAATATGCCTGACGTAAGGGCAGTGGTTGCACAAAAACATGATGACAGTGGCCCTGCTGGAAACCACATCCTGCAGCGAGACCAACTTGTCGGAAACGGTGTCGAGGAGGGCGAAGTTGGGTGCTACAGTGCCCAGTGGTAATGCTGTGGAAGCTAATGGCATGCTGCTGTAGATTAGGGTGAAACGTATCACGGGCTATACCCGAAAGCTGAATCAATGTAAGATTTTCGGAGGAAATAAAAAAGAAGACAGGAGCTTATTACGGAACCCGAACGTGACACAGAACAAGCTCCCGTCTAGAGTGTTGCTTTTAAAAATATGGAGGAAGAATCGCAGGGAAAACCCAACTGGAGGTATAGTCCTAATGCCTATTTACCGCTCATCTTCCAAGCGGGTCAGAGAGAAGTAAATCACGTAAAACCAGTTGAAGAAGCCGTGGAGGATAGCCCACAAAATGGAACGATTGCGCGTCCAGGAAGTGACCACGGCAATAGACACGCCTATCGCTGTGCCGGTGCTCAGTCCGTTTCGCACCACTGTCTGACTCACTTCCTGAGCAAGAAGTGGAGTAGAAATGAGAAGTAAAACCAACAGTAGGGGAAGGGAGAATTTGTTTTTCATGTGGCTATTGTCAGAGGTGTACCTATACGCAGAACAATATACAGAAAAGCTATATATTTAAAAGATATATACCTGTTTTGCTTCACGCGTTCGCGCCGGCTGTTATTAAGCAGGCGCGGACGCGTGAAATACCTTACAACCTGCCGTACAATTGCACTTCTTTCCTGAGCTTGTGGGCTACCGGTTTGGTGAACATGCCGGGCTCCAGGCGCCAGAGCCAGTTGCCATTGGAGGTCGAGGGTTTGTTCATGATGGCCTCTTTACCTAGTCCCAGAATGTCCTGCATCGGTATGACAGTCAACTGCGACACCGACATGTAGGCCAGCCGGTTCATGGCTTCATGCACATTTTCCTTTGTCAGTTGCTGTGCGCTGTAATCACTCAGGCGCTTGCGGTCTTCTTTGCTGGCATCCTGCTCAAACCACGCCCGTGTGGTGCTGTTGTCGTGGGTGCCGGTATACACAATGGCGTTCTGGCTGTGGTTGTGCGGTGCGTACAGGCTGTTGGGCAGGTCCTCCCCAAAGGCGAACAGCAGCACCCGCATACCGGGCAGGTCGAACTGCGCCATCAGGTCCCGCACCGGCTGGTCTATCTCTCCCAAGTCTTCCGCTATGATGGGCATCTCAGGGAACTTCTCCTTGACAAGGCTGAGTAGTTCTGCTCCGGGGGTTTTCACCCATTTGCCATGAATGGCGGTTTCTTCGCCTGCAGCCACCTGCCAGTAAGCCGAAAAGGCCCGGAAGTGGTCGAGGCGCAATAAGCCGAACAGCTCCAGGTTGTGGGCGATGCGCTGTATCCACCAGCTAAAATCATCTTCTTGCAGCACCTTCCAGTTGAAGACGGGCGTGCCCCACAATTGCCCCGTTTCGCTGAAATAGTCGGGCGGTACGCCGGAGACGGCTGTGGGCATACCTTTTTTGTCCAGCTTGAAAATAGTAGGGTGTGACCACACATCGGCGCTGTCATGGCTGACATAGAAGGGCATGTCGCCGATGAAGCTGATTCCTTTGGAATTGCAGTAGGTTTTCAGTCTTTCCCACTGGTGGTAGAAGAGAAACTGCAGGAATATTTCCCGCTCAATCTCCTCGGCCAGTTCGGCGGCCAGTTCCTCCACAGCTTCATGCTCACGGTTCTTCAGCTCAGCAGGCCACTGTGTCCAGGCCTGTTGCCCAAAATGATGCTTGAAGACCACAAAGCGGGCGAAGTCCGGCAGCCAGGCCTTGTGTTTTTCCTGAAACCGGATGAACGCACCGTTCAGCTGGCTGCCCTGTCCCGCCTTGAATTTCTGGTACGCCTTGTACAGCACCTGTTTCTTATACTCAGCCACCTTCTCAAACTCTACTTTCCTGTCATCGAAAGAGGTATTCGGTTTGATATCCTTTTTGATGAGCAGGCCATCCTCTACCAGCAAGTCCGGGCTGATGAGCAGGGGGTTGCCTGCGAAGGCGGAGTGGCTACTGTATGGGGAGTTGCCAGTGCCGATTTCGGTTGGGTTGAGCGGAAGAATCTGCCAGTAGCGCTGCCCTGCCTCTTCCAGCAGGTCTGCAAACCGATAGGCCTCCGGACCCAAATCCCCGATGCCATAGGGGGAGGGGAGAGAGGTGATGTGGAGCAGTATACCACTGCTTCGTTTTTTTATAATCATGCTGTTTTAGACGTTATTAGTGCTACCGGAAAAGATTTGAACAAGGTGGCAAGCGGAATCTCCTGCTGCCCCTCTACCTGGTGGTTGCTGAACAGGTGCTGCCATTGCTGCGGCGCCTCGGATGGCAACACAACAGCCGTGTCCTCCCATACCTGCTCCCCGAGCGGCAACTCGCTTTCGGAAACCAGCGAGGCAAGCAGGCGCGGTACCACCACCAGGCACCAGGCCCCTTCCTGCTGGCGGGCAAAAGCGATGGCGTGGTTCCGGTGCTTTCCACTGAGTGTTAACGGAATGTAGTTTCCCTTGTCGAAGAGTGCCTTTTGTTCCTGGCGCAGGTGGAGCACCTTGTACAGCAGGTATAGCTTGACCTTCGCGTCTTCAGGAGACTGGAGCATTTCCGCTAACAGCGCTTGTGTATCCTGATTTTCCCGGGCCTGGATGTCCTGCAGGAATTCACGGCGCAAATCGTAATCCACGGGGCGGCGGTTGTCAGGGTCTACTAGGCTGAAATCCCAGAGCTCACATCCCTGGTATACATCGGGCACACCGGGGCAGGTGGTTTTCAGTAGCGTCTGGCAGAGGGAATAAATCCAGCCGAGGTGCGCCGCCCTGCTGAAGAACGGCATGAAGGAATCCAGGAAGGCCTCATCCTCCAGAAGCAGTTTCTGCACCAGGTTCTTGGCGGCTTCCTCGTAGGCTTCGTTCGGCTCGGACCAGTTCGTATTCTCCTTGGCCTCCCGGAAGGCCTTCACCAAGTACTCCTGCACACGCTCCACCAAGGTGTCGTCTACTGCGCCTTCTAGGGGCATCACACCTACCAGCGTCTGTAGGATGAAATACAAGTCGTTGGCCGTTGGCCCGGCTGAAGTGCTGTGCTTTCGGGCCAAATCCATCCACTCGGTCACGTACTTTTCCCACTCGTCGGGTAACTCGCTCAGCACCTCCAGACGCATACGGGAGCCTTCGCCGCGTTTGGTGTCGTGGGTGGAGGTGGCGTTGATGGAGTGCGGGTAGGTCTGGAGCCGGTACTCCATGAGCTGGTGGAAATCGCGGCGGGCGATGTTGAACACATCCGGACTGTTGCCTACCTCGTTGAGCGAAATCAGCCGGTTATAGTTGTAAAACGTGGTGTCTTCCACGCCTTTCGCTGCCAATGGCCCTGTGAACTGTTGGCTGCGCATCACAAAGTATAGCTTGTGGCGCCGGAGCTCCTCTGAATCCTGGTCATCAGACTCAAACAGGCTGCGGAGGTGCTGCAACTCAGCTTTGGCCTCTGGCGCACGTCTGTTTGCTACTTTAAAGGCTTCCTCCACGACCTCCATGGCGGCAGGAGCCAGGGGGAAGGTATGGCCATAGATGCGGTATACCGGGAAGGAGGCCAGCAGTGCCGACAAGGCATCGGCCCATTTCTTTTCGTCGGCGCCGCTAGGGAGCAGGTCTGAGTCGCGGAGTAGGCGCAGCAGGTTCTTCAGTTCGCCCTGCATGTGGTGCTCCAGAATGAAGAGTTTCTTCTCATACACCAGTTTCTCGTAGTCGATGGGGGCGTCGGGCACCAGGCGGCGGTACAGGCGTGTGAGCTTGCGTTCTCCTTCGGCATCGGTGTAGAGGTTGCTGACCCAGGCCAAGAAGTCGTAGCCGCTGTTGCCCTGTATGGGCCAATACTCAGGCATATTTTCTTCCCCTTCCAGGATTTTCTCGACGACCAGGTATACCTCCTCACCCATCCGCTCGCGCAGGCGCTCCAGGTAAGTGTCTGGGTCGAAGAGGCCGTCCACGTGGTCTACCCGCAGTCCCTGCACCAGTTGGCGCACGCAAAGTTCTTTGATGAACCGGTGGTAGTGTTCGAACACCTCCTGGTGCTCCATACCCAAGCATATGAGGTCGTTGACGGTGAAGAAGCGGCGGTAGTTGATTCGCTTTTCGGTCTCCTGCCAATGACAGAGGAGGTAGTACTGCTGCTCCAATAGCTCAGTCAGCACCTGGGAATCTTGGTTGATGCCTTCCACCACCTGCTCTGCTGCCTTTTTCAGCTGTGCCTGCTGCTCCAGTGTCTGCCACAGGGAGTGCTTGAACTGCTGCCAGGCCTCGTGGTCGATTTCGTCCTGGGCTGTGTTGGTTAGCAACTGCTGCAGGAGCGCTTCGAGTTTATTTTTGGCTTCGTCTTGGCTTACCTGTTGGCTGATTTGCTGCAGCAGGTCCGCGTAACTGTCGATGCTGAGGGGATAGGCATTGTCGAAGTAGCTGATGTGAAAACCATTTTCGTCGAGAGACAGCTTCAGTTGCTGCTGTTGCACGACCTCTTCCAAGGGCTCACCCAGAAAGGGCACCATCACCCTGCCCTTGAAGTCCGGGTGGCCGAAGTTAATGTCGAAGAAGGTATAGAACCTGGATTTCTGGCCTTTCTCGAGCACATCCATCAGCCAGAAGTTGTGCGGGTGAAAGGCCATGTGGTTGGGCACGATGTCCTGCAGCCAACCCATGCCATGGGCCTTCAACTCGTCGGCTATCTCTTGTAGCTCCTCCAACGTTCCCACATCGGGATTAATCTGATGTGGGTCCACCACATCATACCCGTGTTCGCTCTCTGGCCGCGCCGTGAAAAAGGGTGCTGCATAGACGGTGCTTATACCCAGTTCTTTCAGGTATGGGATAAGCTGCTTGACTTCGTTGAGTTTGAATTTAGGGGATATCTGTAGTCTGTAAGTCGACGAAGGGATGTATACCATAAGGATTTTAAGGAATCAGGTTTAAACTCTTGTACAACGCTTCAAATTTTTTACACCAATCGGTGGCATGCTCGTCTTGCTGGGCCATCTTCTCCTGGTACTCCTGGTATACCGTCTGACGCATGCGGAAAGCGATGTTCTGTGCCTGCCAGTACTCCGGCATCAGCATGGAGTCGTGCTGCAGCGTGAGCAGGTCTGTCAGGTACTCCATGCGCGAAGTGTCATCCGGCATGTTCTCCAGATACTCCATGGTAGACTCCACGTGAAGGGTGGCGGCGTAGTTCAACGCATCTAGGTCCAGCTTCACGTTCATGCGCTCTACTTCCTTGAGCAGCCTCTGTATAGCATCCAGGTCTACAGTGGGCGCCTCCAGAGCCGCCAGCAGACGCGCGCTCACAATGTAGTCGATGGAGATTTGCAGGGGGCGTGGCAGTCGCATACCTACGCTTTTGATGGCTGCCATGAGCGGGTAGTTGTTATCGTATACCTGCTGGAAATCGTGCTCCAGAGCCTGGATGGTTTGTTCCATCACCTGGTCCAGTATTTTTTTCTGGTCGTCCCGGAAAAGGTGCCAGAAGGAGTAGTTGTGAGATTGGAAGTGCTTGTCGAACAACATGATGACCTCGGTGATGTTGCCTTTATCGAACGCGTTGGTCAGCTCGTGGTGCAGGGCAGCGAAGGCCTCTGCACTCACATACTTGCGCACGCCGCCAAACAACTGGTGGTCACCGATGTGCAGCACGCTGAAAGAGACATCCACCTCCTCCCACGTGATGCGAGAGCGGATGAGCGCTTTGCCGATGGCTAGTTTCTGACGTCCTGCCTCCTGCAGCTCATAATACTCAGAGGTGGCTTTGTAACTGTACAAATCCAGATTTTCGGAGTGGTCTGAGAAAAGAGAAGAAACCGCATAATGGGCTCCTACCCGCAACAGGTCCAGCATGGTGGTCTTGACGACTTGGCGGTAGGCAGCTGCGGCGTCAGGAAAATCGCGTGTGTTGCTCTTCGCCTCCCCCAGCAGCTCCAGGAAGTACTCCTCGTAATCTGTCCCGTTCAGGTCCTGTGCCAGTTGCAGCGCCCGCGCCGCATAAAAGATGTCCTGCATAGTCTCTATACCTGTCACCTCGTCAAAGAACCAGCCGCAGCTCGTGTACATGAGCATGGCATGGTACTGCATCTCCAGCAGCTTCAGGAACTTGACCTGCTCTGAGTTACTCAACTCTCGATTGCAGTGTGTCCGGATGAACTCTAGCACTTGCTCCTCCGACCGGTCCATGATGACCTGTATGTAATTGTCGCGGGTCTGCCAAGGGTTGGCTCCCAGGGCATGCATTTCCTGCGCGTAAAGCGGCTCCAGCGTATCGCGTACCCAATCGAAGGCTTTGCGCAGGGGCGCACGCCAGGCCTGGTTCCATTCCGGGTGACCGCCTGTGTGGCAACCGCAGTCGCTGCGCCAGCGCTCCACCCCATGAAAGCAACTCCAGGAGGTGTCCTCTATGATTTCCGCCTCATATTGGGGAGGGTGCAGCTCCAGGTATTCGCCATAGATGGTGATTTTGGCCAGCTGTTCCTGTTCGATGTGGTGCAGCGCGTAGGAGAGGGCCATCTCCCCGAAGCGGTGGTGGTGGCCGTACGTCTCCCCATCCGTGGCGATGTGCATGAGTTGGGGTTCCTTACTGTCCTGGTCGAAGGTGCTGGTGAGACGCTGAGCAAACTTCTGGCCGCTCTCCAGCAATCCTTCAAAAGCAATGGCCTGTGACACGGGGGCGTCATAGAAGAAAAGTGTAATGGTGCGTCCGGAAGGCAGATTACTGAGGTATGGCCTGCGCGGGTCTATCCTTGCCCCGGTGGCGTCTTGCCACTCCTTATCGTCTAGCTTCCGGAAGCGGAGCGCCTGGTAAGGCGACAGAATGGTGAACTTGATGCCGTGCTCCGCCAGTACCTCCAGGGTGGCAGTGTTGGCGGCCGTCTCGCCCAGCCACATACCTTCCGGGTCGCGGCCGAAGCGTTTCCTAAAATCATAGATGCCCCAGATGACTTGCGTGTGCCGGTCGCGCTCGTTGGCGAGCGGCATAATCATGTGGTTGTATACCTGGGCCAGGGCAGAACCGTGTCCCGAGAAGCGCCTCTGGCTTTCCTTGTCCGCATCCAGTATGGACTGGTAGATGTCCGGGGCCTTCTTCTCCATCCACTCCAGCAGAGTGGCCCCGAAGTTAAAGCTCATGCGGGCATAGTTGTTCATGATGTCCACAATCTGCCCCTTGTCGTTCTGGATGCGGGAGGCGGAGTTTCGGGCATAGCACTCGGCTGTGATGCGCTCGTTCCAGTCGTGGTAAGGGCGCGCCGACTCCTGTAGCTCCACCTCATTTAGCCAGGGGTTCTCCCGGGGCGGCTGGTAGAAATGGCCGTGGATGCAGATGTACTGGTTCATACAGATTACTTACTTTGGAAAACGGTGAACGAAGCCGGAGGCAGCTCTATCTCCTGATTGGTCTGGGATTCCTGCTGCACGCCCATACCTGTGCCGCCATACCTTGCATCAGATGATTGGAGCAGCAGCTTCCAGTGCGCCTCCACCTGCGTGTTCAGGATTGTTGTCTGCGGTTGGTCGCTTATGTTAAACAAGCAATAGGTATAGGGGTCTCCACCTGAGTGGATGAGATGCAGCACCTGGGAGTCTTTGTTCACCTCCACGTGCGGCCGCTGCTTGTCTGTTTTGGCCAGAGCCGTCTTTCTCAGTTGGATAAGGTCTTTGTAGAACTCCCGCAGCTGCCGGTGCTGCTCGTTATGCTCGTAGCTGCGCGTCAGCCTGGATTGGATGAAGGTTTCCTCTGCCTGTGGGTCCGGTGCCTCGCCCTGCCAGGCGAAGGCGGAGAATTCCTCTTTGCGACCTTTGCGTACCGCCTCCGCCAGTTCCTTATCGGTGTGGCTCACAAAGTACAGGAAGGGGTTCTCCTCCCCATACTCTTCGCCCATGAACAGCATCGGGGTGTAGGGCGACAGCAGCACCATTCCAGCCACCACTTTCAACATATCAAACGAGACCAGCTGTGTGAGGCGCTCGCCCAGCATGCGGTTGCCCACCTGGTCGTGGTTTTGGGAGCAGACCACGAACTGCCGGGCCAGGTTTGCAGAAGGATCGCTGCCGAAGGTGCGCTTGCGGTGCTCCGAGTACAGGCCATCGTACACAAAGCCTTGCTGCATCACTTTCTGTAGTTGCTCCAATCTCCCAAAATCCTGGTAATAGCCGGTCTCCTCTTGTGTCACCAAAGCGTGTACGGCATGGTGAAAATCATCGCTCCATTGCGCTGTCAGTCCGTAGCCGCCCTTCTCCCTGGGGTTGATGATGCGCACATCGTTCAGGTCGCTCTCCGCTATGAGCAGGAAAGGTCGCCCGAGTTGCTGTTCCAGGTGCTCCACATGCTCTTGCAGTTCCTGCAGAAAATGCTTGGCTCCTGTGTCTAGGATGGCATGCACGGCGTCCAGGCGCAGGGCATCGAAATGGTAATCGCGGAACCACATTAGCGCATTTTGTATAAAGTAGTTGCGTACGTGGTCGCTGTGGGCGTCGTCAAAGTTGAGTGCCTTCCCCCAGGGGGTGTTGTACTTGTCGGTGAAGTAAGGGCCGAAGTCGTTGAGGTAGTTTCCTTCCGGACCAAGGTGGTTGTACACTACGTCCAAAATCACGGCTATACCTGCTGCGTGGCAGGCGTCCACCAGTTCCTTCAGCCCCAGCGGCCCGCCGTAGGAGTTCTGTACCGCCGAAGGGTATACCCCGTCGTAGCCCCAGTTGCGGCTGCCCGGAAACTGTGCCACCGGCATAATTTCGATAGCGGTTATGCCTAAATCCTGCAGCTCGGGCAGCTTTTGGATAATGCCCTGAAAGGTGCCCTCCTCGGTAAAGGTACCCACATGCAGCTCGTAAATGATGTACTGCTCCAAGGGCAGCGGGGCCCAATATTGGTCGGTCCAGCCAAAATCAGCGTGGCCGACTACTTCAGAGGCTTCGTGCGGCCCGTCGGGCTGCGAGTGGGAGGCAGGGTCAGGCCGCTCCGTCTCACCATCAAGGCGGTATAGGTAGCGGCTTCCCGGTCCTGCCTCCTCTGCCAGTGCCGTCCAGTACCCAAAAGCCTCCCGCTGCAGGGGGATTATCTTATCGTTATCTTTTATGACTACCTCGACCTGCTCGGCATCGGGTGACCACACGGTAAACGTGGTGCCACGGCCTGAGGTAAAGTGCGCTCCAACTTCACGGGTTATGCTCATTGATTCAATTTTAGTAATGCAGAATTTTTAACTCCCTTCCCGTGGTTAAGGTTGTTCTTTTCTGGTAGAATGTAGGAGGTATAGCTTGCAAGTCAGGCGGTAACAGAGCGTAAAGCCGTTTTTCCAGTTTCTCCGGAGGCTGAGGCGCAGGTCCGTCCGTAACATAATACCGGCCCTTTCAGTACCTATTAGCTATCATAAATAACTCAGGAAAAACCATACATGGAAGCACTGGAAGGAACCAAACGGGTCATCATCGAAAATGTGAAGCCGCAAGTGAACTGTGGGCAATACCCCATTAAACGGGTGGTGGGGGAAGAGGTAACGGTGACCGCAGATGTGTTCGGGGATGGCCATGATGAGGTGAAGGCCGTGCTGCTTTACCGCCACTCCAAAAAGAAGAAATGGAACGAACTCCCGATGCAGTTCCTGGGCAACGACCGCTGGCAGGTCAGCTTTACACCGGAGAGCATGGGCAGCTACGAGTATACCCTGCAGGGTTGGATTGACCATTTCTATACCTGGCAGAAAGGCCTCAAGAAGAAGTTTGAAGCCAACCAGGACATCACCGTAGAACTGCAGATTGGCGCGCAGCTGCTGCAAGAGTCGGCGGCCACGGCTAAGCCTGGACAGCAGAAGCGCCTGCGCAAGTGGGCCGAGCAGTTGAACCATCCTGGCTCCGTTGCCGATGCCGTGGCGCTAGCCACTAGCGAGGATGTTTCAGACCTGATGCATGCCTGCTGCGACCGCCAAAACGTGACTACCTACCACAAAATCCTACAAGTAGAAGTAGAGCGTCAGAAGGCGCTTTTCAGCACCTGGTATGAGTTTTTCCCGAGGTCGGCGGCGCAGGAGGCCGGGCGGCACGGCACCTTCCAGGATTGTGAGCGCCTGCTGCCTCGCATCGCCGAGATGGGCTTCGACACCATCTACCTGCCGCCTATCCACCCCATTGGCTACGCTTTCCGCAAGGGCAAGAACAACTCTGTCACCTCACAGCCGGGAGAGCCTGGCTCCCCCTGGGCCATTGGCGCCGAGTCGGGAGGGCACAAAGCCATCCTGCCGGAACTGGGCAGTCTGGATGACTTCCGTCGCTTTGTGCATGCCGCACGTGAGCATGGCATTGAGGTCGCGTTGGATTTTGCCATCCAATGTTCCCCGGACCACCCTTATGTGAAAGAGCATCCAGCTTGGTTCAAGTGGCGGCCAGACGGGACGGTGCAGTATGCCGAGAACCCACCCAAGAAGTACCAGGACGTGCTGCCCGTCAACTTCGAGACAGAGGACTGGCAGAACCTGTGGCAAGAGTTGAAGAGCATCGTCCTGCATTGGATAGAGCAGGGGGTATACGTGTTCCGAGTGGACAACCCGCACACCAAGCCGTTCCATTTTTGGGAGTGGCTCATACGTGAGGTGCGGCAGCAGTACCCGCAGGTGATTTTCCTGGCGGAGGCCTTCACGCGTCCGCGCGTGATGGAGCGGCTCGGCAAAATCGGCTTCACGCAATCCTATTCCTACTTCACGTGGCGCAACACGGCCGATGAGATAAAGGAGTACATGCGCGAACTCACCCAGACCGAGATGCGCGACTTCTACCGGCCTAATTTCTGGCCCAATACGCCCGATATCCTGCCGCATGAGCTGCAGACGGGTGGCGAGCCGGCACACATCACCCGCGTGGTGATGGCGGCTACGCTGTCTTCCAACTATGGACTTTATGGGCCTGTGTATGAGTTCGGCATCAACACGCCGGTGCAGGGCAAGGAAGAATATTGGGACTCGGAGAAGTACGAGGTCATGCAGTGGGACTGGGGAAGGCTGACCAAAATACGGGAGGTCATTACCAAAATCAACAAGATACGCCAGGTGAACCCTGCTTTGCAGACCACCTGGAACATCGCCTTCGGTGACACCGACAACCCGCAACTGCTCTGCTACGCTAAGTGGGACAGCAGCTTCCGCAACAAGATGCTCATGGTCGTGAACCTGGACCCGCACAACACGCAGGCAGGCTGGGTGCAGGTGCCACTGCAGGCGCTCGGCATGCAGGACCAGCAGCAGTACATGGTGCACGACCTGATGACCGAGCACAAATACACCTGGGCAAACGAATGGAATTACGTGGAACTGCGGCCGCATGAGATGCCGGTACACGTATTCCGCATTGAGGTGGCCACACCGGGTATGGGCCATGACAGCCTCGACGATACCTGGTTACCTGAAGACCACGGCACACACGCATAATCACTAAAAAGCAATATGGCAGAGGACAACACCCTTCTAGACGACAACATTCACTGGTACAAAGACGCCATTATTTACGAGCTCCACATCAAGGCCTTCATGGATGGCTCCGGCGACGGCATAGGCGATTTTAAAGGCCTGATGCAGAAGCTGGACTACCTCGAGGACCTCGGAGTGACGGCTATATGGCTCCTCCCTTTCTATCCGTCACCGCTCAAAGACGATGGGTATGACATAGCGGATTACTACAGCATCAACCCGAGCTATGGTAACATGCAGGATTTCAAGCTGTTTGTGAAGGAGGCGCACCGCCGCGGGCTCAAGGTCATCACCGAGCTGGTTATTAACCACAGCTCCGACCAGCACCCCTGGTTCCAGCGGGCGCGTCGTGCCAAGAAGGGCTCCAAGTACCGCAACTACTACGTCTGGACCGACGACCCGAAGCAGTACAAGGATGTGCGTATCATCTTCACCGACTACGAGCCCAGCAACTGGACCTGGGACCCGGTGGCCGGTCAGTACTACTGGCACCGTTTCTTCCACCACCAGCCCGACCTGAACTTCGACAACCCGGACGTGCAGCAGGAGGTGTTCAAGATGCTGGACTACTGGTTCGACATGGGCGTGGACGGCTTCCGCCTGGACGCCGTGCCGTACCTGTTTGAGCGCGACGGCACCAACTGCGAGAACCTGCCTGAGACGCACGACTTCCTCAAGAAGCTGCGGGCCCACGTAGACAGCAAGTATACCGGAAAGCTGCTGTTGGCGGAGGCTAACATGTGGCCAGAGGATTCGGCTTCTTACTTCGGCGATGGCGATGAGTGTCACATGAACTACCACTTCCCCATCATGCCGCGCCTGTTCATGTCGGTGAAGATGGAGGACCGCTACCCCATCATCGACATTTTCGACCAGACACCGGCTATACCTGAGACCTGCCAGTGGGCCATGTTCCTGCGGAACCACGACGAACTGACGCTGGAGATGGTGACCGACGAGGAGCGCGACTATATGTACAAGGTATACACGCGCGACCCGATGGCCAAAATCAACCTGGGTATACGCCACCGCCTGGCCCCGCTGCTGGGCAACGACCGCGCCAAGATAGAGCTCATGAACGTGCTGCTCTTCTCGATGAAGGGTACGCCGGTGGTATACTATGGCGACGAGATAGGCATGGGCGACAACTACTATCTGGGTGACCGCGACGGCGTACGTACTCCCATGCAGTGGAACGACAACCGCAACGCGGGCTTCTCCACGGCCAATCCCCAAAAGCTATACCTGCCGGTCATCATCGACCCAGAGTACAAGTACGAGTCAGTGAACGTGGAGACGCAGCAGCACAACAGCAGCTCGCTGCTCTGGTGGATGCGCCGCGTCATCAACATGCGCAAGCGCTACAAGGCCTTCGGGCGTGGTACTATGCAGTTCCTGAACCCATCCAACTCCAAGGTGCTGGCCTTCATCCGCTCTTACCAGGACGAGAACATTTTGGTGATTGCCAACCTATCCCGCTTCCCGGAGGCGGTGGAGCTGGAGTTGCCGGAGTTCAAGGGCTTTGTGCCGGTAGAGGTGTTCAGTAAGAACAAATTCCCGCAGGTAAAGGACGATAAATACCTGTTCACGATTGGAGCCCATGGCTACTACTGGTTTGAGTTGCAGCCACAGGAGGCATCCGGGGGAATCGCCCTGGATATGCAAAAGCCGGCCATGCAGCTGCCGTCCCTGTACAACCCCATTCCGCCGCGCGCACTCAAAACACTAGAGTCGAAGGTGCTGCCACCTTACGTGCTGAATAGGCGCTGGTTCGGAGGCAAAGCACGCACCATACAACGTATGCAGGTGGTCAACAACATCCCGATGCCTGCCGGAGAAAACGGAGCTTCCCTGTTGTTCATCGAGGTGAGTTACAATGAGGGCCTACCGGAGCTTTACCAACTGCCGATAGCCTTCGCATCCGGTGAGGAGGAGCAGGAGTTAATCAGCAGCCAGCCCAACAGCGTGATTGCCCGAGTGACGATGGACGGTCAGGAAGGCATCCTCTACGATGCTGTATATTCTGAGGAGTACCGACAGCTGCTGCTGCAGCACGTAGCCAAGCGGAAGCGCCTCCACATAGACGGTGCCGAGTTGGTGGGGTATAGCAACCGCTCCGTCAATGCGCGTCTGCGGGAGGTAGGGCAACCGCTCTCCTCCAAAATACTGGGGGCGGAGCAGAGCAACACGTCCGTAATCTATGACAACCAGTTCTTCCTGAAGGTATACCGCAAGCTCGACCGCACTCTGAACCCCGATGTAGAGGTGGTGCAGGCGCTGACGGAGCGGGTGAATTTCCCGAACGTGCCGATGTTCCTGGGCGCCATTGAGCATCAGGAAACAGGCAAGAACCCAATGGTGCTAGTGATGCTGCAGGACCTGGTGCCCAACCAGGGCGATGCCTGGGTATACATGGAGGATTCCCTCAAGCGCTTCTTTGAGAGGCTGCAGACGCACCGGGACCACGAAATCATAACGAGCACCATCGGGACGCTGGCACGGCCTGTGGCCTTTGCCGATGCGCCGGAGCACATGCAGTTGCAGTTGGGTGGCGCCTCCGTGGAGCGTATAGAGCTGCTGGGACAGCGCACGGCTGAGATGCACCTGGCCCTGGCCTCCATCACCGACTCCAAGGATTTCACACCAGAGGACTTCTCGCTGCACTACCAACGCTCGCTCTACTCGTCGCTCACCTCCCTGGTGCGCAGCAACTTCGACAGCCTGCGCAAGCAT
The DNA here is from genome assembly GCF_000373265.1 of Pontibacter roseus DSM 17521. Taxonomy (GTDB): domain Bacteria; phylum Bacteroidota; class Bacteroidia; order Cytophagales; family Hymenobacteraceae; genus Pontibacter; species Pontibacter roseus. Next base: position 291,587 of record NZ_KB890766.1, read on the forward strand.
CTGCCCAACCTGCCCGATACCGTGCGGGCCGAGGCAGAGGAGGTGTTGCAGATGCGGCAGGAGATTCTGGAACGACTCAAGCGAATTTTCAGCCGCAAGATAGATTCCATGAAAATCCGTACGCACGGCGATTACCACCTGGGGCAGGTGCTCTTCACCGGCCGCGACTTCATCATCATCGACTTTGAAGGGGAACCGGCTCGCTCGTTCAGCGAGCGCCGCCTCAAGCGCTCCCCGCTGCGCGATGTGGCCGGTATGATTCGCTCTTTCCACTACGCCGCCTACAACGCGCTCTTCCAGCAGGACAGCTTCCGCAAAGAAGACAGCGCCTACCTGGAGCAATGGGCCGAGCAGTGGTACCACTACGCCAGCGGCTTCTTCATGCATACCTACCTGGCTAAAACCCTGGGAACAGGCGTGGTGCCGCAGAAGGAGGAGGACTTTGAAATACTGATGGAGACCTTCCTGCTGGAGAAGGCGATTTATGAACTGGGATATGAATTGAACAACCGTCCGGATTGGGTGCTCATCCCAATCAGAGGTATAAAGTACATCATGAGGAAGTATCAGAATGGCTAAGAAAAAGCAACAGGACAACACTCAGGAAAACATACAGCCGGTAGCAGGTATAGGAATGGACACCGGAACGGGTTCAGAGGATGGTATGACTGCCAGTAAGCCGGGTACCCGCAAGACGAAGAATAAAGCAGAAGCCAAAACCACTGTAGAGTTGCAATCCGGCGCGGCTGTTCCAGCTAAGCGTGGCCGTCCCAGAAAAACCACGACAACAGAAATGGGAAGCACCGCTCAGGAGATGACAACCCAACCCAAACGTGGCCGGTCCTCGCAAAAGAAGACCGATACGCTGGCACAGGCACCCGTAGAGGCTCAAGGACTTTCCATAGAGCCGGCTCCGGTGGCAGCTCAACCTGCCCAGGAACAGACCGGCCCGGTGTACTACGACATCAGCCGGTTCTCCGAATTCGATGTATACCTGTTCCGGGAAGGCCGCCATTACAACCTCTACGACAAGTTTGGGTCGCACCTGATGGAGCGCCAGGGCAGCCAGGGAGCTTACTTCGCGGTATGGGCACCCAATGCCGAGCTGGTATCGGTGATGGGCGACTTCAACTCTTGGAACCGCGAAAGCCACCAACTGCAGGCGCGTGGAGATAATTCTGGTATATGGGAAGGTTTTGTGCCGGACGTGCAACAGGGTATGCTGTACAAATACCACATCCGGTCCCGCTACCACCTCTACCACGTCGAGAAAAGTGACCCCTTCGCCTTCCGCCGGGAGAAGCCGCCGCAAACCGCCTCCGTGGTACAGGGCCTGAGCCATACCTGGGGCGACAGTGATTGGATGCAGCAACGCAAAAGCAGGCAGGGGCAGCCGCAGCCTTACTCGGTGTATGAGCTGCACGTGGGCTCCTGGCGCCGTAAGCCTGAAGACAACAACCGGCCGCTCACCTACCGGGAACTGGCCGAGGAGCTGCCTGCCTATGTGAAGAATATGGGCTTCACGCATGTGGAGTTCATGCCGGTGATGCACCACCCGTTCAACGGCTCCTGGGGCTACCAGATAACGGGCTACTTCGCGGCGGCCAGCACCTATGGCTCACCCGAGGACCTGATGTGTCTGATAGATGCCCTGCACAAGGAAGGTATAGGCGTCATCATGGACTGGGTGCCTTCGCACTTCCCTTCCGATGAGCATGGCCTGGCCTACTTCGACGGCACGCACTTGTACGAACACGCTGACCCACGCAAAGGCTACCACCCGGACTGGAACAGCTACATTTTCAATTACGGGCGCAACGAGGTGCGGTCTTTCCTGGTCAGCAATGCTTTGTTCTGGCTGGATAAGTACCACGTGGATGGACTGCGGGTGGATGCTGTGGCCTCCATGCTATACCTGGACTACAGCCGCAAGCACAACGAGTGGATTCCGAACGAGCACGGAGGTCGGGAGAACCTGGAGGCCATCTCGCTCCTCAAGGAGTTCAACCAGGCCGTGCACGAGCGCTTTCCGGACACGCTGACCATTGCCGAGGAATCGACGGCCTGGCCAGCCGTGACCGGAGCGGTAGAGAATGGCGGACTTGGGTTTGACATGAAGTGGATGATGGGCTGGATGCACGACACGCTCACCTATTTCTCCAAAGACCCCATCTACAGACGCTTCCACCAGGGCGATATCACGTTCAGCATCATCTACGCTTTTACCGAACGCTTCATGCTGCCGCTCTCGCACGATGAGGTGGTGCACGGTAAAGGCTCCCTGATTCGCAAGATGCCAGGCGATGAGTGGCAGGCCTTTGCCAACCTGCGGGCACTGTACGCTTACATGTATGCCCACCCAGGCGCAAAGCTGCTGTTCATGGGCGGTGAGCTTGCGCAGTCAACTGAATGGAACCACGACAGCAGTCTAGACTGGCACTTGCTGCAGTTCAGGAACCACGCAGGTATACAGGAACTGGTGCGACAACTGAACCATGTATACAAGCAGGAGCCTGGCCTTTATGCCCGCAGCTTTGACCAGAGCGGCTTTGAGTGGATAGATTTCGCCGATGCCCACAACAGCGTCATCAGCTTCATGCGGAAAGGCGACCGGCCCGAAGACCAGATACTGGTGGTTTGCAACTTCACGCCGGGCGTGCATGAAAACTACCGTTTGGGTGTGCCACTTGGAGGAAACTGGGTAGAGATTTTCAACAGCGACGACAGTCACTATGGAGGCAGTAATTTCCATAATCATGGCATATTGCAATCCGTGGCGGATTCCTTCCACGGGCGGGATTACTCGCTCGTGCTGAAGCTTCCGCCTATGGCTGTGGTGTATTTCAAGTTCCAGCCGGTGGGGTAGAGTTGATAGATTGAAATGAAAAAGGTCTGCCTAGGCATAGGCAGACCTTTTTTTATGTAAGTTTTTGAGGCTGCTACAGTTGTTGTAGCGTAGCTGTTGCTTCCTTGTTGTTCGCCCGCTGAGTTGTTCCATAGCCTGCCCTGGCCGGGCGAGCCTCACTTTTTGTCTTGACACAAATCGAGGGCCCCTACCCCCAAAGTAAGCAAAAAAGTCAAGACGCTTTTGAACTCGCTGACCGCTCGAGCAAAAAAATCGTCATGGGTGAATAGGGCTGATGTCTTTGCTCCGTGACTGCTGTGGATACTCTCCCCTTGAGGGGAGTCAGAGGGATGTTAAGGCCATACCTGCCAGTGTTCATGTAGGCTACAATGCTTCGAAGTGACGAACAATCACGGCTGAACCTCTCCCTTTGAAGGGGCAGGGGGATGTCAATCGTTCCCGATTCCCCTCATGGGGGAGGGGCAGGTGTAGTTGGACCCGGTACAGTGGCCGGAACAGTAGAGACGCACAGCTGGCCGCAGCATACCTACTTTCCCTTCCGCAGCGGGAAGAATTTCCCGAAGGCTATTTTGCGCTCCACTTCCTCTTCCGGAATCTGCGTCTCGGAGACAGACCGCACGTCCTCGATGGAGTAGAAGGCGTTGGGGTTGTAGTCACGGATGATGCCAACGACTTCCTTCAGCTTCTTGCGCTTGACTATCATGAAAAGCAGGTTTACCTTGCCTCGGGTCCCTTTGGCGTCCACACTTGTGAGGCGGTAGCCGCGGCCTGCCAATCGCTCGATGAGCGCATCTGCTGATTCCACCGTGATGACACGGACTACCATCTGCCCAAGGGCCAGTTTCTGCTCGATGCGTAGCCCCAGAAAGTTGCCCGTCGCGAAACCAGCGGCCCAAGCAAAATAGGAGGCGAAGTTGCCTAGGTTCTGCATCACCTGCGTGATGGCTACCAGCCAAATCAGTACCTCCAGGAAGCCCAGGAGAGGCGCTATCAGTTTGTCGCCCCGAGCAATGAACACGATGCGCAGCGTGCCTAGTGTTACGTCACAAATGCGCGCCAGAAATATGAGTAGAGGTATAATGACCCAGTTTACTATCTGTGGGTCAATTCCTTCGAAGTAATCCATAGTTGGTTGTTGCTTTGGCTATGCATGTAAATTTAAGCAGTAACGAAATGATGGTATGGTTGCTGATTTTAGGTATACATTTTCTGCAACAGTACCAGCTACTGCTTCTCATATAAAGGTACTAAGATTATCCCGGACATGGCGGCTCCAACAACAGACATAACATCCTTGCGGTAGTTGAGGCCTATATCACTCCTTTTAATCGTTCTTACAACTGCTGTACTGGAGGACGTCGGGCAGGGCAATGCGTTTTGCCACAAGCTTTGCGGTACGCAGGAGTGAGACCGGGTGTTGTGCCTTGTTTATACCCAAGGCCGTTCCCACATTAACTCCAAGCTCTATCTGGCTGGGAATACAGCATTTATATAATTAGCGCTATATATAGAAAACGTGCGGGTAATTATTGCGTATGATAAGGAAAACTGCCTGCTAAACCTTAACCGATTGAAAACTTTTATACCTGTGTCTGGCCGTGATGCGATTGTCCCCCTCTATGCGTTGCCACAGATGCCCGGTTTTAGTTATAATAACACATGGCGAAATTGATCATTGTATCAAACAGACTTCCTATCAAACTTCAGGAAAAGGAGGGGAGGCTTGACTTCAAACCCAGTGAAGGCGGACTCGCCACAGGCTTGGGATCTATTTACAAACAGAAGGACAACCTTTGGATTGGATGGCCTGGTATGGTGGTGGAGGAAGAAGCCGAACAAAGAAATATAGTAGAGAATCTGCAGCAGCAGAACATGCACCCCGTGTTCCTGACGGAAAAGGAAATCAAAGAATTTTACGAAGGCTTCAGCAACGAGACCCTCTGGCCTACCTTTCACTACTTCAGCCAGTATGCCGTCTATGACCAGCAGCTCTGGGAGACGTACGTGGAGGTGAACAAGAAGTACTGCGAGGAGGTGGTGAAGCTGGCCGGTCCGGATGACACCATCTGGGTGCACGATTACCAGCTGCTGCTGCTGCCCTCCCTGTTGCGCGAAAAACTGCCGGAGAGCACCATCGGCTTCTTCCAGCACATCCCTTTTCCGTCTTACGAGGTGTTCCGCCTGCTGCCTTGGCGCAAGGAGCTCCTGGAAGGTATGCTGGGCTCCGACCTGATTGGGTTCCATACCTACGACGACATGCGCCACTTCCTGAGTTCGGTGAACCGGCTGGTGGGCCACGGCAGTACGCACGGCTGGATTAACACCGGCAACCGCTCCCTACTAGTAGACTCGTTCCCGATGGGCATCGACTACGAGAAGTACGCCGAGACCGCTGATAGCGAAGAGGTGAAGAAGCGTGAGAAGATGTACCGCAACAACCTGCAGTCCAAGAAAATCATCCTGTCGATTGACCGTTTGGACTATTCCAAAGGTATACCGCAGCGCCTGCAGGCTTTCGAGCTGTTTCTCAAGAAGTACCCTGAGTTCCACGAGAAGGTGACGCTTGTGATGCTGGTGGTGCCTTCCCGGGATGCCGTGGAGAAGTACAAGGAACTGAAGGAAGAGGTGGATGAACTGGTGGGGCGCATCAATGGGGAATACAGCCACATGAACTGGAACCCGATACAGTACTTCTACCGTTCTTACCCGCTTGAGACGCTTTCCGCTTTCTACCGCATGGCCGATGTGGCCCTGGTGACACCCATGCGCGACGGTATGAATCTGGTGTGCAAGGAGTACGTGGCCAGCAAGCTGGACCAGAAAGGCGTGTTGATTCTGAGTGAGATGGCCGGCGCATCCAAAGAACTGTCGGAGGCTTTGCTCATCAACCCCAACGACCTGAACCAGATGGTGGAGACGCTGCATACCGCCCTTACCATGCCTGAGGACGTGCAGAAACAGCACATGCAGCACATGCAGGATTCCTTGCGCAGGTATAACATACACCATTGGGTGAGCATGTTCATGGACCGCCTTTCCTATGTGAAAATCAAGCAGCTGTCCATGGCGACCACTTACCTCGACGAAGCTACTTTCCAGGAACTCAGCAACTCCTATACCACGTCCAGCACGCGGCTGTTCTTCCTGGAGTATGACGGCGCGCTGGTAGATTACCACAACAGACCCCTAATGGCCGCCCCAGACGAGGACCTGCTGGAACTGCTTCAGGTGCTGAGCAATAATCCCAAAAACCGGGTGGTGGTTATCAGTAGCCGCGAGAAGGACAACATGCAACGCTGGCTAGGCAGCCTGAACATCGATTTGATAGCCGAGCACGGCGTCTGGATAAAGCAACGCGGCACCGGCTGGCAGACGATGACCAGCCTCATCGACGACTGGAAGAACGACATCCGCCTGATTCTGGACCTATACGTGGACAGAACACCGGGTTCCTTTATAGAGGAAAAAGAGTACTCGCTGGTATGGCATTACCGCCGCGTAGAGACCGGCCTGGGTGAACTGCGTGCCCGTGAGCTGGTGAGCCACCTCAACTTCCTGGCCACCAACAGCAACCTGCAGGTGCTGGACGGACAGATGGCCGTGGAAATAAAGGCGCAGGAGGTAAGCAAGGGCAAAGCCACCAGCTACTGGCTCAACATGTATCCGCACGACTTCGTGCTGGCCATAGGCGATGACTGGGGCGATGAGGATATCTTCAAGGCAATGCCGCGCGACGCCTATACCGTCAAGATTGGGAATACCCACTCCGTGGCTAAGTACCACCTCGATACCTGCGAGGAAGCCCGCCGCCTGCTCTCGCGGCTGGTGAAGCTCAAGCAGAAAAAGCTGCCAGAAGAGTTGTTATAAGTACTGATTTAATTCACATAAAGAGCCCCTGCCGGTACATGTATCAGCAGGGGCTCTTTGTATACCCTTGGTTCGCACTTGTGCTATCGTACTCTTCTGGAGTAGCTCATGTAAGTCAGAACCACAGAGAGTAGAATCATCAGGTTGCCGGCCAGGTTGATGTAGATGCGCTGGTTCGGCACTGAAGTCAAGGCTGAAAAATCAATCTGGGATAGATTGTACCCCAGCATACAAATGATGAGGACTATCAGGATAAGCGCGAATTTCTTCATACCGTTTCCCTGCTGAGGTTATTGAAAAAGTGTTCCGCCTCCCGCGCTGCCTTTGTCAGACTTGGCGGGTTCTTCGCAGTTCTCCTCGTTGAACACCTGGTTGATGGCGTTTTCGGCGCTGCGCAGTTTGTCTTTGCAGAATTTGATGAGCAGCGAGGAGCGCTGTACTTTCAGCGTGAGTTCATCCACGTCCACGGCGTCACTTTCTATGGCCCGCAGAATCTCCTCCAGCTCCTGGGTGGCTTCGCGGTAGGTCATTTGGTTTATGTCTTTATGCGTCATTTGCGTCTTTGTTTACAACTATACTATGCACCCGTCCATCCTGCAGGCGGGTTTCAATCACATCACCTTCGTTCACCTGGCTTAGGTGCTTGATGATTCTGCCGTTGACCAGCGTCAAGGTATAGCCACGCAGCAGCAGCTTCTCGGGGTCATTTGCCTGGATGCGCATCTCAAGCAGGTCGAGGCGGTGCGCGCTGCTGCTCAGGTTCTTCTGGGCGCTGTACTGTATCCGGTCGGTGCACTTCACGAACTGGAGTTGGCTGCGCTTGAGTCTGTCCTTCGCCTCGGTCTCCACACAGTGCACTAGCTTGTTCAGGTCGTGTTCCTTCATGTGGAGCCAGCGCTGGCTATACCCCTCCACACACACCGATAGTTCCGTGAGCCGCTTGCCGCGCAGGTGCAGCAAATCTTTAGTATTGGCCTTTATCTCGAGTTCCAGGTCGCGCACCAGGTGCTTCTGGTTGTCCAGGAAGTTCTTGGGTTTGAGTAGCAGGCTCTTGGAGAAGAGCTCCAGCTTTTCCCGACCCTTTTGCAGGTAGCCGTTGGTGAGGTTCGACAACTTGAGGCTTTGCCGTTCCAATCTATCTGACGACAGCCGCAAGTACTGGGCTGACAAGGTATAGATGCTGTCGAACAGACTCTCCACCTGCACCTCCACCTCACGGCAAAGGTCAATCAGGAAGCCGGCCACAGCGGTTGGTGTTTTCTGGCGGGTGTGCGCCACCAGGTCGGCAATGCTCTCATCGCGCTCATGTCCTATACCTGTGAGCACAGGCAGGGGGGAGTGGCCGATGGCAGCCGCAACCTTGTAATCATCAAAGCAGCTCAAATCCGTCTGGGACCCGCCGCCCCGTATCACCACGATGGCATCGAACAAGTGGCTATACCTGGCAATCAGGGACATGGCTTTGGCTATGGAAGCAGGCGCCTCGTTGCCCTGCACGATGGCCGGAAAAAGCCTGGTATCAAAGGTATACCCATACCCATTATGCTGGAGTTGGTGGATGAAATCCTGGTAACCGGCGGCCGTAGCCGATGAAACAACGGCCAATCGCTGCGGAGCCAGAGGCAGTTCCAGTTCCTTGTTAGCCGTAAGTAGCCCCTCCGCTTCCAGCCGCTTCAAAGTCTCCTGCCGCTGCCGCGCCAAATCCCCTATGGTATAGTTGGCGTCGATGTTCACAATGTCGAGGCTCAGGCCATACAGCTCGTGAAACCGCACGTTGGCCTGGAAGAGAATCTTGAGTCCGGCCTTGAGTTGCTGCCCCGTCTTCTCCTCGAAGTAGCGCCCCAGCATCTGGTAACGCGCACTCCAGATGGTCGCCCGCGCCTGTGCCTGCACAGCCCCTCTGGGGTCATCGCCTTTGTCCACCAGGTTGAGGTAGCAGTGGCCCTTGCGCTTGTCCGGCGACACCTGCGAAATCTCCGCCACCACCCAATAGCTTTCTGGAAACGCCACTTCCAGCTCCTCCCGAATCTGCTGGTGCAGCTCGAAGAGCGAAAGTGGAGCCTGAAACTCCTGTTGGACGGTGGTCTGGCGGAAAAAAAACTGGGCCATGGGCGGGGAATGTAATCTAAACCCGAAGATAGGATATTTTGAGCGAAAGGCTATGGCGCATGGATGTTTTGTTACGGCGACGCTCACCCTGAATGTAATGCACTAAGCAATGCAACCGCCTTGCTTCTGTTTGATAGCTGCTTGCAGGAGGGTATATCTACCATACCTGCCAGTAATCCATGCTATAGCGCCTATACCTTTGAAGATGCAAGGGCAGAAACTCCCCCTTCGAAGGGGGCAGGGGGATGTAATCGTTCCCAATTCCCCTATTGAGAGGGGCAGAGGTGAGTCAATCGTGAGCAGGTGCTATATCTGCTCACGATTCTGCCATTCCTCAACCCATTTCTGTCATTCCGACGAAAGGAGGAATCTTTTACATTATAGACCACTGGTTCAGGCGCAGCGGGAACGGGCCGGTGGAAGATGCGAACCGGTTACAGAAAGTGCCTGCAGAAAAGCCGCATCTGCTCTGGCGCTGGATGTGCGGCCGGAAGGGCGTGAGATTCCTCCTTTCGTCGGAATGACAGGTGAAGAAACAACCTCCTTCCCAAGAGGGGGAACAGTTACATCGCCTGCGGCTTGAGCGCTCAAACCAATGCTATGAAGTGACAGGTAAGGGCATTAGAACGGCGGCAGCTATGAAACTATGACAGAATAGCGTATAGCAACATACACCAGCAGCATACCTAGCAAAGGAGCGAAATTACCCCTTCAACCCCTCCAGCGTCTGCATCACTTGCTCCTGCCACAGCTGTTTCTCCAGAATAACGGGAAGTGCGGTGCGCTCGAGGCAATCGAGGGCGGGGCAGCGCTCGCAGGTTTCATTCACGAGGCGGTGCAGGATGGCCGGGTCGTCCAGAAAACGGACCTTGCGTCGCAGGTTCTCATTGATTAGTAGGCCGATGCTGATGGTGCCGTTCTGGCTTTCGGAAGGCTGCGCCAGTGCCATTACCAGGTACTCGTTGGTAGAGTTGATGTAGGAGGAACGCTGTATACCTACCAGTGGCTGCTCCAGGTTACCCACTTGCTTGCGCCGCTCCATCTCCCCGAAAAGCGTGAGCGATATCCAGCGGCGGCAGTAGTGTTCATTCAAAAAGGAGGCATGCGGATTGTGCAGTCCGGCTAGGTGCAGTTCCTTTGTCAGGGAATAATGGTCTAAGGCAGGGTCGTGGTGGAAGCGCAGGAAAAACAGCTGCTTGATGTTGAAGAAGCGGGGGAGCAGCGAGGTGATGCGGTGTAGGAAGGTTTCGGGAGAAGTGCGGTAATTCTCCATAATCTGTAGCAGGTACTGCGGCTGCCAAGTGGGTAACTCAAAAAAGGTCTGCAAATCCTGCACCAGCCGGTCGCGGTTCAGTAGCAGCGCACCCGCAAAATAAGAGGCCTTGAAGTTGTTCAGCACTTCCTCAAAAGAACCCACCCGCACCCAGGTGGAGGTATAGGGCCGCTCCTGCAACTGCAGCACCTGGAAACCAATCTCCCGCGCCACGGCAAAGGCACTCTGCTGCTCGGTCAACCCCGTGCTGAGGAGCAACCGGGGAGCAGCACCCGGAAGGAAGACCGATCGGAGTGGAGCCAGTTCCGGATGTTGGTTCAGTGTCTCTGTTTCAATTGTTATGTTAAATGTGTTTTGGAGTATAGCTGCCAATTGGCCATAGGAGGGTGTCTGTTCCGGACTTATCTGGTGTAGTTCCAGGAAACGCTCCACTTCCAGTTCCAGCTCCTCGAAGTAGTTGTCGTGCAGCTCCTGGTAGGAGCGGAGGGCAGAGAAGTAGAACTGCTCCACCCGTAGGTCAAACGCCCGAGAAATTTCCAGCAATGTATTGATGAAGGCGCTCAGCTTGGCCGGTGCCGTGGCAAAAAGGTCGAGCAGACGGCTGATGTCCAGACCAAAGTGCTCTAGCGGCAGCTCAGACAGAATGTTGGATCGCAGCAGCTCCCCTACGGGTTGCAGGCGCTTGCTCAGCTGCAGCGACACCAGGTAATCATAAGTTACCCCAAGCACATCGGCGATGACAGCGATTTTGCTGGGCTTCGGATGCTTTTTGCCTTTCTCTATCTCATTCAGGTATGAGACCGATATACCTGTCGCAACAGCCAAATCAGTTAGCGAGATATTTTTCTCGCTCCGCAGCTGCTTGATTTTCAGTCCGAGTATAAGCCGGATAACGTCTTCCTGTAGCCTCATGTACCACCTGTTGTTTGGAGATGTATCAAGAAACGTGCTTTTGCGATTATTTCCCAAAAAGAATAAAAAATTATTTTAGCGAAAATTCGCCAAAATAATAATGTTCGCGTATATGCTTAAAAGTTATAGTATAACAATTTAAAATTATAGTTATGTTAGCAGAGAGCACCACCACCGCCCGCTTAGTTGGAAAACCTGTGAAAGGTATGGAAGAGATTCTTTCACCTGAGGCAATCGATTTCCTGGAGATGCTGCATCACAAGTTCAACGCTACCCGCGAGGAGCTGCTGCAAGCGCGGACCGAGCGGCAGAAGCGGATTGACGACGGGGAACGGCCGCAGTTCCTGCCAGAGACAGCCTCAGTCAGAGCGGGTGATTGGAAAGTGGGGGCTATACCTGTGGACCTGCAGCTGCGCCGGGTAGAAATCACGGGTCCCGTGGACCGCAAGATGGTCATCAATGCCCTTAACTCTGGAGCAGATGTGTTCATGGCCGACTTTGAGGATGCAAACGCCCCTACGTGGGAGAACGTGGTGGAAGGACAGCTAAACCTGCGGGACGCCGTGCGCCGCAACATAGAATACCAGAACGGCAAGGTATACCGCCTGAAGGAGAAGGTGGCCGTGCTGAAAGTGCGTCCCAGAGGCTGGCACCTGCCAGAGAAACACCTGCTAATGGGTGACAAGGCCATCTCGGCATCACTTTTTGACTTTGGGCTATACTTCTTCCACAATGCCAAGGAACTGCTGGCTCGTGGCACAGGTCCCTACTTTTACCTGCCCAAGCTGGAAAGCCACCTCGAGGCCAGGCTCTGGAACGAAGTGTTTGTAGCGGCGCAGGAGGCATTAGGCATACCCGTTGGCACTATCAAAGTGACCGTGCTGATTGAGACCATACTGGCCGCCTTCGAGATGGAGGAGATATTGTACGAACTGCGGGAGCACATCGTGGGGCTGAACGCAGGCCGGTGGGACTACATCTTCAGCGCTATCAAGAAGTTCCGGAAGCAGCCTGACATCGTGTTCCCGGACCGGACGGCAGTCACCATGCAGGTGCCTTTCATGAAAGCCTATACTGACCTGCTCGTGAAAACCTGTCACAAACGCGGTGCCCATGCCATGGGAGGTATGGCAGCATTCATCCCGAACCGGCACGACCCAGCGGTGAACAAGGCAGCCTTCGAGAAAGTAAAAGCGGACAAAGACTTCGAAGCCAAAAACGGCTTTGACGGTACCTGGGTAGCGCACCCTGATTTGGTGAGCGTGGCACGCGAGTCATTCGACAAGGTGCTGGGAGACAGGCCGCACCAGAAAGATGTGCTGCGTCAGGAGGTGGATGTACAAGCAAAGGATTTACTCAATTTTACTATGGCCGGCAGCCACATCACCGAAGCCGGGCTGCGACTCAACATCAACGTGGGCATCCTCTACATTGGCAACTGGCTGTGCGGCACGGGTGCCGCCGCCATCCATAACCTCATGGAAGACGCCGCTACCGCCGAAATATCGCGTGCTCAGGTATGGCAGTGGCTCCACCACTCCAATACCCGCACCACCGACGGGGAATTGATTTCGGAAGAGCGGGTGCTGCGGCTGATTCAGGAGGAGACCGAGATCATCAAGGAGGAGGTTGGACTGGCGAAGTTCAAGAACTGCCACTTCGAGCGCGCCTCCCATCTTTTCTCAGAGCTGGTGCTTTCCACCTGCTTTGTGGAGTTCCTGACATTACCGGCTTACAAATACATAGACTAAAACCCCATACGCCATGAACAAGACAGAACGAATCCAGGCTATCCAGAATGATTGGTTAGTGAACCCACGCTGGGAAGGCATCAAAAGACCATACACTGCCGATGAGGTGGTGAAGCTCCAGGGCTCGGTCAAGATTGAGTATACCTTGGCCCGAAATGGTGCCGAGAAACTCTGGAGACTGTTGCACACCGAAGAATACGTGGCGGGTTTGGGTGCCATGACCGGCAACCAGGCGGTGCAGGAGGTGCAGGCGGGCCTCAACGCCATCTACCTGAGCGGCTGGCAGGTGGCTGCCGACGCCAACCTGGCTGGACACATGTACCCCGACCAGAGCCTATACCCTGCCGACAGCGTACCGAACGTCATCAAGAAGATAAACAACGCGCTGCTGCGGGCCGATCAGATTCAGAGTGTGTCCGGCGAGGGCGAGGTGGATTGGCTGGTACCGATTGTGGCAGATGCGGAAGCCGGCTTCGGAGGAAACCTCAACGCCTTTGAACTGATGAAAATGATGATTGAGGCAGGCGCCGCCGGCGTGCACTACGAGGACCAGCTGTCCAGCGCCAAGAAATGTGGTCACCTGGGCGGCAAGGTGCTGGTGCCAACGCAGGACGCCATCAACAAACTGGTGGCCGCCCGGCTGGCCGCAGACGTGATGGGCGTTCCAACGTTGCTGGTGGCCCGTACCGATGCCGACGCAGCCAACCTCATCACCAGCGACATCGACCCACGCGACCACGCTTTCATTCTAGACCAACCCCGCACCAGCGAGGGCTTCTTCCATGTTCGCTGCGGTCTGGAGCAAGGTGTAGCACGGGGCCTGGCCTACGCTCCTTACGCGGACCTCATCTGGATGGAGACCTCCAAGCCTGATTTGGAGCAGGCGCGTCAGTTTGCGGCGGCCATACATGCGGAGTTCCCAGGCAAGCTACTGGCCTATAACTGCTCGCCTTCCTTTAATTGGGCAGCCAAACTGAGCGTGGAGGAGATGGAGACATTCCGGGAGGAACTGGCCAAGATGGGCTACAAGTTCCAGTTCATCACACTGGCCGGTTTCCACGCACTCAACACGAGTATGTTTGAATTGGCGAAGGCTTATAAGGCACGCGGTATGGCTGGCTATTCTGAGTTGCAGGAGCGGGAATTCGGTTTGGTGAAGGATGGCTTTAAAGCTGTGAAGCACCAGTCATTTGTAGGCACTGCTTACTTTGATGCCGTGCAGCATACCGTGACTGCCGGCACAGCCTCCACCGCCGCACTGGTGGGTTCCACAGAAGAGGAGCAGTTCCACTAAGAAGCAACACTGTTTACAGCAGAAAGAGCCGCGCCCGCAGGTATAGTTCCTGCGGACGTGGCTCTTTCTGTGAGTAAAATCTTTTGCTCAATCTAATAATCAGCCTGTCTCATCTGCGCTGTTTCCTCTGGGCGTTTATGCCTGAGTGGGAGGTGCTAAGCAAAACGGGAATGAACAAGGTATAGCATCAATTAAGTCCTGCCGCAGGTATAGCGGGCAGGTATACCAGTAGAAGATTAGGGTCAAATTACCTTAGAGGTATAGCGGATTAATGGACTACGCGCAGTACCGGCTCGTTAAGCGTCACGCGGGTATCCGGGTCTACGGTGAAGTAACCTACCTGGCTCGGACCATAGCCCAGATTCAGTTCCACAAACTTGTTTTTTTCGGGAAGCATCGCGATGACCTCATCCTGTAGTTTTCTATACTGCTCCAACAACTCCACCATCTTCTGCTCTTTGTCGTTGAGTGAGCTGTCGCGTTGCCCATCTTCTATGCTTTGCTCCAGGCTGTGCTGCTCCGGATTGAAATCAGGCTTAATGCTCTGCAGCGAAAGCAGCTCCACCTCCAACAGCCGTATATCGCGCTCAATGTGCAAATATTCCTTTACTTTCTCCTCCAGCGGAATCAACGATTCATCCAGATATTCTATCAGGTTTTCCATCTTTTAGTCTTGTAGTGTCCTGCCCTCATATACGGAGCCAGGGCCCATTTATATGCACTGGATTAGCGCTAAGTAGACCAGCAGTAAACCTGTAAGGGTAAAGAGGCCTATAACCACCTGAAAAACTTTCGGATAAACTCCAGCTTGTTGCCGTAAGGCGGGTAGCGCAAGGGTATGTCAACCCAGGTGCCGCGACGCACCACGCTCTTCTGGTTGGAGAACAGGTCAAAGCTGGACTGCCCATGGTAGCTGCCTACGCCGCTCTCGCCCACACCACCGAAGGGCAAGTTGGGGTTGATAAGATGCGAGATGGTGTCGTTGATGCAACCGCCTCCGAAGTGTGCCTGCTCCAGCACCTGGTCCTGCTGCGCCCGGCTGCCCGAAAAGAAGTATAGTGCCAATGGCCTTGGACCAGCGTTCACCTGCTCAATCGCCTCGTCGAGCGTATCGTAGGTGAGCACAGGCAGTATAGGTCCGAATATCTCTTCCTGCATGACGGGGTGGGTCCAGGTTACCTGATCCAGCACGGTGGGGGAGATGAAGCGGGTGTCGGCGTTGACCTGTCCGCCTATTCGCACCAGCCCATCCTGCAGGTAGGAGCGCAGGCGGTTGAAATGCCGCTCATTGACGATGCGGGCAAAGTCGGGGCTGTTTTCAGGCACCTCCCCATAGAACTGCTGTATGGCGATTCGCAGCTGCTCCAGCAACTCATCTTTCACCTGCTCCTGCACCAGCAGGTAGTCGGGTGCTACGCAGGTCTGGCCGGCGTTCATGAACTTGCCCCAGGCGATGCGTCGGGCGGTCAGGCCCAAGTCTGCGTCCTCGGCCACGATGGCGGGGCTCTTGCCGCCCAGTTCCAGCGTGACAGGAGTGAGGTGCTCCGCAGCGGCCTTCATCACGATACGACCCACTTGGGTGCTGCCGGTAAAGAAGATGTAGTCAAAGCGTTGCGCCAGCAGGTGTTGCGTGGCAGGTACCCCACCCTGCACCGCCGCCACATACTCCGGCTCAAACGTGGTGTTGATTAATTTGGTGATTACTGCCGAAGTGGCCGGCGTAAGCTCAGAAGGTTTCACAATGGCGCAGTTGCCAGCGGCCAGGGCACCAATGAGCGGGTTCAGCACCAGTTGCAGCGGATAGTTCCAGGGACCGATGATGAGCGCGATACCAAACGGCTGAGAATAGATGTAGCTGCTGGCCGGGAAGTTGAGCAACGACTCCCGCACCCGCCGTGGCCGTGCCCACTTGTGCAGGTTCTTCAGTACCAGGCGCAACTCCTGTTCCACAAAGCCAATCTCGGTGGTATAGGTCTCAAAGGCCGGTTTGCGAAAGTCGGTGTGCATGGCTTCCAGCAACTCCTGCTCATGGCTTTTGATGGCATTCAATAAAAGACGCAGCTGCTCTTCCCTGTAGCTGACTTCCAGCGTCCTGCCGCTGGCAAAATACGTGCGTTGCCGCTGGAGCAGGTGCTCAATCTCTTCAGGCCGCGTCTCCGGAACAGCAGGAGCCTGTGGCTGCAAGGGTTTTGGTGTGTTCATAGCTTCTCGGGAAGATTTGTTCCTGTTCGTGAATGTTCTGGTGCTGTGCGTCCGGTAAAGCCGCTCATGGAGGTATAGACGCCAAACCACTTGCCTGCGATGGTGTCAAACATACGCGTGGGCAGCAGGCCCCGGAGCAGGGGGAGGAGGTTGACGATGAACGGCTTACGGAGGAGTATCTGGTTCTGCTCCACTGCCCGCAGGATGGCATCGGCAATGGTGTGGGGTTGCAGGATGGGCGTAAGGAACGGAGCCTTCACACCGGCGAACATACCTGTATCGATGTAGCTAGGGGTGACCGTGGTGACGTGCAGCCCAGGGGCTATTTGCTCCAGCTCCAACCGCAGACTTTCGGACCAGCCCAGCACGGCCCATTTGCTGCCGGCGTATACGCTCATGCGCGGGTTGGGGAGCATGCCGGCCGCCGAGCCGATGTTGACGAAGTGCCCTTGCCTGCGTTCCAGCATGGCCGGTAGAAAGGCATGTGTCACAGCCATCATACCTAGTACGTTCACCTGCAGGGTGCGCTCAATCTCCTGCATGGTATGCTCCACAAACGGCTTACCCACCACGATACCCGCATTGTTGATGACGATGTTAGGGGCTCCGAATTCCTGCAGCACCTGTTGCGCTGCTTGCTGTACCTGTGCTGTGTCGGCTATGTTGACCAGGTAGGGGTGCACCTGATGCTCCGCTGCCGAAAGCTCCTCCGTGACCGCCTGTAAACTGACCGGGTCAACATCCCAGATAAGAAGGTGTGTAGCGCCCTGTTGCAGGCACTTCTGCCCCATGAGTTTGCCTATGCCGGATGCGCCTCCCGTTATCAACACGACACTCTCTTTTATCCTGGTCATAAGAGGCTCATTTTACGTTTTACACGTTATCGCACCCTTAATATATAAGTTTGGTTTCAGATAATAAAATCTTCAGCCAGCCATGTGACAAAGCCGGGTAGCGTAGTAATTTGTATATTTGGCGATAGCTGTTATACCTATACCTATGAAGATTATCGAATGCCCGCGCGATGCCATGCAGGGACTGAAGCAGTTCATACCCACCGAAACGAAGATTGAGTACATCAACCTGTTGCTGCAGGTGGGCTTTGACACCATCGACTTTGGCAGCTTTGTGTCGCCCAAGGCCATACCGCAGATGAGCGACACGGCCGAGGTGCTGGCGAACCTGGAACTGGAAAAAACTTCTTCCAAACTGCTGGCTATCATCGCCAACGTGCGGGGCGCGGAAGAGGCGGCCTCTCATAAACAAATCGATTACCTAGGTTTCCCTTTGTCCATGTCGGAGACGTTTCAGCAGCGCAACACCAACAAAAGCATCGCGGAGGCCATGACCCAGCTGGCACACATCCAGGACATCTGCGGCCGGCACGACAAAACCTTGGTGACCTACATCTCCATGGGTTTCGGCAATCCCTATAATGACCCGTGGGATGCCGAAACCGTGATTCGCTTCGTGGAAGACCTGGACAAACTGGACCTGAAAATCATCTCTTTGTCCGATACCATTGGCGTGTCCAACCCCGAGAACATCACCTACCTTTTCAGCGAGCTCATACCTGCTTTCCAGCACATCGAGTTTGGGGCCCACCTGCACACCACCCCCACCACCTGGCAGGAGAAATTAGAGGCTGCCTATAAAGCCGGCTGCCGTCGCTTCGATGGGGCCCTGCGCGGGTATGGCGGTTGCCCTATGGCCAAGGACGAGCTGGTAGGCAACATGGCCACCGAAAATTTGGTCGCCTACTTCGAAAATAATGGCTTAAATTTGGGCCTCAACAAGCAGGCCTTTGCCGCTGCCCTGGCAGCCTCAGGCGCTGTTTTCTCCTGATTATGGCAAGAAGAACAATCGTAGATATTTTTATTCCCTGCTTCGTGGACCAGCTGCACCCCGAGACGGGCATGAGCATGGTGAAGGTGCTGGAGCGGCTCGGCTGCGAGGTGAACTACAACCCCAACCAGACCTGCTGCGGACAGCCCGCGTTCAACGCCGGTTTCTATGACGAGGCCCGCGAAGTAGCTAACAAGTTCCTGGACGATTTCTCCAACGACACCTCTCACTACATCGTGGCGCCATCGGCCTCCTGTGTGGGCATGGTACGGAACGCCTACCAGGACATCTTTGTGAAATCATCGAAGCTGGTGAAGTACCGCGCCATGCAGAAGAAGGTATACGAACTGACCGAATTCCTGACGGACGTGCTGAAGGTGACGGAGGTGCCGGGAGCCTCGCTGCCTGGCAAGGCCACTTACCACGACTCCTGCAGCGCCCTGCGCGAGTGCCACATCAAAGAAGGTCCGCGCGCCTTGTTGCAAGGGGTAGAAGGCCTGGAGCTGATTGAGATGGAAGACACCGAGACCTGCTGCGGCTTTGGCGGCACCTTCGCCGTGAAGTTCGAGTCTATCTCAGTTGCGATGGCGGAGCAGAAAGTGGAGAATGCTCTGGCTACCGGCGCCGACTACATCATCTCGACTGACAGCAGCTGCCTCATGCACCTCAACGGCTACATCCAGAAGCAGAAGAAGCCGATAAGAACCATGCACATTGCCGATGTACTGGCCAGTGGCTGGTAAGGTATAGCTATCTAGGTATAGCACAAAAGCAGCGGCCTCACTCTGGAAAGGGTGGGGCCGCTGCTGTTTCAGGGCTTGCTATACCTATCTGCCGATGAAATAGGTCAGGCCAAAATTGAGGTTCATGCTGGAGAAGTCAAGTTCGAGAACATTCGATTGGTGCTTGCCCTCATACTGCTGCGGTTCGTAGTTCAGGGAAGTGCTCTTGCGTACCGCTTCAAAATCGCGTCGGCTATACCTGAGTGCCCCCAGATGAACGGAAATCCCTACTTTTTCGGAGGCGAAGAATGAGAGGCCAGGGGAAATGGCGATAGTAGAGAAGATGGTCTTTTCGAGGTTGTCATGGGTGTTGGAATAAGAAGACTGATTGTAGCTGGAGTTGACAGTTTCGCTCCTCGAACTGCCTAATCCTGCCGAAAGGGTGACATGCGCAGCGAACCTCTGCGTCAGGAACTTATACTGCCTGGCATACACGCCAGCATGCTTTTCCCTGGTATCTTCCTGATGAGAGCTGGTATAGGTGCCGGGATAAGATGGCTGCTCGTTTGAATGCTCATATTTATAACTGTTCAGGGATACAGAAGCCCCTATTTCCAAATTATCCTTCACAAAAACACCAACCCCCGGGGCGAAGGTATAGCTGTGGTTTTCAGAGTTGTTTGTGTAAGCAACTTTCTCCGCTTCACTCGCTACCTTATTGTGGGTATAGCCCAACTTGCCTGTCAGTGCAACGGTTCCTTTGGTGGTCTGTGCCTGTGCGCCGCAGGCCAGCAGGGCGGCTACAAACGCAAATGTGAGTCTCTTTAACTTCATCGGCTTAGCGCGTTAAGTAATACCCGATTCCGATGCTCACACTGCTGGTCGATAAGTCAACCGCGAAGGAATGACTGTCTGTCGGATAGACGTATTGTCGGTCATCTTTTGGTGTCTCTTTGCCTCTGGAGTAGGAGAGCGCGCCGAAAGAGGCCGTGAAACCCAGCTTTGGCGTGGCAAAATAGGTGAGGCCAGGATAGAACCCGATACCGTACGTGTATGAAGTGGCAAACACCTCGGCAGAGGCACCCTCCTCATTGCCTTTGGAGGTGCGGTTGCCCAAGCCAACAGACAAGTAACCCGTTCCGTGCAACTGCAGTTGCTCCGTAAGCGCTACATACTTCCGGGCATAGGGACGTAGGCTGATTTCGTTGCTTCTGATGTAGCTTTTCCCATCATCCCACTTGTACATGTTGGTAGACCGGGACAGGCCAAGCCCGACACCCAGCTCCAAGCCATTCTGGACGAAGTACCCGACATGAGGGTTCAGGTTGATGCCGCGGTAACCATTTTTGCCTCCTGAGGTGTCTTCCAGCGCTTTACTGACCTCGTGCCGCAGGCTGACCGACCCTGACACGGCAATAGTGCCCTGGGAAGTTTGTGCAAATGCGCTGGTACCAAGCAAGGCCAGTAAGGCTGTGGTAAAAATTCTCTTCATGATTTTGTCATTTGATTTAGCCTCAGCAGGTACAATAAACATACCAGTATATGGAAAACCATATATTATTGGAACTGAATATTTATAGGTCAGGCTGCGGTTACGCTTACTGCCTAACTTGAACCTGGCGGAAGCAGTATGAAATGGGCTTTTGAGGTGGCTTTGGTGTACCGCGTAGAAATACGGGGGCAGGTTGGACGAATACTGAAAATAGCGGATTAACGCCTAAATAGGCACATTGCCTACCACTAACGCAGATAGGCCGCCGTATAGATGAACATGAAACAGAACTAGTGCAGCAGAGAAGTAGGTGGTTTTAGGTTGGTTGAGTCGCCTCTTTATCAAAGCCTTTGGGTTTTGCCTGCTGTAACATCAAATCCTGTTTATAAAACATGGCCGTGCTGCTTTCGTGGGTGCGGATAGCAGTCTAGGCCATGCTTAATAAGGGAGCCGGTAATATAACATATTTGCAGGCGGTTGGAGCCGGCTCCCTATTTTGCTCTCAGAGCAGCCTACTTATACTTCTCTCAGCCTTTCTCTTAGACGGATTCTCCTCACTCATGCAGTACTGACATGGGTGGGTGACGCTTGCATTTGCAATGCCTATAGGGCGTAATGCCCTCAATATAGGTATAAAACTGTATTCAGATGAGAATACGCACCTGTAGGATGGGTGTAGCGTATAAGGCGCAAACGCTACACAATGCCTGTGAGACAAAATTCTAAAATATACCTCTTGTGTCTGCTGGTTCTGTTGCTGTGGGGAGTGTGCGAACCTCAGCAGGCAATGGGGCAGGGAGAAGAGGAAAAGATAAGTTCAGACCGACCGGACCAGTCGCAGGGGCCTACCTTGGTTCCCCGGCATACGCTGCAGTTCGAGGCAGGCTACCTGTACCAGAGACGCAGGCAGGATGGGCTGGACATCAGGACAAGCGCTTACCCTACCGCATTGCTGCGTATTGGGTTAGCCGAAAAAGTGGAGCTGCGATTGCAGGGAGCCATGAAGGACTCGGTCATCGAAAATGGCGCGCGGCGCAGACTTGAAGGGTTCGGGCCGTTGAGCATAGGAGCCAAAATACACCTGTGGGAGGAAAGCGGTTGGCGCCCGGAAGCCGCCTTGGCGGCGATGCTGGCCTTACCAGTAGCCAGCCGCATTTTTCGGCCCGACAACGTGGAGCCACAGTTCAACCTGGGTTTGGCGAATGCACTGAGCGAGAAATTAGACCTTACCTACAACCTGGGGTATGGCTGGACAGGCGGAAACCCAGTGCCTTCTTACGGAGCCAATATTGAGCGAGAACTATCAGATAAGCTGACGGTATACCTGGAGGCCTTTGGCAGCAAAGAGAAAGGGGAACCGGCAGAGCACATGGCCGATGTGGGACTGCTCTTGCTGGTGTTACCCAACTTGCAGTTAGACCTGGCAGCTGGCCGGGGACTAAGTAAAGCGGCGCCCGATTATTTTGTGACGGCAGGTTTTTCAGGCCGGTTGCCGCGCTAATCAGGGAAAGAGCATGGGAAGCAACTACCAGAAAAGGCCCGTCAGAAAGTCGCTGCAGGAGTATGCCCGGGGTATAGCCGGCGGCTTGCTTTTCAGCTTTCCGCTCCTCTACACCATGGAGGTGTGGTGGTCAGGCTTTACGGCCACTCCGTTGCAGCTGCTAATCATGGTGACGGTGACCTACCTGCTGTTGTTGGGCTACAACCGCTACGCCGGCATGCGGGCCGATGCCTCCTGGCGCAGTGTCTTTATTGACTCGGTGGAGGAGATGGGACTGGGCCTGGTCATCGCGTTCGCCGTGCTGTTTGTGCTCAACCGCATCGAGCTGCAGCAAATGGCGCTGGACGAGGTGATGGGCAAAATCATCATTGAGGCGATGGCCGTCTCCATCGGGGTATCCATCGGTACGGCGCAGCTCGGTGCCGGCGAAGAAGACATGGAGGAAGAGGAGACGGAGGCCCAGGTGGAGGCCAAAGAAGCCGGCATCCGGACGGGGTGGCGGAGTAAAGTAAGTCTGGTGGTACTGGCGCTTTGTGGCAGTGTGGTAGTGGGAGGCAACGTGGCTCCTACGGAGGAGGTGATTATGCTGGCAGTGGAGGCGGATTCCTACCACATCCTGCTGATGGCGCTGCTTTCACTCGGCCTGAGCGTGCTGGTAGTCTACTTCAGCGACTTCCGGGGCACGGCCAAGCACATGAATAAGCGCGGGATGGCCTTCGCTATCACCGTAGATACCTGCCTGAGCTACCTCACCGCCCTGGCTACCTCTGCTTTTCTGCTGTGGTTCTTCGGGCGTTTTGAAGGGGTGAATTTTGAGGTGGCCTTTGCCCAATGCGTTGTGTTGGGCGTGCTGGCGAGTCTGGGTGCCTCTGCCGGCAGGTTGTTGATAAAGTAAATAAAGGTATAGCAACACCATGAACGACGATAAAAGCCAACAGGGCCATAGCCGCGCAGGCGACGGCGACGACAAGAATGCACTGGAATGGACGGTGTTTGCCATCAGCCTGCTGCTGGTGCTGAGCATACTGGCATACCTGGGTTACCAGGTTTATACCGACAAGCCTTCCTCACCCGACCTGGTGGTGGAACATTACCACGACCCCTCCGAAAACGCACCACAGCGCTACCGCGTGCTGGTGCACAACAGGGGAGGTGAGACTGCCGAGGAAGTACAGGTGGAGCTTGCCCTGCAAAGGGGAGGAGAGGAACTGGAGACAGCGGAGCTCAGCATTGGGTTCGCACCGAAAGATTCGAAACGGGAAGGCTGGGTGAGTTTCAAAAACGCTCCTGGGAAGACCGATACGCTGGTGGCCCGGGTGATGAGCTACAAAAGACCTTGAATCTGACACGATACCCTACACAAAACAAACAATCTTATGGCAAAGAAGAAAGTCTCTGACCGCGCAAAGCATCACAGTGAGTCCCCTGTTCCCAAAGGTATACTGTTGGCAATAGGAGGAAAGGAAGACAAGAACAACGGAGAAAAAAGTGAGGAGCAGTCAAAGAACGTGGACTTTGAAAGTGATGAGATACTCAAGTATTTTGTAGGCGAACTTAAAGGTAATGACCCGATGGTGCTGGTCGTGCCAACGGCCTCCACCGTGCCCGAGGATATTTCCAAAGACTACATAGAGGAGTTTCATAAACTGGGAGTGAAGCGTGTGGAGGTGCTGGATATCAGGAACCGGATGGACGCCCGAAACCCCGATTTCTGCAAGCTGGTGGAAGAGGCTGCAGGCATCATGTTCACTGGCGGGGACCAGCTGCGCCTCACGGCCATACTGGGTGGTTCGCCCGTGCTGCAGCTCATGAAGGAGCGCTATACCTACGACGAGAACTTCATTGTGGCGGGTACCAGCGCCGGAGCCACCGCCATGTCCACCCCTATGATTTACGAAGGGGAGACGGCTGGGGGGTACATCAAGGGAGATGTGCGCATCACCACCGGGTTGGAGTTCCTGAAGAACGTGGCCATCGATACGCACTTCATACAGCGGGGCCGCATCATACGGGTGTCACAGTGTATTGCCACCAACCCCGGCTGCATCGGCATAGGCCTGGAGGAGGACACTGCCATCTGTGTCACACAGGGCAACGAACTAAGGGTGCTGGGCTCAGGCCTGGTCACCATAGTAGACGGAATGGGCATCACCGACACCAACATCTATGAAATCAAGACGGGCGAACCCTTTTCGGTGCGCGACATGCGGGTGCACCTGCTGGCAAATGGCGACACCTATACCTTGCCAATCTACGACCAACTGCACATCTAAAACGGCCACAAACAGCCAGAGCCGTGGCCCGGAAGTGACTCAGTCGAGTCTCACCTCCGGGCTTTTTAATGTGAAGCCTTTGCGTGCGGCCAGCCACTGCAGCCCAATGATGGTTTTGGCATCAGCCAGGTTCAGTTGCAACACCTGCTCCAGCGATAGGCTGACGGTTTTCACCTCCTCGTGCTCTTCCTCCAGCCCACCGCCCTCGTCCACTTTCCTGCTCACCTCGGCATAGAACAGGTATATCTTTTCGGTGCAGGCGCCGGGAGAGGTATAGAAATCCCAGATGTGCTCCAGTTTGTCCACAGTGTAGCCTGTTTCCTGTTCTATCTCCTGCCGAATGGTCTTTTCGGGGTCGTCGTCTTCCAGCACCCCGGCCACAGTCTCCAGCAGCTCCCCACCGATGGGGTAGCGGTACTGCTTCACGAAAATGTACTCCTCCCGTTGGGTGTCATACACCAGCGCCGCCACGCCGTTGCCACTCTCAAACTGCTCCCGCACAAAGGTCTCGCCCTTCTCCTCGACCAGCAGTCTCTTGAAGGTATAGAAACCTTCGTATACCGTCTCTTCCTTTTTTATCTTCATGTTGTTGCGTCTGTTTTCGGACCAAAAGTGCTTATACCTTACGACAGAAGGCGGGGGCAAGGTATAGCTAACGCCTTATTTGAAGCTAAAGAAAGGACTATGCGTATAGGTTCAGAAATGTGAAATAGCCGCTATGGACAGAGCAGGACTCATTGCAAAACTGCAGGGCGCGTATTGGGCTATTACTGGTGTGTGGCCGCTGCTGCACATGCCCAGCTTCCTGTGGGTGACGAGCCCGAAGGAAGACCTGTGGCTGGTACGTACAGTAGGTATTCTCATTGCCGTCATAGGCCTGGTGCTGCTCTTTGCGGGCGTTTACAAAAGGGTGACGCCGGAGGTGAAATGGCTAGGTATAGGCGGGGCGACCGGCATGGCTTTCATTGACTTTTACTACAGCCTGAACGACGTCATCCGGAACGTGTACCTGTTGGATGGCGTGGCGGAAATCCTGCTTATCCTGCTGTGGATTTGGGTAGGTCAGAAAGGTATAGCCAGGGTGCACCCTGGCGAGAAATAGCCAATGCGACGGCTACTCCTGGAAGTATACCGGGTAAGGCTGCAATGAATCGGAGGAGGTTCTCAGGGCATGCTGCAAATCTGCTGAAGCCTCTTTCTCCTGACCCAGCTTGTAGTGTGCGGCGCCTCTGCTGTAATAGACGTCCGGCAGGTATGGGAAGTCCTTGCTTATGTCTATCACCTGGTTGTAATCCGATATGGCAGGCGCGTATTGCTGCAGCTCCAGCCGCGTTTCCGCCCGCTGGTACAGGAAATCCACGTCGTTCGGGTACTCTTCCAGGGCATCGGTCATCGTTATCTCAGCCTGGGCATGGTCATCGTCGTAGCGGTAACTCCAGTACAGCAAATCGTAGGTGTCGCGGTTGCCGCGCCCTTGCTTTATGAGGGAGCTGAAGTAATGGGAGGCTTGCCGGAAGGCGGCCTTGTTGCCCAGGATGCCTTCCTCCAGCTTGGCCTCGCCCGTCTTCTGTATTTTCCGGGAGGAGGTAAAGAAGTAGGGGTCAGACAGAATCAGGACCAGAAAGGCGGCTGCCGCAACGGCCAGTACAATGGTGATGATTTTGGAGATGTTCATGCAGGTATAAGGTATAGGCGCTTCCTCACAACACCAGTTGCGCATGCAGGTGTTCCAGCGTCTCCCTGGCATCGGAGCAAAGGCCGGGGTGCACTGGCGATACCTGCACCATGGTGCTGCGGTTGGCGGTGAGCCAGCGGAAACGGGAAGCGGTACCTAACTGGCCGATGGGGCCACCCTCCTTGCGGCCGGCGCATACCTTGGTAAAGGCCTGTAGCCGCTGCTCTATCTCCTCCAAATCAATATGGGGTGAGAAGGCGCGCAGACGCTTTTCGTCCAGGGTATACAGCGTCTGCAGGAAGCCCTGCGAGGAGCAGAACAGAATCACGCCTACATTGAGAAACTCCTCACGCTCCACCCGCGGCACCACCCGGATGACGGCGTACTCAAATAAGTGTTTCTCTGGCATGCTGGGCTGCTTTGACAAAAGTTAGGGAATGGGCGAGTCGGGTCTCCAGGAAATGGGCATAGGCCTGCCGGTGCTCCGCCGCCGATTCAAACGGTGAATCCACACCCGTCAGCCACTCATCCGGAATGGCGGCCAGTATGGCGTGCAGGCGCTCCGGTGTCAGGATGGGGCGGAAGGCGGCATCCACCTCCTCCAGTTCCGTGGCCTGCTGCAGCAGCACGTGGTCCTTTATCTGCGGGAAGGGGCGCTTGGCCTGCTCTTCCCAGTTCTGCCAGGAGTGGTGGAAGTACAGGGCGGCGCCGTGGTCTATCAGCCAGAGTTCCTTCTTCCAGAGGAGCATGTTGGTGTTGCGGGCGGTGCGGTCCACGTTGGTCACCAGGCAGTCCAGCCAGACAATCTGGGAGGCGAGCGTGGCATCCAGTGTGGTGACAACCGGGTCGAAGGTGATGGCTTGCGAGAGGTAGTGCGAGCCGAGGTTGAGGCCCTCGCTGGCACGCAGCAAGTCCTGTATCTCCTCGTCCGGCTCGGTGCGGCCAAAGGCCTCGTCAAGATGCATGAACACAATCTCCGGTACCCGGAAGCCGAGGGCCCGGGCAATCTCCCCCACTATCACTTCCGCTATAAGCACTTTGATGCCCTGCCCAGCGCCCCGGAACTTGAGCACATACAGGAACTCGTCGTCGGCCTCCACAATGGCAGGCAGCGAGCCGCCCTCGCGCAGGGGCGTGACGTAGCGGGTCACGTTGACGGTCCGTATCTCGGGTTGGTGTGGATTCATAGCTGCAACATACGAAATTTGAGGGTATAGGGCCGCGCGCCAAGCTGCAAAATCAGCCTCTGTTACCCTTTCACCTTCCGGAAAGAGAAGGTTTTCTTACGAATCCACAGCGTGTCCACTTCGGTGAACTGCTGGTAGAGCGCCTTGTCCTGGTCGTTGTTTCTGGTGTAGGTTGTAATGGCCCCTCCGTTCCAACGCATGCGCTGGAAAACCTGCTCGTACTGCGTGATTGTCAGGAGCGTGTCCTGCTGCGCCTGCACAAAAAGCTGCTTCTCCTTGGCAACCACGGTCGGGTCGGTCACCAGCTCGTACCCGCTGGAGGCCTCGGGAGCCAGCCGGATGATTTTGCTCAGGTTGTAGGGGTGGAGCACGATGTCGGTGGGGGTGTACTCGCTCCGGTACTTGAAACGGTGATGTTCCGATTCCGAGTAAGGCCTGTCATATCTGTATGCTGCAATGACGGTATCGGGCTTTACGAATTCTAACTCCGTGGTGGTGGATACGATGTTGTTGAAGTAAAAGGCGCTTCCTCCCATGTGCGTGGCCTTCGCGCCCGTCACCTTGCCGTCTTTGGTGTAGACTTCCACGGCGCCTGTCTCCGTTTTGGCCAGCTTGAATGTGGCAGGGGCCTGGATGCGGGGTTGCGTGACTTCTATCTCGTCAGCCTCTTTGGTGCCGCAGCCAGTGAGTAGGGTGATAGCACCCACAAAAAAGAGGGTATAGCGTAAGCCTTTTGTCATGTTTTGTTTTCAGTTAGGAGTCTGTGGCTATACCTAGCTAGTGAGAGTAGGACGTATTTATTCTTGTCTATACCGCTTCAGCCTCCAGCGGTGGATGTAATGGGGCCGTTAATATACTTTAAAAGGTATGTCTCACAAACCTAGGTAGTGCAGTTGCTCAAAAAAATAGGTGGTCAGGTCTCCTCGGCCAGTTCGATTAGTTTAGACAAGGTATTGTAGTTGCGCGTAGTGGCCGACACACCCAGCTTCTTTTCCAGGAAGTTGTTGCTGAGCTTGCCGCTGCTATAGACAGCTGGAATGTACATATAGGCTGCGTTCTCTGTTACTGTGAGCTTTTCAGGAGAAAAATCCTGTGCCAGCAGCGCTTGTACTTTGTCAGCAGGTGGTGGCTCCTGGAATGACACATAAAACACCCGCGCACTGTCATGGCCGTCCAGATATGGGTTGCCCTGAATCACCTGCCTGATTTCATCGGCCGTCCGGGCCACAATGGCCAGTGTGGGGCCGATGTGTTCTTTAATCAAGGCATGCACCCGATGCTCCAGCTCTTTGGGCGCCAAATCAGATTGCAGGATGACGTTGCCGCTCTGAATCCAGGTGCGGACACGGCCGAAGCCGGCGTCGCTCAGCACCTGCCGGAGCTGCGCCATCGGCACCCTGTTCTTGCCAGTCGGCATCACGCCTCTCAGGAGTAGGATGTAGGTTTGCATGGGTGTTTGTTGTGTTGCCAGACGGCCGCGTGCATGCAAAGCCCGAAACGTAGTGAGGGTTTAGTATGCATTGTGTTGGGCTATCGTGTTTTTTTCAAATACTCTTCTACAGCGCAATTAAATTCATCTGCAGGGAATTCAGGTGTACTTATCGCTTTTCCAGGCTTTTGACAACATTTATCCAGGTAGCATAATAACTCCGAGTTCTCCTTTTGAAAGTTGAGCTTCTTTGGAAGACTCACTCTCCAGCTTTTGAAAGAATTAGTTGTCTTTAGCTTTCCTCCCTGTATTTTTATCAAACCGCAATCTTTAGCTGATTCTATACTTTCAGCAAATTTTTGATATGATATGATGGAGTGGTTCACATAGTCAACAAAGCCTATTAGATTCACCAATGATACTCCTTCTTCACCTTTTTGAGAGTGATAAACAGCTTGAATTAGTAAGGCATTAGTGTTACTGAATTTCATTCTTCATAAATAATACATGCAGCCCAACTACTGTGTAAGCGTTACTGTCACGTTTATCTGCGTTATATGTGAAGGTGATATTTTCTGTATTCATTCGTTTTGAGCTGTGCAGCACCGCACGCACCTCCCATTGTATATAGTTAAGCTAATATAGGTGAATGTCACAGATTTTCAACTAGTCTCGTGATTTATCAAGCGCGTAGCTTGTCACATGGGTGTAAAGCTCTGTTATCTTACTGCTTCTGTGCCCGAACAGGGTCTGAGTATATCTAAAGTGTGCTCATCGTCAACTGGCAGCCGTACATGGAGCAGAACAAGGTATAGCACAACAAAAAAGCCATACCCGCTACAGGTATGGCTTTCTGGTTTTCAGGTAAAAGGTATAGCGCTTATGCTTCCGGCATCAGACGCACCACCAGTCCGTCCAGGTAGGGGTTGATGCGCAGCTGACAGGAGAGGCGGCTGGTGGCAGTGGCGTGCGGCAAGGTCTCCAGCATGTAGGCCTCATCGTCACTTGGTTCAGGGAGCTCACCACTTTGCAGCACCTCCACGTGGCAGGTGGCGCAGATGGCCATACCGCCGCAGATAGCAGGTACTTCCAGCTCGTTGGCCTTCATCACTTCCATCACCGAGAGGCCCATGTCGGTGGGTGCTTCCAGTGTTACGCGGCTGCCGTCATGCAGCTCCACGTGTATGTTCACGGTTCCTTCCATTAGCTGAGCTCCTGTATGCCGTTCACGGTGGTGTATTTCAGCACGAACTTCTTGTCCGGGTAAATAATATTATAGGCACTTTGGGCCATCAAAGCCGACTCATGGAAACCGCACAGAATAAGCTTGAGCTTGCCCGGGTAGGTGTTGATGTCGCCGATGGCGTATACGCCCGGTATGTTGGTGGAGTAGTCGAAGGTGTTCACCACGATGGCGCCTTTCTCCAACTCCAGCCCCCAGTTCTCCAGCGGCCCCAGCTTCGGCACCAGCCCGAAGAGCGGGATGAAGTAGTCGGCCTTTATCTGGTGTTCGGTCTCGTTATCAATCAGCACCTTCACCGAGTCCAGTTTTCCGTTGCCGCTCACGTCGGTCACGTTCGACTTCAGCAGCAGTTTTATCTGGCCTTCCTCGGCCAGGGCCAATACCTTCTCGGCTGATTCCGGTGCTCCCCTGAAGGTAGAGCCGCGGTGTACCAGCGTCAGTTCCTCGGCCAATCCGGCCAGGAAAATGGTCCAATCCAGGGCAGAGTCGCCGCCGCCAGCCAGCACAATGCGCTTGCTACGGAACAGTTCCGGGTCGCGCACCATGTAGGTCACGCCTTTGCCCTCAAAGTTCTCCAGACTTTCAATGGCCGGCTTGCGCGGCTCAAAGGAGCCAAGGCCACCGGCTATCACCACCACCTTGCAGGCAATTTCAGTGCCTTCGGAAGTGCGTACGATAAAGGAGTCGTCTTCCTGCTTGTCGAGTTCCTCCACGCGCTCACCTAAGGTGAAGGTCGGGTGGAAAGGCTCAATCTGTTTCATCAGGTTATCTACCAGCTCACCTGCCAGAATAGAGGGGTAGCCGGGTATGTCATAGATGGGCTTCTTGGGGTAGATTTCAGCCAGTTGGCCTCCCACCACAGGCAGGGCGTCTACCACGTGGCAGCGCATCTTGAGCAGGCCAGCCTCAAACACGGCGAACAAGCCTACCGGGCCTGCGCCTACAATGCATATATCAGTTGTTATACGTTCCATTTACTTTTGTTTTTTCTCACAAATTGGTACTGCAAAGATACAGTCACCAACCAAGCATCCATAGCAATTTCTGCTATTCTTCCCCTTAACAAACAATTGGGCAAAAAGGCTTCGTTGGCTCCACCATTTCCTGAGTTTATACCGGTTGCGACTGTTTCTCGTGCACGAGCTCCTGCAGGCGCCGGGCGTTGAAGGCGGCGTAGCCCAGCTGGTCGTTGTCGAAGTACACATACACATCCAGCCCCTGCTGCTGCCAGCCGAGGCACTGTACGGCCCAGTGCTGCAGGGCTTCTTCTGAGTAGCTGCCGGCATACCTCGTCTCCGGCCCGTGCAGGCGCACATACACAAAATCAGCGGTCACCTCCAGCGGCGAAAGGTGGTACTCCAGCTCGTAAATGCAGAAGGCGGCGTTATACCTGCGCAGAAGCTCCAGCACGCCGGGCGTGTACCAGCTGGGGTGGCGGAACTCGAAGGTATAGCGGTAGTAGGGTGGCAGCACTGCCAGGAAGGCAGCCAGCCGCTCCTCGTTCACGGCCCAGCCCGGTGGCAGCTGAAACAGGATGGGCCCCAGCTTTTCCTCCAGCGCGTTCACGTTCTCTAAAAAGCGCTGTATGCTCTCCTGCGGGTCCTTCAGTTTTTTCATGTGCGTGATGAAGCGGCTGCCCTTCACGGCAAAAACGAAGTCATCGGGTACGGAGGTGCGCCAGTTGGCGAAGGTGTCGCGGGAGGGCAGCTTATAAAAGGAGTTGTTGATTTCGACGGTACGGAAGAAGCGGAGGTAATG
Source organism: Pontibacter roseus DSM 17521 (assembly GCF_000373265.1). Lineage (GTDB taxonomy): Bacteria > Bacteroidota > Bacteroidia > Cytophagales > Hymenobacteraceae > Pontibacter > Pontibacter roseus. The sequence goes on from NZ_KB890766.1 coordinate 322,986, forward strand.
GCTGGTAAAGTCCTTAGGCTTGAGACCCTCTGGGTAGAAGGTGCCCATCCAGTGTTTGTAGTGCCACCCCGAGGTGCCGATGTAGATGTTGCGCTGCTCCATGCTGTGTCGTCGGTTTTGGAATCAACACAGGTATACTGCGCGGGCGCAACTTGGGTTAAGGTACGGCTACCACTCGTAGAGCAGCTCATTGCCGCGTTTGCCTGTCACCACGATGGCGTCCATCTTGCGGAGGCAGTAGGTGATTTGGCGGCAGCGGTGTAGGGGCAGTCCGGTGGCTTGGGCCAGGCACTTGGTTGAAAAAGGCTGGGGTAGGGAAGGAGGCAGGAAGGAAAGAAAATCGAGGTTGCTGCGGAAGACCCTGGAGTCCAGTACGCCCACCAGTCGGCGGTCTTTCAGGCTTTCGCGTTTGCGGCGCTTGCTGCCTTTGCCGTCTTTGCAACGCACCTCTTCCTCCTGTATCAGAGGGAACTCGATGCTGAAGTTCGCGTGGCTGATTAGCTCCGGTTTACGCACCAGTTCCTCAAACAAATCGGTTAGCCTTCCCTTGGAAGTGGACTTGCGGCGGGAGAGCGTGGTGGAACCTTTCTTGTCTACCTGCACGACCCATTTCTCCAACGTGATGGGGTGAACCAGGTGTACGCGGTGCTCCTGCACCAGCGTCTGCAGCTTCTGGCGGATAGCCGAGAAGTTGCGCGTCTGTATCTCGACCAGCTGCCCGTCCCGCACCAAGTCAATCACATACCCATTGAGCGGCACCTCAAAGCAATCGCCGGGCTGGGCGTACCATTGCTTCAGGGCAGCGTAAAGCGAGCGCTCGTTGCGTAGGCCAATGCCGTTGCTCTGTGTGGGAGTGATTTCGTCTGTGGGGGAATCCTGCATACCTGCCGCCTATTTTCTGACTCGCAAAATAGGTATTCATGATAACATTTGGGACAGATTCCACTCATTAAATCCAGCAGGTAAAACAAGCGGCTGGCGCTCAAGGGGTATAGGCTATACCTACAACGCGCCTAGCTTTGTCACATAGGGCAAGTAAGTGGACGAGTTAAGTGAAGCTAGCATGTTCCATTTCTAATGGTTCGTTGTGCTATGTACTAAAGCGAGTGTGTGCGTCGCTTGCGTGGCGTCAGACAGGATCAGGTGCAGGTTCACCCGTAGAGCATGCTCCCGTTGCAGTTTCCAGTTGCCAAATCCGTTTGGTACTGAATGTCTTGTTGATACTCAATCACTTGCAGGAGTCCTCTTTCAGGCTGCAACAGTAATTACGTACTTCCTCTTAGCTAAAATCAGTACAAGTACGAGGGCTGTGCAGCGCAGGATGCCGTCAGGTTTTGACGCTTGATACAATTCAATTAATACTGCTCTGGAGGCTGGAAATGGCACATGTAGTGCGTATGGGCAAAGAAGTCCTTTCGCTCGCTGTTATTAGGAGTGTTCCTTTAGAACTTATTATTATACAAGCGGTGCAACTAGGAGTGGGTATAAGAACGTAAGCTAATCGGTGTTATTCTCCTGCTGTGTTTTTTCGAAACCCCATAGATAGAAGACCGACACAAAGCTTCGCCAAGAGGAGAAACAGCGCCTCAGCGGCAGAAGTGAATCCCAATCCTATTTATAGCACCAAACATGTTCAAAACAAACTCAGACTCTGCATCTTTTGAGCCGGAAACGTCCGGAGAAAGCAACACCATAACTGCACCCACTACAACAGGGAAGGCAGCAAAAAAATCAAGTGACACCGCAGGTATAGAAACCTTTCTGCAGCACCTGCCGGACGTGGTCTGCCTGTCACACCTACGCTGGGATTTTGTCTACCAGCGGCCGCAGCACCTGCTCTCACGCTTCGCCAGATATGGCCGCCTGTTCTTTGTGGAAGAGCCCGTGTATGCCGATTGCCAACAACCCTACCTGCAGCTCTCGGAGCGGGAGGCAGGCGTGCAACTCGCCGTGCCTTGTCTGCCACATGGCTTCCCGGCAGAGCGGGTGGAGGAGGCGCAGCGCGCGCTGCTCGACAAGCTGTTCGCGGAGCAATCCATTGACCGGTACCTTTTCTGGTATTACACGCCCATGGCGCTGAGTTTCACCAGTCACTTCAATCCAGTGCTCACAGTGTATGATTGCATGGATGAACTGGCAGCATTCAAGTTCGCACCCCCGCGCCTGAAGGAGTTGGAGTTGGAACTGTTCCAAAAAGCTGACCTCGTTTTCACGGGCGGGCAGAGTCTGTACGAAGCGAAGAAACAGCAGCACCAGCAGGCCTATGCCTTCCCGAGCAGCATCGATAAGGCGCACTTCGCGCAGGCACGCAAAGCCCTGCCCGAGCCAGCAGACCAGGTATCCATTCCGCAGCCTCGCATCGGCTTTTTCGGGGTGATAGACGAGCGTATGGACATCGACTTGCTAGGTGATTTGGCGGCGGCCAGGCCGGAGTGGCAAATCGTGATGATTGGTCCGGTCGTGAAGATTGACCCCGCCTCGCTGCCGCAGCACCCTAACATCCATTACCTGGGTGGCAAATCGTACAAGGAACTGCCTGCCTACCTGAGTGGCTGGAACGTGGCGATGCTCCCTTTCGCCATCAACGAATCGACCCGGTTCATCAGCCCGACTAAAACACCCGAGTACCTGGCGGCCGGCAAACCCGTCGTCTCCACGGAAATACGGGATGTGGTGCATCCTTACGGAGATGCAGGCCTGGTCCACATCGCTGACACAGCCGATGGCTTTGTGCAAGCAGTGGAAAAAGCCATGGCCCAACAGGAAGATGACCAGTGGCTGACTGCGGTGGATACCTTCATGGCCGACCAATCCTGGGATAAGACCTGGCGTGGTATGGTGGAACTGATGGCCAAAGCATTGCATCAGAAAAATCAGTACCAGGACTAAGCCTCACACCCTACTCACCTTTTTAATATATCATTATATGTTCGATTACCTGATAGTAGGGGCGGGCTTTGCCGGCAGTGTCCTTGCCGAGCGCCTGGCTTCACAGCTGAATAAGAAAGTCCTCATCATTGATAAACGTCCGCACATTGCGGGCAACGCCTTCGACCATTACAACGAGTCAGGTATACTGGTGCACAAGTACGGGCCGCACATCTTCCATACCAACTCCCGGGAGGTATTCGAGTACCTGTCGCAGTTCACGGCCTGGCGCCCTTACGAGCACCGGGTGCTGGCCAGCGTGGACGGGCAACTGGTTCCCATGCCCATCAACCTGGATACCATCAACAAACTCTATGGCCTCAGCCTGACCTCCTTTGAGGTGGATGATTTCTTCAAGTCGGTGGCGGAGGAGGTGTCGCCGGTGCGCACCTCCGAGGATGTGGTGGTGAGCAAGGTGGGGCGCGAGCTGTACGAGAAATTCTTCCGGAACTATACCCGCAAGCAGTGGGGCATGGACCCGTCGGAACTGGACAAGTCCGTGACGTCTCGGGTGCCTGTGCGCACTAACCGCGACGACCGTTATTTTACCGATACTTTCCAGGCCATGCCGTTGCACGGCTTTACCAGTATGTTCGAGAAGCTGTTGGCGCACCCCAACATCAAAATCATGCTCAACACCGATTACCACGACATCCTGGACATGATTCCTTTCCGGGAGATGATTTATACCGGTCCGGTGGATGAGTACTTTGATTTCAGGTATGGCAAGCTGCCCTACCGCTCGCTGGAGTTCAAGCACGAGACGCTGGACAAGCCGGTGCACCTGCCGGTGGCGGTGGTGAACTACCCCAACGAGCACGCCTATACCCGCATCACAGAGTTTAAATACCTGACTGGGCAGGAGCATACCAAGACCAGTGTGGTCTATGAGTATCCGCAGGCGGAAGGGGATCCCTACTATCCGGTGCCACGGCCGGAGAATGCTGCGCTTTACAACCAGTACAAGAAGCTGGCCGATGCCACGCCGGGCGTGCACTTCGTGGGCCGACTGGCGACCTATAAATACTACAACATGGACCAGGTGGTGGCCCAGGCGCTCACGCTCTTCAAGAAACTATCGGTGCAAGAGGAGCCGGCGCTACTCGATGGCGCAAAGCTGAAAAGCAACGGTTTCAAGCAGGTTGATGTTGGGGTGAACCTTGGCAAAGGCGGCTACGGAAACGCCATCTGACCCTAAATCTTCCTGGCCGGGTGGTTGGGACGAGAAAGTACCTATACATTGCGCATGACAAAAAAAGCGGCCATACCATTTACCAATACACTTCAGGAGAGCCCGTTCCACTCATTCTGGATGGCAGGGTTTGAATGCACTGACAAGCTCAACGCCTTTGGAAACAGAGTGGACTTTCTGTTGCTCACCGGCCATTTGCAGCAATTACAACAGGATTACCAGAACCTGCTGGCATTTGGCATACGGACCGTGCGGGAAGGTATACGCTGGAGCCAAGTGGAGAAGCGCCCGTACGAATACGACTGGTCAACGGTGAGGCAGATGCTGCGCCAGGGCAAGGCGCTGGGCATACAGCAGGTATGGGACCTGTGCCATTTCGGTTTCCCGGATGATTTGACACCCCTGCACCCTATGTTTGCCAGGCGCTTTGCGGCCATGTGCCGTGCCTTCGTCACGTTTTACCGTTCCAGTTACCCGGATGATATCCTGGTGATGACTCCCATCAACGAAGTGAGTTTTCTGTCCTGGCTTGGCGGTGATGTAAGGGGTACCTCCCCTTATTGCATGGGCCAAGGGTGGGAAGTGAAATATGCCCTGATGCGCGCTTATATTGAGGGCGTGGCAGCCATGCGTGAGGTAGACCCTTCCGTGTTGATTATGACGACAGAGCCGTTGGTGAATGTGGTGGCACCGTTGGATGCGAATCTGGAGCAATTGGCCGAGGCACAACGCGCGCACGAGCTCCAGTACCAGGCAGTGGACATACTGTGCGGCCGCATCTGCCCGGAGTTAGGCGGTTCACCGGATTACCTGGACATAATTGGAGCCAATTATTATTATGACAACCAGTGGGAGGTAGGCACAAATGCCACCCTCAGTTGGGTGAAAGAGCACGCCGATGAGCGGTGGCGGGGTTTGAGGGATTTGCTGTCAGAGGTATACCATCGCTATGGCAAGCCCCTGGTACTGGCAGAGACAAGCCATCCAGGTATAGACCGTCCGCATTGGGTTCGCTTTGTGACGGAAGAATGCGCAGCCGTGGTTCAGGAAGGCATCCAGTTCTGGGGCATTTGCCTGTATCCAATCATCGACCGCCCGGATTGGGACCGATTGGATTGCTGGCACAGGGCGGGACTCTGGGATGCGGAACAAGAACCTGGTGACAAGCCACAACGCATTCTGTGTGAGCCCTATGCCGAGGCGCTGCGGAAGGCGCAGGAAATAATGCGCAGGACGACACTTTCCGAAAGCTTATCTTTGCGACAGGCGCCTGTCACTTAACTCAAAAAGGAGGCGAGCGACAGGCATCGATAGCATCATTTTAAATTTTATTGATTACCGCTAGTTTTGAATTCAGGATGATTCCCGGACGGAAACTAGAGCCGGGAGTCCATAGGTAGGTATGGAGTACAAGCAGCTAAAATCAGAAGTTCCAGTAAAGTTAAAAGATAATGAAGCCATTAACGGCCTACTAACCCAAGAACTGGGACTAGCGGGTAGCCACACCAAAACCACACAGGCTGAAGCCCACCAACACCATCTCCCCTGGATACAGGTTGCACCCGACGTACCTTATTTCATGACCGAGCACGGCAGAAGCTGGACACCCATTGGTCAGAACGACGCCATCACCTGGCCGGATTTTGCTAAGGCCTTTCGGCGCAAGGACCTGGCGCAGGTGGACGGGCACCTGGCTTGGCTGGCGCAGCACGGAGTAACCTGCCTACGCTTCATGCTGGAGTACGCCCAGACCGAGAACAGGTATATTGAGCGGCCTATAGGAAAATTTGCACCCAACATGGTGCGACTCTGGGACGATTTGTTCGCCCTCTGTGCCAAGCACGGCCTGCGCATCCTGCTCACCCCCGTGGATACCTTCTGGATGTGGATTAGGTGGAAGCACCACCCCTACAACCGGAAGAATGGCGGCCCCTGCGCTAAGCGCTCCGGCTGGCTCACCTGCCCCGATACCTTGCAAGCCATCAAAAGCCGTTTCACGTTCGCCATTGAGCGGTGGGGCGGCAGCGGCGTGCTCTTTGCATGGGACCTCTGGAACGAGATACACCCCGCCCATGCCGGTGGCCGCACCGATGTGTTCACTGATTTCATCACTGAGCTGAGCACGCACGTGCGGGAAACGGAGCTGCGCCTCTATGGCCGGTCACACCCGCAGACCGTCTCCATCTACGGTCCTCTGCTGCACGAGCGCCCCGATGTGGCCGATGCCATTTTCCGTCACCCGCTGCTGGACTTCGCCAGTACCCACTTCTACGATGCGGCCACCATCAACCATCCTAAAAACACCGTGGCATCTGCCATCTGTACGGGCAAACTCACTCGAGAGGCGCTTCAGCACCTGCAGGACAGTCGCCCTTTTTTTGATAGCGAGCACGGACCCATTCATGCCTTCAAAGATTTGAAGCGCACGCTGCCGGAGCACTTCGATGACGAGTATTTCCGTCACATGCAGTGGGCGCACCTGGCTTCGGGCGGGGCCGGTGGCGGTATGCGTTGGCCTAACCGCCACCCGCACGTACTCACGCATGGCATGCGACTGGCCCAGAAAGGTATGGCGGCGTTTGTGAAACTCATTGAATGGACCACTTTCCGAAGAAGGAACCTGAATGAGGAGATACGGGTGAGCGAGCCTGCCTTCGCGCCATTTGCCTGCGCCGACGATAGGCAGGCGGTGGTGTGGCTGTTGCGCCAGCAAAACCTGCGCAAGGACCGCACCATAAATCAGGAGGCAACTCCGTTACCGGTTAACATCACACTGCCAGGTATGGCGACCGGTACCTATACCCTCACCACTTGGCATACCCACGAAGGCCGCGCTATCGCCACTCGCACCTTTACCCAGGATTCTGCAGGAGACATGCAGCTTGATTTGGGTATGGTGCAGGCTGATGTGGCTGTTGCACTGCGGCAGGTGTCGCCATTTGTATAGAAAGCAGGTATAGCTATACCTAAACTTGGTCCGAAAAGAAAAAAGCTGCACCTCCCGGAGCGGGAAGCGCAGCTTTTTCTCAAACATAAACTTATGGGTGCGAAGGCAGTTGCTATCAGGCTCCGTTCTGGTCCACAGGTTCCTGGCGGTGCTGGATGATGCGGAAGCTTTCCACCATCCTGATGGAGCCCGGTATATCCTCTGAGAAGAGGGCGATGAAAGCACCTTCCGGGGCATATTCCAGCGCGTGGGCTAAGGCTCTGGTCTCCTGCTGTATCTCCATCACCTTCATATCAGGTTTAACGGACATGATGCCTTGCTTCAACAGGTTGTTCAGCTCCTGTCCATCCTTGCCCCGCAAATCCTTGTCTTGCCGGATGATGATTTCATCAAAGGTCCTAGCCGCTATCCGTCCAAGTTCAATGGTGTCTTCATCCAGTCGGTCGCCTACACCTGCCACAATGCCTATTTTGTAGGTGGCCTGCACATTGGCCACAAAGTCGGCGATGGCCTCCATGCTGGCAATGTTGTGGGCGTAGTCTATGAGCACTTCGTAGCGTGGCAGTTTGAACAGGTTCATGCGGCCTGGTGTGGTCTCGGCAGAAGGCAGGAACGTGCGTAACGCTGTTTTGATTTCGGCAATCTCGAAGTGGTTGATGTAGCCGGTGAGTGTGGCCGCCAACACGTTTTGTATGTTGAACCTGGCGCGCCCCCCAAAGGTCAGCGGGATATCAGCCACCCTGTCCACGCGTATTTTGTAGGTGTTCTTGAAGATGGAGATAAAGCCGTTCTCGAACACGGCAGCCAGCCCGCCCTTGGCGATGTGCTTGAGGATGCGCGGGTTGTTCTCGTCCAGGCTGAAGAATGCGACTTTGCAGTTGAGGCCTGTCGCCATGTCATATACCAGGTCATCGTCCGCGTTGAGTATGGCATACCCATTGGAGCACACCGTTCTGGGCACAACGGCTTTCACCTGCGCCATGTCGTCCACGGTATAGATGTCGCCGAGGCCCAGGTGGTCGGCCGACACGTTGGTCACGATGCCGATGTCGCATTGCCTGAAAGCGAGTCCAGAGCGCAGCATACCGCCACGGGCGCACTCCAGCACGGCGTAATTCACGGTGGGGTCTTTGAGCACGAACTCGCTGCTGTAGGAACCGGTCGTGTCGCCTTTGATGATTTTGTTGTCCTGTATGTAAATGCCATCCGTGGTGGTAAAGCCTACCTGGAAACCCTTGAATTTGAGCATGTGGGCGACGAGTCGCGTGGTAGTGGTTTTGCCGTTGGTGCCCGTAATGGCCACGATAGGTATACGCGAGGGAGTGCCATGCGGGAAGAGCATGTTGATGATGGGCTCTGCCACGTTGCGCGGCAGTCCTTCGGTAGGGGAGATGTGCATGCGCAGACCCGGCGCGGCGTTCACCTCAATCACGGCTCCCCGTGTCTCTGTCAAAGGTATGGCAATGTCGGTGGTCATCACATCAATGCCACACACATCCAAACCAATGATGCCAGCTATACGCTCGGCCATGAGCACGTTGTACGGATGCACTATATCAGTCACATCAGTGGCCGTGCCGCCTGTGCTGAGGTTGGCCGTGCTCTTCAGGTATAGCACCTCGCCGGCAGGCAGCACCGACTTCAAGGTGAGGCCCCTGTCTTTGAGTATGCTGCGGGTCTGCTTGTCTACCTTAATGTGTGTGAGTGCCTTTTCGTGGCCTATACCTCGGCGTGGGTCCTTGTTTACTTGCTTCACCAGCTGCTGTATGGTGGAAACCCCATCGCCGATGACCAGTGCCGGTGTGCGCTTGGCAGCGGCCGTGAACTTGCCATTGATGACGAGCAGGCGGTAGTCATCACCAACAATGAATTGCTCCACCATGACCTCGCGGGAATAGCGTTGCGCCTCTGCGAGGGATTTCAGGGAGTCTTTGCGGCAGCGTACGTTGATGCTGGCGCCCTTACCCTGGTTGCCACTCAGGGGTTTGATGACGACTGGAAATCCCAACTGCTCAATCGCCTCCTCCAACTCCTCTGGGTTAGTAACGATGCTACCCTGCGGCACCGGTATACCGGCTTCTTCCAATATCAGTTTGGTGGAGTTTTTATTACCGGCGTTCTCCACCGCGAAGAACGAGGTTTTGCTGGTCATAGCCGCCTGTATATGCTTCTGGTGGATGCCGTAACCAAGCTGAATCAGGCCACTGCGGTGGTTGTTGATGTAGGGTATGTTACGGCTGACCGCCTCCGTCACGATGGCCTCGGTACTTGGTCCGAAGTATTCGTCTTCGCGAATCTGGTGCAGGCGGGCTATATCCTGCACGATGCTTGGCTTCTTGCCACGTGAGAGCGCCTCGGTGATTCGGACGGCGGCATGGGCGGCAAACTCTCCCGCACGTTCCTGCTGGTAAGAGAATATCACGTAGTCGGTGCCCGTCTCCGGACCAGGGTATCGGCGGCCGTAGCCGCTGTCCATACCTGCCAGCGTCTGTAGCTCCAGGGCGATGTGCTGCACCACCTTGCTAAACGGCGTGCCTTCGCGCACAAGCTTAAAGAAGCCTCCTGGTGTACCGGTAGAGGAGCGGTGCTCATACATGCCTGGGAAGAGTTTTTCTAGGCGTTCCGGAAACTGCGGTACCTCACTGGTGAGCACATCCTGCAGGTTCTCCAGGTCGAGCTTCATCACGATGATTTTAGGATGCTTGATGGACCAGTAGTTTGGCCCACGCATTATTCTTAGCTCTAATATTTTCATGTGCTTTTATCATCAACTCAACGGGTGCCAAGTCGGTGCTGGCATCAGACAGTGCAGGAACAGGCACCCATTGCCCTGGACCTCAGGGATTGCGCTAAGAGTTTTTTACGAGTAAGACCGAAGTTTGGGAATGCCTGTGCCGGCTATTTTGGTTGAGGCTTTTATAAAATAAGTATTTAACCTGTGTGGCTGGTCAGGTTCGGTTGTTTAGGCCAGTATATACACCTACCAGCGGCTGCCAGATTGATTATGTATAGCAGTAGTGTTATATATAACTTATTGATTTACTACAGGTTGTGTTATGTGTTGTGGGAAAATATAAGCTATAGGATATGCCTGTTTTTCTAAACCTGATGGGTGATAAAGCGTTTAATGACCATACGATTTGTTAAAATTTATCAACCTATTTAAACATAAAGCTATGGCAAGAGACTATCAGCGTAATTACGACGAAGGTGATTATGGTTCTTACAACCGCGACCGCTCCAACGATGAAGACAGAGGCTTCTTCGGCAGAATTGGCGAAACAATCAGCCATGCCTGGGAGAGAGTGACTGGTGGCGAAGAAGACAATGACAGAGACAGAAGAGAAGGTTCATACAGAAACTACAGTGGTGGCTCATCCAATTCGGGTAACTACGACAGAGGCGGCTACGGCTCCTCAAGCTATGGTTCTGGCTCTACAGGAGGCAGTGACTACAGCAGCCGGGGCTCCTCGTATGGTGGAGGCGGCAGTGGCCAGTATGGCAGCAGCTCTGGCTACGGCCAGTCAGGCAGAGAGCGCTACGGCTCACAGGGCAGCAGCTACAGCGGCTCTGGCTCCATGGGCGGTAGCTCATACGGAGGCGGATATGGCTCCGGCTCTCAGGGTGGATATGGAAGCTCCCAAGGAGGATACGGTTCCTCACAAGGAGGTTATGGTTCAGGTTCACAAGGAAGCGGCTACGGCTCTGGCTCTATGAGCGGCTCCGGTAACTATGGTTCGTCCGGCTACGGCTCATCTGGTTATGGCTCGTCTGGCTATGGCTCCGGCTCACAGTCCGGTATGTCAGGCAGAGGCAGCTCAGGTGGTTATGGCGGTTCCTCACAAGGAGGTTATGGCTCATCGGGTTATGGTTCCGGCTCGCAAGGCAGCAACTATGGTAGCTCCGGCTCCATGGGCGGAAGCCAGAACTACAGCGGCCGTTCCGGTTCTATGGGCGGAGGCTCAACTGGTGGCTACGGCTCTGGTTCACAAGGAGGCTACAGTGGTTCCGGCTACGGTGGCTCCAACTATAGCTCACATGGCGGTTACGGCGGCTCAGGCAGCTACGGCTCCATGAGTGGCGGCGATTACGGTTCAATGGGCGGTGACCAGGGCTCAAGAGGCAGCTCTTATGGTGGCTCGTCTTCAGGTTACGGCAGCGGCTCTATGGGCAGCGGCGGTTCCGGCTCCATGGGCGGTGGCTCCTTTGGCAGCGGTGCCGGTTCCTTTAGCGGCGGCACCTACAGCAACACAGGCTCAGGCGGCTACGGCTCCTCTCAAGGCAACTACGGTTCTTCGCAGGGAGGCTACGGTTCATCCGGTTCTATGGGCGGTGGTTATGGCTCGCAGAGTGGCTACGGCAGAAGCGGCTCCGACTATGGCTCGTCTGGCTATGGCCAGGGTTCTCAGTCCGGTATGTCAGGTAGAACCAGCTCTATGGGCAGCTCAGGTGGCTATGGTAGCTCCCAAGGCTATGGCAGCTCCTCACAAGGAGGCTACGGCTCATCCGGCTACGGTTCACAAGGCAGCTACGGTGGCTCTTCACAGGGCAGCTATGGCTCCTCTTCCGGCCGTGGCAGCAGCAGCCGTTCCCACAACGATGACAGCAACGAAAGAGCGCTGTTCTCACGCAACCGCCGCAACGAAGGCAGCGATTATGACAGATAGAACATAATGTTTGAGTATATTTGAAGGAAAAAGGGCCGCAACTAGCGGCCCTTTTTTTGTATTAGCTCAGTAAATGGTGTAGGTATGGCTGCTACTTCACTACCAGCTGTTTTGCCTCCTCTACTGTGGCGGCCGATTTGATGATGCGGTCCAGCCCCAGAATCTCGAACACGTTCCGGATTTTCGGTTTCATGTCCACCATCACCAGTTGTTGGTCTTTGAGGTTGCAGGCCTGAAAAGCGGCCAGCAGCACGCCTAACCCGGCAGAGGAGATATAAAGGAGACCGCTGCAGTCAATCAGGACATAATCCTTTTCTGCTGCGATGGCTTGTTCCAGTGCATGGTCTGCGTAAACGGATGAACTGGCGTCAAGCTCCCCCTCAAACTTCAGGATGGTGCCGTCATGCAGTTCAGTCGTGGTAACATGGAATGTTTTCATAACGTAGGCATTTTACATCAATCACTTCCGCCTTCTAATGGCGGCTCACTAAATCAACCCGCATTTCACCTGTGCTTGTAGTGCAGGTAAGCCTCTTTGATACCGGGTACTATTTTCAGATGCGGGGTAAGCCCAGCCTGCTCCAGTTTTTGCTGTACCACCGGCTGCAGGTTGTAAAGCACTAAACTGATACCAAGTGTATCTATAGTGCCTAAATACGAAAGTATTGACCGCATGGCTGAGGTAGAGATGGAGGTGATTCCCGCACAGTCTACCCAGATGTTGTGGTGAGAGGAGAAGTTCGCCTTTTGAATCGCCTCATCAAACGAGGCTACAACGTGTTGGTCCAGTTCTCCCTGGCACTGGATGACTACACTCTCCGGCATTTCCTGTATCGAAATTCCCATAACTCGCTTATTTAAGACCTTTTAGCATATCAGAGCATCAGGTATGACTGCCTTGTTTCGAAGGCCGAAGGTATAGCTTTAAAGTGTTGCCTATACTCAGATTTGAAGTAGAAAAAATGTCAGCTAGTTAAGAATCAGGCCAATACAAATCTAACCATAATTAAGGTTCTACCAGATGATATAAACACGTATAGTTATATAGTAGAAAATACTTAAATGTTCGGGGCAAGCCTTGTTTTTTAACGAAGAAACCCACCTGCCATTGCAGTTTTGGTTTTTATCATGAAAATTACCCATTCTTTTGGACCTTGGACGCGTCTTAGAGGCCAGGGGATAGGAGTTACACCGCACTAGGTGGCAACGCTCCTGAAAGGCTTTTACGATAACAATATAAAGGGAAAATTGAGAACCAAAGGACTGCACTATTTATCCCAAATGGCTTCATCAGCTAATTTGTACACGACATCTATAGCATGATTGATGTAATAATCACGGACGACCACACAATTATCCGGGATGGGGTAAAGGCCCTGTTGAACGGGCATCCCTCTATCAGAATAGTGGGTGAGGCCGCAAATGGAGACCAACTCTTGAACTTGCTGGCTACTGTGCATGCCGATGTGGTGCTAATGGATATTGGTTTGCCTGGCAAGGATGGCTTTGAACTGACCAGAGAGATAGTGGAGCAATATCCGAACGTGAAAGTGTTGGTGCTCTCGGTGCTCGACGACATAAGCCATGTGAAAAGGATGATGGAAATCGGGGCCTCAGGCTACATGCTCAAAACCGTAAGCAGGGACGAACTTTGCCACGGGCTCCTGCTTGTGGCTTCTGGGAGCCGGTATATCTGTTCTGACATAGCGCTGCACCTCCTCCGCAAGGTACAGTCTTATAACTTGGCCCAACCAGTGCTGCAGCCAACCGCTGAGCAGCAACGGGAGCTTTCGAAGCGAGAGCTGGAGGTGCTGGCGCTCATCGGCGAGGGCTTCACGAATGCCGAAATTGCTGAACGGTTGTTTACCAGCAAGCGTACTGTAGAAACGCACCGACAGAACCTGCTGGAGAAGACCAGCTCACGCAATACCGCTATGCTGGTAAGGTATGCGCTGCAGCGAGGGCTCATCAACAGTTAGGGTTAAGACAAATATATTTGATACAAGCGCCGCCTCCCAGCGGCGCTTTTTCATTTTCCGCTTGTCTACCAAATATGCTAGGCAACTGGTCAGGAGACTAATTCTTTGGCGATAGTTTAGATGAAGGAGGGTTACACTAACGGAACTCAAATGGAGACAGTCTGGGCATCGGGTCGAGAAACCTATACTTGGCACCTGGGCTCACCAAGAAGGCCGGCCGTGTAAGTATAAGCCAAACTGGGTTCAAAACCAATACAGCAGCAGGACGGGTAGGGACAGGTTTTTAGTACTATATCGTTAACAAAAAGGGAGTGAAGCTTGTATAGGAACTTTGGTTGTCTCAAATTGCAGGTTGAAAGCAGCGAGACAAATACGGATTTTACTATACGTACAAGATACGTTGTTTTATATAAATCGAGATTTGGGGCGCTGTTATAGGAGGGGAATTGAATTATCGCAAGTTCAGGTATGGCCTGTGCGGATACTGGAGAGGCGTGCAAACGAACTGCATTCAGGCCCTCATTTATGATTAAATTTAGGTTTTTAGATTATGACAATTTACAGTAAGTGGTACCATCCTTACGAGATTAATGAGAAGTATCAGAAACGCGTAGCGTATTTCAGCATGGAGTACGGCATTCACCAGGCGCTCAAAGTCTACTCAGGGGGTTTAGGTTTCCTGGCCGGGTCGCACATGCGCAGCGCCTATGACCTGCGTCAGAACATGGTGGGAATCGGCATCCTGTGGAAGTACGGCTATTATGACCAGACCCGCAACGACGACCAGACCATGCGGGTGCAGTTTCAGAAGAAATACTATACCTACCTCGAAGACTCTGGCATCAAAGTAACAGTCAATGTGAATGGCCACCCGGTGGTAGTGCAAGCGCTGGTGCTGCGGCCTGAGGTTTTCGGCACGGTGCCTATGTACTTCCTCACGACTAACCTCCCTGAGAATGATTACTTGGCCCGCACCATTACATACCATTTATACGACAAGGAGCAGACCACTCGCATCGCGCAGAGTATTGTGCTGGGTATAGCCGGTGCCAAAGTAGTAGAGGAGCTCGGTGGGGCAGACATTTATCACATGAACGAGGGTCACGCGCTGCCGCTGGCTTTCCACCTGCATGAGAAATATGGCAGTGCGGAGGAGGTCAGGAAGCGCCTGGTATTTACCACGCATACCCCGGAAAAAGCCGGTAACGAGGTGCACGATATCCAGCTGCTCAACAGGATGTCGTTCTTCAATGATACGCCACTGGAGGAGGCCAGAAGAATGACCGGCATGCACGGCAACTACTTCGACTATACCTTGGCGGCGCTGCGGCTGGCCAAAGTGGCCAACGGGGTGTCGCAGTTGCACGGGGAGGTGTCCCGGCGCATGTGGTACGGCAACGAGGGAATCTGTGATATAAAAGCCATCACCAATGCCCAAAATGTGCCCTTCTGGATGGACAAGACCCTGCGACAGGGCCTGGAGCACGACGACAACCAGGCTATGATACAGCGCAAAGCTGACATGAAGCGGGATTTGTTCGAGATTGTGGCAGACCAGACAGGTAAACTCTTCCGGCCCGACGTGCTCACCATTGTGTGGGCGAGGCGCTTTGCCGCCTATAAGCGTGCCGACCTGCTGGTGCATGACATTGAGCGTTTCTTCGACATGCTTTCGCAGGAGGCGCGGCCGGTGCAGGTGATATGGGCAGGCAAACCTTACCCGTTTGATGAGGGCGCAGTGAGCGTTTTCAACAGCCTGGTGAGCCTGTCGTACCAGAAGTCGAACTTTGCTGTGCTGACGGGATATGAGATTGGCCTTTCCAAGAAGCTGAAGCAAGGAGCGGATGTGTGGCTTAACACGCCACGCCGCCCACGCGAAGCATCCGGCACCAGTGGCATGACGGCGGCTATGAACGGAGCAGTCAACCTGTCGGTGTTGGATGGCTGGCTGCCAGAGTTTGCGCGCCACGGCGAAAACAGCTTCGTGTTACCTGTTGTGGACACCAACCTCCCTGACCCCATGCAGGATGAGATTGACCACAAAAACCTGATGAATATCCTCGAAAAAGAGGTGATTCCGACCTACTACAGCGACAGAGCCAAGTGGATGAATATTGTGAAGCAAGGCATGCGGGACATCATCCCACGTTTCGACTCCGACCGTATGGCGCATGAGTATTATGATATGATGTACTAGTTAATGGATAATGATTTCTGCTAAGGCCTCGGAAAAGTGAGGTGATGATTCGCAGCAACGATTGAACCAAGGGCTGTCCTGATTTAGGGCAGCTCTTGGTGTTTAAGTAGGTAGCTTCGTAGTTATTGTTAGCTTCTTCCTTCTGCTTTTATTGTATAGCTTGCCCTGGCCGGGCGGGCCTTACTTTTTGTCTTGACACAAAAAGTAAGCAAAAAAGTCAAGACGCTTTTGAACTCGCTGACCGCTCGAACAAAAAATCGCCATTGGCGCACCTGGCCGATGTCTTTTCCTTTTAGCTGCTGTGGAAACTCTCCCCTTGAGGGGAGCCAGAGGGGTGTCAAGGCTATACCTGTCAGCTATACCTATACCTGGTCTTCGCCTGCTATATCTGCTCACGCTCCCGCCACTCTTGTACCCTTTCCCATACACTCTCTGTCATTCCGACGAAAGGAGGAATCTCATGCCCTACTGGCAGAGCATCCAGCGTCAGCGCAGATGCGGCTTTTCTGAGGGGAAGGGAACAGAGGGAACGCCAGGTGCATATTGGCCGGCATGTCTCACCGCCGGTTCCCGCTGCGCTCGCACCGGCGGCAGGCAGCGTAACAGATTCCTCCTTTCGTCGGAATGACAGAAAGGGCGAGGTATGAAAGTTAGAGCAGGAGTACAGCTCCTGCAGGAGGAGTCCCACTGCTCGGAGGGGAGGGTTCAGGAATGAGATGTAACACCAGACACCACCTACACACAGAAGCAACCGGTATCGGTACTATCTAAACACAGCGAGCTGCCCTGAAATCAGAGCAGCTCGCCGTGTTTAGGTATGATACTACTTTCTACTGCACGAACCGCGTTCCGAAGAAGTCGCCTGGCTTCCAGGTGGGTCGTTGCGGGTTATTGGCTACTTGGTAACTAATAAGGAAGTTGAGCTGTACGTATTTTTTGCCGGCGTCGAAGTCGAAGGTGCCGTTTTCGAAGCCATCCTGCGGCTTGTGGTAATGGACGGCGCGCCAAGCCTCCACTTGCTTGTTCAGGTTGTTCTGTCCGTCTTTGGTCTTGTTGCCATACTTGATGTGCAGGGCAGGTATTCCTTGTGTCACGAAGCTGTATTGGTCACTGCGGATGAAGCGCATCTGCTCCGGCTCCGGGTCTTCTTCCACTGCCAAACCCAGGTGCTGCGCCGCAGCAGCCACCTCATTCTCCAGCGTAGAATGGTTGGCACCCAGTCCTACGACAGAAAGCAACGGCGCGATAATAGTCGGCATGTCGGTGTTGATATCGGCTACGATGCTCTGTACCGGCACTGTTGGGTAGCGGGCGAAGTATGCGGAGCCTAGCAGGCCCATCTCTTCGGCGGTCACCATCACGAACAGTACGGAGCGTTTCGGTTTTTCAGGCAGGCGGGAATAGATTTTAGCTATCTCCAGCACACTGGCCACACCCGAGGCATTGTCGTGGGCTCCGTTGTAGATAGAGTCGCCATTTACCGGTGCGCCTATGCCGACGTGGTCGAGGTGGGCGCTGTGCACTACGTACTCGTTCTTCAGTTGCGGGTCTGATCCAGTGATTTTGCCTATCACGTTTTGGCTCTCGAAGTCCTGGTAAGTAGAGTTGTAGCTGGCGCGCAAGGTATAGCCGAGCGGGGCAGAAGCCGTTGTTCCTTTTTTCAGTCCGGGCACTACCTGGGCAGTGTCCAGGGCAGCGCCCTGCAGGAGCTGGTGGAACGTCTTAGCGTCTATATTGGCTAGCACTTTGATTTTTTCAGACACATAGTTCCGCGATACGGCTACTTTTCCGTTTGCGTCCATCACGCTGTAGGTGCCACGCTGCAGGTTTGGCACGCGGCCTTTCGGATTAGCAGTGGCTACCACCACTCCCACGGCGCCTTTGTCAGCGGCCGTCTGCAGCACCGTCATCATGTCGCGGCTGTAGGCTGAAACAGTAGAAGGGAAACTGGCAGGAGCACCGCGCAGCACCACCACGATTTTACCCGTCACGTCTATACCTGCGTAGTCATCGTAGCCCAAGTCAGGGGCGCTGATGCCGTATCCGGCAAATACCAGCGGCGCGTTGATGCTCACCTGTTGCTCCTCAGCATGGGGGTAGATAGAGAACTCCTTTCCATCTGTGAGTTTCATCTCATTTCCCTGCGCGTCCAGCACGCTGAGGGCGGCATCTTTTCCGATGAAGGATTTACGCAGGCGCACCAACTGCAGGTAGGTCCCGTTTTCACCGGCTGGCTCCACGCCTGCCTTCTTGTAATGGTCGACTACATAATCTACGGCCATCTGATAGCCGGGCGTGCCGGGCTGGCGACCCAGAAGGCGGTCATCGGCCAAGTATTTCACATGGGCCTTAATATCCTTCGGTTTTACCTTGTTCAGCGATTTGGCTGTGGGTTTATCTAGTGTGAGCGATTGGGCCAACGCGCTTTCGTGCAGCAGCACACCGCAGGATAGCAAAAGGAGCAGGAAGCGTTTCATTCAGATATGACTCGGTTTATTTCTCCAAATATAAGAGAAATGTCAATATAGTTCCCGGCTATACCTGCTGCCTAGGTATAGCCGGGAGCCAAAACAGTTTATTTGGAGTTTCGTTTCCGGCGCTCCTGACGCCTCAGGAATAAGGTAAGGGCAGTGAGGAACAGCAGAAAAAGCAACAGGCTGAATATTTCCATCGGATGCGCTTGCAGGTATACTGTGGAATGCAGATGTTTCTTACTCAGGTTTTGCCTCCTCCTGGTGCACCAGATAGCTGGTCAGTTTGTCCCACTGCAGCGCTTGGAAACCAGCCCAGCCGCCTTCGGCTACCAAGGTGTTGAGGATTTTGCGCCCACCGGATTCCTTCCCTTTGTTGTTGATGTACTCATTCTGGCCAATCTCAGAGGCTATTAACCGTGTACCCTGTAGCTCCACCCGGAAGGTGCTGCTAGCCTCTTTTGTAAAAAAGTGTTGTGTCACTTCCTCCTCATCGGCAGGCGGATTTGGTTTTTCGCTGGGATGTACGGTGAACTCGGCCAGATTTTCATCCTGTACGATATTTGATATGTTGACCCAATTCTCCACGTTGGAGGCGGGCAGCGTTATTTTCACATAGTAGCCCACTTTAGGTGTCTCGGCTGTTGTTTTCAGGCCTCGCTCATCGTGCAGCTCAAAGGTGGAGTTGATGCCTTCCAGGTTGGACCACAGGTTCACGTTGAACAGCTTGCGCTTCGATTCCTCAAACGCCTCCTGAGCGCTGGCCACATCCGGAAAGGTTTGCTCGTTCTGGTATAGCTTGTCTTTGGGCTCTTCGCCCTGCACTACCTTTACCTCTTCCTTTATCTTATCGACTATCTTTTTTATACCCATGACTCTGTTTGTTTTCGGCGTTTTATGAAGACTGCTGTTACAAGAATGCCATCCCACAACATGCTTTGTCAACCTCTGCTTTACGATTTGGGGTGCTTGATGTTGGCTATACCTGTGGCTATTCTCAGGTATAGTCTCCCCAAAAAAACAGCCCCTCCAGCTATAGAGCCGAAGGAGCCGTTCAGGAAAACAGGAAATAATGTATGCGTCAGGTATAACTTAGGCGTGTTTGCTCGTTTCCCTTTCCTCTTCTACATACGGTACCACGTCCTCATCCTCTTCCAAAGACCAGCCGGTTTTCAGGCCGATGATGAACCAGGCCAGCGCCAGCACACCGCCCGCAAAGATGGTGTCACCCACCACGCGCAGCCAGCGCAGGATGTTCATGGTGTCGGTCTGCATGAACTCCATGGAGCGGGCGTACCACAGACCGTACTCCACACTCGCCCAGGTCTGCATGAGGCCAATCGGCAGCACACTGATAAGCACCATGAGAATCAGGCCGATGTTGATGGACCAGAACGCAAAGCTGATGACACCGTCTTTCCAGCGGCGGCGGGCCGAGAGGCCTTTCAGCACGAACAGCATAAGGCCGATGCCCAGCATACCGTATACTCCGAACAGGGCTGTGTGGGCATGCACCGGCGTTGTGTTCAGTCCCTGCATGTAGTAGAGTGCAATCGGCGGGTTAATCACGAAACCGAACACACCGGCACCAATCAGGTTCCAAAAGGCCACCGCCACGAAGGAGTAGATGGGCCACTTGTAGGCTTTAATCCACTGCGTGAGCTTGCTGATTTGCAGATTGTGGTAGGCTTCGAAACCAATCAGCACCAATGGCACCACTTCCAGCGCACTGAAGGTAGCACCCAGCGCCATCACCGCAGTCGGCGTGCCACTGAAGTATAGGTGGTGGAACGTACCGATGATACCGCCGAACAGGAAGATAATGGTCGAGAAGAGCACCGTTGCCGTTGCCATTTTGGTATCCAACAGGCCCATGCGCACGAAGAGGAAGGCGATGACCACCGTGGCGAACACCTCAAAGAAGCCCTCTACCCACAGGTGGACTACCCACCAGCGCCAGTACTCGGCAATGGCCAGGTTGGTATGCTGTCCCCACATCAGGCCAGAGGCATAGAAGATGGCGATGGCAGCCGACGAAATGAGGAACATGCCCAGCAGGTGGCGTCCCTCCACATCGTTACGGAAGGCAGGCAGTATAGCACGTACCATCAGCGCCAGCCACAGGAACAGGCCTACCAGCAGGAAAATCTGCCAGAATCGACCCAGGTCCACATACTCATAGCCCTGGTGCCCGAACCAGAAGTTCTCGGTATAGCCCAGCTTCTGCATGATGCCGTACCACTGGCCGGCCAGTGAACCGGCCACGATGATGAGCAGGCAGACGAACAGGAAATTCACCCCCAGTTTCTGGAACTTCGGCTCATGGCCCGACACGGCAGGCGCTATGTACAGACCGGTAGCCAGCCAGGAAGTAGCAATCCAGAAGATAGCCAGCTGCACGTGCCAGGTACGGGTGATGGAGTAGGGGAGGTACTCGGCTAGCGGGAAGCCGTACAGTGCCTGTCCTTCCACACCGTAATGCGCCGACACGACACCCAGGGTCACCTGCACGAGAATCAGCGCCGTCACAATCCAGAAGTATTTCAAGGTCGCTTTCATGGAAGGCGTGGCTGTCAGTCCCAGCAGTGGGTCCTGCTTCGGTAGTTTAGAGTGGTCAATCTCCTCTTCTTTGTTAGAGGCATAATAGTATGCCAGCATACCTACACCCGCAATCAGGATAATCACGCTGAAGCCGGTCCAGATGATGAGGTCGGAGCTGGGCTCGTTGGCTACCAGTTTCTCGGCGGGCCAGTTGTTGGTATAGGTGATTTTCTTGCCCGGACGCTCCGTCACGCAGGCCCAGGAAGTCCAGAAAAAGAAAGCGTTGAGCTTCTCCATCCGCACCGGGTCTTCCACGGTGTTGTCTTTCATGGCGTAGGCATCACGGTACTTGGCCAGGGCAGGGTCATCCATGAACAGGCCGGTGTAGTGCTTGCTCACATCGGCAATCGCCTCGGCGCGCAAATCCGAAATGGTGAGTATACCTGTCTCGGCATCATAGGTGTTGGCCCGGATTTGCTTCTGCAGGCGCGCCTCCAGCATGGCTTTAATCTCTTCATCCAGTTCGTCGTAGGTCATGCCTTTTTCCTGCTGCGCCCAATAGTCCAGGAAGTACATGGCCTCTTTGTGCAGCCAGTCGGCGCTCCAGTCAGGCGCAATGTAGGCGCCGTGGCCCCAGACAGAGCCCAGCTGCTGCCCGCCAGTGGACTGCCACACATTCTGTCCGTCTTTGATGTCCTGCTCTGAAAACACGACTTTGCCGGATGTGGTGACCACCTGCACAGGTATAGGCGGTGCTTCTCGGTAAATCTCGATACCGTAGTAACCGAGAACGGCGAAGGAGCCGACTATCACGGCAATGAACCCCAGCCATAGGTTTCTGTATCTCATAAAAAGTAGAATTTGGAAAGTATATAATTGAGTTTAGGTTGAAATTCCTGCGCTGGGGTTCCGAGCAGAGAGCCTTAGAACATGTAGGTGAGGCTGACCATGCTGCGGCTGTTGCCCTCCGTGTGGTGGTGAGCCTCGGTGCTGCTGACGGGCAGTTGCAGGGTGCCGCCCACGGCGATGTTCTTCACATACACGCTCAGGCCGAGGTTGGTGAAGAATGAGTCGCCGCCTTTTTGAGCGTTGGTGGCTCCTTCGTAGCGGTCGCCTTTGGCGTGCTCATAGTACACCCCGGCGCTCGGCAGCAGCGAGATGCCTTTCACATTCTGCCAATAGAACACGTTGGAGGAGGTGCTCAGGCGGTCACCGAACTGGTAGCCGTCGCTGTTCTCGGTGTTGAAGCGGTAGGTGAAGTCGTTGCTCAGGCCCAGTTGCTTGTAGCGGATGGTATAGATGCCATTCACCATGTAGTCAGTGCTGCCGGTGCCGGGTTGCATGTTGGCTGCCAGCTGCTCGTCGTGCTCCTGCTTTTGGAAATTGCCGGTCGCCAGTTTTACACCACCACCCAACTGCAGGGTATGCTTGAAGGTATGGCCCAGGCTGTCGCCGGTGTTGAGAAGGGAGTAGTTGGCCATGAGTGTCACGTCTCCAAAGCCTTTGCTCTTGATGGAGCTATGGCCGCTGGTCTGCGCATTGAGCACATAAGGCAGAAAGGCAAACAACTGCACATTCTTCACAGGGTTGAAGCGCCCCCAGAGCTCGGCGGTGGCGAAACGCTCATCGGTCACCTGTACGTGCTGGCCATGCGTGGCCGTGGTGGTAAAGGAGCGGGTGCTGTAGCGCACGCCCACAAAGTGCTTGTGGAACTGGGGCAGGATGCCCATGTAGCTGCCGCCCATGGTGCAGCCTTTGTCGCAGGCCTCGCTGCTGATGTTGATGGATAAAAGGGCAAGCGCAAGTAATACTAACTTTTTCATGACTTAGGTTCTTTTTGATTGATAATAAAAAGGGGTGGTGCCGGTCTGGCGCCAGGTATAGAAACTAAGAAATGAATTGGGGCGGGTGGAAAAAAGCGTGGTCGGGGGAGGTATACCTGCCGGCCTGATAGGTGGGGCAGTCGCCGCTGTCGTTTTCAGGTATAGCGGCAGCCAACACGACTGACTCCGCTCTATGCGCAATCATATCCACGGCGGTCTGCTGCTGGCGCTGCGACTGCTTTTCGCGCTCGGCGTCTTTTTTAAGCTCTTTGCGGAGGTGACACTTGCCTTGGCACTCTGAGCCAGGTATGGCTTTCTGTTCACACAGCTCCCTGGCGATGTAGTCCTTGTTGAGCTGGTATACCAGATAGATTCCCTGCTTGCTCAGCGGCTGCACCAGCATACACACCACACACACTATAACAGCAAGCCGATTCATGGCACCTTCTCTTTTTTGATTTTTTGACTGAGGCAAAGGTCATATCGCGGTGCAACTGAAAAAATGACATAGGTCATTAATAAAAGAGATTAAGGTCTTCTATTATAAACGCTAGCCGCCATACTTTTGGGCATTAATCAGAGGCAACCATGCTTCTATAAAGTATGCGAACCATGAGAACAGAATCAGGAAATAAGCAGGAGCAGAGCACCCCACCCACTCAGCAGGAAGGCAGCAGCCTGTTGACCTTCCAACTTGCAGAACTAACCCAACAATTGAAAGAAGAGGAGAATTGGCAGAAGAGCGGACGGGGAGCCCGGACACTCTACAAGTCAGACGCCATGTGCATCGTCCTTAACGTGATGCAGGCCGGCACCGAAATAAAACCGCACCATACCGCCGGACCCATCAGCGTGCAGGTGGTAGAGGGACGAATCAGGTTCAATACAGAAAAGGAATCTGTGGTACTGGGGGAAGGGCAACTGCTCACCTTGCAGGAGCATGTGCGGCACAATGTGGAGGCGCTAAAAGAGACTGCTTTTCTACTGTCCATGTCGCCACTCGCCACCAAAGCCTAACGCCTAATGGCAGAAAAGCAGCCCAATTGGTAGCATTTCAGCGGCATGAGGCAGACCAGAATAAAAAAGATGACAAATGTCACTAATAAAAGAGATTAAGGTCTTTTATTTCGAAGCCAAGTCGCTATACCTTTGAACCATAAATGATCGCCAAATCATATAACAACACCTAACAATCAAAAACCATGAGAACCAATAAGAAAGATGGAAAAAGAAACAGCAGGGGAGTTGGCAGACCGCTGCACACACTGGCTTTGTTACTGATGGGGGGCATGCTCGTGTATGGCTGCTCTTCAGACAACAGCACAACCACCGAGACCACACAGGAGACAGGGCTGGCGCATCAGGCGCCTGAGGCACCTGTAGAAGACAATGGGTTAGGTGTTGGCCCCGTGAAAACAGTGCAGCTGACTGATGAGATTGACCAGGCCCTTGCAACCGAAGGCAAGTCGATTTTCGAAGGAAAATGCTCTGCCTGCCACCAGCTGTCTGACCAGAAAGTGGTTGGCCCAGGCCTGGCCGGTGTAACGGAGAAAAGAAAGCCGGAGTGGGTCATGAACATGATTATCAACCCAGAGGAGATGACCAAGAAAGACCCTGCTGCCAAAAAACTGCTGGCTGAGCACCTGACCCAGATGACCAACCAGAACGTGACCGAACAGGATGCCAGAGCGCTTCTGGAGTTCCTGAGACAGAACGACAAAAATTCCTAACAGAATCAATAAGCTAAAATTCATACTATAATGGAATCACTGATTCATAAATTCAAAAAAGTAGCCCCTGCGGCCGCCCTGCTGATGGCAGTGGTCGGTGGCACGGCACTACAGAGCTGCAGCAGCGGACCTGGGGAGGGTAGCGCTACAGCTGCGGGAGTCTCTTCCGATGCAGCCTCTGCCGTGTATGTGGCGCCAGGCAAGCATGACGAGCTCTACTCGTTCCTGTCAGGCGGCTTCAACGGACAGGTGTCTGTCTACGGTCTTCCTTCTGGCCGCCTGCTCAAAATCATCCCGGTGTTCACGCAGCACGGTGAGAACGGCTACGGCTACAGCGAAGAGTCAAAGGCTATGTTGCAGACTTCCCACGGTTTTGTTCCCTGGGATGACTTGCACCACCCGAAACTCTCCCGTACCGATGGCCAGACCGACGGCCGCTGGTTGTTCGTGAACGGTAACAACACGCCGCGCGTGGCCCGTATCGACCTGAAGACCTTCGAGACCGTGGAAATCATGGAAATCCCGAACTCAGCCGGTAACCACTGCTCGCCATACCCTACCAACAACAACGAGTACGTGATTGCAGGTACCCGCTTCTCCGTTCCGCTCGACATGAAAGGCGGTACCGGTGACGTGAGCCTCGACAAATACGAAGAGGAGTTCAGAGGCTCCATCTCCTTCATCAAAGTAGATCAGGAGAAAGGCGACATGGACCTGGACTTCCAAATCCTGGTGCCTGGATTCGACTACGACCTGGCTAACGGTGGCAAAGGCCCATCAGAGGATTGGGTTTTCTTCACAACCTACAACTCTGAGAAATCAGGTACTTTGAAAGAAGTAGGCGCTTCTCAGAACGACCGGGACTACCTGGCGGCTGTGAACTGGAAACTGGCGGCCAAATATGCCAAAGAAGGCAAGGCCCGCGAGATGCCAGCCAACTACTACCACAACAAGGTGGACAAGGACTCGCACATCGCTAAGTCAACTGTGAAGAAGTCAGTGCGCTACCTCCTGCCGGAAGATTGCCCAGGTATGATGTACCTGCTGCCAGCTCCTAAGTCTCCGCACGGTATCGACGTGGACCCTAGCGGCGAGTTCATGGTAGTGAGTGGCAAGCTTGCCTCCGCTATACCTGTGTTCTCTTTCTCTAAGATGCAGGAAGCCATCAAGAACAAGGCTTTCGACGGCGAGAAAAACGGCATACCTGTGCTGAAGTACGAGTCTGTGCTGAAAGGCGAAGTGAAAGAGCCAGGCCTGGGACCATTGCACACCGAGTTTGACGGCAAAGGCAACGCCTATACCTCTATGTTCGTGTCTTCTGAAGTAGTGAAATGGAAGTTGAACGAGCTGGAAGTGGTGGACAGAATGCCTGTTTACTACTCCGTAGGTCACTTGATGATTCCTGGTGGTGACACGAAAGAGCCGCATGGCAAGTACCTGGTGGCGATGAACAAAATCACCAAAGACCGCTACCTGCCAACCGGACCTGAACTGGCCCACTCTGCGCAGCTGATTGACATCTCAGGCGAGAAAATGAAGATGCTGCTTGACTTCCCAACCGTAGCTGAACCGCACTACGCACAGGCCATAGTAGCTTCCAAAGTGGCTCCGAACAGCACCAAGTTCTACAAGCTCGACGCGAACAAGCACCCACACGCTGTGAAGAAAGAAGCCGATGTGAGTGTGAAGCGCGAAGGCAAGAATGTGATACGTGTGAAGATGACAGCCATCCGAAGCCACATGACCCCAGACAACATTGAGGGTGTGCAGGTAGGTGACACCGTGTACTTCCACGTGACCAACCTCGAGCAGGACTGGGACGTACCGCACGGATTCGCGGTGATGGGAGCCAACAACGCTGAGACCCTCATCATGCCGGGTGCCACACAGACCCTGACCTGGGTACCGAAGAAAGCCGGCGTGTTCCCCTTCTACTGCACAGACTTCTGCTCTGCGCTGCACCAGGAAATGCAAGGATACATCCGGGTATCTCCTAAAGGATCTAACGTTCCGATTACCTTCTCAACCGGTAAGAAGAAACAAAACATACCAGGGGTAGCATCAACTAAATAAGGCTCCAACTGGGTAAATCAGCGGAGGTTACCCAAAGTAACCTCCGCTGATTCTTTAAAGCGAGTTGCGATAGCACTTCAGTATAGCAGGAGCATCATCCTGAGGTCTCAGATGGATAGGAGATAGGGGATGAACAGAGCTGAAGCAGACAATAAGACAAAGCTCCAAACGCAACCTATTTTTCAATCATCTTAAAAAGATAAAAGGATGAAAACTTACCAAAAAGCGCTGATGATTGTGGCAGCCTTATCACTCGGTCTCTTGTTCATGTTTCCTATGTGGAAGATATACCTGAAGGCCCCACAATACCCCGAAGGACTTGAACTGCACATCTGGGTGAACAAGCTCGGCGGCAGCTCTGAGAGCGTACTCCAAAACTTCAATATCCTGAACCACTACATCGGTATGGAAGCCATCCACGCCGAGTCCTTTGCCGAGTTGCAGTATATGCCCTACATCGTTGTCTTCTTCATGATAACCGGTGTGTTGGTTGGCCTGATTGGCAAACAGAACCTGGTGCTGGGCTGGAGCGGGCTGCTCATGCTGGGTGGTGCCGTCGGCATACTGGACTTCTACCTCTGGCTCGTGAAATTCGGTACCAACCTGGACCCCATGGCCGCCATCAAAGTGCCGGGCATGACCTACATCCCGCCGCTGCTGGGCAGCAAGGTATTGCTCAACTTTGAGGCCTTGTCTTTGCCGGCGTGGGGTAGTCTGGGTATCTTCTTGGGAATCAGCCTGTCGTTGCTGGTATGGATACTGGGCCGCAAGGCCGCCCCATTAAGCCAGGCAAGAACCCCGAAACATGCAGTGGCATGAGAACACTGCTGAACATCTTTGTGCTGGTGCTGCTCATAGTGGCCATCAGCTGCACACCAGAACCGGAACCCATCGCCTACGGAGGCGCCAACTGCGCCCACTGCAACATGACGGTGGCCGACAACCGCTACGGAGCCGAGCTGGTGAATGACAAAGGCAAGCCCTTCTTCTTCGACTCAGCCGAGTGCCTGATGGCCTACGTGAACGAACAACCGGAACAGGGCGAAAAGGCTGCTTTTCTGCTGGTGACGGACTATACCAGACCCAATGAACTGATAGACGCACGCGATGCGCATTTCCTGCAGGCGAAAGCCCTGCCAAGCCCCATGGGCATGTACATGACCGCTGTAGCCGACCAGGCTGCAGCTTTAAAAATCCAAGCGGAAGTAGGCGGTCGCCTGCTCACTTGGAACGAGGCGGTGACAGCCGTACAACAAAATGAAAAACCTGACTAACATACCTTTTGTGATAAGCACTTTCGTGCTGCTGCTGATGGCGACTTCTGCCGTCGGCAGTACATTGAAAGTGTGCACCACTTGCTCCTATACCTCTGTGAAACAGGCGATAGCCAAAGCCAAACCCGGCGACACCATCCTGATTGAAAGCGGGGTATACCAGGAGCACGGAATTGAGATAAACAAACCCTTGACCATCTTAGGGCGTAACAACCCGGTAATAGACGGCAACTTCAAAGGCCAGATTTTCACCATCACATCCGACAACGTGACGGTGGAGGGACTTACCTTGAAGAACATTGCCACCAGCTATACCCGCGACGATGCCGCCATCCGTGTGGTGGAGCGCAGCAACGTCCGTATACTTAACAACACCATCTTGAATACCTTCTTCGGCATATACCTCCAAAACTCAGACAACTGTGTGATAAAGGGCAATGTGGTGACGGGACAGGATGTGACCGATATGAACGAATCGGCGCTGGGCAACGCCATACACCTGTGGTACTGCGATAATGCCGTCATCAGCAACAATCGGGTAAAAGGCCACCGCGATGGCATCTACCTGGAGTTTGTGAAGGACAGCGAGGTGAAAAACAACCTGAGCCAGAACAACCTGCGCTACGGCCTGCACTTCATGTTCTCTGACCGCAACGTGTATACCCACAACATCTTCCGTAAGAACGGTGCCGGTGTGGCCGTGATGTATACCCGGGACATCCGAATGGAAAACAATACCTTTGAAGACAACTGGGGTGCCGCGGCGTACGGCCTGCTGCTGAAGGATATCAGCAACAGCGTCATCCACAACAACACGTTCCGTCGCAACACCACCGGTATTTACATGGAGAGCTCTAACCGTCTGGACATACAGCGCAACAGCTTTGACCGCAACGGTTGGGCCATCCGGCTGCTGAGCAGCTGCTCCGACGATGTGTTTAAATTGAATAACTTTACAGGAAACTCTTTTGATGTATCCACCAATGGTAACTCCACCCTGAACACCTTCAGCAACAACTACTGGGACAAGTACAGCGGTTACAACCTGGACAAAGACCAGGTAGGCGACGTGCCGTACCGCCCGGTGAGCCTGTACTCCATGCTGGTGGAGCGGGTGCCGCCATCTGTGATGTTTATGCGCAGTTTCATGGTGGACATGATGGATAATATTGAGAAGGTGCTGCCTAGCTTCATACCAGAGAACCTGGTGGACGAGCAGCCCATGATGAATAAGATAGATTATGATAACGATAGAAAACTTGCGCAAGTCGTACGGTAAGCTTCAGGTCCTGAATGATGTGTCTGTCACTTTCGATGCAGGGAAAGTGGTTTCTGTCATAGGACCAAACGGTGCAGGCAAGACCACCGTGAGCAAGTGCATACTGGGTATGGTGCTGCCCGACAGCGGCGACATCAGAATAAACGGCGAGAGTGTGCTGAACAAGCACGCCTACCGGAGCCAAATCGGCTATATGCCGCAGATAGGGAAGTACCCCGAAAACATGAAAATCCGGCAGGTAATCGAGATGATTCGCGACATCCGGAAAGACGTGAAGGAGGTGGACGAAGAGCTAATCGGTCTGTACGGACTGAAGGACATGTACGACAAGCGCATGGGCTCCCTGTCGGGGGGCACCAAGCAGAAGGTGAGCGCGGCACTGGCCTTTATGTTCAATCCGCAAATCCTGATTCTGGACGAGCCCACCGCTGGCCTTGATCCCATCTCCGCCGAAATCCTGAAAAGCAAAATCCTGAAGGAGAAGAAGAAGGGCAAGCTGATTCTGATTACCTCGCACATCATGAGCGAGGTGGAGGAAGTGGCCGATGAGGTACTTTGTCTGGTGGACGGGCAGGTGAAATTCCATGAGACCATTAAGAGCATCAAAGCGCAGGCGAACGAGGAAAGACTGAGCCGCGCCATCGCCAAAATCATGAACGGGGAGGACTAAGCCATGAGTAAGATAATCAAATACGTTTTCTACGATATCGTCAAGAACAGAATCGTTCTGGCCTATACCTTGTTTCTGCTGCTGCTTTCGATTGGCCTGTTCAACCTGGGCGGCAGCCCGGACAAAGCCTTGCTGAGCCTGCTGAACCTGGTGCTGCTGACCGTACCGCTCATCAGCATCGTGTTTGCCACTACGCACTTCTACAACTCCTATGAGTTCATAGAGCTGCTGGTGGCGCAGCCCATCAACCGCAAGAAGATATTCATGAGTGAGTACCTGGGTGTGGCCTGCTCGCTATCGGGAGCGTTCGTGCTGGGAGTGGGCGTGCCGGTGCTGGTTTTCGGAGCGAGCACCACAGGGCTATACCTGGTGCTGACCGGTGTCTTCATCACCTTCATCTTCGTGGCCATGGCTTTCCTGGCTTCCGTCATCACCCGCGACAAAGCCAAAGGTATAGGTATAGCCTTGCTGCTGTGGTTCTACTTCGCGTTGATTTACGATGGCATCGTGCTGTTCATCCTGTATTCCTTTGCCGATTACCCGCTGGAAAAAGCCACCCTCGCCCTTACGGCACTCAACCCAATCGACCTGGGCAGAATCATCGTGCTGCTGAACCTCGACGTGTCGGCACTGATGGGCTATACGGGTGCGCTCTACAAGAGTATCTTGGGAAGCCTATGGGGGATAGGTTTGGCCTTCGGATTGCTGTTGCTCTGGATTATCGTGCCGGTAATGGGCTCCAGAAGGATTTTCTCGCGAAGGGATTTGTAAAGTATCAGACCTCTATTTAAGAATTAGTCATTAACGAAAAGAGCGCCGGAATCAATCCGGCGCTCTTTCTTTTTATGGTGCTTTTAGCGACTACTGCTCCTTCCTGTCATCAATTTCGGTTGCAGATGTTATGGTGTCGATTTCGAAGTTCTCTGCTGAGTCGGAGTCCATTTCCAGTTGAGGGTTTTGTTCTTGCCCAGCCCCGATTTCTACCTCTTCATTTATCGTGTTATCCTCCCTTTCTGCATCCGTATTGTTGCCACCGCAAGCAAATGCAATCAATCCAATCGATATAAATAATAGCTTTTTCATAGTATTCTTTTTGGTTGCAGTCCTTTAAAACGCGCTACCTATCAGTTAGTTACACTTATGTGAGGTGCTAATGAAAAACTATATGAGAAAACTAAGTTAGCCATGCACTTACAGGCCAAACAATAACTGTCAATGAATCAATGCGTAAGACACTAACAAACTATGCCAAATTTCCAAAAGCCTTAAACAATTATGAAAAAACGACCAGTCACAACCAACAAAGCTTTTGCAGCCCGCCTTCTAAAGCCTGTACAACATGGATTCGTAGCCATACTATGTGGCGCACTGCTGTTCAGTTGCTCTTCAGGCGAGAACGAAAACAAGGGTGCTGATGCACAGGAACAGACCGGCCTGGCCCACCAGCAACCCGAGGCTCCAGTAGAGGATAACGGATTAGGAATCGGACCTATCACCTCCGTTGAGGTAAGCGCCGATATTGACCAAGCCCTGGCAGCTGAAGGTAAAACCATCTTCGAGAGCAAATGTTCAGCCTGTCATACCTTGACCGACCAAAAAGTAGTGGGACCAGGACTTCTGGGGGTTACCGAGCGACGCAAATCAGAGTGGATTATGAACATGGTCATCAACCCGGAAGAGATGACCAAAAAAGACCCTACCGCCAAGAAACTGCTGGCTGAGCACTTGACGCAGATGACTAATCAGGATATCTCTGAGAAGGATGCGCGTGCCCTTTTAGAGTTCATGAGATTGAACGATTTAGAAGCTCAAGGAAAGTAAACCAACCCAATTTACTATGCTAAAATTGACGTATGATTTCAAGAGGCTGTCGAACAGGTTGCAGAGCATGCTCCTGCTGTTGACAGCCGGTGCCGTGCTGCAAAGCTGCGGCGACTCTGACAAGGCCAGCACTGCAAACGACTCCGTGGCAGACGATGCCGCCCAGGCGGTTTATGTAAAGCCTGGCGAGCACGACGAACTGTATTCCTTCCTGTCAGGCGGTTTCAACGGACAGGTATCGGTATATGGCATTCCGTCGGGCAGGCTGCTGAAAGTGATTCCGGTGTTCTCGCAGTTTCCTGAAAATGGTTATGGTTACAACGAGGAGACCAAGCCTATGCTGATGACTTCGCACGGATTCGTTCCTTGGGATGACTTGCACCACCCGAAACTCTCCCGAACCGATGGGATGGCAGACGGCAAATATCTATACGTGAACGGCAACAACACTCCCCGCGTGGCGAAAGTGGATTTGACGACTTTCGAGACCGTAGAGATTATGGAGATACCCAACTCAGCCGGTAACCACTGCTCGCCGTACCCAACCAATAACAACGAGTACATTCTAGCGGGTACACGCTTTAGCGTGCCGATAAACACCGATAAAGCTGGAGTGGCAGATGCTAGTCTGGCAGAGTATAAAGACAAGTTCCGTGGCTCTATCTCTTTCATCAAGACAAATGAAAAGGATGGCCAAATGGAGCTGGACTTCCAGGTACTGGTACCAGGCTTCGACTATGACTTGGCCAACGGTGGCAAAGGTCCATCCGGAGACTGGGTATTCTTTACGACCTACAATACCGAGAAAGCCTCTACACTGAAAGAACTCGGTGCCTCCCAGAACGACCGGGATTATTTGGCAGCCATCAACTGGAAACTGGCCGCCAAGTATGCGGCAGAGGGCAAAGCGCATGAGATGCCTGCTAATTATTATCACAACGTCATGGACCACGGCACGCACAAAGCCACCTCTAATGTTAAAAAGACGGTTCGCTACTTGCTTCCCGAAGAGTGCCCCGGTATGATGTATCTGATTCCAGCGCCTAAATCACCACACGGCATCGACGTGGACCCAAGCGGGGAATACATGGTGGTGAACGGTAAACTGGCCTCTTCGCTTCCTGTCTTCTCTTTCTCTAAAATGCAGAAGGCCATCGAGAACAAGGATTTTGACGGCGAGGTGAATGGCATACCTGTTTTCAAGTACGAGTCTGTGCTGCATGCTGAGGTGAAAGAGCCAGGCCTGGGACCGTTGCACACCGAGTTTGACGGCAAAGGAAACGCTTACTCTACCATGTTCGTGTCCTCAGAAGTGGTGAAGTGGAGTTTGGAAGACTTCCAGGTGAAAGACAGACTGCCGGTATACTACTCTCCTGGACACCTGCTCATACCTGGCGGCGATACCAGAGAGCCTTATGGCAAGTACCTGGTGGTGATGAACAAAATCACCAAAGATCGCTACCTGCCAACCGGGCCTGAACTGCTGCACTCGGCACAGCTGATTGACATCAGTGGCGAAAAGATGCGCATGCTACTCGACTTCCCAACACTAGCCGAGCCGCACTACGCACAGGCCATACCTGCTGACAAGGTTGCGCCTAACAGCGTGAAGTTCTTCAAACTGGACCAGAACACTCACCCGGATGCTGTGAAGTCGGAGAAGGATGTGAGTGTGACACGCCAGGGCAGAACCGTAAAGGTGAACATGACCTCCATCCGAAGCCATTTCACACCAGATAACATTGAAGGTGTGCAGGTAGGAGATACCGTGATTTTCCACGTGACCAACCTGGAACAGGACTGGGACGTGCCGCACGGATTTGCGGTGATGGGTGCTAACAACGCCGAGACCCTCATCATGCCAGGCGCTACCCAATCGCTGAGATGGGTGCCGAAGCAGGAAGGCGTGTACCCCTTCTACTGTACTGACTTCTGCTCAGCACTGCACCAGGAAATGCAGGGTTATGTGCGGGTTTCGCCAAGAGGAGCCAATGTTCCGCTGAAGTTCTCGACGGGTGAGAAAAAACCAGTACCGCCAGCTCAGGCATCAGTTAATTAAATTGCTCTGAGTTGGCTACACAGCGGGGTTTGTCTTGGGCAGGCTCCGCTGTGTTTTTATAGGGCTAACCTTAACAACAAAAGCGATGAACGTATACCTGAGAATACTGATGGTGGTGGCAGCCTTGTCACTGGGCCTGCTGTTCCTATACCCCATGTGGAAGATTTACCTGGAAGCACCCCAATATCCGGAGGGGTTGGAGCTCCACATCTGGGTGAACAAGCTCGGAGGCAGCTCTGAGAGCGTACTGCAGAACTTCAACATCCTGAACCACTACATCGGTATGGAAAAAATCAATCCGGATTCCTTCGCCGAACTGAAGTACATGCCCTACATCGTGGTGCTCTTCATGGTCACCGGTGTACTGATTGGGCTGATTGGCAAACCAAAACTGGTGCTGATATGGGTGGTGCTGCTGGCTATAGCCGGGGCTGCCGGTATACTGGACTTCTACCTCTGGCTCGTGAAATTCGGCACCAACCTGGACCCTACGGCGCCTATCAAGGTACCCGGTATGACCTACATTCCTCCTTTGTTTGGAAGCAAGCAGTTGCTTAACTTCTCAGCGCTCTCACTGCCTTCCTGGGGAGCCCTGGGCATATTCCTGGCGATTGTGATAGCTGGTGTGGTATACGTCGTAAGCAGGAAACATACGAAACGAGAACTAACCTATTCGTGACCCTTAAACGCATGAAATCCAAGTCTATTCATACGCTTAGCCTGCTGGCTATGCTCTTTCTTTTTGCCGCCTGCTCCGTGGAGCCTCAAGCCATTCCGTACGGGCAGGCCAACTGCACGCACTGCAACATGACCATTTCGGACAACAGGTATGGCGCCGAACTGGTAAACGACAAAGGAAAAGCGTTCTTCTTCGATGCGGCCGAGTGCCTGGCTGCCTACGTATCCGAGCAACCCGAGCTGCAGGAGAACGCTTCTTTTGTGCTAGTGACGGACTATACCAACCCGGGAAATCTGATAGAGGTAAAAAACGCCCATTTCCTGCAGAGCCCGAAACTACCCAGCCCCATGGGCATGAACCTGACGGCGCTGGCAGATGACTTAACCGCTAAACAAATGGAGCAGAAGCATGGCGGGACCCTGCTTACCTGGGACCAAGTGCTTACTGCTGTTCAAAACGATGCTAAATTTCACTAAAAGGCTCCTGCAGGTGGCTGGCACCCTGCTGCTACCGCTGAGCATACAACCGGTCATGGCCAACACCCTGGAAGTCTGCAAGACCTGCAGCTATACCTCCGTAAAGCAGGCAGTGCAACAGGCTGCACCCGGAGACACGGTGCTCGTTACGGGCGGCACCTACCAGGAATCTGGAATCGAAATTAAAAAACCGGTACACCTGCTTGCCCAAAACAAGGCGGTGATAGATGGCAATTTCACAGGCCAAATCATCACCGTGATGGCCGATGATGTGACCATTGAAGGATTCACGCTGAAGAACATCGCCACCAGCTATACCCGCGACGATGCCGCCATCCGCGTGCTGCAGCGCAGCAACATCCGCATCCTCAACAACACCATCCTGAACACCTACTTTGGCATTTACCTGCAGAACTCAGAAGACTGCGTAATCAAGGGCAATGTGGTGAAAGGGGAGCGGGGCGACAAAACAGAATCGGCGCTGGCGAATGCTATCCACCTGTACTACACCGACAACGTGGACATCAGTGACAACGTGGTACAGGGACACCGTGACGGCATCTACCTGGAGGTGGTGAAAAACAGCAAAGTGCACCGCAACACCAGCCAGGACAACCAACGCTATGGCCTGCACTTCATGTTCTCCAACGGCAACACCTATACCTACAACATCTTCCGGAACAACGGGGCCGGCGTGGCCGTGATGTATACCGATGACGTGCGGATGGAGCACAACACATTTGAGAATAACTGGGGCGCCGCCTCCTACGGCCTGCTCTTAAAGGACATCCGCAACAGCGTCATCCACAACAACACGTTCCGGCGCAACACCACGGGCATACACATGGAGAGTTCGAGCCGGCTGGACATCAAGAACAACGACTTCGAGCGCAATGGCTGGGCCATCAAACTAATGACCACCTGCGTAGACGATACTTTCCGACTGAACAATTTCACGGGTAATTCATTTGACATCAGCACCAACGGCACAAGCCAGCAGAATCATTTTGAGAACAATTACTGGGAGAAATACACAGGCTACGATTTAGACAAAGATGGTATAGGTGATGTGCCATACCTGCCGGTGAGTCTGTACTCCATGCTGGTGGAGCGGGTTCCGCCGGCCGTCATGTTCATGCGCAGCTTCATGGTGGACCTGATGGACAACATGGAGAAAGTGCTGCCCAGCATCATACCCGACCAGTTGGTAGACAACCAGCCTGTCATGAAGAGGATAGACCATGGTAACGATAGAAAACTTGCACAAGTCCTACGGAAAACTGAAGGTGCTCCGGGACGTGAGCGTTGAGTTCGGCGAAGGGCAGGTAGTGTCCATAATCGGGCCGAACGGGGCAGGCAAGACCACCATGGGCAAGTGCATACTGGGTATGGTGCTGCCCGACAGCGGCGACATCAGACTGAACGGGGAGAGCGTGCTCCGAAAACATGCCTACCGCAGCCAGATTGGCTACATGCCGCAAATCGGTCGCTACCCCGAGAACATGAAGATACGGCAGGTGGTGGAGATGCTGCAGGACATACGCAAAGATGCTGCCCATACAGATGAAGAATTGATTGGACTGTATGCGCTGGAGAGCATGTATGAGAAGCGCATGGGCTCCCTGTCGGGCGGCACCAAGCAGAAGGTAAGCGCAGCGCTGGCCTTCCTTTTCGACCCGCAGGTGCTCATCCTGGATGAACCCACCGCTGGCCTCGACCCCATCTCGGCCGAAATCCTGAAAAGCAAAATCCTGAAGGAGAAGAAAAAGGGCAAGCTGATTCTGATTACCTCGCACATCATGAGCGAGGTGGAGGAGGTGGCTGACAAGGTGCTTTGCCTGGTGGACGGGCGCATCAAGTTCTATGAAACCCTTGACTTCCTGAAGGAGCACACCCAGGAAGACCGGCTGAGCCGCGCCATCGCAAAACTCATGGAGGAGGACGAAAATTTGCAGTAGGGGCTAGTGCCTCCCGCCATAAACAGAACGCGGAACTGGCGCTTAGCGCCGGTTCCGCGTTCTGTAAAGGTATAGCGCACCTTAATCCACTTGGTCGGCGGCGTACCACTCGGCAAAGGACTTCTCCGTTTCCCAGAGCTTGAGGCTATGCAACTCCACGTTGGGCGGTAGCAGGTGTCCGATGCGCTGCTTGAAGTCGATGAGCATATTCTCGCAGGTCGGTTGGAAAGGCGTGAGCACCAGTTTGTGGTTCAGGTGTCGGAGCGCCTCCACCAGTTCCTGCGGCGCATCCTGGCGCAGCAGCAGCGCATGGTCTATCGGCTCCACAATCGTTTCCTGCACCAACTTTTTCAGCTCCTTGAAGTCCATTACCATCCCATCGTTTGGGTGCGCCTCGTTCACGATAGGCGTGCCGATGATGGTCACCTCCAACCGATAGGAATGTCCGTGTATGTTGCGGCAACCGCCCTTGTAATTCTGCAAAGCGTGCGCTGCCTCAAACGTGAACAGGCGGGTCAATCGTATTCTACTCATAAGCTGCTATACCTTCTGGTTGGCCAGTTGCAATTGGTCCTCTGCTTCTAACAATTCATCCAACATCAGCACGTGCTTCTCCAACTGGTCCTGGAAGAGGGTGGGCAGTATCTCTTTGTAGTAGGCTATACCTTGCTGCAGATTCTGCCAAAAACTCTGCAGGTATTTCTCCTGCTTGTCCGTCATGGTGGCCTGCAGCTCTTCCTTCTTGTTCTTCCAATACGCCACGTACATGTTGAGTTCGTTGATGAACACGTGCGGGCGGTAAGTGTTGTTGAGAATGTTCACGCGGCCATAGATGTGGTCGACCATCTCCTGCAGCTTGAAGATGTTGGAAAAGTAAGCCAGGTTCGGGCCGGGGCAGATGGCTACCGGCCGCGAAGCAACGGCCTTGCGTGCTATACCTAGTTTTACCAATGCCGTGTTGGCCAAGCCTTCGCAGAGACACTCCTTCGCCAGTACTTTTGCCTCTTCCGCTTTGTATTCTTGCTCTGGCAAGCCCAATCCTTGTAACTCCACTAGCTTGTTGCGCTGGTATTTACGGGAGGCCGTGCAAATGGGCTCCTTGGTGAATTCAGTGTTGGATACCAGGTGTTTTTTCTCACAAGGGCTACCAGGCTTGCCTTTCGCTATCCGCGCCAATGTCAACGCCTCGCTGCTGGTACCGCGCAGGGAGTTGAAGGGCACGCCTAATGGCGATATCGGGCTCAGGTATAGGTCTTCTTTTTTGGCTCTGGCCAGCTTCTCCATGGTGTCGGCGTCCACGGTGGTGGCTTCGGGCACCAGCAGGAAAGGCGTTCCCCAGCCGGCTGCATCCAGGCCGTAGTGCTGGAGCAGGAAATCGTGCTCTGCTGAGGTACCTATACCTCCCTGCACGGTGATGTGCGTCGTGGGCGCCTGCTCCGGGGTGGCTATACCTTTCGTTCTGAGCGCGGCGCTGTACAAGGTATAGAGCTCTTCCTGCATGGCCTGCCTGTTCTGCTTGAACTCTTCCAGTATCGGCCCCAGCAGGTAACCGTCCGTGGCGAAGGCGTGGCCGCCGCAGTTGAGGCCCGACTCAATGCGGAACTCCGACACCCAGATGCCTTTCTTGGCCAATATCTTGCCCTGCACGAAAGCCGAGCGGTAGTCGCTCACCTTAATCACCACTTGCTTTTGCAGGTAACCATTTTCGTCCGGGAAGAAGCAGGGGAACTGCTCCAGGTAAGAGTACAGGCGCATGTTCATGCCAGCCGAGAAAATAACCGAGGCATGCACGGTGCTATTCGCAAAACCACGCAGTGCGGCCAGCGCATCTGAGTACTCCGACGGAAGCGGATTGCCATCTTTGTCGTAGTTTGTTTTGTCGAGTTTCGTCATGATGTTCACATCGATGCTGCCCGGTACCACGGCTTGCCGCAACGCTTCCTGCATGCTCTTCTTCACTTCCGGGTTGAAGGTCTGCACCATTTTCTGGTAGAGCGTCTTCAGAGGCGATGAGTCAGGCAGCAGCAGGAAATACCGGGTCAACCGGGACTCCGCATCAAAGGTGTCCCGCTTCATCACTTGTACCTGCCTGGCTACGATTCGGTCCGCTAAGTCAAGGTAGGCGGTCACGCGTCGGGCGCGGTAGTCCTCATCTTTGGTGGTGATGGGCATGAAAGGCTCCTGGTATACCTGGCTGTAGTGCTCGCGCATCTGTTCCAGCAGGGTATCGTCGCTCAGGGATATAACCGAGGAAATGCCGTACTGCGCCACTTTCATGGGCGAGTCAATGGAAAAGGCCAAACCCATAACCGGGATGTGGAAGGTGTGCGGTGTGTTTTTAATCATGAATGAAAATGCTGTATCGATTTACTGGTTGATTACTGGTTGTTTTTGCGCCCCGCTCACCTCATGCGAGCGGGCTACGAGGAGGGACTCTGAGTGGAGACAGGAAGATGCTACAGCAGCTTCCGGCGTTTCATCTCCGCCGCCAATAGGCTCAACTCCCGGCTCATCTGTCCGGCGATGGAGGTGTTTTCCTCGGCTCTCCTGATTAAGTAAGGCAATGTGGTTTTCACATCGCCGTAAGGCAGATACTTGGATGCACTGTAGCCCGCGCTGGCCAGGTTGAAAGTCAGGTTGTCGCTCATGCCGTAGAGCTGTGAGAAGTGGATGCGCTGGTGGTACTCCACCATCGTGTGCCGGTTGAGCTGGTTTACCAGGTAGCGGGTGCTCGCCTCGTTGTGCGTGGCGGCGCAGAGTTCCACCCGGTGCAGGTTCTCCAGGCAGATGTCAATGGCCTTGTCAAAGCTGCGGTCGGTGTCGGCTTTCACTGTGAAGACTGGAGAGGGGTAGCCCTGCTCTGCGGCGCGTTCCTGCTCTTTCTCGAGGTAAGCGCCGCGTACAATCTTGATGCCCAGCACCACGTCATAGCCATCGCTGCGCTTGAGCAGGTCAGTCAGGTAAGCAATGCGGTCGGTGCGGTACATCTGGAGCGTGTTGAAGACGACGGCACGGTGCTCGTTGTAGCGGAGCATCATTTTTTCGGCCAGCTCGTCCATGGGCTGCTGCAGCCAGCTTTCCTCGGCATCGAGGTATACCGTAATGTCGGCCTCGGCGGCTGCCTTGCAAATCATGTCGAGGCGCATTTCGGTGCGGGCAAAGGCCGCCTGCTCTTCCTGGCTGAGGGGCTTTTGGTCCTGCAGTTTCTCGAAGATGTCGCGGGAGCCGATGCCGGTGAGCTTCACGCTGATGTAGGGGATGTCGCCGGTGCTTTTGGCCAGACGTACGTTGCGGAGTATTTCGTCCCGCACAAAGTCAAAACCAGGTTCGTCCTCCTGCGCTTCGGCGGCATAGTCCAGCACCGTTTGAACGCGGGCATTCGCCATCCTGCGGATGGCCCGCTGGGCCTCCTGCGCCGTCTCGCCGCCACAGAAGTGGCGGTAGATGGTGCTGCGGATGAGCCCCTTTACCGGCAGCCCCAGCTTCAGCGCCCAAATGGTGGCGATGCCTCCGAGTTTGACCAGCGAAGGTTTGCCCATCATCTTGAAGAGCAGGTGCGCCAGGCGCAGTTCGTGGTCCGACTTCGTACCAAAGGCAACCTCCAGGTTGTCCGGGTCGAAGGATTTGGTCTGTTGTAAAATGGTGTTATTCATATGCGTAAATTTCCTTTTCTGGTTGAGGCTGTTGTTCCGGTTTAGCACGGCGCAGCAGCAAGGTTTGTAGCAGAGGCAAGGCCACGAAGGCTATACCTGCCGCGATGCCTACCCCTGAGATGGCAAAAGCAATGAACCAAGGCCGGAGCTGCTGCATGAGCAGCGCATGTGGCAAGTCAGGTGTCTGCACCTGTAGCACGGCCTTGCCCACGCCGGCCCCAATCAGCGCCACCCAGAACACCAGCAGCGAACCGTTGCTCAGGTATAGGCCGCGCATGATGCGGCGCAACTGTGCCGCGCTGAACCCTCCGAAGTAACGGGTGCAGGCGTAGCAGGCGGAGGCCAGCAACAGCATGGTGTTGATGCCGATGGTGGTGCCCATGGCGTGTGCCACGGTGATGTGGGTGCCGTGGGTATAAAGGTTGATGGCAGGTATAGACATCAGGATGGCCATGAAGAGGTTCAAGAATATCCAGGCGTCGGCCGCAATCAGGAAGCGGTATGGCAGCAGACCGGCGTTCTTGCGGGCATCGGAGAGCGAGCTGCGCCAGGTCCAGATAATCTTACCCAGGATGAGGAGCTCGGTCATGCTGACCAGGTAGGCGGTATAGCGGATGGTGTTGCTGACAGGCAGCGCGTAAATGTGATGGCCCCAGTTGAACATCAGGTTGAAGAGCCCCAGGAAAAAGAAGAAGAACGTGAGCGGTTTCCGGGCCAGGCTGGCATCGCCGCTGAGCCGGCACATGAGGTAAAAAGCCCCGCCGTTAATGAGCATGTTCCAGGAGCCGACCAGCGAGCCGTAGGACTTCCACTGCACGGCCATGTCGCGTACTAAGTGGTCACCGAAATAGGGCAGCAGCCACAAGTAGGACTCGGAGAAGGAGAGGAGGAAAAAAACGATGCCCGACGCCCACATCCAGCGGTAGATGGGCCATGGTCCTTTCTCCCTTCGCACAGACTTGTAAAAGTTGATTCCCAGCAGCAGGAACGAGACGGCGATAGGTATAGCCAAAGCGGGAGGATACTCCCAGTACTCACGCCCTCCGAAGATACCCGCCAGGTAGCAGCACATGATGGTGACGGCCGCCGTCAGCAGGAGCAGGAACTGCAGGTGTCCCAAGGTATAGCCGTTGATATTTTTCCCGTCTTTCTTTATCTGGTAGAGGTATAGCCCGCCGATGGAGGAGAACAGTATCCAGAACACGATGGAAGAAACGTGCAGCGGCCGTAGCCGGGTGAAAGGCAAGGCGTCGCGCAGCTCCTGCGGGAACAGGTATACCAGGCCTCCCAGCACACCGAAGGCCACGCCCGCCAGCAGGAACATTAAACCCGTCATCAGGTATAGCGAGCCCAGTTGCCTATTCACCTGCCACCTCCTTTGCATGTATCTGGCCCAGGGAGTCTATCCTGAAATGTTCACGGGATACTTTCCCGGTCTTATCAGCGTGCTCCAGGAAGGCCAGCAGGGCCGTCACCTCCTGCTCACTAAGTTTAAAATTGGGCATAGTGCCGGTTCCGCCCCGTATGATGGCCTTGGCGTAAGGTATACCTTTGTCGGACACCACGTTGGTGAGGTCTGGCCCTAAATACCCGCCCAGTCCATACAACTGGTGGCAGGAAGAGCAGTTGTGCTGCTGCCAGAGCTGCTTGCCCTCTAAGGCTATTTCCTGTCTGTCGCCCATGGCCACAGCAGGCACCTCCGCCACATACACATAGCCCGTAAACAGAACAAACGCTACGAAGAGGCTGCTGTAAACACTCAGCTGTCCGGTTGGGGAGCGCATCACACGATGTAGGAAGTAAGGCATAGGCGGTGTTGGTTGCAGGCACAAGTTAGGCCGGCTGGCAGGCGGCAGAAATGAGCATAGTCAGGCAGAATGATGACATAGGTCATTTTCTGTCTATTCTCTTTTACAAGTGATAAATGCTGTTTTTATGGTTGAACCTAAGTGACTTAAGTCATTTTGCG
The DNA here is from genome assembly GCF_000373265.1 of Pontibacter roseus DSM 17521. Classification (GTDB taxonomy): domain Bacteria; phylum Bacteroidota; class Bacteroidia; order Cytophagales; family Hymenobacteraceae; genus Pontibacter; species Pontibacter roseus. Next base: position 365,372 of record NZ_KB890766.1, read on the forward strand.
GGTGGGTATACTTGCTTAAACTTGCATTGTTAATTCAGTTAAGACATGCATACACCGAACGCCTTTTTCCCAGACCTGATAAACCCGCTTACTTACGCCAGTTACAAAACCCTGGTAGATGAACTTGTGAGCCAGAACGGCACCACCGGCCCCGAGCAGACCGATGAGCGCATTGCCTTCACCAAACTCAACCAGCATCGCATGAAGCGGGTGGAGAAACAATTTGCTATCAACCCGGAATTGCTGGACGCGCTGCAGCAGCCGCGCCCGGAGTGGCACTGGGTGGTGTTGGTGGAGTCCTGGTGCGGCGACGGCGCCCAGCAACTGCCAGCGCTGGCTGCTATTTCAGAGGCCGTTCCTACCATCGAGCTGACCATCCTGCTGCGCGATGAGAACCCCGACTGGATGGATACCTGCCTTACCAACGGCAGCCGCGCCATACCCAAACTGGTCTGCATGAACGCCGATACCAACGAGCGCCTCTTCACGTGGGGCCCGCGGCCGATGGCAATCATGGAGCAGGTGCTGCAGTTCAAGGACAAGTATCCGAATGCCACGAAAGAGGAAATCGGTACGCTGGTGCACACCCTATACGCCCAAGACCGGAGCAAATCCATGCAGCAGGATTTGCTGGAGTTGGTGAAGCGTGCTATACCTGTGGCGCGAGCCGATGAGGAACTCGTGTCCTGAGCAAAGCGGTAATTTTCCGGAGCCGATTTTGTTATACAGTTTTAAGCTATCTACTAAACCTAACCGAAACTAAACATGAAATTCACCTTCGTTTATATTATTTTGGCTAGCCTGGTATCCATGTGCGGGCACGACACCGACCTGGAATCGCAACACACCGAAGTCGTACAGGAAGAGGCGCAGGTGCTATCCCTGAACGGCACCGAGCGCTGGCAGGCTGACGAGCCAACCAACTGGCACGTGCAGCAGTTGCAGGCACTGGTGAAAGAGTATGAGCAGCAGGCGGAAAACAAAACGGCCGAGGCGTACAATGACTTGGGACAGGCCATGCAAGCGGAACTGCAGCTGATGTTCAAGGACTGCACCATGAAAGGGGCGGCCCACGATATGCTGCACACCTACCTGGAGCCCCTGATGGCGGACGTGAAGCTGCTGGCCGAGAAAGACGAAGCCAGCGCTGAAGCGGCCTTAGGACGCATCAGCACCCATTTGCAGGCCTATACCACCTATTTCAAATAAGTGAATGGCGGAAGTCAGGGAAAGACAAGCAAGGTTAAACATAGGACAGGATACCCTGGTGCGGGCACGTATCGCGCTGGGGTATTTTGTGCTGGTGGCCTTGCTGGGCCTTTTCCTGCGCTGGCTACTGGTGTCGCCGGTGGAGGGCGTCAACTTCAAATATTTTCTGCATGCGCACTCGCATGTGGCTTTGTTGGGCTGGCTCTACTGCGCCTTTTTTGCAGCTTTGCTTTACATTTTTCCGGTTGCAACAGTTACTGAGCGCAAGTCGTTCCGGAGGCAGTTTTTCCTGACGCAGGTATCGGTGCTGGGTATGCTGTTCACCTTCCCTGTGCAGGGCTATGCGCTCTTTTCCATCACCTTCTCGACGATGCACATCCTGCTCAGCTACTGGTTTGCCCGCAGCTACTGGCAGCATGTGCAGCTTAACGTCGACACCCGCACACACGGCACTTCCCTGAAGTACATCGGGGCGGCTTTGCTGTTCATGTTGGTGTCTTCCATCGGTCCGTGGGCCATGGGGCCGATTATGGCGAAGGGCACCATCGGCGGTGAACTCTACTACTCGGCCATTTATTTCTACCTGCATTTCCAGTACAACGGCTGGTTCACCTTTGCGGTGCTCGGGCTTTTGTTCTGGTTTCTGGAGCACCACCAAGTATACTTCAACCGAAGCTGGGCCGTGCGTGCTTTCTGGTGGCTGGCGCTGGCCTGTCTGCCAGCCTATGCGCTCTCGGTGCTGTGGACCCAACCGGCAGACTGGGTATACGCCATCGGCTATGTGGCTGTGGCCATGCAGGTGGTGGGCGGGTATTACCTGTTCAAAGTCATCGCGCAGGTATGGTCTGAAACGAAGCGTTTGCTCCAGCCATGGGTACGTGCCCTGGTAGGTCTATCGCTCCTGTTTCTGGTGTTGAAACTGGCCTTGCAAACCGCTTCTGCCTTTCCGTATATGGCGGACCTGGCCTACAAACTACGCTACTTTATCATTGGCTACCTGCACCTGTCGTTACTGGGTTTCGTGTCGCTGTTTATGCTGGCCTTCCTGTTGCAGCAAGGCCTCTACCGACTCGGCCGATATGGCGGTATCGGACTGATTCTGTTTCTGGCAGGCTTCTTCGCTACGGAATTGATGCTGTTCGGGCAGGGCACGTTGCTCTGGCTGGGGCTGACGGCTTTGCCGAGTTTCAACTGGCTGATGTTCTGGGCGAGTGTACCGATGCCGCTGGGGTTGGTGCTGTTGTTTCTGGGGCAGCGGGGGTTGAAGGTGAGTGGGATGGGGAGGATTGTCTGAATCAGGATTGGCAGGATTAAGAATGTCAATAAGTATTTTAGACTGCGTTGTTATCTTAAAGCGGAAACCTCTTTTACTCCACTTTTAAAACGTTTACAGGTTCAATATGTGCCGCCCGAATGGTTTGGGATAGGACAGTCAGTAGCCCGACTATGGCAACCAAACCAAAGCCTATGCTTACATTTATAAAACTTAAATCAACAAGACTGCTGCCTAAATCTTGTCTAATTAAATCACCGCCAAACAAGCCAGCCGGAACACCAATAAGTCCTGCAATTAGGATAAGAATGCCAAAATTACGGGTAACTACCCACACCAGTTCTTTGTTACTTGCTCCCAATACTTTTCTTATACCCAATTCTTTAGTGCGTGTTTCTACGGAGTAACTGGCTATGCCTAAAATGCCCAGACCAGCTATTGTCATGACGATAAGGGCTAAGCCTCCAATAGAACCTAATCTATCTCCAATTCTTAAATAACCATCTTTTAAATTCTGAAGATTTGCTGTTTTTTCAGGAAAATGGTTTTCCCATATGGATTGAATAGCTTTGGTTGCTTCCAATTCTGTATTTGGATTTATTTTTATTGTCAAGGTGGCTATTTCATTTGGCAAATACCTGTATAGTAAAGGATTTGTTTCGCCAATAATTTCATTGGGCATGATGCCAATGACTTGTACATAGGCAGAGTCCAGTAATAGCGTTTGCCCCACTAAAGTCTCCGATTCAGACTCCAGTAATTTTGCGGCAGCTTCATTCACCAACACATATTGCTCAGCACTTTGAGGCATATTTTCAGGAAAATTCTGTCCCGATTTTAAGCTGATACCTTCTGTTTCAATTGTTTTAGGGTCAATACTTACGTAATACATTTCCAATATTTTATCATTTAATGTTACAGAAGATTTGCCCTTTTGCATCGGTTTATAATACCAGTTAGTTGCCAAAGTCGTCTCTACCTGGCTTAGCTGGCTTATTTCGTTTTGCAGGTTTTCATATTTTTCACCTCTTAAATCAAGTGTCAGGATATTAGGTGACACAGTTGATTTGATGATTGCAAGATTTTTCATTTCATAATCAGCTACTATGACAACGACTATCATCAGCATGATGGTCACTGAAAACTGTACGACAATCAAAGCTTTGTAAACAGCAATACTCCGGAACAGTTTGATATTCTTCATTTTACGCAAAACCTGTATGGGCTGAAACGCTGACAATAGCCATGACGGAAATGCCCCTGCGACTAAGCCTGTGATAACTGCGTAGGTCAACAAGCCTAACATTAAGATTGTATCATAAGAAAACGCCACATCCATTTCAGGTATAAAGTGCGTTAAAATTTCAACACATGGCAATGTAAACAACAGAGCAAATAGGGCAATCAGGGTCGATTCTATTAAAAACTGACCAATAATTTGGCCTCTTGTTGCGCCTAAGGTTTTGCGAATACCTACTTCTTTCGCCCGGGAGAAGGCACGTGCCAATGTCAAACTGATATAGTTGAAAGCAGATAAAAGGGTTAAGGCTAGAATCAAAAATAGCTGTGTATTTATGCCCGTCCAATCGGTGCCCGCATTGTGGTCATTTTTGATGTCTTTGTTTCGGGGGGTGATAGCCTCTATGGGTTGTGCCAAAAATTGAAGACTGCTCTTATCCAATTTCTGGTTATAGTTTTGGAGCGTGGTATTGAGCTGCTTTAAATCATCTTCTGATTTTAAACGTGCATAAATTGCTGAACTCTTATAGTCTCCCCAATTTTGAGAACTATTAGGGATTGCTCCTTTCTTCTCAAGCATTTCAGCAGCATGAATAGAACCCATTGCCTCGATGGGTAGGTGTGATTCTAAAGGCGGGTCCTGAATAATTCCGGCAACGGTATAAGAACCTAATTTTTCAAATTGAACAGTTTGCCCTACAGCATTAGTGTTGCCAAATATCTTTTCTGCTGTTTTTTCAGTTAAAAAAAGGGAAGTGGGATTATCAATAAGGCTTTGTGCATTACCTGACAACAGTTTAAAGCCAAAAACATCAAAAAAAGAAGGCTCTGAAAATTTTATGTCAATAGGTACATCACCTCCTTCGGTTTGCAAGTTATGTTTTCCAGCCAGGCGCACTTTCACCGTTTTTTCAATAAAGGAGATACTTTCAATTTGAGGCGCCAAAGGCATTGGAGCTGTTGCCCATTTGGTTTGTTCCACCTCATTTGTTTCTTGTGTGAGTATCCGCACTATCTGATTTAACTTTGGATGAAAATGGTCTGTATCGTGAGTGGCTTTCAGGCCTGTGAAAAGAATAACACCAACCGCCATACTCAGTGACAAGCTCAGTATATTGACTAATGAAAAAAGCTTGTTTTTCCAGAGTATCCGTAAAGCGATTTTGAGATTGTTCCTTATCACGACGTAAAGTGTTGATTTTTATTAAAAAGAGGCTACATACTAAGGGGAATTCCTTTCAATGCCATTGGCAAAGTTAATGCCTAAATTCAACTAATTAGTTATCACCATTTTAGACAATTGTTTGGTTAAACTTCAATCAACTGTTTAGTAGACTCTGTTCGATTTCGAACACTCAACTGTACGATTTGATACACTCAAATGAGACTGCGGCACTTAAATTATCTCAGTGGGTGTTTGCCGTGGAGAAGCTTATTGTTAGGATTGTCAAACGTTTCTTAGTTGTCTGAGAGCATTTGTCGGGTTATAAGGAAGGGCATTGTTGCTTACGGTTTCGCACATGCAATGTGTGAGGCGTCAGCCGAACGTAATCTTTGTGCTTTGTTGGCGTATCGTGTTTTTCACCACTTTATTTCTTCAGTATAGTGTTCTGCGCTATACTCAAGAAAATCTCTAACCTTCGTCTTTGCAATTTCTCTACGTTTAGCTCCCATACTCCACCTTACCACTCCTTTAGACCAGGACAAAGTAGCGAGCCTACCATACAACCTTATGCAAATAACTTTTTAGGAACTGTTGGGCAAGTATATAAAACTACATATTCCAAATATCGTTTCTAACGAGAAACATAAGAATACTACTATGAATAACTTATTCAGAGGATTGCTTGCTGGCTATGGTGCTAAAAAATTAGGCGGAGGATGCTTCAGTACGATTCTAATTTTTGTAATTATTTGGGTGGTACTTGGTCAATGTAGCAGTACATTTAAATCGAACGAAAGCGAAGAAAACACGACCAATCAAACCGAGATAAAAGAATCAGGATTTGTCACTTTATGTGCCCCCGCCATTTGGTAAAAGTTTGTGTGCTGTTATGCTAATTTGCTGCTTCCCCAATCATGGGTGTCAGTAGGGGACATGATACACTTTTTAATTCAGCTAACTACTGTGTAAACGTCACAGTGACGTTTATCTGCAATATATGGGAAGATGTGTTTGTATGGATAATGGATTCATTTTCAATCTTCCTAAGACATACACGCACTATATGCATTGAAAAAAAGCTAATATAGGTCTTTTATAAACTGACCAATCCTATCGTAAATAGAAACAGGAACGTCTATACTCAGACGCTCCTGTTTCATTTCTACTCCATTCAATCAACTACACCCCAGACTGTTCCCACAGTTCAGGCATTTGTAGCACGTGCCGGAGCGGATGGTGATGTGGCCGCAGACGTTGCAGATGGGGGCGTCGCCCATCATGCTGGCCAGTACTTGCTGGGTCTGTTCCATCAGCACGGTGCGGCTCTGCGTCACCAGGGTATAGCCATTGGCTTTCACGTCGGTGGCCGGCTCGGGCTGGGTCGCTGGCGTGGCGACGGCAGGTATAGCCAGGGCGACTGGCGCGGCCGGTTCCGGGATCTTCTCACTCGGCACATGCACAAGGTCTTCGCGTTTCAGGTACTCGTAGCCGAGGAGGCGGAAGAGGTAGTCGAAGACCGAGGTGGCGGACTTGATGTTTGGGTGCTCCACGCGGCCCGCCGGCTCAAAGCGGGTGAAGGTGAAGCGGTTCACGAACTCTTCCAGCGGCACGCCATACTGCAGGCCCAGCGACACCGCAATGGCGAAACAGTTGAGGATGGAGCGGAACGAAGCGCCCTCCTTGTACATGTCGATGAACACTTCGCCCAGTTCCCCGTTTGGGTACTCGCCCGTGCGAATGTACACGGTATGGCCGTCAATCTTGGCTTTCTGGGTGAAACCGGTGCGCTTGTCGGGCAGTTTGCGGCGCTCCACCATATGGGCCAGTTGCTTGCGGAACGGCTCGTTGGCGGCGTCCTCCAGTATGGCTTTGGCCGCCTGCAACACCTGTTCGGCACTTATGCTGTTGTCGGTCTGCGGCGCTTCCGCGTCGGGGGCTTTGTCGGTTTCGGCTTTTTGGCTACTCGACGAGAGCGGCTGCGAAAGCTTGCTGCCGTCGCGGTAAATCGAACAGGCTTTCAGTCCCAGTTCCCAGGACAGGTGGTAGCAACGGGCCACTTCTTCGCGGGTGGTTTCGTTGGGCAGGTTGATGGTCTTGGAGATGGCCCCCGAAATGAAGGGCTGCACGGCGGCCATCATCTGGATGTGGCCTTCGGGTTTGATGAAGCGCTTGCCCTTGTGCCCGCAGCGGTTGGCGCAGTCAAACACCGGGTAATGTTCTTCGCGCAGGTATGGCGCGCCTTCTACCGTCATAGTGCCGCATACGAAGTCACTGGCTTCTTCTATCTGTTGGTAGGTATAGCCCAGGGCGCGCAACAGGTTGAAATCGGGCAGGTTGTAGAGCTCGGGCACAAAACCCAGCCGCTGCAGGCAAGCTTCTCCCAGATTGTAGACACTGAACAGCGAGGCCACATCGTAGGCCGTCAAGAGGCCTGCTTCCAGTTGCTGGATTTCTTCTGGTGTGAAGCCGGCAGCAGCCAGTGAAGTCTCGTTGATGTGCGGAGCGCCCTTGAATGTCGCATGGCCTTTGGCGTAGTTCACGATGGCCTGCATTTCGGCTTCGGTATAGCCCAGTTTGCGCAGCGCGGCAGGTATAGATTGGTTGATGATTTTGAAATAACCGCCACCGGCCAGCTTCTTATACTTCACCAGCGCAAAATCAGGCTCCACGCCCGTCGTGTCGCAGTCCATCAGCAAACCAATGGTGCCCGTTGGGGCGGTAACCGTGGCCTGTGCGTTGCGGTAGCCGTGTTTCTGGCCCAGTTCCAGAGCTTCGTCCCAGGCGGAGCAGGCGGCCTGGTGCAGGTACTCGTGGCAGAGGGTAGGGTCAAGCGGCTGCGCAGGTATAGCCAGTCCTTCGTAGGCATCAGGTGTGTTGTACGCGGCCGCCCGGTGGTTGCGGATGACGCGTAGCATGGCTTCTGCATTGGGTTTATACTTCGGAAAAGCGCCCAGTTCGGCGGCCATCTCGGCGGAAGTGGCGTAAGAAGTACCCGTCATAATCGCGGTGAGTGCGGCGGCTACCGTGCGTGCTTCGTCGCTGTCGTAGGCCAGTCCCTGCACCATCAGCAAAGCACCAAGGTTGGCATACCCGAGCCCGATGGTGCGGTAATCGTAAGAGCGTTGCGCCACTTCTTCGGAAGGGAATTGCGCCATCAGCACCGAAATCTCCAGCACCATGGTCCAGAGACGGCAGGCGTGGCGGTAAGCGGCTACATCAAAAGTCTGCGTAGCTTCATCGAAAAAGCGAATCAGGTTGAGCGAGGCAAGGTTGCAGGCCGTGTTGTCGAGGAACATGTACTCCGAGCACGGGTTGGAGGCGCGGATAGGTCCTTCATCGGGACAGGTATGCCACTCATTAATAGTCGTGTCGAACTGCAGTCCCGGGTCGGCGCAGGACCAGGCGGCGTCGGCTATCTGGTCCCAGAGCGCACGCGCAGGTATAGATTGCATCACCTTACCAGTAGAGCGGGCGCGAAGGTGCCACGGCTCATCGTTTTGCAGTGCCTTAAAAAAGGAGTTCGGAATGCGCACCGAGTTGTTCGAGTTCTGGCCCGACACGGTCTGGTAAGCTTCACCATTGTAGTCAGAGGAGTAACCTGCCGCAATCAGGGCTGCCACTTTTTTCTCCTCTTCTTTTTTCCAGTTGATGAACTCCACAATTTCGGGGTGGTCCAGGTCGAGGCACACCATCTTGGCCGCGCGTCGCGTCGTGCCACCGGACTTAATCGCCCCGGCCGCACGGTCGCCAATTTTCAGGAAAGACATCAGGCCAGAGGAGCTGCCGCCACCGCCCAGCGCTTCGTCTTTGCCCCGGATGCTGGAGAAGTTCGTACCCACCCCGGAGCCATACTTGAAGATGCGGGCTTCCTGCACCCACAGGTCCATGATACCGCCTTTGTTCACCAGGTCATCATCTACCGCCAATATAAAACAGGCATGCGGCTGCGGACGCTCGTAAGCCGAAGTCGACTCTTTCAGCTTCCCGGTTTTGGGGTCTACATAATAGTGTCCCTGCGCTTTGCCAGTTAACCTATAAGAGGAGTAGAGACCCGTATTAAACCACTGCGGTGAGTTGGGGGCGGCATATTGCCCGAGGAGCATGTACACCAGCTCATCGTAAAAAGCCTGCGCGTCTTCCTGGGTCTTAAAATAGCCATTCCCTTCACCCCAGCTTCTCCAGCAATCGGCCAGACGGTGCACCACCTGCTTAACCGATTTTTCTGCTCCCGTGCTGCCATCCGGTTGCGGAACACCTGCTTTGCGCAGGTACTTCTGAGCAAGTATGTCTGTCGCAATTTGCGACCAGTTCGCAGGCACTTCCACGTCCTGTATCTCGGCCACGATTGCTCCGGTAGGGTCGCGGATGGTAGAAGACCTTTTTTCATAATCAAACAAGGTATAGGCGCTCTCACCTTGCCGGGTAAAAAAGCGGGGAATGGTGAGGCCCCCGCTTTTCGTCTTCTCTTTTTTCATAAAATGGCTATTAGTTTAATGATTTGATTATCAGCTTATTGACTTCTGTCTAAAATCCAGTAATTGGTTTGATAAATATATCAGAAAAATATTTAAGAAAAAAAGACCTTTTTATCTTTTAATTTGTTGAACACGTATATACCTTTACATCGGCAATCATTTATAACAGACCAAATCATTTACAAAAACACCATGGAAACCATAGAAAAATTAGACGTTACTGTACTGGAACCCCGCATGAAGCACCCGACCATTTTCCAGTGGTTCGACAAACTGAATGGCGGCGAAGCTTTTGTGATTCACAACGACCACGACCCGAAGCCGCTGTACTACCAGCTGCTGGGTGAGCGCGGCAATATCTTCAAGTGGGAGTACCTGTTACAGGGACCGGAAATATGGGAAGTGAGAATATCCAAACTGACACCGGAAGAAGGGGAGACCGTAGGCGAACTCGTAGCCAAGGACTACCGCAAGGCGCAGGTGTTCAAGAAATATGGCATCGACTTCTGCTGCAACGGCAAGAAATCGCTTAAGCAGGCCTGTGAAGAGAAAGGCATCAGCCAGGAACAACTGGAGCAGGAACTGAACGCCATGCCAGAGAAAACCGCCGAGACATCACGCGGAAATGAATACGATAAGTGGGAGCTGGGCTTCCTGGGCGACTACATCGTAAACATGCACCACAGCTATGTGCGTGAGGCTATACCTGCGCTGTACGAATACACCACCAAAGTGGCGCGCGTGCACGGTGGCCGTCACCCCGAGGTGATTGAGGTAGCGAAGCACTTTGTGAACGTTGCCAACGAACTGGAATCCCACATGCCAAAAGAGGAGCGCGTGCTGTTCCCATTCATCAAGCAGATGGAAGAGGCCAAGAAGAACGGCGTGAAGCTAGACCGTCCTGCCTTCGGCAGCATCCAGAACCCAATCAACATGATGGAGATGGAGCACGAGTCAGCCGGTGGCGAAATGGAGGCCATCCGCAAGTTGACAAACGACTTTACATTGCCAGCCGATGCCTGTGCCACGTATAGAGTAATGTTCTCGAAGCTAGAGGAATTCGAAAACGACCTGCACCGCCACATCCACCTGGAGAACAACGTGCTGTTCCCGAAAGCGCTGGAACTGGAGAAAGAAGTGTTGAAGTAACAAGGATAGCAGGGCAGGCTGTGGATGGAACCGTGGTCTGCCCCATTACCCCAACGGGCAAGGCCCACCGCAACTATGACAACTGCAACAAAACCAAAGCCACTGAAACGCGACAAAAGCCTGGTGCCGCTCTCACGGGAGCACCACTTCGGGCTGCTGTTCTGCTGGAAGCTCAAACAAGGTATAGCCAACGGCACTCCCTTTGAGATGATGCGTCAGTACATCCAGTATTTCTGGAGTAACATTCTAAAAGCGCACTGCCTGGAGGAGGAAGTGATTGCGAAAAGACTTTTGCCGGAAGATGATGTGAACGCCATCAGGCTGCATGAAGAGCACCAACTGATTGAAGCGATTATCGAATTGATTAACGAGCAGAAAATCCTGAATACGTCTCTTATATCAACATTGCAACAGGACCTGACCGACCACATCCGCTGGGAGGAACGCGAGCTGTTCCCCTACCTGCAAACCGTGGCCGACCCGGAGGAACTGGCTGACATCAGCCGGCTGCTGGAGCATGACCTGAAAGAGCCGGTAGATGAGTTCGAACCCGCTTTCTGGGAGAAAAAAGCAAAGGCCGCTTAACGATGGAACTGTCTGCCACTACCCGGATATCGACTATCCTGCGGGAGAACCCTGCGGCGATTGAGGCCATCGTGTCGATAAACAAACACTTTGAGAAGCTGCGGAACCCGGTGCTGCGCAAGGTGCTGGCCTCGCGGGTCACCATCGCCGATGCCGCCCGCATTGGCAAATGCCGGGTGGAGGATTTCTATGAAAAGCTGCAGCCGCTGGGCTTCAGCGTGGCATTAACACCAAGTTACAACAAACGGGCTATACCCATGGAAACAGATGTATTGGAACGACCCGCCTTCATGGCGAACCTGAAGCAGGAAGACACCACCGTGCTGGACGTGCGCGACACCATTGCCAAAGGCGACGACCCCTTTCTGCAGATTATGGACGCTGTGAACAAGCTGCGTACGGAACAGGTGCTCTGCATCGTCAACACGTTTGAGCCTATTCCGCTCATCGCCATCATCCGTCCGAAAGGCTTCGATTACTACACCGAAACGCTGGGACCGATGCTGGTGAAAACCTATTTCAAAAAGCAGGGTGCAGGGGAGAAGCTGGAAATGGCAGCGCCAGAGGCCGAACAGGACTTTGACGCGCTACTGGGCAGGTATAGCGGCAAGCTGCAGCAACTGGACGTGCGCCAGTTGGAGATGCCACAACCCATGATTTCCATACTAGGCGCACTCGAAACACTGCCCGCTGAGGAGGCGCTGTATGTGCACCACCGCAAAGTGCCACAGTTCCTGCTGCCGCAGTTGACGGAGCGTGGATTCAAAGTGAGCATAAAGGAAGTAGGGCCGAACGAGGTATACCTGCTTATTTACAGGTAGGCATTAGGGAGTATCAATGCTTCCATTTAAACTGATTTTTATCATTTTGACTGGCAGTATAAATTCGGAATTTTACAAGGAGGAGAAGAGGTTGGAAAGCGATTAACCTATCCCTAATCCCTCTCAGGAGGCAGAGCGCGTCTAAATTCTAATAGAGAATGTCCCCTTGAAGGGACTTTAGGGGGTGTAAAGCCAGTAGCAAAATTTTCTAGCAAAACGCCAACACCCCTCTAACTCCCCTCGAGGTGAGAATTTGGGCTCGGCAGGATTAGCTGGAGTCCTAGATTTGAAGATTCTATAAGAATATAATGTACCCTTGATTAACGGAAAGACAAATCAATCGTTCCCCAACAGATATCAACCAACAACCAACAATAAACTACCATGAGCGCCGCAACTGTATCCAACTCACCCTCCAAATGGCTTGTGCTGCCGCACTACGCCTTCGCGGCGGTGTCGTTTGTGGTGCTGTGCCTGCTGCTGGTTTTCTCTGTTGATGCCTTCGGCGGACACTACTTCCATCCGAAACTACTCACGCTTACACACGTGGCGGCGCTGGGCTGGGCGACCATGATTATCTTTGGTTCGCTATATCAGCTACTGCCCGTCGTGCTGGAGGTGCGCCTTTACAGCGATAGGCTAGGTATGCTGGCTTTTGCCCTTTTGTCGACAGGTACCATACTGCTATCCGTTTCCTTCTGGAATTTCTGGGTAGGCGAAACGATGCACATTGCCGCCTGCCTGCTTTTCACGTCTTTTCTGCTCTTTGGGTATAACGTGGTGCAGACCGCCCGGCAGGTGAAGAAGTGGGGGGTAGAGGCAGATTTCATCGTGACCTCGGTGGTATGGCTGGTGGCTACAGGTTTTGTCGGGTTGCTGATGGCGCTCAACTTTCAGTATGCTTTCCTGCCGAAAGAACACCTGCATTATTTACAGTTGCATGCGCACCTGGGTATGGCGGGCTGGTTCCTGCTGCTCATCGTGGGCGTGGGCTCCAAACTGATTCCGATGTTCTTGCTCTCGCACCCCGAAAACACCAAAGGCCTGCACCTGGCTTACTACCTGATAAACGGCGGGTTGGTGCTTTTTGCCGCTGACCATTTGTTCCTGCAGACAGGCTACAATGCAATATATGCTGCCCTGGTGGTGGCAGGTATAGGAGGCTTTCTGCACTTTGTATACCAGGCCAAAACCTTTGCCAAGCGGCTTGACATTGACCTCGGCATGAAGCAGACCTTTGTGGCGCTTGCCCTGCTACTACTGCCGGTGGTGCTGGTGTTTGTGGTGACGCTGCAACTCGACATACCGCAACGGCTGATGTCTGCGCTATACCTGGTGTACGGCCTCTCCATGTTCTTCGGCTTCGTGTCGGCGCTCATTCTGGGGCAGACGTTCAAAACGCTTCCCTTCATCGTCTGGATGCACAGCTACGAAGACCACGTAGGGCGCTTCAAAACACCGCTGCCCAAGGACCTGTATAGCGTGGCGCTGCTGCGCTGGCAGAACGTGGCCTATCTGGTGGGGCTTATCGCTCTGCTGGCGGGGGTGCTGTTGGCCGAGCAACTGGTGATTCTGCTGGGGGCCGTGCTGCTGAGCGTAGCCGCCGTGCTGTACGCCAGCAATGTGTTCAAGGTGCTGTTGCACAAGGTCAAAGACTTAAAACCATTCGCATATGAAAACGCAGGAGCAGGAAATCATAGATGAGGCGTATGAGGCGCTCAAATATATCATAGACCCGGAGGTGGGCATAAACATTGTGGACCTAGGTCTGGTATACAAAGTGAAGCTCAACGAAGAGGAGGAGAAACTGAAGGTAGAACTGACGTTGACTACACCCGGTTGCCCCATGAGTGGCACCATCACCACGGCGGCCAGGCAAATGCTGGACAAACGCTTTCCTAACCTGGAAATCGATATCGAGCTAGTGTGGCTGCCCCAGTGGACACCCGAGATGATAAGTGAAGAAGGAATGCGATTACTGGGAAATACCTGATACATTTGCTTCCGGAGACTGAGGAGATTTAAAGCAAAGGTTATGCTTTCGAAAACAACAGAATATGCCCTGCGGTCCATTGTATACATTGCGATGGCTGACTTTGAAGGCAAGCGCGTGGGCATAAAGGAGATAGCCAACGAGCTGGAGCTGCCTGTGCATTTCATGGGCAAAATCCTGCAGGACATGGTGCGCAAAGGCGTCATTGCCTCCATCAAAGGACCTCACGGAGGCTTTTTTCTGCACCGCCCGGCCAGCGAGATTAGCATATTGGAGGTAGTCAACATCATTGATGGACTCGAAGCCTTCAAAAAATGCGGCATGGGCATGAAGCAGTGCTCCGACAAGCATCCTTGTCCGCTCCACGATGAAATCAAGGTATATCGCAATCACCTGCTGCAGGTGTTCCGCGAGAAGACGATACAGAGCCTGGTAGACGACGTGAAAACAGGCAAATACTTCATCAAAAACCAACCCGAGGAAGTGCTGCAAGACGACTTGCGCGGCACAACTTAAACATCCAACAGCATACCATGACAGCTACCCTGACACGGGGCGCCTTCTCTGAAAAACTCAGAGCCATGCACCCTTTTGCCCAAACCGAAGAGATTGCCGCTCTGCAGGAAGCGGTGGAGGAAATAAGAGAACTGAAGCGGGAGAAGAACGCCGTAGTGCTCTCGCACTTCTACATGCCGCCGGAGCTGCAGGTGCAGCACTCTGACGGTGGCATAGCCGACTTTGTGGGCGACTCGCTGGGCCTGAGCGTGGCGGCCAAAAGCGTGGAGGCCGACAACATCATTTTCTGTGGGGTGAAGTTCATGGCCGAGACCGCCAAAATCCTGAACCCGGCCAAGCAGGTGCTGCTACCGAGTTTTGAAGCCGGCTGCTCCTTGGCCGAGAGCATCACCGGTGCCGATGTGCGCCGGCTGAAGGCGCAGTATCCGGGCGTGCCGGTGGTAGCCTACATCAATACCTACGCCGAGACAAAGGCCGAATCTGATATCTGCTGCACATCACGCAACGCGCTGGACATCGCCCGCTCCTTTGATTCCGACAAACTTATTTTCCTGCCCGATTTGTTCATGGGACGCAACCTGCAGAACAAGATAAAGGCAGAGACAGGCAAAGAACTCATCCTCTGGGAAGGCAAGTGCGAGGTGCACGAACAGTTCACGCCGAAACGCATCAACGGCCTCAAACTGATGTACCCCGAAGCGCAGGTACTGGTGCATTGGGAAGTGCCGGACAACACGGTAGCCGATGCGCTGACAGGGGCAGGCGGCGTGGTAGGCAGCACGTCTGACATCCTTCGCTTTGTAGGGGAGAGCAAATCCAATCAGTTCATTCTGGGTTCAGAGTGTGATTTGGGTGCCACTTTGCGGGGCATGTATCCGGAGAAGGAGTTCATCGTGCCTTGCATCAAGTGTCCGCACATGAAGCAAATCACGATGCAACGCACCCTGCAGGCGCTGCGGGCGATTGGAACGGAGGCAGAGCAATGGTATGCCGTGCATCTGTCCGAAGACATCCGGCAACGTGCCTTGCTGCCGATTGAACGTATGCTGGCATTCGCTTAGGCCTAAGTCATGAAAGTGCCCGCTTACGATTACGTGGTACTGGGCAGCGGTATAGCCGGGCTCACCTTTGCACTGCATGCCGCAGGGCATGGCCGGGTGCTGGTGCTCTGCAAAACCGCCTTGTCTGATACCAACACCGCCCAAGCCCAGGGAGGTATAGCCGCCGTGCTCGACCCGGCTGATTCCTTTGAGCAGCACGTGCAGGACACCCTGGAAGCCGGTGCCGGACTTTGCGATGAGGCGGCTGTACGCCACATGGTGCAGGAGGCCCCTACAGCCATCCGTTGGCTGCAGGGTATGGCCGTGGCATTTGATGAGGCGGAAACAGGCGAGATGGAATTGGGACTCGAAGGAGGCCACAGCCACCACCGCATTGTGCATGTAAAAGACCACACCGGGCGCAGCATACAGCAGGCGCTGGAACAGGCGGTGCTTCAGCACCCCAACGTTTCCGTGTGGGAGCATCAGATGGGTATAGAACTGCTCACTGATTCCAGCAGTACAGGTACGTTTTGCTATGGCGTACAGGTGCTGGATACCCATACGCGGGAGCTGAGGTCTTTACAGGCACAGGCGGTGGTACTGGCTACAGGAGGGTCCGGGCGGGTATACCAGTATACCACCAACCCCTCTATTGCAACCGGCGACGGACTGGCCATGGCCGCACGGGCAGGAGCTGCTATCCGGAACATGGAGTTCTTCCAGTTCCATCCTACGGCGCTTAACCAGCCCGGCGAGGAGGTGTTCCTGATAAGCGAGGCGCTACGGGGAGCGGGAGCGGAATTGGTCTTGCCTGACGGCAGCCACTTTATGCACCTATACCATCCCTTGGAGTCGTTGGCACCGCGCGACATCGTGGCCCGTGCCGTGCTCTCTGAGATACAGCGGCACCAAAGTCCCTGCCTATACCTGGATGTGCGCCATCTTCCGGCTGGCCAAGTGCGGCAAAACTTCACTTCTATTTATCATAAGTGTTCTACTATGGGTATTGATGTCGAGCAACAGCTCATTCCCATTGTGCCGGCGGCGCATTACCAATGCGGCGGCGTGCAGACGGACCTGAATGGGCGAACTTCCATCAACAGGCTATACGCCATAGGAGAGGTGGCCTGCACGGGCGTGCACGGCGCCAACCGGCTGGCGAGCAACTCGCTGCTGGAGGGGGTAGTATTTGCCCGGAATGCCGCGGCACACGTAGCTTCGCTGTCTGCCTCAGAGAAGATTTGGGTTGCCCCGGATGCTCCGGTACATTGTTTTGGCAGTCTAACGGAAGATATTCTTCTTGATGTTAATGACCTGAGAATCCGCCTGCAACGCTTGATGTGGGAGCGTGTTGGGATTGTCCGCACCAAGGAGGGTATGGAGAACTGCCTTGCCGCTTTGGCCAAGCTGCAGATTGAGGTGGATACTATCCGTGAACGGGCAGGTGACCACCAGGAGGTATTGGAACTTCAGAACCTAATGACCGTTGCTTCCTGCATCCTCCGGGCCAGCCTGGAGCGGAAGGAGAATGTAGGCGGGCATTTTGTAGAGGAAACGGCTGTAATCAGTCTGCCACTGTAGCGAAGCAAGGTATAGGATGCAAGTGACCAAAGTTACTTTTCAGGCTAATATCCATCATGTTCTGGCGGGGAGCAGGTTAGTACTTTTGGTTGGTTCTCACCCCAAAAATAGCCAGACGAGATGCTTCAATTGCTGCAGCAACATGCCATATCCTACAGACAGGTAGCCTATTCGGCAGGCTCATACCTCTACCAAGCCGGGGAGCGCCTGCAAAAGCTGTACTACCTCACCACCGGCTGCGTCTGCCTGCTGGGCGAGCGGCAGGACAGCTGCCTTCGCTATGTCCGGCAGCCCCGCATGCTCTCCATGCCCGATTTGCTCCGCCAGCACCATACCACCTCTGCGCTCGTCCTTGAAAATGCCACGCTAGTAGAGATAGACCAGCAGCAGTTGCTGGCCTGTGTCGCCTGCGATGGGTTGCTGCTCCAGTCCTGCCTGCAGCAGGTTTGCCTGGGAATGGAGGAGGAAGCAGAGGCGTTCGAATAGCATTTGCCCTGTTCTAAGCGTAAGAGATAGGCAGATTGGTAGCGCAAGGGACCGTCCAAAAACAGAACAGCCTTTTGACAATTAAGCCGGAGTGCCTATATTTAAAAAAATTACGCAGTTTGAAAGAAACAGGAGCCCACTATAATCAGAACCTCGATAGCGAATCACGCCTCAAAGCTATCATCGACACGGCCATAGATGGCATCATCACCATCGACCGACGCGGTGTAGTAGAAACCGTGAACCCGGCCGCCGCCCATATTTTCGGGTACCAGCCGGAAGAGATTATCGGCCAGAACGTGAGCATGCTCATGCCTGAGCCAGACCACAGCCTGCACGATACCTACCTCCAGAATTACCACCGCACCGGCGTAGGCCAAATCATAGGCAAAGGGCGCGAGGTACTGGGCAAGCGGAAGAACGGCAATGTTTTCCCTTTTCTGCTGAGCATCAGTGAGGTGAACCTGCAGGATAAGCAGATTTTCACGGGCATCATCCACGACATATCGGAGCTGAAGAAAACGGAGGCGGCCCTGCGCGAGAGCGAGAGCCGCATCAACTCCATCATCCAGACGGCTGTGGATGGCATCATTACCATTGACTTGCAAGGCGTCATCGAAATGGTTAACCCGTCGGCGTGCCGGCTGTTTGGTTACGCCCCGGAAGAGCTCATGGGCCGGAAAATAAACATGCTGATGCCCGAGCCGGACCGCAGCCTGCACGATAACTACATGCACCATTACCATGAGACAGGCGAAAAGCGCATTATAGGTATAGGCAGGGAAGTGTCGGGGCTCAAGAAGGACGGCACCATCTTTCCGCTATACCTGAGCATCAGCGAGGTGTATCTTTCTGACCGCAAGGTATACACGGGCTTCATCCACGACATCACGCAGCAGAAGATAAGTGAGGAGCGCCTGCGCCGCTATGCCGCCGAACTGGAGCGGAGCAACCGGGAGCTGCAGGACTTCGCCTACGTGTCGTCACACGACCTGCAGGAGCCGCTCCGCAAGATACAAGCCTTCGGCGACCGGCTGAAGACGAAGGAGTATGAAAAGCTGAGTGACCAAGGCAAGGACTACGTGGACCGCATGCTGAACGCCGCCTCGCGTATGCAGAACCTGATAAACGACCTGCTCACCTTCTCCAGGGTCACCTCAGGTGCCAAACCCTTCGTGCGTGTGGACCTGAACAACATACTGGCGGAGGTGCTGTCGGATTTGGAGATTGCCATTGAAAAATCGGGGGCTAAAATCGAGACCTCTCCTTTGCCGGTGATGCAGGCGGAGCCCACCCAGCTGCGGCAACTGCTGCAGAACCTCATCAGCAACGCCATCAAATTCAGTCGCGGAGACGAGAAGCCCCACATCAAGGTATACGCCAACAGCCTGCAGCCGAAAGCACACACAGGTGGCACGCCCGGCGACGAGATTATTGAACTGCACGTGGAGGACAACGGCATCGGCTTCGACGAGAAATACCTCGACCGCATCTTCAACATCTTCCAGCGGCTAGAGGGGCAAAAATACGAGGGTTCAGGTATAGGTCTGGCCATCTGCCGCAAAATAGCCATACGCCACGGCGGTGACATTACTGCCAAGAGTAAACCGGGGCAGGGCACCCATTTCATCGTGACATTAGCAAAAAACCACCTTCTGGAATAGATAGCTTATGAATTCAAAGAGACCGATTGTCATACTGATTGCCGATGACGATGCCGAAGACCGCATGCTCATCAAGGAAGCACTGGATGAGAGCAGGCTGAGCAATGCCGTGCAGTTTGTAGAGAACGGAGAGGAACTGATGGACTACCTGCACAACCGGGGCAGGTTCACCGAAAAAGAGAAGTTCCCGACGCCTGGCCTGATTTTGCTCGACCTCAACATGCCCAAGAAGGATGGACGTGAGGCGCTCAAAGAGATAAAGGCCGATGACCACCTGCGCGTGCTTCCGGTTGTGGTGCTCACTACCTCCAAGGCCGAAGAGGATATACTCCGTACCTACGACCTGGGCGTGAGCTCTTTCATCAGCAAACCCGTCACCTTCAGTTCGCTGGTGGACGTGATGAAAACCCTGAGCAAGTACTGGTTCGAAATAGTGGAACTGCCAAAACCGTAGGTTTGAGACTCGGGTTTTGAGTTTTGAGTCTCAAAAGATTTTAACTCAGAACTCGAGACTCAGAACTTATAACTCTCTAACTCAACTATGCTTGACAAGATTCGCGTGTTGTTAGTAGACGATGATGAGGATGACTTCATCATCGCGCGGGACATAATGGATGATATTCCGGGGCGGAACTATGTGCTAGAATGGGCCTCTTCCTTTGACAAGGCAGTGGACATCATACGGGAGCGGCGGCACCACGTATACCTGGTCGATTTCCGGCTTGGCGCGCGCGATGGGCTGGAACTCATCGAAAAGTCCGTAAACGAGGGTGTCACGGCTCCCTTTATTCTGCTCACCGGCCAAAGCGACCGCGAAACCGACGAAAAGGCCATGCGCGTGGGCGCTCAGGATTACCTTGTCAAAGGCACCTTCAACCCCTTCGACCTGGAGCGCTCCATCCGGTATAGCATTGAGCACGCTAAGAGCCTGGAAGAGATTCAGAAATTCAACATGGAACTGGAGCAGCGGGTAGAGGAACGCACCCGCGAGCTGGCAGCAGCCAACCGGGAACTGGAGCACACGAACAGAACGCTGAAGCAGGCGCAGCTGGAGATTCACAAGGCCCTGCAAAAGGAGAAGGAGTTGCACGAGCTTAAATCCCGGTTCGTGACCATCGCCTCGCACGAGTTCCGGACTCCGCTGAGTACCGTCCTGTCTTCGGCCTCTTTAATCACCAAATACAAGTCGGCTGAGGACGATGACAAGCGCCTGAAGCATGTGGGCCGTATAAAATCTGCGGTCAACAACCTGACCAACATCCTGAACGATTTCCTGTCCATCAGTCGGATGGAGGAAGGGAAAATCTACAACGTACCTACTACCTTTGATTTGCATACCTTTAATACGGAAGTGGTAGACGAAATGCAGGGCTTTCTGAAAGATGGTCAGCGCATTGACTACCAGCACCTAAGTGAGGCGTCAGCGGTCACGCTGGACAAGCAGTTGCTCAAGAACATCATCCTGAACCTGCTCTCGAACGGCAGCAAGTACTCCGGGGAGGGTAAGACCATCTGGTTCACCACCGAGGTAACGGAGCAATCCATCCGGCTGGTGGTGCACGACGAAGGCATCGGTATACCGGACGCAGATAAAGTGCACCTGTTCACGCCATTCTTCCGGGCGCAGAACGTGACCAACATCCAGGGAACAGGCCTGGGACTGAATATTGTAAAGAAGTACGTCGAAATAATGGGTGGCACCCTTGACTACCAGAGCGAGTTGGGGAAAGGCACCGAATTTAGCATCACAATTCCGCAAACAGCGCAGACATGAAAAAGATATTGCTGATAGAAGACAACCAGGAGATACGCGAAAACACCGCCGAGATACTCTCACTGGCTAATTATGAAGTGATAGAAGCCGAGAACGGCAAAGTAGGCGTAGACCTGGCCAAGAAGGAGAACCCGGACCTGATTATCTGTGACATCATGATGCCGCAACTGGACGGCTATGGCGTATTGCACATGCTCAGCAAGAACACGACCACCTCCAGCATACCTTTCATTTTCCTGACTGCCAAATCAGAGAAAGAGGACTTCCGGAAGGGGATGAACCTGGGTGCCGACGACTACCTGACCAAGCCCTTTGATGATTTGGAACTGCTGGATGCGGTGGAGATGCGCCTGAAGAAGAACGAGATTCTGAAGACTGAATTCCAGAAGAGCGTACAGGGCATCGACAACTTCATACAGGAGGCAAAGGGCTATGAGGAGCTGAACAAGCTTATCTCGGATAAGCGAAAAGTGACCATCTTCCGGAAAAAACAACACCTGTTCTCGGAGGGCAACTACCCCAATAACCTCTACTTTCTGAACAAGGGCAGAATCAAGGCTTACAAGTCGAATGAGGAAGGTCGAGAGTACATCACCAACCTTTACAAAGATGGTGACTTCATTGGTTATTTGGATTTGATGGAGGAGAAAGCCTACCGCGAATCCGCCATGGCGCTGGAAGAGTCGGAGGTATACATCATCCCCAAAGAGGACTTCTTTACGCTGCTGTACCAGAACCGCGATGTGGCGGGCAAGTTCATCAAGATACTGGCCGATAACCTGGCGGATAAGGAGGAGCGGCTGCTGAAACTGGCCTATAACTCGGTGCGCAAGCGTGTGGCCGAAGCGCTGCTGCTCGTGGAGAAGCAGTACAAAGAAGACCCTAATTATAAATCAGAAGTGTCCATCACCCGCGAAGATTTGGCCAGCATCGTAGGAGCCTCCAAGGAGACCGTTATCCGTACCCTCGCCGACTTCAAAGATGAAAACCTGATTGACACCCGAGGCAGTAAAATCACAATCCTCAACGCCACCAAGCTGGAGCGTATGCGGAATTAAGGAGGTGTTGCTCTGGATTTTTGTTGCTGACTATACCTGATTATTAATAGGGGCGGATTGCTTCACAGTAATCAAATTCAGCCGAGCCAATGCCCTTGTACCTTTCATGTGTTAGTTACTGTTCGAGCGCTCAGGCCGCGGTGGCCCGAGCAGTAGGTATTTATTCGGTAGCTCACGGCTGTAGCTTTGCAGCTACACCTGATTCCCGTATCAAGAGGGGAATTGGGAACGATTACATCCCCCTGCCCCCTTCGGAGGGGGACTTTCTGCCGTGACTGTTCGTCACATGTGAGCATTGTAGCACATGAACACTGGCAGGTATACCAAGGCGTGCTTACAACAGCGGCTACGAAGGTATAGCAACTGCCAGGTGCACCTTTTGGCGCTCCACTGTTCGAGCGTTCAGCGAGTTTGGAGCGTCTTGACTTTTTTGCTTGCTTTGGGGGTAGGGGCCCTCGATTTGTGTCAAGACAAAAAGTAAGGCCTGCCCGGCCAGGGCAAGCTACGGAGCAACTCAGCGGGCAAAAGGCTTGCGCCACCGCTACGGAGCAGAAGCAGTTGCTACCAACCCATCCCTGCTACCACCCCACAAAACTTCTCCCAAGTGACACAGTGGTAACAACTGAAGTAGTGACAATTATCCTACTCAAAAGTGACCAAAGTCATGTTTCGAACGGCTTGTTTTGAGGAAATTTGCATTGTATCTGATAGAAAAACAATGCAAAACCAGTTCAAAGCACTCACTTTATCCTACAAGCATGCCCCCATTGCCGTTCGTGAAGCAGTGTCACTGAATGAGATAGCCTGCCGGAACCTGCTCGACAAAATAAACGAGTTCACGGTGGCGCAGGACGTGCTGGTGCTTTCTACTTGCAACCGCACTGAGGTGTACTATGCTGCGGAGCAGGACCTTTCCCGTGAAATCATCAAGCTGATTGCGCTGGAGAAAGGCTTCATCGCCACCAAAGAGATTGTTCCCTTCTTCAAGAGCATCACCGGACACCAGGAGGCTGTGCAGCACCTGTTCTATGTGGCGCTGGGGCTGGAGTCGCAGGTGGTAGGCGATATGCAGATACTCAACCAAGTGAAAAAAGCCTACCAGTGGGCGGCCGATGCCGACATGGCCGGCCCGTTCCTGCACCGGCTGCTGCACACCATCTTCTATACCAACAAGCAAGTGTTCAACCAGACCGCTTTCTTTGATGGAGCCGCTTCGGTGTCATATGCTACGGTAGAGCTGGTGGAGGAACTGACCAGGGGTATGGCGGAACCGCGCGTGCTGATGATTGGGGTAGGGGAGATTGGCGCCAATGTATGCGACAACTTTGGGAAATCGGCCATCAACAACGTAACCATCGCGAACCGCACGCACCACAAAGCCCTGGAACTGGCGCAGAAGACAGGCGCCACGGCGGTCTATTGGGAGAACGTATGGGAAGAAATCAGCAAGGCAGACGTGGTGATTTCCTCCGTGCCGGGCGACTGCTTTTTCATCAGCAAAGAGGAGGTGGAGAAGCAGGGGCTAAGCTCCAGCAAACTTTTCATCGACCTTTCGATGCCACGAAGCATCGACGCCGGCATTGAGACGCTGCCAGAGGCTAAGGTATACAACGTAGACAACATCAAAAACCGCGCGACAGAGGCTTTGGAGATAAGACTGGCCGCTATTCCGCAGGTGAAGGAAATCATTACCGAGGCGATGGTGGAGTTCCAGGCCTGGACACGCGAGATGGCGATGTCGCCGGCGCTGCAGCAGTTCAAGAGCCGGCTGGAGGACATTCGTCAGCAGGAAATCGCACGCTACACCAAAAAGCTGGGTGCAGAAGAGAAGGAACTGGTGGAGGCCATCACGAAGAATATCCTCAACAAGATTGTGAAACTGCCGGCGCTGGAATTGAAAGCAGCGTGCCAGCGCGGTGAGTCAGAGGCGCTGCTCGAAGGCTTGAGCGCTCTGTTCAACCTGGAGAAGCAGGAGGCTTAAGCACTATACCTGTCGGGTTTAGTAGTAGCGGATAGGTATAGAAAACACCTTCAGGATATCAGGTACCTTGAATCGGCTTTCACGCTGTCCCTGTTGTTGATTTAGACCATGCTTGAAGTTCGCATTAGCGTCCATGGCCGGCATGTTAGTTATGGATTTGTAGACAACTGGCGGTGGCAGGGGCGCTATCAGTTCGCTGGAGTCTTTAGGCAGCTTGGTTCGCAGCAAAGCCTGTTTCAGGTCATACTCCGTAGCCCATGGCATTACCTCTACAACTGGAAGTGGATTGGGCTGTTCCTCTAGTACAACCTTAACCGTCAGGCTGTTTTTGGACTCATCAGCCGGTATCACGAGCTTTTTGCTGGAGTATCCTAAGGCATCGAAGACAATCGTATCGCCTGCCACTACCGGCATCGAAAAATAACCGCTCTTGCGGGTATGCGTGCCTCGTGTCGTGCCCGGCACGAATACGGCCACTCCCTCCAATCCGCTCAGGCTGTCCCCAGCCACTACCTTTCCCGATACCTGCACCACCTGCTCTTGAAGTGGCGTCGCTTGCTGCGCCAGGACATCCTGGTGCCACAGGAGCATTGAGATGAAGGAAATAAGCAGCGGCAGTCTTCTGGTGTCCATGCAGGTATGGCTATTCCCTACTCTCCTGAAGAGGCAAGGGATTGGTGTCCAAATTAGAAGATGCGTTGTTGAAGTGATTACTGCCGCACCGTCACATAGGCTGCCAACCGGGCGCCCACAAATTTTTCCCAATCGCCGAGGCTTGCCTTTCGGGTATAGCCACTGCCTCCCAGAGCGGCTCCGTATGTGAAAATGTATTTCTCGTACTGGCTGTGTTCCGGCAGGTATTCTATCCCCAGGAAGAAGTCATCTTCCACCACTATACCGTATGGCTCCAGCGGAATTGTCACCCAGCCCTGGTTCAGCGGCAATCGTTTTATAATGCTTTTCTCGATGAGACGTTCGCCTGGCATACCTGCCTCAGGCTTGTAAAGGTTGATGCGGAAGGTTGCCGAATCACGCTTGACGCTGCGCAGGTATACCGTGGCAGACAGAATCTCGGAGGGTTTGTTGTTCAGGCCGATGTGCTTGGCCAACTCCGAAATATCATCTGAGTGGACTGTTTCTGCAGAGCCATAGAGAAACGGGTTGCGTGAGGTGGTGCCAAACTTCCTGGTTTTAGGCGTCTTGCTACGGATGACCACCTCCTGCAGTGCCGTTGTTTTCTCGGATAGGAAAAACTCGCTTGTCTGATTAGCCAGGATTACTGCTATGGGCAGGGAAACTTCCTGGTAGCCCACTGCCGAAAAAGTGAGTGTATCCTGCCGGTTCTCCTCTTTCAGAGTTAGGGAAAATGTGCCGTACAGTTTGGACGCTGTGCCGATGTTCTTCTTTTTGATGCCGATGTTGACATAAGGTATAGCCTCCTGCTGCGCGGCGCTTTTGACCATTCCTTTCAGCGTAAGGGTTTGCGCGAAGGACAGGGAGGCGATGAACAGAAACAACCCTGTCAGGGTAAGTCGGGTGAAAGGGTTTTGGGGCATGGATAGGGTCTTCGTGGATTGTGGTGCTATACCACAGGCATTTGCTATACCTGTCACAAAGAAGATTCTATTCTGCCCGAAAGGGTTGCATGAGGCGTTGTATTTTGCCAAACGCTTATCCAGGTATGGGCATTGTTAAGACCAGGTGGATGGACTCGTTTTGGTATTTCAGCTGACATACGTGGCTAAGCGACGGGTGAGGCCTTTTGCCGAAGGTTGACGTTTAGGAGTTGTTGGCAGAGGTTATTTTGTAGAGCTTTCTACCTTATTCCAGTCTATCTCCGTAGAGTCTATGAAATTGATTAGCACAGAATCCTTCACTTTTAAGTACACCGGTGAACCGCCATGATACAATGTAGTTGTGTCACCGGATTCTTCTATGTAAATTTTGTCGGAATTGGCTCCAAGTTCGCTGTTGTCATCAGTTCCTTTGATGATGTAAACCATGTACAGAGCAAAACCCAAGCACATCAATAAATTAGTAAAGATTATTCCGCGTAATACTTCTGTTCTTTTTCCAATTATGTATCGGATAGCTGCCGCTAATAACCACAAAAAGCCAAGAAAGAATGTTATGAGGGTTATTATGTGATGTAGGCCAGGTGCATGTATGTATTCATGTCCGATAGTTAAATAACACAGCCCTGCAATGGCAAGTCCGATTGTGTAGAACAGAAATGCGACTAAAAATCCTTTATACATGTTTCACTTTGTTCTTGATAATGACTGCCAACTACCGTGTAAACATCACGATGACGTTTATCTGCCATGTAAGTGATAGTCTGATCCTCGCTTACTTCAACCCAACTCCACCCAGCACTTCCAGCACCTGGCCTTTTTCGGGTTTGCCTGCCAACAAGGGCATGGCCTCACCGATGAGCTCTCGCACGCCAGGCACCAGCAGTGAGTTGTCGTGGTCTTCCTGGCTGTCCCAAACCTCTGTCACCCACACGGCATCAGGGGTGCTGTTGTCGCGGCTCACCAGGTATAGCCGGCAGCCTTGGGCAGTACGAACGAGTTCAGCCGCCTGTAAGAGAATGTGGGCGAGATTTTCGCCATTGCCTGGGGTGGCATTTAATCTTCCGTGGAGTCCGTATTGGGTCATGATGGGTTGCTTCTAGCTTTGTGTGTACCTGCACAATATAGCAATTCCAGGTAGAACATAAACCCAACACCGCAAGCCGGGGCAGCAAAATAATCCGCTATACCTTGTCAATACTGATGAGATGGTTTTATTTGCCGGAAAGCTGCTAATTCAAAGACTGTATCCTTTCCGGCATGAGCAAAACCTGTATACTTACATTTCGAAGGCTGGCGTTATACCTGGGCGCTTTTGTAGGACTGACTTCAGGCGCCTGTAGCAGTAGCCAGAAGAGTACCAGCAAACCCGACAACATGATAGAAAACATTCTCTCCGCCAAGCCTGAGCAGTTCAAGGAGATTCTGGATAACGCTGAAAAGCACAGGCTGCAAATCCTGTACACGCAGATTGACCGCGATGAGCAGAACAGACCACACTTCACCTCCTATACCTACCGCGTCAATCCGCAGGAATACTTTTACCCAGCCAGCACCGTCAAGCTGCCCGGTGCTTTGGTGGCGCTGGAGAAACTCAACGAACTGAACATACCTGGACTTGACAAGTACACGCCCCTGAAGGTGGACAGCGCCTATTCCCGGCAGACCGCCGTGACCGGCGACAGCACCTCCGCCGACGGAAAGGCCTCCATTGCGCACTACATCAAGAAATTGTTTCTGGTGAGCGACAACGATGCCTACAACCGGCTGTATGAGTTTGTGGGGCAGCAGCGCCTGAACCAAGCCTTGCATGAGAAGGGCTTCCAGGATGTGCAACTGGTGCACCGGCTGGATATTTCGCGTACCCCAGACGAGAACCGTCATACCAACCCCTTCACTTTTTATAAGGACGACCAGATTATCTATCAGCAGCCCCTGGTGCACAATCCTACACGTTTCCACCAGGCCAGGTATGACGGGATGCTCGGTAAAGGCTATATCGATGGCGACAAACTGATTAACGGCCCCATGGATTTCACGGGCAAGAACTACATCACGCTGGAGGTGCTTCAGGGTATACTCAAAAGCGTGCTGTTACCGGAGGCCGTACCAGAGCAGCAACGCTTTAACCTGACCGACGACGACTATGCCTTCCTGTACAGGTACATGTCGATGCTGCCCCGCGAAAGCGATTATCCTGCTTATAACCCCAAGGAGTACCCGGACAGCTACGTGAAATTCCTGCTATACGGCACTTCCAAAGAGCGCATACCGGACAATGTCCGCATCTTCAACAAAATCGGCAACGCCTATGGTTTTCTGCTTGACAATGCCTACATCGTGGACTTTGACAAAGGTGTGGAGTTCATGCTGACGGCCGTGATTTCAGTCAACGAGAATGGCACATACAACGATGGCCAGTATGAATACGAGGAGATAGGCTACCCCTTCCTGAGAAACCTGGGCCGCGCCATATACGAGCACGAGGTAAAGCGTAAGAAAGAGCACCTGCCAGACCTAAGCAAGTTCAGGCTGAAATATTAGCATACCAAATACTGTCATTGCCATTAATTCTGTCATTCCGACGGAAGGAGGAAGCTTATACTCTTCTTGGCGCAAATCTGGCGTCAGCGCAGATGCGGCTTTTATAAACTTCTTCTACAGCCTTTACATTATTTTCACCGCCCGTTCCCGCTGCACTCGCACAGGCGGCAGGTATGGTAACAGATTTCTCCTATCGTCGAAATGACAAAGTTGCAAGGAAATGACAGTTAGTGAAGGAGATTTCTCTTTCAAAAGGGGCAGGGGGATGTCAATCGTTCCCGATTCCCCTCTTGGGAGGGGCAGGTTCTTTCTATGTATAGCATCTTCAAGCCAGCGAGCCTCTAAACAAAACAGCCACCTCCAATCAGGGGTGGCTGTCTTTACTCCATACCTAAAGTATACCTTATACATCCCACCACAACGGCTCTGACAGCACTGGACTGTTAGGCGTGTTGGGGTTCTTGCTGGCTTCGCCCTGAGGGTATGCCAATCGGCGTATGAACGTTGGAAGGGCTGCGTTGGCAGGCAGTGTGAAATCCTTGTACTGGTAATTGAAGCGGCGGGCATCATTCCAGGCCTCGGGGTTGAGGTAGGTTACCACGTACTTCTCCTTGAAAATCAGGTCGAGCGTCAGGTTGCTTGCACCCACGCCCACAGCCGGATTCGAAATGTAGGATTCGCGCTCAGCGGCTGGCACGCCAAGCTTGTCCATGTGCGCCCGGATACCTGCCAGGTAGGCGTCGTAGGCGCGGGTACGGTCACCAGCTCTGAAGGCTGCCTCTGCTTCAATGAACTTCATCTCAGCATAAGAGGCAATGATAATAGGAGACAAGTCGCCTGTCAGCGGAGAGTTGCGCGAGATGTATACCTCGTCCTTCACTGTGTTGTTGGCCGGGCCCACGTTGCCTACGCCATTTGGAGTGCCCACATAAGTGCCAGTCACCGTAGGGTCCGTGATGCGGGATATGCGGGGGTCCACCACGCCATAGGTAGTGCCATTGAGTTGATTCACCAACTGCTCCGATAGCCAGCCGCCCAGTATGAGGGAAGCATTGCTTTGTGCCACGGCAGCCCAGGGGTTTCGAAGCGCAAAAACGGCCATCTCCGCGTCATCCTCATTGGACTTGTAGGAGCTCTCAACAGCGCTCAGTACAGCCGCCGGGTTATAAGACGCTTGCTTGCTGACCTTGTTGAGCATCCTTGCTTTGAAGGCATTGGCTGTCATAATCCAAGCGTCTTTGTCACCGCCATGGATCAGGTCGTTATCCTCATCCAACGCAATCCTGGAGTCGGTTTTCTGCAGCTCGGCTATACCTTCGTCGAGCAGGCGAAGCGCCTCCGCATACAGCTCTTCCTCCGTGTCAAAGTCAGGCGTCAAGGTAGTGTTGTCGAAGGCTTGCGAATAAGGTGCATCGCCCCAGAGGTCTGTCACCAGGCTCAGGTGATAGGACATCAGGATGTTGGCCACACCCACGTAATCCGAGGCGCCTTCTTCCATACCTTTCTGCTTCATGTCATAGATGTCGGCCATGGCCAGGTATAGCGCATCCCAAGTGCCTGTGAAGTCTGTCACCTGGTAGGTATCGGTGCCACTGCCGGCTGTAGGGCTGGCCAGGTGCTGCACAAAAAAGGAGGTGGTGGCAGCCACACGCTGGCTGTTCAGGCCAGTCTTGTGCGTAGCAGTAGACAGCATGGCGCTGAGCGGAGGACTAGATACCAGGTTCGGGTTTTCGTCCAGGTCAAAATAATCTTCGCAGCTTTGAAAAGTCATCGCAGCCCCTATCATGGTAAAGGCGAGTGCGTATCTAATTATCTTTCTCATAATATTTCTCTCTTTTTAGAACCCAAGGTTCAGGGTGAACAGGTAGCTTCTCACAGCCGGGTAAGTGAAACCAGCAAATCCATCCACGTTGCTGCCGCTCGGGTTGGAGCTGTTTTCCGGGTCAAATCCTGAGTAATCCGTAGACAGCCACAGGTTGTTGCCAGTCAGGGAGACGGAGGCGTTGCGAATGAAGATGTCCTCAAACCACTGGCTCGGCATGGCATAGCTGAGCGTCAACGAACGTAGCCGCACCCACGAAGCATCTTCCACAAACTCCTCTGAAACGCCTCTATGGAAGCGGCGATAGAAGCCATCTCCGTAGTTTATGCCGTCTGGACCCACTCCCTGGCCCAGCCATACCTGCTTGGTGTTAGGCGTACCGTCGGCCAGAACGCCCTCAAACACCTTGAACTCATTGCGGTTCTCGGTATAGTCGGCTATGCCGAAGGCAGAGAAGAAGTTACCCATCTGGTTGTACTTCTCATGGCCTATGCGGGCGTCTAAGAGGGCAGTCAGGCTAAGGCCTTTGTAAGAGAAGGTGTTGGTGAAGCCTCCAATCCAATCGGGCTGTGAGTTGCCCAAAATCTTCTGGGTGGAGAGGGGTGCCCGTACCGGGAAGCCATCTGGACCAATCAGCAGCGGCCTGTTCTCGTCAATGAACAAAGGGTCTTCCTCGTCGCCCGGCCCATAGTAGCGCTGCCAGCTAGAGCCGTAGATGTTGCCATAAGGCTGCCCAGGTATAAGCTTCATGGTGACGGTAGAGCTGAGGTAACCGAACTGAGAAGCGTACGGAATCTCCTCCAAGCCCTCGCGGATGCTCAGAATCTTGTTACGGTTGGCCGAGAAAATCAGCTTGGAGTCCCAGGTGAAGTCGTTCGTTCTGACAGGGGTCGCATTGAGTACTATCTCTACACCTTTGTTGCGCATCTCACCGGAGTTCACGGCAGCACGCACGAAACCCGTGGAAGCGGCCACATCAATCGGCAGAATCTGGTCGGTGCTCAGCGAGTAATAATACGTGAAGTCGAAGCCCAGGCGGTTGTCCAGGAACGACATCTCCAGACCGGCCTCGTAGGTATCGGTGAATTCGGGACGCAGGTCTACGTTACCCAACAGGGCAGCGCGGGTGAACCCGGTATAACCCGTCGGGAAGCCGGAGTAAGGCGAGAACCCAGATGAGATAGAGTACCTGGGAGCGTCTTTACCAATCTGGGCGTACGACAGTCGCAGCTTGCTTTGGTTGATGAACGACGGCAACCCGAAATGCTCTGAGAATACATAACTCAAACTCACTGAAGGGTAGAAGAAGGAGTTGTTAGACTTGCTCAGGGTGGAGGTGATGTCGTTACGTCCAGTCAATGTCAGGAACAGGAAGTCCCGGTAATCAACGGAGGCTTCTCCGAAAATACCCATCAGCCTATACTCTGACTGGTCCTGTCTGGCGGTGAGCAGGCGGGCGTTGCGCAGGTCAAAGTAGTTGAATACGGTAAGTTCATCGCCTTCCGCACCAAAGCTTCTCACCCGCTCATCGTAGAGTTCGTGGCCCAGACGGAACGTCGTGTTGAAGTTCTCGCCAAAACTGGTGGTCGCGGTCGCAATGAAGTTGGAGTTGATAGAGCGGAACTTGGTAGTATACTCATACACGAAGCCCTGCCCGTTGTCTTCCAGCACCCGCTCATCAGCAAAGCCACGTATACCTGGCGCCGTGCGTGTTCGGTCGTCGGTGTAGTTGTCCAAGCCGATGCGATAGCTCAGGTCCAGCCATTTGAGCGGGGCGTAGCCCAGGTGCACACTGCCGATGAACCGGTTCACGTCATCTTCCATCTGGTTGGTGGAGGCTGCATAAATTGCGTTATCGTTGCCGTAGCTTAGCATGGTGCCGTCGGGTTTCTTATAGTCCTCCACGTCCCAGCGTGGTGACCAGTAGCTGAGCATCTCGTTGAAGCGGTCAGCATTATAGCGCATACCCCCAGATTTGGAGAAGTTGAAGTTGGCACCCGTCCGTACTTTGTCACTCAACTTTACATCGGTGTTAAGGCGGGCAGAAAAGTTCTCGAAATCTGTGAAGGGCAGCACGCCTTCGTGCTTCAGGTGGGAGAGGGAAGAGAGGTAAGTGATGGTCTCGTTGCCCCCCGAGAAAGACAGCGAGTTCCGGAACTGGTGGCCCATTTCATAGGCATCCTCAAAGTGTTTGTAAAGTTTTTCAGGGTGTGTCGGGTCGAGACTGCGTGCCTCTTCCACCGTTGGTCCCCAGGAGGGCCAGAAACTGGCGGGGTCGTACACGCCGGTGTAGCCCTGGGTATAGGTATCCTGCGTCTTTGGGAATTTGTTCACTTCCTCTAAACCGGCTGTGCTGGTTAAACTCACCCGCAAAGCACCTGATTCACCTCTCTTGGTGGTGATGACCACCACACCGTTCGCTCCTCGTAGGCCATAGAGCGCTGTGGCTGCACCACCCTTCAGCACGTTGATACTCGCGATGTCATCCGGGTTGATATCGGCCAGGCGGTTACTCATGCCCCTGAGTTCAGCGCCTGCGCCGAAGGTGGAGGTGGAGTTGTCCATCAGTACCCCGTCAATGACGAAGAGCGGCTGGTTGGGGCGGGTAGGGTCAATGGAGTTGATGCCCCTGATTTGGATGCTAGTACCCTGCCCCGGTGCACCACCCGTACTCGATATGGTAGCACCGGCCACTTTGCCCTGCATGGCATTGAGCACGTTGGGCTGTCGGTGCTGTGTTAGCTCCTCAGACTCCACCTGCTGTGCGGCATAGCCCAGTGCCTTTTTCTCTCGGGTAATGCCCAAGGCAGTCACCATCACCTCGCCCAGCTCCTGGGCATCGATGGCCAGCGTCACGTTGACAGTGGACTGGGTGCCTACCGGTACCTCCTGTGTCTGATAACCCAGAAAGCGGAACACCAAGGTGGCGTTGTTGTCGGGTACGTTAATCTCGTAGTTGCCTTCGGCGTCTGTTGAGACACCGGCTGTAGTGCCCTTGACCACCACGCTGACCCCAGGCATACCTGTGCCTGTGTCTGCGCCCGTTACCTTTCCGCTCACTTGCCTTTGCTGGGCCAGGGCGGTGGAGGCCCAGCAGATGTGGAGCAGTAACATGACGAATAAAGTAAAGGTGTTTTTCATAGTGTTTCCATTAAATTTCTGAATAGTGAATGGGTGAAAAAGTATAAGGTCTTGGGGTGAAGCAGGGGCATACCTGAGAAGCAGCGCGCTTGCTGCTGATATCCGGAGAGCTGAGCTGCTTCGGAAGGGGAGGCTGTGTGTGTTCTACGAACCTGTCAAACATGCTTTTGCGACGCAAGAACAGTGACTGTGGCAGGTATTGGCTTAGAAATTCTCCGTTGGCTGCCACTTTTCAAGTAGATTTAGATAGACTTTTATGTATATGAAAATTGGCAATAAATGTTTCATTATGAGCGGATTTGTTGCACAACCGCGCAACGAGGTAGTTCCAGGTGTGCCAATTCTTGCAGAAGTCCCGATATAATTGGCAGAGTCAGGTAGGTAACGTAGGTATGTAGCACCGTGTGATTTGGGTCTTCGGGAGCTTGTGATAGCTATGGAATCTTCGGATGCTATACTGGGGATTGTAGATAGTCGCTGAGTGTAGCTTGCGGATAGGGTAATGCTAGTAAATTATGATTTCGGGCACTCACAGTGCTGAACGTCTGTGAATTAGGCAAACAACGTATAAGTCTGCTATAGAGGTCAACAATATTCAGATTTTTTGAAAAAATTTAGCTTAACTGCTTCTTTTTTAGGACGAAGCACCCGTTATTTACGTTAAAACCGGATATGTCCATTGTTACATAGCCAAACATAGACAACCCATGGAAACCATTGTTATCGTATCGGTACTGGCGCTTTACGCCGTTGGCTACATGCTCTACTACATGTATGCCAAAGACGACTCCTCACGGAAGCGGAGACGCAAGTTCTACGACCAAATACGACCTTAAAAAGGTAGTGTAACGGTTCAGCAGCCTCCCCCAAACGCAAAACACGCCGCCCCCTGAAAGCCAGGAAGCGGCGTGTTGATTTTCTGCGTATGGCGCCTTCGGCTAGGCGTGCACTTTCTTCTGCAGGGCGGCAATCTGCTCATTCAGCTCAGCCACCAGGTTCATCTCGGTCTGTAGTTCCCGCTTGATTTTCAGCTCGCGCTCGCGTGCGTTCTTCTTGTAGTCGTTGTATTCGCGGTCAATGTCCTCGTATTCTTTCTTCTTTTCGTCCGTCACCTTCTTGCTGCTCTTGTATTGCGTGAAAACGATGCCCAGCACAATCAGTAGAAGGGCGATGATCGCGGTGTTGATGATGACGTACACTTGCTTGTGGACGTTCAAGCCGAGCACCGAGAGGTTGTTTACAGCGTCCTCGCTTTGCTGCACGGCGGCCTCTTTTTCAGCGTTGTCCTGCTTCAGGGCGGCCAGTTGCTTTTCCTGCTCTTCAATTTTTGTGCGGGCGGCAGCCAGGTCTTCGCGGGCGGCGTTTAAGTCCTTTATTTGCTTCTGCTCCGTCTGCTTGATGGTGGCCTGTACGCTCTGCCAGAAAGAGTTGAGCAGGCTTACGTTCACTACCTTATACTCCCTGTTCCCTTCGTTGTAGGAGTTAGATTTGGTCTTCAGTTCGTTGAACTGGCCCGAAAGGGAATTAACAGCCTGATTGTCTTCTTTAGCTGTTCCTTGTGCCTGAGCTACTGGTGCTGAAAGTACCAGCGCAAACAGTAAGGGAAGAAAGAATGCTTTCATGATGATTTGAATAAGGATAAAATTTGTACTGCGGTAAATATAGAAATAATAATTTTTTAAGAAAGCAACCTGTGAAATTTTGTGCTTGTAAACCTAAAACCTTCTTAGACTAACTTCATAATCTCCTCTTTTATTGCGAGGCACCTGCAAAACTTAGGCTAACTGGAATCTAAGCGGCAACAACACCGCCAAAAGCACTGCAATCACATTCCCGCACAACAGCCTGCGCCAGAAATAAGTTCTGTCGGTGACGTTTTAGAGTCTGTGTGCATCCAGGTATGGTGTTGATTACCAAATAGCTACCATGTAGGCTTGCAAAGGGCGACTAAGGATGTGGGGTGCATGTAAGGCCTTTAAATATACCCTAACTGGCCTGTTTTCCTGCATTTTTCCACTTTGGAATGGTGGTGCCAATAGGCAAGTCGATAAATCATTAAATGAGAATTGACAGGTATTTAAAACTAGCAATATGCTCTATCTCAGGGCAATGTGTAGGTGAACAAAGCGCAGTAGTAGCTAGAATCAGTGTTGCATGGCACGTTACCGGCTCATCAAACACGCGGAGCGATAAGGATGAAGAGGAGTAGGTATAGGGGTTTGAGAGGTGAGGGAGCAGCGACACTTTCAGGAAGAAGCCAATTCTTGTCCAATCCAGCACATAGGTATAGCTGCTCCTGTAGAATGGTATTGTCTATTGTATAGGGTTAAAGGTATACTCCAAACCGATAGTATTCCAAGGCTTTGCCTGGGAAGGTAGCATGTTGGTTCTCTTGAGTCATACTCAAGCACTAGCCCGGAACTTAGGCCTGGAGAAGTTACTCTTCAGCCTTTTTACAGCCGGGACAGCATCGCCTTGAAAACTGATGTACTTTTTACTCCAAGAGAAAGGATATGGAGTGAGGAGAAAGCCATTTTCAAGGCGATGCTATACTCGGTTTTGTAGTGAAGTTTATCGCTGTTTCTCCGGATACCAGTTGCGTAACCTCACGTCGATGTTCTTGTCTCCGGCATTCACTTTCTTTTTGAAGGCTTCCACGTCGCTCAGTCCCTCCTGGCCGCGGTAGTGGTACGGGTATACGGTTTTCGGTTTGAACGCCAGCACAGCCGAGGCGGCTTGGTCCACGTCCATGGTATAAGGCAAGTTCATGCAGACGAATGCTACATCTATGTTGCGGAGAGCAAGCATCTCGGGGATGTCCTCGGTATCGCCGGAGAGGTAGATGTTCTTGCCACCTATCTCCAGTACATAGCCGTTGCCGCGTCCCTTTGGGTGCCTGGATTCTGCATCCTCGGGAAGGTTGTACATAGGTATGGCGGCAATGGCTATACCTAGCTGTTCCGTGTGCTTGTTGTTGGCCAACACAATCGCTTTCTGTTTGAGCGAGTCCGGAAGCATGTCTGCCACAGCCTGCGGCACTACCAAGGTAGCTTTGGAGGTGTTGATGGCGGACATGGTTTTCATATCGAGGTGGTCGCCGTGGATGTCTGTAATCAGAATCAGGTCCGGTGCGGCTATACCTGCAAAGGCCTCTGCCCCGCCGTAAGGGTCTACATAAATGGTCTTTCCGTTCCAGTTCATCACTACGGTGCCATGCAGCACAGGCTGAATGGTGAGCGGCCCTTTGTTAGTGTCTATCTTATCTGTGGCTTTGTTCTGCTGAGCGGAGGCCACAAGTGCCAGTAGCAGGCAGAGGGAGGTTAGGAGTGTTTTGGCTATCATAGTTTCTGTGTTTTAGGTATAGATACAGGCACAACCGTCGGCCTGTCGATTTGTTCTGTACTCTTGGTTTAACGTTTCTCCAGTTTTTTCAGCTCCTGTTCGATGTAAGCCTGAGGCAGGTATACGCTGCCTGTTACGACTCCCGCTATGTTCCGGGTCTGGCTGATGTCTTGCAAGGGGTTGCCATTCAACAGGATGAGGTCAGCTACGGCACCGACTTTTATTACGCCTAGGTCTGCGCGATTGAAGTACTTGCCGGTGTTTACGGTGCCGGTACGGAGGGCCTGGTACGGAGTCAGACCCGCATCTACCAGGTACTGCAGCTCCTGATGCGTAGAGATACCCGGTACATTGAACACCTGCGGGGCGTCAGAGCCCAGGAGCAGGCCTACGCCGTTCTCCTGGCAGTCTTTGATGAGCTTTCTCCGAAGCGCCACGTAGCGGGTCACGGCGGCTGGGTCGTACTGCGGGTTAGCCTGCAGCTTCTGTTTGGTGGCTACCCAGTTCTGTACGGTTTTGGGGTTCATGTACACCATCTCCGGCTTCTGGCCCAGTACCTCCGGCGACTCGGCCGGGGACATCCAACGCTCGGCCAGTGCCTGGGTCGGCACCACCCAGATGTTATTCTCGCGGAGCGCCTGCATGAGTTTGGGTATGCGGGTAGTATCGGCTTTGTCGCTGATGTACATGGCAAACAGGCCCGCCTCCTGTTCAGGTATGGCTTCTAGGTTGGGCACCAGGCTTTCGATAAAGCCATCCATATGGTCTATGGAGGCGTAACCGGCTTCAATGGCGCGCCACACGCCCACGTCATAGGATACGTGGCCGGCAAAAGGCATTTTCAGTTCGTTGGCCGTTTTGGAAATGGCCGCGAAACTTTCGGGGCTGAGTCCCGGGTGCAGCTTCAGAAAATCGTAGCCAGCCTGCTTTTGCTGCCGCACCATCTCGGCACCCGCCTCCGGTGTTTTGACGCTATTGCCGTTGAGCGAGGGGCCGGAGGTATAGAAGCGTGGCCCGAGAAGTTGCCCTTTCTGTAGCTGGTCGCGCAGTTCCAGGTGGAGCGGGTGGCCCAGCATGCCGCGTATGGTGGTGATGCCGTGCAGCGTGAACAGTTGCAGCACCTCCTTCATCGGCTCCATGTCATCCACAGGAGGCACGTGTGCATGCATCTCGGCCAGCCCCGGCATCAGGTACTTTCCTTTGGCATCCACTACCAGGGCATCCTTTCCATATTTCACTTTCCCGGCGCTGCCCATAGCCGTAATCTTTCCGTTCTTCACCACCACCACCTGGTTCTCCAGGACCTGCTCTTTCTCCATGGGTATCACATGGACTCCCCGAAACACAATCTCGCGACTACGGGAGTCAACCGGATTTTGAGCGGTAACGCTCAGCGTAAGCAGGAAGAAGAACAGAAGAAGGTAAGGTTTTTTCATGTCGGTAGGTTGAAAAGGTTCTCGTAGGATGTATGCTGAATACCTATACCTGAGCGGCAGGTATTTAAACGTGAAAAAACTGTAAAAGTAGGCGAGAGGCGCCTGCACCAGGTATAGCCAAAGCAAAAAGGCACCTGTCGTTCAGGTGCCTTCGTGATTGAGGTGCAACAGATGTATACCTACAGGTGAAGCGAATTAGACCGTGAAGTACGCCTCCAGCGCTTCCAGTGTGTTCTCCGTTGTCTCCATGTCCTGCGCCACCTGCCCTTTCTCCAGTATCACGATGCGCTCGCAGACCTCTATCACGTGGCTGAGGTCGTGGCTCGAGATGAGCATGGTCATGTTGTGCTGCTGGTGCAGGTGCTTGAGCAGGTTCTTGAGTCGTATCTGGGAGCTGGGGTCTAGGTTGGCGAATGGTTCGTCCAGGATTAACAGCTCGGGGTTTGTGAGCGCCGCCGCGGCTATACCTACTTTTTTCTGATTGCCTTTTGAAAAATCGCGGATGTACTTGCGCTGCTGCAGCACCTCCCCGTTGAAGAAATCCAGGAAAGGCTGCAGGCGCTCCTGTATGTCGCCAGCCGTGAGGCCGTGCAAATCGCCTATGAACTTGAAGTACTCCTCAGGCGTCAGGTAATCAATCAGGAAACCTTCGTCCAGGTGCGAGCCGGTATAGTCTTTCCACTTCTCTGACAAAGCCACAGGCTCGCCTTTCGAGAAGACTTCGCCTTTGGAAGGCCGAATCAAATCCAAAATCATCCGGAACAAGGTGGTCTTGCCGGCGCCGTTATTCCCGACCAATCCGAAAGTTTCCCCGGCCATTACGCGTAGCGCAGGTATGTTCAAAACAGTTTTGCCGTTGTAGGCTTTCTCAAGGTTCTTTACTTCTATCATGATGCCAATAGTATTTCTGTAGGTGGATAAGGTCTGATGTATGTTGCTGTAGAAGGTGCCTTAGCTTTGCCGAAAGCCTGCAGCCATTTTGTATTTATGTTCTATAAAGCGCCGCTCGGACAGGCTGAGCAGCTGGCGGTGGAAAACAAAGCCTGCCACTCCTGCCATACCTATCGCAAAGATGCCCCACTCTGGCACACCAAAATACCCGAAAGGCGCATAAATAAGGAGAGGCAGCAGTATCAAAGGCAGCATCATCACAAACTTAGAGGCTCCCACTCCCTGCCAGTTGAAGGCGGAGCCTTTGCTCAGGTCCAGGCGCTCTTTGTTGAGCACGGCAAAGTAGAAGAGGATGAAGCTGTTGATGCCGATGTTGAACAGGCACGCCGCTAGGTTGATGAGCACCACCTTGTATCCGAAAAAGGCATAGGGCAGCGTCAGGAAGAAAGCCAGCAGCATGGCCGGCACAAACATCCAGTACTTCGCCTGCAGGAACTGATAGGGTGTGATGCGCTGGGTGAGCAGGGCATCGAAGTGGCTGCTCTGCCAGCCCGGCATGAACTGCCCGTAGTTGAACATCGGCATACCTGTCATAAAAATGCCCACGAAGATGAGCATCGCATAACCTTCTAGGTAAAGGTCGTTCGTGTAGAAAATCATGCCATAGAACAGCATGAAGGCAGACAGAATAAGAATGGACTTAGGCCGCTTGTGGCGCCATATAAGTTTCATTTCCAGGGCGATGAGTTTGCCTGTGTTTCCAAAGCGGCTCAGAAAGGCTATCTCCTTGCCCTCTACGGCTGTTTCTTTCCTCACCGCGATTTCCTCGGGGTACAGGTGTGCCTTCAGGAACTGGAAGTTGAGCCAATAGGCAAAGGCCAGTAGCGCTGCGGGCACGGCCACGAGCCATGGCTGTTGGAGCAGTTGTCCAAAGGCCGCCATCGACACCTGCTTCAGCGACAGCACCTCCCAGTAATCCAGCAGCATCAGCCCACCCACGACCAGTCCGAACAGCAGGGTGAGTGTGGGTTTGCTGCTCAGCTGGCGCTTGAAGTAGATGAGCAGGAAATTGTTGAAGAAAGTGAGCAGCAGCAAGGCTATCAGCCATACCAGCGCCACGCCCATACCTTGTGCCGGTATCACCGCCTTGTACATGAAAGGGATGAACACCAGCAGCATCAACAGGTTGAACATGCTGGGGATGGAGCGCAACAGGGTAAAGTGAATGAGTTTATTTTTGTTGATAGGCAGGTGCAGGTATGGCTGCACCGACAGCACAGGCAGTTCCTGCAGCAGGAAGCGCATGAACAAATCGACCAGGAAGTAGAACAGCAGGAATCCGTTGAGCGAGTCCACTGGGCTTTGGCCAGGGTATAGCTTGAGCAAAGCTTTATCGGCAAAAAAACCAATCGCGATGAAGATGAGCGAAAAGTAGACGACCAGCAGGCCCAGGATGATGTTGACGGCGATGCTCCTTTGAAACACAGGGGAGCGACGGGTCTGTTTCCACTGGTGCGTGAGTAGAGTTCCAAGCATGGGTTATAAAATATATTGCTTTTTAAATATTGCCAGGAATTCTCAGAAATGCAAATCTCAATGCGCCCACATTTGTAGAAAGCTATAGTATTTGTGATTCACCCTTAATCTTGATACGGGATAGGCCTCGCGAATGGATGAGCAGGTATAGCTGGAGCTGGAACAACCGGTGTTACTAGTGTTAGCTATTCTTTTCCCGGTCGCCCGTTCGCACAGCTGATTTAAAAGGCATTGTCATCATGGCGCGCCATGTTCCAGATGGTGAGAAAGATAATCTTCAAATCTAAAAGTATAGACCAGTTCTCCAGGTACCACAAATCAGCTTTTACGCGATTCAGCATCGAGGCTGTCTCTCTCGTTTCGCCCCGCAAGCCGTTCACCTGTGCCCAGCCGGTTATGCCAGGGGTCAGGAAATGCCGCACCATATAATTCTTTATGAGTTGGGAGTAGTCGTGCGTGTGCTTTAACATGTGCGGCCTAGGTCCAACTACGGACATGTTCCCCATGAACACATTGATGAACTGCGGCAACTCATCTATACTAGTCCTTCTCATA
Organism: Pontibacter roseus DSM 17521; assembly: GCF_000373265.1. Lineage (GTDB taxonomy): Bacteria > Bacteroidota > Bacteroidia > Cytophagales > Hymenobacteraceae > Pontibacter > Pontibacter roseus. The sequence goes on from NZ_KB890766.1 coordinate 406,225, forward strand.
AACCCGCCTATCCTGGTCACACGTGCGTCTCCAGGACAGGCCTGCAGCGTGTCAGACTCGTGATTCACCGTCATGCTTCTGAACTTGAGGCAGTAGAAAGGCTTGTTGTTCTTGCCGGAGCGAAGCTGTTTGAAAAAAACTGGTCCCTTTGAGTCTAGCTTGATGATGAGTGCTAATATCGGAATCAGCCAGCTTAGGAGCAGGAACAATACCAGAGATGAGAAAAGAATGTCGAACATCCTTTTAATAATCTCGTTCGCTTTGTTCTCTAGCGGCTCCTGGCGTGGTTTTAGCACAGGCACTATACCGAACATCTCCACCAGAAAGGTATGATGAATGTTGCTCTTGATGTCCGGAACCACCCTGAACCGTACCATGTGCTCATCAGCTTCTTCCATCAACTTTTCGACTCTGTCACTCTCATGGAAGGGCAAAGCGCAAAACACTTCACCTATCTTATTGTTGCTAACACAGGCTATGCTTTCCTGTATGCTCCCCAGGAAATTGATGTGAGGAGGTACCTTGGCAGGGTCATCGTCAAAGATTCCGGCTATGTAGTAATCCAACTGGGGGTTAGACACAATGTAGTTATACAAATCTATACCTGCCGAGCCTGCACCTATGATGGCAATGCTATTCGGGCCTATCCATGCTATGCGCTTGTATTTCCTCATGAGCAGGAAAGAGAACCTCCAACTTAGAATCAGAATCGGGAACAGAGCAAAATAATAGATGAAGGGGGTAGGCGGGATGTAGAGTCCTGGCAGGATGATTTTGATGATGATGGCTACTAGCGTAAACAGGCACAAAGCCCCAATGTTAGCCCCCATGATGGGAACTGCCTCCCGCTTCAGCAGGTGGCTGTAAACATCAAATATATGAGATGAGTAGAACCAGCAGAAGTTCAGGAGTAATATTGTGAGTTTATAGTCGTACACGTCTACCCACCCAAAATCATAGTCCGCCATTATGAATGCCAGGTATAAAGTACCATTCAATATAGCGTAGTCCATAAGGACATTAAGCCACTTAAATATTGTAGAATACTTATGTGTCATGGTGTAGGGTATACAGGTGCTTGCTAACTATATATGAAAAAAGGCATGTTGGTGAATCGTGTGATAAGAAGAGCAGACGAGGGTGAAGAATTGAGTATGTAGGGTTGTGTATTACAATATACTGAAGCTAATTTTAAATGATTCTAATAAATAGTTTTATTTAGCTAAGTATTAATATAAGCAGGTAAACAGACGTATTCTATATATTTAGCTATCTCGCCTGGTTTATATTATTTTTTATAGTGATAAAATTATATCATAGATGGGGCTTTACTATAGTACATATGGTGTAAGCCATCTTGTCGGATTATAACTATTTATGATGTGGAGTCACGATAATGAGTGTGTTTACTATTGATATATTAATATTAGCTAACAAAAAACATTTGTTAATCAGATATTAACTTCATTTATGGAATCAAACCAATAATATTTTGCATTATTGCGTATGCTATTATTGAACAATCCTTTTGATTGACCTTCCGACCGCGCTATGAGCATTACAAATCATGTACTTATATCTGCTAAAGAATCCAGACTGGTGCCAGCGAAGGTGTCCGGCTATGGGACGTGGAGGGTATGGTTGTGTGTAGTAGTCGTAGCGCTGATTCCTCTTCTAACGGTACTGGACATAGCGCCTTTTCTGCATATTGATGAATTCATGACAGTAGACTTGGGTAGAACGATACTTCAGCCTGATTCGGGTTGGTCGATTGCGTGGATGCATGAGAGGAGCCAGCCCGCATTCGTGTTCTTCTACCTTGGGCCTGTACTGCAAGAACTCACATTCCAGGGTATGGGGGAGTATGGCCCCAGGCTATCAGGAATTCTAGGTGCAGCCATGGCGGCTTCTGCTATGGTGGGCTGGTTACTTGCCAGAGGAGCCTATCGTATCGCCGCTCTCCTTTTGGGCTTGACCTTCCTGCTGGACCCTGTGTTTGTGCAAGCCTATACTATAGGTCGTGTAGACGGCTGGGCCATGGCAGCATGCCTTACAGCCTGTTGGGTATTGAGGAGCATTGGTGGTGAAGAAGAAACAGGCAGTGTTAAGAAAAAACTATTGATTGCCGGCTCCCTAACCGCACTGGGTTTCTTTATATGGCCTTCCCCTGTATTCCTTGTTCCGTTGCTGCTGATTGAACTGGGTGCCGCAGTTAAAAGGGTTAAGGTTAGCCAAAGCATGAGGGAGTATCACTTGCCTTTCTTCGGTTTATTCTGTGTGGGCGGTCTGGTGGCAACTATCCTTCTTCTGATTCCTATTGCTCCTAAACTGATTGAGTTGGCTGACAACGTAGTGGATGGAATAATCATCAATTCTCGCACCGGTACATCTAACCATTCCCTGCTCGATTCGAATCGAATCATGAGTGGCTCTATTCATCTCCTGCAGGTTTTAAAATTCACTCCGGTTTTAGTACTGTTAGCTCTGGTAGGCCTTATCAAGGGCAGAGAGTTGGGGTTGGTTGCGGCAGGGATGGCCGCCACTCTTCTCATGGTATGCACGGTGGTGTACTCCCATCGCATTCAATACTTACTGCCTTATTTCATTGTGGCAGCCGCTACACGGTTCACCACAGAGAGCAAGTTGGGCTTTAAGCAGAGAGTTGGTTTCCTGAATGTCTTCGGGTTAGTACTACTGGTATCATGGGCTGCAGGACTATCATTGGTTGCCCGCACTGCCATAGCACTGGAAAATAAATCAGAATTGAAAAGAAGCCAGGTATACCAAGCCGCCCAAGACATGATTGGCCCTGGTGAGAAAGCAGTTTACTCTCTCCCTTATGAATTTTACTATGTAGGGCGGCACTTGGGATGGAAAATGTACAAGCCATACCTGGCAGTTGGGGTCAATCCTCTCATTAACCACGACGTTCTGCACCAGACGCTTTCCCTAGTAGATTATGCTATTATGCCATTAGACCAAATGACTCCTGAGCTTGAAAATCAATTTCAAACATCGGGCCTGTACAGTAAAGGGACATACCATGTCTATGAGAGCACGCTCAATGCGTCTGACAAAGTAGTTACTAACAAAACCAGGCTACAGACATTCTATTTCATGCCACAACAACCCTATGGACCTTACCAACTTTTCATAAAGGAAAAACGGCTCAGCCTGGATGCCAGCACGGTATACTAACCTAAAGCGATTACTTCTTCTCTATGTCCACACCAATATCGTCTACCCACTCCATCGAAAAGTTTCAGCGAGTTCTTGCAAAGGAAATATGAAAGGTACAAAACCACTTCACTAGCATGTCAATACAAGCAAAAACATATCCTGCCTCAAGCAACATGTATGCTCTACATGGTACGGCTGCCCAGTGGTATTGGTGGTTATGGGTATTGGCGCTGTCCGTAATCTCGGTTGTATTTCTGGCAACCATGGACATAGGACCATATATGCATTCTGATGAGTTTGTGATTTTAGATATGGGTAGAACAATCTTAGACCCCAAAACCAATTGGTCTATTGCTTGGCTAGCCGATCAGGAGCAGCCTGTTTATCTTATTTCCTATTTAGGAAACGTTATGCAGGAGCTTTCTTTTGAGTTTGGAGGGCAATACAGTCCACGGGTTTCAGCCTTGATTGGGGCATTAGCAGCGGCCACTGCCTTGGTCGGATTGCTGGTTGCAAGAGGTACGCTTATATGGCCTGCCTTCTGGCTGGGTTTGGTTTTTTTGTTTGACCCGCTTTTTGTGCAGTCTTTTACCATAGGCAGGATAGACAGTTGGACGATGGCTTTGTGTTTATCCAGTTGCTGGATTCTCAGAGGCAATCAGGATCATGATTTTAAAGGAAAGGCTTTCAGTGCTCGTCTTCTTCTGGCTGGTGCTTTAGCATGTATAGCTTTCTTTACCTGGCCTTCTGCTGTATTTTTATTCCCACTCATTGCCCTGGAGTTGTTGAATGTGCTTGGCCAGGGAAGTATCCATAGAGCTATACAAAAGGATAATCTAAAGCCTGTACTGCTTTTCGTAGCAGGTGGAGGAATTGCAATGCTGTTTCTGCTAGCGCCCATTGCATCACAACTTCCTGCTCAGTTCAGCAACGCACTGGCTAGCTTTAAAGCTAATGCACATTCTGGCTCATCGGGGGAGGAGAGGGCTGTATTCCAAAATTACTTAGGACTCTTACGGGTTTTAAAGTTCAGCCCTTTCATTGTGATTTTAGCCGTAGTTGCAGCTATCAAGGTCAAACAACCCTTGCTTGTCATTGCGTTTGGTGCTGTGACTGCCCTCATGGTTTTTACATTGGTTTACATCAACCGTGTTCAGTATCTGATTCCCTATTTTGCTGTCTGCATCAGCTACTTGTATACGAAGGATAACGCTGACTCTTCAAATCGCCTATTGAGAATCGGAGGTATAGCCATTCTTCTTTTCTGGTCAATCGGTATGTCTCTCGGTGTGCGCACTTTTCTTGCTTTTGATGCACCGGCTCACCGGGACAGGAACCTGGTATACCAAGCGGCCCTCTCCTTGGTAGGGCCAGGGAATCACAGGGTCTATATTCCATATGATATGTACTATGCTGGACGAAAGCTCGGCTGGCAGATGTACAGAGCCTATCTGGCTTACAATAACCCACTGACCTTTGAAGTATTGAACAAGGTTTTGCCATATGTGGATTATGTCATCATGATTCAATACCAGGTCACAGAGGAAGTGGAAAATGGATTGTTGGCGGAAGGTTGGCATGATGCAGGTGTTCTAGCCTTGTATAGCGAGCCAGCAGAGCCATTCACTGGCGTGACCACGAACGAGATTAGGGTGCGCAACCTTTATTCAATTTTCGAGAAGCCTTACGGGCCTTACAGACTCTTTGTACGGGAAAAGGGCCAAGCCACTCCAGTGAATGAATAATTAATATGGACTTGAAATATACGCTACTGTTTCTAAAGTAATGAGCTATGGTAAATGTAGGCATCATAGGATATGGGTACTGGGGACCTAACCTTGTCAGAAATTTTTTCGCTGCAGACAACTGCTGCGTGAAGGCAGTGGCAGACGCACGGCCCGAGCGCTTGCAGCAACTGCTAAAGGCTTTTCCATCCATTGCCGGAGTCAGAGACGCCGACGACATCATCTATGACCCAGACATTGATGCCGTCATCATTGCCACTCCCGTGTCGACACATTTCACGCTGGCCCGAAAAGCACTGACTGAGGGAAAACATGTGTTGATTGAAAAACCCATGACTTCCTCTGCTGAGGAGGCAGAACTGCTCATCAACTTGGCTGCGCAGAAGAATGTGCTGCTCATGGTGGACCACACCTTCCTGTATACGGGCGCTGTCGACAAGATGAAACAGCTGGTGGAGAACCAGGAGCTCGGGAACATCAAGTATCTGGATTCTACCAGAATCAACCTGGGGCTGTTTCAGTCGGATATCAATGTGTTGTGGGACCTGGCCCCACATGATATATCCATCCTCAACTACATCGTGCGCGAACGTCCCTATAGCGTAAATGCAACAGGAATCACCCATACCAACAATAACATTGAGAATATCGCCTATCTCACTGTCAACTACGCTTCCGGATTCATAGCCCATTTCAACTGCTCCTGGACAAGCCCTGTTAAAGTCAGGATGATGCTGATTGGCGGCGACCAGAAGATGATTCTCTACAACGACCTGGAGCCAACAGAGAAAATCAAGGTGTATGACACAGGGTATAGCTATCTCAACAATGAAGAAATCAACAAGGTGCGTGTGGATTACCGGACAGGCGATATTCATGTTCCAAAATTGGCCACTACCGAGGCGCTTCTATGTATGGCTACTGATTTCATCTCCTGCATTCAGGAGCAAAAACAGCCGAAGTCCTCTTGCCACTTGGGGCTAGATGTGGTCAGGATTCTGGAGGCATCGAATGAGTCAATCAAGCACAATGGCCGCGAAGTGGTTCTGGAGCCATCATCTATACCTGCTGTACACACCAATCAAGAAGTCTTAATCTAAAGTCATGGATACAATCACAATCAACAATGACAAACAGAGCCTGCATAATGTCAGGCTCGGCAAGGATGTGAAGATTTACAACTTTGTGAATGCCTATGGCTGCACCATTGGCGATGGTACTAAGGTGGGGACTTTTGTGGAGATACAGAAAGGAGCCACGATTGGGCAGAACTGCAAAATCTCCAGCCATACCTTCATTTGCGAAGGGGTGCACATCGCTAACAATGTGTTCATCGGGCACAACGTGACCTTCATCAACGATAAGTTTCCGCAGGCCACAAACGAGGATGGCTCTATGCAGACAGAAGAAGACTGGAGTTGTATTGAGACGCATGTGGGAGAGGGTGCCTCTATTGGTTCCAGCGCTACCATACTGTGTGGAGTCCGCATCGGCAAGAAAGCCATTGTGGGAGCAGGCTCTGTGGTGACCAGAGATGTCCCTGATAACGCGGTTGTCGCCGGTAACCCAGCTAGGCTGATGAAATACTTCAACCATATACTTATCTGATATGACTACGGTAGCCGTACAGGAGAAAATCCCCTGCCTGGATTTGAAGGGACAGCACCAGCAAATAAAGGCCGAGGTGTTCGAGGCATTTGAGAAGGTATATGAGAGTACTGCTTTTTCGGGTGGTCCTTTTGTAGAGGAGTTCGAAAAGAACTTCTCAGCGTTTTGCCAAACAAAATTTGCAGTCGGTGTTAACAACGGCACCTCGGCCCTGCATCTGGCGATGCTCGCATTGGGTATCGGCGCAGGTGATGAGGTGATTGTGCCAGCCAACACGTTTATCGCCACTGCTTGGGGGGTGACTTACACAGGCGCGACACCGGTCTTTGTTGACTGCACACCCGACACCTGGGAGATAGACGCAGCCAAGATAGAAGAGCAGATTACTTCACGCACCAAGGCCATAGTAGGAGTGCACCTGTACGGACAGCCATTCGATGTGGAAGCTTTGCAAGGTATATGTAATAAGTATGGGCTCTACTTGCTGGAAGACGCTGCCCAGGCGCAGGGAGCTAAGTACAAAGATATACCTGTCGGAGGTTTTGGGGAGATGGCCTGTTTTAGCTTTTACCCGGGCAAAAACCTGGGAGCCTGTGGAGAGGCGGGATGCATCACGACTAATAACGAAGCCTACTACAAGCACCTGCTGAGCCTGAGAAACCACGGTGCATCTGTCCGTTATTACCACGACGAAATCGGATATAACATGCGAATGGGCGGACTAGAGGGCGCCTCCCTGAATGTGAAACTGAAGTACCTGCCTGACTGGAACAACCGCAGAAGGGAGATAGCAAAATGCTACCAGCAGGAAATCACGAATCCGTACATCCAGATGCAGGCTCAACCGGAGTGGGCCGAATCTGTGTACCATCTGTTCGTGGTGACAACTGAGAATCGGGATGGACTGCTCAGCTACCTGAACGAACATAACATAATCCCTGGCCTGCATTATCCGGTGCCATGTCATCTGCAAAAGGCATATGCGCATTTAGGTTATTCAGAAGGGGCCTTTCCTAACGCAGAATATTTAGCCAGCCACTGTCTGTCCTTGCCGATGTATGCAGAGTTGACGGATGAAGAGGTAAGGTATGTAATCGAGGTGGTAAATGCTTACAGTAATGCTTAAAAAGAAGCTGATTATATTCCCTTTCAACGGAAACGGCGTTGAGGCATTGGACTGCATCAGCTTTGACGAGTATGAGCTGATTGGCTTTGTAGACGATGATGCGTGCAAACAGTCGAAGCAGTATGACATCTACACCCGCGACATTCTGCACCAGTACAGGGAGCTTCATGTGCTGGCAGTGCCGGGCAGCCCTGCCTCGTTCCGGAAGCGAAAGGAAATCATTAGTTCACTGGGGATAGACAGGAGCCGGTATATTACCGCCATCCACCCAAGAGCCTCTATCGGCAGAGACGTGCAGGTTGGCAAGAACTGCCTCATCATGGCAGGGGTCGTGCTCACCAGCAATGCCCAGGTAAAGGACCATGTATGCATCCTCCCCAATTCAGTCATTCACCATGATTCTGTTGTGGGGGAGTACACGCTAGTTGGGAGCAATGTGGTCATTGCCGGAGGAACCACTGTAGGGGAAAGCTGCTACATCGGGAGCGGCACGAACATCATCAACGGTATAAGCATAGGTGATGCATCACTGATTGGCTTAGGAAGCAATATACTGAAAAGCGTTTTGGGGAATGCTAAAATGGTAGGCAACCCTGCTAGGGATTTGAATACCCTTGTCGAGCAAAAAATACTCTAACCACTAGCTGCATGGCAAAAGTATCTGTGATTATACCAGTCTTCAACGAGGAGGAGAACATACAGCATCTAGTGTATGAATTGAATGCGTACTTTCAAGATGAAACCAGGTTTGCAACAGAGGTAATCTTTGTAAACGATGGCTCCTCGGATGCTACCCTAGACAAACTGAAGAACGCGCCACACCATTCCTATACCTACAAAATAATCAGTTTCTCCAGAAACTTCGGGTCGCATGCCGCCCTGCGTGCAGGTATCCAAAAAGCAAAAGGGGACTATATCACTTTCATGTATGCCGACCTGCAGGACCCCCTCACCTTGGTAAGCCAGCTATACGACGAGGTGGAAGAGAAGAAGGTGGACATCACCTGGGCATTCAGGAATACGACAGCGGTCGCTGCTACAGAAAGGGTTTTTTCCTCGGCCTACGCCACCCTAATGCGCAAGTATGCGGTGCCCAATTTTCCTAAAAAGGGTTTCGATATTGTCATGTTCAGCAAGAAAGTGAAGACCTGCCTGGATGAAAACGTCGAGAACAACTCCTCTGTTTTCATTCAGATTCTGAACCTGGGTTTCAGGCAATCTGGCATCACGTATGACAAAAGGAAGCGCCTTGTCGGCAAATCAAAGTGGACCTTATCCAAGAAGATAAAGCTCCTCATAGACTCTTTTGTGGCGTTCTCCTTTGCCCCTATCCGTTTGGTCTCTTTTATAGGTGTAGTCTTCTTCGTGCTGGGCATCGCCTGGTCGGGGTATATCATCTTCCGGAAAATAGTTTTTGATGACCTGGCCAGTGGTTGGCCGGCGCTTCTCTCTATACTGATGGTGGGTTTCGGCATCACGAACATTTCACTCGGCATCATAGCGGAGTATCTGTGGCGCACGCTGGATGCCAGCAGAAAAAGACCTGTGTTTGTGATTGACGAGGTGGTAGAGGAAGCCTTTGAAGCAACACCTGTGAGTAGAATTCTTTTAGAAGCCAAATAGATGAGCAAAACAATAGTATACATCCTGCTTTACGCTGCCTTCAACGTGTCGGGAGCTGCCTTGATTAAGTGGCAACTGAAGGGCAAGAGCCTGGAGACACTGGGGGAGTGGCTGAGGTTAGTACTGAACCTGCCTTTCATAGCCGCTTTTCTACTGATTGTGTTCTCGGCTCTCGCTTTCTTTAAAGCCCTGTCGACAAACAGCTTTTCCCTGATTATACCCATTGCGACAGGTATAAATTTCATCCTGACAATCGGGGTTGGCTATTACCTGTTTCAGGATAGGTTATCGATGCTTTCCTTCATCGGCTTCATCCTCATCATCACCGGAATCATAGTACTCAGCATAAACAACCAAGCCCATGCATAATAAAATAGAGAACAGCAGCATCCTGATTACTGGTGGTGCGGGTTTTATAGGCTCCTACGTGGTGGAAGAACTGCTCCAGCACGAACCAGCCAGAATCGTCATCCTCGATAACCTGGTTCGGGGCAGCTTTGAGAACATGAATTCCTTCTTGCAGCATCCTGTCGTGGAGTTTGTCGAGGGAGACATACGGGACTCTGGCTTGCTGGAGCAATGCCTGGAAGGTATAGACTATGTATTCCATATGGCCGCGCTGCGAATCAATGCATGCGCGGCGAATCCGTCAGAAGGGTTTGATGTGATGCTGAAAGCAACGTACAATTTGGCTGAATTGTGTGTCAGGCACAAGGTGAAAAAAGTCGTCTACAGCTCCAGCGCTTCTGTATATGGGCTGGCCCAACACTTCCCTACACCTGAGACGAATAATCCCTATGACAACCAGACCTTTTATGGCGCCGCGAAACTATGGGGCGAACAGCTGTTCCGGAGCTTCAAGTTTATGTATGGTTTGGACTACGTGGCGCTTCGCTATTTCAATGTGTATGGAGCCCGGATGGATACGGACGGAAAGTACACGGAAGTGATGATACGTTGGTTGGATTGCATCAAAGAAGGCAAGAACCCGCTGATTTACGGAGACGGAAGCACCAGCATGGACTTTGTGTGTGTAAGGGACGTGGCAAAGGCAAACATTGCGGCTCTTTTGTCAGCTGCTACCGACCAGGCCTTCAACATTGGCAACTGCGAAGAGACAAGTTTAAAGCAGCTGCTGGAGGCACTGCTCAAGGTGAACAACTCAACGCTTACACCAGAGCATAGAGAAGACAACACTATAAACCCAGTCAGCAGGAGGCTGGCTGACAACAGCAAGGCGCGCGAGTTGCTGAACTTTTCTCCTACCGTGCGTCTCGAAGAAGGGCTGCGTGAACTGAGTCAGTGGTATTTTGAGAAGAAACGCGAAACGGCACTAAGCATATGATACCTATCGCAAAACCCTACTTGACCGAAGATGAAGCCCAGGCTGCCTATGACACCATCCTGACAGGCTGGATAACCCAAGGGCCAAAAGTGCAGGAGTTTGAGGAAAAGTTTGCCGCCTACACAGGTGCAAAGTATGCTGTGGCAGTATCTAACTGTACAACAGCCTTACACCTAGCCATGATAGTCGCGGGTATAGGTCCGGGAGATGAGGTGATTTGCCCCTCCATGAGCTACATCGCCACTGCCAACGCCATCCGGTATGTGGGTGCTATACCTGTTTTTGCAGAGGTGCAGCCAAACGACTACAACCTTAATGTAGCCGATGCCGAGAAAAGGATAACCGACAAAACAAAAGCTATACTCCTGGTGCATCAGATAGGTATGCCGGCGGACATAGATACCTTCAAAGACCTTTGTGACAGGTATAGCCTCAAACTGATTGAAGACGCCGCCTGTGCCGCAGGTTCCGCTTACAAAGGAGCAAAGATAGGTTCCCACTCTGAATTGGTGTGCTTTTCATTCCATCCCAGAAAAGTGATTTCAACGGGTGATGGCGGAATGATTACGACGAACCGGGAGGATTATTACAACCGGCTGAAGCTCCTGCGGCAGCACGGCATGTCTGTGAACGACCGGGTACGCCATGAAGCCAGCAAGGTGATTTTTGAAGACCATGTTGAGCTGGGGTATAACTACCGGATGACCGACATACAGGCAGCCGTGGGGATTAAACAATTGGAAAAGCTGGATTGGATTGTGGAGGAGCGTAGAAAGATTGCAGCAGCTTATAACCAGGCCTTCAAAGGTATAGCCTCCATTCGCTTGCCAGAGGAAAAGGAGGGGTACTTCAGCAACTTCCAATCCTACAGCATCTACCTGAAAGGCACTGCTCCAGTAGACAGGAACACGCTGATGCAGCACTTGCTGGACAAAGGTATAGCCACCAGAAGAGGCATTATGAACACACATCGGGAGATTGCCTATAAAAATTACATGCCAAGAGTTTCTCTTCCAGTGTCTGAAGATTTGCAGGAAAACTCAATCATGCTGCCACTGTATGTGCCGATGAAGGCAGAGGACATAGTACATGTAATTGATTGCTTCACACATGAGATACTTGCAGCAGCTGATACGGGTAAAGCTATGGTATGATTTAATGGACCAAGAATTTATAATTAGTAAGAAAGGCGACAAGGTGAGCCTATAGACTAGTCGTGAGGGAATTATTAGTGATACACATATAACATAGGGTGTACAGGCAAAAAAACATGTTAAAAAATAATGACGAATTGAAACTTGCTAAGTTATGCATTTCTAAAAAAATGCTAGGCTATACCTGATGAGACAGACTTAGTACAATTTTATAAAATATATATGAAATAATTGCAAATTTATATGGTTATAATTTTATAAGTGGCGTATACCTTTTAGAGACTGCTAACCTACAATACATGATTACCAAAGCCCTTACTATATGTTGTTTGCTGTTTTTGATTTCCTGCTCTCCAAGGAACCTCACCTACCTGAGTGATTTGAAGGAGCAGGAGACAAAAGAGGAGCCGATTCTGAATGATGTGGACCCCAGGATTCAGCCAAATGACATTCTGGATATTACTATCACCAGCCTTAGCGCTGAGTCTAACGTCATGTTCAACAGCGGTATAATTCAGGTTGGGGGAGCTGGCAGCAGCTCAGGTGCGTCGGCAAAGCCGGTGGGCTACCAAGTCGATAGGAATGGCTATGTCCTCATCCCGGTGTTAGGAAAAGTGCATTTGGGAGGTCTTACAAAAGAGGAGGCCAAGGAGCACCTGACATCGGTTCTGGGCAAGTACGCCAGAGACCCGATAGTGGATATGAGGTACATGAATTTCAAGATAACCGTTATCGGCGAGGTGAACAATCCCTCGACCTTCACGGTGCCCCATGAGCGGATAAACGTGTTGGAGGCATTGGGGCTTGCAGGGGATTTGACACCCTACGGCAAGCGGGAAAACGTCTTGATAGTGCGGGAGCAGGATGGGAAACGCATTACGTCTAGAATCGATTTGAACAGTAAAGATGTGCTGAACTCGCCTTACTTCTACTTACAGCAGAACGATGTCATCTATGTGGAGCCGGATAGGGTGAAGGCCGTTCAAGTCAGTCCGGGGCGTTCCAATTTACAGTTTGGCCTTTCCGTAGGTTTGGCTTTGCTGTCTGTCGTCACCATACTGGTATCACAGGTTTTTTAGGAGTAGGCAAAATGAAAGATAGAGAGCTGTTTCCACTCAAGTCAGAGCAACCACAGGCTAAAGACATCAAAGAGATGATTGGCCAGTACCTCAAGTACTGGTACCTCTTCTTGATTGGCGGTGCACTGGGCTATGGAGGAGCTTATCTATACTGTCTTTACTACACCACCCCGCAGTATAGCATCAGCAGTACCATTCTGCTGAAAGGAGACAGTGAAGCGGACGCAGGGGCTTTGGGAGACCTGAGCATAGGCAAAACGTCCAAGAACATCAACAATGAAATAGAGGTGCTCTACTCTCTAAGCCTGATGGAGCGGGTAGTCAGAGAACTGGACCTGTCAACAAGTTATCTGGTAGAGGGACGCGTGAAGAGCGAGGAGGTATATGGGAAGGATGTGCCCATCAAAGTGTTGGTAAGCCAGTATGACTCAAGCGCTTTTGGGAAGTCCGTAATCATCCACCTGAAATCAGACAACACGTATACGCTGGAAGAGGATTCTGGCAAGGTAGCCACTCACAAATTCGGACAGCAAGTCAACAGGCCTTATGGCGCTTTCACTGTTGTTGCAGCAAGGGGAGTATTAGCAAATGAGGTACCATCCGGAAAAAAAATACAGGTAGTCTTCCAGGATCTGAAACGGGTGGCGCAGCATTACAACCGAAGCATCTCTATTCTGCCAAAACGTGACGATGCCAGTGTTTTGAGAATAAGCCTGGTCGAACCCGTGCCTGAGAAGGGAATACACATCATCAACAAACTGGTGGAGGTGTATAACAAGGAAGCGATAGAGGATAAAAATCTGCAGGCTTCCAGTACCATTGATTTTCTGGATGAGCGCTTAAAGTTTATTACGACGGAGCTCTCTGACGTGGAGAAAGATGTGGAGAGGTATAAACGTGATAACGAACTCACGGATGTCAGCACGCAGGCTTCGCAGTATCTGGAGCAGGCCAGTGGGTATAACAGCAAATTGTCAGATTGGGCCATACAGATTGAGATTTTAGAGTCAATAGAAGAGTACTTAGGAAGCGGTCATAACCAGTATAAGATGGTGCCGAGTACCTTGTCCATCCAAGATCCTACACTTACGGGTCTGATTTCAAAGTTCAATGAATTACAACTAGAGCGGGAGCGGCTTCTACGCAATGCCTTCCCTAATAATCCCTTGGTGCACAACATCAACCAACAACTGGAGGACCTGCGTACCAACATTATCGAAAACCTGAGAAACATCAAGAAAGGGCTCATTATTACGAGCAATAACCTGAGGGCAAGCTCCGGGCAATATAAATCAAAGATAAGCAAGGTTCCATCTATGGAGAGGGAGCTGCTGGAAATAAACAGGGAACAGGCCATCAAGCAGAACCTGTATCTATACCTCCTTCAGAAGCGCGAAGAGTCTGCTTTATCGCTAGCCGCCAGCATATCTAACTCCAGGATTATCGACCCGGCCATTGCGACAGACTATCCGATAAGTCCTAATAAACGAAATATCTTTTTGATGTCCATCTTACTCGGATTGGCTGTGCCGTTTGCAGGCGTGTTTGTGTACGGATTGTTCAATACCAAAGTGCAGACTCAAAAAGAAGTGGAGCACCTGACAAGTGTGCCCATACTGGGAGAGTTGATGCACAATACTTCAAGTGAAACACTTGTCGTAACGGCTGGCAACCGTTCCCCTATCGTTGAGACGTTTCGGCTCATCCGGGCGAAGCTGAATTTTGCTGCCGTTGATAAGGAGAACAGGGTCATGCTGGTTACCTCCTGTATGAGTGGCGAGGGCAAGACGTTCTTCACTATCAACTTGGGAGCCACCCTAGCACTAACAGGAAAAAAGGTAGTGTTGCTTGAGCTAGACCTACGTAACCCAAAGCTTTTCAAGAACATAGGAATGAACTCCTCTTTTGGGATTTCTGATTATCTGGTATCCGACAGCATCCTGATTGATGATATTGTATTGCCTGTGGAGAATACTGAGGGGCTGTTTGTTGTGAGTGCAGGCTCGATTCCACCTAATCCTGCAGAATTGATGATGTCTGTGAAACTGGCACAGTTCATTGACAACCTGAAGGCTAGCTTTGATTACATCATCATAGATACTGCCCCTGTGGGACAAGTGGCTGACGCGTTCTGCCTGAGCCCCCTGATAGACTCCACCATTTTCATCATCCGGTATAACTACACCCATAAGGAGCAGTTGGCAATACTTGAGAACATCTACAGAAACAAAGAGCTGAGCAGTCCCATGGTTGTTCTGAACGATGCTAGGAAGGGAAGCGGAAGCAGGTATGGCTATGGTTATGGAGAATACAACAACAAGAGTAAGAAATTTTCAATAAGCTGAAGTGCTTCATTTATTCAGCCAGGGATATTTATCGATACGAAAGGATGCACCTTCTTAGAAGAACCAAATCCCTGTTTATAACCTCTGTCACGGAAATGAACCCTCAACAATGGGTCCAATCGGTTCTGAAGGTGCTGGGTTCGCAGGTGCTTTTACAGGCGCTTGGTTTCGGAATAAGCATTTTCCTGATAAGGGAAATGACCAAAGAAGACTACGCCATTTATACCGTGCTTTTTTCAATACAGTCTATGCTAGCTATACTCTCTGACTCCGGAATCATGATTGGCTTCAATGCCATTGGGGGTAAGGTATGGCAGAAGGAGGATGACTTTGCCTCGCTCATCAAGACGGTGGCATACCTGAGGATACGAGTGGTTGTGGTTGCATTTGCTGTAGCCGGGATTTATGGTCTGACGCTGCTCATGAATCAGAACTCTTCTGTCTTGATGGCGATGCTATTTGTGGCATGCCTCGGGCTTATTGTCGTACCTGAAGTGCATAAATCATTTATTCAACAGGCCTTGCTGATAAAGAAGGACATCGGAAGTGTGCAGCTGACAAGCATCCTGTACCAAGGTATGCGTCTGGTGTTGATTTGCCTGGCGCTATTCATTATGAAATTTGGCCTAAGCATCCAGCTGATTCTAGTCATATCTATATTGAGTTCCTGGGCTTCCTTTTTATATATATTGGAAAAGAGCAAGCCTATCAGGAGCCCCTCAGCAGAAGTCAACTTGGAATATAAGTCTACCTTGCTGCAATACCTGAAGACCAACTGGCATAACGCGTTGTTTTTCTCCTTTCAAGGCCAGATTTCAATCTTCCTGATAGCGCTGCTTGGCACAACAGCAAGCCTGGCCGAACTGGGTGCTCTAACCAGATTCTCTCTCTTGTTTACAGCCCTACTGGCACTTGTATCCAACATAGTGGGGCCTGCCTTTGGGAGGTGCCAAAATAAGGGAAAGCTGGTTCGGTCCTATATATCAATGCTGCTGGCTATACTTGTTCTCGCTACGGTTACTCTGCTAACGGTGTATCTGTTCCCCTCCCTGTTTTTATGGATATTGGGTGAGCAGTATCAGCAGCTTTCTCATGAGTTATTTCTGGTCTTTGTAGCATGTTCCATTCACCTGGCAGCAAGTACTGTTTTCTGTTTGAACTCCTATAGGGGATGGATAAGGTTTACGCCAGTATGGGAGATTCCGGCAAACATCTTCTCATTAGGACTAGGGGTGCTGCTGTTCGATTTAAGCACTCTGGAGGGTGTACTGACTCTGTCCATTATCGGGGCCTCCACGAACTTGTTCCTGTATGTTGCAAACAGTATAGCCGGATTCAAACAATTGCCTGAGGTTGTAGAACTTGAAAGAGCCTGAACATGAAGTTAGCAGTATTTTCCCCAATAGCCTTGGACCCGACATTAGGAGCATCAAAGCACAAAATGGAGCAGGCAAAAGCGCTGGAAAAACTTGGCTGGTATACCTCGCTTTTCGACTATAGGGATTTGGGCCTGACGGAAAAGTGCTTTGGGAGTATGAGTTACAGGGAATTATACAGTGCAGCCTTGAAAGAATTTTTGATTGAGAATGCTTCACAGTACGATGTGGTTCTGTATGAGTGTGATACTTTACCATACCCCAGAAGCCTATTCCCCGAAAAACCTCTCTTTATCGCTAGTCCTGCTTTACTCTTTTACCATTTTCAGACCATAAAGTACCCATTGAACATTAAAAACAGGGTAAGGAAATTCCTATACGGTTTGATAAGTAATACACAAACGAAACATCATGCATTGACTCTGTATACGCTCCAGCAGGCCGATGTTGTACAGGTTCAGAATATCTGTGACAAAGCAGTACTTGAACAGCATGGATTTGCGGCTGAGAAGCTTATAACAGTGCCGTGTGGATTAACCGCAGAGAGAAAGGCCTTGTTGAACCAGGTGGAAAATTATAATGAGGCAGCACCTTGTGTGGCATTTATTGGGACGTTCGATTTTAGGAAGGGGGCTGTTGATTTTCCAAAAATCGTTGCAAAAGTAATCGACCAGGTACCGGAATGCACCTTTAGATTCTTAGGTACAAGAGGTATGCTGGTTAATGCCCAGCAGGTGCTTGACTTCTTCCCTAAAAAATTATGGGCATCTATATCTGTAACACCTACTTTTTCTCCCGAAGAATTACCATACCTGCTTTCTAACTGTCAGGTAGGTATGTTCCCCTCTTATATAGAGAGCTTCGGCATAGGGGTTTTGGAAATGATGGCGGCAGGCATACCTGTAGTTTGCTACAGTTCCCCAGGACCATCTGACTTTGTTCCGGACAGCTTACTGATTAAGCCTGGTGATACAAATCAGTTTGCAAGTAGGCTTATTGACTTGTTGAGATTTCCAGAGGAGCGCCAAAAATACAGCCAGGTGGTTTTGAGCATAGCAGAGCATTATGACTGGGACAGAATTGGCTTAGGAGTAGCCAGAGTATACCAGGAACTTATTAACCGAAAAAAACAGGTTACAGAAACAGCAGTAGAAAAAATGCCTGAGCTACTGGCAGGAGGCAGGTAATTATAAAAGCGCTGACTATATAATTGACTATAGAAGTGAGAATCTTATTCCTTAATTCTAATATCCCAAACTACGTAACAGATGGTCTGTTCCACGGGTTCTATTCTATGCCTGATGTAACAGTTGTTGATGTTCCCAGGATGAACTACATGTATACGGATGCATCGGAGGAGGATTTGGAGAAGACAGGGAGCAAAGGAAACACCTTGTATGGGACATTGAAAGAGGATAAAAATGCACAAGGTAAAAGGACTTATTGGCAGGCTGACATAGAGCAATACGATTACGTTATCTTTAGTGACATCTTTGAGCAATGTGATTTGTTTAATTTTATATACAAATCCATCAGCCCGAACAGAAGGAAGACTCTTTGTGTGGTAGATGGTTATGACAGCGCTTCTATATTTCCCTATTTCAATTTTTTCCTGAACCTTAGGATAAGGCCTTGGGCTTTTTTGTACAGTACCCAAGGTGCTCATTATTTCAAAAGAGAATTTAGCAATACGGGGGAGCTCTATGGTGTGTCAAAAGACCGTTTTCTGATTCTTAACACCATCGTGTCGATGTTCCTGCAAAGACCTAAGAATAACTTTCATCCTATAACTATGTCTATTCCAGAGGACAGAATTGAATACTGTTCATTTCGGAACAAGACGCAAGACTTTATCAACTACAATGTTGACGCACAGTTGAATAGCCTGTTCCCAGACAGAGGTGTCGCCGAACTTGGGAAGTGGCAGCCAGCTTTCAAGAACCAGGCTGAGTATTGTGATGAAATAAGAAAGTCCAGGTTCGGTATCACGGCCAAGAGAGCAGGCTGGGATTGCCTCAGGCATTATGAGTATGCTGCATTAGGGGCCATCTTATGCTTTAAAGACTTGAAAAGCAAGAGCGTTTTATGTGCTCCTTTAGGATTGGATGAAACAAATTGCTTACCCTATACTGACAAAGATGACCTGCTAACCAAAATTAAAAGGAAATCTGTAGGTGAGTTGGAGGCAATCCAGGAAGCTCAGTACCGCTGGGTAGAAAAATATACTACTGTTAAGGTCGCTGCAGGTCTATTAGATAAGTTACTTGCCACAAAAGGATGAGATAACTATCATGGCATGAAGAGAATGTGGCATAAACAATTTGCGGGAGGATTGACTGATTACAGTTTCATTAGGAAGTATGTCGCTTTAGATGAATTATCATGAGGATAGCTTTTATCTGCGGTTCCCTTCAACCTGGAAAGGATGGTGTAGGAGATTACACGCTTCGCCTAGCTGCAGAGTTAAATCGGATGGGGCATACTGCTGTTGCAGTTGCGGTTCATGATGCACATTTAAAGGAAAAGGTATCAGGTACAGTGAACACTGAGGGCACCGTGCTGCAGGTGCTTCGTTTACCTGCAATTTGGCCATCAAGGAAGCGCCTCGGTCATGTAGAGGAGTGGCTTGATAGCTTCAATCCTGATTGGGTGAGTCTGCAGTACGTGATGTATGCTTTTGCTCCAAATGGTCTCCCTTTCCTGCTTGGGCACAATTTGAGAAAGATTACACAAGGTAAAAAGCTGCATATAATGTTCCATGAATTATGGATAGGTATAGACAAAGGGAGCTTCATAAAAACATACACCATAGCAGCTTTACAAAAGTTCATAATCAGAAGCATGCTGAGTCTCCTTAATCCAGATTTGGTACACACACACTTGCCAGCCTATAAGTCAATGCTTGAAGGTTTAGGGCAGCAGGTAAATAGCTTACCAGTGTTCTCAAACATAGGAGTAGTTCCTATAAGGACAGACTCAATTAAGGATAAAGTGTTGAAGATTGGTTTTTTCAGTCAGGTAGAGTTTCGGCAGCCTATTGTTTTATTCCTCAGTCAGTTAATGCAGCAGGCTTTGGTGCATAGTCTGGATGTAGAGGTATGGCTAATAGGGGGAACAGAGGGAAGAATGAATTCATTTAAAAAGCAAATAGAGGCCTCGCTTGAATATAAGCACAAAGTATCCTGTACGGGTTTCCTGAGTCCGGAAGAGTTGTCAGGTGTTTTGCAAAGCTGTACGCTAGGTCTTACTCCTGTTCCTCGACATGGTTTGGGGAAGAGTGGTAGCGTTGCAGCCTTTATTGCACATGGAGTACCAGTAGCAGCGCCAAATGTTCATATAGATTTCAGTTCATCTGAAATAGGTTTCTTTTCAGATGAACTTAGGTCAGCCGTGTTGCTTTGCCCTGACTACAGCAGTCTCAAAGAGGCTAGAACAAAGGCAAGGCAGGCGAAAAAGGAGATTGAACTGACTACTGTTGCGAATAAATTCTTATCTGACTTAGGGGAAGTGAAGTATGCTGGAGCCTGACATCGCCATTATCATAAACTCATTCAATCGCCTTGACCTCCTGAAGGAGTGTCTGAAGGCTTTAGCAACATGGATACCTTCAACCCAATTTAAGATGCGTTGCGTGGCTGTGGTGTATGATGCAGGTTCAACAGATGGAAGTTTGCAATGGCTTATAAAGGAAGCCCCCAAGCTGGGAATTGCTTTGAAGGTGATAACACCGAAACCTGAAGAAGACACCTCTTTTGCAGCCGGTTTGAATGCTGGAGTGGCTTACGCTCATGCTCGTTATCCATCTCTGAAGTACCTGCTCTTTTATGAAACAGATAATCAGATATTAAGTTCTTATCCGCTGCTCCAAGCCATCGAACAAATTGAGAATCGCAGCAGGCTTGCTGCTTGCGGGTTCACGGTTCGTTTGCATAACGGTAATCCAGCCGGAGTTGGTCAGTCTTTTCCAAGCCTACTGAACTTCATATTGGGAAATAAAATCGTAAACCGATTTCAACTCGAGAGAATTCCTTATGTATGGCAGGAGGAGATAGGAGGAGCTGCTTTTAGTCGGGTTGACGTGGTGTATACAAGCCCCTTATTGGTAAGGCTAGATGCATGGCTAGAGTCGGGGGGGCTCGATGCAACAATGTTCCCTTTCTCTGATTGTGATGTTGACTGGGCTCGTCGCCTGTGGCAACTAAGTTGGAAAATGGGAGTGATTCGTACGAATGATGTAGTCCATGATAACCAGGCAACTCTTTCGAACTGGTCTAATACGAGGATGATTCAGAGCCACCGAGGGCGCCTGAGGTACTTTAAGCGTCACCACCCGAAAAGTGTCTTCTTAGCCTGGCCAGTACTGCTCACGGTGCGGCACTTGTTTGAGTTACTAAGCGTCCAAATCCTAATCAGAAATCCGATACAACGTTTCCGACTTACAAAACAGGTGTCTAGCCTATTACGCACCTCTATCAGAAACTACGAGTGATGTAAGTGTTACAGTCAGTGTGGATTAAAAAGGCCTACAAGTTCAAGTATGATGTCATTAAGGCATCCTGATTTACCGGAGTAGAAGAATAAATGAAGGACAGCAGTATGAGAGTGCTCTTATATTCACATTTTTTTTATCCCTCTATTGGAGGCCTCGAGAATGTGTCACTGACACTTGCTCGGCTACTCGTTTCTAGTTATGTAGACTGTAAAGTAGTTACCACAACAGCTGCGGATGGCCCAGACAATCTAGGAGTCGAAGTGATAAGGAACCCTGGGAAAAAGCATCAGATAGATTTAGTTAGATGGGCTGACATTATACTTTTTAATGGAGCAAGCTTGGCCTTACAACCATGGATATTGCTCTTTAAGAAGCCTTTCATTTGGGTACATACGGGATACCAAGTATCATGTGTTGATGGATGTGGTTGGGTAGATGGGGAAAGAGCTCCGTTGACGCCTGCTTCTTCGGTTATTTACCATGTGAGAAAAAACGGTTGGAAGGCAGGGGGCCAAGGAGGATTCAAGTTATTCTTAAAAAGGATTTTTGCTAAATATTTAGTCTCCAGGAATGTAGCTATTACTAAGTGGATGTACAATACACAGCCATTGCCTAGGCAGGTACATATCTACAACCCTTTTCCTTTGAACAGCTTTCTGGGTTTAGGAGACACTGCCATAATGTATGATTTTATTTTTGTGGGCAGGCTTGTCAGCGAGAAAGGAGTAGCGACTCTGTTACGGGCTTTTTCAATAGTATTACAAGATGTAAACCGCCCTATTAGCCTGTTGATAATAGGAGATGGGAACTGGAGAACTAAAATGGAGGCCTGCGCCGAGAACCTTCAAATTGCGCAACACGTGACATTTGTCGGAAGAAAAGCAGGGGATGAGCTGGTGCATTATGTTTCCAAAGGCAGGATAGCCATTGTACCGTCTGAGTGGTATGAGCCCATGGGGGGCGTAGCTCTTGAGTTGATGGCTGCGGGCAAAAACCTGATTGTATCTGAGCTAGGGGGATTGAAAGAGTGTGTGGGCGATGCAGGGCTAACTTTCCCAAATGGCAATGCTGAGGCACTAGCAAAGCGCATGTATACCCTATTGACAGATGCATCAGCCCGAAGCAGTCAGTTGAGAGTAGGGAGGGAAAGGGTTAAGGAGTTTCTGCCCTCTATTTTCGTAGCTCAATACATAGACCTGCTGCAAAAAGTGATTGCTGAGAAGACAGGCAAAATAGAAGTAGCACAAGTTTAACCTAAATGAATAGCGTATTTCGGCAAAATAAATCAAACTAATGAGAGGTTTAAGCTCCTCACAGCAAGAACACACTACATAAATCAAAATAAGGTATGGCGTTAATCTTTTCACATCCAACCGGCAATGCCAATGTTCGGGCTGTCGCTTCAGGCTTGCTGAAGGAGAGGATGCTGTACGAGTTTTGTACTTCTATCGCGACTTTTCCCGGAGACTTGATAAATCAGCTAAGCGCAATCAAACCCTTCAGTGAAATCGGTCGCCGCAGTTTCGAGGCAAGTTTGAAGCCATACACCCGCATGGCACCCTGGAGGGAACTGGGGAGGCTGGCTGCAACCAAAAGTGGACTCCATAGGCTTATTGCGCATGAAACAGGTCTGTTTTGTATAGATGCGGTTTATTCCGCTCTGGATAAAGCAGTTGCAGATAAATTGAGGAATACCAATGGGCAAGAGGTTAAAGCTATTTATGCCTATGAGGATGGGGCAGAGTTTTCTTTTACGGAGGCTAAAAAGCATCTTATCAAGTGTTTTTATGATTTACCCACTGGCTATTGGCGCGCTGCAAAAAGACTATTGGAGGCTGAGAGAGAGCTTCGGCCGGAATGGGCATCCACAATGACAGGCTTTAGTGACTCGCTAAAAAAGCTCAACCGGAAAGACAATGAACTTCAGTTAGCAGACTGCATTTTTGTTGCGAGTAATTTTGTGGCAGAGACTCTTAAGGAATATCCTGGCCACTTAGCTCCGATAGAAGTGATTCCATACGGTTTTCCTTCTGTTGCTGAAAATAGAACGTATCGCAAACTTTCGGGTAGACAGCCTCTTAAAGTCTTGTTTGTGGGAAAGCTAACCCAGCAAAAAGGAGTAGCAGTTCTCTTTGATGCAGCCGAAAAACTCAAAAAATTCATTCAATTGACAGTAGTTGGACATAAGGCTGTTGACAATTGTCCGGCATTAAATGCTGCCTTATCAAAGCATACCTGGATTCCATCACTGCCACATCATCGGATTCTGGAACTTATGCGGGAGCATGATTTACTTATATTCCCCTCTCTTTTTGATGGATTTGGATTGGTCGTCACAGAGGCTATGTCCCAGGGTACCCCGGTAATAACGACACATCGCACAGCTGGTCCCGATTTGATTGAACATGAGAAAAATGGCTGGTTGGTGCAGGCTGGCTCTACGGAAGCCCTCATACAAGCGATGGTAGGTTGCATTGAACGTCCTGATTCCATTGCTGAGGTTGGTTACCAAGCCATGGAAACAGCCATAAAAAGGCCTTGGGTCATGTATCAGATTGAGTTGGCAGCAGCAATCAGAAGACATTTGCTTGTGTGAAACTAACCTTTAGAAATTTTTCCAAAGAAATGAATCAAGTAGCAAGCCATTTAGAAAGATTAAGACCTGGTGCCGCATCAAACTTAATAGAGTTTGCTGGGTACGACAGGGATGTTTCTGCTAAACAGCTCAAGCTACTCAAACATGGAATTTGGTCCTACTTCCTGCTACTGATTTTTGAAGGAGCATTAAGAAAATGGGTTTTACCTGAGTTGTCTACCCCCTTACTGATTGTCCGCGATCCATTGGCGCTTTGGCTGGTGCTGAGTGCATGGCACAGAGGCCTGCTACCAGCAAATGTGTATCTGAGCAGCATAGTGGTTATTGGCATTATCGGTTTTTACACGGCAGGCTTCTTTGGGCACGGGAACATCTTTGTGGCGCTATTCGGAGCCAGAATTTACCTCATACACATCCCTTTGATTTTCGTAATTGGGCGCCTTTTTGATAAAGATGATGTAGAGAAGCTCGGAGTGGCAGTACTTTATCTGACTATCCCCATGTCGGTGCTGATAGCAATGCAGTTTTACAGCCCACAGTCAGCATGGGTTAACCTTGGGGTCGGTGGTGATGCGGGGGGAGCCGGCTTTGGAGGAGCAATGGGTTACTTTAGGCCACCCGCCACTTTCTCTTTTACAAATGGCACCTCCTTATATTTTAGTTTTGCGGCCTGCTTTGTCTTCTATTTCTGGATTAACCCCAACAACGTGTCCCGCCTGCTGCTCATAGGTGCCACAGCAGCTTTGCTCGTGTCAATCCCCTTATCCATCAGTCGGGGCTTGATGTTCCAGGTTGCTGCTACGCTCTTCTTCACTCTGATTGCTATTTCAAAAAAATCAGAGCACCTGCTGCGAATGGTTATGGCTTGCGTTGTTGGGGCTTTTGCCGTGGTGTTATTGTCGAATTTAAGCTTTTTCAATACAGCGACAGAAGCTTTTACAGCCAGGTATGTCGATGCGAATAAAATGGAAGGCGGATTAGAAGGCGTATTAATGGATAGATTTTTAGGAGGTATGATAAGTGCCTTGACCACTTCCTCAGAGTTGCCATTTTGGGGATTTGGAATAGGTATGGGAACCAATGTGGGCAGTATGTTGCTGACTGGCAAAACGGAGTTTTTAATTGCGGAAGGAGAATGGGGAAGAATCATTGGGGAGCAGGGTCCATTGCTTGGAATTACAGTGATATTGCTAAGGTTAGCATTGATTCTAAAAATTGGATTAGCCTGTTACGAGAAGTTGAACGAGGGTAACATCTTGCCTTGGGTGCTACTAAGTTTCGGCTTGTTCAATATTATGCAGGGCCAGTGGGCCCAGCCAACATCTTTAGGCTTTAGCGTCCTGATTGGAGGACTTATGATTGCATCTATGAGAAAAGGCTCCTAGAGGAGATTGTTTTATAAAAATTCCATACTCCCTATGAACATAGCATTCTGCATCAACTGTTTGGGTATGTTAGGCCTGGGAGGAACCCTGTCATCTCCGATTCGGAATTGCTCCAACCAGAGCCAGTTAAAAATGTGGTTCCTATGCGCCGATATGGGTGATGGTGAAAAGAGTCAAATAGCGCTTCTCCTGCGTGCTGAAGGGTATACGGGGGAGCATACATTCATCGACTTTAACCAGAAACATCATTTTGGCTCTTTCCCATCCTTACACGGTGACTGGACCGCCTATGGGCGCTTGTTGCTAGGAGACTTGGTTCCTGAAGACCAGATACTATACCTGGATTCAGATTTGCTGGTCGAAGTTGATGTCTTAGAAATCGCGAATTTTGACTTCACGGGGCATGTGTTGGCAGCAGTTGGAGGAGGAACATTCGAGTATTCCCTGGGGCAGGATTTCTATATCAACACAATAGGAATACCGCCAACTGCAGCGTATTTCAATTCCGGTGTTTTGCTGTTAAACTTAGCTGTCTGGAGGCAGCAAGGTACAAGGGATTTGTGTTTTGATTTGGCGAAACAATATTTGACTGTCCTCCCCTCACACGATGAATCATTGCTGAACATGGTTTGTGCTGGCAACTTTGCAAAACTGCCAGCTTCTTTTAATTGCCAATGGGAAGCTGCTCATCCCAAGCCTCGAGTAGCAGAAAAAATGATTTTACATTTTATAGGTTCTCCAAAGCCATGGGATCCGTTCGGCTCTTACCTGCATAACGGGTATAGGCTTTGGCATCAGTATGCTGAAAGGAACTGGTCGGGGCTTTTTGATAAACTTACTCGTGCACAACTTATCCGGATGTGGCATATCCGGCGCTCGTATGCACGCTGTGTCCTGCAAAAGATGAAAAGTTAATACAGGTTTCTCCTGCCCAGCTGATATACAGCCCTCCAATTATATGATGATTTTGACTTATGCGCATCGTCTTCTTCTCTCATCCAGATTTTCTCGGTTCACAAAGCATGCCCCGATTTACCCGGATGCTGGCGAAGGGAATAGAGAAACGTGGGCATCAGGTTGAAATCTGGGCGCCAAAACCCATGCTACACCGCATCCCATTACCTCCATACCTAAGAAAGTGGTTAGGGTATATAGACCAGTTCCTGCTCTTCCCCGCAAAAGTACGCAGTCGATTAATGCGATGCGCTGATGATGCACTGTTTGTTTTTACGGACAACGGCTTGGGCCCGTGGGTCCCTTTGGTTGCCAATAGACGCCACGCTATACATTGTCACGACTTTTTGGCTCAGTTATCCGCCTTAGGAGAGGTAGCCGAAATCCGTGTAGGTTGGACCGGTCGGCTTTACCAGGCTTACATCCGTCGGGGTTATGCAAAAGGTAAAAACTTTATTTCTGTTTCCTCTAGGACGCGCGAGGAACTACACAGGCTTTTGAAAACATCACCTAGAATTTCTGAGGTAGTCTACAATGGGCTGAATGGGAATTTCTGTGTCCAGAACCCTGGTCTGGCCAGAGCCAGGCTAGGAGAGGCTACAGGTCTGGACTTAACGCAGGGGTATATACTGCACGTCGGTGGGAACGAGTGGTATAAGAACCGCAGAGGAGTTATCGAGATTTACAACGCCTGGCGTGATGGCAGTCATCTCCGGCTGCCGCTTCTTCTAGTTGGTCATAAGCCTTCAGCAGACTTATCAGTGCTTCACACTCAGTCTCCACATAAAGATGATATCCACTGGCTTAGCGGTATTGATGATGATACACTCCGGCTTGCATATGCTGGCGCTGCGGTATTGTTGTTTCCTTCGCTTGCCGAGGGGTTCGGATGGCCAATCGCCGAAGCCATGGCGTGTGGCTGTCCTGTGATTACGACAGATGAGGCCCCTATGACTGAGGTGGCGGGAGAGGCAGGCTTCCTAATCCCTCGGCGCCCCGAAAGCCAGCAGGCAATTTCAGTCTGGAGTTTGGAGGCAGCCAAGGTTGTAGACCAAATACTTTCTTTACCTGCTGAGGAACGTGAAAAGATAATCCTGCTTGGGCTGGTGAACGCCCAGAGATTTAGTACAGAGCAGCATTTGAATCAAGTAGAAAAGATATACCAGCGTATAGTCACACCTTAATAGCATATTTACTACCCTTCACCCAAATATTTCTTAAAATTATTTAATAAAGTAAACCTTAATTTATATTTTAGGTAAATAAGATATAATAATAATAATTTAAAATTAAACTATGTGTGGTATAGTCGGAGCGTTCGTTAAGAATGGAATCGAGCCTACAGTCTCGAAACTCCACTTAATCCGTCACAGAGGTCCTGATGGGGAGGGTGAGTGGGTGAACGAAAAGCGACAGGTATACCTGGGCCATACCAGGCTTGCTATTCTAGAGCCAACCCCAGCAGGTCAGCAGCCCATGCAAGACTCGAGCAAACGCTATACCATCACGTTCAACGGCGAAATTTATAACCACTTAGAGTTACGAGCTCTTTTACCCGACATCAGTTGGAGAGGAATGTCCGATACGGAAACACTGGTAGAGTTACTTGCCAGCAAAGGCTTGGAGGCATTGCCGCTGCTAAAGGGGATGTTTGCTTTCGCGATGTACGACAGCCAAGAAGATGACCTGTTGCTGGTCCGGGACAGGTTAGGAATCAAACCTTTGTGGTTTAAAAGAGAGGAGAACGAGTTCTGGTTTGCCTCTGAAGCAAGCCCCTTGCTTGAGCCGGATGCTACACTCCTGACCACAATGGCCTTGAGTGAGTACATCAGCTATGGACGCTTGCCGAGCAGCGGGGAAATATTGGAGGGTGTTCATGCGCTTCCGCCTGCAAGCTGGTTAAAGGTCAGTGGCGATGGCAAAGTGCAGCAGGGGAAATGGTGGCCGGGACACAAATTCGCTCACAGGCCATTGCACAGCCGGGATGCAGCAATCAGCAGAGTGAATGAACTGGTCACGAAAGCCATACAGGAGCACCTGATTTCAGATTTAGGAGTAGGGACATTTCTAAGTGGCGGAATGGACTCCAGCATCATTGCCCTGGTGGCCGGAAAGGAACTGGGAAAAAATCTTAGAACCTTTACAGTCGGCTTTCCGCAGAGCACGCACGACGAGCGACACATCGCCCGAAGAGTAGCAGAATCAGCCGGCACAGACCATTCTGAAATTGAGGTGGATGAGTCAGCTTGCCTCGATTGGATTGTGGAGGCTGTCGCAAATTTTGACTTACCATCGGTGGATGCCATAAACACATACATTGTTTCCAAAGCAGTGCGAAAAGCTGGCCTGAAGGTAGCCTTGTCTGGCTTGGGTGGCGATGAGTTGTTCGGTGGCTACCCTAGTTTTCGGGATGTACCGATGCTGCGCCACCTGAATGCATTGCCCGCAGGTTTGCGCGCTCAGTTGCTCTCTGTCTTACCTCAACCTGTCCGGGAAAAGTTAGAAGGCTTGGATGCGTATAGCGTCCTCAACCTGGCCGTGAACAGGCGCCGTTTTGCTTCCATAGAGAGTTTGGTTTCATCAGGTATGGAAGACGGCACGCCTTGTATACCTTGCCCTCCCGATGGTTTGGACACCATGGGCTTGGTGTCCTGGGCTGAACTACAGTGTTATACCATCCCGATGCTACTCCGTGACAGCGACCAGATGAGCATGGCCGTAGGCCTGGAGATTCGGGTGCCGTTCCTGGACCACAGCCTGGTGGAGGAGGTGCTCAGCATGCCGCAGAAATATAAAAGAGGAAAAACTATAAAGCCCTTACTGGTAGATGCTTTCAAAAATCAGTTGCCAGCAGAGGTATACAACAGGCCTAAGCAAGGCTTTGCCCTGCCCATGGATGTGTGGATGCGTGGCCCCCTGAAGGAGTTCACAAAGGAAGGCATAGCTGCAGCCTCTGATTTTATCCGGGTACCGACACCATCTGAGCACTTGCGGAATTTTGGCAAGGGGCTAGTGCATTGGACGCGAGTCTGGCAGTGGTGCGTATTGGGCCACTGGCTAGCAGCCAGAAAGCAGAAAGAGGGTGCTTGCCTGATTGAAGCTTAACTGCACCAACAGATTGATAAACCTGATATAACATACCAATACCACATGAATATCCTCCGAGTCATAGCCAGTATGGATCCTGTTCAGGGCGGCCCCTGCCAGGGAATACGCAATGCTATACCTGAAATGGAAAAACTGGGAGTCAGAAATGAGGTGGTCTGCCTAGACAGTCCCAGCGCCCCTTTCCTTGCAGAAGAGAGTCTGCAGATACATGCGCTTGGCCCAGGTAGAAGGCCGTGGTGTTACAGTGGCAAGCTTATGCCTTGGCTTCTGGAAAATCTGCCCCGTTTTGATGCTGTTGTGGTGCATGGGCTTTGGCTCTACCATGGGTATGCGGTCTTACAAGCCATTAAGCGCCTGAAGAAACGAGAGGGAACAAGCAGTGGTGGAAAGGTGAAGGTACCTAGCCTCTATGTGATGCCACATGGCATGCTGGACCCCTACTTCCAACGTGCCAGCGGAAGGAGGCTGAAGGCAGTCAGAAACTGGTTTTATTGGAAGTTGGTAGAAAGCCAGGTAGTGAATCAGGCGGATGGTGTGCTGTTCACCTGTGAATCGGAGCTCCAGCTGGCAAGAGAGCCATTCAGGCCTTACCAACCGAAGCAGGAAATTAATGTGGGGTACGGCATTGCTGCCCCACCTCTATGCCGCCAATCCATGCAGGAAGCTTTTGCCCTGTCTTGTCCAAAACTGAAAGGAAAACCATACTTGCTTTTCTTGAGCAGAATTCATGAGAAAAAAGGTGTTGAATTACTGGTTAAGGCATATTCCCTTGCACTAAGCAAAAGACAGAAGTCAGGCCCAGTTCCGGCAGTTGCGGGTGGAGAGGAGGTAATGGAGCCAGTGGGAGCAGAAACCGATTTACCAAAATTAGTTATCGCCGGACCAGGGCTGGAAACTCCCTATGGTCAATCGTTACAAAATCTGGTCAAGGAGTCCCCTAACTTACAAGACGCTGTCTTCTTTCCAGGCATGCTGACAGGCGAGGCGAAGTGGGGAGCCTTTTATGGGTGTGACGCTTTTGTGCTCCCGAGCCATCAGGAAAATTTTGGCATTGCCGTAGTAGAAGCCCTCAGCTGCGGTAAACCAGTCTTAATTTCGAACCAGGTGAACATCTGGCGGGAAATTGAAAACGGAGGAGGCGGTATAGTGGAAGAGGATACAGTAGCAGGTACGCTGCACATGCTGGAAGTATGGCAAGCCTTATCCGACTCCGCTAGAAGCAGGATGGGCTTACAGGCCAGAGATACATTTGAATCATGCTTTGCTATGGAGCCAGCTGCGCAAAGGTTTTTGAACGCTGTAGAGACGTGATTGCTCGTGCCATTTAACGTGGGTTCAACATTTCAATAAGATTCTATGCACAACCAGGATACATATACAGGCGCTTCTTTTTCCATGCGTAATCGCTTGAGCAGAGCTGTCTGGGGAGTGGTTGTGCTTTTATTCTTCCGGTATTCACCAAAGCCCTTACATGCTTGGAGGTCGTTTCTCCTGAGAATCTTCGGAGCAAAAGTAGGGCAGGGGGTGCACGTGTATCCCAAAGTCAAAATATGGGCCCCCTGGAATCTGGAACTCGCGGATGAATGTGGGGTTGGGAATGGTGCCAACCTGTACTCCATGGACAAGATCACGATTGGCCGGCGGGCAGTTATTTCGCAGGGGGCTCACCTGGTTGCTGGAACACATGATTATACCAAGCCGGGCTTTCCTTTAGTCACAAGACCTATACACATCGGTGACCATGCCTGGATTGCAGCTGAAGCGTTCGTTCACCCGGGCACAAACATCGGCGAGGGAAGCGTGGTGGCCGCCAGGTCAGTGGTTACCCGAGACATGCCCACCTGGATGGTGTGCGGCGGACATCCCTGTAAACCCATCAAGGAAAGGGTGCTGGAAGGGTATACCCCACAGGTTCTGTCAGTGAGGCAATAAGCTATAGCCGTATGATTTCAGTCATAATCCTTACCAAAAATGAAGAGCGCGACTTACCCGCCTGCCTCACATCACTCAGGTGGTGTGACGATGTGCATGTGCTCGATTCAGGAAGTATGGATGGGACTTGCGAGATTGCCCGGAGCTATGGCGCAAAGCTGTTCCAGCATCCATTCCAAAGCTTTGGACAGCAGCGGAATTTTGCTTTGGATTATCTAGCTATACAGCATGAATGGGTGCTGTTTCTGGATGCAGATGAAGTGACGACGGAGCAGTTTCAGGCATCCATCGTTTCAGCGGTGAAAACTGCCGGTGACGACGTGGCAGGTTTCTACTGCTGCTGGAAGATGATGCTGGAAGAAACTTGGCTTAAACACTGCGACAACTTTCCCAAATGGCAGTTCCGGCTACTGAGAAAAGGCAGAGCCAGGTTTGTAGACTTTGGCCACGGGCAGAAGGAGGGGGAGGTGCAAGGTAGCATCGGTTACATTAAGGAGCCATACCTGCACTACAGTTTCTCCAAGGGGTGGGCACAGTGGGTTGAGCGCCATAACAGGTACTCCTGTCAGGAGGCATTCGCCCGGCTCCACGCACCGCCACCCTGGCGCAATATGTTCTCCAGGCATGGAAGTGTCCGGAATCCTGCCCTGAAGTCCTGGCTGAGCAGGGTGCCCGGCTGGCCACTCCTGCGGTTTATGCAGGCTTACGTATTCAGCCTTGGCTTTCTGGAGGGGGTGCCAGGCTTAATATACTGTATCAATATGAGCTATCACGAATTCCTGATCCAAATCAAGATGCGGGAAATCAGGAGGGGCGAACGCAGCAGTACTGACAGCCAAAGAGCCATTGAGGAGGAGGCCCTGTCAGCGCAGAGCGAACCATACTACAAGGAACATATTCGTTTAGAGCCTGAGCCGTCTCAAACGTGATTATAACCGAATGACCTAAAGCCATGATGCCATAAACCAGTAGAAAAACCAACCAAAGCCGCCCCAGACCTAGCTTATCCAGCTTACTCAGCAGCCCTTCTTTCTTGCTATCCATCTACCCGCCTGTCTGTATTAGCCCCAGCTCAGGAATAACTACTTGTATGCCTTCTCTATACCCAAAGAGGTTTTATTACATTTTTAAGAGTACGAATCATGAAGAAGAGAGTGTTACTCATCGGATATAACTTTTCTCCTGAACCAACAGGTATAGGACGATACAGTGGAGAGCAGATGCAATGGCTGGCCCGCAACGGGTATGACTGCACAGTAATTGCCTCTTACCCCTACTATCCTTTCTGGGAGGTGCAGGAGCCTTATTCCAAAAGCAGGCTGTGGTATAAAACTGAGGTAGAGCTTTTCGAATCAGGGGGGAAGGTGACTGTGCATCGCTGCCCTATGTACATCCCGAAAAACCCAACGGGCATGAAGCGGGTGCTACTCGATTTGACTTTCTTCCTTACAGCTTTTTTCCGACTGCTATACCTGTTGCCGGGCAAGAGGTATGACTTTACCATTGCCATACTGCCTTCTATAAGCCTCGGGCTCCTGGGGTTCTTCTACAAGGCCATCAGGGGCACAACGCTTATTTGCCACGTGCACGACTTGCAGATAGAGGCGGCCCGGGATTTGAATATGATAAAATCCAAAACAGCCATCAATCTTCTTTTCAAACTGGAGAAATTCATGTTTGACAGGTGCGACAAGATAACCTGCGTAGGGGCAGGTATGGCACGAAAGGTGAAGGAAAAGGCGCTAAAGGACATTTCTCTGTTCTTTAATACGACAGACCTGGAGCAGTTTTTCCCACTCCACAACCGGGAGGAGTTGAAAAGGCAGTTCGGTTTTGAGCCACACGAAAGGGTAATATTGTACTCAGGTGCTATCGGCGAAAAACAAGGAGTCGAAACGATTCTGCACGCAGCTGAAGAGCTCAAACAGCACCACGACCTGAGATTCGTAATCTGCGGCTCAGGCCCTTACAAAGAGAAACTGCAAGCATTGGCAAAGGAAATGAAGCTTCAGAATGTGACTTTCATGCCCTTGCAGCCAATGGAGCAGTTTAACCAGTTCCTTAACATGGCCGACGTTCATCTGATTGTTCAGAAAGCAAATGCCGGTGACCTGGTTATGCCATCCAAACTCAACACGGTTCTGGCTATAGGTGGGCTCGCGCTGGTGACTACCAACGAAGGCTCCGGCATGCACACGCTCATACGAAAACACAACATGGGGCTGGTGGTGGAAGCTGAGAACCAGCAGGCGCTGAACCAGGGTATACTTAAGGCCTTGACCGAGGATACTCAAGCACTTACGCACAACGCCCGGCGATATGCCGAGTCACACCTTGCCATAGAAAGCATCATGAGAGGCTTCGAGAAATCATGTCTGTCCATAGAGCCTGTCGAACAGCCCGCATCGCAACCATCCTCCGCTAGCAGGTTAAGAAGACAAGCTCAAACACAGGCTTTCAAACGAGCGAGAAATCACCCGAGCATAACCGATTAAAACTAAACTATCCATATAAGCAGCATTCTAATGGAAAAAACTGACAAAGTTTATGTAGCCGGCCATAGAGGAATGGTCGGCTCAGCCATCATAAGAAGATTGGAGTCTTTGGGTTATTCCAATATCCTGGTGCGTACCTCACAGGAGTTGGACCTAAGGAATCAGGAGCAAGTGAACCGTTTTTTTGCTGAAGAACAGCCTGATTATGTTTTTCTGGCGGCGGCAAAAGTAGGAGGCATCATTGCCAACAGTACCTACCAGGCGGAGTTCATTTACGACAACATGATGATTCAGAATAATGTCATCCATGCTGCTTATGAACAAAACGTAAAGAAACTGATGTTTCTAGGCTCTTCCTGCATCTATCCCAAGTTTTGCCCGCAGCCCATGAAGGAAGAATACCTACTTACCGGTTCCATTGAACCTACCAATGAACCCTATGCTATTGCCAAAATCTCCGGCATCAAATTATGTGATTACTATAGGGCTCAGTATGGCTGCAACTTCATCTCCGTGATGCCCACAAACATCTATGGGCCGAATGACAACTACGACCTGCAGAATTCACACGTCCTGCCTGCCTTGCTGAGAAAATTCATCACAGCCCGCAACAAAAGAGAGCCTTCAGTCTGGATATGGGGAAGCGGTACGCCCAGGCGGGAGTTCCTTCACGCCGATGATTTGTCGGATGCGCTTCTATACCTGATGAAGTCCTACAACGAGGCGGGAGTCATCAACATCGGGGTTGGGAAAGACATAAGCATACTTGAACTGGCAAAGCTAGTTCAGAAAGCGGTTGGGTATGATGGTGAAATTATCGTGGACCCATCCAAACCTGACGGAGCGCCCCGCAAATTACTGGATGTGTCCCGACTGCATTCGATGGGATGGAGACCGAGTACCACTCTGGAAGAAGGTATAAGCCGCTCATATGAAGAAGCGAATGAAAAGGAGTGGGCGCGGGAAGTCGGTAAACACAATGTTGTGACCGGTTAGTGCACCCATAACTTCTGCTCAACCATGTAGGGGCGGGCGTAAATGGGAGAACGTCTCCTCTTCGTGCAGTAGGGGACACCTGCTGTCTTTGCCATTCTGATGAACTGTGATTATAGGCTATCTTTCTTTTTATATGCATCTGCCCCTTCTTTTCCTGCTCTTGTTCGCTCTACCCAGCCTGGCTAATGCGAGGAATAGACATATTGCTCAACTGTCGGACGGACCGGCAATAGATAGCACACTGCTGTCAAATAGAACACAGGAGGCAACCGCTCAGAAAAAGGTTCGCCTGGGTGCAAAGGCGGGCATTGGCCTGTCAAACATGAATTTCAACAAAGGCTATCCGAAGCCTGCCACTCCAGTGGAGGGCTTCTGGGGTGTAGGTGCAGCAGGAGGCGCGGTGATTGAAATCATGGTTTACAAAAGGCTGTACTTGCAGCAGGAGTACTTGTATGCGCACTTACAAGGAGAAGCAAAAGCCGAGGGACTCGGGTATACCCTTGGCTATCTCTCCCTGCCTGTGCTGCTCAAATACCAGGTGATGCCCAAAATCGCGGTTCTAGCTGGCCCACAGTTCGATTTGTTGTTACACGCTCAGCAGGATTTTGAGGGCAGTTCGCTGGACATCATGCACGAAACCGAAGCAAGGAACATTGGGGCTGCAGCAGGTATTGAGTACAGTCCCACGAGTATACTTTCAATTGATGCTAGGGTCATGCATGGTATCAATCACATTGGCATTAAGTATGGCAACAGCGCCCAGGAATTCAAATTAGAGTCAGTACAGGTGTCAGTTGTGCTCAGGCCTTTCAAATAAATCAGGTACAGTGCTAACTGGTAATCACAACACATTGAGTACGTTTCTACTTCGGACAACCAAAAGCTTCTACACGCTGCACTTTTGGCTTTATATTACCTTATTAATATTTTAGCCTTTAACATAGTTGAAATTATACCTTTACCAGTCAGCACATCATTTTCGTCAAAAACTTGAACTTGCATCTATCTAATATAAATTTACATTCGTAATTAATTAGAGTAAATATTTGCTTGCAAAAGTAAAATAAATATCAGATTTATAATATTTGTAAATACTGCTTTACTTCCGCATCTATCATAATCTCCTTTAGTATCACGCAAGCTAATTGTGCTTTACTGTTTTAAGTGCAATTGTATCGATTAGTGCTGTAGTACCACTTGCCTGGTTATTTTGATTGTTACCACCAGGCCGCTTGACGCATGTTGCCATACCTGATATTCCTACGCTAGCGACTTAGCTTTTCTAGGCTTTTCACCTAACACATCGCTTAAATTTTAACAAAACATTATGCGCATGAAATCTACCGCAATTGTTTCTAGGAAGCAGCTCCTCTTACACCTGATTGCCATTTTTACCGTTTTTGTCGCTTCTGCACAATTAAGGGTGCATCAAGCTTTACCTGAGAGCTTTCTGGAATTAGTGTCTAGGATGAGCCCAGCACAGCCCAGCTCATCAGCTGTTGCTTCCAGCTACATGAAGGAGACAGAAAGCAGTCCGGCATACCTTCTAGCCACCAACAAAAATACGGTGGAGCTGAAAAGGGGAGGTGCCATTCAAGAGATTGGCCAACGAGAAAATGCATCAGTGGATGTATCCGTTCAGCCACAGGCTGCTGTTGCCGAATCCGGAAAGTCTATCCTGCTGGTAAGTTCATCAGGTAACAAATTCAGCCAGTATCCCTCTGAGATTCTGACCGCAGAGGGTTTGAATGGCTTCACCACCGCTGACATTGGCGCCGTCACAGCAGACATGCTCAGCAGCTATGATGTGGTAATCCTCGGACATATTACGCTTACCAGCGCACAGGTGACCATGTTCAGCGACTGGACCAACGCAGGCGGCACACTGATAGCTTTCAGGCCCGACGCCAAACTTGCGCCGCTCTTAGGCCTGACTCCTGGAAGCGGTAGCTTGGCAAACAAGTACCTTCTCGTACACACCGCTACCGGGCCCGGTAAAGGAATCGTCAGCCAGACCATGCAGTACCAGGGCGAAGCTGATTTATATGCAGTCAACGGCGCCACAAAATTAGCTACGCTTTATTCTTCAGCCAACTCAGCCACTACCTACCCGGCAGTTACGTCAAACAGCGTAGGCAATCTGGGAGGCACAGCCGTTGCCTTCACTTTCGATTTGGCCAAATCAATCATCTATACCCGCCAAGGGAACCCGGAGTGGGCAGGACAGAAAAGGGACGGGCAGGCTGGCCCTATACGCTCCGATGACCAATACTACCCTGACTGGGTGGATTTAAGCAAGGTAGCCATCCCGCAGGCCGATGAGCAGCAGCGCTTATTGGCGAACATCATCACGCTTCATTCCCGTAAGCCTATGCCCCGTCTGTGGTACCTGCCCAGGGGGCTTAAGGCGGCCGTGGTGATGACGGGAGATGACCATGGCAACGGTGGCACGAAAGCCCGCTTCAACCAATACCTGCAGATGAGCGACGACAACAGCGCCGCGGCGGTGGCAGACTGGAGAGCGATTAGGGGAACTTCGTACATCTACCCTGGCACACCACTCACAAACTCAGAGGCAGTGGCGTTTGAGCAGCAGGGCTTTGAAGTGGCACTGCACCTCAACACCAACTGCTCCAACTACACCCCAACCTCCCTGGAGCAGAACCTGACCAGCCAACTGGCTGAATTCAAGTCACAATACTCTGGAGTTGCCGCACCCACTACCAACCGTACACACTGTATAGCCTGGAGCGACTGGCACACGCAGCCCAAAGTGATAAGACCAAAGGGTATACGCCTAGACGCCAATTACTATTACTGGCCCAGCCCCTGGGTGCAGGACAGACCTGGTATGTTCACAGGTTCCGGTATACCCATGCGCTTCGCTGATTTGGATGGCGGCATCATCGACGTGTACCAACTGGCCACGCAGATGACAGACGAGTCAGACCAGTCATTCCCCTACACGATAGACCAGTTGCTTAACAAAGCCTTAGGAAAAGAAGGGTATTACGGGGTGTTCTGCGCGAACATGCATACGGATGCCAACACTTCCGATGGGTCTGATGCCATCATCGCCTCTGCCAAGTCCCGCAACGTGCCGGTTATTTCTTCCAAGCAGCTGCTCACCTGGCTCGATGGCCGAAACGGTTCCTCTTTCAGCTCCATGGCTTGGAATGGAGGTGAGCTAAGCTTCACAGCAAGTGTGGCAAGCGGGGCACGAAACCTGCAAGGGATGCTGCCTGTCACAGAGGCAACAGGACGCTTGTTAAGCCTTACAGTAAACGGGGCTCCAGTCACTTTCAGAATGGAGACCATCAAGGGTATAGAATATGCTTTTTTCCCTTGTACCTCGGGAAATTATGTGGCAGTCTATGATATAGATGCTACTCCTAACCAGGCGCCTGTCGTGAATATCACGTCACCTGCCAGCAATGAAGCTTTCACATCACCTGCCTCCATTACCATCACAGCCAACGCATTGGACAACGACGGCTCCGTAAGCAAAGTAGATTTCTACCAGGGTGGTGCTTTGCTAGGAGTGGATACGAACGGCAGCGACGGGTGGAGCTATACTTGGACTGAAGTTAAGGCGGGGGCGTATGAGCTTACCGCAGTAGCCACTGACGATGGAGGCGCCACTACTACTTCTGCAGCTATTACTGTTTCCGTCACAGCCGTATGCCCCTGTACCGTGTTTCAACCAAATGACGCTCCAACAGGCAACCTGAATAACGACAATAGCGCCCTGCAACTGGGCATGAAGTTCCGCTCCTCGGTCAACGGGTTTGTGACGGGGGTTCGCTTCTACAAGCAGAGCGGCAACACGGGCACCCACACGGGTCAGCTCTACAGCAGCTCGGGGGCGCTGCTGGCCTCGGTGGTGTTCCAGGACGAGACGGCCTCGGGCTGGCAGCAGGCGGCCTTCTCCAGTCCGGTGGCCGTCACGGCGGGCACCACCTACGTCATCTCCTACCA
Source organism: Pontibacter roseus DSM 17521 (assembly GCF_000373265.1). GTDB lineage: Bacteria > Bacteroidota > Bacteroidia > Cytophagales > Hymenobacteraceae > Pontibacter > Pontibacter roseus. The sequence goes on from NZ_KB890766.1 coordinate 444,742, forward strand.
TAGCAGCGCAGGAACTTACTCTGCCACTTCTAACGGATTTGGACAGGCTATTCTGAATGAGCCCTTAAGTGGGCTCCAGAATGGAACAGATGGACCGAATGGCGTATTCCGCTATACCTCTTCCCCCGCATTTCCAAATGAAAGCTTTGGAGCTGCCAACTACTGGGTAGATGCGGTGTTCAATACCACCGCTGCGCCGGGCAACCAAACCCCCACCGTAGCGCTGACCTCACCTGCTGCTGGTGCCACCTTTACAGCACCGGCTACGGTGACCATTGCTGCCACAGCCGCAGATTCCGATGGAACTGTGGCGAAGGTGGAGTTCTTCAATGGGACAGCCAAACTAGGGGAGGACCTGACCAGCCCGTATTCCTTCACTTGGAGTGGGGTAGCAGCAGGTGCGTACCAAATTACTGCCAAAGCCACCGATAATTCAGGCCTGTCTTCTACTTCAGAAGCGGTTGCTATCTCTGTCTCAGGAACGGCCAACGCAGCGCCTACCGTAGCCATCACTTCGCCGGCTAACAACGCTACGTTTGATGCCGCATCAAATATAACCATCACGGCAGATGCGCTGGACTCAGACGGTACTGTGAGCAAAGTGGAATTCTTCCAAGGTAACGTACCGCTGGGCGTAGACACAGACAACAGTGACGGCTGGAGCTATACCTGGGATGCTGCTACAGGAGGAAGCTACCAGCTTACCGCACGTGCAACAGACAATGGAGGAGCCACGACAACCTCTGAGCCAATCAGCATAAGCGTGACTGCGGTCTGCCCATGTACAGTTTTCAAACCTGCTGATGCACCCACTAACACACTGTTTGATGACAGTCAAGGTCTGCAGCTAGGCATGAAGTTCCGCTCCTCGGTCAACGGTTTTGTGACGGGAGTTCGGTTCTACAAGCAGAGCGGCAACGCGGGCACCCACACGGGTCAGCTCTACAGCGTCTCGGGGGCGCTGCTGGCCTCGGTGGTGTTCCAGGACGAGACGGCAACGGGCTGGCAGCAGGCGGCCTTCTCCAGTCCGGTGGCCGTCACGGCGGGTACTACCTACGTCATCTCCTACCATAGCAGCGCAGGAACTTACTCTGCCACAAACGAGTTTTTCACCCTTGCCCTTAATGCCAGTCCACTCAGCGCACTAGCCAATGGTGAGGACGGGCCTAATGGAGTGTACGCCTATGGCAACACCCCAACGTTCCCAACGGATAATAACAGCCGGGCGGCAAATTATTGGGTAGATGTGGTATTTGACTCCAAAACACCGTCTTCCAACCAGGCACCTACTGTAGCGCTTATATCGCCCGCCAACGGAGCCACTTTCACAGCGCCAGCCTCCATTACGCTTCTCGCTGATGCATCGGACTCAGACGGCACCGTAAGCAAAGTGGAATTCTTCCAAGGTGACATACCGCTGGGAGAGGATTCGGACGGCAGTGATGGTTGGAGCTATACCTGGAGCAACGTGACCGTGGGGGCCTATGCCCTGACTGCAAAGGCTACTGACAACAAAGGAGCCGCGGCCTCTGCCGCAGCAGTGAACATCACAGTCAACGAGCCAGCCAATACTCCGCCTGTCGTAAGCCTGACAGCACCGGCAGATGGGGCCACCTATACGGCTCCGGCCGTTATCTCCCTGACAGCGACTGCTTCAGACAGCGACGGCACTGTGAGTAAGGTAGAGTTTTACGAGGGCGACACCAAAATCGGCGAGAGTACGGACAGTCCCTATACCTATACCTGGAGTGGTATGTCTGTTGGTTCCTATGCATTGACCGCGAGAGCCACCGACAGCAAAGGCGCCGTCACTATTTCTAACGTGGCGAATATAGTGGTGAATGCCCCTGCGAATAAGCCGCCGGTAGTTGCCATCAGTTCACCTACGGCAGGCGCCTCGTTTACAGCTCCGGCATCTATTAGCATCACGGCAACTGCCTCCGATGAGGATGGTAGTATTTCCAAAGTGGAGTTCTATAATGGGGAGTCGAAGATTGGTGAAGATACAAACGAGAGCGGCGGCTGGAGCTTTACCTGGGCAGCCGTACCTGTTGGCTCCTACTCCCTGACAGCGAAAGCCACCGATGACAAAGGAGCTGTAACGGTCTCCAATGTAGCAAACATTACCGTGAATGCACCAGCCAACCAGGCACCGACAGTCGCCATAAGCAGTCCGGTTGCCAATGCCACTTTCACAGCGCCCGCAACCATTGCCATCACGGCCACGGCGTCTGATTCGGATGGAAGCGTTGCCAAGGTGGAGTTCTACAACGGCGCCACGAAACTGGGTGAGGATGCCACAAGCCCATACAGCTATACCTGGACTGATGTGCCATTGGGCAGTTATCAGTTGGTAGCTAAGGCGACGGATGACAAAGGGGGCGAGGCGTTCTCTGCTCCAGTGGCCATTACCGTCAATCCTCCAGCCAACCAGGTGCCGGTCATTGCCATCACCTCGCCTGTCGATGGCGCTTCTTTCATAGCCCCTGCCGCTATTAGCATCAGCGCGAATGCCTCCGATACGGACGGTACAATCAGTAAAGTAGAGTTCTTCAACGGGGCTACCAAACTAGGTGAAGACACTAATGGCCTCGACGGATGGGGACATAACTGGGGCGCTGTGCCGGTAGGCACCTACCAACTTACGGCAAAAGCCACAGACAACGCCGGAGCCGTGGCAACCTCAACTACCGTGGGCGTAACAGTGACAGCGCCTGCCAACAAGGAACCTGTGGTGACACTTACATCTCCGGCTGATAATGCCACTTTCACCGCACCTGCCAGCATCACTATCGCTGCAACGGCCTCTGACCCAGATGGTACCATAGCCAAAGTGGAGTTCTTCAATGGCACCACCAAACTAAACGTGGATAACGCAAGCCCATACTCCTTCACATGGACTAATGTGGCTGCGGGTACTTATCAAATCGCGGCTATGGCCACAGACAACAGCGGAGCGGTGAGCACGACGGCTCCAGTAACTGTTGTGGTCAATGCGCCAGCCAACCAGGCACCTATAGTCCTGAACCCGGTGCCTGACCAGATTGCCACGATAGGAACTGCCTTCAGCTTCACCTTTGCCGCCAACACGTTCTCTGACCCGGACAGCGACCCGTTGACCTACACAGCTAGTCTAGCAGGTGGAGGTCAGTTGCCAGCCTGGCTGAGTTTCAATGGAACCACACGCACGTTCAGTGGCACTCCCCCTACAGGTAGTCCAGCATCGCTGAGCATTGCGTTAGCAGCCAATGATGGAAAGGGAGGTAACGCCACTGACAACTTCAATATCACAATCAACCCGCCTGTTGTTCCATCCGCGCAGCAGATAACTGGCTTCGTGCTGGTGAGCGCGGCCACCGAGCAGGACCTGCAGCCCCTGGCGGACGGGGCCACCATCAGCCTCTCGGCGCTGCCGACCTCCAAGCTCAACATCCGGGCCAACACCTCGCCGGGAGAGGTGGGCAGCGTGCTCTTCGAATTGAGCGGGGCCATGAGCAAGACCTACGCCGACAACCTACCCCCCTACGCCCTGCACGGCGACAACGGCTCGGGCAACTACTACTTCGGCAACTGGAGCCCGCCGGCCACCGGCACCTACACCCTCAAGGCCACACCCTACTCGCTGGCCAAGGGCAGGGGAACGGCTGGCACGCCCATGACCATCTCCTTCACGATTGTGCAGGAGGGCACAACTCCGACACCGACTCAGTATACCCTGAACGTGAATACCTCCGGCAACGGCACAGTAGTCAAAAGCCCGAACCAAACATCTTACACCAGCGGCAGCACCGTCTCATTGACAGCCTCGCCGGCAGCAGGATACCAGTTCGTGGGTTGGTCGGGTGACGCCTCTGGCACGGCAAACCCATTGTCAGTGACCATGACAGCCAATAAGTCCATAACGGCTACGTTTCAGGCTATCCCAGCCAGTGGCTATACCTTAACAGTCAATACGGTAGGCAGTGGTACGGTTATCAAGAATCCGAATCAAGCCACTTACGCCAGCGGCAGTTCCGTCACACTTTCGGCCACGCCAGCCAGTGGATTCCGTTTCGTGGGCTGGCGTGGCGACGCCAGCGGCACGCAAAACCCCTTGACGGTGATGATGACCGGTAACAAATCTGTGACCGCTACCTTCGAGGCCATCACAACGACCGGCTATACCTTGACTGTTTCGACAGTTGGCAGCGGCACGGTGGCCAAGAGCCCTGACCAGAGCACCTACGCGGCTGGCAGTACCGTCAGCCTGACGGCCTCTCCGGCGGCGGGCTATCAGTTCGCCGGCTGGAGCGGCGCGGCCAGCGGCACGGCCAACTCCACTACCGTCACCATGGATGGCAACAAGGCCGTGACGGCCACCTTCACGGCCGTCTCCACAGGGGGGGCACAGGTGACGGGCTTCGTGCTGGTGAGCGCGACCACCGAGCAGGACCTGCAGCCCCTGGCGGACGGGGCCACCATCAACCTCTCGGCGCTGGGCAGCCCCAAGCTCAACATCCGGGCCACCACCTCACCGGCCACGGTGGGCAGCGTCAAGTTCGAGCTGAGCGGGGCCATGAGCAAGACCTACAGCGACAACGCCCCTCCCTACGCCCTGCACGGCGACAACGGCTCGGGCAACTACTACTTCGGCAACTGGAGCCCGCCGGCCACCGGCACCTACACCCTCAAGGCCACACCCTACTCGCTGGCCAAGGGCAGGGGAACGGCTGGCACCCCCATGACCATCTCCTTCACCATCACTTCTAATAGTCTTTCCAGGAGCAATGGTAACACCCTCCACAAAAGCTCTCCTGGAATGCCACAAGCCGATCTTAGGGTATACCCTAACCCATTCTCAGATAGAGCCAACCTAAGTTTCTCCCTCCCTGAAGCGGGCGGATACTCCGTTTCTCTATATGACGCGAGAGGTTTTGTAGTTAGAAATCTGGCGCAAGGCAATGCAACGACAGGGGAAAACATTTCACTTGATGTAGACGGAGCCAATCTACCCAAAGGGATTTACCTTGTCAGGTTACAAACAGCGACTGCTACCCAGACAGTAAAACTCATATTGAACAGGTAGCGCTTCCACCCAAATTCCATATGCGTATGGAACGTGAGAAGAATTGTCCAGAGGCGATCCCAAAATAGAAGAGCTGCAGCAAGTGCTGCAGCTCTTCTATTTTGGGATCGCCTCATATTCGGTAAATGGAATTAGCCCATGTCCATGATTAGTCAATCTGAAGTGATTTAGCCTAGCTATTCTCAAATTAAGATGCCATTTATTAAATCAACATAAGTAGCATCTGTCCCTTGATGTTGGACAACTGGAACATGCTATTCGCCCCGAATTGCTAGAACTTGTTTGAGTATTCGTTTGAAAAATAAATGTGTTATGTCGCCTTCAAATATAAAGCGGATGATTTTTCATATTGATTTATATAAATCCAGCCCTTATATATAACTAACCTACTCCATATTCAAATTGATTCATCTATAAGCATAAAACCACGGTGCAGATTAGTATATGGTGGATGAACTAAAGGTATAAAATATATACCCTGATAGAACTACAGAAGCATAGTAATATAGATTAAAGCCTAAAACAGAACTAGCGTTCGTGTAGGGTTTATAATGAGTTTTATCCGATTTATAATTTAAATCATTATAAATTTTAAAAAATATTATTAAGAGTGTTTAAATGAATCTACTGTTTATTATATACGTAAATGCATATAAGCGCTTTCTCCTTGCAATTGGCTTAATATTATTTTTCATGGTGTGAGCTATCACTTACATTCATTAGACATTAAGCTTTTTCAAATTTCATTACCTCATATTTTTGATTTAGACCCAAAGTCCGCGACATGAAAAACACAGCTACCCTTATCTTGATTTTTTGCCTAACTCTTTCTTTTGAACTAGCTGCTCAGTTCACATCTGTCACTGATTTAGAGCCATTAGAGGCCCAGGCTTATGCTACTCGGGAAAAACAGCAGGCTAAGGTTTTTACATATGATGATAAACATTGGTCAATATTAGCAAATACTGATGGCACACATCTCTGGCAATTGGAGGGAACATCTTGGAAGCATGTGTTGAAGCTTGTAACCAGAAACTCTCTGGCAGATTATGTAATAGATGGGAATTTGGTACACATCCTCCTATTCTCTGGTACTTCATCACAGTTCATATCTGTTGAATATGACAAGTCAAACTCTACGTTCAAACACGTTCAGGGAGAAAACGCTGCTGTAGGAATCACTCTCGAAGAAGGAGTCGCGTTAGCCTCTATGGACATGGACAAGACAAGAAGGCTATGGATTGCCTCAAACGGAGCTAGCGGTGATATCAACGTCCGCTGGAGTGATTCGCCTTACAGTAACTGGAGTTCCCCCATTACGATTGCCTCTGGAGTAAGGGGAGATGACATGAGTGCTGTGATATCTATGCCTCAGTCAAGTAGAATAGGTGTTCTCTGGTCAAACCAAAACACAAAAAGGTGGGGGTTCAAGACACATTTGGATGGAAAAAGCCCCTCCGATTGGACCGCCGATGAAGTTCCTGCCTCCAGTTCAGCTTTAGGCATAGGCTCAGGAATGGCTGATGACCATATCAACATGAAGGTTGCAAGTGATGGTACATTGTATTGTGCCATAAAAACTGGTTATAACACGAAGGGATACCCGCTCATAGGCCTTTTGGTGAGACGACCTTCAGGAGAATGGGACAAACTTTACGAAGTATCACAATCAGGCACCTTGCCCATAATCCTCCTAAATGAAAAAATTGGTAAAATACGCATTGTCTATACCTCACAAACCTATGGAGGAGACATTGTATACAAGGAATCTCTTCTCTCTAGTATATCTTTCTGTAAAAAGTATAGCCTAATGAGTGGTTTCTTCAATTATGCAACAACCACCAAAAAAAGCACTGATAATGAAGCAGTTATACTTGCTTCTAATGAAACAAATGTAGTTGGAGTACTCGCGACAGATGACCCTTCCAACACAGACCCCCCCTTAGCATGTACCGGGGACGACGGAGAATCAGAGGACAAGTTATTTATAGCTTATCCCAATCCATTCTCATTCACGACAACTATCAATTTCGTTATCCCCGAAGACGATAATTATTCCTTAACCCTGTATGATAGCAAAGGTGCCCGAATAGCAGTTATCAAGGAAGGGAGCGCCGTGGCGGGTGTTTTGAACACTATCAGCCTGGAGCGCTTTGCTTTTACAAAGGGGCTCTATTTACTGAAATTGCAAACCAACAATAGAGATAGAAGCATCAAGCTAGTGCATGAGCTTTAGAGTAAGTACTACTAACGACTGTTGGAAGTTAATGTAAATGTCGAAGCCAGACTAAGGCTCCTATCTAAACTTTGTTGTATTGGTAACTCGTTTATAATCCAACATTTTAGTTACACCTAATCAAGCTAAAACAGCAACATTAGAGCATGTAACCCATGACAGCCTATAATTAAAACTGCAACTTGTGCTAAAGTTGTGGCCTCTCTTCTATTGCAAATCCCTTCTTGTACCGTAAGCAATTAAGATTCCCCTACCCCTGCCTACTAATTCCCGTATTACCCTTTGAGGAATCCTTATCTATGAGTACACTGAATACAAACCAAATATTTGCTGAACATTACCTGTTGAAGGAGCGGCTGAGTTCAGGAAGTATAGCGGAGGTCTGGAGAGCAGAGGATTGGACGGCAGACGGCACATGGGTCGCGGTCAAAATTTTCACGCCACACATCCGCCTGGATAACCGTACGCTGGAACAGTTGGAGAAGGAACAAGAGGATTTGGCCTCTCTTGACCACCCACACCTGCTGCGACCCATCCGGTTTGGAATCCATACCGACGTACCGTTCCTGGTGATGCCCTTGATGGCGCACGGCTCGTTGAGTGATGAACTGGTCGAAGCGGGTGCCTTCTCAGAACAGCAGGTAGCAGAGGTGCTGGCACATGTGAGCAGTGCGCTTGCATACCTTCACTCCCGTCAGCCTGCTGTGATACACCGCCAGGTGACTCCGGATAACATTCTATTGTCTGAAGATGGGCTATATGTTTTGACCACGCCACAGGTCAGCAGCCCCTTGCACAACAGGTTGCACAAAGCGGCAGGTATAGAACAGCTATCAGCTACCGCCTATGCGGCGCCAGAGTTGTTTGGCAAGCATCCTGTTCACAGTGAATCAAGTGATGTTTTCTCACTCGGGGTTGTACTCTATGAACTCTGTACGGGCCAGTTGCCCTGGTTAGGCAACGGGGGCGTTAGCCTGCTCAAAGGAGCTGAGATACCCTATCTGCCTGGCCCCTACTCGCGCATATTGAGTAACCTGGTCAGAGCCTGCCTGCAACCCGAACCTGAGAAACGGCCCAGCGCCCATGTATTGGAAGAGGAGGCGAATTATTTTCTGCAGTATAGCAAATGGAAATCGTATGGCAACTTCGGGAATGTAACGGCGAAATCCATAGTCTACAAAAGGCGAAAACCTTGGATACCCATCCTGCTGGGCTCTCTGCTAGCCTTGGCGGTGCTGGCGGGGGCGTATTTCTACCTGCTTGGCGGAAAACTTCCAGAAAACATCGTGGCTACTCTAAAGAGCACCTCTCAGAATGCGGGACATTCGGCTGAGGACTCTGCCGCAGAAACAGATGAAAATGTTAGCCTACCTACTGCCTCCCCGTCAAAGCAGACTACTATACCGAAACCGGCTAATTCCTCGCCTGTCCGACAGGAGAAGGACACACAGACCAAAGCGCCTGCTACTAGCCCGAAGGTAGCACCAGCCGTGGTAGAGCAAAAGCCTTCAGCGCAGAGGAAACCTGCCTATACCCGGCCAACCAGCCTGAATGGCTACCTCAACGGCCTACTGAATACCGAGATACCTCTTGAAACGAAAGACCAATGGCGCCCGTCAATCCGACGTTATTTCACAGATAACGCCATCATCCATGTAGACATAGATGACAGCATACTTGGCGTCTTTACAGTGGCTGAGTTTCTGGATATTCTGCTGAGCACTGAGAACGCCGCCTCCGTACGCATTGAGAGCACGATAACCGACGACTCAAAAAAAGTGGAGGAGCTTTACGTCAGCATTATTACGGGGGGCGCCGCTGTTGAGGATACTGTCGAATTGCAACAGCAAATTTTTGAGCCAAAATAATGCCTCTGCCTCAGCTCGCTATACCTGATTCCATAGATTATTTGCTGATGATGAGCGTCTGTCCAAGTGCATGTTTTTCACTTTGCATCCTGACAGTGTAAGCTCCTTTAGGCAGTTCTGGTGAGAACTTTATTTCCTCCTTAAAGTTTCCATCCTCATCTGCCTGCATGATGAAGCCTGCCACTTCGCTGCCTGTGCTGTTATAGAGTGTAATCGAGAATCCCTCCATGCTTTCCAGTCCCTGAACTTCCACTTGTATACCTTCTCCTAAAGAAGGGTTAGGGAATATAAGCAGAGAAGGGTGAGCGCTCTCCTCCACCACCTCATTCACTATCACAGCAGTCTGGACCTGGCTGCTGGAGGCAACGGCTGTGTTGAACACCACATCCACCCAGTAGTTACTGGCTTGGTAATTACTGGTTGGGTAGGCAGGAGTATTGGTATACCTATACACCCCATTGCGACCGCTTTCTCCATTGGCAAGGCCTCGGAGAGGACCATTCACGATGGCTTGGCTGAAGCCATTGTCATTCGCAGAATAATGGCCGGCACTGCTGTGGTACGTTATCACATAGGTGGTGCCGGCCGTGACGGCCACCGGACTGGAGAAGGCCGCCTCTTGCCAGCCTGAGGCCGTCTCGTTCTGGAACACCACCGAGGCCAGCAGCGCCCCGGAGCCGCTGTAGAGCTGGCCGGTGTGGGTGCCTGTGTTGCCGCTCTGCTTGTAGAACCGAACCCCCGTGACAAAACCATTCACCGAGGAGCGGAACTTCATACCTAACTGTATAGCCCGACGGTCATTCTGAAGAGCGCCATTTGGGGCCGCACTCGGCTGGAAGACGGTGCAGGGGCAGCCTGATGTAGCAACGCCCACCGTGACGGTGGCCGCTGCCGAGGAGGCCGACAGGCCGAGGTTGTCAAAGGCCCGGGCCGTGAGTTGGTAGGTGCCGGCGGGCACGTTGGCCCAGCTAAAGGCATAGGGGCTGGTCAGGTCCTCGCCCAGCTTGGCGGTGCCGTTGTAGAACTCCACCCGGGCCACGCTGCCGTCCGTGTCGGAGGCCGTGGCGCCGAGGTTGATGCTCGCTGGGGCCGTGAACGTGGCGTTGTTTGCCGGGGAGGTTAGGCTCACGACTGGCGGCTGGTTAGCGGGTGCGTTCACCGAAACGTTTATTACAGCAGAAGTGGCACTGGCACCAGCATTGTCAGTGGCACGAGCAGTCAAAGCATAGCTCCCGGCTGCCACGCTGTTCCAGGTATAGGTATAGGGACTGGTAGCATCCTCCCCTAGTTTCGTGGTCCCATTGTAGAACTCTACGAGAGCTACACCACTTTCTGTATCTGAGGCATTCACATTGATAGCAATGGTAGCCGGTGCAGTAAAAGCGGCGTTGTTAGCAGGCGATATGATGGTCACCGTTGGAGGCGTATTGACTGCTCCGGTAACAGTAACAGTGACTGCCGCTGAAGTCGTGACAGCCGCGTTATTGTCAATGGCTTTTGCACTCAATTGATAACTGCCCGCTGCTACATTACTCCAGTTATAGGAATAGGGACTGGACAAATCTTCACCTAGTTTTGTGGAGCCATTGTAAAACTCTACTTTCGATACTGTACCGTCTGCGTCTGAGGCATTAGCCGAAATGCTAATGGAGGCTGGAGCCGTGAAGGTAGCATTGTTTGCCGGGGAGGAAATTGCAACTGCTGGAGCTTGGTTGGCTGGCGGATTTACCGTTACACTCACTGCAGCTGAGGTTGTAACTACCCCACTATTATCTGTAGCCCTGGCCGTGAGCTGGTAGGTCCCCGCTGCTACATTACTCCAATTGAAGGTATAGGGACTGGTCAGGTCCTCTCCTAGCTTAGCATCGCCGTTGTAGAATTCTACTTTGGTCACACTGCCATCTGAATCAGAGGCTGTGGCGCTAAGGCTGATGCTAGCAGGGGCCGTGAAGGTGGCGTTGTTAGCCGGCGCAGTCAGACTAACAGCTGGCGGCTGGTTGGCTGTGGTAGTTCCTGTATTAAACACCACATCCACCCAATAGTTACTGGCTTGATAACCGCTGCTAGGGAAGGCGGGGGCACTGGTATACCTATACACTCCGTTCAGACCGCTTTCACCATTGGCAAGGCCTCGGAGCGGACCATTGACAACAGCCTGGCTGAAGCCACCGTCGTCTGCAGAATAGTTGCCGGCGCTGCTGTGGTACGTTATCACATAGGTGGTGCCGCCCGTGACGGCCACGGGACTGGTGAAGGCCGCCTCTTGCCAGCCCGTTGCCGTCTCGTTCTGGAACACCACCGAGGCCAGCAGCGTGCCGGTGCCGCTGTAGAGCTGGCCGGTGTGGGTGCCCGTGTTGCCGCTCTGCTTGTAGAACTTAACTCCCGTAACCAAGCCGTTTACCGACGCCTGAAACTTCATGCCCAGTTGTAGAGCCTGCCCATCGCTCTGAAGAGTCCCGGTTGGGGCGGAAGATGGCTGGAAGACCGTGCAGGGGCAACCTGATGGGGCGCCGCCCACCGTGACGCTGGCCACCGCCGAGGAGGCGGACAGGCCGAGATTGTCGAAGGCCCGGGCCGTGAGCTGGTAGGTGCCGGCGGGCACATTGGCCCAGCTGAAGGCATAGGGGCTGGTCAGGTCCTCGCCCAGCTTGGCGGTGCCGTTGTAGAACTCCACCCGCGCCACGCTGCCGTCCGCGTCGGAGGCCGTGGCGCTGAGGCTGATGCTCGCCGGGGCGGTGAACGTGGCGTTGTTAGCCGGAGATGTGAGCGCAACCGTCGGGGGAACATTGGCAGTACCAGAAACTGTGACATTTACTGCAGCAGATGTAGTAACAGCACCTCCATTGTCCGTTGCTTTGGCAGTGAGTTGGTACGTGCCTGCCGAAACATTATTCCAAGAAAAGGTATAGGGACTGGTCAGGTCTTCCCCTAGTTTCGTGGTGCCTTGAAAGAACTCTACTTTGCTAATGGTTCCATCAGCATCAGCTGCTGAAGCTGACAAGTTAATGGTGGCTGGTGCGGTGAAGGTGGCATTATTAGCTGGGGAGGTGAGCGCCGCCGTTGGAATCTGGTTACCAGGAGAAGTTGACGTATTGAACACGACATCTACCCAATAGTTACTGGAGGAAAAACTGTTCGTAGGGAAAGCGGGTGAGGAGGTATAGCGGTATATGCCATTCGGTCCATCGGTCCCATTTTGAAGACCGGCTAGTGGGCCGTTCAGAATCGCCTGGCTGAAGCCATCATCATTCGCAGAGTAAGTGCCGGCACTGCTGTGGTACGTTATCACATAGGTGGTGCCGGCCGTGACGGCCACCGGACTGGAGAAGGCCGCCTGCTGCCAGCCCGAGGCCGTCTCGTTCTGGAACACCACCGAGGCCAGCAGCGCCCCGGAGCCGCTGTAGAGCTGGCCGGTGTGGGTGCCCGTGTTGCCGCTCTGCTTGTAGAACTTAACCCCCGTCACAAACCCGTTGACTGAGGAGCGGAACTTCATGCCCAGTTGTAGAGCTTGTCCGTCGCTCTGAAGAGTCCCGGTTGGGGCGGAAGATGGCTGAAAGACCGTGCAGGGGCAGTTAACGGTCACGGTTCCGCCAACGGTCACATTGCGTACTGTAGGTAAACCCATATTGCCCGAGTCGTCAAAAGCGCGGCTTCTGATGGTGGCAGTGCCTTGTACCGCAGGCGTCCAGGTATAGCTCCAGTTGGTGGTGCCGTTTGCGAGTCGCCAGGTATTTCCTCCATCCGTTGACACCTCAACCCCTGCTACTATACTGTTATCTGTGGCAGTGCCTGTTACGGTGACTGAGGTTCCAAAGGGTACACTAGCATCTTCTGCAGGGGAGGAAATAGTCGTTACCGGCGCCTGCGCATCTGTAGAGGCTGTCGCAGCTACTAAACCGGCACGAATGCTTCCGGGCTGAACCCCCATATCAGCAAACAGATTGACCGTTGCCTGCTGCAAGGCCACACTTGGCGCAGCGCTACCCCGATCGTGATTGCTGTCCAAACCCCAGGAATACTGGACAGTGCCCGCTCCAAAAACAAGTGCTCCACTACTGTGCCTGTAGAGCGACAGATGGTGGTTATTGCCATCAATTACAGTTCTGGAGAGAATGATTCTGCCGCTGGGGTAGGTTGACCTAAACTGCTCCTGTTCCGCGTTCCATTCGTAGCCGATGGTTCCAAAGGTCATGCTGGCTGTCTGTCCGCTGCCCAAGGATGCAACACTCGTATTCCGCCAGAAGCGAAGCCTGCTGTAGGTACTAGGAACCTGAAGAGCCACCGTGTTTTCCTTCCAGCTGATTTGCCCAGTTAACTCATTTTCGGGGTTGCAACCATCCACTAAGGGATTGCCTGTCCTGTACTCACACCCACTACGCCACAGGCCAGTCCACTCTGGGCTTGGGTCGCACTTACCGCTACAGGTGTTCTCCCCAGAACCCCCTTCTTTGTAGCAAACCAGCGTTCGGTGTGATGTGCCGCTTCCGTCAATGCTGTTTTCCCAGCGTGTTTTCCAGTAAACCTCGTTGCCGCTGAAAAATGCCAAGTGAGTACCGGCATCGCGGGCGGCAGTTACGTGTGCCCGGTGGGTTCCAGACCAATATTCGTCATGGCCTACCGAGAGAAACACCTTATGGTTCTTTATCAGGTTGCCCCTGCGATCGCTGTCTACATTTGTGGTATAGGTAACATCGTAGCCATTGGATTCAAGCCACCTGACCATTGGATATTCTGCATTGAAGAGCCAGTCTTCTTGCGGGCCACCTCCCCCACCGCCATCCCGGGTCAGGAAAGGTCTGTTATAGCTTACCTTCACGGCTTTGCCACCGGCACCTGTATAAAGACTCTTTCCATTGTTGTTGTCCCCGTACACGTTGTAGGCCTGCCAGGTAGCATCAGAGGTTTGGAAAAACAAATCGGATGTGCTGGCATCGTTACGAACAACGAACGTGATATGGCTGGAGCCTCCTGTGTCTGTGCGGGTAAGCTTGGCGATGTAAATGCCAGACACAGCGGTGGCAGGTATAGCCCAACTCGCTGACTCAGCCCAGTTTCCGCAGTCTACCAAACCTGTTGTGGAGTTGGTCAGGCAGTTGGGCTGGCTCTGCGGCAAAGTGGCCGTTACAGTTCCCGTACCTTGAAGACGAGCGCCGTTTCCTCCATAATACCCGATGCGATAGACTCTGATGGTATAGGCCCGTGCACTTGTCTTGATTTTGAAGCGCGCTGTAGTGCCTACGTTGTAGCTCATGTCCGTCGCGAAGCCCTGGATGGATAGGTCACCTGCCCCGCTTATTTGCCACTCAGAGGAAGGGTTACCCGCCTTGGCATTTTCTACTACAATGGGATTCTGTGCCGCCACAGGCATCAGGCTCGTGGCCCATAGCAACAGAAGCAGCCAGAATGACTTTACAGGTATACGCTGCGATGAAAAACAGCTCCCAGAAAACTTCTTGATGCCTGCTGCAGGTATGACTTCATCCTGATTCGGTTTCTGAGCCAAATCACTGCTTCCAGGGTTGGATTTCTTTTTCATGTGGATTCTATGTGTTTCTTATGGCACGCGCATTTGTCATTCACTTTTTCTGTTCCCCAAGCCTGAGCAGGCGCCCGGGCATCACCGTGATTCATATACCAGCTACACTGCCTCAGACAAGGCAGTGCAGCTGGTATCCCCCCGTATGGTTTGCAGAATTGGCTATTTTCTTTTCTTCAGTATGAAGGGCTTTCCGCGTACCTTTCTTTTGTTGTCCATGAGGTATACCACCAGGCCCCGTATGTCATGGGAGAATTCCACATCATGGTAAGCTCCATCTCCTGCAAAGCTGTGCTCCTCCTCTCCTATCTGTACAATGAAGGGTCCGGAGGCTGGCTCCGCTCTATCTGTCTTTATCCTGAGCTTCTTAACCTTATCGGGCAAGGTGACATGCTCGGGCACCTTGTCCGTTGGGTAGGCAGTGTTGCCTATCATCACACTGAAGCCTTGTGAGAAAGACAGTAAAGGGAGGATACTGAATAGGGCTACTAAGAGAAGTTTCATGGTGTATTTTTTGCGTTTTTAAATAGAATTCTCATTACATATGCTGTGCCTTGTTGATGACTGATAGCGTCAGCGTTCTAATATCAACCGGACTGTGTTTACGCTGGAACCTGCCTGCAGCCTGACCAGGTATAGCCCTCTAGGAAGCTTCGTGCCGTCCACTTCTACTGTATTGCGTTCCCCAGCTTTGGACCGACCTTGTTTCAGCAAGGCCACCAAAGTTCCTTTGGCATCATACAGACTCACCGTATAGTCGCTATCCTCTTCCAGGCTAAAGTTTATTGTCGCCTTATCGGAGAATGGATTTGGATAAACCGTCAGCTTCTCCGGCTCCGGGCTCACGTCTTGCAGTGTGCTCACGGAAGTCGCCGCTAGGCTACTTCCAGAGGTTATGGTGAAGGAGATGGTCATAGGTGTGCCGGGGGTGCCGGTGGCCTTAGCGCCCGAATAGGGGGTGGCCTTGAGGGTGTAGGTGCCGGTGGCCGGCGGGTTCCAGTTGCCGAAGAAGTAGTTGCCCGAGCCGTCGTCGCCGTGCAGGGCGTAGGGAGGGGCGTTGTCGGCGTAGGTCTTGCTCATGGCCCCCGTCAGCTCGAACTTGACGCTGCCCACCGTGGCCGGCGAGGTGGTGGCCCGGATGTTGAGCTTGGGGCTGGCCAGCGCCGAGAGGTTGATGGTGGCCCCGTCCGCCAGGGGCTGCAGGTCCTGCTCGGTGGTCGCGCTCACCAGCACGAAGCCCGTCACCTGTGCCCCCCCTGTGGAGACGGCCGTGAAGGTGGCCGTCACGGCCTTGTTGCCATCCATGGTGACGGTAGTGGAGTTGGCCGTGCCGCTGGCCGCGCCGCTCCAGCCGGCGAACTGATAGCCCGCCGCCGGAGAGGCCGTCAGGCTGACGGTACTGCCAGCCGCGTAGGTGCTCTGGTCAGGGCTCTTGGCCACCGTGCCGCTGCCAACTGTCGAAACAGTCAAGGTATAGCCGGTCGTTGTGATGGCCTCGAAGGTAGCGGTCACAGATTTGTTACCGGTCATCATCACCGTCAAGGGGTTTTGCGTGCCGCTGGCGTCGCCACGCCAGCCCACGAAACGGAATCCACTGGCTGGCGTGGCCGAAAGTGTGACGGAACTGCCGCTGGCGTAAGTGGCTTGATTCGGATTCTTGATAACCGTACCACTGCCTACCGTATTGACTGTTAAGGTATAGCCACTGGCTGGGATAGCCTGAAACGTAGCCGTTATGGACTTATTGGCTGTCATGGTCACTGACAATGGGTTTGCCGTGCCAGAGGCGTCACCCGACCAACCCACGAACTGGTATCCTGCTGCCGGCGAGGCTGTCAATGAGACGGTGCTGCCGCTGGTGTAAGATGTTTGGTTCGGGCTTTTGACTACTGTGCCGTTGCCGGAGGTATTCACGTTCAGGGTATACTGAGTCGGTGTCGGAGTTGTGCCCTCCTGCACAATCGTGAAGGAGATGGTCATGGGCNTCCTGCTCGGTGGTCGCGCTCACCAGCACGAAGCCCGTCACCTGTGCCCCCCCTGTGGAGACGGCCGTGAAGGTGGCCGTCACGGCCTTGTTGCCGTCCATGGCCACCGTGGTGGGGTTGGCTGTGCCGCTGGCCGCGCCGCTCCAGCCGGCGAACTGATAGCCCGCCGCCGGGGAGGCCGTCAGCGTGACGGTACTGCCGGCTGAGTAGGTGCTCTGGTTGGGGCTCTTGGCCACCGTGCCGCTGCCAACCGTGCTCACGGCCAGGGTGTACTGAGCCGGCGGCGTGGTCACGGCCGTGAAGGTGGCTGTCACGGCCTTATTGCCGTCCATGGTGACGGTAGTGGAGTTGGCCGTACCGCTGACCGCGCCGCTCCAGCCGGCAAACTCATAGCCCGCCGCCGGCGATGCCGTCAGCGTGACGGTACTACCAGCCGCATAGGTGCTCTGGTTGGGGCTCTTGGCCACCGTGCCGCTGCCAACTGTCGTGACTGCTAGAGTGTACTGAACAGCTGTTGCCTCAACCGTGGTGAAGCTCCAAGTGGTAGACCAATTGCTACTTCCTGCTCCGTTCGTAGCACGTGCTCTCCAGTAATAAACTGTGTTATTTGTTAATCCGCTCACTTGCACCGAAGTGTTTGCTATACCGCTCTTATCATACACAGTTGAGGCAAAGCCTGATGAAGTTGCCACCTGCACTTGATAGGTTTCGGCACCGGATGAGGAGTTCCAACTTAGCGTCGGATTAAGTGCTATGCCAGTAGCAGCATTGGCTGGACTCGCGAGAATGGGGGCTGCAGGAACTGTAGGCTGTGGTGTTGTCGTGTTATCACTAGCTATGACTCCCGCCACAATGCCGGCAGTTGCGTCCGTAAAGAGCACTACACCATCTGGCCTGAAATTTTGCTTACTGCTAACAGGATCTCGGTAGGCATTACCTGGCATTAATGTTAGCTTTGGGCCAAATGAAATCTGAGACATTGGAGACTCATTATATAATATGTCACCACCGTATGTTTTTGAAGCATAAATTACCCTTAGCTTACCAGCTTGTTCATTCAGGGTAACGATTGGTGTAGTTCCTGTATTAGAGACATTGTAAACGTCATCCCAACTTCCACTAGGTCTACGGACAAGCAAGGTTATCAATGGATAGCCTGAGTCATTGTATCCGGTTTTAGTGGCGCAGTACAAGGTTCCATCACTGGCGACTTTCATGTTCATGTGGTCATCAGCCATACCCGCACCAATGCTTAGAGCGGACTGGGAAGCAGGCACTTCGTCATCAGACCAACTAGAAGGGGACGCGCCATCCGTATGCGTTTTGAACCCCCATCTTTTCGTGACTTGATTAGACCATAATACCCCTATTTTGCCTGGTAAGGCAATAACAGCAGCAGCATCGTCGGTCCTTACACCAGTAGCTAATATCACAGGGGAACTCCAACTGGCATACGGAGAGTCACTCCACTGAGCCAAAACGCTGGTACCCCTAACATATGCCATCCACATTCGCCCTGTACCATCCATGTCAATGGTGGCAGTCTGTACTTCACCGTCAAAAAGAAAATTCACTGTTGAAGTTCTTTGTGGCCAAATTTTAAATGTAGCCGAGGCTGCCACGTATTCAAGGGATACTAAATGTGAAGTCTTGTTCTGGAAAATCAAGACATGCAAGACATTGCCCACTACCTTGCAATCAGCCCTGCCACGCCTAGTAGCTAACATCAGTACATGCGTCCAAGACTTTCCATCCAGTCGCCAGAGGTGCGTGCCTGTAGAGTTGGCAAAGACTGCCCAATGCTTGCCGTCATGGAAAAACGATTTGGATTGGGACTTATCCTGGGTCCCTGCACCAACATCAACAGGACTGGGGTTAAGGCTGGTTATGGAGGTAAACTGGGCTGCTGCCAGGAATGAGATGAAGAAGGTGAATACCACCAGGAGTGTAAATTTTTTCATAAGTAGAATGATAAATCTATAATTTGTTGAGGTATTGATTCAGTAGTAAACCACCGTTTAAGTCTGGCAAGTGTATTCATGATTGTTTAAAGTACTTGCCATTTTATCAAACTATATATAAGCGGATAGGTACATAAAAGTTTTTTTATTTGTACTATACTTAGTAAAATGTATTATATTTCTAGTGAAGGGACAATTGATATCTAATGTATAGCATGCTACACTGGCTCCTCAGTAAAATATCTTACACTTTAAATAGAAGCGGCTGCAGCTAAATTTACCCCCTCTACCCAAAAATCTAGTCTCTATACCTTCAAAATGGCAGGTATAGAGACTAGATTTTGAATCCTTAGCAATTCATTTAGCTCTTTACTTTAATCAAGTGATTTGGATATCTTACCTGAATTAGGTGTCTAATAAAACTATCATTCCATCTTAAGCTATACTAGCCCGAGTTGGAGGGATTGTGTGTCTCACTTATACTTTGAAGACATAGTTAGGAACAGTGGGACTTATGTTGTATACCTAGATAGCTATTTGCTGCAGGCTGCCTAATAGGCAGTTAGTAAGAGAAGCAGGCACTAAAGAATACATTTGAAAGCTTTACATTCGGCCCAACTGTTGGGACATAATAATTACAATCCCCTTTTTGTAGCACGGCATCCATTAATATATGCATATGCTGATGTCTAAAAAACATTCTATAGAAGTAGTTTGCCATCATCATGTTTGGTACCCTATCTAGTTAAGTCGACTATATTTGATTTATCATAACATAGAATGTAAACATGTTATACAGTTTCAACTATAAGCTTCACTTGCATTCTCTCTGCCATGCATTTTATTATACTATTGTCTAGGCTCCTGCTTTAGAATGCGTTCTTCAAATCTTAAATTAATTTATCCAAGGCTGAGAGTGAGGCATAAAGATTCTGTAAGCTTAACTCGATTTAAAAAAATACAAGTTATAATTCAATAATCTAAGAAGGTGGAACGGCACCTAGACTCATAAGGTTTTGATAAAATTTAGCATTTTTTTGAACTAATCTAATTATAACTAAGGAATTATTGATAAATAGGCTATTTGAGTGCTATTGGGTTTTTATTTTTGAGATGAACTCGCTTACATTTGCAAGAGACATATAAGTAAAATGTGCAATTGTACAGAGCTTATTACTTCGAGAGTTAGTTAGTATTAAATGTTGAGCCTTAAAGAGAAATGGAGGATGTATGATAACACTTTTAGGAGAGTGCACTAAGTAAAAGTTATGTTTTTAAATGCGGGATTGCCAATGTAACGCTACCGCCTTAGAAACAACCAAAAATGTATCTTAAACTAAATTAGTACAACATTAAAAAACAATTTTTCAACTTTAGCCAAACAAGATGAACCTTAGACTTCGTTATATTTTAACGCCCATGCTGGTGGGCGCAGTAGCATTCTCATGCGATAAGAAAGACCTAGAGGAGATTAACCCGGGGATGGGTTCGGCGGCCACGCAGCTGGCCACCTCGGCCAGCCTGCTCTACCAGGAGACCTTCGAGGGGGGCGACCCCTTCTCCACGGCCCACGGCATCGAGGTGGGGGCCTCCCACTCGCTGACCTTCGTCTCCAAGCCGGGCGACTCGGGCAAGGCGGCCCGCTTCGAGCTGCGCCAGGACGACCCGGACGTGAAGGGCAGCCGCCGGGCGGAGGTGACCATCGTCAAGGACAACGTGCAGAAGGAGATGTGGTACGCCTTCCAGGCCTACTTCCCGGCCAAGGACTACATCGACGAGGTGGACGACGAGGTGATCAACCAGTGGTACCAGAGCGGGCTGGGCACGCCCTCGGCCATGCTGCGCACCAAGGCCGGCCGCTTCCAGCTGGTGGTGGGCAACGACTCCGACAACCGCGACAAGATCGACCTGGCCCCGGTGGCCAAGGACCGCTGGCACAGCATCGTGGTGCACATGGTGCACTCGAGCGGCTCGGACGGCCTGACGGAGATGTGGATCAACGGCAAGCAGGTGGTCTCGCGCAAGGGGGGCAACATGTACTCGGGCGACCTGCCCAAGTGGAAGCTGGGCGTCTACAAGGACGACTGGGCCAGCGAGAAGACCACCACCGACAAGCGCGTGCTCTTCTACGACAACATCCGCGTGGGCAAGGCCGGCGCCACACTGGCTGACATCATGTGAGTCTGAGAAATGGATAGATATACCCAGTACAACGACTTCGAACCATAGTAGCTTATAAATTATAAAACTATGGAGAGCTGATGTTTGGTGTTGTATACTGATACTCAGATGATATTTGGTACCATTATCCAAGAAAGTCGCGGCTAGTAAAGCAAGTATAAAAGGAATTTAACATAGCCTGTATGATAGAATATGTGCGGCATGGCAGTTAAATTTGATTTCATCTAAGAGATTTTTCGGAGCATTTCATAATAAATCAATTGAATCATAGGTAGGAGTTTAGTTTATGGTAGCGACTGCTATTCAAAAAACCTTTGCCTAAAGAAGCAATTGGATATCAGATTTTTAAATGTGATTCAGAATGTTCACAAGTAAAAATGAGCTTTCCCCTTACCAAAACTCCTCATTCACCCACCAAATAGTACCATTCCCCTTGTTTTGGGTTCTATTTCCGGATAAACATACATTTTAGAAATCTTTTATTATTAAATTAAGTATATTTAATATAAAAACTATCTAAAATTAAAGAATTTCTGTAGTTCAATATAGATGTATAAAAATTATGTTTTCTTAACCATTAAAGCTGTAATAGCACAACGCATTATGAAGCAAAGTTTACCCATATTCATTGAAGATTATTAATAAGCAGAATACTGGCGATAGGTGATTTATCATCCACTTATTACAATTAGGTTAGAAATGTCCAGTTTCTAAATAAGTTCTCCAACAGGTAGAACCAGAACCAGTCAAAAGGAGCAATTTCTAGCATTACTTCGCTCAGTCTGTACTGGTACCTGAATGCCTTACTATTTAAAGCGCCCTTGAAAAGTAGGCTAGCTTAACTCTGTTCAAATATCTTTAAAAAGCAATACTATGATAAAACCTCGACACACCTTCACACCCATGCACTTTGGAGGAGATATAGTAGCATTTTTGCTTTCATTTTTTTTATCTGTTTACTTCTTTAATGATGGCAACTATTTAGAGTTGGAGTGGGTGATTCTATTCATTATTATTTCTATATGGGGAATAATTATGTACTGGGGGAAGTTATATGAACTCAATATTAGACATAAGTTGTCCTTGGCTGCAGTAAATTATATTAAAGCATATATTATACTGATTGTCTCCTTGATTTTGTGTTTCTCTCTATTCCAGTTCTCTGAGCCCAGCAAAAATATTATAATAGGTTTTGTAGTAACGCTAGCAGTAGTAGGGATACCATTAAACTTCCTATTTCTGAGAATCAGTGAATTTAGAAGTATGAATAGTAGGAAGAAATATACCCTAGTAGCAGGTATAGGTAATTTAGCAGTAAACGTAGAGAAGAATTTAAAATCGCTACACAGTTCTTCTCACGAAATCAAGGGATTCGTAAAATGCAAGAATGAGGAATGTATTGTTGGGCAGGAGAGGGTCGTTGGTAACTTAGATAATATTAATGATTATTTGAAAGACAATCCTGTAGACGAAATAGTCATTGCTATACCTGTTAAGCCCTCTAAAAAAGTTAGAAGCATCATACAGGCAGCCGACTACCATGGTGTAAGAGTTAAATACATTCCCGATTACAGTGGCCTATTGGGTGAGAACTATAAGATAATGAGGTACGGTCAGATAGATGCCGTCAACGTGCGGCAGCTACCGTTAGATAACACGCAGTCTTTCCTAATAAAAAACGTTTTCGATAAAATTTTTGCTGCAGCAGCACTTTTAGGATTAGCTCCATTGTTTTTAATTTTAGCAGTCCTAATAAAATTTGATTCACCAGGACCTGTCTTTTATTGCCCAATTAGAGTGGGTAAAGGGGGTAAACTATTTAAGGTATTTAAGTTTAGGAGTATGCACGGTACTGACGCATCCTCTGGAGGGGTACTCTCAACTAGTAAGAACGATCCTAGAGTAACTAGAATTGGAAATGTATTGAGGAAGTATAGCTTAGATGAACTGCCACAATTTCTCAATGTGTTACTAGGCGATATGAGTGTAGTAGGGCCAAGGCCACACAGGAGCTATCTAAATCAACAACTACAAGCCAGCGTTGATAAGTATATGATTAGGCACTATTTCAAACCAGGAATTACCGGATGGGCACAGGTGAATGGATGGAGAGGACCCACAGAAACCAAAGAGCAGAAAAATCAGCGCACAATTCATGATTTGTGGTACATGGAAAATTGGTCTTTCTGGTTAGATATAAAGATTATTGGAAGAACTATTTTTAGCAGAAATACCCATAAGAGCGCATTCTAGATAAAAATAGAAGTAAGAAAAGAAAGGTTAATTTACTGAATTGGTTCTAGTATAAATGTTCTGTAAAGAAACTTTATATTATATGAAGAAAAGTCTATCCTAAGTCCCCAAGGTTTGTTGATGCTCTGCTTAAGAAAGTCTGAAATAATTTGCTGACACATCATTTCAAAAAGCTACTAGTTGAGGGAAGTCATTCAGTAGGCCTATAACAGTTGATTTGTAAGCTAATACGACACTGTCAATCATTGAACCATAAGCGAATCCATTGCGTCTTTGGCAAACCTAGCTTTAATATCAGAATTCATACCGTATACACAAGCTTCTGGTGTGTTCAAAACAAACCTAGCCTCTAGCTGAGGGAATCAACAGCGGGATTTCATCTTACTTTACGTCCAGTAGCTTATGGATATGCACATATTTTAGGTGCCTTGACATCAATCTGATTCTAAAAATACAACAGTGAGCAAGAGTCTAAACTGGAAGTAGTGACAGCATCACAAAGAGGATTGGCTATTTCATCTTCTGCTCCTTACTGCTCTTGATGACAAGCAGAAGGCTGAAGAGCGGTTGGACGGCTATAACTATAACGATTAACACCTGATGCTTAAAGTTAGGACACCAGTTATAGGTAAGAAACTTTCATAAAGAAGTAAACATTGCGGTAGTCTAAAATGAAGCTATTGCTATCAAAGTACAATCATGTATCGTACTTCAATACTTCATCAACCATGAAACGAGTAGTATCGATACTATCTAGTATAAGCACATCTCTTACATTTTTGAACCTCAGGCGACTGGAGTCGTCACTTAAAATATTTACAGCCTTCGCAATAGCTTCCTGTTGATCAGATTCGCTTTCGGTAAAATTAAAAACAATGCCATACCTCATCTCCTCCTCATCTGTGTAGCCCCTTCCATCGTTATCAATAAAAATGGAAGGAGTACCTAATATTGCTGCTTCTGATGCCATTGTAGCACTTTCACCAAAAAGTAAACTACTATAGTAGACAGCATCATGCATCCTGTTGAAAGGTAGCTTTATCCGATAATGTTCTAAGTCAGGTGGGAGCTCACCCTCAGCCGAAATGAACACCTTTGCATACCTAGACATAGACTTTACCGCTTTTCTTTTGTTTTCCAGCGACATTCCAGTATGGCCAAAGTCATGGGTAGCCGTCCAGGAGACGAATCTTACTATTACGTACTTTTCCTTTTCGTGAACTCCTAATTGATTCAGGACATCGGGATTCGGAGAATAGTAGTTAGGATGCAAATAGGCTAATTCCATAAAGCCATTAAAACGAACTTGCTTTTTGCCTAAACTTAAACGGTAGCAGGATGGTGTATATATTTTCGTGACGAATGGCAAAGTCAGTTTATGGTGGAGGTCAGCATGTTCTGTATCGCTGAATACTAAAGATACTTTTCCTAAAAGCCTGGCTACTTGAGAAGGGTAGGGATGTAAGAAATTGAGAAAGAGGTCTGGTTTGTGCTTTCTAGCTATGAGAAATAATTTAGCATTAGCGTAGATAGAGTACAAAACTTTGCCAATTCGGCCGTGTCTACCCCTTCCCCTACTTATGTAAGGAATGTTATATAAGTTAAGCAGACAGTGAGCTATTTCTTTTTTTCTAGCTACGAAAATAACCTCGTGTCCCTTCTCCTCCATTAGTTTGGAGAAGTTTCTAAAGTAGTGAACATGCGCAGGATGATTGATGTCTATAAGTATCTTCATTCAAGGGAGTACTTAGAGTGGGGTTTGCCTTAAGCATCTATCAATGTGCTTTTGGCTTATAAAGTATATTCATAAACAATAGATTTATGAACTGTGTATTATTGCTCATACTTTAGGACCTCGTTTACCATGAACTGCGTGGTATCGGCACAGTTTATCAGGAGTTCCTCTCTTAGTTTATTATACCTTTCTTTGCCCCTATCCTCCCGAAGGATTTCTATAGCCCTATTTATTGCTTTCTCTTGGTCTTCTTTACTTGCCCTGAAATTAGATACCAAGCCATATTTATGCTCTTGCTCATCTAAATAACCTAGCCTGTTGCTATTAATGAAAATGGAAGGGGTTCCGAGCATTGCTGCTTCAGAGGCCATTGTACCACTCTCTCCAAAAAGCAGTGAACTGTAATACAGAGCATCGTGTATTTTATCAAATGGTATCCTGATTCTGTATTTCTCAAGATCCTCCGGCAATTCTCCCTCAGAGGAGATAAATACTTTGGCAAATTTAGATAATTCCAGTACCGCCCGCTTTTTGTTCTCAAGCGTTATCCCGGAATGGCCCATGTCGTGGACAGCATTCCAAGACACAAACCTTACTATCACAAATTTGTCCAGAATATTCACATTCAGCAACTTTAGAATTTCAGGATTTGGTGTGAAGTACTTGGGATGTAAATATGATAGCTCCATGAAACTGTTAAATCTAATCTGTTTCTCACCTAAATCTATACTGTAACAGGAAGGTGTGAAAACTTTTGTAGCGAAAGGGACGGTGAGCTTGTGGTGCAAACTGGCATGCTCAGTGTCACTAAATACAAGAGAAGGTATACCGAGCAATTTAGCCACCTGTGAGGGATAAGGATGCAGGAAGTTCAAAAACAAATCGGGCTTAAACTTTAGTGAGATTTGAATCAACTTCAAATCAGCATATGCTAAGTATATTAATCTCCCAATTTTACCATCTCTGCCTTTTCCCCGGTCTATAAAAGGGATATTGTAGAGGTTGAGTAATCGGTGGGACATTTCTTTGTTTCTGGAAACGAAAAGTATTTTGTGCCCTTTCTCCTGCATAATTTTAGAGAAGTTTCTAAAATAGTGGACATGTGCAGGGTGATTGATGTCTATGAGTATTTTCATTTTGAGAGAGATAAAAATCTGACCATATGTAGTTTTTTGATAGGGGTGCTATAGTCTTTTGCTGTTCGAGTTATTTTTAATTTAATTGGTGAGAACTGTGCTATAGATTTCAAATATCTGTTTAGAGATTATATTATTATCGAATCTTTCAAGTACTGGAGTTCTGTTTGTAATGCGGTTCTGTGTAGAGGAGAGACTTTGGAGGCATCTCACATAGGCGTCAACTTCTTTATTGATTATAAAGCAGTTATCAATTCCAGAGCAAATAGCCGCCACATCACCTACATTGTTGGAGACTATGGGCAAGGAATTAATTATTGACTCTTTGATAACCTGCGGGCTTCCCTCCATTATGCTTGATAGTATAAGAGCATCTGCTGCCTGCATTATTCCGTTTAATTGGTCTCTGGTATAGCCTTTTAATTCGATGAATCTTACGGGTCTAGGAGAGACCTTAGAAAACGCATCAACCACTTTAAAAGCAAATTCTGGATCCTTCACTGGCCTATTAAAGCTTGAAGAAAAAAGTATGACAAAATCGGCTTTGCCCCACCCATTTTCAAATCTTATTTTGTGCCTGTCGCACTGGTTTACATTTGTATCAACTCCACATGGGATGATGGAGTAATTTGATTTGAAATACTTTACCATTTTAGGAGAGACAAGAATACTATGTGAAGCCAAGTACGAGGCGAGCAGGCCGAAATAGCGTTCAGTCTGTTTATTTATGTCACTTCCATGGAAGGTAATAATAATCTTATGCTTACTTAATGATATTAGCTTGCTAAAAACTGCTACAAGCGCCCATAGCCCGTAATGCACGTGTACTATATCAGGTTTCTTCTTTTGGACAAAATCCCTTAGTTGAAGTATAGCAGTCAGATATCCAAATACGCCTCCCTTTGAAATCAGGAAATGCTGCACATCTACTTGGAAGTTCTTGGTTAGGAAATCAGCCTGCTCTTTAACAAAAGGGAGTGGCTTGCCGGTTTTTGACCTACTTACGAATATCACATTCATAGAATCATTTAAATAATAGTACAAACCACACGTGATAGGAGGCCTCATAGCAAGCCTCAATCATAAAGTCTGTCAAGTGAGAGCAGATTTATAAACTTGCTCAAACTCTTGACCCATTTTCTCAAGCGAGAAGGAATTCTCAATGATGCTTCTACTGACTCTTCCGAAAGATTGGCATTTTATCTCATCACTTATTAATTCTAAGATAAGCGCTGCAATTTCTTCAGCTGTTTCGTTCTCAATTAGATACCCATTTTCGTGGTGACGTAGAATTTCCTTAGTCCCTCCAGCATCATTAGCTATCACCGGCTTAGAAAGCGCCATATATTCCATAATAGAATTTGAAATGCCTTCTCCATGTATAGCCTTATTTGAAAACAATACACCTATGGTAGAGGCATTAACCAGTGCTTCTACATCATCAATCCTTCCTGGAAGCAGAATTCTAGGGTTGTTACTATTCAGGTTTAGCAACTTTTTAAATTCTTCCTTATTATGGCATGCACCCACCCCTATGAAGGTTACGTCCTTTCTGCACTTGGTAACCAATGTGGCCACCCTGTAGAATAAGTTATAATCCTTATTTGGTGAAAATGAAGCAGACATGACTACAGTGTAAGGTGTAGTAATGCCGTATTTGGCCTTAACCTGCTCCGTAGAGGTAAGATTAATGAATCGATTTAAGTTTATACCATTATATATAATTCTACCCTTAGCTAGTGGGGGATTATAAGTATCTATCCCAGCTCTGGAATTAGATAAGATTACTTTAGAAAAGTGAAAATTCAATTTATCAATTAGGTAATCAAGAGTCCATTTATTAACCCTAGGTGGAGCTGCAGTGATTTGACTGTTTATCAAAGGGACCCTTTGACCGATGACTGTGGGTAATGTATAAAGTGATTGTATACGCCCCCAAGTATGGATAAGATGTGGCTTGAATTCTTTACAAATCTTATAAAATCTAGAAATCAATGCAGCATAGTTGTTCTTTCCTATGCTGCCGATAGCCTGGTACGGGATATCTAATTTGTAGAAGTCTGGGTAGTGCACTTCATCCTTTGTTACAACTAGCATCAACTCATAGGTGCCTTTTTTCTTTAGATAAGACAGGAGCTCGATTAAGCGCCTTTCTTTACCTCCTGATTGCAAGCTGCCGATATAAAAAAGAATGCGGGTCCTTTCCATCATTAACAAACTAAGTGGATTAACTACTTTTAACTACAGAAATACTATTCTTCTAAGCTAACACTTCATTACGCTGGCTCACTTTTAGTAATTTGAGCAGATTACTTGTGAGTGCCTTGTAGTCGTGCCACCTTAATACATAATTTAAAGCGTTGCGAGACATTCCATCGTACTCCTCCTGATTTATAGAAAGAACTTGGCTTTTTAAGTCAAGGGCATCTGTATACACTCTGCCTAATCCGTTATTTGATATTATAGAATCAGGATTGACTTTATCGCTTGTTAGTATTGGGGTTCCAACTGCCATAGCCTCCAGGAACGTATTACTGAATCCTTCATAATGGGAAGTGTTCAGTAAGTATTTGGCTTGGGAAAGAAAGGGCAGCACTTCCTGCCGTTGTAGGAATCCTATAAATTTGACGTTAGGCAGGCTTTTCAATCTATTTAAATACAGAACAGTCTCCTCATCAATTTTAGGTATCTCTTTTCCTGCAATGATAAATTGCTCCTTCTCTAAAAGAGTAGCTATATCGAATAGCAATTTTAGGTTCTTTTGGTATTGAAAAAGCCCAATCCACGCTATGAAACTCTTGCTTGCAATTTCATCCGAGCCCTGAATGGTACTCGCAAAAATAGGATTGGAAATCTTATATACACTATTGTTAGGAAACCTCTTAGACACAATAGATAACTGATAGTCGTTTTGGCACAGAATGTAATCGGATAACTTAAATCCCAAGTTCTGGAAGTATCGATGTGCAGCAGAATGGCTTCTAAAAAAACGGGAATCCACTAGAAAGTCATTCGATACTCGTTGCAAGAACTTTATCTTCAGCTTTCGACAAATAAGGGCCACTATAAAAGAATCCCAAGCTGGGATACCTTTGTAGACATAATCCGGCTTAGTCTCTTTTAGAGTTTTGTAGATATAGGGCAGACGATAGTATAGCCATCTTAGCCAACGTATACCTTTAGTTCGGTCAAAGTCAGGTAGAATTGTTATATCCTGACAATCATCTTTTACTAAGCCTATTTTACTTGGGTCTGACAATACGCATACCTCATGACCAGATGCTAATAAGCCCATTATCCAACCATACGCCTGTACTGCTGCTCCCCCTGATGGTTTTTCGTCCTTCAGTAGAATATTGATAATCTTATCGTCGTAAAAAAGAAACTTAGCCATTGTCAATTTGATTAGTATATAAGCTTTTTTAGAATGACAAATTCAATAGTATAAAAAGCTAATCATGTAGAGTGTCTCGTTCAATAAAGTTTTGGCTGCAGCTGTTGCTTAGGCTCACTCATTGAGTTCTTTTCTTCGACATCCTCATTTTCTTTAGCTAGCGGCAGGTATAAGAGCAAGAAGAGCAGAATGGTACATTCTACGCTTGTATAGCGCCCTGTTATAGTATAGACTATGAATGCCGCTGCGCAATAAAGGAATATGTAGGTATCGGTCTTGTTAGTCGCATTTTCAAACGCTTTCCAGAAGCTAGAAGCGACCATCAGAAGGTAGAGGATTAAACCAATGATGCCTGTTGAGTGGACAATATTAGTAACATCGGAATGGAGGCTTCTCTCATCTAAAATCCCTTTTCCATAGTTACCTGCACTATTAAGAAGTTCATACCCAAACAAGGGGTCATAATCCTGATACACAAACATATCTTTGTAAAGTATATCATACTCCAGAAAACGCGTTTCCTCTCCCAGTTCCCGTTCAGCTAGTTTTCTCTGTTCATACCTTTCCACAAATACTGTCATGAAATTTGTGTTGACTGCAACTACCAATCCCATGACCAGTGAAACTGCTCCAAAAACAACCAATTTCATTGAATTCTTTTTGTTCATCAGCAGGAATACCACCACTGCTAATGCCAATAGACACAAGCCCATAACGGAGCGCCTGAAAGATAACATGGTGATTAAGAAGGAAATCACAAGTGCTGAAAAGTATAATAAATTCCTCTTGCTAACGACACTCAGTAAGACAATGAATACAGCAGGAGCTATGATGTTGAAATCCGTGGCGTAAAGGTTCCCATAGAGCACTCCCGATGTAATCCCATACATTAGGTTGGGGGAATAACCCATCACAGTGGAGGCTCCTGCATTCATTATGTAAATGGCCAGAATAAGAAAAGCTGAAGTCGTCAGTTCCCTTTGAACCTCCTCTCTTGAATATTTCTTATAAATAGCGCTTATCAGCGGAATAGAAAGAAACAGCCACATGACGGCAAAGAAGCTAGGCCTTATTGTTTCAAAGTTTGATGTTCTGGTTGCCAAGACAAGGTATAGCAGGATTAGAATCAGTGAAAATACATTCTCCCGGAAAAATGAGTTATTTCGGTAAATAAAATATAAGATGAAGAAAGAAATTACACCATAATAAAGAAGCGCCGGTGTGAATGGAGTAATGACCACACGACAAAAAATAATCATTGGCAAGTAAAATATGGCCAATTCCTTTTTGTATAGGAATAGATATACAGCGAAGCCGTAGGTGAAAATTTCTATAGCGAGGAAAAAGAGACTCATTACTTCTTTAAATTAAATTTCTTCTAAGAGATTCTTCATGTAATGCACGTTTTCACTGATAGCTATCTCTCCATTTATCTCGAAAATCCTAAGATTTTTTTCCTTTAACTTCTGGAGAATTAGGTGCTGGGTGCGCTGCCACTTTTCTGTTTCTTCTAATAAGCCTTCCGTATCTTTCCCTAGATGTGAGGCAATCACTTTGCTTCTGTTTTCAAGTCTATTTGTAATGACGGCATTGTCTGAAACATTAATATGAAAGACAGCATGAGGCAAAGGCACCAGGGACAGATACTTCTCTATAAATGGTGATTCGGCCTGTTCATCACTGCTAATGAGGAAAGATTTCTGCAAAAAGCCTTCCTCAATAAGACAAGCCTTTCCGTTCGCTTTTTCTCTTATCGCCTGGTATCTGCAAAAGTCACTGAATAAGAAATAAGCCGATCTGAACCGCTTATCCATATCCTTAGAGTCATTTGCATCTGATAGATGATTCCAGCAGAGGCTGGCAAGCTTTTCGTTATGATTTATAAATCGCAGTCCATAATCAACTGCCAAACTCTTGGGTCTTCTCTTGCCCAAGGCTCCGCGAAGCTTATACTCCAACCATCCACCAATATTCACAAAACCTGGATTATCAGGCGCCAACAATAAATCCTGATGCACCCACTTTAGGTTTTTATTCCAGCTTTCACATAAGGCGCTATAAATAGTTGACTTCCCTACACCAGGTGGGCCAATGATTTCGATTAGTTTGGGGCCTTGTTGGCTAGAATGCTGTCTCATATTGAATTCCAGATTGCTCGTTTTGCGTTCAACAGGACTTGGTGGTATGGCTCGCTCGCATCAATCGTCACTACCTTCGCGTGTTTGAATGTGATTGCATCTATGTTTTTGCATTTCTGTTTTATCATCTCTAAGTCATGCTCAGGCTTTCTCTGTGATGCGATTTCAGGAGTTATATGTAGCTTTATAACAAGGTCGGGCTCTACTTCGGTGACCTCATCAAACATTTTCATCTCTTGTCGCGCAAAGAAGGAGTTGCCCTTGCCCTGAAGGTATGGGCCATCATTTATACCGAACACATCCTTTTGGGGGAATCTGTCACAGATGATGATACTGCCACCTTGGCTCATTTTCTCAGCTAAACGGAGGGAGTTCAGTTTCTCCTTTATTAAGAGCAAGTAATAAAGCTTTCCTAAGGCTTTTCTAAAGTACCTAGGTGCTTTGTTTCCTGAGAACAGAATGTATGCCCTTGAAAACAGCGTTTTGTTATAGCTCCTGATAAAAGGGCTTTTCCCTAAATAGAAATAATGTGTATCAATCTTAAATGAAAGCCACTCTATTAATTCTCTACTCAGAGTGCTTTTCCCTGAACCGTCGCTGCCAATTAAGGCTATCACTTTTCCTCCATTGCATAGGGTTTTGCCAAACCTATCTGGACCAATGAACTTATGAGAGTGTTTTTTGAATTTCAGTAAAGACTTGTAATAGCTGGATATCATCAATGATTGCCTCCAGGGCATACGAAAAAAGGGAATAACCTGCTGGTATAGCAAGCTAGATATCTCAAGTATATCCTCGGGCCTTTTCTTATCTAGTATCGTGTTGATTTGTACTTCAAATCCATTTGGAATCTTTAGGTTCAGCTTTGAGCAGAGGTTTCTGATTTCCATCAAATCAGATTTCTGGAGCAGACTGAGTAGTTCAGCTTGTATATAGCTGGGTATTTTTGGAGTATCTTTTCTCCTCTCGTTTAGGGGCATTTTCGCCCAGATGCGGATGAATAATACTAATGCCTCCAACTCTGGTTCTGGTATAGGCCAACCCGTCTGATCATCTATTATTACATGCTCAAAGAATACTTCAATCCAAGGCAAGTAGAGATGTTTGACATGCTGTATGCCTGTAACTAAAGCATAGTGTGCATGAACATGCAACAGTTTTCCGGTTTCATAGTCCAGCCCAATCCAATCATCCACATCTGGGTAAGTGCTCCAAGGCTGACTTTGTATTTTTTTATAGCCAAGGTTATATAAGCAGGCTTCAAAGAGGGGCTTGTCTGTTGGGTATATCAGCAAATCCAAGTCTGTTTTCCCGGCCAAACCCTTTGACAAGTGGCTGTTACTCTTCCAGTGTGCAAACCTAATGTTACAGCTCTTAAGTTCTCCAAGAAGCTTATTAGACTCCTGTGTAGCAGTGTACTCAGGCATATCTACTATCTCAGGGCTATACATGGTGTCATTTATCTTTTAAATTAATAATCGTTTATCGTTGTTGGCTATCTAACTGGTCTCTGTTAATTAGCAGACTAAGAGTGTGCTCCTCAATCAGTGGAAGTAGCGTTTTTATTATCACTTGCTATTGATACTATCTGGCCAGTTTAAATCCTTTTCTGAATGTGCGAATCAGTTAAGAGATTACTCTTTCTTTAGTACTTTTATTTTAGATACTGTTTCCCATACCTCTTTTCTGGCTGGACCTCCAAGACCAGAAAACCAAAATATGAAAGCTGTGGTAACCGCTGTGGCGAAACCGGCGGCAAATAGTTGTATCCATCCATCTATCGATACCCATTGACTTAGGTATGCTGCCGATACAAGGAGCAAAGCAGATGTCAGAAAGGGCTGAATCATTTGTATGGCAATCATACGGGAGTCATCCCTCATGCTCTCTTTCAATATCAGAGGATATCCTATTGTTAGAATAAACCTGCCTAAAAGAACACTGCTGCATAACCCGATAATAGCGTATTCTCTTACCAGGAAATAAGCAAACAGGAAAGTAATGGCTGATGCAATAGAGGAGTAAAGGACTTTTCTCTTCATATCCAGCGTGACATTAATAATCAAGCTATCAATTTCAAAGAATATTAGCTGCACCGCTACAAACAGAATCAACAGGTTTTCAATAGAGCCAGCAAAGTGCTCTTCACCTATCCAGAGCTTGATGAATGATTCATTCAGCAATACAACAGCAACTCCTAAACTGCAAGCAAGCAACCAGTTTAAAGAAACAATAATTCTTCTGGCTTTTATGACTTTGTCATATTCCTGCTTCCCAAAGAGGCCGCCTATACCTGGTATGATACCTGACACTACTGAACTCACCACGCCCTGCAATGCGCTTGAAGCGAACATAGTGATGGCATACTTGGTGACAAAGACGGGCCCGGCTATGTATCCTAGTACGATTTTGTCGCTGTGTAGAAGTAACATTTTGGAGCCGGTAAAAGCCATGAACCAGCCGCTTAGTTTTCCATAGGAAACTACTTTAGATAGGTTAGTAGAACCGAAGCCAAACCAACCTATGTTTTGCTTTACGATGTAATAAAAGGTGAACCCTGTTACAAGTGATACCACCACGTCAACAGCAGACAGGCCAATTATTCCATACCCCTGTGTAACTGCCAGAACTTTCAAACCTCCACCAAGTGCCACAATGCCAGCCCGAAACCCCATACGCCTGAAGCCCAGGTTCATTCCCCTTAGTACAGATTCAAACAGACTGAAGACCTTGTTGATGACCAGAGAGAGAATCAGGATAGAACACGTGAGTCTGATAAGTTGATAGTGTTCTACGCCTGCTTGTGTAAGGTATGGCGCATACCAGATGATTATACCTCCAATGATTAGGACAATCGGCAAAATAAGAACGGTAACTAAGAGAGCTGTTGTTACTTCACTCCTTAGTTCCTGCTCATCGACTGTATCCCTTTTATTGGCGATTGACCATTTGAGTACCTGGGATGCCCGAATATCAGCCATGCCAGCATACCCGGTCATCTGGCTGAGCATTTGCCAAATGC
This sequence comes from Pontibacter roseus DSM 17521, assembly GCF_000373265.1. Lineage (GTDB taxonomy): Bacteria > Bacteroidota > Bacteroidia > Cytophagales > Hymenobacteraceae > Pontibacter > Pontibacter roseus. Next base: position 479,252 of record NZ_KB890766.1, read on the forward strand.
CATATAATGTGCTCCCTAAGCCGCCTACAATAAAAGGACTTACAATAAAGCCCGTTATCTGAGCTCCTGCGTAGTCAATGATACTTGTTAGAGAATTCAGATAAGCTCTCTGCTTAAGATTCTCCTTCTTCTTTACTGGGGCGGTAATCAATTCTCCATTCAAGGGTGTGTGTGGATGTAAAGTGGTGTATGTAACCTCGTTACCAACTCAAATCAGTAAGTGTAATCTGTTCAAATTTGAATGCCAATATGGCAATAGGATAAACCTTGATTAGTTATTCCAAACTTTCTTCTAGGCACTCTGCTGCTCCAAATCAGCTCCTGTAAATTTGTTGACGGCATAATAGTCTTTGTACCAATCCACGAACTTCTTCAAACCATACTGTATGGTGGTGCTCGGTTTATAGTTGAAGTTCTGCATGAGGTCATCCACATTTGCCCAAGTGGACGTCACATCTCCTGGCTGGATATCTTTCATCTCAATTATCGCCTTTTCCCCGATACATGTCTCTATCTCCTTTATGAAGCTCATTAGTGAAACTGGACTGTTGTTGCCTATGTTATAAATGCAATAGGGCGCAGTGGAGCGAGAGGGATCAGGTTGCCTGCTATCCCATTCTGCACAGGGCTCCGCTGGCTTCTCCATCACATTGATGATGCCATTCGTGATATCATCAATGTAAGTGAAGTCCCTTTTCATTTTACCATGATTGAAGACCTGTATAGGTTTTTTATTAGATATTGCATCAGCAAATAAGAAATATGCCATATCTGGCCTGCCCCATGGACCATAGACTGTGAAGAACCGAAGCCCGGAGGTCGGTATCTTGTACAGGTGGCTATAAGTATGAGCCATGAGCTCGTTAGCTTTTTTACTGGCCGCGTAAAGGGATACTGGGTGGTCTACAGTGTGTTTGACTGAAAAAGGCATGGTAGAGTTGAGTCCATATACACTGGATGAACTGGCATAAACCAAGTGTTTGATTTTGTTATGTCTGCTGGCTTCCAGAATGTTCAGAAAGCTTATCAGGTTGGACTGCGCGTAGGCATCTGGGTTTGTGATGGAATATCGGACGCCTGCCTGTGCGGCTAAATGTACTATCACATCGAAATCTTCCCGGGCACAAAGCGTCATGAGAGCTTGTTTATCTTCCAGGTTCATTCTGATAAATCGGTATCCATGATGCTTGAAGCTGGTCACCTCTTTGTTCCAGTCAATATGTTCGTAAGCTATTCCACTCTCCGCGAGTCGGTCAAATTTGAGCTTAGGGTCATAGTAGTCGTTGATGTTGTCGATACCTACTACTTCATCGCCCCTAAGGAGGAGTTTTTCTGCTAAGTGAAACCCAACAAAGCCTGCTGTTCCTGTGACTAAAATTTTCATCTATTGACTCGTTTAAAGGTTTATAAAGCATTCAAAGTGTAACTATCAATGTCTTGATAATCGGCTTCGGCAAACTAACCAGGGTATAGCTTCGCCAATCTCAGCCAAACAGTGTGACAGAGTAAATGGCTTACAGCCTGCTACAGCTACTGCCAAGTGATTCCTGTTTCTTCTACTTTTACTTTTGAGGGTAAAGCTTTCGGGGCACCGTAGAATACAGAGTTAAGTTATGCGCTGGCAGCTGCACTCCTTCTTCCATATGCTTTGTCCTTGTATCTCTGCTCATAGCCGTAACCGTAGCCATAGCCATAGCGTCCCTTGACAAATCCCCTTGGCTTGACTCCGTTAAAAACGATGGCTAAATTGCTTAAGGCTTGAAGCTTATTATTTTTATGCAGACGCTGTATGAGGTTTTTAGGTGTATGAGCATGTCGCATCACGAGCAGCGTGATATCACAGTATTCTCCTAATAGATAAGCATCCGAGACTAAATCCACAGGGGGGGTATCAATGACTAGGTAATCAAATGCTTCCTCAAGTTGAGCGAAGAGTCCCTCCAGTTTTCCGTTTAGGAGGAGCTCTGTATGGTCTCCGATATCTATACCTGCTGGCAATATACTGAGGTTATTGTAGCCGGTTTCTTGGATAAAGCTTTCAAGAGGTTCATCTCCAATTAGGTATTCGATTATCCCTTTTTGCTTGTAGAGGCCAAATTGACAGGAGGTATTGGGATTCCTTAAATCGAAATCAACCAGGGCCACTCTTTTGCCTGATGAGGCTAGGCTATACGCAATATTATTGCTCACATAACTTTTGCCCTCTCCAGGGATACTAGAGGTGACCATGATTTTCTTCTTAGCAAAGATGCGCCCGTATAGCCCCATCGTTACCCTTAACTGCCTGAATTGTTCTATTACCGAGGCCTCAGTTGGTGGCGTGAAGCTATCCTCCTTCTGGGTTTTCACATAGGACAACTCTGCTACTATTGGGGCGCTGATGTAATCCGTGATTTCAGACCGGAAAAGTAACTTGCTGTTCAGCAATTCTTTGCCTGTAATCAACAACGCTCCTATTGAAAAGGCCCCGATTATAGCCATCAAATAGATGTAAAAGGGGTTTGGGCTAACAGGCAATGCTGAAGAGCCTGCCATGTCAATTATCTTACTATCCTCCGCAGTGGGGGCGTACGAAAGCACCGTTTCTTCCCTCTTCTGCAAAAGGAAGCTGTAGGCATTGTTCTTTACAATTTGCTGTCGACTCAATTCCATCAATTCCCTTTCTTTCTCAGGAATAGACTGTAGTGCCGAATTATACCTGTTGTTAGTAGCTGTCAGATTCGCTCGGCTTGCCTGCAGGTTAACCCGTTGATTGCGGACGTTTTCAATAATCCTTGGGCGTATGTTTTCAATTTCATTGATGATTGATACGAGCATGGGGTTGTTTTCTGCAGTTGTGTTCTTGAGCCGTTGGTATTGAATTTCAGATTCATAAAGCTGCTGCAGAAGCTGAGACAAGGCTTCGTCGTTTATTCCTAGTGTGGAAGGCACAAAGTTGGCTGAGCTGTTTCTCGACCTGACGTAGCTTTCTACTTTGTCCAGAACAGCTAACTGGGTATTTATTTCAGAGACTTTACGATCATTATCCCTTACGTTCTCTAGGTATAATTTCCCTTGTTCACTGAGATTGACGCCACCCTGGGTAGATTTGTACTCTACGACTTCCTGTTCCAAATCCTTCAGCTCCTCAACTACACGTTTTATGCGGTCCTCTACAAATTCTAATGTGTTTGCTGCGAGTTTGTTCCGTTCTATCACAGCCAATTGTTTATAAAAGGCAATCAAGTGGTTGAGAATATCTTCTCCTCTTTGTGGCTCAGAATCTTTCAAGTAGAGGTTTACAACCGATGAGAATTTACTGGACGCTTGAATCCTAACTTTGCTCAGCAGGTTATCTGTCACGTTATTAGGATGGATGATTGAGAAATACAAAGGACCCTCAGCATCTGAAGTCTTATGAGGGTTTTTTGAAAACCTCATCCTTCCATAGGCTGTGTTGACCCACTGATTAAGCGGATAGCCTTTACTACCAATAACTACCTTCTGTTGTGCCTCATTAAAAGTGAAACCAACCTTGGGCTGGGGTATTGCTTTATCTGGTTTTTCAAGCTCTACTACAATAGGTGAAGAAGTATAGGCTGACACGGAATTAAGCTCACTGTCTTCATAGATTGGCGCATAGAGTTTAAGTTCATGTACAACTTGGCTCATGAGTGCCCTGGATTGAATTACATTGATTTCATTGTCTACAGTTTTGTTTGATGTGAAAGCATCAATTGATTCCGTCATCTTGGAATCATTCACCCCCTTTTTTTCATCCTTAATCATTAGGGATGCGGTGATTTCATATATGGGTACTGCGTAGACGCGAAGATATGCCCATGCTCCGATTAGAGAAATTAGTAGTAAGCCGACGAATAGGGGCCAGTAAGGCAAGTACTTATGGATAATTGAGAAGGCAAAACCGCCTTGAGGGCTTTGTAGATTGTTGTTCATAATCCTCCAAATAATATAATTATCTTGTAAGACGATCTATTGCAACGAAGACTACTGTTAATCCACTGAACACGACTGGTAACCACTGCCTTGCTGGGCTTACACTTTGAATTTTAGTCTGGTTCGGCTCGACGTAAATTATGTCATTCGATTTCAGGTAGTAGTAAGGCGAAGTGAAGAGCTCATCTGATGTCAAATCAATTCTGGTGAGTTTCTTTTTCCCTTCTTCTTCTCGGATAAGCAGCACATTGTTTCTGCTCGCGTAAATGGTTAAGTCACCGGCAAGGCCAAGTGCCTCTAGCAGGGTCACCCTCTCATTGGGTATGGTGAGAACAGAGGGACGTGCCACCTCCCCTAAGACAGAGACTTTGTAGTTGAGGTATCTGATATCTACTATTGGCTCGATAAGTAGCTTTCTTCGAACAAGTTGGTCTCTTATACCTTCTTGAAAATCTTTCTTTGTTAACCCAGCAGCTTTGATTCTACCTAGCAGGGGCAACTGTACATAGCCTTCCTGGTCAACTAGGTAACCGATAGCCGGTGAGACGGTACTTGTTGCGGTCGTATTGGAAGCTCGGGTAGGACTTGGGTTGGAAACATTGAATATCTCAGATGCAGCTGGATTAAGACTGCTGACGTTTATATTCAATAAATCGTTTGCTTGTATCACAGGTTCGAGGCTTTCAACTTTCCCCATAATTTCTGTGCTACCTATGCTGTTGAAGTAAACGACGTCTTTCGTGCTTGTACAAGAAGAGGTAATCGATAGAAATACTATTGAACAAACTATTGCAGTAACAGTTATGCGCTTCATATTTATAAGGAAAGGGTGGAGTGGAACATCAATAGCCAAAAGTAAATGAGCGGTTAGAAAAATTAAATAAAATAGTAGTTGATTACAATACGAGTGACTGTATATCTTAGTTACCTAATGTGTAGTGTAGGGTGTCATTTGGAAATAAAAAAGGGTGAATAGACCTTTTTAGAGGGTGAATGCAAAAATGGGGAAAAATATTGCTAGTAGAAGTATATCACTGGTAATATTGGTGTATCGGAATAACAAAGTATTCTATTTGAAACGATTGCTTACTCTAACACCCTGCGGCCCGGGAGGAATATGAAGGGTATAGCTAATGTTTTAGTAGTTTTGATACCTGCATTACTGATGATGAAGTGTTGTTGCTTAATGCAGGAAGTAATTAGAGTTCGATATCAACCTCTATTATAATGCGAAGGGGTTACATTCTAGCATACGGATAGGCATCCGAATTGCCATTTTTTAGCAATTGAGAGAAAATTTGCGCGAAAAGTAATTGAATTACAGATTAACTACTTTTCTGGAGCTGTCATTGGCTTTTCTTTAACACCTTTCCGGCTCTTTCCGCCCCAGGCTGCTGGCCCTCTTTCACCACCACGCCATTCACCAGAATATACCTGAACCCAGAAGCTTCTTGGTGTGGGTTCTCATAGGTGGCATTTTCCTTTACTTCCTCAGGGTTGAACAGCAGGAGGTCCGCTTTATAACCCACCTGGATTACACCACGTTTCCGCAGGCCGATAGTCTGTGCAGGAAGCCCTGTCATTTTCCGGATAGCTTCCTCAAGCGATAGGAGCTCCCTCTGGTTTACATAGGTCTCTATGATTCGGGCGAAAGCACCGAAACTGCGGGGGTGGCGCATGGTAGGGCTACCGTCGGTGCAAACCATGATGTGGAGGTCCTTCAGGAAGGTTTCCTGCAGGGCCTCGTCCATAATAAAGTAAGCGCCGTCTGCCCCATAAGGACCTATATCCTCCATCAATGCTAATTCAAAAGGCTTATCAAGTTCCTCGGCTATCTGCTTCAACGTTTCCCCCTTGAAGGGGCCGGAGCCTATCAATGTAGCCTCAGGGCCGTTACGCTGGATTATCTTGTTGCGCAGGAAGGTCGCCAGTTCTTTTTTTCTGGTTCTCAGTACCTTTTGGTAATCGTTGGGCTTCTTCGCCCAATCCGGGAACAGGATTTCGATGCCGGTATAGCTGGCTGTATATGGGTAGAAGTCAGCTGTCACTTGGACTCCTTGCTGGCGGGCACTGTCCAGCAACTGTAGAATCTCCCTTGCTCGGTCCTCGCCTTTGCCATATACCACCTTAATGTGTGACACATGCACCGGACAGTACTTTCCTTGGCTTAGCAATTCCCGAATAGATTTCTCTACGTAAGCATCGTCCTCGTTACGCATGTGACTCATGATTAACCCACCTTTGCTACCCACCACCTTGGCTAGACGGTTCAGTTCTGTGCTGTCTGAGTAGTAGCCTGGGTTGTATTCTAAGCCAGTTGACATGCCAAAGCAACCTGCTTCCATTGCATTTGCCAAAAGCTTCTCCATAGCCGCCATACCTGCCTCTGAAGGTATAGAGTCATACTGCACTCCGGAGAGCATGCGCAGCGTGTTATGTCCTGCGAACAGCGCCACGTTCACTGCCGGTCTCTTAGCCTCCACATCTTTCATCCATACCTGCAGGTTCTCCTGTTTGGGGCTGAAGCCATCTTGCCCCAAGCAAATGGTCGTGACGCCCATAGAAAGGAAATTGGTGAACTCCGGCGTCTCCAGTGGGTCACCGTGTGCGTGCGCGTCAACGAAGCCGGGGGTCAGGTATAGCCCATGAGCGTCAATCGTTCTGGAGGCGGGGTAGGAGGAGGTGGTATCGGTGTCTATCAAAGCAATTGAATCGCCGCTAATGAGAACGTTGGCTGAGTAGGCTGCCTTCCCGGTGCCGTCTATGACTAGAGCTCTTTTTATGAGCAGGTCATAGCCCACGACCTGTTGCGGACGCTGGCATGAGGTGGCTACTGCTGCCACAAGTACACAGGCAGTTAAGTGAGGGAGTAGTTTCTTGAGCATCGACATGCTTAAAGATAAATATTTAGGTTACTAAAACAATCAATGGGAGGATTTACTACTACTTGGATTGGGGGTTTCCTGTGGCGTCTGTATTCTTTTTCTGATTTTGCTGAATTAGGTATAAAGAAATTTATGTTATTTAATCAATTGATTTTCAAATATATAAAATTTGTTTTGAAAGAGATGACCCTGCGGGAGCCAAAAAATAGTATGCAGAGCGCATACCTAAAATTAGCTTTGGCATACTACTTGTAAATACACCATCAACACAGTTAGATTTTCTTACTAAAAGAGAATGTTATGAAAAAAGTAACTTATATGTTAAGCCTGGCACTGATGGTATCAGTGGTTGCAGGTGGTTCAGCTGAGGCGCAGGAACAAAGAAAAGGTTGGAGCCCTCAGGCAAAGGGCGCTGTGATTGGCGCCGGTACGGGTGCCGCTGCAGGTGCCATCATCCACAAGCGTAACCGCGTAGTGGGCGGTGTTGTAGGCGGTGTTGCTGGTGGAGCCGTTGGATATGGTATAGGCAAGCACATCGACAACAAAAACAAGCAGCGCGAAGAAGAGGCACGAATCGCCGCAGCTGAGCGTGCGGCAGCCGAAAGAGCTGCGGCTAACAGGGCAGCTGCTAACCGTGAAGCGGCCAGTAGAGCTACGGTAGCTAAGAATACACCGGCTCCTGCCAAGGCAAAGCCGGCCAGACAATCAAGCTTGGTAGCTGCTACGGCGGCTGAGGAGAATGCTGCGAACTCTGTGGCCATGATGTACAACACAACCGGGGAGCCAATACCGCATATGGTCAGTGCTGCTTATTTGCCTAACCTGGACTATGGTGACCGTACCAAACCTTACCATACCTCTGAGTACAGGAGAAAGAGTTGGTAACAGGTATACTTTAAGGAAATGCTCAGATGGCCGGGAATTTTCCCGGCCATCTGAGTAAAATCCCATAGCCTACTTTATCCGTATGAGCTGTGGTTTGTTCAACTTAACATCTGAAATCATGAAAAATTTACTCTACATACTATTTGCCACATTTTTCCTGGCATCCTGCTCTGATTCCAAAGAGGAGGTGAATGTGCAGGAACTCAACCAGCAGTTCATAGGGGCCTGGAACTCGCGGGACTCAGACAAAATAATCTCGCTGCTGGCTGATGATGTTCATTTTCTGCAGGGCGAAGTGCACTTCAGTGGAAAATCTGAGGTATCGGACAAGTGGGTGCGTGAAACACTGGGCACCATCACGGATTTAAAAACAAATGTGGTGAGCACTGGCACTGATAGCCAGATTGCCTACGAAGCGGGCACATTTTCAGTAGATGTGCTGCCATCGACGCCTGATGAGCCCCATGCCTACGGCGAGGGTAACTTCATCCTGCTCTGGAAGAAAGCAGAGGACGGCAACTGGAAGCTCAGCTATGCTCAACTAGAGGACATGCCCGTAGTGGCTAGAAACTAACTTTGCTTAGCTGTACCTAGTGCGGTACAGTATTTAAAATCGTCTACAAGCCTAATGCCGCTTATTCAGAAGAATAAGCGGCATTTTTTATTCATCTTCTTCCCCCTTACTGCTAGCTTTTTGCTACCTCGAAATCTGCTACAGTAGGGAAAGTGACAATTATACTTTCTATTATATATTCACTGGATACCTCTATACCTTCATAGTTTGCAACCTAGCTGATGTGCCATTGCTGTTTGTCTACCTGTAAACAGAGTTCCTATACCATAAATACACAATATGACAAAACATATTTTAATTTGCATTAGTATACCTAGCAGTTACTGTTAGAGTATCGACATCCCATATAGCTTGCTCAAGAATCTATAAACGATTTAGGCAGGCACTACATCCTGAGCCATACGTATTTCAGAACACTACATGGCTATTGTCCCCCTCTCACTCACCCCCGAGAGTATTACATCTAATAACCTCATTTCTGCCGCTCCTGTGAAAGGACCCCTAATTCTATACGCCCGGAATCAATCTGTACATCTTAGACCTTGAATTTTTCACTTAAAGCTATAGATTATGAAAAGACTTTATCCGGATTCAATTTGTATGAATGGGTATCACGGCTACAGCAAAGCTCTGTTCCTCTGGTTGGCGTTATTATATTCCTTTGCTCTCCAAGGCCAAGAGTTAGAATGGGACAGGACGTTTGGTGGCAATGATAGAGAGGGCTTTGAGTATATTCATGTTACCAACGATGGAGGCTATATCCTTGGAGGTACTTCTTGGTCAGGAATTAGCGGGGATAAATCCGAACCGCATTATGGCACTAGCGGCGACTACGAGAGGGGAGGTGATTATTGGGTTGTAAAGGTAGATGCTGAAGGCACAAAGGAGTGGGATAGAACCATAGGTGGAGATAAAGATGATAGGCTGGTTGCTGTTCAGCAGACCACTGATGGAGGGTATATTTTAGGTGGAACTTCCTGGTCTGACATAAGTGGAGACAAAACAGAGAATACGAATGGAGAAAACGACTATTGGTTGGTAAAGCTTGACGCAGATGGCAATAAAGTATGGGATTTAACCATTGGAGGAGATGGTAGAGACTTTCTTAGCTTTTTACAGCAGACCAGAGATGGGGGCTACATTCTAGGAGGTACTTCTGACTCAGGAATTAGCGGGGATAAAACTGAAGACAATCTTGGGATAGATTATTGGGTTGTAAAGCTAGATGCTGCTGGGAACAAGGAATGGGACCAAACTATGGGAGGAGATTCCTATGATGGTCTTCAAACACTTCAACAGACTTTCGACGGAGGATATATACTGGGGGGTAGCTCTTTCTCTAACAAAAGCGGAGATAAGTCAGAAGACAATAGAGGGGAGTGTGGCCCAGAGGATTACGACTGCTCCACAGACTACTGGGTAGTGAAATTAGATGCGAGTGGCAGAAAAGAATGGGATAGAACTATCGGGGGGGCTAGTTTTGATGAATTGCTATCGCTCCAGCAGACAAGCGATGGGGGCTATATTCTGGGAGGATACTCTAACTCCAATGCCAGTGGAGATAAGACAGAGGACAACATAGCCCTTTGTGACTCCGATGATGAAGAGATTTGCCCTCCTGACTATTGGGTAGTGAAGCTAGACGCCACTGGCAATAAGGAATGGGATAATACAGTAGGTGGCGATAAAGGCGACAGACTGGCTGCTGTGCGGCAAACAAGCGATGGGGGCTACATTCTGGGAGGCTCCTCCTCGTCTAGAATCAGTGGCGATAAAACCGAAGACAACATAGGTATATGTGACCCGGAGGATGGTGTTTGTCCTGCTGATTATTGGATTGTGAAGCTGGACGCTACTGGAAAAAAGGAATGGGATAGAGTCTTCGGGGGCAGCCATTACGATGCTTTACAATCACTACAACTATCTCCCGATGGAGGGTATATCCTAGGAGGGGAGTCTTCATCTGGGATAAGTGGTGACAAGAGTGAAGCTTCACGCGGATTCACTGACTACTGGATTATCAAACTAAGTGGAGATGAACAATGCACACCTCCTGCGCCTGTCATCACGGTAGAGCCTACTTCCAACGTCTATACCGGTGGTGACGCCAATACCATCTACCTGGGCTATGGCCCGCAGAGCGTGCGGCTGGTGGCTAGTGGTGCAGAACGCTATGAGTGGAGTCCGGGAACAGGTTTAAGCGATGCCACTGTTGCTAACCCAGTTTTCACTCCTAGCACTGCCGGCACCTATACCTTTACGGTCAGGGGCTATAACGGAACCTGCTCTGCTACTGCCACGGTCACCATAAACGTGGTGGATGTGCGCTGCGGCAAAGGCAAAGTGCTGGTATGCCACAAAGGGAAGTTGATTTGTATTTCTACCTCCGCTGTAGCGGCGCACCTCCGCAACCACAAGGACGACAGTCTAGGCGATTGCGCTTCCCAGTTTGCTCCGGAAAAGGTGCTGACTATCAACCTTTCGCTGAAGGTCTTCCCGAACCCATTCCGCGATTGGGCGAATGTGGAATTCTTCCTGCCGCAACAGGGTAAATTCCGAATCGAGCTGTACAGTTCCAATGGCAAAATGCTGGGAGTAATCGCCGAGGGGCAGGCACAGGCAGGCCAACTAATTAGCCGGGAAGTTCGGGCCGACAAGTTGCGAGAAGGCGTCTATTACCTTAAATTAATTACGAATGAGGAGGTCCGTACAGTACGACTGGTGCTAAAAAACTAAGACAGGTATAGGTAGTAGAATGAAGCTACCTGTGATAGTACCGTAGAAGCAAACAGCCCCTTTACCAAGTCGGTGAAGGGGCTGTTTGCTATACCTGTATTGTGGTAATTTGAATTTGGTCCTAGTGGAAGAACAGATATGTGATGAAGATGGCCGCTATGATACCTGCGAAGTCAGCAATCAAGCCGCAGGTCAGGGCGTAACGGGATCGCTTGATGCCGACGGACCCAAAGTATACAGCCAGGATATAGAAGGTGGTCTCGGTTGAGCCCTGGAACACAGATGCCATACGCCCTACGAAGGAGTCAGCACCGTAATTCGTCATGGTCTCCACCATCAGGCCGCGGGCGCCGCTGCCGCTCAGCGGCTTCATAAAGGCAACTGGCAGGGCTGGGACAAAGTCGGTATTCACGCCCGTTAAAGAAATCAGGTACCCCAGGCCATTTACCAGCATGTCCAAAGCGCCGGAAGTCCGGAACACGCCGATGGCAACCAGGATGGCGACCAGGTAAGGTATGATGGTAACGGCAACCGAGAAACCCTCTTTGGCGCCTTCAATGAATGCCTCGTACACATTCACTTTTTTAACCAATGCCAGCCCTATGAAGGAGATGATGATGGAGAATAGGATGACGTTACTAGCCACTGTGGAGATGACGCTAATCTGCTCCTGCGAAATGGTGCTGAAGTAGTAGATGAGCGCAGCTATGAGGGCAATGAGTGTACCCAGGTAGGCAAGTATCACCGGGTTGAAAAGGTTGATGCGCTGGTAGATGGCCACGGCAATCAAGCCGGACAGGGTAGAGAAGAAGGTCGCCAGCAGAATCGGGATGAAAATGTCAGAAGGGTCAACGGCGCCGAGTTGTGCCCGGAATACCATGATGCTAATCGGAATAATCGTCAAGCCCGAGGTATTTAGCACGAGGAACATGATTTGTGCATTGGAAGCCCGTTCCTTGATAGGGTTGAGCTCCTGCATCTCCTTCATGGCCTTGAGCCCGAGGGGAGTAGCGGCATTGTCGAGGCCCAGCATGTTGGCCGAGAAGTTCATCAGGATGGAGCCGAACACCGGGTGGTTTTTGGGAAGCTCGGGAAACAGGCGGTTGAAGAAGGGGGCCACCAGTTTAGCGAATATAGCGATGATGCCGCCGCGCTCGCCCACCTTCATCAGTCCCAGCCACAGGGTCATCACGCCGGTCAGGCCAAGGGAAATCTCAAAGCCCAGTTTGGCGTTGTCGAAGGTGCTGGCCACCAGTTTCTGGAATATCTCAACGTCATTGAAGAAGATGAGCTGAAACAAGGCAATGGCAAAGGCAATCAGGAAGAAGGTTGCCCACAGATAGTTTAATACCATGAAAAAAGGTTGGTTGGTCAGGAATCAGCCTGTAAGTTACAAACTGATTCCAATAACCGATTATCTGAAAGAAGAGAAATTTGGATTGGCAGCGGGTTAGTGCAGCAGCCCGTGGAAGAGCGAGGGGCGGGCGCCTTGGAGGTCGCACACAAAGCCGTTCACAATGCCATACCGGATTTCTCCTTCCTTGTCCTGCAGCACGAAGTTGGCACCTCCCTCCAAGGTCAGGCTGTGGTCAACGGCACTGGAAACGCCCGTCACGTTGAGCGGGAGTTCCACTGGGTCGGGCAGCTCCTGCGGCAGCGTGGCCAATCTTATGGTGGTATAGCCCTGCCGCAACAAATCAAGGGCACGTTCAGGTGTCAGGTCGGTCAGCGTCTGGAAAGGCTGTTCGTATACCTTGCCTGGTACTAACATGAGCCCCTCCGCATCCAGCTCTTCATAGCCGTAGAACACGCTCATGTCGCCTATCTCCTCCACCACGCTGGTGTGGTAGAAACCGAGTGTGTTCTGCGCCTGTACTTCCTGACGGTTTATCCCGATGTCGAGCAGGATGCTGCGGCCACCCTGTTCATACTGCACCTTCCGCACGATGAGGTCGAACAGGTAGCGCTGGTTCTCAGGTATGGCATAGTAGTCTTCCAGTGCATAGGAGGTATAGCCTTGGGTGCCAATCAGGTATAGCGCCGATACGATAGCGGCGAAGTTGAGCTGCCGGATGTACTGCTTCTCCGGGTCACCGAAGTAGCCGCCTGATTCTATCAATATCACGCTGGTGCCCCACTTCTGTATGTTGTCGCCAAAGGCCCTCGGTTCGTGCTCGTCTGAGAACTTGGCTATGTGACCGGGAATGAACTGCTGCAGCGCCTCGTTCAAACCCACAATGGAGCGCATGGCGCGGCCACGGACTTCGTTTACCGTTTGGGCATGGTCAAAGGCGGGGGCGAGGAAGGAGATGGTAGCCGTTTTGTGGCTCGTGCCCACGGTATAGTGCCGGCTCTGGTCGTGCAGGTTGAAGCCAAAGGCAGGCTCCAGGGTGTCGCGCAGGTCTTTGAGCAGCTGTGCCTCGGGGCTCTGCAGCCGGAGCGCATCCCGGTTCAGGTCAATCTCCAGGGCGTTGCGGCGCGTGTAGCGCTCGGCACCGTCCGGGTTCAGCATGGGCACGATGTAAAGGGTCATGTTCTGCAGGATGCTCTGCCGCACGGGGTCCAATTGGTCGGACTGTTGCAGGAAGTTGAGCAGGTCGAAGAGCGCCATGGTGGCAGTCGGTTCATCGCCGTGCATCTGCGACCAGAGCATGACTTTAGTTTTTCCGGTGCCCGCCTTAACCAAATAAATATCTCGGTCCTCAGCCGATTTGCCTGCTACCTGCACGTCCAGCAGTGGGTGTTGGCGCAACTGCTCCAGCAGCGGCACGATGTCCTGGTGCTTGAAGCGGCGGTGCTGCAAGGCCTGTTCTTTGAAGGTAGTGTGTTGCTCGTATACCTGGCGCGCCACCTGCTGTATGGGCAGGGTGGCCTCCGATTGGTTTTGTGATGATGCCATGTAAAAATAGGTATGCTAGTTTATGTCTGCTGTCTGCCGCCAGTGTTTCAGCGGGTCCGCTAAGTTAGCAAATCAAACGAATCCTGCTGCCCAACGCCTGCCATACCTTCTGATAAACCGAAACGCCTCCCGACCCAGGCTATACCTGGAACGGGAGGCGTTTCGGTTCGGACTGAAGAAAAGAGCAGCCCTAGCTCAAAATGGCTTAGTTACCTGGCCATTCACCCCATGGAATACGAGCCAGGATGAGGATGAGCGCCAAGGTATAGAAAACAGCGATGCTACTGAAGCGCTTCTTGTCGTCTTGCAAACGTTTGGAACGGGCATATCCCACTGTAATCAATATCAAAGCGATAATCATGGTGAGCGGGTGCTCCAACACATAGAATCGCTGCTCGCTCACTTTCATGAAGCCTTCGGTAGCCATATCAATCCCCTTTGGCGAGAGAAAGTAGAGTATTACACCCAACACCCACTGCAGGTGCGCAGGTATAAGCCCCAGCAGACCCCTTTTTCTGTCTTTGTCGGTGAATGGCTTGTTGCCAGACATACCCATGAAAGCAAAAACGATGCTGATGATAAGACCTAGCAGTACCAGGTAGGCCATAAACGAGTGAAAATGCTGTAATCCTGTATACATTTCGGAGAATAGGTTAGTGTCAGCTGTAAATATAGGAATTTTAAAATTATCTCAGCTGTGGGGATTCTATTTTAAGCTACCTGTCAGGCAGGCAAAGCAAAGCCCCGCGCATGTAGACATGGGCGGGGCTATGGTGCGAGTAGGTGATGCTTAGCGACCTTTGGCTGGTGACTTCTTCTCCGGCACGGTCCAGAGGTAAATGGTGGAGCCATCCACCACCTGGGTTTCTTCCGGCTCCCAGTCGCCCATGTCAAAGGCGTGGGACACGATACGCGTTCCGGGCTTGAGCTGTTCCAGCAGCATCGGGCGGAGCTTCATGTTCACGGTTGGCAGCAGGTATAGCGTGACCACCGTGGCCGGTCGGTAATCCACTTTGAACAAGTCACCTTCCACAAATCTCACCTTATCGGTCACATCCGCCTTCTTGGCATTGGCGTTCGCCTCTTTGATGCGCTCCGGGTTTATATCAAAGCCAGTAGCATTGGCGCCATATTCCTTAGCCGCCGTCACCACGATGCGACCGTCACCACAGCCTAGGTCATAGAGCACGTCCTTCTCCGTCACGTTAGCTAGTTTCAGCATCGCATCCACCACTGCCTGCGGCGTAGGCACATAGGGAACATCCAGCTTCGGTGTGGTTGCTTTGGTAGCCGTCTGGGTAGGCTGTGCGAAAGCGGCTGTCGCGCACAGCATCAGGAGTAACGTCCAGAGGGAATGTCTGATTGATTTCATAGGAATTGACTTTGGTTAAAGATTAAGTATGGAAATGAATGAGTCTTGAGAAACGACGTAACCGCCCGCCCGCCTAAGCAACCCGAAGGTGGCCATTCAACGCAGAACCTACCGGCTTTTCAGCAGGTATAGCAGATCATACTAGTACGTATATGCTTGATTTACAGTTCAACTAGATGTAGGCGCTAGATAAACTTAGCCTATACCCGTACCTGTTTCCAGGTGCCGCGCCGGAACAGCCACCAGCTGACCAGGGCATGGAACGAGTGGCAGAAAGCGATGGCGATAAAAATGCCGGTTTCCGCAAAACCAAGTGAAAGCGCCAACACATAAGCCAGTGGGATTTCAATCAGCCACAGCACCACGACGTTGATGAGGGAGGGCGTGCGGGTATCGCCTGCTCCGTTGAAGGCCTGCACCATCACCATGCCCAAGCCAAAGAAGACATAGCCCAGCGTGATGATGCGCAGTGCTTCGGAGGCGATAAGGACAACGCCTGCCTCGTTGGTGAAGAAAGCCGCCAGATACTCCCCGAACAGCAGGAAAATCAGTGTAATCACCGCCATGAAAATCACATTGTAGCGCGCCGTCAGCCAGACCGCCAGCTCTGCCCGTTTGGCTTTCTGGGCACCGAGGTTCTGTCCCACTAGCGTAGCCGCCGCCGACGAAAGGCCCCAGGCAGGCAGCAGTGTGAACATGATAATCCGGAACGCAATGGTGTAACCGGCCAAAGCGGTGCTCCCAAACTCGGCTATGATGCGGGTCAGGAATATCCAGCTGGCGGAATCAATCAGGTACTGGCCCATACCTCCAGAGGACACTTTGAGGATACGGCCAATCATGGCCAGGCTGATGATGAAGTTCTCCCGCCCGATTTTGAGCAGGTGTTTCCCGTTTAGGAGGTGGTACAGTTGGTATACTACCCCGATGCTGCGCCCTATGGTCGTGGCCCACGCGGCTCCCTCCAATCCCATACCTGGAAAACCGCCTATCCCGAAAATCAGGAGCGGGTCCAGCACGATGTTCGCTCCGTTGGCCAGCCAGAGAGTACGCATGGCCAGATGCGGCTGCCCCGCCCCGCGAAAAGCTCCGTTGATGAGGAAAAGCAGGATGATGGCCAGGTTGCCGGCGAATATAACTTGGGCGTAGCGCAGACCAGTTGTGATAATGGCCTCCTCGGCTCCCATCAGGGCGAAGATGTCCGCAGCAAAATAAGTGGCAAGGAAGCCCATCACGATGGCCAGAACGGCTCCTGTCACGATGAGCTGGAAGGTGACGCTGGCCGCCTCCCGGTAATCCTTTTCGCCGACTCGTCTGGATACAAGGGCCGTGGCGGCAATGCTCACGCCCATACCTACCGAGTAGATAATCATGAGAACCGTTTCGGTCAGGCCAACCGTAGCCAGAGCGTTGGGCCCGAGCCTGCCCACAAAGAAGATGTCCACCACCGCGAACAAAGACTCCATCACCATCTCCAGTATCATGGGCACCGCCAGCAACACAATTCCCTTCCGGATGCCCAGCGTGGTATAATCCTGCTCCTTGCCCTTCACGGCAGACCAGATAAGGTGGAAAGACTCTTTATAGCTGCTCATGCGCGTGGGCTACCGGGTATGGAGTGGATGGAGAGACTACGGATTTTCACCTGCCAAATGTTTTGAGCCAAGTATACCTGTAGTTAAAGGCAATTGATTCAGTCTACTTCCACGTACTTCTTGTCCTCGTTCATCCGCACAATCTTCGGGTAGAAAGTGCCCACCACCTCTACCAAATCCTGCTGGTAGGTCATCACCTGGTGGATGTCTTTGTAAGCCATGGGAGCCTCGTCCAGGCCGGCGCCCACCAGGTCCACGCCGGCCTTCTTTAGGAATTGGCGCATGTCAGGAGGCGAGAGCGTCTTGATGGCCTTCGTGCGGGACATGGTTCTTCCCGCTCCATGCGAAGCGGAATTGATGGCGGCCGCCTCACCCTTACCCCGCACGATGAAACCAGGAGTAGCCATGGTGCCGGGTATGATGCCTATCACACCCTTGCCGGCCGGTGTGGCTCCTTTGCGGTGCACAATCACTTCCTGGCCTTTGGCGTCCTTTTCTTTCCAGGCGAAGTTATGGTGGTTCTCAATCCGGGCTATCGGTGTCTCGCCCAGCTGTGCCGCCAGCCGTTCGTGTATCTGGTGATGGCACGCGGAGGCATAGTCGCCGGCCAGGTTCATGGCGAGCCAATATTCCTGACCCGCCTCGGAGTCTAGGTCGAGCCAGGCCAGGTGCTTCGCCTCTTGGGGCAGGGGGCAGGCATCCATCGCTACTTTGGTATAGTAACCCGCCACATTGGCGCCCAGCCGCCGTGAGCCGGAGTGGGAGAGGATGGCCAAATATTTGCCTGAGGGTAGATTGAACTCGTTGTCCGCCTCGTGCAGCTCCACCGTGCCGAACTCCACGAAATGGTTACCTCCGCCCGATGTGCCCAACTGCTGGAAAGCGCGGTCCTTGAGCTCCCGCACCACCGGAATCTCGTGGAACTCCGGCCGGCTCATGATTTCGTGGTCTATAGGGCGTTTGAACGAGGTGTTGCCAAAGCGGGTGCTGTCGGTCAGCATCTTGATGAGCCTCTCCCGGTTCTTGTCGATGTAGCCGGTGTGGATGTCGAAAATGCTCATGCTCATGCGGCAGCCGATGTCCACGCCCACCCCGTAAGGTATAACAGCATTGTGCGTGGCCAGCACGCCACCCACCGGCAGACCATAACCCTGATGGGCGTCGGGCATCAGGGCGCCGCCTCGGGTCACGGGCAGGCGCATGGCGATGTTCATCTGGTCCAAGGCACCTTGCTCTATACCTTCGGCTCCGTATACAGCATACTTCGGTTTGTCAGTTTTCAGGGCGATGGGCGCGGCTTCTTTCTGCGCCAGAATCGCCTGGGCCAGGGGTGCCAGCGTGGTGTGCATCTGGTACTGCTCGGGGGCAGCCAGCACATCCTGCAGCAGCTCTATCTGGTGCCGCTTGCCCAAGTCGGTGTAGAAGGTATGGATGAGGTTGAGGGCGGTGCCGGTAGGCTTACCGGAAGGATACCCAAGGCTCAGCAGGTCTTTTGACGACAGCTTGTCTGACTTAGAGCTCTTTTTCTGCTTTTCTGGTTTCTTGCTATTCTTCTTGTTTTTCATAGGTATGCATCGGCTACACGAACCCTACTATACGCGGAATCTGGTGCAGGTGATAGGGTATAGAAAGTACCTAGCAATTCGGTGTTTTGAAAACTCGGGAGGTCTGCAGGTATAGGTCTAGTTGTTGCGCTTCATCCGTCTCTCGAGCATGGGCAAGGCCAGCAGGAGAAGCCCGCCCACCGCCAGAACAGCTATACCTACAAGGGCCCCCAATCCGGTATACATCAGACTGGAATAGAGCAGGTAGGCGCTCGTGAGGCAGAAAAGCAGGGGCGTGATGGGGTAGAGGGGAACCCGGAAGGGACGTGGCCGGTCAGGCTCTTTCCTCCTCAACACGAACAGCGCTATACCTACCAGCAGCAGGAAAAACCAGAAGACGGGCGCCGTATACTCCACAATCGTCTCAAAGCCGTTACGCGTCAGGAAGCCCAGTGCCACCAGTGCCAGCGATATGGCCCCTTGCACCAGGAAAGCATTGACAGGGGAGGAGGTCTGCCCGTTCCACTTGCCTAGAAATCCGAACACCGGGAAATCGCGGCCGAGGGCGTAATTGGTGCGGGCGCCCGTAAAGATAGTGGCATTGACCGAGGTCAGGGCAGCCAAGGTGACAATCAGGGCGATTATCACGACACCTGCCTCGCCGAAAGTAGCTCTTACCAAATCGCTCGCCACCGCCTCCGATTGCGCCATGCCCCCAAGTCCCAGCACGTTGAGGTAAGCTATGTTGATCAGCAGGTAGATGAGTGTAATAATGGCGATGCTGGCCATGAGGGCGGTGGCCATACCCCGGCGCTCGGTCTTGAGCTCGGCCGAGATGTAGGCTGCTTCGTTCCATCCCCCGAAGGTCAGTAATACGAACACCATGGCCAGACCGAGTGAGGTGGTTCCGCCGCTTGAGGCAGGGGCGGCAGTCGCTGCGGCATCAGGTGCGAACAAAAAGCTGGCCGCCAGGATAAACAGGATGCCCAGTATTTCCAAAATGGTCAGGAGCCTCTGCGTGCCGGCCCCGAAAGTCACCCCCACAATGTTGATGGCCGTAAGGGAAATGACCACCAGCGCAGCATAAAACACGGATGTAAACTCCCCAAAGCTGTAAATCTGCGCCAGGTAATCTCCAATGATGAAGGAGAGCAGCGCGATGGAGCCGGTCTGGATAACGCTCATCCTAGCCCAGGCAAACAGGAAAGCCGGTTTCTTGCCGAATGCCCTGGTCAGGAAATGGTAGTCGCCGCCGGCATTGGGGAAGGTGGTGGCAAGTTCGGCATAGCACATCGCCCCAATCAGCGACACGAGCCCGCCCAACACCCAGGTAGCTAGGAAAATCGTGCTGCTCTCCGTGTTGGCTGCTACCAGCGATGGCGTCCGGAAAATGCCCGCACCCACCACAATGCCCACGATTACGGCGATGGCGTCCAGCATGCCCAGCGCTGGTCTCGGTTCCGCTTTTTTGTCAGTAGTGGATGGGGTGGCTTCTGTGAGTTGGCTTTCGGTGGCGGCGGTTCTGAATTCCTGGTCCATTTCTTCCATAAGCTTTAATCAATCAGTGGGTCACGGCACAACGTGTGGCCTGAGAACATTGTACGGTTAACAGCTGAATTTTACTGAGTTAGCTTCACAAAATTACCTACAGGAGCAGGTGCGGCAGAGCTGAACATTCACACACCTGACACGTTATGAAAGGAAGCCTGCCGGTATCTGCTGCGGTAAGTAATAAGGAGCAGAGCATTCTGGGAAATCTTGAATAGAAGTAAAAAGCGAGTATAGAACATGAAGAAAGCTGGAATTGTGATTTTGATTGCACTGCTCTCTGCCACGTTGGCCATTGCAGGGTATAGG
The DNA here is from genome assembly GCF_000373265.1 of Pontibacter roseus DSM 17521. Taxonomy (GTDB): domain Bacteria; phylum Bacteroidota; class Bacteroidia; order Cytophagales; family Hymenobacteraceae; genus Pontibacter; species Pontibacter roseus. The sequence goes on from NZ_KB890766.1 coordinate 499,535, forward strand.
TACTTGGACAACAGACAGGAGCAGCAGGCCCTGCAGGGGCAGCAGGTGCATTTTGCAGGTGGCAGAATCGCGACGGTCGGCTCGGCCGGAAGTCCTGACTTTGTGCAGGCCGCCTCGGTGGTGACGCCTGCAGTGGTGCACGTCAAAACACTATATGAGGCAGCCCAACCCGCTGCCGGCAATCCCATTTACGAGCTGTTCGGCATGCCGCAGCAGGCTATACCTGCCCGTGGTTCGGGTTCGGGTGTGATTATCTCGAACGACGGTTACATTGTGACCAACAACCACGTGATTGACAAAGCCTCTGCCATCGAGGTGGTGCTACCAGACAAGCGCAGCTACAAAGCCAAACTGATTGGCCGCGACCCCAGCACCGACCTGGCACTGGTCAAAGTGGAGGGAAAGCAGCTGCCTGTGGTGTCCATGGGCGATTCTGACAGTGTGCAAGTAGGGGAGTGGGTGCTGGCGGTTGGTTATCCACTTTCTTTGAATTCTACAGTGACGGCCGGCATCGTCAGTGCCAAGGGCAGGAGCATTGGCATTCTCAACCAACCCAGCCAGGGAGGTATGGCCGACCCCTCACAGGTAGGCAACACGGCCATTGAATCCTTCATCCAGACGGATGCGGCCATCAACCCAGGGAACAGTGGGGGCGCACTGGTCAATGCCAGTGGCCAACTCATCGGCATCAACACAGCCATCGCCTCCACAACGGGCAGTTACACAGGTTATGGCTTTGCTATACCTGTCAACCTGATGCAGAAGGTGGTCAGCGACTTCCAGAAATTCGGTGAGGTGAAGCGCGGCTATTTAGGTGTAAGCTTTCCGGCTCCGGCCGTAGAGGACCAGATTCTTAAAGCCGAAGGCATAGACCCTGCTGAAGTGCGGGGCGTGTACATCATGGGTGTGCAGCCCGGCAGCGGTGCCGACGAGGCCGGTTTGAAGCAAGGTGACATCATACAAGGTATAGACGGCGTGCCTGTGGCCTCATCGGCTGAACTCTCGGAGCGGATTGCGCGCCAGTACCCGGGGGACAAAGTGGAGCTGAGCCTGCTGCGGAACGGGCGCCAGCGTGATGTGGCAGTGGTGCTCAAAGGGGAAGAAACCAGCGAGGTCGAGGTAGCGGGCAAGGGGCTGGAAGCCCGATTGGGAGCGTCTTTCGCTCCGCTGCCGGACCGCGCCAAGCAACGCTTTAAACTAGACCACGGCGTGTATGTGAAAGAAGTGTCGCGCGGCGGCTTCTTCGACTCGGCAGGTATACCGGCCGGAACCATCATCACCCGCGTGAACGGCAGGACAGTGAGCAGCATGGCCGACATCAGCAAGGCATTGGCCGTCTCCAAGAGTAGCATGGTCCGCATAGACGGCATCACACCCGATGGCACGGCCTTTGTCTTCAATTTCCCGCTCGGCGCCTAAAGCAAGTAAACAAAGGTATAGAAACAGACACAGCCGCCCGGAGTAAACCGGGCGGCTGTGTCTGTTAAAAGGCAGGTATGCTATAGCGCCAGTATTGGGTATGGCTATACCTCCTCTTTCAAGGCGAACTTCAGAGCGGTTTCCTGCACCTGGCTTATCACGTTACGTATCACCGGGCTCTTGTCTTCTTTCCGCCAGGTCACATAGAGGTTCACCTTGTAGGGCAGCTGGATGAAACGCACATTCGGTAGGGAACTGAAGGAGTAGGAGCCGGGTAAAATGGAAACGCCCAGTCCCTTGGACACCAATCCCAGCACCATGCCGCCAAAGTCCGTCTCGATGTAGACGTTCGGTTTGAAGTTATAATCATCGAAAATCTGATGGAGGCTGGAGATATAAAAGGACTTCTGTTCCAAGCCGGAGAGGATGAACTTCTCGTCCTTCAAGTCGTGCAGACCATTGAAATTCTGCTCGTTCAGGTAATGCTTCTCCGGTACCACCAGGGCAAAATTTTCAGAGTACAGGCAGATGGACTGCAGGGCTGGGTTCGTTGCCGGATCCCGCCGGAAGGCGATGTCCATCTGATAGTCGAGCAGCAGTTGCTCGAAACTGATGTCAGTTGGCTCCACCAGCACCACCTTGAGCTCAGGCAAGGCGTGGGAAATGCGGGGGATGAGCTCTGGCATGAAACTGTAGGCGATAGAGCCCGGATAGCCGATGGTGATAGTCCCATAGGCGCCTTCGTGTATTTTCCGGGCCTGCCTGTTGATGCGGTTTATCTCGTCGAGCAGCGGGAGCCACTGGTCTCGCAGGAAAGCCCCGGCCGCCGTCAGCTTCACGCTCCGCTTGCTCCGCTCAAAAAGCTGCACGCCCAACTCCTCTTCCAGCGCCTTGATTTGCCTGCTCAGCGCCGACTGCGTGATGAACATGCGCTCGGCGGTGTTCCAGAAATGCAGTTCCTGCGCCAGCACCAAGAAATACTTTATTTGCTGCAGCTCCATACCTGCTGAATCGGTTTATGCATTAGTCAATCCAATATTAGCATTTTTAGAGCGATGCACGCACACTAATTTTGGATAAACTAAAGTGAAGACCGATGTTAGCAGCAAGAAAGTTCGCAAAAGAAGGCATAGGGTGGGTAGGCGCACTGTTTTCCCTCACGGCCTTCAGCCTCAATAGCCTGAACATGATTGGGAGCCAGTCGCTGGAGTACCTGATGATGAACATCATAGGGTGTTTCTTCTTGATTATGTACGCTTTTTTCAAAAAGGCGCATGCTAGCTGGGTACTCAACTCCATCTGGCTCCTCATGACTGCCTTTGCCCTGCTGCGGGTGTACATGTAGCTATAGACAAACCATTAGTATTAGGAAAGCCCGAACCATACCAAGTATAGTTCGGGCTTTTTTTGCAGGGGTAGTTGCGCCACACCAAAGTCACGATTCCCCATTCTTTGATGTTGATTTACTAAGTATCTGTAATACAGTAATTTGAGATTTGGATTTAAGTTGTAATAATCCGTATTATAGTTGAGCTGCAGTAAGAAGGTCATACTCCGTTAAGGCGGAACCTGTACCAGCTTTGCCCTCCTCTCTTTCCTCTGGTTCTGACAACAGAGCTCTTGCCAATTATGAGCTAACCTCATTGCTTGATTGAAACGCATTTACGAGGGTGATGTATTCTTCCTTCGTTTGCAGTGCTGCAACAAGAGGCTTATTGAGTCAGCTAATTATCATGCTATACCCTGGGATTTTTAAACCAATAGAAGTAATGAAAAGGTGTACTTGCTACTTCTTTATCTTGACCTGCCTTGCTTTTGTGGCATGCGACGAGGAGGATGTTGCTCCTGTTAACAAGCTGCTGCCCGATACTGTTGCCCCGACAGTCGCCATTCAGGCGCCGGCAGCCAACGACTCTCTGCTGATAATTGATGTAATTGGAGTAGTTGCTGAAGTGGCTGATGACAAACGGATTGAAAATGTACGGGTGTCTTTAGCTGAACCAGGTCGTGCCAGCCAGGTCATATCAGATGTCAAAGTCCCATTCAGTGAAGAAAAAAATTACACGGCAGGTGTACTTCATCGCTTGCCCAAAAACGCCGCCGCTTCAGGGGTGTATACGCTAACGGTTGAAGCCAGAGACATTGGCCAGAATGTGACCATCAAAACGGTTACGTTTTCCGTGAAGGCGCCGAGCGTGAGTAGAGCTACATTTGAACGTTCTTTCGATAATGCGTTCTATGAGAAACTCTCTGCCCCCTTGGATTGGTTCGCCTATAATTTTTGGGATGAAGGGTATGCTTTCAGTGAGAATTGGTTGAGCACAGTGCTGTACCTCATGGTAACAACTTCTGATGACGAGTATAGTATCTCTGAGGCTGAATGGACAAAGTTTATGGCAGACTTCGGCATGAAGAATCAGTCCTGGGCGAAGTGGGACGAAGACAATGACGGAAACCTGAATGATATGGAATTTGAACTGGGAATCAGCCGCTTGGGCTTGTTTAAAGAATGGGACAGGAGCAAGGATAAAATAGTCAACCTGGAAGAGCTAGCTACAGGGGTTTTTTCTCATTGGGACCAGAACAAAGACAATCTGTTAGCAAAGGAGGAGTACTTAGAAAAGTTCAACACTTATCTATACCCCCGATAAAGTTGTATCTGTAGTAGCAAAGCCATAAAAAAACCATGATGCTTTAGAGCCAGGAAATTTATGAAAAGGTACACTCGCTTCTATTTACTTCTACCTTTTCTGGCGTTGCTGGCATGCGACGAAGAGGTAGATGCACCGACTCCTAAGTTGGTGCCCGACACCGTTGCCCCGGCAGTGACCATTCTGACACCGATGGCCAATGACTCTTTGTTGGTTATAGGTGCGATACACGTAACTTTTGAAATTATGGAAGACAAGGAACTCGACAATGTACGGGTTGTCCTGGCTACACCTGGTAGCGATGCTCAGATAATTTCAAATGCTAACATTACTTCTTATCATGAATACCAGCGATACCACATGAACTTGGATTATCTGCTACCCAAAAACTCACAAACCGGAACCTATACCCTAACGGTTGAAGCCAAAGACAGAAGCCAGAACATGGGGAACCGTACGGTTGTTTTCACCTTGCATGATTCGGATATTAGCCAGCCGGATTTTAGTATGCCTTTCTTTTCTGCGTTTTCAAACTCCAAAGTCGCTGAGGCTCTGAATGGGGAAAGATTTAACTACTGGGAGGCTGGATTCAATAATTGGGACTACGGGTATGTGTTTGATGCCAACTGGTTAAGCAAGGTGCTGTTGATTATGGCAGCCACAAATGCCGATTACACTGTCTCTGAGGCTGATTGGCAAAGGTTTATGGTAGACTTCGGCATCAAGAACCAGTCCTGGACAAAGTGGGACCAAGACAAGGACGGAATCTTAACCGAAGCGGAGTTTGAGAAGGGTATAGACGGCCTGGAATTGCTCAAAGAGTGGGATAAGAGCCAGGATGAACTTGTGGACCTAGATGAAATGGCAGTCGGGGTTTTCACTCGTTGGGACCAGAACAAAAACGGCAAGTTGAGCAAGGCGGAGTACCTGGAGAAATTTTACGCTTATTTCTACCGTTAATGCAGCCAGGGTGTATCAGCTGGAGTGTCTACCACGGTAACCAAGGTATAGCCTGTATGACCGAACGAGGATAGACTTCCTCAGGGGAAAACCTTCGGAATGAGGTATACAAAACTCGGCTGCACAGCCTATACCTCCTTATCAGAAGGCAGGGCTGCCAGCACACGCACCACTACGGCATCGCAGCGCTTGTTGCCAAACTCAAACACATCTCCGCTAGAAGACAGCTTGAAGAGGCTCTCTTTAAGCATAGCCTTGGCACGGTGCAATCTCACCTTCACGTTCGCCTCTGACAGGTCCAGGCATTGGGCAACGTCCTGAATGGGCATCTCCTCCACTTCGCGCAGGGTATAGATGATTCTGTACTTCTCCGGTATGCTGTCAATGGCTTTCTCAAGCAGCAGCTTCACTTCCTGCCGTATGGCGATTTGCTCGGGGTTCATGGCGTTTGTCAGGTTTAGGAAATGGGGCAACACTTCTGGCTGGTCTACCAACAGCGCGTAGGGTGAAATCCGCTTCTGCTCCCGCAGCCGGGCCAATGCGTTGTTTATCCCAATCCGGATGAGCCAGGTGGAAAACAGGGCGTCGTTTCGGAACTGGTACAGCCTCTCATAAGCCCTCAGGTAGGTATCCTGCATGGTGTCCTCCACTTCCTGCTCCTGCTTCAGGTAGCTCCTGATTACGCGGTAAAGCTTCTGGTTATACCGCCGCATCAGGAGTTCATACAGCGATATGTCTCCTTCGAGCACGCGCGCGACGATGGCCGCATCCGTCAGCTCAGTTTTCTCTACTGCCGTTACATGTTTCATGGTTCTGAATGGTCGATGTCAATGATTAGATGCACTGCTGGTCATATGGTTACAGGATGTTGTAACGAATTTCAAACCGCTTCATCTAATTATAAGATTTAAACGAATGGAGGAAAACATCATGGAAACAATTGCATCAACTGGCGTACCCAGTGCCGAGCGCCCTGCCTACGACCGAATCGCCACCGCTATCGCGCTACAGAAGTATACGTATGCGCTGGTTCCTATAGTGGCGGGACTTGACAAATTCACGCACCTGCTCACCGACTGGGGCCAATACCTGGCGCCGGTGGTGGCTGATATGCTGCCTTTCAGCACGGCTACCTTTATGGGTGTGGTGGGTATAATCGAAATCCTGGCTGGCCTGCTGGTGCTGATTAAGCCTAGAATCGGGGCGCTGGTGGTAGGGCTGTGGCTGGTAAGCATCTCTGTGAACCTGCTGCTCACCGGCCAGTATTTGGACATAGCGGTGCGTGACCTGGTCATGGCTGTCGGTGCCTTCTCGCTATACCTGCTGCTGGGTGAGGTGAAAACGCAGCGGTAATGTTCCCTGCTTGCTCTACTTACCTGTTTCCAAGCAGTGCCCATCAGGAGCAGGTATAGCAGGGTTTGAACCTGTAGCCTTTACTGCCCCCATATAACACGACAAGGCCAGATACAAGGGAATAACCTTCTATATCCGGCCTTGTCGTGTTATATGGGCACTATTTCCCCTCACTTCCTCATACCTGGCAGGGGCTATACCTGAACTGTACCGTATACCTGCAAAAAATAATTAAATCATATTGCTTGACTTTGCGTAAAGCCTTATTAACTTTGAAACACAAAGTACTTTAACATGAACCAGCAGCAAGACCAATTAGCCACCCTGCACGAAATCCGGAACATCATGGACCGCTCGTCGCGTTTTATTTCGCTGAGCGGACTTTCAGGAGTAGCAGCCGGCGTCTCGGCGCTCATCGGTGCGGCTGTCGTCAAGTGGTACCTGGTAACGCACAACATCAACTATCAGCAGGATGCAGGACTGAACCTGACCAGGGAAGCGGTTCTTTTTATGGTGGCCGTGGCGGCGTTTGTATTTATTCTCGCCTTCTGCTCGGCAGCCTATTTTACTATTCGCAACGTTCAGAAAACCAACCACCGGATATGGGACAGCAAAACGGAGCGGATGCTGGTCAACTTGTTTATACCCTTGGCAGCAGGCGGCATTTTCTGCGCCATCCTGATTTACCACAACCTGCTATACCTGGTGGCGCCTGTGATGCTTATTTTCTATGGATGTGCTTTGCTACATGCCAGCAAGTACACCCTGAGCGATATCCGGTACCTGGGCTTGTTTGAGATAGCATTGGGTTTGCTTGCCAGCTTCTTTGTAGGGTATGGTTTGCTGGCTTGGACTGTGGGTTTCGGGTTGCTGCACATCGTGTATGGTACGCTGATGTATTTCAAGTACGAACGCTAGCAGGCCTGTGAAAGATTACCTTGAAAATATAAATAAGGCCTTCGAAAGCAAGGCGCGGTTGGGCATTATGTCTGTGCTGATGGTGGAAGAGAGGGTTGACTTCAGTACGCTGAAAGACACGCTGCAACTGACAGACGGCAACCTGGCCAGCCACCTGCGCGCGCTGGAAGAGGCCGAATACCTGCAGGTGGAGAAGCAGTTTGTGGGCCGTAAGCCGAACACCACCTACCAGGCTACCCCAGCTGGCCGTGAGGCGTTCAACGCGCATCTGGATGCACTGGAACAGCTTATTTTGAACAACAGGAAGGACGCCTGATATTTTTTTGCATTCAAACTTTGAAACTCAAAGTACTTTAAATAAAAATAACGAATTCACGCACACATTAAATTATAATATCATGAACAAGAGAGACAATGCATCATCACAGCCAATTCACTCCAACCCACTAGGTATGCGCATGCTGGTGGGCGCGGGTATCGGGTTGGTACTCATCTCATTTTTCCTGCTCGGTGCAGGCGAGCCTGAACCAGAATGGTCCAGGTACTGGATGGTCAAGCCCCTGCTGGTTGTACCGTTGGCAGGTGCTATGGGTGGGCTGTTTTACCACCTCATGGATTATCTACGGTATGAAGGCGGCTGGCGCAGGGTATTGGCAAATGTCCTGAGCCTGCTGGTGCTCTTCCTTGTGCTTTGGCTAGGTATTGTGCTGGGACTGCACGGCACCATGTGGGACTAAGCATTCCGGCGAATCTGAAATCAGAACAGTGAATATGACTCAAAAGCCTAATACCATGAAAGACGAAATACTGAACCATCTAAACGACCCCGGGCAGCTCGAGAGGTTGTACCGAACCAACAAAGCACCGTTCAAGCGGGAGTTCAGCACGCTATACCCTGAACTGAGAGGCAACTCCCTGGCCGATTTCTGGAACGAAAGGCTGTACTACGAAAGTGATGAGATAAACTGGGGGACAGGCAGGGAGCTGTGGTTCGTGGTTGTCGCTTCACTCATCGCTGGTTTGATTGCCAAAATACCGGCCATGTTCCAGATAAACGAAGAGTTCTTCTACCCTAGGAATATTGGCTTCATCTTTCTGCCGCTCCTCACGGCCTACTTTGCCTGGAAAAACAACTTGCCCACCAGACAAGTTGCCATACTCTATGGCGTAATGCTGATTTCTCTCGTCTACATCAACTTCCTGCCTGTCTCCACCACAAGCGATACCCTGGTGCTGGCCTGCATCCATTTACCCTTGCTGCTGTGGGTGCTCCTGGGGGCCGCCTATGTAGGCCGAAACCTCTCGGATTATACCCGGCGGCTCGACTACCTCAGGTATAACGGCGACCTGATTGTGATGACGACCCTCATCCTGATTGCAGGCGGCATTATGACAGGGCTCACCATTGGGTTGTTTGCCTTGATTGGGTTCCAGATTGAGCAGTTCTATTTTGAGTACGTCGCCATTTTCGGGCTGGCAGCTGCGCCTATCGTAGGTACCTACCTCACCCAGACCAACCCGCAGCTGGTAAACAAGGTCTCTCCGGTTATCGCTAAGATTTTCAGCCCGCTGGTTTTAATCATGCTGGTGATATACCTGGGCGCCATCGTCTATTCCGGGAAAGACCCCTACAACGACAGGGAGTTCCTGATTATCTTCAACCTGCTGCTGATTGGGGTGATGGCCATCATTTTCTTCTCGGTGGCAGAAGGCTCCAAAACAGGCAGGAACACGACGGCTACCTGGGTGCTGTTCCTTTTGTCATCTGTAACGATTGTGGTGAATGGAATAGCCTTGTCGGCCATTCTGTTCCGGATAGCGGAGTGGGGCATTACCCCCAACAGGCTGGCCGTAATGGGCAGCAACCTGCTGATGCTGCTGAACCTGCTCTTCATTACAGTACAGCTTTTCAAGTCACTCACCAGGAAATCCGATATCGCGGCGGTTGGCAAATCCATCGCCCTCTTCCTGCCCATCTACTGCGCCTGGGCAATTGTCGTGATTTTCCTCTTCCCCTTGATTTTCAGCTTTGCATAATCCCTTACAGACAATAAAATTTTAACCATAAGAAATTTATGAACAACGAATCAAGTGCCTCAGAGTTGAGAATCAATCCTTTGACCATCATCAGCTGGATTTTTGGACTGCTCTTTTTCGCAGCCGGTTTTGTGAACACGTTTTGGGGAGGCGACACGGGCTTCGGGATTTTCATCATCCTGCTTTCGCTCGTGTACTTCCTTCCCGTGAATGACATCTTGAAGAAAATGGTAGGCTTCACTATACCTAGAATGAGGATAGTGAAAATCGTGCTGGGCATCTTCATCATTTGGGCCACGATGGGAGTAGGGGATTTACCCGACAAAGTAGAAATGATGCTGATGGATTTGTAATGCTAGAAAACTATTATAATTATATCCTTAACCTAAAACAGAACCATTATGCTTACACACAACAAAAGACTTATCGGTATTATGCTTACAGTAGTGTTTATACTACTCATTCCGCTGGTAGCCATGCAGTTCACCGACGAAGTAAACTGGGACGCATTTGATTTCTTGGTCATGGGTGTCCTGCTGTTTGGCACGGGCTTACTCTGTGAACTGGTCTTGCGAAAGATAAAAAGCCAGGACAATGCACTCGCTGTCATAGCCGTAATCCTAGTGGTGCTCTTCCTCATCTGGGCTGAGCTTGCAGTTGGTATATTTGGGTCACCATTCGCCGGAAGCTAAACATGAACACTATGAAAGACAACGTTATGACACTGAACATTACCAGCTGGATACTGGGTATAGTTATTTTCGCGATTGGTGTACTGAACCTGGTTTTGGTACATCCCGTTCCGGGGCTGGTTTTCCTGATTCTATCCTTGCTCTACATCCCACAGACCGATGCACAACTCAGGGGGAAACTCGGCTTTTCGATTCCGCTTGCTATAAAGATAATCCTGGGTCTGGTGAGTATCTGGTTCACGCTGGGTGTGAGCGACCTGGGCGACATGCTTGACAAATTGTAAAGGTATAGGGGACAGCAGCCGATTCAGGCAAACGGAGGTATGGATTTCCTCAGAACCCGTTGGAGGTGACACCTATACCTGCTGCGCCTCTTGAACAATATACAATTAACTGACTGAAAAGCCCCTCAGCCCAAGAGGAGGGGCTTTTCATTTTAGTAGGTACTGTCAGTCATCAATCTATTCCAAGGTATGCAGTTGCCACTGAGCCATACCTGCAGAAGGCGAGCAGTAGGTTTACTGAACTACAAACTCTTTGAAAGCCTGCGCAGCAAGCCAGGTATAGTCCGATGGACAACAGAGCTGGTAGAATGAAGCGAACGAACAACCTGATTGTGTACACCAGAAAGACAAAAAAGCAGGATGTGCGTTATAAGGAGAAACAGGTATACTATGAATTCTCCATGGCCCCCGCTTGCTTTCTCCGAAGCTAAAGACACGTACGAGACCCTGCACCTGTGGACGCAGATAGCAGGGAAAATACGCCTATCCAAAATGCACTGGATAAACCATTCCTGGCATGTCGCCCTATATGTGACGCCTACGGGCCTGTCTACTGGCGCCATACCTGACCAGGAGAAATACTTTCAACTCGACTTCGATTTCACAAAGCACCAACTGCAGGTCAGCACCAGCACGGGTGAGGCTCACAGCATCAGCCTGCAGGAGCTGTCAGTGGCCTCTTGCTACGAGAAGACATTACAAGCTCTGCGTGCGTTTGATATTCAAGTGAATATTCACGAAGTGCCGAATGAACTGGAAAATCCGATTCCTTTTCCAAAGGATTTCCAGCATGCCACCTATCATCCGGCGCATGCTGCAGCGCTCCACCAGGTGCTGATGCAAAGCCACAAAGTCCTCACCGAGTTTCGCGCCGCTTTCCAAGGCAAATGTAGTCCGGTCCATTTCTTCTGGGGGAGCTTTGACTTGGCCGTGTCCCGCTTCTCCGGTCGCGATGCGCCCAAGCATCCGGGAGGGGTGCCCAACCTTCCTGATTGGGTGGCACAGGATGCCTATTCAAAAGAAGTGTGCAGTTGCGGCTTTTGGCCAGGGAATGAGGCCTTTCCCAAGGCAGCGTATTACAGCTACATCTATCCGGAGCCAGAGGGGTATAAAGAAGCAGACATAACACCCAAACAGGCATACTACGAGGCACAACTGCGGGAATACATTCTACCCTATGAGGCGGTGCAGCAGGCCGACGACCCTGCAGGTATGCTTATGGATTTCTTGCAGAGCACCTATGAAGCAGCGGCAAATCTGGCAAAGTGGGACAGGGAAGCACTGGAAACAATAAATTTCAGCAAGGGGAGCAAAGGGGTCAGGAACGCTTACAAACAGACAAAAGGAGAATAGATTTCAAATTTCCCTGCCCGTTGTTGAAGGTATAGGCCCGCTAAGGGATTATTCGGGACAGGATTTCCGTTGCTTCCATGCGACAAGTCACACAGATAGGACTTGACTAGATTGAGTAGAAAAACCATCTATAAAAACAGTTTAGCTATTAGTGTTTATGGCCTGCCAGGTAGATTTTAAAGGCGAGAAAGTGGTGTCTGTAGAAGGTGGTCAGACCTTGTTGCAAGCATCACTGGCTGCCGGTATACCCCATTACCACGCCTGTGGCGGGAAAGGGCAATGTACTACCTGCCGCGTACTGGTAGTGGAAGGGCAGGAGAAGCTGACGCCGCCCACAAGCTACGAGCGCGCCATCCGGAACGTGAAGAAGTTCCCGGATATCGTACGGCTGGCTTGCCAATCTTATGTAACCGGCGAAGGGGTGGAGGTGCGTCGGTTGATTCGTGACGAAACAGACCGCTATATTTTTATAGACAGCCAGGAGGACAGCACCATGACCGTGATGGGAGAACGGCGCAAGCTGGCGCTTTTCTTCATCGACATTCGCAGCTTTACCCCCTTCATAGAGGCCAATCTTCCCTTCGATGTCATCCACATCATGCGAAGGATTTTTGGGCTCTTTCGTAATGCCATCGCCTTGTACCAAGGCGAAATCATCGATACGTCTGGGGACGGGCTGTACGCGGTTTTTGGGCTTAACAGCCGCATCAAGAAAGCAACTGAGTCGGCTGTGCTGGCAGGCCTGAAAATTCTGGAAGATATCAAAATCTTCAACAACACCTACATGCGACCCTACTTCAACCATACCTTTGAGGTAGGTATAGGCGTGCACGTGGGAAATGTGATTGTGGGGAATGTGGGCATTGGTATAAGTAATAACCTCACGGTGATGGGCTTTCCGGTGAATATAGCCGCCCGGTTGCAGGCAGCCACCAAGGAGCTCGACAATAGCTTTGTGATTTCAGCCATTGCGTATCGCTTGCTTCGGAACCCGCCGTATGCCGTAGGTTGCAATTACCTGAACCTAAAGGGTGTCAGCAATGCCTACGAGGTCAAGCTGATAGGAAAACCCTACGAGGTAAAACAAGGAAAAGAAGGTCTTGGCTAGCCTGATTTTACCTCTTGCACTCTACGCGCACCTGCTTTAGAGCCTTTCCCCAACTCACCACATGGGTCAGTCAGGCTATAGTGAAGTACTTGAAGACATATTGAACGTAGCGTCTGGCCACTAAGCTCGTAGTACAAGTATAGGGTTTTAGAACCGTTTCACTCACACAATCACTACATGAACCAACTGAGAGGAATACACCACGTCACAGCCATCACCAGCAGCGCAGAAAAGAACTATGACTTTTTCACGAACGTGCTAGGTATGCGCCTGGTGAAAAAGACAGTCAACCAAGACGATATACAGACCTATCATCTGTTTTTTGCCGATGACAAAGGGAGCCCCGGTACAGACATGACTTTCTTTGACTTCCCAGGCATTCCGAAAGGGGTGCACGGCACCAATGAGATTTCCAAGACATCCTTCCGGGTCCCGACAGATGCAGCTCTAAGCTATTGGGAAAAGCGGTTTGACCGTCTGGAAGTTAAACACACCGGAATCAAAGAACAGTTTGGCAAGAAAGCACTCTCTTTTGTCGATTTTGAGGACCAGCAATACCAATTGATTTCAGACGAATTGGATAAGGGGGTGGCGCCCGGCATACCTTGGCAGAAAGGCCCGGTTCCGCTGGAGCATGCCATTAGGGGACTCGGCCCTGTTTTTGTGCGCATATCCCAATTTGATGCCTTGAAAGGGATATTCGAGAAAGTGCTTCTATTCAAAGAGACTGCGCAAGAAGGAGCGTTTCATCTATTTGAAATGGGGGAGGGTGGAAACGGTGCCTCCGTGATAGTAGAAGACAACCCCAATCTGCGGCAGGCCCAGCAGGGTTTTGGCACGGTCCACCATGCGGCATTCAGGGTAGCAGACCGAGCCGTGCTAGACGAGTGGACCGAATGGATGAGCCAGGTAGGGCTTCCTACATCGGGTTACGTCAACCGCCACTTCTTCGAGTCCTTGTACACCCGGGTCGCGCCACAGATTCTATTTGAATTGGCCACAGATGGCCCCGGTTTCATGGGGGATGAGCCCTACGAAACGCTTGGGGAGAAACTATCCTTGCCTCCCTTCCTAGAGCCGAAACGGGCACAAATAGAAAAACTAGTACGCCCGATTGACACCATGAGAAGCACTAAGGAATTTACTAAGGAATAAAAAAAGGTATGGCTAGCCATCAAGCTAGCCAGGAAGCATGAAGTGAAGTCTCGAATCAATGTTGAGCAGGCGCTGCTTCATCTTCCAGCAGCCAGGCTTCTGCGTCAACCACCGCGTTATGCGTGGAGAGTCCGAGAACAGGTTCTACCTTGAAAGCTTTTACCGGCCCGTTTATACGCAGTTTGTCGGAGTTCATCACCTCCCGGTATACCTGTTCGCTGACCCCGGTCAAGTATAGCTTTCCTTTCTGGCTCTGTAACAGGCTGGAGTAGTCTGCCAGTACAGAAATGAGGGTGGCTCCCAGGTGCGTGCGTCCTCTCAGGCGCAGTATAACCACGGGGTTTTCAACGTTACCTGGTTTTGGCAGCAGATGCTCCAAGGTCCTGGCGCCTGCATAAAACAGGTTCCCATACACATTGAGTACCGTCACCTGATTCCCTGTCAACTTTTTGGGAGGCGTATGTTCTTCTATTTTCCCATCCGAACGCTTTCGAAGTTCCACTAAGGATACTTCAGTGGACGAACGGGTCACGAAAAGGAAAGCGGAGAGGAGCACGCCTATACCTACCGCAGTAGGTATAGGCAGAATCAGGGTGGCCCCAAAGGTAACTCCCCCTGCGAGCAATGACGGCCACGATTTCCAGCCGGAATTCCAGGTAGAGACAATATCAGAAAGCTTGATGCTCCGGATACCGGCCAGTATGAGCATGGCACCCAGAGAAGGCATGGCGGTATGAGCCACTATACTTGACAGCGCAACAACAATCAGAGTCATCGAAAGCCCTGAGAAAATGACCGACCATCTGGTTTGTGCCCTGGCCAGCACATTGACGGCAGTGGTGCCTAACGAGCCACCTACTGGAAGCCCCTGAAAAAAACCGCTCGCCATATTACCAACCCCCTGCGCCACGAAATCACGCGAGGTGCTGGTGCTCTGGCCATTTTTGTTTGGAACGTTCTGGCTGACACCGGCTCCCTGTATGAGAATGACAATCGCTACCGCCATAGCCCCGGTTATGATGTCCATATTGATAGCAGAAAAAGGCGGTACGGCCAGTCTAGGGAAGCCACCGGTGATGTCACCGACATCCTGCACTACTTTTACATCTTCCAGCCCTACTATAAAGACAATCAGTGACGGGATGGCGATGGCAATCAAGGCAAAGAACTTCTTAAGCGGGGTTTTTTGCAGGAAGATGGCAAGCAATATGGTTAATGCAGCCATTGAGGTGGTAGGCAAATGCACCTGATTTATATGCCATAGCAGATTAAATGTCCTGACAATGCTGTTGCTCCCGCTAGCTTCATAACCTGTAGCAGTCGGGAGTTGGCTCATGACCAACAGCACTGAGATGCCGGTCAGGAAACCAGTCATCACCGAGAATGAAACAAACCGTGTCAAACGTCCCATACCTAGCAGCCCCATTGCCGCCTGAAAAACCCCGATAAGCACTACCAGCAGAAAAAATACCTTCGACCGCTCCTCCGCCGGTAAACTACCCAACGTCTGGCCCGCCATGATTGCCGAAGCGCTGGTTGCGGTAATCACCATCAGTTGCGTGCTAGAAAAAAGGCCTCCTACCAATGGTCCCGCTATACAGGCGTAGAGACCGTAGATGGGGTTCACGCCGGCCAGCAAGCCATTCGCCATACCATCTGGCAGACTGCTGACGGCGGTAGTCAACCCGGCGATGCCGTCCTGCTGGAGTTTGTTGCGTGGCGGTACTTTTCTGGAGGCGTTTTGAACCGCATCGCGCAGCACGGTGAGACCGGGCAGATGAAATTCCTCGTCTGTCGTTGTGTCCTTGTCCTCAGTAGAAGTTTCCCGCATTGTCAAACTTAGTGATTAGTCTCGTCGCCCGTTTTTCGGGTCCCGAATAGGTTCAGGTCAAAGGGTGCCTGGTCGTCGCCTATTTCTTCCACAATAAGATGGTGCAGTTTCTGGAGCATTTTCTCAGCCGCTTGCGGGTCATGCTTCGGGTGGTCTGGGTGCGCCAGGTTGTCCAGTTCCAGCGGGTCGTTGATCAGGTCGTGCAGGGTGACATCACTGTGGGCGTACAATTCTTCTAATGTGGCAGGGTTACCATAGTTACTCGGGCTGAACCAGCGTACTAGTTTATACTGTCCGTCCACCACAGTCCGGTAGAAGGTCCGGTTATTGAAATCTGGAGCACCGTATTTTTTCCCGGCTGCCTGCATGTGCTCTTGTCTGTCTTCTGTCGCTGGTATTCCCGTCAGTGCCTGGAGAGCACCCGATACAGACCACTTTTCATCCAGCATGTGCAGGCCATCCCAGCAGTAGAGCGCCCCTTTTCCCGGCTCACTCTGGCTGCCGCGGGGGCCTGCCGTAGTTGGGTTCATAATGGCCGATTTGAGGCTGTTGCCTTTCAGGTGCGGGTATCGGGTTTTGATTTCATGTTCTTGGAGTCCTGCGAATTCCAGCAGGGTTGGAGCCAGGTCCAGGTGGGAACCCACAGCGGAAGTACGCGCACCTTTTGGTCCATCCGGTACGCAAACTGTCAAGCTGACAACAGCCGCTTCATCGTAATGGATGCCACCTTTCTGGCTCATCCTGTGCGCGCCATTCATTTCGCCGTGGTCGCAAGTAAACACGACGATAGTATCTTTCCAGAGGTCGAGCCTGTCCAGTGCCTCGATGATTTTGTTGAATTCATAGTCCACCAGCCGCATGGCGTTGATGAGGTAATTCCGTCTTTTGCGCCAGAGTTCGGGCCGGTTCTCCGGTACCTTTCCATAGTTTTTGTCGATAAAATCTTTGTAATGCTGTACCGCGAAAGGCTGGTATTGTAAATCGTCCTCGAAGTTTTCTGGCAGCTCAACCGGCCATTCTTTCTCAAACCAGCTCAAACGCTGTGCAGGAGTTTTCATACCGGCTATTGCGCCATTCGGAACCGGTTCCTCAATCGGGTCGCTCTGAAAGAACATGATGTCATGCGGATTGATGAGATTGCAGAGCAGGAGCCAGGGTTGGTCTAGCTGTGAGGATTTGTGTTCAAGCCAGTCGATAGTCTCGAATACGGCGGTGCCATCTACCTTAGCGCCTTCCAGGGGCATGCCAAACATTTCTCCCCATTGCTGAAAATCTGAGAACCCATAGCGCTCCAGTGCATCCTCGCTGTGCGGGACTTCTGAAAGATGCCATTTGCCCTTGAAAGCAGTATAATAGCCTTGCTCCCGCATCATATGCCCAATGGTTGGAAACTCTTGGCTTAATTCGTGTATCCAGGCGAAGTTGGTGTTATCCCACAAACCCGTTTTTATGGCGTGGACCCCCGTCCACATAGTTGCCCTTGAGGGCGTACAGATGGGCACGGTGCAGTATTGCCTTTCGAAGGTAACCCCCTGCGCCTCCAGCCTTTCCATTGCTGGGAATCTGACTCCTTCGGGTACTTCCATGTGTGTTTGCCATTGGTCCATGCACAGTATCAGGATATTCTTTTGGCCGGCGCCTTGTTTATTTTCCATAGCTGATGTTGGGTTTGGTTGTTTCTTCTTGTTTTCCTTTTTCATGCCACCAGGCAAGGGGGAACAGGATGGCCATGCTGGTGAGCGAAAGGATGACGACCATGACCAGCGGGCCCTTACTTTCAAAACTGAGTGTGGTGACTATGATGAAAATGGTTAGGACTGGAACCAGCAAGCAGTCGGCAGCTATCATTAACATACCCCTCTTTTTATTTCGGAGCGGTTTGACGATTTCATGGAAGGTATACGCCAATCCGGCAGAGAGCATGCTGAGTACCGAAAACACTGGCACAATGATGTTGAGGAACTTTGGCAGAAGACCATCCATTCAGTCTGAGTTTAATTTGTCACAATTCCCCTGCAGATGGGTTTGGTTTCCTGACGATGCAGCGGAAGCCGATGTGGCTGGCGGAGGATTCAATCGCCTCGCCTTGTCGGGCTGCCGGCCGGTAGCGAAGGCAATAATTGGGAGCACACAGAAAGGAACCTCCTTTCAGCACTTTCTTGGGGATATTGCTTCCTGGTTGGTTTTGGACGAAGCCAGATTCTGCTGTTGATACCTTTGGATTGCGTGGCACGCAACAAGCTTTGGCTGCATCTTCCGGGTGCCTCGGGCGAAAGAAGTCATCGGTCCATTCCCATACATTACCCGTCATGTCATACAGGCCATACCCGTTTGCTGGGAAAGCACCTACCGGGGAGGTGCCTTCGTAGCCATCGGTTTGCAGGTTATGCCAGGGAAACTCCCCCTGCCAGGTGTTGGCGAGTATCTGTCCGTCCGGGGTAAAATCGTCTCCCCAGGTATAGACGGCTCCTTCCAGTCCGCCGCGTGCGGCAAATTCCCATTCGGCCTCGGTAGGCAGGCTTTTCCCCACCCATTCGCAGTAGGCGGCTGCATCCTCGTGCGTAACATGCACTACCGGATGGTCTTCCCGGCCGTGCAGGTTGCTGGTTGAGCCTTCGGGGTTTTTCCAGCAAGTACCTGGTACATAGGCCCACCAGGAAAGGTGATTTTTCAAGCTTACCTTACAAGCCGGCTTTTGGAAGACAAGGGAACCTGGCACCAGCAAGGCGGGGTCAACTCCAGGGTAATCCGTCGGGTTAGGGAAGCGTTCAGCGACGGTCTGGTAACCTGTCGCTTTGACAAAAGCGCTGAATTCTGCATTCGTCACCAGGTATTTGTCCATCCAGAAACCGTCTACCGCCACGCGGTGCACCGGTTTTTCCTCCGGGTAAAAGTCGTTGGAGCCCATCTCAAACGTTCCTCCGGGAATCCATACCATCTGGTCAAAGGCCTGGTTTGTGTTTGTTTCCAGCAGCTCCAGCATACTTCTTTGAAATAGAATACTTTAGGGTAAACGTATAGGCATTCAGTGGGTTGATGAAATTCGAATTGTACAGGTAGCAGGGAGAAGTATAGGTGTGTGCATACCTATACATGGCTTAGGAAAAAAAACCAAGAAGGCTTAGTTCTGTGCAGTGAATCAGCTTGTAGTGATTCAGTGAACCAAATGCAGATAAATCTGCTGGTGTCGCTCCGGACTCAGATTTATGGAGACAAGTGCCATGACCTGCATTCACCAAGATCAGCGCTGAGCTAATGTTCTTTGTCTTCTTTCAGCGTTTCGGAAGAAGGAGACTATAGCTGTCAGAGCCACAACTGCTAAACAAACCCAGGCAGTGGTAATGATTTGAGGGCTTTCTTCCAGGTCTAGCTGGCGGTGTTTTAAAATGATACCGTAGAGTGCCCATACACCTACTAGACCAATATAGGGGTTAGTCCGGGTGAAGACAACGAATACGACAATCAAAGTGGCAGTCACTATCATAATCGTAGTCCAGGTACCAGCACCCAGGGCGAAGCCATCCCATCCTAAACCAACCAAAGCAGAACTAATGTTGGCCACTGTGGCGATAATAATCCAACCAAAATATAAGCTAAGGGGCACCTGTGTAAACCACTTGGAGGCAGCAGAACGACCTTTGTCGAATATGCCTAGCCGCAGATGCATCGCCAGCAGCGTTGCCAACTGCGTCAGGATGAGCACCACCGACAGCACCAGCCATTCGTTCACCCAGGCAATAGTCCAGGCACCTGTGGCCAGGTTGTTCAGCATGAATAAGTAGCCTAGTCGCTGCAGGTCCACATTTGCCTCATGCTGAGGTGACTCCTTATAGGCTTTGATTAAATGGTAAATGCAGAAAGCGGAAAGGGCTACGTAGATAATGCCCCAGATGGAGAAGGTTATACCTGCGGGCGTGAACAGCGCCGGGTATTTATCCGACACGTCGCCGATGGTCTGGTCATTGAAAAGCCTGAGCTGCGTTAGCTGCGACGGCAACAAATGCAACAGGAAGAAAAGCGTGTTCAGGACGGCCAGAGTTTTGACATTTCTCATAGTGTAGGCGACATATTTACATGAAGCTATACTTTACGCAAAATAGTTGCTTTCAACTATGAGTCTGTTATTAGTAAGGGGTTGGCCCAGCATTTTAAGATGTGCAAGAGGCAGTTGCAATGTAAATCTTGTAGAGTTGCTTTTGAAAGCGATTCATTACAGGATTCTGGAGCCTGTACACTTGTTCTGGAAGCGGTAGAAAAGAAGGCCTCCCACTGCGTAAAGTGCTACATCGACCCAGTCGCCGGTATAGCGGGGCATAAACATCGGGAACAATACCTCGAAGGCCAGCGTGAAATATAGCACCGTAAAAGCCACGTGGTACCAGGAGAGGCGCAACTGAGTACCGTAAAAAAATCGCAATACAAACAACGTAATGGAAAGTACCAGCGGAAGACAGAGCAAATCATCAAGGTAGTGCTGCACCCACTCTGGTCTTGATAAGCCTAGCCAACGCCACCCCCAATGCCCCAGATATACTGCTGCCAGCATCCAGAAGAGCCATCCAAAGGTGCTCCAGTTTAACCGGCTAGCAATGCGATAAGCCATATGATGAGAGAAACAATGGACGCAAATGCAATCTGAAATCCCAAGCCTATGCGCTTGTAGAATTTGGTGAACCAAGAATCATCCGGGTTTATTTGGATGAACTCAATCGAGAAGCGCTTTTCCTCCTCTTGTTCGCGTTGTTGCCGTGCTTTCTGGCGTTCCACGGCTTGCGGATCAAGTATAGCTTGACAGTGTTCGCAACGGTCAGAGGGGCTTTGGCTCCATCGGGACCACTGACCGCACTGTGGACATTTTTTGCTGGAATTCATAGGAATCAAGGTATATAAGCGACCAGCTCTGCTATCTGCTGAAACGATTATCGGTATCTAAGAGCTAATTAGCACATTAAATAGTTTACGTATAGCTCAATTGAGCTAATACAAAGGTAGTAGTTTTTCGTTAATTTAGCTCCAAAGAGCTAATATGAAAGAAAAGATTATCAGTCAGGCAGTAGAGGTGTTCAACCGGAAGGGCATCAGCAAGACCACACTTCGGGATATTGCCCATGAACTGGCCATCAGCGACGGGCACCTGCGGTATTACTTCAAGACCAAGGAAGAACTGGTGCTCGCTATCTTTTCAGAAATGGAGAGAGAAATCACATCTTTCGCCACCAAGGCTGTCACCAATTTCACAGATGCCCAAGCCTTGGTGGCCCCTCTCACTGACATTTACCAGGTCATGTACCGGTATGTCTTCTTTTTCATAGAATCTGCGCCCATTTTAGAGACATTCCCTAGGGTGTACGTGGCTTACGAGCAGCTTTTCCAAAGCAGGAGGGAATTATTTTTAGCCTTGTTTGAGGAATACAAAAGCAACGGCATTTTTGAGGATGAAGTAGCTGTCCACATATTTCCGCTCCTGTTCGAGCAGGTGTTCATTATCTCTGATAGTTGGGTAAGGTATGCGCGGCTGCCTCAAAACAGACATCATACCCAGGAGAAGCAGATAAAATACTATGTGGCAGTCACTGTGGCTTTGTTTCTCCCATACTTCAATGCGTCACTAAAAGACGAAGTCTCAGCCTGGCTCAAGCAGGTTGATGAGTTACAATAACATGTGGTAAACAAACCATATCCAGAAGCCTCAGTAGCCTCCTTTATCTGGATAGGGTTGATTGATAAAACTTTCAGTAGGTTGCTTTGCAGACGGTTTTGCGGCAATCATCAATATCAGCCATAGCGAGTAGGATGTGGTGATACTGGGCAATATGCTGACAGGTATAGCTGGTATAAAAATCTGCAAAATCACCCGAAGGCGGAACATTGAGTGCTTGTCATTATAAAGGTACTCATCTGGCAATTACCCTGTTGGCTGTATTGCCATCGACGAGGCTTCGGATTCCTGCAGTCATTCAATATACGGCATAAGGAGTGTGCATAAAATCCACTCTTGGAACACCGGCAAACGTTTAACAGAAGGTAATACTACCGCAACGCTTAGACGAAACTCTTTAGGATAAACAAGATGAATGGATTGATTTACATGCTAGCTCTGCTTGTGATTACCTCCTGCAAAGACAAAACGGCTTCCATGGAAGAATCTGCTCTGCAAGCCGAGACTACCACCATAGCTAATTCTCAGATGAAACCTTCTGAAAAGTTGCGGGAGGCACGGGCTATAAGGAATGTTGAGGACATCAGGGAGGAGTATGCCTACATTACCTCCGTGTTGGAAAGCGGCAGGCTTGATTCAGCCTCGTTCAGCTACAATTGTAACGATGAGAAGAAAGGAACGGCGACTTATTTTTCTGAGAAAGGGCAGCTCCGGATGGTCAGGCACACCTACAGTGAGTACAGTCACTTTTCAGCCGTTGACAGCTATTATGTAAAAGAGGATGCTCTGTTTTTCGTATTTCACAATCGTTTGACGTGGAGTTTTGTACATCAGGGCCAAACCAGGGATAATGTGACAGAGAATCGGGTTTACATCATAGATGACGAACCAGTAAAGTGCCTTCAAAAGAAGTATACTGAATACTCGAGAACGAATGGCGCTCCCCAATCCGAACAGGTTGACAACAAGGAGGTTGACTGCTCTTCACTTGGATTCGTACAGAAGGATTTTCAGTCACTTGCAAGGTATAGGAAGCAGCGGGAGGACCTTCAGTGTCTGGAGCTCTGATTCTAAACAGGTGCACCCTCCCTACCCAGCGGGCTGCGTCATGCAGTATGTCTCCAGTCCGCAACAACTGCTTCGCTGTTTTGCTGCTCTTCCGATACCGGCAGAGGCACCCGTCTAAATACATTCTTTTAGCTTATTGATATTTTGAGGTATTGGTAGCTGGGTTGGGAAGTCCAGTGTTCGCCGTGGGCTCTACTTTCCCTTCAGTCTTAGTGAAAGCTTTGTCTGCTGTTGTGCTGTGCGTCCACAGCCTTTTGTACTTAATGACAACGCAAATTCCTATTTTGAGCCTTTACTTATAAGCCAAGGTATGCATTAAAAAGCTACGTAAGCCGTAACTCAATTCCTGGTTGCCGTAACAGGTATAGTCATGTTTGGATTCCAGGACATACCGAAGTTTGTACTAGCCTTCTTTCTGGTGCTTCCGATAATTTCCTTTCTGCACGAGGCCGGCCATGTGTTCTTTGCCTGGCTAATGGGCGGCAGAAACATCAGAGTAACTGTTGGCACCGGAGATGTACTTTTTCGGTTGGGCATGCTGGAAGTACGCAAATACTATTTCTGGTATGGCCTCTGCTCTTTTGATAACCTGAAGTACAAGCACCGAATAGCTAACATCCTCATCTTTTCAGGCGGAATGCTGTTCAATGCGATAGCAGCCATTGCTGTGATGTACTTTGTCGAAAAAGGAACAGTGGAGGCAGGTATGCTTACCTATCAGTTTACTTACTTTTCCATGTACTACATCTTCTTCGCGCTGCTGCCCATGCCTTACCCGGATGGAAGCTACAGTGATGGAAAAATCATACTCGACCTGATTCGGAACAAGCCTCACTTGGCTGAAAATACCTACCGGATTACCTGGAGTGAGGAAGAGGAGCAGTGGCAAGTGTTGGATTATGCCAATACGACGTTAGGGACTTTCAAAGAGGAGGAGGACGCGCTTGACCGGGCGCACCAATTAGCGCAGGAAAACCGGCCTAGCCGCTTGCTTCATACAAAAAGTGGCAAAGAAGTAGAAGTCTCTAATTATCCCCGGGTGCCGTTATGAATCTTTACGGTTGTTCATACCTCTAGAGTCCTATACCTGCTACTGCCTGATAACGTCCTCAGAATACACCAGCCAAAGCGGCACATTAATATCGGTATTGTACATTTCGGTTGGTACACTCCCCAGGCTTAGCGATGGCAAGGGGTTGTTTCCTTTCAGCCCGAGTACCAGCAAATCATGGCCGCCTTTTTCCAGGTGCAGGACAATGCGCTCGGCTATGCTTTTGTTGGCCGCTCGCACCAGGGTATAAGGCACACCGGCAATCTCCTGGTGTCGTTTCTGCAAGTCAGCGAATTTTTCTTTCACCACTTCCTCGGCTTTCCGGACAGCTTTTTCTTCGGATATCAGCGGGAAGAACTGCGATGGCAGCCGGTACACGTGCATAATCTCCAGTTGCAGCCCCAACTGGTCTGATAGCTCCTTGCTGAGCCGGAGTGCGTGTACCGAAGTATCTGAAAAGTCAATCGGCACCAGTACTTTCTGAATGGTCGGGGCGGCTGTTTCGGGGAACACGAGCACGCTGCACGGAAGTATGCGCAACAGCTTTGTGCCCAAGGCTCCGGTACTTTTGTCGCTCGTTTTCTTGCCCAGCAGCGTCAGCTTGATGCCATAGCGCTTTACCAGGTCGGCCAGTATAACTTCGGTGTTAGGCTCCTCGCTTACCAATACCTCATAATCTGCGGTGTTGCCAAACTGCTCAGCTACTAAATCGGCGATGTTCTCCTCTACTTCTTTGCTCAGGTCAATATCCCCAATCATTTCCCGGAAGTCATCGCCCAGCTCGTATAGTTTGATGTTGTGTACGAAATATACCTTGCGCACCTCCAGCCGCTCGCAGATGGAGCGGGAGAAGGCAACCAGTTTCTCGTCTATATCGCTCAGGTCGAGGCAGACCATCAGGGCATCTATCGTTATCATAGTGCATTAGGGTTTGGAGGTATAGAACTGTCTTTCTGTGGTACGGCTGTTCTTGAGTCTTGCTTTTGTGCACGCTTGGCCAGCATTTCGGTAATCAGCTGCTGGTAGGCTTTACGTTGCTGCGCCCTTCCCAGCTTTGTCTCCTCCGCGGCTTCCTCGTCTAAGCCGCGATACAGGCTGTAGCACATCAGCAAAAGGATAAAGGCGAACGGAAGTCCCGTGATGATAACGGCTGTCTGCAAGGCTTGTAAGCCGCCACCGAGCAACAGTACAGCCGCCACAGCGCCACCTGACAGCGCCCAGAAAACACGTAAGCCCACCGAAGGATTGGGGTTGCCGCCGGAGGTAAGACTTACCACTACCAGCGAACCAGAATCGGAGGAGGTGACAAAAAAGCCCGCCACCAGAAAAATGCCAATCACGGAAAGTATGGTGGAGAAAGGCAGTTGCTCAAAGAACACAAACAGTGCGGTGGACACATCCGCAGCCACTGCATCTGCAATAGCCGGATTGCCCGCCAAGGTTTCGCGTAGGGCGGTGCTGCCAAAGGCGGTCATCCAGAGAAAGGAGAGGAGCGAAGGAGCGATGAGCACGCCAAGCACAAACTCCTTGATGGTTCGGCCCTTGGATACCCTTGCAATGAAAATCCCTACAAACGGTGCCCAGGAAATCCACCAGGCCCAATAGAAAACAGTCCAGGAGCCCTGCCAGTTGTTGTTAGAAAAAGCTTCGTTCCAGAACGAGAGCTGCATGAAATTGCCGATGTAAGAGCCTGTATTCTGGACATAGGAGCCCAGTATAAACACAGTAGGCCCCAGTACAAGCACAGCCACAAGTACAAACAAGGCAATCCGGATGTTCCATTCACTCAGGATGCGAACGCCTTTGTCTACACCAGTTACCACAGATACAGTGGCAATGCCCGTGATGACAATGATAAGTATAATCTGGGTGGTGATATTGTTTACAATGGCAGGTATAACGTGGTTCAGGCCCGCCGCCACCTGTTGCACACCCAGCCCCAGCGAAGTAGCCAGTCCAAAAAGGGTCGCAATCACGGCCAGCGTATCAATCACATGCCCCACTATACCATGGATGCGCTCTCCGAGGAAAGGATAGAAGGCAGAACGCACGGTAAGCGGTAACTGCCGGTTATAAGTAAAGTATGCCAGCGCCAGCGCCACCAGCGCATAGATAGCCCAGGCGTGCAGTCCCCAGTGCAGAAACGTAAAGTTCATGGCCTGCCGGGCAGCCGCAGGCGTGCCGGGCTCACCGAGCGGGGGCGTCTGGAAGTGGTTGATAGGTTCGGCTATACTCCAGAAGAGTAAACCTATACCCATACCTGCGCTGAACAGCATAGCGAACCAGGAAGAGGTGCTGAACTCCGGTTTGGCCTCCTTGCCCCCCAGCCTTATCTTTCCAAACCGACTGAAGGCCACAAACAGGCAGAACCCTACAAACAGGTTCACGCTGAGTATAAAGAGCCAACCCATTGTAGAGGTGACAGCCGCCTGTGCTTCGCTGAAGAATGCTTCGGCGCTCTCCCTGAAAATAAGAACCAGCGCAATGCTAATCACCAGGAAGACAATGGACGACCAGAACACGGGACCGTTTACCTCCAGCCCCATCGATTTTTTTATGTTGATTTTTACTTTACTCATGCATGCAGTTTTTTTACACTAGAAATAGTATCCCATGTTAATGTTGAAGCGCATGTGCCAGTTGGTTTCGCCGGGCGTACCTGCTGCAAGGGCGTCGGTCCATTCGGGACCTAGCCAGGGGTGGTTATAGCCAAAGGCCGCATCGGTATAGATGTACATTGGTCCGGCAGTAAACAAAGCTCCCAGCACGTTCATGTGCGCGTTCTCATAGCCACTTACGCGCTTATTATAATACCCGTAGTTGTTGTAGATGTCAATGCCCTGGAGCAGTTTCGTTGCAACGGGAATATGATAAGAGACACCTGCCGTATAGATTTCGCCTTCGTTTGCCACGTTGTAGTTGGCGCCGTAAGCACCCATCCCCACAAAGTCGAGATTGGCTCCAGCTGCATATTTTGGATTGAAATGATAGCGCATGGCCTGCAGCTTAAAGTTCCAGGGGCTGTGGTCTGCCTGGTACTCGTAGTGGATGGCCCCGGCGTAGCGGGTGCCGTTACGCTCTGTGTCGAGGTTGTAGAGCAGACCTCCCTGCAAGGAAACTCCCAGTTCATGCGCCAGGCTATCGCCCAGGCGGTGAATTACTTTGAAGTCTAGCTGGTTGTTTTCCTTATTTCGCCCGGTAATATCATAGGAATAGCGGTTAGGGCTAGGGTCCGTCTGAGCAAAAACAAACTCCTCTGCGCTTTTATAGTAAGCTGCCTGCCATTGCCAGCGGCCGGAGTCGCGGATGTACTTTACGCCTATGTCATGGTCATCCTCGAAGCCTACATAGTAGGTCATGTTGAAGAACCAGTTGTTGGAATTGTATTGCTGAATACCGAAAGGCACCTGCTGCAGCCCCACCTGTATCTGAGAGCGGTCCGAGAAGTCGTACTGGAACCAGCCCTGTTTGAGGAATGAGCCTCCGAAGGCCTGTGAGTAGTGTCGGAACTCCGCATTCAGTTTGATGCCTCTATACTCGGCTTCAGCGTTGATGCGGAATAGGTCAAAACCAAAGTCACCGCCACGCTCCAACTGGTCATCCTTCCAGGTGGAGAGGTTGTAGTTGAAACGCACAGCGCCGCCCAGCTTCAGATACGGCTTCTCCTCAGGCTTCTCTTCCGGGTACTGCGCATGACACACAGTACTGAACATGAGGAGAACGGAGAGTAGAAATAACCTTACCATAGTTAATAGCACTCGAAACTTAAGTAATCGCCTTAGGTTGGACGATTTCAAAAAAGAAACGTTGCTACGGATAGGGTAAGTGCTGATTGCATATTGTAGAGGTATGGAATAAGATGCTATTCGCTTTGAAGCAGAGACGAGTAGATATGATATGCATATCTTCTGTACAAGCTAATCACGTCCAGTTAAGGATATTTTGCAACAATTTTTTATATCTCTTAAGCTGTTATGTTTTGCCTTCTCACAAACAAAAATCAAAAATTGTTTTTTGATTTGGGCAGGAGAGCGGGCCGTGAAACAGAAGAGTTCGCAAACAAGTACTTACCAAATTAATGAGTGTTTTGCGGAACATGAATAGCCATCACCGATGCCTTACCTAAGTTATTTTGGATTCCGAAAGCAGACTTTTTAGAGACAGGTAGAAGAGTTTTAAATTAATGAAGCCGTTTTAGCGTCTGAATAGTGTCCGAAGTGCATAAAAAAAGCACCTCAGTATTAACTGAGAGGCTTTCGAGTAGACCAAAGAATCGAATTATCGAACTTTATCCACAATGATTTTACCTCCTTAAGTGATTTTCTGGGGATAGGATAGGATCAGAGAAGATTGTTTTAAATAAAGCTTTAACTCTGTATTACAACAGCCTACTTTCTTCTAAAAGCTCCATAAATGGTACCTTTCCTTCTTTACCTATTTTCGTTTACTTCCTTCATAATTTCTGCAAGTAGTCTGGTAGATTTTAGGCGGTCATTCAGATTGTACATGGTGGACACAGTAATCAATTCATCCACGCCCGTTTCTTTCAGAAATTCCTGAATCTGCGCTTTTACCGTTTGCTTGCTACCCACAAATGAATACCTAAGCATTTGCTGTAATGTTGGATGCTGCAATACTTGTTTCAACTCTTCAATCATCTCGGTTGGTGGCTGTAATGGGTCTCTAGACCCGGTTAATACCCCCACAAACATTCTGATCAAGGAAGTAAATAGTTTTTCGGCTTCTTCATCGGTATCGGCAACTAAAACATTCACCCCGGCGATGGTATAGGGTTTATCTAAATACTCAGAAGGCTTAAATTCCTGCTCATAGATTCGCAAAGCGTTGTGTAAATGCGTAGATGCAAAATGGCTGGCAAAAGCGTAAGGCAATCCCTTTTCAGCCGCTATGTGTGAACTATCGGTAGTCGAGCCCAATACATACAGCGGAACATCAGTGCCTTCTGCAATGGGAGCCCTTACTTTTGCAGTTTTAGTTTCTACGGAGAAATACTGCTGAATTTTTTCTATTTCCCGAGGAAAAGAATGGGCAGCCTCCATAAAATCAGACCGGATAGCACGAGCAGTTGCCTGGTCGGTGCCGGGCGCCCTTCCAAGGCCTAAATCTATGCGCCCAGGGTATAAATGAGCCAATGTCCCAAACTGTTCTGCTATAATCAAAGGCGAATGATTGGGAAGCATCACACCACCCGAACCCACCCGGATGGTGGAGGTGTTTTCAGCCACGTAACCAATGAGCAGGGAGGTGGCGCTACTGCCAATATTGTCTGAATTATGATGCTCGGCAAACCAGATGCGTTTGTAGTTATGTGCTTCCGCTTCTTTTGCCAATGCCAATGAATTATGCAGGGTCTTTTGTATGGTTTCCCCCTGCGATACAATGGCAAGTTCTAAAATGGAATAGGCTATTTCTTTATGATCCATATTATTCAATGCTAATGAGACTCTTTTTCGTTTCTGTTTACCAGGTACAGTTATTTACTAGTCAAGCAGTCGATTCATTATGTCTACGCTGCTGGGGCCTCTTCTCCTGGCCTCACGGGTAAGCAGGGGCTAGGTATGGTAGCGGAAATAGCTACTACCAGCACAAGTGAGCAAAACAAAGATGCTGATAGTAGTCCTTCTGTTAAGTACAAATAATAGATTACCCTACTTTAGATTCCCAGCGGCAGCTGAACGATTAGTATCAACCATTTCTTCGTGAGAAGGAAAGGGGCTGAAATTCTGAAATTTGTTTATTATAAAATCCCTTATGGCAGGGGCTTTACCCTTTTCCGCTGCAGCAAGTGCTTGTTTCAGTTCTGCGGCATTCAGTTCGGTACAATAGGCAGGAGTGCCAGGTTCCTGTCTCCAGGATTCAGCCAAAATGCCTGCATCCACGGTATCAAAACCAGTCTGGTCAACCAGCTCAGCGGCTACTTTTTTATGAATCTCGTTATCGCCTGCTATCGATACAGCTATTCTTCCTTCCTCTCCGGCAGCTTTCCCTTTATTCTTCAAGGTGTACTCCAGGATATTGTTGAATACCTTGATAATAGGCCTTCCCAGGATTTCAGAGATGTATTCACTTTCGGTCTTGCCTTCTAAACCAGCGAGCTCGCCATCCCGGAAAGGGTAATAGTTACTGGTATCCATTATAATGACCTCCTGAGATACATCCTGCAGTATATTCTTAGGCAAGTCTTTATAACCCTTGAAAGGAATAGAGAAAATAATGACTTCTACGTCTTTTACCACATCCTTTATGGTAGCCGCTTCTGCACCCAAACCGGCAGCTATTTCTTTAAGTGTGGCCATATCCCTGGTGTTGGTGACCTTTACCTCATTACCTGCAGCAGAGAGTTTTTTTGCTAGCGTACTTCCGATGGCACCTGTGCCGATTATTCCTATTTTCATATTGTATATCTTTTAAACTGTTTACAGATTAACTTAACGTACTATGCTTTCTTGGAGGCAGATTGTTAATCTCCCTAACAATGTCTACGGCATGGTCTACGAAGCCTTCCGGGTAATCTCCTGACAGGATGGTCTTAAAGTATCGGTCGCCTATCTCCTGCATTTTGCTAAACAACAGGTCCTGCTTCTCTCTCAGTGTTTCTCTCTCGGCTGATGCCCGGGCCTTTACAAGCTCAGGCAGGGTGAGGTCGGTGCAATAGGCGGGGGAGCAGGCCTGCTGTCGCCAGGAATCCTCCAGACCCCCGGCATCCAAGGCGTCGAAGCCGGCGTCATCCACCAGGCCCAGCACCACCTCTTTTGATTTTTGCTCATCCCCCGAGACGGCCAGCGCAATCCTGCCTCTGCTTCCTTTGGGTCTTCCTTCTACCGCCAGGCTGTAGGCACCGATATTGCTGAATGCTTTGACGACAGGGCGACCGAACTGCTCCTGCACCCAAACGCTGTTCACCATGCCGTTCTCCACTGGCTCTACCGTAGCGTCCCGATTGGGCCAGAAATTAGTTGTCTCCACAATCACGACATGATCCGCTATCTTACCTTGCAGTGTTTTCACCAGGTCCGGGATATTGCCAAACGGAATAGCTACCACCAGCACATCCACATCCTCTGCAACATCTTCTACTTCTACTGCTCTTACACAAGCCCAGTCCGCAATGGCCTGGATGCTTGCCACACCTCTGGCATCTGCAAGTGTCACGTTGTGTCCAGCGGCGCTAAACTTTCTTGCCAGGGTCTTGCCGATCACGCCGGCTCCAATTACTCCTATGTTCATGTTGATTATATTTATGATTAATTTTTAATGATGATTAATTATGGCTTATTTCTCTATGTTGTCTTTGCCCCATGTCAAAACACGAGGGTCAACACCATACTGATTAGGAGCACCAAGATGTTCGCGTAAGGTCTTGCCTTCATAATTTTGATGGAAGAGCCCACGTTCTTGCAGGATTGGAACCACTTCATCCACAAAGGCATCAATGCCATCTTCGTTGATGTCGGGAGAAATCCAGAATCCATCGGCGGCATCTGCTTCAAACCACGCTTGCATATAATCGGCGGCCTCTATACCCGGTCCTACAATGACGGGATGATAATCAATCACCCCGTGGGCGATTATATCACGCAGGCTCCACCCTTCTTTTGCAATCTTCAGGGCATGGCGGGAACGAGGGTCATAAGGCGATGGGCGCGCTGTGTCCAGTTGCTCTTTTGAGAGCGGTTCGTCAAGGCGGTTAAGGTCAAGGCGTATGCCAAGCATTTGCTGAAGATACGCTACCCGTTGAGGGATGAGGCTTCCTGTGAGTTTGATCCTGCGATCCAGTGCCGTGCGTCTGTCCTTGGCAATGGTGGTCATAAGGCCGGGGATATACTTGATCTCGTCAGGGTTACGACCGTAACGCTTTGCCGCTTCCCGGAAAGCATTGCGTTGAGCGCGTGCATCTTCAATGGTAAATGCCGCTCCAATTACCGCATTGGCGAAGCGACCCGCCAGCTCATGCGCATTTGGGCTGCCTCCTGCGTGAAAGATAATGGGTTGGCCTTGTTCCGATGGGGGAATGTAGAGCGGCCCGCGTGAGCCCACGAACTTGCCTTTAAAATTGATGGGAACGATCTGCTCTTTATTTGCGAACTGCCCGCTCTCCTGGTCATGCACCCAAGCTTCTTTCCCCCAACTACCCCAAAGTGCTTGGATGAGCTGGACGACCTCATGCGCCCGCCCATAACGTTCCTCACTGGACGGAATGCTTCTTCCGTAGTTTGCTGCGACGGCATCACCACTGGAGGTTACTGCATTCCAGCCTGCACGACCATGGCTCATGACATCGAGCGCCTTGAACTGCCTGGCAAGGTTGAAAGGCTCGTTAAAGGTTGTAGAACCCGTAGCTACTAACCCAATGCGCTTGGTTTCGCGTGCGACAGCTGCAAGGGTAAGCATCACATCGAGATTAAAACTTGGTGACTCGGTTTCCAGATCAGTTAAGATAGCGCCAGGGCCATCTGGCAAAAATATAAACTGAAACTTACCACGCTCCGCTGCTTGAGCCTGTTTGACACGCGCATCGAAACTCGTGTAGCTTTTGGGGTCAACTCCCGGCATACGCCAGGCTCCCGGCTGAGAGCCGTATCCATTTCCAAGGTGCAAACCGATGAGCATCTGTTTACCTGCCTTAGCGTTGTTTTTTATTGGTTCATTATAAGCCATGTTCCTAATTTTTTAATTACAAGTATAACACCCGACCTCAGCGGACATCGCCATCTGCATCCGAATTCATTATAGCATCTCCTAATCGTTCTTGAGGACCTGCAGCTACAATATTCCGCCTTGTCAATTTCAATATTTGTAAGGTGTTGCAAAATTACGACTTATTACTTTCCTTTGTATAGTGCTTTCCCAAAGGAAAGTGGAATAGGTTAAAATCGAAGAGTTATGGCTAATAAAATGGGGTACCTGTCCTGCCTGGACACAGTAAAGCCGGTGCGGGATGCAATTGAAGTGATAAATGGCAAATGGAAGTTGCCCATTATTATTTCGGTGATGACGGGAAATGAGCGGTTCACTGATATACAGGAGAGTATTCCCGGGATCACCCCGAAGGTTTTAGCCAAGGAATTAAAAGACCTCGAGCAGCACCAGCTAATCAAGCGTGTGGTAATAGACGATTACCCGGTGAAGATTCTATACAGGCCGGAGCCCTATGCCGATACCTTAACGCCCATCATCGATGCCTTAAAGGGTTGGGGACTGAACCACCGGAAGAAAATTTTTGAAAAGGAGTAATCAGAGAACAAGTTACTTGTGAAGACAAAAGACCCCATTGAGTACAGGGGTAAATAGCCAAGTAAACTCACTATTATTGAAGTTATATGGTATAATAAATCAAGAAATTCGACCGAAGGGGAAATTTATCGAACCAAAAAAGCCGCTCCACATAATATGGAGCGGCTTTTTAATAGTAGTAGCCCGTATGATTGAATTATCGAACTTTATCCACAGGGATTTAGTAGATTTAAGGGAGTTTTTGAAGCAATAGTCAAATATTCAGATTTATAACTTCACTACCTCGCCATCCTGCGGAATAATCAGTTTATCTACTCCGATATTCAAACTTTCTGCTTTTTGACGAAGTGACTCTCTTGTGGTGCGACAATGGTCCAGCGCATTCATATGCACTGCGATGACCTTTGCCTTTCCACTTTCCTTTACCAACGCCATCGTTTGGTCCTCATCCATCAGGATAGGGGTCTTCTCAAAGCCAGGCACAACTGCACCCCCGGAGTTGACGATGATATAGTCAGGCTTATATTCCTTGATGGTCTTTTTGATTTCCTCTGTCCAGATAGCATCCCCGACGATGTAGATAGTAGGCTGGTTTTTGGCCTTGAGCACAAAACCCGAGGTCTTGCCCATCATCTTCAGTACCTCGCCGGTTCCATGCTGTGCCTCTACCCGGTGAACGCTTATATCATTCCATACCCTGCTGTTATCCAGGGTTTCTGCGTTGATGAACCCTTCCTTCTTGAAAAAATCTCTGTCAGCAGGCTGGTTTATCAGTTGTACAGATTTATCCAGGGTCTTGCTTGCGGCCTCATCGAAGTGATCGGGATGGCTATGCGTCACCATGACCAAATCAAGGCCCTTGGTGATTTCACTTACCGGCATCTTCAATTCGACCGTAGGGTTCCGCTCGATTCCAGCGAAAGACTGAAAGCCTCCCTTTGGAGAAAGCATCGGGTCAACTAAAATTTTCTGCCCGGCATACTCTATAATCAAAGTGGCGTTTCTGACTAGCTGAAGACTAGCCTTCGTGTCTGCTTTGCCTTGTGCAAAAGAAAAGGTAGCAGATAAAGTTAACGCTACCAGTAAAAATACTCTTTTCATAATCGTTCTGTTTTGTTATGGTCCGTGTTTCATCCCTTACAACATTTGTGAAGTAATGAACCCGACGCAAAGGTCGGAATAGCGGAATGCTTGCAGCCTACCAAAGCCTTATGCTATGCTACCATTTTGATAATCGGCAAGGAAGACGGTGGTAGTCTGGCCGGTTTGCGCCTTGAAAAACCGCATCAAGTGGTTAGGCTCCGAGAAGTGGAGTTCGTGCGCTATCTCGGCTACAGTCAGACCAGAATGGATCAGGTAGTTCTTGATTTCAAAGAGCAGCCTTTGTTTAAGTAAATGGGTGGCCGTCACGTTGAATTGGGCCTGTACCGCTTTGTTCAGCGTGATTCTACTGATGCCTAAAAGCTCCGCGTACTCTCCAATCCGCTGCTTTTCCTTGATGTGTAGCTCAAGTAACCTTTTAAACTGATAGGCATAGTTGTTCTCCGGCTTATCGAGTGGCAGGTTGTTTTGCTGGGCATAATCCCTGTTGAGTTTCAACAGCAAATAATAGAGAAGGGAGCGGATAAGATGTTCGCTGTCTGGTTTCGTCTCCTTCAGTTCGGTGTGAATTTCAGTGAGTGTGCTGCAGGCTTTCTGGATATACCCCGCTGTGACTCTCATGTTCAGCGGGTAATCCAGCTGGTAAAAATAAAGAAGCCGGTAGGTGAACAGCTTGTCGGAAAAGAAGTCGTTGAGGAAGCCTTCCTGGAAAATAAGGAAAGTGAAGTCCAGGTGGTTTGGGTCCAATTTCCATTGCCTCTTCTGAAATGGAGAAATGTAGACAATGGTATTGTCGACCAAGTCGATCTTTCGCTGGTTCAGTTCGAGATGCCCTTTCGCTTTTCTGAAAATCAGGATCTCAAAATAGTCGGTATTGTACACCTCTGTATTGGTATACGCTTCTTTTATTTCATCTCCTGATCCCACCCTTAGCAAGACCTCTACACCGCACTTGGTTTTATCGAATTTTATGGTTCTCAATTTCTGCGCTTGCTGTATTAGCTTTCAGTTATCAGGTAATACGACGTGTAGGCACTATCAGCCCTGATGCACTCCAAACATAACGGATAAACTGTTCTTCTTAAGTGCAGGTAAGCAGTTAGCAGCATTGGGCGAGAGGTACGTTTTTGGCTTTCGTATGGGAAAGGTGAGACCTAGGTCGGAGCCTTTTTTAGCAAAATACTCACCTGGCACACTCCTTAGCTGTAGTGTAGAAGTAGAATTTTGAGGCGAGCAACCTCAGAATCAACCGAAGGGGGGAAATTATCGAACCAAAAAAGCCGCCCTAATATACGTGGAGCGGCTTTTTTGCTGTAGTAG
>NZ_KB890767.1 GCF_000373265.1 Pontibacter roseus DSM 17521
TGAAAGTAGTTGATTTATTTGCGGGATGCGGTGGAATGTCGTTGGGTTTTCAGAATGCAGGATACACTATAGAGGCGGCATTTGACAACTGGGCTCCCGCCATAGAGGTATACAAGCAGAATTTTACTCATCCCATCTACAACAGGGACTTAGGAAGCAGGGAAGTTATAGAAGAAATAGCCAACTATAGCCCCGACATGATTATTGGTGGGCCTCCATGCCAAGACTTTTCAATAGCAGGAAAAAGAGAGGATAAGGGAATGAGAGCAAACCTAACAATGTCATTTGCAGATATTGTAGAGGAAGTAAGGCCGGAATGGGTAGTAATGGAAAATGTTTACAACATTACAAAGAGTAAAGTCTTACCAAGAGCTTTAAATATTTTGAAGAGTTGTGGTTATGGAATAACTAGTATGGTATTGGATGCTAGTTATTTGGGTGTACCTCAAGCAAGGAAGAGGTTTTTCTTGATAGGTCACCTGCATTCAATGGATGGTTTTATGCATGATGAACTGCTTCGAAACCAGTCTAGTATGCAAATGACGCTGCACGATTATTTGGGTGATAGCTTGGGCACAGATTTTTATTACATGCATCCCAGAAGTTATAATAGAAGAGCTGTGTTTTCGGTATATGAACCAAGTTCTACAATTAGAGGAGTTAATCGTCCTATACCTGATAATTACAAAAAGCATCCGGCAGACAAATCAGAGATTAATAATAATGTAAGAGCTTTAACAACAAAAGAAAGAAGTCTGATACAGACTTTCCCAGATTGGTTCCAATTCAATGGTAGTAAAACTGCGATGGAACAAGTGATAGGCAATGCAGTTCCTGTGAAGATGGCGGAATATGTTGCAAAAGCAATCACAAACTATTCAAGTAGAAGCTTTATAGAGAATACAAACAATCAATGTCTGATAAATTCTGATGTTTGAAGAAACAAGAAGTAAGCTAAAATCAATTGACGTTGGCAGCTCAAATGCAGAATTTCTGTATAGCTTCTTAAGAGCATTCAATTTCCCTAAGGCAACAATTTCTAAGCTACAGCTACATAATAACAGTAACAGCTTTTTATTAAAAAATAAACTCCTGTTCGTAGCAACAGAGAAAGCGAATCCTTTTGCAGAACTTGAAGCTCTAAAGCTAAATGGCTTAGCTAAAATAAAAGCTAGAATAATCCTTATTGCGAACAAAGATTATATCTTAAGCTTTGATAAGTCTACTGAAGACACCTTAAGTGTTAGCAAAAAAGAGCTTTATAACTACTTCGATTTTTTCTTACCTATCGTTGGTATAGAAAAGAAAAATCTCAAAAATGCTAAAACTGCTAATTTAAAGTCAGCAGAAAAGTTTGCCGAACTTTATAATTCCTTAGTCCAAAGTGGGGAATGCAGAAGTGAAGCGGACCGTCGTAGTTTGAATATCATGATGGCTCGTCTATTATTCTGTTTTCTTGCTGAAAGTATAGACGCTATTGAAAAAGGAGCTATTTATAACTTAATTTCTACCTACACTTCTGCCTCTGGTGCAAACTTAAATGTACTGCTCAAAAATATTTTTAATGTAATATCTGGTAGAGATAGAGCAGACTTACCGGACTATTTAGCAAGGTTACCTATTTTAAATATATCCTTGTTTGAAGAAGAAATAGAAGTTCCTAAATTCAATAACCAGTCAAGAAAGTTATTATTAGACATTAGCTCGATTGATTGGACAACTGTAAATCCAGATATACTTGGTTCTTTAGTCCAATCTACTTTTGTACCTGATAATTCCCTAGGACTGTGTAATCATTATACTTCTGTCTCGAATATAATGAAGGTTCTTGGGCCTTTATTTTTGGATGAGCTATATGAAATATTCGAAGCAAAACGAAATGACGTTTATGGTTTACAATGCCTTCTAGCCCGCATTTCCTCAGTTAATGTTTTTGACCCTACCTGTAAAGCGGGCAACTTCTTAATAGTTGCACTCAAAGAACTTAGAAAATTAGAATCCAATATTCATTCTGCTTTACAAATATTATCGGGTGAAATAACCAAGCCCAAGTCCATAATCAATGTATGTCAATTTTATGGTGTTGAACCAAATTACTTCAACACTTTAATAACTAGGATTGGGCTATGGATAACGGATTTTCAAACTAATGACAGTGAACATATAAATCCACTCGACTCGATTGACTCCTTTGATGCTTCAAACATACTCTTTGCAAACCCAACGAGGATTGATTGGAGTAGATTCTGTACTGATAAGGAGGAATCATATATAATCTGTAATCCAACTTATAAAGGTGCGACAAAGCAAACTCCTCAACAGAAGGCTGATGTAGCTTACGTTTTCCGCAATCACACCAATACAAGTAGCTTAGATTATGCTTCATGCTGGGTATATCTTTCTGCACAATACATTAAAAACACCAAGTCACGAGCAGCTTTGGTTGCAACTAATTCGATAACTCAGGGGCAGCAGGTGGGATTGTTATGGCCAAAAATATTTGCGCAAGACGTAGAAATATTTTTTGCACATACATCCTTCAAATGGAAAAACAGTTCTAAAGACAATACAGGTGTAACCGTAGTCATTATAGGTCTAGCCTCTGATGGTGTTGTCAATGTTAAGAGGTTGTACAGTCAATCAACAACAGACGAAACCTCAAACATTAGCCCATATTTAACAACTGGAGATAAGACAATTGTTAAGCGAAGGAGGACACCTTTGAGTAGCTTGCCTCCTATGCCAAAAGGCAACATGCCATATGATGATGGAAACTTAATATTGTCACGCCAGGAGAAGTTAGAGTTAGTCAATGAAAATCCAGCAGCCAAAATCTTTCTAAAAAGATTAATGGGATCTAAAGAGTTTATACATGATATTGAAAGGTGGTGTTTATGGATAACGGATGACAATTTAAGCGAAGCAAATCAGATCCAGCCTATTAAGCACAGGATTGACAAGACAAGAGAGAGTAGGCTTAGTAAAGCGGATCGTGCTGCCAAAAAATTGGCAAATCGCCCCCACCAATTTAGAGAAACAAATATTACAATCACTCAATCTATACTAGTACCTTCCGTCTCTTCCGAAAGGCGGAAATATATTCCTATTGATTTTGTGTTCAGTAAAACTATCATATCCAATCTAGCTTTCGCAGTTTATAATTGCGAACCTTGGATTTTTGGGGTGCTAACCTCAAAAATGCACCTATTATGGATAAAAGCTGTTTGCGGCAGTTTGGAAACCAGGATAAGATACTCTTCAGAACTAGGGTATAACACATTTCCTTTTCCAAATATTACGGAAGAGCAGAAAGAGATGATCACAGCCTGTGTTTATAGTATAATTCAGGAAAGGGAGAAGCATGCGGAGAAATCTTTGGCTCAAATGTATGACCCAACCAATATGAGTGGTGAATTATTACACTCACATGAAGTGATGGATTCTGTAATTGAAAGTTGCTACCGGAAAGAACCTTTTTTGTCAGACCAGCAAAGGCTTGAACATTTGTTCTCAGCCTATAGAGATAAGTTGATTTGTAAATAATGACAAACCTAATAGAAGTAAACTACGATACGAACGGTAATAGCATCAGGCCGAACAATAGTGGAATGAGGGAAATGCAAGCACGCGCTTTTTCTGCACGTGAAGCTCAATACCTTTTATTAAAGGCACCACCTGCTTCTGGTAAATCTAGAGCATTGATGTTTATTGCTCTAGATAAACTTGCAAATCAAGGGATAAAGAAAGTAATAGTTGCTGTGCCCGAAAGATCAATCGCGAGCTCTTTCTGTTCCACAGATTTAAAATCAGGAGGGTTTCACTCAGATTGGAATCCAAATCCAAGATATGATCTCTGTGCTCCAGGAGGAGAGCCGAGAAAAGTGAATACCTTCAAAGAATTCATTGATTCAGAAGACAACATTCTAATTTGTACACATGCAACATTAAGGTTCGCATTTAATGAGTTAGATGTAAATAAATTCAATCAATGCTTGATTGCGATAGATGAGTTCCATCACGTTTCGGCTGATTATGAGAGTAAGCTTGGGGAACTGATAAGAGCGTTAATGAATAGCTCTAATGCCCACATAATAGCCATGACTGGTTCCTATTTTAGAGGAGATTCAGTTCCTGTCCTCATGCCGGAGGACGAAGCAAAGTTCTTCAAGATTACATATAACTATTACGAGCAATTGAATGGGTATAAATATCTGAAATCTCTAGGTATTGGATACCATTTCTATCAAGGAAGGTATACCAATGCTAATGCAATAGGCAAAGTTTTAGATACGGATAAAAAGACAATCCTTCATATACCTAACGTAAATTCAGGTGAGGCACTAAGAGACAAATATCGTGAGGTTGATGCCATAATAGATATAGTAGGCACATATGTGAACACTGACCCTAATACCAAAATAATATCAGTTGAGCGTTCTGATGGTAAAATAATAAAAGTTGCAAATCTAGTAGAAGATGATCCAACACATAGAGAAAAAACGATAACATATTTACGTAATATTTCCTCCGCAGATGATGTGGACCTGATAATCGCTTTAGGTATGGCTAAAGAAGGTTTTGATTGGCCGTACTGCGAGCATGCATTGACAGTCGGTTACAGAGGATCACTGACAGAGATTGTGCAAATTATCGGCAGGTGCACTAGGGATAGCATCAACAAGACACATGCACAGTTTACTAATTTGATTGCGGAGCCAGACGCTGAAAACGAGGAAGTGATTCAATGTGTGAACAATATGTTGAAGGCAATAACTGCTTCTTTATTAATGGAACAGGTCCTAGCTCCTACTTTCAAGTTTAAGTCTAAAAAGTCTTCGGATGATCCCTTAGATAAAAATGAAGTTGTGATTAAAGGCTTAAGGGAGTCTGATTCGGCGCGAGTAAAACATATCTTGGAATCAGATTTAACTGATTTGAAAGCTTCTATTTTGCAAGATTCTGATATTGTAAAAGCGATGCCTGGGAATGTTGATCCAGAAGTCATTAATAAAGTAATGATTCCTAAGGTAGTTAAGTTAAGATATCCTCATTTGAATGATGAGGAGATTGAGGAAGTAAGCCAACATGTTGTGGCGGACTCAGTTATCAAGCATGCCAAAATAAAGCAGGAGGGTAATAGGAGATTCATCCAGCTTGCTAATGACTTTATAAACATAGAAGACATTAACATTGACTTAATAAATCAAGTCAACCCGTTTCAAAACGCATTCGAGGTTCTTTCTAAGGCACTGACTCCTAGAGTACTAAAAGCTGTTCAACAATGTATCGCTGCGTTCAAGATACGTATGACAGACGATGAGGCAATTCAACTTTGGCATAAGATAAATAATTTCGTAAGAGCAACCGGAAGGAAACCAAGTTTAGACGCCCTAGATCCTACTGAGAGAAGAATGGCTGAAGCGATTATTTATCTGCAAAATGCAAGAAGGCAGCAATCAAAAGACGATCATGAATAGGCTCGAGGATATATTTAAAGATGACCCTTTTGGTCTCTTAAAAGTTGATTATATCCAAGCTTCGGGAAGGACATCTGACGAACAAAGATTGATTCAATCCTTTGAAGAAATATCAACTTTTTTTGAAGAGAACGGTAGAGAACCATCTTCAAGCGGTATTTATGAATTCAAACTATATGCAAGATTAAAAGCTATACGAGAGACTCCGGCTAAGGTGAAAGTTCTTCTTCCATTCGATTATTATAGCCTGCTGGATCCTCAAAAATATAAATCAGTAGGAATTGAGGACATTCTTAATGACGATCCGTTCGGTTTATTGGCCGTTGAAGATTTTGATCAAAGCATTTTTAAACTTGAGCATGTCCCTAAGTCCAACCGAATTAGACCTGATTATTTAGCTCGTAGAAAGATATGCAAAGACTTTGATAAATATCAAGAGATATTCGACTGCCTGCATGATGAACTGGCAAGTGGTAAAAGAAAGCTAGCAGAGTTCAATGGAGTAGATGTTGAAGTAGGTAAATTCTATGTTCTAAATGGGGTAGTCCTTTACTTAGAGGACTCCAAGGCTGAAGCAAGACAAAATGACTTTGATAGTGGGGGAAGAGTTCGTCTAGATGGTAGAACGCGTTGTATCTTTGATAACGGAACAGAGTCAACAATGCTTTTTAGATCACTTGTAAAAGCATTAGCTATTGATGGCTTTGAAATTAGTGAATCGATACAATATCATGATGCTGATTCAGTAGTTGATGAGAATGATGAGGAAAACGGGTATATATATATTTTAAAAAGTAAAAGCAACCAGCCTGAGATAACATCAATTAACAATCTTTACAAGATTGGCTATTCAAAGGGGGACGTCACTAAGAGAATTAAAAAAGCTAAACAAGAACCAACTTATTTAATGGCTGATGTTGAATTGATATCTGCATTTAGATGCTTCAACATGAGTACTAAGAAGTTGGAAACAACTATTCATGCATTCTTTGATGAGGTTCGCTTAGATGTGGAGATACTGGACAACTATGGTAAAAAGTGCCGGCCAAAAGAGTGGTTTGTAGCTCCTATCGAAGTAATTGAAGAAGCAGTGCGTCATATTGTTGATGACAACATTGACAAATTTATCTATAATTCTAAAACAGAAAGTATAATATTTAAGAGTAGTAATTAAAATAATCAAGTTATGGCCAAACCATATTCTTGTACTTTGCAGAACCTTAGTATGATCTACCCTACCGTATGATTTAGGTAATTCTTGATAACCACTATAGTTATTTACTATCGGCCACAACAATTTTTGTACTTCTTACCGCTCTTGCATGGACATAAATCGTTACGTCCGATTTCCTTACCAAAT
This sequence comes from Pontibacter roseus DSM 17521, assembly GCF_000373265.1. Taxonomy (GTDB): domain Bacteria; phylum Bacteroidota; class Bacteroidia; order Cytophagales; family Hymenobacteraceae; genus Pontibacter; species Pontibacter roseus. The sequence goes on from NZ_KB890767.1 coordinate 6,838, forward strand.
TTCTTTTGTACTAATCTTTTTCTACTTATTTCTTTCTGTTCTTTTATAATTACATTTAGTTTATCAGATAGTATATCATCAAGGAAGAAATTTGGGTGCCACCCTTTTAACACTTTATCTAATAAAAAGCTGTCGACAACTGAAACTATAGTACCTGAGATAGGCTCAACCATACCAACAATATTTGGATAGGCCCATCTGATGATCTTAGTTAAAGTTGCATCAGTGATGTTTCTTGTTCTAGATAGTAATTGTCTATATACTTCAGCTTTATTGTAGTTTATACTCTCTAACCAAGTTCTAAATTTTTTACCTGATATATTATCTCTCATTGATAATACATCATCGATAAGCAAATGCTTATCGATATACAAATTTGTTAAATCTGGAATTGCTTTGTCTGTGAGAATTCTATCAAAAAGCTCTATAGGCTGACTCGTCTTCGCACTCAAAAAAGGTCTAATTTTAATATTCACTAGTCCTTGAATAGATGCTTCAGTAGACAAATTATCAATATTTAACTCATTTTGATATACCAAACTTCTATTTGCTTGTAAGAGTCTGGATATTGGGAGAATATCTTCATCTTTTACAATAACATTACTATATGAATTCTGAAATTGTAAAAAGTCTGTAACATTCCGATTTCTCAAATCCAAAAGGGATTCTTGTTCAGCAACATGTCCCAACCATGCTCCGTCAATTTCAACTCTTAATACCTCCGCTTTAAAAAGTATAGCTTTTAAAAGATTGCGGTCGGAATAACTTTGATAATAATCAAAAAGCCTTTTCTGTATTGCATCAATTTGTAGCGAGGAAACAGAGCTAAAATTTAGAAGCAAGTTGCTATCTCCATTCGGCAAGAAAGCCACACTTGTTCCTCCATCATCTATGATTACAATGGTATCAGATACTAAAAGCTTATGAGCATCTACAACCCCAAACAAACCAATAAACTCTTCGATGTGTTGGATCTTGAGGTAGATCTTATCGAAAAGAAGAAGTGAAATCAAGAACTGTCTTAAATATAAAGCTTTTTCATCTGCATGAAAATGGTAAAACTTGTGCCTGCCCTCAGTCCCAAAGTAAAAATATCCATCTTCATACCTCCATCTGTAACTAAGGGTGTCAATTAATATTGAACTCATCTATTTTTGTCTGCTATTGTGTGTGCTACCAATCTTCAGATTGATTATAATTTGATTTAAGCATAATAGCAAAATTAATTAGTCGATGTTTAAATCAGCATCAGGACCTCCATCAAGTACATCATCTATGAAATCGTCACTCAAGCCCTCACATACAATGCAATTGAGTGCATTACTCAGCTAATCGGCGGACAACCCCAGAAGCATTACCATGCTTTTGTTCTTAGTAACTCTGCAATGATATCTGTTGAAGGCAATGTAGTTAAGTTAAGCTCATTCTTAAGATTAAAGAACTTTGTCCCCTGCAAAGGGTATTTTGTCTGCTTTTTGAAATCAGTAGGATGGAATTTTTCCACACAGAAGAAATTGTGCGCTAAGCTTATATCCCAATTATTGTTTTTCTTGGCTGCTACAATTACATCTTTAATATTTTGCTCTTGTTCAGAAGTAATTGAAGCTGTAGAATTCTTTATTTGAAGTTGCCCGTTTATATAATCCGCCTCGATTATGTTCTCAAGCTTACCAATGCCTCTAATGCTCTTGTTTTTATAGATGCCTATATAAGAATGCTCTGAATAGCCATCTTCGACTTTATCGTAATATAGATTATACTGAAAATTTTCAGATAAAGTCCACCCACACGTAACGGCACGCATTCTATATTCATCATCCGTTATCAACCTATCATGAATGCAGTAGTCTTCATAATCATCTATTAGTGAAATCAGCTCAAAATCATAATCTTGGAGAGTACTTTTAAACTTCTCTACAATCTGAGAAAATGTAGTTGGAATGTATTTAATGCTTGTATTATAAGTGATATTAAAAGTTTGTATCTCTGACTCTATTTGATTGAATAGCGCAGGTCTAGGAAGTCTAGGACTTAGAGAAAGTAAAATTTTATGCTCTTCGTTATCAAAGCTCTTAAGATGACTTTTTAGCTGCCTAATGGAGAAGTGCTGATGTAGTTTTGTTTCCACTACTACTTTGAAGCTTGCTTGGCTCAAATGTCCATCTGGAATAGAACCATTTCCTCTCCTCTGCTGATTAAAGGAAACGCCTGCTTCTAAATCATTATCGCCTAACAGCTCATTAAGAAAACCTTTAAATTTATTTGGAGAGTGTTGGTACAGACGTGATAACAGAAGTAAGGTGTTATTAGTAGCTACGTTCTCAGGTTGGGAATACCGTTGGAAATAGTGTATAGAGCTCATTATTAACTATAGTGGGATAATGGTTTCTAGTAAATGATAACTACTAACAACTATACTTGACATACATACTAGTCAAAGATGTTGCCGCAAAAGCCATTGTCATTTTTAGTAAAAATTAAATATTTATCTCTGCTAATATATACATCTTTTCTAGGTATCATAAAATAAACGAATTATTTAATTTATAATACCTTACACTAATTCCTAGGCTTCAGTACTGTTTTTGGGCTAATCCCCGTTTTCAATAATATGAATCTTTACGAATTTAACCTGATGCCATTGTCTAAGCGCGTTGCAGCAATATGGGAGCGTGGCTTATTTTTGGCTGTAAGAAGTGAGGCTCCCTATAGTATCGTGTTATACCACATGGGAAAGTTTTTTGTAGAAGTCTATTATACTCCCAGTAGCAACCAAATAGAGCGCACCAGAAGCTTTAAAAGCAAAAACTGCTTGGAGCCATATTTGAACCTGATCGATATATCAGAACTGCGATAAAAGTAATCAATCCCTTGATTGGTGACTTAAGCTGCCTCTTTTAAACTCTTACTAAAAGAATGCTTTCCGGATAGTAACCAAACTCCCTTTCATATACCTTACAGGCTGACTTAAAAGACTCCATTGGATCCAATCCATTTCTGTTGTTTGGTTCTAAATAGTTAAGGTATCCAAAACCTGCATAGCTTCCAACTTTAGGAGCTGGGCTTACCCATAGTTTAGCCTGGAACGGCTTCACACGCCTAACTGGCCCATCATAAACGAACTCAAAAGGCCTACATGCCATTGCCAGCTTTATTTGTTTCTTCTTTGGGTACATATCCTCAGAGGCCTTACCGCCAATCATAAATAGCCTTGTTGTATTGCTCAGCAAGTATTCCCGTAGTTTTAGCTTATCCATCCTAGTCTATAGCTGTTACTTCCAACGCTTCTTTCTCCTACGAGGTGGGCTATACCCATGCAGGCTACGGCCTATGAACTTCTTTTGCTTATCTAACAGCCACCAACCAGCAACAATTGCCGGCAGAGACAAAATCATATGATACCATTCCATGCAAGGAATACAAAATTAAAGGGCTTGGAGTTCTACATGAAAAGCCCTATCGAACCCACCTTAAAACACTGGCACTTTACCCTATCAATAGATTTCAATCTGTTAGTTATAGTAATTACAATATATTTGCACCTAATCCTAACTAAGCACAACAGATGCAGAGAATTCTACTAACCACTATAATTACATTGTTTCTTGTTGTAACATATGCAGAAGTATCAGCACAGGAATTTCAATGGCTTAAGCAAGCAAATTCAACAGATGGTGAATCCTCAAGCTATATTGGTGGAATAGCTGTCGACAATGTTGGAAATTCATACACGGTGGGTGCCTATAGGGGGAATGCAACTTTCGGAAATACTATCTTAAACAGTGGCAGCTCTGGGAAAGTCTTTATAGCAAAACATGATCAGTATGGAAATGCTATTTGGGCTAAAACAATAATTGATACTAATTATGACGCAAGAAGCTTTGATGTGGCAGTCGACAATAGTGGCAATAGTTATTTTGTCGGAAACTTTAAAGGAACAGTTTCAATAGGTTCATTCACTTTGACAAGTTATGGTGGCTGGGATATTATCATTGTAAAATTTAACCCAGAGGGAAATATCGTGTGGGCAAAACACGCTGGCGGGCCAAAGAATGATGCGCCCTCAGGGGTTGTGATAGATAGCCGTGGCAATCCTATAGTTACTGGCTACTTCTCTGAAAATGCAAACTTTGGGTCAACTACCTTACAAACTGACCGGGACAACGCCAAGCTTTTCGTTGCTAAGTACTCCGGCTCTGGAGACTTAATTTGGGCCAAGCAAGCCTACGGCACTGGAAGAAGCTATGGGAACGGTATTGCCACTGACAAATTTGACAACATTTTTATAACGGGATATTTCTCTAACAATTTAACAATTGGCTCAAAAACAGTAACAAAAACTGGCACCTGGAGCAATGACTTTTTTCTTGCAAAGCTTGATGCAGCAGGTAATACCCAATGGCTGGTGCATAATTCGGGAGATCAATCTAAAGCAGTAGGACATTCTGTAGCAGTTGACGCAAGAGGAAACGTTATGGTAGTAGGGAGCTTTGGCGGTACTCCTACCTTTGGAAATACAACAACTTTGACTGCTAATGGTCTTGATTCCGGATTTATAGCTAAATATCTCCCTGATGGCGGTTTCTCATGGGCTAAAGGTTTTGTCGCTGCCGTAAATAGTCATTCGAGAATGTTAAGCGTGGCTGCTGACAACTTTGGAAATATCTATGCAACCGGCGAGTTTTCCCGTGAGATATTATATGGCACGTCTACTCTAAGAACTGAGGATCTTTCTGGCATCATATTTTGCAGAATAGATACCGATGGCAATTTAATTTGGCTATTAAATCCTGAAAGGGATGGCTGGGGAGGTGGATATGATATAGCAATAGATGCACAGGGTAGTATCTATTTCACGGGATACTTTGGCAGTAAGATGCCCATTGGAAACATATCTATATCAAGTATTGGTCATTCTGACTCTTACATAGCAAAAATCTTAGCAGCTACACCCACTGGAATAAAAGACAATCCGCTCGGGTCTGCCTTTTCAGTATACCCGGTACCTGCACATCGTTATGTATATATGGATCTTTCCTTAAATAGCCTAAAGGATGTTAAAGTCCAAGTTATTGATTTACAAGGGAAAGTTATTTATGAGAAGTTATATGGTCAAATACTGTCCCTAAGCCGGGATCCTTTGAATTTGAGTGAATTGCCCCCAAGTGTTTATTTGCTTCGAATACATATTGGAGATAAAGTGGCATATAAACAGTTGATTTTACAGTAGGATTACATACACCACAAGTAGGGGTTTAACTACCTTGTTACATTTTTCAGGTTTTACTAAACCTAATTTAACAGCTATTAAGTATCCTTCCTGAATCCAATGCCTAAACATAAGCCACTCTACTAAATGTCACTGCTATTAACTTTAATCATCTTCTCCGGGTATTGGATCTCCTAATCGACGGGCTTTTTCTGGCACGATAACATGCGAACACCCCTTTACCCTTTCATTAACCTGCTCCATTGTCTGGTGGCGTTCGTCATCGATCAAATAAGAACCATCATCCTGTACATAGACAACGATAAGATCAAAGCCCCCTTTAGTTCTATTGAGTAGATTAGCCGCTTCCTTACCGGACACACGGCCATTTGCTATTTGCTTGAGTATACTGCGTTTCTGGTCTTTCATATTTGATAAGCCTTACTTTCTTAACTTGTTTAACAGGTCTTCAATAAGCTGATCCAGTCTTTCCGGTGGCAGCTTGTCAATAATATCTGAGGCCGTCACATAGCCGCCCAAATGCTTCATCAGCATATCGATGGCGGACAGCTTAGAATGCAGCTTCACCTTTAGCTTGCCATTGCCCTCACTGATCTCCTGTATTGCGGCCCGTTGCGACTCTGTCAACTCGCTAAGATCCTTTATCTCCATTGTCTTAGGGTTTATCAGGTCAGGCATACTGGCGAAGGCAACTTTGGCAAGTTCCTGCACCAACTGTTTGACCTGTATTCCAGCGGCTTCCGCTATCTCGCCCTGCAGCCTCCTCACCTCCTGCATTACTGAAGTTTTCTGAAGCAGCTGATAGCCCTGCTCCATGGCTGTTTTCTCCGAATAGCCCGCTCTAATGGCAGCTGCCGTAGCGTTGCTATCCTTTATATACTCAAGGCAGAACCTCTGTTGCTTGGGTGTTAAAGTATTGGTTTCCATTTTCTAAATTATTTGTGTTGTTGTCGGTAAGTCATCAATAATGGACAGGTGTGCAGAATGAAGCTTTTACAGCTCTTGTTCTGATCCGCCAAATCCTGATAGTAATTAATCTTCTCCACAGCCCTCGCTCTCCCCAAAGCCGCCTCAAGTTCGCTGTAGGTGTGCAAATAGAATTCTTTCTGCAGTTCTGGCTTAGGCAACTCAGTACTTTCGGGCTCCGTCCCTAACAGCTCCTTGTAGCGTATGCCGTAGACATTGCAGCGGGCAAAGAATGTCCTTAGATCCCCCGGCCCTCCGCAATTCTTCAGGCATTTGTCATATTGCTGATTAGTTTCGTGCTGGTTATATCCTGGATGAAATTGGCTAACCTGATGGAAGTAATTGCGCCCACTCTCGCCAAAGGTGGCGGCAAAGTTGCTCCCTATCGGCAACCAGTCCTGCAGGTATGATGTCGTGATATCTACTCCTCGCCTTACAATTTCGTCAATGCAGGCCTCTACCATGTTTTGGTCACTAGTAGGATCGGCGGCTTTGATCAAACATTGCACCTTTTTGCCCGGTTCGTACTTCGACAATGGCTCGGCTTGGTGATTGAAGTGAGCAACGGGATCGTAGCTGTACCCTCGTAGGCTCGCCACATTCTTTGGTGCAGGATCTATTATTATCCCGTACTGTTTAAAACACCCCTCAACGTAGTCAAAGTGCTGCCTGTGTCTTTCCGGATATGCGATGGGAATCAAGCCCCAGTATCCCGTTCCGCTTACGCTCAGGCCGCAATAGGCCACGTTAGGAATGTTTGCTATCTGCTCTTTCAGCTCGTTATAATTAGCAATGTGTGTGTTCTGTTTGAAGTCTATATCAAACTGTATGAATCCGCTGTGGCTGATCAGGCTTGACTCCGAGCGGTAACTGAATACGCCAGATGGTGTAATGGCAGGCAGTGTCGGCTTGAGCCCCTTTTGCCCGGCTCTAATAGCCTGAACCTTTTTTGCATGCTTGTCTGACTTAAGCCACTTCAAAAGGATTATCTCCTTCGGTTTACTGGCTGTATTGTAATCTCTGAAGCACGAAACCAGAACATTTAGTATACTCTCCATAGGATAGGGGAAAAAATTATCATAATTCATGCTGCACTTTCTACACTTCCTACACCGATGCTAACTGCCCCGTGTAGGAAGTGTAGAAAGTGCAGGTACATAAGAAGTTTTTTTTTCGATCCAGATGACGTTGCCTGTGTTCTGTCTTTCCTTGTGGTAACCTGCGCCTTTGAGTCTGTCGCTAAACACCCTCATTCCGCATTTTATGTATCCGTTGTCTAAACAGAAATCCTTGTATTCGCTGTAAATCTCCTTGAGTGGTCTTGTATTGTTGGCAGATGGAGAATACTGCTCTTCCTGGAGAAACAACTTAACCGTATCGGACTCCAGTTTATAGCATTCCCGCATCTCATCGACTGCACTGCATTCGGAGAACCTACGTTGTGTCAGCAGTCTATCCAAGCCTTGCAGAACCCAGTTGAAAACCCCGGATAATTCGCTGTTGATAATCTTGGTATGCAGCTCCCTATCCTGTTCGGCCTCCGGAATGGTAACATCAAACGGGACAATCAAGAACCGCCTGAAGAAAGCGTTGGTCTGCTCCGTATCCTTTGGAAGTTCGTTGATGTTAAATATCAACCTGGCATAGTTTGTTATCTCAATAGGATCTCTTCTTGGCAGTCTTGCAGATACCGTCTCGCCTGATACCAGTTGTTTAAACATGCCTGACTGAAGCCGCCCACTGATCTCCGAGGCATAGTTTACCAATACATCCGCAATCATAGCCCTATGATAGCCGTTTTCATTGGTGAGGTCTTGGAGGGTGTAGTTGGTTGTATTTTCCTTGCCCAACAGGGCCTGCACAATCTCATAAAACACGGACTTACCGTTTGCGCCTGTACCGTACAGAAATAGAGCTGCCTCAAGTTTTAGGGTATGGTTTCTCACAAAGACGTATCCCAAGTACTCCGATAGAACATACTGTCTTGTTCTGTCAGGCAACACCTTATCCAGATAGCTAGCGAATAGTGGTGACTTTGCTTGAGTGTCGTACTCGAATTGCAGCTGATAGGTCAGGAAATCAGATGGTGAAAACTCCCGTAGCCTTGTGCCTCTCGGAGTGATCTCAAAAGTGCCGTTCTTCAGGTTGATCAACACCATATCCTTGGGCTGTTCCGGCTTTGGCAGATAGGCCGTTGCCATAAATTGCTTAAACAGGTTGTCCCGGAACTTGTGGTCTTCCGCCTTGATGGGATTCACCCCTAACTTGGCGGCAGCTTTGCCCAAAAACACCTTCAGTTTCTCATCCTCAAGCCTCCTCCAGAATGCACCATTGTACAGGTAAACAAATCCCTGATTCCTGCACAGATTCCATTTAAACCGCTTTGCCTGTGCCAAAACAAGACTCACTGTTAGTACATAGTAATGTGTGGTATTGGGTTGCTTCTCCGGATCCTTTATACCTGCGAGCTCCTTGAAGTTTACCTCCTGCAGTGTGTTTAATAAACTTCTAAGTATTTCGTTGTGTGGCTTAATAGAGAGGCCCAATCCGTTTCCATTAAGATTCGTGCCCTTTGGGATGATCACAGTGGATTTATCCATTGTGCCGACCCTCCTTTGCCTGAAATTCTGCAATATGATTTTGCAGTTCTTCTACTGTTATATTGAAGCGTTTGGCAATATTACTTAGACCTTTATCTGTAAAATCCAGATATGGGACTGCTTGCAGGAAGTGGTTTAGTTTAGTATCTTTATCCTGGGTAGAGTATTTGGGGTTGCTTGTGTTAAGCATGGCAACCCCCTTTCTTTTTACGTTTCGCTGAGGCTGCCAGTGCTAGTATACTATCGTTGGAGCTCTTCTCTACTGTTTGCTCCTCTACCCAGTTCGCTAGCTCTTTTCTGCTAAATATAAGCCTGTTCCCATATCTCTTGTGCGGGACTTCTTTCGATGCAGTCAGCTTGTAGAGTTTTGATTTGCTAAGCCCTGTAATTTCTAATGCCTCGTCAAACGAGCAGCGGTCAGGTTTAGGTGGGGTTTGGTTGTTGATGTGTTTAATGTCAAGCAATAAACTCTCGATATTGCTCAATCTTGCGCTGATGTTTTCAAATGGGTTATTCATTTGTATTACTTAATTGATGTAATACAAATGAAACCCATTGCAAGAGGTATAAGGGGGGTTAAGGGGTTACGTAAGGGGCTTACATCTTTAGTTCTACTATTTTCAACTCGTCTTCTGCCAACTTCTTTGCTTCAGGGTATTGCTCCAGCATAGAAATAACTGCTTTTATGTTATGGTAATGCTTAGGTGCTAGACGATCTTTTCTCCTAGTTCCACTTACTTTATTATAGTGTTGCACAAAGCTATTTGGGCTCAAGTTTAAAGGTTTGGTTTTCTCGATTATAGCCTGCTTTTTACTTATTGGGTGCTTTTCGAAATCATCTTCATACCCTGTTTCCTGTAAGTAGCAGAAGTATAATGCATACATTGCTTGTGTGGGCGATGCAACTTCCTTAAACTTCGCCTCTTTACTTTCTGTCTGCTCTATACCTAATATTCCTTTCAACTGCTTTATAGTGCCTCCAACATTATTTGATTTAAACATCAAAGCATCCTCAAAATCATTGATAAACTCTTGGGTTATTATTCCCCATTTATTTTCATCTTCTTTACTGATGATGAAATAGGGGTAGACATATTGTTGAAGGTCTACATGGGTTAACTCTCCCTCCCTGAACTTCCGTAATACCTCCACCAGTTGATTGTAGAGGTGAATAAATTTGTGTTCAACTTGGTTCAATTGATTTAGGAACAGCTTAGCGGTTTCAACCCCACCCAAAAGCACATCGCTTATTGCTTTCTGTTGAAGTGCTTTCAGTATTGCTTCATAGTCACTAACGTCCTGATCGTACTTTGCCAACCATAAAAAATCGGCTTTAGGATAATCTAAATTGGGTGCATCTACGGGCGTAATGTCACTCCAATACCCTTCATCAACTAAATAAAACTCTTTAAGCTCGACTTGTAGGCTTTGCACCTCTTCAAGGTAGGTTTTATAGTCCTGCATAAGTTTTAGAAGTTAGTGAGCAAAGCTGCGTTTTTAACCCGTTCCTCTTGCTCAAAAGAGGCTAAATAGTTTTCTGTTGTCTTCAGGTCATTATGCCCTAGGCTCTCCGATATGAATGCAATATTTGCACCTGATCGCTTCAATACGGTAGCATAACTGTGTCGTGCCGTGTAGGTGCTTATATTAGGAATTCCAAGCTTTTTGCTGATTACCTTCATCTTGGTATTCATAAGCTTTGTGATATTCTTGATCTTTGTACGCTCCAATTCTGGACTCTCTCCACCCTGTAGGAATGGAAATATAAAGGTGTCGGGACTCTCCATTGCATTGCCCCAACGATCAATGATTGTCTGCATTTCAGGCAACAATTGAGCGTGGATTAGCTTCTTCTTCTTTGCCTTAGCCAAAGTCTTCTGTCGATAAAAACAGATCTCTCCATTCCGGATACTGGAGTACCTTAACTTGCAGATGTCAGTAATATTTGCTCCGTTGCACAAGTAAGAAAAAAACCAAAGATCCCGACACATTTCAATAGTATCGGTCTCACATTCATACCTTACAATTTCTCCGATATCTTTGATATTCAGAGCTATGCTACGGCCTTCATGCTGTGGTATTTCGTATTTACCCTTTCCAAATGGGTGTTGGGCTTGCTTGATGACCCCTGAACTTTTAGCTTCATTAACTATTACTTGCAAGGCTCGCATGTACATGGACACGGTAGTATAGCTCTTACCTTCATCAAGCAGGTACTGCTCGTATCGCCTTAGCCAATCAACTGTGATTTGTTTGAACTCAACACTGGTACTAGTCGACTTCTCTTTTGCAAACAGCTCAATGCTCCTCAGAGTGTATTTATACCAATCTGCAGTGCTTACCTTACCCATTTCTTTAAAGTTATCTATTCGAGCCGTGAATGCTGCATTCAGTGTACCGTTAATGTCGGTAGCCTTACCTAATCGCTTATTAAGCTCATTGAATGAAAAAATTTCCTGATCGGCAAGCTCCTCAACATGCTTCTTAATATAGTCTGTAGCCTTTTGCAGATCTTCTTTAAGCCTAGTCATTTTCTGGGCCTTAGCCGTTGGCAGCTTATCCCAGTCTGATACGGACAGTCTTCTATTTGTTGAGTAGTATTTCTGGACTCGTTTATAGGTTATCCTTATCCGGATCGGAAAAGTACCGTCTGCGTTGGGTTTACGGGTATCAAGCAGTGTGGCGAGCTTGATACCACCAATGGCTGTATAATCAAACATGCTGTATGAATCTAAATGTATGTACCCTCAAATGGTACATACAAAGTACATACAAATGTATAAAATAAATGATAATACAGGAAAATATATGTTAAGATAATTTTGCCGTTACGGAGTCATAACCAGCTATTTATGAAACATATACTAAAACATGAATACTAAAGAAAACACCATTCTTTTGCATGGCATGCAAGAGGTCATCGGTTCGACTCCGATATTCTCCACGAAAGGCAACCTATTCAGGTTGCCTTTTTGTTTACCGCCCCTCCTTCTGGTGCCATTGCCGGCAAATCCCCTCCATTCCCAGATATACATAACATGCCTCCGGTACAGCCGTACCTTATAGTTCAACCATTAAAGAAGGAGGGACAGTATGGCATTCAACTTTGAGGACAACAAGAAGGACGCGATTGTGCTATTGCAGACAGTGGCCCAGGAGCTCGGCACCGAGGACATGAACAAGGCGGGTCGCATCTTCAGGGCGGTGTTACAGTCCATACGCGACAGACTGCCTGTAATCGATGCCGTTCAATTCGCGGCACAACTGCCCATCTTCTGGAAGGGCATCTACTTTGACCAGTACGACGTGAGTAAGGTGCCCGTCGAGATTCGGGATGCGCAGGAATGGATAAACTACATCCGAAACAAGAACGCCTTTGCCGCCAACAACGACTTCCAGCAGGACGAAGAGATTTCAGCTGCCTTCCGCAGCGTAGTGCATGCCTTGCAACAACACATGACCGACGGTCAGTTGCAGCAGGTGATAAATTCCCTGAACCAGGATATACAGGAACTCCTGGTTGTTTAACTTATTCAACAAGCGGCCTGTCTCAGAAGAGGCAGGCCGCTTGTTGATTTGGCCCACTTATGAGAAGCTATACAAACAAACCCTCCACAGATAGGTAGCGCTCCCCAGTATCATAGCAGAAGGTGAGAATCCGAGCTCCTTCTTTTATCCCCTCATCCAGCTTCTGTTGCACAGCCGCCAATGAGCCTCCTGACGATATACCTACAAATATACCTTCCTCGGTGGCTGCCCGGCGCGCAAAATCATAGGCATCGTCTGCGTTCACCTGCACCACCCCATCCAGCAAGCTGGTATCCATGATGCTGGGTATGAAACCAGCGCCCACCCCTTGTATAGGATGTGGCCCCGGTTGTCCGCCGCTCAGCACAGGCGATGCGGATGGTTCCACCGCGTATACCTTCAGATTAGGGAAATGCCGCTTCAGTACACGGGCCACCCCGGTGATGTGCCCGCCAGTGCCCACACCTGTTATCATGTAGTCGAAACCTTCCGGAAAGTCGTTGAGTATCTCCTGCGCCGTGGTCTCCATGTGCACCTGGGTATTGGCTTCGTTGTCAAACTGCATGGGCATCCAGGAATGCTGGTGCTCCTCGAGCATCTCCCGGGCACGCTCTATGGCCCCTTTCATTCCCTTCTCACGGGGTGTGAGTTCCAACTTGGCACCGTAGGCAGCCATGAGGCGGCGGCGCTCAATAGACATGGACTCAGGCATGACGAGAACCAGATTGTAGCCTTTCACGGCCGCCACCATCGCCAGGCCCACGCCGGTGTTGCCGGAGGTTGGCTCAATGATGACACTGCCCTTTTTCAGGATGCCTTTGCTCTCAGCGTCCTCCACCATGGCGAGTGCTATCCGGTCTTTGATGCTTCCGGCCGGGTTGGCCCGTTCCAATTTCATCCACACTTCCGCCTTGTTTTGGAACAGCCTGTTGATGCGTACGGCTGGGGTTTTTCCTATTGTTTCTAGTATAGAATGCGCCTTCATGATTATGGTATGTAGTTTAAATAGAGAAATTCAGTATATCTACGGGGTCGTCATAATAGCTCACCTTTATCTGCGGCCGGTGATAGACCCGCGCATAGGGCGGCACGCTTTCGGTCAGCCACACGTTACCGCCAATGATACTGCGCCTGCCCACTACGGTGTTGCCTCCTAAGATGGTAGCTCCTGCATAGATGACCACGCTGTCCTCTATGGTTGGGTGTCTTTTTATGTTCGCCATGGCTTTGTCTACGCTTAAGGCGCCCAATGTCACGCCCTGGTATATCTTCACATCGTTGCCTATAACGGCGGTCTGTCCGATGACCACGCCGGTGCCATGGTCGATACAGAAGCGGGCGCCAATCTGTGCGCCGGGGTGTATGTCTATACCTGTCCGGGTGTGGGCGTAGGCCGACAGCACCCGGGGCAGCAGCGGCACTCCCATTTGGCAGAACTGGTGCGCCAGCCTGTATACCGCCACCGCAAAAAAACCTGGATAGGTACGGATGACCTCATCCACATTCACAGCGGCAGGGTCCCCGGCCTCAATGGCGGCGGCATCGTCCATGAGCTGGCGCTGCAACTGTGGCAAAGCCTCAAAGAAATCCGCCGCCAAGGCGCCTGGCTCTCCGGGAAGCCGCTCCTGAATCCGGATGAGTATGCGTTCCAGGTCTTCCTGCAACTGTATCAGGGAGCGTTCTATCTCCAGGCGGCTGCTGAAAGAGCGCTCCGAGAGGGAGGGGAAAAGAAGCTGCAGTGCACCATCCAAAAACGCGCAACTCATGGAGTGCGGCACCACATGCCGCGCCTGCTGGTGTACAGACGCCAGATGTTCCACAAATGCTTGGTTTACGTACGCCATTTATGTTCTTGAACCAGTTGGTGTATGATAAAGTTTTAACAGCGGACGCCGCCAAGCCGCATCCACAGACCAGATTATCTATACGTGTCAGCGCTGTTCCGTGTGCAGCAGCGCCAAACAATTATACCTCAGCGTCTCTCAGAGCCATGAATTAATACAAAGCTATACCTAAGTGTCGTGCAATCTTCTTATTAGGCATCTGGAAACAAATCCTATACCTGTGCTATACCTGCAAATGCAAAAGGCTCCTTCGGTTGAGGGAGCCTTTTGCATTTGTATAGTAATATTGTCTGTAGTAGCAGCTGTACCGGTTAGTCGCGGCAGAACTCTATGACGTCGATGGCGCCATCACCGGACTTCTTTTTCTTGCCGGTAAAGGTCACGACCAGCTTGTGTACGCCCGGTGTATCGATGCGCAGACGGGTGGCGCCGTTACCGCCCGTTACAGGAAGCGGCATGGTTTTGATGAGCTGCCCCGATTGGCTGTAAAGGGCCAGGGTAGAACCGGCCTCGTCCTCTTCAATGTCGAGCACATGTATGCCTTTGAGGGTGATGCTGCCCATGGCAGAGAAGTCCATCTCGATGCGGCCTCCCTCGCCGTAGAAGTTGGTCTCACCCGCTTCGGCCTGGTTCACCAATAGGATGTTGCCCATAGGGCGCATGGCGTTGTTATTTGGGGTTCTGAAATCCTGAAGGGCGCCAGATGGACTGCTGGTGTCAAACAGCCTCGCTACGTTTTCAGTTCTGTAGGTCCCGTTCGGCAGGCGGCGCTGTGCCGATACTCCCACGGGTGTGCCCTGGCTGTAGGCCATGGCAATGGTACCGCCTGTGCTGTATTCCTGTTCGTCGAATTCAATTATCTCACAGCTGGTGGGGTCGGTGCCGTATCTTTTCACTTCCGACAAAGCCATTGGCTCTGTCATTTGCTCTTCCTTTTCACATCCCATTGATACTATACCCAGCATGGCGAGTGCAATCATGTTCCCAATCATCTTCATTATACCTTTGGCTCCAGTTAAAAATTTACCGCTGTCTGCTTATACCTTTCCCTGATGCCACGTGCTAAGGTTACTGAAGCGAGCATTGAAACAATGCGTGCCTGAGGGACAGAAGCCAGGTTGTTGCAGGAATGAGATAAGTGAAGAACAGCTTTAGAGGCTTTTACGGAGATGTCTTGTTATGGATTGGTCGAAAGCAAGAAAATCAGAATATTATCTTAAATATTAGTGCAATTCAGAATATAACTCCTTGTCTGTCAATGCTAAATAAATCAATAATATTTTTGCCTGAATAGCACTATATTGCTATTGTTCATTTTTAACAAAGAACAACAAGTACAAAAAAGCCACCGCGGCGCAAGCGCCTCCGGTCCAGAAGACGAGCGGGAACCTAGACGGGTCGTTGCTATAAATCCAACCCGAGGAAAGGGCTCCCAATCCTATACCTGCCTCCATGGCAATGTACATGGTGGCCATGGCCCTGCCCCGGCGCTCCGGATGGCTCAGGTCGATGGTCCAGGCGAAGACGGTGGGTGAGTTCATGCCCACGGCTACCCCAAAAACGGCCGCCGCCACCAGCAGGCCTGTGGCAGAGGTGGCAAAGCCTATCATGCCCATCGCCACGACCAGCAGCGCCGAACTCACCCGAAGCACTTTGATGCGGCCATACCTGTCTGACACGCGGCCGGCCAGAAAGCGGATGGCCAGTGAGGAGAGCGTGAAGCTGGAGAAGAAAAGCCCCTTGTTCTGTATACCCAGGTACTCGCTGAAGTCTGGTATGATGGTGAGAATGCCCCCGAAGGAAATGACGGTGAGCAGCATCACCACCGACGGCGACACCACACGAGGTTCAAATATCTCGCTGCGCGATATCTTGAGCAGGCCCATCCGGAAACGGTTCGGGTTGTCCAGCGTCTCGTGCATGCGCGCCACTACGGCCACCGACAGGAAAGCCGCCAACGACGAGGAGTAGAACATGGTGTCGAGCGAGAAGTTGTTGGCGATGGCTGCCCCAAGCGCCGGTCCCGCCGCCATACCCAGGCTTCCGGACAGGCCCAGCAAACCGGTGGCCTCTCCCCTTCGGTCCATCGGGATGATATCAGCCACATAGGCGGCGGTGCCCGTAGGTGTGAAACCAGTCGAGAAGCCATGCACCAGCCGCAG
The DNA here is from genome assembly GCF_000373265.1 of Pontibacter roseus DSM 17521. GTDB lineage: Bacteria > Bacteroidota > Bacteroidia > Cytophagales > Hymenobacteraceae > Pontibacter > Pontibacter roseus. The sequence continues at coordinate 23,168 of NZ_KB890767.1, forward strand.
CAGCAGAAACGCCGCCACCGAGCCCGTGACCGGGTAAAGGAACCCGCAGATGATGCAGACTGCACCGCCCACCAACATCACCGGCACACGCCCCACCTTGTCAGCCAGCTGCCCGCTGAACGGCCGCGACAAGCCAGCTGTCAGCGTGAAAAGCGCGATAATCAGACCCTTATATTCGGCGCCGCCCAGCTTGGTGATGTAGTTGGGCAGCTCCGGGATAATCATGTTGAAACTGGAAAAGAACAAAAAGGAGCTTAAACACAGCAATCCGAATTGAAGCCCATACACACGCGTTTTCTGCTCAGCCATAAAATGTAATCAGGCTGCAAATTTGGGGAAACCTTCGCTCCCAAACCAGAGCCAATGCCAATTCTTATAAAGGCTGTTGGCAGATTGAGGCAAAGCGGCATAGCTGACCGAATTAGCTTGATTGACTATAAGGATTGTCCTGCGAAGCAAAGGACTGTGACAGGTATAGGCGCCCTTTGCCGACGCTACAGGTATGGCGTGAAGGCATGGAGAGCGTGTCCAGGCAGGATTAACCGGTGCAGACGCAGGAAGAGGGTGAGGTGAATTTGAACAGTCAGGCGGCTCCGCCAGGAGACTGAGTGAATATGCGCATGCCTGTGAGTTTGACATGGTGCTCAGCGGCCGCCATCTGCACGTGCATGGCCAATTGACTGGCTGCGCTGGGGCTTTGAATCAGTCCCAGGCGCATCAGCACCTGCCTGCCACCATTTAAATCGAACAGGATGTACCGCTCCGACACCTGCACGCTGTGCACCTGCTGCCAGTAGATTTGCCGCTCGCTGCTAAAGAGGCTCAGTTTGTAGCTTATCATGGCTGGAGTCATCGAGAAATAAGCCTCTTTGAGCTGTACTCTGCCTGTGCCTACCGCCACTAATAGTACCCCTGTCACGCAAATCAAAGCAGCAGCCAGTGCCCAGTACCACCGGGTCTCCTCCCGGATAAACACATCGTTGAGGAAAGCAGCCATACCTCCGCTGAAAAAGAACAGCCCCAGCCAAAGCATGTTCCGCTTGATTTGCTCAAGTTGCTTGGCAGAGAAAAGGCTGATGTACATAAAGTCTTACCTATAAATTGTTCACTATATTAGCTTCCGGCGGCAGGGTAAGCGGCCAGTAGCAGTGAGATGCTATACCTTGGTTCTTATCGCGTAACTAATCATACCTGCAACGGCATTGAGTCCCTCAGTTCAGGGTATAGCTGAAGCCGCCATAGCAGTGCCCTAAGCCTGTAGCAGGAATCTTAAATTGCAAAAAACTATTAATAAAATATTATTTTTAATTGTATACGCGCTACCCTCTAATCTGTTTATGAAGTTTCGACTTATTTAAATGCAATATTTTTATTGAGACGGATAGCTGGCAGCAAGAAAAAGAGGGGTCACAGCAAGTAAGGCAGCTAGTTCCTAGGAACAGCACAAAGTCCTTGTTTGCTACTTAGAAATTGAAAGCCTTGGGGAGAAAGTCAGGCGATTTTCTGAGCGTTTGCAGGCACCTTGTTCACCTCCACGTTCTGCTCGATGGCCGCCAGCTGCAGACTCACGCTCACATGATTGGCGGTCCGGCTGCACTGGATATTCCCCAGGCGCATCACGGCCTGTGAGCCATCCTTCAATTCAATCAGCACCGTGTGCTCCGACGCCTGGATGCTGTCGATGCTCTGCCATTGTATTTCGCGTTCCGGCCCGAACAGGCGCAGACGGTATTTGATTCTTTCCGGCGTCATGGAGAAATAGGCATCCCGGAGGGGTATCCTGTCGAGCCCAATGGCGGCGCACACCGCACCAGCCCCCAGCACCAGCCCGGCCGCGATAACCCGTCCCCAATGTGTCGGTTCCTCCAAGGCCACTTCATGCAGCACGGCCAATACGCCCCCGCAAAGCAGGAACACGCCGCTCCAGAGCAGCACGCGCTTCGTGCGCTTCAGTTGTTGAGCCGGGTATAAGTTCACGTACATAGCTAGTGGGTTAGAGTTGCGGGTGTATGATTTCAATCTCTTTTTCAGCGGCAATGTCTAAAATTCCGCTCCTTACCCGATGCAGCACCTCCTCGCTCCGGATGGCCTGCAGGCTCACCTCATGCTGTTCCTCGTTCTTGAGCAAGAAAACCACCTGTCGCGGCTCCAGCCGGATGCTATCCACCTCCTCCCAGTCAAACTCGTGCTCGGGCTGCATAAAGCCTTTGCGGTAGCGCACGCCAGTGGTCAGCAAAGTCAGGTGCCTGTTGTAACCGGGGTTCTTGTCCAGCCACATAGACGCCAGAAACAGGCAGACAGGCAGCAGACTGAACAGGTATAGGAAGGTCATGGCCGAGTGGAAATCCTTGACGGCGATGAGTTGGTAGAGCAGCCAACCGTGCAACGCGATGGAGAGCAGGGCCATCAGGAGCAGAACGCGCTCCAGCCTAGACCTCACACTGTAGGCGCTGGAAAACAAGCGTATGCTGATTTCTTGCATGGATTTCTGTTTATTAAGGATTCAATATACTGAATAAAGCGGATTTCCAAAAGCAGAATCTAGCATAGTCCCAAAAAACCTGCGGCACAGGGGGCTCCTTCTGCCGGCTTTTAGTATATTCAAACTTCCATATCTGATGTACATGAGAAAGCGCTATACCTTGATTTTCGCCTTGGCGGCTCTGGCGGCCTGTCAGCAACAGCCGCAGCAAAGCCAGGCTCCGGAGATCCCGCAGGGCATCAACAAATTTGCAGATGCCACCCTGCAGCAGCTGTATACCTTGCAGGATGAGCGCAAGACGGCTGAGCTGCTCCCCTTCCTGAGCCACCCCAAGGCTCAGTACCGGCAGGAGGCAGCCATCGCTTTTGCCTCTGTGCAGGACACGCTGGCTATTCCGCAGCTGCTCAGCACCCTCTCTGATACAGCCACAGATGTCAGGATAGCGGTGGCCTATGCCCTCGGGCAGACGGGTCACAAAAAAGCACAGAGCGCTATCATCCAGCACTTGAACCAGGAGCGGCGGCCGGAGGTGCAGGCTGAGCTGCTGAAGGCATTGGGAAAGCTGGCAGATGCGGCAGGCGTAGCCTACTTGGCTAATTACCAAGCGTCTAATCCAACGGCGCTGGCTGGTCAGGCCTGGGGCATCTACCGGGCCGGTATGCGGCAGCAACACAGCAGACAGGGCATTGACAGGGCGGTGCAGTGGCTTTCGCCGGACACGCCCTTAGAGGCTCGTCTGGCCGCTGCCCATTTTTTGGCTCGCACCCCAAAGCTGGACCTGTCGGCTTACAGACAGCAGCTCACCACCTCCGCCACCTCCGACGAGTCGGCGGTGGTACGCATGGCGGTGGCTCAGGCATTCGGCAAGGTGGGCGCCCGCGACAAAGCCACTGTGCTGTCAGGTATAGCCCAGAGCGACCCTGATTACCGCGTGCGCCTCAGTGCCATACGCGCCATGACAGGTCTGGAGTTTGAGGAGATTGACGAAGCGATACGCGCCGGATTGACGGACAAGAACATCAACACCGCGGTCGCCACGGCGGAGTTCCTGCAGGCGAACGCCAAAGACATTCCAGCACAGCCCATGCAATCTGCCTTGGAGCAGGTGAAGGATGGGCGCGTTCGGGCTGGGCTCATCTGGGTGATATTGCGCAAGAGCCAGGACAAGGCCCAGTTGAGCAAACAGTACCAGCAGCTCTACCAGAACACCCAGAACCCCTACGACAAGGCCCACCTCCTGAAGGCACTCTCCGCGGATTTCGACAACTACAAGTTCATAGCAGAACAGACCTTTGCCGCTCCGCAGCCCGTTATCGCCACGTATGGCATGGAAGCGCTGGTGGGCATGCGCCAGCAGCCTGATTTCCCGAAGGCACTGGAGCAGGATTTCGCAGCTATATTCAAGCAAGGTATAGGCTCCGGCGATGTGGCCCTGGTGGGAATGGCGGCCGGCGTCATTCGCGACCCGAAACTCAACTACCGCGATTTGTATAAAGACTATACCTTCATTACGCAGGCCCAGCAGAAACTCGTGCTGCCCCGTGACATGGAGACCAACATCGAGCTGCAGAAGACCATTGACTACCTGAGCGGCAACAACAATGTCACTACACCGGAGAACCCGTTCACGCACCCCATTGACTGGGCACTGGTGCAGACCATCGCCCCAGACCAGCAAGTGCGCATCCAGACGGAGAAGGGAGACATTGTGCTGGAATTGTTCGTGGAAGATGCCCCGGGCTCAGTGGCCAACTTTGTGGAGCTGACCAAGAAGCAGTTCTTTGACGGCCTGTACTTCCACCGGGTGGTGCCTAACTTTGTGGCCCAGGGCGGCGACAAGCGCGGCGATGGCTGGGGCAGCTCCGACTATTCCATCCGCTCTGAGTTCGCGCCGTTGCAATACCATGAGGGTTATGTGGGTATGGCCTCCGCCGGAAAGGACACCGAAAGCAACCAATGGTTCATTACGCACTCCCCCGCCCCGCACCTCGATGGCCGCTATACCATCTTCGCGAAGGTAGTGCAGGGTATGGACGTGGTGCATCAACTGGAGGTAGGCGACAAGATAGTTTCGGTGCAGCTGCTTTAAAGCCATACCTTGTAGGCTAGTATAGAATAAGAAGAGGCGGCTCTGGTGAGCCGCCTCTTTCTGGTTTATGCCATTTTCCTAAAGGCGCTCCATTGGCTGTTCCTCGGGGCTCTGCAGGCGTGACCAATTACGAATGAGTTGCTTGAACTCCTCGAGCAGGGTGCGGCTTCGGTCTTTGCCATACCAGCCGTGCAGCTGCTCTACAAACTGTTGGTACGGCACCTCCTGCGCCTTCATCTCATTGAAGAGCTGCTGGGCCGCTGCAGGGCGCGGCCCCCAGGTGCCTATCTCCTCCAAGGTATCGGCGTCCAGCACAATCAGTTTCGGGATGGAGCGGCCCCCGTTAGTCAGGTAGGCATCCATCACATCCAGGTTCTCATCGCGCAGCAGCAGTTTCACCTCAATCAGGGGCGAAGCTTCTGCAATCTTGACCATGGCAGGCACCGTTTGGGCAGCATCGCCGCACCAGGCCTCCGTCAGGATTACCCAAATCATCTTGTTCTGCACGCTCAGCATCAACTCCACAAGCTCATCGTCCAGCACGGTGGTTTTCTCGACGCGCCGCATGCGCTGGGCGTTCATGCGGGTATACTCCACCATGGCCTCAGCATGGTTGGTACCCGTGGTTTTGTTCTCAGCGAGCAACTGGTCGATGAGTTCTCTGTAGTGTGTGTAGGTTATGGCTTTCGCCAGGTGTTCTCTTGTGATTACTGTATCAGACATAGTCTCTTTATTCTTCGTGTATCAAACAATCTGTTGAACGTAAATCCATATAATGTCACTTCCACCCTTATCAATATGGCTGTTTTCCTTCTCTTGGTGCCATGGTTAGCCCCTGTCTATACTACCTTGTTTCTCCTGAATGGTTCTCATTTTATTAGAGCGGGCTGCAGCAGTCTTAGCTAAAAGCCGCCGCACGCCTGCCTTTGTGCTAAGGCAAAATTGGAGCCGTGGCCCATCCTTTTTGAGAATCGTAGGGAGGCGCTTTGGGTAGGGCGCTCTGCAATCATCTGCTACTACAAAGGTAGGCATTAACAGACAGAGGAGCTAAAACAGCATTTCTGAGTAAATGTTTTGCATTTTCAGATTATATTTAGATATTTACCTAAATACCTAAGCGTACCCGTGAACAAAGTCTTCAAAGCGCTCAACGACCAGACCCGCCGGGAGATTCTGAACCTATTGAAGGAGAAGGACCTGACGGCCGGTGAGATTGCGGAGGCTTTCAACATCACCAAACCCAGCATATCGCACCACCTCGACATCCTGAGTCAGGCAGAGCTGGTGACGTCGGAAAAGCAGGGGCAGTTTGTCATCTACTCCCTCAACACCACCGTGCTGGACGACATCATGAAATGGATTATCAACCTGAAAGATGCATAAGATGAAACCGAACAGCCTTCCCAAAGAAATCCTCCTATGGGTAATCGCCCTCCTCCCCTTCCTATACCTGGCGCTGGTATGGAACGAGCTGCCGGAACAGGTGCCAGTGCACTTCAACCTCAAAGGCGAGGCAGACGGCTGGGCGGGAAAGACAGCCCTTATCGGCATCATCTTCTTCACGACGGTTGTCCTTAACATGTTGCTGCTCCTCATCCCCCGCATCGACCCGAAGCGGAAACTGGAGTACATGGGCAGCAAGTATACCCAGTTGCGCTACATCCTGGTGGTGTTCATGGCGGCGCTTTCAGTGTTCCTCATCTACAACGCCACCCACCCCGCCACCTTCCAGTTCAACATCCTGTTCCTGCTGCTGGGTGGGCTATTCGTGGCACTAGGTAACTATTTTCAGGCCATCAAGCCCAACTACTTCATCGGCATCAAAACGCCCTGGACGCTGGAGAGCGAGCAGGTATGGCGCAAGACGCACCGCTTGGGCGGCCGCATCTGGATGGCAGGCGGATTGCTGATGCTTGTGCTGGCCCTGTTCCCGGGCTCCGGTATGCGCCAAGTACTATTCCTGGCTACGGTGGGCGTGATGGTCCTGGTGCCGGTCGTGTACTCGTACCTTGAGTCGCGCAGGGAGCAGCAGCTGGGGCAACAGTCATAGCAGCCAATTCCACGACAGGTGTAGCTTCTTTCAGCATCTCATAAAAAGCAAACATGACACGACCAATCCTTACTCTCCTCTTGGCCCTACTCGCCCCGATAGTAGTTGCTGCGCAACAGACTGTTAAACCAGAGCAAATCAAAGGCACCTGGAACGGTGCCCTGAGCATTGGCGGCACCAGCCTGCCCCTGGTCATCCACCTGACATCTGACGAGAGCGGCTCCCTGACCGCCACCATGGACAGTCCGCAGCAGGGTGCTAAAGGGATACCGGTGCAGGAGGTGAAACTGACGCAGGACAGCCTCTACCTGAACATCCGCGCCATTGGCGGCGTGTATGCCGGCAAAATAACCAACGCTGAAACGATAGACGGTCACTGGAAACAAAGCGGGCAGGCATTCCCGATGCAACTCAAAAAAGGAGCGGCAGAAGCCCCCCGCCGTCCTCAGGAACCGGTAAAGCCCTACCCCTACCAGGAGCAGGAAGTCACCGTAGAGAACAAGGAGGCAGGTATAACGCTGGCCGGAACGCTGACCGTACCGCAGGGCAAGGGCAACCACCCGGCCGTGATTCTCTTTACCGGCTCCGGCCTGCAGGACCGGGACATGACGGTGCTGGGGCACAAGCCTTTCCTGGTTCTGGCCGACCACCTGACCCGTCAGGGCTTTGCCGTGTTGCGCCTCGATGACCGGGGCGCGGGCAAATCGGGAGGCAACCCGGCCACCGCCACTACCGCTGACTTCGCCTCCGATGCCCAGGCCGCCTATACCTTCCTCAAAAGCCGCCAAGAAGTCAACCCAAAAAAGATTGGCCTGCTTGGCCTAAGTGAAGGCGCGTTGATTGCCTCCAAAGTGGCCGCAGCCAACCCGGACGTGGCCTTTGTGGTGCTGATGGCGGGCAATGCCGTACCTGGAACGGAGCTGCTGGTGGCCCAAAACGAAGCCATTTTCAAGGCAGGCGGCGTACCCGATGCTACCTTGCACAAGCTACTGAAGCTGCGCCGCGCCCAGTTTGAGGTAGCCGCCTCAGAGGCCAACGTGCAGACGGCTGCAATTAAAATAAAGGCGCTGGAACAAGAGGCCAAAGCACAGATGACGGAACAGGAGCAGAAGCAACTGGGACTCACACCGCAGAGCGAACAGGCCATCGTGGCCCAACTCAGCAGCCCCTGGATGCGCTACTACCTGGCCTACGACCCGGCTCCTACTTTGCAGAAGCTCCAGATGCCGGTGCTCGCCCTCAATGGCAGCAAGGACTTGCAGGTGCCCGCTCCCCAAAACCTGACCGCCACCGGGAGAGCCCTGAAAGCGGGCGGCAACACGCGCTCCACCTTCAAAATCATGCGTGACCTCAACCACCTCTTCCAGACCGCCAAGACAGGCTTGCACACTGAGTATGGCAGCATAGAAGAGACCATGTCTCCGCTGGCGCTGGAAACCATCAGCACCTGGATGAAGAGTGTGGTGAAATAACGCAGCGTATGGTAATAACTTTGAGAAAAATAACAGAACAGGATGCAGCCGCCATCGCCAGGCTCTCCGGTCAGCTTGGGTATAGCGCATCTGTTGCGGCCACGGCGCAGCGCATCCAGGCAGTCCTAGAAAACCGGGACCACTGTGGCTATGTGGCGGTGGCCGATGAGAAGTTGATAGGCTGGATTCATGGCTTCCATACCTTCCGGCTGGAGTCTGATGCCTTTGTTGAGGTTGGGGGACTGGTGGTGGATGCCGATTACCGTAGCAAAGGCATCGGGTTAATGCTGGTGGAGCAGGTGAAGGCATGGGCCCTGGAAAGGGGCGTGCACAAAATCAGGGTGCGCTGCAACAGCAGCAGAATGGAAGCACATGCCTTCTACAGGCGCATCGGCTTTAGTGAAAGCAAGGAGCAGAAGGTGTTTGATGGGATTTCGTAAACGTTCCGTCTGAACTGAGGAAAGCCAACCCACACTAGATAAAACCTGGGCCAACAGACGCTCCTCGGCAAAATCGTGCTATGCAGCCTGACTCTCCGTTCTACTTTGCCAGCACCAACAAGCTTCTCGTTGCGCCGCTCGTACTGCGCCTGCCTCGGGAAGGCGGGCTTCGGCTTGACGAACAGCATCCTGGCATACCTGTCGGCTGACCTGGTATGTGGCCTGCATCAACTAGTGCTCTGCTTTTTGAGTAATCAGAGTATGAAAGCAATCATTTTACTCGGTACACTCAAAAAAGAAGGCCTCTCCAATACAGAGACTTTATCAGAATTTCTGGCTGAACACTTGCGCAAACAGGATGTTGAGTGCTCTATCATCAAACTGGCGGAGCACCATATTCTTCCGGGCACCTATAGCGACATGGGCGAAGGGGATGATTGGCCAGACATCCTCCGGCAGCTGCTCCATGCAGACATCATCATCATGGCGACCCCTATCTGGTGGAATAATCAGTCGTCAGAGATACAGCGTGTGATTGAGCGGCTCGATGAGCTGCACGACGAGATAATGAAAGGCCAGCAGTCCAGGCTGGAAGGAAAAGTGGGTGGCATTGTGATAACCGGCGACTCGGATGGAGCGCAGCACGTGATTGCTAACCTGAGCAATTTTTACAACGCCATTGGGCTTGCCCTGCCACCTTATGCGACCCTATCTGTGCTGTGGGAAAAGCAGGCGAAGGGAAAAAAACCTACACGCGAAGAGCTCATGGAAAAGTATGAGAAAGATTACGCCAGCACCGCAACAACCATGGTGAAGCAGATGCTCCGGTACACCGCGAGCAAATAGATGCCAAAAGACAGTCTTGGTACTGGCATGATTGAGAAGTACTAAACAAATGCGCCACAACAGAAACTTTGTCTGAATGATGCAAGCCAGAAAATCTACAGCGTTTCTGACTCAAAGAAGCTTGCAGAGGTATGGCTACAGCAAGGCAGCGGGCGCGGCCTGCGGGAATAGCTCAACCGATGCCTCCACAGCCGGTACTCTTCCGGTGTGTTCCTTCTCAAGGAGAGAACAAAGCACCTTCCCGGCCCGCTCCATATTACAGGGGCACCGGTAATTGAAAAGTAGAAAATGTTCTCCTCCCCCGTTTTTCACATACAGGTATAGGTTATAAGCCTGCTTCCCGAAATAACTCAGTGTGTGCGTCTCTACACGATCAATGTCATGGAGAGAAACGGTATGGCTGGTAGAGCCGTCAGGCTCCTTGATTGTAATAAGCATAGCCTACGTTAATTAGCTTTGAAAAACCTAGGCTGCGGCTGAATGCCGGACAGACTGCAGTTTAACGAAATATTGGCAGAAAGCGAAGTTAATCTTCCTAATTCAGGTGTAGCTTCAATCAACCAATGCCTGGTCAGGTATAGGTACGGTTTTCTACGGCACCGGGTCATACCCACTCCCTCCCCAAGGGTGGCAGCGGCCAATGCGCCTGAGCGCCATCCAGCCTCCTTTGAAGGGCCCGTACTTGTTCACGGCTCCCAGAGCATAGGCTGAGCAGGTGGGCGTATAGCGACAGGTGGCTGGCTTGAGGGGCGATAGCATGTTGCGGTATACCCAGATGAGCGCGAGCAGCAGTTTCTTGAAGAGCCAGGTCATGGTATGGTTATGGTACGCATTTATTTGCCGAACAACTGTTAGCTAACGCAATTTTTAGGTAATTTTGACACAGTTTAACTAATCTAAACATAATTTCATGTTAAAAAGAATCCTTTCACTCCTTCTTTTAGTCTCGCTGAGCGCGCCCTTCGCCAAAGCGGACGAAGGCATGTGGCTGCCGATGCTCATCAAGCGCCTGAACCACGCGGATATGCAGAAGAAAGGCCTGCAGCTGACTGCCGAAGAAATCTACAACGTGAACAACTCCAGCCTCAAGGACGCCATTGTACAATTCGGTGGTTTCTGCACAGGCGAGTTCATCTCTGCTGAAGGTCTGCTGCTCACCAACCACCACTGTGGTTACGGCCAGATTCAGTCACACTCCACCCCCGAGAACGATTACCTGACTGACGGCTTCTGGGCCATGGACCGCAAACAGGAGCTTCCAAACGAAGGTCTGTTCGTGGACATCCTAGTGCGCATGGACGATGTAACAGGCAAAGTTTTGGAAGGCATCAACAACAACACGCCGGAGCAGGAGCGCATGCAGCTGACTGCACAGCGTATGCAGGCGATTGCCAAAGAAGCCAGCAGCAATGGCCAGTATGTGACCTATGTGCGCGACTTCTTCAACGGCAACGAATTCTACCTGTTCGTGTACGAGCGCTTCAACGACGTGCGCTTGGTAGGCACGCCTCCGTCTGCGGTTGGCAAGTTTGGTGGCGACACCGACAACTGGATGTGGCCGCGCCACACCGGCGACTTCTCTATGTTCCGCGTGTACATGAGCCCGGACGGAAAGCCTGCCGCCTACTCTGACAAAAACGTACCCTACAAGCCAAAGCACCACCTGCCTATCAACATCGGCGGCGTGGAGCAGGACGACTTCGCGATGGTGTTCGGTTTCCCGGGCCGCACCAAGCGCTTCATGACTTCTGAAGGTCTGAAACTCGACGTGAACCAACTGAACAAATCCCGTATCAAGCTGCGCGACAAGAAGCTGGCCCTGTGGAAAGAAGACATGGACAAGAGCGATGCCACCCGCATCAAGTATGCCTCCAAACATGCTTCCACGGCTAACTACTACAAGTACTCCATCGGCCAGAACGACGGCATCAAGCGCATGAAGACCGTAGAAGGCAAACAGGCGGACGAGAAGAAATTCCAGACCTGGGCAGATGCCAACGCGGAACGCAAAGCGCTTTACGGCACTTCGCTGAAGGAGATGAACGAGGCTTATGCCGAGATAGAGAAGTATAACCTGGGCAGCGTATACCTGAACGAGGCTGTTTTGGGGACTGAGGCCCTGCTTTTCGCTTACCGCATGTCGGCTTTGAACAACGCCCTGAAGTCAGGCAACGCAGAAGCCGCCAAAAAGGCCGCTGAGGACCTGCAGCCAAGAGCCGATGCCTTCTTCAAAGACTACAGCATGCCGACTGACAAGAAGGTGTTCGCCTCTATGATGAAGTTCTACCACGAGGACATCGCCAAAGACCAGCAGCCGGAGGCTTTCAAGCAACTGGTGGCCAAGTACAAAGGCGACTTCAACAAGCTGGCTGACTACATCTACAGCAACTCCTTCGTGGTTGACAAGCAGAAGGTAGACAAGTTCCTGGCCAACCCGACGCAGAAGCAACTGGCCAACGACCCGGCTTTCGCTTTGGTGAACTCCATCATGGAGAACTACCAGACGAACATCGCACCTAAGCTGGCTGCAGCCAACGCCAAACTGGCTAAGGCGAACCGCCTGTACGTGGCTGGTCTGCGCCAGATGAACCCAGACAAGGTATACTACCCTGATGCGAACTCTACCATCCGGTTGAGCTACGGCTCTGTGAAGAACTACAAGCCAGTCGACGGTGTGACGTACGAGACCTTCACCACCATGGAAGGTGTGATGCAGAAAGAGGACCCTAGCAACGAGGAATTCATCGTGCCTGCCAAGCTGAAGCAACTGTACGAGGCGAAGGATTACGGCCGCTATGCCAACAAGGACGGCGACCTGATTGTGAACTTCATCACCGACAACGACATCACAGGCGGTAACTCCGGTTCTCCGGTTATCAACGGCAAAGGAGAACTGATTGGCCTTGCTTTCGACGGCAACTGGGAAGCCATGACCGGTGACCTGGTATACGACCCGGATTACAAGCGTTGCATCAACGTGAGCGCCAACTACGTGCTGTTCATGGTGGACAAATACGCCGGTGCCTCTAACCTCATCAATGAGATGACCATTGTGAGCACCGACAGCCCAGGCGCAACGGAAGCTGGCACCGCGACAGCCGCTACCCCTGCCGATAGTTCTGCTGAACTGCTCAACGCTGCCGTGAAAGAGGCGAAAGCTGATTTGGCCGCTGGCAAGTCAAGCGTGAAAGTGAAGAAAAAGGACGGCAAGAAGTCAGTGAAGCTCGAAGTGAAGAACTAAGCTGCTGCTTTAAGTCATAGCAAAAGGCGCTGGGGATTTCCCCAGCGCCTTTTTTGTTTTGCCGGAATCCTGATTCTGACAACCTACCTCCTACGCCCTCGTAGATAGCATTTTAGCTATAAAACAGGACTCCATGGGATAACGCTACTTCTACGAAACAAACTTACTTTCTTACTCTTCTTCCTGCCATGCATTGCACTGGCACAGGCCGATGTGCCTATGGGTGCGCGGGCAGCGGCACTAGGCAATGCCTCCGTCACCATACCCGACCTGTGGGCGCTCAGCAACAATGTGGCAGGTATAGCAGGACTCAAGCAGCCGCAGGTGGGGGCTTACGTGGAGAACAGGTTTGGCGTGCGGGCCTTCACAACGGTAGCACTCCAGGCGGTATACCCTACGAGCAAGTACGGAAACTATGGCCTCAGCCTGAGTCGGTTCGGTGATGAATTGTACAGTCAGCAGCACATTGGTTTGGGTATAGCGCACAAGCTGGGGCAATTCAGCCTGGGGGCCAAGGCCGATGTATGGCAGGTGTCGGCGCAAGGGTATGGCAGCCATAAAGCGGTTGCCCTCTCGGTGGGCGGGCGGGCTGAAGTGGTACCTGGCCTGTTCTTCGGGGCCAACGCCTACAACATCAACCAGGCTAGGCTGGCGGCCTTCGACGACGAGCGGCTACCTACCATCATGAAGGCTGGCTTAGGCTATCGCCCTTACCAGAAACTCCTGTTGCTCGTGGAGACCGAAAAGCACATCGACTTTCCCGCTGATTTCAAGGCAGGTATAGAGTACCAACTGCTGCAGGACAAACTCGCGATTCGCTCCGGTTTCAGCACCGAGACCAACAGCATCACCTTTGGCCTTGGCTTCCGGGCACGACACCTGCACGTGGACTATGCCTTCGGGTCCACCACGCTGCTGGGCATCAGCAACCACTTTTCCGTCTCCTATACCTTCCAAAGCAGCAGCCGATGATGCGAATTATACGCCTGCTCCTGCTTCTGCTTTGCCTCCAGGTGCCGCTGCAGGCGCAGGATTACCCACGCCAGACCTTCGACTTTGACCTGTTCGTGCAGGAGCTGTTCGCGCAGCAGGAGGACGACGATGTGCCTTATGAAGACTTTTACGAGACGTTGTTCCAGTATTTCCAGCGGCCCATTGACCTGAACCATACCACGCCGGAGGAGCTGGCTTCGCTGTTTATCCTATCACGCCCGCAAATCGCATCCTTTTTCAAGTACACCCAAGAGAATGGTAAATTGCTCAGCATCTACGAGCTGCAGGCTATACCTGATTTCGACCTCCTCACCATCCAGAAGCTGGTATACTTTGTCAGGGTAGACGATGCCGGACTGAACGCGGACCAGCGCCCCTTGTGGCAACGGATTGTGGGTGAAGACAACAACGCGCTCATACTGCGTTACGAGCGCACGCTGCAGGAGCGCCGCGGCTATACCGACATCGACACCTCCAGCCGCTCAAACACCCGCTACCTGGGTTCGCCCGAGAAGCTATACCTGCGCTACCGCGTCAGCCACACCCGCGACTACAGCATGGGCATCACCGCTGAGAAAGACGCCGGCGAGCAGTTCACCTGGGACAACGAAACCCGCCGCTACGGCTTCGATTTTTACTCGGCGCACCTGCAGCTCTACAACAAAGGCAGGTTTAAAACGATTGCCTTAGGCGATTACCAGCTGCAGTTCGGACAGGGACTCTTGCTATCGTCGGGCTACGCCGTGGGCAAAGGCAGCGAGACCATCACGACCGTCAGCCGTGCCAATCTGGGTATAAGGCCTTACAGCTCTGTGCTGGAATACGCCTATTACCGAGGAGCGGCCGCCACCTATACCTTGGGGCGGGTGGACGTGACGGGTTTCTACTCGAACAAACGCGTGGACGCCAACCTGCAGACCCAACTCGACACACTTGACACCTTCGGCGAATCCTTCACCGGCATTCAGACCTCCGGCTTCCACCGCACACCCACCGAGCTGGCCAACAAGGGACAGGCGCGGGAGCAACTGATGGGGGGAAACGTCACCTACCAAAGCCGTGACCGCACCCTGTTGGCAGGTATAACGGCCATGTCCACCATTTACAGCTCCCCCATCCGGAAAGCCGGCGCTCCTTACCAGCGCTTTGAGTTTGGCGGCACCCGCAATTTCAACATGAGCGCGAACTACAGCTATACCTTCCAGAACGTGTACCTGTTCGGCGAGACAGCTCTCTCCAGAAGCGGCGGACTGGGTACGGTGAATGGCGTGATTGCGAACCTATCGAACAAGGTGGAGCTAGCCATGCTCTACCGCTACTACGCCCGCGACTTCCATAGCTTCTATGGCAACGCGTTCGGCGAAGGCACCCGCAACATCAATGAGCGGGGATTCTACACTGGCATCAAACTAAAACCATTTGCCAAGTGGGAACTTACGGCCTACTACGACCGCTTCCGGTTTCCGTGGCTCCGCTACCGCGTGGATGCACCCTCCCATGGCGATGAGTACCTGCTGCGCCTCTACTTCAAGCCCAACCGGCAGACCTCGCTCTACGCACAGTTCCGTGCCGAAAGCAAAGGGCGCAATGTGGCAAACAATAGCACCAGTCTGGACTACGTGGGGCAGGCCGATCGCAAGAATTACCTGCTTTACTATGAGTTCTCACCAACGCCGATTGTCAACCTGCGCTCCCGGGTGCAGTTCAGCAGCTTTGACTTGGAGTCGCCGCAAACTACAGGCTACTTCATTGCGCAGGATGTCAATCTTAATTTCAACCGAGTCCGCCTGAGCACCCGCTACGCAATTTTTGACACCGATGACTATGAAACCCGGCAGTATGCGTTTGAGCGGGATGTGCTGTATGCTTTTTCTGTACCTGCCTTCAGCGGCAGAGGCACCCGGATGTACGTGCTGCTACAGCTGCGCCCCATGCGAAAACTGGATGTGTGGGTGAAATACAGCCTGACGCACTACCGCAATCAGGACACCGTCGGCTCCGGCCTAGAGACGATTGAAGGGCCAAGGCGGTCGGATGTGAAGGCGCAGGTCAGGTATAGGTTCTAAGGTGTTATCTCCTTGTCGTTTTGAGACAGTTAAATTACGAAACGTTATGGGGTTTTCATGAAGCACAGGCCCTGGTCCAATTGCTCTTCCTTGTCTTGTGAACAGGGCATCTACCTCCATGAGGGAAGTCGGTCACTACTGATGTTCAGGTATGGGCAGTGCAGTAGCTGATGCAGCGTGAGCACCAGTCACTGCTGGACACACCCCTGCCCCTCTCAGGAGGGGAATCAGGAACGATTGAACATCCCCCTGCCCCCTTCGAGGGGGACTTTCTGCCATAGCTTTTTCTCAGTTATAGGCGCTGTAGCACAGAACACTGGCAGGTATAGCCTTAACACCCCTCTGACTCCCCTCAAGGGGAGAGTTTTCACGGCAGCCATGGATTGATGGCATCAGCCAGGTGGACCGCTGACGATTTTTTGTTCGAGCGGTCAGCGAGTTCAAAATCGTCTTGATTCTTTTGCCTACTTTGGGGGTAGGGGCCCTCGATTTTCATCAAGGAAAAAAGCAGGTGCCCGCCGCACAGGCGAAGCAATGAAACAACTCAGGTATAGGTATAGAAAAGCCGCAGCCATAAATCAAAAACAGCAGCTACTGAAGCTATTCCGTCTCTCTCCCCAACTGCACCTGCAGCGGTTTGCAGCTCTCTTTGGCGGTGGCGCTGACCAGCCGCCCCTGGTGGTCCAGTTCCAGGTGACAGCACTCCAGGAAGAGTTCTTTGAGTTTCTCGCGGCCGCGCTGCACCCGTGACTTGGCACCCGAATAGGACATACCCAGTCTTTCGGCTATCTCTTTCTGGCTGATGCCTTCCAACTCGCTCAGGCGGAGGGGTTCGGCGTATTCAACGGGCAGTAAGTTAAGGAGGGGCAGCACGAGGTTCTCCATTTCCTGCCTCTCCGACTCCTGGTGCAGTGGCTCCTCCAAGTCGGCCTCGTCCGCGATGGGCACGTTACGGCCCTGCTCCCGATAGTAGTCATAGACGGCGTTCCGTGCAATCTGGTAGAGCCAGGCGCTTACGTTCTGTACCCCCTGCAGCTGCTCGCAGCTTTTGTAGAGCTTGACATACAGCTGTTGCAAAATGTCATGGGCCTCATCCTTGACTTTGATACGCTTTATCACGAAGCTCCTCAGCTTCGCTTCGTATTGCAGAAAAACCGGCGCTACGGCAGCGCAGGTCTCCACGGGCGTGGCAACAGGGGCACCCAAGCAGGTATGGCAGCTTTTGTTTTCCATGGCAGTTTCAATAAGGAAGTGACAAATCAATTACAGCAGTCGCCTCACTCTAAATTTACAAAAAATCTGTCATCAAATTATACCTTGAGAATCTACTTCCAGAAACAGCCAGTCCGCCGCAGGTAAGTAGCATACCTGCAGCGGACTGGCTTTGTGTTTTATTTTGTACTAAATGGCGGCGGGCTGATGTGTTTGGTTCTGACGGGCATTCGTGCCTTCACCATATACAGTGGACTCCCCGAAGGTATAGAAAGCCTCCCAATCCACCCCCTGCGGGTCCGTAATCCAAGACTTCTCTGACTTGGCGTAGCAGCAGGTGCATTTGCCTTCTTCCCGGATGGCGCCTTTGGCCTGCTTGAGCCGTCCGTATACCTCGGCCAGTTCCTCTTCGCTTTCAGCCTGAATGCCCAGATGCTCTATACCTGCGTTTTCCGAGTGCAGCGAGATGGCGAAGTTGATGCGCGGGTCCTCCAGCATCCATTTGGCATAGTCCTCTTTCACAACGGTAGGCTTGGCACCGAACAGGGCGGTGTAGAATGCCAGTGATTCGTGCAGGCTCTTGACGCGTACGTTTACGTGAAATCTTTTCATGGTTAGCTCCTTTTAGGTGTTTCTGTTGATTTACACCCTGATGACGGTGAGCTACCCAAAAAGACGCAGCCATATGAAATTATTTTTCCGAAGGGCTGCAATTACTCTGGCAGCAAAGTTCACTGTACGCTTTTTTGCAGAAGTACATGCCTTTATAGGGAACTGAAGAATATTAACTTAAGATGAATGACGAAAAATAGATGATGCATTGGAAAACTCACTAGGAACAGCAGTGGTTAGTACAAGCGCTACAACAAACCGTTTTATAAATTAAAACATTCAGCTCTATATAGTCAACTACCTATTAAAATATAAACAAGAAACAAATGAATTCTGTGCAACCACAGATACTTATTCCTCTCAAAATCGTTAAAATAATAGCTTGAGCATCCTCTTTGTGCACCGGTGCCTGCCAGCACCCGTGAGCAGTAATTTGAAGTTTGATACGGGTATGTAGGGAAGAACCACTGTTTTGAAGGGTATGAGAAAATCTATTCTTGTGTTGATGTTCCTCCTCTTTCATGCTGTGTTATACGCGCAGCACACAGAGGCAGAAGACAAGGGCGAAACCATCCGAAAAAAGATGGCCTTGGCGTTTGGAGGAGAAAAGAATATCAATAAGCTAAGGCTGCTGGATTATACCGTCATTGACCATACCTTCGTGAGGGGTTCCAGTTACCCCACCCGGACCCACTATAGACTAGACCTCCAGAAAAGGCACATCATCGAGACCACCCACCACGAAGGCGGGACCTCCATCAGGGCGATTGATGATTCAGGTGCCTGGAAAGAAGTGGATGGGGCAAGAGAGCCGTTGGCAGTGGAGGAAAAAGTGCAACTGGAGCACGTTCTCTTCTACAACTTCCTGGCCATGCTCCAAAACAGGGATTTGAAGTTCAGGCACCTCCTGACCTGTCACTACAAAGGCGAGGAGGCAGAGATTGTACAGGTCACCAACCCGCATACCCTGCAAGACATCCATTTAATTATATCCAAGTCCACTTTCACTGTGCTGGCATCCAGCCAGCAGCAGTCGGGCAGCAAGCAGGAAACCATGTCTTACCGGGACGAGAAAGAGTATAGGCGTGTCGGGCGAGGACTCATCTTTCCGCTAGCCTACCACCTGTACGTAGACGGCGAACTAGCCTCGGAAGGAAGGGTGGTGGATATGAAACTGCGGGATAAGTAAAGAAGCGGGCCCAGGGAAAGCGGGCGGACCCGCCTCTTTACACTAGTTATAGGAAGGACGAAAAATTCTTGCTGTCTTGCCAGAACTCACGGCAGGTCTGGCGCTGCTCTTCCAGGAACTCCTGGTTGCGCTTCAAGCTTTTCCAGTCACCGTAGCCTAGTCGCTCACATAGTTTAAAGAAGCTGTCGCCCTGGTTCTGGCGCCCTTTCACGCGCACCAACGCGCTCAGCAGCGGCCTGCCTGCGGCATGCTCTGCTTCTGATATTTCATCTATTACTTCGTTGAGCTGGGATTTTTCGTAGGTGTTCTCCAGGTTCAAGCCGAGTTCGGCCTCCAGAACCAGGTTTTGGAAGGACATCAGGTGCGCTCGTCCACGAGCTACTTGAATCAATTTCTTTCGTACGCGTGTGTTCATCGTTTTTCAAAAAGGTAATTGCAGCAAGTACCACCATACCGACTGTCAATGGTTAGGGGCCTGCTGCAGGTTTCTTCAAAAGCATTACTATATAGATGTTATACTCCAAAAAGGCCATTCGGGTTACCCTGTGTTGCGACCTCAGACTGGAAGCAACAGCTATGCTGCACCCCTTGTTACAGCGGAAAAGCTGAGGCACAATAAGTTAATCAGGATAAATTCTTCAGCTGGCGCGGCTGCTTTTCGGAAAGGTATTTCCAGTAACGCCTGGGGATGTGGCGCAGGTGGAGCTTCGGGTTCTTGCGCTCGGGTATGTTTACGTGGTCGAAGTATACCTGCCACAGCTGCTGGTACTTCGCCTCTTCTGCATCATATTGGTCAGCGGTCAGCACCCCATACCGCTTCGGCGACACCGCCTGCGTCTCCAGGTTGATGAAGGCAGTAGACACCAAATTATAATAGGCGCCATACCTGCGACGGGTATCGTAGATAGCCCAACGCTGGTCGGCATACCGCCTCTCAAAGTGCCGGATGATGAGGGGCAGCACATTGAAGTCTGGTGTGATGGTGGCATAAAACAGGCCATCCGCTGACTTCTGGAAGCGCACGAAGGCCTCCATGCGGTGCTTCTCGCGGTGCACCTGCTTGTGTATCTGCTGCACTTGCAGCACGCAGGTGGCGGTGTAGTTTCCTTCTATACTCTCCTCTGACTCAAAGGCTAGGCGGGCATAGTCAAACACGAGCTGCTCAAAACCGGACTGCTCCCACAAATAGGTATAGTAGAGCGCCTCTAATGCACCCTTTGACAGCCGGCGCTGCAGCCCCTGCCATACCCGGCCTGACTTCTGCTCATCCGTCACCACCCGGATGGTGTCGCCGAACATAGAAGGCTGGGCCACCTGCTCCTGCTCAATGGCAGTAGGCCAGGCTTTGCGCTCGAAGGCTTCGAACACCACAGTCAGGAGGCCCTCGAACGAGCCGTCATAGGTATACAGGTGCATCTGTGTCAAGCTCTTCTATTGGTTGGCGCTGTAGCTCACACGGCCTTTGTCGCGCTTACCATCGGCCTGCATGCGGGAGGAAAGGCTCTTCAGGTGGGGCACCAGCATGTGGAGTTTGCAGCAGCAGGAAACACGGGCGACTTTGGTTGAATTTCTCATCTTTTTTTGAATAGGTTGAAAGGGTGTATGATTGGGTTGGTTACACAAATCTTCTGAATGCTTCTCTCTCGCCTCTTCCATCGTATTGTCTTGTTTTTAGCCTACCTGCCGGAACAGGTCCAACTGCTGCGTGAGCAGGGCGCTGCGGGCCGAGCCATCGCCGAACAGTATCTTGCGCCGCAACTGGTCCGACTCGTAGTCCTGCCGCTGCAGGCTCTTGGTCTGGCAGGTGATGAAGTACTTCGCCCGCTTCAGCACCACGCCCATCTGGCGCAGGTGCTCAAACTGCAGCGGCGCGAACCGCCTGGCCGACACTATCTTCTTCGCTGACTTCACGCCTATACCTGGCACGCGCAGAATCATCTCATAATCTGCTGTGTTCATCTCCACCGGGAAGGCATGCCTGTTACGCAGCGCCCACGACAGCTTTGGGTCTATGTCCAGGTCCAGGTTAGGGTGCTGCTCATCCACTATCTCCTTCACGTCAAAACCATAGAAGCGCATGAGCCAGTCGGCCTGGTAAATGCGGTTCTCCCGGATGATGGGCGGCTCTGTGATAATGGGTAACCTATTATCGGCACTCACTGGCACGTAACCGGAGTAGTAGACGCGCTTCAGACTATACCCTTTGTAGAGCTGGTCCGACAGCTGCAGTATCTGCTGGTCGCTCTCGGCGGAGGCCCCCACGATGAGCTG
The DNA here is from genome assembly GCF_000373265.1 of Pontibacter roseus DSM 17521. Taxonomy (GTDB): domain Bacteria; phylum Bacteroidota; class Bacteroidia; order Cytophagales; family Hymenobacteraceae; genus Pontibacter; species Pontibacter roseus. The sequence goes on from NZ_KB890767.1 coordinate 44,131, forward strand.
TGTGCTCTGCCCCGCCGGCGCAAAGACAGGCGCTGACTTGAACAGCTTGCTCTCCTCCTTGGCCTGCACCAGTTGCTGCTTGATGGAGCCCATCGGCACCAGTATCTCAGAATAGTTCTTCTCAGGGGCTAAAGCCTGCAGGCTCTTCTCCGAAGGCAGCTCGATGTTCACACTCAGCCGGTCAGCGTATAGCCCCGCTTCCTTTATCAACTCATCGCTCGCCCCAGGTATGGTCTTGAGGTGGATGTAGCCGTTGAACTTGTGCTCCTGCCGCAGCTTCTTGGCCACCCGCACCAGTCGCTCCATGGTATAGTCGGCGTCTTTGAAAATGCCCGAACTCAGGAACAACCCCTCGATGTAGTTGCGGCGGTAGAAGTTGATGGTCAGGTCCACCACCTCCTGCACCGTGAAGGCAGCCCGCTTGATGTCGTTGCTCTTGCGGGTGACACAGTAGGCGCAGTCGTAAATACAGAAGTTGGTCAGCAGAATCTTGAGCAGGGAAACGCAACGGCCGTCTTCGGTGTAGCTGTGGCAGATGCCCATACCTTCTGCGTTGCCTAAGCCTTTGTTGTCGTTCTTGCGCTTGCCACCGCTGGAGGAGCAGGAAACGTCATACTTGGCTGCATCTGCTAATATCTTTAGCTTATCGTTTATCTTGCTGTCCATCTGCTGCTTTTACTCTCTGTAGTGGATTTAAAATTAGCAACATCTTAGCAAAATACCCAATATATTTAGCATCTTTATTTATCAACAACCTTTCCACACCTTTGTTAACTAATATTATTAGCAACATAAAAAAAGAGGAATATCAGGATGCGTAAATAAAAATGGCTGTTTTGCATCAAAAAAAACAGAATGCACTATATTAGGAGGTTCTACCGTAAACTGGCAGGGGAAGCCCCTGTTAGCGCCCAAACCTCCATGACCTTTCTGCACCCACTCTGCCTGCGTTTGACAATGGTATGCCTCTTGGGGCTGCTATTGCAGGCCAATGTGTGCCAGGCGCAGGAGGTGCCCATTCGGCAGGACTCCGCAGCCGCCCCCATCGACACTATCGTAAAGAAGTTTGATGAGCGCGTCATCAGCAACCTGCGTGAGATGTCGGAGCGCAAGACCATCATGGGCAAGCTGCTCAAGGCTATCTTGGTTTTTGACCGCGAAGACGAAGAGGTGATTGGGCTGGACGCGGAGCTGATTCAGCGGGAGTATGAGCGGCATAATTACAAAGTGGTGCGCCGCATCGACATCATCACCCTCGATGCCCTCGGCTACTCCATCCACGACTCTACCCGGGTGCCGCGCAACTTCCTGGAGAAGGCGGGCAACTCCCTGCATGTCAAGACACGTCGCCACCTGGTGCGCAACAAGCTGCTCTTCGAGAGCATGGAACCGCTGGAGCCGCTGGCGCTGGTCGAGTCGGAGCGTCTGCTGCGCCAGACTGACTATTTGCTGGATGCCCGCATCATTGTGGATGAACGCACCACGTCCGAAGACAGCGTAGATGTGTTCGTTATCACCAAGGACCTCTTCAGCCTAGGAGGTTCCGGCTCCTACTCTCCTTCTTCGGGCGCAGGGCGCGTGGCGCTGCGCGAACTCAACTTCCTGGGCTTCGGACACCAGGTGCGCGGCTCCTACCGCTTCAACATGGACCGGCCTCGTCCCTGGGAAGTGGCCGCCGGGTATAGCATCGAGAACATCAGCAACTCCTATGTGTCGGCAGACCTGACATACATCGACGAGAATTACTACAAGGAAAAAAGCGCCTTCCTCCGCCGCGACTTCTTCTCTACCAACACCAAATATGCCGGTGCCTTCGGGGTGAGCCACGTGGAGGAGCGTCTGCTGTTACCACCTGTACCCGAAGATACGGTGCAGCGTTTCACCGACCTCAGCTATAAGCGCCAGGATTTCTGGCTCGGCCGTTCCTTCAAGTTCAAGAGCTACAACCTAGGGTATGAGCCGCGTGGGCGGGTTATCACGGCGCTGCGCGTCATCAACACCAATTACGATGTGAAGCCCACCGAAACTTACCAGGACAACATACTGGTGATGGGCAGCCTGGGCTACAGCGTGCGCCGTTACTACAAAGACCGTTACCTGTTTGGCTTCGGCCGAACAGAGGACATACCAGCCGGCACCCTCTTTTCCGCCACCTACGGCTATGAGAAAGGCGACCTCTACGACCGGCGCTATCTGGGGCTGGATTTGTCTGTTGCCAAGTACAATACCACGTTCGGGTACCTCTACGGCCGGGCCGGGTATGGCTCCTTTATCCGGGGGAGTAAATGGGAACAGGGTATGCTGCTGCTCGAGTCGCTTTACTTCACCCGGCTGTATGAGCGGGGCAACTGGAAGCTGCGGCATTTCGGGATTGTGCGCAGCACGATTGGCCTGAACCGCAATCCAGAGGAGTTGCTCACCATCAACAATGAGGAGGGGCTACGCGGCTTCCGCTCCGGGCTGCTGCGGGGTAACCGCCGCATCGTGCTCAATTACGAAGCTAACCTCTATACTCCGTTCTCCCTGTTCGGCTTCCGATTGGCCACCGTGGCTTTCGTGGATGTGGGCTGGCTCTCGTACGGAAACAGGAGTTCCCCGCTCCGCAACTCCCCTTACCGGGGCTATGGGGTAGGCGTGCGCTTCCGCAACGAGTACCTCTCTTTCAGCACCATCCAGATACTGGTGGGCTATTATCCGAAAATCCCGAACAACGAGGACTTCAGCAATTTCCGCATCTACGAGTCGTCCCGGCCGTTCTATGACTTCGCCGACTTTCGGTTCGAGCGCCCCGGCGTGGCGGAGTTCCGCTAAATAGTTGTATCCTTTTAGGCTTATTCCGGTAAAAAGGCAGAATACTTTACAAACACCGACATGGAAAAGCTAAGAGAAAAATCAGAATATGAAGGCAACCCGGTAGGCTTGTCTAAAAACACAGCGACAGCCATCGCCACGGAACTGGACCGTCACCTGTCCTCCTTCATCACGCTATACAACCAGTACCACAAGCACCACTGGATGGTGGAGGGCCCTCAGTTCCGGGACCTGCACCTGTTCTTCGAGGAGCACTATACCCAGATACACGAGCAGTATGACGCCATAGCCGAGCGCCTCACCGTGATGGGCTACTGCCCTACCTGCCACCCCGCCCAGCAGCTGGAGCTATCCTACATCCAGCACGAGGAGGAAGGCGTGTTCCGAATCCGGGAGATGCTGCAGAAGGACATGGAAGATGAGAAGACGATAGCCGTAGAGTTACGGAAGTCCATCAAAGTGGCTTTGCAACACGACGACTTCGCCACCAAATCACTTCTGGAAGGCATCCTGCTCCAGACAGAGGACCGCTGCCACCACATCGAGCACTTCCTGGGAGAGGACAGCCTGTCCATCGGACTCATCGCCCGTCCTGAAGACATCATGGAAGGAGAAGACGAGAAGGCAAATGGACAGCAAGCAAAGTCATCGGCTAAGAAGACAAAGGCGAAAGCCTGATAAACGGCAGCGTTTAATTTTTAAAGGCAGCCTGCTCCGGCTGCCTTTCTTTTTGCTCCTATAGTCTGCTAGAGGTATAGACTGCTCTCTTTTCCAGGGGAAGGTGTATCCTTTCAGGCTGATTTTGGTTTATAAGGAGAAAGCACAAACCGAAACCAATAGAACAAGTATAGCAGGCAATTCAGGTATAGCACCTGCATCGCATATACCATTTTAGGTTTCGCTATATTTGCAGCATACTATACTTACAGCACATACGACACATGGTAGACTTAGGCAATTACAACGAACTGGAGATAGCGCGGGAAGTTGATTTTGGTATGTACCTCACCTCTGAGGACGGCGACATCCTGCTGCCCCGCAAGTACATTCCGGAAGGCGCGCGCGTAGGCGACAAGGTGCGCGTGTTCGTGTACCGCGACTCCGAGGACCGTGTGATTGCCACTAACCTGACGCCATACGCCACCGTGCGCGAGTTCGCCTGCCTCACCTGCACCGACAGCACCTCGTTCGGTGCCTTCCTGGACTGGGGACTGGAGAAAGACCTGCTCGTGCCCCTGCACAACCAGAAGGACAAAATGAAGCCGGGCCGCAAGTACTGTGTGTACGTGTACCTTGACGAGACCTCTGACCGCATTGTGGGCACCACCAAATTGGGCAAGTACCTGCACAACGAAGAGGCAGCCACAGACCTGACTGAGAACCAGGAAGTAGACCTGCTGGTGGCGGGCTTCACCGACATCGGCATCAAGGTCATCATCAACAACCGCTACATGGGCATGCTCTACCGCAACGAGGTGTTCCAGGAGCTGGATTTGGGCACGAAACTAAAAGGCTACATCAAAGCTCTGCGTCCGGACGACAAGATAGACGTGACACTGCGCAAACCCGGCACCACCGGCCAGGCGGAGTCATCAGAGGCGGCCGACAGAATACTCGAAGTACTTCAGCAGGCCAAAGGCTACCTGCCCCTGTCCGACAGCAGCAGCCCTGATGAGATTTACCGCCTGATGGGCATGAGCAAAAAGACGTTCAAGAGAGCGATTGGCGGCCTGTACAAGGCGGGCAAAATCGAGATTGGCGACGACAGCATCCGTCTTCCATCTGACGAGGAACAGGTATAGCACCCGGTCTTAGCCATCCCACCGCTATACCTGACTATACAAACGACAAGGGCAACAACGTCGTCTTTTCACTGCTCTGCACTGGCTGTATGTTTTTCACTTCAAAACTGTATATTTTTTAGACTATATAGCAGGTATACTCGTACTCTGAGCGTAACGTATTGTACATGCAAAAGACCCGTACCGCACTCATCGCAGGGGCAAGCGGCCTGGTAGGCAGTCACCTGCTTCGTATACTTCTTCAGAGCAACCGCTATAGCCAGGTCATCTCCATTGGTCGACGGGAACTGCCCATCATCCATCCGAAGCTGGACCAGCAGGTGGTAGACTTCGATGATTTGAAAAAATACAAGGCTGAGCTGGTGGCGGATGATGTTTTCTGCTGCCTGGGCACCACCATCAAGAAGGCGGGCAGCAAGGAGGCTTTCCACAAAGTGGACTATACCTACGTGACAAAACTGGCAGAGGTCACGCTGGAGAAGAAGGCCACGCAGTTCCTCGTCATCACAGCCATGGGCGCCGACGCCGGCTCCATGATTTTCTACAACAAGGTAAAAGGGGAAGTGGAGCGGGATGTACAGCAACTGGGTTTCCCGGCCGTGCATATTTTCAGGCCGTCGCTCCTGCTGGGCAACCGCGAAGAGCACCGGGCGGGCGAGGAGTTCGGTGCCAAAATCATGCGCCCGCTCTCCGGACTGATGCTTGGCCCCCTGCGCAAGTACAGGCCCATACAGGCTGAAACCGTGGCCAAAGCCATGCTGCAGGCTGCCTCCAAGGACCAGGTGGGCGTGCACATCTACCCATCGGACCAAATAGAGCGCCTGGGCAGCTAACTATACCTCCTGTCCCCTCGTAAGCTGCAAGGCATCTTTAGCTATACCTATGCCGAAACAGAGCTTACACCACGCCTTCCCGAAGGCTTCGCAATATGACCCGGAGTGGGTCCGCAAACACTCCATGGGCGAAAATGTCCTGTTCAACCTGGAGAGCCTGACCAAATCTTTGAATCTCAAGCCTGGCATGCGGGTGCTGGACCTGGGCTGCGGCAAAGCCATCAGTTCCATCTTCCTGGCCATGGAATTTGGCGTCACCGTGTGGGCTGTGGACGAAGCCGTATCCGCTAGCGACAACTACCAGCGCATTCTGGATGAGGGCTGCGAAGACAAGGTGTTTCCGCTTGAGATGGAGGCCCGCTCCCTCCCCTTTCCCGAAGAGTACTTCGATGCCGTGATTGTGGTGGACTCCTATACCTATTTCGGCACCGACGAGAAGTACCTGCCTTACATTGCCCGTTTCATCAAGCCCAAGGGGCACATCGCCATTGTGGATGTGTGCTTCACCAAAGAGATAGAGAGCCCGGAGCAGGCACCGGAATTCCTTCAAGAAGATTATCAGAACTATTGGTACTTTATCCATACCATTGAGTGGTGGCGCAAGCTGTGGGAGAAGACGGGGCTTGTACACATAGAAGCGGCAGAGGAACTGGAGGAGGCTCTGCTGGTACGGGAGCACTACATCAAGGACTACAAGGAAGAGGAGGAGCCGGACGCCTTCGCACGGGCGCTGGAGCATGACCATCAAGGATTTATCACTTTTTTCAAGCTCATTGGCCAACGCACCCGCAAGTCCGCGTACCTGCAATCCTACAAGCAGTGAGCTTAAAAGTTTATACCAAACCGTAATATTAGTTTTTTCGAACGCTAGAAGTTATAATTTTGCACCCTGTCGGCAGGATGTACCTCTCGGCATAGTGCATGTTTAATTTTTAACGATTCAATGAAAACACTTCTTCGCGTTGGTTTCGCCATGGCATTGGTGATGACGCTGGCTTTTGGTGCCCAGGCACAGCAGTACAAGACTGGCATTGGCTTTAGAGGAGGCGTTGCTTCCGGCCTCACCATTAAGCATTTTATCAAGAGTGATGCCGCCATCGAAGGCATCCTGAGCACCAGCTTCCGGCACAGGGGCGGTGTTATCACAGTGCTGTATGAGAAGCACGCGCCAGCCTTCAACGCCACAGGCCTGCAGTGGTACTACGGCCTGGGTGGCCACGTGGGGTTCCATGAAGGACGCCATTACTATGACCGCCACCACAAGCACTACGACGAACACTACCACGATACGGTTGTAGGCTTTGGCATTGACGGCGTTCTGGGTCTGGAGTACTATATCCGCGACATTCCGTTCACCATCGGCGCTGACATCAAGCCATACTTCAACATACCACGCGGCGGCGGCTACTGGGATTCTGCCCTGCACGTACGATACGTTTTCTAATCCAAGAATCAAACCGGTTCAAACAGGAAGGGCCTGCTATTGTCATAGCAGGCCCTTCCTGTTTGAACCGGTCTCGTTTAGCTATACCTGCTGAGTTAGAATTGCTCTACCCTTTCTTACTCCTTCAGGAACTCCGATACCAGGAAGGTATTAAATAGCCCGTTGCTGGAGTGCTCGTTCAGGAACAGGCAGTATAAGGTGAGTGCATCTCCATTTCTCACCTCCTCCACGAAAGGCTCTTCCAACTGTCGCTGCAAGGGTGCCCAAAAGCGCGTCTCCCCTACCTCGAACAGATACTCATGCTCTACCAGCCCCTCCAGTTGTGCCGCGCTTCCAACGGAATAACTCAGCACGTTGCGCATGGACTGCAGCACCTTGGGGTCCAGCCTACGCTTCAGCCCTTTGTACGTGGCTGAAAACCTGTATTTGGCTGCCCTAAAGTAATACTCGTCTTTCCCCAAGGATGCTTCGATGCTGTCGGCATACCGTTGCTCATACCGGAGCAGTTCGTTCAGCTCTATAATCGGGTAGTTTTCGTCCCACTCCTCCAAGCCAGACTGCGCCGCGGCGGTACCACCAAGCAGAAGGGTGAACAACAGGGTTCCCAGGAGATATATGAACAGCTTCTTCAAAGACCTATACCTGTCAGAAGGCGATATGCAGCAACGCGTCTCCCTGGTTCACTACGGGCATGTTGTTGAGCCCAACTACATAGCCGGCGGCTGGGGCGTTGAGCCGTACATCCATCTCTCCGTAAGGGTCTGTGATGCTTCCTATGTTCTGGTTCTTTTTCACGTACTCCCCTTCCTTCACCAGACTGCGGAACAGGCCGGCGTTCTTGGCCCGCAGCCAGATGTCCTTCATGCAGACGGTGGTGGGCTCAGAGGCGGGCGTACAGCTAGTGGACATACCCAGGTGGTGCAACAGCCGGCAGGTGCCTTCTATCCCCACCTTGATGCCCCGCTCATCGAAGCGCAGCGACTCACCGGTTTCGTACACCAGGATGCGCTTGCCTAGCTTGGCCGCCTCTTTGCGAAGCGAGCCCTGCCGAAAAGGGGCATTCAGCGTGAAGGGAGCCGCAAAGGCCTCTGCCAACTCCTGATTTCGGGTATCGGACAACACACAGCGTATCTGCGGGTAGTTGCCCCGGCTTGAGCCCCCGGTATGGAAATCCACGCCATAGTCTACGTAAGGCATCACCTCCTTCATGAAGCGGTGCGCCACCCTGCTGGCCAGAGACCCCTCCTTGTTGCCTGGGAAGCTGCGGTTCACATCCTTACCGTCAGGCACGTCGCGGGAGAAGTTGAGGAAGCCGTAGATGTTGAGCACCGGTACGGCGATGATGGTGCCTTTGAGCGGGTACAGCATCTTTTTGGTGAGCATGCGGCGGATGATTTCCGTGCCGTTCACCTCGTCGCCGTGCATACCTGCCATCAGCAGCAGCACCGGCCCATCGTGCACCGACCGGAACACATATACCGGTATGTCAATCACGGTGCCGCTCGGCAGCTTGGAAATGACCAGTTTGGTCAGTACTTTCTCACCACGGTCTATGGATACACCGTTGATTTTGATGGTTTCGGGCATGCTACTCTTTTACTTTCTTGGCGGGCTTCTTCTGTACGAGCCCTTCCACGTACTCTATTATTTTACCGGCTATGTCTTTCTGCGTGGCTTTCTCTATACCCTGCAGGCCTGGCGAGGAATTCACCTCCAGTATGAGCGGCCCGCGCTTGGACTGCAGCATGTCCACGCCGGCTATACCTAGGCCCAACGACTTGGCCGCCAGCAGAGCAGCCGCCTTTTCCTGGCGGTTGAGTTTGATGAGCGTAGCGTTGCCACCCCGGTGCAGGTTGGAGCGGAACTCGCCTTCCTTGCCCTGGCGTTTCATGGCGCCTACCACTTCGCCGTTCACCACGAAGGCACGGATGTCAGCGCCGGCAGCCTCTGAGATGAACTCCTGCACAATGATGCGGGCCTTCAGGTTGTGGAAAGCCTCAATCACTGACTCAGCAGCTTTTTTCGTCTCGGCCAGTACCACGCCCAATCCCTGCGTGCCTTCCAGCAACTTGATGACCAGCGGCGCGCCGCCTACTTCCTTCACCAGCATGGATGTCTCCTTGGAATAATTGGTGAAGGCGGTTTTGGGCATACCCAGTCCAGCCCTTGAGAGAATCTGGCTGCTGCGCAGTTTGTCGCGGGAGCGCACGATGCTTTGTGAGTCCACGGCGCTCTTCACCTTCATCATCTCAAACTGGCGCACCACGGCTGTGCCGTAAAACGTAACCGAGGCCCCGATACGCGGGATGATGGCATCCACCCCGGTCAATCGCTCTCCTTTGTAGAGTATATGCGGGTCGCCCTGTTCTATCACCAGGTCGCAGCGCAGGTGGTCCAGCACCAGGGTTTCGTGTCCGCGTTGCTGCGCCGCCTCCACCAGGCGTTGGGTAGAGTACAGCTTGGGGTTGCGGGAGAGTATCGCTATCTTCATAAGGGTTATGTGTTCTTCTGCTTTTGCTTCTTGTTGAATTTCTGGGAAACGTTTTTACGGGAAACGTCCACAATAAACCGGCCTTTGAGCAGCTTTCTTCCAATCAGCACCGGGTATTTCATATCGCTGCGGTCCGAAAGGGAAAACTCAGCCTCTATCAGTTCATCGAACAGCTGGATTCTGGTCTTAATGACGTAGCGCTCCTGCACATCCCCGAACGAGTTCCGGATGTCGCGGAGCGAGTAATCCGTGAACACCAGTTTTTTGTGGTTGTACTGGGGGTGCGAGGGGTCCAGCAAATCGAGTGCGATGACGGTAGTTCCGTCCGGACGGGTCTCTTCGTGTATATCGGAGCAGTGTATGGCCGAGGTATAGGCGCCGGTGTCTATCTTGGCCTCTATCTCGTCGATGTCCAGTTCCGGGAAGGCCACCATTTCGCGCCTGCCAATCGTCTTCTTCTCTGATTTGGGCTTTTTACGTTTTTCCTCTTTCATCAAAGGCCAATTTAAGCATTCTGCTTTACGTACGACGCACCAAAGATGAGGAATAGCGGTTAATTTTTATTTCGCCTGAAACAAGGTATGGCCACGTAAGTCCTTTACTTTTTACTCGGTGGCGGGGGCCGCCGGAGGTATGGCACCGGTCTTTTTCTGGTGCAGCAGCTCCGCCACTTCCTGCAGCAGGTGCGAGTGCCCAGTCCTCAGTATGACGAGCTCCCCCTTTTGCAGCGCCTTCACGAACACGCTCACCCGCTTGGGGGAGATAATCTGGTCGAACTCACCCAGGAACATCGTCACCGGCACCTGTTGCCCGTTGAGCAGGCGCACAATCTGGCGTATGTCAAAGTTGAGCTCCCGAAAACCAATCCAGCTGCGGTATACGCGCAGGCGCTTTTCGGTACTGTCCATCTGGAAACGGGCAAACCGGACGAGGCTCTTGTGAATCATGTTGTACCGGTTGAGCACCTTGAGCAGCCGGAAGAAGGGCTCGGGTTTGAGTACCGTGCGCTTGAAGAGCTGCTGCAGCCAACCGGGGTAGGTGGCTATGTTGTACCAGAAGCTGGTCTTGATGCCGTCGGGGGCGATTAAAAAGAGCTCCTTCACCCGTTCCGGAAACCGCTCCACCAGCGTCAGCGCGAACTTGCCTCCCATGCTGAAACCCATCAGGGAGAACTCCTGCAGTTTTTCCTTCTGGAGGAACAGCGTAATGAGCTCCTGCAGAAAATCCTTCTGGAGCGGCATGTTGGACTTGTGCAGGGTGCTCTGCCCGTGGAAGAACAGGTCGAAGGCGTAAATGGTATAGTCCCCGTCCAGGGCACGTCCCATAGACAGGTAGTAGCCGCTGCTCTGCCCATAGCCATGGAAAGCGAGCAGCGCCTGGCTCCCGTTGCCCAGCACGCGGTAGTGTAGTTTGGTCCCTTCGTGGATGATGTAAGGCATTCTGCTTGATGGTGGTTACCTTGTCTTTCAGGTATAGGCGGAAGCTCCTAAGGTATAGCAAGCGGCTATTTGCCCGCTTCAGGCCCTCATAACTTATTCGGCATGCATACAAATAGGTTCTGCCTGGCGGCGTATTTTTAGTGAAGGTATAGCTTTTTGTGCATGCCTATCCTAAAGCTTTGACACGCCGCCCGATACGATGAACTTCATCACATCGCTGCTGGGCAAATCCAGGTATACCACGTTTTTTGTCGGCACCACGAAAAGCTCTCCCGAAAAGTTGTAGGAGTGCGGGAAGTAAACAGCCACCCGTTCTTCCACGTTCAGGGCGTTGAATACATCCTGCGTCACAAAGCCGAATTTCAGGTTATCCGAGTCATCCGACATCTTCACCATCACCGGCTTGTTGAACTTCTGGTTGTCTCCCACAAAAGCGTCGAACAGGTCCTTTATGCTGGAATACACGATACCGACCAAGGGCACTTTGTTGAACCAGCGCCCGGTGATGACAATGAACGGCTTCACGAAGAAGGAGGAACTGATGAAACCCACCAGCGTGAGCAGGATGAACATCAGCAGGATGCCTAGGCCAGGTATACCTAGGTCGAACATACTGTCCAGCCAGTCTATGATGGCCACCACAATCCATACGGTGATGGTGAAAGGGGCTATGATGAGGAGCCCGTTCAGGAAATAGCGTAATATGCGTCTCATGCTGGATGGTTCATAAAAAAAGGCCTTGCCGAAGCAAAGCCTAAAATTAGCAAAAATGCAACTGGTTTATAGTACAATGGCTATACCTCCTGCAGACTCATGCTATTGATGCTGTCAGCTACCTGCTGCATCAGCCACATGGGGGTGGATGTGGCACCGCATATCCCTACGCTTTGTGCATTCTCAAACCACTCCTTCTGCAGTTCCTCCTCGTTTTCCACGAAGTAGCTGTTGGGGTTGTGCTGCTTGCACACGCTGTACAGCGCCTTGCCATTGGAACTCTTCTTGCCGCTCACAAACACAATCACATCGTGCTCCGCGGAGAATTTCATGAGTTGCGGCTCTCGGTTAGACACCTGACGGCAGATGCTGTCGTTGGCATTGAAGGCGGTGCTGTCCTGGTTGGCCTGCTTGATGCGCTCCTCAATCAGCGACTTGATGTGGTAGAAACCCTTTGTGCTTTTGGTCGTCTGGCTGAAAAGCGTCACCGGACGCGTGAAATCGATTTTGTCCAGGTCCTCCTCGGTGGTCACGATTATGGCCTCGTCGCCTGTCTGGCCGGCCAAGCCGATTACCTCGGCATGCCCTACTTGGCCGTAAATCACAATCTGCCCGCCCTTGGCTTTGTCGGTGTCAAAGGCGTGCTTCACGCGGTTCTGCAGCTTGAGCACCACCGGGCACGAGGCGTCTATCAATTCTATGTTGTTCTCTAAAGCGATTTGGTATGTCTCCGGTGGCTCGCCATGCGCTCGGATGAGTACTTTGGAATCACGGAGTTCCTTGAGCTGCTCCCGGTCAATAATGCGAAGGCCTTTGTTGTAGAGCCGCTTCACCTCCATGCTGTTGTGCACGATGTCGCCGAGGCAGTAGAGCTCCTCGCAGTTCTCCATCTCGTCTTCCGCCATTTGTATGGCGAACTCCACGCCGAAGCAGTAACCGGAGTTCTTGTCTATCGTTACGTTCATCTCTATATCCCTCTATTCCTGTAAACTATACTCGCTGTTAAAGATACGCGAGGTCACCTTGTTGAGTACGAACTCCACCTGCTCATCAATGGTCATGTGCGAAGTATCGAGCAAAAAAGCATCCTCGGCGCGGCGCAGCGGGCTTTCCTGGCGGGTAGAGTCTATTAAGTCGCGCTTGAGCAGGTTCTCCCTGATTTCACCCAGGTTGATAAGCTGCTTCTTGGCCAACAATTCGTCCTGGCGGCGCTTGGCACGCGTGTCCACGTCGGCGGTCATGAACACCTTCACCTCCGCATCCGGGAAAACAGCCGTCCCGATGTCGCGTCCATCCATCACCACGCCCCGCTTGCGGCCCATCTTCTGCTGTTGCGCCACCATGGCGCGGCGTACCTCTTTCACCACACTCACTTCGCTCACCTGATTGGAGATGTACATTTTGCGTATCTCATCCTCCACGTTGAGGCCGTTGAGGAACACCTCGTTCCGTTTTGACTTCGGGTTGTAATGAAAAGCGATGTCTATTTTATCCAGCGCGTCCCGCACCTCCTTCGGGTTGGTCAGGCTGACGTGGTGATTCAGGAAGTAAAGTGTAACCGCTCTGTACATGGCGCCCGTGTCGATGTAGGCGTACCCCAGTTCAGCAGCCACCAGCTTAGCAGTTGTACTTTTACCGCATGAGGAGTAGCCGTCAATGGCAATTACGATTTTTTTCATGGTAAGCTGTTCGGGATTAGTTGGAGTCGCATGGGCATGGAACGTTGCCACGCTTGCTCTTTTTCATGTATGAGGCCGTCTTTTTCTGTTGCGGTGATTTAGCAGTGCAGCCCGCCAGCGTGCCGGTGGCCAAAAATCCTGCGAGTACCAAATAGGAAATTATCTTTCTCAAAACGACTGATTTTAATGCAAATATAAAGTAATTTACGCGTTCAAACCTTATCCAAGGGCAATTTAAATCACCATACCCATCCTGCCATGCATACCTCGTTTTCTGTCAGCGGACGCATCATAGACCTGCACCAGCAAGAGATTTTTGAGGGCACAGTCCATGTGTCAAACGGGCGCATTTCCAAAATAGTTCGTGAGCCCTCGGCCTCAACCCATTATATTCTGCCGGGCTTTGTGGATGCCCACGTGCACGTGGAAAGCTCCATGCTAGTGCCCTCTGAATTCGCCCGGCTGGCCGTGCCGCACGGTACCGTGGCCACTGTCTCGGACCCGCACGAGATTGGCAATGTGCTGGGCCTGAAAGGCGTGGAGTACATGGTGGAAAACGGAAAGAAGGTGCCGTTCAAGTTCTACTTCGGCGCCCCCTCCTGCGTACCGGCCACCCCTTTCGAAACGGCCGGCGCCGAGATTACGGCTGCTGACATAGAGGCCTTGTTCCAGCGCGACGAAATCAAGTACCTGGCCGAGATGATGAACTGGCCTGGCACCTTACACCGTGACCCGCAGGTGATGGAGAAGATAGAACTGGCCAAGAAGTATGGCAAGGCCGTGGACGGACACGCCCCCGGACTGCGCGGCGAGCAGGCGGCGCTGTATGCCTCCGCCGGCATCACCACCGACCACGAGTGCTTCACCGCCGAGGAAGCCCTGGATAAGCTGGCTGTAGGCATGAAGATACTCATACGCGAAGGCAGCGCCGCCAAGAACTTTGAGGCACTCATCGGTCTGCTCAAAGACCACCCAGACCACATCATGTTCTGCTCTGATGATAAGCACCCCGACAACTTGGTGGAAGGTCACCTGAACCTGCTGGTGAAGCGGGCGTTGGCCAAAGGCTATGACCTGTTTCATGTGCTGCGGGCAGCCTGCCTCAACCCGGTGCTGCACTACAAACTTGAAGTAGGCTTGCTCCGAGAAAATGACCCAGCCGATTTCATTGTGGTGGATGACCTGGAGAACTTCAACGTGAAGGCGACCTACATCAACGGACAACTGGTGGCAGAGAATGGCAAGACCAACATCGCATTCACACTCAGCGAAGAAATCAATAACTTCAACACAGAGCCCAAGCGACCGGAGCAGTTCCGGCTGGCGGCAGACAGTGCCACTAAAATCCGGGTAATCGAGGCGTATGACGGACAGCTCATCACGCATCAGGTATGGGCCACTCCAAAAGTGGAGGACGGATATATCGTTTCGGATGTGGAGCAAGATGTGCTGAAGATAACCGTGGTGAACCGCTACCAGAACGCCGAGCCTGCCGTGGCTTTCATCAAGAACGTAGGTATAGCCCGTGGTGCCATCGCCTCCTCAGTCGGGCACGACTCGCACAACATCATTGCGGTGGGTGTGGATGACGACAGCATCGCGCGTGCCGTGAACCTGATTATCAGCGCCAAAGGGGGTGTGGCGGCCGTGGACGGCGCGAAGGAGCAACTGTTGCCCTTGCCCGTGGCGGGCATCATGTCAGCCGCCGATGGATACGAGGTAGCCAAGGCCTACTCGGCCATTGACCGCATGAGCAAGGAGATGGGCAGCCGGCTGGCCTCCCCTTTCATGACGCTCTCGTTCATGGCTTTGCTCGTGATTCCGTCGCTCAAGCTAAGCGACAAGGGATTGTTTAACGGTGATGACTTTAAATTCGTACCTGTAGCAGAATAGTACGCTTGCATACAAGACCAAAGGTATAGATGGTAGCCCTGTGAGGCTATAGCGAATGGAGGAATTCATCATTTTTGTTGTGGGTGCGCTCGTGAGCGGGTTTGGCACCATCATCGGGTTTGGGGGTGGTGTGTTCATGGTGCCCATCCTGATTATCTTCTTCGGCTACAACATCGAAATCGCTATTGGTGCTACCATGTCGGCCTTGGTGCCGGCTTCCATCATCGCCTCCGTGTTCAACCTCCGCGACAGAAGCATCGACTACCTGGTGGGTTCGCTTATACAGTTTCCGGCGGTGGCTGGCACCGTACTGGGCGCTTTTATGGTGGCCTTTCTGCCGGTCTCGGAGTTGCAGGTGATTTTCGCCCTGTTTGTGGTGACGGTGGGTTTGTTCATGGTGGCCCCTGCCAAAAAGAAGAAGCGCATACGACACTCCGGCATGATGTACCGCATACGCCGGGCTCCCACTTCGTTTATCCGTAAGAATAGAGCCAAGCACCTGGCTTACCGGCTTAACGGAGGGTTGGTCTCCGTATTTGGCTTCGCCTCTGGTATCATTGCGGGGCTCTTTGGCATAGGGGGTGGTTTCCTGCAGACGCCCATGATGATTAAGCTGTTCCGGATGCCTTCCCAGATTGCCACCTCCACCTCTCTGTTCATCCTGGTCATCACAAGCTTCACCGGCTTTATCAGCCATTACCTGCTGGGCAACGTGCTCTGGAGCCGCAGCCTGCCGCTCATGGCAGCCTTTGCGCTGGGAGCCCTAGGGGGCAACATCATGAAGAAGCACCGCCCGCCCGCCCAGAACATCGAAAAACTGATTGGCATCGGACTGCTGCTGGCAGGTATAGGCGTCATCACAAACCTGCTGATAAAGTCGAACTTCGGGTTCTCCTTTTAAACAAAATGGCGTGTCAGGTATATTGAACCTGACACGCCCAAGATTTATACCCGCGGGAAGCCGCTACTGGTTTTCCTGTTGCACGCTGAAGTGTTTGTCAATAAGGCCTTTGACTTTGTCGCTTGTCAAGGGCTTGGTGAGGTACTCGGCCGAATACTTTTTGGCGGCCTCCGTGTCCTGCGGATGCGTGGAGGTGGTCAGCACCGCCAGGACGATGCTCTTCCTGAAGTCCTCGTCCAGCCGCTCATACAAATCCAGCATCTCAAACCCGTCCATCACCGGCATGTTGATGTCCAGGAAGATGATTTCCGGCTGAAAATAGTTCTGATCGGTATGCTCGTAATTGTTGTTACTCACATTGTATAGGTAGTCAAAGGCCTGCTTCCCGTTGACAAAGGTGCGCACGTTGTCCGTTACCTGCATGCGCTCGAGCAGCCGCTGGTTCAGGAAATTGGTTGTGTCGTCGTCGTCTATTAGCAGGATGCCTGATAATTTCCTCATAGTATCACGTGAAAATCAGCCAGTAAGCCTAATTGTGCGGAATTATGCACATCAGGTATTCAGCTTATGAAAGCAGGTATAGCGGGTCACCGCCAGCACAGCTCGATTCTCCTAAAGCTGCGCCTTGCTTCTATCCCGATAGGGGTATTTGCTCCTGAGCAGGAGACGATGCGCTTCGGCGCCGCCCTGCTCAACACAAATCTATATAATATTGAGCAACTTTAGTACTAAAATTTGAAACTGTTTTAAAGCCAGGTTGCTATACCTCTCCTGCACCGCACTATTCGAGTAAACCTCGGCATGCACCTACAGGGGGGCAGACTGCACGAAAAAGCCCGAAGCACTCGCTCCGGGCTTTTGGTATATTGAGATGAACTGGGGCAGCGGCTAGTCGATGTAGCCTTGCGCGCGCATCCAGTCGTCGTTGTAGATTTTGCCCAGGTAACGCGTACCGTGGTCCGGCAGCAGCACTACGATTACGTCGTCTTCGGTCAGGTTGTTCTCGCGGGCATATTCCAGCGCTCCGTGTACAGCCGTCCCGCAGGACCAGCCCACGAACAGGCCTTCTTCCTTAGCCAACCTTCTGGTCATCACGGCTCCGTCCTTGTCTGTCACCTTGAGGAACAGGTCAATCACGTCGAAGTCCACGTTCTTTGGCAGGATGTCCTCGCCTATACCTTCGGTGGCGTAGGAATAGATTTCGTTCTCGTCGAAAATGCCAGTCTCCTTGTACTTCTTGAAAACAGAGCCATAGGTATCGATGCCCACTGTGATGAGCTCCGGGTTCTGCTCCTTCAGATAGCGCGATATGCCCGTCACGGTGCCGCCTGTGCCCACACCTGTGATAAAGTGCGTCACTTTGCCCTCCGTCTGCTCCCAGATTTCAGGGCCGGTGGACTCATAATGGGCAGCCCAGTTAGACATGTTGTCGTACTGGTTTGGGTAGAAGGAATTGGGAATCTCCTCGTTCAGGCGCTTGGCCACCGAGTAGTAGGAGTCCGGATGGTCAGGCGACACGTTGGTCGGGCATACCACCACCTCGGCTCCCACGGCACGCAGGATGTCCATTTTCTCTTTGCTCTGCTTGTCGGCCAGCGTGAAGATGCACTTGTAGCCCTTGGCGATGGCGGCCAACGCCAGGCCCATACCTGTGTTACCGGAGGTACCCTCAATGATGGTGCCGCCCGGCTTCAGGACGCCGGCTTTCTCGGCGTCCTCTATCATTTTGACGGCCATGCGGTCCTTCACGGAGTTGCCAGGGTTCAGGTACTCCACTTTGGCCAGTATGGTCGGCTTTATGCCTTTTGTCACATTGTTGAGCTTCACCAGGGGAGTGTTACCGATAGCTTCGGTAATATGGTTCAGATACTTCATTTGAATGCTTTTTGGATTCGGGTGCAAAGGTAAGTAATTAAAGTCATAGTCATAGCGCCGGGCCTGCCTGTGCAGGTATACGGGCCGTTCTTTCTCTGCCTGTGCAACAGCGCAGGTGGCCTCTCCCGTTCCTTTTGCAGCCTTCTGGAAGCTATATTAGGTATAACTATTTTTTGGAAGGGCCACAAAAAAGCCTATTTTTGCGTGACCTTACAGTTAGACCGTCATACATCAACTAAAATAAGATACACATGAGTGTTTTAGTAAATAAAGATTCGAAGGTAATCGTACAGGGCTTCACAGGCTCAGAGGGTTCTTTCCACGCCTCTCAGATGATTGAGTACGGCACCAACGTGGTAGGTGGTGTAACGCCAGGCAAAGGTGGCAACAATCACCTGGACCTCCCGGTTTTCAACACTGTGGAAGAAGCCGTCAAAAGAACCGGAGCTGATGTTTCTATCATCTTCGTGCCACCGGCCTTCGCCGCTGACGCCATCATGGAAGCCGCTGATGCGGGCATCAAGGTAATCGTAGCCATCACGGAGGGTATCCCGGTGAAAGACATGGTGACGGCGAAAAACTACCTGAAAGGCAAAGACGTGACGCTTATCGGACCAAACTGCCCAGGTGTCATCACGCCAGGCGAAGCGAAAGTGGGTATCATGCCAGGCTTCGTATTCAAGCCAGGTCGTATCGGCATCGTGTCTAAATCCGGTACGTTAACCTATGAGGCGGCTGACCAGATTGTGAAAGCTGGACTGGGTATCTCTACGGCTATCGGTATCGGTGGTGACCCTATCATTGGCACGCCTACCAAAGACGCGGTACAACTGCTGATGGAAGACCCAGAGACAGACGCTATCGTGATGATTGGCGAGATTGGTGGTAACTACGAGGCGATGGCTGCGCAGTACATCAGCGAAACTGGCAACAGAAAGCCGGTTGTAGGTTTCATCGCAGGCCAGACGGCTCCAGCGGGTCGTCGTATGGGCCACGCAGGCGCCATTGTAGGTGGTGCTGACGACACAGCCGCTGCCAAGATGAAAATCATGCGTGAGAACGGCATCCATGTGGTAGAGTCTCCTGCTGAGATTGGTGCAACTATGCTACGCGTGCTGCAAGACGCTGGCATGGTAAACGCTTAATTTGATTTGCTATACCTCACAAGGTATACCTTATAAAAACGGGCTGCTTCGGAAGAGGCAGCCCGTTTTGTTTTCATCTTTTCTAAGGTCACAGCGTGTGCTGCTCCCGCATGTGTCCATTCGTAGAGAGTAGCCAACAGCCCAAACTATTTCTGGCTTGTCCGCACCAGTAGTCGGCTATACCTGCTTCGGCACCGGCGCGGCGTTGGCATCAGACCCTCGCAGGAGCTGCACACGCTGCGAGGACTTCCTAGCAAACTGCCGTTCCTTTTTGCGCCTCCTATACCTTCCTAACTTCTCAAATTCTTAAATACTTAAACTCCCACCACGCGTTGCTTTTCCCGGCTTCTGATGGTATCAGGTATACCTGCCAGTATCTCCTGTCGCAGAGCCTCTATTAGTTTCTTTTTCAGGAAGCTGCGATGCACCACCAGGCTGACCTCGCGCTGTGGCTGCGGCTCTTCGAAGTAATGTACCATCGTCCGCTTTTCTGGGGGCATGTCCAGCACCGACAGCTCCGGCAACAGCGTGAGTCCGCGCTGCGTCTCCACGATGCGCTTGAGCGTCTCCAGAGAGCCGCTCTTGTAGTCGAAATGGGCTGACCCGGCCGCCGCTCCTCCCCTGTTGCAGATGTTCAGCACTTGGCTCCGGAAACAGTGGCCTTCGTTCAGCACCCACAGCTCATCCGTATCGAGTTGTTCTGGGGTTATAACCTTATGCTTTGCCAGCGGATGCGACGGGTTGATATAGCCCACGAACGACTCATAGAACAGAGGCAGCTCCTTGATACTCTTGTCCTCCAGCGGCGTCACCAGCAGGCCCACGTCCAGCAACTCATGGTTCAGCCGCTGCACTATCTCCTCGGTCAATAGTTCCTGCACCACCACGCGCACCTCCGGGTATTTGTTCATGAAGCTGGTGATGAACAGCGGAATGAGGTATGGGGCCAGCGTAGGTATGATGCCTATCCGTAGTTCGCCTGCCAGCTCCTGCTTCTGGTTTTGGACCAGCTCCTTGATTTTCTTCGCCTCCGCCACTGCTATCCGTGCCTGCGCAATCACCTCCTTGCCTATCTCGGTGGGCCGCACCGGCACCCGGCTCCGGTCAAATAGCTGCACCCCCAGTTCCTCCTCCAGCTTCTGCAGCTGCATGCTCAGCGTGGGTTGCGTCACGAAACAGTGTTCCGCTGCCGTGGCAAAATGCCGGTGCGTGTCTACGGCTAGCAAGTATTCTAATTGTACCAGTGTCATTTATAAAACCTATTGCTGTGACTGACGTGAAATAAAAGTGTGCTATACCTGAACCTACACCTATTTCCAAACGCAGATTATAGACGAACCCTATTAACGCATAGATTAAATTGATTTGATTGATGATGTAAAATAAGCGATATTTGTGTAGACAACAAAATAAGAGGGACAACAAACGCAAAGACTATGGAAAAGCTGACGAATATAGGATTAGAGAAAAAAGACTCCGTTGAGATTGCTGACAAGTTGAACGAACTGCTGGCAAATTACCACATCTATTACCAAAACCTGCGCGGCTTCCACTGGAACATCAAGGGCATCCATTTTTTCCAGTTGCATGCCAAGTATGAGGAGCTCTATAACAATGCCCTTACCAAAATTGATGCTCTGGCGGAGCGTATCTTGACCATCGGGCAGAAGCCGCTCCATACCTTCTCCGATTATGTACGAGCCTCCACCATACAGGAGGTCTCCAACCTGAGTGGCGACCGGGAAACCGTGGAAGCCACACACCAGAACCTGTCGGTGCTCGTGGGCCTGGAACGAGACATACTGAGTCTGGCCGCTGAGCGGGAGGATGAGGGAACAGTGGCCCTGATTAGCGAGGACATCAACGAGAACGAGAAAACGCTCTGGATGCTCAAAGCCTTCCTGAGCTAAATCATAAAGTTTTGTTTGTGTGAGTGTGTAATAAAAAAAGCCGCCTGCTAGGTATAGCAGGCGGCTTTTTATCTTAATCAGGTATAGCTATACCTTACTTGGCGTAGCTTATGGCGCGCATCTCCCGGATAACCGTGATTTTTATCTGGCCTGGGTACTGCATCTCTTTCTCAATCTTCTGCGAGATGTCAAAAGAAAGCTGTGCTGCCTTTTCATCCGTCACGTTGTCGGCATCCACCATGATGCGGAGCTCACGGCCAGCCTGTATGGCGTAGCACTGGTTCACCCCGTCAAACGACACGGCAGCTGCCTCCAAATCCTTCAGGCGCTTGATGTAGGACTCCATGATTTCGCGGCGGGCTCCTGGTCTTGAACCAGAAATGGCGTCACAGGCCTGAATCAGCGGAGAAATCATCGCGGTCATCTCGACTTCG
The DNA here is from genome assembly GCF_000373265.1 of Pontibacter roseus DSM 17521. Taxonomy (GTDB): domain Bacteria; phylum Bacteroidota; class Bacteroidia; order Cytophagales; family Hymenobacteraceae; genus Pontibacter; species Pontibacter roseus. The sequence goes on from NZ_KB890767.1 coordinate 65,502, forward strand.
TCGTGGTGAGCGCCTATGGCGTTGCAGATATCCGGATGCTCCTTGTATTTCTTGGCCAGCTCCATACCGATGATGGCATGTGGCAGTTCTGGTTCATCCGGCGTTACCTTACCAATGTCGTGCAGCAGACCGGCGCGCTTAGCGTGCTTCACGTTCAGGCCGAGTTCTGCGGCCATCGTGGCGCACAGGTTGGCTACCTCGCGTGAGTGCTGCAGCAGGTTCTGTCCGTAGGAAGAACGGAAACGCATGCGGCCCACCATCTTAATCAGTTCCGGGTGCAGCCCGTGTATACCTAAATCGATGGCGGTACGCTCCCCAATCTCCACAATCTCTTCTTCGATGTTCTTGCGGGTCTTGGTCACCACCTCTTCAATGCGGGCCGGGTGGATACGGCCGTCAGCCACCAGGCGGTGCAGGGAAAGACGGGCAATCTCACGGCGAACCGGGTCGAAGCCGGAGATGATGATGGCCTCTGGCGTGTCGTCTACGATGATTTCAACACCGGTGGCAGCCTCTAAGGCGCGGATGTTACGGCCTTCACGACCGATAATCTTGCCTTTGATGTCGTCGCTCTCGATGTTGAAGACGGACACGCAGTTCTCGATGGCATGCTCCGCGGCGGTGCGCTGGATGGTCTCCACCACAATCTTCTTGGCTTCTTTCGTAGCGGTCAGCTTGGCTTGGGCCACGATGTCCTTCACATAAGAGGAGGCGTGCGATTGGGCTTCGCTCTTCAGCGCCTCCACCATCTGCTCGCGGGCCTCGGCGGCAGTCAAGCCAGCGATTTTCTCCAGCTGGGCCACTACTTCGTGGTGCTGCTGCTCCACTTCCTCTTTGCGCTTCTTGAGCAACTCCATCTGGTGGTCAAGGGCCTCTTTCTCCTTGTCGAGTTCGGTTTCGCGGCGCTTGGTCTGCTCCATCTGCTTAGCGACGTGCTGCTCGCGCTGCTTCACCTTGTTCTCATTCTGGATGATGATGTTCTTCTTCTTGTTCGACTCTTCCTCGAACTCAGACTTCATCTTCAGGAATTTCTCCTTGGCCTCCAGCATGCGGTCTTTCTTGATGCTCTCGGCATCCAGCTCCGCCTCGCGGATGATGTTCTTCGCCTTTTGGCGGGCGGCTTCCTCCTGCTGCTTGTATACCTTCTGCAGCATGACGCGCCCTATGTACACGCCCACTCCGAGCGCAACAATGGCGGTGATTAAAATGGATAAAATATCGGGCATAACTATACGCTTTTAGGGTTGATAAAAACTATAGCAGCACCTGCAGCAGGACAGTGAAGTGGCCTTGCGGGCCACACTGTTGTTAAAGAGGCCGCCTGGGAAGCAGCCTCGGAATATGTTACTTATTTGATGATAAGAGCTCGTCCAGTACGCTTAGCTGTTCTCCAATTTTGGTCTGATGGCTGTTCTGCTCATCTTCCAGTTTAAGCTTGTCGACCATGGTCTCAAAGGCGACCATCGCCAGCAAATCCTGCTTATCCTGTATACCGAACTGGTCCTTGAAAAAGCGCAGACGCTCGTTCAAGATTTTTCCTACTACTCTAAGCCTCTCTTCTTCTTCTTCCTTCACCCGCATCGGATACTCGCGTTCTGCGATGCGAATCTTAATTGCTAATTCACCCATCCGTTGCGTTGGTATAGTTTAGGGCCACCTGTGTGTCTGGCTGCTGCAACAAGCGACGTTCCCCGTCTTCTTGCCTAGGCTACAGCCACTTACTAGTCACGCAAGTAGGCGATACACTTATCAATTTCCCTGATATATTCGTTTAACTTCAGCTTTAACTCTGTCGAATTTGCAGTGTTTCCTGCTATCGTGTCTACAATTTTAACAATATTCTCCTGATTTTGAAAATTTTTTATTTGCTGCTCCTTTTCCTCCAACAGCGCTTCTATGAATTTAATTTCTTCCTGCGCGGCCAGAAGCCGCTGCTGCACGTCGGCGTGCTTGCTCAGGAGTTTACGCACCTTGTCCTCGATGGACTGAAGCTGTTGCAGTTGTTTTTCCTTTGGCATGGCTATTTCCGGATAATGGCTCCCAACTGTTTCTCGAATTGCTGCATCAGGCGGTTCATCACGCCCTCTATGACTTTGTCGGTCAGCGTCTGCTGCCGGTCAAGCAAGGTGAAGCTCAGGGCATAGGCTTTTTTGCCGGTCTCCACCTTGTCGCCTTCGTACACGTCGAACACGTTCACATTTTGCAGCAGCTTGCGCTCGGTGCGAATGGCCACCTGCTTCAGCTGCTCAAACGTGACGGCTCTGTCCAGCACCAGCGACAGGTCGCGGCGCACCTCCGGGAACTTCGGAAGCTCCTCGGCTACGAGTTTGTCTTTGTACTTCTTGAGCAGGTAGTCCCAGTTCAGTTCGGCATACCATACCTGCTCCTTCACGTCCATGAAACGCGTCACGCCCGCATCCAGCAAACCTACTTCGGCGATGACAGTGCCGTTCTTCACATAGGCTACACCTTGGCGCATGTAGCGGTTCCCTTCCAGCGGCTGCACCTCATAGTCGGCAGCGTTGAGCTTCTGCAGCACGTTCTGCACCACACCAGCCAGGTCGTGGAAAGAGGCCTTCACACCAGGCTGCTTCCAGCTCTCGGCGGTCGTGTTGCCGGCAATGAACAGGGCCAGCTTGCGGGTCTCTCTGAAGCCCTCCTCCAACTGCTCGTATACCTTGCCCAGCTCGTATACCTTGAGGTCGCGCTGGCGGCGGTTGATGTTGTAGCGCAGCACCTCCAGTCCAGAGAACACCATGGTCTTGCGCAGCACGTCCAAATCCTCGCTGTTGTAGTTGAGTACGCGTACCAGCCCCGCCATCTCCTGCTCGCCTGCCGGCGTATAGTAGTTGGAGTTGGTAATGGAGTTGGTGATGATTTCGTGGAAACCGTTAGCCGAGACGTAATCCAAGATGGTGCCGGTGATGTGCTCCGGGTCAGGCTTGGGGAAACTGGCCATGTAGGATGTGCCCATGTGCTCGCTCACCTCGATGTTGTTGAAGCCGTAGATGCGCAGGATTTCCTCCACCACGTCGGCCTCGCGTGTCACGTCCACCTTGAACGGCGGCACCGACAAATGCAGGTGCGTTTCCGTCTCGCCTGTTATGGCTATACCTAAATCTGTCAGAATGGCTTTGATGCGTTCCGCGCCGATGTACTGTCCGATGAGCATGTGCGCCCGTTCAATGTCCAGTGTCAGTTCCAGGTCTTGGATAGGCTGCGGGTATACGTCCACGATTTCGGAGCTTACTGCGCCGCCGGCTATTTCCTGTATAAGCAGAGCAGCACGCTTCAGCGCCAGAATCACCATGTTCGGGTCGGTTCCACGCTCAAACCGGAAAGACGCGTCGGTTTTCAAGCCATGCGCCATACCTGTGCGGCGAATATAATCTGATGAGAAATAAGCGCTTTCAATGAAAATGCTCATCGTTTCTTCTGTCACGCCAGATGCCTTGCCTCCGAACACGCCGCCGATGGCCATGGGCTCCTCGGCATTGCAAATCATGAGGTCGTTGGCTCTCATCTTGCGTTCCACGCCGTCCAACGTCACAAAGGTGCTGCCTTCGTCCGCTGTCTTCACCACGATTTTATCGCCCTTGATTTTGTCGGCGTCGAAGGCATGTAGTGGCTGCCCCAACTCGTGCAGCACGTAGTTGGTGACATCCACGATGTTGTTGATGGGAGACAGGTCAATGGCGCGGAGGCGCTTCTGCAGCCACTCCGGCGATGGGCCCACTTTCACGCCGCTCACAGTCACGCCGGCATACCTGGGGCAGGCTTCGGTGTTCTCAATCTCCACGTCGATGGAGCGGGAGGTGTTGCTTACGGTAAAGTCCTCCACAGAGGGCAAGGTATAGGATACCTGCGTCAGCGCCTTCAGGTCACGGGCTACTCCGAGATGGGAGGCGGCGTCGGCACGGTTAGGCGTCAGGCCAATCTCGAACACCCTGTCGGAGCCCAGACCGAAGTACTCGGCCGCTGGCGTACCGTTCGGCAAGTCCGTGTCGAGCACCATGATGCCGGCGTGGGACGTTCCCACCCCAATCTCGTCCTCGGCGCAAATCATGCCCTCCGAAGCTGCGCCCCGTATCTTGGATTTCTTTATTTTGAAAGGCTCGCCTCCGGTTGGGTATAGTGTGCTGTTCACGGTGGCTACCACTACCTTCTGGCCGGCGGCCACGTTAGGCGCGCCGCACACAATCTGGCTCGGCTCACCAGTGCCGATGTCCACGGTGGTCACGCTCAGGCGGTCCGCATCCGGGTGGCGCTCGCAGGTGAGCACCTCTCCTATCACGATGCCCTCCAGGCCACCTTTCACCTGGTCGAAGGTATGGATGGCCTCCACCTCCAGGCCAGCGCCCGTCAGCAAAGCGCCCACTTCCTCAGCCGGTTTGTCTATATGAATCAGTTGTTTCAGCCAGTCGAATGAAATCAGCATGGTTATCTCTGTTGTTCTGTAAGGTATAGCCTCAGTTGCCCAAGGCCAATTTCCCAAAATTAAGGATTATTTTCTTGTGAAAACGCGTTTGTGTTTCGACTTCCTGACAAAAGGCCAGCAGGCACTTGGCGCAAATACCCTGTACTTGTAGAACCAGCCGCGAACACTTCTATTCTCCTTTTCGAAGGGGTGTTGCCGCTTAGTCCTGCTCCGGAACATTCTTGTTCCCCACGAACTTCTTCTCGTAAGTCTTCTCGCCAGCAGGTATAGCCAGTGCCAGGCGGTTGTCTTTGGGAGGCACCGGGCACACATACTCGGGGTTATAGGCACAGAAGGGGCTGTAGGCGCGGTTGAAATCCAGGGTTACGGTTTTGTCGCCCTCCTCAAACGGCACATCCAGGTAACGGCCGCCGCCATAGGTGTCGAAGCCGTTCGTCTTGTCGGTGAAGGGCACAAAAAGCTCCTCCTTCTCCTCTTTCACTTTTTTGTAGAGCGTCAGGCGCTGGGGCTGTCCTTCCAGCTCAAAATGCGCCAGGGCATAGCGAATGTAGGGCTCGGTGCTGCCGTTGGTCATGGGCATGTGCAGCGTGTCCTTCTGAGCCAGTTCCTCCACCTTCGCCTTCACCCGGTAGTCCAGGTTGGGTTCGTAGTACACCAGGTTGCTGAAGCTGATGCGCTCCACCTCCTCAAAAGGGCTGTTGGTCCGGCTCCGGAACGTCAAATCCTTCTCCTCGCGCTCCTTCCGGAGGGGAATCAGGTAGTTGTCGTCGCTGAGGAAGGACTCGCGCACAAAGTAGAAGAGCACCAGCGCGATGCCGGCCAGTATAATCAGCTTGATAGGTCGTTGCATGGCTTTCGTGGCTAATTTTGCTGCAATTTCGGAAAATTTCGGGGAGGAAGCCTTGATTGCGGAAAAACTTGTTCCCAGTTAGCCGGAACAGCAGGTTTTCACCCGAAAAATGGCTAACATTGGCTTCTTGCTTACCTACTACCATGCATACCCAATTCCGCTTCAGCCTGCCGCTACTTACCCTGGTTGCCCTCTCCCTTTCGTTCCTGCTTTCCTGCGCATTCACTGACGACCAGCCTGAAGTACGGCTTTCTGTAGAGACTGCACCACCTGTGACAGCGGTTTCAGATGTAGCTCCTGCTGTCGCGGCACTGGATTATGGTGCAGCTATACCTGCAGCTTATACCGCGCCGCCCTCTTCCGAGCCGACTACCAAGATGGCCGATGCTGCCACCATCCTGGCACGCAGGCAGGTGCCCATTCTTTGCTACCACCAGGTGCGGGACTGGCGCGAGAAGGATTCAAAATCGGCCAAGGACTACATTGTGCCGGTGGAGCGGTTCCGGGAGCAGATGCAGATGCTGGCCGACAGCGGCTACCAGACGGTGCTGCCCGAGCAGCTACTCGCCTACCTCACCACCGGCGCACCGCTCCCCAAGAAGCCGGTGATGCTCACCTTCGATGACACCAACCTGGACCAATACACCGTGGCGGCGCCTGAATTGGAGACACACGGCTTCAAGGGTGTGTTCTTTGTCATGACCGTTTCGTTGGGCCGCCCCAACTACATGAGCAAGGCACAGGTGAAGGAGCTATCCGACAGAGGGCACGCCATCGGCTCCCATACCTGGGACCACCACAACGTGAAAAAATACCAGGGGCAGGACTGGGTAAAACAAATCGAGAAGCCCTCTAAACAGCTGGAGGCAATCATTGGAGAGCCTGTGGAATTTTTCGCTTATCCTTTCGGCCTCTGGAATCCGGAGGCTATACCTGAGCTCAAGCAGCGCGGCATTACCGCCGCCTTCCAACTCGCCGCCCAACCTCACCCGCAGGACCCGCTCCACAGCATACGCCGCATCATTGCCAGTGGCTACTGGAGCCCGCAGTCCCTGAACAAGGCCATGCGCAACAGCTTCTAACCCAAAAGCATCTGTAGGCAGCTGCGTGGCTATACCTTCTCGGTTCAGCCACGCAACTGCACCCTCGATAACTGTTGCCATTGCGTACGCCAAAGACCTCTTTTCCTCTCTCCGCGGTAACCTCAGGCTTGCTACTGCAGTTTGATAGTATGGCCAACCAAGCAACTGACATGCAACCAGACGAAAAACACCTGAGAGGGCTCATTGAACAAATAGATAGACTGTACCAGGAAGCCCTGGACCTGGAGAAGCGGTATGCCAGTGCCATCAAACAAGTCCATCCCTCTTTCAGGAAAAGCGCCCGAAACCTGTTACACTACCTTTCGCTGCGGCAGCATGATATCCGGGAGTTGCAGGAAAACCTGGCGCAGCTGGGCCTCTCGTCGTTGGGCCGGGCGGAGGGGCATGTGACGGCTAGCCTTCAAGCTGTGCGCGACCTGCTCTGCCACCTGCTGGAGTGCGAACCCACTAAGCACCAAACGCCTGTCTCCTTCGCTGAGAGCAGCCAACTGCTGGCCACCCACAACGAGGACTTGTTGGGTCCCGTGCCTGCCAACCGCAACACCCGCATCATGGTCACCTTCTCCACCGACCTGGCTACTGACCACGAGTTGATAGTACGCATGATGCGTGCCGGCATGGACTGCGCCCGCATCAACTGCGCCCACGATGACGAGGAGGTATGGGGCAGCATGGTTGAGTCCATTAAGCGGGCCGAGAAGGAGACAGGATTGCCCTGTAAAATCCTGATGGACCTGATGGGGCCCAAACTGCGAACCGGCCCTCTGAAGCCGGGCCCAGCCCTCATTTCCATTCGCCCTATACAAAATTCGCTGGGCCAGTTGGTCTCTCCTGCCAAGGTATGGCTGGCTCCACCCCACACCCCCTGTGAAGTGCCGGTCGATGCCGCCTTACCCCTGGACGCAAAGTGGCTATCGCAGCTGCAGCAAGGCGACAAGCTGAAGTTCACCGACACCCGCGGCCGCAAGCGCTCCTTCACCGTGATTCAACGGAAAAGCAAAGGCGTGATAGCACACCTGTTCAAAACCTCCTACATCAGCGCCGGCACGCGCCTCACCATCAACACAGCCAACGCGCCGCTAAGGACCACGCAGGTAGGCGACCTGCCAGCCAGCGAAGTGCCCCTCGTGCTCCGCAAGGATGACCTCCTGGTTTTGAACAAGGAGCACATTCCTGGTGAACCGGCCCTGTATGATGCGGAGGGGCACGTCGTGAGGCCCGCCCATATCAGCTGCACCCTGTCCGATATTTTCAGCCAAGTGAAGGCGGGCCAGCCCATCCTCTTTGACGATGGGAAAATAGAGGGCATCATCCTGGAAGTGAATGAGAACTCATTGCTCATCAAAATCACGCAGGCCAAAGAGACCGGCAGCAAACTGCGCTCCGACAAGGGCATCAACCTGCCCGAGAGCAAGCTGCACCTGGAAAGCCTCACCCAGCAGGACCGGCAACACCTGGCTTTCGTGGCCAAACACGCCGATGCGGTCAGCCTGTCGTTCGTGAACCACCCCGAGATGGTAGAAAAGCTGCTGGGCGAACTGAAGCGGCTCAAGGCGAAGCAGATGGGCATCATGCTCAAGATTGAGACCAAGGAAGGATTCCGGAACCTGCCACACCTGCTGCTCACCGTCATGCGGAACCAGGTGGCCGGCGTGATGATAGCCCGCGGTGACCTGGCCGTGGAGTGTGGCTGGGAGCGGCTGGCGGAGGTGCAGGAAGAGATTCTGTGGCTCAGTGAGGCCGCGCACATACCGGTTGTCTGGGCTACGCAGGTGTTGGAGTCGCTCTCGAAGAAAGGCAGGCCATCGCGCGCCGAGATTACGGATGCGGCCATGTCGCAACGGGCAGACTGCGTGATGCTCAACAAAGGCGTCTTCGTGCTGCAGGCCATCGAGCTGCTCGACGACATCCTGAAGCGCATGCAGCAGCACCAGCACAAGAAGACCTCCATGCTGCGCATGCTCCACATTTCGGAGTTGCAGCTGCCCAGGGCCGAGGAGGCGACCCAGTAGCATGCACGTTACACGTTCTATACCTACAACTCTTGTGATGCCCCGACTTTTCGCCTTGCTGATTGCCCTGCTCCAGTTGCTGCTGTGCGAGCATGCCCTCGCCGATACCTACTACATCAGTGCCAAGGGCAGCGACACGCGTTCCGGCACGTCTCCTGCCGAAGCCTGGCGGAGCATAGGGAAAGCCAACAGCCACCTTTATAGCCCCAGCGATACCCTTCTGTTTGAAGGAAGACACACTTTTCAGGGCAGTCTGTACTTTGAGGCGCCAGCCACCCCGCCCAGTTACATCAGCTCCTTCGGGGAGGGCAGGGCCACCATCTATGCCGACAGCAGCTTCGGCTTCTACGCCCACAACCTAGCCGGCATAACCCTGAAGAAGCTGCACTTCAAAGGCAGCGGCTATACCTCCAACCGCGACCACGGCATCCTGTTCTACAACGATTTGCCCGGCGTTGTGAAGTTGTCGCAGGTGGTGGTGGACCAGGTGGAGGTGAGCGGGTTTCGGAAATCAGGTATAACGGTAGGCAGCTGGAACGGCAACAGCGGGTATAGCGACGTCAGTATCACCAACGCAGTCATCTACGACATCGGTTCGGAAGGCATCACCACCTGGGGGGAATTTAATCAAAACAAAAAAGGCTATGCGCACCAGAATGTGTATGTAGGTCACAGCCATGTGTACCAGATACACGGCCTGCCCCTCCCCGACAAACACAGCGGCAGTGGCATCGTGCTATCCGATGTGGACGGCGGCACGGTGGAACACAGCGTGGTGCATACCTCCGGCATGAACAACCTGCACTGTGGCGGGCCTGTAGGCATTTGGGCCTGGGATGCCAACGCGATAACCATACAATACAATGAGGCCTACAACATGAGCGCTGGCAAAGGCTGCGACGGCGGCGGCTTTGACCTGGACGGCGGTGTGACCAACTCGGTGATGCAGTACAACTACTCCCATGACAACGACGGAGCCGGTTTCCTGATAGCCCAGTTCGAGTGGGCCAGGCCGATGCACAACAACGTCATCCGGTACAACATCTCGGAGAACGACGGCCGGCGCAACGGCTACAAAGGCATCACGCTGTGGGTGGCGGACCGGCACAACAACGGCGGCAACCGCAGCCTGCTCGTCTACAACAACACTGTCTTCGCTGACAAGGCCGTCGCGCCCTCCAGTGGAGGGGTGTTCTTCAAAAGCGGCGGGCACCACGGTGTGCGATTTTTCAACAACATCTTCTATACCCGGAACAGAGCCCCTATGGTCGTTGCTGCTACCGATACGGCGCTGGATGTTTCTTTCCGGCACAACACGTACTACAGCGAGGGCAATCTCCCCACCTATACCTGGGGAACGGCCAGCTATACCTCCCTGGCGGCTTTTCGAGAAGCTACCGACCAGGAAATTCTGAACGGCACCCCTAGCGGCAGCGAAGACAACCCAGAACTTACCGCACCGGGAACCGCAGGCACCCTAGGTTATCCTATTGATTGGCAGGAGCTTCAGGCCAGGTATAGCCCACGCCGGAAATCGCCTGTGGTGGAGGCAGGTATAGCCACCGCTGTCCCCTCCCCTTTCCAGGTGGCCACACACGACCTGGCTGGGCAATCCCTCCGACAAGAGACTGCCCCTGATAAGGGTGCCATTACCTATCCCAAGCCGAAGCGTCTGAGGTGGCTGCGGGAGCTATTCAGCTGGTAAGCCAGTTTTTCTGTATAGGCCAATACCCTATATTTTCAAATTAATATGTATATTTCCTGAGGCTTCACTTTCCGACTTACTTAATCCGTGTCTATTGGCCTACACGTACAGCAATATGAAATACAAAAGAATACAGAACCTGATAAGCTTGGTTGCCGTGCTGCTCACGGTGGCGGGCCTTGTGATAAGCATCGGCCACTACATGGACGACAGCAGCGTTGGGAAAATCTTGGTAGTGTCTGGCTTGGGCTTGCTGCTGCTCATGCGCCTGGTGGATGCACGCTACATTGAGTAATAGGAACACTTCCATCAAGCAAAGCCAAAGAAAACCGCTATGAAGACACTCATATCAACCATACTCCTCACCTGCTGCGGCCTTACAGCCTTCGCGCAGCAGGAACTCATCCACCCGAAGGAACGGGCCAAACAGGTGATGGTGAGCAGCGACCACACTCAGCCTTACGTGCTGGTGAACGACCAGGAGACTAAACAAGGGGCGCTGGTGATTTCTCCCCAGTCCATTGAAAGCGTGAACGTGTACAAGGATGCGAATGCCACCGCCAGGTTCGGCGACAAGGCAAAAGATGGCGCCATCGTGCTTCATACGAAACCGGGTGTTCAACTGGCCAGACTCGCTGACATCTATACCTACTTTGAGGTGCCCGTGGCACAGCAGCACCTGAAGGTGGTCATCGGCAATCAACTCATTAAGAATACAGACCTGATTCTCGCCGAATTAGAAGAAATAGAACGCGTGGAAGTGGTGAAACAGGACATTGTGGCACCCGTACGCTGGAGCCTGAACGAGGAAGAAGAATTCCTGAAAATCACACCCAAGCAACCAGCCAAGCAATAGCCATGGACGGGACAAAGCGAAGCAACATCAAACCTGGCCTGCATGTGAACATCGTGCTGAAAGAAGACCAGCGCACCGGCGACCTCACCGAAGGGTATGTCAAAGACATCCTCACCAACTCACCCACTCATCCCCACGGCATCAAAGTGCGCCTGGAGACGGGAGAGGTAGGTCGTGTGAAGGAAATATTGGAAGAAGAATAGCTACAACAATCCTTCATCCGCGAAGCTGTAGTAATCGTTGTCGGTGAAGATGATGTGGTCGAGCACGGGGAGGTCGAGGAATTGGCCGGCTTCTTTCATTTTCTTGGTCAGGGCGATGTCGGCGGCGCTGGGCTTGGTGTTGCCGCTCGGGTGGTTGTGCACCAGGATGATGGAACTGGCCAGCTGCTCTATCGCCTTCTTGAAAATCATCTTCGGGTCAGCCACGGTGCCGGCCACGCCCCCGCTGCTGATGCTTTCCTTCTTCATCACCACATTGGCGCGGTTGAGCAGAATAATCCAAAACTCCTCGTGCGGCAGGTCCAGGAGCTGGGGTTTGATGTAGTTGTATATGTCGGTGGAGCATGTGATGCGGGTCTTGGCCGCAACGGCCGACTCCTTGCGCCGGCGCCCCAGTTCCAGCGCGCTCACAATAGAGATGGCCTTAGCCTCGCCTATACCTGGGTGCTTCGTCAGGTCCTTCACCGACAGCTTCGCTAACTCGTTCAAATCGTTTCCCACAGCCGACAGAATAATCTTCCCCACATCCACCGCCGTCAGTTTTGTGGTACCGGAGCCAATCAGAATGGCAATCAGCTCCGCATCAGTCAGGGCAGCCCTTCCCTTTAGAAGCAGCTTTTCACGCGGTCGGTCCTCCTCGGCCCATGTCTTGATGTTGAGCGATGCGCTGTAGTATGACATTTCTGCAGCAGCTGACTTTTTTTCCACAACGGTATAGATTTTGTTAGAGAATAGGCATGAAAGGTGAATCTGTTTCTCCTTAAAATAGTTCATAGAAAGCGGTCTGTCCGCTTACTTTATTCACTTTATATCCAAATTCGAACTTAAGCTGCCTGAAAGTGTTCTCATGCAGCATCAAGAACATACTATGCAAAGATTTTTTTCAATAGGAGTGGTTCTCTTCATACTGTTCCTGGTAGACTTTTATGTATTCCAAGCTATCAAGACGGTTACACAGGGTTTATCTGAAACAGCACAGCGAGTTATCTACTTCCTATATTGGGCGGTGTTTGCCATTACGGCAGGCACGTTCGCATTGGCCTCCCTCACCCGGGGCACGCCTCCTGACACTTTCAAGACGTACCTGGCCAGCACCCTTTTCATCATTTTCGCTTCCAAACTGGTGGTGGTGCTATTCCTGTTCCTTGACGATGTGCTGCGCCTGGGCAAGATTGTCCTCAACAACGCCAGCAGCAGTGAACCTAGCTTTGACCCGTCCCGCAGCAAGTTCCTCAATCAAATGGGACTACTGGTTGCCGCCGTGCCTTTCTCGGCCTTCATATACGGTATGGTGAAGGGCGCCTATGACTACCGGGTGAAGCGGGTGACGTTGCGTTTCCCGAACCTGCCCAAGGCTTTCGATGGTTTTAAGATGCTCCAGATTTCGGATTTGCACACCGGTAGTTTCACCTCCACCGATCCACTCAAAGAAGCGGTACGGCTGATTAACCAACAGGAGGCGGACCTGGTGTTCTTCACTGGTGACCTGGTGAACAACGTAGCCACTGAGCTGACGGCCCATGTCGATACCCTGAAGGAGATAAAGGCTCGCAATGGCGTGTTCTCCGTGTTGGGCAATCACGACTACGGTGACTATGTATCCTGGGAGAGCCGCGAGTCTAAAAGCCGCAACCTGCAGACGCTCATTGAGACTCATGGCAAAATGGGCTGGCAGATACTCCTCAACGAAAACCGCCTCATCGAGAAAGACGGCGAGCACATTGCCATACTGGGTGTTGAGAACTGGGGCAACCGGGCCGGCTTCCCGAAATACGGCGATTTGGGTAAGGCCTACAGCGGAGCAGAGAACAGTCCGTTCAAGGTGCTGCTCTCACATGACCCATCGCACTGGGATGGCGAAATCAACAAGAAGTTCCCGGACATTGACCTGACGCTGTCTGGCCATACCCATGGCATGCAGTTTGGCGTGAACATACCTGGCCTCAAGTGGAGCCCGGTGCAGTATGTGTACGACCAGTGGGCCGGCCTCTACAACCGGGGTAAACAATACCTGTACGTGAACACTGGCCTTGGATTTATAGGCTATCCGGGTCGTGTGGGCTTCCTGCCGGAGATTACGGTCTTTGAACTGAAGCAGGCCTGATAGCAATCATTTCTATCATTTCATAAGGAGCCGGCAGAACTGCCGGCTCTTCTTTTTTCACACTATCACAATATATATTTTATCATATTCTATACCTGCCATTCAGTTTCACTGGATTTCTCTTTACCAATAAACTAAATTCAGTAAGTCATCTGCTTTTCAAGCCAATAATTAGGTTTTAAAGCTTACCACAGTTGTTTCTATTAATCTTCGGGCAAATCTGAGGTATAAACAAAACCTACTCCATACCGTAAAGACCTAAAGCGGCCTGCATAAATTTTATACTATTTCAAGTATATCAGGCTGCTCATTTTAAGAATCAACTTAAGGTATTTGAACTATGAAAAAGGTATTTTATTCTATAGGATTAGTAAGTGTGATGCTCTTCTCTGCCTGTTCCGAAGACAGGGGCACGACCCGTGAGGTAGCAGACGCAAATAAGGACGAAAACGTGGACCCTGACCAGATAAGGGGCTATGGCGAAGAACTCACCTCGGCCGCTGACATGGGCACAGAGAATGAATGGCGCCAGCATGCTGAGCAGACGTCAAACCAGATGGCCACGGACTTGAAGTTGAGCACAGACGCACAGACGCGTGTGCAGCAGGCATTGTATGAGCGCGAGCGCCGTCTGGCTGAGCTGCATGACGAGTACAACTACACCGAGACGAACCGCATGGGCGGTCAGGCCAAGAACGACACCCGCAATGACATGGGCAACAACCCGGCTAACGACCTGGATGCGGAGCGCTCCAACAACCAAGGCAATGCCTATGAGGGCAACAGCAACGTGAACGATGCCGAAAACCCTAACCTGAGCATGCGGGAGTCCGACATGAATTCCGAAAGGGAGCTCATCATGGCCGACACCGACCGGGATTTGAAGGCAGCCCTCACTCCGGAGCAATACAAGCAGTATGAGCAGAACCGTGACAAGTACAAGAGCATGAACGCCGCCACGGGCATCAAGAGCAATTCCGGAAGCAGCAGCACAAACACGACCGGCAACAACCAGAGCAATATGGGTACAACCAACCAGAACACCAATGGCGATACCAATATGAACAACAGCAACCAGAACAAGTCCGGCATAGGGAATAAAACAAACAAAAACTAACGTTACTCCTTGACGTATAACATATTAGTACCGAAAGCCTGTAGCGCCCGTAGCTACGGGCTTTCGCATTTCCGGCCCTTCGGGTTTCCATCAAATTTTCGTAACTTTATAACCAGACAGGCGACTGCCCACAAAACTTTCAGGCTGGCATACTTTTTGGCCGTTTTCGGCGTACTGAATAAACCCGTTGCCACCGCTAGAGTGGCCCAATGCAGCAACATGCTCCGACACCCATTGCTTTTTCTGGTTACCTTTCTCCTTCTGGTGTGCATGCTCCCGGCACAGGCGCAGCGTACCATTCGGGTGAGTGGCACGGTGCTGCAACCCGACAAGGTGACACCGGTACCGGGTGCGGGCATTATCAAATACGGTACAAACACAGCCGTAGTGTCTGACGAACAAGGAAAATTTCTGATTGACATTGAGGAGAACGACACCTTGCTGGTGCGTGCAGTAGGGTACAAGCCGCTGCTATACCTACCCAAGAAACTCCCGGTGTCTGAACTGCGCGTGAACATCGTGCTGCAGGAAGACAGTGTGATGCTGGGCGAGGTGGAAGTCACCAGCCGCCCCTCCGAAGAGATGATACAGCGGGCCCTCCGCAACATGAAGCGCGAAGACCCGGAATACGTCAAACGGCCCGGCTACCGCCCGGAGCTGGAGCCTGGACCACCTGCCCCGCCCCCGCCTCCTACCATCCTCAACCCGATGACGTTTCTCTATGATATGTTCTCCAAGGAGGGAAAGCAGAACCAGAAGCTCCAGCAACTGCTGCTCATTGAGGAAATGAAGCGCCGGCGGCAGGAAAAGGAGAACTACAACCGCTTTTTCAAGGACAATACCGGCTACGAGTAAAGTTGGATTAGCTGAAACATTCGTCTTCTGCGTAGGTTAGGTATACCTATACCTGACACACGTATGAAAATCGGCTACCCCTGCATCAACCAGACCTTAGACTGCTCCTCTTCCAGAACCTTCCGCCTTGCCTCCTATTCCGAGGAACGGCTCATCGAGACGGTGGAGCAAAACTTGGCTTGCCTGCGCCGCATACTGGAGTTCAATGTGCAGCACGGGCTGCTGTTCTTCCGGCTTACATCCGATTTGGTGCCCTTCGCCTCCCATCCCATCAACACCTACGACTGGCAGGAACATTTTAAAATGACGTTCCGTCGCCTGGGCAATTACATCAAGAGCAACAACATGCGCATCTCCATGCACCCGGACCAGTTCGTGGTGCTCAACTCCCCCAATCCCGACACGGTGAAAAACTCTATTGCCGAACTGGTATACCAGGGAAGCGTGCTGGATTTGATGGGCTTGGATAGCACAGCCAAGCTGCAGATACACGGCGGTGGTGCTTACGGAGATAAGGAATCGGCTCTTAACCGCTTTGCAGAGGTATACCACACCCTACTGCCTGAGGAGGTGAAGGCGCGACTGTGCGTAGAGAACGATGACCGTACCTACAGCCTCACCGACTGCCTGATACTGCATGAACTGACAGGTATGCCTATCATTTTCGATAACCTGCACCACGAGTGCATCAACAACGGGGAACCGATGCGGGAGGCGGCGCTACTGGCTGCGCAGACCTGGCATCCTGAGAAAGACGGAATCCTGATGGTAGACTACAGCGCGCAATCGCCGGGGGAGCGCAAGGGAAAGCATATACAGAGCATAAGCGAAGAGCCCTTCCACGACTTCCTGGTAGAGACGGAAGGCATAGACATGGACATCATGCTGGAGATAAAGGACAAGGAAGAGAGTGCGCTGAAGGCCATCGAGATAGCCAGGTCGCTTGAAAGGGTGTAGGAGCCGCTATACCTAGCCGGCTATCAATTGGTATACGTACTCCCCCATTTCCCAAAGGGCCCATACGAGCAGCGCAAACACGACCGCTAGTCCAACCATCACACCTACGATGATGCCTTTGCCACTGCCTTGGTAGCGGCCCTCCTCATAATACGCCCGCAGGAGGCGCACGTTTCGGTCATTGGCCTTGAACGCAAAGTCAAAGATATTTCCCAGTATAGGTATACTGCCGAACAAGGCATCAACGGCCACATTCAGCAGCATGAGCGTGACGAGTTTGCCGCTGGCACCGTGGCGGGCCATGGTGAGTATGAGCATGGCAGACACACTGAAGGAAGCCAAGTCACCGACCACTGGTAACAACCCCAGGATAGGGTCCATGCCGAAGCGCCAGTTGGTGCCCGGGAAGCGGAATTGGTTATCCATCAACTTCGTAACCCGGTCCACCCACTTCAAGCTCTCGCTGCGGGGCGTGCGGGTATAGTGCGTGTAGTGTTCTGCCATAGCATCCTATACGCAGGCAATTACCAAAGGTAGCGCGGACGAAACCCTGTAATGCAGAGGCACTGCTACCAGTTGGAATAGTTGCGCTTGGCCATCTTGTTCTTCTTAGGTTTATACGCACTGCCTTTCCACTTCTTGCTCACTCTGTCTGGCTTCCCCTTTATGTGGCGCATGCTGCCATAGTCATCTACCACAATGGCGTTTCTGCTGCGATGCAGGGGTGAACAGGAGGAAAGGGATGCCGCCATAGTCATGACAGCCAGGAACAGGGTGAGTCCAAAGAGCTTCATATGATGCGCCTTTATAAGTGGAAGTATTAAAGATTATATATTTACTATATACAGGTTCTGAGACATATAAGTTAAATAAAATTTAATTAATTTATATATAGAAGTATATAAAATAAAAAAAGTGCAGTATGCGGCTGGTTTGCACCTAGCCGCAGACTGCACTTCAATCTGTGCTTCGTTGCTCTGGCTTATTGCGCCGGCTCTGGGTTCATCACCACTTTGATGTAGTTGTTCATCTTCAGGTAGCTTTTAGCTGCCTTGCTGATGTCTTTGGAGCTAAGCTTCTCTACCAGGGCCAGCTTTTCGTTCAGGGCCGTTGGCTGCTCGCCGTAGTAATAGGCGTTCTCCAGTGAGCTGAGCCAGGCACGGTTCTCGCGCATGTTCGTCTCAATGGCGCGTCTGTCCGCTTCCTTCACCTTGTTCAGGTCTGCCTCCAGGGCACCACTCTTCTGCAGCTTCTTGATTTCCTCAAAGGTCGCATTCACAAGCTTGTCCACGTTCTCAGGGGCGCAGGTAAAGCTGATATTGAAGGCGTAGCTCTGGTTCGGGAAACGGTTGGCTCCTGCAGAAACGCTGGTGCCGTACACGCCGCCAATCTCCTCGCGCAGCTTCTCCGTCAGCCTGATTTTCATCACCTCGGACAGGGCCGCCAGGTGATAGCTGTTCTCTTTGCTATACTTGGCCTCGTCGCGGAAGCTGATGACCACGTTGCTCTTTTGGTCTGAGCCCTTCACCAGTTCCTTGGTGACCACCCCCTTTGGGGCACGCACGCCCACGTCTTTGAAGGTTTCCTTGCGGTTGGTGGCCGGCAGGCTGCCTAAATAAGTCTGCAGCATCGGCTTCATCTGCTCAACATCAAAATTACCCACGAACACGAAGGTAAAATCGCTGGCATCGGCAAAGCGGTCTTTGTAAATCGCATAGGCTCTGTCCAGGCTCACTTGGTTCAGGTCCTCTACCGTTGGAATGCTGCCGCCGCGCAGGTGGTTCTGCGACTGTATGCGGGCCACCTGGTCAGCGAAGTAGTTCTGCGGGCTGGCCAGCAGGTTCGGCAATATGCCTTTGTACTGGTTCAGGAAAGCCTGGAAATCCTGCTCGCTCTTGCGTGGGGCTGTGAACTTCAGGTGCACCAGCTGCAGCATCGTCTCCAGGTCTTTTGGTGTGGTGTTGCCCGACACACCTTCACGCAGCGAGGAAATAGAAGCGTTCACATTGGCGTTCTTTCCAGCCAGCACCTTGCGCAGGTCTACTGCCGACATGTCCTTCACACCGCTGCGTGACATGATTTCAGACGTGAACGAAGCTGTATGGAAATCAGAGTCGCTGTAGAGCGAGTGGCCGCCGTGGCTGTAGGCCGTCATCAGGATTTCATCATCCTTAAAATCAGTCGGCTTCAGCACCACGCGCACCCCGTTAGAGAGGGTCAGCTCTGTCACGCCCAGCTTCTCTATTTTGTTCTCTTTGGTGATGGTACCTGCCTTGGGAGCGGCATCCATGAGCGTTGAGGCAGTCACTTTATCCTCGTAAGGCTGCAGGTCTGCCAAGGAGGCTTCCTTCAGAATGCTGAGAATCTCAGCCTCAGTCGGAAGCTTCAGGGACTCTTTATCCGGCGCCGTGATGACCACCACGCGGTTATCGTCGGTTATCCACTGGCCTGCCAGTTGGTTCACCTCCGCCAGCGTGATGCCGTCTAGGTGCTTCTTCAGGAACTCAAACTGAAACTCAATGCCGGTTGCTGGAGATTCGTCGAGGAAGTTGGCCACGTACTGGTTCACGTATACCCCCGAGTTGGTCTTGCTGCGTTCGTTGTAGGCCTTCTCGTAGGCTGCCAACACCTGCGTCTTGTAGCGGCTCAACTCTGACTGGGTGAAGCCATGGCGTTTCACGCGCTCATTTTCTTCAGCTACGGTTTTCAAGCCGCGTACCACGCCGCCTTCGTTGGTGGTCACGTAGGAGGAGTAGGCGTCTTTGGAGCTAAGCCCCTGCAGGGAGGTATAGGCGGTGGTGGCGAACAGGAAGGGCGCATCGGCTTGCTGCTGCAACTCGCTCAGGCGCTGGTTCAGCATGCCGTTGTACATGTCGCGGGCCAACTTGCTGCGCATATCCCCAAGCGTTTTCAGCTGCAGTGCGTCCTTTTTGTAGTGCAGTTGCACACCAGGCATGGTGGCCTCTTTGTCGCGGACAATAGACACCAGGGTTTCCTTGTGGTTTGGGACGTCAAACGTCTTGCGCTCCTTCGGGTTGGCGGCTGCCTTGTACTTGCCGAAGTTCGCCTTGATTTTCTTTTCCATGGCGTCCACATCGATGTCGCCTACAACTACCACGGCCATCATATCAGGGCGGTACCAGTCTTTGTAGAAGCGGCGTATTTCTTCGTGCTTGAAGTTCTTCAGCACCTCATCGGTACCGATGGGCAGGCGCTGTGCGTATTTGGAGTCTTTGAAGAGCACCGGGAAATACTGGTAGGCCATACGCATACCTGCTTCCTGACGTGAACGCTTCTCCTCCACTATCACACCACGCTCCTTATCAATCTCCTCACCCTCAAAGGCCACATTGAAAGCCCAATCTTCCAGGATGAGCAGACTCTTGTCCACAATCTCCTCTTTGTCAGTAGGTACTGGAAGGATGTACACTGTCTCATCGAAACCGGTATAAGCGTTCAGGTGCGCCCCGAACTTCACCCCTACTGACTGCAGGTAGTTGATGAGCTCATTCTTCTTGAAGTTCTTGGTGCCGTTGAAAGCCATGTGCTCTGTGAAGTGCGCCAGGCCCTGCTGGCTATCGTCTTCCAGAATGGAGCCGGCATTCACGGCCAGGCGCAGCTCTGCACGCTTCTCCGGGGTGCTGTTCTTCTGAATGTAATACGTCAGACCGTTGGCCAGTTTGCCAGTACGCACGTTCGGGTTCAGCGGGATAGGCTGGTTCAACTCTGATACGGCCGTAGTGACCGGCTTCTGGGCGAGTGCCACCTGCTCCACCGACGTACCCAACAGGATAGCCGTCAGAGCCAGGGTGTAAAACTTCTTGTTCATGAAATGGGATTTAAGGTTTTGTTTGTTCTTCATTGCCTGGAAAGGACTTCGCACGAATCATCCCCACACCTCAGGCGGCAGGATATATAGGTTAAAAATAGGGCTATTTTATTTCATAACACAGGTTAATTATACCTATTCCGACTTTCTATATACAAAACCAGCTATTCTCACGACCAAATTACCGGGATGCTGCTGGACGGCATGAAAAAAGGCAGACCCTATGGGCCTGCCTATACCTTGTGTTAATGCTGCTGTATCAGCGCTGTCTACTTCTTCCCTTTGCCACCCTTGCCGTTTCCGCCTTTACCAGGGTGCCCTTTGCCGGAGTGCCCTTTACCGGGTCCGCCTTTGTGCTGAGGCCCATGACCAGGCTTGCCCTTCGGAGCCACTGATTTCACGGTTGTGTTGTTATTGTTCACTATCACCACTGTGTTGCCGCTTTTGCCCTTCTTGTGCTTCGTGTGGCCGGGGTTGGTGGTGCGTGGGTGGTGCGGGTTGTTCGGGTTCTTGGTCCAGCCTTTTTTGTAGCCAGCGTGGCGAGAGGCCTTGCTGTCTTTGATGATGATAACCTGTCCGGTGTTGCTGTTTTTCTTGCGTGAGCTGGTACAGGATGCCATTGTGGCTACAGACAGCACGAGCAGTAGAAGGAGTCGAAGGCTTCGCATGGTGAAATAGCTGATGAGTTTTGTTTTAGATTAGGTTTGTCTCCTGCAAAAGTATACAATTCTGTTTTATCCAAATAAAAAATCTCCTCTAGAAATGTGCAATTCCCGTAGACCAAGCCCCAATTGCACACGTAGTTGCTTCGAATACCCAACCACTAGCCTTAAAAAGGCGTACTATCACCCGTGCTTGCACTTCAGATAGCACTAAAATTCTAACATTTTACTTCCTATGCTTAATAGATTTTCAGGAATTATACTATTACTATTATTAATTGCAGGACTGTTGACTTCGTGTGAGCAGAGCGATGATACCATTGAGCCCGAGTTGGAGAAGACAGAGGAAGCAGTGGACGTCCACGTCATCATGGGGCAATCCAATGCGCAGGGTTTTGGCAGTAATGCCACTGAACTTCCAGCCGATGTGCAGGGTCCTATCAAAGGGGCCTATATCTTCAATGCGGCTAAGGGACAGTTTGAGCCCCTGCAGGCCGGCGTAAACACGCAGGCCGCCGAAGGGGAATTCGGATTGGTAGTCAAGGCCGCCCAGCTTCTGCAGCAACACAAGAAGCAGGATGTTTACTTTATCGTGACAGCCCAGAGCGGCACCCAACTCTACAAGTCCGGCACAAGCGATGTACAGGACTGGCACCCGGAATCGGGGGAGCTGCTCGCGCAGTCGAAACGGACGATTGACAGAGCCCGAATGGCTTTGATTGCCAGCGGTAAAACCCCTGTTGTCAAATCGATTGCATGGTGGCAGGGAGAAAAGGACGCCACAGAAGAAGCCATGGCAAGCGCCTATCAGCAGAACGAACAGGCCCTTTTCGAATCCTTGGACCAAGTGGAGTACCTGAAGAACACCAAAAGGGTAGTGTATAAGATATTCTCCGACATTCCGGAGATGCCTTTCGCCAGCGGGGTGAACGCAGCGAAAGCTAGGCGTGCCGCAGCCGACCCCCGTACCATCAAGGTCATCGAAACAGATGGCTATGAGCGCATCCCGGAGGATAGAATCCATGCCAATGCCGCAGGCCAGGTGCAGGCCGGCACTGACTTGTTCAATGCCATTAAGGAATTATAGCCTTAAACTATACCTGAAACAGAAACAGGAGCCCCCGCAAGAGGGCTCCTGTTTCTGTTTCAGGTATAGGCTATGTCTTTCTACTTGGTGCGCACCTTGTGCCCGGCCATGGCATAGTACAGGATGAACAGGTAGCAAGGTACCATAATCCAGTAGGCCTGCTGCGCGTTGAAGGCATCGGACAGCGCACCGTATACCAGTGGCAGGATGGCGCCACCGGCTATACCCATCACCAACATAGAAGAGGCGGCTTTGGTGAATCGACCCAGGTTGGCGAGTGCCAGCGGCCAAATCGCTGGCCACACCAGCGAGTTTGCCAAACCCAGCAGAGCGATAAAGCCCACGGAAACGTATCCAGTGGTGAAAATGGCTCCTAGGGAGAACACGACACCTAATATGGCGCAGAACTTCAGCGCATTCTCCTGCTTGATGTATTTGGGTATGGCTATTATACCGATGATGTACCCCACTACCATCGCCACCATGGTAGCACTCGCGAAGTATTGCGCTGTCGTCAGTGCAATGTCATACGACAAGCCGTAGCCTATGATGGAATCCACTGCAATCACCTCCACACCAACATACAGGAAGAGCGCAAAAACACCCAGCAGCAGGTGAGGGAAGGCAAACACGCTCTTTTTGCTGGTGTTTGCAGCCGCGACTGCTTCATCCTCCACTTCAGTATCTACTTCGGGAAGGCTGGAACGGTATATCCAAAACCCAAGAATCAAGAGCACGACAACGATGCCTATGTAAGGTGGTATCACCTGCAGAGCCATCTCATCCAGGGCAGCCTCACGGGCGGCGGCCGTCATACCCAACACCTCAGACTTCAGTTTATCTGCATTCTCCAGATTCAGGAAGAGGCCCAGGATAACAGGGGCAGCTGCACCGGCCATCTTATTACAGATACCCATGATGCTGATTCGCTTGGCAGCACTTTCTGCCGGACCAAGAATCGTGATATAGGGGTTTGAAGCCGTCTGCAGAATGGCCAGTCCACAACCAATGATGAACAATCCTGCCAGGAACATGATGTAGATACGGGTCATCGCTGCAGGTATAAACAACGCTGCCCCAAACGCCATCACCACCAGGGCAACAGACATACCATTCTTAAAGCCAAACTTCGTCAGCACTCTGGTTGACAGAGGGGCCATGACCAGGTAGGCTATGTAGAAGGCGAAGGTGACGAAGAAGGATTGAAACCTAGTCAGCTCACAGGCGATTTCCAGGTATGGAATCAGCAGGGAGTTCAGCCAGGTAACGAAGCCGAAGATGAAGAACAGGGACCCGATGATGATAATCGAGCGCATGTATCCGCCCGAAGCATTCACCTGCCCGGTCTTGTCATTTGTGGAAGAGGCTACTTTTGTCATTGTGGTTAAGGTATAAATAAGGTGCAAACGTTACATCCGGCATACTTCAGGGGCTATACCTGTGCGCAACCAGCCGCTATGCTGTGTTATGGTTCGGAATGAGGGTACAATATAAAATTTATCTCGCTTAGTTTCAGGATAGCGCCGGGTTAATTTGTGCATTTGCCTCTCCAAGGGCAGGCTCCGGCGCCACTTGTCGGGTTTCGCCGGGGCCTCACTTGCCCAGTACTGGCCTACTCTACCACTATCTCATCCACCATGAGCCAGGTCTTCTGCCCTGCCGACGGATATTTCGCCGGGCTCTGCCCCACGTTTTTGGCCTTCACCTTCACGTAACGGGCCCTTGTCACCGGTATGGTGGAGGCGACCTCGTGCGTCATGATGCCTTCCGCGTCCAGTGGGTTGGCGTTCGTGATGACATCCACCGTCTTGTAGTCCTTTCCATCCTCTGACACGGAATACTCTACCTGCGCTGGCAGGAAAATGCGGTAGCCGATGTTCTGCATGAAGTTGGTGCTCAGCCGTATAATCGGCTGCACTTTCTGCAAATCGATGACAGCTTCCATATCGGTGCCCAGAAAACCGGTCCAGTGGCCGTCGTACTGGTCAGTGGAGCCTTTGACGCCATTCACCAGCTTGGCTTTCGGAGCGAAGTTCTGGTGCGCCGGTATCACAAGGTCTATGGATTTGGAAAAGCCTTTGTGTGCCTCAAACGTCTTTGTGCTCACCTTCCCAATCAGTTTGCCGTCTACAAAAGAACCGGCTTTGATGGTGGCCGTTTTGTTCAAGGTGAAAGGTTGAGTATACTCTTTGGAAGTGGTGGAGGGCTCGGTGCCGTCCAGCGTATAGTGAAGCTTCGCATTGGCTGCATCTGTCTTGAACATCACTTTTGCAGCGCCTCTTACGGAATCTATCTCCAGTTGCTGCTGCACGTTGAAGGCGCTTCTGGAGTAGTTGATGCCCAGGGCGTCGTAGCGCTTGTATTGCTCCTGCATGCGGTTCTGGAAACCCTTCCAGTTCTTCTGTTTGGCCGGCGTCCACTGTACCTCTGACAAGGCTGATATACGGGGAAACACCATGTACTCTATATGCTCGGTGGTGGGGATATACTCTGTCCAGAGGTTGGCCTGTATGCCTAGGATGTACTTTTTCTCGTCGGCTGCCAACTCTGCCGGGGTCGGCTCGAAGTTGTAGACGTGCTGCAATGAATTATACCCATGAATGGCAATCGGCTCCAGGCTTCGCTCGCCCTGATAGTAGTCAAAGTACAGGGGAATGCCCGGAGACATCACCACGTAGTGCTTCTGCTTGGCGGCGGCTATACCTCCCTTGGTGCCGCGCCACGACATCACGTACGCGTTGGGGGCCAGGCCACCCTCCAGAATCTCGTCCCAGCCAATGATGATGCGGCCGTGCTTGTTCACGAACTTCTCCATGCGCTGCACAAAATAGCTCTGCAACTCGTGTTCGTCCTTCAGTTTTTCGTCAGCGATGCGCTTCTGGCACTTCGGGCAGACCTTCCAGCGGGTTTTAGGCGCTTCGTCGCCACCGACGTGGATAACCTTGCTTGGGAACAGCGCCATCACCTCTGTCAGAACGTCCTCCAGGAAAGCAAACGTCTGCTCGTTACCGGCACAGAAGATATCCGGGAAAATGCCCCACTTGGCCTCTACTTTGTGAGGGCCGCCGGTGCACGAAAGCTCGGGATAGGCTGCCAGCGCCGCCAACGCGTGACCTGGCATCTCAATCTCCGGCACCACGTTGATGAAGCGGTCCTGGGCATACTTTACCACGTCTTTTATCTGCTCCTGGGTATAGTAGCCGCCATGGCGCTCTTTCTTGTAGTGCTGTGGCAGGTCCCAGTAGTGCCCAATCAGGGTGCTGTCGCGGTAAGCGCCTACCTCAGTTAGCCTTGGGTGCTTCTTGATTTCGATACGCCAGCCCTGGTCATCGGTGAGGTGCCAGTGGAAGGAGTTCATCTTGTGCATGGCCAGGTAATCGATGTATTGCTTCACGAACTCCACCGGGAAGAAGTGGCGTGTTACATCGAGGTGCATACCGCGCCAGGTATAGCGGGGCTTGTCCACAATCTGCAGGGCAGGTATAGCCACGGGTGCAGCGGTCTTCTGAGTCGGCAGCAATTGCTTTAGCGTCTGCATGCCCAGGAAGGCACCATGCGCCTCTTTGGCCCCAAGGGTTATGCGGGATGGCGTCACGCTCAAGGTATAGCCTTCGGCACCCAGGGTGTCATTGGCCACTTCCAGTGTCAGGTGTACCAGGTTAGTGGCTTTCTTCTTCGGCTTCTGTTGCAGCACTTCCGGTTTTATACCCGATGCCTGCTCGATGTTCTGCGCCAGGAACTGGCCTACGCGCAGCAAATCCTCGTTTTTCGGGTCTACGTAAATTTTAGTGGAGGCCTGCAGCGGGAAGCTCCCCTGCTGTGTCGTCAGTTTAACAGGCTGCGGTATCAGCGCCAGCGACTCCGGCTTTACCTGCGCCAGTACAGGCGTCAGTCCGGCTATACCTGCGGCGCAGGCCATGGTGAGGGCAAGGGTGAGTATCTTTTTTCTGAAGTCCATACCTAAGCGGATTGAGTTTGCAGATTGTGTTGGTTCTTGAGTTCGAAAAGGGCTGCCGCGCCTAAAATAGCGGCATTGTCCAGGTCCGACACACCGATGTGCAGCTGGCTCCTCACGGCCTTGAACGGGAAGGTTTCCAAGCTTTTTCGCATCGCTGCTTGAAACAGCGGGAAACACTTGCTCACGGAGCCTCCCAGAAAGATGGCCTGCGGCGAGAGGATGTACAGCACGATTTTGATGGCATTGCCCAGGTGCTTTCCGTACTCGGCATAGGCTTCCAGCGCGCGGGCATCTCCTTGCTGCGCCTGCGCATACAATTTTTCACCTGGCACGCCGTAGGTATCCTGGAAGAACTTGCCGCTGCAATAGTCTTCTATGGTCTTGTCGAGGTAGGGTATGCCGCCCAGCTCCCCGGCGCTGGACAGGGTACCTGAGTAAAGGCTGTTGTGGATGATGATGCCTGCGCCCAATCCACTGCCCAGTGTTATGCCCACCAGGTTGCTGAATGACTTGCCCTGCCCGTACATTTTCTCGCCGGCGGCAAAGGAGTTGGCATCATTGCTCAGGTATACCGGTAACCGGAAACGGTCTTCGAGGTAGGCCTTCAGATGCACTTCCTTCCAAGAAGGGATATTCTGCACATCGCATACCACGCCCCGGCGCTCGTCCACCAAACCAGGCACTCCTATACCTATACCCTTTACTTCGGCGTCTATCAGCGGGGCTATACCTTCCGCCAGTTCTGCCAGCACCTGCTCCTGTGGCGCCTGCGCCGGCGTATGGAGCCTCACCTCCTGCAACACATTACCATCCTGCACCACACCTGCATGCATTTTGGTGGCGCCTATGTCAATACCTAGTATTTTAAAATTACTCATCTAAAGCGGTTAATCGTATTAAAACGAAACGGCTACAACAAAGCTAGTGATTTGCTTTGTTGTAGCCGTCATTATCCATTTAGAACTTCCACCTCACGAAGGCCTCCATGGCCTCGTAGTTAGCCAGGCCCAGGTTGTCGTAGCTCTTGGCGGTTTCGCGGTTGCGTTCCTCGGCCCGTACCCAGAACTCGCGCGCGTCGTCGCCTGGGAAAACCGGGCGGTCCTTCTGGGACTGGTGCTTGAAGATGGCGTTGCGCTTGCGCTCCACTTCCTGTGGCGACAGCGGAACAGCCATCTCAATCTCGTGTGTGGCGAATTCGTGCCAGGCGCCGCGGTACATCCATAGCCAGCAGTCCTTGGCCCAGTCCTCGGTCTCACGCAGGCGCGACAGGGCCGCCAACACGATATTGAAGCACACGATGTGCGTACCGTGCGGGTCGGCGAAGTCGCCGGCGGCGAATACCTGGTGCGGCTTCACCTGCTGCAGCAGCTCCATCGTCAGCTCCACGTCTATGTCCGTTACCGGCTTCTTCACGGTCTTGCCCGTCTCGTAAAACGGCAGCGCCATGAAGTGGATGTTATCGTCTTCCAGACCGGCATAACGGGCGCCTGCAATGGCCTCGCTCTTGCGGATAAAGCCCTTCACGTTTCGAATCTCCTGGGAGTCGAGCTGGTTGGGTTGCTTGTTCTCCAGGAAGCCGCGCATGTCTTCGTAGGTGTTCTCCAGAAAACTGGTATCCTGCCCCATGCTCTTGTTGAAGTCAATGGTGAACTCCATGTAGCGCAGTACGTCATCGTCCCAAACGGCCGTGTTGCCGGAGGTCTGGTAGGCCACGTGCACGTCGTGCCCCTGGTCTACGAGGCGTATGAACGTACCACCCATAGAAATCACGTCATCATCGGGGTGCGGCGAGAAAATCACTACGCGCTTGCGAGCCGGCTCGGCACGCTCCGGACGACGTTTGTCATCGGCGTTTGGCTTGCCACCTGGCCAGCCGGTGATGGTGCTCTGCAGCTTGTTGAAGATGTCGATGTTGATGTTGTAGGCCGGACCTTTCTCAGTGGCTAGCTGCGCCATGCCGTTGTTGTTGTAGTCCTCGTCGGTCAGCTTCAGAATCGGCTTTCTCACCTCTTCCGACAGCCAGATGACAGCCTTTTTGATGAGCGCCTCATCCCATACGCAGTCTTTCACGAGCCATGGCGTGTTGAAACGCGTCAGCTCCGAAGCCGCATCCATATCTAGCACAAACTCTACGTTATCGGACAGCTGCAGGTAGGTGGCCGGCACCTCGCTTGATATCTCGCCTTCCACAGCCTTCTTGATGATGGACGCTTTCTTGCCGCTCCAGGCCATCAGGATGATTTCGCGGGCTTTGAAGATGGTGCCTATGCCCATGGTAATGGCTTTGCGTGGCACGTTCTCCTTGCCACCGAAGTCGCGCGAGGCGTCACGGCGGGTCAGGTCGTCCAGCGTCACAAGGCGCGTACCAGAATTTGGCGCTGAGCCCGGCTCGTTGAAACCGATGTGACCCGTACGGCCTATACCCAACAGCTGCAAATCCAGCCCTCCCAGCGACTCTATCTTGCGCTCATACTCCAGGCAGTAAGCATGGATTTCCTCCTGCGGCAGAGTGCCATCCGGAATGTGCACGTTCTTCTTCTCAATGTCGATGTGGTCGAACAGGTTCTCGTTCATGAACGTCACGTAGCTCTGCACGGCCGTCGGCTGCATCGGGTAATATTCGTCCAGGTTGAACGTGATGACGTTGCGGAAGCTGAGTCCTTGCTCGCGGTGCAGTCGCACCAGTTCGGCGTATACCTTCACGGGCGTGGCGCCGGTGGCAAGCCCCAGCACGGCCTTCTCGTTTCGGCCTTGCTTGTACCGGATGAGCTCCGCTATACGCTGGGCCACTTTGACAGAGGCGATGTACTCATCGGGGTAAATGGTAACCGGAAGCTTCTCAAAACGGGTTTCTTCCAGAAGATTTAATCGAGCCATGTTTCTGATGTGCTATATTGTAATGTTGTGATTCGTTATTTAGATGATTCCATGCGGTGCTCAAAAATGCGCTCCATCACGGTGGCCACCGGCCCCAGTATACCTGCCTGCGCGCCCAACTGCGACAGCGCCACCTCGGTGCGCTCGCGCAGCTGCGTCATGCAGTAAGTGTTGATGGATTGCTGTATGGGCGTGGTGATGTACTGCCGGGCCTCGGCCATTTTGCCCCCAATGATGATGAGCTCCGGGTTGAACAGTTGGATGAGCATGGCAATTCCACGGCCCAGGTTGCGGCCCGTCTCGGCCAGCAGCTGGATGGCGTATTGGTCACCCTCGTTGGCGGCCTGCAGGATGGCGTGCGGCTCCAGCTTCTCCAGCTCACTGCCTGTCAACTGGCTCAGCAGGGTATGCTGCCCGGCTTGCATGCCTTCGCGGGCTATCCGCGCCAGGGCGCTTCCGGAGGCCACCGTCTCCAGGCAGCCCCGCTTGCCGCAGTGGCACAGCACGCCGCCGTCAATAAAGGGGATGTGCCCAAACTCTCCTGCGAAACCGGAAGTACCCACACGCAGTTTGCCGTCCATGATGACGCCCAAACCAATACCCCAATCCAGCGTGAGCACCAGCACGTCGCGCCTGCCCTGCGCAGCCCCAAAGCGGTATTCGGCCAGCGTGGCGCTTTTCACATCGTTCTGAATGTACACGGGCTTGTTAAACTTGAGGGCCAGTAAATCCTGCAGCGGTGTCTCGTGCTGACCGGTGAGCAGGTAGGTATAGCTGTCGCCTTCGCGCGAGGAGACAAGTCCCGGCAGGCTCAACCCAATGCCCATGAGCTTGTCAGCGTCTATACCTGCCGACAGCACCAGGCCATTGGCGTGTTGGTGCAGCTCTTCCAAAGCGCTCAGGTCTTTGGAAAGGCGTATGGGAAAGGTATGGGTGCCCGTGATGTTGTTGTTATTGTTGTCGAAGATGGCCATGCGGGTGCTGAACTTCTCCATATCGATGCTCAATACGAAGAGGGAGTTGTTGCGCAGCCCGTACAATTCCGGTTTGCGGCCTCCTACTGACTCACCCCTGCCTTGTTTCTCCACCAGCCCTTCCGTCATCAACTCATTAAGCAGCGCCATCGAAGTAGGCGAACTGATATTGAAGCGGTTGCAAATCTCAGCGTTGGAACGAGCCCCTTTCACGTAGAGGTGCCGAACGATTTTAATCTTCTGCAGGTGCTTCTTCCGCTCCACGTGGTTGAGCTTCTCCAGATGTTCTTCTTCCCATGTTAGGAATGCACTCATGCTACTGGTTTTGGTGTAATAGCATAAAGATGCAGAAGTTTAGAAGCAATAGCAAATACTTTTATAAAATTTTTATAAAAGTTAAAGACGATGTTTTATATTTTTTATGAATTAAAAAGTGATAAACTATTTTTTGTTAGCTATTTGCCTGCAACTTTTGTCTTTCCAATCTTCTGTCATTCCGACGGAAGGAGGAATCTCATACCTTTCTTGCCGCACATCCAGAGCCAGCGCAGATGTGGCTTTTATGAGGACGGCGGGGAAGAGAGGGAATAGAGGAACAACCCAAGTGCAGTCCAGCCCCCATCTCTCACCGCCGGTTCCCGCTGCGCTCGCACCGGCGGTGGTTATGGTAACAGATTCCTCCTTTCGTCGGAATGACAGAACGTGTATGGGGATGACAGGAGAAGGTATTTGTGGTAGGTTCGTTTGGATAACCGCAATGACAAAGGAGGGAATGACGGCAGAAGGGAGGGTATAGCAGAGAGTGAGGTCATCCATCAGAGCGACATGCAACAAAAAAAGGCAGTAGCTTTCGCTACTGCCTTTTTTGCTATCAATAATTGTTTAACCTATACCCTACTCATATAGCGGTTTCTCGCGCAAATCCACCAGCGTGGCTTCAGGCGAAATACGCTTGGCTCGCAGGAAACGGCCTAACTCAAAGGCGTCGTGGTTGGCTGCGTTTGGATTCATGCTGTTGATGCGGACGCGGCCGGCAGAGTGGATGAACTCCTGGTTTCCGCCAATCCACATGCCGACATGCACCACACGCTCCGATTTTCCGTCTTTGGCAGGCACCCCAAAAAACAGCAGGTCGCCCGGGCGCAATTCATCCCAGCCCTTATCTGTGTTAACCAACTCGCCGATGTGAATTTGCTGGGAAGCATCGCGCGGAAGCACTAGACCGTTCATGAAGAATATGGTTTTGGTGAACCCGCTGCAGTCCATGCCCTTCACAGAGGTACCACCCCACAGGTAGGGCATACCAAGCATCTCTTTGCCGGAGGCTACCAGATTCTCCTCAGTTGGTTTACGGGTAGCTACCCACTCCTTGAAATCCATCGCTTCGGCAGTAGACACAAAACCGGTGCGTCCGTCCGGGAAGGCTACTTCGTAGTAATCTTTTGTCTTATTCTTCAACACCATCACGTCGCCGTATACCATGTCTGATACAGTCGTGGCATTTTTGTCTGCTGAGGCGTGGGCGAAGCCGTAAGTTTTGGTATAGATAAGCTTTTTGCCCTGCTGCCAGTTGTTGAAAGCGGTCTCGTCCATCAAAGCGATACCGCCATAGTCCACCCAAGCCAAATATTTGTCCGGAGTCTGTACCAGGTACCAGCCGTCATCCTTCTTCCATACCTGGAGCGGCGTGCCCATGGTGGCCTGGGTGGCCAGCTCAGCAGAGTGTTTCGGCTGCGAGCGCAGGTTGGCCACAGAGATAGTCACAATGGCCTGATGCTTTCCGTCAAGCGCAGCTTCCGGTAGCACCTGAATACTATCCACAAAAGCAATGTTAGCGGCCTGCAGGCGCTGCATCAAATCAGTTTTTGCCTCCGGCATGTTGGTCTCTCCGCGCAGCACATCGCCGTTGGGTTTCACATCGAACAGAGCAACCCGTTTGTCCGGTGCATACTGCTGACGCACCGCGTCAACGTGCGTTTGGGCAGGAGATACTGCAGCTTTAGCATCTGCCGCCGCGGCTGTTTCAGAGGAGGTGCTTTGCGTGCCGGCGCAGGAAGACAGGACCAACAACAGCAACAGCACGAAAGGATTTTTCTTAATCATAGCATGGATTTTAAATCATCTGCCAGCACAGGAACCAGGTGACAGCATTATTCACTAAACGTTTTTCTCTTTATAATAATTCGCTACTGGGGTGCTACCAACTGCATGAGTATGGCTGAGATGTACGCACCATAGGTGCCCACGGCATAACCGAGTATAGCGAGGAGGACGCCCACTGGCGCCAGTGCCGGATGAAAGGCAGCTGCTACAATAGGCGCTGAGGCCGCCCCGCCCACATTGGCCTGACTGCCTACTGCCAGGAAAAAGAATGGTGCCTTGACCAATTTACCTACTAGCAACAGCAACAGCATGTGAATCGAAATCCAAATGATGCCAACTAGAAACAGACCGGGTTGGCTGAAGATGGCACCTACGTCCATCTGCATACCGATGGTTGCCACCAGGATATAGAGGAATGCACTCGCAATGCGGGAAGCGCCAGCCCCCTCCAGGTTACGAACCTTGGTAGTGGACAGGAGCATCCCAAATGTGGTAGCCAGCACCACGAGCCAAAAGAAGCCAGATGTCAGGCTGAATTGGGCAAGATAAGGGGCGTTAGCTTCAATCCATGGGGCTATAATATCGGCAAAAAAGTGCGCCAGACCAGTCAGGCCGAAGCCTACACCGGCTATCAACATGATGTCGGGCAGCGTAGGGACCTTCATGATGCTCTGGCGGTAGCTCTCAATCTTGTTCTTTAAGTCATTCACAGCCGAGCTGTCTGCCTTGAAAAAAGCATCTATCCTCTCCGACCTTCCGGCACCGTACAGCAGCACCGCCATCCAAATATTAGCGACAATCACGTCGACGGCAATCACGGCTGAGAACAGGTTCGGGTTAGGCTTGAACACCTCGAACATGGCCAGCTGATTTGCGCCGCCGCCAATCCAACTACCGGCTATGGTAGAAAGTCCGCGCCATACGGCATCAGGCCCCTGTCCGCCTACAATATCGGGTGCAAAGGTTGACACTACAAGTATGGCAATGGGTCCGCCAATGATAATTCCAACCGTGCCTGTGATGAACATAAGCCCCGCTTTGTGACGCAGTTTCCAAATCTCTTTGAGGTCGAGGCTGATGGTGAAGAGCACCAAACTAGCCGGCAACAAGTAGCGCGACGCCATTCCGTACAGCCCTGACGTTTCACCGGAAATGATGTTGAGTGAGTTGAGCAAACTAGGTATGAGATAGCACAGCAAGAGCGAGGGCACAACCGAGTAGAACTTCTTGAACACGGTGCGCTCACTGGAGGCTGTTTTGAAGATGATGGCCAGTATAACGACGAGTATACCCAGCACAACGGCATCGTTGGTGATAAGGGGTGCTGTAGCGGTGGTGGTTTCTTCCATGAAATTTGGTTTTCCTCTAAAGGATTGATGTTGTATTTATTTTCGCTGTTTAATCTACCTTTGGATTATGGCTGTTGCTGCACCCTAGCGAGTTTTCGCTGCAAGTCTTTGGTCGTTCCGGTGCCCTTGTGCCAACAGCTGCGTTGCTCTGTTTTGAGCCCTCATGCTACGTGGTCTACGCACCTGGACTGGTCCAGACACTTCTTGGTTCCACCCCTGACCATGCGACTATACCTGATTACCCTCTCAAAAGAAAAATCCCGCGGCCGATTAACATCCCCCTGCCCCCTTTGAAGGGGGACTTCCTGCCACAGCTTTTTCTAAGGTATAGACACTGTAGCACTTGTACACTGGCAGGTATAGCAAGGCATACTTACAACCTTAGCCACAAAGCAGCGGCCTAAGACAGGTGCACCGATGACGATTTTTTGTTCGAGCGGTCAGCGAGTTCAAAATCGTCTTGACTTTTATGCCTACTTTTTGTGTCAAGACAAAAAGTAGGTGCCCGCCGCACAGGCGAAGGTATGAAACAGCAAAGTTACAGGTATAGAACAACTGCAGCTATAAGACTTCAAATCATTAGCTTATAAAGCTACTCTCCTGAAAACTGATGTATCAACTCCGTCAAGCGCTGCAAATCCGCCTCAGTGTGCGCACTGTTCAAGATGACCCTTGTTATCGGCTCATCGGCAGGCGTTGGGTAGCGGAAGCTGGAGATAATAACCCCGTGCTCCTGCAGGAAGGCGGCCAAGCCAGGTTGATGCACCCCAAACACAGGGTATCTGTCAAAGTAACTGAATTGCTCCGGACGCTCCAAATGCTTCAGAAAGTAAGCGATGTTTGCATACAGCTTCACACGCGCCTCCCGAAAGACAGATTCGCAACGCAGGAAAGCATACAGGTAAGCAGGTATAGCCGGTGACGCCCCACCGAAATAGTGGCTGCGCCGCAGCTGGTCTACCAATTCTTTATCGCCTAAAACCACGCCGGCAGGTATCCCCAGCGCCTTTCCCATGGAGCTCGCCACCACCAAGCGCATATTCGGCAGCAGGCGCGCGCTCAGCTGTGCGTAAATTCCTGCCCCATCCTCTCCTGTCACCCCGAAGCCATGCGAATCATCGACAATCAGGGTGATTTGCTTGTCAGTAGGCAAGGCGCTTAACCAACTGAAACCGTGGTTGCGCGCCTTGAGCGGGTCAAGGGAGTTGCAGACCAAAATAATGTGCGTCTTCCCCGAGGCCTGCACATTCCGCAGCATAGGGCCCACCCAGGCGTCGTAGTCGCCGGTGACCTCATCGGCGGTGCTGCGCCAGAGGGCGGGGTGCGTGTTGGGCGCGTAAATGAAATGCCCGCTCCCCTGCAGGGTCTGCACCAGCGCCTGCCCCGCCAGGTAGCCCGACGACATCGTGAAGGCCGCCTCGGCTCCGGTATACCTGGCCAGGTACTCCTCCACCTCCTCGAACACCTGCAGCTGCAGATTGGAGTTGCGGGAACTGGAGTAGTTGGTGCCGTAGCGGGCCATACCTTCCAGCAGGTGTTGCCTGAATTCAGAATTCACCGGTATACCCAGGTAAGAGGTCCCGCTGAAAAACAGGAACTCCTCTTCGTTTACCACCAGGGTACGGCCCGGCAGTTGGTCTGTGTATACCTTATTGGCCATTAAGCTGTCAGGGTAACGCCGGTGCCGTTCACGTTGCTGAACTTCACTTGGCCGTAGTTGATGGTGACGCCGGTGGCGATGTCCTTGCTCAGCAGCAGGGCGCCGTCCATGTCCACGTAGTCGAGCATGGGCAGTAGCTGCGCGATGGCCGATATACCCACACTGGATTCGGTCATGCAGCCTACCATCACCTTCATCCCCAGACTCTTGGCTTCGGCAATCATACGGCGGGCGGGCGTGAGGCCTCCGCATTTGGTCAGCTTGATGTTCACCCCATGAAAATGTCCGTTGCACTTGGCTACGTCGCTTTCGGTGATGCAGCTCTCATCGGCAATCAGGGGCAGCTCAGACCGCTCGAATACGGCCTTCATGCCTTCCATATCATCGGCGCGCATGGGTTGCTCGATAAACTCCACACCCAGTTGCTTCAAGTGCTTCGAGTTCTCGATGGTCTCTTCCACGCTCCAGGCGCAGTTGGCATCTACACGGAAAACGGCATCGGTATGCTTGCGCAGCTCCTGAATAATGGCCACATCTTCCTTCGTACCGAGCTTGATTTTGTAGAGCGGCCACGGCATTTCCTGCAGCTTCTTCACCATGTTATCGATGGTGTCGATGCCGATGGTATAATCCGTCAGCGGCATGTTCTCCGCCTCCAGGCCCCACATTTTGTAAAGCGGCTGGCCGTGCATTTTGCCGAACAGGTCGTTGGCAGCCAAATCCAGGGCGCACAGGGCAAAAGGGTTGTCAGCCAGGTGTGGCTGCATCTGCGCCCAAAACTCCTCCGGCGAGGTCAGCTCCGTCGACTCAATCTTCTCGCGGATGCTTTCCAGCGCATTGGTCATGTTCTCGATGGTGAAGCCGTAATATGGGTTACTCGTCGCCTCGCCATATCCCTTGTGCTCGCCATGCTGCAGCTCCACAATCAGGGTTTCCTGCACGTCGCGGGAGTCGTAGGAGATGGTGAAGGTATGCCGCAGCGGCAGCTCGAAAGAGCGTATCGTTAGTTTCAACATAGTTGGTTGGTTTGTGTAGTATAAACTAGCTTGTTCATTCTTTTAATACTTCTCGTGCACCTCGGTCATGATGCGCTCCATGGCGCTTCGTATCTCTGACGAAGACGATTTAAAGTTGTTGTTCATGAAGCTGTAGAGCAGCAGTTTGCCGCTCTTGGTAATGATGTAGCCGCTCTGGTTATGCACATGCGCCAGCGTACCGGACTTACCGAAAACAAACGGAACCTCGGCTTTGTAGATGTTGCGGAAGGTGCCTGGCCTGCCTCCTACAGCCAGCATGGGCAGCAACTTCTCTTTCGGGCGCTCGGCCTGCATTTTCTGCAACAGCGCGATGATGCTGCGCGGCGTGAACATGTTCATACTGGACAAACCTGATCCGTCAATCCATATAGGAGCGTCAGGTAAATCAGATAGGTAGGTGCTCACGGCATGTTTGATGGCCCGCTCCACTGACAGCGTATCCGACAGTGTACCAGAACTCAGTATCATCAGTTGCTCGGCCATCAGGTTATCGCTCACCTGCAGCATGCGTTTGAACACGGTGTCTGCGGGCAGGCCGTAGAGCGTCTGGGCATTGGCAGGTATAGCGCGTTTCACCAGTTTCACGGGACGCTTCAGGGTATCGGCCAGGAGCTGCACCGTCAGTTCGGGTGACGTGATGAAGGGCACTTCCTGAGAGAAGGCAATAGCCGCGCGTTTCGGGTTGTAGGCGATGTCGTTGGTGCGCCAGGCCCTGCGGAAGGTGTCGCGGTGGGCGTTTTTGGATGTATCAGGCTTTACGTGCTTCTCAAAAAAAGCTGGTGTGGTGGTATAGGCGGTGGTGCTGTCCTTCTTGAATTTGACGACGTTGCCGTGTATCGGGAAAGCGTTGCGCTCCGGCTGGTAATAGTAGTTGTAGTCGTCCCAACCCCAGTTGGTGGCGAAGGGCGTGCTGGTCATGGGCGCCTCGATGTAGTAGAGCTTTTCCTTGCGGTTTTTCAGGAAATCGTAGGCGATGTTGTTCTGCAGGTCCATGTGCGTGAAGGTCGGGTCACCGGTGCCCCAGAAAATCAGCGAGTCGCCTTTGGCCACGTACTTGAGGGCAGGTATGGAGTCGCCTAGCATTTTAGAGGCAGCATAGAACGTGAAAAGCTTGGTGTTGGAAGCCGGCACGAAGTACTTGTCGGCGTTGTGCTCTACCACCGCCTTGCCCAGTTCCGGGTCATACAACACAAAGCCCACGAAGCTTTGCTGCAGCAGGCCCACTGCCGACACGCGCTGCTGTATCTCGGCAGGCCCGTAGGGGGCGGGCGCTTCGGTCTTGGGTTTGGCCGCGCTACAGCCCAGCAGGAAGAATAAGCCGAGGCAAGGTAGAAGCCGCCAGGTATAGCGAGTGAGTAGAGGTTTGGTCATGGAAGAGTTACTATTACTTTTTTATGTACCTAGACAATCAATAAGTACTCATATGCGGGAGCATTTGGAGCATGAGATGATTACCCCCAATTTACAAATACTTCTGATACAGGTTATACAGAATCAATTTCTCGTCCTCTGTCAGCGGCGCCTCCACATCGGTCTGGATGAAGTGGATTTTGAAGGCGCGAACGGCAGCCTCTGGGTTGCGCACATCATACCCAATGATACGCAGGGCGTCGTGCGGGTTGAAGTTGTTGGGCAGCACATGTTTCGGCACCGTCTCCATCACCAGCAACGGCGACGCATCCTTCTCGCCGCCTACCGGCACTTCGCGCAGCACCTGCTCCTTTGCCAGCACGTCCTCATCAAACCACAATCCGAAACCGTTGTCGGCCAAAGTCTTCCAAGGGAACAGCGGGCTTGGGTCCACCTTACGTACCGGGGCGATGTCGGCGTGGCCTATAAAGTTCTCGGTAGGTATACCGTGTTGTTTTTTGAGTTTACCCAGTACGGCAATGAGGCTGGTAATCATCTCCTCCGGGAAGGGCTCGGAGCCGTTGTTGTCGAGCTCAATTCCGATGGAGCTGGAGTTGAGGTCGGTGTTGTTACCCCACTTGCCTGCCCCGCCATGCCAGGCGCGCATGTGGTCGTGTAACATCTGATATACCTTGCCGTCGCGCCCAATTACGTAATGCGAACTCACCTGGGTGGAGGGTATGGTGAAGGTCTTCAGGGTCTGCTCGGTGGAGTTCTGCGCCGTGTGGTGGATGACCACGTAGTTGGGCTTGCGCAGGTTGAAGTTGGTGGTGCCCACCCAATAGTCCCCTTGCGGGTAGGTATGCTCCCCATCTGGTGCGGCAGGTATAGCCCGCAGCGATTTGGCATAGGCCTTGGCCTGTTTTTTATACGACTTATTGGTAGCGGCATAAGGGTTTGTGGCGCAGCTCGCCAGTAGGCTGCAGCCTAGCAACAGACTAAGTGCTTGCGTCAGAATACGTTTCATTTGGTGTCTACTTATTCAGTAAATATAAAAAATCAATTTGGCTATACCTGCCAGATTGTTATTTAGAAAGTTAGCCTATGCATAATCTGTTACTGTGCATGACGCCAGTTTGTAACTAGTGTTGCAGCTTTTAAGGTATAGCAATAGGCCTTGTTTCATAGCTTCGCCTGTGCGGCGGGCACCTCCTTTTTTCCTTGATGAAAAAAGGAGGCAAAAAAATTAAGACGCTCCTTCCTCGGGGGCCCTTACCCCCACTCGCTGAACGCTCTTAAAGAGGGTTCCTACCCCCACAGTGGAGCGTCAAGTAGTGCACCTGATAGATGGCTCTCTTCGTTGCTGCTGTTATAAAATATGCTTTGCTATACCTGCCAACTTGTGTGCTATAACGAATCCTTGTGACCAACAGTAGCGTCAGAAAGACCCCCTTCGAAGGGGGCGGGGGGATGTCAAGCGTTCCCAAACTCCCCTCCTAAATCAAGGAAGTACACTTATTAAGTGTCAAACCCCGCCTCTAGGTATACCCGCCGCAACATCGTATCTTTGGCTACTGATTGCTTACTTACTTTGCGTTCCCAATATTGCTTTTATTTGCAGGATTTGAAAAAATTCCCGCAAATAAAAATGCATTCGCCCGAAATCTGTTAAATTGCAGTGTATCTGATATCCTATTAACACTTATCACTTTGAAACCACACCATTACCTCTCGCTGGCCGTTGCGCTGCTGCTGACTTTTGGCACCAGTAACCTGCAGGGCCAGACCAACAAGGCAAAATCCGGCAAGGCTGCCGCCAAGAAAGCAACGGCTGCCACTTTCACCCCGGGCCGCGACGCCGACTTCCTGCAGCACACCAACAGCCGCTGGGTTGATTCCGTCATGAAAACCCTGACTCCCGAGGAGCGCATCGCCCAGCTCATCATGATTCCAGTGTACTCCAACAAGAACCAGGCACACATTGACTCGGTGAGCAACATCCTGAAAACCTACAAAGTGGGCGGTATGATTTTCTTCCAGGGTGGTCCGGTGCGACAGGCCAAAATGACCAACCGCTACCAACAGGAGAGCAAGGTGCCGCTGATGATTTCGATTGACGGTGAATGGGGACTGGCCATGCGCCTCGACAGCACCATCCGTTTCCCGTACCAGATGGCTTTGGGTGGTATCGACAATGAGCGCCTGATTTACGAAATGGGTGCCGAGATTGCCCGCCAGTGCCAG
This sequence comes from Pontibacter roseus DSM 17521, assembly GCF_000373265.1. Lineage (GTDB taxonomy): Bacteria > Bacteroidota > Bacteroidia > Cytophagales > Hymenobacteraceae > Pontibacter > Pontibacter roseus. The sequence continues at coordinate 104,850 of NZ_KB890767.1, forward strand.
CGACTGGGGGTGCACGTGAACTTCGCTCCTACCGTGGACATCAACAACAACGCCAACAACCCAGTTATCGGCTTCCGCTCTTTTGGCGAAGACAAGTATAACGTGGCCAGCAAGTCGCTGGCTTACATGAAGGGCATGCAGGACAACCACGTGTTGGCCAGCGCCAAGCACTTCCCGGGACACGGCGACACCAACGTGGATTCACATTACGGCCTGCCGCTCATCAACTTCTCCCGCATCCGCCTCGACTCCACGGAGCTGCACCCTTTCCGCGCCCTCATGGACAAAGGACTGGGCAGCGTGATGGTGGCACACATGAACATCCCGGTACTGGACAACACACCGAACCTCGCCTCTACCCTCTCGAAACCGATTGTAACAGACTTGCTCAAGAATGAGCTGAAATACAAAGGACTGGTGTTTACCGACGCCCTCAACATGCAGGGTGTAGCCAAGTTCTACCCTCCAGGCGTAGTGGACGTGAAAGCTCTCTTGGCCGGTAACGACGTGATGCTGAACACGATGGATGTGAAGACAACCATTGAAGAAGTGAAGAAAGCCATCGCCAACAAGGAAATCACTCAGGCCGATATTGACGCCCGTGTCCGCAAAGTGCTGGCCGCCAAGCAATGGGTAGGCCTGGACAAGTGGGAGCCCATCGAGACGAAAAACCTGATTGCCGACCTCAACAATCCGCACGCGCAGTACCTGAACCGTCAGCTGACCGAAGCGTCGCTCACGCTGTTGCGTAACAAAAACAACATCCTGCCGATTCAAACGCTTGACACGTTGAAAGTGGCGGCACTGGCGATTGGCACGAAAAAGCAGACCGCTTTCCAGCGTGACCTCGCCCGCTATACCCAGGTAGACACGTTCTTCCTGCAGCCGACCAACTCCATTGAGGAGCTGTGGGCGATGAAAGAAAAACTGAAAGACTACAACCTGATTATTGCAGGCGTACACGCGTTGCAGCTCAAGGCGGGCAGCAGCAATTTCGGTATCACTGCCGAGATGAACCTGTTCCTGAAGGAGCTTATCCGCAACAAGAAGACTATTGTGAGCGTGTTCGGCAACGTGTATAGCCTCGCCGAAATGGAGAGCCTTGACAAAGCAGATGCTGTGATTGCGGCCTATCAGGAAAACGCAGTTACCCAGGATTTGGCTTCGCAGATGATTTTCGGAGGTATAGGCGCTACAGGCAAACTGCCGGTTACGGTGAGCAACTCCTTCAAGATTGGCGATGGCCTGTTGACCCGCGGAGGCTGGCGCCTGGCTTATTCCATGCCGGAAGCGGTGGGCCTCAAGTCGCAGGACTTGGCAGGTATAGATTCGCTCGTGCACCAGGCCATTCGTGAAGAAGCGGCTCCAGGCGCGCAAGTGCTGGTAGCCAAAGACGGCAAGGTGATTTACCACAAAGCCTTCGGCCACCATACCTACGACAAGGAACAGCCGGTACGTGTGGACGACCTCTATGACTTGGCTTCGGTGACCAAAATCAGCACCTCCATGGCCGCGCTGATGCGCCTCAAAGGCGAAGGCCGCTTCGACGAGAACAAGACGCTGGGCACGTACCTACCCATGGCTGCCGGCACGAATAAAGCCGACTTAAGCTACCGCGACATCCTCACGCACCAGGCCCGCCTGAAATCTTGGATTCCATTCTGGAAGGAGACTGTGAAGGAGAGCGGCAAGTTCAAGTGGCGCACGTTCAAGGCAGATTCTTCGGCCCGCTTCCCTATCAAGGTGGCCGATAGCCTGTACATCCATCGCAAGTACGCTGACAAGATATACAAGGAAATCATGGAGTCGCCGCTGAATGAGAAGCCGGGCTATGTGTACAGCGACCTATCGTTCATTCTGGCTCCGAAAGTGGTGGAGAACATCACCGGCGTGGGATTTGAGACTTATCTGCAGAACTCCATCTACGAGCCAATCGGGGCGACTACCCTCACGTTCAACCCATACAAGCAGTATCCTCTGTCACGCATTGTGCCTACGGAATATGAGCCGCACTTCCGCAAGCAGCTGCTGCACGGCACCGTGCACGACGAAGGCGCTGCCATGCTGGGTGGCGTGAGCGGCCATGCCGGCCTGTTCGGTAACTCCAACGACGTGGCCAAACTGATGCAGCTATACCTGAACGACGGCCTGTATGCCAACAAGCGCTATATCGCCGAGAATGTGGTACGCGACTACAGCAAATGCCAGTTCTGCGACCAGGGCAACTACCGCGCCCTGGGATTCGACCGTCCAGCCAAGCCAGGCGCGCCGAACAGCAATGCGGCACCAAGCGCACCGGCAGAGAGCTTCGGCCACTCCGGCTTTACAGGCACCTATACCTGGATTGACCCCGTGAACAACCTGGTGTATGTGTTCTTGAGCAACCGCGTAAACCCGACCCGTGAAAACAGCAAATTGAGCAAGCTCAACACCCGCACCGGCGTACTGCAAGTGGTGTACGACGCCATGGGCAAGAGCAAGGAAAAACAGCCCGCTGAGGCTTCTGTAAAGTAACAAATCAAGGTATAGCCGTCCCGTGAAAATGGGGCGGCTATCTTTTTTACACAACGCTTCATCATCGCTATACCTTAAACGCACTTCGATGACTAAACTCTCTACTGCACCTCCCCTGACGGCTGACGGTCTGTTGCGGCCGCAAACGTACGAGCGCTACTTATCGCTGGATGTCCTCCGCGGCCTTACCATCGCGCTGATGGTCGTGGTAAACAACCCCGGCAGTTGGGGCAGCATCTATGCGCCTTTTAAGCACGCCGCCTGGCATGGCTTCACGCTCACCGATTTGGTGTTCCCGTCTTTCCTGTTCGTGGTGGGCAATGCCATGAGCTTCAGCATGCGCAAGTTTGCAACGCAGCCTGACAGCGTGTTTCTGCGCAAGGTATTCAAGCGCACCGCCCTTATTTTCCTGATTGGCCTGTTCCTGAACCTCTTCCCCTTTATCACACGCGACCCGGAAGGAGCCATTGTACTGAAGGATTTCACAGCCGTACGCATCATGGGTGTGCTGCAGCGTATAGCGCTTTGCTATTTCATTGCCTCACTGACGGTGCATTACCTCAAGTTCAAGGGAGCGGCTATTTTCAGTGTGGTGGTGCTGTTGGGTTACTGGGCGGTTATGTATTTCTTCGGTGATTCCGCTGACCCATACAGCCTTGCTGGCAACGCCGCCCGCAAGTTCGATGACCTGATTATACCTGAGACCAACCTCTACAAAGGCTTCGGCATCCCGTTTGACCCGGAAGGTTTGCTGAGCACGCTGCCCGCCACGGTGAACGTACTGGCGGGTTACTTCGCCGGACTCTTCATCCAGAAGAGCGGCAACAACCTGAGCACCGTCTTCAAGCTGATACTGGCAGGCGCTGCGCTGGTGGCCGTGGCGTTGGTTTGGAATATCTACTTCCCAATCAACAAGCCGATTTGGACAAGCTCTTACGTGCTGCACTCGGTTGGCTTGAGCGTGATGCTGATTGCCGGGCTGATGCTGGTCATCGAAGTGCTGGGCATTGTGAAGTGGTCTTACTTCTTCGAGGCGTTCGGCAAAAACCCGCTCTTCATTTTCGCTTTTGCCACACTGGTTATCAAGCTCCTCAACTTCATCCGGATAGACGACATGAGTCTGCAGAAGTGGCTCTACACCAAACTTTTCCTGAGTTGGTCCGAAGGGGAAGCTGCCTCACTTATGTTTGCCCTCGCCTATATGCTGGTGATGTGGCTGGTGGGCTTCTGGATGGACAAGAAAAAAATCTATGTGAAGGTATAGCCATACCTGCCGTCACTGAAAACGCCTGTTCCAGCACTGGAGCAGGCGTTTTTGTTTGTGCCAACCAAGATATGGTTGGAAAGCGCTGTACTTACACAATCCTCTCTGACTCTTCAGGAGGTATAGGATTGTAGAAATCCCTCTAATCGCTCAGCCTACAAACCTGATTCGGACAAAATCAGTGTATATCCCTTTTATAATATTTCAAAAAATAATTTATATTTGGTTTTTAGCGATTAAAACAGGACAGGATGCTCAAGGAGGAACGGCAGGCTTTTATCATAAAGCAAATCAATCTGCACAACAAGGTGCTTTCATCGGATTTGAGTTTGAAGCTCAACGTGTCGGAAGATACGGTCAGAAGGGATTTGAACGAACTGGCTGAAAGCGGGCAGATTCTGAAGGTACACGGCGGCGCTCTCTCCAAATCCTTCCATTACCCGTTCAGCCAATCGGAGGTATACGCCAAGGAATCCAAAAAAGAGGTGGCCCGCAAGGTCATCAACCTGCTGAAAGATGGCATGAGCGTACTGGTGGGCGGCGGCACCACGATGATTGAGGTAGCCCGCATGATACCTGACACCCTGCGCAGCACCTTCTTCACCGTGAGCCCACTGGTGGCCCTGGAGTTGGCGGAGCGTTCCAACATCAACGTGATTCTGCTGGGCGGCCAGCTCTCCAAAAACTCCCACATCATGATTGGCGCGCAGGTGGTGAACCAACTCTCTGAAATCAAGGTAGACCTCTGCATCCTCGGCACCAACTCCCTCTCCGTGGAAGATGGCCTGACGGACTCCGATTGGGAAGTGGTGCAGGTGAAGAAAGCAATGATTCGCTCTGCCAAGAGAACCGCCATCATGAGCATCGCCGAGAAGCTAGGCTCTGACCAGAACATGAAGGTATGCGACCTGAACTCGATTCACTACCTGGTCACAGACCTGAACCCGAATGACGCAAGCCTGCGCGAGTATGCCTCTGCTATAACGGTGGTCTAAGAAGCCATTACGACATATAGCAAAGTAGCCGCGCCCGCTCTATTGGTAGAGCGGGCGCGGCTGCTTTATTTTATTCTTTTATAGGAGCGAGTAAATCAACCCAGTCTGACTAGATACACTCGTCTAGCATGTACACGATGGACTCGTAGTTCTTACCCACAGCCTCCGACATGGCCATTTCGCAGGTTCTGGCGGTGGAGTAGTAGCCGTCGTACTGGGTCTGTTTCACTTCCTGGGCTTCCGGCGCGGTAGCCGAGGCGGTGAGTTCTGGTACCAGGAAGCCGCGGTCGCCGGCCATGCCGCAGCAGCCCGCGTGCATGGGCACCGTCACCTGTTGTGCCAGTTGTTGGGCTATACCTACGAACTTCGCCTCCAGCCCCATCTTCTGCAGCGAGCAGACCGGGTGCACCACCACTTTGTTCTTCTTCTTCAGCACCTTCGCCTTGGGCAGTATGAAATCAGCAATGTAGTCGATGCTGTCTATGATGGTGATGGCGTCGAACTTCTCTCGGTTCTCCGGCGTGAGCACCGGCCGGCAGCTCTGCAGGGTATGCGTGCAGGACGTGATGTCGAGCACCAGCGGCAACCTGCCTCTGTCCGTCCACTCCCATACCTTCCGGATGGTCTCGTTGGCGGTGTGGGCGTAGGCTTTGCTATACCCTTTCGAGGAGAATATCTGGCCGCAGCAGGCGCTTTGCACATCCTGCGGTATCATGAACTTCACCCCCACTTTGTAAGAGATGCTCTTGAACGTCTCGATGATGTTCTTCTTCCCCTCCGTGGTAGTTCCCATGGTGCGGGAGATGCAGGTGGGGAAATACACTACGGCCGCTTCCTGTGGCGAATTGCTCACGCTGTTCATGGCTTCGGCTATACCTGGGGCGGGGGCCAGTTGGTTCGTCCAGAGCGGGAAGGCAGGTATGACTTCCTTCATGCCCTTGGTCAGGTTAGCCAATGTGTTGTCGCCAAAGAGCCTGTTCACCCCTGCTCCTGTTATCAAGCCAAACTTTACCGCTGATGTCACTGGCTTGAAGTTCTTGGCAACGAGCAGGGCCAGGTTATTAGCTAGGTCGCTGTGGCTTTCGCGCCGCAGGCGCTTCACCAGGTCACCGGTATTGATGTCCACGGGACAGGCGGTGGCGCACAGACCGTCCACGGCGCAGGTGTCCAGCCCATCGTATTGGTACTGGTGGAGGAGCTCGTTGTGCTGTTTCTTCTGCCCTTTTCGTTTCAGGTTGAGCAGCTCGCGGCGCACCACAATCCGTTGGCGGGGCGTAAGCGTGAGGTTGCGGCTTGGGCACTTGTGCTCACAGAAACCGCACTCCATGCAACGGTCCACCTCTTCCTCTACCTTAGGCAGCTCCTTCAGGTTCTGGATGTGGGCCTGTTTGTCGTGGTTGATGATAACGCCCGGGTTAAGCAGATTCCTTGGGTCCACCACCTCCTTCAGCGTTTTCATCACCTGGTATAGCTCCGGTCCCCACTCCGTCTCTACGAACGGGGCCATGTTGCGCCCGGTGCCGTGCTCTGCTTTCAGGGCTCCATTGTATTGATGCACCACCAGTTCCACCACCTCCCGCAGGAAGCGGTCGTATCGCTCAATCTCAGCAGGCGACTCAAATGCCTGCGTCACCACAAAGTGGATGTTGCCGTCTTTGGCATGTCCGAAAATGATGGCATTGGCGTAGCCGTGCTTCCGGAAAAGCTTCTGCAGGTCCAGAATGGCGTCGCCCAGTTTGTCTACCGGAAAAGCAATGTCTTCCAGGATAACAGTGGTTCCGCTGGCTCGCACCGCGCCTACGGCCGGGAACATGCCTTTGCGCACCTTCCACAGGAAAGCCTGTTCTATTGGGTCCGTGGTAAACACCGGTTGCTCCAGTATGGCCAGTTCTGTGGACAAATCCATAAAGGTCAGTATCTTCTCCTGCACCTCTCCCGCACTGTTCCCTTGGAACTCCACCAGCAGGGCCGCCGCCGTATCGGGCAATGTCTTGATAATGGCCGGTACGCCCACCATGTGCTCAATGGAGTGCAGCGAGGCCCGGTCCATGAGTTCTACGGCTTCAGCGCCAGCTACCGCAAGTGGCGCAATGGCCTGGCAGGCGGCGTAGATATCAGGGAAGTACAGCAGCGCCGTGGATTTGGACGGATAATCGGGTACCGTCTGCAGCACCGCCTCCGCTATGAAACCCAGCGTTCCTTCCGCTCCAATGAGCAGGTGCGCCATGATGTCGAGCGGATGCTCGTAGTCGATGAATGCGTTGACGGAGTAGCCGACCGTGTTCTTGGTCTTGTACTTGTGCCGGATGAGGTCGTGCAGCTGCGGGTTGCTCCGTATCTGCTGCTTCAGTTGCTGCAGCGTGTGGTATAGCTCCGGACACTCCTCACTGAAACGCAGGTAGTCAATCTCCGACTCCGTGGTGAAGGCCTTGCCGTTGGGCAACATAAAGCGAATGTACTTGGTGGTATGGTAGGAGTTTTTGCTCACGCCGCAGCACATGCCGCTGGCGTTGTTCGATAAGATTCCTCCTACCATGGCTGAATTGATGCTGGCTGGGTCCGGACCGATTTTCCGCTTATACCTGCGCAGGTGTGCATTCACGATGGCACCAATCACGCCTGGCTGCACCCGCACCTGCTTCCCTTCTCCCTCTACCTGCACCTGGTTCCAGTACTGGCTCAGGTCCACGAGTATGCCATCTGTTATGGATTGCCCCGAGAGGCTGGTCCCGGCCGTGCGGAAGGTGAGCGGGATGCCATGCTCCCGCGAAAAGGCGAAAAGTTTCTGTACTTCTTCCTCTGAAACGGGCTGCACCACGGCCTTCGGCCTGAGGTAATAAAAGCCCGCATCAGAAGCGTAGGACACGACATCAATCAGGCGTGCCCGTATGCGCGCTTTTGGCAATACTGCTTCCAAAAGCCTTTCAATTGTCATAGGGGGTATTGGCTTAGTAGGTTGTCTGCTTTACCTGAGGGCCTCTTTCTGCCTCTTTCAGTGCATCCATCATCTCTCCTCCGCCCGGTCTGCTGGTAACGAGCAGCAGCAGGAAGGTGATGGCCGCGTTGAATATAATCAGCTCAAAGCCCATCGCATAACCTGTCCACGCCACTGAGTTTGAATCCAGGAGGTAGGTCAGGAGCGGAGATACGATGCAGATGTAAGGCACCAGTTTGTCGGCAACGGCGCGTTTGTTGGCCATCCCGAAGGCGAACAAGCCCAGCAGCGGGCCATAGGTATAGCCAGCGGCCTTGAAGATGGCGTTCACCACAGAGTCGTCGTTGATGAGGCGGAACACGAGAATCACCAGCAGCATGACTACCGAGAAACCCACGTGCACCAGGTGGCGCGTACGAATCAGCTTGACGTCATCGTGATTCTCCTTCTTGGTGAAGTTCAGGAAGTCTACGCAGAAGGAGGTGGTCAGGGCGGTCAGGGCCGAGTCGGTGGTGGCGAACGTAGCCGCCGTCAGACCCAGCATGAAGATAACGGCCGGTATCAGGGCCATGTGGTTCAGAGCGATTTCCGGAAACAGGTGGTCCGGTGTGGCCAGGGCTGCTACGTCAATGCCGTTGGCCTCGGCATACATGTACAGCAGGGCACCCACGCTCAGGAAGAAGATGTTGATAGAGACGAAAACAGCCGTAAAGGAGAGCATGTTTTTCTGCGCCTCACCTATGTTCTTGCAGCTCAGGTTCTTTTGCATCAAATCCTGGTCCAGGCCCGTCATAGCGATGGTCACAAAGATACCACCAATGAAGTGCTTCAGAAAGTGGCTCTTGGACCCCAGGAAATCTTCCCAGAAGAAAATCTTGGAGTAAGAACTATTCTTGACGGCCTCAAAGGTCTGCACTACGTTCAGGTCCAGGCTGTTGGCGATAAAGATGATAGAAAAGATAACCGACCCAATGATGAACACGGTCTGCAAAGTATCGGTGATGACGATGGTCTTCAGACCGCCTTTGTGGGTATAGAGCCAAATCAGGATAAGGCAAATAGCCACTGTCGCCACGAAGGGCACGTTCCATGCATCAAAGATGAAGCGCTGCAGCACGATGGCCACCAGGTATAGCCTGAACGCGGAGCCGATGGTGCGGGAAACCAGGAAAATCATGGCGCCCGTCTTGTAACTCCAGTAGCCGAAGCGCTTCTCCAGGTAGGTATAGATGGAGATGAGGTTCATGCGGTAGTAGAGCGGCAGCAGCACGAATGCTATCAGGATGAAGCCCACCGTATTTCCCAGCACAAACTGGAAGTAGCCGAAACTGCTGTTGACCACCGCGCCCGGCACCGAAATGAACGTAACCCCCGAGAGGGCGGTGCCAATCATGCCAAAGGCCACAAAGTACCACTTGGAGTTGCGGTTGGCAATGAAAAAACTAGAGTTGTCCGAAGCGCCCCTGGAGGTATAGTACGATATACCGATGAGTACCGCGAAATAGCCTATCAGGAAGGATAGAAGGATGATTGGAGACATAATACAGTTAATTAATCAACTCAGAGACGAAAGAGAAAACAGCTTCTGCCCCACCCTTCGCCACCGAACATGATTGTAAGTTACTAAGTTTTGCCGACAAATAGGCAACGTTGCCAGCTCAAGAACCTTGTGCAGGTTTGTCATCCCCGTCAAAGGAGGACATGCCGCACAAGATTTGCCCTGTTGCTGTAATCAGGGTATAGTAAGAAGTCTAAAGTATATGCAGATAGACGTCGAACAGCCTATACCTCCCACCCAGCAGCTCCTGCAAATTTCTCATTTGAAGGGCGCAGGGAGATGTTGCACGCTATGCTGACAGCTGTTATTTCGACACCAGTACACTAGCCACGGCTCTGCGCACGCTGCCATGCTTCTCCAACAGGGTGGCGGCTGTCTGCTCGTCTGTGCCGGTCTCGGCCATCACCATGCGTACGCCCCGGTTATAAAGTTTGTGGTTGGTCAGTTGCATGTCCACCATCTTGTTGCCTTTCACCCTTCCAAGCTGAATCATGACGGCGGTGCTGAGCATGTTCAGCACGAGTTTCTGAGCCGTTCCGGCCTTCATGCGAGTGCTGCCCGTCACAAACTCAGGTCCGACCACTACCTCTACAGGGAACTGTGCCTCTGCCGCCACCGGGCTTCCGGTGTTGCACACGATGCAGCCCGTTGCCAAGCCATGCTCATTGGCCGTGCGCAGCCCGCCTATCACGTAAGGGGTCGTGCCCGATGCGGCCAGGCCCACCACTACGTCATGCTCATCCGGCCCATACTCCAGCAGGTCTTTCCAGGCCTGTTCGGCATCGTCTTCGGCAAACTCCACGGCTTTGCGTATAGCGGCGTCGCCACCGGCAATCAGACCTACCACCATATCAAACGGTACCCCGAAGGTAGGAGGACACTCCGAGGCATCCACTACGCCCAGGCGGCCGCTGGTTCCCGCTCCAATGTAAAACAGCCTTCCTCCTAGTTTCATGCGCTCAGCCACTGTCGCGGCCAGCTTCTCTATCTGTGGGAGGGCCTTCTCAACGGCTAGGGGCACGGTTTTATCTTCCCGGTTGATGTTCTCCAGCACTTCCCTCACGGACATCTTCTCCAGGTTGTTGTAGTTCGAGTCTTTCTCGGTTGTAATCTCCATTATGTTGCTTTAAAAAATTCTAACTGATTGCTATGCTCCCGCTATACCTTATCTCTGCTCCGGCTTGAACTCCAGGCAGGCAATCTTTCCATCCATTGTGCTCACAATCACCTTGTTTTTGCCCAAAGGCATGGCCGGGTTCATGAGGCTGTTCGAGCTCTTGTACTTCCAAAGCACTTCGCCGCTCTGCCGGTCAACGGCGCTGATCATGCCGGAGTGCGACGGCACGTATACCACCTTATCCTGCTCCACGATGGCCGAAGGCGCTAACTCATACGGCAGTTGCAGCGCCGACTTCCAATCCACCTGCAGCGTGTTGTCCGCGGTGGACACGCCGTATACCTGTCCGTCCATTGTTTTCACATACACCAGTTTGCCATCGTTCGAAATACCCATGGACTCGCGTACCCTACCTTCTTTCAGCTGCTCGCGCCATACCACCGTGCCTGTGTTGGCATCCAGTGCCGTCATGTAACGGTCGGGCGCCACAATGAAGATGCGTCCGTTGGCGGCAACCGGATAGCAGGCGGCCGGGGAGAACATCCGGTTGGAGGAGCCATTGCTCCACTTCCACGCCAGTTCACCTGTTTTGGCATCCAGCGCGTAGAATTCATTCCCCCAACTCCCGAAGTATACTTTGCCCTGGTACAGCAACGGCTTTGTCACCACAAAGCTGCTTACCTGGTCAAAATCCCATAACAGCTGGCCGCTCTTGATGTTCAGCGCCCGGAAATGGCCGTCTGATGCGCCAATGTACACCACACCCTGCTCTACAAGCGGCGAGCCGAGAACCGGTTTCTGCGCCTTGTATTCCCAAACCAACTTACCGGTCTTGGCCGAGAGGCAGTAGATGGAGTTGTCCGAAGAGCCCACCACTACATAGCCGTTGGCCACGGCAGGGGTCGAATAGATTTTGCCTTTGGTGCGGTAAGCCCACTTGCGCTTGCCTGTTTTTTGGTCGAGGGCGTAGATGAGTCCTGTGGTGTTCGTGGCGATGACCAGATTTTTATAAGAGGCAGTGCCTGCGCCCACGTCGCTGTCGTCCTGGTATTCCCAGACCAGTTTCACGTTGGGGTACAGCTTGTTCACGGCAAAGGAGGGCCTATGGTAAGTGGCTGTGTCATGCGCGAAATCATGCTTCGTCAAAGGCACCTGCAGCCAGACGGATTTTGTCTCGATGCCCGGCGTTCTGACGGCAAAGTTGGCAATGCCGCTGTTGAAGGTCACGATGTTGTAGCCCCCTATTTCTTCTTTGGCGCGCAGGTTGGAGCGGCCCATCACGGCAGGTATACCGTCGTATCGGTACTCGCGGTTGTTGTGGCCGTGGCCATGCAAAATGAGCTGTGTGTTCCTTTTTTTGAGGATATCCACCACGTCATACCAGTTGTTGAGTGAGGAGTCCTGCGGGTAATGGTTGAGGTAGATGACCGGCATACCTGGGTCGGGCATGTGGCTCAGCACCGAATCAAGCCATACCACGTTCTCGCGCGGAATCTGCCCCGGACCCATTCGCATGTTCGGACCGGAACTGGTGCCGGCAAAGAGGTAGCCTTTGTGCGTAAAAGCGAACGTCTCGGCTCCGAACACCGTCCGAAAACTGTTACCCCCGCTCTCTGACCAATTGGAATCGTGGTTGCCCGGCAGAATGTACCAGGGTTTCTTCAAGGTGTCGAATAGTTGTTTGGCCTGCTTGAGCTCCTCGTCGGAGCCAAACTCGGTGATGTCTCCGGTGATGACGACGAACTCCAGATTAGGATTGGCGTTGATGTCGGCAATGGTGTGCTCCAAGTCTTCCTGGGCCGTGGGATTTCCGACGTGGGTATCAGACACGAAAGCAAACTGAAAGGACTGGCCATGGCACAGGCTACTCAGCAGCAATAAGAAGAGTAAAGCTGTATACTTCCGTATGTTCATGCAGGTGTGACCAGTATCATAATCAAAGGGAGGCCGCAGCAGCCAGGCTGGCAGTGTACTCATCCTGCCCATGCTACTCCTACACGGTAAACTAGCGCAGAAAACCGCATAAAAGCGCATGAGCAAAACGAATACTGTCCCTTTATTTTGTATAAAAATAAGAAAACTATCTTTAAAGTTCACAACATTCAGCATTTTTTTTCTTGATAGCGGCACAAACACGCAAGAACCAGCTTTTACCATCTGAAAACTACTGCTTCTGAATAAGTGTCAAGCCCATTCAGGCTTAGTTATGGAGTGCGTTGCTTCGCCACCAGCTGCTGCAGGCGCGGAATCTCGTTGTACAACCTCGTTCCCGGGCAGCTAGTCTGGGCAAAGTCTTTGTGCGCCGCGATGCTGTCGGCCGGTATGCTATACCGCTTGGTCAGCGCCGGCACCAGCCGTTCCAGTGTCTTCATCTGTGCAGGTGTCAACTCCTCTTCCTCGAAATTCCCCTCCACCACCACCAGCAGGTGCCCAGCCGGGTCATAGGACGTGTTGGAATCACCGGCGTAGTGAATGTCCCGGCCCTCTCCTACCGCCCCGTGCACATCCACATACAGGTGATAAGGAATGTCGGCCCAGGCGGGCTTCATCCTACCATCGGCCAACGGACTGTCCTCCTGCGAGAACTTCTGAAGCGCCCGCAGTTTGTCCTCTAGCGAACGGTCTGGCAATTGGGTCGTGGCGGTATGGTGCAGGGTGAGCCGTGTCAGTCGGTGCGCGCGCATGGGCAGCACGGGAGCCTTGGCTCCCCAATCCTCACGCGACAGAAAGGCTATACCTTCCGGCATGAGTGACGTGGTGTTAGTGGCAGGTCGCTGACAGCCGATGAAGACAACGACAGCACATGCCAGTAATAGAATACGCTTCATTTTGAACAACTTTTGGTTCTCAGGTGACAGCTATACCTGCGCATACCACCTATGTATTTTATTTTTCGAGCAGTTCATCTATCCTCACTAATCGGTAGCCTTTCTGCTCCAACTGCGTCAGCAACTCGTCCAACCGGTGGTAGAACTTGTCCTGTCGCCGGGGGTCCGTACCGATGTGCAGGAGCAGCAGGAAACCATTCAGCCCGTTCCTGTCTTTGGCTTCGTAGGCCAGTATGGACTTCAATATGGTTTCAGAACTCACATATCGGTTGCCCATCTCTGGCCAGGTATAGTCGGCGGCGGAACGGGTGCCCGGGCTGAAGTTCACCAGTTGCAACCCTTCCTGTTCCGTCCAGTCGGTAACTGTGCGGTTGTACCATTCATAAGGAGGCAGAAAATAGGGGGCATCCTTTTTATGTATTCCAAATTCCGCCATCCTTTGGTAGTTGCGCTGCAAGTCCTCCGCGAACTGCGGCTGAGTCACCAGCAGACTGTCCCGCTTCTGCCAATCACAATAAAGCAAATGTTTATCCGAGTGCGCCCCCAGGTAGTGCCCGTCCTTTTTCAGACTTTGAATCAGCGGTCGGAAAGCTGGGTTCCGGTAGAAGCGGCCCGTCAGGAAAAACGAGGCCTTCGCCTGGTGCTTCTTCAGCGCCTCCCGGATGGCGTCTCCTCCGTCTGCAAACTCATCCCCGGTAAACACCAGCGCTATTGCCCTAGAAGCAGTACCTCCCCGGATGATGGCGCCATGCGCATCCCGGATTACTTTTTTACCGGCTTCCCCTCCTGGGAGCTGTACTCCTTAGCGGCCAGCAGGTATATCAACGAGGCTGTTCCATCCATAGTGGGCTCGTTGGTGCTGTAGTCGCCGAAATCGTCATGGTACACCACCAGCTTGGACTGGAACTCCGCATAAGGGTCTTCCCCGTACAGCTTTATGCCTTTCAGGTTGTTAAAGATGCTGCCGTATACCGGACCATCCACCAAGCCGCCGTCAATCGGGAACTTGTGCAGGTGCGTGAAAGCAGAGTGCGGGTCGATGGGAGTATCGCCGTTTGCCGGCAGGCCATACACCATACTGGTGCCCCAGGGGTTGCAGCCGAAAAGCCAGTCGATGTTGGCCTGTTCGAGTTCTGCGTAGGTCTGGTCGCCAGTGAGCTCCCGGTACAGGTGATTCTGTATGGCGAAGGACGTAGTCAGGTTGTTGGAACACCAGATGAACGGCACTCCCCGGTAAAAGGCGTTCTTTTTGGCCTTGGCATACACCCGCTCTATACCTTCTTTGTAAAAGCCAATCAACTCGGCCTTTGTCTGTGCATCAGCTTTCTTAGCCAGCTCAAAATGTCCGAAGTTGTGGAAAGGGTACCACTGGTAATGGCGTGCCGTATCGGCTCCCATCCAGGGCGTTACTTTCTCCTGCAGGCCATAAGCGAAGGATTGTTTGAAGAACTCCTGATTGCCGGTCAGCTGGTACAGTGCTGCTGCGCCCAGCTGCATATCGTCTACCCAGTTATCCTCTTCATAGAAATAAGGCGCCAGACAAGGAGCAGTCTGTGCCACACCTGGCTTAGCCAGACCCAGTTTATAAGCGGACATCGCTTTCTGGCTGAACAGGTTCGCCAGGCTTTCTTCCTTTCCGCTATAGATTTGGGCAGCCAGACCAAAGGCGCTTGTGAACTTGCCGGCGATGGAGGCCACGCCGGTGGCTCTGTTCTTATACTTGCCTAAGCCCTGAGGCTCTCCGGTGGCAAAGTATACCGGGCGAGGCCCACCGTTGCCCATTCCGTAATCTATGGGGTCTTGGGTAGGCAATCGCATACCCTGGTGGTCTCGGTCATCGGCCAGTTGGTTGAACAGCCAATCCTCGCGCGGGTGAAGCTTCAGGAGCCAGTCCAGCCCCCACTTCGCCTCATCCAGCACATCAGCTACACCGTTGTTGCCCTCCAAACCATTGCCCTGGTGCTGGTCTGTGAACACTCCCGGAAAATCGCGGTAGGCAGCCAGCAGGTGGTAGGTGGCGTTGGCTGAGGTAGTGGCATATTGCAGGTAGTCAGAGGCATCGTGCCAGCCGCCCGACACGTCGATGATGGTGCTGTCAGGCATCGGGCCGTACATGGTGTAGCCGTCGTGGGTATGGCAGGAGTCCTTCAGGTAAGGGTTGAAGCCGCTGCGTTGCTGCCGCATGTAGCGGAGCGCGAAATCCGCGGTGCCTTTGTACACATCTGCATCAATCCTGAACACAGGAGATTTGGCCGCTCCTGCCCGCAGGAAGTAGCTGCCAGGTTTGTTGAACGCGGTGAAGTTGAGCCGGTAGGATTCCGTAAACGGCCCATAAGCTCCAAAAGCCTCCCCTGACTTGCCCCTGAAAACAACCTTGTTGGTTTGGGCATCTACGAGTTCAAAGCGCTTCAACTTAGTTTTGGACTTGCTCCCCCACACGGCCACTTTTATCCCCGAGGGGGTATAACCAAGCTGGTTGATACGAATCCAGGCAGGACCTTTAGCGGCTGCGATGCTGCTTTCTGGCTCAGGTAAGGCTTTATTAGAGAAAGCGATGGCGTTGGCGGTCACTATTAGAGCGGCCAGCACCAATACCAGTATGGTCGGTTTTCTTTTCATATTATATTCTTTTTGTTCCTAGTCTTAATTAGTTAATTCGATTTTGGTTTATTGCTTCCGCCACTCCGATGCTCTCATACCAATTGTTTTATAGCTCTAGTTCGAGCGCTCAAGCCGCGGGGGCATCGTCCTTGGGCGGAGCGCGGTGTTTCATGCCTGCCTATCGGCTGCCGCTCGCGCGGCACCGTCATGTTACAAGGCGCTCCACCCGAGGACTGGGTAAGTCACTTCTTAGCTACGGCTTTCGGCTATGCCACCTGTATTGATTCCCCTCATTAAAGGGGCGGGGTTGTGTCAGCACCAGCAGACAACGAGCGGCATCAGCCACAAAGCTGATACCTGTGCACGATTGACATCCCCCTGCCCCCTTCGAAGGGGGAATCTTTGCTATAGCTTTTTCTCAGGTATAGGCGTTGTAGCACAGACCACTGACAGGTATAGCAAGGCTTACTTACAGCAGCAGCTACATAGCTATGATTTGAGCCAGGTGTACCAGTGACGATTTTTTGTTCGAGCGGTCAGCGAGTTCAAAAGCGTCTTGATTTTTTTGCCTACTGGGGGTAGGGGCCCTCTTTCTTTTCATCAAGGAAAAAAGTAGGTGCCCGCCGCACAGGCGAAGCTATGAAACAATGTTAGATGAAGATGCAACAGCTACGGCGACGAAGCATTAGAGTGACTCAACCTTTAAAATCACCTCAACCGTATTCTAAAAAAGTTTGAAGGCGCGCTTTCATTCTTCAACCGGTCAATGGACGTCACCACGTACTGGTAAGACTTGCCTCGCTCAGCCGTCTCATCATGAAACTCAGACAAGGTATGGTCGAAGCTGATTTTGATGATGCGCTTCGGCTGCTCCAAATCAATAGGCTCATTCTCTGCGAAGCGGTAGATAACGTACCCGTACACATCCGCCTCCTGGTCCGGGTAATCCCACTTAAGTTTCGCCTTCTTCCAGTGCCGGAAGAACAGAAACTTATCTTCCCGCAGGTTAAGCGGCTTGGCTGGTTTTGATGCTCCCAACCAGGGCATGGTCGGTTGCAGGGCCGGGTAGCGGTAGAAGTCGTGCTGCAAAGAGTCACGGAAACCGCCCAGGTTGTTCGTCAGGGACTTGGAGCTGAAATAAACACTCCCCTGTACGTTCGGGTTTTCGCGGAGGTAGCGCACCTGGTTCGGGAGTTGCTGCCTATCGCGCCAGCCTTCGCGGTCTTCCGTGGCTCGGTAAGCCCCATGCCCTATGTAAACATGCTTCCCGAAGGAGTTGGCCGCCCACCAGTCCAGTAGCTTCTCGTAGGGAGCTGGCGCATAGCCAAAGGGGAAGTACAGCTGTGGGTTGATGTAGTCAATCCACCCCTCTTGCACCCACTTGCGCGCATCGGCATACAGGGCGCTATACCCGGAAAGGCCGTTGCTTTCGGAGCCATTCGGGTCCTGTGCCTTATTACGCCAGATGCCGAAGGGACTGATGCCGAATTTCACGTGCTTCTTCTCGCCATGGATTCTCTCGGAGAGCGTCTTGATGAGTTCGTCCACGTTGTTGCGGCGCCAGTCTTCTATATTGGCAAAGCCTTGGCCGTGCAGTTGGAAAGTGACAGAGTCAGGCAGCGGCGTCGTGCCCGGGTATGGGTAAAAATAGTCGTCGAAGTGGATGCCGTCTATGTCGTAGTTGCGTACCACATCCGTAATCACATCCACCAGGTATGCCTTCACCTCGGGCAGCCCCGGGTTGAAGTATTTTTTGTCGCCATACGCAAAGAACCAGTCCGGTTGGGTGCGTGTGATGTGGTCAGGGCTGGTGAGGGAATCCACCAGACTGGTGGTGGCACGGTAAGGATTTATCCAGGCGTGCAGTTCCATGCCGCGCTTGTGTGCTTCTTGCACGGCGAAAGCCAGTGGGTCATAGAAAGGCTCCGGAGCAAGGCCTTGCTTGCCAGTCAGGAACCGGCTCCATTGTTCCCGCTCGCTTTCGTAGAGGGCATCGGTAGAGGGGCGCACCTGTAGCATGATGGCGTTGATGCCTGTGCGCTGGTGGGCGTCCAGTATCTCCAGCAATTCCTGCTTCTGAGTCTCAGAGTCTACGCCTGGTTTGGGTTTGGAGGGCCAATCAATGTTCTGGACAGTGGCTATCCAGACGCCTCGGAACTCCCGCTTGGGTGTCTGTCTGGCTTGCTGTGCATAGAGGGTCGCTGAACTGAGTAGCAGGACGATGAATAGGGTAAAGTTTCTAATCATGTTTCGGTGGGGTTGGGGTGGCTATAAAAAGCCCTCCGATAGGGTTAGTAAAGGAGGGCTCTTTCAAAATATTAAACTATTCTATCACTACTATTATCTATCTCGCACGAGCACCCGGTTTGTAGCGGCAGGCGTTAAGGTGTGAATGCCTCTCGTGTACAAGGTATACACCCTTCCGCCTGTTGGGGCCACACCCGTCATCGTGGTGTAAGGGGTTGCTGAACCAGTTGCATAAATCGGGAAGTCATACGTGCCCGGCTCAATCGCAACATAAGCCGTGTTGCCTTTGTAGGCGATGTTTTCCCCAATCACTGTAACTGCCTCCGGCGCATCAAGCGTGGCTTTGCGCACCGCTTTCACATCAAAGTTGGCAGGTGCATCCACCATCACGTTCACAAAGCGGATGTAGGCCATGGCGTTGTTAGGCGCTGGCAACTTGTCTTCTACCACCAGTGTTTCAAACGCACCCGCTTTCCCAATCAGGAAGGCAGAGTAAAATGCTCCGTCGGCCAGGCCGGCAGTTGCAGTGGACACGACATCCGCTGCTCCTTTAGCTGATGTGGTATCGATTACCTGCATATTGTAGTTGCCAGCTGGCACGGTGGCATAGCCGTAGGAAGCTGGGAACACAGCCGTACCGGCATATGACAGACCAGTTATGATGCCCGTACTTGTAGGCGCCAGAGCTGTTACCTTCTCATTGTTCAGGTACATGTTCGCCATTGGGGCCTCCTGTGCCGCATGGATCATCTTGATGTTCGCTCCAGATGTAGTCGGGTTGTAATTCTCTATTACCCCGTCCTTTTCGCATGACGCAAAAAGGAAACCTGCCGTGAGCATCGCTAATGTTTTTGTCGCTATATTCTTCATGGTATTGTCAGATTATTTTTTGCTGAACCACATCTCATAGGTATGGTAGTCTGGGTTCAGACCGCCTACTTTTTCCAGAGCGCTCACGTTCCACATGTACTCAGAGTTGTATCTCGGTCTGAAGCGGTAAGCTGGCTGGCCCTGGTTTAGACCGAACAGCGGATTTGGCAGCTCAAAGCCTGTGAACACCTCGCTGCTGTAGTGATATCTTCTCAAGTCAGTCCAAGTCTCCAGGAAGCCCCATCCCCACTGGGCAACATACTTCTGCAGCATGATTTTCTGCAAGGTCAAACCTTCGGGGCTCTTTGGCAGCAGTTCCTCGCTCGCCTGGAACGCCTGCTTTCTCTGAGCATACACGGCTACTTCGTCTTCTGGCGTAGCGGCATCGTTCACCACATACTTCTGCACGAAGTCAAGGTGCGCGTTCACGCCTTTGGTGTAAGCATCCAGCGCCACCGCCTTGTCACCTTTGATGAAGGCAGCCTCAGCCTTGATGAACTGCAGCTGTGAGTAGGTCATGATAGGGAACCGCTCGTTGTTGCCGAACAGGTATTTGTTCGGAGTAGTTGCTGCCACCACATCTGTAGGCGTATTCCACAGGTTTCTTGGGCGCTTGCCTACTTCATACTCGGTCACACCTACTGTTGGCGTCACGCCTCTGTACTGGCCGTCCGGCGCCTGTGCCAGCATTACCGGCAGGCGTGGGTCTGTCAGGTTTGTTTCTCCTTCAGCTACTGGTCCCTGCAAGGCAGGATTGGTGCCGTCCAGCAGGCTCACGATAAACTTGGACTGACGGAACGTGTTCAGGTTGCCTCTTCTAGGACCAAAGAAGTTCGTGTCGTTAGACACGGCGCCTTCAAAACGAACAGACGCGTCATCCGCGTTGCTTGCCAGCGATTTGTCCACGTACTCAATCACCTTGTCCGGGTTGTAGGAAGGCTTGTTGGAAAGGTGATGCTCGTTGATAGCCAACAGGCCGTAAGCGAACTTCAACCATTTGGCACGGTCTCCTGCATACATCAGGTCTCCTCTGCTCAATTGCGAGCTGGCTACGTTGCCGTCTGTGCGCTCCAGGTTCTGGATACCCAGCAGCGTCAGGCGTTTCACCTCTGCGTAAATCTCCTCCTGCGTATCATAGTCGAAGCTGGTTCTGCCCGGCTCAAAGGCCTGTGACACAATCACCTCACCATGGTAGTCAGTCAGCGTCTGCCAACCGAAAGCACGCAGCACATAGCCTACGCCCGCAAAGTCCCACTTCTCTTCCTGCTCCGCTCTGGTAATCATGTCGGTCAGGTTGGCGCCCATGCTGTAATACACGGCTCTCCAAAGCTGGCCCGAGGCATCGCTGCTGGCCACATAGCCATGCTGATCCCACACATCATTAGCTGATACGTGGTTCCAGTTCTGCACATACTTGCCCAGGTAACGGGAGTCGAACTGTATGCCTAGCGCTAACTCAGACTGAATGGCAGGCAGGTAAAATTGTGGAGCCACCACTTGGTCGGGTCCATTGGGGTTGGTATTCACGTCGAGGTAACTTTCGCAGCTGGTCGTGGCAAACATGCCAGCTGTTAATAGAGACGCGAAAAGTATCTTTCTCATTGATCGTTCTTTCTTTTGCATTGCTCTTTAATTAAAATCCAACGTTCACACCGAAGTTAAAGCCCATTGGCATTGGGAAGTTACCGTAGTCGAAGCCGGCACCACCGCTACCACCTACGGCAGCAGAGTTACCGTTCACCACAGGGTCCAGACCGGAGTAGTTGGTCAGGATGAACACGTCGGTCGCGGTCACGAACACACTTCCTGTCTTGATGAACTTCACGCTTCTGAGCAGTGGAGTTGATGACAGGTTGTAGTTCAGTGTGATGTCACGCAGACGCACCCAGTTGATGTCTTTTTCGATGAAGTCGATTTCTGGCAGGCCGAAAGTGGTAGACCAGAAGTTGGCATCGCGGGATGGGTCGATTACGATTGTGTTGCGGGTCGGATTTTCTGTGTTCTGCAGACCGTCTTTCATCACGCCTTCAAACACAACTGGCTGGTTACGGTCAAGCGTACGCTTGCTCAGGCCGCGGGCCGTCAGGAAGTGCTCAGTACCATTGTAGATGTCGCCACCTTTTCTGAAGTCGAGCAGGAAGTTCAGGGACAGGTTCTTGTAACGGAAGCTATTAGAAAGACCTACTGTGAAGTCTGGCTGTCTGTCTCCTACTGTTACCCAGCTCGTCGTGTTTCTCACTGGGTAGCCGTTTGATGGGTTAATTAGGATTTCACCCTTGTCGTTGCGCTCGTAGTCGAAACCAGTCAGAGTGGTAAGTGGGCCACCTGGTACTGCACCGTTACGCACGTTACCGTACAACCAGGTATCAGACATGTAGAATTCGTTTACGCCTTTTGGCAACGTGAGCAATTCGCTCCACAGGTGCGTGAAGTTCGCAAGTACGTCCCACTGGAAATCCTGCGTAACCACTGGAGAGGCGTTCAGCTGCAACTCTATACCTTCGGTTCTCATCTCACCCGCGTTGAACGCCTGCAGTACGAAACCTGTACCGTAGCTCAAACGCATGTCACGCACAATCTGGTCAACAGACTTCTTGTTGAAGTACGTCGCGTCGATACCGATGCGGTCGTTGAAGAACTTCATCTCGGTACCAAATTCGTAAGAAGTCGTCATTTCTGGACGCAGGTTCGGGCTTGGGCCTGTGAAGGCATAACCAAAACCACCGCCAGTCGTCGGCTTAGGCTCCAGGAAAGCACGGATGCTGTATGGGCTGGCGTCTTTACCTACCTGGGCGATGGAACCTCTCAGCTTACCATAAGACAGTACATCTCTGATACCTGCGAATGGCGCCAACTCTGTGAAGATAAAGCTCAAGGAAGCAGATGGGTAGAAGAATGAGCGGCTCTCGACAGGAAGCGTGGAGCTCCAGTCATTACGGCCGGTCATGTTCAGGTACAACATGTCGTTGTAGTTCAGCGTCAGGTTACCGAAAGCACCTACCAAACGTCTCTGGTACAGTCTGTTTCTGCCTCTGTGTGTGGTTCCGTCTGTGTTCTCAATAGAATACAGGTTAGGCGCCAGGAAGCGCTCACCGGTCACGGCCTGCGTATAGGAGTTTTGGTCTCTTACTTCACTACCCAGTTTCAGGTCAGCGTGGAATTTATCGCTGAAGAAAGAGCGGTTCAGTTGTGCGTAGTACTGCACGTTGAAGTTGCGGCTGTTGTCCAGCGACTGGTCAAAGATACCACCTCTTGATATACCATAGTTAGACTGCTGGTGACGCACCATGGTGATTTTGCCAGTGGAGAAGTCGAAACCAACGTTACCAACGAACTTCAACCAGTCAGTTGGGTCAATAGTTACCCTAGCGCTGGTGATATAACGGTTGTTTACATCGTTGATTTTGTTGTTGTTAACATTGAAGAATGGGTTCTCTACTTCGCTAGTGCTGGTAGAGAAGAGCCTTCTTTCCCCGGTTGGCGTCAGGTATACGCTGGCGTCGTCGTTGGATGGCCAGTTCAGCAGCCCCAGCAATGGACCACCCGCACCCTTAAAGGCGGAGTTATTGTCTGAGTAGGTATAGCTGAACGACACGTCAGCAGAGATGTACTTGTTCAGCTGGGAAGTGATGGCGGAAGACAGGTTCAGCTTGGTCAGGTCGGTGCCTGGCACGAAACCTTCCTGGTCTGTAAAGGAGCTGGAAACGCGGTACTGCGTTTTCTCTGAACCACCAGAGTAAGCCAAGTTGTGCTTCTGCGTGAGGGCTGTCTGGAAGAAGTTGTCTAGGTTGTCATAGAACTTTGTGCCTTCCGGGAAAGGGGCACCGAAATAAGACACAATATCCTCAACGCTGTTGCTTACACCACCTGAACCTCTGTCGTATACCTGCTGAATCTCAGGAAATTTGGTGATGCGGTCTATACGGAAGCTGTTGCTGTAGTCAATCTGGCTAGTACCGGCCTTGCCTCTTTTAGTCGTGATAACGATGGCGCCAGACGCAGCGTCAATACCATAAAGGGCAGAAGCCTCTGGTCCTTTCAGCACCGTGATGCTCTCAATGTCCTGTGGGTTGATGTCCGCACCTCTGTTGGTAAAGTCCGTTGAACGGTTGTCAAGGGAGGTGGCAGAGTTCGCTGAAGAAGCGAAACCGGCAGTGTTGAAGGTGTTGTTGTTGATTGGCAGACCATCTACTACATACAATGGCTGGTTGCTACCGCTCAGTGAGCTCACACCACGAATCATGATGGAGGAGGACGAGCCTGGCAAACCAGAAGTAGTCGTCACCTCAACACCCGCCACGCGACCGGCCAGGCCGTTCACGAAGTTCTCGCGCTGTGTCTGGGCGATAGTAGCGCCTTTCACCTCTGTCACGGCATAGCCCAGGGCTTTCTTCTCCTGCTTGATACCGAGGGCGGTTACTACCACTTCGCTCAGGCTTTGAGAACTTGCCTCCAAGGCCACGTTGATAACCGAGTTGGTGCCAACGGTTCTTTCTGCAGGCTTCATACCGATGAAACTGAAAACCAGCACGTCAGTAGGAGCGGCTGAGATGGAGAATTTGCCTTCCACGTCGGTGTTGGTACCACGTGGCTGGCCTTTAACGGCAACAGTCACACCGGGTAGCGGTGTGTTGTCTGAAGCGGCAGTCACCGTGCCGGTCACAGTTGTGCTTTGGGCACTGACTGTAAAGTGAACCAGGAGAAAACAGATTCCCCATAGGTAACAATGTAATTTTTTCATCATAACAGCGTGGCTAATAGTTAAGATTGTGGTGTGTTATTTGACAATAACGGGTTAAATGAAACATATAAATTATTCACAGTTGGTACTCAAAGCACAGGCGCCGCCGCTAAGACGGCAGGTCAGCAGACTTTGGATTTCGATATTTTTGGTCGCTTCTCTTGTCTAGAGCACTATCATTATAGTACAAAATACTAGAAAATGAGCGGGCCATCACTATACCTCTGCCTGCTAACGCACTATAAAGCTAAGTAAAAATCAGTATAGGTCACAGGTTGCTGCAACTTTTTTAGCAAAAGAAAGAAAAAGCCGCAGCTGCAACATGTAGATAAAGCGCTATACGCACATATTAAAATTAACACTATTTAAATTCGTTCTTTAATTTTATTTATCCAGAGTATCTACTTCAGGCTTGGATATCAGGTGTTATTTCAGCTTTATGTCTATAAGCAAAGTATTTCTTCCTACTGCTGCTTTTGCGCGCTTCAAATCGGTAACCCTACCTGTTGCTATAATTCCTTGCAAAAATCCTCAGTTAACACCACTCTCCTTCCTAGGTATACCACCTAAAAAGTGCTTGCTTACCTTCCCTCCTGCTTCGCCTCAAGGACAACGCCCACAGGAATCATGTATTAACAAAGTACAAATATCATTAAAATTATAACGACTCAGTACGAGCGGTTCTATCAAGGGTATAGCAGATATCTGGTGCGCATCTGCTTGTACTGGCTCAGGCCAGGCTCCCAGCTCTTGCGTATCTCCTCCTCCGGCACCCCGGCTATAATCTGCTCCCTGAACTCCTTCACACCCGCCAGCTTGTTGATGTCGCCAATCTGGTTGCTCTGCTTGGAGTCAAAGAATTTCTCCTTATCCGGATAGGCCTGGTAAAGCTCGATGAGCCAGCTCAGGTTTATCTGACGGGTTTTGCGGAACACTTCTGTGTCGTAGTTCCGCAGGTCGAGGCCGTAGCATACCTGGTCCTGGTGAAGCGGGGTTTCGCTCATGCCCTTGATGCTGGTGGGCGTGTAGCTGAAGGTGTACTTCCCTTTCATGTCGGGGTGGCCGAGCACCGTGAACGGGAACTGCGTGCCTCTGCCGTGGTTGAAGATGGTGCCTTCGAAGAGGCACGTGGAAGGGTAGAGCAGAATGGACTGCTGTGTGTTGAGGTTAGGGGAAGGACTCACCGGCAAGGCATAGGGCATGTCGTGGTTGTAGTTCTTCACCTTGATGATGTTGAGCTTGCACTGCACGCCGTTGGCCAGCCACTTCTCCCCGTTTATCATCTGGGCAAATTCACCCACGGTCAGGCCATGGGCTATGGGAATGGGATGTATGCCGATGCCGGATTTCAGGCTTGGGTCCAGTATCGGTCCGTCAATCAGGAAGCCGTTGGGGTTAGGCCGGTCCAGTATCATCAGCTCCACGCCGTTTTCAGCGCAGGCTTCCATGACACGGTGCATCGTAATGGTATAGGTATAGAAGCGCGTGCCCACATCCTGTATGTCGAAAATCATCAGGTCGATGCCGGCTAGGTCTTCTTTGGTAGGCTTGTTTTTAGCACCATAGAGGGAGGTGACAGGTATACCGGTCTTCGGGTCCACGCTGTCGGCCACCTTCACGCCCGCGCTGGCATTGCCCCGGAACCCGTGCTCTGGTCCGAACACCCGCACGATGTTCACGCCCAGGGAATGCAGGCTGTCCACGCTCAGGGATTTCCCGATGATGGAGGTCGGGTTCACGACCATGCCCACGCGCTTTCCTTTCAGATAGGGCAGGTAGGCCTCGGTCTGGTCAGCCCCTGTCATGATGGTTTCGCTCTTAGTAACGGAAGCGGTGACTGGCACTTGCTCCTGCTGGGCGGGTGCTGTGTTCATGGGCTGCTGCTGTGGCTTGCACGAACTGGCGGCCACGGAAAACAGCAGAGGCATCAATAGCGGGTATAGCGCTTTCATTCGTTGGTATTTAGTGTTTTTGAACCGAATCACTATCTGCACCCCGCTCCTTTACTAATCTATAAGATTGGCAGAAACATGCAGTAAGTACGCACTCACATTCGATTCCAACACTAAATAACGAATTTTAATATACGCCACCCAAATTTTATGCACATATTTTAATGAAACACGCAGAAACAAGCATTAAACAAAATTTACAGACTGCTTGTCTTACCTGATGGCTCAGCAAGGAAGCATCGCTATACCTGACATAGGGCGGGGCTTACGCAAATCGCTCTAAAATACAACGGCAGGTATAGCGCACGCTATACCTGCCGTTAAAATAGCACTGCTATACCTGCTTACCAGTAGATGATGTAAATGGCCGCCACTATAAACAGTATAGCCAGGGATGTCAGGTTGAATATATTATCAGTCTTAAAGAGTGCGCGGTCGTACTGTATTGCGCGTTCAGGGTATACGCCTTTGGACTTATTCTCCCAGAGCGAGTACACCACCATCAGGGTAGACAGCAGCAGGAACACGAGGCCCATCTGGTCCAGGAACGGCATGGTGGGGAAAACCATGTCAACGATGATACTAAACGGAACAGAAGCGATGGCCGTGGCCAAGGCGGCATTGGAGGTGGCACGCTTCCAGAACAGGCCAAATACGAACAGCACCACAATGCCCGGGCTCACATACCCCGTGTACTTCTGGATGAACTGGAATATCTGCTCCTCGCCACCCAGCAGCGGCTCCGCCACCAACACAGCAATGACAATGGACACGAGGCTCACCAAGCGACCAATCACCACCAGCTGCTTCTCGCTGGCTTCCGGCCTGAGGTGAGCTTTGTAAATATCTATGGTGAAAATGGTGGCCGTGGAGTTCATCATGGAACTGAGCGACGACAGAGCGGCCGCCATCAGCGCTGCAAAGGCCAGGCCTTTCAGACCCGTGGGCACCAGGTTGTTGAGGAGCCAGGGGTAGGCTTCGTCGTAGCGGCTGATGTCGGCGTTCAGGGCAAAGGCGGCTATACCCGGAATCACCACCACCAGCGGAATGAGCAGCTTCAGGAAGGCAGCAAACACCAGCCCCCACTGCACCTCCTTAATACTTTTGGCTGCCAGGGCGCGCTGTATGATGTATTGGTTGAAACCCCAGTAGCTCACGTTGGCAATCCACATGCCGCCAAAAAGCACCGTCAAACCTGGCAAATCTTTGTAGAATGGGTTATCCTCCGACAGAATCATGTCGAACTTCTGCGGCGCCTGCTCAAACAGCATGGCCATACCGCGCACCGGGCCAGCGCCACCACTCACAGCGTCCAGCGCCAGATACGTCGTCACCAGGCCACCCAATATCAGGAACACCACCTGAATCACGTCCGTCCAGGCAACGGCTTTCAAACCTCCGTAAATGGAGTAGGAGACCGCCACAACAGCCAGCCCTACAATGGCCCACATCGTGCTGATGCCGAAGACCACGCTCAGGGCCAGTGCTGAGAGGTATAGCACAGTAGTCAGGTTCACGAAGATGTAAAGCATAATCCAAAAAACAGCCAGGCTCGTGCGGATGCGGTCGTCGTAGCGCAGCTTCAGGAACTGCGGCATGGTGAAGATGCCCTCCTTGATGTAGATGGGCAGGAAGAATTTGGCCACAAGGAGCAGCGTGACGGCCGCCATGAACTCGTAACTGGCTATACCCAAACCGATGGCGAAACCTGAGCCCGACATACCAATGAACTGCTCTGCGGATATGTTGGAGGCGATAAGGGAGGCCCCAATGGCCCACCAAGGCAGCGATTTACTGGCCAGGAAGTAGTCGGTCGAGTTCTTGACGTGTCCCTTTTTTTCGCGGGAGACCCAGATACCTACTACAATGATGAGCGCGCAATAGCCAATGAAGATGGCAAAGTCTAGAGTAGAAAAGTTCATCGCATAAGAATTTAGGATAGCTAATATATGATATTAGTTCAGAAGAAGTTACAATACCCGTCATCTATTATTTTGGGCAGGCGCTGCCATGAGCCGACTCAGCTTGGCACCACCAGTTTTCGGAGCATGGCGGCGGCGGCCTCCGGCGTGATGTCCCGCTGCGGATTGCCCATCATCTCGTAGCCCACCATGAACTTGCGCACCGTGGCCGAGCGCAGCAGCGGCGGGTAAAAATGCATGTGAAAGTGCCAACCCGGGTAGTCCTGCCCATCGGTGGGGCTTTGGTGGATGCCGGAGGAGTACGGGAACGACACGTTGAACACCCGATCGTAGGCAGTCGTCAGCGCCTTGATGATACCGCTGAAACCGTCCTTCTCCTCCTCGTCCATCTGCCCCATGTGCTGGAAATGGCGCCTGCTGATGACGAGCGTCTCAAACGGCCATACCGCCCAGAAAGGCACCACCACCACGAAGTGTTCGTTCTCCGCCACCACCCGGGTGCCTTCCTCCAGTTCCAGGGACAGGTAATCCTGCAGCAGGCTGCGCTGGTTCACGTCAAAATATTCGCCTTGTTGTTTGGTTTCTTTGGCAGGCTCCACAGGCACGGTGCTCTGGGCCCATATCTGTCCGTGCGGGTGCGGGTTGCTGCAGCCCATGACGGCACCTTTGTTTTCAAAAATCTGCACATAGCGGATGAAGTCCAGGTTGCCGAGCTCAGTGAACTCGCGTTGCCACAGGTCCACCACCTGCCGTATGTCGGCCACTTCCATGTCGGCCAGCGTGAGGTCGTGGCGCGGGGAGAAGCAGATGACCCGGCAGATGCCCCGCTCGCTTTCGGCCCGAATCAGGCCCCCTTTCAGGAAAGAGCCTTCCGGCGTTCCAGCCTGCAACGCGCTAAAGTCGTTGTCAAACACAAAGGTGGAGGTATAGGCAGGATTCTGTTCGCCGTTGGCGCGGGTGTTGGAAGGGCACAGGTAGCAGCCAGGGTCGTAAGGCGGGCGCTCCTCACCGCCCACCTCCTCCTGCTGCCCCTGCCAGGGCCGCTTGGAACGGTGCGGTGAGACCAGCACCCACTCGCCTGAGAGCGGGTTGTACCTTCTGTGCGGATGCTCTGCTAAATCGAAGTTGGCCACAAGTGCATAATTTAGGATGTATACTGATGTAGGCGCTGCATGTTCAGGCCAGGCTGCTGCCGTCCACAATCTCAGCAACATACGTTTTCAGCTCAATGCCGAAGCGCTGCTGGTAGGCCACCTGCATCTGTTGGGTAAAAGCGTCCAGCGCCTCCAGTTTGACGAGGTTGATGGTGCAGCCACCGAAGCCGCCGCCCATCATGCGGGCACCCAGCACGGCCTCCTGCGGCCTCGCCTGCTCCACCAGAAAGTCCAGTTCCGGACAGCTCACTTCATAGTCGTGCTGCAGCCCTTCGTGTGAGGCGTACATCATCTGCCCAAAAGTCTGCATATCGTCCCGTTCCAGCGCCTGGCAGGCTTTCTCCACGCGCGCGTTCTCCTGCACTACGTAGGCACAGCGCTTCCATACCACAGGGTCAAACTCCGCTTTGTGTCTTTCGAGCATGGGCATGGTGGTCTCGCGCAGGCTGTTCACTTGGGGGTAGTGCGCGTGCAGCAGCGCTACGCCTGTCTCACACTCCTGCCGGCGGGTGTTGTATTCCGAGGAGGCCAGGTTGTGCTTCACCTGCGTATCGAGCAGCACGATGCGGTAGTCGGCCATGCCCAGGTGGTAGTAGGTATAGTCCAGGGAGCGGCAGTCGAGTTTCACGACGTGGCTCTCTTTGCCGAACATGCTGGCGAACTGGTCCATGATGCCACACTTGACACCGGCATAGGTATGCTCCGCCAGCTGCGCCATCTTCACCAAGTCAAGCTTGGGTATACCTAAATCGAAGACATGGTTCAACGCGAAGGCCAGCCCGCACTCCACCGCCGCCGATGAGGACAGCCCTGCCCCGATGGGGATGTCCCCGCCGAACACTACATCAAAGCCTTTCACCTGATGACCGGCCTGCTGCAGCTGTGCCACCACCCCCAGCAAATAGTTGGCCCAGCCGATGTCGGAGGGTTTTACATGATCCAAATCAAATTTCGCCTCCTGCTGCAGGTTGTAGGCATAGGCCCGCATGGCAGTTGTGTGGTTGGGCGCCAGCGCGAAGTAGACTTCCTTGTTGATGGCAGCCGGCAGCACGAAGCCCTCGTTGTAGTCGGTATGCTCACCAATCAGGTTAACCCGCCCCGGCGAACGCACCACGACAGGCTCCTGCTGGAACCTCGACCTGAAGGTGTTTTTGATTTCTTCTCGCATCGTTTCCCTTTGTACTCACTTAGGATTCCTATACCTGATTTATTCTTTTACCGCCGTCGCCTGCAAGGTATAGCGCCCAGCCTCCAGACCGTCTGCCCGGGCATTTACGTGAATGGCCCCAGCCTGTTTCCCTGCCTTCACCAGAATGGTGGCAATGCCCGCCTCCGCCACGACTGACGCCTCCCCTACCAACTCCGCGTCTCCTTCCAGCGTGAAGGTGACCTGGTTCACCGCCTCTGGCACCACCGTTCCGTTCGCATCCACAATGCTGGCATATACGAACACGGCATCGTTGACGCCAGCCTCCAGTTCTTTGCCGCTGATGTCAACGGACAGGATTAGTTTGGCGGGCTCGCCGGGCGTTCGTTGCTCGGTTTGCACCACAGGGCGGCCCCCGATAAAGCCACGGGCGGTAAGTGTCCCCGGCGCGTACTGCGGCACCTCAAAGGTGAACGGCGGGTGTGGCAGGTGTGTGGAGTTGCGGTCCTTGTCCGGGCGCTGGCGCGCGATTGATTTACCGTTGAGCAGCAGTTCCACCTCCTCGCAGTTGCTGTATACCTTCACCGTTTTCATGTCGGGCTTGTGCCAGAAGTTGGCGATGTATACCATGGGTTTGTGGAATGTCGACTGCTCTTGCAGGTTTGGCCCGGCCTGGCTTTGGTAGAAGTAGTAAGCGAACTTAGGCAGCCGCACGATGTCCATGATGCCCGAGGCCTCGATGTCATCGGCGTAACCTCGCTTGTAGTCGAACATGAGCCAGTTGGCATCGCCTACAGCCGGGCCCTGCAGGTTGCTGTTGTGCGCCTCCTGGTAATTGAGGGCCTGCTGCAACAGCCGCTTCTGCCCAAAGCCCCGCAGCTGCCGCGAAGTCCGCTCCTCCTCTTTCAGGTTGGCGAACTCCTTCTGGTTGAAGCCGGCGTTTTGGGCATAGTATTCCCAGTCACCGTACTCGGCTATGAAAAGAGGTTTGCCCTTGTCGTACTTGTTCCAGTAATGGGGCGGCTTTCCGTGCTGCCGGGCGGGGATGAACACATCGTATACCTCATCTACCCAACCACAGGTATAGGTTTCGCCAAAGGGCAGTTCCTCGTGCACCGCCTTGTGGGCGCGCTCCATAAACTCCTTCGTCATACCGGATTCGTTCAACGATGCTTCCCACAGCACAACGGAGGTATAGTTTCGGTCACGACGCACCATCTCACGCACATCCTGCAGGCTGTTCTTCTGGAATTCCGCATCGCCGAAGAACTGCCAGCCGGGTATGGCATCCATCGTCAGCAGCCCCAGTTCGTCGCAGGCCTCCATGAAGGCGGGGGACTGCGGGTAATGCGAGAGGCGCACGAAGTTGAAGCCAGCCTCTTTTATCTTCCAGGCGTCGCGGTAGTTCATGTTATCCGACAAGGCATAGCCCAGGTAAGGGTACTCCTGGTGGCGGTTGGTGCCCCGCAGGTATAGCTTCTGGCCGTTCAGGTAAAACCCGTCTGCTGCAAACCGGAAGGTCTTGACACCCGTCTTGAGCACCATCTGCTCCGTGGCCTTCCCCTTCTGCTGCAACTCCACTGTTAAGGTATAGAGGTAGGGCTGGTCCGGTGACCAGAGCTGCGGATTAGCAATGTTGATTTGCTGCCGGAAAGTGCCATACTGATTAGGCGCTACGGCCATGGGGTCAGACAAGGCCTCCCCTACCGTTCTGCCTTCCTTGTCGGTCAGCACCAGCCGCACCTGCCCTTCCCGCTGCTGGGCGTGGTCGTTTTTCACTTCGGTCTGCACATGCAAAGTAGCGGATTGCGGACTCACGTTCTCGTAGTGCAGCAGCACGCCGCCACCCGCTACCCGGTTAGCGGCGATGGGGTCCGAGATGTGGAGCTTGTCTTTTGTGATGAGGAAGGCATTGCGGTAGAGGCCGCTGTAGTAGTTGAAGTCCAGGTCGGCCAGGGGTTTGCCGGGAGGCACGGCCGGATTGTCCTCGTTGTTCAGTTTGATGAGCAGCACGTTCTCCTCGCCATACCTGGCGTGGTCTGAGATGTCGATGTAGAAGGGCAGGTAACCGCCCAGGTGCCGGAACACCTGCCGCCCATTCAGGTATATGTCGGCCACCTGCATGGCAGCCTCAAACTGCAGCGCGATGTGTTTGCCTTGGTCGGAAGCGGGTAGCGCAAAAAACTTCCGGTAGAAGGCGGTGCCTTGCCACTGCTGTTCCTTTTTCTCGATGGGCTCCAGCCGGGCCGTGTGCGGCAGGCTGACCTGCTCCCACGCTATACCTGGCCCAGACTCCCTGCCTGATAATCTGCTGGCAAAACCGGTGGTGTCGATGTCCCGCACGAACTCCCAACTGTGGTTGAAATTCTGCACGGTTTCGGTGGCTGACGCCGTAGCCTGTGAGGTTGTCTGTGGCTTTTGGGTGCAGCCGCTGAGCAACAGCAGACAAGCCCCTACCAGGCAGTAAAACAGGTGCCTCCAAGTGGTTTCGCTGTCCGGGTGGCTCATCGGTTTCTTCTGGAACATGTGCGCTTTTGGGTCTTTGTGTATGCAGATATTCTACTACGGAAATATTCACTTCTCGGGCTATAGAGCTTTGGCAGGCCTTTGCTGGAAAAGCTAGCGGCAACCCTCATTACAGGCCATACCTATCCCTGTCACACCCGACCCATTCGGTTAGAGTCTGTCCTACTTCATGTATATGAGCAGATTAAAAGCGGTTTGTGAGATAAATTAAATATTAGAAAAGTAACAAACTATATCGCCTATACCTTCACAGAGCCGAAGCGATTCCTGAATAAGAAGTTCATGCGTTTTTGTGCGGTTTTCAGGCTACATCCTTTGTTTCACGCTAAAGTCTTTGCTAATTTAGGGGCTTCTATTCACCTGATTAGTGCACCCCGCTGCTTTATGAGAAAGAGCCTCCTTCTTTTTTCTGTGCTGTTCCTGCTTTTCACCCATGTGTCGGCTCAGGAAGCCACTTCCAGGAACAGGACCAAATCGCCGGCCTTGAAACTGTCTTTCCCTGAAAAGAAGAGCTGGAACGTGCTGAAGGAGGGGGAGAAACTTGAGTTCACGCTCCAGGCCACGGGGGGCAAGGACAGCCTCTATACCTATACCATAACCCAGGGCATGGTGGAGGGCATCCAGTTCGACACGCTGGGCCATTTCTCCTGGACGCCCAGCTACGATTTCGTGGACAGGCTAGGCGCCGAGCGCACGGTGCAGGTCATCTTCAAGGCCAGCAACGGGAGCGACGAGAGTGTGAGTCAGGTGATTGACTTCAAAGTGGAGCACGTCAATAGGCCGCCGTCCGTTGGAGAGCTCAAGCCCCTGTATGTGCGCTACAACGCCCAGAACACGTATACCATCGAATCGTCGGTGGTCAAGGACGAGGACAACGACCCCATCGTGTTCGTACCCATTCCGGAAGGTATGCCAGAGGGCGCCAAGCTTTCGGAGCAGGGAGAGTTCACCTGGAAGCCATCGCTCACGCAGTTCAACCGGCTGCGCAACAACCCCATCAAAGTGGAGTTCTATGTGGAAGACCAGCCGGCCAAAGCACGCACGAAGGGCTATTTCAAGGTGGAGGTGACCCAGCAGGACCTCCCGCCCAGCCTGCAGATGATTCCATCCCAGAAGCGCTTTGTTTACAAGGAGGGTTCCACGGTCAATCTCAAGTTTCAGATTTACGACCCGAACGGAGAGGCCGACATCGCCTCTTTCAATTTCATTTCAGACAACACTGATTTGCCGGCCACCGCGCTCGTGAAGAATACCCCGTCGCAGTATGAGTTCATCTGGAAACCCGGCTACGACTTCGTGCGCGACCCATTGGACTCCGTCTCGTTTGATATCACCTTCTTCGTGCTCGACAAGTCGAACAGGCGCGATGAGCGCACCGTGTCTTTCACCATTGTGAACGCTGTGAACGAGGCCGAGGCAGACCAGAAGCTCTACAACGAGTACCGTGCCGCGCTGGTGCGCGCTTGGGACTTGATGGAGCAGTTGAAGGAGACGGAGCGCGACCTGAAGAAGAAGTACAACCGCGCCCGCAAAGGCAAGAAAGCCCGTTCGCTCACCAATGCCTCCCTCGGAGCCGTGACAGGTATAGCCCCTGTGATTGTAGAGACGCCCGCCACCAGCAAGAAAATCACCACCATCGGCGGCACCACGGTCATGACGATAGGTACGCTGGAGGCGACGGAAGTGATAGGCCGCTCTACCAAGGACCTGGTGGAACGGTTGAACTACATCATCGAAAAGCGGAACGAGCTCCAGACGAAGGGCGATGTGTTCGCGCGCAAGTATGCCCTGAAGTCCTCGCGCCGCAAGCCGGAGTTCCTCAAAGACGCAGATGATTTCGTGGCCCTGATGAACCTGAAGGGGCTGGTGGCGCTGGAGCTGGACGCGAACTGGAAAAACAAGAACAAGCCAACCAACGAGAACATCGCCAAGACTTTCAAAGACTTCAGCTACGAGAACTAGTCAGGTATAGCCTTTACAATAGGTATAGCAAAAAAAGGAGAAAGGACCCTGAGCGGTCCTTTCTCCTTTTTGATTATGGGTGCTGTTGCTCGACTAGCGAGATTAGGCCTGCTTCACGAGTTGGATTTCAGCCTGCAGCTTGATTTCGTCGCTTACGACCACGCTGCCCGCCTCTGTCACGGCATTCCAGGTCAGGCCAAAATCTTTGCGGCTGATTTTGCCTGTCACGGTGAAGCCGGCCTTGTGCTGGCCGTACGGGTCTACTACCGTGCCGCCAAACTCCACGTCTACGGTCACCGGTTTGGTGATGTCGCGTATGGTCAGGTCGCCATGCAGTTTGTATTCGCTGCCGCCTACATTCTCATAGTTCTTGCCTACAAAGCGAATCTCGTCGTGCTTCGCCACGTCAAAGAAGTCAGGTGACTTGAGGTGCGTGTCGCGCTGCTCGTTGTTGGTGCTGATGGAGTTCACATCGGCTGTGAACACCACGTTGCTCGCGCCGTTGAAGTTCTCATCTTCGCTCTCCGCCTCTACGTTGAACTTCTCGAAATAACCTGTAACGGTCGTAATCATCAGGTGCTTCACCTTGAACTGTACTTCGCTGTGGGTTGGGTCTACTGCCCATCTTACGTTTGCCATGTCTTTTCTTATTTTAAAGTTAAGTAAATTTTCGATTCACAAATGTATAAACATCTAATGTATATACATCAGTTATTTTAAAAAGATTCACTTCGCCACAAAATTTGTTCTCTCATAGTGGCTTTGCTTATACCTGAAAACTGGACCGTGGCCTTGTATACCCCAAGTTCAGTAAACTAAACTTCTTGGAAGATTTAACGCAATGCCCGTCGTGGATTGAGCAATGGCACATCCAGGTATAGCGGTTATACCCTGTCTGGTGAATCTTGCTTAGCTAAGGCAGAATTAAGCCATAAAAAAAGCCTTGCAAGCGGATGCTTGCAAGGCTTTACACTAGACGAATGAAATTTTGCTCACTATAACTTCACCATCGCGTCTATTGTCTCAATGCTCCCATCGGAGTTATGCTTTAGCTCAGTCACCTTCACACTGCGCAGCGGCGTTTTGCCACCCGACAGCGAGCTGTCGTGGTAGAACAGGTACCACTTTCCATTATGCTCTGCAATAGAGTGATGGTTCGTCCAGCCCAGCACCGGCTTCAGGATGACACCTTGGTAGGTGAAGGGGCCGTAAGGGCTGTCGCCGGTGGCGTAGGCGATGTTGTGCGTGTCGCCGGTGGAGTAAGAGAAGTAGTATTTGCCGTTGTACTTGTGCACCCAGGCTGCCTCAAAAAAGCGTCTTTCGTTGTCCTTGGCCAGTAGCGGTTTGCCGTTCTCGTCCAAAATCTGCACATCGCGCAGTTCCTCGGCAAAGCTCTTCATGTCGGGGCTCAGTTTAGCCACTTTTGGCATCAGTGCTGGCGCGTCGTCAGCCGGGTACTCATCTTTTGGATTATAGGTGCCGGAGCTCCAGCGCTGTAACTGACCTCCCCAGATGCCGCCGATGTACATGTAGTACTCGCCATTGTCTTCGTACACCGCGGGGTCTATGCTGTAACTGCCCTTGATTGGCTGCGGCTCCGCTTTAAACGGACCACTTGGTGAGGTGCTGGTGGCTACTCCTATTCGGAAGATATCGTCTTTGTCTTTGGCCGGGAAGAAGAAATAGTAAGTGCCGTTTTTGTGCGCTGCATCCGGCGCCCACATTTGTCTGCTGGCCCAAGGCACATCTTTGATGTCCAGTGCTACGCCATGGTCGGTTACTTTACCTCCCACGCTGTCCATCGACAGCACATGGTAGTCTTTCATGGCAAAGTGTGAGCCGTCGTCTTTCTCCGGTATACCTGCATCGATGTCGTGCGAGGGGTAGATGAAAATCCGGCCGTTGAACACGTGGGCCGACGGGTCAGCGGTAAAGATGTGCGTCACCAGCGGGTCATTCGATACGGTTACAGCATTTTGTGCGGCAGGCTGTTCTGCTTCTGCCTGGTTCTCGGAGGCATTGCTCTGGCAACCGCTTGCCAGAACGGATACCGCCAGCATGGCCAGCGCGGCGTGTTTAAAAGGCTTTTTTGCTATCATAATAGGTATAGGTTATGAATCGGTTAAAATCTTATTTATTGTTTTAAAGAGGTAGAAGTGCTGTTGTAAATGGCATCGTTGCCTTCGTAATCGAACCAGTCAAAGGAAGCCTTGCTGCTGGAGGGCTTGCCCTGCGAAGTGGCAAATATACCCAGCGTAACGCCCACAAAACCGCCTGACACACGGGTACTGAGGTAACGGCCGTCCACATCGCCCTGTAGCAATTTCCAGTCGCCTTCTTTGGTCGCGTAGGAGAAGGCGTACCTAGCTCCGTCGAAATCTATTTTGAGTTGCAAAGGCAGTTTGCCTTCTTTTTTGCTGAGCTGTTTTTCCGCCAGCACAGAGCCGTCGGCCTTTCGTAGTTGCACCGTTTGCTTGCCTTTGGTCATGGTCTTGCCCAATAGGTAATGGTGCTTCTCACCCTGAAAAGCCGCTATACCTGCAAACTCGTTGTCACTAGCTGGCTGGAAATCCATTTTAGTACTGGCGCTTCCAGTGATGTGCTGCTGCCTTCTGGCGATGTACGACGGATTGCCTTTGCCTGACAGCTCTTCCGTGCGCACCTCTAGCGTCAGTTTCCCGGATGGTTGGCTCAGGCTATACCAGTCGGTGCGCGGTGTGCGGAGCATCAGCCAGTGCAGGGGCAGTTTGCTGTCGTTGAAGTCTTCTCTATACCTGAAGTTACCGTTCAGCGGGAAGTCGCTCAGTTTTGCTTCCGGCAGATTGGGACGGGTATAGCTGTACTGCACCAGTTCATGCTCAGCATTGATAATGGGCCAACCGTCTTTCCAGGTAACAGGAGCCAGAAAAGTTTCGCGGCCGATGTTGTAGTGGTCTTCGGTGTCGTACGGGCGGGTGGCCAGAAAGACTGCCCACCACTCTCCGTTTTTCGTCTGCACCAAATCGGCGTGGCCGGTGGCGGATACTGGGTTCGGACGGTCGTTGGGCAGGTGGCGCTGCGTCAGGATGGGGTTTTTCTCGTACGGCACGTAAGGCCCAGTTGCCTTCTCGCTGCGCAGAATCACTTCGGAGTGATTCACGCTGGTACCGCCCTCGGCTGCCATCAGGTAATAGTAGTTGCCCACGTTGTAGATGTGCGGTCCTTCTATCCAAACGGGCTTTTTGGAAATGTCCACGCCACCATTTACCAGGATGCTCGGCTGGCCCACGGTTTTCAGGTTCTTGTAATCGAACTCAAGCTGCCGGATAGTGCGGTGGCCGTCGTAAAGCGGTTTGTTGTCGGGTGCGTCACTATTGTAGAGGATATAGGCTTTCCCGTCCTTATCGAAAAAGAGGGAAGGGTCAATGCCGTGTACATCGCGCAACCATACCGGGTCTGACCAAGGGCCGGCTGGATTGGTCGCAGTCACAACAAAGTTGCCGCCTTTATCCACCAGCGTCGTTATCATGTAGAACACGCCGTCGTGGTACTCAATGGCCGGCGCAAAGATGCCCCGCGATACGCCTAAACCCTCCACATCCAATTGCTCCGGCCGGTCGAGGATGTTGCCGATCTGTTTCCAGTTGACTAAGTCCTTGCTATGAAAAATCGGTACACCCGGATAGTAGGAAAAGGTAGAGTGCACCAGGTAAAAGTCGTCGCCTGCCCGACAGATGCTAGGGTCCGGGTAAAAGCCTGCTAGAATCGGATTCAGGAACTTCTCCTGCGCCTGTGTTGCCAATGAAGTTAACGTCAGAGCTATTGCCAGACCCGTTCTTATCAGGATGTTGCTAAATCGTATCATGCTTTCGTCTTTTGCTGGTCACTATACCTTAATTCACTGCCGTCTCTGCCCCTGCCTGAGCGCTCTCCGGCGGACCGAGGTAGCTTGGCTTTGCTCCTGTTGTCTCTACCACAATCTTCTGTACCACCACACCCGGTTCTACCATCCATACCTTGAGCGTGTGCTGCCCTGGCTTATCTACCTTATGCTTCGACTGCGTGACGATGATATTGTTAGCCACCCAATCGTCCCAGGACTTGGTGGTGTTGTCGTTGTGGATGCTCACGATTTGCGGCGCTGCATCGTCAATGGAAACAGCGTAGCGTATGCCTTGCGGCAAATCCAGGTAGTTGAGTGTCGGCGACACGTATACCTGCACGTTCACTTCGCCGCTGCTCAACAAGTGCATGTCGTACTCGAGCACAGGGCTGTTGGCGCCAAGCTTCTGACTTAATGCCGTCACCGGGAAGGGCGTCATGGCGGAGGCGGTGCGGCCCAGGCCAGGCAACAGTTTCCAGCTTAGGTTGCCAGCGGGTGAGTTACGGCTGAAGTTCTCGGCTTGCATGGAGATGTAGCCGTTGCTTTCCACAAAGCCTTTGGCAGTGCTGGCCGTAGTTGGATTGTTCACCTGCGCCTGCACCACTACCCTCTTCCCGTTTGGCCCGGTGATGGTAATCGGCACTCGCTGCTTTCCTTGCGGCGCTTTGTTCCAGTCTACACTTACCCACAGGCGCTGCTGGTCTTCCACCCTACCCTGTTGCTGGTCTACCTGTAGCCAAGGCGCACCCGTTTTCACGGTATAGTTGAAGGGCGCCTGCCCGCGGTTGAAGATTTCGAAGTAGTGGGCTTTCTCGCCGAACGGGGTCAGCTCTGGTAGTACGGCTTCTTCTTTAGCGGCTAGCCACCACGCGGCCGAACCTTCCACGGCAATGCCCATCTCAGCGGCAGCGGGTAGTTTGAGTTCGGTTACGTCTGGCATCACATCCACCTCGGGCTGCTGCCAATAGGTATAGCTGATGTGCGTCTGGTCCATCATGTGGCTCCACTTGCCATCGGCGATGTCTTCGTTGTAAATGCGGGATAGCTCCTGATCCAGGGCAAAATGCTTTCTTCCCTGCTCGGCCAAGACGTTAGTCGCGGCACGGCCTTGCTTGCCATACAGGCGGTTGAAGCCCACAGAAACCCACAGGGCGTTGAGGTTGGCTGCGGCTTTGACAGGGTGCAGCACCAGCTGGAAGTAAGCGTCTTTGGCCTCGGCAGGAAGCTGGTTGTACAGTTGCTCTGCCTGCTGGGCCAGTTGCTGGTACTCGGCCACCACGCGCTCCGCTTCGCGGTAATTGGTCAGGCTATAGGTGTCGGCCGACAAAAGCTCTGGCTTGCGGCGGGAATTGAACTTGGCATACTTGGCCAGCATCTCGGCAATAGCCGGAGCGTGGGTTTCGCCGAACTGCTGTGCTGCCCATAACTTGGTGTATTCATCGAGTCGCTCCACCGGCCATTTTTCTGGGTTCCAGGCATAGTCGAGGAAGAACTCGGTCGGGAACTCCATCGGCTTGATGTCGCCCACATTCACAATCCAGATTTTGTTTGCGCCATGCTGGTAGGCCAGGTGCATTTGCTCCCAGATACGCGGCAGCGGGTTGGTGTTGACCCACTTATAGTTTCGCGGTCCGCCCACATAATCGAAGTGGTAGTAGATGCCAAAACCGCCCGAGTGCTGCTTCTCGCCTAGCTTGGGCAGCTTGCGCAGGTTGCCCCAGTTGTCGTCGGCCAGCAAAAGCGTCACGTCATCCGGCACACGCATACCTGCGTCGTAATAGTCCTGCACCTCTTTGTAGAGCGCCCAGATTTGCGGGGTTTCAGAGGCTGGTTTGCCTGTTACTTCTGAGATTATTTTGCGCTGGTCTTCCACAATCTGCTCCAGCAAAGCGATGTTGCTGTCCTCGCTCATCGGCTCGTCTCCGTCGCCGCGCATACCTATCGTCACAATGCTTTCGTTTTTGCCCATGCGCCGGATGCCTTCGCGCCAGAATTCCTGCAAAGTCGCTTTGTTCGTCTGGTAGTTCCAGGCGCCTTTGCCGTAGCGACTCCACTCCACGTGGGCGCGCGACAACGGTTCGTGGTGCGATGTGCCGAT
Organism: Pontibacter roseus DSM 17521; assembly: GCF_000373265.1. GTDB lineage: Bacteria > Bacteroidota > Bacteroidia > Cytophagales > Hymenobacteraceae > Pontibacter > Pontibacter roseus. Next base: position 145,143 of record NZ_KB890767.1, read on the forward strand.
GACTACACCGTATTCGTCGGCCAGCACCGGGCTCTTTGGGTCATCGTCATAAATAGAGCGACCCCACATGGCGGGCCACAGGTAATTGCCTTTCATGCGCAGAATCAACTCAAACACATGCACATAGAATTTTGAGTTGAAGCCGCCAAATTTTTCGGTGGCCCAGCCTGCCAGCGCAGGGGCTTCGTCGTTGATGAAGATGCCGCGGTACTGCACGGCTGGTGTGCCCAAGGTATGGCGGCCTGGCAGCACGTAGAGGTTCTCTTGTTTTTTCACCGGCACATCAGCCCACCAATACCAGGGCGTTACCCCAATCTGAGCCGATACATCGTAAATGCCGTAAATGGTGCCACGTTTGTCGCTGCCTACAATCACCAAGGCTTGGTCCACGCCTGCCATTGGCTTCTCCACCACCTGCACCAGAAAAGTCTCCCATTTGCCGGCTATACCTGACACATCCAGCTTCTTGCTTTTCACCAGCTTGTCAATCACCGGACTATTGCCCAGCGTACCCACCAGTACCAGTTGCTTCGCCTTGGGGGCTTTTTTGTCGATGGTCAGTTTCGGTTCGGCCTGGGTTACCCGCTTAATATCTGCCTGCAAATCGCGGGCAGCGCGAATCACTCCGGCATGGTCCTGATTACTTACATACAGCGGGGCCAGTTTACCATCTGCCGCTAATGCAAAGCTGCCTTTCTCTTTAGAATTGCTGATGTATGACTTATCGAACGTAGCCTGCGCCGGCTGACTAACCAGGGCAAAGAAGATAACAAAACCCAAGGTATAGGCTAGCTGCCGCAGCGGGTATAGCCCACTGCCAGTGGGCGTCATACAGGTATAGGGTGTGAAAGAGTGCTTCATAGTTCAATACTTTTCGGCAGCGTAAAGGCTGCTGTTTCACATGGAATTATCTACAAACTCACCTGCCTTAGGCAGGGAGCAAGAAACGGCATCAGGCACTATACCTGCCTAAAGACACACCTATCCAGCGGCAAAATCTTGGTTTCGCTTTCTCTGGAATAGGCTTTGGTATGAGAGGTGTGTTCATGGCAAGTGTGCTTATCAGGATTAATCAGCTCTGTTGAAAAGGGAAATAGTTCCTGGCGTTGTAGTAGCAGATGTCCTGCACCAGTTTGCCTATCCAGGGGAGGTCAGCCGGCAACAAGCCCTGCTCTACATCATTCCCGAAAATGTTGCACAGCAGCCTTCTGAAGTACTCGTGGCGGGAGTAGGACAGAAAACTGCGCGAGTCCGTGAGCATCCCGATGAAGCAGCTGATGAGTCCCATGTTCGAGAGCGCATCCATCTGTGCCTTCATGCCGTCGAGCTGGTCCAGGAACCACCAGCCCGAGCCGAACTGCATCTTTCCTTTGATGCCGCTCTGCTGGAAATTGCCAATCAGGGTCGCAAAAGCGGCATTGTCAGCCGGGTTCAGGTTGTAGATAATGGTCTTGGCCAGTTGCCCTTCACGCTCCAGGTCATCGAAGAAAGCGGCCATAGGGGCAGCCTGTGAGAAGTCTCCTATGGAATCATAGCCAGTGTCGGGACCATTGACCTGCAGCATGCGGGAGTTGGTATTGCGCAACGCCCCTACGTGGAATTGCTGCACCCACCCCTTTTCGCTGTACATCTTGCACAGCTCCAGTAGGATGTACCGGCTGAATTCCTCCTGATGGTCTGCGGCAGTCTCGTCGTCTCCGGCCAGCACCGCCGCAAAAGCCTGTTCCAGCTTTCCGCTGAGTCTTCTTTTCGACGGCAGCTGCGACAGCCCGTGGTCAGACAGGCGACAGCCGTTTGCATGGAAATAATCGACGCGCTGTTGCAACGCTTCCAACAAGGTATCGATGCTGGTGATATTTACCTGACTCGCCTCGGCCAGCTGCTGGATATAATTTCTGAAACCCTCACCTCCCGAAAGCTGCAGCACCTTGTCTGGTCGGAAACTCGGCAGCACCTGCGTCTTGGTCTGTGCCGCAGCCAGGTGCTGGTGGAACTCCAGGTTGTCCACCGGGTCATCAGTGGTGCCCACCATCTCCACCTTGAAATGCCTGAGAAGACCCTGTGGCGTGAACTCCAGCTGCTGCAGCAAGTCGTTACAATGGGTGTATACCTGCTGGGCGTTGGCTCCAGAAAGGAGTTCCGTCACGCCAAACGGGTTCTTCAGCTCCATGTGGGCCCAGTGGTAAAGCGGGTTGCGCATGGTATACGGCATAGCCTCTGCCCACTTCATGAACTTCTCCTTATCGCTGGCATTGCCGGTGATGCAGCGCTCGTCTATACCCAGAGTGCGGAGGGCGCGCCACTTGTAATGGTCACCCGCCAGCCAAATTTGGGTCATGTTCTGAAAGTTATCATTCCGGGCAATCTGCTCCGGCGACAGGTGGCAGTGGTAATCAATAATGGGCAGGCCCTTGGCATAGGTATGGTATAGCTCCCGCGCCGTCTCCGTCTGCAGCAGAAAATCCTCGTCCAGAAAACCCGCCCCGGCCCTCTTCTTAGTGACGGCTTGACGTGTCGTGTCTCTGCTCATGTAAGTCAGTTTGGTTCATGGAACGTGCAATTCCCATCTCCAGCCCGCGCAGCTCGGCAAGTCCGCGCAGCCGGCCGATGGCGGAGTAGCCGGGGTTGGTTACTTTGTGCAAATCGTCAAGCATCTGGTGCCCGTGGTCTGGGCGGAAAGGGATGGGCAGTTCGCGCTCTTCGTTGATTCGAACCAGTTCCTGCATCACCCCGAACATATCCACATCGCCGGCCAGGTGGTCCGACTCGTAGAAGCTGCCCGTCTCGTCCTTGAGCACGTTGCGCAGGTGGGCAAAGTATACCCGGTGCCCCACCGCTTTCAGTATGTCCACAGGGTTGTTGTGGCTGCCAGCTCCCAGGGAGCCGGTACAGAAGCAAATCCCATTGGCAGGGCGGTCCACTCGGTGGAGGATATCCAGCAAGTCTTCTTTGGAAGTGGCGATGCGCGGCAGACCCAGTATGGCGAAAGGCGGGTCATCAGGGTGGATGGTCATGTTGATGCCCGTCTCCTCGCACACGTCCATGATGGACTCCAGGAAGTAGGCCAGGTTCTCGCGCAGTCCGGTGTGCCCTATGTTCTTGTAGATGTCGATGCTCTGCAGCAGTTCCGGTATGGTCACGCTGCCTTCGGTAGGAACGCCCATCAAAATGATGTCGCTGAGTTTTTGCAAATCCTCTTCGGAGAAATTCCTATACTTCTCCCTGGCCTGCTGTACCACTTCTTCCGCGTAGTCCTTGTCGGCCTCCGCTCGCTGCAAGATAAACATATCGAACACCGCCAGGTCCACCCAATCGAAGTGAAGGGCTTTGGCTCCGTTCTCCAACTCGTAAGCCAAGTTGGTGCGGGTCCAGTCCAGGACCGGCATAAAGTTGTAGCACACAGTGGTGATGCCGCAGGCGGCCAGGTTTCGGAGCGTCTGGCGGTAATTTTCCAGGTATAGCGCACAGTCGGTGCGTCTGGTTTTGATGGCCTCGTGCACCGGCACGCTCTCTACCACCACCCACTCCAGACCAGCAGCTTCAATGATGCGCTTGCGTTCCTGAATCTCTTCCAGCGGCCATACCTGCCCATGCGGGATGTGGTGGAGCGCGCTCACTATACCGGTGGCGCCCGCCTGTCGCACATCTTGCAGCGTTACCGGGTCATTGGGGCCATACCATCTCCAGCTTTGTATCAGTGACATAGTCTTATCGTTCAATGTTTTATCCTTGTGTTTCTTCGTGCAGAAGGGTGCTCCCACTGCGCCGATTGGCCGGGTAAGATGGAGGCAAGGAGGCTACCGGTTGGCAGCCTCTTGCCTCACTCACCTTAAATCAACCACTTTATTAAATAGTTATTTCTTTACAAACCTGTCTCCTCTAACCTGGTCTGTACAGAGTGTGTCCAGAACCATCAGACAGCGCATCAGGCTATTTGCTGCTTGTGTCCGTCTCCAACTCTGCTTTAAAAGGCGAAGCAGGCAGACCTTCTTTGTTGTAGAGGTTGGCGTCCTGTGGATTGTCGGCCCAGGCATAGCGCACGGAGGTCGGGTTGGCTATACCTTCCTGCGACACCACCACCTGGTTTCCTTTGATTTCCGCCTTCGCCCATACAAACTTCTTGTCCGGTCCGGCAATGGCGAAACCTTTCAGTGGCTGTTTACCCGAGGCCACCAGGCCGCTCCCGGTGTCTGAGAAAGTGAGCACGAGTTTATCCCCCTGCGCCTTCATGGACTTGAAGAGGGGTCCCGATGCCACTACCGTTTTGTCCTGGTAGGCTACCTTCCTTGCCTGCAGGGCCAGCCGCTTTCCTATATCCTGCTTGTTTAGCGGGTGGATGTCGTTCCATTCCCCCAAGTCGATGGCCACCGCCATACCTGTGTTGGGCACGGCCAGTGTCTCCAGTTGCGCCTGCCGCAGTTCCGCCCAGTTGCTCTCGCCCGGGATTGGTTTCGGCTCCATGAAATTGGTCAGCTGCACATACAGGAAAGGGAAATTGCCCTGCCCCCACTGAGTTCGCCAGTCTGCGATGAGCGTCTCCATCAGACCCCGGTATTCAGCTGGGTTCTTCGTGTTCGACTCTCCCTGGTACCATAGCACCCCTTTGATAGGATAGTTGGTCAGAGGAGCTATCATGCCATTGTAAAGGCCCACTGGTTTCCAACGCACGAAGGTCTGCCCCGGCAGTGGCTCCATGGTGGCGCCCAACTTATACTTCCAGGGTCCTTTCAGGTCGATGACCTGCCCGCCCACGTTTAACTCGTAAGGCTTATCCGGCACAAAACCGCCCCTGCCCGAGTTGTTGATGACCTTTACGGCAATGACGTTTTTACCTTCTTTCAGAACATTGGCTGGCAGCATGTAGCGCCGTGGTGGGTACTGGTACGTCGTCTTCCCCACCAGCGTACCGTTCAGGTATACCTCGTCGGCATCCACAATCCGGCCCATCATGAGTTTGGCTTCTTTCCCAACCATGCTCTTCGGAACGCTGATTTCTTTCCGGAACCAGACGACTCCGTTCACGTCCTTCAGTTTCCCGTCGGCCCAGTAACCGGGTATATTCATTTTGTTCCATCCGGAGTCATCGAAGGAAGGAGCTGCCCAATTGTTTTTAACGCCTTCGTCTGTCTGATGCAGCAGGGTATACCACTTGTTGCTGACGGCACTGTCACTGGAGTCGATGCGGGCGATGAGCTTGTCATCTTTGAATTTGAGCGCCTCCTCATAATGGGCCGGGTATTTCTTCAGCGACTCTTCACTTATCCAGGCCTCGGCAGGAGAGCCCCCCAGGGCAGCGTTGATGAGCCCCACCGGCACCTTGTATTTCTTGTAGATTTCGTCCGCGAAGAAGTAGGCGGCGGCCGAAAACTTGAGCACGTTCTGCGGTGTGGCGGCCAGCCATTGGCCTGTCTCTACATCTTGTCTCGGTTGTTTGAAGTCATACCTGTCCGGCACCTCAAAGTGTCGGATGTTCGGGTTGTTCGCACTGGCGATAACGCTGGCGTATTTGTCCTGCACCCGCTCCATCGGCAGCTCCATGTTAGACTGCCCGCCGCATATCCATACATCGCCAAACAGGATATCCTTTAGCTGCACCTCGTTGCTGGCAGAGATGGTCATATTATGCGGGCCACCGGCTTTCTGGGGCGGTAAGGTGATACTCCATTTCCCGTCTTTGCCTGCCACCGCATTGTACAGTTTCTTTTGGAAGGCCAAGGATACTTTCTCGCCGGGGGAGGCCCAGCCCCATACCTTGGTTTCCGTATCCCGCTGCAGCACCATGCCATTGCATATCAGGCGCGGTAACTTCACCTGGCTGTAGGCGACCGCACTCAGGCACAGCAACAGGTGCAAAAGCAAAACTTTTTTAGATAGAACTGCTCTCATAGAGAAAGATTTTCACTAGTCCATTTAAACGCGTATGATCGACCGGTATGAAACTGGCCGACCATACACGAAACTATTCACTTACCTAATCAAACCTTCAAATTTCGTTGGCAGAGGCTTCCTGTTAAAGTTTACTCCCCAACTGTGAATCCAACTGATTTTTGGCGGGATGAAGAAGATTGACTGTCAAAATCGGCAACCAATCTTCTCTATCTTGCCCTATCTTAATTGTATCCTGGGTTCTGGAACAAGTCTGTGGTTCCTTCCATGGCATCAAGCTGTCCCTGCGGAATAGGGCGCAGGTAATGGTGCGGCTGAATGTTGCGCGTCACCGTCTGCGGCGTATGCTCTCCGTAGTTCATGCCACCTATTCGGTAAGTGGAGGCCAGCTCAATCCATTTCTGGGTGCGAACCAGGTCGTACCAGCGGTAGCCCTCGCCGTAATACTCACGCGAACGCTCATCCAAAATGTAGTTGATGTCGATGTTCGCCGGTGTGGCCGCTATCATGGCAGCACTGTTGTCCTGTACCTTCGCGGCGTTTCCGTTGTTGTCCCAGCGCCACTTGCCGGCGCGTGCACGAATCACGTTTATCAAATCCCTGGCGCCCATACCCGCCTGCGTCGTTGCCCCCTTCACCGCTGCTTCGGCCGCTATGAAGTACAGTTCCGAGAACTTGGCAATGTTGAAAGGACGTGTGCTGGCGGCATTGGGCTGTCCTAGCCCGCTGCCATTGTCGGTGCGATAAGGACCTAGCTTCCAGAGTCCCGGGTACACTATTCTGCTGATGCCGCGTGGCGATACCACAAAATCAGCTCTACCTGGCAGCACACCCGCGCCAATGTTGCTCTTATAAGTCGAGTTAGAGTAATCAATGGTTGTGGCTGGCTCCTCGTTCAGGAAAGTCAGGATTGGCTCCCCCGGTCTTACCTGCAAGTTGTTAGCGTTATACACGGTCGCTGCGCTGGCACCGCCTTTAGGCCAGTTGCCGCGGTACACGGTTGTAAAGGTGCCGTCATAGCGGGAGTCATTCGTTTTGTCGGCAAAGGTGTTCTCTACCACGCCGATGGTCGGAGCCATTCGCGTCCAAGGGCGGCCCAGCGGCTGCGCTGCTTCACGCTGAACTGAGCTCAACACACTGTTCCAGTTCGGGTCTGTAGCACTTCTGATGTTGGTATAGTTCCAGGTCATCATCCAGCCAGCAAAGTTCTCAGGAGGGTTGCCATTGCTAAAGGTCAGGCTGGCCCCGTTGAAGAACTCGCTCGTCTCGGTATGGTCAGCGTACAGCATCACCTCGCTGTTGCGGTCGTTCGTGCCCAGGTTCACGTCGTAGTAGGTCGGCTGCAAACGGAAAGGTCCCGGGTTGTTGATACCTGCCGTCGCCACATCGTACGCCTGCTGGAAATACCACTGGGCGTTCTTGCCGTCCAGGTCAGTTCGTGCAGCCTCCGGATAGGTAGGGATGTTGTTCGGGTTCTCCAGCCACCAACCGTAGGTCAGGTAGGCCTTTGCCAGGTATAGGCGTGCCAGTGTTTTGGTTGCACCGCCGGTTACACGCGGGCTTTCAGGCAGGTCGTTTATCGCCGCCAGCAGGTCTGGGAAGATGGCTTTGGTATATACCTCCGGCACCGTATTGCGCACGGATACCCGCACCGGGTTTGTGTTGAATTTGAGTTCTCCTGCGCCTAAGTCCAGCGGCACCCCTCCAAACGTCTGCACCAGCATGAAGTAGTCGAACGCGCGGAAGAACCTGGCTTCGGCAATCAGTGATGCCGGGATAGACTCTACGGCGGCGGCATTTTCGATGATGCCACTGGCGGTGTTGATGTTCGGGAACGCATTGTTCCACAACCTGTCGGCGCGGCTGTTGGAGGAGGTGATTTCCCCCTGCCCCGACAGGTCCATCACCTTGAAGTTCTCGTCCGCACTCTGGGCGTAGGTCACTTCGTCGGTACCGGTGAGGGTGGCGTTGTAGAAGTAGGCATCCCCGTAAATGTAGCGCAGGTGAGCGTACATAGAGGTCAACCCGCCATGCACCCCTTTCTCGGTCCGGAAGAATCCGGGTTCATAGATACTGCGTGGTTCCTCTTCCAGAATATGCTCACAGGAGGACCCCAGGAACAGCGTCATCATCAAGGCTGTTCCAGTAAAAGTTTTTATATAGAAACGTTTCATCGTCATCATTTCTTAGAATGTCACATTAAGACCAACCAGGTAGTTGCGCGTAGCAGGTGAGTTTGTGCCGATGGTGAGCAGACGAGGTTGGTAGGCAGTGGTCACCGCCGCGTTCTCGTTGCCGTAGGAGTTGGTCTCCGGGTCCATACCTGACTCTTTGTGGTAAGGCGAGAACATCACGAACGGGTTCTGCGCAGTCACGTAAACCCGCAGGTTGTTCACGCCCACGTTCTGCAGCCAGTTGCTGTTGCTGAAGTTATACCCAAGCGAAATGGTGCGCACTTTCAGGTAAGAGGCGTCAAAATAACCCAGCGTGCTGCCATACTTCGGATTGTCGCCGCTGGCGATGCCGCCTGGCTTTGGATACCTGGCGTCGGTGTTCTCCGGTGTCCAGTAGTCTACTTTCACGTTGTTGCGGCGTCCGCTCATCATGTTGAGGTAGCCTGATGAAGAGTAAAGCGTGCTGATGAGGGTACCACCGCTCTGGAAGGCACCCACAGCGCTCAAATCAAACCCTTTGTAAGACACGCGGGTGTTGAAGCCCCCTTGCAAATCTGGATTCACATCCAGAATCTGGCGGTCCTGCGGCCCGATTTGCCTTACCGGTGTACCGTCGGCGTTGTAATCGCCGGTGTATTTCACCTTAATCATACCTGCGTTTCCGCCCGGCTCCAGGATATCCCGGTGCGGGTCCTCTTCCTGCCACAGGCCGATACGCTCGTAGTCGTAGATGACGTTGATAGGCTGACCTACGAACCACCAGTTAGCCTCATCCCTCTCCTGTCCCGAAGCAAGCGCTACCACTTTGTTGCGGTTGCCATACACGTTGACACCGGCTTCCCATGTCCAGCCGTTGACGTCTTCCAGTATCACGCCGTTCAGTGAAAGCTCTAGGCCTTTGTTCTGGGTCTCCCCGATGTTTGACACAACCGTGTTCACACCCGCTGTAGGAGGCAGGTTGAGGCGGAGCAGAATGTCTTCGGTGTTCGTCACATAGTATTCCACTGTACCAGAAAGGCGGTTATTCAGGATAGCGAAGTCCAGTCCATAGTTCCATGTCTTGGAGAACTCCCAGCCTAGGCCCGGGTTAGGAATCTCGGTCACATACAGGCCAGTCTGGTAGTTGTCAGGTCCGAAGTTGTAAGGTCTGGTGCCCAGGCGACCGAGTGTAGCGTAGGGGCTAACTGCCTGGTTGGAGGTCTGTCCGTAACCGGCACGCAGCTTCAGCATGTTCACGAGGGTGATATCCTGCATAAACGATTCTCTGGCGATGTTCCAGCCAACAGAAACCGCAGGGTAGGTATGCCACTTATACCCTGGCGCCAGCCTAGAAGAACCGTCGGAACGTACGGTGGCGCTTACCATGTAGCGGTCGTCATAGGAGTACATCGCACGGCCCATCCAGGAAAGCAGGCCGCTTTTCCAATAGTCCTCGGGAGCCGTGAGCACGGTGATTTCGCCGGCGGACTGTCCCAGGTTGTAGAACTGAAAGGCATCAGCAGGTATATCCCTGGCTGTGATGCGTGTTCTGTCGTATTGGCTCTCGGAGGCGGAGTACAAACCAACCACGTTCACGTTGTGCTTCCCACCGAAGGTGCGGTCGTAGGTCAACAGGTTTTCAATGGTCCAGTCAGTGGTGCGCGCGTTGCTCAGCGAGGCCGTTGAAGGGGTAGTAGCCGTAGCGCTGTTGATACCCTCTCCAGTATAGGAGCCGCCGTGGCTCTGGCGGTAGTTCAAGCCGAGGTTGGCACGGTACTTCAAACCCTCCACTCCCGGAATCTTCAGCTCACCATACAAGGTGTTATAAGAGCCCAATGCTCTTGTTTCGCTCAGCCACTTGTCCTGTATATCGTCCAGCATGTCTCTTGTGAACAACCACTGCTCATCCAAAGGCATCCGGATGGTTCTTTTCAAGGTGCCGTCCTCGTTGTACGGGTTGGCGATAGGCGACATGCTCAGGATATTGTACAAGCCCACGTTGGAGCCTTCTGAAACGCTGTAGTTGTTGTAGGTCGTGAAGCCGAAGCGGAAGTTGTTTCCAACCCCTTGGTCCAATGCGCCACGTATGGAGTAACGCTTGTACTGCTGCGTAGGAACCACACCTTCATCCTCGAAGTAGCCTGCGCTGAAGTTGTAGCGGCCCTGCTCGGTTCCACCTGAAATACCAAGGTCGTGGCTCGTCATCATGCCGGTTCTGTACAGCAGGTCTTGCCAATCGGTGTTCACATCATCAGACTCATCCAATGCATTGTTGTACTGGCCGGCCGCCTTGCGCAGCGCAGCGAACTCCGGACCTTCCATCATCGGGTATTTAGCGAAAACAGACTTCGCTCCAACAAAGCTGTTGTAGCTCACCTGTGGCTTCTGCCCGATTTGGCCTGTCTTGGTTGTCACCAATATAACACCGTTGGCGCCGCGTGAGCCGTAAATGGCCGTGGCCGAGGCATCCTTCAGAATGTCTATGCTCTTGATATCGTTGGGATTGATGTCGCCGATGGAACCGGCAAAAGGAATGCCGTCCAGCACCACCAGCGGGTCGTTGGTGGCAGTAAGCGAGCGCGTACCGCGAATACGGATTTGCATGGCAGAACCCGGCTGGGAGGATGATTGCGTGAACTCCACCCCTGGCAGGCGCCCTTGCAGGGCCTGTGAGATGTTAGCCGATGGCACCTCGCGCAGCACGTCACCGCCGATTGAAGCAACCGAACCTGTCACAGCTTCCTGACGCTGGGTACCGTAACCTACCACGACAACCTCGCCCAGGGCCTTGGCATCTGCTCCCATCTTCACGTCGATGGTTGAGCGGTTATTCACGGGAACCTCCTGTGCTGTGTAGCCAATGTAAGAGAAAATGAGTGTACCGTTTCCGTCAGGCAGGTTGATGGTATAGGCGCCTTCCGCATTGGTGGGAGCTGCCGTTGAGGAGCCTTTCAGAAGCACCGTCACGCCGGGCAGCCCCTCTCCGGTCGCCGCATCGGTGACACGGCCAGTCACGCTGAACGCGTTACCTTGCGCTGCAGCAGGCAAGGCAGCCGCCAAAGAGAGAAGCAGCACAACCAGTACCTTGAAGGCCTTGGGCATATACAGCCGCCTGGCCATCAGTTTGAGATTTTGAGTAAAATCACATTTCATAAGTGCTAAGGTTTAATTAGTATTTGCTTTAATGGATTGATTCACGATACTTTATGTTATGTTGGGTTATAATCGATTCATCACACTAATTGACCTGAGCACACGCTGCCCCTATACCTTCTACACATCACAATCGGCTCGAACAGCCTACTAAAGTGAGTGGTTGCTCAACTGCACAGTAAACTTGTATCTTATTTCTTAAAATTGCAACCGATTGCAGAAACATTTTTTAAGATTTCTTCTCCATACGTCTCCTGCTACAATATGTTTTATGCCAAACTCTAAACTTTTTATCCCATACAGAATAAGAAAATTATAAATAATTCACTCATATGTAGCTTTTTTATCATCCAAACGGTTATGTCTGCTACACCTCAGGTGATTAAGTACTCAATATTTTTCTATACCTGAACTAAATAAAGCCGTACATAGGTTTTTATTATTGCAACCGATTTCATTACTTTGTTTGTACATGACATTGACCCCGGAATGGAGAAGGAAATAACCATTTATGATATAGCCAGAGAGTTGTCGATTTCTCCCACGACAGTGAGCAGGGGACTGAACAACCATCCGGCCGTCAACAAGAACACCAAGCAGAAGATATTTGACGCGGCCGCTCAGATGGGCTACCGTTCCAACGCCTTTGCCAGCAGGCTCCGAAAGCAACGCACCAATACGTTGGGCGTCATTGTGCCGCGCTTGGACAGCAACTTCCAGTCACTGGTGATGGCAGGTATGGAGAAGGTGGCCAACGAGGCAGGCTACAACCTGATCATCAGCCAATCGCTGGAGACGGCTCAGAAAGAGATTGCCAATGCCAGGACCATGTTCGAGAATAGGGTGGACGGGCTGTTGGTGTCTTTGGCCTACGACACCGAGAACATCGACCATTTCGAGCCTTTCTTCAGCAAGGGCATCCCGCTGCTGTTCTATGACCGGGTTCCGGAGAACAAGCAGTGCACCAGCATTGTAATCAACAACATACAGGCCGCGCACACGGCCACCACCCACCTGGTGGAGCAGGGCTGCCAACGCATTGTCCACATCAGCGGCAACCTCCGGATAAATGTGTACAAGGACCGACTCAAAGGGTATAAATATGCTTTGATGGACCACAACATCGCTTTCAGGGAAAACTATGTCATAGAGACCAACCTGAGCGAGCAGGCAGGCGTGGAGGCGGCCAACAAAATACTGCAGATGGACCCGCTGCCGGACGGCATCTTCGTGGCCAACGACACCTGCGCCGTGAGCTGCATCAAAACCCTAAAGCAGGCGGGCATCTCCATACCTGGCGACATAGCCGTAGTCGGTTTCAACAACGACCCCATCACCCGAATCATAGAACCCAACCTGACCTCGGTAGACTACCCTGGAGGCGAAATGGGCGAAGTGGCCGTCAGGAGCCTCATCAATTACCTCGATGGCGTGTCTGATGTAAGCATCACCAACACCATCACCCTCCGCTCTGAGCTGGTGGTGCGCGAGTCTTCGCTGAAGAAGAAACTTACTGCCCCACCGGCCAAGAGCGGCAAAGCGGCTGGCATGGTATAGCCGAAGGCACCCACACCGGCTCATCTGAAAACAAGGTATAGCGCATGAAACAGAGACCTTTACTCCTTTTGCTTCTTATAGTGTTGCTGGGCTGCACAGGCACCCAGCAGGTATGGGCCGAAGATGGCTACAGGCTGTGGCAACGGTATGACCTGGTGCAGGACGCCTCCAAACTGGCCGCCTACAGACAAACTGTCGGGGAACTGGTGCTGGAAGGCGACTCCCCCACCCTCTCCGTCGCACAGAAGGAATTGCAGACCGGCCTGGCCGGCTTGCTGGGGCAGCCGGTAGCCGTGGCGCAACAGCCTACCCAGCAACGTGCGCTCGTGGCGGGCACACCATCTAGTTCAACCTTCATCAAAAACCTAGGTATAGCAGACCGCTTGAAGCCCCTTGGTGACGAAGGCTATCTTTTGCTCACCACCAAACAAAACGGCCGCTCCTATACCTTAATTGCAGCCAACACCGACATCGGCGTGCTCTATGGCAGCTTCCACTTTCTGAGGCTCCTGCAGACGCAGCAGGACATCAGCAGCCTCTCCCTGAGCAGCGCCCCGAAAACCAGGAACCGCGTTCTCAACCACTGGGACAACCTGGACCGCACCGTGGAACGCGGGTATGCCGGCTTCTCGCTCTGGGACTGGCACCGCCTCCCCGACTACATCGACCAGCGCTACATCGACTATGCCCGTGCCAATGCCTCCATCGGCATCAACGGCACTGTGCTCACCAACGTGAACGCGAACGCATTGGTACTCACCCCAGCCTACATCCAGAAAGTGGCCGCGCTGGCCGATGCTTTCCGACCGTACGGACTCAAGGTATACCTGACCGCCCGCTTCAGCGCCCCCATTGAGATTGGCGGATTAAAGACAGCCGACCCGCTGGAGCCGCAGGTACAGGCCTGGTGGAAAGCAAAATCAGACGAAATCTACAAAGCCATACCTGACTTTGGGGGTTTTCTGGTGAAGGCAAACTCCGAGGGGCAGCCAGGTCCACAGAACTACGGCCGCAACCACGCCGAGGGCGCCAATATGCTGGCCGATGTGGTGGCCCCGCACGGGGGCATTGTGATGTGGCGCGCCTTCGTGTACGACGACAAAGAACCCGACGACCGCGCCAAGCAGGCGTACAACGAATTCAAGCCGCTGGACGGCACTTTCCGCGACAACGTGCTGGTGCAGGTGAAGAACGGCGCCATTGATTTTCAGCCACGCGAGCCTTTCCACCCGCTCTTCGGTGCCATGCCGAAGACCCCGCTCATGATGGAGTTCCAGATTACGCAGGAGTATCTAGGCCAAGGCACCAGTCTAGCTTACCTCTCCCCGATGTACAAAGAGACGCTAGACTCCGACACCCATGCCAAAGGCAAGGGTTCTACGGTAGCCAAAGTGGTCGATGGCACGCTGCACAAGCACCAGCTGACAGGTATAGCCGGCGTCGCCAACATCGGCACTGACCGCAACTGGACCGGCCATCAGTTCGGGCAGGCCAACTGGTATAACTTCGGCCGTCTGGCTTGGAACCATGACCTCTCCTCCGAAGCGATTGCAGAAGAGTGGATTCGGATGACGTTCACGAACAAACAGGAGTTTGTGGCTCCGGTCAAGCAGATGATGCTGGCCTCGCATGAGACGGTGGTGAACTACATGACGCCGCTCGGCCTGCATCACATCATGGCCTGGGACCACCACTACGGCCCCGGCCCCTGGATAAAAGACAAGCACCGCGCCGACTGGACCTCGGTGTACTACCACAAAGCTGATGAGAAAGGCATCGGGTTTGACCGCACCAAGACGGGCAGCAACGCCGTGGCGCAGTACTTCCCTCCTGTTGCCAAACAGTTCAGCAGCCTGAAGCAGGTGCCGGAGAAATACCTGCTGTGGTTCCACCACGTGGGCTGGGACTACAAAGTGAAATCCGGCAGAACGCTGTGGGATGAACTGTGCTACCGATACAGCGATGGCGTGAAAGGCGTGCAGCAGATGCAGCAGACTTGGGATAAGATGCAGGGCCAGGTGGACGAAGAGCGGTTCCAGCATGTCAAGACCTTCCTGGCTATGCAGGAGAAAGAGGCCAGATGGTGGCGCGACGCCTGTCTGCTCTACTTCCAGACTTTCTCCAAACGCCCGATTCCGCAAGATTTAGAAAAACCAGCCCATACCTTGGAGCACTACATGCGACTGGACCCCAAGTTCGTACCGGGCATTTAAAATCACATTAGATACAACCATGAACCCAGATTCAAACACAACTGCCAAAACAGCCATCGTCACCGGGGGAGCATCCGGTTTGGGCTATGCCATCGCGCAGAAGTTTGTGCAGCAGAACATACGCACCATCATCATCGGCCGGAACGAGGAGAAGCTACAGGCGGCTAAGGAAGCTTTCGGAGAACTGTGCTCCTATATTGTGTTCGACCTGACGAATCTTCCACAAATACCGGAACTGGTCACGGATATCGTGGAGAAGTATGGAAGAATTGATATATTGGTCAACAATGCGGGCATCAACATGAAGAAGCCGTTTGAAGAGGTGACCGATGAGGAGTTCCAGCGCATCCTGTTGACCAACGTGACCTCGGTCTTCGCCCTGAGCCGCGAGGTGGTGAAGACCATGCTTCCGCACGGCAGCGGCGCCATCGTGAACATCAGCTCCATGGCGGCGCAGTACGGCATACCTAAAGTGATTGCCTATACCGCTTCCAAAACCGCTATTGAAGGTATGACCAGAGCCATGGCCGTGGACCTGTCGCCGCAGGGTATACGCGTCAACTGCGTGGCTCCCGGCTTCATCGCCACCGACATGTCGGCCAAGGCGCTCAACAACGACCCGGAGCGAAAGAACAGAGTGCTCTCCCGGACCCCGATGGGCAAACTGGGCGTGCCTGCCGATGTTGCGGAAGCAGTCTATTTCTACGCCACGGACGGCGCCAAATACGTGACGGGCACCGTGCTGCCCGTAGATGGCGGCAACTCCATCGGTTTTTAACACCAGCCTCACTGCTAGCTGACATGTACAGACCAAGAACGATGAAAACACCCAAAGCACTTCTCGCCTCCTCGCTCCTGCTTGCCTCGCTGGCGGTTTCGTCCTGCACCGACTCCCAGCAGCAGACTACGGAGACAGTCGCTTCCGAGCCGGCTGCTACTGCTTCCACCACAGCCCTGAAAGACGTTTTTCAGCAGGACTTCCACATTGGGGCGGCGCTGAACTACCCGCAGGCGGGTGGCAAAGACGAAAAGGCCACAGCGCTTATCACCCAGCATTTCAACACCATCACGCCAGAGAACCTGCTCAAGTGGGGGCCCGTGCACCCGGAGCCAGACAAGTATAACTTTGGTCCTGCCGATGACTTTGTGGCACTGGGGCAAAAGCATGACATGTTTGTAGTAGGCCATACCTTGGTGTGGCACAACCAGACGCCGGATTGGGTGTTTGAAGATGGCAAGGGCAAACCCGCCAGCAAGGAAGTATTGCTGCAGCGCATGGAAGACCACATCCGCGCGGTGGCCGGCCGGTACAAGGGCAAAATCCAGGGTTGGGACGTGGTGAACGAGGCACTGAACGATGACGGCACGCTGCGCCAGTCCAAGTGGCTCACCATCACCGGGGAGGAATACCTGGAGCGGGCGTTTCGCTTGGCTAATGAAGTGGACCCGGAGGCGGAGCTGTACTACAACGACTACAATATGTGGAAACCCGCCAAGCGCGACGGAGCCATACGCCTGGTGCGTAACCTGCAGGAAAAAGGCATAAAAGTAGACGGCATCGGCATGCAGGGCCACTGGGGGCTGGAGAATCCGAGCATTCAGCAGATAGAGGAAAGTATCGTCGCCTTCTCCCAACTGGGCAAGGTGATGATTACGGAGCTCGATATCGATGTGCTGCCCAACCCAAGCAACCGCAACGGCGCCGACATTGACGCGACCTTCGAGTTTGACCAGAAATACAACGTGTACACCGAAGGCCTGCCAGACTCGGTGCAGCAGAAACTGGCGCAGCGTTACGCCGATATCTTTGCGCTTTTCCAGAAGCACAGCGACAAAATCAGCCGGGTGACTTTCTGGGGAGTGACGGATGCCAATTCCTGGCTGAATGACTGGCCCATCAAAGGGCGCACCAGCCATCCGCTGTTGTTCGACCGAAATTACCAGCCCAAGCCTGCGCTGGAGGCCGTTCTGAATTCTAAAACCAAAACTTCATCTACCCAATAGTATTTATGCTCTTATTAGGTATAGACGTAGGAACGTCATCCATCAAAGTATCTGTTGTCGATGCCCAAACGCAGGAGTGCCTCGCCTCGGCGCAGTACCCGGATGAGGAGTCGGACATCATCTCTCCCAAGGCGGGCTGGGCAGAGCAGTCGCCGGAGATGTGGTGGGAGCATGCCAAGGCCGCCATCCTGAAAGCCAATGCCATGGGCAGGTATAACCCGAGGGACATTGGCGCCATAGGTATAGCCTACCAGATGCACGGGCTGGTGGTGGTGGACCAGGAGCAGCAGGTGCTGCGCAACTCCATCATCTGGTGCGACAGCCGTGCCGTGGAGATTGGCAACAAAGCCTTTAAAACCATCGGCGAGGAACGCAGCCTTTCCCGGTTGCTGAACTCACCGGGAAACTTCACAGCCTCCAAGCTGGCCTGGGTGAAAGCCAATGAGCCGGAACTCTACTACAACATCGACAAAATCATGCTGCCCGGTGATTACGTGGCCATGAAACTGACGGGCAGCATCACCACCAGCGTATCGGCGCTTTCGGAGGGCGTGTTCTGGGATTTCCAGGACGACCAGCTCTCCAGTGATGTGCTTAACTACTTCAGGTTCGACAAAAACCTGATACCGGAAATCAACCCTGTATTCTCGGAGCATGGTATTGTGAGTAAGGCCGTAGCTGACGAATTGGGTTTGAAAGCAGGTATACCGGTAACGTACAAATCAGGCGACCAGCCCAACAACGCGCTGTCACTGAACGTGCTACAGCCGGGCGAGGTGGCCGCCACCGCCGGTACATCCGGCGTGATTTACGGCGTGAGCGACAAGCTCATTTACGACCCGCAGTCGCGCGTGAACACCTTTGCCCACGTGAACTATGCAGGTGACGAAAAACGGCTGGGCGTGTTGTTGTGCATCAACGGCACGGGCAGTCTTAACCGCTGGATCAAAACCATAGCCGGCACAGGTATAAGCTATGGTGAGATGAACCAACTGGCATCCGCTATACCTGTCGGTAGTAACGGACTGCGGGTGATTCCTTTCGGAAACGGGGCGGAGCGCATGCTCAACAACAAAATCGTAGGCTCCCATTTCCATCACATCGACCTGAATCTGCACACCAAGGCCCATATGTTCCGGGGCGTGCAGGAAGGCATCGCCTTCGCTTTCCGCTACGGCCTGGACATCATGCGCGAGAGCGGCATGAACCCGAGTATCATCCGAGCTGGCAAGGCGAATCTGTTCCTCAGCGACTCCTTCACCGAGGCCTTTGTGAACGCTACCCATGTGCCGGTGGAGTTGTACCAGAACGACGGCAGCGTGGGCGCTGCGCTGGGAGCCGGCATCGGGGTAAAAGCCTTCCAGTCAGAAGCGGAAGCCTTTACCAACAGCAAGCGCCTGCAGGTAGTGGAGCCGAAGGCCATCGACCGGTACGAGCCGGTATACCAGGAATGGAAAGCCCTGCTGGAAAAACATCTGAACGAAAATTAATCATACCATAGAACAAGCTAAATTTTACAAACTCATGGCAAATACGACACTGACACAAACCCAGTATTTCAAAGGTATAGATAAGATTAAATTCGAAGGACTGGAGTCTGATAATCCATTGGCCTACCGCTGGTACGACGAGAACCGCATGGTGGCGGGCAAGACCCTGAAAGACCACCTGCGCTTTGCGGTGGCTTACTGGCATTCCTTCAACGCCGATGGCTCTGACCCGTTTGGTGGCCCTACCCTGAACTTCCCCTGGAACAAAAAGTCGGACCCTGTGGAGAACGCGAAAGACAAGATGGATGCCGCGTTTGAGTTTATCACCAAACTGGGTATGCCCTACTACTGCTTCCACGACGTGGACCTAGTGGCTTATGGCAACGACATCCGCGAGAATGAGCGCCGACTGCAGGCCATTGTGGAGTATGCGCAGCAGAAACAGCAAGAGACAGGTATAAAACTGCTGTGGGGCACGGCCAACGTGTTCTCGCACAGCCGTTACATGAATGGTGCCTCCACCAACCCGGACTTCCACGTGCTGACGCATGCCGCTGCCCAGGTGAAGGCCGCGCTGGATGCCACCATTGCCCTGAACGGTGAGAACTACGTGTTCTGGGGTGGCCGCGAAGGCTATATGACCCTACTGAACACTGACATGAAGCGCGAACAGGAGCACTTCGCTAAGTTCCTGCATACGGCCAAGGATTATGCCCGCAGCCAGGGTTTCAAAGGCACCTTCTTCATCGAGCCCAAGCCGATGGAGCCGACCAAGCACCAGTACGACTATGACGCGGCCACGGTGATTGGCTTCTTGCGCCAGTACGACCTGCTGGATGATTTCAAAATAAACATTGAGGTGAACCACGCCACGCTGGCCGGCCATACCTTCCAACACGAGCTGCAGGTAGCCGCTGACGCGGGTTTGCTGGGCTCCATCGATGCCAACCGCGGCGACTACCAGAACGGCTGGGATACGGACCAGTTCCCGAACAACATCAACGAGCTGACGGAGGCCATGCTGGTGTTCTTGGAAGCCGGTGGCGTGCAGGGCGGCGGCATCAACTTCGACGCGAAAATCAGAAGAAACTCCACGGACCCGGCAGACCTGTTCTACGCTCACATCGGTGGCGCTGATACCTTCGCCAGAGCCCTTATCACGGCAGACAACATCCTGCAGAACTCTGATTTCAGAAAGATTCGTCAGGAGCGCTACGCTTCGTTTGACAGCGGCAAAGGCAAGGAGTACGAAGAAGGCAAGCTGACGCTGGAGGACCTACGTGCCTATGCCATCCAGTACGGGGAGCCGGCTGTGAGAAGCGGCCGTCAGGAGTACCTGGAGAACCTGATTAACCGCTTCATCTAAGAGGCGGCAGACCTATAACCTAACCCTTTTTCCACTTCACCATGATACAGAACGAAAAAGAAACGGCGCAGCAGAACCTCCCCTACATCGCCGGGATTACGTTGATTGCCACGCTGGGTGGGTTACTCTTCGGGTACGACACAGCCGTGATTTCAGGCGCTGAGAAATCGGTGCAAAACTACCTGATAAGCAGCCAGGGCCTGAGCACCTGGGTACACGGTGCCACCATCTCCAGCGCCCTGATTGGGTGTATCATCGGTGGGGCTATATCTGGGGTGTTCGCCTCAGGTATAGGACGGAAGAAAACCCTGATTCTGGCGGCGTTTCTCTTCTTTCTGTCTGCCTTGGGCTCCGGGTACCCGGAGTTCTTGTTCTTTGAGGAAAGCGAGCCGACTATGGGCCTGCTCTACATGTTCAACTTCTACCGCATCATCGGAGGTATAGGGGTCGGCCTGGCGTCGGCGGTTTGCCCGGTATACATTGGGGAGATAGCGCCGGCCAACATGCGCGGGCGGTTGGTTTCCCTGAACCAGTTCGCCATCATCTTCGGCATGCTGGTAGTATACTTTGTGAACTGGGGCATCGCCAGCGGACAGTCAGTGGAATGGATTGATACCGTAGGCTGGAGAATGATGTTCCTCTCGGAGGCGATTCCGGCTGGTTTGTTTGGCGTCCTGCTGTTCTTCGTTCCGGAGACGCCGCGCTACCTGAGTATGGTGAACCGCGATGAGGAGGCGATGAAAATCCTAACGAAGGTGAACGGTGCTGCCCAGGCCCGGGAAATTTTCGCGGACATCAAGAACACGGTGGAGCACCACTCCGGCAAGCTGCTTTCGTATGGCAAGACCGTGATTGTGATTGGTATTTTACTGTCGGTTTTCCAGCAGTTTGTGGGCATCAATGTGGCGCTTTACTATGCCCCGCGCATTTTTGAAAGCATGGGAGCCGGCAAGGATGCCTCCATGCTGCAGACTGTGGTGATGGGCGTCATCAATGTTATCTTCACTGTGGTGGCCATCCTGACGGTGGACCGGTGGGGCAGAAAGCCGCTGCTGATGGTGGGCTCGGTAGGTATGGCCATCGGTATGTTCGCCATCTCCGGTTTAGCCTATTATGAGGTAATCGGCATCAGTACGCTGGTGTTTATCATTCTCTATACCGCCTCGTTCATGATGTCGTGGGGGCCTATCTGCTGGGTGCTGATTTCCGAGATTTTCCCGAACAAAATCAGGGGCAAGGCGGTGGCCGTGGCCGTGGCAGCGCAGTGGGCAGCTAACTACTTCATCTCCTCCACTTACCCATCCATGATGGAGTACAGCGGCGCTTTCACGTATGGCTTCTATGGCGTGATGAGTGTGCTGTCGCTGCTGTTTGTCTGGAAGATGGTGCCCGAGACCAAAGGCAAGACCCTGGAAGAGATGGAGAAGCTGTGGGGCACGAAAGCTGGGACTGTAACAGAGAGGCCAGCCACTGCCACCAGGGCGAAGGTATAGCAAGTGCAGCCGTTATACCTTCGGATAGGTATAGCAGTTGTAGAATACTAGAATTTTCAGGGCCGGCAGGTATAGCAGAAGAAAAGTTTCTGCTATACCTGCCGGCCTCTTTTTGCTTTTGGTTTAGAATAAAAAAGGAGCCATTAGTGTGGCTCCTTTTAGCAAATTCTCTCTACGTGCTTAGGCACGATTCCTATACCTTACCGGGTCGTATACTTCGACTTTATCAGGTCCAGCATCTTCTTGGATTGGTCTTTGTCCTCGGTCGTCAGGAAGAGCCTCCAAAGGCCTTCTACCATCAGCATCAGTATCTCTGACTCCAACTCCGGCTCCTCGTAGCCCAGCTTCTTAAAGGCTTCCACCAGCTTCTGCATCACCGATTGGGTATAGCGTTTGTGATGCTTCTGCGCGATTTCCTCGTCCACCAGTCGGAACTGCATGCGCCAGAAATTGCGCTCATCCTCTACCAGCCTGAGCGGCATGTCCAGCACGTTCGCAATCAGCATGGCCGGGTCGCTCACCGTCACCAGCCCTTTGCTCTTGTCCGTGATACGCCTGTAGCCTGCCTTCACCACCTCCTCCAACAAGTTTGTCTTGTTCACATAGTGCTTAAAGATAAGCCCTTCTGACACACCGGCCTCTTTTGCGATAAGGCTGGTAGGAGTGGCCTCGTATCCTCTGTCTGCGAACAGGTCCAAGGCCGTATCCAATATGGTTTCTTTCTTCGTTTTAGACATTTTCAATCAAGCGCTTCAGTTGCCTTCCACTCCATCGCCAGCGAGGGTATTCCTTACTGTCCATGGGGTTCAGAGGCGGTTCACAAAGATAATCGGTAGTTGGGCAATGCGGAAACCTTTTGATACAATAAGGTTTCCGTTCATGGTATAATCACTTCATCCCACCAAGATGTGCACATCATGCTTCAGCGGATGTGGGAGATATCCGGTGCCTAGTCAGATTGTCCATTTCAGCTTCAAAACCAGGTATACCCGCTCTTGAAGCGACTCCTCAGGTATACCAGCACACGCATTACCCGCACAGGTGAGAAAGGACATCGCTTAGTTGACGAATCACCTAATTTACAAACTTTTCGCTATGTTCTCAGCCGGGCCAACACATGGACCGAAAACTTAACAATTATTTTACCTCACTTAGAAATCGGGAATGCCAAGGTTCGAGTCATGCGTCTGATTCAGCTGCCCGTTACCGAACCAAGACTTCTTTTTTAGCTGAAATCTTTTTATGCGGGACCTCTATAATGTCAAATACATTTCGTATACTTGTTGTATGCGCAATCGATTGCACAATATCGTAATTTTTTAACATGGCACACAATATATTGAAAATCCATCCTGCCGATAACGTACTGGTGGCGTTGACGGATTTGAGAGTGGGCGACACAGTGGAGTTCAACGGAACACAGATACCTGTCGCCACGGATGTACCCGCAAAGCACAAGTTTGCTGAGCAACCCCTTTCCCCTGGCGAAGAGATTATCATGTATGGCTCCCTGGTTGGAAAAGCCGTGGACACTATACCTGCCGGCGGTATACTGATGACCGGCAACGTGAAGCACGAGGTATCTGAGTATACCGGAAAAACCAAAACCATCGGCTGGAATGCCCCTGATGTGTCGAAATGGGTTGACAAGACGTTTATGGGCTTCCACCGTGCAGATGGGCAGGTAGGCACCGGTAATTACTGGCTGGTAATTCCGTTGGTATTCTGCGAAAACCGAAATGTGGAAACCATCAAGCAAGCTTTTGTCGAAACGCTCGGCTTCGGGCGCCAGGACCAGTACAACTCCCAGGACCTCTATAAATCTTACGTGCAGCAAATGGTGGGCCTATACCAGGCCGGCAAAACAGAGGAGATTGCGCAGCTGCCCCTGGAAACACAGACCACTAACACCCGCCACCGTATTTTTGAGAACATAGACGGCATCAAGTTCCTGACACACGAAGGCGGTTGCGGCGGCATTCGCCAGGACTCCGACATGCTGTGCGCTCTGCTGGCCGGCTACATCCACCACCCGAACGTGGCGGGCGCTACCGTGCTGAGCCTGGGATGCCAGAATGCACAGGTGTCTATACTTGAAAAAAGCATCAAGGCGCTTAATCCGAATTTCTCTAAACCGCTCATCGTACTGGAGCAGCAGAAAGAAGGCACGGAACAGCACCTGCTCTCGCAGGCCATTCGCAAAACGTTCCTGGGCCTGGTGGAGGCAAATAAACAGACACGCCAGCCGGCACCGCTCAGCAAACTGGTCATCGGACTGGAGTGCGGTGGCTCCGACGGTTTTTCAGGTATATCGGCCAACCCGGCCATCGGCCATGTGTCCGATTTGGTGGTGGCATTGGGCGGCAAGTCCATGCTGTCGGAATTCCCGGAACTATGTGGTGTGGAGCAGGAGCTCATCAACCGTTGCGTGGATGAAAAGTCAGCTGACCGTTTTGTGGAGCTGATGCGTGCCTATGAAAGTGCGGCCGTTGCTTCAGGCTCCGGATTCGATATGAACCCCAGCCCGGGCAACATCAAAGACGGCCTGATTACGGATGCCATCAAGTCGGCGGGTGCGGCCAAGAAAGGCGGCACTTCCCCTGTAGTAGACGTTCTTGACTACGGCGAGTATGGTACGAAGCCAGGTTTGAACCTGCTCTGTACACCGGGTAACGATGTGGAGAGTACAACCGCCCTTGTTGGTTCAGGCTGTAACATCGTGCTTTTCACGACCGGTCTAGGCACCCCGACCGGCAACCCGATTGCTCCGGTATTGAAACTGTCTTCCAATACGAAACTGGCGCAGCGCATGCCCGACATCATTGACGTGGACACCGGTCCGGTCATTGCCGGGGAGAAAACCATTGAAGAGATGGGAGAAGATATTCTGGACTACATCATAGAAGTGGCCAGCGGCAATGTCATCACAAAAGCCCAGCAACTGGGGCAGGATGACTTCATCCCTTGGAAACGGGGCGTATCGCTCTAAATAAATAGGGCTGTTGGAAACGGCGGCCTCTGATAACAAAGTTGCGTTTGTTTTTTGGTTTGAAAAAGGCTGGGCACTACGGTGTACCCAGCCTTTTTCTTTGATGATGAAGACAGCAACTATGGCACAGCTGCACGCAACTTCTGAAATCGGACTGATTTAATCGCCCCCTTGAACCAAGACCTTTGGTCCATACGCGTGCCGATGGATGTTTTAGCGGCGGCACTTATGGGCAGGTACGCTATCTCACCCGACACCTCCTCTACCCCATTCACAAAGCCTTTCAACTGCCCGTCCTGGTAAGTCAGCTTGATGGTGGCCCATTCGTTTACGGGATGGGTCTTGGTGGAGTCAATCAGGGTGAGGGAGGCATGTTCGGTGCGTATGAAGAAATCGGCATACCATTGCTCCCGGTCGTTCAGGCGAAGCTCTATCAAAATTCTGCGCTCAGGGTTGTCTGGCTCCTGAATGTGCAGGAAGCGCTGTTCCACATTGTTGGGGAAAGCAGCATAAGGCTTGAAAGTCACTTCTATCTCAAACGCCTCTGCCCCGGCGATGGGGTTCACGTCCAGCAGCAGCCCGTCGTTGAGCCCATCGAATTCAATGGCTTTCTCGCGCCTGGCGATTTTTATGACTTTCGGTTCGCCTGACACAAGGGGTTTGTGTCCGCTTATTTTTTTGAGTGAGTTCAGATGCCATACCTGTGCCGGAACCTGTGCCTGCACCACATCAGGTGCTGCTCCCATGAGCCCAAGCAGTAAAAAGAGCAAAGCTACCAGGCGTGTCATCTAGTTGCTCTTCGTTTCTTTCTTCACGATTCTGTCGGCCAGTTCCAGCTTCAGCGCCTTTACTTCGGCCAGTACCAGTTGCGCCACTTTGCGAGCTCCCAATTCGTTGAAGTGGGTGTTGTCGTCTTTTCCTTCCGGGTAGTTGGGGTGCTCCCCTGGCGCCAGTTGCAGGAACAGATGCTTCGAGCCTTCCACGCCAAACTGCTGCAACAGCTCCTGGCTTTTCCTGTCGAGGTCAATCAAAGGCGTTTTCTGTTGCTTGGCCACTTCCCGTACCAACGCAGAGTATACCTCATGCGTGCCCACGATGGTACCGGTCTCATCAAACTGCCTCCTGGCGGCAGGTGTGATAAGAACAGGTATGGCTTTCTTCTTTCTGGTTTCCTTAATGAAGCGGGTGAGGTTAGCAGTATACTGGTCTTTCGGAGTATAGCTTTTTTTCGTCTCCACCTCATCGTTGTGGCCGAACTGGATGAACACATAATCGCCGGCCTGCAGATTATCGGCCACCGGTTGCCACAGCCCCTCCTCGATGAAAGTCCGGGTGCTGCGGCCGTTCTTTGCACGGTTATCCACGGTCACGCTCGAGTCAAAGAAATGCACGAAAGGCATGCCCCAGCCCGTCTCCGGGTAGGCTTTCGTCTCTTTTATGGAGATGGTGGAGTCCCCTATCAGGTATACCTTGATTGGCTCCTTCTGCTGAACAGGGAGAAAAGAGAAGAAAAATGCGGTAGTTAAAAGAAGGAATATTTTCATACAAGACTTATTATGTGATGACACTAACCTATCTAGAACAGGTATAGCAAATGAACATGGAGGCCTTTGCTAAAGCGGTTCCCTGGTATAGCTCGCTGTATCAGAATCAATTTTCAGGTAACACTACTTTTTCTCCGTTGATGGTGACGTTCTCGAAGTGGATGTTCTTCACGTTAGAGAATTTGTAAGGTTTCTCCACCCCATTTATCTCCACATCCACAAGGCGCAGATTTTCTACTGGCGACTGTTCATACCCTTCCAGCAGCACGCCTACTTTGCCACCGTTGCGCACCTTCATGTTCCTCACTTCGACGTTTCGTACTGTTGGCATAAACGAGCCGGAGTCTTCGTAGAACATGTTCACGCGAATCACCTGCTGCGCTATCTGCCCCACCTCGATGTTGCGCAGGTAGATGTTTTCCACGATGCCGCCCCGCATGGAGCTCGTCTTGATGCGAAGCGCCCTGTCCAGGAGCGGACTGTTCATCCTGCAGTTCTCCGCAAACACATTGCGCACGCCTCCTGATATCTCGCTTCCAATCACCACGCCTCCATGTCCGTTCTCCATCGTGCAATTCTGGATGATGATGTTCTCGCTTGGCACATTGATGCGGCGCCCATCGGCGTTTCTGCCAGACTTGATGGCGATGCAGTCATCGCCGGTATTGAAGTGGCAGTCCTTAATCAGGACGTTTCGGCTCGACTCCGGGTCACAGCCATCCGAATTCGGTCCTTGGCTTTCGACAGTGACTCCCTGGATGGTCACGTTGTTGCAAAGCACCGGGTTCAGTATCCACATCGGTGAGTTGATGATAGTCACTCCCTCTATCAGCACATTCTCGCAACGGTAGGGCTGCACGAACTGCGGCCGCAGGTAGGAGCCTTCCCCGAACTTTCGTTCGCTTACCGGCACGCCGTCCTCCGCCATCTGAAACAGCGCCGCTCGCTTGTCTGCATCCTGCTGGCTGGGTGTTCCTTCTTTCCAGCCATATTTCTTCTGCCCTTTCCAGGGCCACCAGTTGGTTTCGTTGGCCTGTCCGTCCAGGGTACCCTCTCCGGTTATGGCAATGTTCTTTTCCTCGAAGGCATAAATTAGCGGCGAGTAGCCCATCAGTTCTACGCCCTCCCAGCGGGTGTGCACCAAAGGTAGGTAATCCGCAGGGTCAGTCGAGAAGAGTATGGTGGCGTTTTTTACCACATGCAGGTTCACGTTGCTCTTCAGATGGATAGGCCCTGTCAGGTACTTTCCCTCCGGTACCACGACGCGTCCTCCTCCGGCCTCGTTGCAGGCTGCAATGGCCTTCCGGAAGGCTTCGGTGCAATCAACGGTCCCGTCCCCAACGGCTCCATATGCAGTGACCAGGAAATCTCTATCTGGAAACGATGGTGGGTTTATCTGGCGCAATATCTCCTCTACCTTAGCCCAAGCATCGGGCTCTACACTTGCCTGTTTCTGATTCTCCTGAACAGGCGTGGCGCACGAATACAGGAGCAGCATGAAAATGGTTGCCAAAGCCAATACGTGAAACCTTTCCATAGTAAGTGTTTTACAGTTGATGTGCTGATGTACACGCAAGAGAGTTGCCTCCCATCATACCTGCTCTTTTTCGGTCAGCATGGGTACGGCTCGTTTGCAGAGTTGCACGGCCAGTCCCCAAGGGTCACGCAGCATGACCAGGTGTGAGCCATCCTCCAGGTGCTGCTCCGTCACCAGCGTCGCACCGGCTTTCACCAGACGGTCTTTATCGGCGGTCGGGTCTTCAGAGACAAAGGCCAAATGCACGAGCAACGGGTTCATTTCCCGGTAGAGTGGCACTTCATCGGCCGGGTTCAGGTATACCTCCACCATAACCCGGCCGCTGTCATCGGCGAGAAAAGTGGTATAGGGCGGCTGCTCCATCTGCCGCACCACCCGCATGCCCAGGTGCTCGGCATACCAGGCTGCCATGGCTATCGGGTTCTCTACATTCAGCGCGAAGTGCTCTAGTTTCATAGTCTGCTCAGGTTTCTTCGATTGATTTATTTCAGCCACTTCTCCAGCCAGGCAAAGGCATCTTCCTGCATCGCGATGGTCATGGAGTGGGGCACGTCATAGTAGTTGCAGGAGAATTTCTCAGGGGATTTCATCTTAGCATAAACCGCGGTCAATTTCTTTTCTGCCGCCTGCATTCCTGCCGGGTTGAACAGTTTATCCTGCCGGCAGTTCATGACCAGGAGCGGCCGTGGCGCGTTGAGCGAGGCGACATCGGGCAAATCCAGGTATTGGTACTGCTGTGGCACATACATCATCCAGGTATGGCGCACGTGTTCCTTGAGCATGTGCGCATAAGTAGTGGAGAATGCGGCGATGATGCCCGCTTTAATGCGAGAGTCTAGTCCGAACAAATAGGTGCTCCGCAAGCCGCCCAGCGAGAGGCCTATGCAGCCAATCCGCTCAGGGTCTACCTCAGGTCTTGACAGTAGGAAATCCACCGCCACCCTGTCGCCTTGGGCCAGCATACCCAGCCAGGTGGTGCCGGAGGTGAGTATCGTCTTGTTCATGGCCACCTCCTGCGCGCCCGCAAACTTGTTGTATACCTGGATGTTCTCGCTTTCGCTTTCCGTTACCTTGTCGTAGTAAGCTTTTGCGTTTTTCTCGCTCACCTGCTCCGGGTCCAGTTTCTGCGAACCGAAGTACATGGCATCCGGAGAGAGCACAATGAAGCCTCTTTTGGCCAACTCATCGGCATAGTGCCTGCCCTCGTACAGGTTGTCGATGTAGGCTTTCAGTACCTGCGGTTGGTTGTCGGTGAGGGTGTGTTTTTCCTTCCCATAGAAGTAAAACCCGCCGTGGTCGTGCAGGGCAATGACCGCCGGCGCAGGCTGGGTGAGGTTATCAGGTATAAGCAGAAAGGCCTCCGTCTTTTGCAGGGCATTCACGTTGTAGCGCACCAAGTACTGCGTATAGCCCTCTCGTTTGGTAGTACTTAGTACCTCCGTCTGGAGCGGAGCCGGCTCTGGGTCGAAAGCCAATAACTCATGTAGCTTCGTTTTGGCTACTCTGCGCCACTTTTCGGTGTTCCTGTGGGTACTGTTCAGGTAGGACAGGCTGCTGTTGTGCTTGCTGGCATACGCGTCCAGCACCGGGTAGAAGTTTCCTACATCGGAGGACTGTCCCTGTGCGGAAGCAGCGCTTCCCCACCAAAGAAGGGCCACAGCCAAAACGGCTATACATATACCTGAATGCTTCATTACTTTCTGGCTGCTCCGTTTACCTGCAGGTTTTGCATACCTTGGAAGACCAGCTGTGCCACCGCTCTGGCGCCTTCCGGCTGGAAGTGCGTGTTGTCTTTCTGCCCTTCCGGATAAGCGGTATACTTGCCCGCAGGCAGGTTCATGAAATAATTGTTGGTCACATATTCCTCTCCCTTTGCCGTGAAGCCATCGATGGAAAGCTGGGTCAGGTCGATGAGCAGCACGTTAAGTTCTCTCGCCACGTCTTTTACCGCCTGCGGATACTCGCCGTGCACGTTGCTCAGCTTGCCGTCCTTCCAGGGGTAATTGCGGTTGACTGGCGTCAGCAGGATAGGTATAGCTCCTTTTTCGCGTGTCTGCTTCACGTACAGCCGCAGGTACTCTTTGTAGGCTGTCACGTTGGTATAGCGCTCGGGTTTGTTCTCGGCCGCGTCGTTGTGCCCGAACTGTATCATGACCAAGTCATTCTTCTGGAGTGACTTGTATACCTCCGCCCAGCGGCCCTCTTCAAAAAAGGTGCGTGTGCTGCGCCCTCCCCTGGCTTTGTCTGCCACCACCACGCTGTCTGCTTTGATGAGGTGTTTGATTTTGGCCAGGCTATCCGGGCGCATGAAGGGCTGGAACACCTGACCCCATCCGGCAATGGGATAGCGGGTGGTCATATAGTCTTTGTCATCGTAGTCGCCTGTGTAGTCGGCCACGGTGGAGTCGCCGATAAGATATACTGTGACAGGCTTCTTTTTAAAGGGCGCGAAAGCAACCAATGTAATGCTAAGGATGAGAAGCGTCAAGCCAGTAAGTATTCTGTTCATGCTTTTCAATGTTGAGGTATAGAGATTCGATAAAAGATGAAAAAGCATGACCTAACAAGGCCATGCTTAGTGGATTCAAATGAAAGATTTTTACTCTAAGTTAAGAGCTGTGCTGTTGAGGTCCTTCCCCTTCGATACTTGCTTAGAGGCATCTTTGAAGTCTTTCTTCTCGAGCCTCACGTTCTGTGTCTTTGGTCCCAGTACCCTTACAACCGGCTCTTTGCTGTCGTTGTAAGTGAAACCGGTGATGTCGATGTTCTTGCTGTTGTAGATGGTCAGCGCAGGTCCCTGCTCCGTCACTACTTTCACGTTCTTCAGCACAA
Organism: Pontibacter roseus DSM 17521; assembly: GCF_000373265.1. Classification (GTDB taxonomy): domain Bacteria; phylum Bacteroidota; class Bacteroidia; order Cytophagales; family Hymenobacteraceae; genus Pontibacter; species Pontibacter roseus. The sequence continues at coordinate 175,360 of NZ_KB890767.1, forward strand.
TGCCGTCCGAGTCCACGGCGGTGATGCCTTTCTTCGCCTTCAGAACAGCGTTCTCGATGTTCACGTTCTGCAGGTTCATCTCCGGCAAACCCTGCAAGGCCAATGCCTGGTCGGCTCCTGCCACATTTATGTTCTTCATGTAGATGTTGCGGAAAGACGGCGTTTCTTCTGTTACCGGCATCAAGCGCTCGTCGCGTTTTTCTGTTTCAGCCTTTTGGGTAGCTTCCAGCACAGGTGAGTTACCGCCGTAAAACAGGTTAAAGCTGATGGCTTGGGTTGGGATGTTAATCATGTCGATGTCTGAGATGTAGATGTTCTCTACCACACCGCCACGTCCACGCGTGCTCTTGAAGCGCAGGCCGATATCGGTGCCAATGAAGGTACAGTTAGAAACATGCACATTCTTCACGCCGCTCGACATCTCACTGCCCACCACAAAACCGCCGTGGCCGTGGTATACCACGTTGTTCTTCACAATCACGTTTTCGGTAGGTATACCCCGGTCGCGGCCGTCCTTGTCTTTACCGGACTTAATGCAGATGGCATCATCGCCCACGTCGAAGGTGTTGTTATAGATGACGGCATTTTTGCAGGACTCCAGGTCCAGCCCATCGCCGTTCTGTGAGTACCAGGGGTTACGCACGGTCAGGTTGCGGATGGTCACATCCTCGCACATGAGCGGGTGCAGGTTCCAGGCCGGTGAATTCTGGAAAGTAGGGCCGTCCAGCATTACCTTTTTGCAGTTAATCAGGCTGAGCAGCACAGGACGCATGAAGTCCTTTATCGGTTCGAATTGTTCTTTCTCAGTCAGGTGAACTGGCACGTTGAAGTTACCTGTTATGGCACCGCGTTTTGAGCTTTCAGTAGGATACCAGACTTTACCGTCTTCGCGCAGTACGCCGCCTGATTTCACTAGGTTCTTCCATTGCCCTTCCGTCATTTTGTCCTTCTTCACTGGGCGCCAGGCATCACCGTTTCCGTCAATTACGCCTTTGCCGGTAATGGCCACGTTTTCCAGGTTGACACCTGAAATAGGCGACTGGCAACGGAAGGTGTTCAGGCCTTCGAAGCTCGTTTGCACCAGTGGGTAGTCATCCAAGTCTTTGCTGAACAATACAAGCGCTCCGTCCTCTACATGCAGGTTGATGTTGCTTTTCAGAACGATTGGCCCAGTCAGCCACATACCACGCGGCACCACCACTTTACCGCCACCCTTGGCGGCTACATCGGCAATGGCTTTTTCAAAAGCAGCGGTGTTTTTCGTCAGCCCGTCGCCCACCGCTCCAAAGTCGGTGATGCTCACGCTGTAGTTGCCAAAGGTAGGCTCCACTACGCGTGGCATGTAAAACTCAATGCCTTCGTAAATGGTGGCCGTCGCGTCTGCTGAGGAGGCTACGGCAGTAGTGGCGGCAGGTGTAGGTATAGCGGTTGTCGTAGTTGCTGCCGGCTGCTGCTGACATCCAAACTGAAAGGCTCCGGCTATACCTGCCAGCAGCAGGAAACGGTGTCTAAAGAACTTCTTCGTAATCATATCTTCGTCTTAAATCTTTATTCTATTGCTGAGAGTTTTGTCGTATTCGGGCTGATTCGGAACCAGTCCACATCGGCGAAGCCGGCATCGTTGGTCTTGTCGGGGCGTGTAGCGAATAACCCTACTTTCGCTCCTATCCAGCGGCCCGGCACGGCAGTAAAGGTACTGCCCACCGGTTTGAAGTTGGTGCCATCCTCGCTGTAGCTGAACTGGCATTTGGCGTCCTTGCCTACCTTCACCTGGAAGTATACCTCGTTGCCATTCAGCTTGCCCAGCACCTCTTCCTTTTCAGGAGTGCCTTTGTCAGCACGTGCTACGGTGTTGTAAGTCAGGTATAGCCCGCCTGGTTTGCTGATGAGCGAAACGTAGGCATAATCCTCCCCCATCACCACCAGGCCAGCCCGCTCATTCTGGAGCTTCGGGTTAGGTGTGAATTTGAGTTTGGTGGTAGCCGTAAAGGTTTCAGCCGGGAACTTCTGCAACAGCAGGTTCGGTACATCCCAAAGGTTCTTGTAATCTTGCGGTAGCTGCTCAGTAAAGAGGCGGAGCTGCCCTTTCGTGCCCGTCGCAAAGGCCCAAGTGGATTTTGGGTTCGCATGCCACTGCCACTGCAGCCCTAATCCGTTGCCGTCAAACTCATCTGATTCTTTCGGCGTCGCGACAGGGTATGTTTTCCCTACGTTTGGCTTTTGGTAGGTCAGCACCGGTTGGCCTTTGCCGTCACCGTCTTTGGCCTCGCCAATCACGGGCCAGTCATTCACCCACTTCATGGGGTTGAGGTGCACTACACGGCCATAAGCTTCAATATCCTGGAAGTGGATGAACCAGTCCTCCCCGGTCGTCGTCTCCACCCAGGCGCCCTGATGCGGACCATTGACAGGCGTGTTCCCCTGGTCCATCACGATTTTCTCTTCGTATGGACCATACACGTTTTTAGAGCGAAGTACCAGCTGCCAGCCCGTGGCCACGCCTCCTGCCGGCGCGAAAATGTAGTAGTAGCCGTTGCGCTTGTGGAACTTGGGCCCTTCCACGGTTGGGTGGTTGTCGTGGCCGTCGAATACCATCACGCCCTCATCCAGCACCTTGGTACCATCGGGGCTCATCTTGTTGAGAGTGAGTATGCTTTTTATACCTGCGCGGCTCCCGGCCCAGCCATGCACTAGGTAGGCATTGCCGTCTTCATCCCAGAACGGACAGGAATCAATCAATCCTTTGCCTTCCTTCACCAGCACCGGCTGCTCCCAGGGACCTGCCGGGTTCTTGGTTTTCACCATGTAGATACCGAAGTCCGGGTCACCCCAGTAGATGTAGAACTCGCCGTTGTGGTGGCGGATGGAGGGTGCCCATACCCCGTTGCCGTGCTGCGGTTTGGCGAAGTGGTCGTAAGGCTGGTTGCGGTCCAGGGCATAGCCAATCAAGGTCCAGTTCACCAGGTCCTTGGAATGCAGTATCTGCAGACCAGGTATGGCGTTGAAGCTGGAGGAGGTCATGTAGTAATCCTCGCCCACCTGCACCACGTCCGGGTCGGAGTAGTCCGCGAACAGGATGGGGTTTTTGTAAGTGCCATTGCCCTGGTCGGCCACCCATACCTCCGAAATGGTCGGGTTGGTTTGTTGCAAGGTCTCTGCTGTGCTGGCGGTATCCTTGCTTTGGTTCAGCCCCGAGCAGGCGGAAAGCAACAGCGAGAACGATACGGTGGCACAGGAAAGAAATAAGTGTCTTTGAATCATAGTACTATTTTTTTCTGCGGCGAAAAAATAAATATTGAACCAGGTATAGCTGCCGCTATTTGCTGGCTGTACCTGCTGTTTTACCGGGTATCCAATCTCCGAATATACTTTCCAGGGTATAGCGCTGGAGGTCTTCCTTGCTCAGTTGGTGCGACCATGAAACCCGCTTGCCAGCCTTGGCGGCACCCGGACCAGTGGAATTATACTCTGCGTAGTAAGTGGTCTTCTCCGCATCCGGCTTGTTCCAGTTGTGCCAGCCTTCGGGCTTTATCATGTTGCCCAGGTAGCTGTTGATGAACACCGTTTTGGCATAAGGTCTCCAGGGTCTTCCGAGGTAGTAGGAGTTTGCAGAGGCATCGCCGGTGATGCGGCAGTTCAGGAACACGAAGCCATAAGGCGTACCTTCCAACGTGGAGGCCGCCGTGATGTAGTTGCCGCCCTTTTTGCAATAAATCTCGCAGTTTTCGAACACGGCCGTCGACCAGCCGAAGATAAAGTCGGTGGTGCCTTCTATGTAGCAATTCTTGTAGTACTGGCGGCTCTTCTCGCCATAGGGGTAGAGCGTGTCCTGATTGCCTAGAAACCGGCAGTTGGTGAACATCACCCGGTCGGCGTCTATACGCACGGCCACCGCCTGCCCTACCGGCCCTGCGGAGTTCTCGAAGGTGATGCTCTCCGCTGAGAAATCATCACCGAAAACGAAAAAACTGCTGGAGCCTGTCGTGCCCATCTCCTCTCCGAAGCGGTTCTTCTTTGAGGCGAAGTCATCGTGGGTCAGGATAGTTTTCTGCACATCCTCCCCCACCAGACGGACCATGGTTTTGGAGGCAGGCAACACCAGCTTCTCTTTGTATACACCGTTCTTGATGAAGATGGTCGTGGTGTTCTTCCGGAAATCAGGCACTGCATTGATTGCCTCCTGCACGGTCTTGAAATCACCGCTCCCGTCTTTCGCCACCACAAAGTCATACGTCTTCTGTGCCTGCACCTGAACCTGGAAAAGACAGAACAGCAGTGTGAGCAGAGCGGTATACCTTGTGATTGTGTGCATGTGTATTAGGTTATTTAATGGATACTTTTGAGCCGTTCAGCTCCTCGAACTCAAGCGAGGCCATGATGAAGGGCGCCACCGCCTTCGGGTCATCATTTCGACGCTCTTCGTTGATGTAGTACTCATAGGTGCCATCCCGGTAAGGCGTACCGCCCAGGCCTGCCACCGCACATACATTGGTGATGCTGATAGTGCCATCGGGATTTTCCTGGATGAGATTATTTAGGATGCCCTCGTACCCTTTCTGAGCCGTTTGCATATACTTCTGGTCGATGTGGCCGTTTTTGGCGGCCTTCACCAGGAAGTAGGTGAACATGCTGGAGGCGGAGCCTTCGCGATAATTGCCAGCCTTGCCGCCCATATCCACCACCTGCCACCACAGGCCAGTGTCTTTGTCCTGGTACCGCACCAGAGCCTCTGCCATTTTCTGCGTTATCTGCAGCACTTCGGGTCTGCGTGGGTGGTCCTTTGGCATGAAGTCCAGCACATCGACCAACGCCATGGCGTACCAGCCCATGGCGCGTCCCCATACGTGCGGAGACTTGCCAGTTTCCGGGTCAGCCCACTTCTGCTCGCGGCTCTCATCCCAGCCGTGGTGCCAGAGGCCTTTCTCGCTGTTCCAGGTATACTTGTCTACCAATACAATCTGCTTGGCCACGTCATCGAACAGAGCGGGCTCGTTGAACTCCACGGCATACTGCGCTAGAAACGGCGAAGCCATGTACAGGCCATCGAGCCACATCTGGTGCGGATATATTTTCTTGTGCCAGAAGCCGCCCTCCGAGGTGCGCGGGTGCGTGCGCATCTGGTCGCGCAGTTCCTCTATGGCCAGTTTATACTTGTTGTCGCCGGTCTCCTTGTAGAGCTCCATCAGGAACTTGCCTGGGTTCACCCGGTCAATGTTGTAGTCCATTTTTTTGTAGGTCATGATAGTGCCGTCTTCACTTATCATGGTGTCCGCGAATGCTTGGATGTAGGTCAGGTACTTCTTATCGCCTGTCTTCTCCCATACCCGCTCGATGGCGCTGGCGAACAGCCCTTGGGTATAGTCCCACTTTGGCTTGTCTTTGAAGTCAATCATCCAGCCTTCCGGATTCCGTTTCATATCAGAATCGGCCATCCGCACGGACCAGGGCTTCTCTGCTGCAACCGTCTGTGTCTGCGCTGTGTTTTCGGTTGCCGTTTCCCCTGGGCTACAGGCAGCGGCGACGGCTAATAGTATAGGCAGGGTATATTTAGCGATGTTCATATGGGTTGTTTTGCTAGGTATTTCACTCGTTTATCTTCAAAGCTCAGAAGCAGACTCAGAGGGAAAGGAGTTCTCCCTTCCCCTCTGAGTCTGTCTAGTTGTATCCTTCGTTCTGCGTGAACTCGCCTGGGTTGGACACGGCATCCAGCTGTGCCTGTGGTATAGGACGAAGCACGTGGAACGGCTGTATGTTCGGTGCGGCATCCGGGTTGAAGGCGCGCACACGCTCAATCAACTTATCCGTCCGCTTCAGGTCAAACCAGCGCTGCTGCTCTCCGGCAAACTCCCGTGCCCGCTCATCCAGGATGAAGTCGATGTTGAGCTGGTCTGGTGTAACCTCCATCTCCGCCTGCTTGCCTGGCAGAGCGGCTCTTCGGCGCACCGCATTCATGTAAGTTACGGCTTCTCCAGCGTTGCCCTGCATCATTTCCGCTTCTGCGGCAATTAAGTACATTTCCGCAAGGCGAATCACAAAGGCATCGCGCTGGCCCTGCTGCTGGGAAATGGTCAGGCGGTTGGGCTCCAGGAACTTCTTCAGCGACATATACCTGTCCCGCACGACAGGCGCATCACCTGCACCCACATTGTAGGTTCTGCTTCTGTCGATGATGGTGTACTTCTTGGCATCCTTTCGGGCATTCGGCACCACATACTTAGTAGCCAGAATCGCCGTGTCGCCTGCCGCAAAAGTAACGTTCGTTTCGCTTCCATTGGAGAGGGTTTTCTTATAGGTACCTGGCTTATTGGCATACCATACCGTCTCAAAAGTCGCGTTAAAGCGTGCATCCTTTGTCTCATCAAACAGGTCGAGCAAATGGGCTGTAGGCATAAAGCGAGCGAATGGGCGACCATACCGCATGTCGCGCTGCATACCTGCTACCTGGTCATAGGTCATCAGGAAGAACAGGTGCGCGTTGTTGCCGCCATCACGAAGCAGTATGTCATCGCCGGTGCCGGCAGTCGGGCCGTCAAACTCTCTGTTCAGGATGAGGTCAGCTGTGAAGTTGACATGCCACACGATTTCCGAGTTTTTGACATTGCTGATGCTCCAGAGGTTAGCGTAGTTGGGCACCAGGCTGAAGCTGTAGTCGCTGATGACTTTTTTAGCCAGGCGCGCCGCTTCCGGGTAGTTTTTGCGGTACAGGTGCATACGGGCCATGAAGGCTTCAGCGGCCGGCTTGGTCACGCGCCCGTACTGATTGCTGCTTGGAGCCAGGTTTTCGGTCGCGAACTGTAAATCCTCGAAGATGAGCTTATAGAAGTCTTCCACTGACGTACAATTCGCCGTCGTGAGCAGGCCGATTGACTCGTCCGTCGTCAGGTGCACGCCACCCCAGGTCTCCACAATGTGCCACAGGTAGAACGCCCTCAGAAAGCGGGCTTCAGCCAGCCTAGTTGTCTTCAGTTCCTCAGACAGGGGAGACTCCGGTATTCTTTTCACTGCGGCGTTGCAGGCATTCAGAGCGGAGTAAAAGCGCGTCCAGTAAAAATTGATGGGTGCGTTGGCTCCTGACAGGTCTGAATTATACAGGGCCACCGGCGGGTTCTCCATGCCGTTGCCACGGGTGAAGATGTCTGTGCCCGTCTCGGTCAAGGCGATGCCGTTCTCTTTGCCATACCAGAAGCGCATAGGGGTATACAGGGAGTTCACCAGGCTTTCTATACCTTCCGCTGTCTTGTAGTAAGCATCAGAGGTTAGACCCGATTTGTTTTCTTCGTCCAGGAAAGTCTCGCAGGAAGCTGTACCTAACAGAAGAACAGGAATGAGTATGCTATAGAATATCTTTTTCATGATTGCAGATTTTTAAATGTTCTTCTCACCTTAGAATGAAACATTGAGGCCAAATACCATTTGTCTCGTCATCGGGAAGCTTAGGGCTCCCAAACGCTCCGGGTCGTAAGGCGCTATATCACTCATCAGGATAAAGTAGTTCTTAGCCGTTGCGTAAACCCGCAGGTTAGAAAGCTTTAGTTTATCTGCTATACCTTGAGGGAAGTTATAAGCCAGGGTTACGTCTCTTAATTTTACAAAAGAACCATCCACGTACTGCAGCGTTGTATAGTAGCGCGTGCTGGCGCGGCTCGTGCCTGCGTTTGGTCTTGGGTAGGCATTGGTCGGGTTCTCCGGCGTCCAGTAATCTACCACTGGTCCGTTTTCCAGCGCGTCTATTTTATAAGAACCGGCCGCCTCGCTCAGGATGGTGTGGCCAATGCGGGCATAGACCATAAAGGAAAGCTCCAATCCTTTGTATCCCAATCTGTTCGTCACGCCTAAGGTCCAATCCGGAGTCTGATTCCCAATCACCACCCTGTCTTCTGGCGTGATGATTCCGTCTTTGTTCTGGTCCTTCACCTTGATGTCTCCCGGCTTCTGCTGGTTTTGGGCCGCTGCATCTTCCTCTCCCAGTTGCCAGATGCCTATTTTCTCATAGTCGTAGAAGACGTTTATCGGATGCCCCACAAACAGGCCATAATCCCCAAGTGTCAGGTCTCTTTCCGCGCCTTCGGCCAGTTCTCTCACCTCTTGCTTGTTTCTGGCGAAGCTGAAGTCAGATGACCACCTGAAGCCGTTGGGCTGGTCCACGTTCACGGTGCCCACCTGTAATTCCACGCCTCGGTTACGGGTCTTGCCCACGTTGTATATCACCCTCTCAAAGCCTGTAGAGGTAGGAAGCGCTCTTGGAAGAAGCAAATCGCGGGTATCCTGCTGGTATACATCCAGTGTGCCGACAATCCGGTTGTTGAACAAGCCAAAATCAAGACCTGCGTTGGCTGTCGCGGTTGTCTCCCACCCCAAGGCAGGTGTGGCCAGTGTGGCAGGGTAAAACCCGAAAGCGGGTGCCTCGACACTGCCCTGGTCAAACGCATAGGTGGACTTGCCCAGGCTGCCCTTCGTCTGGTAGGCATCGACTGAACTGTTGCCGGAGAGTCCGTAGCTCAAACGCAGCTTCAAATCAGACACAGCGTTCACGCCCTGCAAAAAGCTTTCTTCTTTCAGTAACCAGCCCACCGATGCCGAAGGGAAATAATCCCATTTGTTGCCATCGGCCAACACAGAGGCTCCGTCAGCCCGCATCACAAAAGTGAACAGGTATTTGTTGAGGAGCTTGTAATTCAGGCGGCCAAAGAAAGACGCCAGGCTCTCCTCCCGCAGCTGGCTACCTAATCGGTAAGAGGATTGGGTGGCGCCCAGGTTGTGAAAGAGAAATGTGGAAGACAGCAGGTTACGCCCCTCAGCAGAAAAAGCCTCGTAGTTCTCGCTCCAAATACTGGTACCAAGCATCGCCGACAGTTCATGGTTCTCTGATAGCGCCTTGGTATAGTTGGCGAAGTTTTCCCATGTCAGCCTCGAGAAATTGGCCAGCTCCGCTCTTGCCAGGGATTGGCCATTAGCACCGGTTTCGATGGTATTGGTGCCCGAGTAGAGCCCGTTGCGGTTGTTGTACTGGTCCACACCGAAGCGGGAGGTGAAAACCAAATCTTTTATAGGGGTATAGTCTACGGAGAGGTTACCGAAAAAGCGCTTGTTGAGCTCATTGTTCTCGAAGGCGCCAGGCTGCTCGTCCACCAGTGGGTTCATCGTGGAAGCATCTCCTACAGGAAAGGGAAGGAAGTTGCCTGCCTCATCATAAGGCCTGCCCAGCGGGCTCATTTTGTTCGCCTGGTTCAAAGGGTCGCGTCTCAAATCACGGTCGCGGTAGGTATACATCAGGTTGGTGCTCACCTTCAGTTTATCCGATACATCGTAGCCTACATTCAGGCGGCCGCTATACCTTTTCATCCTGTCGTTCTGCAGCAGGCCTTTCTCGTCGAAATATTCTGTGGATAAGTAGTAGCTCAGTTTGTCGGCACCGCCGGTTATACCTACCTGGTAGTTTTGCTGGCTTCCGGTTCCGAGTATCTCATCTGCCCAATCCGTCCAGATACCGTTCCGGAAGTTCTCCAATTGCGCCGGATTGAAAATCTTGTCGTCATCGGCCGGGCTGTTCCACTCGCCCACTGTTCTGCGTGACTCCCTTCGAAGCTGTACCCATTCCGGGCCAGTCATGATATCGGCATAACCATTCACGGTCTGTACGCCATAGTAAGAGTTGAAAGAAACCTTCGCCTTGCCGGAAGACCCGCTTTTGGTTGTGATGAGTATGACACCGTTAGCACCCAAGGATCCGTAGATGGCCGTGGCTGTGGCGTCTTTCAAAATCTCCATGGAGGCGATGTCGTTTGGGTTCACGTCGAGCGGCCCGTCATAGCGGATGCCATCCACCAGCACAAGCGGGTCGTTGCCGGCGCCGATGGACCTACTGCCCCGGATGCTCAGGTTCACCCCTGCCCCTGCCTGACCGCTACCCCTGGTGAGGTCGAGGCCCGGCACTTTGCCCTGCAATACCTCCAACCCGCTGGTCACAGGTATAGCCGTCAGGTCCTCGCCCCGTACCGAGGCCACCGAACCGGTCAGGTCCGATTTCTTCACGGTACCATACCCGATGACGACCACTTCATCCAACGCCTTCGCATCTGTCTTCATCGACGCATTGACTGTCGTTCGGTTGTCAATGGGCACTTCCTGCGCACTGAAACCGATGTAGGAGAAAATCAAAGTACCCGTACCGTTCGGCACGTTCAAGGTATAGCCCCCCTGCGCATCCGTGGAGGTGCCGTTGGAGGTGCCTTTGAGGAGGACGGTTACGCCCGGTAGCCCATCCCCTTTCTCATCGGTGACTTTGCCCTGCACGGTGAGCCCCTGTGCCAGAGCACTTGCCATGGTGGCAAAGACAAGCGGAATAATGAGTAAGTACCTCATCTTCTTAAGTATCGCTCTTTTCATAGGAAATAAAATTATGTTGTTCAACAAGTGTATGTATGTTATGCGTGAATGCTAACTGCCAACTAATTCAATCAATACTCAGAAGACTCGGGCTATACCTGAATCCGTCTTAAGACCTGCGGGACATGGTGTTCTATGTCTGTGCTGAAAGTTTGGGACTGTGTGCTCCATCTGCTGCGCACAGTGCTATAAGGCGGGTACTACGGTTTTCTTTTTATCTCAAGCGGTGCTCTTTAAAGGTTATCTGATTGGTTTCCAGTTATCGGTTCCAGCCAATATGGCAGCTGGATTATACTTTTTCGCTTCTTTTGCCTTCAGCTGCTTTGCCCAGGCCACCCTGCTTTTGGGCGCGGCTCCGGGGCCTTTGGATTTGTGCTCGGCATAGAACGCCGTCTTCTCCGCGTCTGGCTTGTTCCAGTTGTGCCAGCCCTCCGGGCGAATGTGCTTTCCTAAGGTGGTGTTGAGGAACACCGTCTGGGCGAAGGGCCTCCAGGGGCGCCCTAGGTATACCTGTAGCTTCTCGTCGGAGGCGGTTACTTTGCAGTCCAGGAACACGAACCCGAAGGGCTGTCCTTCTGGCGTGGAGGCGGCGGTGATGTAGGAGTTCTTTTTGCAGTGGATGGTGCAGTTCTCGAAAACAGCCGTCGCCGGCCCGAAGATAAAATCGGTGGTGCCTTCGATGTAGCAGTTCACATAATACTGGCGGCTGTTCGCGACGCCGGCATACAGGGTGTCCTGATCGCCGATGATGTTGCAGTTCCGGAACACGCAGCGGTCAGCCTCCACATGCAGCGCCACCGCCTGCCCCACCGGACCGGCCGTGTTCTGGAAGGTGATGTTCTCGGCCTCAAAGCCATTCCCCTGCACCAGCACGGTATAGGAAGTGAAGGTGTTGATGTCGCCTTTACCGGAATAGTCGTCCCAGGAGATGATGGTGTTTTCCTTGCTCTCCCCGATGAAGGACAGATTGGTTTTCCAGGAAGGGATGATGAGCTTTTCGCGGTAGGTGCCTTTCCGGATGTGTATCTCGATGCGCTCTGTCGGGAAGGCAGGCACCGCATCCACGGCAGCCTGGATGGAGGTATAGTCACCGCTTCCGTCCTGCGACACAACCATACGCTTCTGTTGTGCTTGTATCGCTACAAATGCAAGGCAAAAGAATATCGTCAGAAGGCACCTCATTTTTCTGCTCTGTCCGTTAGGTTGGTCTCGCTCACCAGGCTGTTCAGGTATACCTCGATGTTGGTATAGCGCTTGTCCAGGGTATAGGCAGCGGCATCGGCTGAACTGTTTGAGTCCAGTTTGTGCTGTCGTTCCCAGGCATCCGGCATGCCGTCCTGGTCTTTGTCCTCCGGTGCCGGGGCCGACTTCAGTTCCGGCCAGCCGCCCACATCGTTCTGCGAGTCAATGATGCCGTTCTTCTTCTTGCCGCTCGTCGGTTTGCCTGACTTCACCTCCGCTACCACACGGGCGTCCACTGCATCTCTTCTGTGGCTCGCGCCGGCATGGGCCAGCACCGCCTCGTAGGCCTGCGCCGCCTCCTGCTGCCCAATGGCGGTTACCTCAAATGGCTGGGTCGTTTTCACAGAGTCCGGGTGCTCGCATTGCACGCCACCGTCCCAATTGTCTTGGGAAATGTTCGGGTGACCGGCCACGTAATTGCCGGCCACATAGAACCTGCCGTAGGGTTGCGATGGATTGACGATGCGGTCCTTCTTAGATGAAACCGTCGCCGGGCCTGCCTTGTAATAGTTGTTCACCATGTTGTAACGGCCCTTTTCGCCCCCATAGGTGCTGTTGGCGCCCCAGTTGAAGATGACGTTATTGCGGAAATCCACCAGCTCATCCGGGGAGTTAGGGGTGCTGCTGGAGCCGGAGAAGCGGGGAGTCCGGCTGGTGTGGTTCGCAATCAGGTTGTGGTGGAACGTGGCTCCTTTGCCTCCCCAGATGCCGCCATAGCCGTGGTCACCTTTTGCATGCACCGATTGGTTAAGGCTTTCAGAGATGATGCTCCACTGCAGGGTGAAATTCTCATTGCGGTAGAAAGAGGCGCTTTCGTCAGTCGCCCAACTCATGGAACAATGGTCCACTATGATGTTGCGCCGGCCTCTGTTGGCTCCCAGGGCATCGTCCTGCTGCCCGGCCACATCGCCCAATCGGAAACGCATGTAGCGCACAATCACATTGTCTGCTTTGATGCTCACCGGGTAGTTGCGGATGCAGATGCCATCTCCCGGGGCTGATTGCCCGGCAATGGTCACATCACCGTTGTTGATATCGAGCGGGGCTTTCAAATCAATGTTCCCTGACAGGGCAAACACGATGATACGTGGCCCTTTCTTCTGTATGGCGCTGCGTAGACTACCCGGTCCGTTGTCCTCGAGGTTCGTCACAACAACTACCTGTCCGCCACGGCCACCCGTCGTGAATTTCCCGAAGCCCTCTGCACCCGGAAACGCTAGCGCCGCCGTGTCAGCCACCGCCACCGGACCAGCCACTGTAGCATCGGGTGTTTGGTTACTAGGTATACCTGACGGATGCGTGACGCATCCGGACAGGCATACTATCAATAGCGCCACGCTATTTGATATCATTCTCTTCATTCCAGCTTGGTTAATCACCTTTGTTTGTTTATAGTGCATTCCTAGAACTTCACCTGTACAGGATTCGCCAGTTCTTGTGCTGACTTTTTCAAGTAGTTCAGAAAAGCCTCTTCGGTCTTGATGCCCTCCGGCTCCAGCTCCCAGGCAGCCAGGTAAAAGTATTCTACCTTGCCTGCCGTGGGTTTCAGCTTCACCACATGGCTGTGCTCATCCTCTGAGAACTCCTGTAAATCCTGCGGGCGGAACAGCACGGCTATACCCAGGTTATCCCCTTCTCCGTTGAGGCTCTGCTTGCCGAAGGTGGCGATGTAACCCCACTCCTGCGCGCTGCCTTTTTGGGTATGCAGCTTCGCTCTTTTGTCTTTGATGAGGCCAGTGCTGAGGTTCTGTGGTTGGCCTCCTGTCACGTTCACCAAATGGCGCGTCAGACGGCTGCCGGCGTGTATACCCAGGTGAGAGTTTACATCTAGGTCCATACCTGCTATTTTCCAGCCATAGTAGTTTGTCCGGATGGCGGAGTATACCTCACCGTTTTCGGCAATCACGGAAATCATGCTGTCTGTTTCGGCTACCCGGTTCGCGCTGCCTTTGTCGAACAGGGCCAGTGTGCCCACTCCAAGCGATTTGCCCACCTTGAGTACATCCATACCCCAATCCTGCAGCTCGTGGTAGGAGTCATAGCCATCTAGGCCGGCGCGGTGCAGGGCCATGTCCTTTGTCGTCTTGCCAAACACATCGGTGCCGTTGCGCCAGTCGAGGTAAAAGCGGTAACCTACTTTATCAGATTCCCAGCCTGGCCCTTCGTAGCGGATGTAATAGGAATGGTCCGTCACTTCATCCGGCACGCGTAGTGAGTCCACGTTCTGGAAAGTGCCCCCGCTATACTTGCGGTCCTTGAACGCACCGCCAACCTTGTGCGACAGTTCTGCTTGGGTGCGCTTGGTATAGGTGCGCTTGTTCTCTCCGGTCTCGTTGTAGCGGATGGTCAGCTTTCGCGATGCTTTTGCTCCCATCTGGTCCAGCACCAACACTACGCCCGGATAGACGGCATCTTTCAGGTTGTACTGGCTCGGGATTTCCTTTTTCCCATCCAGCACTACAAAGGCCTTCGGGTTGAAATTGGCGGCCGCCTTCTGTATAGCAGCTTCGGGCAACACCACCAGAACATCCTGTCGCGGCTGGTTGAGCGGGTTGCTCACCGTGACCGTTAAAGATTTTGGAAACTCCTTCTGGAGGCTCTGAGCATACATATTCCCCGTAACCAATGTCGCTACCAACAGCAAAGGCAGCAGCATCCATTTCTTCAATCTGGCTATCATTTCTTCTGTTTAGTTCTCGCTATTTTACCTGCTCCCTGGTCATCTCCTCCACCAGGCTGTTGATGTACAATTCGATGTCATCGTAAGCGGTGCTGAGGTTTCGTTTGTCCTGGGCCTTGGCTGGGTCTAGTTTCCTGGCCTTCTCCCACTCATCTGGTATGCCATCGCCATCCGTGTCTTTTGGGGCTGGCTTTGCCACGAGCTCTGGCCAGCCACCTACATCATTCTGACTGTCAATGATACCGTTGGTGCTTCCGTTTGAGCCTGGTGCCGTAAAAGTGTTGTTCCGCACGTTCCCAACCACCCGGACATCCACCGCGTCACGAACCAGCGATGCGCCCGCATGGGCCAGCACCCGTTCGTAGGCATCCTGGGAGGTATGGGTTTTCACATTGTTCTGTATGGGGTGAGGCGCCGTAAGCTTCATGGCCGCCTTGTCAGCATCCGACACTGTGCCGTAGCTGCCGTGGAATTGGTTGAACACGCCGTAGGTCCAGTTATCGCTGGTGGCTCTTGTGCTGCCCCCCACGAAGTTGCCATCGATGTAGAACTTGCCCCAAATGCCGTATACTTCCGTGCCTTCATTTTTATTTTTGTCGATGGATAGGATGCGCTCTCTTTTGAGAGTAGCAGGACCTGGCTTGTAGTAGTTGTTCACCATGTTCACGTTCATGCCCTCTCCGCCATAGGTGCTGTTGTTTCCCCAGTTGAAGAAGACATTGTTCCGGAGGTCCACCAAATCCGTGAGGGCGAAGACCTTTCCGGCTTCCTCTCCTAACCTAGGGTTGCGACTGTCGTGGTGGGCCAGCAGGTTATGGTGGAAGGAGGCGTTCTTCCCGCCCCAGATGCCGCCGTACCCGTGAGCTCCCTTGGCGTGGGCCGAGTTGCGCAGGCTTTCCGCAATTATGCTCCACTGCAAGGTGAAGTTCTCGTTGGCGTAGAAGGAAACGCACTCATCCGTAGACCAACTCATAGAGCAGTGGTCAATGATGATGTTTTTCCGGAAGCGACCTTCCAGGGCGTCTGCCTCCTGCCCTGCCTCGTCTCCCATCCGGAAGCGCAGGAAGCGGATAATGACATTGTCCGCGTTCACAACCACCGGGTAGTTCTTGATGGTGATGCCATCGCCTGGTGCCGTTTGTCCCGCAATCGTTATGTCGCCGTTCGCAATCACCAGCCGGGAGTTCAGACTGATGTTACCCGACACCTCAAACACAATGATTCTGGCGCCTGCCGTGTTAATGGCAGTCCGAAGGCTTCCAGCACCGGAGTCGTTCAGGTTGGTGACCTTGATGACCTTACCGCCGCGCCCACCTGTCGCATCTTTCCCAAAGCCTTCTGCTCCGGGGAAAGCCAGTGCCTTTTCCGCAACAGGTATAGGAGCAAGTTCTTTGGGCTCCTCTACTGCTGGCTCAGGCTCGCTCTTACCCTTGCAGGCGGCAGATGCCACCGACAGTAGCAGTGCCGTGACGCATACAAGAAAACCTGCCTTGGAAGAATGCTTGTGCATGATGAGTGGTTTAAAAGAATGGGTATAGCCTGAAAGACCATACCCATTTTGATACATGTTACCTCCAGCGTGGGTCTCCCGCGTTGGTGCTACCAGGGAAGTTGGCGTCTATCAGCTTGAAGTCGCCTGCTTTTGGATTTCTGAACAAGGCGAAGGAAGTGCCGCTGTAGGTCGTAATGCCAGGTATAGCATCTGCAGTCACTACTGCGTCCGCGGTGATGTAGCTGCTGCCTGATTCAATCAAGGTGCCGCTACCCGCCCGTATTCCGTTCATCGCCCTGTTGCCGCCCGCGCTCTTGCCAATACCGAAGATGGAGTTGTTGACTTTGATGCCGCCAGACACATCGTTAGTGCCGTAGTCAACCAAGTAGCGACTTCCTTCTGGTGTCTCACTGAAGGTACAGTTCTCAATCAGGACAGAGCGGGAAGGAGCCTTGCTGGTCAGGAAGCGCTCTATCTTGTAGAAAGTGCTGTTGCGGAACCGGATGTCTTTCACATCTACCTCTGCATTGTCAATCGTCAGGACGGCGTAGTTGGACAAGCTATCTACCACGCTGTTGGCAATGGAGAAGTTGTTCACCACGGTTCCCGCGGCCGTTAACCTCACCAGGCCTCTGAACACCTCGGCGCGGCAGGCTTCAAACTTTATCTTGCCGATGGTGAAAGCCTTGTTCACGTTCATCACATAGCGGCCGGAGTAGTTGTCGCTGCGCAGCGCAACGCTTTTGAACACGACAGAGTCAATGCTGCTGCCTTCTGTGAAGTTGAAGTTGCTCGTGAAGTAGAGCTCTGCCATCTCTGGATTGAAGCTGTTCTCGCTCATGATGGTCACGGAGCGGTCCAGGTTTGTGGTGGAGGAAATCTCATACCGTCTGCCGCGCTTCAGAAGCACCGTACTGCCCGATGGGATTTGGGAAAGCGTGTCCTGCAACACAGTAGGTCTATTTGCAATACCGGTCAGGTCAATGATGTTGCCTCCCACGGTGGCCGCCTTCGTCGCGAAGGTTCGGGTTCCTTTGGAGGAGGTATTGCGGAAAATCTCTGCCGTATAGGCTGTGCTCGGCCGCAATCCTTCGACCAGCTTCATTTGGGCCTGCACATCCTGCTCTGTGAGCTGTACCTCAATCGGGTTGCCTGCCGGAGCGGTTGGCGTCACTACGATTTTGGTTAGGCCGGGGGTAGCCCGCCATCTGAGAATGACGGCGTTCTCAATCACATCGGAGTCAACCATTGCATTGAATATCTGTTCGCCCCGGATTCTGAACCTGTTGCTGACCACTGTCTTGGACTCAGGCCTGTCACCCAGTGCGTTGGCCCGGATGCGGGCATAGTAGTCTGTGCGAACCTCCAGTTGCTCATCCGTAAAGACCACGCCGGCTGTGTCGGTTTGCACGGTCACAATCACCGGCGTAGCGAACAGCGTATCCGCGGCCACTTCCACGGTATAGCTCACGCCGCTGCTGGCCGTGGTGTAGAGCGATGGGTTCCATGTCAGCTTCACTTGCGTCTCGCCGCTCACGGATTTGATGTCGCCTGCCGGTGTGAACATGCGCATCGGGTCAAGTGAGTCCACTTCTTTCTTACAGCCCACTGTCACAACGGCAAGAAGAACCACAGGAATCAGGGTGTTGGATATCTTTCTTAAATATTCTTTCATGTCTCGGTAACTTGCTTTCATGATGTGACTGCTAATTAATATCCGTAATCCTGCTTCAGCCTGAAGTTCTGGTTCAGAACGCCGGAATAGATGGGGAACAGCTCCGACTGACCTGGTTGGAAGGCCACGGCAAACTGCTCGATGTAGGCAGCATTCACGGCTGCCCGCCAGTTCTTTCGCACATACCCTTCTGGTGCGGAGCTAGGAGCCGGCGTATACATCGCTTCCGATACGCTGCCACCAAACAAGTCGAGCCCGGCCATTTCCTGTTCCACTGTCGCTGCGTTTTTGAAAGGCGTCAGCTTCACGTATACATAGTTCGGCACGTTGGCATACTTGCCCTCTGCATTGCGGAAGGCACTTAGGTTAGCACGAGTCTCCTGCACCATGTTCTGCAGCAGGTTCCAGCGAATCAGGTCGTACTTGCGGATGCCTTCACCTCCGAACTCCAGCAGGCGCTCTTTTGCCACTGCGTTGAAGAAGCTTTGCTTGTCGGTTGGCGTAGTGCCCATTTTGTCCTCATGCCCTGCAAACGCTCTTCTTCTCACCGCTTCGTAGGCTGCTACTGCCTCTGCCGTAGGACCTCCTTTCAGTTCATTTTCTGCCTCTGCAAACATCAGGAGCACATCCGCAAAGCGCAGGATGGGCCAGTTTATACCTAATGTCTGGTTCGTGCCGCTTATACCTGTCCAGTACTTTCTGAACTTGCCGTCGCGCATCAGGTTGGCGGTTGCCAAATCTATCTGGTCTTCTTTGTTGATGGAGAAATAGGCCAGCGTCACATCTCTTCTGGAGTCGCCTACCGGGTCGAACTCATAGAAATAAGTAGGTATAGCCTCCAGCTGTCCGTTTGCCTGTCCGTAACTGGAGCTGGCGTCTATCCTCAGTCCGTTGGAGTAACCCAACTTGCTGTCTGTTCTGGCATTGCCGCCGTAGGCGCCAGCCTCAAACATGCGCTCCCCTGTTGGATCTGTCGAGGTGGTATGGAGGCCTCTGAAAACATTCTCGTAGCTGGGGTTCAGGCCATGTTGACCGCTTTGCATGATATCCCAGGTCTCGTCCCTGGCAATTTGATAGAACTCCAGATGGTTACCACGGCGCTCCATGGTGCGGGTCTCACTTCTGAGGGAGTAACCTCCTCGGGCCAACGCGATTCTGGCGCGCAGGCCTTTCACGGCACCTTTAGAGATGCGTGTGCTTGGGTCGCCTGACTCAGACTTCCACGGCACCAGCTCAGAGGCCACACGCAGGTCTTCCAGCAGACGGTCGTATATCACGTCGCGGTCCGTTTTCGGGAGGTTCAAATCAGGTATGTCGGCAGACGGCTCAAACTGTGCGGGCACGTCTCCCCAGTTGCGAATCAGTTCATGGTAGAAGATGGCGCGCAGTGTCAATGCCTCGCCATACAGCTTCCGCATGGCGGCTTTCTCGCTTTCGCTACCGTTGGTATAGAGGTTAGAGGCCGGGATGTACTTGATGGCGATGTTGGCCCTTTCTATACCTGAGTAGAGCTCCAGGAAGGGTCTGTAAAGCTCCGTGTTGTCGGGGTGCACACCAAATCCGCTGATGCCCCTTCTATCCAATGGGTTGTAGGCACCGCCCACTCTGAAATCATCGGCCGCGTTCGGGTATAGCGTGGAGATGCGGCTACCGTAGGAGTTGTCGCCCATCAGCTTGTTGTAGATACCGATGACCGCTGAATTGGTATAGGCAACACTTGTGAAAACGGCCTCCTGCGAGATAGTAGAAGGATTCTCTACATCCAGATAGTTCTCGCATGAGGTAAATGTGATGGTTCCGCCCAAAGCCAGTGACAGGAACAGCGACTTTATATATGTCTTTCTCATCTTATGCTGATTTTTAAAAACTAGAAAGTAACGTTAACACCACCCAATATGAAGCGGCTGCGCGGGTAGGCAGCATAGTCTACACTTGGTGTCAGCGGATTGCCACGTCTGGTGTTAGCTTCCGGGTCGTACCCAGAGTATCCTGTGATGGTCATCAGGTTGTTCACCGTGGCGTACACCCTAAACTGAGAGATGAATCCTGTTCTCTTCAGCAGGCTCTCCGGCAAGGAGTAACCCAGCGTCAGGTTGCTGATGCGCAGGAATGAGCCGTCTTCGATGGCGAAGGAGTGCAGGAAGTACTGACCTGCCGCCGGCGTCCAGTATTTGGCGTCTTTGTTCATTTCGGCCAATTGCTCCGGGTTCGTCACCAGTTGTCCTGCTTCGTCATACCACTGCCATCTGTCGTTCATCAGGCTGAGCATGTTGTTGTCGCGGTACAGATACTGCGTGGTGAACTCCAGTTTGTTGGCGTTGTACACTTTGTTGCCATAGGAGAAGTTCATGAACAGGCTCAGGTCAAATCCCTTGTAAGTGAACTGCTGGTTGAAGCCACCGATGAACTTAGGCTGGGCGTTACCAAGCACGGTTCTGTCTTCTGTCGTAATCAGGTTGCTGCCGGTGTCGGCCAGTTTCTTCAGTTTCAGGTCGCCAGGCTGCGGGGCTCTGTTGCCCAACGCCACTGCGCGGCTGTCCGCTATACCATCCTTCAAGGTATAGGTCCAGTTACCAGAGGCTTCGTCATAGGTATGGTTGAAGTCATCCAGGGTATAGTAGCCGTCAGTCTGGTAGCCGTAGAACTGCCCCACCGGCTGCCCTACCTGCACGATGAAATCCTGCAGGCTGTTCACCCAGCCAGATTCTACGAGGTAGGAGTTGCGTGGCACGCCGCTTGGGTCAAGGCCAAGGCTTACAATCTTGTTCTTGTTGAAGGCGATGTTGAAGTTGGAGGACCAGGTGAAGTCTTTGCTGTCAATCACGACACCATTCAACTGTAGTTCCAAGCCCTTGTTCTCTGTTTCACCGATGTTCTGGAACTGCCACTCATACCCACTGGTCTGCGGGATGTTGGCACGCAGCAACAGGTCTCTGGTGCTGTTCTTGTACAGGTCTATCGAGGCACTGATGCGGTTATTGAGCAGGGAGAAGTCAAATCCGAGGTTTCTGGAGATTGTAGTCTCCCACTTCAGGTTGGTGTTGGCCAAATCCGTTGCGGCAAAACCAGGCGTGATGGCTTCGTTGAAAGCATACCCGTCATTGCCGGAGGCGATGAACATCGTTTTCCAAAGGTCATACCCTACCCTGTTGTTACCTACTTCACCCATGCTCACGCGCAGCTTCAAGTCAGACAGCCAGTTCTGGGTAAAGCCCATGAAGTTCTCTTCGCCAATGTGCCAGGCCAGGGAAGCCGACGGGAAGTAACCTACTCTGTTCTGAGGCGAGAAGAGGGAAGATGCATCGCGGCGTAGGTTGAACACAGCGCGGTACCTGCCTTTGTAGTTGTAGCTCAGGCGGCCGAAGTAAGACAGGAGCCTTTCCTCTGACTCGCTAGTTGTGGGAGCATCCTGGATGAGGCCGGTTGGGGGTGTCGCTTTCTGAATACCGGCAAAGGCCTGCTCAGGTGTGATGTCAGCGGGAAGCCATTTGGTGGTGATGTTGCGGTTAGATGTTTCTCGTTGCCAAATCTCCTGACCGATGAGTGCGTCAAAGTTGTGCGCGTCCGTCAGCGAAAAGCGGTAGTTGAGCGTGTTGGAGTTGGTAACAGACAGAGCCTCGCCTGCCTGCAGTTGCACCACCGGCATGTCGGCGTTCTGGCGGGCAACGCTTGTCACCGGTCCGTTGAAGATGTTCACATCCCGGTTGTTAGAGGTAATACCTAGCACACTCCTGAAAGTGAGGTTCTTAATGATTTCGTAGCTCGCCCAACCATTCAACAGCAGGTCGTTGCGGTAATCGTACTTCAGTTCCTGGTTAGCCAGCAGCACTGGGCTGGTCAGGTTGGTCTGGTTGGCGAACTCGGGATCAAACTCGTCCACCACGTTTTCCTGGCCCGGCGCCACGAATGGTCTGAAACGCACAGAATTTCTCAGTCTATTGGTGCTCTGCGACCCTGTGTTAGAGGTACCCACGCCGTCAATACGCTGTCGGCTGTAGCGGGTGCTCAAACCCACCTTCAGGCGGTCGTTGATTTTATGGTCGAACTTGAAAGAGGCCAGCGTACGCACAAAACCAGAGTTAAGCATGATACCCTCTTCGTCGGTATGGTTCAGCGTGAGGTTGAAAGTCGTGGTCTTGGAGCCTCCCGTCACACCTATGATGTGCGTCTGGCTGGTGGCGTCACGCCCGAACACCTCGTCTTGCCAATCTGTGAAAGGCATGTTTTTATAGATGTCGATGTCCTGGAAGCGGCCATAGCGCGAAACAAACGAGTTCCGGGTTTCCTCATTTGTGTTGAAGTTGTATATCTGGTACTGGTATTTCACGAAATCATACGGATTCATGACATCCAGCTTGTTCACGATGCTGCGTACGCCGGCAAACCCGTTGTAAGTAACCTTGGTTGGCATCTCCACGCCGCCCTTGGTAGTAATCACCACTACACCATTGGCTCCTCTGGCGCCATAAATAGCGGTAGAGGCGGCATCCTTCAGCACGTCAATGCTTTCAATCTCCTGCGGAGACAGCACAGACAGTGCATTCTCCACCTGTATACCGTCTACTATATAAAGCGGGGAATTGTCCTGTGTAATGGAACCGCCGCCACGCACCCTGATTTGGATTTCAGCGCCAGGCTGGCCCTCGGTAGTAGTCACCTGCACACCGGCCAGTCTGCCTGCCAGCGCCTCTGCCGCCGTGCTGACAGGTATATCCTTGATTTGCTTTGCGCCAACCGATGACACAGAGCCAGTCAATTCACTTCTTGGCACTTCCTGGTAGCCGATTACCACCACTTCCTCCAGTGCTTTTGCATCCGGTGCCATGGCCACGTCAATCGTGGAGCGGTTGTTAATTGGAACCTCCTGTGGTTGATAGCCTATGAAGCGAAAAATCAGCACCCCGTTTGCATCAGGCACCTTCAGGGTATAGCTGCCATCAATACCAGTGGGAGCCGCCACCGAAGTACCCTTCAGCAACACCGTCACGCCTGGCAGGCCCTCTCCTTTCTCATCCACGACTTTACCAGCGACATTGAAGCCCTGGGCAAACGCTCCTGCAAAGGCGACGAAGACAAAAGATACTGCCAACAGATACCTCATCTTCTTTAGTAAAGCATTTCGCATAGGTTATCTTAAAATTTGGTTTTTGAATAATGTTATGACTTTGCTCTGTATTGAGTAACTTAAAATCCTAGTCGATTTCCCCTATGCTTCTGCAGTACCGTCACCGCTTTCACTTCCGCCGGACCTCCTCGTCTCCACTCTTTTCTTTGGGGTATTCTGGTGCGTCCTTCGCGAGAAACGGCTCGTCTATTGATTAACCACTTACCGGAACAGCACCAAAAGGTTGCGCAATCGTTTGCATTTTATAAATTTCTGTCTGTTTTCCCAAAACATTTTTAAAGTATTTTGGAATTACTGCTCAAAAATAGCGGCAATAGCTTTAGTTAAGCATTTTACCCAAAACGTAAGTACCTACTCACCTTTCAATTATTTTTCGCGGTTTCCTGTTAAAGTTGGCAAATATTTTATGAAACTGAAAAATAAGTGTTATTTTGCGCAAACGATTACGCACTTTGTAAGTATAACCGACTATGAGCATACACCATTCCACCAGACACGCGATTCACCCCGATGACAGCAAGTCCTATGGCACAGCGAAGCTTCGGGAAGCCTATCTTATAGAAGATTTGTTTCAGGAGGACCAGGTGCGGGTTGTCTATACCTTATATGATAGATTGATAGTAGGCGGGGCACACCCGGTGAAGGAGCCGCTGAGGCTAGAGACCTTCCCCACCCTGCGCTCAGAGAACTTCCTTGACAGACGCGAACTCGGCATCATCAATGTGGGCGCAGAAAGCACGGTGACGGTAGACGGCGAGACCTATACCTTGGGAAACAAAGAGGCGCTGTATGTGGGCAAAGGCGTGACAGACGTGGTGTTCCACCCGTCCGAGTCCGGCAAAACGCTGTTTTACTTCAATTCAGCACCCGCGCACCATGCCTATCCCACCAAGAAAATCTCATTGGACCAAGCCGAAACGGTGGAGCTGGGAGCACTGGAGAACTCAAACCACCGCACTATACGCAAAGTGCTCATCAACTCGGTGGTGGACACGTGCCAGTTGCAGATGGGCGTGACGGAACTGAAGCCAGGTAGCGTCTGGAACACCATGCCAGCCCACACCCACGACCGCCGCATGGAAGCCTATTTCTACTTCGACCTTCCGGAAGACCAGGTGGTCTGCCACTTCATGGGCGAGCCGGACGAGACGCGCCACCTGTGGGTGAAGAACAACCAGGCCATTGTTTGCCCGCCCTGGTCCATCCACAGCGGCGCCGGCACCTCCAACTATACCTTCATCTGGGGTATGGCCGGAGAGAACCTTGATTACAACGACATGGACAAGGTAGCCCCTACTGACCTAAAATAAAGGAGAAGACATGAAAGGATTGTTTGATTTGACGGGACAGGTTGCCTTGGTAACGGGAGCGACGCACGGACTAGGTATGGCCATGGCCAAAGCACTGGGCCAGGCAGGAGCCACCCTGGTGATAAATGGCAACACACCCGCTAAAATGGAGGCCGCCCTGGCAAGCTATACCCAGGATGGACTGAAGGCGCACGGTTACCTGTTCGATGTCACGAGCGCGCAACAGGTAAAGGAGAGCATCGCCCGCATCGAGCAGGAAGTGGGGCCCATCAACATCCTGGTGAACAACGCGGGCATCATCAAACGCATACCGGCGCTGGAGATGGATGAGGAGGAATTCCGCCAAGTGCTGGACGTGGACCTAATCGCTCCTTTCATTGTTTCCAAGCACGTGGCACGGTACATGGTGGAGCGAAGGCAGGGCAAAATCATCAACATCTGCTCCATGATGAGCGAACTGGGGCGCGACACGGTGTCGGCCTACGCCGCGGCCAAGGGTGGGCTCAAGATGCTGACGCGTAACCTGGCCACAGAATGGGCTAAATACAATATACAGGTGAACGGCATTGGCCCAGGCTATTTCGCCACAGAGCAAACTGCTCCCATCCGCGTGGACGGCCATCCGTTCAACGACTTCATCATCAGCCGCACCCCCGCCGGACGGTGGGGCGACCCGGAAGATTTGGGAGGAACGGCCGTATTCCTTTCCAGCAAGGCCAGCGACTTTATAAACGGCCAGATTATTTATGTAGATGGTGGTATATTAGCCACCATCGGAAAACCAAGCAACGAGAACTAGGGCTAGCCTGAATCCATCGCTCCCTGCACGCACCATATGTCAGCAAAGACCAAAGTTACCATACACGATATAGCGGAGAAGCTGAACATCACAGCCTCTACCGTATCGCGTGCGCTGAATGACAACCCCCGTATCAGTGACGCCACCAAAAAGGCGGTACTGAAGACGGCCAAGCAGCTGAATTACCAGCCCAACAACATCGCAGCGGCCCTCCGGAACGGCAAGAGCTTTATCATTGGCGTCATCGTACCGACCGCCGACAGATACTTCTTCGCATCCGTGGTGCGGGGCATCGAGGAGATTGCCAATAACCTGAACTACAAGGTCATCATCTGCCAGTCGTATGACATCTATGAGAAAGAGGTGCAGACGATTGAGGCACTGCTCAATGCGCGGGTAGACGGCATCATCGCCTCCATCAGCAAGAACACAGAAAACTTCGACCACTTCAAGAAGGTGCAGTCCAAAGGGATTCCGTTGGTGCTCTTTGACAGAACCACTGACGAACTGGAAGTGAGCCAGGTGATGATTGACGACTACCTGGGCGCGTACAAATCGGTGGAGCACCTCATACAGCAGGGTTGCAAGCGCATCGCCCACTTCACCAGCACCAAAAAGGTAAGCGTATTCAAGGAGCGTCTGCGAGGCTACACGGACGCGCTGCGCGATTACGAAATCCCGTTCGATGAACAGTTGGTAGTGCGAAGCAACCTGCAGCTAGAAGACGGCAGGGAAAGCATGGAAACACTGCTCAAGCTGAAAACGATGCCTGACGCGGTGTTCTCTTCAAGTGACTATGCCGCCATGGGTGCCATGCAGGTGCTGAAGGAACGGAACATCCGGATTCCAGAGCAGGTGGCGCTGGCGGGTTTCAGTAACGAGCCTTTCACCTCCTTCACAGACCCGACCTTGACGACTGTGGACCAGCGAAGCATCAAGATGGGCAACATCACGGCTGAGCTGTTCTTCGAGCACTTCAAGTCAGGAGACAAGGCGTTTGTGCCTCAGAAGACCGTCTTGAAGCCGGAGTTGATTATCCGTAACTCAACACTCCGAAAAGGTTAACAGAAGGACATCTAGTACAGAACGGAAGGTATAGCGGCACTTCTGAGGGAGAACTTTTTCTCGGAAAGACCACCTGGGCACAAATGCAGTGGCCTCCAAAGAGCCTCTGACACGATTACGAACAATACAAAAAGACAATAGAATAAGACAACTTTACCCAACACAAAACTGAAGAGATTATGAAGCAGCTCAACCGCCGTACTGCCAGCATGCCAGGTATGCAACCGGTCAAAGTATTGCAATTCGGAGAAGGAAACTTTCTCAGAGGTTTCGTGGATTGGATCATTGACCTGCTCAACGAGCGAACGGACTTCGGTGGCAATGTGCAGATAGTGCAGCCGCTGAACCAGGGCATCGTGCACCTGCTCAACCAGCAGGAAGGCCTGTACCACGTGCTGCTGGAAGGTATACAGAACGGCCAGCCTACTCGGGAGCAGCGTCTCATCAGCTGCGTCTCCAACGCCATCAACCCCTACGAGGACTACAAAGCCTATCTGGCGCTGGCTGAAAACCCGGACCTGCAGTTCATCATCTCCAACACCACCGAGGCAGGTATAGCCTTTGACGCCGCCGATACAGGTATGGCAACCTTGCCCAATAGCTTCCCTGGCAAGTTGACCGCGCTCCTCTTCCGCCGTTTCGAGCACTTCAAAGGCGCCGCTGACAAAGGATTCTACATCATTCCGTGCGAGCTCATCGAGAAAAACGGGGAGAAGCTCCGCGATACCATACTGGCGTATGCCAGCCACTGGAACCTGCCATCCGAATTCACTGCCTGGATTGAGAAGCACAACAGCTTCTGCAACACCCTTGTAGACCGCATCGTGCCAGGCTTTCCGAAGGACAACATCAAAGAAATACACCAGGAACTGGGTTATGAGGATAACCTGGTGGTGAAGGCAGAGCCGTTCCATCTGTGGGTGATTGAGGCGCCAGAGGCCGTAAGGGCCGCTTTCCCAGCAGAGCAAGCAGGCCTGCAAGTGAAATTTGTGGAGGACCTGACGCCTTACCGCACCCGCAAAGTCCGCATCCTCAACGGCGCCCATACCGCTTTGGTACCGGTAGCCTACCTGCAGGGGCTGCGCACCGTGCGCGATGCCATTGAAGACGAGCAAACAGGCAAATTCATCCGCGAGACTATTTTCGAAGAGATTATTCCGACGCTGGACCTGCCAGCAGAGGAACTGGAACAGTTCGCCAACGATGTCATCGAGCGTTTCCAGAACCCGTTCATCCGGCACGAGCTGCAATCCATCGCACTCAACTCCATATCAAAGTACAACGTGCGGGTACTACCTTCGGTGCTGGAATACCATGCCCGTAAAGGCCAGTTGCCACAGAGGCTGCTGCAGTCACTGGCGGCGCTCATTCTCTTCTACAAAGGGGAGTGGAATGGTGAAAGCCTGCCATTGAACGACACACCTGAAGTGCTGGATTTCTTCCAGAAAGCCTGGCAGTCTGATTCTGCTTCAGCTGTGGTGGAGACGGTTCTTTCAAACCAGCATCTCTGGGGCATCGACCTTACGGCTATACCTGGAATCGCTGAGACGGTGACAAAACAGCTGACAGCTCTGCAGGAGACGGAGAAGCAGACGAACATTGCCTAACACTTGACAGGTATAGCTATACCTGAACCATACACGTGAAAGCCCCAGGTCTCGACCGCCTGAAGCGCCACCGGCTCTCCGACAGGAGGCCTGTGGTGGGCTTCTACGACTACGTAACCCAAACCGGCCGACCATACCATTTACCATGAGAAGCATCACAGACACTACCACGGCCGCCTCTTTCCTGGACGAGGACTTCCTCCTGCAGACGGAGACGGCGCGCCGGCTATACCACGGGCACGCCGCGCGCCTGCCCATCATCGACTACCACTGCCACCTCTCGCCCGAGGACATCGCCAACGACAGGAGGTTCAAGAACCTGACCGAGATATGGCTGGAGGGCGACCACTACAAGTGGCGGGCCATGCGCACCAACGGCGTGGCCGAGCGCTTCTGCACCGGCGACGCCCCGGACTACGCCAAGTTCGAGCAGTGGGCCCGCACCGTGCCCTATACCGTGCGCAATCCGCTCTACCACTGGACGCACATGGAGCTCAAGCGCCCCTTCGGTATCGAGACCATCCTCAAGCCGGAGACGGCGCGGGAGGTATACGAGGCCTGCACCACGATGCTGCAGACCGACGGCTTCAGCGTGCGCGGCATCCTGCGGAGGATGAACGTGGAGACCGTCTGCACCACCGACGACCCAATCGATACGCTGGAGCACCACCGGAGGATAAAGGCCGACGGCTTCGGGGTGAAGGTGCTGCCCACCTTCCGCGCCGATAAGGTCGTCTTCATCGACAACCCGGACGTGTTCCTGCCCTACCTGGAGAGACTGTCGGAGGCATCAGGCATGGCCATCGGTGATTACCAAAGCCTTCTACAGGCCATCAAACGGCGCCATGATTTCTTCCACGCCAACGGCTGCCGCCTCTCCGACCACGGGCTGGAGACCGTCTATGCCGCCGACTATACACAGAAGGAAGTCGAGGCCATCTTCCGGAAGGCGCTCGGCGGGCGGCCCCTGACCGGGGAGGAGGCGCTGAAGTACAAATCGGCGATGCTGGTGGAGCTGGCCCTGCTGGACCACGCCAGAGGCTGGGTGCAGCAGTTCCACCTGGGGGCGCTGCGCAACAACAACTCCCGCATGCTGCGCCAGCTCGGGCCCGACACAGGCTTCGACTCCATCGGCGACTTCGGCGCGGCCCCGCAGCTGGCCCGCTTCCTGGACCGGCTCGACAGCTCCGACCGGCTGGCCAAGACCATCCTCTACAACCTCAACCCGAGCCAGAACGAGGTGTACGCCACCATGGTGGGCAACTTCAACGATGGCTCCACGCCGGGCAAGGTGCAGTACGGCTCGGCCTGGTGGTTCCTCGACCAGAAGGATGGCATGGAGAAACAAATCAATGCCCTCTCCAACATGGGCCTCTTGAGCCGCTTCGTGGGCATGCTCACCGATTCCCGCAGCTTCCTCTCCTACCCCCGCCACGAGTACTTCCGCCGCATCCTGTGCAACCTGATCGGCAACGACGTGGAGGGCGGCCAGCTGCCGGCCGGCGAGCTGCAGTGGCTGGGCCAGCTGGTGGAGGACATCTGCTACAACAACGCCAAAAACTACTTCAATTTCTAAGCACGCATGGGCAAAGTACTTTCATTTGGCGAGCTATTACTGAGGATTTGCCCGGATGAGGGCGGGCAGTGGCTGCGGGAGAACAGTCTTCCATTTTACGTAGGCGGTGCCGAGGCCAACGTGGCTACGGCGCTTGCCCTGTGGGGTATACCGTCTTCCTACCTGACTGCCTTGCCTGATAATTTCCTGGCGGAGCAACTGGTCGGCTACCTCAAGGGCAAACAGGTGCAGACCGACAGCATCGTGTACCAGGGCGACCGCGTGGGCCTGTACTACCTGCCCAAGGGGAAAGACCTGAAGAACACAGGCGTCATCTACGACCGGGCTGGGTCAGCTTACGCAGACCTCACTCCGGGCACTATCGATTGGGAGAAGGCATTCGAGGGTGTGAGCTGGTTCCATTTCAGCGCCATCTGCCCTGCCATCAACCAGGCCGTAGCAGACGTGTGCGAAGAAGCCCTGAGAGTAGCCGCTCAGAAAAACATCACCATTTCCCTGGACCTGAACTACCGCGCCAAACTATGGAAGTATGGCAAAGAGCCTGTAGAGATAATGCCTGCGCTGGCACAGTATTGCAACCTCATTATGGGGAACATCTGGGCGGCTAACAAAATGCTGGGTATACTGCTGGATGAGGATATGATAGCCGAACTGGACAGGGAAAGCCTGCAGCAACATGCGCAACAGACATCGGAGGCCATACTGCAGAAGTTCCCGAAATGCAGCACCGTAGCCAACACTTTCCGGTTTGATTATCAGCAGGGGATTCGGTATTTTACCACCTTGTATACCGCCGGAAGTCTGCATACCTCCCATGAGTACCAGGTAGAGAAGATTTTGGACAAGGTGGGGAGCGGCGACTGCTTCATGGCCGGTTTGATATATGGCTTCCACCACCAGCTCTCTCCGGCTGAGACCGTAGAGTTTGCCACTGCCGCGGCTTTCAGGAAATTATTCATCCCTAGTGATGCCACCACCAGCACAGTAGCGGAAATAAACGATACCGTCACATCTTATGCAAACTAAAGAAAACGCCCTCCAGGCCATCCTGGAACAGGGACTGTTGCCGCTGTTTTTCTACGAGAATCCGGAGGTGAGCCTGCAGGTAGTGAAGACCCTGTACAAAGCCGGCATCAGGACTCTGGAGTACACCAACCGAGGCGAGGCCGCTCTGGAGAACTTCCGGTACCTGAAGCAGGAGCTCAGCCAGGACCACCCGGACCTGCACCTCGGCATTGGCACCATCAAGACTACTTCGGAGGCACAGGCCTTTCTGGAAGCGGGCGCTGATTACATCGTTTGCCCTATCGTCAACCCTGAGGTAGGCAACCTGACGCATGAGGCAGGTATGCTGTGGATACCAGGCTGCTTTACCCCTACCGAAATCTATACCGCCCAGCAGCGTAATGCGGCGCTCATCAAGCTCTTCCCGGCCAACATACTGGGACCTGGCTATGTGTCTTCTATCAAAGAACTGTTCGCCGGACAACTGTTCATGCCAACCGGCGGTGTGGAGTTGGAAGAGGCGAATTTCCGCACCTGGTTCAAAGCCGGCGTTTGCGCGGTGGGCATGGGCAGTAAGCTCATCAGCAAGGAAATCCTGGTCAATGGTGAATACAATGTCCTGCACGAACTGACCCTGAAAGCAATGGGGCTTGCCAAAGCCTGTCGCCTATAATAGCCATCTCACTAACCTACAAACTAATTCTGCCATGCAACCAACCAAACTAGCTTCAACCACCACGGAAAAAATTGGTGGGTACCGGTGGACCATCTGTGCCCTGCTCTTCTTTGCTACCACGGTCAATTACCTGGACAGGCAGGTACTCAGCTTGCTGCAGCCCATGCTGGCAGAAAAGTTTGGCTGGTCCAACACAGACTATGCCAACATTGCGGCTGTATTCCAGTTCACATATGCTATCTCCATGTTGTTTGCCGGCCGTATCATTGACAAGCTGGGCACCAAGTGGGGCTATGCCTTGGCATTGATTATCTGGTCATTGGCTGCGATTTTGCACGCCTACGCAGAACCTTTGGGTAGAGCCGTAAGCCCATTCTTTTCTGCCATTGGTTTTGCCGCTATACCTGTTTCTGTGCTTGGTTTTATGGTGGCGAGGGCGTTCCTGGGCTTCGGGGAATCCGGTAACTTTCCGGCTGCTATCAAAGCCACCGCCGAGTACTTCCCTAAGAAGGAACGCTCACTGGCTACGGGCATCTTCAACTCCGGCTCCAACGTAGGCGCTATTTTGGCACCCATCACCGTTCCCTGGATTGCCTCTCACCTGGGTTGGGAATATACCTTCTTCATCATCGGTGCTATCGGTTTTCTGTGGCTGGTTTTCTGGTTCATGTACTATGAGATTCCAGAGAAGCAGAAACGACTTTCAGTAGCAGAAAAAGAATACATCAGCAGCGACAGTGAGCCTGTGCTGGAGCAAGACTCTACCGCTGCGGCAGAAAAGGTATCCTGGTTTAAACTGTTGAAGTTCCGGCAGACCTGGGCCTTTGTTTTCGGGAAGTTCATGACCGACGGTGTGTGGTGGTTCTTTCTGTTCTGGCTTCCTGCTTACCTGAAAGCACAGTACAACCTGACAGGGACAGAGGTGATGCTTCCGCTGTCTGTACTCTACAGCATGACCATGATTGGCAGCATAGGCGGCGGCTGGTTCCCGATGTACTTCATTAACAAAGGGTATAACCCGTACGAAGGCCGTATGCGCGCCATGTTTGTAATCGCGCTTATCCCGCTGCTGGTTCTGGCAGCCCAGCCATTGGGGCAGTATAGTTTCTGGTTTCCAGTGTTGCTCATCGGTATAGGTGCCTCTGCTCACCAAGCCTGGTCTGCCAACATCTTCACGACCGTGTCGGATATGTTCCCTAAGAAAACCGTTGCCTCCGTCACGGGCATTGGAGGTATGGCCGGCGGTATAGGCGGCGTGCTGGTGACAAAGGTAGGCGGCTACCTGTTTGACCATTACGATAAACTGGGCCACATCGAGACAGGCTATACCATCATGTTCAGCTTCTGCGCGCTGGCCTACTTGGTTGCCTGGTTTGTTATGAAATCGTTGGTACCGAAAATGAAGCCGGTAAATATTTAAGCTAAGGTTATAACCATAACACAGAAGGCAGCTTTCCTGAAGGCTGCCTTTTGTAATATAGAGTCTTTCTTGGATTGGGAGCAATGGCAGAGTCGGGATACTTGCTACGCCGCTATACCTTGAACTTCAGCCGCTAAAAACGAAAAGGCCCTGCACGTGTACACGTGCAGGGCCTTTTGCTTAGGGTGGTGGAGGTGCAGGGTCTCAGGTTCTATCTTCTAAAAAATGCAGGATATTCTGCTGACTAAAGCATTTGCTAATTGAGAACAGGACTTATGAGAAAGCAAGCGTGTTGTACTTCAACCTTAACACAAGCAGTTGAGTTACTAGGTGGTTTTGGGTAATAGCAAAAAAAACTATATATTAAGTAGCTTTTAAATAACCCATTAGTTAAATTTTACAGCTGCATTTACCCTCCCGCTAGTTGAGACACGCTATATTGAAGTTTTGTATTCTTAAGGACTTAGCCTATGAAAGTAGTTCAATTCGAGATACCGGTTGCACAAGCAGAGTCTGTAACAGTAAGTGAAGATGTCCTGCCTTTTTTTTATGGTCACCTGCACCGGCACCGGGAAATGCAACTCACCCTTATTTTGAAGGGAGAAGGCACCCTGCTTGTTGGGAACTGTATCAAGTCGTTCAAGGCTGGTGATATTTACGTGATAGGTGCCAACCAACCTCATATTCTAAAGTCTGACGAAAGCCACCGAATTGACGCAGGCTTATGCAATGTCCATGCTATACACATCTTCTTTGACTATGAGAAGACCCTCCAGAACCTGATGCTGTTTCCAGAAATGGAGTTTGTTACAAAGTTCATCAAAAGTGCTACCCAAGGAGTACAGGTGCCCGGAGAACATGCGCAGGAAGCCTCCGACCTGTTTTTCCGGATAAACAGAGCATCAGGGTTCAAAAGGCTGCTCTTATTCATAAAGCTCATACGGCATCTTTCTAAGAACCTGAACAACTATAATCTGCTGACAACAGGCGTTGCACACCCTTCTCTCCCCGAGCAGGAGGATAACCGGATGGGGAAAATATTTCAGTTCACAGCAGAGCATTACGCCGAGAATATCACCATAGAAAGGATAGCCTCTGTTGTGCACATCACTCCTCAGGCTTTCTGCAAGTACTTCAAAAAGCACACCTTGAAGACGTATAACAAATTCCTGAATGAATATCGGGTCAATGAAGCCTGTAAGAAGATAATCAACGGGGATTTTGAGTGCATCTCCTCCATAGCCTATGCAACCGGTTTCAACAGCCCCATCAACTTCAATAAAGTGTTTAAAAAGACGACAGGCAAATCACCCAGTGAGTACAGCAAGGAATACAGGCAGGAATGGAACAAAGCCGTGAACATGCTGAGAGAACCTGCTTGATTAATCTGGCTAACGTTGCGGTAGAAAATTCACTGGCTATACCTTTATCGCTTCATAGGCAGATGCAAAGGAAGGGCTGCACACATGGCCATACCTACCTGTAAAAGAAAAGCCTCTATGACCAGAAATTTGTCTAAGTCATAGAGGCTTTTTTATATGCATAGAGCCTACGTAGGCTTAGTGTTTATGTGGGGCTATACCTGGCTGAATAATCTGATACCCTGTTTTAGCTTTTTCTTCTTCTACCATTTTCTTCACCTGAGCCAGTAAATCTTTTGCATCGTACACGATACCATCTTTGATGGTGTATTTCACGCCTCCAACTCGAGTCACCTGGTTGTTCTCTACCAGCCGGATGGCACCGGTCCCGTACAGCACTTTGAAGTCCATAAGTGGGTTCTCCTCCACAATCACGAAGTCAGCCAGTTTCCCTATTTCTACACTGCCGATCTCTTTTTCCATACCTAGGAGTTCGGCGCCATTCAACGTGGCGGCTTTGATAACTTCTAAAGGGTGGAAACCTGCCTCCCGTAGCAGCTCCATCTCCCTGGGATAGGCAAAACCGAACAGTTCGTAAATAAAGCCCGAGTCTGTACCCACTGTCACTCTGCCGCCACGGTTTTTGTATTCATTGATGAAGGCCATCCACAGCCTGAAGTTTTCCCGCCACTGCACTTCCTGCTCGGTTCCCCAGGAGTGCCAGTAAGAGCCATGGGCGTTCCAACTGGGCGCATAGAAATCCCAGAGTTTGGGCATGGTATACTCCTCGTGCCATTCTGCTCTCCGAGCACGCATCAGGTCGCGGTTCGCCTCGTAAATGTTAAAGGTCGGGCTCAGGGTAAAGTCCAGCGCAATCAGTTCATCCATCACCTTGCTCCACCGGTCAGAGAACGGCGCCGCCGCCTGCTTCCACAAAGTTCCTGCCTCACTGAAACGGTCCTGTTCGTTCGTATAGTTATATGCCAATGAATAGTCCTGTATCGTACGATCAGTGAACATCGCTTCGGGAAGGCCATACCAATGTTCCAATGAGCTTATACCAGCTTTGGCGCTATGCATGGCGTTCCAGCGCCCTACGTCTGTCTGGGCATGGTGTATCGCCGATTTCAAGCCGAGCCTCTTGTTCTCTTCCGCAGCAGCCTGCATGATTTCAGGGGCAGCACCAAAGAACTTAATCCCGTCGGCCCCATTCTTCGCGTTTTGCCTGACCCAATCCCGTGCTTGCTTTGCCGTGGCTATAGGCTGCTTGCTGCCCATCCCAAACCGGGTATAGGCTTTGATGCGGGGAGCCGTAATCGTGTTCCGCTCGCTCCTTTTCTTTTGCTCCAATGTCCAAGCCAGACCATTGCCCGCTGAGGGCTCCCGGATGGTGGTGACACCATGAGCCATCCATAGCTTGTAGACATAGCTTGCGTCGGTGCCGTTGTTCCCCCCGATATGCGCATGTGAGTCCACGAAGCCTGGCAGCAGGTACATACCGGTGGCATCCAGTTCCTTGCCTCCTGGTTTAAGCTGCGGACGCTTGGCCGGGTCAACTGGCAGGCCTGTTGTGCCCACCATCCGCACATCGGTAATGCGGTTGTTCTCTACCACGATGTCCACAGGGCCCAGGGGCGGTGACCCCGTACTGTTTATCAGAATCACGCCTCTTATAATCAGTTGCGGCCAGGGCCCTTCACCTTCCTGCCGATTAGGCACCTCAGGAATCTGGGCGAGCACACCCAACTGCATCAACAGGCACAGTACCATTAAAATATTCTTCTTATGTCGTTTCATAAAGGGGTCTATACATCATTAGTAACATAAAGCTCTACCCCTTTTTGAGAGGTAGAGCTTCACGTAATCCTACTACTCTACTATAAACATCCTGGTCTTCGCGCATTCGCTTTCGGAAGCTGAAGGCCAGACTTTCACTCAATCTATTTTACTGCCCGTTAGATTGGCTGGTCGTGTTACCGCCTGCCGTTTTCTTGCGTGTGTACTGGGCCGGCTGCCCGGGCTTAGGCAATGAGGCACGTATAAACTCGCGGATGTCCTCGTTTGAAGTGGCGAGGTCTTCGCTGCGCAGGTACATCATGTGACCGCTGCGGTACCCTTTGAAACTCATACGGTCTTTCATCTTGCCGCTCGGGTCCATCTGCCACATGTTATACTTAGCGTTGAAGTAGTCACACGCCCCGTCATAGTAGCCTGACTGCACCATCATGTGCAGGTTCGGGTTCTGTGCCATGGCCTGCCGCAGGTTCTCACCTGTGTTGTCGTCGCTTCGGTCCCAGGGCCGCACGGGCCCGAACATGTTGTACTTGATGTCTGTCTTGTACTTCAAGTGGTCTTTGATGTAGAGGTTGATGGCCGGTGTAAAGGAATGGAGCCAGGAGGTGAGTTCAGGGGCGTAGTCAGGCCGCAGGCCTACCTCCTGGCGGTCGATTCCGATGTAGCGCGAATCCAGCCTTCCTACCGTGAAGCCTTCCTTGCGAAGCAGTTCCTTCCAGAAAAAGGCAGGAGGTACGTTCAAATCGTGCTGCAAAATCACTTCTTGCGACAGGCCGGAGTAACGGGCCATCTTTGCTGCTATTTCTTTCTTCCTCTGGTCACCCAGACTCCACCCTCTTGTGATGGCAGGAATCAGCTCATTGATGGTGAACTCTTCCACCTCCGGCAGCATGGCTGTCAGGTCCTTCTGCTGCAGGCCTGGCTCCAGCACTTTATGATGCCAGGCTGTGGCGGCATAGTAAGGCAGCATGTTGGCCGACGCGACAGGACCGTCCCGCTTGATGCCCAGGTCAGTGGGCGAAACCAGGATTACCCCGTTCAGGTACATCCAATGGGCGTTCTGAAGCTCCAGCGCCAGGCCAGAAACCCGGGTGGTGCCATAGCTCTCGCCAATCAGGTACTTGGGAGAGGCCCACCGGTTCTTCCTTCCAACAAAGGTGTTGATCCAGCCGGCCAGGTACTTGATGTCTGCGTTGATGCCGAAGAACTTCTTCTGGACCTCCTCTTTAGACAGCGTGCTGACGGGTCTGGAAAGACCGGTGTTGACTGGGTTCACATACACGATGTCGGCCACATCCAGTATAGAGTGCGGGTTCTCCTTTATCCCGTAGGGCTGCAAAGGGTATCCTTCATCATCAATGTTGAGCAGCCGGGGTCCGGTATAGGCAATGTGCATCCACACAGAGGCTGACCCGGGCCCACCGTTGAAAGAAATCACCAGTGGCCGGTTGGCCTTGTCTTTGACGTCCGTCCGTTCATAATAGGTATAGAACAAGCCGGCTATGGGTTTGCCGTCCTCATCCCAGACGGGCTGCGTGCCTGCCGTGGCGGTGTAGGGGACACGCTTTCCTTTGATTGTTACCTCATGCTTTGTCGTGACAGTCGAATCAGTCTTAGGGATTAATTGCTGTGCGGTGACAGGAAGAATGGCAACAGCTAGGAGGAGGATGAAAGTATACAGTTGCTTCATTTTCTCTTTACATTAAAAATCTTATTCAAACTATTGTTGCTAACCAGCCGAGCCTGTTACTGCTCCTCAAGATTCTGCACCGCGGATTGTATTAAAAGACATAAAAGTCAAATCCGGTAGGTGGGCGTCATCAGGAGGACAGGTATAGCTCAAGTATGGGAGCAGGCATCTCCTTGATGGGGGATGCCTGCTTATGCCTTATTGCCGGACATCCCAGAAGACCCTTTCCAACAGTGTCTCCTTTTGATCGATGTTGGGGTTGCTGCTCACTTCATTGAAAGGGTAAAACAGCGACCTTGGCACGTCGTTCCATACAGCGACTGGCGTAGGTATAGGGGTGATGGCGGGGAAGCCTGTTCTTCTCCAATCCGTCCAGTTCTCCATAATGACACCGAAGTTCGCGATGTACTTCTCATTGATAATCTGCTCCAGCTTTTCACTCTGAGAACCTACCAGAGTACCATGCGCGGCCAAGTATTCTGTAATCTTTTCTTGCGGCACTCCAGCCTCACTCATCGACGCCCTGATTCCCTCTTTGAAGAACGTTTCCGCATCGCCTGGAGCCCCAAATCGCAGCGCCGCCTCCGCCCGGATGAAGTTATACTCGGCGTAGAGCAACAACCTGGAAGGAGCATCCCCCCCATACGTGATAGCCGTACCCTCCAGGCTACCATCGGCGTTAACGCCCGCTGTGTTTACAGCAGAAGGTGTTCCCTTGAGATAGCTGTGCAATCTTGAATATTTCACGGAAGGGTTAGTCTCCAGGATGGTCGAACCCTTATAGCTCTCCGTGTTGTAGGGGAAAGCCACGAAGTAAGACGAGCGCCGCGGGTCTGCCTTTTCATTCATCAAATCCACGATGAAGCGGTTCGGGAAGAACTGATTCCGGAACTGACCTCCCTCTATACTTGTAAGCGGGTTCTGCCTTTGGGGCTGGTTCAGGAAACTCATCTCAAAGTTATCGTCATTTGACTGCATGAACTCTACACCACTGTTAATCAAGGCGTTTATCTGCTGAGAGGCCAGCCCGGGGTCCACCTCGCTGTAATGCAAATATATCCTGAGCTTAAGAGTGTTGGCTAGTCTCTCCCACTTCGTTTTTGAGGAAACCCAGCTAGAGCCTGGGTAAATCGTGGTGAAAGTATTGGGCTCTAGTGCTGAGGTGGGTGCGTTTATCTCTGCTATACCTTGGTCCAGCAGCTCAATCAGCTTCGGATAAATGGCGGCATCGTCATCGTATTTAGGGTATAGCACCTCCCCAAACTTTAGGCCCTCCGTGAAAGGCACATCGCCCCAGGCGTCTACAGTCACCTGGTAGGTATAGGCCTTCAGTATTTTAGCGACGCCGGAATAATGCGGGCTCTGGTTTTCAGTGGATATCCGTATCAACTGCTCCAAGTCGGCCAGTATGCCAGCAAAAATACTGTTCCAGGTGTTGTTCACATCCGAATCACTGATAGAATAGCGCTCATAGTTCGTGAACGTATTGTTGAGAACCGGGCCATGTCCTGAAAACTGCTGCATAATCAGGTTGCTGTAGCGCATGAGGTCACTGACACCCATGAAGCCGATGTTTGTGGTGGCTGACGGAAGAATCTCAGACACACGCGCCTCCTTTATGTTGTTCGGGTCCTCGTTCACGTCAAAGAAGCTTTCGCAGGAAGGGAAGACAAGACCGGCGGACAGCAAGGCTATGTATAGGATTTTATGGTATTTCATATCTGTATCTTTTTAGTAAACAAAGGATTAGAAAGTGGCCCTTAAACTCGCACCTACCGTCCTGGCGATTGGCTGTATACCAAACTCCAATCCACGGGAGTTGCTTACGCCTTGCAGGTTCTGCTCAGGGTCCAGGTGCGGGTAGTTTGGCGCGTGGGTGAGCAGGTTGCGGCCATACAATGACACCTGCAGTGCATTGATGAAGCCCACTTTTTCCAGCGTTGCTTTCGGAAGGTTATAGCTGAGTGTGACCTCACGGAGCTTCACAAAGGAGGCATCGTGAACATAGCCAGACCAGGCAACATACTTTCCTCTCAGGCCCCAGTAGTCCTGTGCCGTCACATAGATATCATTTGGTCTTCCATCCTGAAGCACTCCTTCAAATAGGTAGGGCTTGTTAGGCGTACCGTCTGCGTTGAAGCGTGGGAACTCCGCTGTCTCGGCTGCAACTCCTTGGATTCTTAAATCGCCGACAGTTCTCGACAGTATGTCTCCTTTGTACTTCCAGTCCACCAGGAAGGACAGGTTGAAGGCCTTGTAAGAAAAGTTGTTGGAGAAGCCCATGGTGAATTTTGGGTTAGGGTTACCTGTTGCTGAAACACCCGGAGCCGTAAGCGGCAAGCCGTTTGTACCAATAATCATCCTTCCCTGATCATCCCGCATGTAGTCGGTAGAGTAGATAAGTCCGTACTGCTCCCCTACCACAGCCTGTGTGTTAGGAGAGGTAAAACCACCGATTGTCAGTCTTTGCACGCCTGGCGCCAGTTCCTCTACCACGGTTCTGAAGGTGGTGAAGTTGACTGTTGACTCCCATTTAAAGTTCGGGCCAGCGATAGGGCTTCCTGAAACCAGCACCTCCAGACCTTTTGTGGAGAGTTTACCGGCATTGGTGATCGTACTGGTATAACCTGAGGTTGCAGGAACCGGAACAGCGAAAATCAGGTTTCTGGTGTCTCTGCGGTACACGGATGCATCCATATACAGGCGGTCTCCGAAGAAGCTTAGCTCTGTTCCCAGCTCAATCTCGCGTGTGAACTCCGGCTGGAGGTTGTAATTACCGGCTGAGTTGTTATAGGTGAACCCGGCCAGGCCATTGAACGGAAAGTTGATGCCTGTAGAGCCCCAGCCATCACCAGCGCTCGCCTGCCCCCAGTAGGTTGAGGTGTTGTACACGCCTGCTCCCTTGCCTACTTCCCCGACGTTCGCTCGTATCTTAGCCGATGTGAGCACATTTCCCTTCAAACCAGAGAAAGCCTCGGTTGGGATAAAGCTCACCGCTACAGCAGGATAGAAGATGGACCTGTTCTCCTTTGACAAGGTGGATGAAAAGTCATTCCTACCTTTGATGTTCAGGGTCAGGAAGCTTTTGTAGTCCACGATGAAGTCCCCAAAAAAGCCCATTAATCTGCGTTCTGTAATGCTGGCAGAGGGGTTATAGGAAAGGAAGTTCTTCAGGTTGTCAAAGCCAGGCACCACTATACCCAGACCTACGGCCGAGAGGTTGCTGTCATAATTGGAGATGACTTCATTTCCCAACGTGGCCGTCAGCCTGAAGTCCTCACTGATTCTCCTGTCTCCTGTTACGGTAAGGTAGGAGTTGATATCACGGGAGAATACCTCCCTATCTATGACGCCACCGGAGCCGGCGGAGTTTGTGTTGCCGTTGCTGCGGATTCCCTTGTCATCGAAGCCTTTGCTGTTGGTGGCGAAAACGTCACCACCAATTCTGAAGTCTGCGCGCAGCCAATCCGTGAAGTCATAGGCTAGGTTCAGGTTGCCATACATCCTGTTCGTTTCGTCCGAGAAGCGCACATGCTCAATAGCCCAGTAAGGTTGGTCCTCACCTGCAAACCACAACTGATTCCCAAGCTCATCCTGGTAAGGCATTCCTGTCAAATCATAGCTCCTTGGTGTATAAATTCCCCTCCAAAGTGGGTTAGAGCCCTGGTTACCCGCCTGTGTCCTTTGCGAACGGTTGTTTATGTAGTTGATGGAGGTGTTTACCGTGAATTTGTCGGTCACACTGGTGCCTGCGTTTATGCTGAAAGAGTTTCTGTTCAACTCGTTGTTTGGCACCAGGCCTGTCTCGTGCGTGTTGCCATAGGAAATCCTGTAATTATACTTGGGCGTAGCCCCAGAGAAGCTAAGCGTATTCTGTATGAACTGAGAATGCTGCAGAATATCCTTCACGTTATCTGGGTAAGCCCTAAGAGTCTCATCGTTTCCGAACCAGTTTTTAACCGTTTGTCCACTTATGCGGGGACCCCACGAGCCGGGCACATTGTTGGCATAGTTCCCATTGGTGCCCTGCGCGTACTCGTTCTGGAAATCAGGGAACCTGTTCATGGTCCCTAATCCGAAGTTCGAAGTGAAATTAATCTGGTTCTTTGTGCCTATCTTCCCTTTTTTGGTGGTAATGAGGATAACACCAGAGGCTGCTCTTGACCCGTAAAGCACCGTTGCGGCCGCACCTTTCAGCACGCTCATACTCTCTATATCATCCGGGTTGATGTCAGAGGCTCTGTTGGAGCTTGCCACCCCCGCGTTGACACTGTTACTGCCGCCACTGTTATCAATCGGCACGCCATCTATCACAAACAGAGGCTGGTTACTGCCTGTGATACTGGAGAAGCCGCGAATGGTGATGTTAGAGCTGGAGAGCCCCCCGCCCGTTCCGGATATCTGCACACCGGCAACCTTACCGGCCAAGGCATTTGTCACGTCCGTTACTGGGGCCTTGGTGATTTCGTCTGAACTGACGCCACTCACGCCATACCCCAACGATTTTTTGTCCCTTTCAATACCGAAAGATGTGACAACGACTTCCTGCAGCTGCTTTGAGTCCTGAGCAATACTTATGTTGTACACGCTCTGGTTTGTAATGGGTACTTTCTGGGTTACAAAACCAATGAAGGAAACAATGAGTGTTGCCCCCTCGGGTGCCTGCAGACGGAAGTTGCCTTCCATGTCTGTCTGCGTGCCCCTCGCCAGACCCTCAACAACTATCGTCACACCCGGCATAGGTGAGTTGTCATCCTTTGCGACAACTTTGCCTGTAATTTCCTTGTCCTGCGCGAAAGCCATTGCCTGAATGCTTAAGAACAGGAAGAATAAGAGTAGCTTTTTTTCCATAACATCTATAGTTAGTTGCTAAGGAAATATAAATAATTAAGAGTTACGATTTGAGGCTGAAAGCGTGAAATGACAGCTTATGTTAATTCTGGTTTAGGAATAGACAATTTTGGTTAACTGCATTGCCCTATCTTCGAAGCATATCCTGCATTAACCTTGCAGCAAGCCTTAATCGCCTGCTGTTCAACCATAAAACAGGCACCCAACGCGCCTTAAAAAAAGGAATAAGAGAATACTTTCATTAGGTATAGCACATGTCAGGTATGTAGAAGATTAGCTAACGAACGGGACATATACTAAGGCCAAAATATCTTACTGGCCTTACTTGCTGCTATTAAAAATAGAATTTATAAAAGAACCGAACCTAGCATTAACTAACTCGATTTAACATATGCAAAAACGTGTACTATCACTGGCACTGCTGTTGGCTCTTGGAGGAACAGCAGTAGCCCAGAAAAAAGGAAAACAGCCGGGTGCTACACCTGCCACCCAAAGGCTACAAGCTTTTGAGAAGAGACAGCAGTTGACGCAGGAGTCACTTGTAAACAACGTGAAATTCCGAAATGCAGGACCAACCGTTATGAGTGGCCGCATATCGGATATTGAAGGCCACCCGGAAGACCCTACTACCTTTTACGCGGCCTATGCCTCCGGCGGTCTCTGGAAAACGACCAACAATGGCATCACGTTTGAGCCGATTTTCGACAGTGAAGCGGTGATGACCATCGGCGACATAGCCGTGGACTGGAACAACAAAGAGACCATCTGGATAGGCACTGGCGAGAGCAACTCCTCCCGCTCTTCCTACTCCGGTGTAGGCGTCTACAAGAGCAGCGACGGCGGCAAGACCTGGCAGCACATGGGCCTCGACGATACACACCACATCGGTAAGATTATCCTGCACCCGACTGACCCGAACACCGTGTGGGTAGCGGCACTCGGCCACCTCTACTCCCCGAACAAAGACCGTGGGGTATACAAGACGACTGACGGCGGCAAGACCTGGAAAAAGACGCTCTATATAGATGACAACACTGGTGCCATTGATTTGCAGGTGGACCCCAAGAACCCCAACAACGTGTACGCGGCCATGTGGCACCGTGAGCGCCGCGCCTGGGATTTCGTGGAAAGTGGCAAGACTTCCGGTGTCTATAAGTCGACGGACGGGGGCAACACCTGGGCAGACATCAGCACGGCAGCACATGGCTTTCCTGACACAGAGGGTGTGGGACGTATAGGCTTGAGCATCTTCCCGGGCAACCCGAATATCATGTATGCTCTGGTAGATAATTTTGACCCACGCGCACAAGAGAACAAGGCGCAAAACAAAGCCGCACTCACTGCAGATTCGTTCTCGGCCATGTCAGCAGAGGCGTTTCTGAATCTGAAGGATGAAGAAATAAACCAGTTCCTGGATGAGAATCAGTTTCCGAGAGATTACAGTGCCAAGGGCATCAAGGAAATGGTCAAGAGTGGTAAAGTAAAACCTGCTGCGATTAATCAGTACCTCGTAGACCCAACCAATGACCCCCTACCCGATGTGATTGGGGCTGAAGTGTATCGTACCGACGATGGAGGCAAGAGTTGGAAAAAGACCCACAGCGGATACATTGATGGGCTTTATTCGACAATTGGCTACTATTTGGGTGTAGTCCGGGTGTCGCCTACCAACCCAGATAAAATCTATACCCTGGGAGTCCCGCTTTTCACTTCTGATGATGGCGGGAAAACCTTTAAGACCATTGGAGGTCCTAACGTGCACTCTGACCACCAGGCTCTCTGGATAAACCCAAAAAAACCTGAGCACCTGATAGAAGGAAATGATGGCGGCCTCAACATCTCGTATGATGCCGGAGAGAACTGGTTGAAAGTCAATGTGCCTTCTGTTGCACAGTTCTATGCCATTGAAGTAGACATGGCCAAACCATACAACGTGTATGGCGGCTTGCAGGACAACGGCACCTGGTATGGCCCGAACAATTATACCCAATCCAACGCCTGGACAGCCAACGGCTTCTATCCGTACCAACGTCTGGGCGGAGGCGATGGCATGATGGTACAGGTAGATTGGCGTGACAACAACACAGTATACGTGGGGTCACAGTTCGGTAACTACTCCCGGGTGAACAAGCAGACTGGGGAGCGTACATCCATCAAGCCAACCC
This sequence comes from Pontibacter roseus DSM 17521, assembly GCF_000373265.1. Classification (GTDB taxonomy): domain Bacteria; phylum Bacteroidota; class Bacteroidia; order Cytophagales; family Hymenobacteraceae; genus Pontibacter; species Pontibacter roseus. The sequence goes on from NZ_KB890767.1 coordinate 219,279, forward strand.
ATAAGCTAGGAGAAACTCCCTTGCGCTTCAATTGGGAGTCTCCCATCCACCTGAGCCGCCACAACCAGGACATCCTGTACTTTGGCTCCAACAAACTGCACCGCTCCTTCAAGAAAGGAGATGACATGGAAGCCTTATCCGGTGACCTGACAAACGGCGGCAAAAAGGGAAATGTGAGCTATGGCACCCTAACCTGCATCAATGAATCGCCTTTACGTTTTGGTCTGCTCTATACTGGCTCCGATGACGGTGTGATTCATGTGTCTAAAGATGGCGGGTACAATTGGGAGCGTATTTCTGATAAACTGCCACAGAACCTGTGGGTGTCTACGCTGGTTGCCTCCCATCATAAAGAGGGGCGGGTGTATACCTCCTTGAATGGCTATCGCTGGGATGATTTCACGCCATACCTATACGCATCGGAAGACAACGGCAAAAAGTGGGAGCGGCTGGGGAATGGCTTGCCACAGGAGGCAATCAATGTGGTGAAAGAAGACCCGAGGAACCCCGACCTGTTATATGTAGGCACAGACCACAGCGTGTACATCTCTCTGGATAGAGGCAAAAACTTTATGCGAATGTCCACTGAGATGCCGGCAGTAGCAGTCCATGATTTGATGGTGCACCCCCGTGAAAACGAGTTAGTTGTCGGCACGCATGGCCGTGGGATATACATTGCCAATGTGGCGCATCTGCAACAGCTGACACCAGCGCTTATGGCTGAGAAACTGCGCCTGTTCACCTTAGACCAAATACAGTACAACCCTGCCTGGGGGCAACAGCGCAACTCATGGCGAGGAGGCTCTAAGCCAGAACTGGTCATTCCTTTCTATACCTCAGACGCAGGCAAAACGTCCATCCTGGTCAAGACCGAGAAGGGGGAGGTAGTGAAAGAACTGCAGGACCAAAGCGAACGCGGGCTAAACTACGTGACTTACAACCTCTCTGTAGATGAAGCCAAGATGAAAGCCTATGAAGCGGAAATTAACGCATCAAAAAAAGGCGAAGTAAGCGCCGTGAAACTGACACCATCAGAGGATAAGGTGGTATACCTGCAGCCCGGCAAGTACAAGGTGGAGCTCAAAACCGCAGGCGGTGCCACTCAAGTGCAGGAGTTCACGATAAAAGCCCCACCAAGCAGAACAAGAGGTTAACATTCAGGTATTAGTCTAATCTCTGAACAGCACTGAAAAGAGTATAGCAACATGTGATTGGGAGACGTAGTCTGTCGCCAAAAACAAAAAGGCCCTGCAAGTATAACTTGCAGGGCCTTTTGCTTAGGGTTGTGGAGATGCAGGGATTCGAACCCTGGTCCAGACAAGGAAATCGACGGGCTTTCTACATGCTTAGACTTATTCAGATTGTCGGGAGCTTGCAAGTATAAGTCAAACTTATGCGCACTCCTTAGATGCTTTGTTTCGCCTGTGCACCGCACCCTTACACAGACTAGTCAATCGAGTCGAAGCCTCTGATGTGCAAGCAGATTCACGAAACCTGCACGAGACTATGGCTAGTGCTTAATACCTAGATTAAGCAGCCATGGCGTAGTTATATTCGCCAGTTATTGTTTGAACGGATTTTTAACAGGTGGTACGCTCATCACCCGACATGCTTACACGCAATCTGCACAAGCTGTCAATTCCAGTCATCCCCATAAGTTAAAGAACGGATTCTTGATGTCTCTACTTCAAGAAGCATGCCACAAACATACGCAATTTCCGGCAGTATGATGCGCCTTTGTCAATTAATAAACACAGGCAGACTGCTTAAAAGTTTCCGGCTGATTTTAATCCTTGCCCGCTGCAGTTAGGCTATACCTAAAAACCGCTCCTCCCAAGGTATGCTGCATACCTTGGGAGGAGCGGTGTGTTCTATTAAAATTACGCTTGCCTGATAGTCCAACTACTTCTGGGCCGTGGCAGGTTTGGTTTCAAGCAGGGGCGCCTGGTAGAAGTCCACTAAAGAGTTGGTGTACTTCAGGTAATCCATGGGCTTGTCGCGCTGGAAAACCGTCGGGATTTTGGCGCCAACCGGCACCAGCATCAGCGATTTCTTCGAATCTATGGTTTCGCGCTTCAAGGCTATACCTTCGCGGTTGTCAAACTTCACGTCAAAGTAGTACAGGTAGGGGTAAACGAAGTTGATGTACTGTGCCTTGCTTGTACCGGAGAGGCTTCTGATTTCGAGCGCGTCGTAGTTGTTGGCGATAGCCTGCTGAAACTCCACTGCGTTGAGCGGCACGTTGTTGAGCACGGGCATCACGTCAAACTGTCCGTCCAGCAGCACCCACTTCTGCAGGTCTGGCAGGTATACCTCCAGCAGCACGTGTCCTGCGCCAAACTCGGTGGTCTCGACTTCTTTTGTTTTCAGGCCCAAGGTGCGGGCGGCAAGGCCAAGGGAATTCAGCGCGGCTGCCGTCACGATGCCATACTCCACGCAGCGGAACTGTTTGCCTTCCTTCACTTCGGCCAATATGGTGAGTGCGTCGTTGCGGGTCGGCTCGTTCATTCCGTTGTGTTTCCACTGCTTGTGCACCCAGTTGACCATGCGCAAGGCCTTCTCGGTATCGTTAGTGGCACCGGCTATTACCTCGTCTAAATTGTATTGTTCGCGCAGCGTGTTTAGGTAGCTGTTGCCGTTGTTCTGCTCATACAGGAAGGTATAGGCGGGCACCTCGTTCTTTTCGTTGAACTTCAACGCATCAAAGCCCATGCCCTGCAGTTCGGTCAAGGCGTACTGGTTGTTGAGGCGCACATAGAACGGGTACGATTTGCCGGCCTTCACGGTGAAGCTGATGGAGTCGCGGTCAGTGAAGAACGTGATGTTGGCCCTCTTGCCGTGCACAGGCACTTTGAGCACATCCGGGGCAATCTCCGGCATGATGTTCCAGTTGCCTTTCGTCCAGTCTTTGCCAACCCGGTAATCGGCGGTGGCGGCGTTCGCCTCGATGACGGGCAAGCCTTTGTACTTTTGCTGACCCAGTACTGGCATGGCCAATGCGAACAGTACGAACAGGATGTTGAATGATTTTTTCATAATTTTTTTTGGTTGTACTTAAGGTTTAATAATGGTTTTCAGTTCGATGGATGCTGGTGCAATTCCTAGCACTTAGACCTGTTAGCTGTTTCTGCTCCAGGGTAGCTGAAGAGGTATAAGAGATTTAGATGCCAAAAACTCAAAACCCTGATTTTAAGCAGCTTGGCCACATCCCTTCGCTATACCTGTCCGGTTACGTGCACACCAACCTGTACCATGTGTCCGCTTTCGTGACACTCGGTATTTCAGGTATAGGCGCGGCAGAAAATACCTCATAATCAGCCTTCGATAATCTTTTTTCCATGGGCATCAGCCAAGGAGATACCGCATGAAAAAGCAGCAGCCTTGCAAGCGGTCCGCTCACAAGGCTGCTATACCTTACTCTTCTACTTCTTATCCTGAGTCTATCAGGAGGAAGGTCACTCTGTTCGCAATGAGTTCACGGGGTCAGCCATGGCTGTTTTCACGGCATGGAAGCTCAGGGTGAACATGGCGATGACCAGCGTTACTAGGAACGCAGACCCGAATATCCACCAGCTGAGGTCTGTGCGGTAGGCGTAGTCGTTGAGCCAGTTGCTCATCAGGTACCAGCTGAGCGGCAGGCCAATCAGGTTGGCAATCAGCACCAGTTTCAGGAAGTCTTTCGAAAGCATGAACACAATGCCTGACACCGATGCCCCCAGCACCTTCCGGACCCCAATCTCTTTCTTTCGCTGCTCCGCCGTGAACAGGGCCAGCCCGAACAGCCCCAGGCAGGAGATGAAAATGGCTATACCTGCGAAGTAGTTACTCAGCTCTCCTATCACGCTCTCGCTTTTGTACATCCGCTCAAAGTCGGCGTCCAGGAAATGGTAGTCGAAGGGGAAGGCAGGATTGTGCTTCTGCAACACGTTTTCCATGGAGGCAAGCCCCTCGGTGGTTTTACCAGGCTCAATGCGGGCCAGCAGGTAGCTGGTATAGGTGTTGGCAGGGTCCAGCCGGATGATGAGTGGCATGACGCTCATGTGCATCGAGCGGGACTGGAAGTTCTTTACGACACCAATGATACGACCGTCTGCCTCCCACATGTTCAGCCGCTGCCCCACCGGGTTCTTCAACTGCATCAACCGCACGGCCTCTTCGTTGAGGATGAAATTCGCTGTGTCGGTGCCGTAATCCTTGGAGAAGACCCTTCCCTCCTTCAGTTGCATTCCCATTGTCTCCAGCAGGTCGTAATCCGTGAGCAAGAAGTCAATCAGCACCTCCTTGCCCGGCTCCTTGCCCTCCCACTTCACGTCACCCGTGTTGGAGCTGATTTGGATAGGCGTTTGACTGGCTGCTGAGACGGAGGCTATACCTGGCATCCGCAGCAGCTCCTGCTTCACGGTGCTGTACCGCTCCTTCAGTTCCCCTTCCAGCGGCACATACACCACGTTCTCGCGCTGCATGCCAATGTCCTTGGTGCGGATGTAATGCAACTGCAGGTATACCACCAGTGTGCTCACAATGAGCAGCGCGGACAGCACGAATTGGAACACCACCAGCCCCTTGCGGAACAAAGCCACCCGGTTGTTCAGCCGCACCGTGCCCTTCAGCACAACCGCTGGGTCAAACGAAGACAGGAACAGGGCAGGGTAACTACCCGACACCAAACCCGTGAACAGGGCCACACCCAGCAATATCAGCCACACGCTGGGGTTGCTCAAATCCAGGGAGACAGCCTTTCCGGTCAGGTCGTTGAAAGCTGGCAGCAGGATGCCTGTCAGGTTCACAGCCAGGAACAGCGCCAGGAAAGCGATGAGGATGGACTCCACCATGAACTGCCGGATGAGTTCGGGTTTGCTGGCTCCCACTGCCTTTCTCACCCCCACCTCCTTGGCTCGCTTGGCCGAGCGCGCCGTGGCCAGGTTCATGAAGTTGATGCAGGCGATGACGAGTATGAACAAGGCCACTACGGAGAACAGGCGCACATACATAATCATACCGCTCTCGGTCTTTCCAGGCCTGAAATCGGAGTAAAGGTGCATGTCTTTCACGGCATGCACAAACAAGTCGGTGTCGCGTTCGCCTTTCCCATCCTGCTTCAGGAAGTACTTTATCTTTTTGTTGAAGCTAGGTATATCTGTGTTGGGGTGCACCTGCACATACGTCCGTACGCCATAGTTTCCCCAGGTGGTGAGCCATTCGTTGTTCGTCAGGAAATCCGCGAACGGGATGATGTAGTCGAACTGGAGCGAAGAGTTTTTGGGGACTTGCCGCATCACGCCCGTCACGGTATAGCTCTCGCTGTTGTTGAGCTTGAACACCTTGCCTACTGCCTCTGTCGTACCGAAGAACACGAGCGCCATGCTGTCGCTGATGACGACCGATTTGGGCTGCTGCAGTACCTGCGCGGCGTCGCCATGCAGCAGCGGGAAAGAGAAGGCCTGGAAGAACGTGGAATCCGCAAAAAAGCCCTTCCGCTTCAGCGCCTTGTCTCCGTGCGTGAACAGGTTATCCGAGTCCCAGGTCACCCGCACGGCGTGCTTCACCTCCGGCAGTTCGCGCTGCATGGCCGGCCCCAACAAACCCGGCCCGGCTGCGGTAATCAGGTCATCGGCACCGGGGTAATGCTGCTCCCCCATCACAATGTAGAGGTCCTCTATGTGCTTATGGAAGCGGTCATAGTTGAGTTCGTCCTGCACCCACAGCAGAATCAGGATGCTGCAAGTCATACCCAGCGCCAGGCCCGACACATTAATCAACGAGAAGCCCTTGTGGCGCATCAGGTTGCGGTAAGCCATTTTAAAATAGTTCTTCAGCATAGTTTCAGGCAATAACTGGTTAAATTCCTTCTGCAAAATCTCAATCAGCATGAGCTTGTGTAGGTTATCCTGAAAAACGACAAGAAATAAAAATGCCAGCTTTACAAATCCCTGTTTTACAGTTATTTACCATCATGTACCTACAAAATGTGTCCGGTTCCGATACACTGTCTGGCGGTACACGTGTGCGCTTTCGCAACATGCGCCAAACTGTGTATTAAAATTGATTTTGCTAAGGAAGAATTGTTGAATTCTGCTATCTTCGAATAAAAATCTAGCTTTGAATGTATGGCTGCTGCTAAACAGGGACGAATCTTGGTGGTCGACGATGAGACGGATGTGCTCTTCGCGATGAAGATGCTGCTCAAGACCGAGGTGAAGGAAGTGGTGACGGAGAAAAACCCCGATAACCTGATGGCGCTCCTCAGCAAGGAGCAGTTCGATGTCATCTTTTTAGACATGAACTTCAAGAGCGCCCTGCACACGGGCAACGAAGGCATCTACTGGCTCCGCCAGATACTGGAGAAGGACCGCAACGCGACTGTCATCCTCATCACGGCCTACGGCGATGTGGAACTGGCGGTGCGCTCCCTCAAGGAGGGCGCCTACGATTTCATTGTGAAGCCTTGGCACAACGACAAGCTCCTCGAGACCCTGCACCATGCCCTGGAGTCGAAGCAGCTCAAGCAGAAGGGGCAGCCAGCCAAAAACAAAGTCAGCGATGCCTCACCCATATTGGGTACATCCGATGCCATACGGGAGGTGTTGTACAAAATCGAAAAAATAGCGCCCACCGAGGCCAACGTCCTGATACTGGGCGAGAACGGCACCGGCAAAGAACTGGTGGCCCGTGCGCTGCACCAGAAGTCCTTCCGGGCGGGCAAGCCCTTTGTGAGCATAGACGTGGGTGCCTTGACCGATTCGCTGTTCGAGAGTGAGCTGTTCGGGTATAAGAAAGGCGCCTTCACCGATGCCAAAGAGGACCGCGCCGGCCGCTTTGAGGCCGCCAACGGAGGCACTTTGTTTTTGGATGAGATAGGCAACATCTCACTGCCCATGCAGGCCAAACTGCTCACGGTGCTGCAGAACCGACAGGTGACGCCGCTGGGCTCCAACCAACCCGTGCCGGTGGACATCCGTCTGGTCTCGGCCACCAACGTGCCCATTTACCAGCTGGCTTCTCAAAACCAGTTCCGCAAGGATTTGATATACCGCATCAACACGGTAGAAATTGTGCTACCGCCCCTGCGCGAGCGCGGCGATGACGTGGAGCTGCTGGCGCAGCACTTCGCGGCGCACTATGCCCCTAAAAACCACAAAGCTATACCTGAGTTCGCTCCTGCCACACTCAAAAAGCTGAAGCAGCATACCTGGCCGGGCAACGTGCGGGAATTGCAACATGCCGTGGAGCGCGCCATCATCATGGCCGAGGGCAACGTGCTGCAGCCACAGGATTTCAGCTTTTCAGGTATGGAACTGGACGCGCCGTGGCCTGCGGCGGTACCTGTTTTCGACCAGCAGCTGCCCCTCAGCGAGATTGAGCGCGAGACCATCCGCCGCGTGATTGAGAAGAACAAAGGCAACATATCCAAGTCCGCTAAAGAGCTGGGCCTCACCCGCACCGCCCTATACCGCCGCCTGAACAAGCATGACATTTAAGCGCCTCGAGTTTGGCCTCCTGGTTCGCGTCCTGCTGCTGCTGGGCGTGATGTTCCTGACCGTGCAGTACCTGGTGCAGTTCACCTGGCTGCAGGTGTCGTCTGGCATCCTGGTGCTGCTGGCGCAGGTATGGGAGCTGGCCAGTTACCTGACGCGCAGTAACTATGAGATGGCCAAGTTCCTACAGGCCGTGCGGCAGCGCGACTTCACGCAGCAGTTCAACGAGAACCCCTCCAATCACTCGCTGGGTCCGCTGCACCAGGCGTTCAACCAAATCAGCCAGACCTTCAAGCAACTCGAGATAGAGAAAGAGGCGCAGTTCCAGTACATGCAAACCATCCTGCAGTTGATTGACACGGGCATCATGGCCTATGACGAGGAGGGCGAGGTGGAATGGGTGAACGATGCCTTCAAGCGCATACTTGGTATACCCTACCTCAAGAGTCTGAACGGACTGGAAAGACGCCACCCGCAGTTGCTGGAAGCCATACTGGAGTTGCAGCCCCACGAGAACAGGCTCCTGAAGCTGAAGCTGCCGCAGGGCACGGCGCAGCTGCTCCTTTCGGCCACGGCATTCAGCATGCAGCAGCACAACCTGACACTGGTGGCCATCAAGAACGTGAGCTCGGCCGTGGACGAGACCGAGACAGAGGCCTGGCAGAAGCTGCTGCGCGTGATGACGCACGAAATCATGAACTCCGTGGCGCCTATCGCCTCCCTGGCTGACTCGCTGGGCAAGCACCTGCAGGCTGAGCGCGAGGAACAGGAGGGGCAGGGGCAGCTGCCGCCCAACCACGAACTGCTTCAGGACACCGAGGAGGGTATAGCCATCATCAAGAAACGAAGCGAAGGATTGTTGCGCTTTGCCCACTTCTACCGCAACCTCAACAAGTCGCAGAACATCCTGCTCACCACGGTCTATGTGCAGGAGCTTTTCAGCAGCATTGAAACCTTCATGCACCCACGTTTGAAGGAGCAGGGCGTGGCCATCAGTTGCCAGGTGTCGCCGCAGGAGCTGACCTTGAATGGCGACGTGAACCTGCTGGAGCAGGTGCTGATAAACCTGATTCTGAACGCGGTGCGCGCGGTGAAAGACAGACCGGAACCCCACGTCTGGCTGAGTGCCGGCCGGCAGGAAAACGGAAAGGTGGTGATAGAGGTGCGCGACAACGGCACAGGTATACCCGAAGCCTTGATGGAAAGCATTTTCATTCCCTTCTTCACCTCCCACAAAGACGGCTCCGGTATCGGCCTCAGCCTGGCCAAGCACATCATGCTGCTGCACAAAGGCACCATACAGGTGGAGTCGCAGGAAGGCGTGGGCAGTGTGTTCCGGCTGGTCTTTTAGACACGGCGAGCAGGTATAGCTGCAGCAAGTACTCCATGCTGCTTCGTAATGATTAAATACGACCTCCTGGAGTTGGTAAAAGTTGAATATAACACCTACAAATCAACCCTAATCTGCTGCTTCCGTTCATAGTCGGACAAGGGTAAAATACAGTGCTTCATTCATTTACATCCTTATTGACTGATGAACTCTCCAGGATTACAGCGGAGCGTGGCTGACATTCTTGCCATTGCCGATGTCAAAATCAACGGGCCAGACCAGTGGGACCTGCAGGTGCACGACAACCGGTTCTTCAGGCGCGTGCTCAGCCAGGGTACACTCGGCTTAGGTGAGTCGTACATGGACGGCTGGTGGGATTGCGAGCGTATAGACGAATTCGCTTTCCGGGTGCTGCGCGCCGACCTGTACAAGCGCGCTCGGTTGGGCTGGAAATCGTGGCTGGAGATGCTGCTGGCCAAACTGGTGAACCTGCAGCCCAAGGGCAAGGCCGCTCGCAACGCGCAACGCCACTACGACATCGGCAACAAGCTATACCTGCGCATGCTGGACAAGCGCCTGACCTACAGCTGCGGCTACTGGAAGAACGCCGACACCCTGGACCAGGCGCAGGAAAACAAACTCGACCTCATCTGCCGTAAACTCCGGCTGCAGCCAGGCCAGCGGGTACTCGACATAGGGTGTGGCTGGGGAAGTTTTGCAGGTTTCGCCGCCGAGAGGTATGGCGTAGAGGTGGTGGGCGTGACCGTGTCGCGGGAGCAGGCGGAACTGGGGCGGGAGCTCTGCAAAGGGCTGCCGGTCGAGATACGGCTGCAGGACTACCGCGATGTGCGGGAGCAGTTCGACCATGTGGTATCGGTGGGTATGGTGGAGCATGTGGGCTACCGCAACCACCGCACTTTTATGCAGACGGCCGCCCGCTGCCTCAAAGACGATGGCCTTTTTCTGCTGCACACCATCGGGGTAAACTACTCCAGAACCTCCGCCGACCCCTTCACCGACACCTACATTTTCCCCAACTGCCTCATCCCCTCGCTTAAACAACTGACCCAAGCCATGGAGAAAATCTTTGTGGTGGAAGATATACACAACTTCGGCCCGCACTACGACTATACCCTCATGGCCTGGTTCGATAACTTCAACCAGAGCTGGGACGAACTGCATGGAGAATATGGCGAGCGCTTCTACCGCATGTGGAAATATTACTTGCTCTCCAGCGCCGGCTCGTTTAGGGCACGCAACAACCAGCTCTGGCAGCTCGTGCTTTCCAAGAAAGGTATACTGGGCGGCTACGAAACGGTGCGGTAATCCCGGCTATACCTACCTGAGCGAAAATAAGAAAGCCTGGCCGCAGCGGTGTTGGCTGCGGCCAGGCTTCTATACCTGGTTCCTGTCAGGAGCCGGTTACTTCATCAGCAGCATGGTTCCCGAGCGGGTGCTGCCGCCATTCACAATCCGGTAGATGTATATTCCATTCTCACGACCCGCCGCTTTGAAGCTGTGGTTGTAGGTCTCGCCTTTTTCAACCTCGCCCTCAAACAGTGTTTCCACCTCGCGTCCTGTGATGTCATACACCTTGAGTTGGGTAAAACCTGACTCTTTGGCTTTGAAGCTAATGGTGGTGCTTTCTGAGAATGGGTTCGGATAGCTGATGAACAGCTCCTTCTCAGCCATCGTCTCCGATTCGGCAAGAACCGGGTTAGCCACAGTCGCAGTCAGGTCTCCCGGTAAATCGTAGGCTTCCGTCTGGTCGAATCTGTAGTAGCTCAGGCCCTGGTCAGCGCTGTAGCCCAGGCCTCTTCTGGCGAAGGCCCTCCAAATGAGCTCTTTGTTGGCTCCTCCGTAGTTCAGCTCGTCAGCCAGCAGTATGGCATCCCGTCCGTCCACGAAACCTGGCATACACGGCTGCATCTTCAAACCGTCAATCACCAGTTGCATGGCGATGTTGTTACCGCCCTTCCCGTTGTAGAGGTCGTCGTCAAAGCCGTACACATCAATCAGGTCCCAGGTCATCTCCCAGAGGATGGAAGCCCATACGAAACCAACGCCGTGCGGTGCTGCGAGGCTCGGGTTGTTGGTGGCGTCGTAGGTATAGCTGTTCACACTGAAGTTGGTGGTGTAAGGAGCCGGTCTGATGCCGCGTCCCTCAACTCCCTCACCGCCTGCATACGTACCTATACCTCTGATTTTCTCACGGGTATCGCCTTTCTTCATGGTCATCATCAGGCCGAACCAGTCGCTCCAGCCCTCTCCCATCTGTTCAGTCGATAAAATCTGACCAGTTGTTGTTCTCACTTGTGATGGCAGACAAGAGGTGGTGTTCGGGCCACCAGTCAAACGGTTGGAGATGCCATGACCATACTCATGCACAATGATGCCGTTGTCGAAGTCGCCGTCAAACTCTGGTCCGGAGCCGTCGTCTTTCAGGCTAACTGTCACTACCTGGCCTGCAGCCATGGCTGTTCTGATGGCCGCACCGGCCACATCTGTTATCATGAGCGAAGAAATATCAATCAGATTCGGGTCTGTGGCTCCAACACCCATGGAGGTAGGTGTGCCAGGCGCATTGTTCACCACAACCACTGCAACAGCGCCTGCATTCTGCGCATTCAGCACTTTCACGCCGAACTCACAGCTGCCTCTGTATACCATGGCAATGTTGCCGGCAATCGCAGCCGCATTCGCGATAGGATTACAGCCGTCAAGCCCCTCGGCTAGCACCAGTTTGCCTGTGATTGGCATGGAGTTGAGCCTTGGTCCGAACGCAGCCTGTACTGCCAGCGAGCTGCCTGCAATAGAAGCAGGCGAAACAATCTGGAACATATCCTGGTCAGGTATACCGCTCCAGAGGTACATCTGCATTCTGGGGCGTTTGCCATCGACAGGTGTGGCAAAGTTGGCGTTGTTCCGGATGGTGGAGATGTTCCTGCCATCCTGCGCCTCGGCCATCACATAGTCATTGTCTAGTCCTCCTTTGCCAAAGTTGGCGGCCTGGAAGTTGCCGCTTTCTTCATCAAACCCATACTTGTACCATACGTCGTGGATGATGTTGTTCCAGTAGAACAGGTTGGTGATGGCGGCGTCGCGGTAGGCAGCGGGACCAGTTGTGAAATCGAACCCGTATTTGAATACCCGCTGCGTGCCGCCGTCCGGGCTATACCCGTATACCACATCGGCACCGTCGTCTGCGTTGCTGGCAATAAAACCTGTGTTATCCGGGTCTTCATACGAATACACGTTGTTGCCTCTGGTGATGGTATAGCTGGCTTTGTCAGTGGTGTGCCAACCGGAAGGCGATGCCACCACGTCTACTGCCGCTGCTGCGTTCACAGGCTTGCGGCTGCCGTGGTTGGGGCTCTCTACCGGCATCGGGTATACCTCGTACAGGCCGGGAGTTTTGCCATTGTTCATAGGACCGGCCACCGGTGCGTAAGGCGTCATATCGAGCGCCTCTTCCAGTTGTGTGGTGGCCGTGTGGCTGTGCGTTTCGTGCAGGAACTTGCCGCCGGCGCCGTCATTCTCGAACAGGCAATGCACCACCATGTTGTCTTTGTCTAATAACTCACCCGTGCTGGCGTCTACCCGAATGTTCCACCAGTTCTGTGCATCCAGCTCATAGATTGATACCTCCCAGGCCAGCTTCAGCGCATCGCCCATCGGCTGGTATACCAGTTTGGCAGGAATGGTCTCCAATGAGATGCCTCCCTTGGAAAACACCACCGCTTTGTTCCGGTCGTTGGTCTGCTCCAGAACAGTCAAAGGCTCGCTGATGGTGGCACCCAGGTGACGGGCTGCGGCCGCAACCGCCCCGGCAGCGTCCAGCACAGGCTGCTTGCTGTTCACTTTGGCTTCAATGCCTTCATGGAAGCGGTTTCCCATGGTCACCACCTGGTCACCTTTAACAGACATGTTGGTGATGGCTCCATGGATTTCGATTCCCTCGAACTGCTGCTTGATGTAGTAGTGCTTCAGGCCGGTCTTCTTGCTGTCGGACTCGCTGCTCAGCTCCAGGTCCGCGATGTCTTTGTCCTTGACCTTCAGCTTCTGCTTGTTCTTGTTGATGTGGTCGAGCGCTACCTGCGGAAGCTGCTTCCTTTTGTCGTTGCTCCTTCCCTGCCCGTAGGTCAGGGTGGTTCCCAGCAGCAAAATCACGACGAATGCCAACTGGACCAGTAAGCGTAGATTTTTTTCCATAAAGTGATTTGTTAAAGTTTAAGTTAGACTCTGTAGGTATCAGATTATGGAGTACGCAACGATATAGGTATAGTTATATTCAACTGCCTTTAAAATAAAACATTTTTTATCTTAATATTTACTTCTTATATTACACAACTAGCTGATACATTTATATATAAGTATTAATAAATATAAATGTAATCAAGTCAGCCAAATACCCATTCCAGAAGACTATACAGCCATATTCCTACTATAGCAGCAGGCTATACTATCCTACAGGTTCATGTAAACTTCTATTGCAAGGCTCGCTTCCTTGACACCAGCCCTACCTATACTTCCGAAATCATCGGAAGAGCCGCCTTGAAATACTCGGTGCCAATCCTGCGCCGCGTCCTACACCCTTTGTTATAGAGTGGATAACTGTCTGGAAAACTACTGGATAAAAACCACTCCCATCTCACCTTCGGATTCGTTATCTTTGTAGTGATGGAAAATTTCGTAGTATCAGCGCGTAAGTACCGGCCGGCCACGTTCGATAGCGTGGTGGGGCAGCACCATATCACCAACACCCTCAAAAACGCCATCAGCAGCCACCATCTGGCCCAGGCGTTCCTGTTCTGCGGTCCGCGTGGTGTGGGCAAAACGACCTGTGCCCGTATCCTGGCCAAGACCATTAACTGCCAGAACATCACCCCGGAAGTAGAGGCCTGCAACGAGTGCGAATCGTGCCGCAGCTTCAACTCCAACAGCTCCTTCAACATACACGAGCTCGATGCCGCCTCCAACAACTCCGTGGAGGACATCCGGAACCTGGTGGAGCAGGTGCGCTACGCCCCTCAGACCGGCAAATACAAAATCTACATCATAGATGAGGTGCACATGCTCTCGAACCAGGCCTTCAACGCGTTTCTGAAGACGCTGGAGGAGCCGCCTGCGTATGCCATCTTCATCCTGGCCACCACCGAGCGCCACAAAATTATCCCGACCATCCTGTCGCGCTGCCAGATATTCGACTTTAACCGCATCCGCATCGAGGACATGGTGCGCCACCTGGGCAGCATCGCCCAGAAGGAGAACATACAGGCCGAACCAGATGCCCTCCACCTGATTTCGCAGAAGGCCGATGGTGCCCTGCGCGACGCGCTGTCCATCTTCGACCAGATGGTGACTTTCTCGGGCCACAACGTGACTTACAGGGCCACCGTCGAGAACCTGCACATCCTGGACTACGATTATTATTTCCGCCTCACCGATTACCTGCTGCAGGAGAACCTGTCGGGCTCGCTGCTCCTCTTCGACGAGATATTGAAGAACGGCTTTGACGCGCATAACTTCCTGGTGGGTATAGGCGAGCATTTCCGCAGCTTGCTGGTATGTAAAGACGCTCAGACGGTGCAACTGCTGGAGGTGTCGGATAACGTCAAGGCCAGGTATGCGGAGCAGTCGGCCAAGTCGTCGGTGTCGTTCCTGCTTTCGGGCCTGAACCTGGTGAGCACCTGCGACATGCACTACAAGAGCAGCAAGAACCAGCGCCTGCACGTGGAGCTGTGCCTCATGAAGATGGCGCACCTCAACGCAGCCCTGAGTTTTGCCCAGCGCGTGGGAGAAAACGGAGCAGCCCCAAAAAAAGCTAAGGTAGCGGACCAGGCACCGGCCTCTACCAGTACTCCAGGTGCCACTATACCTTCTGCCGCTATGCAGCAACCGGCTGCTGGTGGTGTGCCTTCGGCAGCGATGCAAGGCGGTGGCGGTATACCTTCCGTAGGTTTGCAGCAACCACAGCAGCCGGGCACTGTGCCGTCGGAAGGACTGCAGCAGCCACCTAAACCACAGCACGTAACACCAGATGCCCACCTATCAGCCCCGGAGGCGCAGGCAGCCCCTGCCCCTGCCATGCAGCGGCCGTCTATACCTGTTCCTCCCCAGAAAAAGCTGGGCAAGTTGCCTAGCCTGAAGGACATCCAGAACCAGGCGGCCACTGTGGTGACGGACACGGCCGTGGCCGAGGAAGAGGAGGAGTCGCCGCATGGTAGTGTAGCGCCCGTTGATGCGGACCGGCTCAAAACGGTGTGGCACGCCATCCTGCGCCGCAAAAAGGCGGAGAACATGATGGAGTACACCCTCCTGAACCGCCAGTACCACATCGGCGAAGGGAATGATATTATTCTGCACCTGGAAAACCACGTGATGATGGACCAGTTCACCAGCCTGCGCCCGTCCCTGCTGGCCGAGCTGAAGAAAGAGACCGGCAACCGCAGCATCACGCTGAAAGCCGAGGTGATGGAGGTGCAGGAAGGCAATAAACTCTATACCTCACAGGACAAATTCAACTACCTGGCCGAGAAATACCCGGTGCTCGTCGATATGAAACAGCGATTAGGCCTGGACACTGACTTCTAAATCGGTAAAAAATATATATTTGTAAAGTTATAGTTAAAACGCATCTGTCACGTCGGCCGGCTTCTGTCCATTAGAAGCCGGCGACCTGGCAGCATGTTGTGTGTCTATACCTGTCTATACCTAAAAACTAGCCCATGAAAAAAGGATTATCCTTGTTTTTGGCTGCGTCAGCGCTCACGTTCACGCAGTGTAAAAACGAAATCACCCAGTCCCAGTCGGCCACCGACACGGCTGTGGCCTCTCCGGCCCAAAAGGAGTACAAATACGAAACCGCCGCCAACGACCCACTCAACGCCCGTGTCTATACCCTGGACAATGGCCTGAAGGTATACCTGACCGATTACGAGGACGCGCCACGCGTGCAGACCTACATCGCGGTGAAGGCTGGCAGCAAAAACGACCCGGCCGATGCTACTGGTCTGGCACACTACCTGGAGCACATGGTGTTCAAGGGCACGACCAAACTCGGTACGCAGAACTGGGAGAAGGAGAAAGCGGAGCTGGACAAGATTGAGGCGCTGTATGAAAAGCACCGCAACACCACCGACGCAGCCATGCGCAAGAAAATCTACCATCAAATCGACTCTATCTCGGGTGTAGCCGCTACCTATGCCGTAGCCAACGAGTACGACAAAATCCTGGGAGCCATCGGGGCCAAAGGAACCAACGCCTATACCTCCGTGGAGCAGACGGTGTATACCAACGACGTACCGAGCAACCAATTGGAGCGCTGGGTAGCCCTGGAGGCACACCGTTTTGGCGAGCTGGTACCCCGCCTGTTCCATACCGAATTGGAGGCCGTATACGAAGAAAAGAACCGCACCCTCGACAACGACGGCTGGAAAGTGATGGAGACGCTGAACGCGGCGATGTTCCCGACGCACCAGTATGGCACGCAGACCACCATCGGCACGGTGGAGCACCTCAAGAACCCCTCCATCACTGAAATCAAGAAGTACTTTGATGCCTATTACGTGCCGAACAACATGGCCATCGCGCTGAGCGGTGACATCGACTTCGACCAGACCATCCGCATGATTGATGCCCACTTTGGCAAGCTGCAGAAAAGGTCGGCCCCTGCCTTCCAGGTCGCGCAGGAGCAGCCCATCGCCAAGCCGATTGTGAAGGAAGTGACGGGTCCTAGCGCGGAGAACGTGTCCATCGCCTACCGTTTCCCGGGCATGAACTCGCGCGAGGCGCTCGTGCTGAGCATGATCAGCAACATCCTCTACAACGGTCAGGCCGGCCTGATTGACCTGAACCTGAACCAGCAGCAGAAAGTACTGCAGGCGTACGGCTATGACAACCAGATGAAAGACTACTCGGTGTTCCGTTTGGGTGGCTCTCCGCGCCAAGGACAGAGCCTGGATGAGGTGAAGGACATGCTGTTGACGCAGGTGGAGCTGGTGAAGCAGGGCAAGTTTGAGGACTGGTTGATTCCTGCGATTGTGAACGACAACAAAATCAGCCTGATGCAGTCGTATGAGGATAACTCCAACCGTGCCGATGCCTTCGTGACCGCTTTCGTCTATGACATTCCGTGGTCACAGTATGTGAACCGCCCGGAGGAATTCGCCAAAATCACGAAGCAAGAGGTGGTGGATGTGGCCAACAAGTACCTGAACAACAACTACGTGCTGGTGTACAAGCGCAACGACAAGAACGCTGCCGCCCAGAAAGTAGAGAAGCCAACCATCACCCCAGTGCCGGTGAACCGCGATGCGCAGTCAGAGTACTACAAGAACTTCATGGCGGCCGATGTGCCGGCGCTCTCTCCGGTGTTCGTGGATTACAAAGCCGACATCAAAGAGGCGAAGCTGAAGAACAATATCCCGCTCCTCTACACCAAGAACAACGAGAACGGCCTGTTCCAGCTTTACTACATCCTGGACATGGGCACGAACAACGACCAGAAACTGGGTATGGCGGTGAACTACCTCAAGTTCCTGGGCAACGACAAGTATACCGCTGAGGAACTCAAGAAGGAGTTCTACAAGCTGGGTACCTCCTTCAATGTGTCCACTTCCGGCGACCAGGTATATGTCACGCTGTCTGGCTTGGATGAAAACTTCGTGAAGGCGCTGGCCCTGTTCGAGAACACGCTGCAGAACCCGAAGGCTGACCAAAAAGCACTGGACGACATGGTAGCCGGCATCCTGAAGGCCCGCAACGACGCCAAGCTGAACAAATCTGTTATCCTGAACCAGGCTCTGGTGAACTACGCCAAGTATGGCCCGAAGAACCCGTTCACCACGGTGCTTTCAGAGAAAGAACTGAAGGCTGTGAAGCCACAGGAACTGGTGGACCTCATCAAGAGCATCCCTACCTACGAGCACCGCGTGCTGTACTATGGCCCACGTGAAGCAGACAACTTGGTGGCCGCCCTGAACATCGGTCACATCGTGCCGGGCAGACTGAAGCCGGTTCCTGCCGAGAAGGTATACGCCGAGCTGGACATCAAGCAGCCGACGGTGTACTGGGTGGATTATAACATGGTGCAGGCCGAACTGATGTTCCTGACCAAAGCGGATGCCTTCAACAAAGCCATGGTGCCGACCATCCGCCTGTACAACCAGTACTTCGGTGCCGGTATGAGCTCGATTGTGTTCCAGGAACTGCGCGAGTCAAAGGCTTTGGCCTACTCCGCTTACTCCAGCTACAGCACGGCCAGCAAGAAGGACCGCTCCAACTACATCATGTCCTACATCGGTACGCAGTCAGACAAGCTGCCCGAGGCGATGGCAGGTATGCAGGAGCTCCTGAACAACATGCCGCTGGCCGATGAGAACTTCAATCTGGCGAAGGCCTCGCTGCGCAACAGCATCTCTTCGGAGCGCATCACCAAATCATCTATCCTGTTTGACTACGAGCGGGCCAAGCGCCTCGGCCTGGACTACGACATCCGCAAAGACGTGTACGAAAGCGCCAACAGCCTGACCTTTGACCAGCTGCAGGAGTTCCAGAAGAAGTTCGTGAAAGCCCAGCCACAGGCCATCTTGGTAATCGGCTCGAAAGACAGACTGAATTTCAAAGAACTGGAGAAGTACGGCAAAGTGAAGCAACTGACGTTGGAGCAAGTATTCGGGTACTAGACCTGATTGCTATACCTTGATAACAAAAGCGGCAGCCCCTTCAGGCTGCCGCTTTTGTTTTACAGTTTAACTTATACTTGCTAACTTAAGCATATAGCAACCTATCCTGATGCCGCATAGCCAAATGCTGCAGAAAACGCAGAAGCAGCCGGCAGGTATAGAAAAAACGGCTACGGCAACCCAAATGTAAGTCAGAACAGACCCTCCAGAGCAGCACAATGGATTCCAGTACAAAGCGCCTTATCAGAAAAGCAACCGAACTTCCACTCCCCAGGCTGAAACGCATTCTGTCATTCTCAGTCATCATTCTGTTTGGCGTTCTCTCAGGCTGGCTGGTGGCAGAAACCACAGACCTTACGCCGCAGATAGCCTACATGACGGGCATTCTGGTGACGGCGGCTTTGCTTTGGGCCACGGAGACCATCCCACTGTTTGCCACCTCACTCCTTATCATAGGGGCGCAGGTTATCCTGCTGGGCAACCCGGGCAACTGGAGCATTTTGAATACGCCAGGTATAGCGACTATACCTTACCAGCGTTTCCTCGACCCTATTTCAGACCCTATCATCTATCTATTCCTAGGGGGCTTCATACTGGCCAAGGTTGGGGTGAAAGTGAACGTGGATGTATACCTGTCGAGCGTGATGCTGCGCATTTTCGGTCTGTCTGCCAAAAGTGCTTTGCTTGGCGTAATCGTCATCACCACCATCTTTGGCATGTGGATCAGCAACACGGCCACCACAGCCATGATGATTATCCTGACCAGTTCCATCCTTGCTTTTGTTCCGGCCAGTAACTCATTCCGCAAGGGACTTACGCTGGCTATACCTTTCTCGGCAAGCATAGGAGGCCTGGCGACGCCCATCGGGTCGCCGCCTAACGCCATTGCAGTCGGTTTGCTGGCGAACGAGGGCGTTCAGGTTGACTTCCTTACCTGGATGGTTATCATGCTCCCGCTGGTAGTGGTGCTGCTGTTCATACTTTTTCAGCTGCTGTGGCTCCGGTATAAACCTGAAATCCCCCTTATGCTGACGCCTGTGGAAAAGAAGCCTTTCAGCGGAGAAGGCATTTTCGTGATTGTCGTTTTTGGCATTACGGTGCTGCTTTGGTTAACCGATAGCTGGCATGGCATTCCGTCGGCGGTGGTGGCCTTGTTTCCCGCCATTATGTTCACGGCCACGGGCCTGCTTTCCATTAAGGAGTTCAACAGGTTGGAGTGGAACATTTTGTTTGTGATTGCGGGCGGCCTGGCGCTGGGCGAGGGAATGAGCCTCACCGGCCTCGATAAGGTGATTGCTGACTCTCTGCCTCTTGAGAGTGAATGGATTGTGCTAATCATCTTCATAACCACGTTGGTGGTGGGCACTTTCATGTCCAACACCACCACAGCCATACTGTTCATACCCATGGCCATTTCGATGGCGCACCAACTGGAAGGCGTGAATGTGAAGTTTATGGCCATCGGGCTGGCCGTGATGGCCGGAAGCAGCATGGCCCTGCCCATCAGCACCCCGCCAAACGCCATAGCCTACTCCACAAACGAGCTCACCACGAAGGACTTTGCCGTCAACGGCATCGTGATTGGCATTTCCAGCCTGATTATCACCTACTGCTATTTCTGGCTGCTTACGTACCTGGGTTTTTGGTAGTGCTGTTAGTCGCCAGCCGAACCTTCTGCCAGCACAAGCCTGCACTTCATATTGCCGGTCGTGGAGGTATAGCCGTGTGCTGGGTACAAGCACGAGCTAATAGGTTGCTTTCAGATTGTCTACCCGGAAGGGCAAGTACAACAGGCATGATTCTCTTGAGGCAGAAGCGGTGGTAGAGACAGGGCTCCTGCTTTTACCAAGGTTGCTTTTAACGAGCTAGATTGCCCTCTAGAAGCTGGCTTAAGTACTTGCTCCTGCTGCTCACCACTTTCTGGACTTCATTAGCAAAAAACTCAAAACAAACTGGCTTACAGAAGGTTAAATAATACAAAGATTCAACTGAAATGTCTTATTTTTTTACCTTTAATAGTTAAGCCTATGTTGAACAACCTATCCAAAATCAACATTTTTACGCTAATGTTGGTGCTCAGCACGGTTGTCCTTACCGGTTGTAAGGACGATGACGACTTCCCATTGCCTATCCCCGACACGAAAGTGTATGACCTCGAACCGGTAGCAGTTGAAACAATAGAAGGCACCGCCACATTTGTGCGGATAGATAACAGAACGACTTCCATTACCATTGTCTTGACTGGGACGCCTACAGGGGGCAGGCACCCAGCGCACATCCATGCGAACACAGCTGTAGAAGGAGGCCCCATCGTTATCTCACTCAATCCGGTTGACGGGACAACTGGTGTCAGCACCACGATTGTTCGGCGGGATGATGCCGGCAATCCGGTTTCTTTTGAGGAACTGATGGAATACGATGGGCACCTGAACGTGCACTTGAGCGAAGAGCGCCTGGATGTCATTGTAGCGCAGTCTGATATCGGCCAGAACGAACTGACAGGCAAGTCCAAGAGGTATACACTGGAGGAGGCAGCTGTACCAGGTATAAACGGACTCGTTGTCTTTGAGCGAAGAAGGAACGGAGAAGCCTTAGCCACCATTACTTTAGAGAACACACCTGAGAACGGCATACACCCAGCCCACATCCACAGGAACTCGGTTGAGGAAGGAGGAGGCATCGCATTCACTTTCAATCCTGTAGATGGCACAACGGGTATGAGCAAGACCAACGTGGCGGAACTGGACGATGGCACACCTTTCGGCTACTCGGACGTGCTGAAATACGACGGCCATGTCAACGTGCACCTCAGCCCTGAGCAACTGGAAGTCTACGTTGCCCAAGGGGACATTGGCTCCAATGCAGATTAGAAAGTTTATTTCCCATAAAACAGAAAGGCTGCCTGAGGTAATCAGGCAGCCTTTCTGTTTTGTTTCATGTCTTAGGTATAGCGTCACCTTGCTGCCAGTGCACGCTTACAGCTCGTACTGGCACTCGTGGAGGTATGGCTGTGGAAGGGTATAGGCAGGAGCTGAAAGTTCGCGCCAGCGGGGAAAGAGCGGAGCAAAACTTACCGCCTTTCCAGCACTTCAGCTACAGTAGTCCATTTTATTTCGGGATAGCGGTCGTTGTCTAAAGGCTCCAGTTTTGGTAACCCGCTGAACATATCGCGCATGTATTGCATACCCTGCCATGCCGGAAAGACTTCTTTGCTAGCCGGTGTAAGGGCTTTTGTTATCCTGATGATGGTATTCAGTAAGCTCAATCCGCCAACCCGGAGTAATTTGAATTCCTCTCCAGTAGCTTTGCTCGCAGCTTCTTTTAAGCCGTAGGCATCCAACACGTCTCCGGCGATGCGCAGGTAACGCGGTGCGGTGGGGTCAAGTGCGGCTGCTGCTGTGTAATCGGCTGTATTTTGTATGGTCGTGAAATCCATGAGCTGATTCGGATTCCCATAGTACATCACTTTTTTAATTGGGAACAGGACAATGGGTGCCTGCCCGGTAAGTAAATCAGCGAACATACCACATAGCACAGAAGTCGCGGCGATAGGCGCTTTGTCTAATCGCTCTTTGAATTCTTTGCGAAAGTCGAGGTTACGGTTCTTCCCATAAGGTAGGTTTGTGAAGTCAATCGCAAAGTCGGAAGGTATAAAACGGGGTACACCAGCCGCTACGACCGCATTCAGCAACAGGCTTTGTATACCCACCATCACATAGTGCAGCCCTGACAGGGCAGACACCACACAGGTAGCTCCTTCGCAGGATTTTGCCAGTTCAGAAGCGTTATGAAAATCTACTTCACAGATAGTGGCACCCTGTTTTCGCAATGCATCTACTTTAGCCGCATCACTGTTGCTACGCACTATTGCTCTCACTTCAGCTCCCTTCTCCAGAAGAGACCTGCCAATTCGCCCACCTAAATCTCCTGTGGCTCCTGCCAAAACTATAGTTGGCTTCTGTGACGCTGAAGTAGTGTTGTTTTCCATAGCTGCTTATTTACCTTTGGTTTGAACAAGCATTAACGGGAAAGGTTGCGGGTGGCTGACTATTCATGCTCACCCACGACTGAGATTTGGATTCGGCGAAGTGCCTTAGCTACTGCTACTGCTCAAGTTCAGCCAATCATCCTTGGTAAGCGACTGGAAGAAGCTGTTATCGGCGGTTACCAAATCAGTAGCCAGTTTCGACTTGCTCTGCTGCAGAATTTGGATTTTTTCCTCCACCGTGTTGGGGCAAATGAGCCGCACGGCAATCACTTTTTTCTCCTGCCCGATTCTGTAGCTGCGGTCAATGGCCTGGTTTTCTACGGCAGGGTTCCACCAGGGGTCCACGATGAACACGTAATCGGCTGCTGTGAGGTTAAGGCCTGTGCCGCCCGCTTTCAGACTCACCAGAAACACACGAATCTCTTCATCTTTTTGGAACTGGTCTACTACTTCGCCCCTGTTGCGGGTGCTGCCGGTGAGGTATGAGTACTTGACATTTTCCTTTACCAGCTCCTCTTTAATCAAATTCAGCATACCTACAAACTGTGAAAACACGAGTACTTTGTGGTGCCTCGCTATATTCTGAATCTGCTGCAGGAGCACTTGTATCTTGGCGGAGGTATCGGAGAAAAGTTTAGTATCGCCGGAGAGCAGTGGGGAATTGCAAATCTGGCGCAGTTTGGTGATGCCACGCAGCACGTGCATCGGGTGCTTTGTCAGCTCCTCTTCTCCGGTGGCGTTGATGCAGTCTCTGAATTCCTGCTCGGCGGTGTCGTATACCTTGCGCTGCTCCTCTCCCATCTCGCAGTACAGGACCATTTCTGTTTTATCGGGAAGCTCTTTGACTACTTCGGCTTTTGTTCTCCTCAGTACAAAAGGCCCAATCTTCTCCTGCAATGCCTGCGCGCTTCTCCTGTCCTTAAACTTATCGATGGGCATGGCATAGGTGTTCCGGAAGTAGGTTCTGGTGCCGAGTAAACCTGGATTGACAAAGGAAAGTTGCGCGTAAATATCGAAGGTATTGTTCTCGAACGGCGTACCCGTCAGCACGATTCTGTTGTAAGATTGCAGCAGACAAGCCGCTTTGTAGCGCTGCGAGTTCGGGTTCTTGATGTTCTGCGATTCGTCCAGGAAGGTATAGCCGAAGCTGTGCTTTTTCAGGAAAACAATATCGGAGAGCAGGGTATTGTAGGTGGTGATGACCACATCGTATTCCTGAAAAGCGTCTGTAGCCTTTGCTTTGTTAGAGCCGTGGTGCACATGCACTTGGAGCGATGGGGCAAACCTTTGCAGCTCCGCCTGCCAGTTGGGTATAAGCGAGGTGGGCACGACCAGAAGATGCGTTTGCCGCTCTCGCTTTTCGCGCAGCAAGAGCATAAAGGCGATAATCTGCACTGTTTTGCCCAGGCCCATGTCGTCGGCGAGGCAGCCGCCAAACTGCAGGTCGTCCAGAAAATTGAGCCAGCTGAGGCCCTGCAACTGATAAGGCCGCAAAGTGGTTTGTAGTTGGGCCGGTGCAGGTATAGGAGCGATGTTCTCCACGTTGCCCAGCTGTGCCTGGTACCACCACAGCTCTTTGTGCACCTGTTCATCCAGCATGTAATCTTCAAACAATTCGGTGAGCACGGCAAAGTTCGTTTTGGGAATCTGCAGCAATTCCTCCTCTACTATACCTGTGTCGAAATAGACTTTTAGCTTCTGGAGCCATTCCTCAGGTATAATGCCCATGGTACCATCGTCGAGCAGTACGTACTTACTCTTGTTCACGACTGCTTTCTTCAGCTGCTTGAGCGACGCTTTTTTGCGGCCGAATTTTACCTGAACCGTCACATTAAACCAGTTCAGACCACTGTCTACCTGAATAGCCACCGCGGCTTTGTGCTGGCTGAGTTTGTTGCCTTGCAGGTCGTTGAAACCAAGAATGGTAACTCCGTGCGCAGCCAGGTTGTCGAAGGCATCTAGAAACCAGGCCTCGTCCAGGAACCTGTCTTTGTGCAGGTAAAAGTACTCGAGTATGTTGTCGAGCTGCTCCCGGAAATGCGGGTGCTGCTGCATCAGCAATTTGGTAAAAGCCGCTTCTGCCTCGGTGTTGCGTGCCACAAAAAACGGCCTGCCCATGTTGTCCTGGTCATAAATCAGCTTATTCGACAACAGCGGAATCTCGATTTCACCGTAGCGCATAAAAGGCTGCAGCAACACATAGTTCTGCGACTCAATCAGGTATAGCACCTTCTCGGGCGGCTGGTTAAAGCCTTTGCTTCGCAGCTGTGCTTTGGTGGCAGGTTTCAGGTAGGTATGCTCCACAGGCACATGCGTGTCTATCTTTGCCAGCACCTGCTGCTGAAATTGGAGAAAAGCGTCGTGCGGCAGTTGCAACTCCTGGTCGTGCTTTGTGAAATAGGCTATAACGGCAGGTAAGTGCGGATTAGGACACAGGTACCAGGCATCATCGGCCACCAGGAAATGCTCATACCGAACGCTGATGCGACTAAGGGGATAATAGGTGCCGTTTATAAACAAATCGTTGGTGATGCTGAATACGTTGCTAGCCAGGCCTATGCGCACTTTAAAGTCAATTTGTGGCTGCGTGACCTGAACAGGTATAATAGAGCGCGGCGTTACCTTATCGGAAACCTCGCTGTCGTGGAGATAAAAGGTATAGTGCAGCGGATTGCGTACCAGCGCTTTAAAACTGGCTGCATCTGTAGCTGACTTTTCGTAGAAACTATGAAAACGGGCAATGGCGCTGTAGAACTTCAACTCGTCTGGCTTATCCGTTCGCCATACCTGTTCGAGTGGATTTAATACTGTAAAAGGAGCCTTTAGTTCGCCAGTGCTGCTCAGGCTGCAGGAGACCAGTTGTGCACTAAACAAATTGTAGTAACGGTGCCGCCCAATCACGACAATGGTTCTGGTATCGGATGCGGATTTGGAGATTTGTGGTTGAGAAGCAAGATAAGCCGCAAAGTTCGCCTCAGAGTCGTCTGCGCTGTCAAAAGGTTCGAACGGTGAGTATTGCTCTTCCATTGTTGCTTCTCAGGCAGCCGCTATACCTACAAAGTTGGCTAGGCCTTAGCTTCAAAGTTAATGGATTAAAATAGAAAGGCTGCCCAATCGCTCAGGCAGCCTTTCTATTTTAAAATCTATACCTCCAACTAGAAACTCTCCAAAGCCGCATTCAAGGTCTCACTCGGACGCATGGCTTTGCTGGTTTTCTCTTCGTTCGGGTGGTAGTAGCCGCCGATGTCAACAGGCTTGCCTTGTGCGGCAATTTGCTCATCCACAATTTTCTGCTCGTTGTCCGTCAGTTCCTGTGCCAGCTTTGTAAAGCGGTTTTTCAGCTCCTCGTTCTTGGACTGCTCAGCCAGCGCCTGTGCCCAATACATGGCCAGGTAGAAGTGGCTGCCACGGTTGTCGATTCCACCAACTTTACGAGCTGGCGACTTATCTTTCTCCAGGAACTCAGCGTTGGCTTTGTTCAGGGCTTCTGCCAGTACTTCCGCTTTCTCGTTTTTAGTCTTGTAGGCCAGGTCTTCCAAAGAAACCGCTAGGGCTAGGAACTCGCCCAGTGAATCCCAACGCAGGTAGTTCTCTTCTACGAACTGCTCCACGTGCTTCGGTGCAGAGCCGCCGGCACCTGTTTCGAACAGGCCACCGCCGTCCAGCAACGGAACGATAGAAAGCATTTTCGCGCTGGTACCCAGTTCAATAATCGGGAACAGGTCGGTCAGGTAGTCGCGGAGTACGTTACCGGTTACAGAGATGGTGTCTTTGCCGGCTTTGGCACGCTCACAGGTATAGCGCATGGCCTCCACTGGCGACATGATTTTGATTTCAAGACCGTTGGTATCGTGGTCCTGCAGGTATAGCTCTACCTTTTTGATGAGGTTGGCGTCGTGGGCGCGCTGTGGGTCCAGCCAGAAGATGGCGGGTGTATTTGTGATGCGGGCTCTCGTAACGGCCAGCTTCACCCAGTCCTGAATAGGAAGGTCCTTTGTCTGGCAGGCTCTGAAGATATCGCCCTGCTCCACTTGCTGCTCCATCAGCGTATTACCGTCAGCGTCCACAATGCGCACAGTACCAGCGGCGGCCATCTCAAACGTCTTGTCATGCGAGCCGTATTCTTCGGCTTTCTGGGCCATCAGGCCGATGTTCGGTACAGTGCCCATGGTGGTCGGGTCGAAAGCGCCGTTCTCTTTGTTAAACTGAATTACTTCCTGGTAAATCTGGGCATAAGAGCGGTCCGGTATAATCGCTTTCGTGTCGTGCAGTTTGCCGTCCGGTCCCCACATCTGACCAGACGAGCGGATTGCCGCTGGCATGGAGGCGTCGATAATCACGTCGCTTGGCACGTGCAGGTTGGTGATGCCCTTGTCAGAGTTCACCATCGCCAGCTCAGGGCGTTTCTTCATCTCAGTCTTCAGGTCAGCTTCAATCTCGGCACGCTGCTCAGCCGGCAGGTTCTGAATTTTAGCGTATACATCGCCCAAGCCGTTGTTGGGGTCTACGCCAATCTCTTTGAAGGTAGCGCCATGCTTGGCGAAAGTCTCTTTGAAGAACACCGTCACAGCGTGGCCAAACATGATAGGGTCAGATACCTTCATCATGGTCGCCTTCAGGTGTAACGAGAGCAGGATGCCTTGTTCTTTTGCCTCTGCAATCTCCTTCTCCAGAAACGAGCGAAGTGCATTGCGGCTCATCACAGAGGAGTCCATCACTTCGCCAGCCTTCAGGGCTACTTTGTCTTTCAGCACTTTGGTCTCGCCGTTGGCACCCACGAACTCGATGCGCACATCGGTTGCTTTGTCCACTACCACAGACTGTTCGCTGCCGTAGAAGTCGCCGCCCGTCATGTGGGCCACGTGCGTTTTAGAATCAGAAGACCACTTGCCCATCGAGTGCGGGTGCTTCTTGGCGTACTGCTTCACGGCATCGGCCACACGGCGATCCGAGTTGCCTTCGCGCAGTACCGGGTTCACAGCGCTACCTAGAATTTTTGCGTAACGTGACTTTGCTTCTTTCTCAGCGTCGTTCTTGGGGTCGGCTGGATAATCTGGTATGTTGTACCCCTGCGACTGCAATTCTTTGATGGCCTCTGTCAGTTGCGGTATAGAGGCGCTGATGTTGGGTAGCTTGATGATGTTCGCCTCCGGCGTCTTGGCCAGGTCGCCCAGGTAGGCCAGGTCATCCGACTGCTTCTGCTCCTCAGAAAGGTTTTCCGGGAAAGCAGCGATGATGCGGCCGGCCAGTGAAATGTCTCTGGTCTCTACTTCAATGTCGGCTGCTTTGGTGAAGGCCTGCACTATGGGCAGGAAAGAACGCGTTGCCAGGGCAGGCGCCTCATCGGTTATGGTATAGATAATCTTGGATGCTTTTGTCATCATGTTTTCTTTTGTTTTAAGGTAAAATCACCGGCAGCTGCGGGTTGTCTCCCGATTTTTTCCAGGCTTGTGGCCTTCCCCTTGCTGCTGGTTGGGATAGCAAATATAAGAGTCTTTTTAATACGGGCTAGCCCAAAGCTAGGCTTTCCTGCCCTACCTGGCTACCTCCTCTGCCACAGGATGGAGTGTGCCGACAAGGCGGCTCCACCGCCCTGGGTATATCATTCACCAGACGGCCTTCTTGTACCTGACCAAAACCACATTGATGGCTATACCTCTGTGAGGGTCAGCGGCATCCGGCTGCGGCATGTGGGCGAATATAACCGTTTTTTAATGGCAATCAGGCAGATGGCGCAACCGTAACCCCAGTCAGCCGTTCTTAGTAGCTGTTTGAATTCCACCCGATTAGCATACCTGTGTATGAAAATAACCTTACCTCTCCCCTTGGTTCAGTTGCTTAAAGTGTCGCTCCCGATGCTGTTTCTTGTACTTTTTCTAGGCCCTCTGCAGGCACAGACGCTTCGGATTATGCCTCTCGGAAACTCTATCACGCAGGGGAACACCGAGTATGTCAGCTACCGCTATCCGCTCTGGAAAAAGCTACTGGACGCCGAGGTGGACTTTGAGTTCGTGGGCTCACACAATGAGAACTACGGAGGAAGGCCCACCTATGAGGCCTACAACGGCCAAACCTTCAACAACAGAAACGAAGGCCACTGGGGCTGGAACACCGACCAGATACTGAACGGCAACCCAGGCGAACGCAGCAAGCAGCAGCTGAGCCAATGGATGCAGCGCTATACCCCGGACATCGTGCTCATGCACCTCGGCACCAACGATATGTTCAAAGGCGAGATACTGGATGAGGCTACACTGAACAGAACCTTGGATAACCTCCAGGAGACCGTGCGGCAAATCAGGGTTAAATCCCCTAATGTCATCATCCTGATGGCGCAACTGATTCCGATAGACTACGGCAATGGAAATGCGAACCGAAACGTCAGCAATCTCAATGCGCGCATCCCGGCTCTGGCGCAGGAACTGAACACAATCCAGTCCCCTGTGGTGGTGGTAGACCAGAATACCGGTTTCGACGCGACTTCAGGACGTGACACCTACGATGGTCTGCATCCCAACGCCAGCGGCATGGAGAAAATAGCCCAGCGCTGGTTTGAGGCCATCATGGACCAGATTATTGTACCGCTTCCTGTGGAACTGGTCAGCTTCAAAGGTATAGCCACTACCAGCGGGGTACAGCTTTCCTGGTCCACTGCCTCCGAGCAGGACAACAGCCATTTTGAGGTACAGCGCGCTCTAGACGCATCTGATTTTGCTGCCATCGGCCAGGTAGAGGGTGCAGGCACTACTTCACTCACCCGCAGCTATGCCTTCGAGGACAAGGAGGCGTCCGCCGGCACCAGCTACTACCGCCTGAAGCAAGTGGATTTCAGCGGAGAGACCAGCTACTCCAACGTGGTGGCGGTAACCACCAGTTCAGACGGACTGGCAGCTGACATGCGCCTATACCCTACCCACACGCGAGGGGACCTGGTGACACTCCAACTGATGGCGCTGCAGCCGCAGGAAAAATTCAACGTGGAAATCTATACCTTGGAGGGCAAACTGGTGAAGACATTCGCGGCCGAGGCGGACAGACGAGGCAATTACGCTGAGCGCATCAACCCGGCCGAGCTTCAAAAGGCTAGCCTTTACCTGGTGCGGGCAACCTTCCCAGACCGGGTATACCTGCGGCACCTGATGGTGGACTAGCAGGAGAGGCATAGGGTAAATGTCGGCACAGGCTACTGCTGTTGCAACAACTCAATCACTTCTTCGTCGCTCACCTGCGAGAACTCCTGGTAGAACTGCCCCACTGCCTGAAAGAAAGGCGGCACGAGTAGGCATACCACCTCATCGACCAGGGCAGTGAACCGCTCAATGGCAGATGGGGGAGCCACCGGCACAGCCACGATGATTTTGCGCGGGTGCTGCTTCCTGACCAGGTTCACAGTGGACAGCAGCGTTTTGCCGGTAGCAATGCCATCATCTACAATGATGACGATGCGGTCCTGAAGGGCAACGGGTTGCCGGTTGCCCATGAAGAGGCGGTACTTCCTGTGCAGGCTTTCCCGTATACGCTTTACTTCGGCAGCTACGTATTCCTGCGGCACGTTGATATGTTCCTCCACCTCCACATCGTCCAGGCTCACGGCCCCAATGGCGTACTCCGGATTAGCAGGATGCCCGATTTTCTTGGACACCGTCACTTCCAGTGGCATACCTAACCGCTTGGCGATAGGAGCCGCAACGGGCACGCCGCCTCTGGGTATGGCGAGTACCACGCCCAATTGGCCCTGGTACTTCTCCAGCCTGTCCGCCAGCAGCAGCGCCGCCTCTTCCCTGTTCTTGATGTACTCCATACTATATGGCTTGAGCTATTCTTAGGTCATGACATGTGCACCTCGGCACGCTGCTATACCTAGGGCTGGTCCTGGCGCAGCGGGTGCTGCTTGCCGGGGCCCAGGTACTTCCGGAACCAGTCGGTGGCCAACTGCGCGGCCATCTCCAGCGCCCCCGGCTCCTCAAACAGATGGGTGGCGTCCGGTACAAGCTCCAGGTCCTTGATGCATTGCAGCTGTTCTTGCGCCTGAATATTTAGGGCCAGCACCTGTTCATCCAGCCCGCCCACGATCAGCAGCGTGGGCGCCTGTACATCCGGCAATATGTCCCCTGCCAGGTCGGGTCGGCCTCCCCTGCTCACCACGGCGTCTATGATATCGCCTCCCAGGGCTGCTGCTGCGCCCAGGGCGGAGGCGGCTCCTGTGCTGGCCCCAAAGAATCCGTACCGCAAATCCCCTGTCAGTTCGTTTTGCTGCAGCCAGTTCACAGCGGCTATCAGGCGGGTGGTCAGCAGCGGCACGTCAAATCGGTTTTCGCGCCGCTGGTCTTCCTGTTGCGTGAGCAGGTCTAGCAGTAACGTGGCGAAACCGGAGCGTTGCAGGTGCTCCGCCACAAAGCGGTTGCGTGGGCTCAGGCGGCTGCTGCCGCTGCCATGCGAAAAAATCACCAGCCCTTTTGCCTCCTGCGGCACGGCCAAGTCGCCCATGATTTGCGCGTCCTGCACCTCTATGCTGACGCTGTCATTGAATCTATAATCTACCATTCCGATTGTTTTCGTTTGTGCCTGTCCTGCTTTGTCTTAGTCCTTTGATGTACGACCTGGGTGGGCAATGGTTGAATTCGATTCTTCTCTAGGTCAGGCAGTATCCGCTTCACCTTCTCCCTCTGCCAAACGTATAGGAGCTATACCCCTCATCCATTCTTTATGTATAGCACACGGCATCTGTTGTTGGCCTTCGCTGGACTCAGTCTCTGCCTGGCTTCTTGTAGTTCGGGGGAGCAGGAACAGACCATGGCATCGGAGGAGGCGCAGGAGCCGGAGCGGCTGGAAGAGGTGCAGGAGGAGCACGAGCGGCGGAACAGCACCCCGGGGCTGGACACCATCGGGTTTGAATCGGCTTTCACTCTTTTCCTGCAGGCGCTGCAACTGGCTGACACCGCCGCCCTCAACCAATACATTCACCCCGACTATGGCTTGTGGGTGATTGAACAGCCCGGTGCCATGCCGAAAATGACATATGTGACCGACATACGGGATTTCAAGCGGGAATTCCAGGACCGCTCCTTCTTCACGGTGCGGGAGGAAGTCACCTCATGCGACCTGCAGGAAGAGGCGTGGCCCAGTTTTGATTGCGCCAACCTGAACTACGACAAAGGGCAGTCCGGGTATAGCAAGGACGGCTGCTTTGTAGGCCCACCCAACAAGTTCCGGACTAGCGGCTACTGGGACTACGCCAGTCTATCCAATGACGAGGTGCAACGCGTGAAGGCAAGCTTGCCGCTCCTGCACAAATCGGTGCTGCACACCGCCACCTCCTTTGAGTTCCACTTCGGCCAGGTGGACGGCCAGTGGCGGTTGCTCTTCACCAAACTCATCCACCCCTGCAGCGCGTAGAGAGTTTAGGAGTTTAAGCTTCTAGGAGGGAAGAGGGAAACCTTAATACTTTCTATAGCCTCTGCATCTGTCGCCTTTATGGTCACGAAAAACGTATTCACGTATCCGATAGATTAAACTTCATCTACCGTAACTCATTTCAAGCATTCTATTTCTTAAACCCCCTCAACTCCCAAACTTCTAAACTCTCCCATGGCCTACTTCCGACGCTTTGACTATCCTGCCCCTGACCCGGCTATACTGGCCCGCCTCACGGAGCAGCAACGCGAGATGCAGGAGCGCATCATCCTCCAGAAACCGGATTTTGACCTGAAGCTCATTGCCGGCTGTGACTCCTCTTTCATAGGCGAGGATACCATTCTGTCGGTCTTCGTGCTACTCACCTATCCTGGGCTGGAGGTGCTGGAGAAGGTATGGCACCACGGGCCGGTGGAGCTGCCTTACATCCCTGGTTTCCTGGCCTTCCGGGAGGCGCCCAACCTGCTCAAGGCCTACGAGAAGCTACAGCAGAAACCGGATTTGATTATGGTGGACGGACACGGTATTTCGCACCCGCGCCGCTTAGGTATAGCCACGCACCTAGGGCTGCACCTGAACAAACCGACCATGGGTGTCGCCAAGAAGGTGTTGGTAGGCAAATACAAGGAGCCGGACACTGCAAAAGGCTCCATGTCGCCGCTAGAGCACAAAGGTGAAATCATCGCCAACGTGCTTCGCACAAAGGACAATGTGAAGCCCGTCTTCATATCAGCCGGCCATCTGATGGATTTGCAGTCAGCTACGGAAATAGCGATGGCCTGCGCCGTCAAGCACAAGTTGCCGGAGCCCACCCGTCTGGCCGACCATTATGCAGCGGTTTTTAAAAGTGAGGTGAAATGATTTGGAGTCCTTACGACTGACTGTTTCCTAAAGCTAATCACCTGAGACACCTTCCTATTCTGCAATTTCAAACATATCCCCCTCTCCTATACCTTCTTGTATAAAAGCCCTTCAATAAATAAGCCGCAATAGCTCATTTACTGAAGGGCTTTTATTTCTTCCCCTGCCTGCAGAGGCCGTTTCCACTCCTTCCAAGCATTCGCATTTTGAGTCTATAGGCCTGGCATAGCCTTTAAAATGCGCTATATGCAGGTATAAGTAAATATATATTCTCTATTAGAACACAACAAACATCATGTTCTGAACTGACCCTTATCATCCTTTAGGCTGCCACGGCCCGCTACCTTTGTCACATACAATAACAGCAGAACAACCAAAGGTACTATAAACTCAATGTCATGAAAAATCCAAATTTAACAACACTGCTGATTTCCGCAGCCCTGTTCCTGGGATTAGGCGTCAGCAACCTCCTCCACGCCCAAGGCACCTACCGCCTCACCGGCAAACCTGTTCTGACAGTGATGGGAGGTTCCACCATACACGACTGGGAAATGTCTTCTGCACAGTCTCAGGGCAGGGCCGAGATTCTTGTCGATGGCACCTCGCTCAAGCATGTAAAGTCTGCGAACGTGACTATGAAAGCCGAGTCGCTGAAGAGTGGAAAGGACAAGATGGATGGGATTGCTTATGACGCGCTCAAAACCAAAAAACACCCGGATATCCTGTTCACGCTGACCTCTTTCAAAAGCCTGGGCGGCAACAAGGGACTGGCAACAGGTAACCTGACAATAGCAGGCACCACAAAACCGGTCGCGTTCAAAGTGGAGTCGAGCACCAAAGGAGACATGGTATACCTGTCAGGGGAGACGGCCATCAAGTTCACCGATTTCAACATCACCCCTCCCACTGCCATGCTGGGCACCATCAAGACGAGCAACGACCTGAAGCTGCTTTTCAAAGTCAACTTCCAGCAGGCTGTCCTCCAATAATCAACTTAAAATTCTTCCAAGAAAAATAACTCTTACAGTCATGAAAAAATCGATACTCTCTTTAGGCTTGATGCTAGGCTTGAGCTTAAGTTCCTTTGCCCAAATCACCCTCTCCGATATGAAGTACTGGAGACCGTATGACAAGCGGGGCATCAACGTTTTCGAAACAGGCAAAACAGACACCGCTACGTTCGAAGGCATCAAAGTGAGGCTAGGCGGCAGCTTCGCACAGCAGTTCCAGGGCCTGCAGCACAAAAACACCGCTACCGCAATCATGCAGACGCAGAGCGGTGCCGAAGTGAACATGAACCAGCTGATGCCCATCGAGAATGGCTTCAACCTGGCCTCTGCCAACCTGAACCTGGACGTGGCGCTCGCGGATGGTATCCGGCTGAACCTGGTGACGTACCTGTCTTCCCGACACCACTCTGAGGCTTGGGTGAAAGGTGGATACATCCAGGTAGACAAAGCGGAGTTCCTGAACAGCGAACTGGTGAACAGGCTGTTTGAGAACCTGACGCTACGTGTCGGTCACATGGAAATCAACTACGGCGATGCGCACTTCAGAAGAACAGACAACGCGCACGCCCTGCAGAACCCCTTCGTGGGCAACTACATCATGGACGCCTTTACAACTGAAATCGGCGCTGAGGCCATCTACCAGTACAAAGGATTCCTGGCAGTAGGCTCTGTGACCGGCGGCGAAGTGCAAGGCGGTATCCAAAACCCTGGCCAGCGCAAGCCTTCTTTCATCGGCAAGCTCGGTTACGACAGCCAAGTGTCTGAAGACCTAAGAGTGAGACTGACCAGTTCCGTTTATACCACGGCTGGTTCTGTTAGAAACACATTGTATGGCGGCGACCGTGCTGGCTCACGCTACTTCCTGGTGATGGACCCAGCCAGAGTGGCCAGTGGAGCGGCGGTAACACCAGCCACACACTTTACTTCAGGTCACATCAACCCAGGTATTACCAACAGCCTGACAGCCCTGGTAGTCAACCCATTCGTCAAGTTCAAGGGACTGGAGTTCTTCGGTAACTTCGAGCAGGCCAAAGGCAAAGGCAGACTGGGCGCCAATGACGAACCATCTGACCGCACCTGGAGACAGCTTGGAACAGACCTGGTATACCGCTTCGGTGGCAACGAGAACTTCTACGTGGCAGGCCGCTACAACGTGGTGAAAGGTCGCCTTGCTCCCCTGGCCTCTGCCCCTACCGTGCAAAACAACATGGTGACCCTGGAAAGGGTACAGGCAGGTGCCGGCTGGTTTGTGACCAAGAACATCGTAGCCAAAGCGGAGTACGTGAAGCAGCAATACAAAGGCTTCGCTCCCAGCGACATCCGCCATGGTGGCCAGTTTGATGGCTTCATGATAGAAGGCGCTATCTCATTCTAACACCAAAACCCATGTTCCATAGCCCTATCTTTGTGGTTGCTGCCTTTCTAATGAGTGCGGCGCTGCTCCCGAAAGAAGAGTTTGTCGTTGTCAAAGGCAACAAAATAACCGTACAGGCACATACTTCGCTCGGAACCATCAACTGCGCTTACACAGGCGGCAGCCAGAAAGATACCCTCTACCTGAACAGGCAGCATCTGCAGAAAGACAGGCTGAGACTGACGATTCCGGTCGAGAAGTTCAATTGCGGCAACCTGCTCCTGAACCGGGACTTTGCCAACACCCTGAATGTGAAGCAGCATCCGGAGATAGAGATTGAGCTGATTAGCCTGAAAAGACAGGGCAAGGACTACCAAGGAGAACTGAAACTGGAGTTGGCTGGCAAAACCATACTTCTGAACGATGTCCAGTTCTATACCTGCTCCGGTAACAACGCAGATTTGCTGAAGAGCAACATCTGCCTGGACTTCTCTGAAATTGGACTTACGACTCCCAAAAAGCTGGGTGGCTTGTTTAAGGTGGAGGATGAGCTTCGGATAACAGTGGAGCTATACCTGAACCCCAAACAGCACAGCGGCTTGCTTCCTAAGTCAGCAGTTACCTTAAAAGCAAGTTGACCATGGGATGATGGAAAGCAATCGATGAGATGCAATAGATGCAACAGCTACATAGACAGAAGGCCCCGAAGCTATGATTCGGGGCCTTCTGTATTTCCACTATACTGCCACTATGTCCTGATATTGCAAAAGGCCAAGGTATAACTATGTCAAAATTTCAGGAAAATCATATCAAAATACCATTGGTGTATCCTTTGCTACTTGCCTCGTAGAACTAAGACTAGGGGAAAACAGTAAAGCGATATGAACTTTAACAACTATACCATCAAAGCCCAGGAGGCCATCCAAAAGGCCACTGAGATAGCAGGCGGATTTCAGCAGCAGGCTATTGAGACCGGGCACATTTTAAAAGCGATACTGGAGACGGACGAGAACGTCACCAGCTTTTTGCTTAAAAAACTCAACATCAACGGCAACATCCTGCACACCAAGTTGGACGAGACGGTAGCGGCATATCCAAAGGTGAGCGGCGGCAGCCCATACCTAGCCAACGACGCTGCGGCGGCGCTGCAGAAGGCCACTTCCTACCTAAAGGAGTTCGGAGATGAGTACGTGGCCATTGAGCACATGCTGCTGGGCATCATGGCGGGTCGCGATAAAGTGGCCGGCCTCATGAAGGATGTTGGGTTTAATGAAAAAGACCTCAAAAAAGCGATAAAAGAACTGCGCGGCGGTGCCAAGGTAACCGACCAGAATGCAGAGGCCAAGTATAACTCGCTCAAACGCTATGCCCGCGACCTGAACGAAATGGCCCGCAACGGCAAGATAGACCCGGTAATCGGCCGTGACGAGGAAATCAGGCGTGTGCTGCAAATCCTGAGCCGCCGCACCAAGAACAACCCAGTTCTGTTGGGTGAGCCGGGTGTGGGTAAGACCGCCATCGTGGAAGGTCTGGCCCAGCGCATCGTGAGTGGTGACGTGCCCGAAAACCTTAAAAACAAGACGCTCATGAGCCTCGATATGGGCCTGCTGGTGGCAGGCGCCAAGTACAAAGGTGAGTTTGAGGAGCGCCTGAAGGCAGTTATCAAAGAAGTGGTGGATGCAGAAGGCGACATCGTCCTCTTCATTGACGAAATCCATACCTTGATAGGCGCCGGTGCCGGCGGCGAAAGCGCCATGGACGCAGCCAACCTGCTCAAGCCAGCCTTGGCCCGTGGAGAGTTGCATGCCATCGGCGCGACTACACTGAAAGAGTATCAGAAGTATATCGAAAAGGACAAAGCTTTGGAGCGCCGCTTCCAGGCGGTGATGGTGGACGAGCCGAGCGTGCCGGATGCCATCTCTATCCTGCGTGGCATCAAAGACAAGTACGAGGTGCACCACGGCGTGCGCATCAAAGACGACGCGATTATCGCGGCCGTGGAGCTATCACACCGCTACATCACCGATCGCTTCCTGCCAGACAAAGCCATTGACCTGATGGACGAGGCGGCCGCCAAGCTGCGCATCGAGATTGACTCGCTTCCGGTGGAACTGGACGAGATTCAGCGCCGCATCATGCAGCTGGAGATTGAGCGCGAGGCCATCCGCCGTGAGAACGACAAGGACAAGGAGACGGTGCTCTCCAAAGAGATTGCCGACCTCTCCACCAAGCGCGATGACCTGAAGGCCAAGTGGCAGAACGAAAAGCAGATTATCGAAGGCATCCAGAAAGCGAAGGAGAGCATCGAGAACTATAAGCTGGAAGCTGAGCAGGCCGAACGCGCCGGTGATTACGGTCGTGTGGCGGAGCTGCGCTATGGCAAGATTCAGGAAGCCGAGGCACACCTGAAAGAGTTGCAGGAGCAGGTACGCCAGATGCAGGGCGAAAACCCAATGCTGCAGGAGGAAGTCACCGCCGAAGACATTGGCGAGGTAGTAGCCAAGTGGACAGGTATACCGGTGAGCAAAATGCTGCAGAGTGACCGCGAAAAGCTGCTACACCTGGAAGCCGAATTGGGCAGGCGTGTAGCCGGTCAGGAAGAAGCTATTCAGGCCATTTCGGATGCGGTGCGCCGCAGCCGGGCAGGACTGCAGGACCCGAAACGACCGATTGGTTCGTTCATCTTCCTGGGTACGACCGGTGTGGGTAAAACTGAGCTGGCCAAGGCCCTGGCCGACTACCTGTTCAACGACGAGAACGCCATGGTGCGCATCGACATGAGTGAGTACCAGGAGCGCCACGCCGTGAGCCGTATGATTGGAGCACCTCCGGGCTACGTGGGCTACGACGAGGGTGGTCAGTTGACCGAGGCCGTGCGCCGCAAGCCGTACTCCGTGGTACTGCTCGACGAGATTGAGAAGGCACACCCGGATGTGTTCAACATCCTGCTGCAGGTGCTCGACGATGGCCGCCTGACCGATAGCAAAGGCCGTGTGGTGAACTTCAAAAACACCATCATCATCATGACCTCGAACATCGGTTCACAGATTATTCAGGCGAATTTCGAGAAGATGACGCCGTTCAACCACGACGAGATACTGGAGCAGACCAAAGACGAGGTGTTCGAGCTGCTGAAGAAGTCGGTGCGGCCGGAGTTCCTGAACCGTATCGACGAGTTGGTGATGTTCCGTCCGCTGAGCAGAGGCGACATCCGCAAGATTGTCACCATCCAGTTCGCGCACATCCAGGACCGCCTGGAAGAAGCCGGTATACAACTAGTAGCTACCGACGAGGTGCTGGACTACCTGGGTGAGCAGGGCTACGACCCGCAATTTGGTGCCCGCCCACTGAAGCGTGTGCTGCAGCGCCAGGTGCTTAACGAGCTGTCCAAAGAGATATTGGCCGGCCACATAAACAAAGATTCTGTGGTGGAGGCCGTACTAGACAACGGGCAGATTCGTTTCAATAACGTGGACGTCGAAATCCCTACCGGGGAATAAGATACGTTTAAAGTTTAGACTGTAAATGGACCCCGCTATTCCTTTGGAGTAGCGGGGTTTTATTTTGATAAGCTGCACAACCTTGCCATACCTCCAACCTGTCATCTTACAAATGTTATATAGGCAGCCTTGCCTATACTTGCCTCCCAGACCATAACCAGCCGACTAAAAAGGCAACAACAATTGCACTGAACCACCTTAAACCGTAGCAATAAAACCCTATATCAGCATTCTACTTAATCTAAATTTGCACCGGAATTCAACCCCTGTTGCTGCCCGACGTATAATGAAGCTGGAATAAAAAACTTTGAAAGCTATGAAAAAACCAATTCTTTATTTAATCGCTGGTACTTTGATGTCAGCCACAGCTTGTAGCAGCACAGATTCGGCTGCCACCGCTGACTCTACCAACATGGAGACTTCTGAGACAGTTACCGCTGCTGGTAGCACAGACGAGGATATGTCCACTACCAACACTAATAACGCCAACACCAATACTACTAACACTGGCAGCAACGGTACTGAAAGCACTGCCGGCTCAACTAACTCCACAGGCACTACCGAATCGGCTGGCAGTATAGGCGCAACTGGAACTGCCGCCGCTACCGGCACTGACGCAGGAATGGGCACAGATATGGACGTAACCACACTGATGAACCTGGACGATGCCACTTTTATGATGACTGCAGCCAGCAGCAACATGCTGGAGATAGAGCTAGGTAAAATGGCGGCCCAGAAGGCTACTGACCCACAAGTGAAGGAATTTGCGAAGATGATGGTAGAACACCATACCAAAGCCAGCCAGGAGATGAAGTCTATGGCTTCGCAGATGGGACTGACTTTGCCTACGGCGCTCATGCCGATGCACCAGCAGATGGTGGACAAACTCTCGCAGAAGTCAAGCGACAACTTTGATGAGTCTTACATGGACACTATGGAGACCGCGCATAAAATGGACATCGCCATGTTTGAGGCAAAAACCAATAACGCCGAATCAGACGATGTGAAGAGCTTCGCTTCGAAGACATTGCCACAGTTGAAGAAGCATCAGGAAAAGGCATCCACTATTGAAGACACAGTGGACTAAGCCATTGCCAAACCAGTAAGCAAAAGGGCCGGCAGATAATCATCTGCAGGCCCTTTTCTTTTTCCCGCTACTCCCCCTGCTGTACCCAGGCCATTGCCTGTTCCTTTTCAGCCAGATTGTAGTAGCGCACGCCTTTCTTTTTTACCGGGCTGATGAGTTTAGCGGCCCATTCCTGCCACTTCTTCTCTCCCACCATGGCCACCCGGCCATAGTCAAGCCCGTGAATAATATCAAACAGGCCATTCTCTATAGCCGCCACGGGTTGTACCCAGTCCACCTGGTCCATTTCATAATACAGGTGTGTCTCGGTGTGGCGTTGCATCAGGTCGCGGAGCAGGTTGCGGTAGGTATCAAAATCGTTAACGGTCAGTTCTTCGATTACCCGCACGGCAAGCAGGTTCCCCTGGGTCTGTGGCAGTATTTCCAGCATAGGCTTCGTGTGTTGAGGTATAGACTTGGCTTCTGAGGCGCCTCCTTTATACGCATTGACAATTTCCGTAGGGCGTTTAAAGGGCAGCTGGCAAGAAATTAAACAAATGCTTCAGTCATTGCGCCTGAATGTATATTTTGCAGCGGCTATACCTATACCTATACCTATACCTATGCGCCTGAAGTACCTGCTCCTGCTGTTTTGCTGCTTTGCCCTGTTCACTGCCCAGGCAAAAGTCGACACGCTCCTCATCCAGAGCCCTTCCATGCAAAAGACGCTGAAGGCGGGCGTGGTGACGCCAGACAGCTATAAGAAGAAAAAGAACGGTCCCTACCCGGTGCTATACCTGCTACACGGCTACAGCGGCAATTTCAGCAACTGGCTCCGGGTGCCGCCGCAAAAAGACCTGCTCCAGACGATGGCCGACAAGTACCAGCTCATCATCGTGACGCCGGACGGCGGCTTCGGCAGTTGGTACTACGACAGTCCAGTGGACAAGAGCAGCCAATACGAAACCTTCATCACGCAGGAGCTGCGACAGGAAATCGAAGGCAAGTACCGAACAGTGCAGGAACGGAAGGGCCGTTTCATCTCTGGCCTGAGCATGGGCGGGCATGGGGCGCTATACCTGGCCACGCGTCACCCCGAGCTATACCTGGCGGCCGGCAGCATGAGCGGCTCGCTCAATGTGTCGGGCATAGACCGCAAAAACCTGTTGCCGAGCATTGAGGCAGTGCTAGGCCCAAAAGACAAAAATCAACAGCTGTATGAAGCAAATTCGGTTGTGCACATGGTTCCCCAAATCAAGCAGAGTGGCCTGCACCTGATTATCGACTGTGGTGTGGATGATTTCCTGCTGGAGGACAACCGGGAACTGCACCGCCGCCTGGTTTACGAGAAGGTGCCCCATGAGTACATTGAGCGGCCCGGCGGCCACTCCTGGGATTATTGGGGAAATGCATTGGAATACCACCTGCTGTTCTTCCAGAAAGTCGCCGCCGGGCAACTACAGACGCCCTGATTGCCTGCAACTAAGAGGCGAAACGGTACCTCAGCTGCCGAATGACGCGCTTGATGCGCACCCGTGAAATGTCATAGAACATGGCGATGGCCAATATGGCGGCGGGCACCAGAAAGGTATGGTACCGGAGCATCGGGTAGAGGTACCCTCCCGCCACAGCCCCGGCCAGGAAAAATAAGATGATGACCAGCCTCAGCGTGATGCGCTGCCCAAGGCCGGCCTTTTGTGCCGCTCCAGGGAGAGTGGCGGTTGCCAAATCAATGCCCAAGTCTGTGAAGATGCCTGTGAGGTGCGTAGTCCGGACAACAGACCCAGAAATCATGGACACCATGCTGTTCTGCAGCCCCATGGCAAACAGTAGGCTACCAGCGAAAACCTCCTTCATCACGGTGCTGCCATCGTAGTTTTCGCCGTACACGGCATTCAGCAGCAAGATGGTGATTTCTGCCAGGATGGGGATGGAATAGGCGAAGACCTGGTTCCGGCCCACCCGACTGATAAAGAGGCTCGTCGCAAAAGACCCCAGCAGGTATAGGAACATCCAGAGCCCGATGATGCGGACCAGCCGGAAATCGCCTTGCGCCAGGCTCTCGGCAAAGTAGGCGGCGTGCCCTGTCACGTTGGTGGTGAGCACGGAAAAGGCCAGCAGTCCGGCTATGTTCACAAAGCCAGCCGTGAGGCAAAGCAGTGCCGCCAGTTTTATGTTGTGCCTGAAATTGCGCCGTTGCCCGATGTGCCGAAACATGTGGGGAATTTACAGAATTTCCGGAAGCTTTCCCTTGAATTATCGTGGCTGCCGAAATCCGCTTGGCTGTGGCGGCGTCCCACCTATCAGGTATAGGTGCCGCCTAGAAAGCTGTCGCCGCAGGTATACGTAACCATATTCTGTCCCCGGCTGGAACAGCGTACAAACGGCTAATCCAACACAGCTGCATTTATCTGGCTATACCTGCCGCTGCCCTGTTGCAAACTTGCAGGCGAAACATTAATTTGCACCTTAGCCGTTATTCACCCATTTCATCACCTTAACTGTGTCTTCTGTTTTCTCGACTTACATAGAACTAGGCTTCCATCATATTTTTGATTTCAAGGCCTACGACCACATGCTGTTCCTGCTGGCCCTTTGCGCCATCTATACCATGCGCGACTGGCGGCAGGTGTTGGCCCTGGTGACCAGCTTCACCATCGGCCATTCCATCACGCTGGCGCTGTCCACGTTCAACGTCATCAAGTTCGACACCGCCCTGATTGAGTTCCTGATTCCCGTCACCATCCTGTTCACCTGTGTCATCAACTTCTTCAAGCTCAACAGCGCCGCCTCCAAACAGCACCCCATCTGGTCGTTCCACAACCTGCTGGCCGTCACGTTTGGTTTGATTCACGGCATGGGCTTCTCCAATTTC
This sequence comes from Pontibacter roseus DSM 17521, assembly GCF_000373265.1. GTDB lineage: Bacteria > Bacteroidota > Bacteroidia > Cytophagales > Hymenobacteraceae > Pontibacter > Pontibacter roseus. The sequence continues at coordinate 261,838 of NZ_KB890767.1, forward strand.
CTGAAGTCGATGCTGGGCCGCAACGGCGATACCTGGCAGCAGCTGCTGGCTTTCAACATTGGCATTGAGCTGGGGCAGCTGCTCATTGTGAGCATCCTGCTGGTGCTGGGCTTCCTGATGATGAACCTGTTCCGGGCCAAGAAGCGTGACTGGATTATGGTGCTCTCCAGCGCCGCCGCTGGCATTTCGCTCATCCTGATGATGGAGACCAACATTTTCTAAAAAGCTATACCTTAACACAACCTAATCTATACCCTGATTCACCTTACAACCAAATGAAAAACCTAATCAAAGGGTTGGCGCTATTCGGACTGCTGGCGGGACCACTGGCTGCCATGGCGCAGGACACCAAGTTCGGGCAGCTCGGGCAAGAGCTGCCAACGCCCAACACCTACCGCACCGCCTCCGGCGCACCCGGCCACCAATACTGGCAGCAGCGCGCCGACTATACCATCAAAGTAGAGCTCAACGATGAGAACCAGTCCATCACCGGCTCCGAGACCATCACCTATACCAACAACTCGCCCGATGTGCTGGCGTACCTGTGGGTGCAGATGGACCAGAACATCTACGAGCCGAAGTCGATGAGCAACATGACGCAGACGGGCACGCTGCAGGACCGCATGTCTACCGCGGCCGTGGAGCACATGACCCGCGAGGCGTTTGACGGCGGTTTCAAGGTGCGCTCGGTGAAAGACCGCAACGGCAAGGACCTGAAGTATACCGTCAACAACACCATGATGCGCATCGATTTGCCGCAGCCGCTCAAGCCGAAGCAGTCCTATACCTTCAGCATTGACTGGAACCACAACATCAACGACCAGAAGGCCTTGGGTGGCCGTTCGGGCTACGAGTTCTTCCCCGGCGACGGCAACTACCTCTACGAGATGGCGCAGTTCTTCCCGCGCATGGCTGTGTACGACGATGTGAACGGTTGGCAGCACAAGCAGTTCCTGGGAGCCGGTGAGTTCGCCCTGCCCTTCGGCGACTACAAAGTGAGCATCACCGTTCCGGCCGACCACGTGGTGGCAGCCACGGGCGAGTTGCAGAACGCAGGCCAGGTGCTGACGGCCACGCAGCAGAAGCGCTTCGCTGAGGCCGCCAAAGCCAACAAGCCTACCGTGATTGTAACACAGGAAGAAGCCACACAGGCCGAGAAAGCAAAAGCCAAAGGCAAGAAAACCTGGGTATACAACGCCAAAAATGTGCGCGACTTCGCCTGGGCCAGTTCCCGCAAGTTCATCTGGGATGCCATGAACGTGAATGTGGGCGGTCAGAACGTCCTGGCCATGTCCTACTACCCGAAGGAGGCGAATCCGCTTTGGGGGCAGTACTCCACAGAGGCCGTGGCGCATACCTTAAAAGTATACTCCAAGCACACCATCGACTACCCTTACCCGGTGGCCATTTCGGTGCATGGCCCGGTGGGCGGCATGGAGTACCCCATGCTGTCGTTCAACGGGTATCGCCCAGAGCCAGACGGCACCTACCCTGCCAATATCAAGTACGGCCTTATCTCCGTGATTATCCACGAAGTAGGACACAACTTCTTCCCGATGATTATCAACTCTGACGAGCGCCAGTGGACCTGGATGGATGAAGGCCTGAACACCTTCATGCAGTACATTGCGGAGCAGGAGTGGGAGCGCAATTACCCTTCGCGCCGCGGTGAGCCGGCCAACATTGTGGAGTACATGAAAAGCGCCAAGAACACCCAAGTGCCGATTATGACGAACTCGGAGTCGGTGCTGCAGTTCGGTAACAACGCCTACGGCAAGCCCGCTACCGCGCTGAACATCCTCCGCGAGACGGTGATGGGCCGCCAACTGTTCGACTACGCCTTTAAGGAGTACTCTAACCGCTGGGCCTTCAAGCACCCGATGCCGGCCGACTTCTTCCGTACCATGGAAGACGCCTCGGGCGTGGATTTGGATTGGTTCTGGAGAGGCTGGTTCTATACCACCGACCACACCGATATCTCCATTGAGGGCGTAAAATGGTTTACCATTGACTCGCAGAACCCAGATTTTGTGAGTGCCCAGATGCGCGAGCAGCAGAACAAGGCACCCCAGACCATCTCACAGCAGCGCAACCTGCAGGATATCAAAAAGACAAGGTTGGACGAGCGTCCGGAGCTGAAGGATTTCTACAACACCTATGACCCGCTGGCGACCACAGCCACGGACAAGGAGCGTTACCAGAAGTTCTACACCACCCTTTCGGAGCAGGAGAAAAAGGCGCTGGACTCTGGCCTGAACTTTTACGAGGTGGGCTTCAAGAACCTAGGCGGGCTGGTGATGCCGCTGGTGGTGCGTATGGAGTTTGAAGATGGCACCGATGAGGTGGTGAACATACCGGCCGAAATCTGGCGCTACAACAACGAGGAGATTACGAAGGTGTTCGTAACGGAAAAGCCGGTGGTGAGTTTCTCACTGGACCCATACCTGCAAACAGCCGACACAGACCTGTCGAACAACAGCTACCCCCGCCGCATGGCCCCATCCCGCTTCGATGTTTTCAAGCAGAGCCGCCAGCAGCAGCCCAACCCGATGCAACAACAACGAGAGGAGACGAGCCGCAGCGGAAACGGAAGCTCCAACAAGTAAAATACATTTCTAGCAAAAGGCCCTTGAATCACGCGGTTCAAGGGCCTTTTGCTTTTAAAACAATTTACTTCGTAGCAGCTGTCTATGCTTAAGCATTCTGCTTTTCTTTGCACTGCCATACCTGTATGCCCCGGTATACCTGAGCTGCTTCTGCTATACCTGCATACCTACGGCTACTCCATATTATACTTGTTGATGAACTGACGCTTCGTCCGGTCACCTTTCCGTACAAACGGACGGATGATGAGGCGCGTGCTGTTCTCGTAGGTGAAGAACCTGTAGGCCCAGTTGCTCAGCACCACCAGCTTGTTCCGGAAGCCCACCAGCGCCATTACGTGCACGAACAGCCAGACGGCGAAAGCCATAAAGCCCCCGAAATGCAGGTTACCCGGCAAATCCGCCACCGCCCTGTTGCGCCCGATGATGGCCAGTGAACCCTTGTCCACGTATTCGAACGGCTCCATCTTTTCTCCTTTCACCAGTTTCTTCAGGTTCTTGGAGAGCAGTTTGCCTTGCTGAATGGCTGGCTGCGCCACCCCCGGATGCCCCTTAGGCCACTTTTCCGTCTTCATCAGGGCGATATCCCCGATGGCGAAGATGTTGTCATAGCCCATCACCTGGTTGAAAGGGTTCACCAGGATGCGTCCGCGCTCCACGGCTTCGGCTGGCAGACCCTCAATAAGGGCACCCTGCACACCTGCGGCCCACACCAACGTCTGCGTCTGTATCTGCTCCCCCCCTTTTATGGTGGCCACGTAACCATCGTAAGACTCCACCAGCGCGTTCAGGCGCACGTTCACGTTCAGCTCCTCCAGGTATTTCTGTGTTTTCGCGCTTGACTCTGGCGACATGGGAGGCAGCACTCTGTCCATACCTTCCACCAGGTAGATGTTCATCTTGTTGAAGTCCACACCCGGGTAGTCTGTGGGCAGGATGTGCTTGCGCATTTCGGCGAGGGCACCGGCCGTCTCCACGCCGGTAGGGCCACCGCCCACTATCACGAAGTTGAGGAGGCTCTGCTGCAATTCCGGGTCAGCGGTCATGCTGGCCTGCTCAAAGCACTGCAGCAAATGGCTACGCAGGTTCAGGGCATGCGGAATCTGCTTCAGCGGGAAAGCGTTCTTCTTCACCTCTTCGTTGCCAAAGTAATTCGTTTTGGTGCCCGTGGCGATAATAAGGTAATCATATGTCAGCTCCCCCACCAAAGTATGCACCGTCTTGGCGATGGGGTTTATGCCATCCACCTTGACCAGGCGGAAGTGGAAGTCTTCGAACTCATCGCTGCCGAACATCTTGCGCAGCGGCTCCGCAATGGAGTCCGGCTCCAGGCCGGCGGTGGCCACCTGGTAGAGCAGCGGCCAGAAACCGTGGTAGTTCTGCCGGTCGAGCATCACCACCTGGAAGTCTTTGCACTTGAGTTTCTGCGCCACGTTTATTCCCCCGAATCCGCCGCCAATGATGACCACGCGCGGTTTGGTGGTGTCTGGTATGTTAAGAGATAATTTATCTACATCGAGCATAAGGTGATTTTTTATATTGGATTAAATGCCGCTGGCCCACAAAGAGCCATTCCAGTATACGTTTCTATCTATATTGTGGGATAACGCAGCCCCCGGATGTTGGTTACTTTCTGTACAATTTCGGCTACGGCTGTGTGCTCTTGCCGGTATACCGCAAAAAAGCCCGGCCCCCAGGTATAGCTATACCTGGGGGCCGGGCTGAAAACGCGGATAAAATATCTATTTCTTGTTGAACTCGCCGTTCTTGAGCATGTTTATGAGCTGTAGGATAGCGAACGGGCTGACCGTGGGGAACATGTTCCGTTGCTCCTGCTTCTGCACGTTCTGCATGTTCCAGGTCCTGAAGTTGGCGTTGCCGTCCATCGGAGTCGTCCCGAAGAGTTCCTCCAGCCGCTTAGGGTCCAGGTTGCGCAAGGCCACGGCCATGCCGTCATCGGGTAGCTTCACGGCCAGCACGGCATCCTTGAAGTCGCGCTCAGTCGCCCAGGGGAACACGTTTACCGTGGGCAGCTCGGTGGGGTCTTCCTGCATCTGCATGATGATGGAGTAGCCCTGGCTCTGGTAGTTCTGGGGGATGATGAGGTACTGCTTTTTGTAACCGATGGCGCTGAACACCACACTGTCGCCGGTGAGCACCGGCAGCGAGAAGAAACCGTACTGGTTGGTCTGGGTGCCCCGGCTTGTCTTGGGGATGAACACGTTCACACCGGCCACGCCGTACAGGCTATCGCCGATGGTCACAAAACCGGTGAGTTGCACCACCCGCTTCTGCCCCTGCGCCGCCACCTCGCCGGGTGCTCCCATCAGCAAGGCGAAGAGCACCAGCAACGGCAGCACCATACCGATACCGCGCTTGTTCTGGAGCATGAGTTGTTTCAAAATGGACTTCATGTAGTACAATAATACTTCATAATATTTTATTATAGCAGCTTTTGGCTAATTTTGTTCTGACAGGCAGTTCAAATATGCGGCTCAAACACTTCAGTCTTTCTTTCGGGGAACAGGTTCTAAAGGCGCTGGCCGACGACTCGCGCCTGCGCATCCTGAGCCTCATCCTCCGCAACAAAGAGATGTGCACCTCTGACCTGGAGCAGGTGCTGGACTTCACCCAGACCAAGACCTCCCGCCACCTGGCCTACCTTCGCAACGCCGGTTTGGTGGTGCCGCGCAAGTTCGACCAGTGGGTGTACTACTCCTTAAAGGATGAGGCGGGTGATTTCGTTCAACAAATCTTCACTTACCTGGAGCGCGATGCCCTGCTGCAGAAGGACCAGGAGACCTACCGGATACTCTACTCCAACCGCGAGCTGGCCATCAACCGCATGCAGACCCGCCGCTGGACGGACGCCTGAGGTTAGACACAGGTATAGCCCAATGGTTTAAACAGCGGTATAGGCCTTTTAGTATAGAATGCCGCTCCGCTTAACATAAAATAATTTAAAACATCCGCCCCTCCAACCCGTTTCTCTTTAGCTGAAGACCTACTTATGAAGCCATACACACACCTCTTCTTTGACCTCGACCACACCCTTTGGGATTTTGAGAAAAACTCAGAAGAGACCCTCTATACCTTGTTCCAGGAGTTCAACCTGGCTGCCTTCGGAAAGTTCGACTGCGATTCTTTCTACAAGAAGTACAGGTTCGTGAACACACGCCTCTGGGACCTCTACAACAAAGGCAAAATAGACCAGAAGGAGTTGCGGGAGAGTCGCTTCGTGAAGACGCTGACCGGGCTGGGACTGGAGGCGCACGAGGTGCCGGCCGGCCTGTCAGAGGCCTATACAGACCTGTGCCCTACCAAAACCGCCGTGTTTCCCTATACCTTCGAGGTACTCGACTACCTCCGGTCCAAATATGAGCTCCACATCATCACGAACGGTTTCCGGGACGTGCAGCACATCAAGATGAGCGGCTCTAACCTGACGAATTACTTCAAAGAGGTCATCACATCGGAGTGCTGCGGGTACAAGAAGCCCGACAAGCGCATATTCGAGCACGCCTTGGAGCGCACCAAGGTACGGCCAAATGATTGTCTGATGATTGGCGACAACCTGGAGTGCGACATAGAGGGCGCCCGCGAGGCAGGTATAGACCAGGTGTTCTTCAACCCCGAGAAGACGAAGAGCCGGCTCAACCCCAAGCCCACCTACCACATCCACTGCCTGAGCGAGCTGCAGGCCATCCTGTAGCCCTCCTTCGCAAAGCTATACCTGCCACAGGCCGGAAAATAAAATAATTCGCCTTACCTTTGTACAGGTGGCCGCCCAGGCAGCCACGCAATGTCTTAATTCTGAATCTGTAAACTAGAAAAAGATGGCAACCGGATTTTTTAAAGTACCCACTCCCATAAACGAGCCTGTGAAATCCTACGCGCCGGGCTCACCGGAGCGCGAAGAACTGCAGCGCACCTACAAAGAACTCAAGTCGCAGGAGATTGATGTGCCTATGTACATCGGCGGCGACAAGGTATACACTGACAGTAAGAAGCCGATGCTGCAGCCGCACGACCACCAGCACATCCTGGGGCACTTCAGCGAAGGTGATTCGTCCCACGTGGAACAGGCCATCAACGCGGCCCTGGCGGCTCGTGAAGACTGGGCGAACATGGGCTGGGAGCACCGCCTCAGCATTTTCTTGAAGGCTGCTGAACTGCTGGCCGGACCGTGGAGAGCGCGTATGAACGCGGCCACCATGCTGGGCCAGTCCAAGAACGCCTACCAGGCTGAGATTGACTCTGCTTGCGAGCTTATTGACTTCCTGCGCTTCAACGCACAGTATGCCACTGAAATCTACCAGATGCAGCCGGAGTCCTCTCCGGGTGTATGGAACCGCATGGAGCACCGTCCGCTGGAGGGCTTCGTGTTCGCGCTGACGCCGTTCAACTTCACCGCCATCGCCGGTAACCTGCCTGCTTCTGTGGCCATGATGGGCAACGTAGTGGTGTGGAAGCCAGCCAACACCCAGATTTATGCCGCCCAGATGATTATGGAGCTGTTCCGCGAAGCCGGTCTTCCGGACGGTGTCATCAACCTGGTGTATGTGGACGGTCCTACGGCTGGCGACGTCATCTTCAAGCACGCTGATTTCGCCGGTATCCATTTCACAGGCAGCACGGGCGTATTCCAACACATTTGGAGAACCATTGGCGAGAACATCCACAAGTACAAGACGTACCCACGCATCGTAGGTGAGACAGGTGGCAAGGACTTTATCATGGTGCACCGCTCCGCTGACGCGAAGCAGGTGGCAACTGGTATCGTGCGTGGTGCCTTTGAGTACCAGGGCCAGAAATGCTCCGCCGCTTCACGCGCCTACGTGCCAAGCAACCTGTGGGAGGACGTGAAGCAGTACGTGATAGAAGACCTGAAATCCTTCAAGATGGGTCCTCCGGAGGATTTCTCCAACTTCATCAACGCCGTGATTGACGAGAAGTCCTTTGACAAGATTGCCCGCTACATCGACAACGCCAAGGAAAGCAACCAGGTGGAAATCATTGCAGGCGGCAACTACGACAAGTCGAAGGGCTTCTTCGTGGAGCCGACGGTGCTGCTGTCGCACAACCCGCAGTACATCACCATGTGCGAGGAAATCTTCGGGCCGGTTATCTCCATCTACGTGTATGACGAGAACAACTACGAGGAGACGCTCGAGCTAGTGAACTCTACTTCGCCATACGCCCTGACAGGCGCCATCTTCGGACGCGACCGCTATGCCGTGGAGCAGGCTACGAAGAAGCTGAGCGACGCAGCCGGCAACTTCTACATCAACGACAAGCCGACGGGCGCCGTGGTAGGCCAGCAGCCATTCGGTGGCTCACGCGCCTCCGGCACCAACGACAAGGCCGGGTCTATGCTCAACCTGCTGCGTTGGGTGTCAGCCCGTTCTATCAAGGAAACGTTCGTGTCGCCGGTCGATTACCGCTACCCGTTCCTGGGCGAGAATAAATAAGGTATAGTCCTACCTTTACTACCAAGCCGCCATGTTCAAAAGAGCATGGCGGCTTTGCGTTATACGGGCAACAGGTGTTTAAACACACATTCTGCTATACCTGGTCCCGCTGCTCCTGTCAGCGGTCGCCGTTGCGGTCCTGAGTGCAAAACAGTATGGGTTTATAAAAAGCCACTCTGCCTCTATTTCAGCGCAATTTTAGCCCCTGTTTTACATTGGAAATAGTCTTTTGATTGTTGGTCGTTTATACCTAATTTTGCTCCCAAATTTCAAGAAAGCATTACAGCAATATGGAAACTACTGGGAATCAGTATCTACCGTCGGATTACCTGCCTATACTCATACAATTTGCGGCTGCGATTGGCTTTGTCATATTCGCCTTGGTGGTGACGCACTTGCTGGGCCCCAAGAGAAAAAGCGAGGTAAAGGACAACGCCTGGGAAAGTGGGGTGGAGTCAGTGGGAGACGCTCGTACGCCTATCTCCTACAGATACTTCTTGACAGCTATCCTTTTTGTCCTATTCGACATCGAGATTATCTTCCTATACCCTTGGGCGGTGAACTTCCGTGAGTTTGGTCTGGAGGGCTTCCTGCCGATGCTCTTGTTCCTGGGAGTACTGCTGACCGGTTTCTTCTACGAGATAAAGAAAGGCATCCTGAAGTAGGCACGGTGCATTAAACTTTTAGTGCAAATCCGGTGTTCCTGCTAGGAACATGACCGACAAAAAATTACAATTCTTGAGACATGAGTGATACAAATAAAGATATAACAATGGGTGAGGCGCCGGAAGGCTACTCAGGTGCTGGTTTCTTCGCTACTTCATTTGAGAAAGTGATTGGCCTGGCCCGCGCGAATTCGCTGTGGCCTTTGCCTTTTGCTACTTCCTGCTGTGGTATCGAGTTCATGGCCACCATGGGTTCCACTTACGACATCTCCCGCTTTGGCTCGGAGCGCCCCAGCTTCTCGCCACGCCAGGCAGACATCCTGCTGGTGATGGGCACCATCGCCAAGAAAATGGGCCCGGTGGTGAAGCAGGTATACGAGCAGATGGCAGAGCCGAAATGGGTGGTGGCCGTGGGTGCCTGCGCTACGTCAGGCGGCATCTTTGACACCTACTCTGTGCTACAGGGCATAGATCGCGTGGTGCCGGTAGACGTGTACGTGCCGGGCTGCCCGCCTCGTCCGGAGCAGATTCTGGATGGGCTGATGCGCGTGCAGGACCTGGCTAAGAACGAATCGCTTCGCCGCCGCCACTCACCAGAATACCAGGCGCTTTTGGCCTCTTACAACATTAAATAAGCATCATGGAGCTTACGAACGAAAACGTACTTGGTAAACTGATAGCGCAGTTTGGGGAAGAGAACATCTTTGATGCCTATGACCCGGATGGCATCATGACCTTCACGACTACCCGTGAGAACATCATTGCGCTGATCCAATACCTGTATGACGACAAAGACCTGCAGGTACAGTTCCTGACCACCATGGCAGGCGTCCACTTCCCTGACCATAAAGACAAAGAACTGTGTATGATGTACCAGTTGCACAGTCTGCGTCACAATTACCGGCTGCGCATTAAAGTGTTCATCCCAAGCAAGGACCCGGTACTGCCGACCCTGACCAACATCTATGCGGCTGCCAACTGGATGGAGCGGGAGGCTTATGACTTTTACGGTTTTATCTTCACCGGCCACCCGAACCTGACGCGAATCCTCAACATCGAGGAGATGGAATACCACCCGATGCTCAAGCAGTATCCGCTGGAAGATTTGACGAGGGAAGACAAGATAGACACGTTTTTCGGACGTTAAGCCAGTTTTTGCCCCGGCTATACCTGGGGCGCCTTTAAGAAAAGCATACTATGGCTACTGATAAAAAAACAGCTGAGGTCGACCAGTTACAGGAGTTCCGGGATAACCTCGACCTGAAACTGCAGGACCCCAAGAACCAGAACCTGACGACCCTGAACCTGGGTCCGACGCACCCGGCGACGCATGGTATCTTCCAGAACATCCTGCAGATGGACGGAGAGATTATCATGGACGCCGTGCCGACGATTGGGTACATACACCGCGCCTTCGAGAAGATTGCGGAGCGCAGGCCGTTCTACCAAATCACACCGCTCACGGACCGCATGAACTACTGTTCGTCCCCCATCAACAACATGGGGTACCACATGACGGTAGAGAAGCTCCTGGGCATTGACATACCCAAGCGCGCGCAGTACATCCGAGTCATCATGATGGAGCTGGCCCGTATTTCCGACCACCTGATTTGTAACTCCATCCTGGGTGTGGACTCCGGCGCTTTCACCGGCTTCCTGTACGTGATGCAGGAGCGCGAGCACATCTACGACATCTATGAGGAGGTATGCGGTGCTCGTCTGACCACTAATATGGGCCGCATCGGGGGCATGGAACGCGACCTTTCTCCGAAAGCCTTGCACCTGATTGGCGAGTTCCTCAAGCGCTTCCCGAAAGTATGGGCGGAGTTCGAGAAGATGCTGACACGCAACCGTATCTTCATCGACCGTACGGTGGGTGTGGGTGCCATTTCGGCCGAACGTGCGTTGAGCTACGGCTTCACAGGCCCTAACCTGCGTGCCACCGGTGTGGACTACGACGTGCGCGTGATGAACCCTTACTCTTCTTACGACGATTTCGAGTTCGAAATTCCGGTGGGTGCCAAAGGTGATACCTACGACCGTTACCTGGTGCGCAACGAAGAGGTATGGCAGAGCTTGAAAATCATTGAGCAGGCTTACAAAAACCTGCCGGAGGGCTCCTACCACGCCGATGCGCCGCATTACTACCTACCGCCAAAGCAGGAGGTATACCGCAGCATGGAAGCCCTTATCTATCACTTCAAGATTGTGATGGGTGAGATTAACGCTCCGAAAGGTGAGGTATACCACAGCGTGGAAGGCGGCAACGGCGAGCTTGGTTTCTACCTGATAAGCGACGGCGGCAGAACGCCATACCGCCTGCACTTCAGGAGGCCATGCTTCATCTACTATCAGGCGTACACGGAGATGATTAAAGGTGGACAGTTGGCCGACGCCATCCTGACCCTGAGTAGCCTCAACGTGATTGCCGGCGAACTGGACGCATAATACATTATTCTATATATCATCTAACACCGGCCCTTGGCTGGTGCTATTCAAAGAGATGGCAGAGATTAAAAACGAAGTGAAGTTTTCTGATAAGGCACTTGCTGAGATTCAGCGCTACATCAGCCATTACCCGGAAGGACGCCAGAAATCGGCCCTGCTCCCAGCCCTGCACATAGCGCAGGCGGAGAACGGAGGCTGGGTAAGCCCGGAGGTGATGGACAAGGTTGCCGAAATCCTGAACATACAGCCTATCGAGGTATATGAAGTGGCTACTTTCTATACCATGTTCAACCTGAAGCCAGTGGGCAAGCACGTGCTGGAGGTATGCCGTACAGGCCCTTGCTGCCTGCGTGGCGCTGACCAGATGATTGAGACGCTCAAGCAGAAGCTCAACATCCAGGAAGGCGAAACTACTGCCGACGGCATGTTCACCCTGAAGCCGGTGGAATGCCTTGCCTCGTGCGGAACAGGCCCGATGCTGCAGGTGCGCGAAACCTACTACGAGAACATCGACAGCGAGGAGGCTGTGGACCGGTTCCTGGAGATGATGCGCAACAAAGAGCCCGAGACGCCGGAGTGGGCGAAATAGTTATCAGGACTCTGTGACAAAAGACTGTTGCACACAAGACCAATCAAACGCTAGGTATATAAGTCTCTATCTTCTGTCAAAAATCCTTCGTCAAACCTAAAACCAGGCAGCGTGCCCTGAAAGCGGCTGCCCAGCTATACATCCTACTATCATGGGACTCAAGATATTAACCGAACATATAAACGTACCAGGCATCGAAACCCTGGAGGTATATCGTAAGCACGGTGGCTACCGCTCTGTGGAGAAAGCGCTGAAGACGATGACTCCGGAAGAGGTGGTGGAAGAAGTGAAGACATCTGGCCTGCGTGGTCGTGGTGGTGCCGGCTTCCCTGCTGGTATGAAGTGGAGCTTCCTGGCCAAGCCGGAAGGCGTTCCGCGTTATCTGGTGTGCAACGCCGATGAATCGGAGCCGGGCACTTTCAAGGACCGCGTGTTCATGGAAAAGAACCCGCACGCCTTGATTGAAGGTATGATTACCTCCAGCTATGCCCTGGGTGCGCATACCTCCTATATCTACATCCGCGGCGAGTTGTTGTTCATCCTCCGCATCCTAGAAAAAGCGATAGCGGAAGCATACGCGGCTGGTTTGCTAGGCAAAAACATACTAGGCTCAGGCTACGACCTGGACCTGCATGTGGCTCCGGGTGGAGGTGCCTACATCTGTGGTGAGGAAACTGCCCTGCTGGAGTCACTGGAGGGCAAGCGTGGTAACCCACGCAACAAGCCGCCGTTCCCGGCTGTGAAAGGCCTTTTCGCCTCTCCTACCGTGGTGAATAACGTGGAGACCATCGCTTCTGTGCCGTGGATTGTGAACAATACCGGCGCGGAATATGCCAAAATAGGTATAGGCCGAAGCACAGGCACCAAACTGATTTCTGCCAGCGGTAACATCAACCGTCCGGGCGTGTACGAAATCGAACTGGGTGTACCGGTAGAGGAATTCATCTACTCAGACGAGTATTGTGGCGGCATCTGGAAAGGCAAAGAGCTGAAGGCCGTGGTGCCGGGAGGTTCTTCTGTTCCGATTCTCCCAAAAGACCTGATTTTGAAAACGGCTGCCGGCGAGCAGCGCCTGATGACGTACGAATCGCTGTCGGACGGTGGTTTTGTGAGCGGCTCCATGCTGGGCTCCGGTGCCTTCATTGTGTTTGATGAGGACCAGTGCATCGTGCGAAACACGTGGAACTATGCACGCTTCTACCACCATGAGTCGTGCGGCCAGTGCAGCCCATGCCGTGAAGGCACAGGCTGGATGGAAAAGGTGCTGCACCGCATTGAGTACGGCCATGGCCATCAGCAGGACATCGACCTGCTGGTAAGCGTTGCCAAGCAGATTGAAGGAAACACCATATGCCCGCTTGGTGATGCAGCGGCCTGGCCAGTAGCCAGTGCCATCCGTCACTTCCGTGAGGAGTTCGAGTGGCACATCAAGCACCCACAGGAGGCAACCGCCCCAGGTGCTGTGTACAGAGGCCAGTTAGCAGCTGCGCTGGCATAAATCAATAGTTCAATAACTGCCTGCTATACCTTGGGCAGCAGGCTTTGCATAAAAAACGAGATGGCTAAAATAACATTTGACGGCATCGAGGTAGAGGTTGAAGATGGAACCACCATCCTGCAGGCCGCCCGTAAAATCGGCGGTGATGTAGTGCCTCCTGCCATGTGCTTTTATACCCCGCTGAAAGGCAGTGGCGGAAAGTGCCGTGTGTGCCTGGTGAAGGTGACGCAAGGCTCTGCCCGCGACCCACGCCCTATGCCGAAACTGGTGGCCTCGTGCATCACACCAGTACAGGATGGCATGGTGGTGGAGAACACGACCAACGAAGAAGTGCTAAACGCCCGCAAGGGTATCGTGGAGATGCTGCTCATCAACCACCCGCTCGATTGCCCTATCTGCGATCAGGCCGGTGAGTGTGACCTGCAAAACCTCTCCTATGAGCACGGCGTGAGCGCCATCCGCTACGAAGAGGAACGGCGCACGTTCAACAAAGTGGATTTAGGTCCCTACATCCAGCTGCACATGACGCGCTGCATCCTGTGCTACCGCTGTGTGTATACCGCCGACCAGATTACGGAGAAGCGTGTGCATGGTGTGTTGGGTCGTGGCGACGCTGCCGAAATCGGGACTTACATCGAGAACGTGATTGACAACGACTTCTCGGGCAACGTGATTGACGTGTGCCCCGTGGGAGCCTTGACAGACAAGACCTGGCGCTTCAAGAACCGGGTATGGTTCACCAAGCCGATGGACGCTCATCGAGACTGCCCTACCTGCAGCGGTAAAGTAACGCTGTGGACACGGGGTGACCAGGTGCTGCGCGTGACGGCCCGCAAGGACGAGTACGCCGAGGTGGAGGAGTTCATCTGCAACACCTGCCGCTTCGACAAGAAAGAGGTGAGTGACTGGACCATTGAAGGCCCACGCCACATCGACAGGGGGTCCGTGATATCGGCCAACCACTACGAACTGCCGGTGGTGAATGTGCCGATTGTGCCGAACCTGCCAAAATCTACCGTTAAAAAAATGCCACAGGAATAACCCATGGATTCTGTAGACCTCATTTATAAAGCCATTTACATCCTGGTCATTTTCGGCATCACCCTGCTGATTGCGACCTATTCCACGTACTTTGAGCGTAAAATCGCGGCTTTCATACAGGACCGTGTAGGCCCGAATAGAGCCGGCCCGATGGGTCTGCTGCAGCCGCTGGCCGACGCCGGCAAGCTTTTCTTCAAGGAGGAGTTCATTCCGGGCAAAGCGAACAAAGTACTCTTCATCCTAGGTCCAGGTATAGCCATGCTGGTGGCGTCCATGTCGAGCGCCGTTATCCCGTTTGGTGATATGCTCATCGTGGGTGGCCGTGAGGTATACCTGCAGGCAATAGAAGTGAACATCGGAGTGCTCTACATCTTCGGGGTGGTATCGCTGGGGGTTTATGGCCTGATGATTGGTGGCTGGGCTTCGAACAACAAGTTTTCCCTGCTGGGCGCTATCCGTGCGGCTTCTCAGAACATCTCCTATGAACTGGCCATGGGCCTTTCGCTGATTGCGGTGCTGATGCTGAGCGGCTCACTGTCGCTACGCGTGATTGCGGAGCAGCAGGCGGGCTTCAACTGGAACATCTGGTACCAGCCACTCGGCTTCCTGATTTTCCTGGTATGTGCCTTTGCTGAGACCAACAGAACGCCATTCGACTTACCAGAAAGTGAGGCCGAACTGATTGGCGGCTACCACACCGAGTATAGCTCCATGAAACTGGGTATGTACCTGTTTGCCGAATACATCAACATCTTTGTTGTGTCTGCCGTGATGTCTACGCTCTACTTTGGCGCTTATAACTTCCCATTCATGGAGAACCTGCGCAATGCGTTCAGTGACCCGGTGCTGGGCAACAACGTGGTGACGCTGGTGGGAGTGGCTGTGATGTTTGCGAAGATTTTCGCCTTTATCTTCTTCTTCATGTGGGTGCGCTGGACGTTGCCGCGCTTCCGCTACGACCAATTGATGAAGCTGGGCTGGAACATCCTGATTCCGTTGGCCATCCTGAACATCCTGCTGACAGGCGGCGGTATCCTGCTGAAAGACTATTTATTTTAAACTATAGTACCGAAATTTGAATGTTGGCCCGCCAGCGTCTGTTCATATAGACGGCTAAGCCAACAATCATAATCGACACGAAATGGAACCACTATCAAATAGAAGAAAGAGTGTAGCACAAAAGGAAATGACGTTCTCCGAGAGAATGTACCTTCCTGCTATTGCTCAGGGTTTGGGGATTACATTGAAACACTTCTTCAAGAAGAAGGCTACCATAAATTACCCGGAAGAGACACGTCAGCGCAGCGACATTTGGCGCGGCCTGCACGTGCTCAAGCGCGACGAGAATGGCGCCGAGCGTTGCACGGCCTGCGGTCTGTGCGCCGTGGCCTGCCCTGCTGAGGCCATCACCATGACTGCCGGAGAGCGCAAGACGGGCGAAGAACACCTGTACCGCGAGGAGAAGTATGCTGTGACCTATGAGGTGAACATGCTGCGCTGTATCTTCTGCGGCCTGTGCGAAGAAGCCTGCCCGAAAGCGGCTATCTTCCTGCAGGACGACAAGATTGCCCCGGCCCGCTACGAGCGCGACGAATTCATTTATGGGAAAGACCGCCTGGTAGAGCCCCTCAAAACCACTGAAACCAAATAGAACCGATGACTGACAGTCTGTTTTTCTTCCTTGCTTCGCTGACGCTTCTTTGCGCGCTAATGGTCGTTATCTCCAAGAACCCAGTATATAGCGTTATCTTTCTGATACTCACGTTCTTTACCATATCAGCCCATTACATCCTGCTGAACGCACAGTTCCTGGCTGCCGTGAACATCATTGTGTACGCTGGCGCCATCATGGTACTCTTCCTGTTCGTACTGATGTTTATCAACTCAGGCAAGAACGCTCAGGGAAAAACGAAGGGGGTGCTGTCGAAAGTAGCAGGAGCCATTGCCGGGGGCCTGTTGTTCCTGGTGCTCATAGCCGCCTTGAAGGATGTGCAGTTGGAAGCCGTGAACCCGGACACCTACGACTCACAGGTAGGTATGGTGAAGAACCTGGGACAGGTGCTGTTCACCAAGTATATGCTGCCTTTCCAGTTGGTAGCCGTCCTGTTTCTAGTGGCTATGGTGGGCGCCGTGATGATAGGCAAACGCGAAGCCGGAGAGCAGAACTTTTAGTATCTAATCTATATCGATTCAGAAAAGCCGAGGCCTACATGCCTCGGTTTTTTTTATTGACCGGCTGTGAGGGATATCTCCAGCAGCTCTGAGCCTCCCTTGTCATCGTCTGATACCACTACCAACCTATACCTTCCCTTTCCTTCGCGCTTCTTCACCACCAGCGATTCTGCCTTTCCAGCATAGGGTTTGCCGTCAGCCTGAACAATGAGGGTAGCTGGCACCTCCAATGAATCCTGTTTGCCTATCTCCCTGAAAGGTATGAAGCCTACGTAGCTTCCCAGCACTTCGCCATCGCCAATGGCATCCTGGGTATCTTCGAGGGAGGCAGTGAAGAACAGCTTATCGTCATACACAAAAGCGCCAGAGAAGCCAGCCTGCAGGTTCTTGAGCTCGGGCAAACGGAAATAAGCCAGTTCATGTTTGGGTATGCGGCCGCCTGATTCTCCGAGCAAGTACGGGATGAACTCGCCCAGGCTGAAGGTAATCAAAACGTTCTGCCCGGAGCCGATGGCTCGTTGGAGCAGGTATAGCTTGCCGTGTCCTGCGGCCACCCCTTCAATGTTCAAAGTGGACTCCCCCAGCACCTCTTGTGTTTCCAGCTGTTTGTAGAGTGCATCCAAATCGACTTCCTTTGTCGTCGAACCTTCACGGCACAGGCTGTCCCCGCAGATATTGGACAGGAAGGCTTTGCGCCTTTCGGGGGAGGAGCCGGAGCCCAGCATGAGCAAGTAGGGTTTGCCTTGGTACTGGAAGAGGGTCATGCTCTCCAGGTCCGGCTTCTCGGATTTAGCGATTCGGCCCGTAGCTCCAAACCCGGTGGTGTCGAACAGCGCCACCTGTGACAGGAGCTTGTAGTCCTCATCCAGCCGATACAGGTATGGCGAGTCATCCCCTATCACATAATACTGGTCGCCCAGCAGCTCCAGGCCGGAGGCAGAGGGCAGGCTGTCGTACAGCAGTACTTTCTCTATCGTGGCTTTCATCTCCAGTTCAGTATTATGTGCAGTAGCACCGGTAAGCGGTGGTGCCTGCCGACAGGAGACCTGTGACAGCAGCACCCAAAAACATAAAAAAAACAAGCAATCGGTTTTCATCTTGCTCCCGTTAGGATTCGTCTGTTTCCTCCATCTGATTTCCCTGCCATACCTCCTACTCAACTCTATGTGCGGGTGCGCGAGGCAAGGGGCATTGCCGCCTATACCTGCACGTGGTCAGTCCAGGGAAGAGTGGCAGCCAGAGTCCTTGACTTTACGCACAAACAACAAAAGCGGTGCCGCCCAATCCTATTTCGACCACTCATTCGCCCTCTAAAGACCGGAAAATCAGGACTAAAGTACAAATCATTAAGAAGAAACCGCAGCCCATGGAGTGGCGGGAAGAAGATTGGAAATATGTTATGGATTTTACAAAAATGGGGATAACTTTGCGACTCGAATTTTGGATTATAATTTACCAGAAATACGTTCAGCCCCATAGAAGATGAACCAAATGCCAGAGGTTATCCGAACCATCCCGCTAGAATTTTACCTCTATTTCAGCTCCGCCCTCTTTGTTATCGGCGTGATAGGTGTCCTGACCAGACGAAATGCCATTGTTATTTTCATGTGTGTCGAGCTGATGCTCAACGCTGTAAACGTGCTGATGGTCGCCCTGTCGTCATACCGCTCTGACCCGAACGGACAGATTTTCGTGTTCTTCATCATGGCTGTGGCGGCTGCGGAAGTGACCGTGGGACTGGCCATCATCGTGATGATATACCGCAACATCCGCTCCACGGATGTGCAACTGCTGAACTACCTCAAGTGGTAAGCCACCTCATTTTCAACCTGAATAGCTCAATTAAACCCATACGCTAAATGCAAGAAGTAGTAATGCCCATCAACAATCAGGAAATGGCGCTGCTGTGTTTGCTTGTGCCGCTCCTGCCGTTCATAGGCTTTCTGATTAACGGTCTTGGCAACCGCAAATTGCCTAAGGCCCTGGTAGGCCTGCTGGGCAGTGGCACGGTGCTGGCCTCGTTCCTGATATCGGTATACCTGTTCATAGACTTCACTTCCAATGGCAGCCGCCCTTACATCGTGGACCTCTACAACTGGTTCACGGTAGGCAGCCTCGAGATTGGTTTCTCGTTCATGATTGACCAGCTCACCCTGCTGATGTTGCTGATGGTGACTGGTATAGGTTTCCTGATTCACGTGTACTCGGCCGGCTATATGAGCCATGATGAAGGCTACGGCAAGTTCTTCGCCTACCTCAACCTGTTCATGTTCTCGATGTTGCTGCTCGTGATGGGCTCTAACTACGTGATGATGTTCGTAGGCTGGGAAGGCGTAGGCCTCTGCTCCTACCTGCTAATTGGCTTCTGGAACAAGAACCACAACTATAACAACGCCGCCAAGAAAGCCTTCATCATGAACCGCATCGGTGACTTGGGCTTCCTGCTGGGCATTTTCTTGATTTTCATCACCTTCGGCAGCGTGAGCTACCCGGAGGTGTTCCTGTCTGCCTCGCAGATGACGGGTATGACCGATAGCGGTGTGATGATTGCCATTACGATGCTGCTGTTTGTGGGGGCGATGGGTAAAAGTGCGCAGATTCCACTGTTCACGTGGCTTCCTGACGCGATGGCGGGTCCTACGCCTGTTTCGGCCCTGATTCACGCCGCTACCATGGTGACGGCGGGTATTTACATGGTGCTTCGCTCGAACGTGCTGTATGCACTGGCCCCGACTACGATGGAGTTTATTGCCATCATCGGTCTAATAACTGCCTTGGTGGCCGCTACCATCGGTCTGGCGCAGAATGACATCAAAAAGGTACTGGCTTACTCTACTGTTTCGCAGTTAGGCTTTATGTTCCTGGCGCTGGGTGTGATGGCCTTCTCCTCTTCTATCTTCCACGTGCTTACACACGCATTCTTCAAGGCCCTCCTTTTCCTGGGTGCTGGTTCTGTGATTCACGCCGTGAGCAACGAGCAGGATATCCGCAACATGGGCGGCTTGCGCAAGTGGTTGCCAATTACGTTTATCACCTTCCTGATTGGTACACTCGCTATTTCAGGTATACCGCCGTTTGCTGGTTTCTTCTCTAAGGACGAATTGCTGGCGCATGTGTTTGAGCACAACAAGCTGATGTGGGCACTTGGCCTGCTGGCTTCGTTCATGACGGCTTTCTACATGTTCCGCCTGCTGTTCCTGACCTTCTTCGGCAAGTTCCGTGGCACGGAAGCACAGCGTTCGCACCTGCACGAGTCGCCTTCTTCCATGACCATTCCGCTGATTGTGCTGGCTATACTCTCTACAGTAGGTGGTTTCATTGGTCTGCCAGCCGTGTTCAGCGACACGCATACCTTGGGCAACTTCCTGTCGCCTATCTACGACTTCGCCCGCCAAGCCAATGCTACGGCGCTGGAGCCGGCGCACATCGACCATGCCACCGAATACATCCTGATGGGGGTTTCGGTCGTGGTGTCGCTTATCGCCATTGCCATTGCTTATGTGCTGTATGTGAAAAAAGAAACGGTACCCGCTCCGGAAGGCGCCCGTCTGTCTCCGATTCACAACCTCATCTACAACAAGTATTACGTTGACGAGATTTACAATGCGGTTATCGTGCGTCCGCTGATGGCCCTGTCTTCCGCCTTCCACCGCTTCGTGGATGTGATTGTAGTAGATGGCATCGTGAATGGCTTCGGTAAGCTTGTGATGCTGACCGGCCGCACCCTGCGCTATGCACAGAGCGGCGTGATTGGCTTTTACGTGCTCTTGATGGTGGCCAGCATTGTTCTGATTCTATTTTTAAACTTCTTTATCGGATAAGGTTCTAAGAAGATGATTACAGCTCTATTACTTTTCTGGCCTGCCCTAGCTGCACTGCTGGTGTTGCTGATTAAGGGACAAGGTGCCAAGAAAGTGGCTTTCATAGCAACGCTTGTTGAGTTCGCCATTGCCCTTTTCGCGACCGTGAACTTTGTACCTGACGCTACCACACAGTTTGCCCTGGACATGCCGTGGGTGGAACGTGCCGGCATCGGCTTCAGCATCGGCATGGATGGCATCAGCCTCCTGATGGTGCTCCTGACCACGTTCCTGATGCCGCTCATCGTGCTTTCTTCCTTTAAGCACGACTACAAAGACCCGCACGTGTTTTACGCGCTGGTTCTGTTCATGCAGACCGGCCTGATTGGTGTGTTTGTGGCCATGGATGCGTTTCTGTTCTACTTCTTCTGGGAAGTGGCGCTGATTCCGATTTACTTTATTGCGGCCATCTGGGGCGGCGCGCGCAGGATACCGGTTACGTTCAAGTTCTTCGTGTACACGATTTTCGGCTCGCTCTTCATGCTGGCGGCCTTCGTATACCTGTACTTCCAGACGGCTGGCACAGGTATAGCAGCGCACTCCTCTAACGTGAATGCCTTCTACCAACTGACGTTGGATAGCGCCACGCAGAGCTGGATTTTCTGGTTCCTGTTCCTAGCCTTCGCCATCAAGATGCCGGTGTTCCCGTTCCATACCTGGCAACCGGATACCTATACAGAATCTCCTACACAAGCAACCATGCTGCTGGCTGGCATCATGCTGAAAATGGGTATATACGGTGTGCTGCGCTGGTTGCTCCCGGTGGTGCCGATGGGCGTGAGCCAGTGGGCTGACACCGTACTGGTGCTGTCTATCATCGGTATAGTTTACGCCTCCATCATCGCCATACGCCAGCAGGACCTGAAACGCCTGATTGCCTACTCGTCCATCGCGCACGTGGGTTTGATTGCCGCCGGCATCTTTGCCCTGAACGAGCAGGGTCTGCAGGGTGGTGTGTTGCAGATGCTGAGCCACGGCATCAACGTGGTGGGCTTGTTCTTCATCATCGACATCATTTTCCGCCGCACCAATACCCGTGAGATTGCCAGCCTCGGCGGCATCACGCAGACGACGCCGGTGCTCTCCATCATCTTCCTGATTCTGCTCATGGGCTCGATAGCACTTCCGCTGACAAACGGCTTTATCGGGGAGTTCCTGCTGCTGTCAGGCGTGTTCCAGCACAACTTCTACTTTGGCGCCTTTGCCGGCACGACTATTATCCTGGGTTCGGTATACATGCTGCGCATGTTCCAGGGCGTGATGTTCGGCACCAAGTCAGAAGCGACGGAAGGCTTTGCTGACCTGAACTTCAACGAGAAGGCGGTGCTGATTCCGTTGGTCATCATGGTGTTCTGGATTGGCCTGTTCCCGAACACGTTCCTGAGCATCTCTGAGCCTGCTGTCGGACAACTGCTGAGCATTATCAACCGATAGTCCGCACACGAAACAAGAAACGATATTACAACGACATGATTTCGATAATACTGCTTTCCGGGTTTGGGATAATCAACCTCTTCGTAGGTTTCCTGAAATCTAAGAGAATCCTGTTGCCACTGTCGCTGCTGTTCCTGGCGATTGTGTTCGGCGTCAACCTGCTTGACTGGAACGATACCCAGAGCTACTTCAACAACATGCTCACCATCGACAATTACGCGGTGGCTTTTACGGGCATCATGGTCCTTTCCACGCTGCTGATATTGCCGTTCACGCAGCACTTCATCACCCGCAACGACGAGAACCTGGGCGAATACTACGCCCTGCTGCTGTTCTCGCTGGTGGGCGCCGTGATGATGGTGAGCTACGAGAACCTGCTGATGCTGTTTGTGGGGCTGGAGATTCTCTCTATAGCCATGTACGTGATGGCAGGTAGCGACAAGAGCAGCCTGCGCTCCGCTGAGGCGGGTCTGAAATATTTCCTGATGGGCTCTTTCTTCACTGGTGTGCTGCTGTTTGGCATGGTGATGATTTACGGAGCGACCGGCACCTTCAACATTACCGAAATCAGCGCCACGCAGGCCATAGGCGCAGACGGCGTGACCAACACCATGTTCGTGCTGGGGCTGCTGCTGATTGTGATTGGCATCTCCTTCAAGATATCAGCCGCGCCGTTCCACTTCTGGACGCCGGACGTGTACGAAGGCACTCCTACTGTATGGACGGCCTACATGTCTACGGTGGTGAAAACGGCTGGTGTGGCGGCCTTCTTCAAACTGATGTACGCAGCCTTCGCTGCGTCTTACGCCTCATGGATGCCAACGCTGGTGGCCATCACAGTGCTCACGCTCGTGATAGGAAACATTGGCGCGGTGGTGCAGCAGAACATGAAGCGTATGCTGGCCTACTCCAGTATATCCCATGCTGGCTACATGCTCATGGCTTTGATTGCCTTTAACGAATACTCAGAGTCTTCCATCCTGTTCTACTCCTTCGCCTACTCCACTGCCTCCATCGCCGCCTTTGGTGTGCTGCAACTGGTGGTGAAACAGCGCGGCAGCGAGACGTTTGAGGCCTTCAACGGATTGGGCAAAACAAATCCACTCCTGGCGTTGGCCGTGACGGTATCCATGCTGTCGTTGGGAGGTATACCGCTGACAGCCGGCTTCTTCGGCAAGTTCTTCGTATTTGCCTCCCTTATTGAGAACCCTGATATGATGTGGCTGATAGTGGTTGCCGTGGTGCTGGCCGCTGTGGGCATCTACTATTACTTCAAAGTGGTGATTGCCATGTACATGCACCCTGCCGGGGACCATGCACCGATTCAGGTGTCAGGCTTCATCAACGCCATGTTGATTATCATCACGGCACTCACCATACTACTAGGTATAGCCCCTGCCTTGCTCAGCGACATTCTCTAAGACATATTGAACCAGAAGCAAAAGCGGCTGCCTCTTTCGAGGCGGCCGCTTTTGTTTTTAGCCAGCAAAACTGCTGCATTACTCATGCGTAGTACATGCAGCAACAGGTTGTGCAGGTATAGCATCTGGTTGAGATAAAGGTATAGCAGCACCTACAAAACAGTAGCTCGCCTCGGCTGTTATACCTATCGGGAACCTATGCCAGCCGAGGGCAGCGGGTGCAAGCCCTTGACTTGTTCACCGGCTATAACACCACGCGCAAGCATGAAAAAGGCAATTAGAAAACCATATTGTTACAGAAATACAGCTATTGCATGACAAATTATGTGGAATGGACGTAAAAGCAGATGTACTGTACCCGTACCTCCTTTGGTTCAGGTATGGGAGGCCGTTTTCATTAGGCACGACAATGGAGGAACCACATAATTCATCACGAACTTTAAGAACCGAGAATGACATCTGCTACAAGTGAAGCTCACGCTATAGTGAGAAAGCAGCTGTTAATTATAACCTCCCCTACAGCGGAAAGGAGGGCTCGCGTGAAGCGTACAACCACAGTTTTATTTTAAATCTATCACTTTAAACACAACACCTATGAGAAAAATTGTACTGCTGATTTTCGCCATCGTGCTCTGCCTGTCGCAACAGGCTATGGCACAAGGCGGAACAGTTTCGGGTAGAGTAACCGAGCAGGCGACCGGGGACGGGCTGCCCGGTGTATCCGTCGTAGTGAAAGGCACTACCACCGGAGCAAACACAGACGCAGACGGCAACTTCACCATTGCCCTGCCAGCCAGCATATCCCCAGGCAATGCCGTGCTGGTCATCAGGTTTGTAGGTATGGCTACCCAAGAGGTGCCTATCAGCGGCCGAAGCACCGTTAACGTAGCCCTCAGCCCTGACACCAGACAACTGTCTGAAGTAGTGGTGACAGGCTATACCACGCAAAACCAACGGGAAGTGACAGGCTCTGTGACAACCGTAAGAGCGGAGGAAATTGCGCAGGTGCCGATTGCGTCTTTCGACCAGGCCTTGCAAGGCAGAGCCCCAGGTATATTGGTACAGGCGCAGTCAGGCCAGCCGGGTGCCGCCGCGAATGTGGTTATTCGTGGTAGGGGCTCCATCATTGGCAACACCTCCCCGCTCTACATCATGGATGGCGTGGAGATTACCTCTTCAGACTTCGCTACCCTGAACCCCAACGACTTTGAGAGCCTGACTGTGCTGAAAGACGCCTCAGCTACCTCTATCTATGGATCCAGAGGGGCTAACGGCGTGGTGGTCATCACTACCAAGAAAGGCCGTGTGGGTGCTACCAGAATTAATTATGATTTCCAGTACGGTTTCTCTAGAGCACCTGAAAACAAGCTGAAGGTGATGAACTCAGAGGAGAAGCTGCGGTATGAGCTGGACAGGGGCAACCTGTACGGCTGGACCGAAGGAGAACTTGAGGAGCTGCGGCAAGTGGACACCAACTGGGAAGACGTGTTCTTTAGAACGGGCCGCACCCAGAACCATACCCTGAGCGCCTCAGGTGGCTCGGAAAAGACAAGGTACTTCGTATCAGGCTCTATCTTTGACCAGAGCGGAACCGTGCGAAACACGGGTCTAGAGCGCTACACAGGCCGTGCTAACGTGGAGAGTACCGCCGGTAACTTCAGCTTTGGCCTTAACTCTACTTTCGGTTACTCTGAGTTCAGCAACACGACGGAGAACGACTCCTACATCGGAAGCCCGCTGAACGCCATCCGCTGGGCTAACCCCTACGAGACTCCATACAATGATGAGGGAGACTATACTGAGATTACCTCAGGTCAGCCAAACCCTTTGCAGGAGTTGCTGGAAAACACCCGCGAGCGGCAGCAAATCAAAGGTATAGGAAGTGTGTTTGTGAATTATGAGGCTCCGTTCCTGGAGGGATTGACGCTCAGGACAAACTGGGGTGGTGACTATACTTCCAATGAGTCATTCGTTTTCCTGGACCCACAGACCTATAGCGGACAGATAACCACCGGACAGGCCGGTAGCTTGAACCGGGCCTACCAACGGATTTTCCGCTATACCGGCACGACATCCGCCTCTTACAACAAAAGGTTTGGTGACCATGACGTGACGGTGGCTCTCTTCAACGAGATAGTGCAAAGAAAAGGAAGGTCTTTCGGCTTCACAGGGTATGGTCTGCGAGGCCCGTTTGAGAACGAATCAGGTATAACACCCGGCTCGGCAGACAATGGATTCATTCCCACAGTGTCAGGCATTGGCAGCGAGAACTCTTTGCTGTCTTACTTCACAGACATCCGATACGGCTACAGAGACAGGTACTTTATCAACATCGGCGCCCGCCGCGACGGATCCTCCCGTTTTGGTGCTGACAGACGGTATGCCAATTTCGGCTCTGTGGGTTTCAGCTGGATACTGACAGACGAGCCCTTCCTGGAAGGCTTGACAGGTGACTTCTTTAACGAGGCCAAGTTCAAGATAAGCTATGGCTCTGCCGGCAACCAGGCCATCGAAGACGACTTTGCTTCAAGAGAACTCTACAGCCGTTCTGTTTACAGCGGTGGCAGTGGATTGGTGCTTACCAACCTGCCCAACCCGCAGCTCCAGTGGGAAAGAAGAAGAACGTTTAACACCGGTCTGGAAGCCACCATGTTCGGCGGGCGCTTGGGCGCAACCGTGGAGTTCTACAATGCCCTGACCACTGACTTGTTCTTAGACCGCCAGCTTTCCAGAACTTCCGGGTTCCAGTTCCTCACGTCCAACGTAGGGGAACTTCAAAACAGAGGCGTGGAATTCGGAATTGAAGGAGACATCATCAAAACAGATAATTTCACCTGGAGCGCCAACGTGAGCTTGACGTACAACAAAAACGAAATCAAGGAACTCTATGGCGATACCGATGAAATAGAAGACGGCCTCTACATCAACAAAGTCGGAGAGCCAATGAACTCCTACTTCCTTGTGAGATATGCAGGTGTAGACCCTGATAACGGCGATGCCTTGTATTACACCAGAGACGGCGAAACAACCAATGTGTACAACCCCGATGACCGTGTGATAATAGGTTCTATAGAGGCACCTTTCTTCGGTGGTTTTGGCAGTGCCGTCAACCTGGCAGGCGTTGAGGTAAGCGCGTTCTTCAGCTTTGTGCGTGGAAACAAAATCTACAACAACGACCGGGCGAACGTGGAGAACCCGGACTACCTGTTCGACAACCTATCCAGAGACTTGCTCAATGAGTGGAGGCAACCCGGAGATGAAACAGACATCCCCAATCCAGATGTCACGTTCTTCGCTGAGACCACACGTTTCGTAGAGGATGGGGACTTCCTGCGCCTACGCAACCTGAACATCTCTTACGCACTGCCTGCAAGCCTTATCTCCCCTTTGAAAATGAGTACTGTGCGGGTGTTTGCTCAAGGACAGAACTTGGTGACCTGGACGGACTTCAGAGGCTTTGACCCTGAGGTGTCAACAGGTGTGCTGGTTGGTTCACAGTACCCTGCCCTGCGCACTGTAACATTTGGTATAAATGTAGGATTCTAAAAACGAAGATGATGAAATTCAAACATATATTTATCGGACTGAGCCTGGGGTGCGCGTTTGTGCTGCCTTCCTGCGACGATATATTGGACGTAGAACCGGAATTCCAGCGGGACGTTTCCGACACCTTCCAGACACTGGAGGATTATGAGTTTGCCTTGACAGGCGCTTATGCCAGATTCCGCCAGAGTGGATACTATAGTACTGGTGGCAATGGCACGGGCTCCTACTCTCAATTGCCGGATATGCTGACTGATAACGTAGCCGAGACAAACGAATCGTTGGCTAACTTCATCTCTCTCACGGACTGGGTATACACGGCAGATAACTCGCTGGTGGAGGAAACCTGGCAAGATGCCTACTCCGTCATCAACCAGGCCAACATCGTATTGCGTGATATTGACCGTTTTGCAGAGGAAGACCCTACCGGCGTAAATAGAATCAAAGGACAGGCGCTGGCCATTAGAGGCTTCGTGCATTTTGATATCCTGAGGTACTGGGGTGTGGAGTTCGAGCGTAACTCATCAGAGCTCGGTATACCTTACAAGACAACTCCAGACTTTGAGGAACGCCCAGCCAGACTGACGGTAAAGGAATCGTATGACAGAATCTATGCTGACCTGGAGGAGGCAGAGGCCCTGTTAGCGGACGTAGACAGGCCAATTAATTCGGCTACAAATAGGTCTCGCATTGACGATGTTGCCGTGAAGGGGATGCTGGCGAGAATCAACCTGTATGCAGAGCAGTATCAGGCAGCTGAGGCCTATGCAACCCAGGTAATCGACTTAGTGCCTTTGGCGACCAGAGCTGAGTTTCCTGGCATCTGGTCAGATGCAAACCAGGCTGAGGTATTATGGGCGGTTGCGTTCAATGCGGGTGAGGGAAGCCCTTCCCAGAACACGTACTTCGCGAGCGGTAACCGCAACACCTATCGCCCTTCGCTGGACCTGCTGCAGGAGTATAACCAGACGGCAGACATACGCTACAGCGCTTATTTCGCTACCAGAAACAGCCGGGGAGGTACTCCTCGAGTGGTTTTGAGTAAATTTATAGGACGAGGCACGGCGCTTGACAACGTAGTCAATTTCAAAGTGCTCCGGGTTGCAGAAATGTATCTGATTCGTGCGGAGGCCCGAGCGATGCAAGGAAACACGGCTGGTGCATTAGCGGATTTAAATGCCTTGCGGGCCGCCAGAATTCAAGGTTACACTCCTGTTGCCTTGACGGGCCAAGCCTTGTTGGATGCCATAGCATTGGAGCGCCAAAAAGAGCTGATTGGCGAAGGCCACAGATGGTTTGATTTGAAGCGCACCACACGCACCATTGTTCGTGAGGATTGTACAGTAGCATCTTTCTGCGAACTGGAGCCTACTGCCCGCGAATGGGTATGGCCTATCCCTCAGAGCGAGCTGATTGCTAACCCTAACATGCAGGGTCAGCAATCGCCTGGTTACTAATCAAGACGCACCGTAAAACAGAAGGGGCTGCCGGTATCGGCAGCCCCTTCTGTTTATACCTGTCCTTACCCGCTTTTCAACAGTTCAAGGTATAGTCGCTATACCTATTTGGCTGGCAGGTCCTTCATCCGGATATGCAGTTCATCCAGTTGGGCATGAGCGATAGGAGCGGGCGCGTCTATCATCACGTCGCGGCCAGAGTTGTTCTTCGGGAAGGCGATGAAGTCACGGATGGAGTCTGCGCCGCCGAAGAGGGAACAAAGCCTGTCGAAACCGAAGGCGATGCCGCCATGCGGAGGAGCGCCGTACTCAAAAGCGTCCATCAGGAAGCCAAACTGTGACTTCGCCTCATCGTTGGAGAAGCCCAACAGGCGGAACATCTGCTCCTGCAAGCGGCGGTCGTGTATACGGATAGAACCTCCGCCCACTTCCACACCGTTGATGACCATGTCGTAGGCATTGGCTCTGATGTCACCTGGTCGGTCATCTATCAACTCCAGGTCCTCTGGCTTAGGCGACGTGAACGGGTGGTGCATGGCGTGGAAGCGGTTGCTGTCCTCGTCCCACTCCAGCAGCGGGAAGTCCACTACCCACAGCGGCGAGAACACGTTTTTGTCGCGCAAGCCCAGTCGCTCTCCCATTTCCAGGCGAAGCTCGTTCAGTGCCTTACGCGTTTTGTCTCGGCCACCGGCTAGCACCAACAGTAAATCGCCGGGCTGCGCGTTGAAGGCAGCGGCCCAAGCCTGCAGGTCTTCGGAGGTATAGAACTTGTCAACAGATGACTTCACGGAGCCGTCTTCCTGCACGCGCGCGTATACCAGACCGGTAGCACCAATCTGCGGACGCTTCACGAAATCGGTCAGTTCATCGAGCTGCTTACGGGTATAGCTGGCGGCTCCTTTGGCATTTATACCTACTACCAGTTCGGCATCGTCGAATACCTTGAAGCCTTTGTTCTTCACCAGCGGGTTCAGTTCCACAAAGTGCATATCGAAGCGCGTATCGGGCTTATCGGAACCGTATAGCCGCATGGCATCGGCGTACGTCATGCGCGGCAGGTGCGGGATGTGTATGCCTTTCACCTTCAGGAACAGGTGGCGAATCAGACCCTCAAAGGTGTTCAGGATGTCTTCCTGCGTCACGAAGGAAAGTTCGCAGTCAATCTGGGTGAACTCCGGCTGGCGGTCGGCGCGCAGGTCCTCGTCGCGGAAGCATTTCACAATCTGATAATACTTATCAAAACCGGACACCATCAGCAGCTGCTTGAATGTCTGCGGCGACTGCGGCAGGGCGTAGAACTCACCTGGGTTCATACGGCTCGGCACCACAAAATCGCGGGCGCCCTCCGGCGTGGACTTTATCAGCACTGGCGTCTCCACCTCAATGAAGTAATGTTCGTCGAGGTAGGCGCGTACGGCGCGCATCATCTGGTGGCGCAGCTCCAGGTTGCGGCGCACGGGTGTGCGGCGCAGGTCCAGGTAGCGGTACTTCATGCGCAGGTCATCGCCACCGTCTGTCTCGTCCTCTATCATAAATGGCGGCAGCTTGGCGGGGTTCAGCACCTCCAATTTCGTCACCTTTATTTCAATCTCCCCTGTCGGAATTTTGTCGTTTTTGGAGTAGCGCTCAATCACACGGCCTATCGCCTTCAGCACATACTCGCGGCCCAGGCCACGGGCCTGCTCAAACAGGTGAGCGGGCGTGACGCCATCCTCGAAGGTGAGCTGCGTGATGCCGTAACGGTCGCGGAGGTCAATCCAGAGCATGCCGCCCTTGTCGCGCAGGCGCTGTACCCAACCTGTCAGTACAACCTCCTCGCCTACGTTATCTATTCTTAGTTCGCCACAAGTGTGTGTCCGGAGCATAGCTTTATATGAGTATGATAGGATGCAAAAGTAATAATTGTTTTACTGTCGTGCGCTAAAAAACAAAGCCTTCCCACAATGGGTTTAGGTATAAGAAACCTAAATTACCTTCTAAAATGTTTTCAAGGCTGCGCCCGCCGCTATTTCTAAATCCAAGAACCCATGAAAACAAGAATCAGAAACTTATCCTTCGCTATGCTGCTGCTGGCGCTGTTGGCCATGCTCGCTGTGCGGGCCACTCCGCCTGCTGCTACTCCACCGGCTACGCCGACTGTGGCCGCTGTCCTGGTGCAGGTGCCCTTTGAGCTAAAGGGCGGATTGGTGTTTGTGAAGGTGAAGGTGAATGGCAAGCCCGCCGACTTTATACTCGACTCTGGTGCCCCTTCCCTGGTGCTCAACTCCCGGCTGGGCGATGTGGCAGGTGACACGATTCGCGGTAAAGGTATAGGTGGCACGTTCGCGATGCAGGAGGTAGTGGTGCCGGAGCTGGAGATTGGCAACCTGAAGCAGCGTCAGGTACCTGCCATCGCCATGGAGCTGTCGCACGTCGAGAAGATGACCAGACGCCCCATCGGTGGCCTGATTGGGTATAGCACATTGAGTCAGTATGAGATGCTGTTGGACTACAAGACCAAGACCTTAATGTTATTTGAGCCGGACGCCACGGATTATCATCGTTCCATCAAGCCCAGCTCTGAGATGCCTTTTGAGTTGCAGGCGCACCTGCCTGTGCTGCGCGTGCAGATAGGGGACCAGACACTACAGTTGGGGCTCGACACTGGCGCTGAGGCCAACCTCCTGGACCTCACCAGCCAGGCCAGGCTCCGCGCCACAGATTACCAGAATGGAAAAAAGATACCTGTTTTAGGGGCTAGCCAAGGTATGACAAGTGCCAGCACGGCCAAGGTGAAAAACACCAAAGTCAACGGCCACAGCTACACCGACATGGCCTATGTGTTTTCGGACATATCGCACTTGAAGAATGGCTATGGGCTGCGCATCGACGGGCTGCTGGGTTACCCTTTCCTGAGCGCCCGCAAAATATCGGTGAACTACCCGCAGCGCAAGGTATACTTCTGGGACTAAGCAGGTATAGCTGTTATAGTCTACTCCCCCACCAGCGCCCGCATGCGCTTCATGTTGTTCACCTGGATGCCGTTTGGCTCCATCTCCAGCATTTTCCGGATACTGGAACCTGACTTGCCCCCGAACAGCATGATTTGAAGCCCCTGCTGCCGGGCACGCTGCACCTGCTCCTTGTTTACTTTTTTGCCGTTGGCCGTCACACCATCTAGTTTCTGGTTGAGCGCCTCCTGAACGGTCACCTCAAAATCATCGCCAGCATCCAAAAACAGAATCGCCTGGGGCTCTTGTTCGCGTATGGCATGGAGTATGTCTGCATTGGGATAGATGAAAGCGATTTTCTCCTGTGGGTACTTGTACTGGCGCAGCAGCTGCAGCACCGATTGGGCGTAGAAGGTATTGCGGGTGGCATCGTGGTTGCGCACATCGATGTGCAGGTATGGGAGCTCCGGGTAGGTCTGGAACCGCTGCAGCACAGCCTCCAGCGTGACGAGCCGCTCATCATGAAACAGGTCGTAGAGGATGCCGCCTTTGTACTTCAGCCCCACCACTTCGGCCGCCGGCAGCTGCTCAATCATGCCGGTGCCTTCGCTCATGGTCTCCAGACTGGTATCGTGGTAGAGGATGGGCACCCCGTCCTGGCTCACGTGCACGTCCACCTCCACGCCATCGGCTCCGTCCTCTTCCATCGCCTGCACAATGGAAGCCATGCTGTTGGCGGGCAAGGGGTTGTAGGGGTTGATTGGGGAGAAAAAGCCCGAGCCAGCGTGGCCTATCACCAATATACCTTTTGCATATTTTCCATCGCCTTCCTGTAGTAAGTTATACAAGCTGACTGCCAGTGTGAGTATTCCGAGCACCAGTAGCAGCAAGGTGGCTTTCTTGCTTTTCAGAAAAGAAGGCCTAGAGGTTTGTTTCGTGAAATTCATACACAAACTTAGCCCCATATAGCTTAAATTTGCAGCAGATTCCCAAAAAAATTACAGGCTACAGGCCGATAGTCAATCATTTATAAAGATGCGAGCAGCCACAGGTACCACTCCAGACACAGACACCTCCGCGATAACGGCAGACAAGGCAGGCATCCACAACCGCGTGATGATTCCGCTGTCCATGATTCTGTTGGTTGCGTTCGTGATTCGGATGCTGGCGGCTTTCTTCTCCAAGGGCTTCGCATTTCATGATGACCACTTTGATGTGATAACGATTGCGCAGAACTGGGTATACGGCCTGCCCTCCTGGCTGAATGAGCCGATGCCGCCGCGCCATAGCATGTTCTACGCCGGCATACACTACGTGCTCTTCTACCTGCTGGAAGGTATAGGCATCACCAATCCTGACACGAAGATGACGGTGGTGCGGGTGCTGCACGGACTGTACTCCCTCCTGATTGTGTACTATGGCTATAAGATTACCGAGCGGCTGTCGAACCAGGCCAATGCCCGCATTGTGGGGCTGATGCTGGCGCTGATGTGGTTCATGCCCTTCATGAGCGTGCGCAACCTGGTGGAGATGGTCTGCATTCCTCCTTTCCTGGCGGCGTTCTACCTGATGCTGAAAGCGGAGGACGGCAAGCGCGCCTGGCGCTATTTCGCAGCGGGGGCCTTGTTTGCCGTGGCCTTTGTATTCCGCTACCACACGGCGCTCTTTCCGGCAGGAGCCGGCCTGGTGCTGCTCTACCGCCGCCAATGGAAAGAGATTCTCTGGCTCAGCCTGGGTTTCCTGGCCATGGCCACGCTCATCCAGGGCACTATCGACTACGTGTTCTTCGACTACCCGTTCCACTCGGTGGTGACCTATTTCCTCTACAACACCGAGAACGCCTACGAGTATAGCACGGGCCCGGTGTATCGCTTCGCCCTGACCATACTCGGGTTCATGGTGCCGCCGCTGAGCGTATACCTGGTGCTGGGGTATAGCCGGACCGCGAAAATAGCGCCTATGCTGTTTTGGGCTGGTGTGGTGTTCTTTGTGGCGCACTCGCTGTTCCCTAACAAGCAGGAGCGCTTCATCCTGCCGCTTTTTCCGCTCATCATGATATTGGGTGTCATCGGTTGGCAGGACTTCGTGCGGCAGTCGCGCTTTTGGCAGGGTCGCAAAAAACTGCTGGCGGCCAGTTGGACCTTTTTCTGGATTCTCAACATCGCGGTAGCTATAGGTATGGCAATCACCTATACCAAGAAAAGCCGCGTGGCCCCGCTGGTATACCTGTCGGAGAAGCAGGAGATGGACGCGATTCTGCTCGAGTTCGGCAATCACAGCCTGAAGCAGCCGCCCCTCTTCTACCTCAACCGCATGGCCGCCGAGTACGAGGACTTCCACCTGAACCGCAAACGCAACTGGGATGCCTATAAAGCCGGCAAGCCGCTCCCACAGGACTTCGTGATGACCTACAGCCTCAACGGTGACAAGTCAATCGACAGTCTGAAATCCGAAATCAGCGGGTATAGCTACAAACCGGACTACGTGGTTGTGGTGGGGCAGAAGGACATGGAGGAGCGTATGGCGAAACTCCACGGACTGTACCCGAACCTGGAGCTGGAGACGACGCTGAAGCCCTCGCTGTACGACGATGTGCTGCACTTCCTCAACCCGCGCGTGCACAAGGACGAGCGCGTGAGCATCTACCGAATCAAAGATTAGTTTGAGTCCTACCTGGTGAAGGTATAGAGGTAGTTGAGCAGGAAGTTCCAGACGAACACCACCACGATGGCGATGAATTTGGCGAGGTAGAAGTTGAGTTTCGCCTTTTCGGTGAGCAGGTATACAATCAGGTTGTTGAGCAGCAGCCCGGCCAGGGCCACCCCCAGGAACTTGGAGAATTGCCAGCCTATATCCGGGTCGGCGCTGTGGAATGTCCAGAGGCGGTTGAGGATGTAGTTGTTGACGCTGGCCACAATAAAGCCCAGGCTGTTGGCGATGTACTTGTTCCAGCGCAGCCGCTCCTTTGCAACAAACGTCACCCCGAAGTCCAGCACCAGGCCAGAGAAACCCACCAGGCCAAACTTCAGGAATTTCAACAGGAAAGCTTCTATACTTTCGGACATGCCGGATGGGGGTCTGTGCTCCTATTCTAGTGTTGTGCGAAGGCGTAAAATTAAGCACTTTCCGGCTCCTACCAAAGCACCAAAGACAACTGCCGTACTATACTTCCAAACACTGTAGCGCCCAAACCCGCCTTTGTCGAGAAAAGCCTGAGGTTAGTATAGTTTATTTTGATGCCACTTGTTGATTAATTTACTTCATAGGCTCAACATCTACTCACGCTAAATCCTTAGTCACATGGAGCTTATCATACAGAACCTTTCCAAGACCTACCCCAACGGCACCAAAGCCCTCCAGAACATCAACCTGACCATCCCGACAGGTATGTTTGGCCTGCTTGGCCCGAACGGTGCCGGCAAATCGTCGCTGATGCGCACCATCGCCACCCTGCAGGAGGCTGACAGCGGCAGCATCATGCTGGGCAATATGGACGTGCTGCGCCAGAAAGAAGATATGCGTAAAGTGCTGGGCTACCTGCCACAGGAGTTCGGGGTATACCCGAAGGTGTCTGCTGAGGAGATGCTGGACCACTTCGCCGTGCTCAAAGGCATTAGTAACTCCAAGGAGCGCAAGGAGGTAGTAGCGTCCCTGCTGCAGCAGACCAACCTGTACGATGTGCGCAAGAAGAACCTGGGTGGCTACTCGGGTGGTATGAAGCAGCGCTTCGGCATCGCGCAGGCCCTGTTAGGCAATCCCAAACTGATTATCGTGGATGAGCCGACCGCGGGTCTGGACCCGGCCGAGCGCAACCGTTTCCACAACCTGTTGAGTGAGATTGGCGAGAACATGATTGTGATACTTTCCACGCACATTGTGGAGGACGTGACGGACCTGTGCCGCAACTTCGCCATCATCAACAAAGGCCAGGTGCTGCTAACAGGCGACCCGCTGCAGGTGATTGACGAACTGAAGGGACGCATCTGGCGCAAGTTCATCCACAAGGACGAACTGGTGGAGTACCAACTGCAGCACGAAGTGATTTCCTCGCGTCTCTTTGCTGGCAAAACCATCATCCATGTGCTGAGCGACGTGCAACCGGGCGCTGAATTCGAACCAGTAGCCCCAGACCTGGAGGATGTGTACTTCAGCAAGATACATGAAGCAGCACGCAGTGAGAAAGACGAGCAGCGCGAACTGGTTGCAAACTAGAAGCACTAACTCCAAGGTCTTTCGGATTCATTCCCCATCATTCCTAATTCTTTAGAGATGTTCAAAGAGATATTCCTGTTCGAGTTGCGGTACCGCATGAAGCGGCCTGCTACTTACATATACTTCGCCCTGCTGTTCCTGATGGCCTTTTTCACCATGCTGGCCCTGGGCAGCGCCTTCGGCGGCGGTGTGATTATCGGCGATGCCAGCGGCGGCAAGGTATACGCCAACTCCCCTTACCAAATCAATTGGATTGTCACGCTTATGAGCTGGTTCGGGGTGCTCATCACCTGTTCCATGATGGGCACGCCTATCTTCCGCGATTTCGAACATAAGACACATTCCCTCTACTACACCACCCCGATTACCAAGGCAGGCTACCTGTTTGGCCGCTTCACGGGCTCGTTTTTGGTCACGCTGTTCGTGTTCCTGGGCGTGGGGCTGGGCGCTATGTTTGCCACCGTCATGCCCTGGATGGAACCTGATAAGCTCGGTCCGTTCAACCTGATGTGGTACATCCAACCTTACCTGACCATTGTTATACCCAACTTGATTCTGACAGGCGCAATCTTCTTCACACTGGCTACCCTCACCCGAAGTGGGCTTTCTATCTACGTGGGTGGCGTTATCTTCCTGGTGCTTTATGGCGTGTCCAGCAGCCTGACCGGCGACCTGGACAACGAGACGCTGGCCAACCTGCTGGACCCGATGGGTGCCTCGGCGGTTTACTACACGCAACGCTACTGGACGACCGCGGAGCGCAACACGCTTATGCTGCCTTTCAGTGAGCACATTCTGATGAACCGCCTGCTCTGGATGGCGATTGGCGGGGCCATTCTGGCCTTCTGCTACTACCGTTTCAGCTTCTCGTTCGCCAACCAGGGTTTCAAACTCTTCCGCAGGAGAAACAGCGCTGAGGCTGCTGGAGCCTTTGTTCCTACCGAGCGCCTGCAGCTGCCTAAGGTGAGCCAGAACTTCTCGTTCAACCTGAGCCTGAGCCAATACTTCAAGCTGACCAAGCTAGAGTTCAAGGGCATTGTGAAGAGCGTCTACTTCCTGGCCATTACGCTGGCCGGTATCATTTTCCTGTTCGTGACCGGCACCCAGATTGGTAAAATGTATGGCACCAACACCTTCCCGGTCACCTCGCAGGTGGTCATGATACTGAGCGGCACCTTCGCCTTGTTCTTCCTGATTATCATCACGTTCTACTCTGGCGAACTGGTATGGCGTGAGCGTGACAGCCGCCTGAACCAGATTTACGATGCTCTGCCTATACCTAACTGGGTGCCTTTCGCCTCCAAACTGTCTGCGCTGATGCTGGTACAGGTCGTGCTGCTGTTCGTCATCCTTTTCTGCGGCATCATCATCCAGACCTTCAAGGGCTACTATACCTATGAATTGGATGTGTACATCAAAGGCCTGTTTGGCATACAGCTCGTCGATTACCTGATGCTTTGCGTGCTGGCCATGCTCATTCACGTCATCGTGAACAACAAGTACATTGGCCACTTTGTGATGGTGGTGTACTACCTGCTCAACATCTTTAAAGGACAGCTGGGCTGGGAGCACAACCTTTACTCCTTCAACTCCGACCCTGGTATCACCTATTCTGCCATGAACGGCTACGGGCATTTCGTGTGGCCTTTCACTATTTTCAAGGTATACTGGGCGGCTTTTGCCATCCTGCTGGCCATTGTAGCGAACATGCTGTGGGCGCGCGGCTCTGAAACCATGCTGAAGTGGCGCTTCAAGCTGGCCAGCCTGCAACTGACCAAGTCCACGCTCTTCGTAACGGCGGCTGCCTTGGCGGTTTTCCTAGTGACGGGTGGCTTCATCTTCTACAACACCAACATCCTGAACACCTACCGCACCTCTGATGAGCAGGAGCAGGAGTCGGCTGATTTTGAGAAGAAGTACAAGCAGTACGAAGGTATAGCGCAGCCTCGCATCACAGACGTGAACCTGAACGTGGACATTTACCCGGAGGAACGGGATTTTAGCTTCAAGGGCTATTTCTGGGTGAAAAACAAGCATACTGCCCCGATTGACTCGATACACCTCATGGTGTCAGATGAGGCGGAAATCCGGCAGATGGAGTTCACGAAGCCAAACAAACTGGTGCTCCACGACAAGGACTTCGGCTACTACATCTACCAGCTGGCCGAGCCGCTGCAGCCCGGCGATTCCATGCGCCTGAACCTTGACTTGTACTATGCCACCAAAGGTTTTCGCAACAGCGGCTCCAACTCAGGTATAGTTTATAACGGCACCTTCATCAATAGCCAGTATCTCCCTCAGATTGGTTACCAGGCCGCTGTGGAACTGAGCGAGGACGACGTGCGTAAGGAGCATGGTTTGGCGCCCAAGCCACGTATGGCGGATGTGAATGATTCTCTGGCCCGCATGAACACCTACATCAGCAACAACGCGGACTGGGTGAATTTCGAGACGACTGTCAGCACTGTGCCGAGCCAGATTGCCATTGCACCGGGCTACCTGCAGCGGGAGTGGACCGAGAACGGCCGCCGTTACTTCCACTACAAGATGGACGCCCCAATCCTCAACTTCTACTCCTTCCTGTCGGCTGACTACCAGGTGAAGAAAGACAAGTGGACTGGTAAGGACGGCAAAGACGTGGCCATAGAGATTTACTACCACAAAGGCCATGAGTACAACCTGGACCGCATGATAAAGAGCGTGAAAAAGTCGCTGGATTACTTCACGGAGAACTTCAGCCCGTACCAGCACCGCCAGGTACGCATACTGGAGTTCCCAGGCTACCAGACCTTCGCACAGTCCTTCCCAAACACCATCCCCTACTCAGAGGCCATCGGTTTCATCGCCGATGTGGACGACAAGAACCCCGAGGATGTGGACTATCCGTTCTACATCACCGCCCACGAGATAGCGCACCAATGGTGGGCGCACCAGGTGATAGGCGGCAACGTGCAGGGTTCCGTGCTGATGTCGGAGACCATGAGCCAGTACAGCGCCCTGATGGTGATGAAGCAGGAGTACGGCGCCGAGCGCATGAAGAAGTTCCTGAACTACGAACTCAACACCTACCTGACAGGCCGCACGGCCGAGAGCAAAAAGGAGATGCCGCTGTACCGCGTTGAGAACCAAGGCTACATCCACTACCGCAAAGGCAGTATGGTAATGTATGCGCTGGCCGATTACATTGGGGAGGAAAAACTGAATGGCTATTTGCAACAATATGTCAAAAAAGTTGCCTTCCAGGAGGCCCCTTATACCAATTCAATCGAATTTATGCAGTATATTCGTGCCGCCACTCCAGATTCGTTGCAGTACCTCGTCACGGACATGTTCGAGAACATCACCCTGTATGAGAACAAAACAACGGACGCCACTTACAAGAAACTGCCGGACGGGAAATATAAAGTCACATTCACTGTGGATGCGAAGAAACTTTATGCCGACTCTCTTGGTTCTGAGAGTGTCGCCGCCATGCATGACTGGGTAGATGTAGGTGTGTTGTCCCGCAAAAAGGTGGATGGCCACTGGCAGGACAAGCCGCTATACCTGCAGAAACATAAGCTCAAGGCGGGCGAAAACAAATTCGAGTTTGTTGTGGATGAGGAGCCGGCCAAAGCTGGCGTAGACCCTTACAACATCCTGATAGACCGAAACCCGAACGATAACACGAAGACATTGTCGGCAAGCTGAGGCCCCGGCAATTTAGGCACACTTGTTTAAGGTGAGATGTAAGTAAGTTGCCAAAGCCCTCCCCTCCCCGGGGAGGGCTTCTTTTTTATGGCTATACCTGTTTACTTGAACAGACCACCCAACTTATCACCCAAGCCGCCTGGCAGCTTGTCCTTCAGGCCACCGCCCAGCATACCCAGGATGTCGCCCTGGCCCATACCGTCCGCGTTCACTTTTCCGGACACCTTGCTCATCAGGAACGACATCACGAAAGGCCCCACCTGGTTGGCCACCTGCTGCGGTATACCTACCTTGGCCGACAGGTCGTTCACAAAGCCTTGTATCATGCTGTTGCCAGCCGGGCTGTCCTGCGGCGCCTTGTTTCCCTTGAGCATGTCCATGATGCCGCTCATGTCGCCACCGCTGGCCTCCTTTTTCAGCCCATTGGTCATGTGCTCCTTGGCCAGGTCCACGGATTGGTTTGCCTGACCCGCGTCCAGCTGGAATTTGTTCTGCAACTCGCCGGTGAGTTGTCCTTTCACGCTGTTGATGATGTCGTCTAACATAGCTTTCTGGTTTAAATATGGTTTCAAATGCAAGCGGCAGGCACTAAAATGGTAGCGCGCCTGTTAAAATATAACGGCATTCCACGGCAGAAGATGTGAAACGACACAATACCATTCTCTTATCGGGCGTTTCTGCATTTGGCAAAGTAATTGCATCATACTGCCTCAGACCCATAATTTTTTTAGCTTTGCTCTACCGAAACCTATGAACATGCGTTATCTAGCCTTCCTAGCTATTATCCTGATTGCCGGCGTAGCCCTTGCCGACACCAAACTGAAGAAAACACAGATTACCAAGGAAATCACCGTAATGCTGCCGCGCGATTTTACGCCGCTGCCTGACGACGGCATCGCCCGTAAATACCCCGCTGCCAACAAGCCCGTGGCCGTGTACAGCAGCCCCAATGGGCAGGTAGACTTCAGCATGACGCAGAAAAGGTCCCAGTTTGGACCTCAAGATTTGAACATGCTGCGCGACGTTTACAAGGCCAACCTGCTGGAGCGTTTCACTAAAGTCGATTTCATACGCGACGAGGTGACAGAAATCAAAGGCAAGAACTACATCGTGTTTGAGTTCGTCTCCGTGATGGCAGATGAGCGCAAGAGCAGCAACCTGGCGCCCGTGCAGAAGTACAGCATCATGCAATACACCATACAGGGCAACCAACTCATGGTGTTCTCGATGCACCTTCCTTTTGCCATGAAGAACGACTGGCAAAAGACAGCCCGCGAAGTTATGGGCTCTGTCAACATCAAATAAGTGATTGCACCTCTCCAGTTAAGCCTCTCCTTTTGCGGAGGGGCTTTTTTATGTAACTTGAGTAAAGGTTCGCAAGTGCAGCCTTTTTTGAATTTCATTTACCATACCTGAACAGCAACGTGGACTTTCTATCAATACACAGCGACGAGCATTTTATGCAGGAGGCTTTCCGACAGGCGAAGTATGCGTTTGAGGAAGGCGAGATACCGATTGGCGCCGTCATCGTGAGCAACAACCGCATCATAGCCAAAGCCTATAACCAAACCGAGAAACTCAACGATGTGACGGCCCATG
Organism: Pontibacter roseus DSM 17521; assembly: GCF_000373265.1. Taxonomy (GTDB): domain Bacteria; phylum Bacteroidota; class Bacteroidia; order Cytophagales; family Hymenobacteraceae; genus Pontibacter; species Pontibacter roseus. Next base: position 302,471 of record NZ_KB890767.1, read on the forward strand.
CCGAGATGCTGGCCCTCACGGCTGCAGCCGAGTACCTGGGCAACAAATACCTCAACGACTGCACCATGTATGTGACGGTGGAGCCTTGCGTGATGTGCGCCGGCGCCAGCTACTGGGCGCAGCTCAAGCGGGTGGTATACGGAGCCCCTGAGCCCAAGCGTGGCTACCGCCGGGTGGGCAACCTGCTGCACCCTAAGACAGAAATGGTCAGTGGCATCATGGCACAGGAGTGCGCCGAACTGATGGCTTCCTTCTTTGCGGGTAAAAGAAATTGAGTAACTTTGAAACTAACACTTTGGTCGCATAGTACACCCTAGCAACTGTCGCTATGCAATTTTGTAACATATAAACTACATAAAACTATGGCTTTCGAACTACCGAAACTACCTTATTCTTACGACGCGCTCGAGCCGCACATCGATGCCCGCACCATGGAAATCCACCATACGAAGCACCACCAGGCCTATACCGACAACCTGAACAAGGCGATTGCAGGCACCGAACTGGAAGGAAAATCCATTGAGGAGATTTTCACCAGCTTCAGCGGCGACAACAAAGCGGTTCGCAACAACGGCGGCGGCTATTACAACCACAACCTGTTCTGGGAAATCCTTTCTCCGAACGGCGGTGGCCAGCCAAGCGGTGAGTTAGCCGATGCCATCAATGAGACGTTTGGCTCATTTGACCAGATGAAAGAGAAGTTCAACGCCGCCGCCGCGACTCGCTTTGGCTCTGGCTGGGCCTGGCTGTGTGTAGCCGGTGGCAAGCTGGAAATCTGCTCTACACCAAATCAGGACAACCCACTGATGCCTTTCGCGGAAGGCTGCGCTGGCATGCCAATTCTGGGTCTGGACGTATGGGAGCACGCCTACTACCTCAACTACCAGAACCGTCGCCCAGACTACATCAATGCGTTCTGGAACGTGGTGAACTGGGAGGAAGTGACCCGTCGCTACAACGAAGCGAAGTAAGGTATAGCCTGAAACATTAAAAAATGCCCTTCCGGAGACGGCGGGGCATTTTGTTTTATGGTGGCTTTTGTGGCGGTTGCTATACCTACGAAAGCAATTCTTTCAGAAACATGTATGCGCTACAGCTTTAAAGACACTCGCGGGAGCTGCACACGACACGAGGTATGCGGCGTTACTTCTGAGCCACCTGTTGCTTTGCTTTGTAGGCCTCCACGCCCGCATCCAAGAACTTGACGAAGTTCTCCACGCTTAGGTCGTAAGCGATGGGCTGCACCAGCATGTTCTCGTTCTCGTCCATCAGCACATAATACGGCTGGGCGTTCACATTGAACTTGGTTATCTGGTAGTCAGCGTACTTCTTGCCGATGGTTTTCTTCTCTTTGCCATCGTAGGAACTGGTATACCACTCACTTTGCGGCAGCTCTGTCCGGTCATCCACGTATAGGGCAGCAATCACGTAATCTTCCTGCAGGCGCTTGAGCACTTCCGGGTGCGACCACACGTTGGCCTCCATCTCGCGGCAGTTCACGCAGCCGTGCCCCGTGAAGTCAATGAAAATCGGCTTGCCTTGCTCAGCAGCGCAACGCTTTGCCTGCTCCAAATCAAAGTAGCCTTGCAGGCCATGCGGCAGGTGCAGGAAATCGGCGTATTTAGGCGTCTCGCACAGCTGATTGGAGGCTACTGTAGTGGCGGCGCTTCCTCCACTGTTCCCCTGCCGCACGATGGAATTCAGGTCAAAATCGTGGGTAGACTGCGGCGGCAGGTACCCAGACAGGGCCTTGAGCGGAGCACCAAACAAACCCGGTATCATGTACACCACAAAACCAAAGGTAGCGATGGCCAGCATCAGACGCGGCACGCTGATGTGCTTCACATCCGAGTCATGCGAGAACTTGAGCTTGCCCAGCAGGTAGAAGCCCATCAGCGTGAAGATGACAATCCAGAGGGCCAGGTATACCTCACGGTCCAGTATGCCCCAGTGGTAAACCTGGTCGGCAATGCTCAGGAACTTGAGCGCCAGCGCCAGTTCAATGAAGCCCAACACCACCTTCACGGAGTTTAGCCAGCCGCCGGACTTGGGCAGGCTGTTGAGCCAGGATGGGAAAATAGCAAATAAGGTAAAGGGGAGCGCAAAGGCCAGGGAGAAGCCAAACATCCCCACCACCGGACGCACCGTCTCACCGCCGGCAGAGGCCACCAATATACTGCCTACAATGGGGCCGGTACAGGAGAAAGACACCAGCACCAGCGTGAAGGCCATGAAGAAAACACCAATAATGCCTCCTTTATCCGCCTGAGCATCCACTTTGGTGAGAAAGGAACTGGGCAGCGTGATTTCGAACATACCGAAGAAGGACATGGCGAAGATGATGAACACCGCGAAGAAAATCAGGTTGGGCAGCCAGTGCGTGCTGATGAAGTTGGCTCCGTCGGCCCCGAACAGCTTCGCCACGATGGTACCCACCAAGGTATAGATGGCAATGATGGAAAACCCATAGAGCAGCGCTTTGAAGATAGCCTGCCCGCGGGTGGCGCTGCCGCTCGTGAAGAAGCTCACCGTCATCGGAATCATAGGAAAGACGCAGGGCGTGAGCAGGGCGCCCAAGCCAAACACAAAAGCCACCAGCATGAAGGTCCACAGGCTTTCGGCCTCTCCGGTAGCACCGCTATCGCCCGTGATAGCCGGTGTTACCACATCGTTTGTCGCCGCGGCCGTATCGCTGAAGGGAGCCGCATCCAGTGAGTCTTCAGCTAGAAGCGATGTGTCCTCGCGTACGTCTTGCGGCAGCGAGGTATCCAAGCCATCGGGTGCGGAGGCCTGTGTGGTGGCTTGCTTAGGCGCCTTCTCTATGGCGGAGGAAGAAGCATCGACGGGGGCATTGGCTGGTGAGGTGACCGCGCCTGTGGCAGCCGTTACCTTGATTTGGGAGTTGGTGAAGCTGAATTCATCATCAAACGGAATGCACTTGCCGTCGATGTCGGTGCATACCTGGTACTCGTAGGTTCCTTTCACCTCCAGGTTGGGCTGCAGCACCTTTACCTTCTGCCGGAACTGGGCTGTACCCACAAAGTAGGTATACTCTCCTTCCCAGAGCTCATCGTACTTCTTCTTCGGGTTGACTGGCTTTGTCTTGCCCACTAGTTGGTAGGACGGGTGCTTGGCGAACTTGAACTCGGTGACCATGGGTCCCAGGTCCGGGTCGAAGTCGGTAGAGTACAAGTACCAGTCCTTGTCAATCTTCACGTTGAAAATCAATTCGACCTCCTCGCCTACTGCCACCTCTTTCTTGGAGACGTCGTAGCTCCAGGAGGCTGGTTTCAGCACCTGGGCCTGCGCAGCAGCGGCCATCAGCACCAGGAACAGGACGGAGAGCAATTGCCTCAGGTTATTTCTCATAGGGTGTTCATCATTTAGGTATGGGTGAGCCTGTTAACGGCTGCACCGGCTCGCGGACAGACTGTTGCGCTCCAACAACTTGTCCTTGTTTTGCGCGTCACAAAAGTAGGCAATTTTAATCGAAAGCGACAGTCGTCTGCCTATACCTTCCCTTTTCTGAAGACATAAAACAGGCTGCCGCCTTCCAATGTTCATCCTGCCGCTATAGATAACACACCGCCCCGCGCTCTGGTTTCTTCGTGTTTCAACTGCATCACCTCTCATCCTCTATACCTCCTGCTCCTCCTTACGGCCTGTACACACCGTATGCTTGCCTACTAAGCCATTGAAAATCAGCATCAGTCCGTTCACCCTCTGTTTGGAGCTGTTCACGAACTAGGAGAAAGATATCCTTTGCTATCGGAATTAATAAGCCTTTCTTTGTGTATATTTTCTACAGGATTAATTATACAACCTAAACTATGAACCCAAACTTTCAGCCACAAGAAACAACGACCCTTAAAACAGAATGCGGGAAGGAGTTTGGCCACTCGTTCAAGGCCATCAAGCTGGTGCGCGACGAGCAGCACAACTTCCATATCGTATATAAGACATTCTCTAACGAGTACATCTACTCTTTTTGCAATCCCTTCCAGGACACTTCCTCAGCGCATCCATACAAGTTGATATCGGAAGAGCAGGCCAAGGCTATTTTCCTAAACCGCCTGTCCCCTGCCAATGCCCGCGAGTTGTTTAGCACCGCCCAGGCACCTACTATGCGTGTTCTTTCCTGAAACCTGAGAAGTGTTTGACAAGAAAAGGTGCCTTGCGGCACCTTTTCTTGTTTACGGGCAGGTATAGGCCACAGCTTTCTATGGTAGGTAAAAGGTGCTATTGTGGCTTCCGGGAGGTATTCTGCCGCGCAGGCTATACATATATAGCAAAAGCACGTATTTTAAGTTAATTTTACGCCGCAGGTAGCAAAACTGCTGAGATACTCTATGATTCTGAACATCTTACTCACTATCTTCCTGGTATTACTCAACGGTTTCTTTGTCGCCGCGGAATTTGCCATCGTCAAGGTCCGGTCCTCCCAGATTGAACTGCGCGCGCAGGCAGGCAGTTCTATGGCCCGCATGGCCCAGCACATGCTCACCCACCTCGACGCCTACCTCTCGGCCACGCAGCTGGGTATAACGCTGGCCTCACTGGGCTTGGGTTGGATAGGCGAGAGCGTGGTATCACAGATTGTCATCAACATAATGGAGCTCTTTGGCTTCAGGGGAGGCGAGGAACTGGCGCATCGCATCGCGCTGCCTATCTCCTTTGCCATCATCACGGTGCTGCACATCGTGTTTGGTGAGCTGGCGCCTAAATCGCTGGCCATTCAGCGCTCCGAGGCCACTACCTTGGCTATTACCCTGCCACTTCGTTTCTTCTACTATCTCTTCCGCCCGTTTATCTGGCTGCTGAACGGCTTTGCCAACCTGGTGCTACGCACCATGGGCATACGGCCCGTGCACGGCTCTGAGGTACACTCTGCGGAGGAGCTGCGCCTCCTGTTTGAGCAGAGCGCCGAAGGTGGGGTGTTGGTGGACTCGCAGCATGAGCTGCTGGAGAACGTGTTTGAGTTCAACGAGCGCATGGTGAAGCAGATTATGGTGCCCCGCACGCGTATGGTGGCCATTGATGTGAACATCGCCGAGGATGAGCTGATGGAGATTATTTTTGAGGAGGGCTATTCGCGCCTGCCCGTGTACAATGGCTCTATCGATAACATTGTGGGGGTGCTGTATGTAAAGGATATCCTGAGTATGATGCGCCTGAATGAGCCGATTATCATTGAGAAACTGATGCGTGCGGCCTACTTTGTGCCAGAGACGAAGAAAATAAACCGCCTGTTGCAGCAGTTCCAGCGCCGCCACATGCACATGGCTATCGTGACGGATGAGTTTGGAGGGGTGTCAGGTATAGCGACCATCGAAGACATCATTGAAGAACTGGTGGGCGAGATACAGGACGAATACGACGAGGAGGCCCCTATTGTGGAGCGCCTCAGCGACTTTGAGTACAGGGTGAACGGTGGCGCCAACGTATCGGATGCGAATGACTACCTGCCTTTCCCGCTGCCGGAAGGCGAAGACTACGAGACTGTGGGCGGATTCGTGACGATGGTGTACGGCCACATACCCGAGGATTTGAACGAGCTGTCTGACTTCAATGAGTACGAGATACGCGTGCTGGAGAAATCGGACAGACGAGTGGAATGGGTGCTTTTCAAGGTGAAGGAGGAGTTCCACGCCAGTATTTCACCACAGACCACAGACCTATGAAGCGGCACGACAGCCTGATTCCCCTCTCCCGGCAGCACCACGGCGGACTCCTGACGGCCAGGCTGCTGCAGCACGGTGCCCCGCCTTACAAAGGCATGCCCGAGTCGGTAGACGGCAAGTTGGCTTACCTGCTTCAGTTCTGGGAAGAGCACCTGCAACCGCATTTCACGTTGGAAGAGGCCACGGTTTTCAAAACAGCCAAGGTCGCAGCGCCCCATTTAGCGCGACAGGCCGAAGGTTTGGAAGCGGAGCACCGGCAGCTGAAACAGCTTATCCTGTCCTTACCCACAGCCCTTACTCCAGAACTGCCGACCCGTCTAGACGAAATTGGACGCCTGCTGGAGCAGCACATCCGCACCGAGGAGCGGATTTTCTTCCAGATGCTGCAGGAAGAGCTCCCCGAGGAGACGCTGCAGCTCCTGAAGGAGCAGATTGAGCAGCACCTGCTCTAGGCTATACCTCCTGCCCCGTAAACCAGCCGCTGTACATCACATAGTTGTTGGCTACTTTGTCCAAACCATATATCTGCTCCTGGCTCAGCTGCTTCACCTTTTTGGCAGGTATACCCGCGTAGATGTAGCCTGACTCACATACGGTTTTCTCCAGTACAATGGCCCCTGCCGCCACAATGCAGTTCTTCTGCACCAGCGCGTTGTCCATCACGATGGCCCCCATACCTATGAGCACATTATCCTCCACAGTGCAGCCATGCACAATAGCGTTGTGCCCGATGGACACGTTACTGCCAATAGTGGTAGCGGCTTTCTGGTACGTGCAGTGGATGACGGCGCCATCCTGAATGTTGGTCTTGTTGCCAATACGTATGGCGTTCACATCACCGCGGATAACGGCATTGAACCACACAGAGCAGGCGTTTCCGAGTACCACATCCCCTACAATGGTGGCGTTCTCCGCCACAAAACAGTCATCGCCCATCTTCGGGGCTATACCTTTCACAGGAAGTATTACAGGCATATTCTGGATTTGAGAGTTTAGAAGTTAGAGAGTTCTAGCATGGCTGCATCTCACAGGCACCTAAAGGGTATGCGTAAAATTAAATTACAACAATTCAGCAATTCAAACAATTAAATCATCCTTTTCCAGGTGCCTTTGTGCAGGTTGTATTTGAGGGTGCTGGGCAAGGCCTTCCAGAAGTATTTGTTCACTTCTACGGCAAAGCTGGGCTGCATGTAGCAGTTGATGGTGCAGCCTTCGCACTCCGGCAGCCTCCCCTCCTGCTGCTTGAGCGCCTCCACCTCCGGGCTCAAGTATAGCTCGCGCAGTTTGCCTTGTATGGAAAAGCTTTTTGCACCCAAGTGGTAACAGGGCAGCACCAGTTCGTTTTCCGGGGAGATGACCAGTGTGGTGCTAGCCGCTTTGCAGACCGGGTCATTCACATGGTTACCGCCGTCGCGGCGCAGCTGTACGAAGCCCTCATTCAGGTATACGCCTTTGCGTTTTCCGAAGTCGCTCAGGTATTTGAGTTCTTCCTCCGTCAGCTGCTCGCCCACAGCCACGGCATTGTATTCAAAGGCCGGGTTGATGATGAGCATGAGCTTGTTGGGCTGCGTGATGGTGCGGTATACCTCCTCCAGCTGGTCCAGGTTGTGCCGGAATACGGTAAACAGGATATCAGGGCGCTCTCCCAGCCGCCTGGCCACTTGTATCGACTCCATCACGAAATCATAGCAGGCCACACCCCGGCCGGCGTCGTGCTCCTCCTTATGGGCGGAGTCCAGCGAGAAGTGCAGCATGTCCACCTTGCCTTTCAGCCGTTCCGCCAGTTTGGGGTAGAGCATGCCGTTGGTGGTGAGGGTGGTGATGAAGCCCATGTCGTGCGCCATACCCAGGAACTGGTCTATCTGGCGGTGCAGCAGCGGCTCGCCGCCCGTGAAGTCAATGACCTGCACGCCCAGCCGCTTCAGGTCGCGCAGGTTCTGAGCCACGTCCTCTAGCGTGATGTAGGGCGAAGGCTTCTCCCAGATGTCGCAGAACGAGCACTTTGCGTTACAGCGGTAGGTAACGTAGTAGTTGCAAAGCACAGGTTTACTGGTCAGGCGCATCTTCTGGGGAAGTTAGGAATGCTAAATTAGGAATTATGGGTGAGTATATTTATCCTTAGTTGCTGATTGCTGCTCGTCTATTCTCAATTGTTGTTTGATATTCGTTGGGTCACTACCTGCAGCATACCTGAAGATGAACGTAATACCTAACTTTCTAACTCCCAAACTCTGAACTTCCATGGAAAGACAGAACGTATCCTCCGGCGCCGTCTGGGAAGACATCATCGGGTATAGCCGTGCCGTGCGCATCGGCAACGTGGTGGAAGTGGCCGGCACTACCGCAACGCATGGAGACGAGATAATAGGGATAGGCAGCCCTTACGAACAGACCAAATACATCCTGCAGAAGATAGAAAGGGCGCTGCAGGAGGCGGGAGCTACGCTGCAAGACGTCATCCGCACCCGCATCTATGTGACTGATATCAGCCAATGGGAGGAAATAGGCCGCGCCCACGGGGAGTTCTTCCGCGAAATAAAACCGGCATCCACCATGGTGGAGGTAAAGGCGCTCATCCACCCGGAGCAGTTGGTGGAGATAGAGGCGACGGCGATAGTAGGAACGAAAGCTGGCTAAATGAAAAGGCCTATGTTTCTGAGGTGAACCAGGGACATAGGCCAAGAGGAGGCTTGTTGAACTTCTTTATTTGTTTCCTGCCTTCACGCGTTTGTATATACTATGCGGGGCATCGCAGGCTAAGCCATTCTCAGATAATACGTCTGTAGACTTCAGAGACAGATAACTATGGTTAGGCTTACAGCTGAGGTCTAATGGGAATCTGTCTGCGCTTTCCTTTATTTCTTCATAGGTAAGTACGGCATACGTCTCTCCATCAATCTGCTGTAAAGTATAGGTTCCTGTGCCCTCCGCTCCTGTCGAGCGTGACTTACGAAAGGTGCCATCAGCGGACAGAGTATAATACTCCTGATAGGTCAAATCCTCTTCACGCACAATTACTCCTGAAAGCCCAGCATCGTACTCCACTAACTGCCAAGTTCCGGTAAAGTCGAGGGGTGTTACTTCATCGTCCTTCTCAGAGTCGCAAGCTGCTGCAAAGGCAATGGCAAAGAGTAGAGTGAATGAGCGTAGTAGTAGCTTCATATGATGCATCTTAAAGGTTGGTTTTATTACATGACCCGCCAATAAACCTGAAGGTTGCAACGACTTAAAAATATTAAAGAAGATACTACCATACTATTGCTAGTCCTTGCCAATTCTATTTGAAGCTTGTCAAAAGTGTGAAACATCATCATTTAAACAATTCCAGCAAGTACAAATAGGACACTTTTTCCTGAGTTCGTCCTGGAATACCTCTACAAGAACACAGCTAATTATTAGCATAATACCACGAAACCACGCATTATACCCTATATTTACAGGGTTACGTACTAAATAGCTATCACCGAAACGTTATACCCTTGCCTGCAGAGGCTGGATAACAATGTTTTACTTAAAAAGATAGCTATGAAGCGTTTCATCATAACCATAATTACCATTTTCGCCTTGGGCACGGCGGCACAGGCGCAGTTTCTGACAGGTGGCGTCAAAGCAGGTGTCGGCTCCTCAAGCGTGGGCGTGCGCGATGTGGCCAATAACCCACTGCAGTATGCTAAAAAAGAGTCTGTGACCAGCTTCCACGCCGGTGCCTTTGCTCGCGTCAACATTTTAGGCCTTTTCCTACAACCAGAGGCCATCTTCACACAGACGGGCGGTAAGCTGGAGTCGAGGCCAGACGCGACCATCGTTAGCCAGGTGTCTGAAATTACCTTCAACCGATTGGATGTGCCTGTGATGGCCGGTGTGAGCATCGGGAACCTGGTGCGCATACAGGCTGGCCCAGTTGCTTCCATGCTGTTGAGTGCGAGGCAGGACGGACAGAACATCAAAAGCTTCCTAGAGAACTCCAACTGGGGCTACCAGGCAGGTGTCGGCTTGGATATCCAGCGCCTTTCTGTGGACTTGCGTTACGAGCGTATCAACAACAGCTACGACAACACCGCTAACCAGAGCAACTACGACCTAGCGAATGAGCAACTCCTCCTCAGCCTCGGCCTGAAGTTATTTTAAGGTATAGCCTAGAAAGAAAAGAGCCGGTGCAGCGATTGCACCGGCTCTGTGTTATTTGGCAGAAATCTAATTAAGGCTGCGGCTGCGGCATGTACATCTCCGCGCCCGGACCTACCGGCAAGCCTAGCAGTATCCAGATGATGAGCAGGATGGTCCAGCCGATGAAGAAGGCAATGGTGTAGGGCAGCATGGTGGAAATCACCGTTCCTATACCTGCTTTCTTGTCGTAGCGCTGTATGAAGGCCACAATCAGGGCGAAGTAGGACATCATAGGAGAGATGATGTTGGTCACGCTGTCGCCAATGCGGTAGGCGGTCTGCGTGAACTCCGGCGTATAGCCCAGCAGCATGAACATCGGGATGAACACAGGCGCCATGATGGCCCACTTGGCCGAGGCAGAACCCATTACCAGGTTGATGGTAGCCGCCACCAGAATGAACATGATCATAAGCGGAATATCACTCAGGCCCATCGTCTGCAGCACGTCCGCCCCGTTGATGGCCAGAATCAGCCCCAGGTTGGTCCAGTTGAAGTAGGCCACGAACTGCGCCGCGAAGAACACCAGCACGATGTAAGAGCCGAGCGTCTCCATCGATTTGGACATGCCGCGCATCACATCGCTGTCGTTCTTGATGGTTTTGGCTCCGATACCATAGGCTATACCTGCAATGGCAGACAGCAGGAAAATGAAGGCCACTATACCTGACATGAACGGTGAGTTCAGGATTTCGCCTGTCTCCGGGTTACGCAGGTAGCCGTTCTCCGGCAGCAAGCCACCCAACACAAAGGCAGTGGACAGAGCGACGGCAATGGTAGCGTAGAGTATACCACGCTTCTCATCGCGGTTGAGGCGGTCAATGCTTTGTGGTTTCTCGTCGCCGGTGTACTCCCCCAGCCGCGGAATCACCACGCGCTCCGTCACCCAAGTACCCAGCGCGGCAATCAGGAAAGTAGACACGAACATGAAGTAATAGTTGGCCGCAGGGTTCACGGTATATTCCGGGTCAATGATGCGGGCCGCCTCCGTAGAGAGTCCAGCCAGCAGCGGGTCCACGGTGCCCAGCAGCAGGTTGGCGCTGTAGCCACCCGACACACCGGCAAAAGCCGCTGCCAAACCTGCCAGTGGATGGCGCCCAGCCGCCAGGAAGATGACCGCTGCCAACGGCACCAGCAGCACATAGCCCACTTCCGAGGCCGTGTTGGACATCACGCCCGCAAACACAATCACAAAGGTGAGCAGGCGCTTCGGCGATGCCAGCACCACGAGGCGTAGCACCGCGCCTATCAGGCCCGTTCCCTCGGCTATACCTATACCCAGCAACGACACCAGCACGGTGCCCAGCGGAGCGAAATCGGTGAAATTGGTCACCATGCGCGTCAGAATCATGTGGAGCCCTTCGGTGGAGAGCAGGTTGACCGGTGTTATGGTCTGGCCGGTACCCGGGTGCACTACCGCCATATCAAACAGGCTGGCAATCCATGACAAGAGAATGATGAGCAGCGCAAAGCCTGCAAACAGCGTGGCGGGGTGTGGCAGGGCATTGCCGATTCGCTCAATCACCGACAGGAATCTATCAATCCCTGACTTTTTCTTCTGAAGTTGCGTCATAAAAAGATTTTTTGGGTTCCTGCCTGCACAGCGCCTGTTCAGGTATAGGCGCCAGGTATGGGTGGGCCCCAGGAAACGAGTTGCCGAATTTGCCCAAAAAATCGGCAACTCGCAAATTTTAGCAAAAAGCCATACCTTCGTTTATCATCAAAACAACCTTACTATGATCACGCCACTCCAGCCCGGTGACAAAGTCGCCATCATCGCCACTGCCCGGCTCATCAGCCACCAAGACATTGCTGCAGCCATTGAGGTGCTGCAAAGCTGGGGGCTGGAGGTGGAGGTAGGCCCTACAGTGGGCGCCCAGTACGGCGTGTTTGCCGGCGACGATGCCCTACGGCTGCAGGACCTGCAACAGGCCCTCGACCGCCCCGACATCAAGGCCATCATCTGTGCACGCGGCGGCTACGGCACCACCCGGATTCTGGACCAGGTCGATTTCAGCCGGTTTGAAAAAAGCCCCAAGTGGGTGGTGGGTTTCAGCGACATCACCTCCCTGCTCTGCCACATCCACAGCCTAGGTATACAGAGTGTGCACGGCATCATGCCGCTGCTTTTCCCAAAGGGCACTGAAGCCGCGCTCGACAGCCTGCGCAGGGTGCTGTTCGGCGAGGAACTGAGCTACAATGCGCCTGCGCACCCCTTCAACAGAGCCGGGTCAAGCGAAGGCGAACTGATTGGCGGCAACCTGGCCTTGCTGCACAATGTCTCCGGCACCCGCTCCGATTTCAGCACAAAAGGCAAGATTTTGTTTCTAGAAGATGTGGATGAATACCTCTACAGCGTCGATCGCATGATGGTGCACCTCGTCCGCGCCGGAAAACTAAATGACCTAGCCGGCCTCATAGTGGGCCATTTCAGCGACATGAAAGACAACGCCATACCTTTCGGAAAAGACGCCTACGAAATAATCGCGGAGCACAGCGGCAAATTCGACTACCCAGTCTGCTTCGGCTTCCCGACAGGTCACGAGCCCGACAACCTGGCCCTAGTCTGCGGCCGAAAAGCAAGGCTGGAAGTGACTCAGCAAGGCACGCGGCTGACGTATATACAGGCTGGTCAGGCGTAAGACTGTGGCGGAAAGCATAAATCGCTCCTCCCGAAGTATAATCGTGTTATAAGAATAGAGCGTAACCCCGACCATATGGACCACAAAGCTTACCTGGAACGCATTGGCTATACCGGTGAACTGAAGCCGACCCTCGAGGTGCTGCAGCAACTGCAGAAAGCCCATTTGCTGGCCGTGCCTTTCGAGAATCTGGACATCCACGCCGGCGTCCCGATTGAACTCGATGTGGAAAGAATCTACGATAAGGTCGTGGGGCGCAGGCGGGGCGGGTTCTGCTACGAGCTCAACGGGCTATTCTTCCAATTACTCACCGCACTCGGGTTTGAGGCCAAACGGATTTCGGCCAAGGTATACGCTGCAGGCGAAGGCACCTATACGCCGGAGTACGACCACATGGCCTTACTCGTGACGATAGCGGGGGAAGAGTACCTGGCCGATGTCGGGTTCGGGGAATTCAGTTTCGCGCCGCTGAAGCTAGTCTTGGGCCAGGTGCAAGCCGATGCGCGGGGCGATTACCGCTTCGACAGGCACGATGCGGACTACTACCGGGTAATCCGCGTGGAGAACGGCGAAGTCCGGCCCGAATACATCTTCCGGAAGGCAGAGAGGGCATTTGAGGAATTCGCCGGCATGTGCCGCTTTCACCAGTCCGATTCCCGCTCCCACTTCCGGCAACGGAGAATGATTACGCTTCCTACCGAACACGGCCGAATCACGCTCACAGAGAACAAACTCAAGCTGAAGGAAGGCAGTATCACCCAGGAGGTCACGCTACAGGACGCAGCCGAATACGAAGCATACCTCTGGAAATACTTTGGCGTGAAACCAGCTGCCGGAGATAGGTAGGGTGACTACACCTCGCGTTCCGGATGCGAGGGTGTCAATTCCGCGTATACCTTACCAGTCGCTTCAGCGACTGGCTTAATACGGTATCCACCTCATTCCACAAACGCAGCAAAGCATGGAAATACTGCAGATTGACCTTCCCAAACTCTTCTCTGTAGAGAAGCCTATCCTAGAACTGATTCTGAGGGGCTCGCTCCTATACCTGGGTATACTCGTTTTCCTCCGCATCCTGCCACGCAGAACCGGCGGAGAATTGGCGACCATGGATTTGATTTTCGTTCTTTTGATAGCAGAGGCAGCTACGCACTCCATGGGCGGTTACAAGTCTATCGCCGAAGGCTTCATCATGATTCTGACCCTGATGGCCTGGAACTATACCGTCAATACGCTCAGCTACCACTTCCCCTTTTTTGAGAGGCTTGTTTCGTCCCCGCCGCTGCAGGTGGTTAAAAACGGCAAACTGCTGCGCCGCAACATGCGCCGCGAGTCTCTCACTGAAGAGGAATTGATGGACCACCTCCGGAGAGAAGGTATAGAGGATATACAAATCATCAAGGCAGCCTTTGTGGAAGGAGACGGGCACATCAGCTTCATCAGCAAAAACGGAGACAGGTAACAATACGCCTTGGCGGCATCGGCTATACCTGTGCCGGCGGTCAATGGTATGGCGCTGCTGTTCAAGCGGATGCTCGGCCTTACGTTAGCACCTTACCCAATCCCTTGCCCACCGACAGGCCCTGCACCACGCTACAGAACACTACCACGAAATAAGTCATCTCCAGAAGCAGCATCAGGCATTCTTTCCCAAACGCTTCGTAGTAGCACTTCGTAGGCCTCAGAAAAGGCTTGTTTCTCCGCCATAGCAGCACCCTGACGGCAGGTCCTTTGGCGATTTCTGATTATATTTGTAGGGGTACGTTGGCAAGCTGTGCCAATTCGGCGTTATTTCTTTCACTGATTAACCTTGTAGTACATGGTCATAAACGTAGAGCTGGTATTATTTTCTATCTCCATCTTGTTTTTCCTGAGCATTCTGGCCGGTAAGGCTGGCCATAAATTCGGGGTACCGGCTTTGTTGCTGTTCCTGTCGGTAGGCATGCTCTCGGGCAGCGACGGATTGGGCATCGAGTTCCAGAACATCCAGATTGCACAAATCATCGGTACGGTGGCGCTTTGTATCATCCTCTTCTCGGGCGGCATGGACACCAAAATCGCCGACATCCGCCCCGTCATCGCGCAGGGAATTATACTGGCCACCATCGGAGTATTACTGACGGCCGTGCTGACGGGCCTGGCCATCTGGTGGGTGTTGGGTATGACCGTGGAGTCGGCGGGTATAGGTTTCACCGCATCGCTGCTGCTGGCCGCCACAATGTCCTCTACCGACTCAGCCTCGGTCTTCTCCATTCTCCGTTCCAAGAGCCTGCACCTCAAGAACAACCTGCGGCCCATGCTAGAACTAGAGAGCGGCAGTAACGACCCGATGGCCTACATCCTCACCATCACCCTCATCAGTATACTTCAGGCGGAGTCCGGCCCCAACTACTGGGCGGCTGGCGGCATGCTGCTCATGCAACTCGTTGTCGGGGGGGCGGCCGGTTACCTGCTGGGGCGGCTGGCTGTGCGCCTCATCAATCGCCTCGACATCGACAACGCCTCACTATACCCCATTCTGGTCTTCACGGTCTGTATCTTTATCTTCTCGGCCACTTACTTCATCAAGGGCAACGGCTATCTGGCCGTCTACGTCGGCGGGCTGGTGATTGGCAATTCCCGCTTCGTACACAAGCGTTCTTCACTCAACTTCTTCGACGGCATGGCCTGGATGAGCCAGCTGATTATGTTCCTCACACTGGGGTTGCTGGTCAACCCGCGTGAACTGGTGCCCATCATCATCCCGGGCCTTATTATCAGTTTTCTGATGATTTTCGTGACGCGTCCGCTGAGCGTGTTCCTGTGCATGCTGCCTTTCCGCAAAATGGGCTTCCGGGACAAAGTATTCATCTCGTGGGTGGGCCTGCGGGGGGCTGTGCCCATCATTTTCGCCATCCTACCCCTGGCCGCGGATGTACCGCACGCCCAGTTCATGTTCAACATCGTCTTCTTCTGCACACTGGTTTCGCTGGTGGTGCAGGGAACGTCCCTACCCAAGGTGGCCGTGTGGCTGGGACTGGCCGAGCACCCGCGGGAGCTCCAGAAACTCAAGGACTTCGACGTGGAGTTCTCCGATGAGATAAAGTCTGTCACCACCGAGGTCACTATCACGGCCCAGGCGCTGGCCAACGGCAACCGCCTCATGGACCTGCCCCTGCCCGACAAGACCCTCGCCGTTATGGTCAAGCGCGACAACAAGTACTTCGTACCGAAAGGCAAAACCGTTCTGAATGAGGACGACAAAGTGCTCATCATAACCGATGACCGCGAAGCACTCATGCAGACCATGCAGAACCTCGGCAACAGCGGCGCTCCAGTACAAACCACACCCATTCTCTGACAAGGAAGCTGTTGCACAGCAGAGCCCATAGAACGAAACAGTCCTTATGACAAGAGAAATCATTCTGGTAGGTATCGGAGGCGGTATCGGCAGCGCTCTTCGCTACCTGACATCCGCATTGGTGGCGAAGCATGTACAGGCCGTTTTTCCGCTGGGTACGTTTGCTGTGAACGTGGTGGGGTGCCTGGCAATCGGTCTGCTGCTCGGCCTCTTCGAACGGCAGGCATGGGCGAACCCGGATGTCAGGTTCTTCCTCGTGACGGGCTTCTGCGGTGGCTATACCACCTTCTCGGCTTTCGCTGCTGAAAACGTGAACCTGCTCCAGTCGGGCCACTCCTTTACGGCCTTCCTCTACATTGCTGCCAGCATTCTGGTGAGCCTCTTTGCAGTTTGGGTGGGTTTGGCCTTGACGAGGTGAGGGCTATACCTTAGGCTGCCCTGTCTATACCTTTCGCCCGCACAGCGTTGTAGTAGTTACAGAGGCCGCTGAGCACGCACTTTTCGCACTTGGGGTAGGACCAGGTGCATACCTTCTGCCCATGCCAGAACAGGTGTTTGTGGAAGTTGAACAGCGTAGTGGCATCTTTTGGCAGCATGTCCAGCAGGATGTCGTGGGCTTTGTTGGCGGTGACTTTCGCCCCAATCAGCCCTACCCGCTGGCTCACCCGGAACACATGCGTATCAACGGGCAGCACCGGCTTCTTGAAGTTGAAAAGCAGCAGCAAGGTGGCAGTCTTCGGGCCCACTCCCGGCAGGCGGGTCAGCCAGGCCATGGCTTCTTCCAGGGGCATGTCCGCCAGAAAGTCGATGTTGATGTCACCCCGCTCCTCTTTGATGATGCGCAGCGTCTGCTGTATCTGCGGCGCCTTCTGGCCCGGATAGCGCGTCGTGCTGATGGCATCAGCCAACTCCTCTTCGGAAGCCTGGAGCACCCCCTCCCAATCACCAAAACGCTCCAACATGGTATTGTACGCATTCACCTCATCGGCGTGGTTGGTCCGGTGCGAGAGCATGGTGGATATGAGCTCGTGCATGGGTGTGCGCCTGCTGTCCAGGGTCAGCACCTTGTATTCCTGGTTCAGCATCTCGTGCGTGCGCATCGTCTTTTCCTGCGGCGGGAGTTCGTGTTCTTCCATCGTTCCAAATAGCCATGGTCCTGCTGTTCCTTAACGGCAGTCTGCACGGTGGCGTTTCCTTTGCTTCAGGTATGGCGTACGGTCGCATACTGAACGGCATCTTCCATACCTATCCAAAGAAATAATATAATATTGCTAAACAAAATATTCCTGTTTCCGCTATACCTGTAGCTTTTAGCAGGTATAGCGGAAAAAAGAAGACACAACTTGATGAAAATTAAATTCTTAGGAACAGGTGGCGCTTTCGACATAGATTATCTCAACTCCGCCGCTCTGCTGACGTTCAGGGGGAAGTGCCTGCTCATAGACTGCGGTTTCACGGTGTACCAGACGCTGGTGCAGAAGAACTTCATGCACCGGGTGAGCCACATCCTCATCACGCACCTGCACAACGACCACTGTGGCAGCCTGGCCAACCTGCTGCTGCACAAAAGCATCGTCGAGAAGGCCGAACGCCCCGTCATCCTATACCCGTCGGAGCAGTTCAAAAACCAACTGTACGAGTTCCTGAAGGTGCAGGTCAAAGACCCTGACAAGTATGCCGATTTTGTGCCACTGGAGCAGTTTGACGGCATCCGGGTGGTGGACACCTACGGACAGCACTCAGAAGGCCTGCAGACCTACGCCTACATTTTTGAGGACGAGTACCGCATCGTGTACTCCGGTGATTTGGGAAAGCCTGAGGCGCTCTTCGATAAGCTGAGCCGGCTCCCCTCCCTTCCTACCTGCGTGTACCACGACATCACTTTCAACCCCGAGAATACGGGCCATACCTATTACAAGAAGCTGCTGCCCTACCTCAACGGGGTAGACATGTTCGGTTACCACTGCGACCCCACGCAGAACCCACCGGACAACCCCATCCGGCTGGTGTTCTACCAGAAGGACCTGATGGCCTAGCGCGGCAGTGTCTTTTTGACTTGGCTATACCTGCCGCTCGTTTCAGGCATGCTTTTCAGGTATAGCCACGTATCAATTTCAGCAAAACTGGTGTACTACTTGAAGGTTAATGCTCCGACAACCTCCAAAGCCCCGAAAGCCGATGACCATCTCAATGTCCGTTGACCCCGACAAGAAGCTGCCTTTCCTGCGCAGGCCACTGCACATGGCGTATGCGGCTCTTTTCGCGACGTTCTGGGCATACTCTGGTTTTACCACCCCTGACCTATCCAACTGGCTTCTGGAAAACGTGCTGACGCTCTCACTGGTGATTGTGCTAGCGGCGTTCTACAATATATTCCGTTTCTCCGACACCAGCTATACCCTTATCTTCCTGTTTCTGCTCCTGCACGTGTATGGCAGCCAATACCAGTACCCGGAGAACCCCTTTGGCGAGTGGCTGAAAGAGCATAACGGCCACGCCCGCAACCACTACGACCGCTTCGTGCACTTCGGATTTGGCCTGCTGCTCACTTTTCCGATGCATGAGGTATCGGCCTATGGTTTCCGGCTGAACCGCATGCTCAATTACCTACTCCCCTTTCTGCTGGTGCTCTCGCTGAGTGCGTTATATGAGATTCTGGAATGGGCAGTGGCTGACCTGGTATACGCCGGCAATGAACAGGGTATGGCCTTTTTAGGTATGCAGGGAGACATCTGGGATGCGCAGAAGGACATGGCACTGGCCACGCTGGGCGCAGCCATCGCTTTGGGGCTGGCGCTGCTCCTCCACAGACACAAGAAGCAACGCGCGGTAAATTGAAGCCTTTCACGCTATATTCTGGTAAGTTGACTAAGCTATACCTTGAGGTATAGACATCAAAAAAGCCCGCTGCACCTGAGGCACAGCGGGCTTTTCCGTTATAGGTTCTGCTTATAGTTCGCCTCTCTCCGCGGCTTTCTTCATCTTCTCATTCGCGAAAATGGCTATCTCTACACGGCGGTTCGCCTGACGTCCGGCTGCAGTTGAGTTGTCTGCCACAGGGTGGTCGAAGGCAAAGCCTTGGGTGGTGATGCGGTTACGAGCCACGCCCTGAGCGGTGGTATAGCTGGCCACAGACTCAGCACGTCGCTCCGAAAGGCGTTGGTTCAACTCTCTTGAACCCGTGTTGTCCGTGTGCCCTTCGATGATGACGTTGGTGTCTTCGTACTTCTTCAGAGTCTCGGCCAGTTGGCGGATGTCTGTCTGCGCAGCGGAGCGAAGCTCAGCGGAGTTCACATCGAACAGGATACCGGCATCGAACGTGATTTTGATACCCTCGCCCACTCGTTCCACCTTCGCGTTCTCCAGGTCGCGGCGCAGTTCCTCGGCCTGCTTGTCCATGCGGCGACCAATGAGGGCACCGGCTGTGCCACCCACCGCGGCACCAATGATGGCACCCGCAGCCGTATTACCAGCCACTCTACCGATCACACCACCTACCACGGCACCGCCACCGGCACCAATGGCACCACCCTTAGCGGTGCGGCTGGCATTACAGGAAGTGAAAAGCACGCAAAGCATGGCAAAGGCTACGAAATAGATTCTAATATTCTTCATGATTTTGTTTTTAATTATCTGTTTACTACTTATCAGATTACGAACATCATACTCAAAAGCCGGCGAAATGTTGTATTCGCCCTTCATTTGTGCCACCCCTTTCCTGACGGTTGCAGGTATTGTGGCTGGCTCACAGCTGATGTACAACACTTTATATCTACTATACTGTATATTTTACGTTGTAAATTTTTTATGGGTTCGCGCTGCAACATGTTATGGGGTAGATGGGCCTCTGCATAACCCAGGGCTATCCGGACTGGGTAAAAAAGAATCGCCTGCCAGGTATGCTGGCAGGCGATTCTTTTACTGGCTATTGAAGCCTTTGGGTTATTTGATTTCGCCGCTCTCAGCAGCTTTCTTCAGCTCTTCGTTCGCCACGATGATAACTTCCACGCGACGGTTCTGCTGACGGCCTTCTGCCGTTGTGTTATCTGCAATCGGTTGGTCGAAGGCGTAGCCTTTGGCCTCCATACGCGAGGCATCTACACCAAGCGTGCGGGCGTAGTTGGCAACAGACTGCGCGCGGCGCTCAGACAAACCTTGGTTCAGCTCACGGCCACCGGTATTGTCCGTATGGCCCTCGATGATGATGTTTGTTCCTTCGTACTTCTTCAAGGTCTCGGCCAGTTTGCTGATGTCTTTCTTGGCGGCAGCACTCAGTTCAGCAGAGTTCACGGCGAACAGTATACCTGAGTCAAAGTTTACACGGATAGCCTCGCCTACGCGCTCTACGTTAGCGTTCTCCATGCTCTTCTCCAGCTCCTCGGCCTGCTTGTCCATGCGACGACCGATTACGGCGCCTGTGGCTCCACCCACGGCGGCACCGATGATGGCACCCGCAGCCGTGTTGCCCATTCTGTTACCGATCACGCCACCAATCACTGCACCGGAGCCGGCACCGATGATACCACCTTTGGTGGTTTTGTTCATGCCTTTCTTCTCTTCTCCGGTTGTGCTTGTATTGGTGTCAGTTCTTGTTCCTGTGGTGGTTGACGTGTCGCCGGTACCGGATGCGGTTGGGCGTGTGCTCTGGCAGGAAGAAAACAGCATAGTCACTGCGAGCATGGATGTCAACGATAGTTTTACGAATTTCATAGTGTTGGATTGTGTTAATGATTGATTGTTTAGTTGATAGTAGTGCCCGAAAGGCGGTGCCACACAGCACCAGTCGCCTGTTTGCAATACTAATGCCAAACTTAGGCACAATATTGTGCTTTACCCAAACTATTACTTCTCTCACAGAAAAAAGTTCATATACAAGCTTCCCAACTGGCTTGCTATTTTAGCAAAAACCAGCCTGTAATCAGCAAAAAAGCCTGCCATCTGGTGAGGGCAGGCTTTTTTGCTGAGCCGTGTTCAGTGCAATTCTAAGAAGTCTTGACAGACTTTTTAGCCTTAGCAGCGGCTTCATCCTCTGGTTTCGCAGTGGCCAGCATGCCCAGCAAATCATTCAGTCGCTGCTTCAGCTCTTTGCGGTTCACGATGAAGTCCAGGAAGCCGTGCTCCAGCACGAATTCCGCGCTTTGGAAGCCCTTCGGAAGGTCTTTCCCGATTGTCTCTTTGATGACGCGCGGGCCGGCAAAGCCAATCAGCGCACCCGGCTCTGCGATGTTGAAATCGCCGAGCATGGCGTAGGAGGCTGTCACACCACCCGTTGTCGGGTCTGTGAGCAGTGATATATAAGGCAGTTTCTCTTCGGAAAGCAGCGCCAGTTTGGCAGAGGTCTTGGCCATCTGCATCAGCGAGAAGCCGGCCTCCATCATACGCGCGCCACCTGACTTGGAAATCATGAGGAACGGAGTGCGATTCTTGCGGGCGTGGTCAATGGCGCGGGCAATCTTCTCCCCCACCACAGAGCCCATGGAACCGCCGATGTAGGCGAAATCCATACAAGCGATGGTGATGTCGATACCGCCTGACTTACCGTAGGCCGTGCGCACAGCGTCTTTCAGACCTGTCTTGCGCTGCGTGGCGACGGTGCGCTCCGGGTATGGCTTTGAATCCACGAAGTGCAGCGGGTCGCCAGAGGTCATGTCCTCGTCCATCTCCGTAAACTTGTTGTCGTCGAACAGGATGGCGAAATACTCTTTGGAGCCGATGCGGTCATGGTGGTTACACTTCACGCATGTGTTCAGGTTTTTCCGGTGCTCGGCCATGCTGGTCACCGTCTTACACTCGGGACATTTGAACCACAGCCCATCCGGGGTTTCTTTCTTCTCCTCCGTTGGCGTGTTAATTCCTTTCTCTACTCGTTTGAACCAAGGCATCATAATAATTCGGGCGTGCATGCAGCACTTTAAATGGTTGCTCCGCCATACGCTGCAATACTTATACCTACAGCAGTATGCAATACAATATGGCCTGCCCCGGAGCGCCAGAAAAGGGCGTTTCCAAAGCAGGCCATAAAATTAGTTAATTATCAGCAGTTCTGCTACAGCTTAGGCAAGTGTAATATCATTTGCCAGGTAAACGTCCTGAATCGCGTTCAGCAACTCCACGCCAACCTTCATGTCTTTCTGGAACGCTTTACGGCCTGAAATCAGTCCCATACCGC
This sequence comes from Pontibacter roseus DSM 17521, assembly GCF_000373265.1. GTDB lineage: Bacteria > Bacteroidota > Bacteroidia > Cytophagales > Hymenobacteraceae > Pontibacter > Pontibacter roseus. The sequence goes on from NZ_KB890767.1 coordinate 324,467, forward strand.
CTGCGCGCTTGTTGATAACGGCTGTACGAACGGCATCAGCCATGTCTGACTCGCCTTTGGACTCACCACCGGAGTTGATGAGACCCGCACGGCCCATGTAGCAGTTGGCCACCTGGTAGCGGGCCAGGTCAATTGGGTTGTCAGAAGAAAGATTGGAGTACATCTTCTCGTGCGTCTTGCCGAAGCCTACTGCCTTGAAGCCGCCGTTGTTCTCAGGCAGTTTCTGCTTGATGATGTCGGCCTGGATGGTCACGCCCAGGTGGTTGGCCTGCGCCGTGAGATCAGCCGCCACGTGGTAGTCTACGCCGTCTTTCTTGAAGGCATTGTTGCGGGTATAGCACCACAGGATAGTGGCCATACCTAGTTGGTGGGCTCTCTCGAAGGCCTCTGCCACCTCAATGATTTGGCGCGAGGACTCCTCAGAACCGAAGTAAATGGTAGCACCTACGGCCGTGGCACCCAGGTTCCAGGCCTCATCCACAGAACCGAACATAATCTGGTCAAACTTGTTCGGGTAGGTCATCAGTTCGTTGTGGTTGATTTTCACCACGAACGGAATGCGGTGCGCATACTTTCTGGACATCATGGCCAGGTTACCGAAGGTAGTAGCCACTGCGTTGCAACCGCCTTCAATAGCCAGCTTAATGATGTTCTCAGGGTCGAAGTAGATAGGGTTTGGGGCGAAAGAGGCACCCGCTGTGTGCTCAATGCCTTGGTCAACCGGCAGGATGGACAGGTAACCGGTACCAGCCAGACGACCTGTGTTGAAGAGTTGCTGCAGGCTGCGCAATACCTGCGGGCTACGGTTAGACTGAATAAAGACTCTGTCCACGAAGTCAGGGCCTGGGGCGTGAATCAGGTCTTTGGAAATGGTTTTGCTTTCATACTGCAGCAGGTTTTCTGCTTCAGAGCCTAATAGGGAAACGATGTTATCGTACGTCATTAGTTTTATTAATTAAAATAAAGGGAAGATTGGATTAGCGATACAAATATATAATGGTTTTTCAATTCTTCAGACATTCCGCCGGCTGTTTCAGGTAAACGCCTCCTAAGGCACTGCCAATGCGCATTCAGGGAGCTGCGACAACATGGGCTGCCAACTCTTACCCGGTACCTCCGCAAAAGGTTTCTTGAAAACGGCAGTTACTTCGATTTTGATATAAACCTACGTGTAGGCTGTGTTTCCCTAGGTATAGCGATACCAAATGGTGGCATCAAACAAGCCTTTTGACGTCCTATCATCCAGTATCATCCCAAAATCGTTACAATGACAATATAACCAGTTGTGACACAGATGAATGAGAATGCAATCAACCTCCGGCAGCTGATTTTGTTCCTGGCTGTGCTGGTAGTAGGTATAGGAGCATACAGCTGCGCCTCCTCTACCCAGATTATGGGTTCCTGGAAAAGCCCGGAGATAGAGGCGCAGCAATACAAGCGCGTGGTGGTGGCGGCCCTGACAGACAATGTGCTGGCCAGGCAGGAGGTGGAGCGCGACCTGCAGGCCCAACTGCAGATGCGGGGTATAGCAGTCACCAAGAGCATTGACCTGTTCCCTCCGTCGCTTGCAGGCAAAGCCGCCCCAGACGTAAACCTGCTGATGGAGAGGATACGCAAAGACGGCCACGACGCCATTCTGACGGCGGCCCTGGTGGATGAGCAGACAGAGACGCGCTACGTTCCCGGCAGAATGGGCTATCGCCCCATCACCCGCTTCGGGTGGTATGGCAGCTTCAGAGGCTACTATACTTATTGGTACCCCACTCTATACGAGCCCGGCTATTACACCGAGGACAAGGTATACTACCTGGAGACGAACCTCTACGATGTACAGACGGACAAGCTGGTGTGGTCAGCCCAATCCAGGTCTTACAGCCCCAGCAGCCTGAGGCGAGCCGCGGCACGCTTTGCGGAGCTAACGGTCCAGAAAATGGGCGAGGACAATGTGATACCGTCCTGTCAATCCAATAAAAAGGCGCCATGAAGGCGCCTTTTTATTGACTCAGGTATGGCTATTCATTGTACAGCACATGCAGCACCGTCTGCCCCACTGCCTTCAGCGTGTTTTTGCTGATGATGTCCATGGTGTCGGTGTGGCGGTGGTGGTATGGCCCGAAGTAGTCGTCCGGGTTGGCCATGTTGTACTCGATGATGTCAATCATGCGGATGCCTGCCACCGTGTTCACATAGTAATGGTCATCCGTTATGCCCGGTGCGTTGGTGTACACAAAGTAGTCCGAGTACCCAATCCGGTTGCCGGCCCGCCATACCTTGTCCACGATGTTCTTGGCGTACTGCATGGAGGTACCCTCACGGGCGAACTTGGCATTCTCGGCTCCCACCATATCCAGTAGGATGCCGTACTGCGGCTTGTAGTTGGCCACGTGTTTGTTCTTGCTCCAGTACTGCGAGCCCAGGCACCAGGTATCGTCCTGGAAAGGAAAATCGCTCTCATCCGGCTGGCCATAGTCTTCCCCGTCAAACAGGATGATGTCTACGCCTATACCTGGTTTATGCTCTGCCGCCTGTATGGTGCGCGCTATCTCCAGCAGCACCCCCACGCCACTGCCACCGTCGTTGGCGCCGTCTATGGGTTTGTTCTGGTTCTCGTCGTCTTTGTCAGCGAAAGGGCGTGTGTCCCAATGCGCCGCCAGCATCACCCGCTTGGCCGCCCCTGGGTTGATGGTAGCGATAATGTTGCGCAGGTTGAGCATTTTGCCATCAAAGGCCCTTGCCTGGAAACTCTGCACCTGCACCTCAGCCCCATAGGAGCGCAGCGTCTCAATCAGCCATTCGCCTGTCTTGTAGTGCTCTGCCGTGTTAGGCACCCGCGGACCGAAGGCTACCTGCCGCTCCACAAAATGATAGGCTGAGTCGGCATTGAACTCGGGTGCCTGCACAATCGCCTCCTCTTCCACAGCCACTCGGTTGCTGGTCTCCGCTTTCTCAGTGGAGTCGCAACTGTTCAGGCTCAGGGCGGTAAGCAGCAGGAGGGCCAGGCTCTTCATACTATTCTTCATAGGCCCAGTCTATTCCGGTTTTCAAATCTTTGATGACGATGCCCTGTTTCTTCAACTCCGCCCGGATGGCATCCACTTTATCATAGGCTTTGTTCTCCTTCGCCTCTTTGTAGAATCCGAGCACAAGGTCTAGCATCTCCTCCAAATCCCCTGCCGGCTCTTCTTTCAGCCCCAGCACATCCAGCACCAGTTCCGTGTAAGCAGCCCGAACAGTATCGAAGGTGCCACGAGTCAGCGCGCCAAGCGGCAGTTGCCCCAGGTATAGGCTGTTTATTTTCTTGAGCAGGTTGAAGAGAGAGGCGATGGTACGCGCCGTGTTCAAGTCGTCGTTCAGCCCACGGAAGCAGTCCTCGGCCAGCTTCAGCAGTTCCTCGTTCAGCTTCTCGTCTGGCGTGGCGGGCTCGTCCGGGTATACCAGTTTATCGAGCACGCGCAGGCCGTTCATCAGCTTCCTATACCCTTTCTGGGCCGCCTGCAGCGCCTCGTTGCTGAAGTCGAGGGTGCTGCGGTAGTGCGCCTGCAGGATGAAGAAACGGATGGTCATGGGGCTGTACGCCTGCTCCAGCATTTTATGGTTGCCGCTGAAGAGCTCGCTCAGGTTGATGAAGTTACCCAGCGACTTGCCCATTTTCTGGCCATTCACGGTAATCATGTTGTTGTGCACCCAGTAGCGAGCGGCATCGGAATGGCTGTGGCTGGCCTGGCTCTGGGCTATCTCGCATTCGTGGTGCGGGAACATCAGGTCCAGTCCACCACCGTGTATATCAAAAGTCTCACCCAGGTACTTGCGGCTCATGGCTGAGCACTCCAAGTGCCAGCCTGGGAAGCCATCGCTCCACGGCGAAGGCCAGCGCATGATGTGCTGCGGCGATGCCTTCTTCCACAGGGCGAAGTCTAGCGGAGAGCGTTTCTCCTCCTGCCCCTCTGTCTCGCGGGTGTTGCTCAACAGGTCCTCAATAATGCGGCCCGACAGCTTGCCGTAGTTGTTGTTCTTGTGGTAGGCAGGCACGTCAAAGTACACCGAGCCATTCACCTCATAGGCCATCCCATTCTCCAATATTTCCTGAATCATCTGGATTTGCTCGATGATGTGGCCGGAAGCGCGTGGCTCAATGTCGGGTGACTTCGCGTTGAGCGTCGCCATGTCCTTCTGGTAGATGTTGGTGTAATGCTGCACGACCTCCATCGGCTCCAGGTGCTCCAGCTTCGCTCTTTTCTGGATTTTGTCCTCGCCCTCGTCGGCGTCGTTTTCCAGGTGGCCTACGTCGGTGATGTTGCGCACATAGCGCACTTTGTAGCCGAGGTACTTGAGGTAGCGGTACAGCACATCAAAGGTCACGGCACTGCGTGCATGGCCCAGGTGCGGCTCTCCGTATACGGTCGGGCCGCAGACATACATGCCCACGAAAGGCGCGTGCAGCGGCTCGAACACCTCCTTTTTGCGCGTGAGTGTATTGTACAGGTTGAGTTTGTGTTGCATGGTATAGCTAACTAGATAACACCCTTAGGGTGCTCCCTCTGTTAAGTTTTTATAATATGGCGTCGCCTATGGGCTTGGCTCTATGGACAAAACTAGGCATTATCCCTTAAAAGGCCTATTCCTCCCTCTTGGGCTTTATCACATAGGTGGCCGAGATGGGGTAATGGTCGGACAGACTCATCTCGGAGTGCGTCTTGAAATCGTAGGCTTCCAGGCCTTCGCTGTAGAACTGGTTATCAATACGCAGAAAAGGCAATGGACCGTTGTACGTAGCCCCTACTCCCGTGCCCGCCTCCTCAAACGAGTTCTTCAGTTCTTTAGCTAGTTGGCTGTAGGTATAGCTGAACGGAATGTCGTTGAAATCGCCGGTGACGATGACCGGGTAAGGAGACGTGTCCACATGTTCCAGCAGCTGCTGCACCTGCATGGCCCGCGCCTTGAAACCCATGCGCAAACGGCGGGCCAGGTTGCGGCCTTCCTTCTTGAAACTCGCCTCATCGCCTATGGCTGAATACGTGTTCTCAATGTCTTCCGCCTTGATGCTCATCGACTGCAGGTGCACGGCATATATGCGCACCGTATCGCCTTCTACATTCACGTCCACCCACGCAGCACGGTTGGCGCTGCGCTCCGGCGTGTTTGGGAAACGGATGGTGTTCCCCCGGATGATGGGGTATTTCGAGAAGATGGCTATACCTAAATCCGCCTTGATACGGTCGCCCTGGTAGGTGGAGGCGTAGACATGCCGGTTATACCGCTTGCCAATGCGGTTGAAGTTGTTGAACTCGGTGGAGTTGACACGGCTATAGAACTCCTGCAGGCAGAACACATCGGCTGGGTGTGTGGCTACCCAGTCTACCATCTCCTCGGACACCTGCGGCACCCCTTTCACAATCTTCTCGTAGGCGTTGAAAATATGCACATTGTAGCTGAGCACCTGCAGCGTCTTGGCGCCCTGCGGCGGGTCCTGCTCCCAATGGAAGGAAACCAACCGTCCGTAGTACCCCCATCCCAAAGCCAGCACGGCCAGTGGCAGCACCACATACCACGACCGCTTCAGGGACCAGTAGATAAGGAACAAGAGGTTGAGCACCAAAGCACCTGGCAGCGAAAAGGCCACAAATCCGGCAGGCCAGAACTCATAGGGAGGCACGCGCAGGCACAACACCCCCAGCAGCACCCAGAGCGCCACCAGGATGTTCAGAATAATCCAGATTTTCCTGCGTATTTCTTTGAACGTACCTGCCACGGTGGCAAACTTACAAATTATGCGTGTAGGATTTTCACGTGGGGGCTTAGAATATCTTCCTGCAAACCACAGATAGTGGCAGGNATACAGAACTTTTGGAAGCCCCCCTTTTGTTTACCTTCTGACACCCCTCCTACACAGCCTGAGCCCTTGCCTCTGAACCTGCCCGAATTCACTTGAAACTATATATTTACAAGTCACCTGAACACATGTTGTTGTTTATATAATGTTTTTATAGTAAATTTGTGACATTATTTCCAGGGAGATGAGGGGACACGAGGTCCCCTTCTTTATTTTCTTAAAATTGACTATGGCAATAACGGCCCAAAGTATACGCGCTATGGCGGAAGCCAGCCTTCCGGAAAGCGACCTGTTCCTTGTGGATGTGGCGGTGTCTGACTCGGCTGTGCGCCCAAAAATCACGGTGCTGGCAGATGGGGAACAGGGCATTACCATAGACCAGTGCGCTACCATTAGCCGCCGCGTCAATGCCAAGATTGCAGAAACGTATGGCGAGGAGGTTTCTTATGTGCTGGAGGTAAGCTCGCCGGGAGTGGATTTCCCGCTTACGCAGCCGCAGCAGTTCAAGCGCAACATCGGCCGCAACCTGAAGCTGAAAATGCAGGACGGTACTGAGAAAACCGGCAAGTTGGAAGAAGTCACTGAAGCAGGCTTAAACCTGACAGAGGAAATCAAACAAAAAGGCAAGAAGGCAACGTATGTGCCTGTGCAAATACCTTTCGGGGAGATTGTGAAAGCAAATGTTGTAATATCTTTTAAATGATAAAATAATGAACAGTTCAGTCCTGATCGAGTCGTTCGCCGAATTTGCGAAATTCAAGAACATAGACCGCCCGACCATGATGCGCATCCTGGAGGACGTTTTCCGCACCATGATTCGCAAGAAGTGGGGTACCGACGAGAACTTTGACATCATCCTGAACGTGGAGAAGGGTGACCTGGAAATCTGGCGCAACCGTGAAATCGTAGACGACAACTCCGAGGACATCTGGGACCACGATAAGATTGCCTTATCAGAGGCCCAGAAGATAGAGCCCGATTTTGAGGTAGGCGAAGAGGTATCAGAAGAAATCCAACTGGAGGACTTCGGACGCCGCGCCGTGCTCACCGCCCGCCAGACGCTGATACAGCGCATCAAGGACATGGAGAAGGAACTGCTGTTCCAGAAGTACAAGGACCTGGTGGGTGAAATCATCTCGGGAGAGGTATACCAGGTATGGAACCGCGAGGTGCTGCTGCTGGACCAGGAAGAGAATGAACTGCTCATCCCAAAGAACGAACAGATACCCAAGGACCGCTACCGCAAAGGAGACGTGGTTCGTGCCGTGGTGCAGCGCGTGGAGATTGTGAACGGAAACCCAAAGATTATCCTTTCCCGTACTTCACCTGCCTTCCTGGAGCGTCTGTTTGAGAACGAAGTGCCTGAGATTTACGACGGACTGATTGCCATCAAGAAGATTGTGCGGGAGCCAGGCGAGCGCGCCAAGGTGGCCGTGGAGTCATTCGACGACCGCATCGACCCGGTAGGCGCCTGTGTGGGCATGAAGGGTTCCCGTATACACAGCATCGTGCGCGAGCTGGAGAACGAGAACATCGACGTCATCAACTTTACCGACAACCTCGAGCTATACATACAGCGTGCGCTTAGCCCTGCTAAGATTACCAACATGAAGATAGACCATGAGAACGGTAGGGTTTCCGTATTCCTGAAGCCAGATCAGGTGTCGTTGGCTATCGGCAAAGGCGGCCAGAACATCAAGCTGGCCAGCAAGCTGGTGGATATGGAAATCGACGTGTTCCGTGAGTCCGAGGTATATGAAGAAGACATCAGCCTGGAAGAATTCACGGATGAGATTGAGGACTGGGTGATTGCCGAACTCAGACGCATTGGTCTGGACACAGCCAAGAGCGTTCTGGCCATCACCAAAGAGGACCTCTTGCGCAGAACCGAACTGGAAGAGGAGACGATTGACAGTGTGCTCTCTATCCTGCGCGAAGAGTTGGAAGAAGAAGACAATCAATAGTTGTGAGTTGCGCTCTGTTCGTATAATTTTGAAAGAGATTCGGACGGAGCGCAGCCCCTACCCGCTGATGGGCAACTATAGTACCCATATTAAAGAATAAAAAAGACAGCATATTAGAACATGGCAGAAGACAAAATAAGGAGGCTTAAACAGGTTGCAACTACTTTAAACATTGGTACAGCTACCATTGTAGATTACCTCTCTGCTAAAGGCTTTGACGTGGAAAACAGACCCACTACCAAAATCACGGCAGAGCAGTTCAGTATGCTGGCAAAAGAATTCGCCTCCTCTATGAAGGATAAGATAGAGGCGGAGGAACTCAACATCGGCAAGAAACCACAGAGCAACCAGGTTATCGAGTCGGAGCAGCATCATGAGGCAAAGAAGCCAACTGAGCCTGAACACGAGATTTTAATCAAGAACTCGTCTCAGCCGAAGACTGAGGCGGCTGCACCCAAGCCGGCCGCGCCTAGCGCGCCTGCGCAGTCTGCCCCTGCACCGGTAGAGGCGAAGCTGCCTGGCATAAAAGTGCTTGGCAAAATAGAATTGGACTCCAAAGGGCGTCCTATACCTAAGCCGGCACCTGCAGCACCGAAACCAGAAGAGCCCAAGGCACCTGTGGCAGAGCAACCTGCTGCGCAAGCGCCTGTACCTGCTCCGGAACCCAAGGCTGTGGAGCAACCTGCCGCACCTCAGGCCCAGGCGCCGGTTGAGAGACCGGCACAGCCAGCCCCCGCTCCGGTGGCCCCGCGTACTGAGGCTCCTGCCGCCCCTGTAGCGGAAAGCCCTAAGGCAGAAACACCACAGCAACCGGTGACGCCTCCTGCACCAGCAGCGCAAAAACCGGCTCCTGAACCAGAAAAAGCTCCTGCGCAAGCAGCGGCACCACAGGCGCCTGAGCAGCCTGTAACTCCTGCAGAAAAAGGACCAGAACAAATAGAAACAATTACAGCAAAAGCCGACCAGCTGAAAGGCCTAACGGTGCTGGGCAAGATTGAATTGCCAGACAGCTCCCGTAGAAAAGGCACCAAGCCGGTTGCGTCTTCCGATGACAGGAAGGCCGGCAAGAAAAAGAAGCGCAAGCGCATCATCGTGGCGAGCCCAGAACAGGGTGGCCAGGACCAGAAACCAGGAACACCTGGGCAGCAGGGTCCGCAGCAAGGCAACAACCGCCCTATACAGGGAGCAGGTTACCAAGGCAACCGTCCGCAAGCTGGCGGAGGTGGCTACCAAGGCAACCGCCCGGGTGGGCCACGTCCTGCCGGTGGGCCGGGTGGCAACCGAGGACCACGCAATGCCCCTGCCCCACGCGTTGAGAAAGCGGAGGTGACCGACAAGGAAATCCAAGAGCAAATCAAGGCGACACTGGCTAAACTGAGCGGTGGCAAAGGAGGCGGTGGCAACCGTGCGAAGTATCGTAGAGAAAAACGCTCCGCTATAGCCGATGCCACTGAAGAGCGCAGAATGCAGGAGCAGGCAGAGTCGAAGACGCTGCGTGTGACGGAATTCGTGTCAGCCAATGACCTGGCCGCGCTGATGAACGTGAGCGTGAACGAAGTCATCAAGGTGTGTATGCAGCTGGGTATGTTCGTTTCCATTAATCAGCGCCTCGATGCGGAAGCCATCACCATCATTGCAGATGAGTTTGGCTACGGCGTGGACTTCATCACATCAGAGGATGAGCAGGCCCTGGAGGAAGTAATGGAAGAGAATGAGGAGGATTTGGAAGAGCGTGCGCCAATCGTGACCATCATGGGCCACGTTGACCACGGTAAGACCTCCCTCCTAGACTATATCCGAAATGCCAACGTAACAGCCGGTGAGGCCGGTGGTATTACGCAGCACATCGGTGCCTACAAGGTGAAGACGGAAAGCGGACGTACCGTCACCTTCCTAGATACACCGGGTCACGAGGCCTTTACAGCGATGCGTGCCCGTGGTGCCAAGGTGACAGACGTCGTTATTATCGTGGTAGCTGCTGACGACTCGGTGATGCCGCAGACAAAAGAGGCTATCAACCACGCACAGGCGGCAGGTGTGCCTATCATCATCGCCCTGAACAAGATTGACAAGCCATCTGCCAACCCAGACAAGGTTCGCGAAGAGCTCGCTCAGATGAACATCCTGGTGGAAGAGTGGGGTGGTAAATACCAGTCGCAGGAAGTTTCCGCAAAATCAGGTATAGGTATACCGGATTTGCTGGAGAAGGTATTGCTGGAAGCCGAGTTACTCGAGCTCAAGGCGAACCCAAGCAGAAACGCGGTAGGTACCGTGATTGAAGCATCGCTGGACAAAGGCCGTGGCTACGTAGCCACGGTACTGGTACAGACCGGCACGCTGAAAATAGGTGACGTTGTATTGGCGGGCTCTCACTACGGTAGGGTTAAAGCCATGACAGACCACCGAGGCAGAAAGATGAAAGAGGCGGGTCCGTCTACTCCGGTACAGTTGTTGGGTCTGGATGGTGCGCCACAGGCCGGCGACAAATTCCAGGTGATGGAATCTGAGCGCGAGGCGCGTGAAATCGCCACCAACCGGGCACAGGTGCAGCGTGAGCAAAGCCTGCGTACCCGCAAGCACATCACCCTGGATGAAATAGGTCGCCGTCTGGCAATCGGTACTTTCAAGGAGCTGAATGTGATTGTGAAAGGTGACGTGGACGGTTCGGTGGAAGCACTCTCCGACTCCCTGTTGAGGCTGTCTACCGCCGAGGTGCAGGTGAACATCATCAGCAAAGGTGTGGGTGCCATCTCTGAATCAGACGTGTTGCTTGCCTCTGCATCGGATGCCATCATCATCGGTTTCCAGGTGCGTCCTTCGCAGAACGCCCGTAGACTGGCAGAGCAGGAACAGATTGACGTTCGCCTGTACTCCATCATCTACGACGCCATCAACGAGGTGAAAGACGCCATGGAAGGTATGCTGGCCCCAACCGTGAAGGAGGAGATAACCGGTAACGCCGAGGTTCGTGACGTATTCAAGATTACCAAAGTGGGTACGATTGCAGGTTGTATGGTGACAGATGGCAACATACACCGCAACGCGAGGGTGCGACTGGTCCGCGATGGCATTGTAGTACACGATGGCTCAATCCTAGCATTGAAACGCTTCAAGGATGATGTAGCGGAAGTGAGACAAGGCTACGAATGCGGTATCAGTCTGAAAGGCTACAACGAAATAGAGATAGGCGATATCATCGAAGCCTACGAGGAGAAAGAAGTGAAGCGAACGCTTTAAAAATTCCCTTAAAAAAAGAGAAAGGCCGCCGGGAAACCAGCGGCCTTTCGCTTTTTTTAAGGGAGCCGCTATACCTGCTCGCTACCTAAAAAGCAGAAAAGCCCCCGCTATATGTAGCGGGGGCTTTTCTGCTTTTACTTTCTATACCTTACAAAGACATTCTAGCCAAACGGCGCTTATCGCGCTTGTGCTTCCTGTGCATTTGTTTCTCTTTCTTTAGGATAGCCTCCATACGTTTGCTACCCTTTATGTTGTCTTTGGTGAAACGCTTGCGGTTTGGGTTCTCGTAGGCGTTCCAGCGGGTATCCATCCCTGCGGCGCGGGCGCCAACGGCATCCTCACCCGTCCCTTTGTCCGGCGTGCGGCTTGTGCCCCAGTATTCATCCTTGCCCGAGTTCAGGGTGGTGCTGGAAGAGGTAGAGGACTGAGCCTTTGCCTCTGAAAAGGCCATAATCAAACCCAGGCAAAATATGGATAAAAACAGCTTCTTCATAAAATCATTTTTGTGTTGTAGGTATACAACGTACAGAGCCTGCTAAAGTATACATTTTTAGCCAATAACAAGGAAAGTTATATAAAAGTTTACTAATCGAATTTATAGGAAAGTCCTATTCCAAGGGTCTCCTTCAACTGCAAACGCGGCCCTTTGCCGTCCATTGTACCATCCTCATCCCGGTCGACGTCTATCCGGATGTCGTCGTCGTATATCATGTGCACGAAAATGCTGGCCGAAAGAAACTTGTTGACTTTGAAATCGATTAGGTTCTCCCAGTTGACATCGATGTTCTGTGGGTTATGGAGGTAGTTGGAGAACAAATCGGCCTTTGACTGCAGCGTCACGTTCTTAAGAATCTCGTGCCGGAAACGCACGTTGACAAAGCCACCAAACTCCTCGCGCAGCCGCTCGCCCGTACCTGCAATGGGATTGCCTTCCTGGTCGAGTTCAGCGGGCTGCACGCCGTGTGCACCCAAATCGGCCAGGCGCTGGCTGTTGACGTAGGTGAACTTACCGGTGAATGGCGAGATGAAGACCGACAGCTTCGGGTTGGGCTTGTAGTCCATACCTACGGAGGCGAGCATGAAAGCCGGCGTCATGAAANCAGAGAGAATAGAGTCGCGCTCAGGCGTGAAAGTGGGCATGAGTTGCGTGCGCAAGTTGAACTGCCCCGTATAGAACCACTTGCTGGAGGCCTGCCGACCGTACTTGATGTTGAGCTCCAGGCGGTCGTCGCTCTTGCGAAGGCGCTGGTCCTGCAGCTTCACGCTGCCGTACGTCAGGTCCAGGGTGTTGTTCCAGGTGTTCTTACCTTTCTTATAATTGCTGTACACGTTCAGGATGCCCAGCACCGAGAAAGAGTTCTGGCCTCCCGCCGCCCAGTTGTTCAGGCTTACCTGGCTGAAGTTGACCGTGCCGGTGCCGCCAAAATCCCAGATGTTCGGCGCAGCGGCCGTATCGGGCGGGGTGTCCTGCGCTAGGGCAGGCAGCATGCTAAGGTTGATAAACAGAGACAGTAAAACGGCGATTCTCGTACAAGATTTAAACATGAAACAAAGTATAGGTAAACATCAGGTAAAAATTGGAGCCGCAAAGATAGCAAAACCAAAGCGGCATGCACAGTGCAACCCCAGAGACCACCACATTGAACAGGACCTTTGCCGGATTGGACTTTAGGGATTTACCTAAATCACTGTTATATTTGCGGCTGTAAAAAATACATCTACAAGAGCTGAATAAAACTATGTCGCTATACGAAAACCTTCTGCTGCAACTGGACAATGGCATTCTGACCATCACCATCAACAGAGCCGACAAACTCAATGCCCTCAACATTGACACCGTGAGGGAGATAAAGGCAGCCATACAGCAGGTATATGACGACCCGGCTGTTCGGGGCGCCATCTTTACAGGGGCAGGCGAGAAAGCTTTTGTGGCAGGGGCTGACATAGCCGAAATAGCGGAGTTGAGCGACGTGAACGCCCGCAGCTTCGCGGAGCGTGGCCAGGAGGTTTTCAGCATGATTGAGCACTGCACCAAACCCGTGATAGCGGCTGTGAATGGCTTCGCGCTGGGCGGCGGCTGCGAACTGGCCATGGCGTGCCACATGCGCGTGGCCTCTGAGAACGCCCGCTTCGGCCAACCCGAGGTGAACCTGGGTTTGATACCAGGCTATGGCGGCACGCAGCGCCTGACCCAACTCATCGGCAAAGGCAAGGCCATGGAGCTGATGATGACCGCCGACATGATAGGCGCCGCCGAGGCCAAGGCCCTTGGCCTGGTGAACCACGTGGTGACGCCGGAGGAACTGCTATCCAAGTGTCTGGAGATACTCAGCAAAATAACGTCAAAGGCCCCACTGGCGATAGGCCTGGTGATAGACTGCGTGAACGCGGTATATGACAAGGACGAGGACGGTTACCAGACGGAAGCCAACTCTTTTGCACGCTGCTGCAGCTCCCAGGATTTCGTAGAGGGTACCAACGCCTTCCTGGAGAAACGCAAGCCTGTATTCAAAGGCCTTTAACCTATACCTTACCCGACCCCGCATTTAAAGCATGAGCATCGCCAAGAAACTGGTCGGGCAAACGGCTGCCTATGGGTTGAGCAGTATAGTGGGCCGCGCGCTCAACTACCTGCTCGTGCCTGTCTATACCCGGGTTTTCCTGCCGGAGGAGTATGGCATCGTGTCTTACCTGTACGCGTTCGTGGCCTTCTTCAACATTGTGTATACCTACGGAATGGAGACGGCCTTCTTCCGATTTGCCAACAGGCCGGAGGCTGACCCAGAAGCCGTGTATAACCGGGTGCTGAGCGCCATACTGGTCAGCACAGCGGTCTTTACAGGTATACTGTTGCTCTTCTCTGACAGCATCGCCCACTTCATAGGATATCCGGAACACAGGGAGTATATTGTATGGCTGGCGCTGGTGCTGGCCATCGATGCGTTGGTGGCTATACCTTTCGCTTGGCTGCGGCACCAGAACAAGGCCATCAAGTTCGCCTCCATCAAGCTCTCTAACATTCTCATTACGGTAGGCGCCAACCTGCTCTTCCTGGTGGTCTTCCGGCAGATTTACGAAGGGGAGTATCTGCAGAGTCTGCGCCCGCTGGTCAGCTTCCTGTACAACCCTGACTTCGGGGTTGGTTACATCTTCCTTATCAACCTGGTAGCCAATGCGCTGCTGCTGCCCATGCTCTGGAAGGAACTCCGCATCTTCCGTTTCCGGCTGGATGTAGAACAGCTGAAACCGATGCTGACGTACGCTTATCCCCTCCTGTTTATGGGGCTGGCCGGTATGGTAAACGAGGTGATTGACCGTATCCTGCTGGAGCGCTGGCTGCCGGAGGGCTTCTACCCAGGTACCAGCAACATGGCGGCCGTAGGTATCTACAGCGCCTGCTACAAACTTGCTATTTTCATGACCCTCACCATACAAGCGTTTAGGTATGCCGCTGAGCCTTTTTTCTTTTCGCAGGCGCAGGAAAAGGATTCGCCGCAGGCCTTTGCTATGGTCATGAAGTGGTTTGTGGTCTTCTGCGCGTTCATATTTATTTTCATCTCGGCCAATCTGGAAGTTTTCGCCCACTTCATCGGCCCTGAGTACCATGATGGTTTAATGGTCGTGCCGGTGCTCCTGCTGGCGAACCTGTTCCTGGGCGTGTACTACAACCTGACGGTGTGGTTCAAGCTGACGGACAAGACGTATTTCGGCACCTACATCAGCTTTGGGGGGGCAGCTGTCACCATCCTGTTCAACCTGCTGCTTATACCTGTACTGGGCTACATGGGCTCCGCCATCGCCACACTCATCTGCTACTTCGGTATGGCGCTGGTATGCTACCTCTTGGGCAACCGCCACTACCCTATCCCCTATCCTGTCGGCAACATCACGAGCTATGTACTATTGGCCATCGTGCTGGTAGTGGCGGCGCTGTACGTGCCGGTCGAGAATTTCTGGCTGCGGCAGGTATACCACCTCACGCTTTGCGGCGTTTTCTTGGCGGTGGTTTGGTTCCGAGAGGGGCGCTATCTTCTTTCTAAGAAATAATCCTTATTTTTAAAGATGAACAAAACGAACATATCGGTCAACGTTATCAACCAGTCCCGGCATGCGCTGCCCTCGTACCAGACGGAGCATTCGGCAGGTATGGACCTGCGTGCCAACCTGGAGACCCCTGTCACCCTGAAGCCCTTGCAGCGCGCACTCATCCCCACCGGCCTCTTCATAGAGCTGCCCGAAGGACACGAGGCGCAAATCAGGCCGCGCAGTGGCCTGGCCTACAAACACGGCATCTCCATTGTGAACAGCCCCGGCACCATTGATGCGGATTATCGCGGCGAAATCAAGGTGTTGCTGGTGAATCTCTCTGACCAGGATTTCGTGGTGGAGGACGGCGAACGTGTGGCCCAGATGGTGGTAGCCCGCTACGAGCGCGTGGCGTGGGCAGAGGCCGAAGCCCTCACCGACACCGAGCGCGGCGCAGGCGGCTACGGCAGCACCGGCACCAAATAGCCAGCTGTCTCAGACAGGTATAGCCCGCCTGCTTTCTCTTTTATAGGGCCGCTATAACCAAACGCCGTAAATCAAGTATTAACCAAAACCAATAGTTGCAGGGTTACACGCCAGCAACATTCTTCAATCAAAAACCAATTAGCTATGAGGATTATTATACCTATGGCAGGTATGGGCAAACGCATGCGCCCACACACTCTCACTGTTCCGAAACCACTTATTCCTATCGCAGGCAAGCCCATCGTGCAGCGCCTCGTGGAGGATATCGCCAAGGTATGCCATGAGCCCATCGAGGAGGTGGCTTTCATCATCGGCCACTTCGGCGACGCCGTGGAGCAGGACCTGAAAAACATCGCCGCTTCGGTAGGAGCCAAGGGCAGCATCTATTATCAGGAGGAAGCGCTGGGTACGGCCCATGCCATTATGTGCGCGCAGGACTCGCTGGAGGGCAAAGTGGTGGTGGCTTTTGCTGATACCCTGTTCAAAGCCGACTTCAAATTGGACACCGAGGCGGACGGTACTATCTGGGTGCAGCGCGTGGAGGACCCACGTCCGTTTGGCGTCATCAAACTCAACGAGAAGAACGAGATAACCGACTTTGTGGAGAAGCCGCAGGAGTTTGTTTCTGACATGGCCATCATCGGCATCTATTACTTTAGGAACGGTGCCTACCTGCGCAGCGAGCTGCAGTACCTGCTCGATAACGACATCAAGGACAAGGGCGAGTACCAGCTGACGAACGCGCTGGAGAACATGAAAAACAAAGGCACGAAGTTCATTCCTGCCGTGATTTCAGAATGGCTCGATTGTGGCAACAAAAACGCAACTGTTTTTACCAATCAACGCTATTTAGAGTATATCAAGGACCAAGATGGGCTAGTGGCTTCTTCGGCGCAGCTGCAGAACTCCGTGATTATACCTCCGGTGTATATCGGAGAGAATGCTGTCATCCACAATTCGGTAGTAGGGCCGCACGTTTCTATAGGAGACAACACCCGCGTGCAGGACTCCATCGTGAGCAACTCCATCGTTCAGAAGGACTCTACCATCAAAAACGGGAACATAGCAAACTCAATGATAGGTAATTTTGTTTCCTTCGAAGGACGCCAATCGGATTTGAGCCTCGGCGACTACAACACGCTCACAGAATAGCATACATGACCCGATTCAGAAACATTGTTCTCGCCGCATGCTGCCTTGCCTTGGTTGCTACGGGCGAAAGCCAGGCCCAGTCTTCCAAGAAAAAGAAGAAGGCCAAGGCGAAAAGCGAGCAGGTGCAGGCACCTATGCCTGTACCGCAGCCCGAGCCGAGCGAGCAGGAAAAGCAGCTCAGCGAAGCATTGTTTCTGGACGGTCTCAAGCAGTTCATGCTCGAGGATTACAAGCAGGCCCTGGCACTGTTCCAAAAGGCCTACACCGTAACACCCAACAACGCAGCACTGAACTACAAACTGGCCGAGACCTACCTGCTGCTCGAGAATCCCGCATCGGGAATGCCTTTTGCACAGGCAGCCATCGCCCAGGACCCGAAGAACACTTATTATTACCTGCTGCTCGCGCAGCTCCATACCGAACAGAAGCAATACACCGAGGCCGCACAGGTATACAACGACCTGATGCGCAATGTACCGGACACTGAGCAGTACCTCTTCCACCTGGCAGACCTATACCTGTCGCAGTCCAAGTACGACGATGCGCTGAAGACCTATGACCGCATCGAGAAAAAGTATGGTGCCCTGGAGCAGCTCCTAGTAAACCGCCAGCAGATATACCTGCGCCAGAAGAACGTGGGCAAAGCCATTGCCGAAGGGGAGAAACTGATTGCCAACAACCCCACCGAAATCCGGTACCTGTTGGCACAGGCGGAGCTATACAATGCCAGCCAGAAACCTGACGTCGCTATTGAAACCCTGAACCGTGCGCTGCGCGTGGAGCCGGAGAATCCCTTCGTACACCTCATGCTGTCGGACCTACACCGCCAGAAAGGCAACCACGCGGAGTCAGAGAAACAGGTGAAACAGGCCTTTTCCAGCCCAGAACTAGACATCGACACGAAAGTGCGCATCCTGGTCGACTTCATCCGCCAATTGCCTAACCCCGCCATAGAAGGCGTGGCGCTGGAACTGGTGGACCTCACCATTCAGTCGCACCCGGAAGAGGCCAAAGCCTATGCCGTGGCCGGTGACCTACAGACGATAGTGGGCAAAAAAGACAAAGCCCGTGGCAACTACCTGAAAGCCGTGAAGCTGGACGATTCCCACTTCAAGATATGGCAGCAAATCGTGTTGCTAGATGCCGAGCTGTCGCAATCCGATTCACTGGTGCTCCATTCAGAGCAGGCACTGGAGCTTTTCCCCAACCAGGCTATCTTCTGGTTCTACAACGGCACGGGCCATTTGATTGAAAAGAACTACGAGAAGGCGGTCAAATCGCTGGAGCATGGCAAACGGCTCTCAGCCAGTGAGCCGGAGCTGGTAGCCCAGTTCAACTCCCAGCTCGGAGACGGCTACAACTCCCTCAAAGATTTCAAGAAGTCCGATGAGGCGTATGAGGCCGTGCTGACCTTCGACGCCGACAATGAGCATGTGCTCAACAACTACAGTTACTTTCTGTCGCTGCGCAACGAGCAGCTTCCCAAAGCCAAATCCATGGCCAAGCGCCTGGTAGACAAGCACCCCACCAATCCCACTTACCTCGATACCTATGCCTGGGTGCTGTACAAGATGGGAGAATACGATGGCGCACTCAAACACCTGGAGCAGGCAATTGCCCTTTCTGAGGATGCCACCATTGTGGAGCATTACGGCGATGTCCTGTTCAAGATGGGTAAGCGGGACGAGGCTGTCCGGCAGTGGGAAAAGGCGAAACTCAAAGGTGAGGCCTCCGCTTTCATTGACAGGAAGATAAAAGAAAAGAAACTCTATGAATAAACAGCTCCTGCTTTGCCTGCTGGGCATGCTCCTGTTTTCTGCCTGTAAAAAAGAAACCATACCTACCGCCGCCTCCACCGTCACCGAGACGGTGGGCAACGTCACCGTCCAGAACCTGGACTTTACCTACCTCAACGCACGGGGCCAGCTCAAGCTG
The DNA here is from genome assembly GCF_000373265.1 of Pontibacter roseus DSM 17521. GTDB lineage: Bacteria > Bacteroidota > Bacteroidia > Cytophagales > Hymenobacteraceae > Pontibacter > Pontibacter roseus. The sequence continues at coordinate 343,097 of NZ_KB890767.1, forward strand.
GAAGACAAAGGCGAAACCACCTCTTCCGGCTATGCCCTCCGCATGAAGAAGGACAGCATCATCTGGGTATCGGTGCTCCCTGGCCTGGGTATAGAGGCCGCACGCTTCAAGATGACCCGCGACTCCGTGTATGTGATGAACCGCATCCACAAAGAGTACACCGCCACCAGCTACGACTTCCTGAGCAAGCGCCTCAACGTTTACATGGACTTCAATGTGGTGCAGGCCATCCTGCTGGGCAACTACCAGGCAAACGGCACCGAGAAGGCTACCACCGAAGGGCAGCTGCAGCACGTACAGCAGCTCCGCGAGAACCTGCTCTTCGACTACTTTATCAGCCACCAGAACCTGAAGCTGCAGCAACTCAACGTGAAGGACCAGGCTACCGGCAACACCATCACGGTGACTTACGACAGCTTCCAGCCCATTGGGGAAGTACCATTCGCCCATGCGTTGGTAGCCCAAGTGCTGCAGGCGGGGCAGGTATCCGATTTCAGCCTCACCCACTCCAAAGTAACTGTCTCTGACGAGGTGCTGGAGTTCCCTTTCAGCATACCTTCTGGTTACAAACGCCTTTAAATGAATAAAAAGCAGAGGGCGCTGGTTCCGGCCGTTTAGATTTGCCATATTTGCAAGCTAAGCGTCGAAGAACCTATTTTAATGAAGGCCCTTTACAAATCTGCCTTTTTCCTGATTCTGCTCCTGTTGCCTCTGGCCACCGTGGCCCAAAAACAGAAGTCGAAGGCACAGCTCCAAAAGGAAAAGAACGAGAACCTCAAGCGTATCAAAGAAGCTAACCGAATCCTGCAGCAGACAAAGGTGCAGAAGGAGGCTTCTATTGGCCAACTGAACGTGATTCAGGAGAAGATTGCCGTACAGAAGGGCGTCATCAGCACCATATCACGCGAGATACAGCTTCTTAATTCAGGCGTGAAGGAGACGGAAGGTATAGTGGGCGAGCTGCAGGCCGACCTGGAAAGCCTCAAAGCTGAGTATGCCACCATGGTATACGCTGCCTCCAAAACTGCCAACAGCTACAACAAGCTCATGTTCGTGTTTGCGGCCGACTCTTTCAACAAGCTGGTCATGCGCCTGCGCTACCTGCAGCAATACTCCGAGGCACGCAAGAAGCAGGTGGAGCTGATAAACAAGGTGCAGGCAGCCCTGACAGGACAACTGCGCATGCTGGAGTCACAGCGGCAGGAAAAGAAAAGCCTTCTTGACAAGCAGGTGGTGGAGAACAAGAACCTGCTCTCCCTGCGCTCGCAGCAGGACAACATGATTCAGAAGCTCAGCAAGCAGGAAGAAACCCTTAAAAAAGAAGTGGCCCAGCGCCAGCAGGCAATTAAGAAGCTGGACAACCTCATTGCCGATATCGTGCGGGAGGAGATAGCCCGCGCGGCACGGGCAGCCCGTGAGGAAGGCCGCGCCACCAGTGGCAGCTCCAGCAAAATCACCCTCACGCCTGAGGCAGCACTCATTTCTTCTTCCTTCGCTGGCAACAAAGGTCGGCTCGCTTGGCCGGTGGAGCGCGGCTTCATCTCCCAGAAGTTTGGCCGCCACAGCCACCCCGTGCTGAAAGGCGTGGTGATTGAGAACCGGGGGATAGACATACAGACCGGACAGGGAGAGTCTGCGCGCGCCATATTCGAGGGCAAGGTGCTGACGGTGGCCAGCGTGCCGGGTATGAACAACATCGTGATGGTGCAGCACGGCGAGTATTTTGCCGTATACGCCAAACTACGAACGGTGAATGTTACGGAAGGGCAGACAGTGAAACCCAAAGATGTGATTGGCACCGTCTATACCGATGCCAACGGCACCACAGAGCTGCAGTTCCAGATTTGGAAGAACAACAACAACCTCAATCCAGAGAGCTGGATAAAATCAAAATAAGAGAGGCCCTTTGTTATAACAAAAAGCGCAGACACCTTCCTGAGGTGTCTGCGCTTTTTAGTAAGGGGGAAGTCTGCTTCCGAAATGGCCTTAAAAGAAAAAACACCCTACAAAGCAGGGTGCCTTTCCAAGCTATGAAAACAAACTTAAAATTATATTTCAATCACTGCTCCCTGTTTGAGGGGCCTGTGTTAAAATTCTACGTTTAATTTACAACCTTCCTGCTAGATAAGCAACAAGAACATTAAAAAAATCGGATATTTATTTAAGGCTTGTTTATCAGCGTCACCTGCCAGGTATGGCACCGGCGACTCCAATTGGTTGCACGTTCCTTATAACAAGTAGCGGGCCAAAAATCAAAAGATAACCAAGTGACTGATTTTCACCACAAAACGTTTTACAGCAATGCACATATTTCCCGTTTATGGAACATTGATTTCCATATTGGGAAATAACAGCCGGAAATGTTCCGGCTAGCGTAAAGAACCTTGAGCCTTGCCTGGTAGTGCGGCTAACGTGTGAGACTCCTGCAGTTTCTACGAAAGCGCCTCCGCTAAAGTTTCTAACCACACAAGCATACCTGCAGCCTTCGCTTTTTGCTCAGTCCTTGCCTTGTAACGCTATCTAAAGTACCAGCTCTATACCAAGCGAACAGAAAATACGGCAATTAAACTAAAGTGTTGTTTTGTGAGTTTAATTAAAATATAAGCTTTATTTTTGCAGCGATTCATCTTAAATTTTAAGACCATGGTTTACACCAACATTTTTGCATTTATCGGAGGTTTGGGCGGCACAGAGGTTATCCTGATTCTGTTTGCTATCCTCTTATTGTTCGGTGCCAAGCGTATTCCTGAGCTGGCAAAAGGCTTGGGCCGCGGCATCCGTGAGTTCAAAGATGCCACCAAAGAAATCAAGACTGATATTGAGAACTCCGTAAAAGACGACAACCGAGCGAAGTAATCCATACAGCATAAGCATTTATGAATATTAGTACAATTCTCCTCTTCCTGGCAGACCTAGGGGGAGGAGAAATACTTGTTGTACTAACAGCAGTACTCCTCTTATTCGGCACAGACAAGCTCCCAGGTATGGCCCGCTCAGTTGGGCGCGGCATGCGTGAGTTCAATGACGCCAAGAAACAAATCAAGGACGAGATAGAGCGTTCCGTCAAGGACATTAACAAGCCCGAATAGTTTGAAACCATACAACTCGCTACGTGACATCCGTGCCGACATTGCCGCTGGGCAGCTGTCGTGCAGCCAATTGGTAGAGCACTACCTGCACAACATCAAGCAAAAGTCTGAATTGAATGCCTTCCTGGAGGTTTTCGAGGAAGGGGCAAGGGCACAGGCCGCCGCTGTGGACAAAAAAATGGCTGCAGGTACCGCCGGCAAGCTGGCAGGCATGGTCATTGGCTTAAAAGACGTACTGGCTTATGAAGGCCACAGCTTGCAGGCCTCCAGCCAGATTCTGGACTCCTTCAAGTCGCTCTATTCCGCTACCGCTGTACAGCGCCTGCTTGCCGAGGATGCCATCATCATCGGCCGTCAGAATTGCGACGAGTTTGCCATGGGCGCCTCTAACGAGAACTCCTCTTTTGGTCCGGTGTTGAACGCCGACGACCATACCCGTGTACCGGGCGGTTCGTCGGGCGGCTCAGCTGTGGCCGTGCAGGCAGACCTTTGCATGGCCTCCATCGGTTCCGACACGGGTGGTTCGGTGCGTCAGCCGGCCTCTTTCTGCGGTGTGGTGGGCCTCAAGCCTACCTATTCCCGCATATCGCGCTATGGCCTCATCGCCTACGCCTCCTCCTTCGACCAGATTGGAATTCTCAGCAAGAACGTGGCAGATGCCGCCCTGCTGCTGGAAGTGATGGCCGGAAGCGATGAGTTTGACAGCACCGTGAGCCACCGCGAAGTGCCGCCTTACAGCCAACTGCTGCAGGCCGACAAGAAATACAAAATAGGCTATATCCGGGATTGCTTCGAAAGCGAGGGACTGGATACAGAGGTGAAAAATAGCATCCTGGGCGTGAAAGACATGCTCCAGGAGGCAGGCCATGAAGTCGAGGCGGTGGAGTTCCCATACCTAGACTACATGGTGCCGACCTACTACATCCTCACCACCGCCGAGGCCAGTTCCAACCTGGGCCGCTTTGATGGGGTGAAATACGGCTTCCGAAGCAACAATGCGACAGACCTTACCTCTCTTTATAAGAAGACGAGAGCTGAGGGCTTCGGCCCTGAGGTGCAGCGACGCATCATGCTGGGCACCTTCGTACTGAGCGCCGACTACTACGACGCCTACTATACCAAGGCGCAGCGCGTACGCCGTCTTATAAAAGAGAAGACCGACGAGTTGCTCAAGAATTATGATTTTCTTATATTGCCTACCGCTCCTACTACGGCTTTCAAAATAGGAGAGAATACGGCGAATCCGTTGGCCATGTACTTGGCTGACATCTTTACGGTTCAGGCCTCGCTTGCCGGCGTTCCAGCCATCTCTATACCGGTTGGTCGCGATGCGAATGGTCTTTCCATCGGGTTGCAACTGATGACCCGCTCATTCGAGGAGCCGCAACTGCTTGCTTTCTCGAATTACATCTTGGACAAGATAACCGTTGAAGCATAATTCATAATGACTCACATTAAGTTCTTTACAATACTTGCGGCTATTGTTAGCGGCATGTGGGCGAACCATGCCCAAGCCGCCAGCCCCAGCCTCAGGTTTGACAGGCCCATTCTGGAAGATTCCCTGAAGCCAAAAGCAGACACCACCTTCCCTTCTGAAGAAGACTTGGCCCTGCTGGTGGAGCACATTCCCTATGAGCCGGACGATGTCATCCTGGACAGACTGAGCTGTATTGAATCCGATATTCCCTTGGTGTTCAATAAGTTCGTTCGAAACCATATTGATTACTTTACTGTCCGCAACAGGAAGTATACCCGCACCATGCTCTCACGAGAAAACGTGTATTTCCCGCTGTTTGAGAAGTACCTGAAAAAGTACAACATGCCGCAAGACATGAAGTACCTCGCCATCGTGGAGTCAGGCCTGAACCCCAAGGCGGCATCCTGGGCAGGCGCAGTGGGCTTGTGGCAGTTCATCAAAACGACTGGCAAAGAGCACGGACTGGACCAGACCCAGTACATTGACGAGCGGATGGACCCTGAGAAGTCCACGGATGCGGCCATGCGCTTTCTGGGCCGTTTGTACCGCAACTACGGCGACTGGGAACTAGCTATGGCAGCCTACAACTGTGGTCCTGGTAACGTGAACAAAGCCATCCGGCGTGCAGGCGGCGGCAAGAAGACCTTCTGGGAAATCTTCCCATACCTTCCAAAGGAAACCCGCAGCTACGTACCTTCTATGACGGCCGTCATCTATGCCATGAAGTATGCGGCGGAGCACAACATCTTCTCCGACTCCATTTTGTATGCACCGAGCTATACCCACTTGGAAGTGAACCAGGCGCTTGACCTGGAGAAGCTGGCAACAGAGTTGCACGTGGACACGAAGGATATTCTGGCTCTCAACCCGGAGATAAAGAAGTCTGCTTTGCCTCAAGGCACCCGTAATTACAAACTACGCGTTCCGGCAAACCGTGCCGCCTTACTGGCGTCCACTACAGATGCAAGCTGCATCCTGCTAGCTGCCGCCCCTACCCCACCGCCAGCCAGGCAAACCGCACCGGCTGACGCTCCTGTGTTGCTGGCAGCAACAGCGCCTGCGGGCAAGGATAGCCTGGAGCAAAAATCTTACACGGTGCGCCATGGCGACAACCTCATGAAGATTGCCAACAGACACGATGTGACAATAGACCAGCTGAAGGAGTGGAACAACCTTTCCGGCTCTATGATAAAGGCCAACCAGAAGCTTGTTGTATGGCAACCTGCCACACAAGCCGCCCCTACTTTACTGGCCTCAGCAGAGCCTGCAACAGCCAAAAAGGCCAGTGCTCATGCTCCTGCCAAGGCAGCGGTTAACAAGGCACCGGCAAATGCCCAGCCAAAGCAGGATAACTTTATCTATCATGTACAGCCGGGAGACACCCTTTGGACCATATCTCAGCGCCATGAAGGCCTTACGGTTGAGCAAATCAAGAAGCTGAATAAACTCAAGAACAACTCCATCAAGCCTGGCCAACAGCTCATACTTGGTTAGCAAAACATGTTGCAAAACAAAAGAAGCACCTTCTCTCAGGAGGTGCTTCTTTTGTTTTATAGGCTTGCCTTCTAAACTAATTTTTGACATACCAAGTGGTATGCAGACAGCAGAACCAGCACGGCACATCAAAAATCCTGCGCTTCTGCTGCATTAAGCACTTTCACCTTGTATCTTTGAAGGCTACAGCTTTGATTAACCATAAAATCTTATGAAATTGGCTTTTAGCCCATGCCATATATAGTTTTATTTTAATAAAGCGGGCAACCATACCTGATACGACACAACAACGCATACGATGATTAAAGTAAACAAAGAAGATGCCCTTAACTACCACATGCAGGGGCAACCCGGTAAGATAGAGGTAGTTCCTACAAAAATGCTGAGTACACAGCATGACTTGGCTTTGGCATACTCTCCTGGAGTTGCTGAGCCCTGCAAAGAAATCGCCGCTGACAAAGAAAATGTATATAAATATACTGCTAAAGGAAACCTCGTTGGTGTTATCTCCAATGGAACTGCTGTACTCGGCTTGGGCAACATAGGCCCCGATGCCTCCAAGCCTGTGATGGAAGGGAAAGGCGTACTTTTCAAGAAGTTCGCAGGTATAGACGTTTTCGATATTGAAATTGACTGCACCGACCCGGAAGAGTTCATCCGTATCGTCAAGTCGCTGGAGCCTACGTTTGGCGGCATCAATCTGGAAGACATCAAAGCACCTGAGAGCTTCAAGATAGAGAACGCGCTGAAGGAGCAGATGAACATCCCGCTTATGCACGATGACCAGCACGGCACCGCCATCATCTCCTCGGCGGCACTGCTCAACGCGCTGGAGCTGGCGGGCAAAAGAATCGGGGAGATTCAGATTGTGATAAACGGCGCGGGTGCCGCCGCCATCGCGTGCACCAAGCTGTATGTGGCGTTGGGAGCCAAACTGGACAACATCGTGATGTTCGACAAGGACGGCATCATACGCCCGGAGCGTAACGATTTGGATATTTACAGAGCACAGTTCGTGACGCTACGCAAGATAACCACGCTGGCGGAGGCTATGGAAGGCGCTGACGTGTTCATTGGACTGTCGGCTGGTAACGTGCTGGCCCCAGAACTGGTGAAGCTGATGGCTCCTAATCCTATCATTTTCGCGCTGGCTAACCCAGACCCGGAGATTCCCTATGACGTGGCCATGGAAACCCGCGATGATTTGATAATGGCCACTGGCCGCTCCGACCATCCGAACCAGGTGAACAACGTGCTTGGCTTCCCCTATATCTTCAGAGGGGCATTGGACGTGCGCGCCACTGAAATAAACGAGGCGATGAAACTGGCGGCCGTACGGTCGCTGGCAGCGCTGGCCAAAGAGACAGTTCCTGACATTGTGCACAAAGCCTATGGGGACAACACCATTGCTTTCGGCCGCAACTACCTGATTCCGAAGCCGCTTGACCCACGTTTGATTACCACCGTGTCGCCGGCAGTGGCCTTGGCGGCTATGGAGAGTGGTGTGGCCCGCCGCCCTATCACCAATTGGGAAGCTTATGAGGAGGAGCTGCAGGAGCGCATCGGCATTGACCAAAAGCTGATGACCCGCATCACCAACCAGGCCAAGGAGAATCCGAAGACGGTGGTATTCACCGAAGCCGACAACTACAAGATTCTGAAGGCCGTGCAGATTGTGAAAGAGCAAGGTATAGCCAACCCGATTCTGCTGGGTAACAAGGCACGAATCGCGGCTATCATCCAGGAGACCAACCTGGACCTGCACGATTGCCCCATCATCGACCCATACGAGGAAGATGCCAAGCGCGAGGAGTTCGCCCAACTGCTATACCTGAAGCGCCAGCGCAAAGGCCTTACTTTGTTCGACAGCCGCCGCCTGTTGCGCGACCGCAACTACTTCGGCAGCATGATGCTGGAGACAGGCGAGGCGGATGCGCTCATCTCCGGCCTGACGCGTGATTACTCCAAAACGATACTCCCGGCGCTGCAGGTGATTGGCGTGGAAGAAGGCATCAACAAGGTGGCTGGTATGTATATCATCCTGAGCAAAAAGGAGCCTTATTTCTTTGCCGACACCACCGTGAACGTGAACCCTACGGCCGACGAACTGGTGGATATCATTGGCTTGACCGCACGCGCTGTCCGCTTCTTCGACACGGAGCCGCGTATGGCCGTTCTCTCCTACTCCAACTTCGGGTCAGTGCAGGGCGATATACCTAACAAAGGGGCAGAGGCCGTAAGAAAGGCGAAGCAGCGCTATCCTAACCTGTTGATAGACGGCGAGATGCAGGCCAACACGGCTATGAACCGCAACCTGCTGCGCGAGCACTATCCATTCAGCGAACTGGCTGAGAAGGGCGCCAACACGCTCATCTTCCCAACGCTGACCTCCGGTAACATTGCCTACAAACTGCTGCAGGAGATTGGTGGCGCCGAGGCCATCGGTCCAATCCTGATGGGTATGCGCAAGCCGGTGCACATTCTGCAGCTCGGCAGCTCAATCCGCGAAATAGTCAACATGGTAGCCATTGCTGTCGTAGATGCTCAAAACTATAACAACCAACATATATAGATGATAGCCTATATCGACGGGAAGCTTACGTTCAAAGACCCAACCTATGTCATCATCGATGTGAATGGCATAGGCTATCAGATAAAGATATCGCTGAGCACATATTCTGCTCTGCCAGAGGGTGAGCGCTGCAGGCTGCATACCTACCTGCACATCAAGGAGGATGCCCATACCTTGTATGGCTTTATGACGGCGGCGGAGAAGGATATTTTCCTGCACCTGATTTCCATTTCGGGGGTTGGCCCCAACACCGGTCTGATGATTATCTCCTCCCTATCCGTGGAGGAGATACAGCAGGCCATCGTGCGGGAGGATGTGCGTACCATACAACATGTCAAAGGTATAGGAGCCAAGACGGCGCAGCGCATCATATTGGAATTAAAGGATAAAATAAAGAAAGAAACATGGATAGCTGATAGCACTGCGGTTCCTGTTTCTGCACACAATACGATACGTGCAGAAGCGTTATCAGCTTTAGTTACACTGGGTTTTGCCAAGAACGTGGCCGAGAAAACGCTGGATACCATCATCAAGCGCGAAAACAGAAACCTGAGCGTAGAGGAGCTTATTAAATTTGCCTTAAAGTCTTCTTAACGGTAGAGTCCACTTGATTCGGAATAGTAAAAAAAACAGCCTGCTGTTTGCAACGGTTGTTGCTATCACTTTGCTTGCTTGGTGGTCGCACGCGGAAGAGGTGCGTTCTGCCGGCAGATTTGAGTCCCTGATTCTTCCAAACTTATTATTCCAGGATACCATACCCGGTGACTCGGCCAAGCTGCAACCCTATATACCTAGCCGCAGACCGACCTTTGTGCCTAGCGATAGGATTGGTAGCCCCTTCGGCACCCGCTCCAGCTCCTCCCCTCTCCTGCTCGGCCCTCCTTCCAACCTCGAACTCGAGATAGAATTGGATGACAGCCTGCGGCAGTACAACATCAACGAGCGGATTGGCGAGGTAGATTACCGCCTGCCTTCGGCCATGACCTGGGAAGAATACTCCAGATGGCAGCGGCAGCAGGCCATCCGCGACTACTGGCGCAGCAAATCCGCTGGCCTGGACGGGGAAAGCGTGGTGACGGGGCGCCGCCTGGTGCCCAAGATTTACATCAGCCCGATGTTCGACAGAATTTTTGGGGGCAACTTCGTGGACATACAGCCCAACGGCAACGTGTCGCTCAAGTTTGGGGCCCGCTTCAACCGCAACGAGAACCCCTCCATACCGCTCCGCCAGCAGCGCACCGGCGACTTCGACTTCGACCAGAACATCTCCCTGAACCTGGTGGGCAAGATTGGCGAAAAAATGCGCCTCAACTTCAACTGGGACAACAACGCCAACTTCGAGTTTGAGAACAACATGAAGCTGGACTATACCGGCTTCGATGAGGAAATCATCCGCAAGGTGGAGGCCGGTAACGTCAGCCTGCCACTCAACAACTCCCTCATCACGGGGGCGCAGAACCTGTTCGGCATCAAGACGCAGCTGCAGTTTGGCCGCTTGGGCGTGACGGCCATCGCTGCGAACCTACGCGGACGTAACGATGAGGTGGTAATTCAGAACGGTGCCCAGAACAAGCCTTTCGAGATACGGGCCGACCAGTATGACCGCGACCGTCACTTCTTCCTGTCGCACTTCTTCCGTAATCGTTACGACAAAACGCTCCAGAACCTGCCGCTGGTGAACTCTGGCATCGTGATTAGACGCCTAGAGTTGTATGTGACCAACAACAACCGCAGCACCGAGAACCTGCGCAACATGGTGGCTTACATGGACTTGGGCGAGGCGGACCCCTACCGCAACCAGTTCGAGCAGAACCCCAATGCACCGGCCTCCAACGATGCGAACACGCTATACAGCCTGATTGCCAACAACGGCCAGGCCCGTAACAACGACCAGGTGGATACCTACCTCAACAGCCTTGGCCTGCAGAAGGCGGTTGACTTTGAGCACGTGCGCGCCCGCCGCCTGGACCCCCGCGAGTACAAGTTCAACCCACAGCTGGGCCACATCTCCCTGACTACCGCTCTGCTGCCTGACCAGGTGCTGGGCGTGTCGTTTGAGTATACCTACAATGGCAGGACCTACAAGGTGGGCGAACTGCTGGAGGATTACCAGAACCTGCGTGATGACCAGGTCATCCACATGAAATTGCTGAAGGCGACCAACCCGGCACTGGAGTTCCCCACTTGGGACCTGATGATGAAGAACGTCTACAGCCTGGACGCGACGCAGGTGAACCGGGAGAACTTCCAGTTGCAGGTCATCTACAAAGATGATGAGACTGGCGTGGACATCACGAGTTTAAAGGAGCCGAGTCCAATCCAAAACCTCCCGCTGATTGAGGTGCTCAACCTCGACAACGTGAACAGCAACAATGACAAGCCCCGCGACGGCAACTTTGACTTCCTGTCCGGCATTACCATCGACCCGGAGACAGGCCGCATCTTCTTTCCGGTCGTGGAGCCGTTCGGTAGTTATCTGGCCACAAAGTTCGCAGGTCGCCAGGATTTGATTGACAGGTATGTGTTCCAGGAACTGTACGAACAGACGCAAACCGATGCGCAGCAGAACACCATCAAGGCCAAGTTCTACTTGAAAGGACGCTTCCAGGCCAGCTCCACGGATGAGATTATACTTCCAGGTTTCCGCATAGCAGAGGGTTCCGTAGCCGTATATTCTGGAGGTACGCGCCTGGAGGAGGGAACAGACTATCAGGTGTTCTATGACTTAGGGCGTATCAAAATCCTGAACCCGAGCTACATTGCCTCGGCCAGTGATTTGCGCGTGACCTATGAGAAGGCCGAACTGCTCAACATCCAGCCGCGGTCTTTGCTGGGTGCCCGCTTCGACTACCGAGTGAACAATGACCTTAACCTGGGGGGTACGGTGCTGCACATCAACGAGCGGCCCTATATCAACCGGGTGAGCATCGGCGATGAGCCGACCAACAACACCATCTACGGATTGGACGTGAGCCTGAACAAGGAGTCCCGCTTCCTGACCCGGATGACGGACAAGATTCCGTTCATCCAGACCAAAGCCCCTTCCAGTGTCACGTTCAATGGCGAGTTCGCGCAGCTGGTACCGGCCAATTCCAAGTCGCCCGTGAACGAGGATGGCACCTCTTACCTGGATGACTTTGAGGGCGCCGAGACGCCTTTCAGCTTGGGCGGCTTCAACAACACCACGTGGCGCCTGGCGGCTACGCCTGCCCCACTGGCGACCGGCACTGGTCTGAATTACGCCTTCAACCGAGCCCGCGTGGCCTGGTATACCATCGACCAGATATACTACCGTGACAGTGAAGGGCTGCGGCCTAGCAACATCAGCAAAGAAGAGCTCGCCAATCACTACGTTCGCCCGGTTCAAAGGTATGAAGTGTTTCCGGGCCGGGACCGCGAGATTGCCAATGCCTATGAGTATACCTTTGACATGGCCTATTACCCGCAGGAGCGTGGCCAGTATAACTACAACCCAAATGTGGATGCGCAGGGCAGGCTGACGGGCGACCCACGCAAGAACTGGGGCGGCATCAGCCGCGAAATAGCCTTTGACACGGACTTTGACAATGCCAACATCGAGTATGTAGAGTTCTGGCTGATGGACCCTTTTCTGGAAGGAGAGAATGGCCGCAAAGATGAATTCGGCAACCCGATTGTGAGCAATGAGGGCGGCGAACTGGTTCTGAACCTGGGCAACGTGTCCGAAGACATCCTGAAAGACAACCGCTACTCCTTTGAGAACGGCCTGCCCACCTCCGCCACGGATAACCAGAACACACAGCGCACGCCTTGGGGCCGCGTCACCACCCAGCAGTTCCTGACAGATGCCTTCTCAGGTGTGCCGGGCGCTAGGAACTTCCAAGATATTGGCCTTGATGGTTTGGGCGATGACGGGGAGCGCGAATATTTCCAAAGCAGTTTCCTGGGCCTTATCCCGGGAGGAGCACCACAGTCAGTACTCAGCGACCCTTCGGCAGATAACTTCCTGCACCACCTCGATGAGTCGTACGACCAGCAGAATGCAGGTATACTGGCCCGCTACAAGCGCTTCAACGGTATGGAGAACAACTCACCGGAGCAGAGCCGCTTCTCCAACTACGCCTTCCCCGACAAAGAAGACCTGAACCGCGACAACGTCATCAGCGATTTGGAGCAGTACTATGAGTATAAAATAAAGCTGCAACCAGGCGAGATGAGTGTGGGTCAGAACTACATTGTGGACCAGATTGTGCAGCCCGACATCAACGGTGACCGGGTGACCTGGTACCAGTTCCGCGTGCCGGTGCGTCAGCCAACGGGCAACGTGGGCAACATCAGCGGCTTCAAGTCCATCCGCTTCATGCGCATGTACATGACCGAGTTTGCCGACCCGGTGGTGCTTCGTTTTGTGCAGTTCCAGTTTGTGGCCAACCAGTGGCGCACGTTCCTGCAGCCGATAACGGATGGCAACCCCTGCCTGTCCTGTACCGACGACGCCCGTTCTTTCACGGTCTCTACGGTGAATATTGAAGAAAACAGCGAGGTAAGCGGCTCCACCATACCTTATGCGATGCCGCCAGGTATAGAGCGCCTACGTGACTACGCCGCCACCAACAACCGCCGCCAGAACGAGCAATCGTTGCAGCTGTGCGTGGACGACCTGAAGGATTCCTTCTCCAAGGCCGTGTACAAGAACCTGTCCATCGACATGCTCATCTACAAGCGCCTGAAGCTGTTCCTGCACGCGCAATCCAGCGACCCGAATACCCGCGACAACGACATGCAGGCGTTCATCCGAATTGGCACGGACTATACCCAGAACTATTACGAGTATGTGGTTCCGCTGAAGCTGACACCTCCGGGAACGACCAGCCAGGAAGGTATATGGCTGTCAGAAAACCAGATTGACGTGGCGCTGGAGGATTTCGTAAACGCCAAGGTGGCCCGCAACAAGATTGTGGGCTACGACAACCGCCGCCCTTATGAAGTGAACGTAGGAGGCAAAATCATACGCGTGGTGGGCAACCCGGATTTCAGCGAGGTGCAGAGCGTGATGATTGGCCTGCGCAACCCGGCTTCTCCAGGCGAGGATGCCCAGCCGAAGTCCATTTGCATGTGGGTGGACGAACTGCGCGTGACCGATTTCCGCAACCAGTCTGGCTGGGCCTCTAACGCCCGCCTCAACACCAAACTGGCCGACTTCGCCAACATCACTGCCACCGGCAGCTATACCACTGTCGGCTTCGGGGCGCTGCAGCAGAAGATAGCGCAGCGGGCCCGGGAAAACACGGCCCTTTTCGACGTGAGCGCCAATATTGTAGCTGATAAGTTCCTGCCCGAAAAGTTAGGCATCAAAGTACCGGTATCGGTGCAATACGGTACCCTCAACAGCCAGCCGCAGTTCGACCCGCTGGACAAAGACGTGCTGCTGGACGAGTCGGTGACCAGGTATGAGACACGTGAGGCGCAGCGGGAGTACCGCCAGGAAGTGAGCACACGGGAGACGCGCAAGAGCGTGAGCCTGCTCAACGTGCGCAAGGAGCGGACCAACCCGGAGGCGAAGGTGCGGCCGTATGACGTCGAGAACCTCTCCTTCTCCTACTCCTACGCCGAGCGCCTTTTCACCAACATTGAGACGGACCGCGACTATACCAAAACCTATACCGGGGCAGTCGCCTATACCTACAACAACACGCCGCGCAACTACGAGCCGCTAGCCAAGGTGGAGGCGCTCAAGTCGCCATACCTGCGCCTCATCCGGGACCTGAACTTCACGCCGCTGCCAAGCCGCTTCTCCTTCCGTGCCGATTTGGACCGCAGGTATAACGAGACGTTCCTGCAGCGCCGCGACCCAGGTACCGGGCTCATCACCTCTCGCGGCATAGACCCTACGTTCCAGAAATACTTCTTCTTCAACCGCATCTACGACCTGAAGTGGGACATCAGTAAGAACCTGTCGCTGGACTACACCGCCACCAACCGTGCCGTGGTAGACGAGCCGGACGCCCGCATTGACAGAGATGTGGATTCGCTTCGCTACAAGAACAAGGTGATTTGGAACAACCTGCGCAACTTCGGGCGCAACACCAACTTCAACCAACTCATAGCCGCCAATTACAAGGTGCCGCTCGATAAGTTCCCGCTCACCGACTGGCTGGGCGCTGAGACCCGCTACGCCGTTACCTACATCTGGACGGCCGGCTCCACGGCCCTCAACCAGGATGCCAACTTCCAACTGGGCAACACGGCCGAGAACAGCACCGAGTTCAGCGTGAACGGCCGCGTTGATTTGGTGAAGCTCTACAACAAGGTGAAGTTCCTGAAGGATGTGAACACGCCAGCTGCGCCACAGGCAAGGCCAGCTACTCCGGGCGACACCACGGTGCAGAAGTCGGCGTCAGGTATGGGAGTGGCCAAAGGCCTGGCCCGCTTCCTGATGATGACGCGCTCCATCAACTTCACATACCTGCAGAACCAGGGCACCATGCTGCCGGGCTACCTGCCGCGCACCAAGATGTTCGGCTTCGACGATGGCTTTGACGCGCCTGGGCTGCCGTTTGTGCTGGGCCGCCAGTATGATTTGGATGAGTTGTACTACCGTGCCTTCAACAACGGCTGGTATACCGACAGCAGCCAGTACTTGAACACGCCCTTCAGTGGCATCCTGACAGAGACATTTACGGCAAGGGCTAACCTGGAGCCGTTCCGCAACTTCAACCTGCAGTTGGACGCGCGCCGCAACATGTCTGAGATTGAAGAGGTGTTCTACCGCAAGCAGTTTGATGATTTTGGGAATATTGGCACGGCCAATGAGCGTCAGAACCCTATCAACACGGGTTCCTTCAGCGCCTCGTTCTACGCCCTGAACACCATGTTTGAGTCTACATCAGGAGGCACATCGGCTGCCTTCGACAACTTCATCCGGAACCGCCACGAGATTCGCGAGAAGCTCACCAATGCCAACGCCGCCGCCGGCGACTCAGGCTATTCTCTGAACTCACAGGATGTTCTGCTGCAGTCGTTCCTGTACGCGTACCAGGGCCGCGACGCAGACGGATTCCAGGCCAAGGGAGGAAACCCGTTCAAGCGACTGCCTATCCCGAACTGGCGAATCGATTACAATGGACTGTCGCAGTTGCCGTTCTTCCAGCGCTGGTTCAGCCAGGTGAACCTGACGCACTCCTACAACTCCAGCTACAACGTGACCAGCTTCACCACGTCACTGGCCTACGAGAACAACCCAGGCGATTTCCCGACGAACAAGAACGAGTTCGGGCAGCTGATACCGTACTACATTCTGAGCCAGCTCACGGTGGCGGAGCGACTGGAACTGCTAGGCATCAACTTCCGTACGAACACCAACCTGACCGGCCGCCTGGGCTACAAGCTGGAGCGCAACCTGTCCCTGAACCTGACCAATGCGCAGGTGACGGAAACGAATGTCAAGGATTATACCTTTGGCTTCGGGTATAGCACCAACAACTTCCGTATACCTTTCCGGATACGCGGGGAGCGCAAGGTGCTGGAGAACGAGCTGACCATGCGCATGGACATGTCGGTGCGGGACAACCAGACCGTGCAGCGCGCCATCGCGCGGGATGAGCAGGGCAACGAAATCAGCCAGAACCAGATAACGAACGGCACAAAGCAACTGCAGCTGCGCCCCACGGTGGACTATGTGCTGAGCCAGCGCGTGAACATCCAGTTCTACATGCTGCGCACTGTTTCAGACCCTCAGATATCCACCTCGTTCAGGAACAGCGTGACAGAAGGAGGCGTGCAGCTGCGAGTAAGTCTGCAATAATTTTTAGCATTGCGAAAAAGACCGTATTTTTGATCAGACATTAAACCAACGATAAAATGAATCTACCTGAGACTTTAAAGTATACGAAAGACCACGAGTGGGTGCGCGTGGAAGGTGATGTGGCCTATGTGGGCATCACTGATTTTGCACAGAGCGAACTGGGCGACATTGTGTATGTGGATATCGACACAGTAGACAAGGAAATCAGCCAGAACGACGTATTCGGTACGGTAGAGGCCGTGAAAACGGTTTCTGACCTGTTCAGCCCACTCAGCGGCACGGTGCTGGAGTTCAACGAGAAGCTGGACGGCAGCCCTGAGTTGGTGAACTCTGATGCGTATGGCGACGGCTGGATCATCAAAATGTCTATTGGCGACACCAGTGAGCTGGAAGGCTTGTTGTCAGCAGACGCTTACCGCGAACTTATCGGCCAATAACCTCTCCGTATAGAAGCAGGTTTGATACTCCGGTATAACCTTTTTACCTTACTTTGGGCAGCAGTGATCATGATAACGACGCTGCTGCCCTCTTCTTCTATGCCCTCCCTGTCTATCTGGGAGCTTTTCTCATTCGATTCCTTTGCCCACGCTTTCTTGTTCGCAGTGCTCACCTACCTCATGATTGTGGGCCTCAAGAAGCAGTATACCTATCCTAAACTACAGTACTACGCCATCCGGACGGCCTTCTTTGTGAGTTCCATGTTTGGCGTATGCATCGAACTGATTCAGCACTACTTCATACCCGGCCGGCAGGGTGACATCATCGATGTGCTGAGCAATACCATCGGCTGCCTGTTGGGCATCCTCCTCTTCCGCTGGATTTACCAGCAGTAGTCTAGGCTGCTGGCTATACCTCTCCTGCGCAAGACAATACCGCTACGAAATGCTACAGGGTATTTTGCTGAATTTCAGCTGCCCCACCTCCTCCGGCTATTGCCTATGTGGTTGCTATTGGTTAGCTTTAGTACAATTTCCCCTAAACTTTTAGCTAGGCTTTCACCCTTTAGCATTGCGCTTCTATGTGGCCTTTTTACAGACTTAACCATACGCTCCGGCTGCCTGCCCTTTGGCTCCTGTTTCTTTTACCGTTGGGGCTAGAGGCGCAACAGGCACCACTGCAGAAGCAACACGCGCAAAAGCTAGCACCACACCTCCATCAGATTAAGAACCGCACAGCCGCTTCGTACCGGGTGCAGGTACAGGACAAGGACGCGTTCCGTTCATGGCTCCAGCAGCAGCAACTTAACCTTGGGATAAAAAACGTAACCTCCGATGGCCGCATCCTGCTCGTGTCTGGCCTGAACCCGAAGCAGCTCCGGTTACTGCTCACCTCCCCCGCCGTGCTGTATGTGGATAAACCGAACCGCGTAGCCAAGGAAGAACTGGAACTGAAGGATGCGGACTATGTGGCCAACAACATCTATGCGGCGCAGGCCCGCAATCCCCAGCTGAAGGGACAAGGGATGGCCGTGTCCGTGAAGGAAAGCCCGTTCAACCCAACGGACCTTGATTTAAAGGGGCGGGTTATGGCCCCGGAGACTTTCGGTAGCACCACGAGCCAGCATGCTACCACCATGGCCACCTTGGTGGCAGGTGCGGGAAACTCGGGCCCCAATGGCAGAGGCGTAACCCAAGAAGCGAAGATAGCCTACTCCGACTTTGCCGAGTTGTACCCTGACGACAGCCAGCAACTTCTGGGCAAGGGCATCAGTGTACAGAACCATTCCTACGGGGTGAGTGTGGAGAACTACTACGGTCTGGAGTCGCAGGCTTATGACCGGTCAAGTTACCAACACCCGCAACTCCTGCACATCTTCTCGTCGGGTAACAGCGGCGACAAAGCTGAAACCACCGGCACCTACGCCAACATCCCGGCCATGGCCAACCTGACTGGCCAGTTCAAGACTTCCAAGAACACCATGAGCGTGGGGGCGCTGGAGCCGAACGGGCAGGTAGGGGTGCGCAGTTCCAGAGGCCCGGCCTACGATGGCCGTGTGAAGCCGGAGCTTGTGGCGCATGGCACAGGGGGCACCTCGGAGGCCGCCGCCGTGGTATCAGGTATAGCACTGCTGGTGCAGCAGGCGTACAAAGAAAAACACAATGGGCAATTGCCTCCTGCCTCGCTGGTGAAGGCAGCGCTTATCAACAGCTCAGAAGATGTGGGCCGTCCTGGGGTAGATTTTGAAACTGGGTATGGCAACGCCGATGCACTCGGTGCCATCCGAACCATACAAGAAAGCCGCTTCATAGTAGATGCCCTAGCCCAGGGGCAGGAGAAGACCATTCAACTGACTGTGCCGGCTGGTGTGCAGCTTCTGAAGACCACCCTTGTCTGGCACGACCCGGAGGCTGCTCCCAATGCTGAGAAGGCGCTCCTCCACGACCTGGACCTGACCCTGCACAGCACAGCCAGCAGCCATACCTGGCGTCCTTGGGTGCTCAGCACCTTCCCACATCCTGATTCGCTGCGGCTGCCCGCCAGGCGCGGCACAGACCGGCTCAACAACGTGGAGCATATTACTCTTAACACTCCTGCAGCCGGCACCTATACCTTGCGGGTCAAAGGACATACCATTCCGCAGGGACCACAGACCTTCAGCCTGGTGTATGAATATGAACGGGGAGTGGAGTGGCTGTACCCAACGGTTGGCACCACCCTGCTGGCCGGCGAGCTGAATAGGATAACCTGGCAAGGTACTCCTCCGACGGGTAAGGGAAGACTGGAATACCGCCTGGCGGGGGAGCAGGTATGGCACAGCATAGCCAGCGACCTTGACTTGGCCAGTTCCAGCTTTCAATGGGAAGCGCCTGACACGGTAGCGATGGCGCAGTTGCGCCTCTCGGTAGGCGGTGTCCATACCTTATCAGATGAGTTTCTGCTGGCACGGCAGCTACAGTTACGGGTGGGTTTCAACTGCGCAGAGCAGGTCCTGCTCCACTGGCCAAAGCTTCCCAATACGGAAAACTACCGCCTCTATTACCTTGGCGATACCAGGCTTCAACCACTCCTCACAACGGCTGACACCCTGGCCGTACTCGACAAATCCGCTCTTCCCGGAAGCGCCGACTTTGTGGCTGTCGTGCCTGTCGTGCAGGGCCTTGAGGCACAGTATAGCCCTTCCATCCCTTTCGGGCAGACAGGCGTAGGCTGCTACATCACCAGCTTTCTGCCCAGGCAACTGGTCATGGACACCGTGGAGTTGGACCTGGAGCTCGGCACCCGCTTTCAACTCGCCTCCATCACCCTGGAGCGGCAGGAACAGGGAGTATTCAAGCCTATAGAGACCCTAGCGTCCGTCACGCAGTTGCGGCATCAGTTTACAGACCCTCTTCCATCCTCCGGCAGAAACCTGTACCGCGTGAAAGTCACGACCACGGAAGGGAAAGTTTTTTACAGCCAGGAGGAGGAAGTGATTTTCGCCGGAGCCGGCTACATGCGGGTATACCCTAACCCAGTGGCGGCAGGCCAGCCCTTCCACGTGGCCGTAGGAAGCGATGAGGCCCAGATTCAGCTGTATGACCAACTGGGCAGGCTGGTACTGGAGACCATCGAAATAGGCGTACTCAAGGAGGTGCAGACCTCCGGCCTCACCCGCGGGCTCTACATCATCCGCCTTAAAACGGACACAGGCAGCAAGGTGATGGGGAAGGTGCTGGTGCTGTAGCGCGTCCTGCGCTTCTATTAATAGATTTGAACGCTCGCTTCTGTGCCACAGATTCCCCCGCAATATGTATACCTGTTGCAGGGAGCATAAAAAAGCACAGCCCCCGCCGAGGCAGGAGCTGTGCTGTATAAGGCGTATAGAAGGACGTAATCCTAGTACAGGTAATCCAATGCGATTTTGTCGTTTGAGTTGAACGGACGGTTCTGGCCGCTGCCGATACAAGCCAGCATCCAGGAGTTAGGATCCTGTGCTGTTGGCGTACCAGGCACGTGTACCGCACCTACCGTAGAGGCACCTTCGTTGGTATAGCTACCGCCGCAGCTGTACGCTCTGTCCATGTAATCGGTGTGACGGAAACCGATGCAGTGGCCAATCTCGTGGGCCAGGATGGTAGCGAACCAAGACTGGTTAGGAGTTGAGCCAATGTAACGGGTAGCCACTTTGATGCTGTTGTACGGGTTACCGCTGGTTGGGAAACCAGCCGAAGCCAGGTACTGCGCTGACTTAGGGGCAGCCACGATGTGGATATTACCGCCTGAAGCGACACGGCTCATCGTGATAGTCAGACCTTCGGCATTGTAGCGGGCAATCGCCTCGTCCAGAGCCGTCGCATAGGAAGCCGGCAGTTTCGGGTCAATGGAAAGGGTGATGTTACGGCCAGTGCCCGCGTTCACCAGGTTAGTGGTGCGGTATTGCTCTGCCTCGCCTACGCGAAGTGCGTTGGTGTTGTGCGCGCTGGTCAGGTCCTTCTCTGACAAGAAAATGTCACCTTCCACGATGTATCCGCCTTCTGTGCGCTCCACGTTCTTGTTATAGAACCCCAAGTTGGAAATCTGGGTAAGCACTTCCTGTGATACTTCTTCTTTGGTGGTAACTTCTGCATCCTGCTGGCAAGATGTAAAACCAAGCGCAACCACAAAGGCTGGCAGTAAGAGTAAGCGGGTTAATTTCATAAAAGTTTAATGTTTTTTAGTTAGACATCTTGAAATATAGAGAAATGAAATACACTAAAACAAATCTTTTAGTAACTAATTTTCAGGTGTTTAAACACCAACGTACTACTCGTAAAAGGTTTATATATATGGAAATTACTTTTGTGATTTTTACATGATTGTCATAGTTGAAACATCAAGTTCCGACTCCGTATAAACTCCTTATACATATAAAGAGCCAGTGCCTTACCCTAGCCTATACCTTGACAGGGCACCAACAAAAAAGCCCCTGCCGGTAGAGGCAGGGGCTCCCTTGCAATGGGGCACTGAGAGACCTAGTAGATGTATCTCAAAGCGGTTTTGTCGTTGGCGTTGAAGTAGCGGTTTGAACCAGTACCGATACAAGCCAACATCCAGGAGTTAGGGTCAGCACCTGTCGGTGTGCCCGGGATGTGAATAGCACCTACAGTAGAGGCACCTTCGTTGTAATAAGAACCGCCGCAGCTATACGCTCTGTTCATGTAGTCAGTGTGGCGGAAGCCGATGCAGTGGCCAATCTCGTGCGCCAGGATGGTGGCCAGGTAGTTGGTGCCCGGGTTGGTGCCCAAGTAGTCAGAGTTCACCTTCACGCTGTTGTACGGGTTGCCACCGGAGGGGAAACCGGCAGAAGCCAGGTAGGTAGAGCCCGATGGCGCCTTGGTAAGCAGGATGTTGTAGCCAGAAGACACACGACGGAACTTGATGAGCAGGTTCTCGGCGTTGTAGCGGCGTATGGCCTCATCCAGAGCCGTCACATACGAAGAAGGCAGACTGGTAGTGATGGCCACATTGATGGTACGGCCAGAGCCTACGTTCACCAGGTTAGAGGTGCGGTACTGCTCCTCCTCGCCTACACGAAGCGCCTGTGTCTCCAGTGACACGTTCAAATCGCTGTCAGACAGGATGATGTCACCTTCTACCAGGTAACCTCCCTCTACGCGCTGTACATTTTGGGTGTTGAAGCCCATGTTAGAGATTTTGGCCAAAGTCATGGCTGAAACCTCAGTTGCGGAAACTTCGCCCTCTTCTTTCTGGCAAGAGGAAAAACCAAGAGTGACTACAAGAGCCAGCAGACTTAGTAAGCGTGTTGTTTTCATTAGGTATATTTTTTAGTTAAACATTTCGAAATATAGCCGAAAGCAATATTCAGCGCAATAGGCATATATGTCTATAAATCAATGTTTTAACCTCAATACACCCTCTTAAGAAAGGTTCTAGCTAAAAGAAACATAATATATAACTTATATAAGAAAATTTACATATTAATGATACCCAGTTGCAGAAATAGTCAAAAAATATTTTGAAAAAATTTAAAATTATTTTCTGAGAGGCTGTAAAATTGCTCATCCAGTGGCCAGACAAGGCTGCTAACCAGCTAAGTATCAAACTTATTGTGGCGTAAAACAGTAGCGCCCGTCACTTTTTCTAGTGACGGGCGCTTATTGCTAAGGTATAGCGGGATGAGATTTACAATATATTGTTGATTTGCTCTTTTATCTTCTCCAGTTCCTCCTTCATCTCTACCACATGGTGCTGTATGGTGGCATCGTTGGCCTTGGAGCCGATGGTGTTTATCTCGCGGCCTATCTCCTGTGAGATGAAGCCCAGCTTTTTGCCGGTTGGCTCTGGCAGGTATACCGTCTCTGTGAAGTAGTGCAGGTGGTTGATGAGACGGACCTTCTCCTCAGCGATGTCGAGTTTCTCCATGTAGTAAATCATCTCCTGCTCGTAGCGGTTTTGGTCAAACTGCTCCGCAGTGGACACCTCTGCAATATGGCCTCTGATACGGGTCCTGATTTGCTCCATGCGCACCGGGTCATGCTTCTCCACCTCAGCCAGCAGAATCCGGATGCGGTCGATATAGGACATGATTTCGGTGGTGAGGGCTTTGCCTTCGTCTGCCCTGAACGAGTTGATGTTGTCGAGCGCCTCCTGCACCAGTGGCTGCACCACCTCCCAATCGGCATCGCCGGCATCGTCGTCGCCTGCGTCCTGCTGCAGCACATCGGGCATGTGCAGGGCCAGTCGGAACAAATCGCTCTTGGAGCCGCCCACCATGTCGGCCGCCTCGTTGAGCTCATTGTAATAGGCTTTCAGCAGTTCTTTGTTAATGTTGCTCTTCGCCTTCTGTGCCTTGTTTCTGGTGTAGTCCACGCAGACGCTCACCTTGCCGCGCACTAGGGCCTTGGTCAGCATGGTGCGTATCTCATACTCCCGCTCCGACAAAAAGCGTGGCAGGCGCACACTGAGGTCCATACCTTTGGAGTTGAGCGATCGGATTTCGACGTTGAGAGAGAATTGGTCAGTGTCGAGGCGGGCACTGCCATAGCCTGTCATGGACTGCAACATAAGCACTAAATAGAATGATGTTCGGCAAATTAAGTATAATCCATCACTTATACGCAGTTGTGGCGTCAAAAGCTTCTGAAAGAAGTAGCGCAAATGTGATGACCGAGTATATTTTTGTTTAACTTTGAGGCATGAAATTCGGTGTAGTCGTATTCCCAGGGTCCAACTGCGACCAAGACCTGGTTGATGCCATTGAAGTTGGCATGGGCCAGGAAGTTGTAAAGCTGTGGCACAAAGACCATGACCTGCAAGGTTGTGATTTCATCCTGTTGCCTGGCGGTTTCTCTTACGGAGATTACCTCCGTTCCGGCGCCATCGCCCGCTTCTCTCCTATTATGCAGGAGGTGGTGCAGCACGCCAACAAGGGGGGCTATGTCATGGGCATCTGCAATGGCTTCCAGATTCTGACGGAAGCAGGTTTGCTACCGGGCGCACTGCTGCGCAACGTGAACCAGAAGTTCATCTGCGACAACGTGTACATCAAGCCGGTGACAACCAACCTGCTGCCTACACGCCTGCTGGACCTGGACAAAGCGTACAAGATTCCGGTGGCACACGGAGAAGGCCGCTACCACGCTGACAAGGAGACGCTGCGCAAGATGGAGGACAACGACCAGATTATGTTCAAGTATAGCAGCAATGTAGCCGATACGCATGAACTATACAACATCAACGGCAGCTTGCTAAACATTGCCGGTGTGAGCAACGAGCAGAAGAACGTTTTCGGGATGATGCCACACCCAGAGCGCGCCGTGGACCCCGAACTGGGCAACACAGACGGCCGCGCCATCTTTGAGTCGATTCTAGATATGGTGAATGCCTAAGAAGGTATAGGCGACACAACTGCATAAAACAGTCCCCTCCTGTGATTCAGGAGGGGACTGTTGTTTTTTAGGTATAGGTGAGAGAGATTATCTGTGGGAGAGTGTTTTTTATGGCTTCTGCCGGTTCCGGTGCTTTCCTACCATTTGTTTCATAGCTTTGGCCTATGCGCTCAAGCTGCGGGACTCCGCCAGAGGACTGGGTAGGTCACTCCTTGGCTGCCGCTGCTGGTGACGCTGCCGTGCTATACCCACCCCCGCCCCTCCGAGAGGGGAATCGCTTCTCCACCTGTCATTCCGACGAAAGGAGGAATCTTATACCTTTCGAGCCGTACATCCAGCGCCAGCGCAGATGCGGCTTTTATGAGGACACTAGCGAGGAAAGTAGGAATTATACCAGGTACAGACTGGCTCGCATGTTTCGCCGCCGGTTCCCGCTGTGCTCGAACCGGCGGCGTCAATGGTAACAGATTCCTCCTTTCGTCGGAATGACAGGAGCGTGAGCAGGTATAGCAGGCGAAGACCAGGTATAGGTATGGCTGACAGGTATAGCCAAGCATACTTGCACACAAGCCACGCAGCAGCGGCATCACCAGGTGCACCTTCTGACGCCCCGCTGTTTAATAGTTCAGCGAGTTCAAAAGTGTCTTGACTCTTTTGCCTTTGGGGTAGGGGGCCTCGATTTGTGTCAAGAGAAAAAGTGAGGCCCCACCGGCGAGGCGAAGCGATGAAACAGCAGAGGTATAGGTATAAGAACAACCGCAACTACGGAGCAGTACACAGGAGAACAATAGCCACAAAACAGAGACAAAAGTTCTTACGCTACCTATACCCTATCCACTACGGTAGTATCTCATTCACAGCATCCACCATCGTCATAACCTCACTGGGGTGGTTGCCTATGCGTTCGCCCCGCTGTTTCCCCAGCCGCACCATGACCAGTTCTTTCTCAGGTATGACGATGATGTACTGACCCAGTATGCCGCGCGCGTAGAAAATAAACTGCCCTTTATAATCGGGGAGCAGCCACCATTGGTAACCGTAGAAATCGGTGGTTTCGCCGGTGCTGGCGGTGGGCATGCCACTGGGAGTGAGCGAGGCTTGCACATAGTCAGGTGACACAATCGTATCCCCGCGCCACACGCCCCGGTTCAGGTATAGCTGCCCGATTCGGGCGAAGTCGCGGGCGTTGGAGAAAAAGCAGCAGTAGGCTTTCTCGTTGCCTCTCGGGTGGTCAACGCTCCACTCCGCGTTATGGGCAGCTCCCAAGGGCTTCCACAGTTTTTCCTCAGCGTAGTCTGCCAGGCTTTTTCCGGTGGCGGCCTCCAATACGAAGCCCAGTATCTGCGTGTCCCCGCTCTTGTACTCAAACTTCTGACCCGGTTCCTCCACTACTTCCAGCCGATTGATTACCTTTTTCAGGTTGGAGCCATAGTAAGCCTCCGTGGTCACTGAAAGCGGATTCACATACGACTCCTCCCAGTTCAGGCCGGAGCTCATCCAGAGCAGGTGACGCAGCTTGATTTTCGATTTAGCCCCTTCCCTGAACTCCGGCAGGAAATCGCCCACCGGTTGGTCTACACTTTGTATGGCGCCTTCCTGCAACGCTATCCCTAGCAGCACGCTCACAATGCTTTTAGCCACGGAGAAGGAGTTGCTCAGCGATTCTTCTGAATAATCGTCCCAATACTGCTCATATAATATAGAGTCGCTCTTTACAATGAGAAAAGCCACTGAACCGAGGTCCTCATGGAGCTTTTGCAGCTCGGCAGGCAACTGCACTTTGTTGTAGCTTCTGGACACAGGCCAGGGTATAGGATTGGCGGGAGCCTTCACCTTGCGCTGGTGAAAGATGAGGTGGTCATCGATGTCAGCGAAGTTGTGGACCAGGGCCTTGTACACATAGTTTTTGTCGGCCATGTGCAGCCAGGCGGCCAGGAGCCCCAGCACCAGCAGGGTGCCAAAGCCAAAGCGCTTTGCTTTTCGGTTCATGCAGGGTGCTTAGAAGTCGTAGCCCAACGTCACGTAGAACTTAGGCCCTTTGCGTGAATTGTCTTCCTCGCTCCAGGCCATGTCCACTTTGCCGTACACCCCAAACAAGGTGGTGCGGGCTCCGAAGCCGTAACCCAGCAGGAACGGATTGCGGTAGTTGATGACCGTGATTTCGAAAGGATTGGTAGACGTCTGGTTGATTCTGCCGCCTATCACACGCGTGTTGATGGAGTTGTTCCCGGTAAATGGATTGGAGCCGTTGTAGGCGGAGCCCGCATCGGCAAAGGCCGTGAGCTGCAGGTTCCGGAAGAAGCCGGAAGGTATAGGCGCATTGTACAGGTACTGCACAATAGGCACCCGCAACTCCAGGTTACCCAGCAGGTACTTGAACCCACGGCGCGTGTTGAAGTTGAAGCCCCTAAGTGGCGTGGCATACTCCATGTAGAACAAATCGGCGGGGGAGCGCACGGTGACTGCGTTGCGGTCTGTCGGGTCGTCCTCGGATGCGAACAGCCAGTTATCCATACCGCCAATCAGGAAGTTTTTGGGTGCGTTGCCGAAGAAGGCTCCATAGCCGATGCGGCCGGCGAGAATAATCTGGCGGTGCACTTTCTGGTAGTGGCGCAGGTCCACGTAAAACTTGTTAAAGTTGCCGGCGGAGTTACCGAAGCTCTTCAGGGAAAGAATGCCTGCCTTCATGCGGGAACCCTCCAGCATGTTCACGCCCCGCACAACGGAGTTGTCGAACACGAACTCTATCTGGCCTCCGCCAAAGTTGGTCACGCTGTCCGGCGTCACGAAGCTGTTGACATAGGTGAAACGGGTGTTCACGAACTTGGGCTGCATGCGTATGCTGGTGCTGTAGCTGAGTGGGTATACCAGCGTTGGCGAAAACTCATGTTTTCCGAAGCGCACTACCGAGCCTGGCACTTCCTGTACCTCTCCTACAATCACATCGCGGCGGTACTGCATGCCTATGTCGAAGCGGTTCTTCAGGTTCATGTACTCGGCGAACATGCGGCTCGTCTCCAAATCGGTGCGCAGGAATGCGCTGCCCTTGATGTGGTGGTTCTCAAACAAATCACTCATGTTCACGCCGCCCACCAAACCGAATCCCAGTTGCGGGTCTGCGTATACCGACGTGATGACTTCCTGCACACTGAAGCGGAGGTCGTAGTCCACTGGCCCGGCTATAGGCACGCCTCCTTCGGTGGTGCGGGTGCGTGGTGCCGCTGGTTTTTTGGCGGCTGCCTCTTGCTGTTGCTCCTGCTCCTTCTGGTCACTTTCAAACTGGTAGTTCTCGATATCCACCTCGCCTTGCCGCTGTGTCTTCTTGCGGGTAGCGCCTTCCAACAGCTTCCGGTTACCGGCGGTGGCGGCGCTCACCGGATTACGGGCCCGCGTCTCCAGGATGATTTGCCGCGAGGTCTTGGGAAGCGAATCAGGCACGGTGGCGGAGAACTCCGGGAACAGGTATACAAAGCTGGCGGCGTTGTCAATCGCGGTCAGCGCCAGCGTATTGGTGCTCCCTTTGAAATCGTAGCTCTCTATGTCCTGAATGAAGTTAGAGATAGGGTTCTTTGCTCCGGTTGCCAAATCGTACCGGTACAGGCTGCGTACGCCGGTCTCCTCGCTCAGGAACACCAGGTTGCCATCGTCAGTGGCGCGGGGGCGTGTCTCACTGGCAATGGAGAAGGTGATTTGCTGCGCGCTGCCGCTCACCCCATCGCGGGGCAGCAGGAAAATGTCGTAGTTGTTCACCACGCTACCGAAAGTAGCCTCTGAATCGGCGGAGGTGGTATCCACAAAGCGGTTAGAGCTGAAGGCAATGGTGCCGCTTCCTTTGAGGAACACCGGGTGGATGTCGTCATAGATGTCGCTGGTGAGCTGCTGTTGCATGCGCCCACTGCTGGTGAGCAGGTATAGGTCGGTCTGCCCATCGCGCACGGCGCTCACCACAATGGAGCTCCCATCTTCTGAATAGCTCATGTCGCGCACCTGCGAGAACTGGCTCAGGGTAGTGGCGGCGGTGCGGAGGTCATCGAACATAGGGATGCGGGAACGGCGTCGGCTGGCGTTAATCTGCCGCAGCGTCATCTGTCCGCGACGAGCCTCCACAAAGCCCAGTTGAGAATTGGAGCGCCAAGCCAGCACAGGCAGTTTGTAGTCCACGCGCTGGTCCACGGTTTTGTAGCCGCTCTTCCAGACCACACGGCTGCGGTTGCTGCGCACGTCCCTCACGATAATCTGGTAGCTGCCGTTCTCGTTCTCAGCATAAGCCAGCAGCGTGCCGGCGGGGTTCAGCACAGGCTCGGTATACCGTATGTCTTTCTTGTTCTTTTGGAACAGCTTTCTGTCACTAGGCAGGCTTACCAGCGGGTTTTCGGAGCGGGTGTTTATCTGCAGGTAATAGTTGTGCGCGTCCTGCAGGAAGCGCTTGTAAGGTATGTTAAGGCTGCTGGTGATGCCCACCTCTATGTCGCGGGTGATGCGGGTCAGGTTGAGGATGTTCTGGATGGAGGTATAGCCGTAGCGCTCGGCTATGTAATTCCAGATGGCCTGCCCGGCTAGTTCCTGGTCACGTGCGAACATATCCTCCAGCCGCGGCTTTGCGTTCACCTGCAGCATGTCGCGCACAAAGTTGTCCATGCGCAGGCTCCAGCCTTCAGCGGTATACGCTGCCACGCCGCTGACAAACCAATCCGGCAGGCGCAACAGGTAGCTGCTCTGCAGGGCCTCCTTCAGGCTGCCGCCATACATCATGTCGTTGAGGAGCAGCTCGGTGAGTTGGTAGCTTAAATCACGTTTATAATCGGTCTGAGTGCCATCGAAAGCGAGCTCCAGTTTGTTTTTGAGGAAGAGCGTCTCGCCGCCGGTCTGGAACTGGTCGCGCTGCAAGCCGATGTTGCTCTGCTTCAGGTCCGTGACGGAGT
This sequence comes from Pontibacter roseus DSM 17521, assembly GCF_000373265.1. GTDB lineage: Bacteria > Bacteroidota > Bacteroidia > Cytophagales > Hymenobacteraceae > Pontibacter > Pontibacter roseus. The sequence goes on from NZ_KB890767.1 coordinate 372,242, forward strand.
TGTAGACGATGATGGTGATTTTGGAGTAGGGATAGTAGCCCACAAAGCTGGTGATGCGCCGCAGCTCGCGCTCGGCATACTCGGCGGCGTTTCGGGCGGCCTGGTCACCGCCGGCGTAGAAATAGATGTTGAAATTTTGGGTGCTGTAGAGCTTCCAGTCGAAGTTCTTATACTGTATCCGGCTTCTGCCGAAGGTCTGCGTGTTGGGCTGGGCATACACAGACTGACCCAGCGTGAGGCAGAGCAGGAACAGCAACAATAACCTTGTAGTAAAACGCATGCGCTTATGATTCTTGGTTATGGTGTTTTAGGTAGTCGTAATATAACGAATAATATCTTGAAATCTGTACGTCGGGCAGCACTTCCGCCTTCCCTGCCAATGCCTTCGCGAACATATCGGCCAGGAAAGGAGCCATCAGCACGCCCTTGGAACCCATGCCGTTGAAGACGCTGAGCTGCGCATGCGCCGGGTGCCTGCCAATCAGTGGCCTGCGGTCGCGCACGGCAGGCCGTATACCTGCCCAATGGTTTTTCACTTGGTATGGTTGTGTGGTAATCTGCTCGAACCGCTCCGTCAACTCTGCCTCCCCTTCGGGGGTAGGCTCTTCATCGGCCTGGCGCCAGTTGTAGGTAGCACCTATCTTGAAGCGGCCCTCTCCTACCGGAACAACGTAAACGGCTTTGTTATAGATGCATTCAGGGTTAAAATTCTCAGTATGCACCTCCAGCACCTCCCCCTTGGTAGGCTGCAGCGGCAGCCACTGGAAGTACGGGTTGTGCACCGCCTGCCAGCCTTCGCAGAAAACCAGGTGCCCTGCCGTGATGCCTTTGTAGGACACCCCCTGTTCTGTGAGCTGCAGCTGTGCCACATCAAAACGCTCCGGCAGCAGCAGCCCCGCCTCCAGCAGCTCCTGGGTGAGCAGGTCCAGGGTATGCGACACAAGCAGGTAGCCGCCCTGCTTTATCAGGATACCGCCGTACTGGTCCTGCACCGTTTCCATACCCGTGCTTTGGGTATAGGTGGCGCCAATGTACTCGCTCCAGCTGTCGCCGGCGCTCTTGGCCATCCAGTTGTTCTGCTCCTCTATGGTGGAAAAGACCTTGTAGATAGGTTTATGGAAGAAAAGCGGCTGTTGGAAGTGCGCCTCCAGCTCATCGTAGAAGGCATCCGCGAAAGGCAGCAGCGTGTCCACGAGCCAGGACTTGGCAAAGCGCTTGCCGGCCACCGGGTTCACCAGGCCTGCCGCCACACGGGAGGCGGAGTTCTGCTTCGGTTCGTCAATCACCAGCACCCGCTGGCCCTGCTTGCGTAAGGTATAGCCTAGTATGGCGCCAGCCAGGCCATGCCCCACCACGATGTAGTCATAATTCATACAGCAATTTACGACTTACGCCTGAAGTTCGTAACTTAGAACCCTGATTTGTGGGCTCCGATGCCCTCTGACAAGAGAAGAAATGAAGATAACACGCCTTACATTCAACCCTTTCCAGGAGAACACCTACCTGCTGCACGACGACACGAAGGAATGCGTGGTGATAGACCCCGGATGCTACGAGGAAGCCGAGCAGCAAGAGCTCAAGCAGTACATTGAAAAGCACGACCTGAAAGTGGTGCGCCTGCTCAACACCCACTGCCACATAGACCACGTGCTGGGCAACAAGTTCGTGTCCGACACCTACGGCGTGGAGCTGGAGATACACGAAGAGGACCTGCAGACGCTGCGTTCCGTGCCGGTATACGCCCCCAACTACGGCTTCCCGAAATACGCAGATGTGACTCCTTCTGCTGCTTATCTCAAAGAGGGCGATTCCATCAAGTTTGGCAACACCGAATTGAAGATATTGTTTGCGCCAGGCCACGCGCCTGGGCATGTAGTGTTCTACAGCGAGGCAGATAAGGTATGCATTGGAGGAGATGTGCTGTTCCAGGGCAGCATCGGCCGCACCGATTTGCCAGGCGGCGATTTCGACACCTTAATCAGCAGCATCAGAACAAAGCTTTTCACGCTGCCGGATGAGACGGTGGTATACCCGGGCCACGGGCCGGAGACCACCATCGGGTACGAGAAGAAGCATAACCCTTTCCTGCGCTAAGCCCTCCTGATGAAGAAACACATTCCCAATGCCATCACCTGCCTCAACCTGTTCTGCGGCTGCCTGGCCCTGTATTTCGCCTTCAATCACCGACTGGAGTATGCGGCCTACCTGATAGGTATAGCGGCCATCTTCGACTTCCTGGACGGCATGCTGGCGCGTGTGCTCAAGGCTTACTCCGAAATTGGAAAACAGCTCGACTCGCTGGCGGACATGGTGTCTTTCGGGGCGGTACCCGGCGCGATTATGTTTAGTCTGCTGACGCAGGCGGAGGCTTCAGTGTTGGGTATACCTGCTGACATCCTTCCTTTCTTCGGCTTCCTGATTACCATCTTCTCGGCGCTGCGCCTGGCCAAGTTCAACATCGATACGCGGCAGGCGGAGTCTTTCATTGGCGTGCCCACACCGGCCTGCTCCATGTTCATCGGCTCGCTGCCGCTCATACTGGCTACCTCCGGCAGCCTCTACGACGAGATTATCCTCAATCCCTATTTTCTGCTGGTGGTGACGGTGGTATTCTCGTTCCTGCTGGTGGCTGAACTGCCGCTGTTCGCGCTCAAATTCAAGAACCTGACCTGGAAGGATAACTCCATCCGGTTTATTTTCCTCGGGATTTCGGTAATCTTACTGGCTCTTGTTAAATTCGCAGCCATACCACTGATTATCGTGTTATACGTTTTATTGTCTATCGTTAAAAAAACCTCAACCTCATGAAATTTACTGCCGAAATCAACGTAATGCCACGTCCGGAGCTGTTGGACCCGCAAGGAAAAGCCGTGCTTCTGGGCCTGGAGCACCTGGGTCTTGACCAGGTAGACGATGTGCGCATCGGGAAGCACATCACCTTGCAACTGGAGGCGGAGAACGAAGAGATTGCCCGGGAGAAAGTGGAGAAAGCCTGCAGCAAACTGCTGGCCAACCTGATTATGGAATCCTATACCTACGAGCTGCAGCAGCGCTAACCTGACCGGTTGCCGCTCTAGATTTTATAGCATTTTTATTTAGGGAGAGGATAATGTTCTGTAAATTTATACAGCGCGTTATCCTCTACTTTTATACCTGGCCTTTCTATGCGGCGTTTTCTGCTCCTCTATACCTGCCTACTGATTACCTTGGGCTCGCCTGCAGGAGGAGCACTGGCGCAGGATGCCGCTGAGGTGGTCACGCTGCAGTGGCAGGGCTACGGGAAGGTGCCGCCAGCCGATGGACTCAACGGTACAGTACCCACATTCGTAGGCGCGAGCCTGGACTATGAGAAAGGGCTGCCTTATTTCCGGCTACAATTGCCGGGTACGCACGTCAGCAGCTTCCAACTGAAAGACACCCGCTACGAGCCGTTCCCCGCCAACGACCTGAGACTGTTCCGGAAGCAGGACATCGGGCAGGAGCCAACCATCCACATCAACAACGCCACTCAGAACAAGACACCGCAAGGTATAGTCACTATACTTCCTATCAGGCTTAATCCGGGGTCAGGCCAACTGGAGAAACTTGTCAGCTTCGGCTATACCTATACCTCCGAGAATGTGGCTACGCAGGGTATAAGCAACGCTCCGGGAGAGTCGGCTACTTCTTCGGTCCTCAGCACCGGCAACTGGTATAAAATCGGCGTCACCGGCTCGGGTATTCACAAAATTGACCGTGCGCTGCTCCAGGCACTGGGCATCAGTACCCAAAACCTGGACCCACGGACGCTGCAGCTCTACGGCAACGGCGGCGGTATGCTTCCGCAGCCTAACAAAGCTCCTCGCCCAGACAACCTCATCGAGAACGCTATCTGGGTGGCAGGCGAGGCCGACGGCCGCTTCGATGCCGCAGATTATGCCCTCTTTTATGCGCAGGGGCCGCATACCTGGCAGTACAATGCGGGTCAGCAACTCTTCCAGCATACCCAGAACATCTACTCCGACACCGCATACTATTTCATTCGGGTGGGCGCTGCCCAAGGCGCCCGCGTTACTTCCCGTGGACAGGCAACGGACGCCAGCCAAACCATCAGCAGCTACAACGAGCGCCTGTACCACGAGCGCGACCTCAAAAACATGGTGTACTCCGGCCGGGAATGGTATGGCGAGGACTTCAGCACCTTCACTACCTCGCGCGATATCACCTTTGCCGTGTCAGACTTGGTAGCAGGCTCTACCGTCAAACTCACCGCTTCGCTCATGGGCAATTCGCCTACCGAGAGCTCCTTCGCGCTCCGCCTCAATAACCAGACGCTGGGCACGCAATCCATCAGTGGCCGAGGCACCTATCCTTATCATCCAGAGGGCGTGAACAGCAGCGCCACCTATACCTTAGGCCAACAGACGCTGGGGCATCCTACGGAGCTCAAAGTCTCGCTGGCTTTCAGCACAGGGGCCAGTTCTACGGCACAGGGTTTTCTGAACTTTCTGGAGGTGAACTACGAGCGCCAACTCAAGCTGTACAGCGACCAGACCAGCTTCCGCTCCATCTCCAGTCTGACGGCACCAGTCAGCATCTTCCGGATAGCAGGAGCGCCCGCTACGGCCCAGGTATGGGACGTGACTAACCCGCTGCAGCCGGTGGCACAGCAAACCATACCTGGAGCCGACCTCAGCTTCAGCGCGCCAACTGATGTGCTGCGCGAGTTTGTGGTGTTCCGCCATGATGCCGGATTGAGACCCGTGCCTTTCGGTCAGGTAGCCAACCAGAACCTACGCAGCCACAACCTCGACGGTACTCTTGACTTCGTCATCCTGACACACCCGCGTTTCCTGCAGGAAGCTAACCGCCTGGCCGCACACCGCCGCCAGCACAGCAACATGAACGTAGCCGTCGTCACCACCACGCAGGTATACAACGAGTTCTCTTCCGGTGCACAGGACGTGACGGCCATACGCGACTACATGCGCCTACTCTATACCCGAAGCGCCAAGCGCGGAGAGGATGTGCTCTACCTGCTCCTATTCGGCGACGCCTCCTATGACTACAAGCAGCGCCTTATCGGCAACACCAATTTTGTACCGGTATACCAGTCGCGCCAGTCCCTGCACCCTATCACCAGCTATTCCTCCGAAGATTACTATGGTTTCCTGGATGAGCACGAAGGCGAATGGGCAGAGAACAGCTCCGGTGACCATTTAATCGATATAGGTATAGGTCGCCTGCCGGTCAAGACCACGCAGGAAGCGGCCGCCGTGGTAGACAAGATTATCGCCTACGACAGCCCAAGCCACTTTGGCAAGTGGCGGAGCCAAATCTCCTTTGTGGCCGATGACGGCGATTACAACGAGCACCAGAACGACGCCGAGTACCTGACTGAGTACCTCGAAAACAACCACCCGCTCTACAACCCCAACAAGGTATACCTGGACCTGTTCCGGCAGCAGGCCGAGGGCAGCAGGCAGCGCTCCCCTGAGGCGGTCGCGGCCATAGACAAGGCGGTGGAGCAAGGGTCGCTCATCGTCAACTACACCGGGCATGGCAATGAGGTCAGCTGGGCCTGGGAGCAGATACTGACCGTTCCGCACATGGACAACTGGAGGAACAAAGACCGGCTCACTTTTCTGCTGACCGCCACCTGCGAGTTTGGCCGCTACGACGACCCCAACCGTTCTTCCGGTGCTGAGGTAGCCCTGTTGAAGCCACAGGCGGGCGCCGTTGGCCTGCTGACAACCACCCGCCCCGTTTTCTCCAGCGATAACCGGGTACTCAACCGCAGTTTCTTCCGTACCGCCTTTACGCCTATCAATGGGCGCATGCCCCGCCTTGGTGATTTGGTGCAGCGCACGAAGAACAACAGCATCACAGACCATATGAGCGGCTCGCGGGGCGTCAACAACAGGAACTTCACCCTGCTGGCTGACCCTTCTCAACAACTGGCATACCCGCAATTGCAGGCGCTAATCACCAGTATAAAAGAGCAGGGGGCAGCGACTGACACACTAAGTGCCCTCAGCCAGGTGAGCATGGCAGGTATAGTCGCCTCCTCCGCAGGTATAGCGGAGAGCAGCTTCAATGGCAATTTGCACGTGACGGTGTATGGCCAGCCACTGACACGCCAGACCTTGGGAGACAAAGGCGATCAGAGTGGCGCTGGCAGCATACCTGTGCCAGTCAACCTCCGCGAAAACATTGTTTATGCCGGTCAGGCGAATGTAAAGGCGGGCGAGTTCGAAGTGAGTTTCGTGGTACCCAAAGATGTGGGTGCCAGGTATGGCAACGGCAAAATCAGCCTCTATGCATACAGCCCCCTGCACGATGCTCTGGGTGCGAACACCGAAATCACCTTGGGTGGCACAGCCAATGCGCCACTCATAGATAACACGCCGCCTACCATTCGTCTGTATATGGATGACGAGTCTTTTACCTCAGGTGGCCATACCAACCAGAACGCGACGCTACTGGCCAAACTATTTGATGAGAGCGGTGTTAATACAGCAGGAATTGGTTCAGGGCGTGAGTTGGTGGCTGTGTTGGATGAAGGCACTGAAAACCCCATCGTGCTGAACGATTTCTATACCTCCGACACCGACACGTATAAGTCAGGTAGCGTGCGGTATCCGTTCAAAGACCTTTCTGAAGGGCCTCACACCCTGAAGCTGAAGGCATGGGATACACACAACAATTCATCAGAAGAATTTGTAGAATTCATTGTATCAAATAATGAAAAATTAGCGTTATCCCATATATTGAATTACCCTAACCCATTCTCTACAAGTACGACCTTTGCGTTCGACCATAACAGGGCAGGACAGAATCTAGATATCCATATACAAATATTTACCGTATCAGGTAAATTGGTAAAAACGCTGAAAGCAACCATTCCCTCCAGCCAAGCACACGTAACAGGCATCGATTGGGATGGGCGTGATGAATATAACGATGCATTGGCGCGTGGAGTATACGTTTACAGAATCATTGTACGTTCTCAGTATGATGGGGCAAGTACAACTATGACAGAGAAACTTGTGCTCTTGAAGTAGTAAAATCCTCTAATATTTCTATATTTGATTTTAGCATCAACACCCTTTATATGTATAAGAAAAGTTTACTTGTAAAAGCCGCTTTCTTTGTGGCTGCTTTCGCATCCGCGCATGTCGCTTCCGCACAGACCACCATCGGTCAGGACACTAGAACCGTTACGACAGCCGTACCCATTCTGACAGTTGCACCTGATGCGCGCTCTGCCGCATTAGGAGACGCCGGCGTGGCACTCAGCCCTGATGCCAACGCACCGCATTGGAACCCTGCCAAGTTAGGCTTCGTGCAGAATGACATGAGCGTAAGCTTTTCCTATTCGCCATGGCTGCGCAAAATCGTAGACGACATGTCGTTGAGCTACCTTTCTGGTTACAAGAAGCTGAGCGAAACCTCCGCCATATCCGCCTCTCTGCTATACTTTGATTTGGGTGACATACAGTTCATCGATGCACAGGGCCACGACATCACCGAATTCTCCCCTAAAGAGTATGCTTTGTCAGTGGCTTATGGTCAGGCGCTGAGCGAAAACTTCAGCTTAGGTATAGGTGCCCGTTTTATACGCTCTAACTTAGCTGGCAACGTGACCATAGGAGGTGGCGCCCAGCCGTTTGAGTCCAAGCCAGGCAACACAGCCGCCGTAGACGTGGGCGTGTACTACAACCGCGATTTGTCTCAGAACCTGAACCTGGCCTTGGGAGCCAACATCGCCAACATTGGTGGTAAGATTGCCTATACCAACGGCGACCAGAAGGACTTCCTGCCGACTAACCTGAAACTGGGAACGGCCATCACCTATAGCCTGGACCCAGCTAATACCTTGACATTTGTACTGGATGCAAACAAACTGCTGGTGCCATCTCCTGGCGCCGACAGCACGCAAACTGTACTGAGCGGTATCTTCACTTCCTTCGGAGATGCTGAGGGAGGTTTTAGCGAAGAGCTTCAGGAGATAAACTTTTCAGGAGGTATAGAGTACTGGTATAATAACCTCTTTGCAGCGCGCGCAGGTTACTTCTATGAAAGCCCCGAAAAAGGCAACCGCAAATATGTATCCTTAGGTCTTGGCTTGCGTTATCAGAAGTTCGGAATTGATGCCGCATATCTGATTCCAAGTGAACAGGGCAACCCTTTGGCTGAGACCATGCGTTTCAGTATTGCGCTGAACCTAGATTAGTAAAAGCTTAAATTAAAATGCTTGATAGACACAAAGCTCCAGAAATACACGAGATAGAAGCAGTCACGCTACAAATAGCTGAAGTAACACACCTAAGCAACGGAGCTAGACTGCATTATATAAAAAGCGAAACCCAGCCTGTTGTCAGGCTGGATTTTGTTTTTAAAGCGGGTAAGTGGTACGAACCCAAGCCCGGAGTATCTGACTTGGCCGGTAAAATGCTGTTCGAAGGAACGGTCAATCATACCGCTAAACAAATAGCAGAGAAGGTAGCTTTCTACGGGGCTACTTTCGACAACAACCAAGGCTATGACCGAACAGAGTTCACGCTCTACTGCCTCAGCAAGTATATGCCTGAATTACTGCCGCTAGTGCTGGACGTACTGCAAAATCCTATCTTTCCCGAATCAGAATTTAATCTGCTCAAGAAGAGGAACCAGCAGAACCTGAAGGTACAGCGTCAGAAGAATAGCTACCTAGCTACACATAGTTTCACAAAGCTTATCTATGGCGACGGTCATCCTTATGTCTTTGGACTAAACGAGAACGGCCTAGATAATATAAGCCGTGAAGAATTAGAAGGCTTCTATAAGAGCAGGTTCAGCACAAAGAACCTAGAGGTATTTGCCTGTGGCAGCATCGATGACTCTATGCAGATACTGCTTGAAAAAGAAATCCAAGACTTAAACCTGCAAGGCAGTACAAGTGAAGGAGACACTGGAGCATCAATCTCTGCGAAAGAAAAGAGTGCTTTTGTTGATATGCCAGAAAGTATACAATCTTCCATACGGATAGGCAAGCGATTCCCTAAGATACAGCATGAAGATTACCATCGATTGGTTGTGTTGAATGAAATACTAGGAGGCTACTTTGGCTCCAGATTGATGCGGAACATCCGGGAGGACAAAGGCTATACCTATGGCATCTACTCGGCAATTTCGCCAAAGGAGCACGACAGCTTGTTCTACATTGGCACAGACGTAAACTATCAAGTTACAGATAGTACTATAGAAGAGATTAGGAAGGAGATACATCAACTACAGTCGGAGCCGGTGCCTGAAGATGAACTGCATGTTGTCAAAAACTACATGTTAGGTAAGTTCTTAAACGATATAGCTACCATCTTTGAGCAATGCGACCGATACAAGCGTATAGTGCTGCAGAACTTACCTTATGAACACTATAACAATTACATAGCTACTGTTAGAGCTGTAACAGCAGAAGAACTTAAAGAGTTAGCGCAACGGTATCTACAGCCAGATGAATTGAAGACAGCAGTAGCCGGTAAAAAGGCAGGCAAATAATACTTCATAAAACAAAAAGCGGCAGGGGCCAGCAATATTGCTGGCCCCTGCCGCTTTTTGTTTTATGATAACCTGAACGAAACTTATATGTTCAGAGACAATTAAAAAGTAAACCTAAAATCAATTAATAGAACTATGGATAATAACTTATAAAGAATGTCTCATCTTCACAAAGAAATTTCGTCATAGACAACTTAATCAAAAGCTTCATACTGCTCTAATGAGTCCGACTATGCCTCATACTATTCCCTCTTCATACCCCGTCATCTCCCCTGCCTCGCCCCTGCTACTTCTTTAAACGCGGACGGCCCCCGCGTCCATGTCGGATGCGGGGGCCGTCTCGTCTGTTGGGGTTGGCGGCCACCTACTCTCCCGGGTGTGACCCCAGTACCATCGGCGCAGCCGGGCTTAACTTCTCTGTTCGGGATGGGAAGAGGTGGACACCGGCGCCATAGCCGCCATTGTCTTGGCCCGGTTTCTGCGCGGGCGCCAATGGCTGATAAAGCTCTTTTACGTTTTGACTAGCTGGGAGAGAAAAAGCAAGGGTTTGCCAGGGGGCGGGCCGGCTCTGACCGGCCG
>NZ_KB890768.1 GCF_000373265.1 Pontibacter roseus DSM 17521
TAGCTTGCCCTGGCCGGGCGGGCCTCACTTTTTGTCTTGACACAAAAAGTAAGCAAAAAAGTCAAGACGCTCCAAACTCGCTGACCGCTCGAACAGTGGAGCGCCGGAAGGTGCGCCTGGCCAAGGCTGTTGCCCTGTAGCTGCCGCGGAAACTCTCCCCTTGAGGGGAGTAAGAGGGGTGTTAACGCTATACCTGACGGCTAAACCTATACCGGTATTGTCATTCCGACGAAAGGAGGAATCTGTTACCATACCCACTTCCGGTGCGAGCGCAGCGGGAACTGGAGGTGAGACATGTGAGTACGTTTACACCTAGCGTTTTCCTCGGTATCCTTCCCTTGTTGCTCTCACAGAAAAGTCGTATCTGCGCTGGCGCTGGATGCGCGGCCACTAGGGCGTGAGATTCCTCCTTTCGTCGGAATGACAACATGCGTATTTTTACTTGTGGAGATTCGTACAAAGGATTCCCCTCCATAGACAAGGAGGGCCAGGGGTGGTTCGACCAGGAACAGCTAAATTCCGAGACACACAAAAAGGTCAGGCTTCATAGAGGAGCCTGACCTCTTTGTGTTTAAGCCTGCTATACCTGCTTAGGCTCCCACGTTCGCTCTGAACACACGCATAAAATTCTCACCTAGTATCTTCTTGATGTCTTCTTCGCTATACCCTCTGGCCAGCAGTTCTCTGGTGATGACAGGCATATCGGCTACGCTGTCGAGCTGCTTGGGCGTGGAGGTGATGCCGTCAAAATCGGAGCCGAGACCCACGTGCTCCACCCCTACCAGCTTCACGATGTGGTCCAGGTGGTCAAGCAGCAGCGAGAGCGGCGGACGCAGGGTGGCTGCCTCTTCAGGATAATGGGCCATCGCCCACTCGTATACCTCGATAGAGCTTTTGTTCAGCTTCCGGAGCGAGTCCACCTCAGCTTTGTGGTTTGCGCGGAACGCGCTCATGCGCTTGTCGTAATCCGGGTCCAGAAAACCGGAAAAGAAGTTAAGGTGAATCACGCCGCCGTTCTTGCCGATCGCCTTTATCTGGTCGTCTTTCAGATTGCGGAAGTGTGGGTTGAAGCTGTGCACGCAGCTGTGCGACACGATTACAGGCTTAGTGGTGGTCTTGATGGCATCCCAGAACGTGCGTTCGCCCACATGGCTCAGGTCCACCATCATGCCCAGCTCGTTCATCTTGCGCACCACCTGCTTACCGAACTTGTTCAGGCCTTTTTTTGATTTCGGCAGTTTTCCGCTGGCCTCATCCATGGCGGAGGAAGCCCAGGAGGTGGAATTGTTCCAGGTGAGGGTCATGTAGCTGGTGCCGCGCTTGTGGAGTTCCTCCAAGTACGTCAGGTTGTCTTCAATCATGTGCCCGCCCTCGAGACCAATCATAGCCGCCATTTTGTTTTGCTGCACCGCCTGCATCACCTCGTCCGGCGTTCTGGCCAGCATCATCTTGTCCGGATTACGGTTCACAATTGCGTTCAGGGAATCAATCTGCAGGTTGGCGAAATCAAAGCCTTTGCCCTTGCCATAGGTCTCGTCGCTCCATACCGAGAATATCTGCACATCCACGCCGCCCTGTTTGAAACGGGCCAGGTCAGAGTGCGTTTTGCCGCTCAGGTCATCCTCCAGGCGCAGTCCCTCTAACACCGAGATGAGCACGTCGTTGTGCGTATCCACCACGATGGCTTTCTCATGCAGCGTTTTGTACTCCTGTGCTAGCGTGGGTGTGCCGCATCCAAGCAGGGCTGCCAAGGCCAGGCTGCCGTATAAATGTCTCATTTTCATGTATTTTTTCTATTCGATTTATCAGCAAAGCAACAGGTGCACTTTACTATTGGATAGCTTAAATATAGCTTATAGTCTAGAAAATACCTACTGCCGCCTCAGCCTGCCTGACAGGTATACCCGGTCCTATACCGGGGTGAGCACATAGCAACCGATTTTCTCTGGGTGGTCTTGCACAAGGTCAGTGGTCCGCTGGTGGCGCAGCATCCAAAGAATGAGCAGGTCGCCAGCCGCGGCCATCGAGAAGAACAGCCCAAACAGGAACAGCAGGAAATGTCCCGTGACTATACCTGCCAGTGCTGGGAGCAGCCCCATCACCAGTCCGGGCATCATGCCGCCCATAGCGTATTGCTTCAGCGGCAGCACCTCCGTACAGTGGCAGTACGGTGTCAGCGCCTTCCAATGCACGCCATACCGGATGGATTTGAGCCCGTTTTTACAGAAGATAGCCCAAGTGAAGCCGTGCAGCAGCTCGTGTACCACAGCCCCCACAACAAATACTCCCAACCCGATTAGGCCGGAGAAGTAAAGCACCATCCGGTGCGTACGCACCAGTTCCCCGATGTGCTGCATGGAGAATTGTTCCGGCCAAAGCAGCACATACGCCGGTATGTAGAGCAGCAGGATGGGCAGCATAAAGGCCAGGGCGTAAACGTTCGCTTCGCCGGCTGTCATGCTGAGCTCTTTCTTGTGATAATCTGCTTCCGAAAACTCCATCTACTAATTGGTTTCGCTGCTGCCCAAGATGCCAAAACTGTCATAAAAGGTACTGTTTATTTCCCGGCTTTAAAAGCGATGACACCAGGTATAGGAAGTTGCCATAGCCAGCATTTTCAGGTATAGCCGCCTCTATTCTGAAGCTGTAATCAACTTCTGGCAGATTCAACTTGGCCTTGTTCGGCAGGAACTTTGGCAAAACCATATCATAAAAAGGCTATATTTGTCCATGCCGCTGCTGCAGTGGCCCCTGAACTGAACACCCTAAGGTATGGCGACAGTATTACAAACAGACAAACTCTCGAAGCGGTACGGCAGCCTGCAGGCGCTCGATAACCTGACACTGCAGGTGGAGGAAGGCAGCATCTATGGTCTGCTCGGCCCCAACGGAAGCGGCAAGACCACCACACTGGGTATGGTGCTGGACGTCATCCGGCCTAGTGGCGGCAGCTTCCTGTGGTTTGGGAAATCCATCAGTAAAGAGACGAAACAACGGGTGGGTGCCCTGCTCGAGACGCCGAACTTCTACCCATACCTCACTGCCAAGCGCAACCTCCAGGTCGTCGCCGATATCAAGAACGCGGACCCGAAAAACATCAATCAGATGCTGGACATGGTGGGTTTGGGCACCCGCAGCCATACCACTTATAAGGGCTTCTCGCTGGGCATGAAGCAGCGGCTGGCACTAGCCGCCGCCATGCTCAACGACCCGGAAGTGCTTGTGCTTGATGAGCCCACCAATGGCCTGGACCCGCAAGGTATAGCCGAAGTCCGGGACCTCATCCTGCGCATCGCCTCCCATGGCAAGACCATTGTGCTGGCCAGCCACCTGCTCGACGAAGTGGAGAAGGTATGCACACACGTAGCCGTGCTGCAGGCCGGAAAGCTCAAAGCCAACGGACCAGTGAGCAATATCCTGTCTGCCCACGACCACCTGCTAATCAGCGCCGAGAACCTGGCGCCGGTGCTGCAACTACTGGAGCGGCTGCCCTACGTGGTGCAGTTCGCACAGGAAAAGGACTGTATTACACTGACCCTGACCGAAGGCTATACCAGCACCGACCTCAACCGCGATATGTTTGCGCAGGGCATCGTGCTCTCACAGTTGTTGGTGCGCCGCAAGAGCCTGGAGGCGCAGTTTCTGGAAATCATTAAAAAAGACGCTTGACATGAACCTGCTACGAACCGAGTTCCGAAAGATATTCCCCTACCGTACGTTCTGGGGCATACTGGCGATATACATGCTGCTGCTTCTGCTGGTGCTCTACATTAGCCGCAACGTGATGCTGGGCGGCCAGTCCATGGGAGCCTCCATGTACCAGTTCCCGGGGCTCTGGGAGCGGTTTACCTACATCGCGTATTTTTTCAACCTCCTGCTAGGTATACTGGTGATTGTGCTTATCACGGATGAGTACAGTTTCAGGACGATACGGCAGCAGGTGATAGATGGGCTCTCGCGGGCGGAGGCGGTGCTGTCCAAGTTCTACGTGGTGCTGGCGCTGGCTGTGTTCAGCACCTTGCTTCTGCTGGCGCTCGGCCTGACGTTTGGCCTGCTCTTCAGTGTCAAAAGAGGTATGGGCGCCGTACTGGGCCAAATCGACCACCTCTCCTATTTCTTTGTGCAGTCGGTAGGGTATATGGCGCTGGCCATGTTCTTCGCTTTCCTGTTCCGAAAAAGCGGTCTGGCCATCATCGCTTTTCTGGCGTGGTCCAAAATTGTGGAGCCTGTCATACACTACCAGCTGCCTGACCGCATCGACAAGTACTTGCCCATGAAGGTGTTTAGCAGCCTGACGCCTATGCCGGGCCGTGAAGTGCTTGACCAACTCACCTCCCCTACCGAGATGCTCTCGCCGGCCTGGGCCACCGTGCCAGCCATGCTCTACATCGGGTTGCTGTTGCTGCTCTCTTACCTGCTGCTTCGGTTGCGTGACTTATAGCCTTGGCCTGAATTACAATGTATTGAAGTAGTTGACGATGGTGACCAGTTCATGCGGCTTGTTATAGTCGAGTTTATTGGACCTAGCGAATTTCCGTACCACGTCAGACTTGTCCCCGAAGAGCCGGTGCAGGTCCCGCTGGATTTTCCGGAGTGTGACTATTTCCCCATCCGGGAGCAGGGCGTAATACGTCTCTTTGTACTCCTCCGATATGGATTGACCTAAGGCATTGTAATTCTCCACACCGTTAGCACCTGCATAGCTGTCATTCTTACCCTTGACAATCTGCCGCTTAATCAGGCTGATGGTGCCATGGTTGAGCTGCTCGAAAAACACAGGCTTTTTGAAGTCACTGTCCACTTGGCCCTGGTTCCAGAAAAGCGACCTGAAGATGTGAGGCTTACCGCTGTGCGTATCTCTTACTATGAAGTGGCTCACGTTGACCGGCGAGAATGAACTAACGGCTCCATCCTTCGCCTCTACCTGCACCACATCCATGTTGGGGTGGTATACCACAGCGCCTTCCAGGCTGTCTCCAGAGGCCAATATGACTCTGCCATGATGCCATTCCTGCACGTCGTAGCCATCTCTGTACTGCCCATGGGCGAACAGTGGCCAGAAAGAAAGCAAAAGCAGCATGACTGGCCTTGCAGTACCTTTCGTAAGTAACTTCTTCATACGCGATTCTAATTACATCTCTTAAATACAATATTTACATACTCCAACTTGTTGTAGCACAAAAAGTTATCCTTTAGGTATAACGAGCTACAGTAGTCGAGGTATACAAATATCATGTTAAAATTTCTACCATAAACCCTTGGTGTACAGGCACAAAAAAGGCAGAGCCCGTGATACTGAATCACGGGCTCTGCCAAAGGTATAGCTCCCAGGTATAGAATTATTGAATGGGGGTGCTTTTCAGGATTTCGTGTCCTAACTTGTCGCGCTTGGTAGCCAGGTACTTCTGGTTGTGCGTATTTGGGGCAATTTCGATGGGCACATTGTCCACCACCTCCAGGCCATACCCAATCAGGCCAGTGCGTTTCTTTGGGTTGTTGGTGATGAGGCGCATCTTTGTCACGCCTAAATCGCGCAAAATCTGGGCACCCACGCCATAGTCGCGCTCATCCATCCCGAAGCCCAGTTCCAGATTTGCCTCTACGGTATCACGGCCCTGCTCCTGCAGCTTGTAGGCTTTGAGCTTGTTGATGAGACCAATGCCACGGCCTTCCTGATTCATATACACAATTACGCCCTTCCCTTCGCGCTCCACCATACGCATGGCTTCGTGCAGCTGTGGGCCGCAGTCGCAACGGCAGGAGCCGAAAATATCACCGGTCACGCAGGAGGAGTGCACGCGCACCAGCACTGGCTCGCCTTCTTCCCAGGTTCCTTTCACCAGCGCCAGGTGTTTGGCGCCGTTGCTGCGCTGCGTGAACGCATACAGGTCAAAGTCACCGAAGTCAGTAGGCAATTGCACGGCTATCTCGCGTTCAATCAGGCTTTCCTTCTTCAGGCGGTAGGCAATAAGGTCTTTTATGGAGATGAGCTTCAGGTTGAATCGCTCGGCCACCTTCACCAAATCAGGCAGGCGGGCCATCGTGCCGTCCTCGTTCATAATCTCGATGAGCACCCCGGCAGGAGCCAGCCCAGCCAACTTTGCCAAATCAACGGCCGCCTCGGTGTGGCCAGCGCGGCGCAGGACGCCTTCTTTCTTAGCCTTCAGCGGGAAGATGTGACCCGGTTTGCCAAGGGAATGGGGGTCTGTGTTGGGGTCTACAAGTGCCTGTATAGTCTTAGCGCGGTCAGAGGCGGAGATGCCGGTTGTACAGCCGTGGCCGATAAGGTCAACGGAAACCGTGAAAGGCGTGGCGTGCAGCGCCGTGTTGCGGCCTACCATCAGTTCCAGGCCCAGTTCTTCGCAACGCTCCTCGGTAAGAGGGCAGCAGATGAGGCCGCGGCCATGCGTTGCCATGAAGTTGATGATTTCGGGTGTCACCATCTCGGCGGCACAGATGAAGTCGCCCTCGTTCTCGCGGTCATCATCGTCTACTACAATAATGATTTTCCCCTGCCGGATGTCCTCGATGGCTTCCTCTATTGAATCGAGCTTGATTGGCTCCAGTGAATTAGTCTCCATATGTTACTCCATATCCCTACCTAACCGATTGGTTTATAGCAGGTTGATTGTTTATACTATGAAATGCGCTGCAAAGGTAAAAAGTTTAACCCGCATTGCCGTCTTATTTCATAACACAATCGGAGGGGCTTTAGTTGAAAGCACTCCTTGAATGGAAATATTCTCTATTTTTACAAGCTTAAAACTCAGAAACCATTATCACCCACTGCCATGAAGTGTTCAATTGTTGTCGCAAACTACAACCACGCTGATGTTTTAACTCAAGCTTTAGGTTCAATAGAGCAACAAACATATACTAATTGGGAAGTAGTAATTGTAGATGATGGGTCAACAGATAACTCATTGGCTGTTATAAACGACTACTTAGCTAATGTGCAAGACCCAAAGAAATATAAATTAGTGCATCTTAGTGATAATATCGGCTTGCCGAGGGCTAAACATCTGTGCGTCATTAATTCTTCAGGAGAAGTTGTAGCAATTTGTGACCCTGACGACATGTTGCATGCTGAAGCTGTAGAAAAAGTAATGCAGGCTCACATGCACAGCCCCAATGCAAGTGTTGTATTCACTAACATGTACCGTTGTAGCCCAGACATGAGTATCTGTGAGATATGTCAAGAAGCTGGCCCAGTATTATTTAATAACCTCCTAGAAAATAAAATCTCTGCTTTTGCTTCATTCAAGCGTGAAGCCTATGACAAAACCTCCGGTTTTGACCCGAATTTAACCTTAGGTAGTGACCAAGATTTATATTATAAATTAGAAGAAGTTGGAGATGTGGTTTATATAAATGAACCATTGTACTACTATCGGATATGGCCTAGAGGTGTGTCCCAGGGCTTTGATAACTATGTACGCTCTAGGGACTTTAAGTTGATAGCAGTAAAAAATGCTATTCAGAGGAGACAACTGAGTGGTGTGAAGATGCCGAGTAAGAAAGAAATTAGAGTCCTGCTCTCCGAAATACACTTACTACAGGCTGAAGGGTTAATGTATTCACAGCAAGACTTAGGTAGAAAGTTCATTAAACATTTGGGGCTGTCTATACTGTACAACCCAATCGGAAATCTGACTCGCAAGATTAAAACAGCTTTTTTGCTCAGCAGAATTAAACGCAACCTTATGAAAGCATCGGGCGAAGCCTAAATCTACTTATTCACCACAATCCCCAGTAGCTCCCCTATCTGGGTTTCAAAGGTTTTGAGGCTGCGGATGACGTGGAGCACGCGGTCTTGTTCGGTGGGGTCGGTCACGAGGCGGAGCTTTTCCATCTCGGCCTTCATGAGCAGTTGCGCGTTGCGCCACTTGAGGCGCAGTACGGCCCGCTCGGCTCCGTAAGGCAGCAAATCGGACTCGTGCGGCACGTAAATCTGATGGGTTTCCCAGTTATGGCTGAGCTCGTAGGGGTCAGAGAGCAGGTTGGTGGCCTCTGTCCGGATTTCCTGGTCCGGGTAGTTGATGAAGTCATCGGCCGAAGGTATAGCCCCTTGGTTTAACTTTGACTTCACCACCTCCACCAGGCGGGCGTAAAGCGGCGTCCTGAATTCCACATCTTCCAGCTGCTCCAGCATGTACTGGCAGGTGTTCTGCCCATCCACCAGAATCCGGTCGGGGTAGTTGAGCAGCATGCGCACAATCTCACGCTCGTAACGCTTCAGGCTATCGGTTTCTGTTACCGGCTTGGCCGTTTCTGCCTCTTCCTGCTCGTAATATTCGGCCTCGGCAAAATCGGCGAGGCTGCCAGAACGGAGCTGCTGTTGCTGTTGCCGGTCCTGCAGGTGCATTTTGTTGTACTCCGAAATCAGCAGCTGCTCATCAATCCCAAAAATCAGGCTACAGCTCTGGAAAAACACCGTCCGCTTGATGGGGTCCGGGATTTTGGAGATGGAGGTCACGATTTCGCGTATCGCCTCGGCCTTCTTCACAGGGTTACCTTTCGCTTCCTCGGCGTACAGGCTGGTCTTGAAGGAGATGAAATCCTGCGCGTGCTCCTGCACATAGGCCTTGAACGCCTCGTCGCCCACCTTTCGGATGTAGGAGTCAGGGTCTTCGCCAGCCGGAAAGGTAACCACATTCACATTCAGGCCATTCTCCAGAATCAGGTCTATACCTCTCAGGGAGGCTTTTATACCTGCCGCGTCACCATCATACAACACCGTGATGTTCTGGGTATAGCGGGCGATGAGCTTTATCTGACCTTCGGTGAGCGAGGTACCCGAGGAGGAGACCACATTCTCGATGCCGCCCTGGTGCAGGGACAGCACGTCCAGGTAGCCTTCCACCATGTAGCACATGTCCTGCATGCGCACGGCCTGACGCGCCTGGTACATGCCGTACAGTACATTGCTCTTGTGGTATATTTCCGACTCCGGGGAGTTGAGGTATTTGGGGCTTTTCTTGTCGTTGGATTTGAGGGTACGGGCGCCGAAGCCGATGACGCGGCCCGAGATGTTGTGAATTGGGAACATCACGCGGCCCCGGAAGCGGTCGTATTTCTTGCCGTCTTCCCGGACGATGGTCAGCCCGGTGGCCTCCAAGTACTGCTGCTTATACCCTGCCTTCAGCGCCGCGTCCGTCAGGTCAGACCAGGCGTCTACGCTATACCCCAGCTCAAACTTCTTGATAGTCGCATTGGTCAGGCCTCGCTCCTTCAGGTACGACTGGCCGATGCTGCCCTGCTCGTGGTGGTGCAGGACGTGCTGAAAATGCTTGTTTGCGAATTCCGAGACAATGTAGAGGCTGTCCCGCTCACTCTGCTCCCGGGCGTACTCCGGGCTCGGCTGGTCCTCCGGCACCTCGATGCCGTACTTTTTGGCCAGGTACTTGAGCGCCTCCGGAAAGCTGGTGCCCTCCACATCCATGATGAACTGCACCGAGTTGCCCGCCTTGCCACAGCCGAAGCACTTGTAAATGCCTTTGGCCGGCGAAACAGAAAAGGAAGGCGACTTCTCGTGGTGGAAAGGGCAGCAGGCCCAGAGGTTTTGTCCCTTTTTCTTGAGCGACACAAAATCCCCCACCACCTCCGTGATATCGGCCTGGGCAAGGATTTGGTCAACTGTTTCTTTCGGGATTAAGGACATGGGTGCTATACTTGGAGGAATACAAATATAACGGTTGCAGGTATAGCCACAGGGTATAGCCGGGACTTTTATTTTGAATCGATGGCAGCCCTACAGGTATTGCTATACCTGGTTTCACTCTTGCTGCTCTAGCTAGCCGTCCTTTGCATTGAAACAAACTATAACCTATTACTAGGACAACTTAAGGAGCGATTTATTCAGGTAGCTGTCTGTTATACACCAGCTTCTCCCCCTCCCGGCAAAGCACCGTGAGGGTGTTGCCTTGGATAGTGTAGGATTTCGCTTGGGGCAGCAGCCTGAAGTATTCTCTTTCGAACGCCGTATCCATCATTCTGGTGCTGGCTATTTCTGTCGTCGCCAGTTCACCGGTTCGTATGGAGCCTTCGCTGCCCAGGCCGCTGGTCCTGAAGCCCCCGAAGTAATGGTTAGGGGCTGCCTGGCCGTTGAGCCAGTAGGTATAGTCTCCAGCCAGATGCTGACCTGAAGTCGGCCGTTCCTTGCTGAACTCAACCCAGACGTGCGTGTCCTGTGGTGGTGGCAGGTCTGCCTTGTCTGTATATCCGATTGTTACCAGACTCCACTTCCCAAACAGGTCAACAGGAACAGCCTCCTCCCCCTCCTGTTTCAGGCAGGAGACTGCCAGCAGGAGAGGCAGCAAGAAGAGGTATAACCCGAATTTAAGGCAATGGGGGAACAGCTTTTTCATGAGCTTCTGATTTAGGATGCGCTATACCTGGTAGACCCACCAAGGTAGGAATGCGTTGCATGGGCCAGCCATATTTCTCTAAAATCCCTCTCCTACTGTCCCCATCCTACTTGCCATGCAAACTAGGAATATGTGCTGTTTCTAGAGTTTTTTGTTCGTATCTTTGTAAGGCTTAACAGCTAGTATTTCAACTATGGCAATCACAAAAGAAGATATATTAAAAGCCCTCAGCTATGTGGAGGAACCGGACCTGGGCAAGGACCTGGTGACGCTCAACATGGTGGAGGACGTGCAGGTGGATGGCAAGAACGTGAGTTTCACCGTTATTTTGACCACGCCGGCCTGCCCACTCAAAGACCTGATTCGCAACGCTTGTATCCGTGCCATCCATACCATGGTGGACAAAGAAGCGGACGTGACGGTGAACATGACCTCGCGCGTGACTTCCGGCCGTGCCGGCAACTCCGAGGTGCTGACTGGTGTGAAGAACATCATCGCCGTGGCATCCGGCAAGGGCGGCGTAGGCAAGTCTACCGTCACCAGCAACCTGGCCATCGCGCTGGCGCAGTCAGGCGCCCGCGTAGGCCTGATTGACGCCGATATCTTCGGACCGTCTATACCTACCATGTTTGGTGTGGAAGACCAGCGCCCGCAGATGGTGCAGGGTGACCACGGCAAGAACTACATCATACCCGTGGAGAAGTATGGCGTGAAGCTGATGTCCATTGGTTTCCTCACGCCTCCTGACCATGCCGTTATCTGGAGAGGGCCAATGGCCAGTTCCGCTCTGAAGCAGTTCATCTCTGATGTGGAGTGGGGCGAGCTAGATTACCTGCTCCTCGACCTGCCTCCCGGCACCTCCGACATCCACCTGACCATGGTGCAGGTACTGCCAGTGACCGGAGCCGTGATTGTGACCACCCCACAAAAGGTGGCCATAGCAGATGCTCAAAAGGGTTTGCAGATGTTCCGCCAGCCGCAAATCAACGTGCCGGTGCTGGGCGTGGTCGAGAATATGGCTTACTTCACACCTGCCGAACTTCCCGAGAACAAGTATTACATCTTTGGTCAGGAAGGCGGCCAGAATCTGGCCAAAAGGTTTGATGTGCCCGTACTGGGCCAGGTACCGCTGGTGCAGAGCATCCGCGAAAGTGGCGATGCAGGAACTCCGGTGGCTTTACAGAACGATTCTCCAGCGTCCGGTGTTTTCAAGGAGTTGGCCGAGGCTGTCGCGCAGCAGGTATCTGTTCGTAACGCCACTTTAGCCAAAACTAAGACCGTAGAAATTAAAAGCTAATACTGATGGCAGCCATAAACGTTGACAACGATTTTTTACTTCGCATCGAGGATGCCCTTGACCAAATCAGGCCTTACCTGGAAGCTGACGGCGGAAACGTAAAGGTGCTCGAAGTAACCGATGAGATGGTACTTAAACTGGAACTGTTGGGCGCCTGTGGCTCCTGCCCTATGTCTACCATGACCTTGAAGGCCGGCGTGGAGCAGTCCGTATTGAAGGCCGTTCCAGAAATCAGGTCGGTTGAGGCGGTGAATGTGACTGCCATACCCTAACAATAGGCTTTCCCATACCTTAAAAGGCAGGCGCTGATTACTCAGCGCCTGCCTTTTCATTTTCATTATAGCCGCACAGTTAAAGGTTCTATACCTCTCCTATGCTTCAGGTATAGATGGATGGGTTTGGCTGCCTGTACCGCTTTCCCTTCCGCTCCAAAATCCATATATTTGTTCACAATCATGATTTCTGCATGCTATGATAAAAGCCAACGACCCAACCTTACACTCCTGGATAGAGATTGCCCCGCACAGCGATTTCCCGATACAGAACCTTCCTTTTGGTATCTTCCAATCGGCCACCAGGGACCCGCGCGTGGGAGTGGCCATAGGTGACTATGTGTTGGACCTATACGCTGTCGCGCAGCACAACCTGTTCGAGTTGCTCGACATTGACCCAACTGTTTTCCATCGCCCCTACCTGAATGATTTCATCGCCTTGGGCAAATCCAAGTGGCGCGCCGTGCGCAACCGGGTGTCTGAGCTGCTCCGCAACGACAACGACGAGATAAGCGGCAACAGCCGACTCATGCAGGAGTGCCTGATTAAGATGAGCGAGGTAAAGATGCTGCTACCAGTGAAGGTGGGCAACTACACCGACTTTTACTCCAGCATTGAGCATGCCACCAACGTGGGCACCATGTTCCGTGACCCGAAGAACGCGCTGCTCCCCAACTGGAAGCACTTGCCTATTGGCTACCATGGCCGCGCCTCCTCCATTGTGGTTTCGGGTACAGACATTCGCCGCCCGAATGGCCAGACCAAAGCACCGGATGCGGACGCGCCTACTTTTGGCCCATCCCGCCTGCTCGACTTTGAGCTGGAGGTCGCCTTTATCACCGGTCGTGAAACCAGGCTAGGTGACATGATTACCCCAAACGAGGCAGATGACTATATTTTCGGGCTGGTGCTGTTCAACGACTGGTCGGCCCGTGACATGCAGACTTGGGAGTACGTGCCGCTTGGGCCTTTCCTGGCCAAGAGTTTTGCCTCTTCCATTTCTCCCTGGGTGGTTACACTGGATGCGCTGGAGCCCTTCCGTGTGAGAGGTCCGGTGCAAGACCCAAGACCGCTGCCATACCTGGAGTTCAGCGGCGACCGCAACTACGATATCAACCTGGAGGTGCTGCTGAAACCAGAGGATGGGAAGGAGAACAGCATCTGCCGTTCCAACTTCAAGTACATGTACTGGAACATGAACCAGCAACTGGCCCACCAGAGCAGCAACGGCTGTAACATACAGGTAGGCGATATGTACGCCTCTGGCACCATCAGCGGACCTGACAAGACTTCCTACGGGTCTATGTTGGAGCTTACCTGGCGTGGCTCGGAGCCAATCAGACTCTCTGACGGCACTGAACGCAAGTTCATCAACGACTACGACACCGTCATCATGCGCGGGTTTGCCGAGCGCGGTGGTGTTCGTATTGGCTTTGGTGAGGTACGGGCAAAAGTGCTGCCGGCTCTGTAGGTGTCAGCCCTAAGAGGAGCACAAAAAGAGAGGGCCCAGGTGCTATACCTGGGCCCTCTCTTTTTGTGCTCCTGGTTCTACTGCAGCATGGAGTCCAGTTCCTCAAAACGAGAGTTCTTGCTTTTAAACTCTGGCACAATGTTCTTCATCTTTCTCACCACATCGGTTTCATCGCCGTCTTTGTTGAGGGTGAGCAATTCATTGATGTTCGCCACTACTTTATTGTAGGTATACTCCCGCACCTTAGAAACTTTGATTTTCTCGTGGTGCGTAGGTATAGTCAGTTCTTCTTGGTTCAGCAGCTCTTCATACAGCTTCTCCCCAGGTCTCAGACCTGAGAAAACGATTTCAATATCCTGCGGCGTCAGACCAGCCAGTTTAATCATCTTCTTAGCCAAGTCTACTATTTTTACAGGCTGCCCCATGTCAAAGATGAAAATCTCGCCTCCTGAACCCATCGTACCTGCCTCCAACACCAACTGCACCGCCTCCGGTATAGTCATAAAGTAACGTGTGATATCTGGGTGCGTCACTGTGATAGGTCCGCCCTTTTCAATCTGCGCCCTGAAACGGGGAATGACAGAACCGTTGGAGCCTAACACGTTCCCAAAACGGGTGGTAATGAATCGCGTCTGATGCTGCGGCCTCTGTGAACGCTCTTGCTGCTTACCTTCCGCATTGATGTTGTTCAGCGACTGGATGTAAATCTCAGCGATACGCTTGGAGGCCCCCATGATATTGGTCGGGTTCACTGCCTTGTCTGTTGAAACCATCACGAACTTCTCCACATCGAAAGTCATGGAAAGGTCGGCCAGGTTCTTCGTACCTAACACATTGGTCATGATGGCTTCTGACGGATTGTTTTCCATCATCGGCACATGCTTGTAAGCCGCCGCGTGGTATACCATTTGAGGGCTATACTCCTTGAAGAGCGCATACATCCGGTTGAAATTCTGGATGTCACCGATGCACAGCTTTAGATTTGCACCTGGGAACTCCTCCTCCATCTCCAGTTGCAGCTCATGAAGCGGCGATTCTGCTTGGTCGCAGATGATGACCATCTCTGGATTGTAAGTCAGCACCTGTCGCACTATCTCAGAACCAATAGAGCCCGCTCCACCCGTAATCAGGATGCGCTTGCCGGCTAGGTCAGCTGAAATCTTATCATTTTCAATCACGATGGGTGGCCGCTGCAGCAAATCCTCGATGCGCAAATCCTGAATCTGGTTCATGCGCAGGTAACCGGACATCCACTGGTCTGTTGGCGGCACCGTCACCACCTTTATGCCCAATTCAACGCACTTTTCAATCGCGCTCTTGCGAGCATCTGATTTCAATTCTTCACTCAGAATCACGAGTTTGTCAATATGGAGCTTCTTCTGCAGTTTCTCGATGTCGTTGATGTGGTATACGCGCTTCTGCTGTATGTTCTTATCGATTTTGTTAGGGTTGTCGTCCACAAAGCCAGCAATGGTGAAGCGCCCAACGCTACTTACTTCCAGAGCCTGCTTTACAAGTATGGCGAAGCTGTCCGCTCCGTAAATGAGTACCGTCTCTTTCTCTCCGGTCGTGCCACGCTTAATGAAGTAAAACAGGGCCTTCGCCCCTATCCGCATCATAATCAGTACAGAGGAGCAGATAAAGAAGTTTATCAGCAAGACTACATAGATGTTGACTGAGTCAATGCTAAATTCTGGCTCCACCCACAGCCCCACAAGGGCAGCGTAGGTAAGGCTGGCTATCAGAACGGCCGTGAATATCCTGTAGATGTCGTCTGTACTGGAATATCGGATGAGCCCAGTATGGATGCGCATCAGGTAGAACACCGTGACGGAAACGAGGAAGTAAATGCCCACATATACCAGGAAGTGCCCGCGGAGTATGTGCTCAAAATCGAATTGGCGGATAATAAAGAAGGATAAGGCAAAAGACCAAGTCGTAATCACCTGATCGATAATGAGGATAATCCATTTCGGTAATGCCTTATTCTGTAAAAATGTTTTCATACGTTGGTTTGGATCAGGTAATAACGCGGTCGAGGGTGTGAACGCTTCAGGCATGCTCAGTTACTATCGTACGGCTTATTTCCTGTGGTCGTTTAAGTTAAATTAATTATAATTAATACTTAGTCTCCGGTTCAACACCAAACTTGTCAATTTCATTCCTGCCATAAGCCTGCGACTAATAAAAAAGTGCTTTTCACCAGTGCTTTATAGCCTTTAGCACGAACTCTTACAAATTTGGAGCCCAAAATTAACTATAATAACGTTAATCTACAGCATTTTATATAGCAGCAGTCAATATTTGTTTTGCAACTTTTCTGGCAAGTGTTACACTGGCTCTTGATGAGAAAAGTATTTCTTTAGCTAGCTAAACATCTTTATAATCCGAGAATTTTGTAAAAATCGTCCTCTACAGGCCGGTAAAATCAAATATTACTAATTTGAACCAAATAAAAAGTTCATCCCCATACGCAGGGAAAGCTAGCTCGAAGGCAATTCGGCTTTCCCTGCCTATGGGGATGAACTAAAGAAGAGCACACGGCTCCAGTAGTACTACATTATAAAGGTTTGCGGGATTTTGAAACCCTAAACAGCTACTTCTTTGAAACAGGCTTTTATCCTTGCAGCCACTCTCGCTCGTTCCTCATCCGTCATGTTAGACCCGGAGGGCAGGCAAAGACCTTTCTCAAACAATCGCTCGCTGGTGCCATCGCCATAGAAGGGAGCATTGGCAAACACAGGCTGTAAGTGCATCGGCTTCCAGAGCGGTCGCGATTCAATGTTCTCTGACTCAAGCGCCAGACGGATATCCTCACGGCTAAAGCCTTTCTTGTCGTTTATCAGCACCGTGCTCAGCCAACGGTTGGAGTAATAATCTGCGTTCGGTTCATCCGGGAACTGGATGGCTGCTAAATCAGCAAAAGCCTCTTTATAGAAGGTATAGTTAGCGCGTCTTTGTTGTACGCGTTCCGGTAGTACCTCCATCTGCCCGCGCCCAATGGCAGCGCAGATGTTGCTCATGCGGTAGTTATACCCGATGTGCGAGTGCTGGTAATGTGGGGCCGCATCACGTGCCTGTGTCGCCAGGAAGCGGGACTGTTTAATCCAAGCTTCATTCTTTGATACCAAGGCGCCGCCCCCTGAAGTAGTAATGATTTTGTTGCCGTTGAAGGACAAAATGCTCATTGCCCCGAAAGTACCTAGCATTTGACCTTTGTAGGAAGAACCAAGCGCCTCGGCTGCATCTTCCACAACAGGTATGTCAAAACGATTGGCTATGTCCATTATTTGGTCCATCTCCGCGGGCATACCATACAGGTGCACCACAATGATGGCCTTTGGCTTCCTACCTTTTCTAAGCCTGTCCTGTATGGCGGTTTCCAGCAAATCCGGAGACATGTTCCAGGTGCGCTCTTCACTGTCTACGAACACAGGAGTAGCGCCTTGGTAAGCGATGGGATTTGCAGAAGCGGAGAAAGTCATGCTTTGGCAAATTACCTCATCTCCTGCCTGCACACCCAGCATAATTAGGCCCAAGTGCAGAGCAGCAGTACCAGAACTCAGGGCCGCAACTGACACACCCTCTCCTAAGAAATTTGCTAAGTCTCTCTCAAAGCCATCCACATGCGGACCAAGCGGCGCAATCCAATTCGTATCGAAGGCCTCTTTTATGTTGTTGAACTCGTTGTTCCCCATGTGCGGGGAAGAGAGCCATATTTTTGTGTTCATATCTTATTCTGATGTTCATTAATGATTCTGGCCGGATTTCCCACAGCGGTCACTCCGTCCGGTATATCCCGTATCACCACGGCGCCGGCACCTATTTTACACCATTTCCCAATCTTAAGATTAGGAATAACCACGGCACCTGCCCCTACATGTGTTCCCTCCCCTACCTGCACGTTCCCACTCAGTACCGCTCCCGGGGAGATATGGGCGTAGTCGCCAATACGGCAATCATGATCTATGCTGGCGCCTGTGTTCACGATAGCATGTTTCCCAATATGGACGCTCGCTTGAATAATCGCTCCCTGCATTACGACGGTCCCCTCCTGTATAGTAGCAGAAGCAGAAATGATAGCACTTGGATGAATAGCCTTACCATAGTTTACCTGTAGCTTCTGCGCAATCCTGCGGCGTATTGTGTTGTCCCCGATGCTGATGAGCAAGGGCTTATCTAATTTTTGCCCAGTATATGGCCCAACAGCAGGTATACCGCTCACTTCCCGAATATTCGGGTTATCATCAAACACACCCGCAACAGGTATAGCCGCATCCCGAAGTATGTCGATAATCACTTTGGCATGTCCGCTTGCGCCGTACAAATACATTTTAGTTGTTTTGAGTATTGCCAGGTATAGGCTACAAAATTATCAGGAATTCTCAGGAAAGAAAATTACACTTCCTGCTCGCTCCCCCTAAAACGCTCAATCGTGACAGAGCCCTCTGCACTGATTCCTTCCGATTTGAAGACTTTTACAATTGTTCTCAAGATGATTTTCACATCCAACAGGAAGGAGATGTTATCCACATACCACACATCATAACGGAACTTCTCGCCCCAACTGATGGCATTGCGGCCATTCACTTGCGCCCAACCTGTAATACCGGGCCTGACTTCGTGCCGGCGGCGCTGCACTTCATTGTAGAGGGGCAGGTATTCCACCAGCAATGGACGTGGACCAATCAGTGACATCTCTCCCTTGATGACATTCAGCAGCTGCGGTATTTCGTCTAATGAGGTCTTCCGAACAAAGGCACCAACAGATGTCAACCTTTCTGCATCCGACAATAGTTCTCCCTGTTCATTTTTCCGGTCATTCATTGTCTTGAATTTTATCACCCGGAATATGAGCCCCCCCTTTCCAGGTCGGGCCTGCAAGAAAAAGGGCTTGCCATTATTCGCAATAGCCAACAGTAGCGTCACCACCACAAAAACCGGCAACAACACTACGAAAGCACTCAGACTCACGATGAAATCAACCGGGCGTTTGAAAAAGCCGCTATATACCTTCATGCTGCTTCAAATGGTCTTGGTATTCCTGTAATAAAAGCTCCCAGAAGTGGGATTGTTCATAGCGGTCCACAATCATCTGCCGTGCCTTCGACTGCATACACACGAAGCTCTCCTTATCCGTAATGAACTGCAGCATCGCGTTATAGAGTTCCTCCATAGACTTAGGTGGTATGATCAAGCCGTTCTCACCGTGGCGCACGATTTCGTTGCAGCCATTGATATCTGTTACAATACTTGGTAGCCCAAAACAACCAGCCTGCATGGGCACATTTGGAAAGCCTTCACGATAAGAGGGGAATGCCAGCGCCTGGCTGATGGCCAGGTATGGTCGCACATCGTGCTGAAAACCAACTGACAGAATAGCTGGATTACGCTCAATCTCTTTCAGAATTCTATCATTGACGGGGTCTAGGTCCTGCTCAAAGGGGCCTACTAGCAACAGCTTCACCTGAGGATGGCTTTGCTGCAGTTTCGTGAAGGCAGTCACTAACTCCTGCACACCTTTATCTCTGACTAGGCGGCCAATGAACACGAATACGAAATTCTCGGGCTGTATACTCAAAGAGGCTCTCAACTCCTGTAACCTGGCTGCGTCCAGTTGCGATGGACAGAAAAAGCGGGTATCGATGCCATTGCTGCTTCCATTCCCGATTACCTTCACTTTATCTAATCCGCAGAACCTGCTTTGCAGGATAAAGTCTTTCAGCACCGTCGAGTTAGGGTATACCTTAGTGGCACAGGCATAGGTAACTCTCTCCACCGCCTCCAGCACATGCCGCTTCTTTCCCTGCGTCTCCATCAGCGGAAGCCCAGCAACCGTGTGCAGCCTTACCGTCACACCGGCTAGTTTGGCTCCCAACATTCCAATTATGCCCGCCTTAGGCGTGTGGGAGTGCACTATAGCCGGTTTGTACCTCTTGCAAAGCCGATAGAATTGCCAGAGCGCCCTCAAATCCTGTACCGGCGTAATCTTGCGGGTCATCCTAATTTCAACGAGGGAAGTCTGCTGTTCTTTCATCACCGCCTGTGATTCCGGTCCAGGGGCAGAAACCATCAGCGGCTCAAACCCTTTGGACCGCATGTACGGCAATTGACCAGTAATCAGCTTTTGCAGGGAGAGTGGTACCGTGGTGATGCGGATAAGAACTGGGGGCATTAGTGGAAAAGATTTGTTTTCAGGTACAAAGATAAGTTCTTTTTACGCGACCCTTATCCAAAAAATAATCAATCTAATGATGAGTCCGCTATTTATTGGTTTAAAAATTTATAGAACAGCTCCTGCAGGAGCTGTTCTATAAATTAAAAGGCAGGAACGTGTTGCTCTTTTGTTTTACCTATCTATTTAGAATAATAACTTAAAAATCTGCTTTTAAAGTTTTTTTCAAGTGACATAGGAATACCACCATCCCAGTTATCGTTTCCTTCAATTATAGTTGGACCATTAGGGGTAATGGCAACATCCCAGCCAACAGAGTGAATTCCATATAAGTAGCTATGCAACTCACAAACTTTTTTAACTCCTTCGTGGAAGAATGGTATTTGGAATCCGTCTAGCTTCACCCCTGTATCAGGGTGATTCGTCACCCTTCCTCCATAGCCTGGCTTGAAAAGGCCTTCACCTGTTAGGTTGCCTGTTTTCATATCGACTCCAACAACTATCCCTCCCGCAGCCCAATTATCCACACTTCTTCCTTTGGCGCCTATGCGAAGGGAGGCACAGAAAACCTCAACTTTGCCATTAATGAAAAAAGTCACTACACGTATAGTATTAACAGCTGACGGGTATAAGTAATTCATCTGAGGATGTTGATCAATATGCTCCTGCAGCAAATACAAACCATCTACTTTATCCCTTAATTGATCAACTGTAACTTCTTCGTTTTTAATGTAGAGCTTACCATGTGCTACCTGTAAAGGAAAGGCACCCTTTCCCAGTATACCTGCTAGTTCTTTAGAAAAGCCTTTTATATTGAGGCTTTCATTTTCTACAAGATACTCCAACGGGGTTTGTCTCATGTCAGCAAGCCAGGTCACACCCTCTTTATTTAACAATGCTAGATTAGTTGGAGTGGGTATATCCAAACTTTTCAGGAGCTGTGAAAAGATAAACTTGTCACGCAAGATGCAGATGTAGCTATAGTTGCTGATAGCTGGAAAGAGGTTTTCCTTGTCCCTTATATATCCAAATTTTTTTAGAGACATTACTTCTAAACCATTAAGCCCTGCCTTTCTATCCATGCCATAGGCATAATAAAGTTTGTTCACTTCATTATTTTTTATTACCCACAAGAGATTGTCAAGCCAAATGGAAAACTTAGATTTTCTTTCTTCTTCTGGATAATAAGATTGAGATAGCAAGGGATTCCTAACAAGTTTAATAGTTTCCAGAACTAACCATCGAAATCGTCTAAGTCGTCTCATAATTTTGGATGCTTCTCTTAAAATGTTTAAACAATAACATATATTAAACTGTAAATAGAGAGTATAATCTAATTCAACTTTTGACTTGGCTGAACTGAGTGTTGGTCATGTATCATCTTTGAGAGTAATCTTGATTGAAATATCTCCTTCCTCACACTTAGAACCCAAAACATAAATATCAACATGCCAGGCACAAGCATATTCTTCTGGCGCATCATAATGCCTAGGTTCCCCAACGAAGTGGAAAAAGCAATACTGCCAATCAGAAAGAAGAAAAACAAACCTTTTATTTGGTAAGGTGCCTGTTTCAACAGTTTTAAGGTTTTGGCATTTAATATTTTAATAAATAGTATTAGCATAATTAAGTTTTCAACCGAAGCAAAAACACCCATTACATTATGAATATCAAAGAAAAGGGGTCTGAACAAAAATGTAAAAACCTTAAGCGGTAATGGGTAAGATGATATATCCACGCTAGATCCCGTATGCCCCCTACTAAGATTATAAACTCTTTTATCAGAAAACTGCTCTACACTTTCCGTCGAAACATCTTCTAGTTTTAAGTAGCGCATTACATCGTCAAATATGAATGCTGCAACTGATATCATACATAATGATAGGAAAAGCTTTTGCAAGGGTTTTAATTTATTATCAAAAAGAAAGCCTATGCCGAAAGATGCAAGGAGAAATATGGTGATATGAGGTCGGATGTTGTAGGATAAAATTAAAGCTATAGCTATGCCCAGACTTCGCCGTAAAGGGCTCATTACACTAAAGAGGAATAGCCCTACACAAAAAAAAACTAATGTGTCTTTACCAACTCCTGAAGACCAGAAATGCAGATTTGGAAGGAAAAAGATATAAGGGAAAACATTGTATCCATACACCTTTACATTGGTTTTAACCAAATTTGTGGTAGAGAGATAAAAAAACATAACCCCTAGGAATCCTATAAAAGTATAGATCATTGACCCTGTAAAAAAGGATAATTTCAGTACATTTACGAATACATAATTAAATGCATGCATAAATGCAGTTCCTTGACCTAGCTCTAAGTATTCATTAAGGCTAACTTCTTTTACACGCCAATAACCAAGTGCATCACCTCCAAACACCTGTACATAGAGCATAAAGATCACACCAAAAAACACATGATAGTACCATAAATAGTACAGCCATCTTGTATTTTTAACCTCAGCGATTCTAGAAAAATAGGGAATAGCTATCTTTACCAGGTAAGGTATCAGCAGCAATATTATGATGTCAAAAATCCCCATTTCACTTGATAAACTTACGTGTAGGCATTATTAATAATTATGTACTTCCTGCAAAATTTGTAACCATCTATTTTTAGCCACTTTGTATGAGTACTTTTCTTCTACAATAATTCGACCCTCTTTACCCATACACTCTCTCAGATTTTTATCCTCCAAAAGCTTTTCGAGTCCTTGTTTCCAACTCACTAAGTCTGTGGCTTTGTATCCATTTACTCCATTTTGTATAATTTCATTATTCACACCAATAGGACTTCCCACGACAGGCAACCCACAGCCCATGTATTGTATAAGCTTATAGCCACACTTTCCTTTTTCCCAAGCATCATCATTCAAGGGCATAATCCCTATATCGAATTGCCTGATCAAATCTACTTCAGCTTCTTCTGACCATTCCAGCACCTCTTCATAGCCTTCAAAGCCAACCCCGGCTTTACCACCTATAATATGTAACTTAAGTGGATATTTATTTTTAAGATTTTGCAAAACAGGCACTATATTCCGAACATATTTTAATGTAGATGGCGAACCTATCCAACCTATAATAACTTCTTCCTGATTTTCAGAATTCTTTACCGTATAATAATCTGTATTGATCACTGTTGGAATAATAATAATGTTGGTAGCTCCTGCCTTTTTAGCATAATCTCGTAAGTATTTATTGCCTGCAACTACCAGAGATGCCCCTTCCATTACCTTGGCAATTTTTCTTTTCAGTATTGTCCTAATCCACTTGTTGGGGTGCAGATCGTAATTATGAAAGATCGCATCGTCATAATCAACAATGTATTTAATTTTAAACAATGCAAGAGCTTGTTCTGCAAACGCAGGAAGATAAGGAAAGAGTTCTTTTTCTATAATTACCAGATCATATCTTGCTGATGTAAACAATTTAAATAGTCTTGAAATATACGCTTTAATAATTTTTACTCTACTGATGGCTTTCTTTTGGTAAAGCTGCTGCAAATAGTAATCATCAAATAAGGGGCTGCAATCAACATCAATTCCTTGATCCCTAAAATAGGGCAGATACTGGTAGGTGCGCAATCTACTACTCGCACCCAAGCGGGTGTATTTAGGAAAAAATAAAACTCTCAATTCTGAAATTCATTTATCATACTTGCATATTGCTCCCCAATAAATTGAAGATCAAACTTTGCTTTCAAATCCGCAGCTATCTTAGTTGAATCAAACGAAGGTCTATTTTCCAAAGCAAGGTTAATAGTATTAGCCATCTTTTCAGAATCTCCTACTTCGGTAAAGAAACCATTTACATTCTCTTCAAGGACCTCTCTGTTGCCGCTGGGACAATCAGTAGCGATAACTGGTACTCCTAAAGCAAGAGATTCTAAAATCACATTTGAAAACCCCTCATAAAGTGAAGAAGAAATAAGGTATTTTGATTTAGAAAGATATCTATAAGGGTTAGCCTGGAAACCTAAGAAGTG
The DNA here is from genome assembly GCF_000373265.1 of Pontibacter roseus DSM 17521. Lineage (GTDB taxonomy): Bacteria > Bacteroidota > Bacteroidia > Cytophagales > Hymenobacteraceae > Pontibacter > Pontibacter roseus. The sequence continues at coordinate 23,570 of NZ_KB890768.1, forward strand.
AACTTCATTTTCTAGTGCTAAACTTTTAACCAATTTCTTTAACTCATTTTCTAACGGACCCTCTCCAACAATATTTAAATTAATAGAATCAGAAGTAATTCGTTTGTAATGAGCGATACTTTGGATTAGGGTAAAATAGTCTTTTTGTTCCATTAACCTTCCTATTGCTAAAAGATCAGAATTAATTGCCTCTTCTGTTGCTTTCGAATTAACTTCAGGAATGTTTACGGGATTGTAAATTACGCGACACTTGGACTCCTCTATTTCAATAAATTTTAAGAAGTCCCTTTTCATGTAGTGGCTCTGAAAAACTACTATATCAGACTTATTAGCAATCAGCTTCAGCAATCCCATCACTATCATTCTTCTGATGAAACTTTTGATTATCTTTCTTTCCGCCCCAATTGTATTTCCTAATCGAGAAATAAGTTTCGTTTTACGTGGCAAAAAAGGCTTTGCAAGTGCCGCCGCTACTGAAGCACCTAATGTGGCAAATAAGATATCTGGTTGATGTTTTCTGCAGAATTTAATCAGCGAAAATACAGAGCCCCTCGCACCGGCAGTTCCCAACTCATAGACAGGAATTTGCGGATTAAGTTGTGTTAAAAGCTGCCCTTCTTTTTTGCCAAGAAGTAAAGAAACGGTAAGCCCCCTATTGTGAAAAAAATTAAGGAGCTGAAGCATGACGCGCTCTGCTCCGCCTGGGCGAAGATTCGGGAAATAAAAAACGATTGACAATTGTATTATTATTTAATATTAAAAAGAGCTGCCAAAGCTGCCAAGTTTATTCCATTAGGATTTTGATTCTTTGATATTTGATTTACAATAGAATTCTTATCGAAGTAGTCCCAGATAGAAGATTTAGCGTTGTCTAATATAATTTCCTTATAGTTGCTTTTATTATCAATTGAATTTGCAACTCTAAGTTGCGTGTTAATATCTCCACCTTGTAGTTTCCACATAACTTTAGAGTAAAGAGGTATGGATTTATCTACAAGCATTTTTGCTCCTTCATGCCATTCATTCTGGCCAAGTAATGGAGCATATGGGTTTACATTTTCAGTTAATAGACCGTATAGTTGATTATGTAAGCTTTCCTTATTCCCTCTAATCAAGTTTTCTTCTTTAGACAGAAATACTAGCTTAAGAAAATTCTCTGAACCAAAAGGAGAAAAAGAATCATGATATTTAAGAGAGCTCTGTGAAATTCCGACCCCCTGACTTCTCCATCTCTCTAAATGGAATACAGCTGAACAGAAAAGTTTAAGGAAATCTATTTTATTTTCAAATGAATTATATTTTGATAACAAATATTTTTCTAAATCAATCTTAGACTTTTGAGCGAAATCCTCAGATAAAGACTTTTTACTAAATACTGAATCAGCAAAATGAGTTACAAGTTGAGTGAAATTAGTAGCTGAAGGGTTTAAGTTCTTGCTGAATTTATAACTCCAATCTGTGTCTCCTCCGTTACCGTTCAATGAAACTTTTATCTCCCCACTGTTGTAAAAATCTGAGGTTTTTAACCTGAATAAGTATGAAAATACATCGCCATCTGTTTGTGGATTAAAAGCTGAAATCAAGTTTTGATCTTTGCTTGGATCCAAGAGTACCTTAACATGAGGTATATCAAATTTTCTACTTAATATACCTGCAATCCAGAAGTCTAAGTTTGATTGCCTATTATAAGTGAGAGTTTGTAATGTTCTCCCAGTGGTATTCCAAAACATACTTAGTACCAGCCGACTATCAAAACCTCCTGATAATGGAACAACAGTATCATGAAAGTTCCTCAAATACTTTGCATTGTTTTTAAACTCTTTTGCAGTAGCTTGCAAAGCATCTGTAAAAGAGAGGTTAGGCGAAAGAATTTCCTTTACAGATTTATAAGTTCCAACCTTTAACCTTCCATCTTCTATAGTAAGATGCCCATATTCAGGCAACATGTTTACACCTTCGTAGACTGTTGAATATCCAAATTCGGCACCCGTATCCTTAATAACCTTTTGTTTAATATACTCCTCAACATTAATCTTAAGCCCTGCTACCTCAGCCAGAACCGGCAAATAGTTGGAAACATAGATTTCACTCCCTCTACCCGTGTAAAAAACTTTATGATGACCTAAACAATCAACATGGCAGTCAAACTCAGAGTTTGTTATCTTAAATATAGAAAACTGACCAGAGATAGTTTTTTCATTAGAAGATTTTAAACTTCTTAAAGCTTCAGAGCTTCTGAAATCTGTTAATTCACCTGAGTTATCTAAAATTGTTCCTGAATATCCCAATATTAAATTGGGATATTCTACAAAATAAGCTTTTGAAGTCCTATCAACTGGTGTATAAGAAACTAGTTTAAAATCCCCTATCTCTTTACAGTAAGAATTAAAATTCTTCAGTACTGGAATATCGGACGTATTAAACTTAGTCTCCGCAAGTAACGACAAATTAGATTTAGAGTATTTCAATAACCATACATGCATATAACCTTAAATTTTAAAAAAAATTTTAACCTTATTAATTATCCTTTGTAAAATACTAGGCCTATATTCTATATATGGTGACCACTCACTTAAAGATTTTCTTGGAGGTTTTTTAAATAACATTGATTGTTTGATAACCCTATCATACTCTTCGCTTATCTTTAATACATCAAATTTATTTTTAACCCTAAGAATTACGCCCTGTTTCATATCTAGAAGCAGTTGATAATTATTACTTAACCTTTCTATAATATTAGCATAAATAGATATGCTATTTTTATCAACCAAAAAGCCGCTTTGGCCTTCTTCAATAATATAGTCGGTTATTCCCTCTAATCTATTTGCAATAGGGATTACACCATACTTCATAGTTTCAATTAATGTTAAACCGAAACCTTCAACTATGGAAGGAAATAACATTATATCCCATAAGCTAATTATAGGTTCAAGATTCTTATTTTCAATAAATCCATGGTATTTGTAAGATATCTTATTCTTATCTAGTAAACTAAGTAAAGCAGATTTATCGGGGCCATCTCCTACTATATGAAAATCATATTCAATAGTTAAATTTTTAAGAATCTCAGGAATTATAAAAACCCTTTTATGACCATTATGAATCCTTCCTAAAAACCCAATCTGTAGCCTATGCTTATCTACATTAATATTTCTGTTTGTAGCTAAACCCATGTCTACACCATGAGGTATAAGTTTTAGCTTACTTAATGCTTCTGGATATTTTTCTGTGAGCTTTTCTAATTGTATCGGGGATATACAAATTATTTGCGATACATACTCTAAATTAGTAATTACATATTTATAAACTCTAGGGGTATCGCTATTTACTTTTTGTATAATTTTAATATGATTAGGCAGAAAAGGAATACACGATATAGCTATAGGTGAATTATTGGGAAATAAAATATCGAATTTATTATTGATTAAATATGAGATTAGTCGATTGGCTAGTTCCCTTTGATTATTAACTTTACTGAATTCTACTCCAATATTTATAAAAGAATCATCTTGCAAATCCATTGAAGAATCTCTTACTCCCAACCCAATAAGAGTAAAATTATAATGTGGTAAATATTCTTTTAAAGAACAGTAATGGGTATAGCCTCCACTTAGAATAGGCACACCGATAAAAGCAATTTTAAGCACAGTCGATTATATATCTTAAAACAATAACTTAATACATTGATTAAATCTGACCAAACATTTATTATACCTAACTCTTCATCAGCAAATTATTCAATAATTAAATTTTTAGAATAGTTAAGTATTAGTTTGATTTTTTCTATGTAAGAGTATAGCTATAGATAATTATTCTACTTATTAAGAGATTTAGATAAACAAACCCTACACGTAAGTGATAAACTTTCAGCTGTGCATCGCATTTAAAGTAAGTACCTCCTTAATGTTATAAATATTCTTAAAATTATCTGAAATCAAACCACTACCCCATATCATTCAAATATTAAATTATAGTGATGGCATCGACCTCACGCCATAAAGCACAGGCTTATACTTTATATTAAATGCTTATGAAACGTGATGTATATCTTTCTTCAAAATTATACTTACCGTTAATGGATTAATAGCATAGCTCTATGTTGATGATAAGCGCAATCTTGCAATTATTGCCTTATCATTATTAATATTAATCACACTTTCAATATTTGATGGATTATATTTATTAACCCCAAGTGATTTCAGCGTTCTATTTATACTCATAATCAAATTTGGAGTAGTGCGTTTTAATCAAATTTACGTAACTTTTTGTATTGTTTTTGCCCAAGTATAGAGATAAATAACTTGCCTAATACTTGTGGCCTGGAAACTCTATGTAGGAAGGAAATCACAAAAGCATTTATCGCTTTCATGTTGAAGCCATTTAAAGCATAAAGTTCACCCAACCTTTCATGTAATTCACTCCACCTAGTTTTAGGGATAACTAAATCTGTTTTATATTTTTCTATAAAACGTTCAAGATATACTAGTTTATCACTATATATTTTACTCATAGTGTCTGTATGAACATAATAATTCATTAAGACATTATCTACAAATGAGACTTTATACTTCTTACTAAGACGAAAATACATATCTATGTCCTCTCTAGACTTAAACATTTCATCAAAGCAATCAATATTAAGAATAGCATGCTTCTTACATAAAACCATTGAGGGGGGGCCAATGTAATTCAAACCAAGAATTTTAGATAAATCACCTTTGTATTTTGGGACAATAATTTTTTGATTACCCGTATTTTGGTCAATTTGTTTGAATGCACCATATACTAGAGCATAGTCTTCTGGTAAAGTTGCAAATTTATCAATTTGTACTCTAATCTTATCATTAAGCCACTCATCGTCATCATCTAGAAATGCAAGGTATGTACCTTTAGATTCCTGTATTCCTGTATTACGAGCTGCTGATAATCCTTTGTTTTGATTATGTTCAATATATGTTACTAAACCACTCTTAATATAACTTTCCAATTTAAGCTTGGTCTTTATTCTATGCTCGTTATTGCCATTATTGTCATCAACTATTAAAATTTCAATATTTTTATAAGTTTGATTAATGACACTTTTTAACGCTCTTAAAATAAACTCTGATCTTTTATAAGTAGGAATAATAACCGACACTAGTGGTTCATGACTCATTGTACTTCAATTAAAAATGAATTATGAATTTTAAAATATACTTGCTTGACCATTAAGTTTTGTACACTTAAAAACTTATTTTTTATGAAACTATGTTCAAATCCATAGAATTTCAATCCATGATATTTACTATTTTTAAAGAGGACAGAATTGAATTTTTTTGCAAATTCTTGTTTTAGCCTCATCTTTATAAACTTTGCTCTGATAAAATTTAATGATGGACTTATAGACTTATATTTATGCTTATCTTCGATTTTAGAATCAATTATTTTTAATATTGATTCAAAGCTGTCACCTTTGAAATTATAAAATAAATTAGTTAGTTTTTCAAAAGAGGCCGAATCTAATCTACTATGATTAAAACTTTTCAAGTTGTCCAAAATATTGAATACATCTTCATTTGAAGTTGCACGAATACCTAGTTGATTTGGTAGCCATATATCAAATTGCTCATCATGAAAAGGTTTAAAATTTATAACTGGTTTACCAGCTAGGGTAGCCTCAATGGCCGTTGTGCAACCATCATGTATAATTGCATCAGCTCCTAAAATCCACGGACCGACCGAGCCATCATGATTAACAATAATATTTTCTACACCTGAAAAAAGAGTTTTATAATAATCGTGGTTTTCGGAGGGATGTGGGCGATAAATAAAATATCTATCCGGGTATTTAACCGCTAGATGGTGCGTTAAATTGATTATTGATACTAATTGCTTTGAAGAATAAGCGTAAAACCCTATTCTCTTAAGCCTTTTTTCTACATCTTTAGCTATATAATTTCCATTCTCAGAAAATACATGACTAATCCCTAATCCATGATTCGCTAAACCATAGTTTCCATTTATCAAAATGTAACTACTATATCTGCTCTTAATTTGATTTGTTTCTTCATCAAAGTAACTGTTCCATTTCTTTTTATACAAATCAAATCTTGGATGCCCAGTTGTGGCAATATTTAGTCCTTCACTCCTACTATAATCAACTTGTGCCTGAAATTCACCCCAAACACATATCCTATCATTTTCATCAAAAAAATCAAGACTATACTGACGTTTGAGCACATCTATCCAATCATTCTCTCTACCCCCGAATACAGCTCCTTCTTCATGTAAGTAAATGATATCAAAGCCTCTTTCTTTAAGTATATTATACTTTTCTCCTGTTTCCAGGTCAGAACGTTTTGTAAATAAGTTTTTACCTATATACAGTCCACCATGTAAACTTGGCAATAGTGACATTAAAAAATCATGCTGCCCTATATAGATTTTATGACCTTGACCTGATAATATAGATGCTAAAACAATTTTAAAATCTATCTCTCTATTAATTGTTTCAATTGGCAATAAAATATTCATAGTTACTTAAAAAGTAGTATAATTTCGTTTATAATCTTTCTTTTAAGAAAGAAAATTATAAGTGCCGACAACACAAAAAAAGTCATGGAAAATAAACCTAATTGATAAATTTCATTTAATTGCGCAAATCCTATTAAATAATTTGTAAATAGACCTACAGAAAAAATTATAATGAAATATGGCAAAATATCTACTAGTTGTTCAATTAGAGTATACTTTATTTTAAGACCAGCAAAGTGCATATCTATAATAGTCATCAAAGCTCCTCCACAAGTTATAGCAATTATAGTAGTTATAAATGAATAATTTATAAAGAAAAAAATTAGTGCAATCAACATAACTTTCCTGATAACTTCTAGTTTTAAATATAAACCTGCCAGCCCCTTAACTTTTAGCATGTTCCTATTTATTTGGGTTAAAGGCATAAAAAGCCCTCCAATTGCTAAGACTTTAAGAAAAGGAACCATGTCTAACCATTTATTTCCTAAAAGCATACTCACTATAATTTCTGCTTGAAAATACATAAGAGTAGAAATCCCACATATTAAGGCAAAGGTTATTTGAATATTCTTAACGTAGAATGCTTTAAGTTTAGAATTATCATCTTGCAACTTAACCATTGTTGGGTAAATACCAGATGCTATCGAATCAATTACTAATGAGCTAGGAGTCAATTGTAAATTTTTTGCCTTGGTATATAAACCTAATGGAGCTGGGGAGTAAAATTTAGCAAAAATTAAGTTCATTGATTGTACATAAATCCTGTTAAGATACCCTGCTATAAATAATTTTAAACCAAATCCATATAATGGCATTAACAATCTCCAACTAAAATCCATAGATGGGATATACTTAACTCTAAACCAAAGTATAGTCACATATAACGCTGAGTTTACCAATTGCTGAGTAATAAGCGCAACAACACCAAATCCCATATAAGCCATTAAGATACCTACAATAAAACTGATTAATGACGCAGGAATTCTCGCCTGACTAACTTTTTTTAAATTTAAATCTTTAACACTTTTTACAATTTGAATTAAAGCTAACGAATCAATGATTAGGCTTAATGCTTGTAATCTTATAAAGAAGGTTAAATTTTCGTACCCATAGAAATCTTGGATAATAGGGGCGGCGGTAAATAGAATTAGGTAGAATAAAATGGCTAAAATTAAATTCATCCAGAATACTGATGAATATTCGGCATCTGTTGCGCCTTGTTTTCTGATAAGTGCGTCTTTTAAACCACCATCGATAAATGAATTAGTTAATAGATAAAAAACATTGACTACGGCCAACACACCAAAATCCTCTGGAGAAAGAAGGCGAGCTAATATTATAGTCAATATAAAGCCTATTAGTTTTAAACTGATAGACTCCACAAAAGACCATTTTACATTACTTATTGTCGCTCTTTTCAAAGACATTATTATATTCTTCTAAAGTATATAGAGCCAAAACGTTATTATTAACTTAATGGTCCTACTCATAATCATAGGATAAAATGTCCTTTGTAATAGGAGTGCCTGCCTTTACATTTCTATTTACTTTTTGACCAATAATTTCGGTATAATGCTTTGGGGCAAGACCATGCCCCGGCCTTACCGATTTAACATTCTCTGATGTAAATGGTTCTCCAGCTAGAATATCCTTAGTTGCAAATAGAGAGCGACGTTTAAGTTTGTTTTTCTCACTCACTTCATATGTTACCTTTCCAAGTGCGGCCTCTGTAGATCTCACAGCCTTTACCATTTCTGCAAACTCCTGGGGCTCCATTGAAAACGAAGAATCAGGCCCTCCTAAATTTCGGTCTAAGATTAAATGTTTTTCGACTACTGTAGCTCCTAATGCTACTGCAACAGTTGGAACAATACTCCCCATTGTGTGATCTGAAACACCAACATTAACTCCGAATTTTTGCTTAAGATTAGGGATAGTCAGTAAATTTGCTCCCTCTATGGGAGCTGGATACTCGGAGGTGCATTTTAAGAGAGTTATATTCTCGTTACCGACGGATTTACAAGCTTCCAGTGCTAATTCAATATCTTTGATTTCGGCAACCCCTGTTGATATGATTACTGGCTTTCCTTTACTAGCTACATATTTAATCAGCGGAATATCAGTTATTTCAAAAGATGCAATCTTATATAATGGCACATCCATAGATTCAAGAAAATCGACTCCTTCTTTATCAAAAGGAGAAGAAAAGAAAACAAGACCTAAATCTTCCGCTATTTTCTTTAGCTTAGGTTGCCACTCGTAAGGCATTGATGCTTGAGTATACAAGTCATATAGCCTTGTGCCTTTCCATAAACCTTCTTTTAGAGGCCCAAAATGCTCATTGTCAACATTAAGCGTAAGTGAGTCTGCTGTATATGTTTGAATTTTCACAGCATCTGCACCTGTTTTAGCTATTTCTTCTATCGTTTTAACTGCTAATGAGAAATCATTATTATGATTTGCGGAGAGTTCCGCTATTATGAAAACCTTGTTATTGTTCATATTATATTCTTAGACTTAAAAAATTTTTTAGCCCTTTTATCAGTTAAATATGGCTTATGCACTTGGATTAAATCTAAATCAGGATTATGATTACCTTCAATAATCACAAAGCCATAATCTGTAACTAGTATATCCCATCCTACATATTCGAAAATAGGATACTTAGCTAAAAAGGCTAACATTTCATCTTTAATTTGATTCCAATGTGGCAAAATAATGCTTTCGAAACTAGCTTTACTATCAGGATGTAAATTACCTTGCAATAGCATACCATTACTAGCTCGGCTTAACCAAGGTGATAGTTTGCCTGTCTCACAATCTATTAAAGAGACCATCCCGCCTTGAGAAAAATTATCAAATGGTATAGATCCAGACCAGCCTACTCTTAAAACGCCTGCAAAAATACTGGGTCTAGTATTCTCGTCTACAAAAGTAACCAGGCGAATTGTGTTGATTGTTAAGGGGAATATCTTTGATAACTCTTTGTGTTGCTCATAATATTTAAATATTCCATACTCACTCAAAGATTTGATTTGATTATGTAATGATCCTTCACTTAATATCTCGTTTTGAACTAAAATATTTTCTCCATCAAAATCTATAAACAATATACCTTGCCCTTTCCCTCCTTGCAGTGGTTTTAATACTAATTTGGTTTTAGAAAATATTTGTTTAAGAAAAATTTCATAATTATAATTTTCTTTAACTCCAAAAATGCTTCCTTGATGTATTATTCCAAATAGCTCTGGAGTAGGGAGTTTGTCGTTTATAAATGAATAAAATAAAAACTTATCGTGTAATATTGGCCAGTAGTTTTGATTTGTATTTAAAGTGATTTTATACCTGATTGAATCAGGAAGATAATTGCACCAATTACTAAAATTGAGTTTATATAGAATTATGTTTTTGGTATCAAACCCCTTACTCCATAAATAGAAAAGTTTGAATATATTTATTCTCCTTATAGAATGATTAAAAACATTTCTTTTTATAAAATCAGTATATGAAAATCTGGTAAGCTTTAATTTCATATGCTTTTATATTTTTCAAGCACAAAGTCTACAACTCTTTTTGCCCCATTTGAATCAATTGATTCCTGAGATACCCTATTGAATTTAATTCTTTCATCTTTCGAGATAAATTCAATCAATTCCTCTTTAAACTCCTTATTAAAATTTTTATCTACTGTTTTCCCACAATATTTGATAACTCCTAGCTCACGCCATTTTTGGGCATTTTTTATCTGGTTATCAGCAGTCGAAATGGCTATAACAGGTATACCTATTAATATAGATTCATTTAATGTCTGCCCCCCATTTGTTATCATTAAGTCAGTTGAATACAAGTGCTTTATATAATTTTCACTTGAAACCAAATTTTTAAAACTTACTTTCTCATGAGCATCAATACGTTCTCTACTTTCTGCTTGTCCAAATACTGACACATTAGCATCAGGAAACACATTATGAACAATTTCTAATAGAGGAGCTATTTTCTGCTTATCAACAAAACCACCTAGCGAGATAGTGATATTTTCAATCTTATTTTTTACCAAATAATTAGGGAGTGACCAAAACTCATTTCTAAATAACATGTATTGAGGACCTTTTAATATATAATTTGCTATTTCCGTTGGTAACTGTATAGAATCCCCATATATACTACCTACTACAACAATGCCATTCTGAATATATCTTAGCATAGCGTCTGTTATAGAAACGGGTAACTTAGATTTTGAAGAAAGACATGCTAACTGTGAGTTATCTATTTGATATGTATCAAAAACACTAATGTCGCTGGAAGCTATATGTTCAGCCGCTAGACTGTTTGTTTCCCAATCAACATATTCAATATCATATGGTAAATCTATCATTGATTTACTTCCTCTAATAAGAAATTTAATACTACACTCTTTACTGGCAAAAGCATCCGCTAATGCTCGACACCTATTGACATGCCCTATACCAATATTTTGCCCGTACTCTGTCAAAAAAAGAACTTTGATCACAAATAGCTATTTTATCGCTTTTAGATAAGTACTTTTTAAAAGCCTCATTAAAATAAAGTCATCATTCTTTTGAGCATTTACCATTTTTTCAAATCCCAAAGCAAGATTTGATTCAAGCACTTTCGTATTATTTGTTTTATTCTTTGTGTATATCACTTCCTGATTGAGCTCAATGAACCAGTAATCGAATAATGAATATTTAGCTTTACTACCAATACCTTTCCCCCTATATTGCTTTTCTCCAATTAGAGCGCCATATTCTGGCATTGTAGTTAGGTTTTTTATACTAAAGACTCCTATAGGGCCATTACCTATTAACACAAGATCAATCCTGTCTAATTTATTGTAATTATTAACAAAATCTGTTTGTTCTTCTTCTCTTAACTTATTTTGCTGCTCAAAGAAGATTAAATTATTAGGGTCGTTTCTCCAATTAACTATTGAAGGAGTATGAGCATGAGATATTAATTCCCATCTAGTCCCTTCAATAGGAATAAGCTGTGATAACTTATCGATGCAAATCTGTTTTATTTTGCTCATGTACATATTTAAATTTTACTTCAGCTATCTCCCAGTCTTCTATGGTATCAATATCCTGAAAGTACTTTCCGTTGAGCAGATAGCCTTTATTATCTTCTCTAAAAAAGCTTTCATGCTCTAAATAATGTTTTACATCAGCCCAATAGAATTGCCCTGCATCATGCAAGTATTTAGCTAAATCTTGGCTTCGCTTTAAATATAATTCAGGGTAACTCTTTATAAGTTTTCCTTCTACTAATTGGAGTGATCTTTCAATTGGAAAATCATATTCTACGATAGAAATAACCGATTTACACCTCTCTTTCATTAATAGAAATGAATCAATTAGATGCTTTGGCTGAACTAAAGGGGCTGTAGGGAGAATACATGCAAATACATCATAATTAAAGCCTTGAACTTCATAATTACTCAAGACTTCTAAAATGACTTCCTTTAAGGGAGCATAATCATCTGAATTATTAATGCTTCTTAAAAAAGGCACCTTCGCTCCATACTTTATAGCTATTTCAGCAATTTCCTCATCATCAGTAGAAACCATTACTTCTTCAAACAACTTGGAATTCAAAGCCGTTTCTATGGAGTAAGCAATAATAGGTTTACCTAAAAAGTTTTTGATGTTTTTACGTGGAATTCGTTTACTACCACCCCGCGCAGGTATTATTGCTAACTTTTTCACTCTTTTATAAAACCTATAACTTTCTCAATCACGAATTGCTGCTCCTCGTTCGTCAGCGTCGGGTACATCGGCAGACTCAAGCAAGCTTCGTAGTAACGCTCAGCTTTCGGGAAGTCACCTTTCTTATACCCCAGGCTGCGGTAGTAGGGCATGGTGTGGGCCGGGATGTAGTGCACCTGCGCAAAGATGTTGTGCTCGCGCAGGAAATTGTATAGCCCCTTGCGGTCGGCCACTTGAATTACGTACAAATGGTAGGCGTGGCCCGTCTCACCCGATTCAGTTATAGCCGCCAGGTTGGTGCCCAGCACTTCTATACCTGCCGTGCCGGCGAAAGCCGCGTCGTATATTTTGGCAATCTGCCTTCTGCGGGCCATCCCTTCGTCGGCGCGGCTGAGTTGGGAGAGGCCCAGGGCGCAGAGCATGTCAGGGATGCGGTAGTTGTAGCCCAGCGCCTGCATCTCCATGTACCAGCCGCCGTGGTTCTCCTCCAGCAGGTCCGCCTCGCGCGTGATGCCGTGGGTGCGGTAAAGCAAAAGCTTTTTGTAGAGTTCCTCGTCGTTGGTGGTCACCATGCCGCCCTCGCTTGTGGCGATGTGCTTCACGGGATGGAACGAGAAGATGGCCAATTCAGCGAAACGCCCGTTGCCGCACAACTGCTGCTCGCCCTTGCTGTCGACAAAGAAGCCGCCCGGTGCGTGGGCTGCGTCCTCGATAATCCATAGCCCATGCTCGTCGGCCAGCTCACGCAGCTGCTCCAGGTTCACCGGGTTGCCGGCGAAGTCGACAGGTATGATGCCGCTGTAGTAGCCTTTGGGCTTGCTCTCCACCATCTGGCGCACCTGCGCAATGTCAATCAGGGCCGTGGTTGGGTCGATGTCCGCGAACTCCACGGTGCCGCCGCAGTAGCGCACGCAGTTGGCCGAGGCCACGAAGGTGATGGGGGTGGTGATGACGCGCGAGGCTTCATTCACGCCCAGCGCTATGGTGCACAGGTGCAGCGCGGCCGTGCCGTTGCTCACGGCCACGGCATACTTGGCGCCCACGTAGCGCGCAAAGGCCTGCTCGAACTCGGCCACCTTCGGCCCCTGCGTCAGGAAGTCCGACTGCAGCGTCTCCACCACGGTGGCTATGTCAGCCTCAGTGATGTGCTGCCGGCCGTAAGGAACTGGATTCTTTAGCATACAGAAAAAGTCTCGTCTACGTGTTCTTTGATTAACTCTCTCAACTCTTGCACAGAAACCCACTCTGTATTTTCTCCAGAATTATATTGAAAGCCTGCTGGTACTTTTTCTGCGTTAAATTCTTTTACAAAATCTTCCACACTCCATCTTGGAATAGCAGGTACGATTGCATAATATCTTCCAAGATCATAGGTATAATATGAGTCAGAAGAGGTAATCATTTCTTCATGGATTTTCTCACCAGGTCTAATACCTATCACCTTTTGCTCACACTCTGGTCCGATTGCTTCAGCTACGTCTGTAATTTTATAGGAGGGAATTTTCGGAACAAAAATCTCTCCCCCCCATGCAGTCTCAAGGGCATGCATTACCATATCAACACCGCCCTGCAGGCTGATGTTAAATCTGGTCATGGTAGCGTCTGTTATGGGGAGCACACCCTCTTTCTTTTTATTCAAAAAGAAAGGTATTACCGAACCGTTTGAGCCCATCACATTGCCATAACGAACGACCGAAAATCGGATTGGATTCCAGCCCTTGATGTTATTTGCAGCTACAAAAAGTTTGTCTGAGGCCAATTTTGTAGCACCGTAAAGATTAATTGGAGCTGCCGCCTTATCAGTAGAAAGCGCTACCACACGTTCTACTTCTGTTTCAAGGCATGCATTTATAATATTCTCTGCACCTAAGATGTTTGTCTTCACACATTCCATTGGATTATACTCTGCAATTGGCACATGTTTCATTGCAGCTGCATGGATGACATAGTCAATCCCTTTTAGTGCTCTTTTAACACGATCATAATCCCTTACATCTCCAATAAAGAAACGAATTTGCGGAAAATTATCATGTGGATACTCCTGGGCCATATTAAATTGCTTCTGCTCATCGCGAGAGAATATCACTAGACGCTTGACGCCAGGGTAAGTCTCTAGAATATGATTTGTCAGGGCTTTACCTAATGAGCCCGTCCCTCCTGTTATTAATACTGATTTGCCAGTTAACATTGTTTATATAAATGACTTTATGTTATACAATTTATTTAGAATTACTTTTTTAAACTTTGTAAAAGTCTCTGTACCATTTTACAAAATTAGAAATTCCTACTCGTAATTCTGTCTTAGGCTGATAGTTAATATCTTTTATCAAATCTGTTACATCTGCCCACGTGGATAATACATCCCCAGGTTGTAATGGCATTAATTGTCTTTCTGCCTTTTGCCCAATTGATTCTTCCAGCGCATCAATAAAATCAGTTAACAGCACAGGAGATGAGTTTCCAATATTATAAAGTTTATAAGGAGCTTTTGTTTTTAATGCTTCTAGACGGTCGCATTCTGAGTCATTATTTACGGATTCAGGTTTATCAAGTACCTTTACTATACCTTCTACTATATCATCTATATAGGTGAAATCACGTTTCATCTCTCCGTTGTTGTAAACCTGTATAGGATTACCATTTAAAATTTTGCGAGTGAAAAGAAACAACGCCATATCAGGCCTCCCCCATGGTCCATAGACAGTAAAAAATCGGAGTCCTGTTGTGGGTATATTAAACAAATGGCTATAAGTATGCGCCATAAGTTCATTCGATTTTTTGGATGCAGCATATAAAGAAATAGGATGATCTACTACATCTTCTGTAGAAAATGGGATTTTGGTATTCGTTCCATATATAGAGCTAGAAGAAGCATATACCAGATGTTTCACTGGATGGTGCCTGCACGATTCAAGTATATTTAGGAACCCTTGTACATTAGAAGAGATATATTCGTCAGGCTTTTCAAGTGAATACCTTACTCCAGCTTGCGCCGCCAAATTCACAACGGCATCAAATTGTTCCGACTTAAAAAGTTCAAGTAGAAATTCCTTATTTGTCAAATCTTCCTTTACAAACCGATAACTTCTAAAACGTTTGCTCTGCACAAATCGGCTTGTCTGAATTTCATCCTTTGTTATGCCGGCATCAGCTAATCTACCATATTTTAGACTTACCTCATAATAGTCATTAATATTATCTAGGCCTACAACTTCATCTCCTTTTTCAACCAATTTATTTACTAAATGAAAGCCAATAAAGCCTGCACTTCCTGTTACCAGAACCTTCATACTATCAAAATATATTTAAAACTTCTCCTTCAATAGTCCCAGCAGATACTCCCCATAGCCGCTTTTGCGGAGGGGCTCTGCGGATTCTCTGAGTTGGTTATCATCGATGAAGCCTATGCGCCAGGCCACCTCCTCGATGCAGCCAATCTTGAGCCCCTGCCGTTCCTCAATCACCTGCACAAACGTGGCCGCCTGCATCAGCGACTGGATTGTGCCCGTGTCGAGCCAAGCCGTGCCACGGTTCAAAATACCAACCTTCAACTTACCTTGCCTCAGATACTCACGGTTAACATCCGTGATTTCGTATTCCCCTCGCTCACTCGGCTTTAATTCTTTGGCTATACGTATCACATCATTATCATAGAAATAAAGGCCTGGTACAGCATAGCTTGATTTCGGCTCCCGAGGCTTCTCTTCAATTGATATGGCCCGACCAATATCATCAAACTCCACTACACCGTAACGTTCAGGGTCATTGACGTGGTAAGCATACACTACTCCTCCTTCTGGGTTATTGTTAGCCTGCAGTAGCTTACTCATTCCGGAGCCGTAGAAGATATTGTCACCTAATACTAAGGCTACTTTGTCAGCACCTATGAAATCCTCACCAATGATAAAAGCCTGCGCCAGCCCGTTAGGCTCCTCCTGCACCCGATACTCAAACCTACAACCAATTCGGCTTCCATCGCCCAGCAGGCGCTCGAACATTGGCAAGTCGTGAGGTGTTGAGATGATAAGAATTTCCCGTATGCCCGCCAACATGAGTGTGGAGAGCGGGTAGTAGACCATGGGCTTGTCGTAAACAGGCATGAGCTGCTTGCTCACAGCTAGCGTCAGTGGGTGCAGGCGGGTGCCGGAGCCCCCAGCCAGGATGATGCCTTTCATTGTCTTGTAGGATTAGGTTTTTGTAAAATTGCCTGAACTGTGTTGGGGGAGATAAATTACCTGGCACTACAACTCTTTTAACATAATAACTCCTTTCCTATTATAGCAGCAGTATTAGTGACGGTTTGTTTGAATGCTGCAAAAGAGTCACTTTCTATGTCCTTATCTGACACAAGTGCTTGCTCAGGCTTGATACGCCAATCAATGTTTAAATCTTTATCACTGAAAAGTATGCTGCCTTCAGAGGCTTTATTATAATAGTTATCACATTTATAAAAAAACTCTGCCTCCTCACTAAGCACCACAAAGCCGTGGGCAAATCCACGAGGAATAAAGAGCTGCAGCCTGTTCTCAGCGCTCAATTCAATTGAAAAATGATTGCCAAATGTGGGCGATTCAGGACGTATGTCCACCGCAACGTCAAGCACCTTTCCTCTGAGCACACGAACTAATTTTGCTTGTGCATGCTTCCCTTGCTGAAAATGCAAGCCTCTAAGCACGCAGTAGCTTGAAAAAGACTGATTATCCTGTACAAAGTGTACCTGCTGGCTTGTAAGTTCGTTAAACCTGGCTTCGTTGAAGCTTTCATAAAAGTAGCCCCTGCTGTCTTCAAATACAGTCGGCTCCAAGATAATACATCCTGGCAGGGGAGAGTGAGTGACTTTCATTTATCTTGTTGAGTACTGCTCTGAATAATATTGCTGATAAGCGCCGCTAGTGACATTCTCAAGCCACTGTTCGTTCTGCAGGTACCAGTCCACGGTTTTGCGTAGGCCTTGTTCAAAAGTTACTGATGGTTCCCAGCCCAGCCCTTGCATCAGTTTGCTTGAGTCGATGGCATAGCGCGCATCGTGGCCAGCGCGGTCTTTTACAAAGGTGATGAGTTTCCTGGATGTTCCGTTTTCCCTTCCCAACCGCTCGTCCATTACATCGCAGAGTAACTCAATTAAGTCGATGTTGCGCCACTCGTTCACACCACCTACGTTGTAGGTATCGCCTACCCTGCCGCGGTGGAAAATTACGTCAATAGCACGCGCATGGTCCTCTACATAAAGCCAGTCACGCACATTCTCTCCCTTGCCGTAAACAGGCACCGGCTTTCCGGACTTAATGCTGTGTATCGCCAGAGGGATGAGCTTTTCAGGGAAATGGTTCGGGCCATAGTTATTGGAGCAATTGGAGAGCTTCACTGGCAACCCGTAGGTATGGAACCAAGCCCGCACAAAATGGTCAGAAGCAGCCTTTGAGGCCGAATAAGGTGAACGTGGATCGTAGGCAGTAGACTCGGTGAAGAGTCCCTCTTCGCCCAGTGAGCCGTATACCTCATCAGTAGAGACGTGATAGAAGAGTTTGCCATAGTAGTCACCACCCCAGGCGCATCGGCAGGCCTCCAAGAGGTTTACAGTGCCTATAACGTTAGTTTGTACAAAGGCCATAGGCCCTGAAATAGAACGGTCTACGTGTGACTCGGCCGCTAAATGGATGATAGCATCAAATTTATAATCAGCAAACATGTGCTCCAGGTAGGCTTTGTCGGTGATGTCGCCTCTAAGGAAAGTATAGTTTCCCTTATCCTCTATATCCTTAAGGTTCTGCAGATTACCTGCATAAGTTAAAATATCGAGGTTATAGATTTGGTAGTTAGGGTATTTGTTTACGAACAGCCGCACCACATGCGAACCAATAAACCCAGCTCCCCCGGTAATTAATATTTTCACTTTTTGTATTTTATTCTTTCGTTTTTTTAATGCCTTCGTAGCATAGATTATTCTGAAAGAGAGGCTTCCCCCTTATTCTGTCTCTGCTGTTGATTATTGTACCACCTGAATGCTATCCCCAAACCCTCTAAAACAGAATAGATGGGTTTGTAACCAATCAAATGATTTGCTTTGCCAATGTCTGCCAAGCTATGGCGTACATCCCCTTTACGTTCTTCTCTGTACTCAGCTGCCAACTCAATACCTGCAATTTTCGTAATTTCATCCCAAAGCTGATTCAATGTTGTCCGCTCACCAAATGCTATATTAATCACTTCATGCTTTGTAATATCCGTAGCTAGCAGAGCCTTTATATTTGCTTGTACTGCATTTTCTACGAACGTAAAATCACGGCTGGTCTCACCATCTCCATTAATATAAGGAGCTCTGTTTTGGATGGCTGACTCTATGAATAGTGGGATGACGGCTGCATAAGGTCCTCTCGGGTTTTGCTTTGGTCCAAACACATTAAAATAACGTAAGCCGACAGTATGAAAATCATATGTTCTGGAAAATACGCTCGCGTATAACTCATTTACATACTTAGTTATAGCATAAGGGGATAAAGGGTTCCCTATTGTGTCCTCCACTTTTGGCAAACCAGGGTGGTCACCATACGTGCTGGAACTTGCTGCATACACCATACGCTTTACCCCTGCATCTCGTGCGGCCACCAGCATGTTTAGAAAACCGCTAATGTTCACTCCGTTACTTGTAATTGGGTCATTTATAGAACGTGGCACTGAACCTAAAGCAGCCTGATGGGAAACATAGTCAATATTTTCTAATGCCCTATTGCAGGTTTCTTTGTCGCGTATGTCTCCCTCTAGCAGTTCGAAGGCTGGGTTGTCTTGGAATTCTTCAATGTTACTATGTGAGCCAGTTGAGAAGTTATCGAGCACCCTTACCTTCTTTGCGCCGTTCTTAAGCAGGTACTCCACAATGTTCGAACCAATGAAGCCTGCTCCACCAGTAACCAGGAAGGTGTTTTGGCTTAAGTCTGTTGTATGGTAAGGAATATCGTACATATGATAGCTCTCTAACTTATTCTGTGTAATTAATTTTAACTAGTATACTCTCAGCAGTACATAAATGCTACAAATACAACCTATATCTGGCCAGAGTGTGAACAATTCTCTAACCTAGAGGCGTGCGTCAGAAAGTTCTTTAGGGAGTACACCTTTGACATCATAGATTACAGCGTTTCCTTTACATAGCTCGCTTAGATTTAATGACTTAAACTCATTATGTGATACAGCAAGTACAATAGCATCACACTCGGTCACATTATCCAACTCCTTTACTGAGTCCCATCCATACTCATGCTTCACTTCGGCTGGTTCAGCCCATGGATCATAAATAGTGATGTTAGTTTGGTAGTCTTTCAATGTATGTAAGATATCTACCACTTTCGTATTGCGTACGTCTGGGCAGTTCTCTTTGAAAGTGATACCTAGCACTAAAATCTTTGCTCCTTTTACGGGTATATCTTTTTTCACCATGAGTTTGATTACCTCATGCGCTACATATTCGCCCATACCATCATTAAGGCGACGACCTGCCAAGATAATTTCGGGATGATAGCCAGCCTCTTGTGCCTTCTGCGCCAGGTAGTATGGGTCTACCCCGATGCAGTGCCCTCCTACTAAGCCTGGCTTGAACTTCAGGAAGTTCCATTTAGTGCCAGCTGCCTCCAGCACCTCTTCTGTATCAATACCAAGCCTATTGAAAATTTTGGCTAGCTCATTTACGAAAGCAATATTAATGTCACGCTGTGCGTTTTCAATTACTTTGGCAGCCTCGGCCACTTTGATGGAAGCCGCTTTGTGAGTTCCTGCAGTGATAACGGCATTATAGAGGTTGTCTACCTTCTCAGCAGCCTCAGGAGTTGATCCGGAGGTAATTTTCAAAATCTTAGATACCGTGTGCTCTTTATCACCTGGATTGATGCGTTCAGGAGAATAACCAGCATAGAAGTCCTGATTAAACCTTAAGCCTGATACGCGTTCCAGTACGGGCACACACTCTTCTTCCGTAACGCCCGGGTAAACAGTAGACTCATATACAACTATATCTCCCTTCTTTAGAACTTTTCCTACCGTTTCACTAGCCTTATAGAGCGGGGTCAGGTCTGGCCGATTGTGTTTGTCTACTGGGGTAGGTACTGTGATGATGTAAAAGTTGCTTTCCTGTATATCTGCAAGTGTACTAGAGCAATACAGACCATTTTCTTGCCCATTTACAGATTCTACCAAAACTGCTTTGAGCTTATCATCTTCTACTTCCAGCGTACGGTCAAAACCTGCTCTCAGCTCCCTTACCCTTGACTCGTTTATATCAAAGCCGACTGTGTTATATTTCTTGGCGAATTCTACCGCTAGGGGTAAGCCTACATATCCTAACCCAATTACGGCTATACGTGCATTCTCTATTTCTGTACTAGCTGCTGCTGACATAGTATTTTGTTTTCTAAGAGTAGATACGGTCTATGCTTTTTTGATATTCCTCTTACTTTTTGTTCTTCAGATAAGGCAGCACAAATATGCTATAACACCTTATATAGGTATGGGAATGAGTATTTGATGCCCAAATATTACATTTATACCCCCTTTACTAATTTCCTGATTTTACCTCCCAAACCTGTAGTACCCTCCTCATAATAATTGCCGTAGCCATAACCGTAGCCATAGGAGTAACCATAACTGTTGGACTTTTTAGCGTCATTCAAGACAATCATAGGGTGTTTGAGTTTCCGGCTCTTGTACAAATCATCAATAATTTGAAGTTGCTTTTTATGGGTATAATTATAGCGTACAATGTACAAGCTTGAGTCGATATAAGGCGCCAGGGCTAGTGTGTCTGCTACCTGCCCGATTGGTGAAGAGTCAATAATGATATAATCAAAAGTAGCCTTCAATTCCTGAATCAGGATACCAATTTTAGGTAGAAGCATAAGCTCAGCAGGATTAGGCGGTATAGGGCCTGAGCCAATGATGGCTAAATCTAACATCTGAGGAGCAAATTGAATCATATCTTCGATTTGCACATTGTCTGAAATCAGGTAATTTGTAATACCTATATTGTTGGGCAAATTCACCCCTTGTGTAAGTTTTGGTTTACGTAAGTCAAATCCTAGCACAACCACTTTTTTGCCCGTCATCATCAAGCTAGCAGCTAAGTTCAGGCTGAAGAAGGTCTTTCCTTCGCCACTCATGCTAGAGGTTACCAAGATTACTTTATTTTCTTTGCCCCCTGCCGCGAATTGTAGATTAGCACGTAATAACCGGAAAAGCTCGGCGCTAGAACTACGACTTTCCTGACTGATAACCAACATTTGGTTTGAATCATTATGCCCGATTTCACCCAAAATTGGAGTGGGAGTTGCCTTCTCTACTTCCCGTACTTCCTGGATTGTATCGTTCAGCATATCGCGCAGGAAAATGCCTCCAAAAGGCAAAGCCAGGCCAGCTAGCAATGCTATCAAGTAAATATTTGTAGCCTGTGGTTCAATAGGGTTACCACTGGCAGCTGCCGGATCGATAATGCGAGAATTAGATGGAGTGATGGCTTGAGAGAGGGCTGCTTCTTCTCTTTTTTGGAGGAGGTAAAGATATAAGCCTTCTTTTATGCCTTGCTGTCGACTGATGTCGGTCAGTTCGCGCTGCATGGAAGGCACCTGCCGCACTTGTGACTCGAATTGCCTAGCATTAGCTTGAAGATTACGGCGTACAACAAGAAGCCCTGCACGTATATTGCGTATATTCTCCAGAATATTCAATCGAAGAATTTCCAGCTGCTCATTGACATTGCGTAGTACCGGGTTGCTATCAGTAACAGAGCGGCCCAAGCGGCGGCGCTGGTTTTGAAGGTCATTAAAATTAGAAATCAATCCGCCCAAGGTTGGATCGGCTATGTCAAGACTGGTAGGAACCAGTTCATATCTATTTTCCTCTTTCTGAAGGTAAGATTCTATCGTTTTCAGAATCTCAAGCTTTATCTCGTTCTCAGTTATTTGCTGGTTATATTCATGTGCCGTATTTTGGTAAATACCACCACTGGCACTTGGGTCTATCAATTTGTTGTCTTGCAGGTAACGCTCTACGTCCTTTTCCACATCGGTGAGTTCCCGAGTTAGGTACACCAGACGATCATCGATAAACTGAATTGTTTTAGTCACTGCTAAGTTCTTTTCGCTGATAGTCTCACGATTGTAGACATCAATTAGCTTATTCAATATGTCTTTTCCTTTCGCGGGTACAGGATCTGTCAAATTTAGCTCCATGACAGTAGCATACTCGTTTACACTCTTTACGCCTAGCTTATTGCTATAACTGGTTGCCATTCTACTCAAATCATTGAAACGCACGAGCACACGGCGTCCTGTGTCATTTGTAATATCTGAATCGGCTACAATAGTGAAAATGCCGTACTTCTTATGGATTTGTTTACCAAATTTATGTGTAGATACCTTGTTCTCACCTTCCCAAATACTGAATGTATTATTGTCCTCTACTTCTACTACAAAGCTACGCCCCAAGCCAGCTGAGTCAAGTTCAGCAATAACTGCCTTAATTGGACTACGACCACCATAAAGTTCGGGTGATTTAATGCGCCCTTCTCCAAAATATGACACTTGCATCCCTAACTCACTTAACACCCGCTCCATTAATCCTTTGGATTTGATAACGAGCACTTCGTTGGAAAATGACTTATTAGCATTCAGAAGCGCCATATCAGCAAACACACCGCTATTCGCTAAGTCTGCCCCACTTTCGTCTTTTATAAGAATGGTTGCTTTGATGCTGTAGACAGGTGTGGAATATCGTAAATAAAGATGGGCAGCCGTTAACGCCAAGGCTACTCCTAACACAAAGAGGTACCAGTAGCTAAGATATCGCATTACCAGACCCTTTATATCGAGGGAATCATTGTTTTCTTCCTGAAAGTCAAGTTCGGACATAATGGGTAAAGGAAGCGTTTACTATTTTAACAATTGATACAATACAAAGGCAGACGAGACTAAACCAGCAGCAAAGCCCCAGTTACGTCGAATGAAGCTGGTGCCTGTTACTTTGGCTTTATCCGGCTCCACATATACAATATCGTTCTGCTGCAGGTAGAAATAAGGGGAATACATAGTTTCTTTGTTGTTCAGGTTCAGGCGAGCCATCGTTCGCACACCTTCTGCTTCGCGGATAACCAAGACATTATTCATTTTGCCATAGATGGAGATACCACCAGCCATAGCAATACCCTCAAGCAGATTTACTTCCTCATTATCGGCAGGCACTTCTACTACACTTGGCCCAGTTTCACCCATCATAGTGAATCGAAAATTCTGAAGTCTTACCTTCACAATAGGGTCCTGGACATACTCGCGAACCTTCAACACAACTGAATCACGAACTTGTTCCGTAGTCAGGCCATTCACTAACATATTTCCGATTACTGGAAAATCAATGGAGCCTCGTGTGTCTACCAAATACCCTTCATTTTGATTCCCCTGTTGCCGCATCATCTGACCACCTCCTCCGGCTCCCTCCTCCATAACAATGCCACGGTTAAAGAGCATATTTGTCTCTGGGTTAGGAGTAAGTACCTCAATGGCCAGCAAATCGCCAGGCCTGATGGTAAGGCGCTTGGGAGCTACTTCCTCTGTTATGAGAGCTTCTTGTTCTAAATCGCTAAAGTATACGATATTCCGGGTGCGGAGGGAGCTGCAGGAGGCGAAGAATAACAGGCTCAAAAAGAGCACTAATTTGATTTTCATATCAGGTATATACAATCGGCTTTATGAAATAACCATAAAACATCAATCAGACACTTTCGGGCAACTACGCGTGGTTGCTAGCTTGCAAAATTAATTAAAAAGATTTCATAAACATCTATTTCATGTGATAACTATTAAAATAGCTTGTTTGTCACCTGCCAACGTTAATTAGAAATAGAAATTGCTAAAGATTCAGATTTGTAGGACTAAATATTTACTACACCTTATTCAACTCAATTAAAGCATTAGTGATATTTTGACTACCCATGTGATGTATGCTTAAGAGAAACTATATAATTGGGAGGTTTAGGTTCCTAATTTTGAATATCTGTCGCACATCTGCTTACATTTAACAAGTTTCTCACATTGAGGCGCACTACCCCCAGCTGCGTCATCTCTCTTTGGCCCAAGCCTTAAGAATACCGGAATGACAGCGAGAAGAAACTTCTCTAAGACTTGCATTCCTAACAATTTTATAACTTGCATTATAACTTTTTACACAGCAACATCAACCATGAAAACAATAAACCCTAAGGAATCTAAGACTGCTGAAGTACATGCTCTGCTGCTCGGGGCTATAGCACCACGCCCTATCGCCTTTGCCAGCACGTTGGATGAAGCTGGCAATGTGAACCTTAGTCCGTTCAGCTTCTTCAACGTGTTTAGTGCTAAGCCTCCTATTGTGGTCTTTTCTCCTGCCAGACGGGTTCGAGACAATACAGGCAAGCATACGTTGGAAAATGTAATCAACACCAGAGAGGTAGTTATCAATATAGCCAATTATGACATTGTAGAGCAGATGTCGCTGGCCAGCACAGAGTATGATTTGGGAATAAATGAGTTTATTAAGTCTGGCCTGACGCCAGAGGCGTCTGCATTGGTAGAGGCCCCACGTGTGAAAGAGGCGCCAGTGGCATTTGAATGTCGGGTAAATGACGTTATCAGTTTGGGACCAGAAGGAGGTGCTGGCAATCTGGTTATCTGTGAGGTGCTACTGATTCACGTGGATGAGAACATCTTAGACGAGGAGGGTAAAATCAGCCCGTTCAAACTGGATGCTGTGGCCCGTATGGGTGGCGACTATTACCTCAGGGCAAACGGTGAGGCCATCTTTGAACTGCCGAAGCCGATTCGGAACAAGGGTATAGGCGTAGACCAACTGCCTGAGCATATTCGCAACAGCAGCGTGTTGAGTGGCAATAACTTAGCGCGGCTAGGGAATACAGAGGCAATCCCAACAACTGAAGAGGTAGAGGCTTTTAAATCGGGCTCATTAGCTGCCTATACCCTGAACAGGTATAGCCATGATAAGGCTCGGTTGCGCCAGGAGTTGGAATTACTGGGAAAGAAACTTTTGGAAGACAATCAGGTACAAGAGGCTTGGAAGGTGCTGCTGCTAAGCGGGCAGGTTTAGGAATAGGTAGTCTTTGCCGAATTAAGGATTTCAGAATCTGAACAATTCGATGATTTTCTTTAGAATGCTCTTATCAATAATAATTGGGTTGTAGTAGCTTCAAAAACTGAGACTGCTACAACCCAAATCCATTCTAGAACTTCAATTTGTTTGAGTTTCTTACTTATTGGCTCTCCAACTCAGAAAGCCCCCTCACCTCCACTTCTTCCAGCACAATATCCGACACTTTTTCTAGACTTCCTGCCTCTAAGGCTTCATCATACCGCTCCAGCGGCAAAGTCTCTTTAGAGGTGTAGTTCATGTAATCCTGGAAGCGGATGCCGCCGATAGCACGAGGATTGATAGCTTCACGGAAGCGGGTTCCGCCGCCGTCCTCCTGAAAGGAGTAGGCCAAGTAGTCCATGGTGTGGCGCTGCTGGTGGAACCAGTAAACGTATACATCCTGGTAGCCCTCGCCACCGCCTTCCTGTGCAAACGTCACGTTCACTTTGTGATAAGGCTCTCCTTTTACTCTAGCCTCCCCAATGTATTCCTTCTGGACGGCCGCATCGTTCAGGAAGTAGGGCAACAGGGCAAAGTATATCACGGAGTTAACCGAAGCGGAGTAGGCCTTTTGCTTTTCCTCAGGAAGCTGCACCTCCACTTCGTCTACAGTTCGGGTGAAGCCGCTGTTTCGCAGTACGTCATGCACCCGCTGGCCAGTGGAGTCGGTGAAGGTGCGACTGTACACAAAAGCACCATTATCCCGGAGCGCTCTATATTGCCGGTCCCGCAGTTTGAATGTCACTATACCTTGCTCATACCTGTTGCCTCCATGCGCCTCAATGGCCGCATCTACGATTTGCTGCGCATTGTGCTGCTGATCTGACTGGCAGGAAGTGAGGGTAAGGAGCAGTACAAACAGGTATAGCAAAACAGATTTTTGGTGGGTGCGCATGTTGTCAAGGCTTGATGTTGAGGGCAATTTACAAAATGAAAGGGTAAGGTTGTGCTCTTGTATGTTCTTGCATACAACAGCAGCTTATATCTTCTGCATTTCCAAATTCTCCCCTATCCTTCCTTGTCCATCAAAAAGGGACTCTACCCTCAAGTGGGGAGTTCTCAGCCACTGCCACTGAATCGTGATGTACAGTTCGGAATATTTGGTCTCAGACCTGCAAACAGCATGCTGGCCTACAGGTATAGCTGCTGCTACACAGGACGCTCCCGAATTGAAGAGCCTGAAGAGATATGGTCTTTTATTGCCTTCTCAATACTGCGGGTTACTCCTGGTATCCGAAATGACAGACTCTACTATACCTATTAAAACGAAAACCGCCCCGCACCTGAAGACAGGCACGGAGCGGAATTCGAAAACTACACTTGAAAAATGTTACTGCTTCGCAGTGATATCCAGCGAAACGATGAAATTATCGTCAATCACGTTGTCGCCGAGGTCGCTGAAGAAACTCTTAGAACCATAACGCACGTCATACTTCGCACGGTCAACAGTCACGTCTGCTTTGGCAGTGGCTACGCCATTCTCAACGGTAACAGTTGCCGGAAAGCTAACCGGGTTGGTTTTGCCTTTGATGGTCAAATCGCCTTCCACGTTGTAGTTCGGCTGACCAGCTGCGGCATTGGCAATCGGGCTTACGCTATTGATTTTGAAAGTGGCTGTTGGGTGCTGCTCCACGCCAAAGAAGTCGTCAGACTTCAAGTGCCCTACCAGCTTGCCATTGTCTTCAGCGCTTGTGATGTCGGTGTTGGTGATAGAAGCCATGTCAATAGTAAACTCGCCGCCTACCACGGCATCGTTCGCCACCAGCAGTTCACCGCCCTGCATACTGATATTGCCAGAGTGCTCGCCGCCAATCTTTTTGCCATTCCAGGTCAGGTTGCTCTCAGCAGGTACTACTGCATAGGCCTCGCCTCCGTCAGAAGCCAGTGCCTCAGTAGTCACTGCGTTGTTTTCAGCAGTCGCAGTGGTGGAAGTATTGTCGCCGCAGGCTGTGAATAAAAGCGTTGCCGCCATAGAAGCCAAGATTGCTGTCTTTTTCATGTTGCTTAATTATAGTGTTGATTTAAATTAGAGTTCTCCAGGAGAATTCATGCACCTTTTTACGAGCTTCTGATTCTTCCTTTCAGTATTGTCGCACAAATTTAATGTATATACAACTAATGTACAAACACGTTTAAAACTTTTTTAAGTTCCTTGGGGAAGTAACAAATATTAAGTTTCGAATTCTGCCAATCCGGATATGGGTAAATAAAAAGCCCCCTCCTGTATGAAGGAGAGGGCAGAGGGAAAACGTTATTGCTATACCTTACTGCTTAGCGGTCACGTTCAGGCTAACGGTGAAATCGTCGTAAATTGCTTTGTCGCCCAGGTTCTCAAAGAAGTTGCTGGAGCGGTAGCGGATGTCGTACTTGGTACGGTCAACAGTCACATCGGCCTTGGCAGTGGCTATACCGTTTTTCACAGTAATGGTAGCCGGGAAAGTAACGGGGTTGGTGATGCCCTTGATGGTCAGGTTGCCCTTAACGTTATAGTTAGGCTGTCCGGCTGCCGCTTTGGCGATAGGCGTTAGCTCAGTCACGTTGAAAGTAGCTGTAGGATGTTTTTCTACGCCGAAGAAGTCGTCCGACTTCAAGTGGCCTACCAGCTTGCCATTCATTCCTTCGTCTTTGACATCAGAGCAGGAGATGGAGGTCATATCGATAACGAAAGTGCCGCCTGTCACTTTGTTTTTGTCCACATTCAGTTGGCCGCTTTTCAGAGCGATGTCGCCCATGTGCTCGCCAGTCATCTTTTTGGCATGCCATTTCACTTCGCTTTTGGAAGTCTCTACGGTATAGGTGCGGCCTTTGGCAGGCGCCGTCACCTCTGTAGCAGCGGTTGGTTGGGTCTTGGTGCCGGTAAAGGCAGTCAGCATCAGCGCGGCGGCGAATGAAGCCAGAATAGCAGTCTTCTTCATGGTTGGTTTGATTATCTTTTTATTTAGGTTGCAATATATAGAATTATTCCCTGATTTTGTCAAGCAGCAGGCTCAGTTGCTCCGCCTCTTCTTCTGTGAGGCGCGTGATGCCTGTCCCTTTACCCCCCTCTAGTTCATCCATCTGCTGGAGCAGGTCCAGGCCTTTCTGCGAAATTAACACATCAACAGTCCTTCTGTCGTTCGGGCACTGCTTGCGAGTCACCAGTTCCTTGGCCACCAGCTTATCTACAATGCGGGAGGCGTTGGAGGTTTTGTCAAGCATACGCTCTATGAGCATACTAACTGTAGCGGGTTCCGGATATTGCCCACGCAGGATACGCAGGATGTTGTATTGGGGCAGCGTCACCCCGAATGGCTTGAACTGCGCGCTTTGCTCCTGCTGCACCCAACCCGAAGTATACACTAAGTTGATGTACGCCTTCTGGTATGGATTCTTGAATGTATTTTGCTTTATCTCTTCTTCTATTCTCATAAATCCCCTCACAATCTGCTGTTCTGCAAAAATATGTACATACAGTAAATGTACAAACATTTTATTCAGATAGTCGCAAGAAATATTTTCTTTGTAGGTATAGCCGGACTCAAATCATTTATTTTCCTGAATGGCTCCACCCCAATGCTAAAATATTTCTGAATCTTTGCCTCCCCAATCCCTTGCAGCTATGTGGCAACCGTCTATATTTGCTAAATTTATTCTACCTGTGCAGTAGCCTCACATGCCTGATTTGGGTTCTTTTTCAGCTTGCTGGAAGTCCACTCATATAGGCTTGGATGGCGGCACCAGGAGCAGTCTGTTATTTTATTCCTTATGAAGAAATCCTTTATCCCGCTCGCCACGCTGGTAGCCATCACGGTGGCGGCAATCCTGACCCTACTGCAGCAGTACTCCTTCATCTCGCTTCCTACTGATTTGCTGCTGGCGATACGCTGGGCAGGTATAGGCGTGCTGCTGTTCTACGGCCTGCAGAAGCGCTCCCTCACCACCTGGATTCTCATCAGCATGGTGGTGGGCGCCGAGATTGGCTACGATTTCCCTTCCTTTGCCACCAACCTCAACGTGCTCAGCAAGGTCTTCCTCAAGCTCATCAAGACCATTATCGCGCCCCTGATTTTCGCTACATTGGTAGTGGGCATAGCCGGACATGCTAACCTGAAGCAAATCGGCAGCATGGGCTGGAAGGCGCTCCTGTACTTTGAGGTCGTGACCACCATCGCCCTCTTCATTGGTCTGGCCGCCATCAACATCAGCAAGGCAGGCGAGGGCATCGACATGACTGGTATAGCGGAGACCGAGGAGATTCAGGCCCCGGCCAAGCAGACTTGGTCCGACATCATCCTGCACGTGTTTCCGGAGAACATCGCCAAGTCTGTGGCCGAGGGGCAGGTGCTGCAGATTGTGGTGTTCAGCGTGATTTTCGCTATCGGCCTGGCTATGGTGACGGAGAAGAAGCGCAAGCCTATGATTGACTTCTGCGAAAGCCTTTCCGAGACCATGTTCAAGTTCACCAACATCATCATGTACTTCGCACCGGTGGGCGTAGGGGCGGCCATTGCCTATACAGTAGGGCATATGGGCTTCGGCATCCTGGTGAACCTGTTCCAACTGCTGGCCACGCTCTACGTCGCCCTGCTGGCTTTCGTGTTGCTGGTGCTGCTGCCTATCGCGCTCATCGCCCGCGTACCCATCCGCCGCTTCGTCAACGCCATCTCTGGTCCGGTATCCATCGCCTTCGCCACCACTAGTTCAGAGGCGGCCCTGCCGCGCGCCATGGAGGAGATGGAGAAACTGGGCGTGCCACGCCGCATAGTGGCCTTTGTGATGCCGACTGGCTACAGCTTCAACCTGGACGGCACCACGCTCTACCTGGCCTTGGCCTCGGTGTTCGTGGCGCAGGCCGCCGGCATCGACCTGAGCTGGGAGCAGCAGCTGCTGATGGTGTTCACGCTCATGCTCACCAGCAAGGGTGTGGCCGGCGTACCGCGCGCCTCACTGGTGATTCTGCTGGGAACGGTTGCCTCCTTTAACCTACCGGTGTGGCCACTGTTCGCCATTCTGGGTATAGATGAGCTCATGGATATGGCCCGCACTTCCATCAACGTGACGGGCAACTGCCTGGCCACGGCCGTGGTGGCCCGTTGGGAAGGAGAGTTCAACCCTACGCCAGAGACCGGCCTGGTAGAGACAACCAACTCTGAGCTGGAAGACCGCCTGCCGGAGCAGGAG
Organism: Pontibacter roseus DSM 17521; assembly: GCF_000373265.1. GTDB lineage: Bacteria > Bacteroidota > Bacteroidia > Cytophagales > Hymenobacteraceae > Pontibacter > Pontibacter roseus. The sequence continues at coordinate 54,127 of NZ_KB890768.1, forward strand.
TCGCAGGAGAAGGAAATGGTATAGACATAGGTATAGGATTAATAATATAAAGAAGCGCTGCCCTATAAGTATAAGGCAGCGCTTCTTGTTTGCATGGCTTCCTTGTCCGAATTAGGATTTGTTGGATAAAAGGTTTTTAAGTGGGGAACCAGGTACGATAGACATCCCCCTGCCCCCTTCGATGGGGGACTTTCTGCCGTAACCCATCCACCACTATAAGCGCTTTAGGAAAATAGTGACTAGCAACGCCGGGTCCAACCACCCCTGCCCCTCTAAGTAGGAACTCCCCCTGTATAAACCCCCAAAGTCGTAACTGTCATTCCGACGAGAGGAGGAATCTCACACCCTTCCGGCCGCACATCCAGCGCCAGCGCGGATGCGGCTTTTCTGAGGGCAACAAGTGAAGGATTTGAGGTTATGCTAGGTTCACCCCACCCGGCATGTCTCACCGCCGGTTCCCGCTGCGCTCGCACCGGCGGTGGGTAGGGTAACAGATTCCTCCTCTTGTCGGAATGACAGAACACGTGATGAAATGATATGGGGGCGTCTTGCTTTCAGCAGTAGGTATAGGTATAGCCTCGACACCCCTCTTGCTCCCCTCAAGGGGAGAGTTGCCCTGTAGCAACAGAGCGGTGGCATCGGCCAGGTGCACCTTATGGCGCTCCACTGTGGGGGTAGGGGCCTTCGATTTGTGTCAAGAAAAAAAGTAGGTGCCCGCCGGACAGGCGGTTATAGGTATACCACAGACTGCGGCCACAAAGCTGAAGGAACAGTTGCTACCGAAACACCTAATCAGATTGCAGCATCTGTTTCACCGATAAAACCACCTCTTCTGTCGAGTTTCAAAACCCTAACAGGGCCTACACTAGTACAACAATGCATCAATCGCTATATTTAAGCATTGAATACAAGCATTATTCTTTTAAACAATTAAAAACCAATACATGAAGACCAGAATAATAGCACTGCTTTTGCTGCTGTTGTTCGTCGTTACGGCAGTAATGGCGCAGCAGGGCAACCAAAGCAAAAACATCCTGCCCTACCCCATCCACCAGAAAAAGCTGGACAATGGCCTGAACGTGGTGACCGTGACTTACAACAGTCCCGGCCTGGCGGCCTTCTACATCGTCGTGCGGGCGGGATCCCGTGAGGAAGTGGAGAAAGGCAAAACCGGCTTCGCACACTTCTTCGAACACATGATGTTCCGGGGCACCGACAAGTACAGCAAAGAGGCGTACGGTGACATCATGAAGGAGATGGGCGCAGCCGCCAACGCCAACACCAGCATAGACCGCACCGTGTATCACATGACCGGCAACGCCGAGATGCTCGACAAGATGTTCGAGATTGAAGCCGACCGTTTCCAGAACCTGAAGTACAGCGTACACGATTTCAAGACCGAAGCCGGCGCCGTGAAAGGCGAGTATACCAAGAACTCCGCCAGCCCTTACCAGCAGTTGTATGAGAAACTGGTGAGCACTGCCTTCAACAAGCACACCTACTCTCACACCACCATGGGCTTCTTTGAAGACGTGGTGGACATGCCCAACCAATACGATTACTCGCTGACCTTCTTCGACCGCTTCTACAGACCAGAGTACGCCACTATCGTGGTGGTAGGTGATGTGACCCCTAAGCGCGTGAATACCCTGGCGCAGCAGTACTTCGGTGACTGGAAACGCGGAAACTACAAGCCTGAGATTCCGACGGAGCCAAAGCAGACCCAGACCCGCTACGCCCATGTGACCCAGCAGGGTTTCCCGCCATACCTGTCGCTGGCTTTCAAAGGGCCCGCTTTCTCGGACAAGGACAAAGACCTGCCGGCGCTGAGCATCCTATCCAACATCCTCTTCTCGCAGAACTCTGACCTATACCGCAAGTTGGTGGTGCAAGAGCAGAAAGCCCGGTTCATTGGCGGCGGCCCGCAATTCTCCCGCGACCCGAACCTGATTTCCCTATCTGCATCAGTGGTGAAAGCAGAAGATATGCAGTATGTGAAAGACGAGATGATGCGCGTGCTGAACGATGCCAAGACCAAGCCGATAGACGCCCAGAAGATAGCCGATACCAAGTCGCGTATCAAGTATAGCTTTGCCATGAGCATGGACAGCCCGGATGCCATCGCCAACTCGCTGGCGCAGTACATCTGGCTGACCGGCAACCCAGAGTCCATCAACAACCTATACGCTGTGTTCGATACCGTTACGGCCAAAGACTTGATGGATGTAGCCAAAAAGTACTTTACACCCACCACCCTCACGGTAGGCACCATCGCCCCTTCTGAGAAGTCGCCGGTAAAGTGATCATAGTCAACCAGATTAAGAGAAAGAAACGATGAAAAGAATAGCTGCCTATATACTGCCTGTCGCCCTGTTGGCCGCCTCCTGCGCCAAACAGCCACAGGCGTCCCAGCCAACCACCGATACCACCACGGCCACTGCCCCTGAAACCGCTCCCGCAGCCTTCGATGCCAACACTGCCTTCGGCGCTGGCAAGGTGGTGGAGTTACAGAATCCACAGTCAAACAAGGTGATTATCAAGCTGATGTTCAAGAACGGCTCCCTGTCGGACCCGAAAGGAAAGGAAGGCCTGACCTATGCCACCGCCCAGATGATTGCCAACTCCGGCACGCAGGACATGACCGTGACCCAGATACGTGATAAGATATACCCTTGGGCAGCCGGCTATGGCGCGAACACCGACAAAGAGGTGACCACCTTCACCTTTGCCGTGCACCGCGACTTCCTCAACGACTTCTACCCGATAGTGCGTGGCCTGATGCTGCAGCCTGCTTTTGCCGAGGACGATTTCAAACGTGTGAAATCGAACCAGCAGAACTTCGTGGACCAGGTGATACGGGCCTCTTCGGATGAAGAGTATAGCAAGAAGGCCTTGGAAGACCTGTTGTTCCGGGGCACCAATTACCAGCACATGGTGGAGGGCACATCGGCCAGCGTACCGAACATCACGCTGGAGGACGTACGCAACCATTGGCGCAACATGTTCACCCGCAACAACCTGATGATAGGCGTGGCCGGCAACTACTCCGCCGATTTTCTGGACAAGTTGAAGGCCGATATGGCGCAGCTTTCGGAGGTGACACCCAACATCCCGGCGGCAGGTAAGCCTAACGAGCCAAAGGGCGTGCAAGTAGAGATTATCCAGAAGAGTGATGCGCTGGGCTCAGCCATCTTCACAGGTGCGCCCATGCCGGTCACCCGCTCTGCCGATGAATTTGCGGCTTTGATGGTAGCTAACTCATTTTTGGGTGAGCACCGCAAGAGCTACGGCAAGCTGTATGACAAAATCCGGACGACCCGCTCTATGAACTACGGCGACTACTCTTATATAGAGTGGTACGACAACGGCGGAAGCTTTCAGTTGCCGAACCCGGGCGTGCCGCGTACCTCCAACTACTTCGCCCTCTGGATAAGACCGGTGCAGATTGCCGAAGGCCTGAAGCAGCAGTACCCGGAGCTGAAGGACATCAACGTGGGTCACGCCCATTTTGCCCTGCGCCTGGCTATGCGCGAAGTAGACAACCTGATTCAGAATGGCATGACGACCGAGGAGTTTGAGCTGACACGCAAGTTCCTGCGCTCCTACATGAAGCTCTATACCCAAACCGAGGAGAAGCAACTGGGCTTCCTGATGGACTCGCGCTTCTATGGCCGCGAAGATTACCTGAAGGAGATGGACCAGCTGCTGGCCAACCTGACAGTGGACCAGGTGAATGATGCCGTGAAGAAGCACTGGGACGTGCAGAACATGTTTGTAACCATCGTGACGGACGACAGCGAGGCCGAGCCGCTGAAGCAGGCCCTGTTGAGCAACACGCCATCGCCGATGAGCTACTCCAACCTGGTGAAAGAAGGCCTGCCCAAAGAAGTGTTGGCCGAGGATGACGTTATCGCCAACTACAAACTCAACGTGACCGACGTGAAGATTGTGGAGAGCAAGAACACGTTCCAGTAGAATTCAATCCATACCTTATCGGAAAGCCGCGGACTATGTCTGCGGCTTTTTTTATTTCGTCTACCAATTCATCATATCCACTTACTAAATATACTTTGTTGCAGCTTTCTACGAGCTTTTATATTATAATTTTTATTGAAATTAATCAATATTTTTACCACTTATTCATGCTCTGTTCTAAGTTCGTTCATCTTCTTCTCAAAGCTCCGAAACATGAAAAAAGCGTTCAAAATCATTGGTTATCTGGTTGTTGCCCTAGCTGTGGTAGTGGCAGCAGGCGTGGTATACCTGCGCTATACCTTCCCTAAGGTAGATGCAGCCCCTGTCATCACTATTAAAAAGACGCCAGCCCTGGTGGAGCGAGGCGAGTACCTGGCCCACCACGTGGCTGTCTGTATTGACTGCCACTCCACCCGCGACTGGTCCCGCTTTTCTGGTCCGGTTGTACCAGGCACACATGGCAAAGGAGGCGATGTCTTCAACAAGGACATGGGTTTCCCGGGCACCTTCTACGCCCGCAACATCACTTCCGACAAAGAGACGGGTATAGGCAGCTGGACCGACGGTGAAATCTACCGTGCCATCACGAGTGGCGTGAGCAGGAACGGAGAGCCTTTGTTCCCGGTGATGCCCTACAAAGGCTACGCGAACCTGACCACTAACGACGCCTACGCCATCATCGCCTACATACGCACCCTGGACCCCATCAAGCACAAGGTGCCGGAGTCGGAGCCGGACTTCCCGATGAACCTGATTATGCGCACCATTCCTTCCGGAGGCCCCACCCCTACCGATGAGCGCACGCTGGGTGATGAGCTGGTGAAAGGAAAGTACCTGATGACGGTTGCTTCCTGCGGCGATTGCCATACGCCTAGTGACAAGGGAGAGCCGATAGCAGGTATGCAGCTGGCTGGCGGCATGGAGTTCAAGCTGCCTGGAGGTGTGCTGCGTTCAGCCAACATCAGCCCAGACAAGCAGACAGGTATAGGCACCTGGACCGAGGACGCCTTTGTACAGCGCTTCAAGAACCACGAAGCTCCGGAGGCGGCGACTGCCAAACTTGGCCCGACGGACTTTAACACCATCATGCCCTGGGCCATGTATGCCGGCATGAAAGAAGAAGACCTGCGTGCCATCTACAAATACCTGATGACCCAGGAGCCGAAGAAGAACAAAGTGGAACGTTTCACAGCTGCAACCGCCGGCAAAGCAGACAAAGGCTCCTGATTCCTGAATGCTATCCTAGCAAGGGCCGTCAGCAGGTATAGCTGGCGGCTCTTGCTGTTATTACCCAACCAGATGGCTGGCATTTCTAGCTGCTATACCTTATCTTTCTAACATGGATGCAACAATACACACGGCCTACCTGAGCACTCCTATTGGCGTGCTGCGCATCACCGGCTCTGAGCAAGGTATAGCAACCGTTCTGTTCTGTGACGACATGGACGAGACCGCTGCTGCTGAGGTTCCGGAGTGCCTGCAGGCCTGCGTGCAGCAACTGAAGGAGTATTTCGAAGGGGCGCGCAGGGAGTTCAGCCTCATGCTCAGCCCGACAGGCACCGTGTTCCAGAAACAGGTATGGCAGCAATTGGAGACCATCCCTTACGGCAAGACCAGCAGTTACCTTTCCGTAGCACGGGCTGTATCGGGTGAGAAGGCCATACGGGCAGTGGGAGCGGCCAATGGCCGGAACCCGCTTTGTATCGTAGTGCCCTGCCACCGCGTGATTGGCAGCGACGGCAGCCTAACAGGGTATGCAGGAGGACTTTGGCGCAAAGAGTGGCTGCTGCAGCATGAGGGTGTGCTTCAGAAGTCTATGCAAGGCTCCCTCTTTTAAAAGTGATAATTACTTAAAAAAAACTGCAACCTACCCGATTATCTGCAGTATAGAATAATAGCCTTCTCCCCTTAAAGAGCAGCTGTTATGCAGGTATCCTTCCAAAAGACGAGAACCCATGAGCACGTAGCCGATTTCGGCCCGCGGGTGGTCGCCTTTTGCCTGGACCTTCTGTTCATGCTCACAGTCATAGGAGTCATTGAGTACTACACCATCAGCAGCGACGAAGAGGCCTTGTTACTGAAAACTGAGCGTCTACTTCATTTCCTGCTGGGTTGGCTCTACTTTGCCGGTATGGAGAGTTCTCCCTGGCAGGCCACACTGGGTAAAAACCTGCTGCAGCTCTGCGTCGTCAGCACCAAAGGGGAGCGTATTTCCTTCCGATGCGCCACGATACGCTACTTTGCCAAGCCCATCAGTGTGTTTGCCTTCATCATGCGGGCCCTGGCTAGCTCCCCCCTCACCTATACCCAGTTCTTCCACGACAAGGTGGCCGATACCAAGGTGCTCACACAGCAGTGATTTACTTTAACACTGTGATGTTGAACAGCGGGTCTGCGTTGTAGTCCCGGTGCTTGATGCTGTCTCGCAGCATGCTGGCAATCCGCTCCTTCAGTTCCTCATCGCCCAGGGTTGTGGTGGTTTTGAGAAGCTGTACATCACAGACAACCGAATTCCTGTCGGGTAGCGTGCCCCGTGTGAAGCGTGCGTTTGCCTCTATGGCCTCCACGCCCTCTACTGTTTCCAATGCCGAGCGCATGACCTCAGTGACCAGCGTGCTCAGACTGGACTTCTGCAACGAAGGTTTTTCTTCGAACTGCCAGTACAGCAAAGCAACCAATATTATGGTGGACATCAGCAGCGAGCCCTTGAACACCAACTCCTTCCCATCGCTGAAGCGTACGCCTTTGGTGGTTACTTTCCCCAGAATCCTGAACACGAGCGCCGCAGACAGTTGTATACCTGCCAACTGTAGGATGAGCAGAAACAAGCCGCTCCTCACCAACTGCCAGTCCCCAAACGTGGCCGCCATACCGATGATGGCTGCCGGAGGTGCCAGCGAGGCAGCCACCAGCATACCCACCGACGCCCCCGACACCAGACTATCCCGCTCCGACTGCACCAGGTTGATGGCTCCAGCGAAGCCCGCCACCAGCGGCAGCAGGATAGCCAACTGTGATATGTGGCTGATATCCACCATTAACGTAGTGGCGTGTTTCTGGCCCACCAACCAGCTCAGCAGGGCGGCAATGACCACAGCCGTGCCTATGGAAAGGAAATAGCGCCCGAGGCTCTTCCAGAGGAGACCATTCTTGCCGGAGGCCGCCGCAATGGCCGCGTTCATGGCAGGTCCCGCAAAGGGAGCCACCAGCATGGCCGCCACTAGCAGGTAACTGGTGTTGGTATAGAGCCCTATCCAAGCAATTATACCTCCTGCTGCAGCATAGCCTACAAGCCCCACCTTGGAGCCGACACTCTGTATACCTCCCAAGAAAATCTCGAAAGGACTCCGGTAGGTCACATCCGACACTTGGTCTGGTGCGTCTCCCTGCGGTGGGTACAATGTGATTACGCCTCTTGGTATCAGGTTTATCTCCGCGGATTCAATGTGGTGAATGCGCTCGATGAACTTACTGACCTGCATATTGCTCAAGTATACCGTCACCAGCTCGCCCGAATCCGTTTCCTGTAGTAGTAAATTTTTCCCATCCAGCTCTTTTGCTTTCTCAACAACTTCCTCACCTCGCCCGGCAGGCACTTTTATCGTCAGTTTCCTCATAGGTTTTGCGCTTGTACCTTTTTCTTACGCTGACAAAACCCATTCGTGTTCAGAGGAGCATTTAGGCTATACCTGCTGCAGAAAAGCAAAATCCCATCCGTCAGTTGACGGATGGGATTTTCGTGTGTTGTGAAATGTGGCTCCTGCTTTACTCAGCAAAGCGATTCACCTCTACCACCGCTGGATTCTGGCCATCGACAACAAGCTTGAACAGGTAGGTATATTCGCTGTCAACGATTTCACTCACGGGTCTTTTGGCTCCGAAAGCCTCGATGATGGGAAGCAGCGTGTTGGAGTGGCCTGCCACCACCACCGTCTGCCCAGCATGCTCCTGCAGAAGGCGCTGCTTGATGCCATTGAAGTCGTGCCCTTCATATTGCCGGATTTCCAGTTGGCGTTCATCGGCTAAGGGCTTCAGTGTATGGATTGTACGGATATATTTTGTAGCGTATAGCGCGTCAATGTGCTTCCCTTTCAAGAGCGTGCGCAGCGCTTCGGCCCTGGCTTTTCCGGTATCGTTCAGGTCAGGGTCCTGTTCCGACGGATTGGAGGTGTCCTTCTCAGCATGTCGCACCAAATATACTGTGGTAGGCTCAGCGGCCGGCTGTTCTGCTGCTACCCCGTCTTCAACGGAACCGGAACGGCAGGAAGCCATAAATGTCACCAGAAGCAGTAGCAGCAAAGGAAGGCGTAAAAAATGTTGCATGTGTTGGTTGTTAGGTTTAGTGTGTTATATAATAAGATGTAAGGTAATCCATCGCTGTCAAATGCGGAAAGCCAAATCCTGCCCTTCTCCCAGTACGCGCTCTGCTCTGCCTTTTTTGCCGTCAGCTGCCAGCAGTTGCGCCAGGCACAGGCGGGCTTCGTGCAGGTATGGGTTCACCTCCAAGGCGGCTTCATAGGCTTTGCGGGCACGCTTCCCGTCTCCCTTGGCTTCCCATACCTTGCCGGACACAAACAGATGCTCTGCTTCCAGGGCTGTGCTCTGCTGCATCGGTTGCTTTTTCATTTCCTCCATGGCCTTGTCGGTTAGACCCAGGTCGGCATAAACCCGTGCCAGCAGGAGCGATTCGCCGCGTGGCTTTGCCTTGCCTTCTGTGATAGGCTGTAAGGCCGCCAGGGCTGCTTCTTTGTTATCCAGTTTGAGCTGATAATCTGCGAGGCGCACCATGTAACTTGGGCGGGGAGTGCCTGCCGCTGACAGAATGCGCTGCGCCTCCTCCAGTGTGGCCACTGCTTCGGCGTACTTCCCTTGTGCCGCCAGCACATCGGCGTACTGCTGGCGCAGCTCGTAGTGCTGTGGTTTGCGGGCGACCAGGGCGGCCAGCATGCGTTCCGCCTCCGGTGATGGGCCAGCCGTACCGCGTAGCCAACTGGCGTAGGCCTGTGCCTCGTCTCTCCTGTCGCGGAGGTAGGTGGAGATGGTGGGGGCCTCTTTCACGTATTTCTCCGCCACGGCTACGGCCTCAGGTATGGCGCCATAGGCAGCATACATTTCCCGGTACGCCTGGTTAATGCGGGCGCGCGTCAGCAAATCCTCTTCCCGCTCCAGCGCCTGGTCATAAAGGATGGACTGCGCCTCCATGGCCTGTTTCTGAGGCAGCTTGCCCGCTCTACGCTGGGCCTCCAGCAGTTCCGCCTCAGCCACAAAAATGGGTGCGTAGTCTGGATTCACTTTCTTCGCCTTGTTCAGCCAGCTTTGCGCCCCCGAGAAATCCAGTTGCCGCTGCTTCACACTGCCGTAGGCCAGCAAGGCGGGTTGGTACTTTGCATCCCAGGTGAGCGCCGTGTCCAGATAGGCCGTGGCCTTGGCGTACGCGTTCGACCTTAGCTCCCGATCGGCCAGGTTTAGGTATACCTGCGCCCAATTGCTGGCCATGGACTGTTTGTCGCCAGCCAGGTAAGCCTGCTGCCGCTGCACCAGTCTATCAAGGAAGGTATAGAGCTCCGGGTCTTTCGCTTTGAGGTCACTGGTGGTGTTGATGGACTTGTGGTTGAGCGGATGCACCTTCACTGGCTCAAAATAGGCCGGATAGGTCTGAGCTAGGTATTCGTGTTCGTTATTGGCGGAGTAGTAGTCGAGGGTGCGGCCTTCTTTCATGGCGGTATGGTACAGGCGGCGCACTTCACGGTTCTCGGCATCGGTGAACACCCGGCCGTGGAACAGGTGCACGTACTCGTGCAACACCACGTTGCGTTCCAGGTATGCTCCACGTATCACGTACTCAATGGCTGCCGCCCCGCTTCCCACGCCCCGTATGTCCATCCATTGCCGGTTATCGAAGGTGGTGGCCTGCCGGAAATAAGGTGAGTTCATGGCAATAGCCAGGTCGATGTGCAATGGCGGAATCACGAAATCTTCCCCCTGCCGCGACAGGAATGGGAAGTACACCGTGCTGGCGTACAGCTGCTGCCAGACCATTTTCTGCACCGTCTCGCCGGGGTAGTACGTCACATCCGGGAACACACGGGCGAAGTTAGCAGGGTCCTGGATGACTGTGTTCTGAATCACCTGTGTGAGCGAATCATAGGCGGCCAAGTAAGTCAGCTGCTTCTGCTTGATGACGGCGGCCAGGGCATTGTGCGCCGGACCATAGTGCTTCTTTTTGTGGAGGATGCGCTGGAAAACGACTTCGGCAGAGTCGAGGCGCGGCTGGCGCGGCAAATCAAACGCCATGTAGTAAGCCGAGCCGCGCAACATGTCCGGCAACACCGACTTGGGGTACTGTTGCTGCACTTTCTTTATTTCCGCCAGCGCCTGCTGCAGCTTGCTCTGCGAGATCAGTTGGTCAGCTGGTTTAAGTGCCTTGCGCACTTGCTCGTCCTCGGGTTGGGCATAGTCGGCGTAGGTGAGGTTGGTATGGCCGTTGCCCCAGTGCCAGTGCGTGACATAGTGCAGCGGGTTCAGCTCCAGGGCAAGTTCCCACTGGGCCGCCATGGCATTGAGCTGCGTCGCATCCACGCGCCGCCAGATGGCATAACCGTAATTGAACCGCGCGTCGGCATTGAATGGGTTCAGGGTAAGGCTGGTGACGAGGGGCTTCTCCGCCGCCTCCGGCTTCTGGTCCCAGAACAGCACATCGGACTCCAGCAGGAAGGCATCGGCATTGTTGGGGTTCCAACGCTGCACTTTCACGGCCTGTGCCAGCGCCTCGTTGTACTTCTTCTGGAGCATCAGGATGCGGCCTGCTGCCAGGGTAGCTTCTTCATCTTTCGGATATACCTGTAGCAGTTGCTGTACGGTGGCCAAAGCTTGGGGCAGTTCCCACGCCTGCACCAGCAACTTGCTTTGGAGCAACAGCGCCTCCCGCTCCTGAGGCGACTTTTTCAGCACGCCCTGCACCAGTGCTTCAGCGGCCTGGTATTCATTTCGCAGCATGGCTAGGCGGGCTTTGGCCAATTGCGCCGCAGGTATAGGCGGGGCACTTTCCAGTAGCTTTGCCGCCTCTTGCCACATACCCAGCTCCAGCATGCGACTGGCTCTAACATGGGCGGGTTGATTTCTCGCCTCGCTTACGGCCTTCCGCTCCTGCTGCAGTTTCGCCCGAACTTCCGCCACCTGGTCAGGGTGCTGCCCAAATGACGGCAGCGCCATCAAAACAAAGGTATAACTTAGGAAAGCTTTCAGGAGACGGGGCATAGGACAGGTCAGTTGGGGGTGAATCAGTTACCCGAAAATAACGCGCTATATCGTCAAATCAAAATGATAAGACCTATCTCTCTGTTTTCAGGGTTCCATTGACCGTACATACTTCTGCATGTAGAACTTTTCCACTTTTTTCATCAAGAACACGGCTAGCAGCAGCCAAAGGATGCCCATGGCATAGCCGGCCAGCACATCGGTAGCATAGTGCACGTTCAGGTAGATGCGGCTGTAGCCGATGAGTAGCACCAGCACGGTGAGTAGGGTAATCCACAGCCATTTCCAGAAAGGGGAGCGCACCTCGCGCCAGACAATGTAGATGAGCAGGCCGTAGAAGGAGCCGCCTATCATGGCGTGGCCACTCGGAAAGCTCAAGCCCGACTGCTCCAGCATGGCCGTTACGGGTCTTGGCCGCTCAAAAAGGCGCTTCATCAGTTGGTTGAGCATGGTGCTGGTAAAGGCGATGAGGAGCACGTTGAGCCCATACCAGCGCAGCCTGTGAAACCAGACCAACACCATGACAAGCAGAGCCGGCGCCACCAGCAGGTACTCAGCGGAGGCAAAAAACGTGATGAACTTCATGAACTGCGTCATGCCATCGGAGCGGTGCGAGGCGGCGTAGCGGAAGAGGGCCGTATCGAGGCCGGTGTCCTGATGCACAAACACCTCCCGCACCATGTAGCCAAACACGAACAGACACACCAGGAAAGCCAGCCCAATGACAACAGCCTCTACGGAGAGCAAAGCCAGCAATTCCAGAAAACGTTTGGTGACCCGTTTCATGCAGCAAGAGAAGGTATACGGCCTTGCTTTACGGCCAATGATTGAGGCTTGTTGGTGCGGTAAATTACCGCCTGCGAATTATGCCTTGGCAGAAAGCGGAGATGCAGTTGAGAGGTGGTATAAAACAAAAAGGCCGACTTTGCAGCCGGCCTTTAGAACATTTTGTGTTAGTGCGCACGGGGAGATTCGAACTCCCACACCCGAAGGCACAGGCTTCTGAGACCTGCACGTCTACCAGTTTCGCCACGTGCGCAGCTGGTACTAATTCAAAATGTATTGCCCCAAAACCCTTTAACCCTTATAGATTGGGATTGCAAAGGTACAACAGAAATTATTTTATGCAAGAGCTGTCCTCAAAAAATTTTCACTCACTAAAAATTAATCCTCCTCCACCACCGGATCTATCTCTTTCCTAGTGTATTTCTCCAGTCGGCGCAGGCTCCAGATGCCAATGATAACCCACAGAATGCCAGCTGCAAAGCCCGCCACCACATCTGTAGCGAAATGCACCCGCAGGTATATCCTGCTGAAACCGATGAGCAGAATAAAAATCACCAACAAAAAAACCAGCAGGTTGCGCAGCGGCTTAGACTCCACGTGTTTCCAGGTCAGGTAGATGATGAGGCTGTAGAAGGAGGCGGCAATCATGGAGTGGCCACTCGGAAAGCTAAGCCCGGAGGCCTCCACCAAAGGCAGGTCGGGCCGCTGCCTGTCAAAAAAGTACTTCAGCACCAGGTTGAGCGAGATGCTGCCCAGCGCCACCACCGGCACTTTCAGCGAGTACCACCTGTGCTTGCGCACGAACAGGAAATAGGCGATGAGCATCAGAGCGGCGGCCGTCATAAAGTGGCGCGAAGCGAAGAAGGTGATGAACTCAATGAAGCGGGTGAAGCCTGTGCTCCGCACCTCCTGGGCCAGCGCAAATGCCGATTCATCAAACTCCAGCGGGCCCGCAGCGGTGGCTACCTCCGCACTGACAAACAGGAAAACCAGCACGCAGGCCAAGAAGATGGCCATCACAAAAAGCAACTCCACGGTGAAGAGCGCAAAGCCGGCGGCGAGTTTCCTATAGAAGTGTTTTATCATGTAGCTGTCGTTAAATCAAGTAGAACATAAGGCCAGGTATACGCCTTTGCTTCCATTACGTATTCCTTTGCAAGTGAGTATACAGGAGCAGCGCATGGGCAACACTACCAGACTTTTCATAGCGGCCCCTCTGCCAGAGGAGCTAAAGCAGTATCTAAGTGAACAGGCGAGCCTGTACCAGGATGAGGCGATACGGCCTATACCTTTGGAAAACCTGCACCTGACGCTCTTCTTCATAGGCAATGTGCCGGAAGAGCAGCTGTCCTCCATCAAACAGGTGACGCAACACATCGCCAGCCAGTCCGCCGCCTTCGACCTGCGGTTAGAGGCCATAGAGCCCGGCCCGAAGCAGCGTTCTCCCCGCCTGGTGTGGGCCCGGTTCGAGAGCAGCGCGCTCTTCGAGCAGCTGAGCCAGAGCCTGACCCAGGCGCTCTCCTCCGCCCCTCCTGATACCCGCAAAGCCATTCCGCACATCACCCTGGCCCGCTTCCGGAAAGACCGGCCTGCTCCCCGCAACCTGCCGGTGGTGGAGCCGGAGCAGTCCGTGACGCTGCAGGTTAGGGAGATTGCCGTCTGGCACTCCGAGCTGGCTTCGCCGCACCCTCGCTACCGTATCCTGGAAAGCTACCCCCTGGGGCACAACCCATCGTGACGGAAAAGAGTATGATAAGCACGATTTTGGATTAATTCACCCGTTCTATGACCCAAACCGAGCTCACAGAGCTGACCATGTTATTGAAGGACAAAGGCCTGACCGTGGCCTTTGCGGAGAGTTGCACCGCCGGCATGCTGGCCTCTGAGCTAGTGAAAGCCAAGGGCAGCAGCGATGTATTGATGGGAAGCCTGGTGGTATACCAACCGGAAGCCAAGAAAAAGCTACTGGGCGTAAAGCAGGAGACACTGGACCTATACACAGCCGAATCCCAGCAAGTAACGAACGAGATGGTGATGGGCCTGAAAAAGGCACTAGCCGCCGACATCAGCGTGGCCACCACCGGATTGGCGGGACCCGGCGGCTCCGAGAACTCCGAGAAGCCTGTCGGCACCATGTTCGTCTCCATCCTTTACGATGGCAAGGCAGAGGAATTCAGGGAAGTCTTCAAAGGCAACAGCCTCAGCATACGCAAGCAACTCTCCGACTACATCTTCGAGAAGCTCAAAGGTATAGTGGAGGAGCATTATGACCGATAAACCATAGCTTTGCGCCTCACCCATACCTGCGGCACTTGCAACCTCACCCTGACAGCGGCTTTGACAGCGTAGCGCCTTTCTATGACGGCCTTTCCCGGCTGGTGTTTGGCGATGCGCTGCGGCAAGCTCAGTTGATATTTCTTCCGGCTATACCTAATCAGCCGCGCGTCTTGCTGATTGGCGGCGGCTCCGGTTGGCTGTTGGAACAACTACTGCGGCTGCGGCCCGGCATGACGGTGACCTACCTCGAAGCCTCGTCTAAGATGCTACAGAGGGCCAGGCAGCGCATAGCGGGAAAAGATTCCGCTTTACCACATCGAGTAATTTTCCGCTTGGGCACCGAAGACGCGCTACTGCCGCATGAGCAGTTTGATGTCATCCTGACGCCCTTCCTCCTCGACCTGTTCCCGGATGAGCGGCTGCAGCACCTCATGGACAGATTGTTTGATGCCCTGACTGCCGATGGCCTCTGGTTCTTTTCTGACTTCTGGCCTGCGCAAACTCCTCCCCCGCTCTGGCAGCGCTTGCTGCTTAAAATTATGTATGCCTTTTTCGGTATAATCAGCGGTGTGAAAGCAACTGCCATACCTGATTTCGCGCGTCATTTCGCCCGTTTTGCTTTACAGGAAGAAGCTTCTAATGCTTTTTACGGTGGTATGGTACAGGCAAAGGTGTTTCGGAAGCTTGCTTAAGCAACAGCCATTAGTCATTCAGTATCCGCTTATTTGCGGAGGTCTTTACTTCTTCATCCCAGTCTTGTTTCATCGCTTGCCCTGGCCGGGTGGGCCTTGCTTTTCTCCTTGATGAGAATCGAGGGCCCCTACCCCCAAAGTAAGCAAAAGAATCAAGGCGCTCCTTTCTCGAGGGCCCCTACCCCCACTCGCTGACCGCTCGGACAGTGGAGCGCCAAAAGGTGCACCTGGCATTAGTCTCTGCTCTGTCGCTGCGGTAGAAACTCTCCCCTTGAGGGAAGTCAGAGGGGTGTTAAGGCTATACCTATACATATATTGTCATTCCGACGAAAGGAGGAATCCATTACTACAGCCACCGCCGGTGTGAGCGCAGCGGGAGCCGGCGGTGAGACATGCCGGGCGGTCTGCACCTGGCGTATCTTCTACTTTCTTCGCTAGTGTCCTCACAAAAGCCGCATCTGCGCTGGCGCTCGATGTGCGGCCCTAAGGGCGTTAGATTCCTCCTTTCGTCGGAATGACAATATTCCTGATAAGATTCGTGCAGGTGATTCCTCACCCGCAAGGGGCAGGTATAGCACGGTGGCATCGCCAAAGGCCTCAGCCAAGATGTGTCCTACCCAGTCCTTGGGCAGAGCGCCTTGTAGGTTTCCGGTGCCGCAGGCATTGCGACGATAGGAGCAAAGGAAAGATACACAGCGCGAGGGCCAAGGACGATGCCCCGCGGCTTGAGCGCTCGAACAGAAGCAACGCAGCTGAAAGTATAAGGGCATTGGAACGGCAGCTACTATGAAATGATAAACCTCATAGCTTATAGCAACAGGCATTTAGCCAAAAACAACACCTATTTCCGCGTCTCCAGTAAATTCTCTACTTTTAGAAAACGAAACATCTCCCTTTCCTATGTCCAAAAGACGCTTCAGCGCTCTGTGCGCTGCCCTGTCACTCTCCGTCATGCCTTTGTTGGCGCAGCAGCAGGTAAGCTACCACCTCTCTTTCCCGAACGCCGTTCACCACGAGGCGCAAATCAAAGTGACCTTCACAGGTATACCTTCCGATACCCTGCAGGTGCTGATGCCCCGGAGCTCACCTGGCCGCTACGCCCTGCACGAGTTCGCCAAAAACGTGTACAGCGTGAAGGCCACCGACAGCAAAGGAAACCAACTGCGCATCAGCAGGCCCAGCCCTTATCAGTGGGATGTGGTGGGTCATCAGGGCGAGGTGACGGTCAGCTATACCTTGTTTGGCGACCACGCCGATGGCACCTATGCTGGTATAGACGAGACCCACGCGCACCTCAACATGCCAGCCACGCTGCTATATGCCAAAGGTTTTGAGAGGACTCCTGCCAAAGTCACTTTCCGGACGCCCCAAAAAAGCAACTGGAAAATAGCCACGCAACTGAAGCCTGAGAACGATTCTACCTTCTCTGCCCCTGACTTCCAGTACCTGATGGACAGCCCCACCGAGCTGAGTGTTTTTGAGTTGGCCGAGTGGACGGTGAACGACCAGGGTAAAAAGAAAACCATACAGGTGACGCTCCACCACCAAGGCACCAAAGCACAGTTTGAGGAATATGTCGCCAAAACGAAGAAGATTGTGGCGGAGCAACGGGCCGTGTTTGGCGAGCTGCCGGACTTCGATTTTGGCCGCTATACCTTCATTGGCTGCTACATGCCGCAGGCGGTGGGCGATGGCATGGAACACCGCAACTCCACCATCGTCACCAGTTCCCGCCCACTGGCCACCACCATGCCCGGCCAGCTGAACACGGTGTCGCATGAGTTTTTCCATGCCTGGAACGTGGAGCGCCTGCGTCCGCAGAGCCTGGAGCCCTTCGACTTCCAGCGGGCCAACATGTCGGAGGCGATGTGGCTGGCCGAGGGTTTTACCACCTACTACGGCGACCTCACCATGCACCGCAGCGGCATATATGACACAAAGAAGTACGCCAGCGACCTGGCCGGAGACCTGAACTACGTGCTGCTTTCCCCGGGCCGGCACTACCACAGCCTGATGGAGATGAGCCTGCAGGCGCCGTTCGTGGATGCGGCCCGCTCCGTAGACCCAGTCAACCGCCACAACACCTTCATCTCCTACTATACCTATGGCAGTGTGCTCGCGCTCGGGCTCGACCTGACCCTGCGCCGCGACTTCAACACCACCCTGGACGCCTACATGCAGGCACTCTGGCAGAAATACGGCAAGCCGGAGAAACCCTATACCTTGGCTGACCTGGAGCAGACACTGGCCGAAGTGACCAAAGACAAAGCCTGGGCCGCTGATTTCTTCCAACGCCACGTCTTCGGCAGCGAGCTTCCGGATTACTCCAAACTGCTGGCGGAGGCAGGCTTCCAGCTGCGCAAGGCCTCTCCGGACAAACCCAGTCTGGGGCCGGCCAACCTGGAGTATAGCAAAGAAGGAGCGAAACTGTTGAACGGCACCGTCGTGACCTCTCCGCTCTACAAAGCCGGACTTGACCGCGGCGACATCATCACGAGCCTGAACGGAAAGAAAGTAACCTCTGCCAAAGAACTGGAGAAAATCATGGCGAAACTCAAGCCCGTCCACAGCGTGCCGCTTACCTTCCTGCGACACGGCGAAACCCGCACCACCACCATCATTCTGGAGGAGACGCCCACATTGGAGGTAGTGCCTTTTGAGGCAGCAAACAAGGAGCTGACACCCGCTTTGCAAAAGTTCCGCCAGGCCTGGCTTGGCAGTAAGGCAGCTAATTAGCATGACTAGGTTGAATGTGAGGCTGGTACTGGTGCACGTGCTGCTGGTGCTGGTGCTTTCCTATGCTTTCATCGCCTTAGGCTACATCTATGACATGCCCTTGACGGAGCTATACCTGGAAAAGAAGGAAAACATGGCTGCGTTTGCAGAAAGCGCCAAAGGCTACCATTTGCCGGAAGAGCGGGTGCAAAAGTTTGCGCTGGTGGAGCGGGGCGCTCCTTTTGCAGGTGCTCTATTTGCAGTGGTACTCGCCTTCATCTCTACCCGAAAGAAAAAGTACAGTTACCTGAACACAGGAGTGGTACTGGTGGCGGCGCTGGCTTTTGCCTTGGTTGGCTTACTGGACCTGTCGCTTCTCAAAACTATACTTTTTGCCCCTGGCAGGTTGGTGTCTGACTCCGTTGCCACGGCCTATACCTTGAATTACCTGCTGCTGCTTGTCCTCAGCTTCTGGCTGGCCCTTTCCGATGTGGTCATTCCGGCTGCCGGGAAAGCCCGTCAGGTATAGCCGCTGACAACAAATGCCACTGGCCTCCGTTTGGAAATAGACGAGAGACTTGCTATTGAAGCGATTGAGCCTTAACTTAGTACGACCAACACCTAGAATTTCCACGTGAAAATAGTTATAACCACCTTACTGGCCTGCAGCCTCTTCGCTGGCACAGCTCTGGCCCAGACACAGCAGAAAGCCAGCCTGGATGCCGCTCCTACCCCTGTCCTGCAGGAACAGCCTGCGCCGCAGACCGCGACGGCAAATCCTTCCATGCTGAGTATGCCTGCCAACCGGATGAGCTATGGCCTTTCGGCAGGAGCCAGCTTTGGCAGCGGCTTTGGCGCCACATATTTGGAGCCTACCGTACGGTACCAGGTGAGCCCCCGACTACGAGTGTTCGGCAGCATGACGTATATGAACGTGATGTCGCAGCAGTATACCGCGTCTACCCTGGAAGGCGGCACCATCATGCGCCGCACCAGCCCAAGCAGCCACTACATTGTGAATGCCGGCGCGGATTACCTGGTGAACGACCGCCTGATATTGAGCGGCAGCGTGTGGAAGGATTTTTCGAACGTGCCTGCGCAGAACCCAGCCTACACTAATTTCATGACACCGGGCAGGCAGGCCATGGACTTCAGGGCTACTTACAAAATCACCGACCACTTCTCTGTGACGGGTGGCATGCGCTATACCGATGGTGCTTCGCCTTTTTATAGTCCCTTCCACAGCCCAGGTTTCGGCAACAGAGGAAGCGCTTTCTGGTACTAATCCCTAGCGCAACTATACCTGATACAAGACTTTGCAAAAGCGCCTCTTCTCTCCAGAAGGGGCGCTTTTTCCATGCTAATCAGTACCATTCTCGCTTTTTTCCGGGGATGCCTCAACTTTAAACTGGCTTAAACTGTTTATATTTCCTGAAACAACCTTACTCTGATTTTGAGGCAGAAGAGCAACATAGTACGACACCTGAAAAACGAGCGGCTTGAAGTGGTAAAGCCTGACTTCCGCGGAAACAAGACAGTGGCCGGGCAGTTTGTGAACGGCAGCGAACTCTACATTCCGGATTTTAGCAATGTGCTCCGCTGGAAGCTCTCCCGCAACCCGCAGCGCGACGAGAAGAAAGCCGATAATTATGTGCCGCGCGTGGTGTATGGCAACGACTTCATCACCTCAACTGAAGATGTGGTGGTTTGGCTCGGCCACGCCACCTTCTTCATCCGGATGAATGGGGTCACTTTCCTAACCGACCCTGTGCTCTACGACCTGCCTATGATTAAGCGCCGGGTCGGTCTGCCTTGTACTCCGGAGCAGCTCACAGGTATAGACTTCCTCTTGCTGTCGCACGCGCACCGCGACCACCTCGACACAAAGTCTATCCAGACGATTTACCAGCACAACCCCAACCTGCGGGCTCTGACTCCGCTCAAGGCGGGCGACCTGCTGCGGAGCGCCGAACCACACCTGCCTTACCAGGAAGCCGGTTGGTACCAGAAATACGACCTCACACCTGAAGGTATAGACATCTACTTTCTGCCGGCATCCCACTGGCATCGCCGCGGCGCCTTCGACATGAACAAGGTACTGTGGGGAAGCTTCCTCCTTAAAGTAGGCGACAGGCAACTCTATTTTGCCGGTGATACAGGCATGAATGGCCATTTTGAGGAAATTGAGTCCCTTTTCGGGCCGATGGACGTGTGCCTGTTGCCGGTGGGGGCGTACCGACCAAGCTTCCTGATGCAGAAGAGCCACCTGAACCCGCATGAGGCGGTAAAGGCTTTCAACATACTGCGTGGCGGCACTTTCATTCCCATGCACTACGGCACCTTCGATTTGTCTGATGAGCCGCCGGGAGAGCCGGTGCGGCTGCTGGAGCAGATAGCGGCGGCAGGCGTGTTACGTGGCCTTCGTATTCCTGCCATCGGGGAGCAGGTGCTGCTGCAGGGGCTGGAATAAAGAAAACCGATTTGGGGTGCTATATTTGCGGGCCTGTCTTGACAGGGCTTGTGACCAATAGCCGCCTACATGTCTCCAACGCTTATCATCAGCCTGATTATAGGCTACTTCTGCATCCTCATCTTCATCTCTTTCCTCACCAGTGGGAAGACGGATTCCGATACCTTTTTCCTGGCGAACCGGAAATCGCCCTGGTACGTGGTGGCCTTCGGCATGATTGGGGCCACTTTGTCGGGCGTCACGTTTGTGTCGGTGCCAGGAATGGTGCGCGATGTACAGTTCACATACCTACAACTGGTGCTCGGTTACCTGGCCGGCTACTTCGTCATCGCGCTGGTGCTGCTGCCGCTCTACTACCGCCTCAACCTGGTGTCCATCTATACCTACCTGGAGCAGCGCTTCGGGTTCTGGAGCTACAAAACCGGTGCGGCTTTCTTCCTGCTCTCCCGCACCCTGGGCTCGGCCATACGCCTTTTCCTGGTGGCCAGTGTGCTGCAGCTGGCGGTGTTCGACGAGGTGGGTCTTCCTTTCTCGGCTACGGTGGGCATCACCATCCTGCTCATCTGGGCCTATACCTTCCGTGGCGGCATGAAGACCATCATCTGGACCGATACTTTCCAGACCTCGGCCATGCTCCTGGCTGTGGCTGTCAGCATCTGGGTGGTGTCGGATGAGCTGAACCTGAGTTTCCAGGGCATGGTGGAGACGATATCGGCGAGCGAGTATGGCACCGTGTTCAATTGGGATTTTAAGGCAAACACGTACTTTCTAAAGCAGTTCTTCGCCGGCGCTTTCATCACCATCGTGATGACGGGCCTGGACCAGGACATGATGCAGAAGAACCTGAGCTGCAAAAACCTGCCCGAGGCGCAGAAGAACATGTTCTGGTTCAGCGTGCTGCTGGTGGTGGTGAACGTGATGTTCCTTTCTCTAGGAGCCTTGCTATACCTGTATGCGGCCTCTAAAGGTATAGCGCTGCCGGAGCGCGGCGATGACGTGTTCCCGTTTCTGGCCCTCAACTATTTTCCCGGCATCGTGGGTATAGCGTTTATCCTGGGCATCATCGCCATCGCCTACGCCTCCGCCGACTCCGCCCTCACGTCCCTGACTACCTCCTTCTGTGTAGACTTCCTCAACTTCAAGGAGCGTAGCGAGCATGAGCGCGTGCGGTTGCGCTACTTTGTGCACATCGGCTTCTCGGTGATGATTGCGCTCGTTATCCTGGCAGTGGACGCCCTGAACAGCCAGAGCCTGATTGCCACGGTGCTGCAGGTGGCCGGCTATACCTATGGGCCGCTGTTGGGTCTCTATACCTTCGGGCTCTATACCCGCCGTTCCGTCCGCGACCGCTACGTGCCGGCCATCTGCATCGTGGCCCCGCTCCTCACCTACCTCATCAGCGCCAACTCCGTGGAGTGGCTCTACGGCTACCAGTTCGGGTTTGAAGTACTGATACTGAACGGCTTCCTGACCTTTACAGGGCTTATGGCCATATCCAAAAGGGAGACAGAACTGGAGTTGGAAGAAGGCGAGTTATAGCAGCGACTGTCTCTATCCGCAAACTGGGGCAGGCCGTTAGGGCTATGTCGCTTAGTTTGCTTACCTTTGAAAGATTTTTCGGGGTGGTGGCATCTTTAGCTGATTTTGGCTGTTATACCTCCGCATACCCCCTGCTGCCACGGGCTTTGCCAAGCCAGCAGCCCCAACATGTACAAGTATAAGTTTTATTGATGGCAAAACGCGGATTCGGGCCGAGCGAAAGCACACCAGAGAAAGAAGGCAGAAAGAAAATAAGCAAGGAAAGCTTTCGGCGCGGGATTAAAATCTTCAGCTACGTCTTACCCTACAAGTTCAAGTTCCTGATTGGGCTGGGTTTCCTGGTGCTCTCCAGCCTTACCTTCATGGCGTTCCCCTACCTGGTGGGCAAACTCTTCAACGAATCTGAGAACGAGCTGATCAACATGTACGCGCTTGGTCTGCTAGGTGTGATTCTGTTGCAGGGCATCTTCTCGTTTTTCAGGGTATACTTCTTTGCCCAGGTGAGCGAGAACGCGGTGGCCAACATCCGGAAGGACCTCTACAGCAAGTTCGTGCAGTTGCCTATTTCCTTTTATGAGAAAAGGCGAGTGGGTGAAATCACCAGCCGCATCACCACCGATGTGGCGCAGGTGCAGGATGCCATGTCCATCACACTGGCCGAGCTGTTCAGGCAGGTCACTACGCTCATAGTCGGGGTGGCCCTGATTATGTGGATTTCAATCAAGCTTTCCCTTTTCATGCTGGCTACCTTCCCTGTGTTGGTGGTGCTGGCCATGATATTTGGGCGCCGCATCAAAAAACTCTCCAAGCAGACGCAGGACGAACTGGCTAACACAAACGTGATTGTGGAGGAAACGCTCCAGGCGATTAATACCGTGAAAGCTTTCACCAACGAGATGTTCGAGGTAGCCCGCTACCGCACCACCCTGGCAAAAGCGGTGCGCACGGCCATTTCCACTGCCAACTACCGGGGCGCGTTCATCACGTTCATCATTGTAGGTCTGTTCGGCGGCATCATTCTGGTGATTTGGTATGGCGCCACGCTGGTTGCCAACGGCGAGATTGCCCGCGATAGCTTTGTTTCTTTTGTGCTCTATACCGTGTTCATTGGGGCTTCTGTAGGCGGCTTGGGCGATTTGTATGGCAAAATACAGTCGGCATTGGGAGCCACCGAGCGCATACAGGAAATACTGGCCGAATCAGAGGAACCGACCGACAAGAGCCAACGCCCACTGAGCGGAATCCGGCGCGTACAAGGTGATATTCACTACAACCAGGTAGCCTTCTCCTACCCTACCCGCCCCGATATACAGGTACTGCGCGACATCAACTTCAGCATCCGGTCCGGCGAGAAAATCGCTTTGGTGGGACCAAGCGGCGCCGGCAAGTCCACCATTGTGCAGCTGCTGCTCCGTCTCTATGACGTGAGCCACGGCAGCATCACCGTGGACGGCACCGACATCCGCAACATGAACCTGACCGAATTGCGCGCCAACGTGGGCATCGTGCCACAGGAAGTGCTGCTGTTTGGCGGCTCCATCCGCGAGAACATCGCCTATGGCCGTCCGGAAGCGACCGAGGAGGAAATCATCATGGCGGCCCGCAAAGCCAACGCCTACGACTTCATCAGCACCTTCCCCGAAGGCCTGGACACGCTGGTGGGCGAACGAGGCATCAAGCTCTCCGGTGGGCAGCGCCAGCGCGTGGCCATCGCCCGGGCCATACTCAAGAACCCGGCTATTCTCGTACTCGACGAGGCCACCAGCTCATTGGACTCTGAGTCAGAGAGCCTGGTGCAGCAGGCCATGGACGAACTGATGAAGAACAGAACCTCCATCGTGATAGCCCACCGCCTGAGCACCATCCGCAAAGTGGATAAGATTCTAGTGATAGACGGTGGCGAGATTGTAGAGGAGGGCTCCCACGATATGCTCTCCATGAACGACAACGGCATCTACGCCAACCTGCTCCGCCTGCAGTTTGAGATGAGTTAAGGATAATTTAAAAGATTTTAAAGATAGCCCTGTCAGCCTTTGCGTTGGCAGGGCTGTTTTGTTTCTACTATCTGTTGGTGTCGTTTCTGCTTTGTAGCAGTGGTCTTTGCGGTTTGCCCGCTGAGTTGCTTCGTAGCTTGCCCTGGCCGGGCGGGCCTCACTTTTTTCCTTGATGAAAATCGAGGGCCCCTACCCCCAAAGTAAGCAAAAAAATCAAGACGATTTTGAACTAGCTGAACGCTCAGACAAAAAATCGTTATTGGGTGCACCTGGCTGATGCCGCTGCTTTGTAGCTGCTGTGGAAACTCTCCCCTTGAGGGGAGTCAGAGGGGTGTTAAGGCTATACCTGCTCGCGTTCTGTCATTCCGACGAAAGGAGGAATCTGTTACGCTGCCCACCGTCGGTGCGAGCGCAGCGGGGACCGGCGGTGAAAGATGCGAGCCAATCTGCACCTTCCGTATCTCCTACTTTCTTCGCCAATGTCCTCACAAAAGCCGCATCTGCGCTGAAGCTGGATGTTCGGCTCGTAGGGTATAAGATTTCTCCTTTCGTCGAAATGACAACATGGGTATTTATACCTGTGGAGACTCGTGCAGGTGATTCCCCTCTCAGGAGGGGCAGGGGTGGGTATAGCATGGCAGCGTCACCAGCGGCCGCAGCCAAGGAGTGACCTACCCAGTCCTTGGGTAGAGCGCCTTGTAGGTTTCCGGTGCCGCAGGCATTGCGACCGTCAGGGTAGCAAAGGAAAGATACACAGCGCGAGGCCAAAGGACGAAGCCTCGCGGCTTGAGCGCTCGAACAGCAGCAATGAAATTAAAGGTATAAGGGCATCGGAACGGCAGCAACTATACAACGTTGATAAATCAGCATCTAACCACAACCTTCCATAATATATACTTCTATGAATATCACTCTTTCTTGCTAATTTGCAACGCAGAAACCATACCCCTGCCGTTCACGCCCCGTTACCTTTTATGTATACACCCAGCGCTTTCACCCGAGCCCTACTAGTGTGCTTTTTGTCTCTTTCCGGCTACCTGGTCACCGCCCAGAATTACCGCGACACCTTCTCGGCGAAGACCTCCCTTTACGCTGAGCTTGGCGGAAACGGCGACGCCTACTCCCTGAATGTGGACCGTATCGTGTACCAGGACGCTATGTTCAAAACAGCCCTGCGGGTGGGGTTGAGCAGTAACTTATTCTTCCTGGAGCAGGAATCAGGCGTATATCCTGTCGTGCCGGTAGAGGTGTCCGGTATGCTGGGCCGGTACCGTAAGCACATCGAGGCAGGTTTAGGCTATACCCGCCGCTTCACCACTGAACCGGATTTGATTCAAAACATGTACTTCGGGCGCGTCGGGTTCCGGTACCAGCAGCCGCAGGGCGGTATGTTGGTGCGGGTGGGCCTCACGCCGTTCCTGTCTGCAGAGGTGGACAGGAAAACCCCGGGGTTGACGCTGGTGCCTCGTTTTGCGTTCAGCATCGGCCGAAGCTTTTAATTTGACGTATACCTGCTGTTAACTAGCGGCAAAAACTGCTAATCCACACTTTTTTAGTAGATTTACATAAGTAAAAAACACCCTAAAACTAAATTCAAAGAAACATGAAAAAAGCTTTATTCAACATCATGCTGTCGGCCGCACTGCTCTGCGGAGCTGGCGCCGTACAGGCACAGCAGCAAGGCATCGCCATGCCAGCCGCCAGCCCTATGTCCACTGTGACGCAAAAAGTAGGCTTGGCTGATGTGACTGTTACTTATTCCCGTCCATCCGTAAAAGGCCGTTCCATCTTCGGAGGCGACGTGGTGCCTTATGGCAAGGTATGGCGCACGGGTGCGAACAACTCCACTACCATCAAGTTCAGCGATGATGTGACTATCCAAGGCAAGAAGGTGCCTGCCGGAGAGTATGCCTTGCTGACTATACCTGCGCAGAATGAGTGGACCATCATCCTGTACAAGGACACGAAGCTGGGTGGTAACGTAGCCGCCTACAAACAGGAAAACGACCAGCTGCGTTTCACCGTGAAGCCGCAGACTAACCCTAGAGCGGTAGAGAGTTTCACCATCAACTTCGCCAACCTGAAGAGCAACTCGGCTGACCTGGAGATACTGTGGGACAAAACCATCGCCAGCTTCCCTATCGAAACGGATGTGGACAGCAAAGTGATGGCTCAGATTCAGGAGCGCGTTGTAAATAGCAAAGAGGTGTCTCCTGCGCTTTACGCCGCTGCCGCCAACTATTACTACGACAACAACAAAGACATGAAGCAGGCGCTGGAGTGGATTCAGAAGGCCAATGCCAACGACCCTAAATTCTGGAACCTGCACGCGCAGGCTAAAATCCAGGCGAAGCTGAAGGATTACAAAGGCGCCGTGAAAACCGCTGAGCAGTCTATAGCGCTAGCCAAAAAGGAAAACAACGACGACTATGTGCGTATGAATGAGAAAGCCATAGCGGAGTGGAAGAAAGCGAAGTAGGTCATACCTGCCTCCTCTAGTAAAGAAAGCCTCTGCTCTGCCAGGGGCTTTCCTTTTTATACCTGATAAACCTATACCTGTTGGAAGAGCAAGAAGAAGATAAACGACATTCAGAAGACCACCTGGGGCCTGCGCGGGAATACTGGTGGAACGAGGATTATTTGGAGTTGCTGGCTCAGCGCCTCAACCTGGAGTACTGCCAGTCGCTGGTGGACATAGGCTGCGGCAAAGGCATGATGGGCTTCAAGTTTTCGAAGTACCTGCCGTCTGGAGCCACCGTGTACGGCGTGGACTTCGAGGCGGAATACATTGAGGAAGCCCAGCAAAAGGCGCAGAGCGTATACCTGCACAATCCTATACAATATGACTTCCGTGTGGGCAACGCCTCCGACATCCCCCTACCCGACAACCTAGCCGACATCACGCTCTGCCAGACGCTGCTCATCCATGTGAAGGACCCCCAACGGGTGATTCAAGAGATGATTCGGATTACAAAACCGGGCGGCTGGGTGCTGGCCCTGGAACCGAACAACCTGGTACCCAACCTCATGTTTGACCGGTATGGCGAAACCGACTTTGATGTGGAAAGCACCCTGGAGGTACTGGAGGTGAAGCTGCGTATTGAGAAAGGTAAGAAGCGGCTCGGCGAAGGCTTCAACTCGCTGGGCGACGTGGTGCCTGACCTGTTCGTGAAAGCCGGCCTGCGCGATACGAAGGTATGGATATCGGACAAGGCGCTCTCCATCATACCGCCCTATGACTCAGCCGAAAAGATGCTGCGCGTGGAGCAGATGCTCAGCTGGATAGAATCAGAAGCCATGGGCTACCAGTACCAAGACAACCTGAACTACTTCATGGCCGGCGGTGGCGACAAAGACAAGTTCGATGCCTACTGGCAGAAGCTCCTTTTCAACAAGTTCAACCTGAAGCAGCGCCTGCAGAACGGCGAGTACATCTCCGCGGGCGGAAGCCTCATCTACATTGTGGCAGGTCGCAAACCCAGACCGTCAGAGTTAGGCTAAACCGGCTAGGCCGCCTGCTTCTCCCGTTTGCGCTGGTTCAGCAATACTTGGAAGATTAAGCCGAACACGATTACGGCCACGCAGCCAATCACATTGAACCACAGGAAGGCGATGTCGGTGTAGAAGTGGCAGTACAGTACAATGGCCTCAGCCACCAGCGCCGCCATGAACACCGCATTCCCTTTGATGTATTTGAAATAGAAAGCCACTAAGAAAATCCCTAGGATGGTGCCATAGAAGATGGAGCCGATGATGTTCACCGCCTGTATCAGGTTATCCAGCAGCGAGGCGTAGGTAGCGAAGATGATGGCCAGCAAACCCCAGGCGGCTGTGAATATTTTAGAGGCCTTGAGGTAGTGGAAGGCGTTGTCATTCTGGTTGACAGAGCGTTTGTAGATGTCTACCACCGTGGTGGAGGCAAGCGCGTTCAGCTCCGACGCCGTGGACGACATGGCCGCTGAGAAAATAACCGCCAGTAGCAGTCCCACCAGCCCAGCGGGCAGGTATTTCATCACGAATGAGATGAATACGTAATCGGTGTCTTTTGTCTCTGCATCCGGGGTGGCTTTCGAAATCAGGGCCTTCACATCGGTCCGTATTTCCTTGGAGGCATCGGTGATAGTTTGCACTTTCGCCTGGGCCGCGTCTATGGCTGCCTCATCATCGGTGCGCAGCGCCGACACCAGCCCTTTCACCGCCTCCTGCTTCTGGTTGAAGAGCTGGGTATGCTGCGACTCCAGCGCCTCCAGCTCCGGCGCATATTCCGTGGCGTATACCTTGTTTTTGGCCGCTTCATTGAAAAAGAGCGGTGGCTGGTTGAACTGGTAGAACACGAACACCATCACCCCGATGAACAGAATCATGAACTGCATCGGAATCTTGAGCAGTCCGTTGAAGAGCAGTCCCAGCCGGCTTTCCGCCACAGAGCTGCCACCTAGATAGCGGGCCACCTGGCTTTGGTCGGTGCCGAAGTAGGACAGCGATAGGAAGAGCCCGCCCGTCAGCCCAGACCAGAAGTTATACCTGTCGTTCCAGTCAAAAGAAAAGTCCACCACGTTCATCTTGCCCATCTTGCCGGCCACGGCCACGGCATCACCAAACGACACGTCCTCCGGCAGGTAACGCACCACCATGAAACCCGCCACCAGCATACCGCCCATCATCACGGCCATCTGCTGCTTCTGTGTCACGCTCACCGCCTTGGTGCCGCCCGATACGGTATAGACAATCACCAGAGTACCAATAATGAGGTTAGTCGCCGTCAGGTTCCAGCCTAGTATGGTGGACAGGATGATGGCCGGCGCATAGATTGTGATGCCAGCCGCCAGCCCGCGCTGCACCAAAAACAGGAAGGCAGCCAGCGAGCGCGTCTTCAGGTCGAAACGGCTTTCCAGGTACTCGTAGGCCGTGTATACCTTGAGCCGGTAGAAAATAGGAATGACGGTTACGGAGATGATGACCATGGCAATCGGCAACCCGAAGTAGAACTGCACAAAGCGCATCCCGTCCTCGTATGCCTGACCCGGCGTAGACAGAAACGTGATGGCACTGGCTTGCGTGGCCATAATGGAAAGGCCGATGGTCCACCACTTCATGCTGTTGTCGCCCTTCAGGTAGCCTTCAATGTCTTTGCTGCCACGGGTTTTCCAGACGCCATAAATCACGATGAACCCAAGCGTGCCCAGCAATACAATCCAGTCAAGTAACCTCATTCGTAGAGTTTGGTGATAATGTAAAACAGGATAATCAAGAAGGCTAGGTTGCCCAGCACTAGCCAGTACATCCCGCGCCAGCTCTTGAAGAAGGGAGGCTTGTCCAGATTATCCTTGGTTGTGTGGTCCGATTCTTTCATGGTTTAGTTGCCTCCCTGCTGTGGTTTGTTGGCCATGGTGGTGCCTCCCAATGATATCAGGTTGGTGAAGATGCGGTAGGCGCCAGGCACACCGGCCGGCAACTGCCTGAACCAGGAGTAACCGGTATATACAAAGTGCCCTTTCCCATACCTGGCAATAAGCAAACCACCCTCGCGGGCAGGCTCACCCGGGTCGTTGCTGGAGAGGATAGCCTCAAACTCCTTACCCCACTCGCTCGGGAAGTAGAGCCCTCGCTCCTGCACCCAGCCCTCGAAATCTTTCTTAGTAATCTTATTCGGTGAGTTGAGCACCTGGTGCTTCGGTTGCAGGAAGCGCACCTCGGCGTCCTCCACAGTCACGCGCTGGCTGGATATTTTGAGTGGATAGGGCGCCACCTCAGGCGTCTGCAGACTGTGCCCTGTGTTGTACTGTACGATTACAGTACCGCCATTTTGCACATAGTTCAGCAGGCGGGGCTGGTAGAAGCGCATCCTCTCCACTGTGTTGTAGGCCCGCACACCGAGTATCACCGCGTCAAAGCGCTGCAGATTCTGCTCGGTGATGTCCTCATCCTTCAGGATGGTCACCTGGTAGCCAATCTGCTGCAGGCTGAACGGGATGTCGTCGCCGGCACCCATCAGGTAGGCTACCTGTTCTCCCTGGCGCTTTAGGTCCAGGCGAACGGCCTTGGCCACCGCCTCCGGGAAGGTGGTCTGTGTAGGAATATGGCTGTACTGAATGACGTTGAGCCCGCGTGTATGCGCCTTGCCATCTACCGTCGCCACGGCCTTCAGTTCCACTTCCTGCTGCCCTTTGGGTGGGTGCACCAGAAAACGCACCAGCTGCTCCGCCCCGTTCTGTTTTAAATCAAATGCAACCTGCGCTGGCTCCACGCGCCAACCTTTGGGCAGCTGCAAGGCCAAATCACCCTTAACGTCCGCTTTGCCGGATTTCACCAGCACATGCACCGGCTTGGGCTCCTGGGAGGCGAACATGAGTACCTTTTCAGAGATGTTCACGAACACGGGCGGTGTAACGGCCAGCGGTCGGTAAATCTCCCCTTCCACCGGGTCGGTTCGTTTGTACACCACCGGCATGGTATAGCTGAAGGGCTCTCCGCTGATGAGCAAGTTGAATTGCACTGTAGCGGCCGGCTTATTTTCGGGAAGCCCTATCAGTTGCTGGTCTTCCACCTTGAACAGTCCCAACGTACCTTCCTGCTGCAACCAGTAAGGCTGCGAAACAGGGGTCGATGTCGGCACCTGTATTGTGACAGGCATACGCTGCGCCTGGTTGTCGGCTAAGGTTAGGTTGAGGGTGCTATCAGTGCGGGCGAAGGTATGGCGTACGCTTTGCAGCTGCACCGGCACGGCAGAACGGTTGATGGCCTCCAGTTGCAGCGGCAGCCGCTCCCCTGGCGTTACGGCGAAGTCAGTTGCCACCGCCTCCAGGTATAGCCCCAGGCTGTGCTTCACCACTTCCTCCAGTTCCTGCGTCTTGATGGTCTTCCAATGGCTGTCAGGCAGTTTGGCCAGTTCCTTCCGGGCGGCCAGTAGCGTAGGCACAACGGCAGAAGGATTCTGCGGCTTGAATTCAACTACAGCCTGCTGCAGCAGCTTGGTTACTTTCTCGCTGCCTTTCACGCGGCTCCAGCTGGTATTGATGCCTTCAAACAGTTCTGCTTTGGCCCGCTCGCCTTTGGTATGCTCCAGGTACTCGGTGGCGCTGCCGCGGGAGCCGCTGGCGCCAAAGCCCTGGCTCTTGTGCATGCTGCGGCTGAGGGCGGCGATTTCCGGGTAGGATTTGCCCAGCAAGGGGTTGTAGCCACCCACGTCCACCTTCAGCAGCTGCGAACCATAGGCCTCAAATTCTTTTTCGCTCTTGAACGACCACACGCCGGTGTTCCAGAGCACGCGCTTCGACTGCCATACCTCCACATGTTTGAGTTGCTCCGGGAAGCGCTTTGGGTCGGCTGCGGCCTCGAAGGCCTCGTTGGCCAGCATGGCCGAGGCCGTATGGTGGCCGTGTGTCTCGGATGGCCGAGGGGAGAAGCGGGTGATAATCACATCGGGTTTGAATTTCCGGATGGCCCATACCACATCACTCAGCACCTTTTCTTTGTCCCAAGTGGCAAAGGTCTCCTCTGGATTCTTGGAGAAGCCGAAGTCGTTGGCCCTGGTGAAGAACTGCCGGCCCCCATCGGTGCGGCGCGCCTGCAGCAGTTCCTGCGTCCGGATGATGCCGAGCCCCTCCCTTATCTCCGGTCCTATCAGGTTTTGGCCGCCGTCGCCGCGGGTCACGGAGAGATAGCCCGTGTTGTAGAGCTTCTCGTTGGCCAGATAGGCGATGAAGCGGGTGTTCTCGTCGTCGGGGTGGGCCGCCACGTAGAGCGCCGTGCCGAGCACGGTCAGTTTTTTCAGGTCCTGCAGCAGCTCAGCGGCACCTGGCTTGGCGGGCGCCTGTGCCTGTAGCCCCTGCACAGCCACCAAGAGCAGCAACAGCAAGGCAGACAGGAAAGAACGGTTTTTTTTCATGTTCTGGGCTATAGGTATGGGAAGTGCCTAACGGGCACCTGTCCTGTAAAACTAGGAAATTTGAATGACCCAAAATAGCGATTCTTGCTCGTACCGACAGAAAGGCGCCTCATCCGGACGAACGCCCTGAAAATGGGCATGATTATACCTGAAACGGATTGCACTGATATGCTACCCGAGAGGTATAAGTATGACAGCGAAAACACCAGTTAAGCTACTGTACAGCCTTGGTAAAAATAATCTAGGGATTTGTGTAATATTATCCATTTTAAGGTATATATTTAATCCGCAATGTTTAGCGTTGCAACATTTAGCTTACCTGAATCCTAGAATCGCTGAAACTTCGGCAGGCTGTTCTGGGTTCTGAATTTGGACGGTTCTTTAATCACTCACCAATCAAACGAGGTATGTCAGACCAAGAAGTCAGCGGTATCAATAAATTCGCCTTTGAATTTTTGACTTCATATTACGCGAAACAATCCAAGAACTCGACACTCCTCGTCAGAGAGCATGAAAGGACCAAAGAAGGAGCTCAGGCCGATGGCCTGTTCGTCATCCGTTATCCCGACGACAAGTACTTTGCCGCCTCGCTGAGCACCAGCCATTCAGACCAGCTTTCCTCCATTTTCAGCCAATACAAAAGAAAAGGGCTGGGCAAAGCTCGCTTTGTGACAGCCGCAGTGCTGATTATTACCACGACTTACGCCGGCTATACCCTGAACCATTGGATGGTCCTGTGGGTGTTGCCCCCGGTGTTGGCGTTAGCAGGTTTCCTGCTGCATTCCAAACTAGAACTGCGCCATCTTAAGCGCCGCATCACCAGCCTGGTGGATGAACTCCGGCAGGTACCGGCCGATGAACAGTGGCTGGCTATTTCCGTCAGCAGTCTCTGCTTTAAGAACAACCAGTTGGCAGACAAATTGGTGGAGGCATGCCACCACCGGCGCATCGGGCTGATTACAGTTGGCAAGAGGTCACGCATTACGCTTCGGCTGGAACCGCGCAGGTCCACATGCCGGCATGGAGACTTTCTGAGGTACTACACTGCCGAGACAGCCATACGCAAGGACTTGTCAGACCAGTTCATGCGAGTGGCTTAATCTATACCTGGTTTTTATTTCCAAGTCCATAGCTGGTTGCTCAACCAGGGACTACTAGTTTCAGTAAAACAAGGAGCCTACTTTGTGTGAGGCTTGCATGTGCGGGTGCCCCTTCCATACCCAAACTCCTTCTGAAATGGACATACCCTTCATACTGGATTTCCTCCAGGACCTGCAGCAAAACAACAGCAAGCTCTGGATGGACGCTAACCGCGACAGGTACCAGCAAGCCAGGCACTACTTCACGGAGTTGGTGGGCTTCGCGCTGCAGGAGCTCCAGCAGATTGACCCGTCGCTGCATGGTGTCTCGCCACAGGAATGCATGTTCCGCATCAACAAAAACGACTTCTCTAAAAAAGGAGAGGCTCCTTACAAGGGGCGCATGGGGGCAGGCATCTCCCAAGGCGGCCGCCACTCGTCATACGCCAACTACATACTGGTGCTGGAGCCATACGGAAAGTCCCGCATAGGCGGTGGCGTGCCAAACCCCAAACCAGAGCACCTGGAGCTTATCCGTCAGGAGGTTGACTACAACCCCGGCGAGCTGGACCAGCTTATCGGCGCACCTGCCTTTGTAAAGCAGTTTGGGGAGCTACGGGGCGAGAAGCGTGTGACGGCACCAAAAGGGTATGATAAAAGCCACCCATCCATCGACTTGCTGCGGCACAAAAATTTCCTGGCACTGCGTTATCTAAGCGATGAAGAAGTTCGTAGTCCGGATATGACTTCCCGACTGCTGCCAACGTACAAAAGCGTAAAGCCTGTGCTTGATTTTTTCAACAGAGCAATTGGTGAGGAGCACTTACGATAACATATCATGAGAAGACTTTTAAACATCCTGCCAGTCGTTATACTGATGCTGCTGGTAGCCTGCCAGGTGCAGGATAGCCAACAGATACCAAGTACGCAGCCGGATGTGCGCGGCAGCATCGCCAGCCTGAAAAAGACCAACTCCAAGAAAAGCGTTGGGGTAGCGGAGGTATTGGTGGAAGCCGTGGAGGGCGTGGAGACCAGCCATGCCAAAGCCAGCCTCCGCATCGATGACAAAACCTTGATTCAGGCTATGGATGGCTCTACTCTTAAGCTGGAGCAGTTGCGGGAAGGGCAAATCGTGGAAGCGTGGCTGGAAGACCCGGTGATGGAGTCATACCCTATACAGGCACACGCATCCGCTGTTCGGGTGAACTACTACTAGGTATGGCAGAAACAGAGAAGGCTGGCTATACCTGGCATAAAGTCTTTGAGACGGAAGAGGAGGCGAAAGAGCAGGTGCCGCAGCGGAAGATGAAGCTGCTGGTGCTGGAGGGCCGTTCTATCTGCTTTGCCCATACCTTCGCTGGCTTCTTTGCCCTCGATGATGCTTGTCCCCATATGGGATACTCGCTCAGCCGAGGCACCACCAATTACTTGAATGAGGTCATCTGCCCTTGGCACAGCTACCGTTTCAGCCTGTCAGACGGGCGGGAATGTGAGTATCGCGCCAAAAAGGCGGTGTTGCACCCCGTGGACGTACGGGCAGACGGTGTGTTTATTGGAATTGAACGGACTCAGGCTCCTGCCTGAAGGATTGGCAACGTTCGCATGCCACAACAGGCGGCTCGCCCAAATTATGTGGCCTTACAGCCCAAGCATTCTTAAAATCCCTACCTTGTCTCTAGTGACAGGCCACTCCCCTTTTCCAGCCTCCTGGCCTTGTACGGCCATACCGGGCTGCTTGAAGCGTACAGTAGCATTGTAAGGAACATCAGAAGAAGGAACACATGGCACCTAAGGTAAAGACCACAACCAGGCGACTCAGAAAACCGGTGGAACTACGGGACATGTTAGGGAACGTATACCTCACCCTGCTCTCGAAAAAAGACTACCTGGAAGCGAAGTGGACTGGCCACATCACGGCAGACGACGTAGTAAGTGCTGCTCAGGTACACCTGGAACTGCTACGGAATGGTTGCCATCCCAAGCTGCTCAACGACAAATCAGAGGTTACCGGTGACTGGCAGGACGCCAACGATTGGCTTGAGTTCGAATGGTTGCCCAAGGCTTTCGCATCGGGTCTCCGCTGCATGGCCCATGTCTTCTCAGAGAACATGTTCAGCAGGCTGGCGGCCATTGACTTGCAGAAGCGAATTACGCCAGAGCTTTGCATGGAGAACTTCAACGAACGGGAGGCAGCCGAAACCTGGCTCATCAACTGTGACGTATCCGGAGCCGGCACCTCGCGGGCCGCTAATCCTAACGGATATTAGCGGCTACCGCCTGAGGAGCAACGGCAGTGATGACTACCGTATCGAGCAGCACATCCATCACAGGGGCCTCTACCTCTGCCATTACGGCTGGTCTGGAAACATTCTCCTGAGAAACTGGAGCGGTGGTGTCGTGCTGAAGGGCAAGACCAAAACAAGAAACTGTGGCGGCGATAACGAATAATACTTTCATGGCTTTGTTGTTTATGTGGTTATGAATAATTACTGTGACAAAGATATCTTATAGTACTTTGTTATGCAAGGTACTGTTGCAGTAACTACTACCCTATTATACCAACTACCAAAATTTGTCCGTGAACCGCTCGGGAAACCGGACGAACAGCGCGCTCTTATTTTCGTCATAAAGGTCAATTTTTAGGTTGTATCTTTATATTTAAATCCATCTATTTATGGAGAAACATAGCCTCAGGACTCCCAATAGTGACTAAGCCGGAATTTCCATTTACCTTCGTGGTCTGAATAGAGACAGTATGCAGGAAATAAAAGAGAAGGACCAGGTTGGGGAAGAACAGTCCGGGACGGGTTTTAAGCGCGAAATAACGCTTTTTGACGCCATCATGATTGTGACAGGCGGCATGATTGGCTCCGGTATATTCATGGTGACATCTTCCATCTCCAGTGAGGTAGTCTCGCCGGGCAATGTGCTGCTGGTGTGGGCGCTCTCGGGCTTCCTGACCATGGTGGGCGCCGTGAGTTATGGCGAGCTGTCTTCGATGTTCCCGAAAGTGGGCGGGCAATATGTCTACCTGAAGGAGGCATACAACAAGATGGTAGCCTTCCTGTATGGCTGGACGCTGTTTCTGGTGATACAGACCGGTGTGATTGCAGCCGTTGGCGTGGCCTTTGCCAGCTTCACCGGCGTGCTCATCCCTTGGTTCAGCGAGAGCAACGTGCTCTTTGCCGTTGGCGGCTTCAAGTTCACCACGGTGCAGCTGCTGGCTATTGCCAGTATCGTCTACCTAACCTACATCAACTCCCGTGGCGTGAAGAGCGGCAAGCTCATCCAGAACATCTTCGGCAGCACCAAACTGATTGCCTTGTTCGGGCTCATCCTGTTTGGGTTGCTCTTTGGGGTGAACGAAACCGCCGTGCAGGCTAACTTCTCTGACTTCTGGGGCGCCACGGCCGCCGCGACAGGCACAGGTCCTATACCTCCCTCAGGCTGGGCCCTGATAACGGCGGTAGGTATAGCCATGGTGGGCGCGCTTTTCTCCGCCGATTCCTGGAACAACATTGGTTTCTCAGGCGATGAAATCGTCAACCCAAAACGCACCATTGTGCTGAGCATGGTGATAGGCAGCGCCATTGTGATGGGTTTGTACCTCATCATCAACCTGGTATACCTGCTGGTGCTTCCCCTGAACGGCGACCCTAACGCGGCTGGCATTGTAGCTAAAGGTATAACGAACGCACCCGGCGGACTGGTGGCTACGGCTGTGGCTGAAGTCATTGGGGGTTATCCGGCCACTGTCGCCATTGCCGTGCTGATTATGATTTCCACGTTCGGCTGCAACAATGGCGCAATCCTTTCAGGTGCCAGGGTATACTACGCCATCGCCAAAGACGGCTTGTTCTTCGAGAAGATGGGGAGGCTGAACAAAAATGGTGTTCCGGCTGTGGCGCTGTGGCTGCAATGCCTCTGGGCCTGCCTCCTCTGCCTTTCCGGCACCTATAACAACCTGCTCGACTACGTGATATTCGCAGTGATGCTGTTCTACATCCTGACCATTGTGGGGGTGTTCGTGCTGCGCGTGAGGCGCCCGGACCTGAACCGTCCGTACAAGGCGTTTGGCTACCCAATCCTGCCGGCCATGTACGTGATTCTCGCCTCCGCCATCTGCCTTATCCTGCTCATCTACAGGCCTACGTATACCTGGCCAGGGCTCATCATAGTAGGCTTGGGCATACCTGTGTTCTACTTCTTTGGGAACAAGTTCCGGGAAGAAAAGGAGTAACTCCTTCTTTATACAATGTGAAAGCCCGCTGGTATGTGCGGGCTTTTTTTATTATAGGCCTTTGATGAGAAACAAACCGCCATACCTGCTATAACAATCTCAAGGACATATTTACTTTTTTCAATTCGATTTTCTATTTTAGTACCTCATTAAGTAAGCCGACCCTCCTCTACTATGAAAAAAAGAACCAAAGGCATGTTGATGGCTGGGGCATTCCTCACGTTGGCCGCCACGGCACTGCTGATTCGCGCTGACATACCTGCCGAAGAACTGGAGGCGAGGTATAGCTCCCCTTCCTCCCGCTTCATGCACCTGGACGGGGCGAGGCTGCACTACCGTGACGAGGGGCAAGGCGCTCCCATCGTGCTGCTGCACGGCACCGCCGCCTCCCTCAACACCTGGGATGGTTGGACTTCCAAACTCAGCAAAAGCCACCGCGTGCTGCGTCTGGACCTGCCTGGTTTTGGCCTCACCGGCCGCAACGCCACCGATACCTACTCCATTGACTACTACAGTGATTTGCTGCTGCACTTCCTCGACAGCCTGGGTATAGAGAAAGCGCATATCGGCGGCAGCTCCCTGGGCGGACAGATTGCTTATGATTTTGCCGCCTCGCACCCGGAGCGGGTACAAAAACTCATCCTGGTGTCGCCCACCGGCGTTACCAATGCCAACGACAAACGCATCTCCATGCCCTTCCGGATGGCACAGACGCCCTTGCTCAAGCACTCTCTCAAGTACATCACGCCGCGCTTCATTGTGGAGCAGAGCCTGAAAGAGGTATACGGCGACGACAGCAGGCTCCACGATGACATTATCACAATGAGCCATGACCTCTTGCTGCGCGAAGGCAACCGCCAGGCCTTCATCGCCCGCATGAACACCATTGATGCCGACAACCTACACAAGTTGGGGCAGGTGCAGGCTCCTACGCTCATCCTGTGGGGCGATGCCGACGCCTGGGTACCGGCCACTGATGCAAAGCACTTTCAGCAGCACATTAAAGGGGCGCAGCTCAAGCTATACCCGGGGGCGGGACACATTCCGATGGAGGAACTGGCGCAGCAGACGGCACAGGACGCCCTGTTGTTCCTGAGCCCTTCGACGGCCCAAAAGGATTAGGCAGAAAAGCCGTAGCTTTGCATCAGTAACCGGGGCATTTGTCCCAATACCAAAGCTACATGAGTACAGTCTATTTCATCAGTGGGCTGGGGGCGGATGAGCGGATGTTCCAGTTTCTGCACATCCACTGCCAAAACAGGGTATACGTGTACTGGATTCAGCCAGAAACCAACGAGCCGCTGCACGACTATGCCCGCAGGCTGGCAACACAAATCACTGAGCCGAACCCCATCCTGATAGGTATGTCGTTTGGCGGAGTGGTGGCCATTGAGTTGGCGAAGTTTCTGCACCCGCGCAAGACCATCCTTATCTCCAGCATCGCCAGCAGCCAGTCGCTGCCCTGGTACTACCGCCTGATGGGTTTCCTGCGGCTGCACCAACTCATCCCGGTGCCACTGCTCAAGCGCTTCCACTTTTTAGCGCCTATGCTGTTTGGCGCGGCCACGCTGGCCGAAAGAGCGCTATTGAAGCAAGTGATACTGGAAACAGACCCGCATTTCTTGCGCTGGGCGCTGGGCCAGCTACTTGCCTGGAAGCAGCCGGAACGGTATGATAACGTGGTCATGATACACGGTACCGCCGACTACATCCTGCCCATGCGGGAGCATCCCAACATCATCAAGATAAAAGATGCCGGCCACCTGATGGTTTTGAGCCATGCATCGGAGATAAGTGCTAAATTGAATCAAATTCTAGAGGAAGTCATCCATGTCAGATAAAAAGAAATTCATCATCACCACGCCAGACGGTACGCAGGCCGACCTGACGAACGCCCGCACGCTCAAGAGCAATAACCTATACCCGTTTGGCAGGCACAACTACTCCATCTATGAGACGCCGGAGGGCCTTTTTGTGAGAGGTTATAACAGCGGAGAACGTGAAATTATGCTCACCGGCTTCGTGATGCTGGACGAGGCCACTGCCCGTAGCTATACCCATACCTACACCCGCGAAGACGACTAAGCATGCAGCTCAGCTAT
This sequence comes from Pontibacter roseus DSM 17521, assembly GCF_000373265.1. Classification (GTDB taxonomy): domain Bacteria; phylum Bacteroidota; class Bacteroidia; order Cytophagales; family Hymenobacteraceae; genus Pontibacter; species Pontibacter roseus. The sequence continues at coordinate 93,141 of NZ_KB890768.1, forward strand.
TGGGAGAAAGACACCTACTTCAGCAACATCGATGTCCTGATAATCGGGAGTGGCATTGTGGGGCTGAACGCGGCCCTGCACCTCAAAACGCAGCAACCCAAGCTGAAGGTGGTGGTACTGGAACGCGGCCTGCTGCCAACAGGCGCCAGTTCCAAAAATGCTGGTTTCGCCTGCTTCGGAAGCCCCTCTGAACTGCTTGACGATTTGAGCCGCCATACCGAGGAGGAAGTGTTCGCACTGGTAGAGCGCCGCTGGAAAGGTCTGCAGCGCCTGCGCCAAAACCTTGGTGACGCCACCATCGACTACCACCGCTGGGGCGGCTATGAACTGTTTGAGCAGTCGCAGGAGCCGCTTTATGAGGAATGCCTGGACCGCTTGCCGTACCTGAACAGGCAACTGCAACAGGTAACAGGCGAACAGGAAGTGTTCCGCCAAGCGGACCATAAAATCAGTCAATTCGGCTTCAGAAATGTGGCCCACCTGCTGGAGAGCACCGCCGAGGGGCAGATAGACACTGGCAAAATGATTCTGGCGCTCACGCAGAAAGTGCAGTCGCTGGGTGTGTTAGTGCTCAACGGGCTGGAGGTGCTGGAATTGCAGGAGGAGGACAAAGGTATAACCGCCGCCACCGCGCAAGGTATAGCTATACATGCGCGGGCAGCGCTGGTGGCCACCAACGGCTTTGCCCAACAATTGCTTCCCCAGGTGCAGGTTATACCTGCCCGGGCGCAGGTGCTCATCACAGAGCCCATCCCAAATCTTAAACTCAAAGGGACCTTTCACTTCGACCACGGCTACTATTACTTCCGGAACATCGGTAACCGCATACTTTTCGGGGGCGGCCGCAACCTAGATTTCAAGACAGAGGAGACCACTGCCTTGGGCCTGACTGAACTGGTGCAGCACAGACTGGAGCAACTCTTGCGGGAAGTCATCCTGCCCGACACACCGTTTGAGGTGGCGCACCGCTGGAGCGGCATCATGGGGGTTGGCACTGCCAAAACCACCATTGTGCAACCGGTATCGGAGCATGTGTTCTGCGCCGTGCGTATGGGCGGCATGGGCGTGGCCATTGGCTCCCTTGTAGGGGAAGAGGGAGCGGATTTGGTGTTGAAGGCGCTGTAATACCGAATTTCCACACAATCAGACATAAAAAAAGGTAAACCAGCTTGGGCTTACCTTTTTCATTTGCTATAAAAGCAGTTCCTTATATGTGTATCCATTGGCGCGTGGTCGTGGTGTTCATCATCCGAGGTCTCAATGCCTCCTTCTCCGATTTATAAAACTCCTGGTACTCTTCTTCGCTCATTTCCTCACGCAGGGCAATGTGGAACTTGGCAAGTTCAGGGTATAATCTGTTACGCTCCTGACGCTCCTGAGGGCTGTTCAAATTATAATCGTAAAAGGATTTAACAAAATTTTCCATGAGTAATAAATTGGTTTTAAGTGAGTTGGAAAACTATCTTACTCTCTAGCCACTTTTTAAGTTGTCTATATTTAGAAGCAGTTTTCCACAATCTGCACTCACTCATAGTAAACCCAAGAAAATTTACCGCTGGTATTGGGAATAAAAAAGGCTCTACTAACCAGCAGAGCCTTTTAATCAGATTGTCAGGTATTTATCAGATTTGCAGCAGCAAGCACCCGGAAAATGACGCCATTTGTTAACCGCCATTCTCTATTGGCCCAGGTGCTTAAAGTATAGCCCGATGGCCACAAGCAGAAACTTGGTGAGCTCAGGAATCTCCTTGTTCATGGAGATGTGACCCTGCCTGATAGAAAAATCACCTTGCTCGAAGCGCATGACCACATGGCCTGCTTCGTCAGTTAAGTCCCGGCTACTGTTCAGCGTCTTGCCTTGCAGCGTATACCGTTCACCAGTTACGAAGGTGGTGATGGTCTTGCCGAAGCTCGCTGTCTTGCTCATACCTACCACTTCGCCCTTGAAGCGAATCGTGACATCGTGTTCGAGCCAGCCTTGCCGCTGGAAATGAAGGCTGAGGCGCTCCGAAGAAAACTCAGCATCATTGCTGGTCCAGCCGCCAAACGCGAGCACGCCAATCGGTCCGCTCTCCCCACTAACGGTATACCTGCGGGACGCCAGGCTTTCCTGTTGCCACTGCCATACCTCCATCACGCTTACTTATTCAGGCCCAGCACGTCCACGCCCTGTTCAAACACCACGTCCACCGGAATGTTCTTGCGGCTCAGGCGGTCCAGGTCTGCCTGCAGTTCGGCGCCAATCTGTCCCTGCTCATTCAGAAGCTTAGTCACGCCAGCGTAGTCGCCGTTGCCCTGCAGGGTCAGAATCAGCTCAGACAGCTTGTCCATGGCCTCGCCCATCTTCACGTAGTTCACGCGGTACTTGCCCGTCTGCGCATCCCGCTCAAAGGCGCCGTGGTCTTTAAAAAAGTTGAAGCGCACCATATTAGCCTTGCCATGCGCACTGGCCGCCCCGAAGCGCACCGAGCGGAAGATGCCCGCCATAAACGTGGTGTAATAGTCTTCCAGACTTCCGGATACTTCGCCCTTCTTGTGCAGCTGCGTAATCATGTACAGCCCCAGGATATCGGCTTTGCCTTCTTCCAAGGCAGAGCCTTGCTCCTTCAGCGCCTCGCGTACCGTTCCTTTGCCGTTGATGGTGTTCTTGATACCCAGACCGTGCGCCACCTCATGGAACATGGTGTTGGCAAAGAAGGCATCAAACGTGATGTGCTTTTTCTGGTCATCAGCAATCAGTTCATCCGCTATCGGTACCATGATTTTGTCGAACTTGGCCTGCATGGCATTTTTGAGCTGCAGACGGCGAGTGCCCTTCTTAAGCTGCACCTCCTCGTCGTTTGGCAGGTTGATGGCAATGGTCTTGCTGCCTGCGTTGCAGTCTCCGGCATAGTACACCACGTCGTAGGCGTTCAGGTCAGAATCGGTGCCTGGGGTTTCTTTCTTGTAATTGGCTGGCACCGGTAGGCCGCGCTGCAACTCCGGCAGGAAAGCGGCATACTTCTCGAGGCGCTTGCTCCAGTCCATGTCCTTAATCAGAACATAGGCTTCATGAGCCGCTTTGTAGCCGAAGAGCTTGTCCTCATAGGTTTCAATTGGGCCGATTACCACATCAATGCGGTTGTTTTTCATGTCCATCCAGGCGAGGTCGCTGGGTTGGTAATTATCTGTGAGGAGGGCGTCGGCACGAAGCGTCAGGTATTTTTTCAGGCCCGGCTCGTCAGCCAAACCAGCCGCCTGGCGCAGCAGGTCGGAGGCGCGCTTCACCTCTTCCTTGAACTGCACATGGTAGGGTACAGTGATGAGTTGGCCATTGGCGTCGCGTCGCAGAAAGGTATACTGGCTGGCCTTGTCCTCCAAGTTAGCTTTCTCAAACTCTTCCTTCGTCATATCGTGGGGGTAGAAATTGGCCGCATCGGGCTTAGGTCCTACACCAGGTATAAAAGGCTCGTTGTTGTTGAGCCGGTCCCAGGGGCCATAGTTTATCTGCACAAACTGCTTGGCTGATGCATCGTTCAGGGCGTTCAGCAGGGAGTCTTGCTTGCCATAGGCCTCGTACCAGAAGAGTTTGTCCATGATGTCACCCGCCTCAATCAGCAACGGAATCATCTGGCGCTCCTTTGCGCTCAGGCCGCTCAGGTCAGCGGTCAGGCGCACGTTCGTGTACATGCTGAGCTTCTGCTGTAGGTCAGTGGAGGTGGTATCCGCCTGAGCGGTCTTGGTGGTTGTCTCGGCCTCAGTTGTGGTGCTGCCGCCGGAACATCCGGCCGTAAGGGCGGCCAGGGCTGAGGCCAGTATAAGGTGACGTGGTTTCATGCAGGTATAAGGTTAGTTTTATTTTTCAAGAGAAAGATACAGGATTTGAGCTAAAAGAAAAAGCCGCTGCCCTTTGGCGGGGCAGCGGCTTATACTTATATGATGCTCTAGATTAACTTAAAACAAGCCGAACAGCTCACTGTTGATGCGTTCGATGATACTGCCCAAATCCTCAGGATTGGCCACGAAGTCCATGTTGTTCACGTCAATCACGAGCAGTTTGCCCTGGTCGTAGCTGCTCATCCAGGTGTTGTAGTGCTCGTTGAGGTTGCGCAGGTAGTTGATGCTGATGTTGTTCTCGTAGTCGCGGTTGCGCTTCTCAATCTGGCCAATCAGCTTGGGCAGGTCGGCCTTCAGGTATATCATCAGGTCGGGGGCTTTCACCATGCTGATCATAGACTGGAACAGGGCGAAGTAGTTCTCGTAGTCGCGCGTGCTCATCAGCCCGGAATCGTGCAGGTTCTTGGCGAAGATGTAGGCGTCTTCGTAGATGGTGCGGTCCTGGATAACGTGCCCATCCTTGGCCTGTATCTGCTGTACCTGCCCGAAACGGCTGTTCAGGAAGTATACCTGCAGATGGAAAGCCCAGCGCTCCATGTCCTCGTAAAAATCCTTCAGGTAGGGGTTGTTCTCTACTGCCTCCAGGTATAGGTCCCACTTGAAATGTTGCGAGAGTTTGGTGGCCAGGGTGGTTTTGCCGGCGCCAATGTTGCCGACGATTGCAATGTGCATGGTAATAGTATAGTTGGTGAAAAACCGGGTTACAAAGTAAAGGTTTTTTGAGCACGATGCCGCCTAAAATCTGAACCCTGGAACAGCTTTTTTCTGTGGTCACCATACCTCCTGCCATACCTGTTTATCTGACTCAAGCCCAATCACAGGCGCTTTAAAAACTATCCAAGGATTTCAGATACCCTCCTAAGCAACTGTATTACAACCCATTGAATCACACTACCAACCCTCTCCTGCCTCGAGCGTACACTAGTGTGGTAAATCCGTTACATGAACCTTAACCATTGAAAGCTATGACAAAAGGACACAATCAGGATAAAAACAAATCACAGAAGCCAGAGGCGAAGAAACAGTCTGACCAGCCTGGGCACAACAGCAGCCTGAGCGACCAGCAGAAGGACAAGAGCCCGAACCAAGGCCGTAACAAGGAGAAAGACCAGTCAGGAGGCACCAAGGGCCAGAATGCCATCTAAAGGATAGACACATAAAACAGCGGCGCCTGCAGATTGAGTCTGCAGGCGCCGCTGTTTTTCAGGTATAGGTATAGCCTTAGCGCTTCTCTTTCATGTTGTTGTACATGTCTTTGGCATCGCGGCTCTTGCGGAGCGTGTTGAACTCCACCTGCAGGGCCGCCACCTTCAGTTTGTCGCTGTTGTTCATTTGCGCCAGCACCTGCTGCTTGCGGTCGTTGAGCACCAGGTATACGTGCTCTGCGTAGTCCCAGTCGCGGAGGCTCCAGTCGCTGCGCAGGCCCCGCACCGATTCCATGAAACGGGTATAGGTGTCGCGCATCTGGCTCGCTCGCAGGTTCCGGATGTTGCCGGTGCCGGTCAGGCGGCGCTCCCACTGTGCGGCCGTCTCCCGGTCCAGCGGTTGGCCCTGGCGCTCCTCATTCTCTGCCTCCCACTGCTTGTAGCGCCCTCTCAACTCGCCATATTCCTGCTTCGACTCCTCGGTCAGTTGGTTTGTCCCCTTCTCCAGCCCCTGGGTCTTGGCCTGGAACTCGCGCTTGACGGTAGGCCATTCCGCCCGAATGGCGCTGTCGCCCTGGCTGGCTCTCCTGCTCATCCAGTTGCGGAATTCATCCAGGTCCTGCTCTAGCTTGGATTTGGTCTGGGCCTGTGCCCCAAGCGTCATTAGTGCGAGCAGCATCAATAAAGCTCCTTTGATGGTCTTCTTCATGGTTGGTAGGTGTGGTTTCGGATTAATGTTCTAACATACTATACCCATAAATATTATGCCACTATATTCTTATGCTGCTATATTTTCAAGGTCAACACAAACTTTAACATCTCATGTAAGGGGTATTCCCTACCTTTTTGGCGCCGCGTACGTTTAATGCAACGAAGGTGATATTTATTGCCCACCCCTTACCGGACACGTTCCAGTGGCGTGTTTCCCTTAGCCAAGCAAAACCAATGTATGAGTAACAGAAGAGGCAACTTTCACGAAACCGTTGTTTCTATACCTAACAGAGACGATATCAAACTAAGCACTGAGCGGTTCCCGTTCAAGGCGACGCTCAGTCTGTCCCCGCTTATCTCCTACTGGGAGAACAAGATTGAGACAGACCCCAACTGCAACGTGTCCCGCGTAAACGAACTGGCCAGCCTGCTGCGCCAGAACCGGGAGCTGCTGGAGCCCATCGAAGACCCCTCCATCATCAACAAGTACATCAACACCGTGGACATCCTGATGGAGGACATCTTTCCGAGCGCATTGTGGGAGAACGACCTGCGGGCCACGGTGGTGCCGTTCCATTTCGATAGCTTCTATGCCACGCCGCGCCTGGAGGAACTCAACCTGCTGGGCGGCGGCAACTATACCGAGAAGCTCGACCTCGACCTGAAGACCCTGCTCTTCAGGCTCACCCTCTCTGCCTATACCTTGATTTTGGAGAAGTTCTACAACGCCAACTTCATGGTGGACGAGCCCTTCATCTTCACCATAAAGGATAAATTCACTAATCTGGAGCGGAACTACAAGCTGAGCATCGACCTCAAGTTCATGCAGGTAAAGGCGAAGGGCAAACCTAAAAAGCTGACCACGCAGGAAATCAACTTCCTGATAAACCGCTACAACAACCTGGACCTGTGGATGGAGAAACTGCCTCCCGATGACTTTGAGTTCAGCGGTTTCGCCATATACGACTTCACCGATGTGACCAACGAGGAGACCATTTCCTCGTTGCGCTACGATTTGCTGGACCAGGATTCAGTGAACACCAAGGAGGGCTTTGAAAGCCTGCAACAGAAGCTGCGCGTGCTCTTCGGGCTTCCGGGCCTGCGTCTAGGCTTGGCCTCCTGCCCTTCGCTGCAGGAATTCGACTCCTACTACGCCCGCAAGACCTGGAACGGGCTGGTGCTCACCAACACCTGTGAGGTGACGCAGCAGGACTTACGCGATTCCATTTACCACCCGGTCATGTCGGAGAGCAGCACTATTGTGGTAGATGACCTCGAAATGATTGACAACCCCACCCGGCTGGAGCAACAGCTGCTGGCCTCAGGTGTGCGCAACCTGATTGTGGCGCCGCTGCAGTACGAGGGCAAAACCATCGGTCTGCTGGAGCTTGCCTCACCTATACCTGGCGAGCTCAATGCCCTTTCCACTATCAAGCTCAAGGAGATTCTGCCGCTGTTCGCGCTGGCACTCAACCGCATGCTTGAGGAGTTGCGCAGCAGTATCCAGAACATCATCAAAGAAAAATATACCGCCATTCACCCTATTGTGGAATGGCGTTTCACGCAGGCGGCCATCAACCTGCTCGACAAGATGGAGCGCAATGTCAGCTCCGAGATTGAGCCAATTGTGTTCCGCGACATATACCCGCTCTACGGCGTATCTGATATCCGGAGCTCGGCCATGGAGCGGAATAAGGCCATACAAGGCGACCTGCTGGACCAGTTAGTCTATGCCAAAGAGGTGATTCTGGCAGCCAAAGACAACCTGCCTTTGTCTATACTCGATGAGTTGGTCTACAAAATAGACAAGTACTCCCAGAGCATCGTGCATGAGCTGGCCTCTGGCGACGAAGTCATGGTGCTGGAGTTCCTCCGCACCGAGATTGAGCCGCTCTTCAACCACTTCGAGCTGAAGTACCCCTCCACCAAAAAAGCCATTGATGCGTACCGCAAGGCCATCAACAACCCCAACGGTGTGGTGTACAACAAGCGCAGGGCCTATGAGGAGAGCCTATACCTGATAAATGACACCATCTCCAACTTCCTGGACAGGGAGGAGGAGAAGGCGCAGCAGATTTTCCCGCACTATTTTGAGAAGTACAAGACCGATGGGCTGGAGTACAACATCTACATTGGGGAGTCATTGCTGAACAATGGCAATTTTGAGCAGCTATACCTCAAGAACATGCGCCTGTGGCAGCTGATGCTGACCTGCGAGATTGCCCGCCGCATACAAAAGCTGCGCGCCAACCTCAAGCTGCCCCTCGAAATCACGCAGCTCATCCTGGTGCACAGCAACCCTATCTCCATCCGCTTCCGACTCGATGAGAAGAAGTTCGACGTGGAAGGGGCTGACAACATCCGCTACGAAATCATAAAAAAGCGGATAGACAAAGCCGTGTTGCGTGGTTCGGACGAGCGCCTGACGCAGCCCGGCAAAATCGCCATCGTGTATACCCAGCAGCGGGAGGCCCAGGAGTACCGACGCTACATCGATTTCCTGCAGGCGGAGGGTTACATAGAAGATGAAGTGGAGGACGTGGAACTGGAGGAAATGCAAGGCGTGCAGGGTCTGCGAGCGCTTCGCATCAGCATCAATTTCCACGACCACCTGCGCCACAACATTGACGCCGGCGACGAACTCCTCAACATAGCCCGTACGGCTGCCCTGAACTAGCCATACCTGAATATTGCTACCTCAATTGCACTATACCTAAAAAGGCAACTTTTTTATCCATGACATTCAAAAGGCAATAATCTGATTAACAGATTATTGCCTTTTTTTATTTATTGTAGGATTTCATCAGACTTGCCTTTGTTTTAGATTTTATTTACCTGAGTGCAATTTATTTTCAAAAAGCCGCGTTTTACCTGAGACTGCCGGAGAAACGTACCGCCCAGTCGCATTTTTCACTATTTCAACTTTTAGCCAAATGAAATTGAAAAACAGATTTTTACCCGCCATGCTATTTCTTGGCGTGGTAGTCTTGTCGTCGTGCGAGAAGAGAGAGAACGAAGCCGCTAACCCGTCCTTTGAGCAGGGAGCGCTTTCGCATGTGATGCTGGACTCAGCTGAGGTGACATCCTTCAGGTTCGCTGGCAAGCACATCACCCAAATCAACCACTACGACAAGAAGTCCGGTGAAGTAGAGAGCTTTGAGAAGTTTGAGCGCGATGGCAAAGGTCAACTGGTGAAGTCCACGACCTATGCCGGCAAGAGCCAGGCCGTACTGGCGGAGCAGCTCTATACCTACAACGACAAAGGTGAGCTTTCTAAGTCCGTCACCTCCTACCTCACCAACGGGAAAGCCGATTTCAGCACCTACTCCACATATGAGTATGATGCGACCAACAAACTGAGCAAAAAATCTGTTTATGAGGGCTCTGAGCAAGAGGGCAAGCTGAAGTCATTCACGAAGTATGACCTGTTGCCAAACGGTAACTACAGCCAGGAGAAGCAGTATGTAGTGGACGGCACTGGCACAGCCAAACTGTTCTCGACTACCACCAACTCCTTCGATTCAAACCCGAATCCTTTCCATGGTTTTGCTGAGCCAGGCACTGCCAGCAGCCCCAACAACCTGACCCGCTCCATGACGGAGGTGCATGCCAGCAAAAAGTCTTACACACACTCTTACTCTTACAAGTACGATGAGAGCGGCCACCCGATTAGCCAGACGGTGACACTGCCAAATGGCAAGAGCCAGACCTTCACCTACGTGTACAGCAAGTAAGCAAATGTTCCCAACAGCACAGCCCCCGGATACTTCTATCCGGGGGCTGTGCTGTTTTTATGCGTATCCTTTATGGCTGCGGCATACCTATATATGCATAGAAATGAGTATATTTGTTTTTAAGCAAAAGATAAAACCGTGGCAACAACCAAGATAACAGTAAACAACAACGGGTCGCTGAGAATAGAGGGCGACTTTGAGATAGTGGATAAGAATGGCAACGTGTATGGTCTGGGAGGCCGCGAACTGGTCTCCATCTGCCGCTGTGGCCTGTCCCAGAACAAGCCTTTCTGCGATGGCTCCCACAAAGGCCACTTTGAGCACGATGCCCAGGCCTTTGACCTGCCGCCCAAAAAGCAGTAGCCGCCTCTTAGTTTCTTAAGCATGTAGTACCATGGCAGAGCGTTTGATTACCATCGCCACTTTCAACCAGCCAACGGAGGCGCACATTCTCAAGGGTCGGTTGGAGGCAGAGGGCATTCCCTGTTTCCTGGGGGATGAGCACATCATCGCGGCCCAACCCCTCTACTCAGTGGCGGTAGGTGGCGTGAAGCTGCGTGTGACGGAGGGCGATGAGCAGGAGGCGCGCGAGATGCTGGCCCGAATCCAGGGCGGCACCAGCGAGTACATCCTGGACGACAACATTGAGTTGGCCCCGCCCATGCAGGAGCATGTCCAGGAAGTCACCTGCCCGGAATGCCAATCAGACTACATTGGCGAAGAGAAGTACTCCAAAGCGGTGTTCTCAATCTCCTATCTGCTGCTGGGGTTTCCGGTGCCCTTTGTCAGCCGGAAGTATACCTGCTACGACTGCGGCCATACCTGGAAGCATAAATAAAGAAGGGTGCCTTTACAGGCACCCTTCTTTATTTTACAGCTCAGTCATGTAGGTATAGGCCCTGTCATAGCCAGCTGCTACAGAACAATTGACTACCGGAGCCAGATTCGGTGGGTTTCCGGGGTTATCCCTTCAACCTGTGCACCAAAGCCACGTATTCATCACGGGCCTCCTCCTGGTCTTTTCCTCTGAGTTTGGCCCAGGCATCCCATTTGGCAATGGCTTTGAAATCGAAGCCGCCAGGACGGTCGGTGTTAACGTCCCCTTCGGTCGCTTGCTTGTACAGCGAATAAAGCTGCAGCAGTATGTCGTTTGAAGGTCGTTCTGTCAGGGTTTTGGATTGCTCTACTGCACTTTCAAATTCTTGTTGTGTGGCCATAGTTCTTGTAAAAGTTTGGATTCGTGATGGGAAACAAGATATAAAATAATACGCTGCATGCATAACTTTTATCTCAAATTGTTCAGTCCAGTTTTCGCTTATTTTCACTTACCGGGCACCAGGCTATACCTTCCTCGGCATCAAACATCAACAAAAGGAACCATGACAAAACGAAAAACCACCGCAACAGGCGCTGCTTTGCTGCTGGCCATCTGCCTGGCAGTAGGTGCCGGCTGCAGCAGCAGCAAAACCACGGACTCCACAGCGGCCAACACGGCTGAGCAGGCCGCTAAACAGCAGGCTGCCGCCACCCCACCCGCTGCTACCACACAGCCGCAGCCTCCAGCCGCCCCTAAAAAGCCGAAAGAACTGACAGCACACGGCCAAACCCGCACCGACAACTACTATTGGCTCAACGAGCGCGAGAACCCGGAGGTGATTGCTTACCTGAACGCTGAAAATGCTTATACCAAGCAGGTGATGGCCGACACCGAGGAACTGCAGGAAAAGCTGTTCAAGGAAATCGTGAGCCGCATCAAGCAGACAGATGAGTCGGTACCCTTCAAAAAGAACGGCTACTTCTACTATACCCGCTACGAAGCCGGCAAGGAGTACCCGATTTTCGCCCGGCGCAAAGGAACGATGCAGGCACCCGAGGAGGTGATGCTGAACGCCAACGAACGCGCCGAAGGCAAGAGCTACTACGCGCCGGCCGGCATGGAAGTGAGCCCGAACAACAGGCTGCTGGCCTTCGGCGAGGACACTGTGAGCCGCCGGCAGTATACCATCCGTTTCAAGGATTTGCAGACGGGCGAGTTGCTGCCAGACCGTATCCCTAACACGACGGGCGGGGCTGTATGGGCCAACGACAACAAGACGGTCTTCTATACCATGAAGGACCCGTCTCTGCGTTCCTTCAAAATCTTCAGTCATACCTTGGGTACTCCTACCTCGCAGGACAAAGAGGTATACCACGAGAAGGACGAGACCTTCAGCACCTATGTGTATAAGACTAAGTCAGAGAAATACATCATCATCGGGTCCAGCAGCACGCTGTCGCAGGAATACCGCTACGCCGATGCCAGCAAGCCCGCCGCCGGCTTCAAAATCATACAGCCACGTGAACGTGGGCTGGAGTATGACGTGGACCACTTCGGCAACAACTTCTACATCCGGACGAACAAGGACGGCGCCACCAACTTCAAACTGATGCAGACGCCGGTAGGCAAAACTGCCAAGGAGAACTGGAAAGAGGTGATTCCGCACCGCGCCGATGTCTTGTTAGAAGGCACCGAGATTTTCAAGGATTACCTGGTGCTGCAGGAGCGCAAGAACGGCTTGACGGAACTCCGCATCAAGAAGTGGAACGACCCGAAGACCGATTATTACGTTGATTTCGGGGAGGAGGCCTATACGGCCAGCATCGGCATCAACCCAGAGTTCGACAGTAAGACGCTGCGCTACAACTACAGCTCCCTCACCACGCCAGGCTCCACTTTCGATTACAACATGGTGACGAAGGAGAAAACCTTGCTGAAGGAGCAGGAAGTGGTAGGCGATTTCAACAAGGAGAACTACGAAGCCAAGCGCATTTACGCCACAGCCAAGGACGGCACTAAAATCCCGATTTCGCTGGTATACCGCAAGGGCCTGCAATTGGATGGCAACAACCCCACCCTGCTCTACGCCTACGGCTCCTACGGCATCACCATGAACCCAGGCTTTAGCTCGGTGCGCCTCAGTCTGCTCGACAGAGGCTTTGTGTACGCCATCGCTCATATCCGGGGCGGCCAGGAGATGGGACGCCAGTGGTACGAAGACGGCAAGATGCTCAAAAAGAAGAACACTTTCACCGACTATATCGCCTGCGCCGAGCACCTGATTCAGCAGAAGTACACCAACCCAGATAAGCTCTTCGCACAAGGAGGCAGTGCCGGTGGATTGTTGATGGGCGCCGTCGTGAACATGCGCCCTGACCTGTTCGAAGGCGTGCACGCTGCCGTGCCTTTCGTGGACGTGGTGACCACTATGCTTGACACCAGCATACCCCTCACGACGGGTGAGTTTGACGAATGGGGAAACCCTGCCGAGAAGCAGTATTATGACTACATGCTCTCGTACTCGCCCTATGACAACGTGGAGGCCAAGGAATACCCGAACATGCTGGTGACCACTGGCCTGCATGACTCGCAGGTACAGTACTTTGAACCTGCCAAGTGGGTAGCCAAGCTGCGCGAAATGAAGACGGATGACAACCTGCTCCTGCTCCAGACCAATATGGAAGCCGGTCACGGCGGCGCCTCCGGCCGTTTCCAGCCATACCGTGAGACGGCGCTTCAATATGCCTTCTTCCTTAAACTGGCAGGTATAGAGGAGTAGAAAAACGCTTCCCTGAAACGCAATACGGCCCCGCTGCAGTTCTGCAGCGGGGCCGTATTGCGTTTCAGGTGTTTCAAGCTAGCCCTCCACGCGAATACCAACAGACGAAATTGTCATTCCGACGGAAGGATGAATCTCATGCGCTTCCGGCCGCACATCCAGCGCCAGCGCAGATGCAGCTTTAAGTGAGGACACTTGCGAAGAAAAAAGAAAATCGCCAGGTGCAAAATAGTCTGCATGCCTCACCGCAGGTTCCCGCTGCGCTCGCACCAGCGGTGGGCAGCGGTGGGCAGATTCCTACTATTGTCGGAATGACAGAGGAGCATGTTGCCTTCAGGTATAGGTTTAGGTGCTACTGGGTCCAACCACCCCTGCCCCTCCTTATCCAAGGAGGGGAGTCTGCCACTACAGGTGGTCAGGTATAGGCATTGTAGCAGCTGGTAAAGGCTGCTGACAGGTATAGTAGACATACTTGTAACCTCCGCCACGGAGCGAAGATATCAGCCAGGTGCACTACATGGCGCTCCACTGTCCGAGCGGTCTGCGAGTGGGGGTAGGGGCCCTCGAGAAAGGAGCGCCTTGATTTTTTTGCTTGCTTTGGGGGTAGGCCCCCTCGATTTTCATCAAGGAAAAAAGTAAGGCCCGCCCGGCCAGGGCAAGTTACAGAGCAATTCAGCGGGCAAGCCTCAAAGACAGTAGCTATGCAAGCACCTACCTAACTAACCTTCACCACAATCTTCCCGAACTGCTTACCCGCCTCCATGTACCGCATGGCCTGCTCCGTCTCCTCCAGCGGGAAAACGATATCCACCACAGGCTTCACCTGCTTCTCCCGCACAAACTCCATCATCAACCTGAAATCCTCGTTGGTACCCATCGTGCTGCCGTGTATGGCCAATTGCTTCCAGAATACCTCGGCCGGGTTGATTTGACCAATCATGCCAGTAGTACCGCCGTAGATGCCGATGCGGCCACCAGGGTTAGCGAGCTTCACCAGCTGCACAAAGCCTTCACCGGCCGCACCGTCTATGCTCACGTCAAAGCCACCTGCCTTCACCTTCAGCTCTTTGCCCCAGTTTTCCTGTTTGTAATTGATGCCTCCTGTTGCGCCGAGGGCCTTGGCTTTCTCTATTTTCTCGTCAGAGCCTGAAGTCACCCATACCTCGGCACCGGCTGCCACTGCAAACTGCACCGCCAGCAAGGCAACGCCTCCTCCAGCCCCGGTAACCAGCACACGCTCCCCAGCCTGCAGCCCGCACTTCGTGAACATAGCCCGGAAAGCCGTCACGCCGGCCAGCGGAAGCGCGGCGGCCTCTTCAAAACTCAGGTGCTCCGGTTTGCGGTGCAGGTTGGAGGCCAGCACCTTCACATACTCAGCAAAAGTCCCGTCCTGTGGCATACCCAGCACTTTGTACTCCTTGCTGTGGGCGCGCGGGTTGTCTCCCCAGTCAGTAGATGGGTCCAGCACGACCTCCTGGCCTATCCAACTTGCGTCCACACCTTCCCCCACTTCCGTCACGACGCCGGCACCGTCAGAACCCAGGATAGCGGGGTATTCCTTCGTGAAATAGCGGCCATACTGTATCCAGACGTCGCGGTGGTTGAGGGCGGCGGCTTTGACCTGCACAAGGGCTTCTCCGGGACCAGGGGTGGGCTTCTCTTTTTCTATCAGCACGAAGGGACTGTTGATGTTCTCAAGGTATATGGCTCGCATTTTTCAGTAGTTTAGGGTATAAGGTATACCTACAAAGATAAGCTATCTGCCGGAACCTGAAAGGCGCAGCAGCCACGGTATTGGCAATTGTTGGGGTAGCCTTTTATCTTCGCGGACGCAGCCATACGTACAGCTACACCATGAACACGACCTATACCATTCGCGAAGCGACTTACGCTGACATTGCCACCATCCATCGGCTCGCCTCTGCCATATGGGAACCAACCTACAGCCCTATACTCACCCAAGAGCAGATTGCCTATATGTTCCAAATCATCTATACCACAGAGGCGCTGCAACAGCAGATGGAGGAAGGCCAGACGTTTCTTTTGCTTTACAGTGATTCAGAGCCGCTTGGATTTGCAGCATACTCTCTGAAAGACGGACAAGAGCAGGTATACAAACTGAACAAAATATACCTGTTGCCCGCCCGGCAGGGCGAAGGACTAGGAAAGCGGCTCCTGGAGGCGGTGGAGGAAAGGGTTGCTGCACTAGGTGCCCTTTTCCTGGATTTGAATGTGAACCGCCACAACAAGGCAAAGGCGTTTTATGAGCGTTGTGGCTATCAGGTACACCAGGAGGAAGACATTGCCATTGGCCCGTATTGGATGAACGACTACGTGATGCGGAAGAAACTGGCATAAAAAAAGAGGGCAGCTGCGCAGCTGCCCTCTTTCACTTACCTTAAACTACTATTACAAATGCGCAATTGGGTCTGGGTTACCATCTGGGTCACCAATCACATTGCCATCGGTCCTGATGGCGCCATGCAGCAACAGACCAGCCACGTGCGGAGACGCCATAGAAGTACCGCTGATGGTGTTATAGGCACCGCCTTTCCAGGTAGACTTAATGCTGGATCCTGGCGCGCAGTAATCTACTGGCGGGTTGCCATAGTTTGAATAGCTAGCCCATCTGTCACCAGTGCCCATGGCCGATACCGTGTAGATGTTGGCATGGTTGGCACCAGCCGGTGAAGAATTCTCGGCATGCGTAGACTCGTTACCAGCAGCAAGTGCGAATTTGATGCCTTTGCTGGCAGCAGCTATCACAGCGTCGTCAAGCGCCTTCGAAATTGGTCCGCCCAAGCTCATGTTGGCCACGTCACCAGACTTGCCATTGGCCGCCACGTAGTCCACACCAGCTATTACGCCAGAGTAGGAGCCGCTGCCGCGGGAGTCAAGTACTTTCACGGCTACCACGCTGGCGTCATAGGCAACACCAATCACACCAATCGTGTTGTTCTTGGCGGCGATGGTACCCGCAACGTGCGTACCGTGTCCGTTTCCGTCGTTCGCATCGCTTGCGTCTCTACCTGAGGTAAAGAACGTTCTGCTGCGAGCAACGTCCACGTTCAGGTCAGGGTGTGTCAGGTCAATGCCAGAGTCAATCACCCAGGCAGTCTTGCCTGCACCGCTTGCATAGCCTACGCGTGCTATACCGTAAGGTATCTCCTGAGCAGCAGACCCGCCACCGCCAGTACCTGGCTTGGCCAGCATCACGATTCTATCAGGCTCCACATATGCCACACGGGAGTCACGGCGAAGCGCTTCCACCTCCGCATCTGTCAGCTTGGCCGCCATACCTACAATGGCTTTGCCGTAAGCCTGCTCAATGGTAGCATTGGCTATCCCGTTGGCAGCAAGTATCTCCTGGCCTATGGCGCGCACCATTTCTACACGCTCTGCATACGTGGCAGTGCCATCCAGACGCTGATTGCCGTCTTTCTTAAATACAACAATGAATTGACCTTTGATAATTGCACCATTCTGGTCAGCGGCTTGTAATTCCTCTGTCGGATTCGCAGGATCTGGTGTATCGCTATCGCAGGAGGTAAAGGTACATGCAGCTGTTGAAAGGGCTGCGCCAAACAATACAGAGCGTAGGATGCTCTTCACGTGTAAGGTGTTTTTCATACTTGGTGAGATGTAAGGTTAGTTAATAATTAAGACAAAAAATAAGGTTAGTAATTTCTAAGGTACTGATATGGATTCATATAAACAAAAGTTAATATAACTTTTTTCTATATATGCAGCTGTGGCAGCGGCTGGCATATGCTATGCCATCTTGTGTTATAACATTGAAAAGGAAGGCGCTCCTAGCAGGACTTCAAGTGTATTTGAATAGGCGCGTTCCTCGTATAGCCTCTTAAAGAAATAGAACCTTTGGCATGGGATACTTTATACGCCGCCCCTCCTATTAAGTATTGCCCATTTTTGGTTTTATAGATAAAATGCAATTACTATTTCAGCGATAAAGTTCGCTCCTGCCGCCCCTGTTTGCGTATCTACCATACATTTTATATATTAAACAGCAAGCATATAAACCACAGATATGAAAACTACGATACGTGCATTTTCTTTGAAACATATTATCCGCCTGATGGTCTGCCTGTTGGTCCTTGGCTCCTGCCAAACCCAGACCGAGGAAGAGGCTACCAGCGAGGCCGCTGAGGTATCAGGTGAAGCCACACTGGAGCCGCTCACCCCTGAGAACGCGGTGGAGGTACTCACTGCTTTCGAGAAGGAAAACCCTGACAGCCTCGCCCTCATCAGCACCCGCCACGGCGACATCAAGGTGCGCCTCTACAAGGATACGCCCCTGCACCGCGCCAACTTCGTGCGCCTCACCAAAGCCGGATTTTACGACCAGGGCGAGTTTTACAGGGTGGTGAAGGGCTTTGCCGTGCAGGGCGGCGACTCCGATAACCGCACTCTGAAGCAGGGCCCCTACAAGATTCCGCAGGAGTTCAACCCCAAGTATGTCCACAAGCGAGGCGCCCTGGCCATGGCCCGCTATGGTGATGAGCGCAACCCCGACAAAGAGTCCTCTTCCCACAACTTCTACATCGTGTTGGGAGAGCCTTTGTCCGCCAATGAACTCCGGGCCTATGAAGCCAAGAATAAGCACACCTACACACCTGAGCAGGTGAAAGCCTATGAAACCCTGGGCGGCGAACCAAGCCTGGACATGCAGTACACTGTGTTTGGAGAGGTGGTAGAAGGTATGGACGTGGTGGAGAAAATCGCAGAAGAACCGGTAGATGCCCAGAAGTGGCCTCGGACCATTGTGCCGCACAAAATCAAAATAGTAAGCCAATAGTAGCTACACGAGCCTGCGTCATAACGAGAAGGGCGCTGCCATAACGCAGCGCCCTTCTCGTTTTCCTATACCTGACAGCAATCTTGCTTCTTCCATTTCGCTATACCACTTCAGGAGCCGTACGGAGGTATAACGAGACTCACTGCTTTCTCAGGAGCCATTGGTACAGCCCCATCAGACGCTCTTGCGCTAGCCCAAGCCTGTAGAGGCTGTAAATCAGGAAGTAGTATCCCTGCAGTTTGTAAATGCCATACTGCCTGTACTTCCGGGCCGAGGTCTTCACGCAATCAGGGAGTACGGCAAAAGGCGCGACTCTTTTCAGTCTGCCAATGATTTCCTGGTCCTCCAACAGCAGACAGTTCTCCTGGAAACCTCCCACTTGCCAAAAGGTGTCCCGCCGCACAAACAGGCTCTGGTCCCCGAAGCGCAGCGCATCCACATCAAAGCGGGTGAACCAGGCGTTGGCTCTCAGAAACCAGTGCGGTTCGTCGAAGGCAAGCCGGTAACATCCGCTGCCAATGCCCCTTCGAACAGCTCCTTCCAGTTGCTCCACAAAGCCGGCAGGCGGATAGGTGTCGGCGTGCAGGAAGTAGAGAATGTCGCCAGCCGCTATACCTGCCCCCTCGTTCATCTGTGCCGCCCTGCCCTTCCTGGCGCAGCGCAGGACATGCGCCCCGGCTGCCTGCGCTTCGTCATGGGTGTTGTCCGTGCTGCCGCCATCGGCTACAATAACCTCTAGCGCACCGGGTTTTGCCTGCTCGTGCAGAAAAGAGACCAGCGCCCCTATACCTGATGCCTCGTTCCATGTGGGGATGACCACACTCACCATATCTCAATGAATATCATTTCCATTCCTAGACCTTGCCTATGGTTTCCTAATGCTGCGCGAATGACTACCTTTGGTACGACAACCGCCGCTATGCTCCGCCACTTCAAGTTCATCATCCTGCTCATCCTGGTTGTGCTCGCGCTATCAGACGACGTGTCGTTGCAACAGCTGCTCCTGGCGTCGTTGGCGCTTTTCGGCATCGACTATATTTTCCTTACCCGTAAGAAAGCCGCCGCACTCACGGCACAGCAACACGAGACGCCGGAGGAAATCAAAGCGGCGTTGCGCCTGTCTGGCACCCGCTATTACCATACCCTTAACGAAGGGCAGCGGCAACTGTTCGAGGACCTGGTGGTCAACTTTATTCAGCATAAACGCTTTATTGCCAGAGGCGAAGGCATGCAGGTGAGCACGCACATGAAGGTACAGGTCGCCGCCTGCGCCGTGCAGCTCACCTTCGGGCTACAGGAGCTGCATTTCGCCCATTTCCGCACCATCCTGCTATACCCTGACCGCTACTACTCCACCATCTACAAGCAGTACCACTGTGGCGAGGTCAACATGAAAGGCTACATCGTGCTGTCGTGGCGCGACTTCGAGGCGGGAAACCAGAACCCGCAGGACGGCCTGAACCTGGGCCTGCACGAGATGGCACATGCGCTGCACCTGGAGAACGACATCCGCAACGAAGAATACGACTTCCTGAACCGGGAATACCTGAACAGCTGGACGCACCTGTCAGAACGGGAGCGAACCCGGATGCAGGTGGAGAAGAGTGTGTTCCGAAGACTCAGCGCCGCCCCGGATGCACATGAGTTTTTCGCGGTGGCCGTGGAGCTGTTCTTTGAGTTGCCTCAGTTGCTGGCACAGGAGCACCCGGAAATCTATACCTCCCTAGCCAGGCTCCTGAACCAGTACCCGGCCAAACAGGTCTAACTGCTATACCCTAGCTTCAAGGAACTGCCATAAAAAAAGCAGCCCCGACCTTAGTGGCCGGGGCTGCTTTCTGATTTCAAATCACGTTTAGGTTACTGCACCTTGCGGTTTTTCACGTAGGTGTTCAGCCAGGTATCCATCTCCCACAGCATGTGCAGGATAGATTCCTTGGCGCTGTAACCGTGGCTTTCGTGGGGCAGGAACACCAGGCGCGTGGTGGCGCCGTGGCCTTTTAAGGCGTTGTAGAAACGCTCGCTCTGCACCGGGAAGGTACCCGAGTTATTGTCGGCCTCACCGTGGAGGAGCAGAATAGGCGTTTTTACTTTATGAGCGGCAGAGAACGGGGACATACGGTTGTATACCTCCGGCGCCTGCCAATAGGTGCGTTCCTCCTGCTGGAAACCAAATGGCGTGAGCGTGCGGTTGTAGGCACCACTGCGTGCTATACCTGCAGCAAACAAATCAGAATGCGCCAGCAGGTTGCCTGTCATGAACGCGCCGTAAGAGTGGCCGCCTACCGCGATGCGCTTGCGGTCTGCTACGCCCATCTCCACCACTTTATCGATAGCCGCCTCAGCGCTTGCTACCAGTTGCTCCACATAAGTATCATTTGGCTGCGTGTCGCCCTCCCCTACAATCGGGAAGTCGGTTCTATCCAATACGGCGTAGCCCTGCGTCACCCAGAACAGCGGTGAGCCGGAGCTGATGCGCGTAAACTCATAGGGTGAGCTCTTCACCTGCCCGGCAGCGGCGGCATTCTTGAACTCACGCGGGTAGGCCCACATCAGCATCGGGAGCGGTCCATTTTCCTTTTTGTAGTCCTTTGGCAGGTATAGCACCGCCGTCAGTTTCACGCCATCTTTCCGGTCGTACTGCAGCATCTCCTTCTGCACGCCCTGCAACTGTGGGTATGGGTGCGGGAAGTTGGTCACCTGCGTCATCTTCTTCTTGTTCAGGTCACGCACGATGTAGTTGGGCACGTCGTTCTCCGACTCTCTTCTGGTGATGATGCGCTTGTTGTTCAGGTCGATGATGTCCACCGGGCGCTCGTAGAATGGCGCTTCGGAGCGAAACAGAATTTTGGCCTTCTTCGACTTCAGGTTGAACTCGCTCAGGAACGGACGGTTACCCTCCGGCGAGCCGCCTTCGCTGATCATGTAGAGGTTGTCGCCTTTCTTGTCGGTCAGCAGCACGCTGCGGCCATACTGATTCTTGGTATAGACAGGGCTGCCCGGGTCGTTATACCCATCTTCATAGGAGCGTTCAATCAGCACTGTGCCTGCTTTGGATGGCTTGGACGCGTCTACCAGCACGACACGCTCGGTGCGGGTCTTCCAGAGGCGCTCGTTCACCAGAGCCAGGTTGTTGTTGCCCCATTGCATACCTCGGAAGCGGTACTTGGTGCCGGCCAGCTTGGCTGGTTTACCCGAGAAAGGTGCATCGAGGGTGAACACGATATCGCGCTCCTTTACCTCTTTGCTGGCGTCGCCGCCGTCCTGCGCCTCCACCCAGTACAATGTAGCTGGTTTGTCAGGGCGCCAGTTGTAGCTGCGGGGGCCTTTGGCCACGTTGTCGAAACCAATCGGAATATCTTCGGCCAATGGCAGTTGAGCCAGTTGCTTCAGCACTTTGCCGTCGCGGCTCCATACCTCCACGTTGTAGGGGAAGTAGTAATGCGGCACCAAGTAGGAATAGGGCTTTTGGATGGTCTCCACCAGCAGGTACTGCCCGTCCGGCGACACATCCATGCTTTTGATGATGCCCGCCTGCCCGATGTTCTGCTGCTGGCCGTCCAGTGACACCACCTTCAACTGGGTCTGCATATAGTAATCGAACAGCTGATCGTCGTGGCGGTTCTTGAGCAAATCCTGGTAGGTGCGGCTTGGGTTCGCCTTGCCGATGTTTTGCTGGATGTTCGGTCCGGCTGGCACCAAGTTAGCTTTCGGCATCTCGCCGCGCTTCTCATCCACAAACTTCACCAGCAGGCTCTTGCTATCTGACATCCACGAAAACGGGCGGCCGCTGTAGGCATCGTTCAATGTGGCTTCGGTCAGCTTCTTCGCCTGCCTGTCGGCTATACCTGCCACCCACAGTTCTATACCTTGAGCGGTGGTCACGGTGAAGGCCAGCTGCTTCTCGTCCGGCGACCAGGTCACATAGGATATCTGCGCGTTCTGCGGAAGCCCGTTCAGCTGGAACTCCTGCCCGCCGTTCACCTGCTTCAGCTTGATGTTGTTGATGAAGGCGGCGCGGCTTTGGCCGTTTGTGGCAGGGTTTATGCGAAGACCAGCCAAGCGACTTTCGGGCTGCGCCAGCTCTTCTATGCTCGGGTAACCGGCCCGCTCCAGCAGGAGCATCCAATCCCCTTTCGAGTTGATGCTCACGCCCGGTGTGGAGGGCGCATCAATGATAGACGCGATGGCTTCGGGTGGGCGCTGGTAGCCAATGTTGACGTCTTTTCCGCCTTGGGCAAAGACCACCGGAGCCGGAGAGCCACCCAATAGCAGCAGCCCGAGCAGCGCCGTGGCCAGCCGCCTGGTTGTTTTAGTGGAGTTCAAGTGCATTTCGTTTACGGTTAGATAGGTTAGATGTGGGGTTAGACAGTGCGTGCGGGTGAAGGTTTAACCGGTATCAATAGCCTCTGCGCTTGCCTGTGCAGGCTAAATTCCTTCTTGAAGCTTAATATATCTAATTATATCGTTAACTTAATACTGATATGAAGAAAACCTTACTCCTGCTCACCTCCACCTTCACGCTACTGACTCTTCACACCGCTCAGGGGCAACAGGCCGCTATACCCAGGCTGGAAGTCGCCAAGGGAGAGACTTACGTGGTGCACGAAAACAATATACTAGTCGTGGACACGCTTATCATGCATGACAAGGCTACAATCAAATTTGCAAGTGACCTACCCGCTGAACTAGGTGCCAGAATGGCTTATGTTGGTGACAATTGCCTTATTACGACGAAGGGTGCCGATGGCAAAAACAGTAAAGCTAGTAAACTTGGATTAGCCTCACTACCAGGGCGGCCAGGTACAGCAGCTGAAACCGGCAAACCAAGCACAGACGGTGAGGATGGGGGGCACCTTGAATTGGATATGCACTTCATGGAGCTTGGCAGACTCACGATTGATACCCGTGGAGGCAAAGGCGGAAATGGAGCCAAGGGCGCTAACGGACGTAGACCTATAAGTGAGTCCAACAATCAAATCGGGTATGGTAACAATACTGCCAGATATCTAGTCTCCGGCGACCCATCGACAAATGGTAAACCAGGCACTCCAGGAGGGTTCGGTGGAAATGGCGGAAACGTAAAGCTAACTTACAGCACCCACAACTTTACACCTTCCTTCAACCAGCCTCAAAATCATCGAAGTATAACCATATTGTATAGAGGTGGAGAAAATGGTGTCTCTGGCAAAGCAGGAAAGTCTTATATTAATCACGACATAGCCGTAGAAGCCATTCCGGTGGCTGCCGTGAAAAAGAACTCACTTGATGGTATAGTTAGCTAATAAAGGCTGATTAACAAAAATATCAAGAGCGTATATTTCCTGTGAAGTCAGGAACCCCAACAGCACCCGCTGGTGATTTAACCTGTAGCTTCTCACTTTCACTTATAGCACAAGCCTCTGACTTATACATTTGCAGGAGCTATTGCCTTATAAATGCGGAGTGGCAAATTACTGGAAATTCATTACCTTTAACTCTCGGCCATAAGCACTACAAGGCCTTGTGCCGACATTCATGAGAGGCTATCTTCTCTCTTCTGCTCACAGAGGACTACACATGAAAGTACAGGAACTCAAAACCGCGACAGGCAAACTCTTCCTGACCATCTATTTCGATGAGCAGGAGAACTGGGTCTACAACGACTGGTCGGGTTACGTGTCTCCTGAGAACGTGGAACAGGGAAGCCTGGCAGTTCTGGCTGCTTTGGAGAAGTACAAAGTCCCTTACGGCCTGAACGATAACCGCCACCTGGTAGGCCGTTGGGACCAATCCGTGGATTGGATAGAGCAGCAATGGATACCACGTGCCACGGCTGCCGGCCTCCGCTATTACGCCCACGTGGTGGACGGAGAGTCGTTCGCGGCTGCCTCATCGGCCGATATGCTGAACAGGGTGCAAGGACGGTTCCGTATGCGTATCTTCCAGGATATGCAGGAGGCCAGAGACTGGCTCCGGTCCTGCCGTGACGGAGCAGGAGCCGATTCCTGACGCCGCTGCCTTAGCCTCTGCGTGAAACTATTTCACGGCTTTTCTACTTTAAGGTAGTGCACATTCAAACAATTACATGAGCAACGGATTCAACGTACCTGAAAAGGTGATATATGTTTGCACGGGCAGCAAGTGCAAGAAGAAAGGCGGCAAGGAAATCGGTAAAACCCTCCGGAACCTCATCAAGGACATGGGGCTGAAAGGAAAGGTGGAAGTGGTGAAGACCGAATGCACCGACCGCTGCGACTTTGCCCCCGTCATGAGCTTCCAGCCAGATAACGCGTGGCTTAGCTATACCACGGAAGAGAAAGCCAAACAGGCGTTCCAGGACCACATCATTCACTCAGACAAGACAGTATAAAAAAGCGAAAGCCTTTGGATTGCTCCAAAGGCTTTCGCTTTAAATAGGTATACCTAGATTAATCTTCGTAGGTGTTCTCGTACTTGATTTTAGGTACGCGCTTGTCAATCTCGTACTGGCCGGTGCCTTCCTCTCCAATCACCTCAAACAGTTCCAGCGCACGGCGTGCCACGTATTCCTCTTCAATCTGCTCATTCAGGAACCACTGTAGGAAGGTAAACGTCACATAGTCCTTCGTCTTCATGCACTTGTCGGCAATGCGGTTGAACGACTGCGTTACGGCAATCTCCTGCTGCAGGGCCTGCTCAAACACGCCTCTGAAAGAATCAAACTCAATCTGTGTGCCCGTCACGTCCGGCGACACGGCTCTGCCGCCCATATCAGACACGTATTTGAACAGGCGTAGCATGTGCTCCCGCTCCTCATCCGACTGCTTCTTGAAGTATCCGGCGCTGAAGTCGAAGCCATTTCGGTCGCACCAAGCCGACATAGCCAGGTACATGGCAGAAGCATCGGCCTCCATCTTAATCTGCTCGTTCAGCACTCTCTCTATTTCCTCGGTAAGAGACGTTCTTAGCCTTAGTAAATCCTTCATAGGTATAGGGTCTTTTTCTTTTTCAAAATCTCAGGTCAGCCCAACACTGGGCATCCCTTTTTCTTACCATCAAGTTAGGTATAATGTTCTGTAAACGGATATAGAAAAAGAAATATGGAAGCAGTCTAAATAAAAAAAGCACAGCGGCTGGCTGTGCTAAAACTAGGTGAGAAGAGGTATGGCTAGGCGGTGATGGGCAGCAGGCATTCATGCAGCATCCGGTTCAGCTCCAGCGTGAAGCGGGCACCTGCCAGCAGCTCCCTAAGGTCGCACAATTCGGTGAGCGTGAGCACATAGCAACGGTCACAGCCACAAATCGAAACGATTTCGAAATCAGAGGAACGGGAAGGGTCTACCACCATCGACTCCAGGTCTATGCTATCTACAGTCTGCTTCAGGCGCAGGAAGGTATCTACTTTGAGGACGGAAAGCGTACCGGCGAAGTTGAGCACCAGGCGGCTCTTGCGGTCACATTGGTATACGGCTCCGGCGGCGTTGGCATAAATCTCGACTAATTCTGCGGCGACCTGCATCTTCTCTCCTATATTCGCTGTGGCTGTTGTCATCATAACGCTACAAAGGTAGGTTCTATTTAGAATCAGTCCAAATAAATTTAGATGATATTCATCACCACCTATACCTGCTATACCTATGGCACATGAACTAGAGAAAGTGAACCTGGCCGAGAAGTTCGCCCAGATATCCGATTACTGGAACCCACGCATCGCCGGCGAGTTAAATGGCCAGCAGGTGAAACTGGCAAAATTCAAAGGCCCATTCGAGTGGCACCACCACGAGCATGAGGACGAGTTGTTCCTAGTGATAAAAGGCAGCTTCGATATGGAATTCCGAGACAAAACCATCACCGTGAACCCGGGTGAGTTCCTGATTGTACCGCGCGGCGTGGAACACCGTCCGGTGGCACCAGACGAAGCGGAGGTGCTGCTGTTTGAGCCCGCCTCCACGGTGAACACCGGCAACCTGCCCGAGAGCGAACGCACCCGCACCAACCTGGAGCGGCTGTAACGAATAAGCTATACCTGCAGCTTGGTCTTCCGGAGAATGGTCTTGAGGTTGAGGCGAACGAGGTCGCCCATGTGAGTGCACTTCAGGAAATCGTCGCACTGGTGGTGCCGGGCGAGTTCCTGCTTCAGTCTTTCTATCTTCTCAGGGGTGGAGATGGTGTCGTGGCGCATGCAGTCCACCAAGTCCTTGAGGCGGTAACGGGCGGTGCGCAGGCGCCGGAAAATCAGCGTCCGCTCCTCGTTCTGGTACTGCTTCACAGTCTCAGGCTTCAGGAGCTTGAGCACCAGCTCCACTATCACGTTATTGTCTTTGAAGAACTGCGGCAGGTACATGCTCTTTCGACCTTCATAAGACTGCTGGTCGAAGTCGATGGGCCGCACCCGGTACTGCTCATCCTCAAAATCCGGCGTGATGTCTATGACATAATTGTAGGAGCGCATGTCGCCGAGCAGGCGCACGAAGCAGCGTTCGTTGAACTTTACAAACTCTTTAGCAATGCGCACCTTGTTCGTGCTGGGCCGGTTCAGGAAGTCTTTGATGAAGATATCGCCAGGTATACCGGCAATGTGCTCCTCGATGAGCGTGTTGCCATGTGCCAGGTAGTTGATGCGGTTCGGCGACAGGATGTACTCCAGCTCCAGCCCGTAGATGCGGGAGGCATCTGCCCGTTTCACATAAAAATAGTCGTAGTTGTCGTTGAGCTGGTTCATGATCTGCACCCGGAACGGATTGGAATTCCCGAAGGTGCAGTAGTCGATGCGGGAAACGTACAGGTGCTCCATCACCGACATATCGCCATCGGTTTTGAGCAGCGCGTAAATCTGCGTCAGCCCTTTGTTCAGTTCCGCCTGCGCCTGCTGGTCAAACATCACCGTCTCCCACAGCGTATCCTGCCCCTTTTTATCATAGTATGGGAAGGCGTCGGTGTAATGCACCAGGTCCTCGTAGAGCACGGGCAGCTTAGTTTCGCGGTCGTAATCGCGCAGGTAGGCCCGCAGGCATTCTGAAATAGGGTAAAACTGCTTCTTTTTGGAGATGGTGTTCAAGGAGCTTAGGAGTTAGAGCGTTTGGGAGGCAAGCGTTAGAGAGAATGGATTCTGATGAACCTCTACGGAAAAGGCAGGAAATATGCTACGTGTTAAGGTATAGAAATCATACCACTTTTGCTATACCTGGCTGTCTCTGCGCAATTGGTAAAATAAGGAAATCTGGCCAAGCCCCTTTGTACGGCTTACTCTTCCCTCCGTCTTCGACTCTCTAACTCCTAAACTCGCTAACTCTCCAACAGGTTATTCTGCCCGAGCACCTGCAGCACGTCGTTTTTGTAGAAGCGACCAATCGGAATCTCGGTTTTGCCAATGTCCACGGCGGTGGCCGAGAAGGCCTGTATCTTGTCGAGGGCGACGATGAAGGAGCGGTGAATGCGCAGGAATTTCCCGGCTGGCAGTTTCTCTTCCAGGAAGGAGATTTTCTGGTAGGAGATAATTTCTTTTGTCTCCGTCTTCACCCGGATATAGTCTTTCAGGCTCTCGATGTACAGGATGTCGGAGAGCATGACCTTCACCATTTTCTTGTCGGCCTTGAGGTAGATAAACGCCTCCCGGTAGTCCGGTTCAGGCTGCAGGATGGCGGCCGGCGCTGCCAGATTGCTTTTGGGTTCTACGGGCGACACTTTGGCTACGGCCTTCAGAAACCGCTCAAAGGCAATGGGTTTGAGTAGGTAATCCACGGCGTTGAGGTCGTAGCTGTCCAGGGCGTAGTCACGGTAGGCGGTTGTGAAGATGACCCGCGGCGGGCTGGGCAGCGACTTCAGGAAGTCTATCCCGTTGAGCTTCGGCATCTGGATATCCAGGAACATCAAATCGATGTGCTCGGTCTGCAGGCAGGTATAGGCCTCCACGGCATTGCTGCAGCGGCACACGAGTTCCAGGTTGTCGAGGCGCTCTATAAAGGTCTCCAGCACATCAAGCGCCAGGGGTTCGTCGT
The DNA here is from genome assembly GCF_000373265.1 of Pontibacter roseus DSM 17521. Taxonomy (GTDB): domain Bacteria; phylum Bacteroidota; class Bacteroidia; order Cytophagales; family Hymenobacteraceae; genus Pontibacter; species Pontibacter roseus. The sequence continues at coordinate 120,975 of NZ_KB890768.1, forward strand.
CTACTATCAGGCAGCGGAGTTTCATGTTCTATCTATGGCTTTGGCACAAGGTATAAACGGCGCCAGGTGATTTCGTATTGGGTGTTGATTTCTCTTTTGGCTATACCTGTAGAAGGACCTACCCCTGACCCTCCCTAGAAGGAAATTATGCTTCTATCACTGTCCTGCCGACAAGGGAAGGAATGAGAGAGAAAACTCTCCCCTCGAAAGGGCGGGGGATGTCAACCGTTCCCGATTCTCACTCGGACGAGCAAGGTGGGTAAACCATCAAGCAGGCGATTCAACAGCCGTTCATTCCTCGCCTAGGTCCAGTTCCAGTTGCACGGCGTAACTCTCGGCTTCATCCTCCACTTCCAAGGTATAACGGCCTTCGTAGAGCAGTTCCAGGCGGCGCTGCACGTTCTTAAGCCCTATACCGGAGGCGAAGTCGCGGTGGCTCTTGCTGGCTTTCTCGAGGCACTTGCAGTTCTCCACCAGCACCGTCAGCTTGTCTCCCTGCACCTTCACGTCCACCCGAATCCAGGCGTTCTCGGTCTCGGTACTCACGCCGTGCTTGAAGGCATTCTCTACGAAAGGCAACAGCATCATGGGCGCAATCAGCTTGCCTGCTATACCTCCGGACTCAGTATAAGTAATATCTACGCGGTTGCCGTAGCGGATGCGCTCCAAGGCAATGTAGTTCTGGATGTAGTTCAGCTCCTTCTCGAGCGGTACTTTGGCGGCAGCGGCGTCATAGAGCATGTAGTCCATCAGGCCCGACAGCTTGAGCACCACCTCCGGCGCGTTCTCCGACTTCTTGAGCGTGAGCGAGTACAGGCTGTTGAGGGTGTTAAAGAGGAAGTGCGGGTGAATCTGCCCTTTGAGAAACTTAAGCTCGGCCTCCAGTTTGTCCTGCGCCAGCGCCTGCGCCGACTGCTGGTGGCTATACCAGTTCTTGAGCAGGTAAATGGCCGCCGAAATAGACACCAGATAGCCCAGATTGACCACGTTCTTGACGAAGCGGTAGAGCGTCAGGTTGTCTTCGGTGCAGGTGGTGGGGCAGATGAGCGGGTGTATCAAAATCGGCATGAGCACGAACTGCATGAGCGTACCGATGGCCAGCATCATCAGGAGCAGGTATACGAAAAACTCCAGGTAGCGCTTCTGGAGCAGGTACTGCGGCATCAGGAAATACATGTTGAAATACACCAGCGTTATTTTGAAAGGCAGCTCGATGAGCTCAATCATGAAGGCGTTGTAGTAGTCGTCAATGTAGCTACCGTAGAGCAGGCCGAAAAAGCAGACGTAGCCTGTCCAGAAGAACAGGTGCAGCAGCAGTCGGTTTTGGGTTATGTTCCGGATGTCGGGCAGGCTCCAGGGCCTCACGTCCAGCGCCCGCTCCGCATTGAGTTTCACGTCCATGTGGCAAAGGTACGGTTTCTCAGGTTTAAGTCCCTAGGCAGCAGCCGGTTTTAGACAAGCCGCTATACCTTCAGCCTTAACCGCGCCTGCCGTGCCACTAACGGTTTACGCTCGCTATACCTGCCACACAGCAATAGGAAGCTGCTGCTGTTGGCGAAGCATGCAACTTTTGGAAAGGTATAGAGAACTCAGTGAGGTATGGGTGGCAAAGTCACAATAGCTTTCTTATTCAGAATAGAGGCTTTATTGCCAATACAACTTCTTTTATGGTTTTCCTCCTACTCAACCAAATTTTCAATATATTAGCATAGCCTTATATCGTGTGCAGGGGCAAAAGGGGAGACCCACTCCACATATTGTGCAGATAGTAGGAGTAGGTACTCCTGCTAGCAGGTAGTTAGGGGGAATAAGTAATCAATATGAAAATAATTCTTTCTATACTTCTCATACTCTCATCTGTCGTTGCCTTTGCACAGAAGAAAAACCGAAGCTACTATAGTGGGTTAGGGAAAGAAATAGCCAATGAAAAATTAAAAGTATATCTGGATAGTCTTAAGACTTCACTTCTTACAGACACAGTTAATTTCAAAAGGAGTGATTTAGTGCATACTTCTACTGGTACAAGAAATACAAAACTGACATCACCATTGATTAAAGTCAATGGCAAGTTCTCTTACAAACTGGATATAATAGAAGGAAATAAAGTAGCAGAATTTACAGAACAGTTACTCGACTATGAATTAATTGATAGAGTGGCTGTAGTGGAGCCTAAAGCCTCTCAAGCTATTTATGGAAGTCTTGGTGAGCATGTCACAATACTAATTACGACTAAAAAGACAAGGAAATTTAACCCACAAGTTGCTGGTTTGGTTCTGGACAAAAAGAGTGGGTACGGCGATAACTTTAGTCAAAGAAAACAAGGGGAAATATTGCTTAGTCACTAAAAATCAAATCCCCTAACAAGGTGCAGCTTTAACCCTTGCTACGCATTGGGCAGTCCGTTGATATGAATGAGAACCTAGGGCTTTTAAATGAATTGATAATAATAAAGCCATCAAAACTAAAGGGGAAATCCTTGCTCCGCTACGGGTTCCGGCTGCACTAATCCGTTAGAATTAACTATGAACAAGACTCTATTCATTTTCGGCTTTTTGTCATTCGGCATCTGTAGTGCTGCTATTCTACAAGATGGGATTATCAGGATTGGTAAGTTCGCTTACAAGACTAAAAAGTCGAAAGTGTTTTTGAAGGACGAGTCTTACCACTGTGACTGGTTTTCTCTGTATTCACCAGGTGATGAGCATCAGGCTGGCCTCATAGTCGAAGCAAAGCGAAATGACACTTTATTTGTAAGTGGCACCTATAAGATTGAACCTAATGAGTTTATTGTAACTAATTATTACCATTACAGGCACAGCCACGAGCCAGACTCATCGGTAAAAATCTTTGCACAGCACGCAGGGGGGAAACTGAAACTCAGTTCATTCATTGAATATACCGATGGTATTGCAAAACAGATTAGATAAACAAATGAACTGCCGATAACGCGGTCTTCCCTAAATACAGGCAGCAGTGCAAGTGCCTGGTACTACAACCATGAGGCTGACGAATCACAGAATGCTCTATTTCCGAAAGCCTCTCACCATCAACCAAAAACCACCACTACCCCATGAAACAACTTAACCTCCTGCTTTTCCTCCTGTTGCCCCTCCTCTATTCCTGCAAATCCGATTGCGACAACCTGGAATGCCTCTCGGAGGATGCTTTCGCCTTTACCATCAAATCCAGTGAAACGGGCGAGGATTTGCTGTTCGGGGACTCCCCTCAGCTTACAAAAGATAACATAGAGGTATACTATACCGCTAACGGCACCCGGCAGGCAGCTTCCATGCGGTTAGACATGGACTATGCGCTGGTGGGTCTGGACCGGGAGGTACAAACCTACTATGTGACTGCGCTGGACAAAACCGACACCATACAGGTGGTATCGTCTACCATCCCTTCGTCGGAGTGCTGCCCCAGCACAACGGTGATAGAAAAAATCACGGTTAACGGAACAGCGGTGCCGGAAGACACTTGGGTGATTGACCTGTTCCGGTAAGCCTACAATAAAAACCACCTCCCACAGGCATCAGCTATACCTGACTATACCTTCAGTACCTCCACGCTATACCTGTTCCCAAAGCATAATATGAAAAGAAGTCTACACCTCCTGTCCATTGCTTTTCTCCTGTTCCTGGCCAGCTGCTCCAAAGACGAGGACCCGACTCCCCCTGTAGAAGAAGAGCCACTGACGGCAGAACAACAATATTTTCTGAAGATAGCCTTAGGCAGCGAGTTGGGCCAGAGCAGCGCCGTCATCCGGAAGTGGTCGCAGGACATGAAGGTGTTCGTGCCGGATTCCTCCAACACCGAACTGATGACGGAACTGAAGCGCGTGATGGGCGAGATAAACGGCCTGAGCCAGAGTATACAGGTTAAGCGCGTGATGACGATGCAGGAGGCCAACTATGTCATCTTCCTGAGCGACAAAGACACTTACGCCCGACACGAGCCTAATGCGGCGGCCTACGTGGATAACAACTGGGGCCTGTTCTGGATATACTGGACCTCTGGCCATACCTTGACCAGAGGGAGCATGTATGTGGATGTGGTCCGCAACACTGACATCAACTGCATGAAGCACCTGCTGCGCGAAGAGCTCACCCAAAGCCTCGGCCTGATGATAGACACCGAAGACTACGCCGAAAGCATCTTCTACCAGCGCTGGACCTGCACCCCCAGCTACGCCGAGATAGACAAAAAGCTCATCAGCTACATCCTCAACCCCAAAATCCAGTCAGGTATGGGCAGAGCGGAAGTCATACAAGTGCTGCGGACACTCTAGCCAGGTATAAGTATAGCTTCTCAGCGAATTCCCGCAAAGGACGTGGCCAGTCTCTAGAGACAGACGCCTATACCTGCCCACCAAGAAGTCACAGTGTGATGTCGCTACAGTAACTTTCTAACTCTCCAACTCAAAGCAGTTCCTTTGCCGGGTCCCAGAACAGCTTCTGGAACTCCACCACCTGGTCATTCTCCACCTTCACCCCTTCCTGCTCCAGGCGCTCTTGCATGGCGTTGGACGCTTCGAAGTGCTGCTTGCCGGTGAGCATACCTACCCGGTTCACCACCCGGTGCGCCGGTATTCTGGCGAAAGGCTGCGAGGCGATAAGTGCCCAGCCCACCATGCGGGCCGAGCCTTTGGAGCCCAGGTAACTGGCAATAGCGCCGTAGGAGGTGACACGCCCCTCCGGAATCAGCCGCACCACGTCATACACATCCTCAAAGAAGTTCTTTTTGCTTTCGCTCATGCTGCTTTCAAAATTATTTGAAACCCTTTTAAACCTATTTAAGCGCCGTCTGTCTTACAAAAGTACCTGTTGGTAGAGTACGTCTCCCGGATATTTTCTAATACAGTGGCAAGGGTGTAAATTTATACGTCTTTTGGCAAAGCACATCCTGTAGACCCACTTTGGAATTATATACCTTTGAGGTCGGTTCAAATAAACTGTAGTTGAAGCATAAATGAATAAAACAGTCAAAACAATCCTACTCTTGGTGGTGGCCGCTCTGGCAGGCTACTTGTTGTACAGCAAAGTGTTCACGGGCAAAGACGAGGCCAAAGCAGCCGGCCCTACAGGCGGTCCCATGGCCCAGAAGGTGGCCGTAGACGTGTTTGTGGTCTCCCCTACCGCTTTCCAGAACAGGATTACATCCACCGGCTCCGTTATACCTAACGAGGAGGTGGAGCTGCGCAGCGAGATATCGGGCCGCGTGACCAACATCAACTTCAAAGAAGGCGGGCAGGTGAAGCAAGGGCAGTTGCTGCTGACGGTGAACGACGCCGACCTGCGTGCCCAGCTGGCCAAGCTGCAGTCTAACCAAAAGCTTTACCGTGACATGGAGGAGCGCCAGCGCACCCTGCTGGAGAAAGAATACATCAGCCGCCAGGAGTATGACCAGGTAAGCAACCAGCTCGCCACGGCCACAGCCGACATCCAAGCACTTAGAGCTACTTTAGACAAAGCTTATGTTCGGGCGCCATTTGATGGGGTAATTGGCTTGCGCCAAGTGAGCGAAGGCAGCTACGTGACGCCCACCACCCCGGTGGCCCGCATCGTGGACATCAGCCCGGTAAAGATTGACTTCACCATACCTGGCCGCTACAGCCAGTCGGTGAAGGTAGGCGACAAAATCACTTTCTCGTCAGAAGCCAGTGCAACGCAATACGAGGCCATTATATACGCCATACAGCCAAACATAGACCCGGCCACACGCACCTTGCAGCTGCGCGCGCAATACGAGAACAAGAACCAGGAGATAAAGCCAGGCGCCTTTGTGAAAGTGGAGCTTGGCCTGAAGGACGTGGAGCAAGCTATTCTCATCCCGACAGAGTCCATCATACCGGAGGCCACCGGACACAAGGTGTTCCTGGTGAAGGGCGGAAAAGCCCAGCCACAGATGGTAAAAATCGGGCAGCGCTCCGAAACCATGATTCAGATAATCGATGGAGTAGAACCGGGCGATACCATCATCAGCTCAGGAATCCTGCAGGCACGCCCCGGCTCTGATTTGAGTATCAGAAGAGTGACATCATCCGAAGTGAAAGAATAGCACTACATTAAAGTGCTTTATGGAGTCTGAGGAGATATAATCGAACGTATACCCTCTGCAGGGAAGGGACTAGTAAATAAGAAGTATGGCAAGTTTATCAACTATCAGTATAAAGCGCCCGGTACTCGCCATCGTGATGAGTATCACCATCATCGTATTCGGCATCATCGGGGTAAACTTCCTGGGGGTGCGGGAGTACCCGAGTGTGGACCCTCCCATCGTGAACGTGTCCACCTCCTATACCGGTGCCAACGCTGAGACCATTGAGTCGGAAATCACAGAGCCGCTCGAGGAGTCCATCAACGGTATAGCTGGTATACGCACGCTTACCTCCTCCAGCAGCGAGGGCAGCAGTAACATCACCGTGGAGTTCAACCTGGGCGTAGACCTGGAGGCCGCCGCCAACGATGTGCGTGACCGGGTGTCGCGGGCGCAGCGCCTGCTGCCTGACGATGCCGACCCACCCACCATCGCCAAGGCCGACGCGGACGCCAACCCTATTCTGATGCTGGGCATCAAGAGCGAGACGCGCTCCCTGCTCGACCTTTCTGACATCGCCACCAACGTGTTCAAGGAGCAGTTGCAGACCATTCCGGGGGTGAGTGCCATCAACATCTGGGGAGACAAGCGCTACTCCATGCGCTTGCGCATGGACCCAGACAAACTATCCGCCCTCAGCGTGACGCCTGTTGAGGTACAGCAAGCGCTGACCCGGCAAAACGTGGAGCTGCCTTCCGGAAGTATCGAAGGCGCCAGCACTGAGCTTTCGGTACGCACCATGGGTCGTATCTCCACCCCAGAGGAATTCAACAACCTGGTAGTGCGCCAGGACGCCGACCGCCTGATTCGCTTCCGTGACATCGGGTTTGCCGAGCTGGCCCCCGAGAACGAGAAAACCGTGTTACGCTACAACGGCATCCCGATGCTAGGCGTGGTCATCATCCCGCAGCCGGGTTCCAACCAGGTGGAGATTGCCGATGAGTTCTACCGACGCCTCGAGCACATCAAAAAAGACATTCCCAAAGACATTGAGCTGGTCATCGGCTTCGATAACTCTGAATACATCAAGGCCTCCCTGTTTGAGGTGCAGGAGACGTTCTTCATCGCCTTCGGCCTGGTGGTTATCATCATCTTCCTGTTTCTTCGCGATTGGCGCTCAACGCTCATTCCGGTCGTGGCTATACCTGTCTCGCTCATCGGTACCTTCTTCATCATGTACCTGATGGGCTTCTCCATCAACGTGCTCACGCTGCTCGGTATCGTACTTGCAATTGGTCTGGTGGTAGACGATGCCATTGTGGTGCTGGAGAACATCTATGCCCGCATAGAAGACGGCCAGGACCCTATGAAAGCGGCCAAGAAAGGTTCAGAGGAAATATACTTCGCTATTATCTCTACAACCGTGGCACTTGCAGCGGTGTTCATGCCGGTAGCCTTTCTGGAAGACACCACCGGCCGCCTCTTCAAGGAATTTGGCATTGTGGTAGCCAGTTCGGTGATTATCTCGGCCTTCGTCTCGCTCACCATGACGCCGATGATGTCGTCGCGCATGCTCCGCCACCAGGAGAAACCCAACTGGTTTTACCGCAAAACAGAGCCTTTCTTCAACTCCCTCACCAGTGGCTACCGCAGCAGCTTGGAGAGCTTCATGAAGTTCCGTTGGGTCTCTTTCATCCTGATTATCGCTTCTGCCGGGATCATCTGGGGACTAATGAAAACCATGCCATCAGAGCTTACCCCGGATGAAGACCGCAGTGGCCTGCGTATCAACGCAACTGGTCCTGAGGGTGCCTCTTTCGAGTTCATGGACAACTACATGCGCGAGTTGACGACTTTGGTGAATGACTCTGTGTCAGGTATAGGCAGCATGACGAGTATGACCCGTAACGCCAACAGCGGCTTTATACGCCTGCGTTTGGTTGACCCTTCTGAACGGGAACTGACCCAGCAGGAAATCGTGGACAGGCTACCCGGTCTGATTAACCAGATTCCGGGAGCCCGTGCTTTCGCCTCAGGTGACAAAGGCTTGGGTGGAGGCCGAGGCGCCGGACAGCCGGTACAGTATGTGATACAGTCGCAAAGTGTGGCAAAGCTGCGCGAGGTGGTCCCGCAGTTCCTGGAGGCAGCCCGTCAAGACCCTACTTTCAGCTTCGTGGACGTCAACGTGAAATTCAACAAGCCTGAGCTGCGTGTGGAGATTGACCGCGAGAAAGCACTTTCGCTGGGAGTGGACATCCGAGACGTGGCGCAGACGCTGCAGCTTGGCCTGAGTGGCTCACGCTTCGGTTACTTTGTGAAAGGCGGCAAGCAGTACCAAATCATTGGTCAGGTGGAGCGCGCCAACCGCAGTGAACCGCTGGACCTGCGCAGCCTCTACGTGAAGAGCAATTCCGGTGAACTGATTCAGTTGGATAACCTGATAGAGTTGAAGGAGGAGAGCGCCATGCCGCAGATTTACCGCTTCAACCGATTCGCAGCAGCCACGTTCAGTGCGTCACTGGCCAAAGGCAAGACCATTGGCGATGGTATAGCCGCCATGGATGCCATAGCTGCCAACTCGCTGGACGAGACGTTCCAAACAGCCCTGACAGGCCAGTCACGTGATTTCCAGGAAAGCTCAGGTAGTTTGATGTTCGCGTTCCTATTGGCGCTGGGCCTCATTTACCTAGCCCTAGCAGCACAGTTCGAGAGCTTCCGTGACCCGATTATCATCATGTTCACTGTTCCGCTCGCCTTGGCAGGTGCCTTGTTCAGCTTGTGGTACTTTAGTCAGACGTTGAACATCTTCAGCCAGATTGGTATGATTATGCTGGTGGGTCTGGTGACGAAAAACGGTATCCTGTTGGTGGAATTCGCGAATCAGCGCAAGCAGGAAGGCCTGACCAAGTACAATGCCGCCATCGACTCCGCAGTATCACGTTTCCGCCCTATCCTGATGACGAGTTTGGCAACCATACTGGGTACCCTGCCAATCGCCCTCGCGCTTGGTGCTGGTTCTGAAAGCCGGGTGTCGATGGGTATAGCGGTAGTAGGCGGGCTTATTTTCTCTACTGGTCTTACGCTTTACATCATCCCGGCCATCTACTCCTACTTCTCGTCAGCAGAAGCTAACGTAGCCCTGTCTGATAAAGAGGATGAGGAAGAGAAGCTGCATGAGAAGAAGGCCAAGAAGGAAAGAGAGCCGGCTTTCAGCAAGTAAAATCGAAATCCAACCTTTGACGCTAAGACTTAAACATTTGCATTCCAACATAATGTCCCCACTCAAAGCTGCAGCACTGTTCCTACTGGGAATAGTGCTGCTCTTCCCTCACAAACTTGTAGCGCAGGAGCAGCTTTCCCTGGAAGAGGCCATACGCATAGGGCTGCAGAACAACTACGACATACAGATTGCTAACCGGCAGGAGGCCATTGCCGGAAACAACGTGACCCGTGGCAACGCCGGTTTTCTGCCCAATGTGGATGCCCGCGGAAGTCGTACCTTCACCGAGAACAACTCCCGCCAGTCGTTCCAAACCGGCCCGGACCGTACACGAAACGGAGCCAGTTCCAACAACCTCAACTACAGCGTGAACCTGAACTGGACCATATTTGACGGGCTGGGCATGTTCATCAACTACGAGCGGCTGAAGGCACTGGAAAAATCTGGCCAACTGATTACGCGTGAGACCGTGCAAAACACCCTTGCCTCCATCTCTGACAACTACTTTGAAGTGGTGCGCCAGTCTAAAAAGATGCAGGCGATTGAGGATGCCATTGCCATCTCGCAGGCACGCGTGGAAATAGCGCAGGCACAGTATGAGGTGGGCGTGAGTGCCAAAGTGGAGATACTGCGCGCCCAAGTGGACTTTAACACAGACCGCTCTGAGCTGCTGGTCCAACAGGAGGCGCTCCAGAATGCCAAAATCAACCTGAACCAACTCCTCAGCCGCGACCCGGATATTGACTTTTTAGTAACGGATTCCATTGTGGTGGACCCGAGCCTGACTTACGGCAACGCCGACGCAGGCATGTTTGCGAATAACCCGGTCCTGCAGCGTCTGAAGCTCAACCAGCAAATAGCCAACCTGGATATCAAGGCAATCCGTGCCAGTCGCCTTCCAGTGGTGAGCATAGTGAGTGCCTATAATTTCAACCGCTCCGAAAACGAGCCACTGAACGAGTTTTCGCCCTTGTTCAACCAGAACCGGGGACACAACTATGGCTTGACAGTCAACCTGCCTATTTTCAACGGGTTCAACCTGAACCGACAGGCACAGAACGCCCGCATCAACCTGGAGACAGCGGACCTAGAGTACCAGCGTCAGCAGAATCAGCTGGAGTCAGCACTGGCAAGAGCGTATAGCCAGTACAGCAACCGCTTGCAGCTGCTGGAGTTAGAAGAAAGCAACCTGGCTCTGGCACAGGAGAACGCCGATATTGCTTTAGAGCGCTACCGCCTGGGGCTTCTGACTGCTATTGAGCTACGGGAAGCACAGCGTAACCAACTGGTAGCCGAGAACCGCCTCATTGACATACAGTACCAGGCCAAAGCGGCTGAGACGGAACTGAAGCGCATCAGCAGCACCCTACTGCGGGACACCCAGAAGTAGGCAAATTAATATTTGGTATTATCTATATAAAAGTATAGCCATGGCTATACTTTTATCGTTTAGGGCAGTATCTTAGTGGGGCACCATCAGGTGCTGCGCTGCCACTATGGAACAGGAACTCTTCCAGATACTCGCCATTTCGCTGGGCCTCGGCCTACTGGTGGGCTTGCAGCGCCAACATCAGAACGCGCGCATTGCGGGCATCCGCACCTTCCCTATCATCACCCTTTTCGGCACCCTTTCCGCTCTCCTGGCTCAAAGTCTGGGAGGTTGGGTGGTAGGGGCCGGTATTCTGGCTATAGCCGCTATTGTGGTCGTGGCTAATATGATGCAGCGGGAAACGCAGCCAGACATCGGCCAGACCACTGAAGCGGCCGCTTTGCTCATGTATGCTGTCGGTGCTTACCTGGTACTCGGTAACACGACTGTGGCGGTGGCAGTAGGGGCCACGGTAGCCGTACTGCTGCATCTCAAGGAGGCACTGCACCGGTTCGTGGACCGCATCGGGCAAAAGGATTTGACGGCTGTCATGCAGTTTGTGGTGATATCGCTGGTCATCCTGCCTGTGCTGCCAAATAAGGAATACGGCCCCTATGAGGTACTGAACCCTCACAACGTCTGGTTGATGGTAGTCCTGATTGTAGGTATAGGCCTGCTGGGCTACTTCATCTACAAGTTCTTCGGAAACAAGGCTGGCACTTTTCTGGGCGGTGTGCTGGGAGGGCTCATCTCCAGCACCGCGACAACAGTGAGCTATGCCCGCCGCACCAAGCAGGCCAAAGGCAGCAGCAGCCTAGCGGCACTGGTCATTTTCATTGCATCCACAGTGGCTTTCATCCGCATACTGGCAGAAGTAACCATCGTCGCGCCGGGTACTTTGCCGGAGGTGGCCCCTCCCCTGCTGGCAGTCATTGGGCTGATGGTCGTAACAGGCATAGTGGCCTACTTCACCAACAAGGAGCAAGGCGACCACATGCCCGAGCAGGAAAACCCGGCGCAGCTCAAGACAGCCTTGGTATTCGGGGCCATTTACGCCCTGGTGATACTGGCCACAGCCGCTGCGAAAGACTACTTGGGCAGTAGCGGATTGTATATTGTAGCCATCATCTCGGGACTCACCGATGTGGATGCCATCACGCTCTCTACTTCCCGGCTCATGCAGGTCGGGAACCTCTCGCCTGCCAGCGGCTGGCGTATCATTCTGGTTGCTGGCCTGTCCAACGTAGCCTTTAAGGCGGCGCTTGTTGGCTTTATGGGCAACAGGCCTTTGCTTGGCAAGGTGTCGCTCCTGTTTGGGGTGGTGCTGGCAGGTGGGCTATTGGTGCTGTGGTGGTGGCCAGCCGGTGCCGCCAGCGGTATGTAGTGCTTCTACGGGTAGCACACAGCCTGAGACGAAACCTAGTATAGACAAATGCCAGGTATAGGCGCCCGCATGGGAGCCTGTTCAGGTATAGATCAGTCACCAGTAACACGATTTCCTTCCTTGGCTATACCTGCTTTTCATAAATATCTGATTTTCTGCGAGTAGCTACTTGCGTACGCCTCAGCCATTTAGCTTATACCTATAAGGTATAAATGGTAAAGTGGTATCAACACCGTGTGCAATTGTAAAATTTTTATCGTATATTGTAAAAAAAATAATGAACCTATATGCTGCTGCAGGTGTAGTTAGTATATAATTAAACATCACACAATGAATAACGGAACAGTAAAATTCTTTAATGACCTGAAAGGGTTCGGGTTTATTAAGGAAAACGATTCAGATCAGGAGTACTTTGTACACGTGTCTGGCCTAGTGCATGAAATCCAGGAGAATGACAAAGTAACTTTTGACTTGCAAGAAGGAAGAAAGGGACTAAACGCGGTTAACGTAAAGCGTGCTTAGTTTTCACATATAAGCCATCTCGGGGAAGCCTTACGTTCTGTAAGGCTTTCTTTTTGCGCCACTTGCGTAAACGAGATGGTTGTCTCTCCTCGTTGGAGCCGGTTCCAGGCTCAGTTTTGTATCTAAGTTTAACCTTAACCCCACCGAGATGAATCGAAAGTACCTAGTAGACACCACCACCCGCGAGTACATATGCGTAGCCCTGCAGAAAGGGCAGGAATGGACGCCAAACAACCAGGAATCACTCCCTGAGTTCATGGACTCCCGCACCAACAAAAGCAACCCTGACTTCGAACTCCTTTCAGGCGAGTACAACGATAACTCCTTCTTTGAGAAGTGGATACGCAACGGCACTAATTTCCTCTTCAGGTACTAGTGCGCCACACAGGCCAAGAAATATCAACACAGAAAAAATAGAACACCGAACACTATATGGGTAGATCACAAGAGACTTTCAGTAAAAAAGAGAAAGAAAAGAAAAAGCTAAAGAAGAGACAAGACAAGGAGCAGAAGAAAGAGGACAGAAAAGCCAACTCCGACAAAGGGAAGGGCATTGACGAAATGCTGGCCTACGTGGACGATGAAGGCAACATCACCTCCACTCCTCCAGACCCGAAGAACAAGAGAGTCATCAAGCAGGAGGACATCCAGATTGGTGTTTCGAAGCAGGCTGAGGCTGACCCGGCTGACCTGATTCGAAAAGGCACAGTGGCTTTCTTCAACGACTCGAAAGGCTATGGTTTCATTCAGGACCATGTAAGCCAGGAGCGCGTGTTTGTTCACCAAAACGGTTTGGTAGACAAAATCAAAGAGAACGACAGAGTGACCTTTGAGGTGGAGATGGGACACAAAGGACTCAACGCAGTCAATGTGAAACTGGCTTAGCTCTCGCTATACCTTGATTCTTTTTCAACAGTAAATTATAGGCGCACCCCCTACATCAGCCGGCCAGGCTACAGTATTGGCAGCAGGCTAGGCAGATTAAGGGGACTTGCGCCATATTGCCCCTGCTATACCTAGCCCTAGGGTATAGCCCTGAGGCCGGCCTGGCTGGATTTCAAATGTACTGGCCATTCCCCTTCGGCCTTTCCCTTGTAATCACTATCTTCACCGCTGCGTATAGTTCTGTCCGGCACTTCATCCAGTCCGGTACCACTCGAACGAGGGCAAGATGGAAAACAAGAAGTTCTACAGTGGTCTGTATGGCACCCACTCCATTGAGTTCGCCAAAGGGCTTGTCCATGTCTACCCCTTCGGTGAGATTGGCAAGAACCACCACGGTCAAGTAAAGCCGCACGCCCACAACAACCTCCTGCAGATTTTCCTTATCACCACTGGTGTTACTCAGTTCAGGTATGGCCAGTTCAACACCTCTGTCGCAGGACCCGCTTTCATAGCCGTGCCCAAGAATGTGGAGCATGGATTTAAGCACCAGGGAGAGGTGAGCGGCTGGATTGTCAGCCTATCGGACACTGTGCTGGAGCACATGCTGCAACGCGAAGCGGAGGTGTTATTCGGGATGGACGAGCTACTCATCGTTCCTGTTGCATCGGATGATGTTGAGGCCTCCAATGCCTTTGAAACCCTGCAGAAGTGCGTGGCCGAATACCAGAGCGAACTACCGGGCCGCCTGCTGATGCTGCAGTACCTGGTGGGCCAGGCGCTTATTCAGCTATACCGCATCTATTGCAAGGGCCACCAGACGTTAACTTCTTCCGACAATGCCAGCAAGGTGTACTTCAGAAGGTTCCAGCAGCTCATCAAAGCAGGCAACACCTACAAGAAAACGGTGGAGGAATATGCCCGGGACCTCCACATCTCTACCGGCCACCTTAGCCGGGTGTGCAGGAGCATCGCCGGGAAATCCCCTAAAGACATCCTCATCGATTATTTTATCACGGAGGCGCAATTGGCCTTGTCTGATATTGACAAGAACATTGCCTCTATTGGTTACTCGCTTGGTTTTGATGACCCCGCTTACTTCGCCAGGCTCTTCAAAAAGCGCACCGGCTTGACTCCCATGGCCTTCAGGAAACAAATTGGCGTCAAAGGCTCCTGAGGGTGCCCTCCTCTACATGTTCGATTTGTCTAATTATTAGAGCAAGTATCCTAACTCACTGGAATCTAAAGCGTTAAATTTGTATAGATGGTGAGTGTTTACTTACACACGTAGGTAAACACTCACTAGACAACCTTACCGCCTGCAAATGAGAGATGTCCAGATTGAGAGAGTTGAGACGATTATAGTAGACCTCCCCACCATACGCCCGCACCACCTGTCCATGGCCGTCATGCGCAAACAGACAATGGTCATCGTTCGCCTGTTCTGCAGCGACGGCATTGAAGGCATTGGCGAGGCGACCACCATAGGCGGGCTGAGCTACGGCGATGAGTCGCCGGAGGGCATGAAACTTACCATCGACACCTACATTGCCCCCCTGCTGCAAGGCAAATCCGCGCGCAGCGCCAACGCCCTCATGTCGCTGCTCGACCACCACATTCAAGGGAATTACTTTGTTAAATCTGCTATTGAAACCGCGCTGCTGGATGCCCAGGGAAAACGCATTGGAGTGTCGGTGGCGCACCTGCTCGGCGGAGCCGTGACGAAGACGCTGCCCGTGCTCTGGACCCTGGCCAGCGGCGACACGACCAAGGACATTGAGGAGGCGCATGCGCTGCTGGCTGACGGCCGGCACAAAGCCTTTAAACTGAAGATAGGCCGAAAGCCCCCTAAGGAAGACATTGCCCATGTAGCGGCCATCAAAGAGGCTGTGGGCGCAGATACGGTGGTGACGGTGGATGTGAACCAGGCCTGGTCCGAGAGTGTGGCTAAGCAAGGTATAGCGCAACTGCAGCTGGCAGGTATAGACCTGATTGAACAACCCATCCATAAGACGAACTTTGACGGGCTGGCGCGCCTCACCCGGTATTTTGAGGTGCCCATCATGGCCGATGAAGCGGTGGCCACCGTGTCCGACGCCTTCAAACTGGCCAAGGTCGGAGGAGGCAGCGTGTTTGCCCTGAAAATCGCAAAGGCTGGCGGTCTAGTCAATATTCAGAAGCAGGCCGCCATCGCCCAGGGCGCAGGTATAAGCATTTACGGGGGCACTATGCTGGAGGGCACCATCGGCTCGGTGGCCTCGGCGCAGGTGTTCAGTACCCTTCCCACCCTGGACTGGGGCACCGAATTGTTCGGCCCCCTCCTGCTCACCGACGATATTGTGAAGACCCGCGTCAGGTATGGCAACGGCGTCATGGAGATTCCGCAGGGCCCGGGCCTTGGTATAGAACTGGAACTGAATCAAGTAGAGAAATATAAAAGAAAATAAGCCATGTTATTCCACGTGCACATGATTGTGAACATCCCCCTGGATTTGGACAAAGCCTATGTGGATGATTTGAAAGCCAAGGAGAAGGCGCTATCCCAAGAACTGCAGCGCCAGGGCAAATGGACGCACATCTGGCGCATCGCCGGACAGTACGCCAACATCAGCATCTTCAACGTGGGCAGTGCCGGCGAACTGCACGACCTCCTGATGTCGCTGCCGCTGTACCCGTTCATGCAGGTGGAGGTGACGGCCCTGTGCCAGCACTACTCCTCTGTCAAGGACGAGGAGTCAGCCCACTAACCATACCTTAAAACAAAAAAGCTAACCTATAAAAGAACCAAGATTATGGAAAGAAGTCAGATAGATGCCGTTATTGAGAAGATTACCTCAACCGAACACCCGGGCGAAGGCTCAGAGCGCGTGAAGGAAATCGTAAACCGCCTGACCCGGGACCTGTTCTACGCCATTGAGGACCTGGACATACAGCCGGAAGAGATTTGGAAGGCCGTGGACTGGCTCACCAACACCGGCAAAGCGAACGAATGGGGTCTGGTGGCTGCAGGCATCGGTCTGGAGCACTTCCTGGACCTACGCATGGACGAGGCCGAGGCGAAGGCAGGAATAACGGGCGGAACGCCGAGAACCATAGAAGGTCCGCTGTATGTGGCGGGCTCGCCGGAATCAGTAGGGTATGCTGAACTGGAGACCGTGCCGGAAGAGGGCGCAGAAAGGCTTTACATGCAGGGCCAGGTGCTGGATGAAGACGGTAAGCCCGTGCCCGGGGCCAAGGTGGAGGTATGGCATTGCAACCTGCGGGGCATGTACTCCATCTTCGACTCCTCCCAACCGCCCTACAACCTGCGCAGGGCCATCATCACCGATGAGAACGGCAGGTATAGGTTCAAGAGTTTCCTGCCGGTAGGGTATAGCTGCCCGCCAGGTGGCAACACCGACCAGCTACTCAAAGCCCTTGGCCGCCATGGCAGCCGCCCTGCGCACATCCACTTCTTCGTGACCGCTCCCGGACTCCGCAAACTCACCACGCAAATAAACATCGAAGGCGACCCGCTCATCTGGGATGACTTTGCCTTTGCGACCCGCCCAGAACTGGTCCCTCACATCACGCGCTACACCAGGGAGGAGGCCAAGGAGCAGTTCGGTATAGAAGAGCCGTTCGCCTCCATTGACTTCGACTTTGAAATGCACCATGAGGCGGAAGGCGTGTTTGACACGGACATTGAAAGAACCAGGGGCTTGAGATAAACATTATGCCGACCATCAGCCTATCGAACCACACGTGCTTCTATACCTTTGAGGACTCCGGGAAGGCCGAAACCATCGTGTTCTCCAACTCCCTCGGCACGGACCACACCATGTGGGACCCGGTGGTGGCCATTCTGCGCCCCCACTTCAATGTGCTGCGCTACGATACCCGCGGCCATGGGCAGAGCACCATTCAGGGAGAAGAGGTGAGTGTAGCCGCGCTGGGGCAGGACGTGCTGGGCTTGCTGGACCACCTGCGACTGGATAAGGTACATTTCTGCGGTCTCTCCATGGGCGGGCTGATAGGCCAGTGGCTGGGGATACATGCCCCGGAGCGTTTCAAGAAAATCATCCTGGCCAACACGTCAGCCAAAATCGGCACGGCAACTGGCTGGAACGACCGCATCCAACAGGTGCGGGCGCAGGGACTGGAGATTTTGCTTGATGGCACGGCACAGCGGTGGTTCACGCCCTCCTTCCAGGAGCAGCACCCAGAGATGGTGACAGACATCCTGCGCAAGTTTGGACAGAACTCCGCACAGGGCTATGCAGCCAACTGCGCCGCCGTGCGCGACGCTGACTTCCGGGAAGAGCTGCACCAGCTTCAGGTCCCTACCCTGGTTATCAGCGGCCTGCAGGATGAGGTGACTACACCGGCAGATGGCGATTTCTTGGCAAGCACTATACCGGACGCGCGCCATGTGCAGCTGGACGCCAACCATTTGTCCGCTGTGGAGCTTCCCGATGATTTTGCCCGGGCGCTTATTCAATTCGTACAGAACGAAGGACACTTATATTTAAAACTCTATTCATAAGGCTACAGATGAAATCAGTACCACAGATAACCCTCGAAGAAGCCGTTGCCTTGGTCAAGGATGGCGACATATTGCTACAGGGTGGCTTCGGCATGACGGGCAACCCGGTGCACCTGATGCACGCCCTGGCCGAGACTAGTACCAAAAACCTGACGTTCATCGGCAACAACGTGGGTGAGGCAGGTATAGGCGGAGGCCGTCTGCTACGGAACGGCCAGCTCAGGAAGATGATTGGCTCCTTCTTCACCAGCAACCCGGAAGCGGTGAAAGCCGCGCAGGAGGGCCAGGTAGAGTATGAACTGCTGCCGCAGGGTACGCTCGCCGAAGCCATCCGCGCAGGCGGTGCCGGCATCGGAGGTTTCTTCACACCCACTTCCGCAGGTACCGAGTTGGCCAAGGGTCGCGAGACAAAAATCATTCAGGGCAAGGAGCAGGTATACATTGAAGGCATCCGTGGGAACGTGGCATTTGTGCGTGCCTGGCGGGCCGACACGGCCGGCAACCTGACCTACCGGATGACGGAGCAGAACTTCAACCGTGCCATGGCCACCGCCGCCGACCTGGTCATCGCGGAGGTGGAGGAGATTGTGCCGGTAGGTGAAATCGCACCGGAGCACATCCATACGCCTGGCTCTTATGTGGACTACCTGGTGCAGGCCACGCTCACGCTGGAGGATTTAGGTTCCTCGGCTTCGGTATCCTCCTCCAGAAAAGCGAGTGAGAAGCGCATGAACATGGCCCGGCGTGCCCTGAAGGAGCTGAAGAAAGGCGACGTGGTGAATCTGGGAATCGGTATACCTACCCTGGTGGCTGATTTGATTTCGCCGCAGGATGGCATCATCATGCACACCGAGAACGGCATGCTGGGCGTCGGACCGGTCCCCACGGACGGGGGTGGTGCGATGGACTACCCGGTGAATGCGGGCAAGATACCCGTGACGGCGCTTCCGGGCTCCAGCTATTTCGATAGCGCCGAGTCATTCGCTATGATTCGTGGAAAGCACGTGGACATTGCTGTGATGGGCGGTCTGGAGGTAGATGAAAAAGCGAACCTGGCCAACTGGGCGGTACCGGGCCAGCCGCTGCTAGGTGTGGGCGGCGCCATGGATTTGGCCTCCGGCGCCAAGATTCTCATCATCACCATGATGCATACCGAACGGGACGGCTCACCCAAGGTAGTGCCTACCTGCACCCTGCCGCTGACGGCGCTCCAGGCCGTGGACATGCTGATTACCGACCTGGCGGTGTTCCGCTACCTAGACGGACAACTGACTCTGACTGAACTCATGCCAGGCTCCTCCCTGGAGGAGGTGCGGGAAAAGACATCGGCTAAGTTCGTGGAGAGGCTGGCGTAAGGTATAGCGACCATCTCCTTCAGCACCTGAAGGGTCGGTAAACTTGCAGCGCATACGGAAAATCCGGCGATGAATAGTACATATTACCTGCATGCCATGATGAACAGATTCCTGAGGTATAGCATAGGCTCTGATTTGGTCATCTACGGCGTCAGGTGCACCATCGGGTTCCTGGTTGGCTATTGGCTATACCTGAGTTTCCCTCAATTTGAGCTCTATTGGACGCTTATCTCCATTATCCTGGTCATATCGCCGGAGGAGAAAGATGCCCGAAGGCTCACGCTGGAGCGCTTCAAAGCTAACCTGATTGGCTCCAGCGTCGGGCTAGTCTGCTTTCTGCTGCCGGCGCCGGAAGTGTTTAGGATGGTATTTGGGATTATCCTTTCCATTGTCATCTGCCACTTCTTCCACCTGATGGGGGTGGCACGGACGGCGGTGGTGGCGCTCATCATCGTGCTGATTCACGAACAGCTCACTACCCTGACATACTGGGCCGCCGTGGAACGATTCCTGTCGGTGACGCTCGGTTGCCTCATCGGCCTCTCCGTGACCACCTCCACGGCCTACCTCACCATGCGCCTGCGAAAAGGCACAGCCCTTGAAGAACAGATAAAATAAAACCTGAAAACCATGAGAAGAGAAGCATATTTAGTAGATGGAATCAGAACCCCCATCGGAAAGCTCGGAGGAGGCCTCTCCCCCATCCGCACCGACGATTTGGCCGCCATGGTCATCAAAGAGCTCGTCAGCCGGAATCCCAATATCCCTATGGAGAGCGTGGACGATGTGATTCTGGGCTGCCACAACCAGGCGGGGGAAGATAACCGGAACGTGGCCCGCATGGCTTTGCTGCTGGCCGGCCTGCCGGTCACAGTGCCAGGGGAGACGGTCAACCGCCTGTGCTCCTCGGGCATGGCGTCGGTCGTGCAGGCGATGCGGGCCATCCGATCCGACGAAGGCGATGTGTTCATTGCTGGCGGCGTGGAGCACATGACACGCGGTCCTTTGGTCATCTCAAAGCCATCGAAGGCTTTTGGCACCGACTCCAAAATGGAGGATTCGAGTTTTGGATGGCGCTTCGTCAACCCCAAGATGGAGGAAATGTACGGCGTTGACCCTATGGGTGTGACGGCGGAGAACCTAGCCGAGATGTACCAGATATCACGGGAGGACCAGGACAAGTTCGCCTACCAGTCCCAAATGAAGGCGACCAAGGCGCAGGAGAACGGCGCATTGGCCGAGGAAATCATGCCGGTGACCATTCCGCAGCGCAAGGGCGAGCCCATCGTCGTGTCCCAGGATGAGTTCGTGCGCCCCAGTACCACGCTGGAGGCCCTAGCCAAACTGCGTCCCGCTTTTAAGAAAGAGGGCACGGTGACAGCCGGCAACGCTTCCGGCCTGAACGACGGCGCGGCAGCCACCTATATCGTCTCTGAGGATGCGCTCAAGAAATACAACCTGACGCCCCTGGCTAGAATCGTGAGTTCGGCTGTGGTGGGAGTCGAGCCACGTATCATGGGTATAGGCCCGGTACCGGCATCAGAAAAGGCGCTGAAAAGAGCCGGTCTCTCCCTATCTGATATGGACATCATCGAGCTGAATGAAGCATTCGCGGCCCAAAGCCTAGCCTGCACAAGAGCCTTAGGCCTGGCCGATGACGACAGCCGCGTCAATGTGAACGGCGGTGCTATCGCACTGGGCCACCCGCTCGGCATTTCCGGCACGCGCATCATCCTCAGCGCGGCGCTGTCGCTGAAACGGCAACAGAAACGCTATGCGTTGGCTACTTTATGCGTCGGCGTTGGGCAGGGGTATGCGGTAGTGCTTGAAAGGGTATAATTAACGTGGTTAGATGGGAGGAGACAACTAGGGTAGCATTGGCTGTATAATAGTTACAGATTACATGAAGCCACACCCATACCTGAAGTTTTTAAAGCAAAAAGCCTGCAAACTTATCGTTTGCAGGCTTTTAAGTTCTGGGTATCGCTACCAGCAGAGAGTGAGGGATTCGAACCCCCGGACCTGTTACAGTCAACGGTTTTCAAGACCGCCGCGATCGACCACTCCGCCAACTCTCTGTAATTGAATCTAGCACAAAAGTATAGTGCCGCGCCCAATTTTCAAAGCTATACGGCAATATTTTTCGCTGGTTATCCGGAGCCCACAGTAAGCCATTGATTCTTAAGCTCAAAATTTAATCCTCTACTTTCAGGAGCAGCCTGCCAGAGATGTTTTCTAGTCGGTACTTGCCTTTTTCCCGCCGAATGGCCACATGCTGTAGCTCTAGTTTCAGGGAAAAGCCCTCACCGCTCCTCGTCCATGTCATTTCCTCTCCGGTCATCTCCTGTCGCCCCTTCTGGCGCAGTTCCTGAAACAGCGGCTCCAATACCAGTCCTAGGCTGTCTTCTGCGTGCACAAAAAGCAAAGTTTCCTGCTGCCCTGCCTCCGGCTCCAGGTAACGGATTTGCAATGAATCGCTTCCTATTTTGTACGTGTTTGGTTGTAGGGCTTCTTGTCTGTTTACTTTTTCTGCCCCAATGTGCAGGTTGAGCAGGTAATCATACCCGGTGATGTGCCATACCTCCTGCTGCTGCCCAGCGTTCGTGTTGAAGAACAACATATCCTGACCAAGGTAAGGCCGCTGTCCATACTCTAGACCCATCAAATCCATCACCACTGGAATGTTGTTGCGGTCATAGATGCGCTGAGCCTTCAGGGTATCCTGATGCTGGGCCAGCACCGAATCTAAATTCAGGTTGAACCAGGGCTGTACCCTTTCCAGACCGTGCACTGCATCCAAGTAATGCAGGATGGAGCTCACCTCCTGCTCTACTGAATCTGCTACGTCCTGGGTGGCAGGTATAAGCTTTCCATCCACCAACATACCCTGCTGTTCCAGCATAATCCGCAGTCTGTTAAACTGGCTTCGCTCCGATACCTGGAAGGCGCTGAAGGGACCAACTGCGGAGAGCAAAGCCACCAGACTGAGCGTAATCGGCACGAACTTGATGTTCTTCTGGCGGCTGAAGAGAAAGTACAGTGCCGTGCAGAACAGCCACAGCGCCAGCGCCACCACGAAATAGCGCTCCTCGGTGAGGCCGTACTCCGACACCCGCCGCCAAATGGCGAGCATGAGCAGGATGATGAGCGGAAAAAGCGCCCGGAAGAACCAGCGGCCGAAGGTGCGAATCCAAGTGTTGCCCTCGGTGTGGCGGATGGGATGGATGAGCAGCAGCGACAGGATGCCTGCAATGGAGAAGCACAGCACCAGCACCGACACCCAACCCTGCGGCCAGTCCCATTGCAGCACTATCTTCCCAAAATACAGGTATAGGATGACCAGGTAGAGCGTAACCAATGGCAGCAGCACGAACTGCGTGAACACCTTCAGCCCTTTCGGGTAGGTATGGGTATGCTCCAGTTCCGCCACATCGTCGGGCACGCCGGCCAGGAAGAACCAGGTGTTGAACACGCCCACCATGAAGAACCAGAGTTTCTGATAGAAGTTATAGTGCACGTCCACCTCAAAGAGATTCTCCACCGCCAGCACCGCCAGAGAAAGGCCCAAATAGAGCACCGCCGAATAGAGGGCGGAGGTGAGAATGCGAAGGAACAGCGCTTTGTTGAACTGCCAGAAGGCGTTCTCTTCACGCCTATTGAAGAACATGGCGTAAGAAGCCACCAGGTGCAGAGTCAAAGCCAGCAAAAAGAACCGAAGGTGCTGCTTTGTCTGCAGCTCAGGGGGCAGCAGGAAATAGTAAGTGGCCAATAAGGCTATACCTGCCCCCCAGCCTACCGCCCGTTGAAGCAAACTTAACCTATACCTGCTGCCAATCAGCTCGAGCACAAAAAACAGAATCAGCCCCAACGCTGACACTTGCACCAGTTTCTCCAAGTAGGTGTATTGCTCCCGCTGCTCGTAAGGCACATCCACACCGGCGATGGCCGCCCAAGTGCCCACAAAGGCAGAGAGCAGCACCAGCGGATACTTCAGAAAGGTATAGGCTGCCCCCTGGTACAGTTGCTGCAGCGAGATGTTTTTGAGCCAAGCCATAGTCGTAGGTCTTCCCGCCGCTACAGAAGCGGCATACTACGAAAGATAGCAAAATAATAATATAACCAGGCAGAAATGTCTTAGGCTGCTTTTATGACCTGCTCCTGACTTTTGGCGGTCTTGCGGGTGAGGCGCTTGGTCACGGTGTCGATGCTCACGTTGATTTCAAAACCCAGAATCAGAATCATGGAGATGAAGTCGAGCCAAATCATCAGACCGATGAGAGCACCGATGGACCCGTAGAACTTGTTGTAGGTATCGAAAGCGCTGATGTAAAGGGAGAAGATGAGCGACACCAGGAAAATCAGCACGGTGGCCACCACGGCCCCCGCCGAGAAGAAAGGCCACTTGTCCTCGATGGCAGGCACATAGTAATAGATGAGCGAAGTAGCCAACAGAAACAGCAGGATGATGGCCACATACTTGAGCATCACAATCAAGGTATAGGTATAGCTCTCGGTCACTATCTCATAAAACACCAGCACATCCAGAATCCACTGTCCGAAGAAAATAGCCGACACAGCCAGCAGCAGGATGAAAGACAGGGCAAATGTCAGGATGGTGGCGATGACGCGCTTCTTGATGTACGGCCGCTTATAGAAGGTATGGTACTTCTTGTCGAAGGCATCCATGAGCGACATGATGCCGTTGGTGGAGAGTATCAGCGCGAACAGAAAACCGAACGAGAGCAAGCCGCCCCGCGGTTTGTTCACAATGTCATCAATGGTGTCGTAAGCCACGGTATACATCTCCTCCGGCAGAAAATCGGCCAGGAAACTGAGGATGCTCTCGCCCAGGTCAAGGGAGAGAATGCTCGGGATGTAGGGTATGAGCGTGAAGAGGAAGATGATGGTGGGAAAGATAGCCAACGTGAAGTTGAAGGCCATATAGGAGCCCCGTTTGGTGATGGAATCCAGCCTGAGTTCGCCCAGCAGCACGTCAGCCACCTCGTACACCGAAGACTGGCCGTTGTTGAAACGCCACCTCTTCAGAAACACGATGAACTTACGGTACGCCCGGCGGCGCTTCAGATATTGCTGGTTCAGCCTCATTCGCTATAGTATCCGTCCAACTTCTGGTGGATGAGCGCAGGTATAGCCGTCGGGCGCCCTGACTTCATGTCCACAAACACCATGGTGGTCTCGCCCACGTTCAGCAGTGTCTGTTCCTCGTTGTACACTTCGTACTCAAACTTTATACGCGTGCCGTGGGGCTTGTGCTTCAGAAACAACTTGATGGTGAGCATATCATCGTACTTGGCAGGACGAATGTACTTGCACTTGAGCTCCAGCACGGGCATCATGGTACCGGTGGCCTCCATCTCTTTGTAGTGTATGCCCAGCCTCCTGAATACCTCGGTACGGGCCACCTCATAATAGGCGGCATAGTTACCATAGTACACGTAGCCCATCTGGTCAGTCTCGGCGTAGCGTACGCGTATCTGCACTTCTGATTCAAACATGGATTGAATGGTTGGGTGGTTAAACTGCTAAATGGCTGACCTGCTGGCGGCACTTGCTATACCTGCAAAGCAACAATTCAACAATGCGGCAATTAAGCCATTACTTCAGAATATTCCGCTCAGTAAGGGCTTTCTGGTAGCGGCGGGCGTTGGCCATGTGCTCAGCATGCGTCACGGCAAAGCTGTGGTAGCCCGAGAAGTCCTCCTTGGCGCAGAAATAGATGTAGTTGTGCTGCTCCGGGTTCAGGACGGCATCGATGCTGGAAATATCGGGCACGTTGATGGGTCCCGGAGGCAAGCCCGCATACCTGTAGGTGTTGTAAGGGGAGTCGTGCTGCAGGTGCACGTTGAGCACGCGCCGGATAGAGAAGTCCCTCACCGCGAACACCACCGTCGGGTCAGCCTGCAGCAGGATGCCTTTCTGGAGTCGGTTCAGGTATACGCCTGCCACGCGGGGCTTCTCGTCATTCTTGATGGTCTCGGCCTGCACGATGGAAGCGAGCGTGGACACCTCTTTCTGCGACAGGCCTAGCTTGGCTGCTTTTGCCTTGCGTTCTTCCGTCCAGAAGCGGTCGTACTCGGTCTTCATGCGCTGCATCAGTTCCTCGGCCGTGATGGTCCAGTATACCTCGTAGGTGTTCGGGATGAACATGCTCACAATGTTGGTTGTGTCGAAGCCCAGCGTCTGCAGGTATGCCTGGTCGTTGAGCAGGCTGTCCAGTTCTTCAGTAGATGGCTCCAGTGAGGCAGCCAGTTTCTCGGCTAGTTGGCTACGGAGCCGGATGTTGGTGAAGGTGAGTTTGAGTGGGTCCTGCTCGCCCAAGCGAAGCACACCAATGAGTTGGCGGTTGTTCCAGCCGTTTTCCAGTTTGTAGCGGCCTGGTTTCACCAGTTGGTCATAGTCCATGAGCTTGGCCATGAAACGCAGCGACAGCCGGTCAATGATGACGCCAGTGGCCTCCACCGAATCGAGCGCCTGCTCATAGCTGGCCCCGGTCGGGATGTAGACGTAGGTCTCCTGGTCTTTGGTGTCTACATTGGGGGTATAGACTATCTGGTAGGCATAGTAGGAGAAGCTCACGAACAGGAACAGGAACAGCACGATGATGCCGGTCAGCCAGCTGTTTCTTCCTTTTTTCACGCGCTTGCGTGGATTGACTTGGTTAGCCATAATAGTACAGAAAGGCACAGGAATGGGTGTAGGATTCCTCGGCCCGATTAGTTTAGGCTACAAAAATAATATTTATCTGGCTCATCTGTCTACTTTTGACACAGCTTATGCAACAAGGGCTGCATTTATTTGCTCCCGCGGCCGCAGCTGACGGCCTGCCACCGCTCCGCCTGCAACGTAGGACACCCGAATCAAGTATGCCTTATCTATACCTAGCAAACCGGATAAAACTATGGCCAACGCTGTTTTCATACAGATACACCCCGACAACCCACAGCCCAAGAAGATACAGGAGGCAGTCAGCATCCTGCGCAACGGCGGCATCATCATTTACCCCACCGATACCATCTACGGTATCGGCTGCGACATCCACAACACAAGAGCGGTGGAGCGCGTCTGCCAAATAAAGGGCGTGAAGGCGGACAAAGTGAACCTCTCTTTCATCTGCTCCGACCTCACCCACATCTCGGACTACGCCAAGATAGACACCCCCACCTACAAGGTGATGAAGAAAGCATTGCCGGGCCCGTTCACCTTTGTGCTCGATGCCAGCAGCAAGGTGCCCCGCTATGCCGGCAGCAAAAAGAAGACGGTGGGTATACGTGTGCCCGATAATCGGATAGCCCTGGCCTTAGTAAGCGAGTTAGGCAACCCTATCCTATCCACCTCCATCCGCGATGAAGACGAGGTACTGGAGTATAGCACTGACCCGGAACTGATTTATGAAAAGTACCGCAACCTGGTAGACGCCGTGATTGATGGTGGCCCGGGCAACAACATAGCCTCTACCGTGGTAGACGCCGCCAACAACTTTGAGGTGCTTCGCGAAGGGGCTGGTGATATTGAGGAATATCTTTAGGAGTTCTGAGTTAAAAGTGGTTGCGGAGATTAACTTCAGCCATGCACCAAAAAAACTTTCAACTCTTAACTTTTAACTCTCAACTTTTAACTGGTCGCTTGTGCTTCCAGCGTTTGTGGGTCCAGAGGTAGTCGGCGGGGCTGCGGCGGAGAGAGGCTGCCAATTGCCGGGCAAAGGCTTCTGTGATGGGAAACTCTCCCTCTACTGGTTTAGCCGTTCCATCCGACAACACCTCGAAGCGCAACCTGTAGTGTCCGCGCTTGAAGCGGTACACATCCAGGAACAGGACGGGGCAACCAAAGGCATTGGCCAACTTTTCAGCGCCGACAAAGAAGGCGGTGTCCTGGTTGAGGAACGTGGTCCAGTACTGTATCTCGCCGAAGGGTGGCGTTTGGTCTGAGAGCATCGCGACAACGCGGGGGACTTTCCTGTTGCGCACGAAGTCGCGCATCGTGTCCTTCATCTTGATGAGGCGTGCCCCGAGCCGGGTTCGCAGGTATAGCATGAACTCCTCAAAGAAAGGATTGGTCAGCGGCTTGTAGACACCCTCTGCCGGGAAACCGAACTGGACCGCACCAGCCGACAATATCCATTCCCAGTTTCCTGAGTGAGAGCCCATGGTGATGACGGTCTTTCCCTGCTGCACAAAGTCATCGAGCACCTCCTGGTTGGCAAACTCAATCCGGCGCCTCATTTCTGCTTTGTCCATAGAGGCCAGTTTAAGTATCTCCACCACCACATCCAGGAACTGCTTGTAGAAGTCTTTCGCGATTAGCTGTATCTCCTGTTCCTCCTTCTCCGGGAAGGAGTTGCGCAGGTTCTGCAGTACCACCTTTTTGCGGTAACCAATCACGTGGTATGCCAACAGGTATAGGGCATCGCTCAGCACGTAGAGCACCGGCAGCGGCAACAGCGACAGGCCCTTCAGCAACAGCCAGAGCGGGTAATACAGCGCAGGTATGTCAGGAGATTTCTTCACAAGGTATAGGTCAGTGGCAAAGGTACAACCTCCCCGTGTATTATGAAATTAAAGAAATGATGCGTATTTAGCAGATGTGCGCCTTGGCATTAACACTAGCTATGGAGATTGGCTCTGGAAAAACCATCAGGTATAGCCAGGCATACTCGTTCGCTTTCTAACTTCTACTCTTTCTAACTCTTTAACTACCTTGCTCCTCCTCACCGAAACCATGTACAACCCACCCATCCAGTACTTCGCACAGGCCGCAAGGGCCGAGGCGCTGCTGGTGGAGCAGCACGAGAACTACGTGAAGCAGAGTTACCGCAACCGCTGCCACGTACTCACGGCGCAGGGAGTGGTGCCGCTCAGCATACCTGTGCTGCGGGGCAACAGCAAAGACAAGACGCGCATCACCCAGATTGAGATAGATTATACCCAGAAGTGGCACAACGTGCACTGGCGCACCATACAGGCGGCGTATGGGCGGGCGCCCTATTTTGAATTTTACAGTGACTATCTGCGGGAGGTGTACGAGCGGCAGCCGAAATATTTGTTCGAGCTCAACATTGACTTATTGCGGCTTTATCTTAAATTTCTGAAACTGGAAAAGCCGCTGCAGTTCACTGACAGCTACCAGCCTGAGCCCCCGCCCGGAGTGCTGGACCTCAGAAATAGGATACATCCTAAAATCATTCCTGACAACTTGTACGTAAAACCCTATACGCAGGTATTTGGCAAACAATTTGTACAAGACCTTAGTATACTTGACTTGTTGTTTACGCAGGGACCAAAGTCACTTTCCTATACACAATAAGGCTGCAGCAAATTAAACCTTTGTACCGCATGGCTTGTTTGAAAACTAGGGCTTATCCTGTTAGCCTCAATCAGTTATAATTTTTAGACTTTTTAGATTTTTTATAGAGTATACATGGAAGCTAAATTCTCGAACAGAGTGAAAGAGGTTATCTCACTCAGCCGTGAGGAAGCTATCCGTCTTGGCCATGACTACATCGGCACCGAACACCTGGTGCTGGGCATGATTCGGGAGGGAGAAGGTACAGCCATCGCTTTGCTTAAGAAGCTGGGCGTTTCGATAGATGAACTGAAGTACGCTTTGGAGCAGGCTACACGAAACACCGCATCGCAGAGCAACAGCATCACCGGCAGTATCCCGCTTACCAAGCAAACTGAGAAGGTGCTTAAGATTACTTACCTGGAGGCCAAAATCTTCAAAAGTGACATTATAGGTACTGAACACCTCTTATTATCCATCCTTCGGGATGAGGACAATATTTCTTCTCAAATCCTAGCGAAATTCAACGTGAACTACGAAGCAATAAGAGACTCCCTGGATTATCACAGCAATAATCCGCTGGCATCGTCTGATACAGATGACAATGATGATTCTGACAAGCTATTCGGCAGCTCATCCCGCGCTGGCAGCAGCTCGAGCAAGAAGCCTGGCGAGAAGTCGCGCACCCCGGTGCTCGACAACTTTGGCCGCGACTTGACCAAGCTGGCCGAAGACGACAAGCTGGACCCAATAGTTGGTCGTGAAAAAGAGATTGAGCGCGTGGCGCAGGTCCTGAGCCGCCGCAAAAAGAACAACCCGATTCTGATTGGTGAGCCTGGTGTGGGTAAGACAGCTATCGCTGAAGGCCTGGCCCTGCGCATCATCCAGAAAAAGGTGAGCCGCGTGCTGTTCAACAAGCGTGTGGTTACTCTGGACTTGGCCTCATTGGTGGCCGGTACGAAGTACCGCGGTCAGTTTGAGGAGCGCATGAAGGCTGTGATGAACGAGCTGGAGAAGTCTCCGGACGTTATCCTGTTTATTGATGAGCTGCACACGATTGTAGGTGCTGGTGGTGCCTCTGGCTCCTTGGATGCCTCCAATATGTTCAAGCCTGCCTTGGCCCGTGGCGAAATTCAATGCATTGGCGCGACTACGCTAGACGAGTACCGCCAGTACATTGAGAAAGATGGTGCGTTGGCCCGTCGTTTCCAGATTGTGATGGTAGACCCTACCACACCGGAGGAGACCATGGAAATCCTGCACAACATCAAGGACAAGTACCAGGACCACCACCATGTGAACTACACCGACAAGGCAATCGAAGCCTGCGTCAAGCTTTCGGACCGCTACATGAGCGACCGTTTCCTTCCGGACAAGGCTATTGACATCCTCGATGAGGCTGGTGCGCGCGTGCACATCAACAACATCGTGGTGCCGGATGATATCCTGAAGCTCGAAGAGCAGATTGAGAACATCAAGGTGGAGAAAAACCGTGTGGTGAAGAGCCAGAAGTACGAAGAGGCTGCCCAGCTGCGAGACAAAGAGAAAAAACTCATTGACCAACTCGAGTCAGCTAAAAAGAACTGGGAAGAAGAGACCAAGAAGAAGCGCTATTCGGTAAAAGAGGAAAATGTGGCAGAGGTTATTGCCATGATGACAGGTATACCGGTGAAGCGTATTGCCCAGAACGAAGGCCAGAAGCTGTTGAACATGGCCGACGAGCTGAGTGGCAAGGTGATTGGCCAGGAGAAAGCCATCAAGCAATTGGTGAAAGCCATCCAGCGTACCCGTGTTGGTCTGAAAGACCCGAAAAAGCCAATTGGCTCATTCGTGTTCCTAGGCCCGACTGGTGTTGGTAAAACGGAGCTTGCCAAAGTACTGGCTACTTACCTGTTCGATAAAGAAGATTCGCTGGTGCGTATCGACATGAGCGAGTACATGGAGAAATTCAGCGTGTCTCGCTTGGTGGGAGCGCCTCCAGGCTACGTGGGCTACGAAGAAGGTGGTCAGCTGACGGAGAAAATCCGCCGCAAGCCATACTCTGTGGTGCTGCTCGACGAGATTGAGAAAGCACACCCGGATGTGTACAACCTGCTGCTGCAGGTGCTCGACGATGGTATTTTGACAGACGGACTGGGCCGCAAGGTTGACTTCCGTAACACGATTATCATCATGACATCCAACATCGGTGCCCGCGACCTGCAGGACTTTGGAGCCGGTATCGGTTTCATGTCTAAGAGCAAGCAGGAAAACGTGGACGATATCATGAAAGGCACTATTGCCAGCGCCCTGAAGAAGACGTTCTCGCCTGAGTTCCTGAATCGTCTGGATGATGTGATTGTGTTCAATTCGCTCAGCCGCGAAGACATGCACAAAATCATCGAGCTGTCGCTTGGTAAGCTGTTCAAGCGCATTGAGACGCTTGGCTACAAGATTGAGCTGACAGACAAAGCGAAAGATTATGTGGCAGAGAAAGGTTACGATCCGAAATATGGTGCCCGTCCGCTGAACCGTGCTATTCAGAAGTACATCGAAGACCCAATTGCGGAAGAGATTCTGAAGGCCGAGGTAGCGCAAGGCGACACCATGATGGTGGATTACAAGGAAGGCGATGACAAACTCACCTTCTCTTCTAAGAAAAGCAATGGCAAGAAAAACAAAGGCATGGCTGACGACGGAGAGGAAGAGACAGAGCCGACCAAATCTACCGGTACTGACTCAGGCACAGATAAATCTGGCGAATAAACTATAAATATGATTGACTTTAAGGGCTGCCCGGATGGGCAGCCCTTATTTTTTGCCCCTGCTTCTGCGCCATGCTCGGCTATACCTGCAAAAAGTATCCGGATTGTGACTGATTTCGGCTTATAGTTTTTAAATTTGGACATTCATCACACGATATCAGACAAACAGCTATACCCATTTTCATGGCAGGAGAAATCAGACAAACCCAGATAGAAACGCTGGAGCGCAAAAACGCGGAGGCGTTGCTAGGTGGCGGACAGGACAGAATAGAAGCACAGCACAAGAAAGGCAAACTCACAGCCCGTGAGCGCATCCACCTGCTCCTCGACGAGAACTCATTCGAGGAAATCNGAAAGTTCGTGATGCACCGCTCAAAGGACTTTGGTCTTGACAAGCAGTACTACCTGGGTGACGGTGTGGTGACAGGCTACGGCACCATCCACGGCCGTTTGGTCTACGTCTTCTCACAGGATTTCACCGTGCTGGGTGGTTCGCTGTCCGAGACACACGCTGAGAAAATAGTGAAAATCATGGAGCTGGCCATGAAGAACGGCGCTCCGGTCATCGGTCTCAACGACTCTGGTGGTGCCCGCATACAGGAGGGCGTGGTATCATTGGGCGGCTATGCTGACATCTTCTACCGTAACACACTGGCCTCTGGCGTTATACCTCAGATTTCGGCTGTTATGGGACCATGCGCCGGCGGTGCCGTGTACTCCCCTGCCATCACCGACTTCATCATGATGGTACAGGACACCTCATATATGTTCGTGACCGGGCCTAACGTCGTGAAGACGGTGACGCACGAGAACGTGACTTCTGAGGAACTGGGCGGAGCCAGCACCCACAGCACCAAGAGCGGCGTGACACACTTCTCCTGCGCCAACGAGGTGGAGTGCATCAACTACATCAAAACGCTGCTGAGCTACATCCCGCAGAACTGCGAAGAGTTGCCGCCTTCAGTACCTTATGAGGAAGCAGCTGACGAAATCCGCTCCGTACTTGACACCATCATACCTGAAAACCCGAACCAGCCGTACGACATCCGTGAGGTGATTGAAGGCATCATTGATACCGACACCTTCTTTGAAGTACACAAAAACTTTGGCGAGAACATCGTGGTGGGATTTGCCCGTTTGGGAGGCCGCAGCATCGGCATCGTGGGCAACCAGCCTGCCGTGCTCGCTGGCGTACTGGACATTAATGCCAGCACCAAGGCCGCGCGCTTCGTACGCTTCTGCGATTGCTTCAATGTGCCGTTGCTGGTGCTTGAGGATGTACCAGGCTTCCTGCCAGGTACCGACCAGGAGTGGCGCGGCATCATCACGAACGGAGCCAAGTTGCTTTACGCTTTCTGCGAGGCTACTGTACCACGTATCACCGTGATTACCCGCAAGGCGTACGGTGGCGCGTACGATGTGATGAACTCCAAGCATATCGGGGCTGATATGAACTACGCCTGGCCAACGGCCGAGATTGCGGTGATGGGCGCGCAGGGTGCCGCCGAAATCATCTTTAAGCGCGAGATTGCCACGGCCGAAGACCCGGCAGCCAAGCTGGCGGAGAAGGTGCAGGAGTACAAGGAGAAATTCGCGACGCCTTACCGTGCCGCGCACCGTGGTTTTATTGATGAGGTCATCATGCCATCCGAGACACGCGGTAAGCTCATCAAGGCGTTCAAGATGCTGGAGAACAAAGCGGTGCAACTCCCTCGTAAGAAGCACGGCAACATCCCGCTTTAGCAGCAACCAGTGGACAAGGCACTGGTAAACAAACCTAGCTTCAACCCGTTATCATCTGATAACCGATTTTTGACAATTGTTAACTGACATTGATGAGAGAAGAATCTTTTGAGTTCCTGAAGAAATATCTGAACAACTCCTCTCCTACCGGCTTCGAGTCTGAGGGTCAGAAGCTGTGGCTGGAGTATATAAAACCGTACATCGACGATTACTTCGTGGATACCTATGGCACTGTGGTGGGTGTGGTAAACCCGGAGGCGGAGTACAAGGTGGTGATTGAGGCGCATGCCGACGAGATTTCCTGGTTTGTGAACTACATCACTCAGGAAGGTTACCTATACCTGAAGCGAAACGGCGGCTCCGATGCCCTGATTGCTCCGTCCAAGCGGGTGAACATCTATACGTCCAAAGGTATAGTGAAGGCTGTTTTCGGCTGGCCAGCCATACACGTGCGCAAGGTGGAGAACGACAAAGCGCCGACCATTGAGACTGTGTTCCTGGACTGCGGCGCCAGTAACCGCGAAGAAGTGGAGGCAATGGGCATACACGTAGGCTGTGTGGCTACTTTCGAGGATGAGTTCACGGTGATGAACGACAAGTTCTACGTGGGCCGCGCTCTGGACAACCGCGTGGGAGGTTTCATGATTGCCGAGGTGGCGCGCATGCTTCACGAGCGCAAGCACAAGCTGCCGTTCGGCCTCTATATCGTCAACTCCGTGCAGGAGGAAATTGGCCTGCGTGGCGCTGAGATGATTGCCCATCGCATTAACCCGAATGTGGCCATCATCACAGACGTGACGCACGACACGCAGTCGCCGATGTATGACAAGAAGAACAGCGGCGACATCCATTGCGGCAAAGGTCCGGTGATTGCCTATGGCCCGGCGGTGCAGAACAATGTTCGCGACCTGATTATCAATACCGCCAAGGAGAAAGAGATTCCGTTCCAGCGCTCTGCTGTTTCACGTGCAACCGGCACCGACACCGATGCCTTCGCCTACTCCAACGCCGGTGTGGCCTCAGCCCTAATATCGTTGCCGCTGAAGTACATGCACACCACGGTGGAGACCGTGCACAAGGATGACGTGGAGAACGTGACAAAACTGATTTACGAGACGCTCCTCAAAATAGAAGACAACCAGGACTTCCGGTACCTGAAGTAAGAGTTCACTTTTAGCCAATGTGAAGCCTCACAGCGTCTTCTGGACCTGTGAGGTTTTTCTTTTTTGCCCCCTCGCAAATCCCTACATTTGAACATGCGCTTTCCCTATACCTTTACCGATCAGATGGGTCACCAAATCACACTGCCGCACCTGCCAAGGCGCATCGTGTCGCTGGTGCCTTCGCAAACGGAGCTTCTCTTCGAGCTTGGTTTGGGTGAACGTGTAGTAGGGCTCACGAAGTTCTGTATACATCCGCAGCAGCAGGTAAAGCTAAAAGAGGTGGTAGGCGGCACCAAGAACTTCAAGTTGGATGTGATAGACCAACTGCTGCCTGACCTGATTATAGGCAATAAGGAAGAGAACTATCAGGAAGGTATAGCCCGGCTGCAGGAGAAGTATCCCGTCTGGATGAGTGACATCTATACCTTGGAAGATGCGTTGGGGATGATTCTTCAAATCGGGCAGCTGACGGACACAGAACAGAGGGCGCAGGAACTGGCCCAAGGTATAGCAGCAGGCTTCGAGAAGCTGCAACCTCTACAGACCGCTATACCTACGGCCTATTTCATCTGGCGCAAGCCGTACATGGCGGTGGGCAGCCACAACATCATTGACCACATGCTGCAGCGCTGCGGCTTTGCCAACGTGTTCGCTGATACGGCGCGTTATCCGGAGGTGGCCCCGGAGCAGTTGCAGCAAATTACCCCACAGCTTATCCTGCTTTCTTCAGAGCCCTACCCCTTCCAGGAAAAACATTTCGTCGAGTTTCAGGCACTATGCCCGCAGGCTATCATCAAGGTAGTGGATGGAGAGATGTTCAGTTGGTACGGCAGCAGGTTGCTACTGGCGCCGGCATACCTGCAACAGTTGGTAAATGAGGTAAGGCAGGAATTCAATGTATAGGAATTAGGCAAGTAGCTTCTCCAGCAGTTTAGCGGCTCTATCAGCCACCCTCTTGTAATAATCCGCATCCTGCTGAATCTGTCCCTGGCTCTTGTGCAGCAGCTCGCGCCGGTTCATCGGGTCATCCAGCCCGGCTAGCTTGATGACTTTCACCAGCCGTTCAGGTTCCACCGTTGCCTCTTCGTGTGCCTGCTCGAGCCGTTCCACCAGGCGCTGCCGGAAATCCTTCTTCTCTATCGCTTCTTCGTCTAAAAGGCGCAGGATAGCTGCCACGGCCTCATCCTCAAAAACCGATGTCAAGGCCAATTCAATCAACTCTTTTGTGGGTGGGGCTGGTAACCGCATGAGCGTTAAGTAACCTCCGCCCTGCGTGGCCGCGGTGGCATAGTACTTCAACCAGAAAGAGCCATTGGTTGTGTCTTGATAGACTGATGCGAAGCCACCTGCAGCGGTCTCTTTCAGCTCCATCTGCTTCAGCAGAATCTCAATTAAATCTGCGTCACCGAACAGGCGCCTTTTCCCCATACTGTTGTTCTTTATAGCTCAACTCGAAGCCTACTCTTGCCAAATCCTCCCAAAAGCGCGGGTATGATTTTCGTACCACCTCCGGCTCCTGAATCTCGATGGGCTCCAGGAGGGCCAGCGGGGCAAAGGCCATGGCCATGCGGTGGTCTTGGTAGGTCCTGAAAACAAACCTCCGGTTTTTGATGATTGAAGGCTTCATCTGGAAAACGCCTGGGGCGTATTCCTCTAAA
Organism: Pontibacter roseus DSM 17521; assembly: GCF_000373265.1. Classification (GTDB taxonomy): domain Bacteria; phylum Bacteroidota; class Bacteroidia; order Cytophagales; family Hymenobacteraceae; genus Pontibacter; species Pontibacter roseus. The sequence continues at coordinate 156,876 of NZ_KB890768.1, forward strand.
GAGGCGCCCAATGTGAGCACCTCAATCTGCAGCGCCTGTATGCGGTCGGTTTCTTTGATGCGCAGGCTCTCTACACCCGTCATTTCCAGGTTTATCCCCAAGGCGGCACATACGGCCACTACTGTCTGGGCCAAGTCCGGGTAGTTACTGAAGTCGCAGGAAATGCGCTTCTCACTGTGTTTTTTGGTGAGCCGCACCCCTTCCTGCGAAAACGCTGTGTGCACTCCTAGCCGCCTCATGATGTCCACGATGGCGCGGTCGCCTTGCAAAGATTTCTCCTTGAGCCCGGGCAACAGGATATCAGCTTCTTTGGCCATCGCCACCAGGCTATACCAGTAGCTCGCTGCTGACCAGTCCGGCTCTACCTCGAAGCTAGCCGGCTTGTAGGATTGGTGCGGCACGGTGATGGTGTTCCCTCCAAATTCCGCACTGACTCCGAAGTGGCGCATCAGCGAGAGCGTCATCTCGATGTAAGGTCGGGAGCCGATTTTCCCTTCCAGTTCTAGCACCAGCCCCTCCGGCAGCAGGGGCGCCACCATCAGCAGCGCCGAAATATACTGGCTGCTGATGTCGCTGCGGACTTTGAGCCTGTTGTTTCCGTTGCCTTCGAAACCGGTTATTTTCAGGGGAGGATATCCCTCTTCTCCCAGGTAGGCTATACCTGCTCCCAGTTCCCGTAGCGCCTCCACCAGCACCTGTATGGGTCGTTGGCACATGCGTTCGGTTCCGGTGAGCGTCTTCTGCTGCCCCGTTATGGCATAGTAAGCCGTCAGAAACCGCATGACGGTTCCTGCATCTTCGGCATCAATCGTTTCGTCCGTGCTTTGCAGCAGGCGCTGCAGCAATTGGGTATCGTTGGCCTCGGATACGTTGTGCAGCTCCGACTCCTGACCCGAAAGGGCAGCGATAATCAGGGCGCGGTTCGACTCGCTCTTAGAAGCTGGCAGCTGTATGGTTCCCTTCAAAACTCCCGAAGGATGGGTGAGCGTAACAGTTTTAATCATAGTAGTTGGTAATAGCGCAACGATGCCTGAATTTCGGACAGGGTAACGGGTTGGTCGTAGACGGCCTTTCCTATACCTTGCAATAAGGTGCAGTTGATGGTGGAACCGGTGTTCTTTTTGTCCTGCAACGCCAGCTGGGATATGGCCTTGATGTCTTCCTCGGTGAGTTTCACCTTATCGTACACCGATACCAGGAAGGTCTCAATACGCTCCAGTTCCTGCTGGCTCAGCAGTTCCTTTTTCACCGACAGGAAAGCCTCACACAGCATTCCCACCGCGATGGCCTCGCCATGCAGCAGCTCCCGGCCGGGTTGCTCCAGCAGGAAGCTCTCCACGGCATGCCCTACGGTATGCCCGAAGTTCAGCACCTTCCGGTAGCCGCCTTCCAGCGGATCAGCCTCCACCACACCCGATTTTATACCTACGGAGTGCCGGATAAGTTCTTCCCAATCTTCCGTAAACAAACCGACATGCCGCTGCTCCTGGAAAGCCTCCCTGTCCGCAATCAGCCAGTGCTTGATGATTTCGGCATAACCCGACTTAATCTGGCGTTGGGGCAAGGTGCTCAGAAAGTCCGGGTTAATAATAACAGCACGAGGCTCGCGGTATACCCCAATGTGGTTTTTGAGGCCATGGAAATCGATGCCTGTCTTGCCGCCCACACTGGCATCTACCTGCGCCAGCAGCGTGGTGGGCACCTGCACGAAGAACATACCCCGCTTGAAAACGGCCGCACAGAAGCCACCCATGTCGCCAATCACGCCACCGCCCAGGTTCACCAGCACCGACCAACGGTCTAGGTTCAGTTCCGTCATGCGCTGCCAGATGTGCTCACAGGTATGGAGGGTCTTGTTCTCCTCGCCACTCGGCACCTGGATGATGTCGTGCTCAGGCAGGTATGGCTTCAGCAATGCATAGCAGTCGCGCAGGGTGTTTTCGTCCACCAGCACGGCCACTTTGGTGAAGGCCAGGTTCTGCAGCACTTCCGTCAGTTGTGGCAGGGCCTTTTTCCCGATATAGATGTTATCTGTCACGTGTCTTTTAAGGTATAGCGTAAACTCCAGGGCCTGTACAAACCAGAGGCAGGCACCTGAGCTGAGTGATTCTTACGTAGAAGCAGGCTTAGCGCCATCGGGCTGAACCTCTGGGGCCTCAGCCTGCAGGATGGCTGTTTGCTTGCGGATGGACTCTACATGTATGAGTTGGTACAGTTCTTCCACGAAAGCCGGGTTGATGCCGGCCTCGGCGGCCCAGTCGGCGCGGGTCCTAAAAATCTCTTTCCAGCGCTCCAGCTGCAGCACCTGCACGTTGTTCTGTTTCTTATATTCTCCAATCTGCTCCACCAGCGCCATGCGCCGGGCCAGCGCGCCAATCAAATCGTGGTCAGCGGCATCAATCTTCAGGCGCAGCTCCTCTGCCCTGTTCACCAGTTCGGCATCGTCGTAGTTGGTTTTGCGGACCTGCAGTTTACCCAGGATGTCGGCTAGCGCTGCTGGCGTTACCTGCTGCTCAGCATCGCTCAGCGCCTGGTCGGGGTTCGGGTGCGTCTCAATCATCACGCCGTCATAGCCTAAATCCAGCGCGCGCTGCGACAGCGGGTGTATCAGGGGGCGGCTTCCGCCAATGTGGCTCGGGTCCACAATGATGGGCAGGTTCTGGAAACGGGCTTTCAGCTCAATGGGAATCTGCCATACCGGCGCGTTGCGGTACTTAGAAGGCTGGTAAGAAGAGAATCCTCTGTGGATGGCGGCCAAATCTGTTATACCTGCGTTGTAGATGCGCTCAATCGCTCCAATCCAAAGTGCCAAGTCTGGGTTGACTGGATTTTTCACCATCACCGGTACCTGAACGCCGGTCAAAGCATCGGCTATCTCCTGCACGGCAAAAGGGTTCACGGTGGTGCGGGCGCCAATCCACAGCACATCCATCCCCTGCTTCAGCGCCTCTTCCACATGGCGGCCCGTGGCCACCTCCGTCGTCACACGCATACCTAGTTCTCGCTTTACGCGGCCTAGCCAGGCGAGTCCCTGCAACCCCACTCCCTCAAAGGTGTTGGGTCGGGAGCGCGGCTTCCAGATGCCGGCCCGGAACAGGTGCACTCCTAGTTGCTGGAGCGCCTCCGCCGTCTGCATCACCTGCTGCTCGCTCTCGGCGCTGCACGGCCCGGCTATCACCAGCGGCCTGCCCCGCTCCGCCAGCAGGTCTGCGAAATAAGTATCTTTATTCTTGAAAATCATGTGTGTCGAATCTCCCTGCAAAGGTACGACAATTAGAACAATATGGCAGGCACAGAGGTTTGATGCCAGAGCCCCAACCAGACCAAAGTACAAAAATATGCGGCAAGGAGGGGCTGCTATGGTGTATAAATTGGCTGATGCACTATCTTTGCACCGTCTAATACTCAATTACATGAACCCGGTTACCAACGTTTCCTTCGACGACACCGCCGTCGCTTTTTCATCCAAATCAGACGCTGAACTGTACAAAATGTACCTGCTGTTCAAGTCCATGAACAGCAACACGTTCGTGAAAGTGGGTGGAAGTCTGCTTAATCTGGCCCTCAACCTGCACCTGCCGGTGAAGTTCATCATCAAGCCAACCATCTTCAACCACTTCTGCGGAGGCGAGACGATAGAAGAATCAGAGCGCGCTATACAGGAGCTGGCCCGATATAACATCGGCACCATTCTGGACTACTCCGTGGAGGGCGAAGGCGATGAGAAAAGCTTCAACGCCACCCGCGACGAACTGCTCCGTACCGTGGAGAAGGCCAAAGGCAATCCAAACATCCCCTTCTCGGTGTTCAAAGTGACAGGCCTCATAGACATCAAGCTGCTGGAGAAGGTGCAGGCGCGGCAGGAGCTCACAGCCGATGAGCGCGCCGCCTTCGAGCGTGGCCGCGAGCGCGTGAATGCCATCTGCCAGCGCTGCTTCCAGGCTAACGTGCGCGTGTTCGTGGATGCCGAGGAAAGCTGGATACAGGAGACGATTGATAACCTGACTTACGAGATGATGGAGCTCTACAACCGGGAGAAGGCCATTGTCTACAACACATACCAGTTATACCGCCACGACCGCCTCGAGGTCATCAAGCGCGATTACGAGCAGGCGGTGGAGCGCGGCTATTTTGTAGGTGCCAAGCTGGTGCGTGGCGCCTACATGGAGAAAGAGCGCAGACGCGCGCAGGAAGACGGTTACCAGGACCCCATCAACCCAAACAAAAAAGCTTCTGATGCGCTGTTTGACGAGGCAGTGCGTTACTGTGTGGAGCACCTGGACCGCATCGCCCTCTGTGCCGGCACGCACAACGAGAACAGTTCTTACCTGCTCATGGAGCTGATGGAAGAGAAAGGCATCGCGCCTAACGACGAGCGTATCTTCTTTGCACAGCTGTATGGCATGAGCGATAACCTGTCCTACAACCTGGCCAAGGCGGGTTATAACGTGGCCAAGTACGTGCCCTATGGTCCGGTGGAGGCCGTAATGCCTTACCTGCTGCGCCGCGCCAACGAGAACACGGCCATAGCCGGGCAGAGCAGCCGTGAGTTCGGCCTGATTCGAAAAGAGATGGAGCGCCGCAAGAAGGCCAAGCGCTAGGCTATACCTGTCACCGCGGTAAACCTGCCGTGGCTATACCTGTGACTAGCCTGAAATAAAAATAAGCAGGCCCTGCATTGCTGCAGGGCCTGCTTATGTGTTTAGAACTATAAGGTATGAACCGTAGTTCCGTTATTGATTACTGTACAGTTACAGTAGTGTCAGTCTCAACTGTAGTCTCAACAGTAGTGTCAGCTTCAACTTCTTCAGTAACAACTTCTTCTTCAGTAGTTACTTCAGTTTCTACAGCTTCAGTTTCAGTTGCAGTTTCTTCAGTGTTGCAAGCTGTGAAAGCTACCAGGGCGAACGCTACGAAAGCGAATTTGAACAGATTTTTCATTTTGTGTTTGTGATTAAGTGTTTTGGTTTCGAATTTGAACTTGATACCAGAACAGAGCCTAGGTAACCCGGCTCTTTTTATTTTTTTTAAATTATTTTTCGATGGGTTACAAAAAGCGGCCGGAAGTATTAAAAGTAGAGCGGAATGAAGAAGAGTTTGTATGAGACGGATGAGGCGATAATAGAGGGCATCAGGCAGGATGACGACAGGGCGCTTGCCTACCTGTATAAGCTTCACTTCCCCATGATATCTCACTTCATTATCAGCAACAGTGGAACTGATGATGAGGCCAAGGACATTTACCAGGAAGGCGTCATCGTTTTCTATGAGAAGATAAAGGGCAACAGCCTCGAACTCAGCTGCCAAATCAAAACGTACATTTACTCGGTGTGCAGGAGGCTTTGGCTGAAGCGGCTAGCCGAGAAAGGGCGCTACGCCAACAGAATTGATGACTCGGACAGCTACCTTACTTTGGAAGACGAGGTGCCTGTGCACGAGGAGAACGAAAAGCAGTTTGGGGTAATGGCCGAGTCGCTGTCCCAGTTGGGGGAACCCTGCCGCACCCTGTTAGAGGACTTCTACATCCGCCTGCAAAGCATGCAGGATATCACGGAGAAGTTTGGCTACACCAACACCGACACAGCCAAAAACCAGAAGTACAAGTGCCTGCAGCGCCTCAAGAAACTGTTTTTCACGGCTTATAAACCACAGGTATAGGCCACCCGCTATTGGATTTACCACCTTGCAGAAGGTATAGTTTTTAGGAAAATGTTTGACTACCGCATTTACGAGCAAATAGAGCGCTACCTCAACAAGAGCATGCCCGCTGAAGAGCAGGCGGCTTTTGAAGCTCTCCTGCGCACCGACCTCCGGCTGGCTGACAAGGTGCAGGAGCACAAGCAGCTCCTGCAGGCCATGCAGCACTACGGCCAGCGCCAGAGCCTCCGCCAGAAGCTCAACAGCATACACCACGACATGGAGGCAGCACAGCAACCAACCGTGGCCACAGAAGAGGTTCCCGTTTGGAAAGTCTTCTGGAAGAAACACGCACAGACCATGGCCGTGGCAGCCAGCGTGTCCCTACTCTCTGTGTTTGGTACGCTTTGGAGCGTGCAGCAGCTGAAAGCACCAGTGCGGCAGCAGACGGCTAGGTACATCGAGCTTCGCCGCGAAGTAGAGAAAATCAAGAAGGAGCAGCGCGCCCTCATCAACGGCATAGCCAGCAACGAGACGGTAGCTCCGGCTCCCCGCTCGGCCCGCTTCAGCGGAACCGGCTTCGCCATCAGCCCCGACGGATACGTGGTGACGAGCTCGCACGTAATCGCCAAAGCCGACTCCATCCTCATCGAGAACAAGGCTGGACTCAGGTACAAGGTGACAGAGGTATACCGCAACACAGAATATGACCTGACCATCCTGAAAGTGGAGGACCCTACTTTCGGAGGATTCGGTAAGCTGCCCTATACCTTCAAAACAGCCTCTTCTGATTTGGGAGAACGTGTGTATACCCTGGGCTTCCCGCGCGAGGACATCGTCTTTGGGGAAGGCTCGCTGAGTTCCGCCACAGGCTTTGAGGGCGATACCACGTCCTATCAGATTTCCATTCCGCTTAACCCGGGCAACAGCGGTGGTCCGCTGCTAGATGACAAGGGCAACGTGATTGGGGTAATCAATGGCAAGCAGGCTGGACAGGAAGGTGCCGCCTTTGCTGTGAAGTCGTCTTACCTGCTGCAGATGGTGACCGAGATGCAGCAGAGCACAGCGACTGCACCCGTCTCTATACCTGCTAACAATACCTTGCTAGGCAGCTCCAGAACACAGCAACTCAAGAAACTACAGGATTACGTTTTCGTTGTAAAAGTTTATAATTAAATAATATCCTATTGCTTTATTGCAATAATTTTAGGGATTATCCGGTGCAAAGCCATGGATAATCCCTTTTTTATTTAACATTTTAGGAAAGAAGCAGTTAAATAAGAAGGGTGTTGGTTCCGGTAACTGATGCGCCTTTTTTTGACTAACATAAATATGAAAACTATGAAACTGAGAATGTTAAAACCATTTGTTGCCGTGCTTGCTGCAGGATTCATGTATGGATGCGCCAGTACAGGCGAGACGACAGACACAACTGCCGCAGACGACACCAGCACGATGAGCGAAACGCAGACGATGGCTGGTGACGATATGGCCACAGATACTGCTTCCACGACAGACGTGACGACCAACACAGACGCAATGAGTACGGAGGTCACAAGTGATATGGAGACGAGCTCTATGTCCATCCTCGATGCCGCAGCCACCAGAAGTGAGATTTCCACCTTTCTGGAGCTGATTGAGACCGCCAAAGTGGCTAAGGCTCTGCAGGGACAGGGTGAGTTCACCATCTTTGCCCCTACCAACGAGGCTTTCGAAAACCTGCCAGCGGGCCAACTCGACTATCTGAAAAAGCCTGAGAATAGAAATGAACTTCTGAAGGTCTTGCAAGCGCACATGATTGCCACCAAGGTGACCACCGCGCAGCTTCAGAACAACCAGCGCATACAGGTAGGCGAAAATGACTACATCGATGTGAGCGTAGGCGACAGCATGAACAACGTGACTATAGGCGGCGCCAGCGTTGTAGAGGCCGATATTGAAGCTGCTAACGGTGTCATCCATATTGTGGACAAGGTGCTTGTTACCGCTGACCGTGTACAAGACCAAAAATAATACAACTCATTTAATTTAGAAAAAGCCCCCTGATACAAGGGGGCTTTTTTTGTGCCGGGTAAGTATGAGGAGCCTCATTCTAGAGCGAATCACCCCCACCTTCATGGCTTGGGAATACTTTCAGTCAAGAGCAGGCATAACCTGGCAATACCAGATTGGCCTGTCAGAGGATATGGAAATCATTCGTAACTATAGCCTTATGGATTCGTTATAATAGACTAGTCTTAAAAAAGACACATTTGAACCATCAAACATAAACTTAAATAAAGCTATGAACACAACAGATAAGACCAACATGATGACAGCCATGTTCAGAGACAGAGACAGTGCTGAACGCGCTTATGAAGAACTACGTGCCAGAGGATATGACAAAGATGATATCAATGTAGTGATGTCAGATGAGGGCCGCAAGCGTCACTTCTCAAATGAAGTGAACAAAGAAGGCGACACGGAACTCGGCAACAAATCATTGGAAGGTGCAGGCGCTGGTTCTGCCATTGGTGGTACCTTGGGTGCCATTGTAGGTGCCATAGCGGCTATCGGTACGTCAGTAGCGATTCCGGGCCTTGGTCTGGTAGTGGCAGGTCCGTTGGCGGCTGGTCTGGCGGGTGCCGGTGCTGGTGGTCTGACAGGCGGCCTGATTGGCGCACTGGTAGGTGCCGGTATACCTGAAGAACGCGCCAAAGTATACGAAGAAGGCGTGAAGGAAGGTAATATCGTACTAGGCTTCAATCCTCGTACTCCGGAAGATGCCCGCTACTTTGAGCAGCACTTCCAGAAAAACCGCGGAGAGCATATCTATTACTAGACCGTAGTAAATATTAGATAATACAAAGGCTTGGCTTGTCCTGACGGAGGAGTCGAGCCTTTGTTCTTTCACCCCCTCCCTCCGCTCTTAACCGACCTAGCTGCAACATGCTGAGTATTACCACCAAAGCAGGTCTTCTATATTCTTGCCGCCTCCCTTTCCTCCTATACCTGCAGCACAACCCTAATATCCTAAAGTATAATCATTTATTTTATTATTTTAATTTTACCATTAAAAAGAGTAATTAAAAGGTAAAACCTTCCTAAATTGCCTGAAATTTCATCAGCTTAAAGGAGGGTAGGATGCACAAGCTCAATCACATTCTGATTGTAGACGACGACGAGATAAACAATGTATTCACGCAAATCATACTGGAGGATGCCGATATCAGCCACCGCACCTCGGTATGCCAAAGTGTACCCGAAGCATTCGATTTTCTGCGCAATTCGGAGCAGCACCAAGAGCCATCTTTCCCTGACCTGATTCTGCTTGACCTTACCATGCCCTACCATGACGGGTTCACTTTTCTGGAGTACTACTACCAGGCAGGTTTTCAGGAGACACAGGACGCAGTCATCATCATCCTATCATCCTCAGAAGAGGAAGAACTGAAAAAACGAGCCCTCAGCTACTGTGTTGTACAGGGCTTTCTGCAGAAGCCGCTGTCGCTGGTTATGTTACAGAACCTGCTCTCCACCACTGCCAAAGTACAGGGGTAGCAAACAATTCGCATCAGTTTCGTATGCTTTAGGAAACTATCACGCTAACTCTAAAGCATAAAACTATGAAGAACCTATGGATGGCAGCGGGCCTTATTTTCGGAGCCGTTGCCTTTATATCCTGTGACTCCGGCTCACAGGAACAGACCACGACCACTGCTACGGATACAGAGCAGACCGTCGAGACAGAGACGACCTCCGCAGACACGACGGCCTTCAGCGAGGACATACGTGAGTTTATGGGCTATGCCTTCACGAACTCTGCCCTGCAGATGGAACTCGGCAAGCTGGCAGTTGAGAAAGGCGGCGCCACGCAGGTAAGGGAGTATGGCCAGAAAATGGTGGACCTTTACGGCGAAAGGCAAAAGGAGTTAAAGGAAATTGCCGGGCAGGATTCGGCCATGCTGACTGCAAACATGACCGAGGACCAGATGGGAAAGGTGCAGGAACTGCGCGACAAAGACTCCAAAGAGTTTGACAAAGCCTACTGGGACACCGTCGTGGAGGCTCACAAAGAGGCTCTGGGAGAGTTCGATGACAAAGTGAAGGACTTTAAAGAGACAGACAACGCCCCATTTAACCTTTGGGCTAGAAACAGCGCGAAAGAAGTGCGCGCCCACATGGAAGAGGCCATGGAGCGCCGGCAGGACCAGAAGAACTAGCCATACCGCACGCAGCACGAAAGGCGAAGCACTTGAGTTTCGCCTTTCGTTTTTTAAGCATCTTTCTTCAATAGCCCTTCCAGCACCGCCCAGGTATGGCGTGCCAGCAGTTTTTGCCCTTCCGCATTGGGATGCACGCCATCCGGCAGGTTGAGGTGGCGCATGCCGGCCACCCCTTCCAGCAGGAAAGGCACGAAAGAGACGTTGTTCTTGATGGCCAGTTCCCGGAACAGCACCCGAAACTCAGCCGCATAACGTCCCGGTACGATGTCTGGAATCTCCATACCGGATAGGATTATCTGCGCCTCAGGGCTTTTGTGCTTCACTTTGTCAATCATCTGCTGCAGGTTCTGGGATGTTTCGCGGGCAGGTATGCCACGCAGGCCATCGTTAGCCCCTAGAGCCAGCACAAAAATATCCACCGGCTTGCCTAGCCACCTGTCCAGCCGGTACAGGCCACTGGCTGTGGTGTCGCCGCTTATACCGGCGTTGATGACGGTATAGTCGTAGCCGTCCTCCTTCAGCTTCGCTTGTATGAGCGATGGATAAGCTTGGGAGGCTGGCAACCCATACCCTGCCGTCAGACTGTCTCCAAAAAATAGTATTGTCTTCATAGCCTCTCCTATTGTCTATTTACTCAGGTTTACATTACAGAACCCAGCCCCCTGGACCGCTCGCTAGCTATGCGCGCGCGCAAGTGGCACGACCGCTATACCCAAGTTTTATTCTCCATCGGAAACGAAAAAAAATGTAGAACAGTTATAATAAACAGTGGGCGTGCGCGTAAACATCTTACCGCCCTTGCCTGTAGCTATACTGCCTGCTGCATCCTTTGTGATAGAGTATTATTTATACTACATTAGGAGTCGCAGCCAAAGAAGCCGCTGCCATACCATCTGCGGCATTACTTTTGCGTATAGCTTTGTAGTCCAACTAACCTAATTAGATGCTATCCTTGACAACCAGATTAAAAATATTCCTCTCTGTGCTGGCCGTGATATTGCTCACGGGCTCCTTCATACTCTACAGTAAGAACAGCGTACCTGAGGGGAAAAACGAGATACTGATAAAGGCCTTGATGCAAGGCCTTAGCTCAGCCCATTATAGCCCTGAGAAAGTAGACGACAACTTCTCCAAGAAAGCGTTCGGCCTATACCTGGACCGCCTGGACTTCAACAAGAAGTTCCTGCTGGAGTCTGACGTGGCCATGCTGCGTAAGTATGAAACCCAACTGGACGACCAGCTGCGCCAGGGCTCCTTCGAGTTCTTCGACATATCGGCTGACCTGATTGAGAAGCGCACCAAAGAGTCTGCGGCTTTCTACAAAGAGATTCTGGCCAAACCATTCGACTTCACCAAAGACGAAACGATAGAGCTGGACGGGGAGAAACTGAAGTTCGCCAAAGACAAGGCAGAACTGAAGGAAGCCTGGAGAAAGCAGCTAAAGTACCAGACCCTGGTGCGACTGGCTGACATGCAACAGCAGCAGGCAAAAGCCAAAGGCGAAAACAAAGAGCAGAAGACACCAGAACAACTGGAGGCGGAGGCCAGAGAAAAGGTGCTGACTGCTTACAATGAACTGTACAAGCGGCTGGACCAGGTGACGCGCGACGACCGCCGTGCTACCTACATCAACGCAGTGGCCAATGTATATGACCCGCATACCGGTTACTTCCCTCCAAAGGCCAAGTCCGATTTTGACATTGAGTTCACAGGTCGCCTGGAAGGTATAGGCGCCTCACTTCAAGAGAAAGACGGTCAGATAAAGGTAGTGGAAATTGTGCCGGGTAGCCCGTCGTACCTGCAAGGTGATTTGAAGCCAGGTGATGCCATCCAAAAAGTGGCACAGGCCAACGGTGACCCCGTGCTGGTAGAAGGCATGCGCCTCGACGACGCCATCCAACTGATTCGTGGCAAGAAAGGAACTGAGGTCCGCCTGACGGTGAGAAAGCCAGATGGTAGCACCCGCATCATACCCATCATCCGTGACGTGATTGTGTTTGAGGAGACGTACGCACAGTCCGCCATGATTGACGACAACAAGAAAATAGGCTACATCAAGCTGCCTGGCTTCTACGCTGACTTTGAGCGCAAGGGTGGCCGTAACAGCGGCGCCGATGTGAAGGCCGAAATAGAGAAGCTGAAGAAAGCAGGTATGGAAGGCCTGATTCTGGACCTCCGCAATAACGGGGGTGGCTCTTTGGCTGATGCCGTGGAGATGGCCGGCCTGTTCATTGAGCAGGGGCCGATTGTGCAAATAAGGGCAGCTTCTGGCAAAACAGTGGTGCTCGATGACCGAGACGCCGCGGTGCAATATGGTGGCCCGCTCGTAGTCATGGTGAATGCCAACAGCGCGTCTGCCTCTGAGATTCTGGCCGCTGCCATGCAGGATTACAAACGTGCCGTGATTGTGGGTAGCCCTACCTTCGGCAAAGGAACGGTACAGCAGTTTTTTGAGTTGGACGAGGCGTTGCCATCGCAGTTCGACCCTTACAAGCCCTTCGGAGCCCTGAAGCTGACTATCCAGAAGTTCTACCGCATCAATGGCGGCACTACGCAGCTGCGTGGCGTAAAGCCGGATGTGGAGTTGCCTGACATGTACAGCTTCCTGGAGTTTGGCGAGAAAGAGCAGGAGTATCCGCTTCCGTTCGATGAGATAGCCCCTGCCCGCTACAAGCCGTGGACACAGAGCAAACTCAACATACCATCCATCCAGGCGAACAGCCGTAGTCGCATGGCCAGCAACGAGAGCTTCAAACTGATTCAGCAGAGCGGACAGCGTCTGAAAAAGCAGTCAGACATCACCACTCGCTCCCTGAGCCTGCAGAAGTACATGGAGGAAGAGAAGAAGAGTGAGGCCGCCAGCAAACAGTTGGAGGAAGCCCAGAAGAGCGTGCCGACCCTCAATGTGTCGAGAATGAAGATGGACCTGCAGGCCATTGCCGGAGACACCGCCAAGCTTGCTCGTAACAAGGACTTCATCAAGAACCTGCAGAAAGACATTTATGTAGAGGAGGCGGTAGCCATCATCAAGAGCGATATCAAATAGGCTAACCACAGCCTGACTAGGAAAGCCGGTTATGTTTATAACCGGCTTTTTTTTATTTTGCACATCATCCTTCCACTAAAAACGCTGATTATGAGACTAACCATACACGCCTATAAACCCAAAGCTAGGCTCCATACCTTCACCTGTTTCGCTGCCATACTTCTTACCGTCTCGGGCTGTGCCACCGGTTCCAGAACCGGCACGGAGGCTGCAAATCGGGGTGTGGTTGCTGATAAAGCCATGGTGGTATCCGCCCATCCTGACGCATCTAAAATTGGATTGGAGATACTCCGCAAGGGGGGCAACGCCTACGATGCGGCCATCGCTACGCAGTTTGCCCTGGCCGTGTGCTATCCGGTGGCTGGCAACATCGGGGGCGGTGGCTTTCTGGTGTACCGCCACCACACCGGTGAGACCGGCGCCCTCGATTTCCGGGAGAAAGCCCCCGCCGCCGCGTCACGTGATATGTATCTGGACTCTCTAGGAAATGTGGTACCGAACCTGAGTCTACTGGGCCACTTGGCCGCCGGCGTGCCTGGCTCCGTGGATGGCATGGTGAAGCTTCATGAGAAACTGGGTACGCTTCCCTTTGCAGAACTGGTGCAACCCGCTATTGACCTGGCCCGCCAGGGCGTGGTGCTGACACCGCGGGAGGCACGCATGCTCAACAATGCCAAGGAGGAGATGGTGGCCTATAACAAGCACCTCCCCTACCTGGTGCGCCAGCAAACCTGGCAGGCAGGGGACACGCTCTACCACCTAGACCTGGCCCGAACGCTCGAGCGCATCCGCGACAAGGGACGGGCTGGCTTCTATACCGGCGAGACAGCCGATTTGATTGTAAAGGAAATGCAGCGCGGCGGCGGCCTTATCTCGCATCAGGACCTGCAGGAGTACAACGCTGTGTGGCGTACACCTATAACAGGTCAGTACAAAGATTTCAAGCTCACTTCTATGTCACCGCCATCCAGCGGAGGTATAGCTTTGTTGCAGCTTCTCACCATGGTGGAACCATACGACCTGAAGGAAACAGGCTGGCAACAACCACAGACTATCCAAATCATGACGGAGGCCGAGCGCCGGGTATACGCTGACCGGGCCACCTACCTGGGCGACCCAGACTTCTACGACGTGCCGGTGAGCGGCCTGCTGGACCGGACTTACCTTAAAAACCGGATGGATGATGTCAACCTTGCGCAGGCTACGCCATCGTCTGCCGTGAAGGCCGGAGAACTGCCCATTTACGAGTCTGACCAGACCACGCACTTCAGCATTGTAGACCAGTTCGGCAACGCCGCCTCTATCACTACCACCATCAACGGCGGCTATGGCTCTATGGTGGTCGTGGAAGGTGCCGGCTTCCTGCTGAACAATGAGATGGATGACTTCAGCGCCAAGCCAGGCGTACCCAACATGTTTGGCTTGGTAGGCGGTGAGGCGAACTCCGTGCAGCCCGGAAAGCGCATGCTCAGTGCCATGACGCCCACCATTGTAGAGAAAGACGGGAAACTCTTCATGGTGGTGGGAACGCCAGGAGGCTCTACCATCATCACCTCCGTTTTTCAGACCATCCTGAATGTGGTGGAACACGGCATGACCATGCAGGAAGCCGTAGCCGCTCCCCGCTTTCATCACCAGTGGCTGCCCGATGAGATTCAGCATGAGCCGGACGCTATCTCGCCTGAGGTAAGAGCGACACTTGAAAGCAAAGGGTATAAACTGAAGCAAAGAGGCAAGTATGGCGCCGTGGAAGGCATTCTGGTACTTCCCAACGGCAAACTCGAAGGAGGCGCAGACCCGCGCGGTGATGACATGGCAGTGGGTTTCTAACCAGGTATAGCCTAACAGACAGAGCCCGTAGGTATAGCACCTGCGGGCTCTGTCTGTTTCAGTGAATTGTTGTCAAGCAATTCCCTCCTGCCTCTCTATGGAGAGCACATTATATGTTCTGACTGCAACTCCAATTTTACTTCTCAGGAAAAACTACTTTAAATCACCTGTTTTTCTCTCGCCTTTTATCGATAAAACCGGCAATGTAAGTAGCCATGGCGGCTATACCTGTCGTGCTCATCAGTCCGAACATCAGCTTTCGGCGGTTTAGGGTTTCACTGTCAAACTTGGCTTCTGTCTCTGTGTCGGGTATGGCGGCTTGTAGAAACATGCGCGAAGTCTGCGCCAGCAGCAGCCCCGTTACGCCAACTGCTACGTGCGCCAGCTTCTGGTTGCCTTTCTCGATGCCCTTGCTCATCAACAGCAGGGAGCCTCCGGCCAACGCCGGTATAAGGGCTGTGGTGGGTCGCTTCTCGTTGAGCAGGTAACTGGCTAGCCCCGCCCCTATCAGCGTTGCCCCGTGCACATTGTTTATAATCTGTGGTTTGTCTTTCATAGTCGTTTGGCTTGTTTTCTATAGGCTTACTGTTTGCCACCGGCTCAGGTTATACCTGCCCAACACTTCTTCCAGGCTTTGCCGCTATACCTGACAACAAAAAAGCGGCCTTCTACTTTGTAGAAGGCCGCTCCCATTATGTCATTTCTGACTGCTTAGTTTCGAACGAGCTTGGTCTGGTATAGCTTGCCTGCTACCTGCACCTGCACCTGCACATAGTACATGCCGTTGCGCAGGTCGGCCACCTTCGCGTTCAGCTGCTGCTGCACGCTGTCTAGGTTGCCGCTCAGTTCGTAGAGCATCACACCGTTTGCGTTACGCAACACCAGCGTCATCTCCTCCATCACCGATACCTCTTCCGGCAACGAGATGTTCACAACAGCTCCCTGCGTCGGGTTAGGGTACAGACGGAAGGCTAAGTCCTGGCCATTGGCTATACCTGCCGGGAAGTCGTTGTCGCGGATGGCGAGCGTGAAGCTGCGGGCCGCGGCAGCCATAGCTAAATCAGTGGTCACGTTGTTGATGTAGAAGGTCATCTGCTCCGTCGGCTCTACCAGCTGGTCGTCCAGCAGGCTCACGTCAAAAGAAGTGGATGTGGCGTTGGCCGGAACGGTTACCGCAATCACGTTGTTCGCGGCAGCCGGAGCAATAGTATAGTCTGCGGCTGAAGCAGTGGCACCATCCTTCACCGTCAGGTATACCGTGTGCTCCTTCGGCTGTGCGGTTGACAGTGTCAGGTTCACGGCAAAAGGCGCGTTGCCTTCTGTCTTGGTCACGGTGGCCTCTGCGAAGCTAACCGCAGGCGTAGCGCTGAAGCTGAAGCGGGCCGATACCGGCACGTGGTCAGACGTGGTGTTTCTGTAGTTTGGAATCAGACTGAGCAGCTGGTTCTCGATTGAAACAGATTCCTCAATGTACTCATCCACCAAAGACTTCGACACGATGATGTGGTCCAGGAAGCTTTGGAATGAACCACTCGCGTAGGTATAGCCACCTGCCACGCTCAAGTCGTAGGTCAAGGCTTTGTAATTTGCATCCTGCACAAATGGGTTCAGGGAAGAAGGCAGGTCGTTTACTACCGATACGTCCACATCTTCGTTCATGTCGCCCAGCATCACCAAGTTTACGTTCGGGTACTGTGCCGCAAGGCTGTCCTTCAGCACCTGCACGTCGTACTTGCGCTGGTTGTATGGCGTCACGTTGGTACCGGAGTTGGCTCTGGTGTGGAGATTCACCACATAGATGTGCTGGGTTACTCCGTTTACGGTGGCTTCTAGTTCCACCATCAGGGGTAGGCGGCCGCTTGCCCAAAAACTCGTCTGCGCAGCAGGATAGTTTGGCAATGTAGCTGTACCGGCAATCACGTCCTGATACAGCTTGTTGAGCAGTACTTTCTGGCTCTTCACTTTTACCACGTCCTTCTTATAGGCAACATAAAGCTTTTGAGGCACCAGGTTGCGGCTTGGGTCCCAGGAGTACGAATGCACATCAGAGCGAACGAAGTCATAGGCTGGCAACTCAGCCATCAGGCTGGCCATGGCGGCATCATTCGCAATCTCCTGGAAGGCAACGATGTCAGCGTCCAGTGTCTGCAGTGCCTTTTTGGCGTTAGCAAACTGTAGTTCCTCGTTATCCGGACCCAGTTCTGCGCCTCTGTCGTCTTTGTCAGCGCCAAACCACTCCAGGTTCCAGGATACGATGTCTAGGGTGCTGCTCTTCGGCAGAGAAGTGCCGGTCAGGCTTCCTTTCACCACAGCGAAATCGCCGCTTGTGTACGTCAGTTGGCCAGTAGAACGCAGCTTAGTGCTGCCTGGCTTATAGCGTACGTATACCTGGTTTGAGGCACTCGCTTCAGCAGCAGTATAAACGAGTGAAGAAGCATAAGTCTGTCCGTTTTTGGAAAGCTCGAAATCGGTTCCTACTGACAGCGTCATATCTTCTGGGTAGCCCAGCGCAGAGAAATTGAAGGTATACGGAGCAGAGGCATTTGGCACTTCCACCAATCCGAAGTCAACGCTGAATTCATTGGTAACCAACAGTTGGTCCACGTTCTCCACAGCGAAATCGTCCAGGGTCCAGCGGGCGGCATTCAGGTCAACGCCAGAGGTATAGACGAATGCCACATGCACAGCAGCACCTTTGTAAGCAGTGAGGTTCACAATCGACTGCTTCCACACGTCAGAAGCGGCAGCCGGAAAATCGCCATTGAGTTCTGTCCAGGTGGCAGTGGCAGGTGCGCTGCTGCCATCGTAGTTAGTCGATACCATCAGTTTCAGACCAGGACCTGTAAAGGCGGTACGGCTCCAGAAAGAAAGGGCGGCAATGTTGAAATCAGACAAATCCAGTGCAGGGGAAATCATCCAGTCTTCGTTGTCTTGGGCGCCGCCGGCATAGCCGTTAATTTGAACACCGTTGTTACGTGGGTTTTCAGCAGTCTCTCTTCCGAAAGTCGTACAGCCCCATACCTGGTCGCCAGTTACGCTATAGGCTTTCCAGCCGCCTGGCAGTGTGGTAGAGCAGTTGTTAAAGTCCTGAGCAAATGGGCTAACTGCATTGGCTGTCAGCTCAGTTACGACAGTAGCTATACCTTGGCCACTATGTGAAATCGAGCCAGACAAAGCGCCTGCTGTAGTTGGCGACACCTGCACAAACACAGTAGGGTTGGCGGCCATCTCCTCAGCTGAGAAGGAAAGGCTGGTAGCGAAACCAGTTGTCTCCAGCTTTGAAACTTGGAAGCCTCCTGTGGCGGTCAACTGCACGTTGCCCGTGATGTTGGCGCTTGTCAGGGTATAGGAAGAAACGTTGGCTTGGTTCAACACCACATCGCCAAAGGCAAGCGTAGCAGGAGCCAACACAATAGGGTTCTTGCTGTCGCTCAGGCTGGTCACCTCAATGTTGTCCACGGCAAAGCTCGGTCTGGAACCGCCGCCGCTGATTTGGCGTGAAGCCCAGCGTAACTGCACCACTTCCTGGTTTTCAGCCGCCTCTGGCAGGGTTACGGTAAAAGATTCTACCTTCTGAGGCTCTGTATTACCACTGGTAGCCCACTTCTCCGTGTTGTTCTGGTATCCTGTGCCTTCAATGTTGATGAAATCGCCGCTTGTTCCAACGCGGTACTGCAGCACGATCTCGTTGATACGGGTGTTGCTTCCGCCGTCATACGGGTTGCGCAGCGTCATCATATCAAAAGCCACATTGACAGCAGTCTTCTGCAAGGTAGTGATGGCAAAGGTTATGCTTAGGTCCACAGAACCGCTGTTCAGCAAACCTATCTTGCCATTGTAGTTGTGAATCGCACCATTGGTCGTGGTGGATGTGCTGCTAGCCAACATGGCTCTGTCGGCAGTAGCCGGAGTCGTTCTAAAGTTCGCTCCAGGACTAGTAGACAGCAACCAGCCTTGCCACCCGTCGGGGTATGCTGTAGAGGCATGCTCCAGGCTGGAGAAGTCCTGCGAGTAAGGCAGCGTTTGTGGCTGCGGATTGGTCTGCGCCAGTGCCTCGTTGCCGGCCATCAGGCCACAACAAACCAGCACAAAGGCAGACACCTTGTGTAAATGTTTAAACATAAGTATAAGGTAGATTTGAGATTGATTTTCCAGAGGAAGGTAAATGCAACGTATTGATGCACATTTGCTTGAGGCTACAGTAAGCGTAGAGTAAAACCATCATACAAATGTAACAATATGGTTTTAATCTAATGTTGCCGAATTATTAAAAATAAATAATTCTTAATATACCTGTGAATCATTCATAAACGAACGGCCTCTGCGTCAGAGCTTGGCCAGGGCTTGCTCTATGTCCTTAATCAAATAGTCAGCATCCTCTAGACCGATGTAAAAGCGCACCAGGTTGAAGTTGAGCGAAGATTTGTAATTGCCGGAGTTGTAGGAAGCCGCCGCCGGGTATATCAGCGACTCGTGCCCGCCCCAGGAGGCCGCCATCAGGAAGTGCTGCAGGCTGTCACAGAAGCGGTCCACTTTGTGAAGATCGTCTGTTTTGAGGGCTATGCTGAACTGCCCGGTGTTGCTGCGCATCTGCCGCAGGGCCAGTTCATGCTGCGGGTGCGACGGCAGGAACGGGTACAGTATCCGCTCCACCTGAGGCTGCTGTTCCAGCCAAGCCACCACTTGGCGGGTGGTTGCCGCTATCCGCTCCATACGCACAGGCAAAGTGCGCAGCCCGCGCAGCAGCAACCAGGCATCGTGCGGCGACAGCACCGCGCCCAGCGTCATGTATTCCCGCTCGAATATCTGGTTGATTACTTCCCGTTTGCCACAGATGACGCCACCCATGGCATCGGAATGGCCGCCAATATACTTGGTGCAGGAGTGCACCACCAGGTCAACACCCAGCTGGATGGGATTTTGGTAGAGGGGCGTGGCAAAACTGTTGTCGATGATGGTACTGCAGTTGTTCTCACGGGCAAGCGCGGTGATGGCGGCAATATCTGTGAGCTCGAAAGTGAAGGAGTTGGGGCTTTCCAGGTATAGCAGGCGCGTGTTGGGCTTGATGGCATTGCGGTAGTTGTCCGGGTCAGTGCCGTCCACCATGGTCACCTCTACTCCGAAGCGCGGCAGGAAGCGCTGCATAAGGGCGTTGGTCCAACTGTAGGGCTTCTTCACGCACACCACATGGTCACCCGCGTTCACCTGCGAGAGCACCGCCGCCGAAACCGCCGCTATACCGCTGCCAAAGGCGATGCCGTGTTCTGCTCCCTCCAGAGCGGCCATCTTTTTCTCCAGCATCGTGACGGTAGGATTGTTGCCTCGGGTATAGAAGTAGGCCTCCGACTCGTTCCGCAGCATCTTCCGCATGTCCTCTACGGTCTTGCAAGCAAAATTGCTCGTTTGCATAATGGGCGGGGCCACGGCTTGGAAGTACAGTTCCCGGTCTTCGCCTAGCTCGTTCAGGATGTAGGATAGGTCCATATGTCGCATTGGTTTACGTACGCTTTTTCACTCTCTTTCCCTGATACGTGTAGTCGCGTCAGAGTGGCAAAACCCCGCAGCTATACCTTGCCTTTAAACCCGCAGCATGTGTTATGAATCAGGATTTTTTAGGATGATTCAAAATACTTTTTCAATCTCAAAGTTAATTTATAACGCATTGATTTGCAGCATGTTAAATGTATTAAAAAACTTAAAAAAGATGCTGTTTTTGCAACTGTTGCGGCTCCTGAGATGTTTTAAAAACATGAAAGAGAGAGAAGAAGAAAATATCATATCGTTGTATCCGGAGGAGCAGAAACAGCTGGACAAAGAGTGGCATAAGTCCATTCCGGCGCAGGTGTTTCTCAACTACTTCTTTGCGATAAACTACCATTTGAACCACTACGAAGGAATGGGTCTGCACCAGTTGGCCTACTTCAGGGAAGTGCCCGATGAGTTGGGTGAGCAGGATGTGGAGGCGGTGAAGCGGCTGCTGCTCAACAGCTGGAGCACGGAGTATGCGCTTCGTGCCACTGCCGAACTGGGTGATGACAGCTACATACGCAATGCCCTCCATTGGACCTTCCCACAGGCTTACTATGCCGTGTTTGCCAGTCTGCAGGCTTTCCTGCACACCCGGCAGGTGAAGACGAACAGTGAGGCCTTGGTGATGCGGGAGGCCGGCAGGCTGGTTGTGAAGAACGCCTACCCGCAGGCTATGAGTTTTTATGCGTCTGGCCACTACGACGATTTCAATGTGAACCGTCTGCCGCTGGCGCACTACAAGCCAGGGCTGCAGATTGCCAACAAAGAACTGGAGGCCCAGGCCCAGATTGGTCAGTTCCTGCGCACGACGCGCCGGATGAAGGCGAAGGCTGTGCGTCAGCAAGTGCAGGCCAACCCAGCTACTGCCATCCGTAGCAGCCGCAATGGTGAGATTCTACAGAAGTTCGGCCCACAGCACTGGCAGCAGCTGACCTGGCGCATTGGCTATACCACATTGTTTGATTTGCTGGCCAGGCTGCGCATCTCCAACTCGCACCGCGAGATTGAGCGTTTCGTGCAGGCTGACATTGATTTTAAGCTATTCCACCAGTCGCTCCTCGAGATTGTGAGCTACCTGAATGGCATCCATGAATGTTATGTGGCACAGGCCATGGGGCTGCAGCGTTACGATGAGTTCGTGGAGCAACTACCTGCCTACCTGCAAGGCTCATTTGTAGAGGCCAGGCTGCAGGACAAGGTGAAGCCACTGCTCCACGACGGCGACAACAGGATGCGTACCGCTGCTTAATCGTAAAAATATCTACTTCATATATCGGTGCCCCTGCAGTGCATAGCCTGCAGGGGCCTTTTGCTTTCAGACTCATCCATGCTTGCTTGGTTTGTGGCTGCGTAGCTGCTGTTACTGTATGTGCTCGCTGCGTTGTTGCATAGCCTCGCATGTGCGGCGGGCTCTCACTTTTTCCTTGATGAGATTGAGGGCCCCTTCCCCCAAAGCAAGCAAAAGAATCAAGACCCCCCACTCGCTGACCGCTCGGACAGTGGAGCGTCAAGTGATGCCTACTTGGCCAGTGCCGCTGCTCCGTGGCAAAGCTTGTAAGTTAGTTTGCTAAACCTGCCGGTGTTCTGTACCACAGCGACTATACCTGAGAGAAGCTATAGCCGAAACTCCCCTTCGAAGGGGGCAGGGGGATGTCAATCGTGCACGGGCAACCGGCACTGTACGGTTCCCCCCTTGTCCAAAGAGGGGAGCCTGCTGTTGCTGCTGGTGAAGTATAGGCGCTGTAGCTGATGCCACTCAAGGTCAAAGGGCGAAGCTAGTGGAAACTCACTAAGAACGAAGCACCCGCGGCTTGAAGGCTCGAACAGCAGCAACGCTGCTGTAGGTATAAGGGCACCGGAACGGCAGTAGCTATGCAAAAAGACAAAACAGGGTATGGCAACTAGAAAGAGCTACACCAGCAGTAACCCATAGAGTCCACCTTCACCAAACACAATTCTCTCATCCTCCTGAACATTCACCGATTATATGTTTAAAAGCTGCTGTTTATTTAGCAATTTTACGGTTTATTCATAACGGACACATTTAGTACATATAGCGCATGCAACTGAGCGAACAGGAACTACGCAGACGCCACGAGCGAGAAGAGCTGGAGAAAATGGGCATCAACCCGTATCCATCTGAGACTTTTGAGGTTACTGCCACGGCCAAAGAGATAAAGGAGAATTTCGATAAGGACAAGAACAACTTCCAGGAAGTGACCCTGGCAGGCCGCCTGATGAGCCGCCGTGTGATGGGCAAGGCCTCGTTTGCCGAACTCATGGATAGCACCGGCCGCATCCAGATTTACGTGTCGCGCGACGACATCGCACCGGGTGAGAACAAGGACATGTACAACACCGTGTTCAAGAAGATGCTCGACATCGGTGACTTCATCGGCATCAAGGGCTATGCTTTCGTGACACAGGTAGGTGAGATATCCGTGCACGTGACCGAGCTGAAAATCCTAACCAAATCGCTCAAGCCGCTGCCGATTGTGAAGCGTGAGGTAGATGAGAACGGTGTGGAGCACGTATACGATGCCTTCAGTGACCCAGAACTGCGCTACCGCCAGCGTTACGTGGACCTGATTGTGAACCCGCATGTGCGCGAGACGTTTCGTAAGCGTACGCAACTGGTAAATTCCATGCGCCAGTACCTGACGGAGAAAGGTTACCTGGAAGTGGAGACGCCTATCCTGCAGCCACTTTACGGCGGTGCTGCGGCGCGTCCGTTCAAGACGCACCACAACACGCTGGACATGACGCTATACCTGCGCATTGCCAACGAGCTATACCTGAAGCGTCTCATTGTAGGCGGTTTTGACGGGGTGTTTGAGTTTGCCAAGGACTTCCGTAACGAAGGCATGAGCCGCTTCCACAACCCGGAGTTCACCCAGGTGGAGCTATACGTAGCCTACAAAGACTACAACTGGATGATGGACCTGGTAGAAGAGATGGTGGAGAAAGTAGCCATGGACCTGCACGGTACGACCGAGGTGAAAGTCGGAGAGAACATCATCAATTTCCAGCGCCCTTGGAAACGCTTCACCATGTTTGAGGCCATCGAACACTTCACCAAGATTGACATTTCGGAGATGGAAGAGCCGGAGCTGCGCCAGACTGCGGAGAAGCTGGGTATAAAAGTGGACCCGAAACTGGGCAAAGGCAAAATCATCGATGAGATATTTGGGGAGACCTGCGAGCCATACCTGATTCAGCCGACGTTTATCACCGATTACCCGGTAGAAATGAGCCCGCTGGCCAAGAAGCACCGCAGCAAGCCGGGGCTGGTAGAGCGCTTTGAGGCCATCTGCAACGGCAAGGAAATCTGCAACGCTTTTTCGGAGCTTAACGACCCAATTGACCAGCGCGCCCGCTTCGAGGAGCAGCTGGAACTGGGCAAGCGCGGCGACGTGGAAGCCATGGTACTGGACGAGGACTTCCTGCGCGCCCTAGAGTACGGCATGCCACCTACGGCCGGCCTAGGCATCGGCATCGACCGCCTGAGCATGATTATGACCAACTCGCACTCCATTCAGGATGTGCTGTTCTTCCCGCAGATGAAGCCGGAAAAGAAAGACGAGTAGCACCAAAGCTATACCTCATAAACCAGAAGGGCCCGCTACACTGTAGCGGGCCCTTCTGGTTTACAGATTTTCTGAATACTACTTTTAGAATTCGCTTCCGTCCGTCATGTTGTCCATTCGGCCGCGGGTGTTTCTACCCTGCTGGCTGGAACCCATTCTTTTCTTGTTGCTGCCTAAAGCCTCGGTGATGCCGCGGCCTACCCACGATGCTGAGTCTGCCACTCTTCTGCGGGTGGTAGTTCCCTTATCAGGAGCCATCAGTATACCTGCCAGCACACCTACACCAGCTCCGGCCAACAGACCCATGGCTACACTGGCAGTAGAGCCAGACATGCGCATAGGCGAAGATCCCATGAGTTTGTCCTTCATCTTTCTCACAGAAGAGTTGGTACTGCTGCTACTGCTACTGTAGGAAGAGGCTCCTCTAGTGTTGCTGTATGTCCCCTTTGACTCTCCCATGCTTCTATAATCCAATTTCGTTCTCATAGTGTATGTGCTTTATGTTAAAAAATAAATCCGCGTGAATAGCTATAAAATAATAACGCGAGGACTCGGCTAAGGTTAGCACCAAATGCCCAAACCTGACCTTCGGAAAAAAGAAGGAGCCTGCTCGTAAACGAGCAGGCTCCTTGGCTTACAACAAGTTGCTATCGCCTCACAAAGCGGAGGAAGCCTCTACTTTCGGCGGCAGCCTTGTCAATTAAATGTTAGTGTAGGTCAGCTTATGGGCCTGGAAACTAGGCGTTTCTGCCTGAAGTTGAACCACCAGCGCCACCCGAAGCACCGCCAGTATTTCCGCCGCCTGAAGTTGAGCCACCACCACTAGTAGAACCACCACCGGTAGAGCCACCGCTAGTAGAACCGCCACCAGCAGAGCCAGTACCTGAAGTACCACCGCCACCAGAAGTGCTGCCACCCGAGGTGCCACCGCCTGTGTTGCTTCCACCACCGGTATTGCCAGCAGAAGAGCCGCCGCCAGCAGCGCCACCCATTTTGTTCATGGCTTCGCTGCTCATGTTCTTGATTTCGTCAAGGCCTGACTGAAGATTCTTCTCCAGGTCTTTGCTTAGCTTGTTAGCCCATTTCTTGATACCTGTTCTAGTTTGTTCGCCTGTGTCAGGAGCCATCAATAAGCCAGCGATAACGCCTGCGCTGGCACCTGCCAGAAGGGCGAGCATTACCTTTCCGCTATTATCTTTCATAGTTCTTTTGTTTATAAATTATCTGATTGTTTTATCCTCTAAAACGGTTGTTGTCCTAATAACGGTTAGAGGCAGCATTAAGTTATAACTATACTATAGATTTCTATTATATGAGAATATAAAAAGCCCAGCAAGTCGTCTTACTAGGCTTTCTCTGGTAGCATAGTCAATACTATAGCTCCGAAATCATACGTACGATGTCGTTTTTGGTCTTGCCCAGCTTGCGCTGCAGGCGGCCCAGAAGTTCGTCTTCCTGGCCTTCCACGTACATCAAATCGTCGTCTGTCAGGTCACCGTAGTTCTGCTTGAGCTGTCCTTTCACGTCGTCCCAGGAGCCGCGCATGGTCAGGCTGCTGCCTGCGCCTGTCACTTTCTCTCTTTCAAGTTTGTCCATGAAGCTCTTCACGGTTCCCTGTATGTCGTCGCCTACTTTGTAGAGGGTTCTTCTAAGGCTGTCGCGGGTGGCAGTGCCGTTACCCGGAGCCAGTAGCACACCTGCAATAACACCGGCACCAATGCCGGCTAATGTGGCTAATAAGATTTTTCCTTTGTCGTCGTTCATGTTATCTAACATTTTGCAATTGTTTAGTTTTGATGAAGGTATAGCGCCTTTGCGAAGACCACGGCTATTCTGAAAAATGCCTTGGTATCAAAATTTAGCTAATTTTACATTCCAACCTACATACGACTAGTGGGACAGTTGGTTGGCAATCTGTATCGCACTGTTGCTTAGCGTTCGCGGATGGACCTACCGCACTTGAGGGAAACCAACACGTATAACCACATACTTTATACTTTTACACACTATGAAAAAACCAGCCATTGCCACTGCCCTTCTGGTAGTTATGGGATTTTACTCCTGCAAAAATGCGGAAGTGGAGACGCCCTGCATTGACCAAGCCAAAATCAACCCGGACCAGATGTGCACCATGCAGTACGACCCGGTGTGCGGCTGCGACAACAAAACCTACGGCAACGCCTGCGAGGCGAACCGCGCCGGCGTGACCGCCTATACCCAGGGAGCCTGTCCCGACAAGCAGTGAGGCACCATCAGCTATACCTTATATTAAGCAAACTATGACTGAGAAAAGATACCTGAAGCAGACAAAGCCTTTCCGGGTACCCACCACCGACGGAAAGCTGATTGAAGAGCACTTTGGGCTTGCCTCCACCCGTACAAACGCCTTCAGCGTAGCGCATATGGTGGCCCCGCCGCATTGGAGTGAGCCCCTTCAGACACCGGAGTTCGATGAGATAACCATCGTGCTTCGGGGCCGCAAGATGATAGAGATTGATGGCGAAGAAGTGGTGGTGGAAGCCGGGGAGTCGATACTGATTAAAGC
This sequence comes from Pontibacter roseus DSM 17521, assembly GCF_000373265.1. Classification (GTDB taxonomy): domain Bacteria; phylum Bacteroidota; class Bacteroidia; order Cytophagales; family Hymenobacteraceae; genus Pontibacter; species Pontibacter roseus. The sequence continues at coordinate 183,255 of NZ_KB890768.1, forward strand.
TGGGGCTCGCATACGCTACTCCAATCCCTACGCCGAAGAGACGGAGTACTGGTCCGTGTGCGTGCCAGCCTTTGACATCAACTCGGTGCACCGGGAGGAGGAGTAACCAAAGACATCCAGGTATAAAAAGAAGAGAGCCTCTGGCGCTGACGCACCAGAGGCTCTTGCTATCTGTAGGTATAGGAATCAAATAGGGGTTCCTATACCTGTATTTCCAAATTTTAGGCAGATTACTTGCTGATCATGTTGACTACATCCTCAGAGATTCCCATGGTAGAGAAGCCACCATCGTGCATCAGGTTCTGCATCGTCACCATGCGGGTCAGGTCAGAGAACATCGTAATGCAATAGTCAGCGCAAGCCTCAGCCGATGCGTTACCAAGCGGCGACATCTTATCGGCATACTCATAGAAGGCATCGAAACCACCCACGCCGGTACCAGCCGTTGTCTTAGTAGGCGACTGAGAAATGGTGTTCACGCGTACGTTCTTCAGCTTGCCATAGCGGTAGCCGTAGTTGCGGGCAATGGACTCGAGCACCGCCTTCGCCTGCGACATGTCGGTATAGTCAGGGAACACGCGCTGAGCCGCGATGTAGGAAAGCGCCAGAATAGATCCCCACTCGTTCATGGCATCCTGCTTCTCAGCCACGTGCATCACCTTATGGAAAGACAGTGCGGAGATGTCCAGCGTCTTCTGGAACCACTCATAGTTCAGGTCACCGTAAGTCTTGCCTTTGCGGATGTTCGGGCTCATGCCGATGGAGTGCAGCACGAAGTCGAGTTTGCCGCCCAGAATTTCCTGCGCTTTGGAAAAAAGGTTCTCCAGGTCCTCCACCGAAGTTGCATCAGCAGGTATAACCTGCGCGTTGCAGGCCTCGGCCAGCTTGTTGATTTCGCCCATACGCATGGCGAGCGGCGCATTCGTCAGCACAAACTCAGCGCCCTCCTCTTTGGCACGCATCGCTACCTTCCAGGCAATGGATTTCTCGTCCAGCGCCCCGAAGATGATTCCTTTCTTTCCTTTAAGCAGATTGTAAGACATGTCTTCTATGTGTTATGTTGTTTTGTGGCTATTTCCTGACCGCCTATACCTGCACGACAGGCAGGCACCAAACGGTGCGGCAATATAGCAATAACTCGTTATAGTGAAAGCAACTCTTTTGCACTCTTGTAGGCGCTTGCACTCGGGTTAGCGCCTGCAATCATGTGCGCGATTTCGTCTACACGCTCTTTCTCGCTCAGCTTCTTCACCCGACTGATGGTGCGGTCTTCGGTGTCGTGCTTGTATACAAAGTAATGCGAATTGCCCTGCGCCGCTATCTGCGGCAAGTGCGAAATGGCGATAATCTGGTGCTTCTGCGCCATCTGCTGCATCATGCGGCCCACCTTCACAGCCACCTCTCCGGATATACCTGTGTCAATCTCGTCAAACACAATGGTAGGAAGGGCCGTCTTGTCGGCCAGCATGTACTTCACGCTGAGCATCAGGCGGGAGAACTCACCTCCGGAGGCCGCCTTCACCAGCGTCTGCGGGGCAGAGCCTTTGTTCGCGCTGAACAGGATGCTGATTTCGTCGGTGCCCGTGGCGGACGGAGCCGCGTTTTTGTGCTGTATCACGATGCGGGCGTTCGGCATACCCAGTTCGGCGAGCAAGGTATAGAGCTCCTGCTCGAACTTGCCAAAAGAGGCTTTGCGGCGCTCAGACAGCACAGCCGCTTTCTCCAGCATCTCCTTCTCAACCTCTTTCAAGGCCTTCTCGGTGCTCGCAATGGCGTTGTCAAGGTTGAGCACGCTGCCCACTTTGCCTTCCAACTCGCGCTGTATCTCGAGCAGTTCCGCAATGGTCTGTACCTGGTGCTTGCGCTGCAAGGTATAGATGACGTTCAGGCGCTCCTGCACCTCGGTGGTGCGGGATGGGTCTGCCTCGGTTCTGCGTTCGGCGTCTTCCAGTTCTCCGGCAATGTCGTTGAGCTCAATCATGCAGCTCTCGGTGCGGGTGCGCAGTTCCTCATATTTAGGTGAGAATGCCGCCAGTTGCCCAATCAGGTGCGCCGTGTCTTTCAGTGCGGAGGTGATGTTGAACTCAGACTCGGAAAGATACTGCACCGCCTGCGTCAGCTTCAGCTTGATGTCTTCGGCGTTCTCCAGTTCCTTCAGTTCCGTCTCCAGCTGCTCCTGTTCGTCTTGCTGCAGGCTTATTTCCTCCAGCTCGTTAAGCAGAAAAGTGTTGTAATCCAGCTCCTTCTGCGCCTGCGCCAGCTGGTCGGTCAGCTTCTTGTAGTCGCCTTCCAGTTTCTTATACCTGCGGTAGGTGTCGTTGTAATCTTTGAGGTAAGACAGGTTGCCCGCGTAGATATCCAGCGAGGTGTTGCCGGCATAGATGTCGAGGATGTTGAGCTGAAAGCTGGTATCGCCCAACTGCAGCGTGTCGTGCTGCGAGTGGATGTCCATCAGGTTCTCCCCTATCTTGCGCAGCACGTCCAGCGTCACCGGCGTGTCGTTGACGAAGGCCCGTGACTTGCCGCTCGGGCTTATTTCGCGGCGCAGGATGCACTGGTCGTCAAAGTCCAGGTCCTCGGCGGCGAACACCTCCTTCAGGTTGTACTGCGAGATATCAAACACCCCTTCAATAACGCACTTCTGCTCCTGGTTGAACAGCAGCTTAGAATCGGCGCGGTTGCCCAGCAGCAGTCCGATGGCACCCAGCATGATGGACTTACCGGCACCGGTCTCTCCCGTGATGATGTTCAGCACCGGCGATGGATTCATCTCCAGCTTCTCTATCAGTGCGTAGTTCTTTATTTTTAAATCAATCAGCATATAAATGATGAAGACGAATAGTCACAATGTATAAGATTTATAGCCCGGGCTTAGTTCGAAATCGCGCTTTAAATTCCAGGTTTTTTGTTTTACAAGGCAGGTATACCTTCAGTAGGGCGCCTCGATGTCGTAAATCACCTCCTCCACCTCCTGCAGCGGTATCCTATGTCGACTCCGGCGCCCATCCTGCAGTTCCAGCTCTTCGGCACTCGCCTCCTTCAGCACGCCCTGCACCACTACGCGGCTGCGCAAGATGACCTGCACCTCCCCCTGCAGCAGCAACTCCGGCAGGCGTTGGGGTATGTCTGTCCTGAAAATCCTGATTTGGCGTTTGCCCATAGGTATAGGCGGCGGCACAGGCCTCCGCACCGTGAAGATACGCGCTTTCTGTGAGATATGGAAAAGGGACTAGCGCTGAAGCAACACCTCGTATTTGGCGTTGTTGGTGGGGTCTACCTGCGTGAGCAAGGTATAGGCGGCCTGCTTGTCAGCCGGTGCGGCCGTCTTGAAGATGTTGATAAGCTCATCGGACTTGGCCTCAAAAAAGGAACGGATAACGGCGGCGCCTGGCTTCTGCTGGGACAGCTTCTGGATGTCCCGCAGCACGGCCAAGGTGGCCTTGCGCGCCTTCTCCGGGTCCTGCACCAGCAGGTCTATCCCTTGGCGGTGCATGGTATAGAGTCCCTCGCGGAAAGGCACGAACACCGGGTCCTGGATATTGTCAATCATCCAGTAGCGGTTTCTGTTCCCCTCGAAGGGTCGCCAACCGGGGTAAATCGAGTTCTGGGAAGCAGCCTGATTGAGGATGCTGCGCGCCTGATCAAAGGCAAGAGAGCCGCCCAAGCGTCCGAAGCTGTCGTTGTCCATACCTATAATCATGTAAGCGTAATAAGCCAGCATGGAGGACAGATTGGAGGAGAAGGTGTTCGCTGTGAAGTCAAGCGGTTGCGCCTCCGTGAACTGGAAGAGCCAGTCTTTGTCAATGAATGAGAAAAGGGTAGATTCATACCCGGTACCGTAGGCCGGCCGCACCGACACCACCTGCACGTTGGCGCGGAACGTGCCAATCTCGGGCATCTCCGTCAGATTGATGAGGATGCGGCACTTGATGCGCTCCTCCACCCGGTACGACTGGTTGGTCCAGCGGCGATTGTTCATGAATTCGAAAATGCGGCTCTGCATCTCGGTGAACAGCTGCCGGTCGGCATAGGCAACCTGGTCGCTGTTGACTACCACATCGCACTGCAGCTCCTGTGCCTTGGCACCCAGCGCTACACCCATCACAAACAGTAAAACAAACAGTTTCCTAAGCATAGAGTCTCTCCCCGATAAGGTTGACGATATCCTGCGCCACTTCGCTCTTTTGCTTCAGCTCAAACGCCGTGGTCGTATCCCGCTCAATAATAGTGATTTTATTCGTATCGTGCTTGAAACCAGCGCCCGGGTCGTTGAGCGAGTTCAGCACAATCATGTCGAGGTTCTTCTTGAGCAGTTTCTCGCGGGCGTTGCTGCTCTCATTGTCCGTCTCCAGCGCAAAACCCACGGAGAACTGGTCTTCCCGCTTCTCCTTGCCCAGCGCGGCCGCTATGTCCACGTTCTTCACGAGTTCCAGCGTCAGTTCCGCCCCGGCTTTCTTTATCTTCCGGTCTGCCGCCACCTTGGGTTTGTAGTCGGCTACGGCCGCCGCAAACACCCAAATGTCTGATTTAGCGGCCAGTTGCTTCACCGCTTCATACATTTCGTCGGCCGTAGTCACGTCCGTTACCTTGACCGAAGGGTGCTGCGCCTTCATGTGGGTAGGCCCGGCCACCAACTGTACCTTAGCTCCCCGCTGCGCGAAACACTCAGCCAGGGCGAATCCCATCTTCCCGGTCGAATGGTTTCCGATGAAACGGACCGGGTCGATGTGCTCATAAGTCGGGCCAGCCGTGATGAGTACTTTTCTGCCTTTAAACGAATTTTCCAAGGCCTGCGAAATGGTTTTCTAGTACCTGTATGATTTCCTCGGGCTCCGCCATACGCCCCTGCCCTACCAGTCCACTTGCCAGCTCTCCGTAACCCGCCTCGATGATGCGGTTGCCATACCCTCTCAGCTTCGTAAAATTGGTCTGCACCGCCGGGTGGCGGTACATATCCAGGTCCATCGCCGGCGACACAAACACCGGGCACCGCGCCGACAGGTAGGTGGCGGACAAAAGATTGTCGCAGAAACCGTTGGCGAACTTGGCCACCGTATTGGCGCTGGCAGGCGCTACCACCAGGGCGTCGGCCCACAATCCCAGCTCCACGTGGTTGTTCCACACCCCTTGCTCGTTTAGCACGAACTCGGTGAGCACAGGCCTTTTGGAAAGCGTTGCCAGTGTGAGAGGGGTTATAAACTCAGAAGCAGAAGTGGTCAGGATGACCTGCACTTCTGCTTCTGCTTTGATGAGCAAGCGGACCAGTAAGGCTGCCTTGTACGCAGCTATGCTTCCGCAGACTCCCAGTATTATTTTCCGATTCCGGAGCATACGCCTTACAGCGCTATTTCGTCTGTCTCCTCGTCAGGTGTGCGAACGTATACTTTCCCTTCCAGGAACTCCTCGATGGCCAGGCTGGTAGGCTTAGGCAAACGCTCGTAGTATTTCGATATTTCAATCTGCTCACGGTTCTCGAACACCTCCTCCAGGTTGTCCACGGTCGTGGCAAACTCAGCCAGCTTCGAGTTCAATTCTTCCTTCAGCTTCACAGAAATCTGATTTGCTCTTTTGGAGATAACCGAAACAGACATATACATATTGCCGGTCTGCTTTGCAAAGTCGGCCATATTACGGGTAACGATTGATGATGGAACTACTGCCATATATACTTTATTTATGAATTGCTTGGGTTGTTTTTCTTTATTTTCTCTAGCTCGGCGAGGGCGTTGGAATACACCTGCTCCGCACTACGCGCATAGCGGCTTTCGGGATACTGGTCAATGAAGCTCTGGTAAAAGTCCACGGCCTCCATGAAGCGCTCTTCCTGCTTGTTCGGCACACTCTCTAACGCGAAACGGTATTGAGCGTCTATGCGCAAATAGGAAGCCTGCTCGCTGTACGGCGAGGATGGGTTTTCGCGCAGGAAATTGGTAAATGCCACCACAGCAGATTGGTAGCGGTACAGTTTATAGTAAAGGCGCGCACTTTCAAATGCCTTCTGGTCCAGTTTCTTGCCCAAAGCTTCAAACATGGTGTTGGCCTCTGCGGCGTACTCGCTATTCGGGTAGCGTACCAGGAACTCCTGAATGGACTCCATGGCCGTCACGGTGCTGCTCTGGTCCTGCTCAAAGTCAGGCGAATCGTTGTAGAGCGATTTCGCCTGCAGGAACATGGCCTGCTCCGCCAACTCGCTTCTGGGGTACGTCTCGTAGAAGGTGCGGAACTGGAAGGCGCTCAGCATGTACTCGCCCTGCTGGTAGTGGGTGTTGGCGAAGTAGAAACGGGCCTTCTCGGCTTCCTCCCTACCCGTCATCAGGGGCATCACCTGCTCCAGCAACTGGTTGGCGCGGTAGTAGTCGCCTTTCTCGTAGTACTCAAGGGCCGCCTTGTATTTCTGGTCAACGTCGTTGCTTTTCAAAAGCTTCTGGAAGTTGCTGCAGCCGGCCGTGAAGACCAACAGGCAGAACAATGCGACGGTATGGAGAATTCCTCTGTTCATGAACGGGCAAAATTATACAATATCCCTGTGATTTACAAGCGTGAAAATGCAGTGCTTACTTGCGGGCCGGAGTCCGTTTGGCGGGCTTTGCGGCCTTTTTCTTTTTTGCCGGCGCGGCCTTGGATGGCTGCGCCCTAGGTGGCACCGGTTGTCGCCTGGCCAGCACCTCCCCTTTCTTCGGCCGTTGCTCCGCCTGCCAGTTGAACCCTTCCAGTCTCCTGTCTCCTTCCTTCAACTCGTGCGGCGGGATGAAACTGGCATCCGGATTGACAAGAAACGAGATGCCCTTCAATTTATTTTCCGCGAAGTTCAAGACCATGTCGCTGCACACGGCTTTGTTCATACCGGTGAGCGTCGTATCGCCCTCCAGCGCGAAGTAGAGGCTTTCGCCGTTGCCATTCACGTTGACCCTGCGCATACGTCCCTCCTGGAAATGCGCCACCATGTTACGGCCCTTCACCTGGTTGTAGTTTTGGAGCGAATCCTCGGAGGTGATAAAGGCGTTGCTGAACATGTACATCTTGTCGATGGTCTTGTTGCGCAGGTGGATGCGGATGGTATCGGACACCAACTGGCTTTGCTCATTCCAAAGCACGGGGTTCACATTCATGTACATGATGGAATCAGTGCGGTTGTAGCTCAGCGAGTCGCACTTACCCTGCAGGTCGTTCTTGTAGATTTTCACGTTGTTGAAGGCGTACAGCATGCTGGGCTGCCCTTCGGCCTTCGGCTCGCGGGAGATGAGGGAGTCAGCTGCCATGAAGAGCGTGTCGCCATCCATGATGGTTTCCATGATGGGGCTGCCGGCCACTTTGGCCACACCCTGGTCGCGCCAGTAGCGGCCCACCTGTCCGCGTATGGTCACGTCATCCTTGAGCGAGCGCATGGTCACGTTCACCTTGGCCTCGCCATACCCTCTGCCCTCGTCGTAGTACAGGTCATCGCCGCCCAGGCGGTACTCGGGCGTCAGGATGTAAGCATTCTTGCCGAATCGGGAAATCTTGGTGATGGTGTTGTAGGTCCCCTGCTCCGCATACAAGTCGCCCTGCTGTCCTTTTATAAACGTTGGCCCCTGAAAGTATACCACCTTGCTCTCAGTATTGTAGCGCATGTTCTGGGCCGAAATCTCGTAGTCGGTGGAGAAAACTTTCACGTTCTGCTGAAAGGTGAAGGTCTTGTTCTGGGTGTCGTAGGTGCCGCGTTGGCTTTGTAGGCGATTTTCCGGCTGTACGATGGTGCCGCCCTCGGTATAGACTGCCGTGCGGCTATCTAGGTTATAGTCGAGGCTGGGGGTGGTGAGCGTCATGCTGGGGTCCTGCATGGTCACGCCGCCGCTCATCTTGGCGGTACGCTTGGTGCCGTCGTAGGTCGCACGGCTGCCTGTCATGGTCACGGTGTCGGCCTGGTTGATGCGCACGTTGCCAAAGGCTTCCAGCACTTCACTGTCGGTATACTTGTACACGGAGTCGGCGTATAGGAAGGTCTCCTTCTGCTTGAACACCACGTTGCCCAGTAGCTTGTTGATGCGGCGGCCATTGAATGTGCCACCCTCAAGCGAGTCGGCACTTTGCAGCTCCACCCGGTCTTGTTGTTGCGGTTGCTGCTGTCGAGGCTGTTGTGGCTGGTTCGCGCGCGGCTGTGGCGGCACCTGTTGGGTCGGCGCCTGCACCGGACGCGAGACCGGAGGCCGCTGCTGCGCCAAAACTGTCAGCGACAATAGCGTAAAGACAATAGAATAGGCTAATTTTGCGATGTTCATTCTTCTATGACAATGGTCAAAAGCCTTGGCGACAGATTACCCCTGCGTGGAGCGATTGCCATACCTGCCGGCTCTTGCCGATTCTTAATTTCAAAATTATAAAAAATATACCAGCCGCTGCCCTATGCTACAGAAAGTTTCCGGTTTTATCCAATCACACCAACTCTGCCAACCCGAAAGCAGAATTCTGGCGGCCGTCAGCGGCGGCATCGACTCGGCTGTGCTCTGCGAGGTGCTGCACAAGCTGAAGTATACCTTCGCTATAGCGCACTGCAACTTCGGGCTGCGGGCCGAGGACGCGGAGGCTGACCAACTCTTCGCCAAAAAGCTGGCCAAAAAGTACGAGGTGCCGTTCTTCACCGAAAATTTTGACACACGGGCCTTCGCCGCACAAGAGAAACTTTCGATTCAGATGGCCGCCCGCACCCTCCGCTATACCTGGTTTGAGCAAGTGCGCCAGCAGGAAGGGTATGACTACATCGCCACCGCCCACCATAGCAACGACCTGACAGAGACCATATTGCTTCACCTGACCAAGGGCACAGGTATAGCCGGCCTGCATGGCATACCTGCCAAGAACGGCCATATCATCCGCCCCATGCTCCCAGTCACCAAAGACGATATTTTCGATTTCGTAACCGAGCAACGACTCATCTGGCGCGAGGACACCTCCAACGAGACGACCAAGTATCAGCGCAACAAAATCCGCCACGAGGTGATTCCGGTGCTCAAGGAAATCAACCCGAACCTGGAGGAGACCATGCAGCACACCGCCGAGCGGGTGAGCCAGGCCGAGGCCATCGTGGCGGCCTACATCGATAACCTACGCCAGCAAAGTATAAAGGAAGCGGAGGATGCCATATACCTGGCGCTAGAGCCGCTGCGCCAGGCCACGGGTCTGCCGGTGGTGCTGCACGAACTGCTGCGCCCCTTCAACTTCAGCTATACCGTGGTACTGGAGTTGGTGGAGGCGCTGGAAGGTATAGCTGGCAAGCAGTTCGACTCGCCTAGCCATACATTGGTGAAGGACCGCGACCAGCTGGTGATTACGCCCCGCAACCTGAGCCGCTTCGGGAGTTTGACCATAGCCGAAGGACAGACGGAGGTGAGCGAGGAGCACGTATACCTGAGCCTGCGCTACGTACCGGCTGACCAGTACAAGCTCAACGCCAAACCCCATGTGGCCGCCCTGGATGCTGGTCTGCTCAAGTTCCCGCTTCGCCTGCGCCCCTGGCAGGAAGGTGACTGGTTTGTGCCGCTGGGCATGAACGGCAAAAAGAAAATCAGCGATTTCCTGATAGACAAGAAGGTGCCGGCCAACCTTAAGGCCAAAACACTGGTATTGGTATCAGACCAGTCCATCGCCTGGATTGTGGGCCAGCGGCTCGACAACCGTTTCAAGGTGACGGAGAAGACGGAGCAGGTGCTGGAGATTACGCTGCAGCCTAGGCCTATGGCTTCCTGACAAAGGAATCTGTTACAAAGTACTACACAGCACAGGAAAAATCTTTTGTCCTTTTTCAAATAGTCTTTTGTCCTAAACCAACGGTTTTCACAACAGATTTTTCTACTTTTACGGATGTGAATTGAATCTCAAACCATAATTAAAGTATATCCTATAATGAAAGTAACTGTAGTTGGAGCAGGTAACGTGGGTGCGACATGCGCCGATGTGCTGGCTTACCGCGAAATCGCGAACGAAGTAGTTTTAGTGGATATTAAAGAAGGTTTTGCTGAGGGCAAAGCGCTTGATATCTGGCAGAAGGCCCCCATCAACCTGTACGACACGCGCACTGTCGGCGTAACGAACGACTACACCAGAACAGCTGATTCTGATGTGGTGGTGATTACTTCTGGACTGCCACGCAAGCCAGGCATGACGCGCGATGACCTTATCTCTACCAACGCCGGTATAGTGCAGTCGGTGACGGAAAACATCGTGAAGCACTCGCCTAATGCCATCATCATCGTGGTTTCTAACCCACTTGACGTGATGACTTACGCAGCGCACATCACTTCCAAACTGCCACGCACCCGCGTAATGGGTATGGCCGGTATTCTGGACACTGCCCGCTACAGAGCGTTCCTGGCTGAGGCCCTGAACGTGTCTCCAAAAGACATACAGGCAGTATTGATGGGTGGACACGGCGACACCATGGTTCCACTTCCACGCTACACCACAGTAGGCGGTATACCTGTAACTGAGCTGATTGACGAAGAAACGTTGAACGCTATTGTAGACCGCACCAAGAACGGTGGTGGTGAACTGGTGAAACTGATGGGTACTTCTGCCTGGTACGCGCCGGGTTCAGCTGCTGCCCAAATGGTAGAGGCGATTGTGCGCGACCAGCGCCGTGTGTTCCCTGTTTGCGTGAAGCTGGAAGGCGAGTACGGCATCGATGGCGTATACCTGGGCGTTCCGGTAATCCTGGGCAAGAATGGTATCGAGAAAATCATCGAACTGCAACTGAACGATGATGAGAAGCAACTGCTGGAGACGTCACGCGGTCACGTGAAAGAGGTAATGGACGCGCTCGATAACATCAACGCTGCCAAAGCTTAATCGCTGCTATACCTTACTTATCGATACGAAAAGCGCCGCTTCTGCAAAGGAGTGGCGCTTTTTTGTTTTGCTTGAATTGGGACTTGCGGGATTGATATGTTTTTCTGCTTGCTTTACCCATCCCTGCCCCTCCCAGGAGGAGAATTCCTGCAGACGATTGACATCCCCCTGCCCCCTTCGAAGGGGGACTTCCCCTCACTATTGTCATTTCTTAGAGTTTCTGTCATTCCGACGAAAGGAGAAATCTATTACTCTTCCGGCAGCGAATCCAACGCCAGCGCAGGTGCGGCTTTTTTGAGGGCAACAAGTGAAGGAGCTGAGGTTACACCAGGTTCACACCGGCCGGCAGCATTCACCGCCTGTTCCCGCTGCGCTCGCACCGGCGGCAGGTAGGGTAACAGATTCCTCCTTCTGTCGGAATGACAAAATGTGTATGGGAATGACGGGAGAGAACAGATTTGGCAGGTTTAGCAGACATACTTACAACAGCAGCCACGCAGCTAAGACATCACCCAGGTGCACCAATGACGATTTTTTGTTCGAGCGTTCAGCGAGTTCAAATCGTCTTGATTCTTTTGCTTACTTTTCTCATCAAGGAGAAAAGTAAGGCCCGCCCGGCCAGGGCAAGCTATACAACAACTCAGCGAGCAAACCGCAAGAGCAACTGCTATACCTACTTAATCCTTCTGACTCGCCTGGAACAGCTTCTGCTTTTCTTCTTTGGAAAGGCTCTCGTAACCGGAACTCGAGATTTTATCCAGGATGCGGTCTATCTCCATTTGGCTTGGCTTTCCGGCATAGCCGGTGTGGTAGGTCGCCGAAGAAGGTGAGCCATTGCCCACCGTGGCTGTCTGCCTATGCGTCACTTTCAATTTGGGTCTGCGCTTGAACAGGTTCTTGAAGAAATCCATGGTGCTGTGCAAAGGCCGTCCCATATCGCGGCCCCGTTGCAGCTGCTTGATGAACAGCCAGCCGAACAAGGCGCCGCCTAAGTGAGCGATATTGCCCCCAGCGTTATCGCCTACCGCCCCGGAGATGGAGAGAATCACCAGAAAGGCAGCGATGTACTTGATGCGTACCGGCCCTATCAGAATCAGGTTGAAGGTATAGTTGGGCAAAAGCGTGGCCGCCGCCACCACAATGGCTAGCACACTGGCCGATGCGCCTATCATGACGGCATAGGCCGCCCTGTCTGCAAAATAAGGTATCAGGTTGTAACTCAGCATGTACAGCAGGCCACCGGCTATACCTCCCAGCACGTACAAGCTCAGCAGCTTCCGCTCGCCCAGGTACTCGCGTATCAGCTGCCCGAACCAGTACAGGTTGAGCATGTTGAAGATGATGTGCAGAAAACCCTCGTGAGTGAAGAAGTATGAGACAATCGTCCAGGGGCGGGTGAGGAAAACGAGCGGGTCAGAGGGCAACGCGATAAAGCGCATCAGGCCGCTGTATACCCAGCTGCTGCCGGTCAGGTACAGCACCGTGCGCGTCACTATCAACGCCACGAAAACAATGACGTTGATGAGTATGAGCTGCTTCAGGGTGTTGTTAGGCTGCCGGAAGGAGTCTTTTATGTCTTGGATAATACTCATTGTACTTGTTAGCTGAAGAGGCAGGAACAAAGGTCCAGGAAGGTTGCTTCCATACAGATGCGTGCTTTTCCGGAAGAACTCTCAGGGAGAGCCCCCTCTGCCTTGGTATCTGAATTACACTGCGATAACTATTACGTATTACGTATCCTGGTAATCGTTGCGTTGCCACATTTTTATAAGTATGTACGCAAACAGCATGCCCCCCAGGTGAGCGAAGTGCGCCACGTTGTCACCGGGCACCCGGTTGAAGCCGGCATACAGCTCATAGGCCCCATAGAGCAGCACGAAGTACTTCGCCTTTATAGGTATGGGCAGAAACAGCAGGAAGAGCTCCAGGTTCGGGAAGAGCATGCCAAAAGCCATCAGGATACCGAACACCGCGCCAGACGCCCCCAGCATCGGGGTGTTGAACACCTGGTTGAACACCTGCCGCACGGCCCGCTTGCTCTCCGTAATATAGGCCTCGCTGTCCGGGTTGCGCTGGTACTCAATGGCAAACCGCTTCTCATAGCCCCCCGAGTAATGCGACTCCATGAAATTGTAGAACCTGCCAGGTGTCGGCTCTTCTATGTACTGGGCAGCATCGGCCTGCAGGTTGTGCAACTCATAAGCCCGTACCCCTGAGTAGAGCAGGCTGGCCCCTAAGCCGGTTATCAGATAGAAAGCCAGAAAGCGCTGCGGACCCCAGAAGCGCTCCAGCAACGGCCCGAAGATAAACAAGCTGAACATGTTGCTGAACAGGTGCGACCAACCGCCGTGCAGGAACATGTGCGTAAACAGCTGTATGGGCTGGAAATTATCTGAAGCGAAGTGGTACAAGGCGAACTGGCGGTAATCGAACAGATTGCCTTGCAGTATGAACACCACCACGTTGATGATCAGGAGGTTCCTGACCATATGGGTTATATTGAACATCTTATCTTCTTTTTATCGAATCGATTGCTATACCTGTAGACCATACCTATACCTGGAAACAAATCCAGGTATGGCAAAACCACCGATTAAACAATCAACAATTCAACAATTATAATGTTACCCCTTCAGGAACAGCTCATGCAGCTGACCCAGCTCCAGGATGACGAGCGTCTTCTGTCCGCCCGGGGTGTAATTGGGTACTTCGCAGCCAAATAGCTTGTCTACGAGCGAGTTCATCTCGAGGTCTGACATGCGGGGCTGCAACTTGGAGGCCAGGCGCTTGGACATCGCCCGGGCCAGGTTCTCCCGTTTATCCAGCTTCAACGTAGCCAGGTTGTTTTTGTACTGTTCAATCAGCTCCTCCAGCAGCTCTTTTTCATTGGCTGCCTGCACATCGGCAGGTATAGCATTGAGTATAATCGTGTTACCTCCAAAATCTTCGAACTGGAAACCCAGCTCCAGAAACTCCGCTGATAACTCCTTCACCAGCGCGGCATCGGCGGTGGAGAGCTCTATGGTCTGGGGGAAGAGCAGGGCCTGTGAGGTGACCATCTTCTTCTGCAGCGAGGCCATGTACTTTTCATACAGGATGCGCTCCTGCGCCGCCTGCTGGTCAATAATCATCACGCCGGACTTCACCTGCACCAACAGGTACTTCTGGTGCACCTGCAGGGTCTTACTGGAGGTGGTAGTGGGCGTGGCGAAGGCATCGTCGAGCAGCCCCATACCGGATGGCGAGGTAATGCGCTCCTCCTGCTCCGGCTGCCCGTTCCGCAGGGGCTCGTACAGTTGCTCCCATCCGTTGGCGCTCGCCCGCTTGGGAGAGGCCGGCACTTTAAAGCCGGGGAAGGCACCTTCCCGCTCAAACTCGTTCATGCCCGGCTGCACCCGGATGGGCTGCAGTGGCGCAAAATTCACATCACTCTGAAAATCAAGGGATGGCGCTATACTGTGCGTTCCCAGCGACTTTCTCACGGCCGCGTGCACAATGGCGTATACCGTCTTCTCGTCCTCGAATTTGATTTCGGTTTTGGTGGGGTGCACGTTGATGTCAATCCGCTCCGGCTCGATGTCGATGAAAAGCACATAGAACGGGTAGCTGTCCTTGGGCAGCAGGCCTTCGTAGGCCATCATGACGGCATGGTTGAGGTAGCCGCTCTTGATAAAGCGGTTGTTCACGAAAAAGAACTGCTCCCCACGGGTCTTCTTGGCAAACTCAGGCTTCCCGATGTAGCCGCGAACACTCATGAACGGGGTTTCTTCCTCGCAGCCCGCCATCTGCTCCTTGTGGTTGTTGCCGAACACGCCCACAATGCGTTGGCTCAGCTTGCCGGCCGGCAGACTGAATATCTCGGTCTCGTTGTGGTGCAGCGTGAAGGCCACTTCCGGATAGGCAAGCGCCACCCGCTGGAACTCGTCGAGGATGTGCCGCATCTCCACTGCATTGGTCTTGAGGAAATTGCGGCGGGCGGGCACGTTGAAGAAAAGGTTCTTGACGGCGATGGAGGTACCGGCGGGCACCGCGGCCGGGGCTTGCGACATCACCGTCGACCCCTCTACCAGCAGCTGCGTTCCTATCTCGGCACCGTGGGGCTTCGTTCTGAGCTCTACCTGGGCTACCGCCCCGATGGAGGCCATGGCCTCTCCCCTGAACCCCATCGTCCGGATGCGGAACAGGTCCTCCGTGGACTTTATTTTGGAGGTGGCATGGCGCTCAAAGCACATGCGGGCATCTGTCTCAGACATACCTATGCCGTTGTCTACTACCTGCACCAGTTGCTTCCCGGCCTCTTTCACAATCAGCTGCACGCTGGTGGCCCGGGCGTCAATGGCGTTTTCCAGCAGTTCCTTCACTACAGAAGAAGGCCGCTGCACCACTTCCCCTGCGGCTATCTGGTTGGCTAGGTAATCAGGTAATAAATGTATAATGTCGGACATCCGCTCAGTCAAAGTCTATTTTTCGGTTTTCACCTCAAAAACCAGCGTCAGGTAAATGCGGCCAGGTTTTTGAATACACTATTTTTGTAAAAACAGAACTTATTAAGAATTAAATTTATTACTAATTTACAGACCGGTAGTGAAAAGGGGCCGAAAATCGGGAAAAGATTGCAACGCCACTCTCCCGAATTATGCCGACACAGCGTGTATTCATCACAGACTGCGAGGCGTCACGAATGGGAAAAGGCACTTGCCGTGCCACCTGCCGGACGAGGCGGACTAAAGTCTTCCACCATCTTATTTAGGTCTGCCGAGGGCCTGCTAATGAGAATTAAATCTCAGTTTTAGAAGCACCTTCTGCAAAATTAGGCTTAATTTCGACTTGTTCCAATATAATAATACCAGTACAGGATGTTGAAGAGTTTTAGCTTAGGGTTACTTATACTTATCTTTCTCGGAATGGGGCCTCTGATGTCTTTGACGCCGTCAGAGAACATTGTGGTAACTTCTAAAGAGCAAAGTTGGGTAGACAGTGTCTTCAACTCCCTCACTCCTGACCAACGCCTGGGCCAGCTGTTCATGGTGGCTGCCTATTCCAACAAAAACGAAAAACATTTTCAGCAGATAGACACCCTGGTGGGCCGATACGGTGTGGGTGGCATCATGTTCATGCAAGGCGGGCCAGTACGCCAGGCCAGGCTGACCAACCGTTTCCAGTCCCAGGCCAAGGTGCCGATGCTGATTGCGCTGGACGCTGAGTGGGGCCTGAACATGCGCCTGGACAGCAGCATGCACTTCGCCAAGCAAATGACGCTCGGCGCGCTCACCGACGATAAGTACGTATACCTGATGGGCCGTGAGATAGCCCTGAAGATGAAGCGCCTGGGTGTGCACGTCAGCTTCTCCCCGGTGCTGGACGTGAACGTGAACCCGGATAACCCCGTTATTGGAAATCGCTCCTTTGGCGAGACCAAGGAAGAAGTCGCCCGCCGCGGGGTGGCCTACATCAAAGGCCTGCAGGACCATGGCGTAATCGCGGTGGCCAAACACTTCCCCGGCCATGGCGACACCGACACTGATTCCCACCTGGCCCTCCCGGTCATCAACCACGACATGAAGCGCCTCACAGAGGTGGAGCTATACCCATTCTACAAGTCGTTTGAGGCGGGCGTGATGGGCGTGATGGTCGCGCACCTGCACATGCCCAAGATTGACTCTACCCGCAACCAGGCCGCCACGCTGTCCAAACCGCTGGTGACCGGCCTTCTGAAGGAGAAGATGAAATACAAGGGCCTTGTGTTCACCGATGCCCTCAACATGAAGGGTGTGAGCAGCTACTACAAGCCAGGTGAAGTGGATTTGAAGGCCCTGCTGGCTGGCAACGACGTGCTCCTGTTCCCGGAGGATGTGCCAACCGCGGTCCGCAAAATCAAGGAAGCGATAGCCGCCAAGCAAATCAAGACCGACGAGATTGACCTGCGCGTGCGCAAGATTCTGCATGCCAAATACTGGGCCGGCCTGAACAACTACAAGCCGGTGGTGCTCACCAACCTGCAGGAAGAAGTGGACCGTCCGCTGAGCAACCTAGTGCAGGAGCAGCTGTATGAGCATGCCGTAACGGTAGCGCGCAACAAGGGCAACCTGATTCCTTTCCGCAACCTCGATACCCTCAGCATCGCCTCGGTGGCCATCGGCGCCGGACCCAACAACGTTTTCCAGCAGACGCTCGGCAATTATGCCCCTGTCTCCAAATTTAATATCAAAGACCGTTTCGCCCCGGATACCGCTTTCACCAGGCTATTTACCAAGCTGCAGGACCATGACGTGGTGGTGGTGAGCATCCATGGCATGAACAATACCCCGTTCCGGGACTTCGGCATTGGTGTGGGCACCCGCGCCTTCATACAGTTCCTGCAGGAGCGCACCGATAAGAAAGTAATTGTGGCTGTGATGGGCAACGCCTATAGCCTGAAGTTCTTTGACAAGAGCAGCTGGCTGGTAGCCGGCTACGAAGACAACGAGGTGGCGCAGTCGCTGGTGCCGCAGGTGCTCTTTGGTGCCCGTTCTGCCAAAGGCAAGCTGCCCGTGACGGTGTCTGCCGCGCTCAAGGCCGGAACCGGTGTGACGACCCCTACCCTGAGCCGCCTGAGATATGGCACACCTGAGAGCGTAGGTATGGACTCCAAGACACTGGCCCAGATTGACAACATCGCCAGAGAGGCCATTGCCTATGCCGCTACGCCAGGTGCGCAGGTGATGGTGGTCAAGAACGGTACCGTTATCTACAACAAGGCCTACGGACACTACACCTACGACAAGGCCAAGCCTGTCACCAACAACACGGTATACGACATCGCATCCATCACCAAAGTGGCGGCCACGCTGCAGGCCGTGATGTTCCTGAAAGACCAGGGCAAGATAAACCTGGATGAGAAAGTGGCGACCTACCTCCCAGAGTTGAAAGGCACCAACAAAGCCAATCTGGTGATTCGGGATGTGCTGACACACCAATCAGGCTTACGGGCAGGTATACCGCACTGGCAGAAAACGTTGGACAAGCTGCAGTTGAACCAGACTTTCTACGCCAGTGCCCAGAATGACGTGTTCCCCAATGAAGTGGTGCCGGGCATCTACTCCATCAAATCCATGGAGGACTCGCTGTGGGCCTGGACGGTGCGCTCGCCGCTGCTGACCCGTTCCAAAGGCGCCAAGACCTATGAGTACCAGTACAGCGATTTGGGTTTCTACATACTCAAGCGCATGTCAGAGAAGCTGCTCAACCAGCCGCTGAACGAGTTCATGGACCAGAACTTCTACGGACCGCTTGGCCTGAGCACCATGACGTATAACCCCCTGCTCAAGCATCCGCGGGAAGTCATCGCTCCGACTGAAGACGACAACTACTTCCGCAAAAACCTAATCTGGGGAACCGTACACGACCAGGGCGCGGCCATGATGGGCGGCGTAGGCGGACATGCCGGCCTGTTCTCCAACGCCAACGACTTGGCCATCCTGATGCAGATGAACCTGCAGAACGGCAACTACGGCGGCCACAAGTACTTTAACAACAACGTGGTGGTGGAGTTCTCCAAGAAGCAGTTCAGCAACAGCCGCCGTGGCCTGGGCTGGGATAAGCCAGACCTGGAAGGAAACGGCCCGACCTCTAACATGGCCTCCGCCTCTACCTTCGGCCACACCGGCTTTACCGGCACCGGCGCCTGGGTTGACCCCGAAAACAAACTGATTTACATCTTCCTGTCCAACAGGGTATACCCGGATGCCGGAAACTCCAAACTGGTGAAGTACAACATCCGCACCCGTATTCACGATGTCATCTACAAATCAATCGTACCGAAAACTTAAACCTTAACGGATAGTTTAACAAGTGCAGCTCCGCGTAGGGCTGCACTTGTTGTTTCCACAGCATAAAACCATGAAAATCGGAATAGTTTGTTACCCAACCTTCGGGGGAAGCGGCGTGGTAGCCACAGAACTAGGTAAAGAGCTGGCGCTCAAGGGCCACCAGGTGCACTTCATCACCTACAGCCAACCCGCCCGGCTCGACTTCTTCAACGAGAATCTCTTTTACCACGAGGTATACATACCCTCCTATCCGCTCTTCCAGTACCCGCCTTACGAGCTGGCACTGGCAAGTAAGATGGTAGACATCGCTCGGTTTGAGAAGCTGGACGTGCTGCACGTGCATTATGCCATTCCGCATGCCTCGGCTGCCTACATGGCCAAGCAGATTCTGCGCACCAAGGGCATCTACATACCTGTCATTACAACCCTGCACGGCACCGACATCACATTGGTTGGAAAAGACGCCTCGTTTGAGCCGGTCGTGACGTTCAGCATCAACCAATCGGATGGTGTGACGGCGGTCTCGGAGAGCCTTCGCACCGAAACCTACGAATTCTTCCAGATTGAGAAACAGATTGAGGTCATCCCCAACTTCATCAACCTGGAGAAGTTCAAGCGACAGAAGAAAGACCACTTTCGGATGGCCATCAGCCCCAACAACGAAAAGCTGCTGGTGCATACTTCCAACTTCCGGGGAGTCAAACGTGTGGAAGACGTTATCCAGATATTTGCCAGAGTGCGTGAGCACATGCCTTCCAAACTGCTGCTGGTAGGCGACGGCCCAGACCGCCCCAAAATGGAGAAGGTATGCCGCGACCTCGGGATTTATAACGACGTGCGGTTTTTAGGCAAACTGGAGGCTGTGGAGGAAGTACTTTCGGTTGCCGACCTGTTCCTGATGCCATCCGAGAAAGAAAGCTTTGGATTGGCTGCGCTTGAAGCCATGGCCTGCGAGGTGCCCGTCATCTCTACCAACGCGGGCGGTATACCTGAGCTCAACTTACATGGCGTCACGGGCTTTGTGAGCGAAGTGGGCGATGTGGAGGACATGGTGCGCAACGCCCTGCACGTGCTCGACGATGCCAACCTGCCTACCTTCAAAGCCAATGCGCTGGCCCGCGCCCACGACTTTGATATCGAGAAGATTGTGCCGCTGTACGAGCAGTTTTACCAACGCACCATTGACGCGCAGCTGGCCGAGACAGGAAACCCGCTCTAGCTCAGATGATTCGATACTGAAAATCCGGCTGCTATACCTGCGGCCGGATTTTTTTATGCCCTATATTTCGCGTATGTTTAAACTTCAACCAGGGTAGGCCAGCTGTGCAGGGTTAGTCGCTTTGCAGCGCGCTGCCTGCACCCCATGGACTATACCTATCCCGCACAGAAGAAACCCGAGAACCCACTGCCATGGCAAAAGACAGATACTACATCATCGATTTCGACAGCACCTTCACGCAGGTGGAGGCGCTGGACGAACTGGGGGAGATATCCCTGGAAGGCGACGAGAACCAGGAACAGATTCTGCAGCAAATCAGAGACCTGACCAATGGGGCCATGAACGGAAACAGCTCCTTTACCGAGGGCCTTACCAAACGCCTGGCCTTGCTGCGGGCCAACCGCCGGCACCTCAAGCCGCTCATCCAGCGCCTCCAGCACAAGGTGTCGGAATCCATCCGGCGCAACAAGGACTTCTTTCAGCAGTACGCCGACCACATCCTCATCGTGTCGAGCGGGTTCAAGGAATTCATCACACCCATTGTGACGGAGTACGGCATCAAAGAGGAGAACATCTACGCCAACACCTTTCGGTTCGATGAACAGGGCAACATCATTGGTTTTGATGAGGAGAACCTCCTGTGCCTGGACAAGGGAAAAATCAAGCTGTTAGAAGAGCTCGCGCTGGAAGGAGATGTGTACGTACTCGGTGACGGCTACACTGACTATGAGATAAAGGAAGCCGGGCTAGCCAACAAGTTCTATGCTTTCACCGAGAACGTGGTGCGCGACACCGTAGTGGCCAAGGCCGACAATGTGGCACCGAGCCTGGACGAGTTCCTGTACCAGAACAACCTGCCCATGGCCATCTCCTATCCCAAAAACCGCATCCGGGTGCTGCTGCTCGAGAATGTTCACCCCAGAGCCGTAGAGTTATTCAAGCGCGAGGGCTACCAGGTCGAGACCGTATCAGGGGCACTGAGCGAGGACGAACTGTGCGAGCGCATCAAAAATGTGTCGGTGCTGGGTATACGCTCCAAAACGCAAGTGACCAAGCGGGTGTTGGAGCATGCCAACCGACTCATGTGCATCGGCGCCTTCTGCATCGGCACCAATCAGATTGACCTCAACAGCTGCCTCGATGCCGGTGTGGCCGTGTTCAATGCTCCTTATAGCAACACCCGCAGCGTGGTGGAACTGGCCATAGGCGAAATCATCATGCTGTGCCGCAACGTGGTGGATAAAAGCAACAAGATGCACCAGGGTATCTGGGACAAATCGGCACAGGGCAGTGTGGAGGTGCGCGACAAAAAACTAGGTATCGTGGGCTACGGCAGCATTGGGGCACAGCTCTCCGTTCTGGCAGAGGCCTTGGGTATGGAGGTATACTACTACGATGTGATTGAACGCCTGCAGTTGGGCAATGTCCGCAAGTGCGCCACCCTAAAAGAGCTGCTCGAAAAATCCGACATCGTGACGCTCCATGTGGATGGCCGCGATAGCAACAAAGCCATGTTCGGTGAAACGGAGTTTGCCGCCATGAAAGACGGTGCCATTTTCCTGAACCTGAGCCGCGGCCACATCGTGGAGCTGCCAGCACTGGTAGCCGCCATCAAATCAGGTAAAATCAGAGGTGCCGCCGTGGACGTGTTCCCTTACGAGCCAGCGTCCAACGACGAGGAGTTTGTGAGTGAGCTGCGGGGCCTGCCCAACGTCATCCTGACGCCGCACATTGGCGGAAGCACCTCGGAGGCGCAGGAGAACATCGGCACCTACGTCCCCAGCCGCATCATGGAGTATATCAACACAGGCAACAGCTACCAGAGCGTCAACTTCCCGAACATCCAGTTGCCGGAGCTCAAGAACGCACACCGCCTCATCCACATCCACCAGAACGTGCCGGGCGTGCTGGCCAACATCAACAGCGTGCTGGCAGGCAACCAAGTCAACATCCTGGGCCAGTACCTCAAGACCAACGAGCAGATTGGCTACGTGATTACCGACATCGACAAGCTCTATGACAAGAAGGTGATTGAGGAGATGCGGACCGTGCCGGCCACGATTAAGTTCAGGGTGCTGTATTAATTAGTCGTTGAGGCTCAAATTGCTTTACGCTATGCTATACCTTGCACTTAGCAAACCGGATAAGGTATAGCATTATTCTTGCTAAAAGCCCATGCTTATTATGACTTCCGTTTGGCTACAAATTGGCATTACTAAACATCACCAATATTGAAAAAGCTTCTAATTGTGTTTCTCAGCTTTATAGGGAGCTTAGTGTCCTTCATCCTATTTGGTTTTATAGTTGGCTTCCCGACCTTTCAAGATGTTTTTGTTGAAGCAAAATCAAATAAATCAGAAATAACTTTCTTAGAGTCCCAAACATTGGATGGTAAAGTATCCTTGATTCCTGAAGTTCTCAACCGATTAATACTAGAAATAGAATTCAAACAAAGCAATAGTAGTGAGAACTACATTATACAACATTTGGATGTTGAATGTGACTGCACTTCAAACATAAGCAGCATTGACAGAATCTTCTATATTAGAGTGTTTAAGTATGACCCTGAAGTAGATGAATTCTTTTTTGATGAAACAAGAATAGAAGAAAGCTACTCTGAGCTCCCATTAAACTCAAAATATAGGGATTTAAGCTATACCATTTCACCTCAGTACGCACTGAACGGCTGTGATGAATTTGACTTAACCATCAAAGCATCATTAATAGATACTCTGAACAATGAAACTCTTCAAATTCATAAAACATCTTTAGTTAAGAAAAATAGCAACTTTAAATGGGAGTGCTTTAGAGCCCATTAATTAAAAGTGAGAAAATCACAACTGTCAACAAAACCTATATGGTAGCTACGTCATCTTCATCTTATAGCTAATCTGTCAAACTTATCTCATTAGCCTAGAGCAGTATCCTCATACCACCCAAAACCATGACCAACAAAATATTCTTCACGCCTGGCCCATCAGAGCTATACCCTACCGTTGCGGCGCACATGCAATCTGCGATGGAAAACAAGATTGGCAGCATCTCGCACCGCAGCCAGCAGTTCAAGGAGATTTATGCGCATGCCGTGGCGGGTCTGCGCCAGCTGCTGCAACTGCCTGATAACTACGAGGTGCTGTTCCTCTCTTCGGCCAACGAGGTATGGGAACGCGCTATTCAGAACCTTGTCAAGGAGGAGAGCTTCCATTTGGTGAACGGGGCCTTCTCGAAGCGTTTCTATGAGGTGGCGGGCGAACTGGGCAGAAAAGCCAGTAAGCATGAGGTGCCATTTGGGGAGGGTTATACCCCAGAGCAAGTGGCTATACCTGACGCGGCGGAACTAGTGGCGCTCATCCACAACGAGACAAGCTCGGGCGTCGCTATACCTGCCGATGCCATTAGCCGCTTCCGCCAGGTGGCACCTCCCAATGCTTTGCTGTTCGTAGATGCCGTGTCGTCGCTCCCACATCCGGCTTTTGATTACAGCCAAATTGACTCAATATATTTCTCGGTTCAGAAGTGCTTTGGTTTGCCTGCGGGTTTGGGCGTGTGGCTGCTGAATGAGCGCTGTATAGAGAAGGCGCATGCACTGCAACGACAAGGTATGAGCCTCGGCTCCTACCATTCCATACCTGCGCTACTCGAAAAAGCCAAAGCCAATCAGACGCCCGAAACACCCAACGTGCTCAACCTATACCTGTTGGGCCAAGTAGTGGCCGATATGAACAGTAAAGGTATAGCCACCATCCGGCAGGAAACCGAAACAAAGGCCAGACTCATTTACGACTTCCTGGAGAGCAGCGAGAACTTTACCCCAGCCGTGCAGGATGCTACTTTCCGCTCCCCCACCACCATTGTGGCCAACACCGAAATCCCGTCTTCAGAAATCAACAAGCGGTTGGCCCCCTTTGACATGGCAATTGGCAGCGGCTACGGCAGCCACAAAGAAGCGCAGGTGCGCATCGCCAACTTCCCGGCACACTCCATCAGCCAAGTAGAAGCGCTAGTGAATAGACTGGAAGAGTTATAAAGTTGAGAAATTAATAAGTTTGAAAGTTGGAGAGTTAGTTGGCCAAGACGAGAGAGCGACTGCCTTTTGAACCCACAAGAGCAAAAACGCCCCTCTTCGCTAAAATTGGTTTAGCAAAGAGGGGCGTTGAAATTCATAAGTCTTACTCTTCAGACTTTTTAACTCCTACATTTAAAAGACTTGGCTTATCTCCTGCTTCAAAAAGCTGAGGGCGCGGGCGGTGGGGTCCACCTCTTCTGTGAGCACGTTCTCCAGGATGCGCTTAGCCAGGTCGGTGCCTTTCGATTTATCGGGCATCGTCTGGTAAGATTTGTTGATGAGGTTGACCACCTCTTCCCGCGCGCGCTTCACCTGCTGCCAGGCCTGGTCGGTCATGTATACCTGCTGCGACATGTTGTGATTGAACTCGTTGCGGATTTCGGTGAGGAGCAGACGGTGATAGTCGGTGGCGTTGTGGCCCGAGCCGCTCACGCGCAACAGCAGGTTGCTGGGCGTGATGCGCTCCAGCAGCAGCGTGATACGCTCGTAGGCCTGCAGCCGGATAGGCGTCACGACCTCGGCATTTTTCTGGCGCAGTTCCAGCAGGCGCAGTTTGTAGTCGCGCTCCAGGTGGTTCTTCACCAGGGAGTAGGCCACGGCAGCCACCAGTATGGCTGGTATGCTAATTTTAAGTATGTCCAGTATAATTTGGCCGGTATCTTCCATGTTTGCGTGTAATTGAGCCTTAAATATCGTAAAAAATTAATTCAGGTCAGCATGAATCATTTGGAGCACAGACCTGTTTATGTAGTACAAGAATGCAGCCGCAGCTTTTTAACAAGTAATTCCGTAACTTGCGGCTCCATTTCAAATTGACTTAGACTATGGCAACTGAAACAAAAACTGCACCGATAGCACTTACTGAAAGAGCGCTGGCTGAAGTTAGAAATATAATGCAAGAGAAAAGCGTACCTGCCGAATACGGACTCCGTGTTGGCGTGCAGGGCGGCGGCTGTTCCGGCATGTCCTACCTGTTGGGCTTCGACAAAGTGAAGGACTCTGACGAGGTATACAACTTGGACGGCCTGAACCTGATTATGGACAAGAAGCACGCGATGTATGTGCTGGGTATGGAAGTTGACTTCCAGGACGGCCTGAACGCGCGCGGTTTCGTCTTCAACAACCCACAGGCCAAGAGCACCTGCGGTTGCGGAAGCTCCTTCTCTGCATAAGCATACCTTCTTTCTCTTTAGAAAGGCAAAGCCCGGCTGTTATGGCCGGGCTTTGTTTGTTTTTGGCTTGAGCATTCTGCTTGAGAAACAGCTCACATATAAGCTATGTTATATAAATTATAAACTTTCAAATTTATATTACTTAATATAAAAATTCAGTTTCTGCCTATACAACATATGCCTATCTTTATATAGTGAAAAATTCACAAAAAAAGGGTGTGACGCAAACACACCCTTTATCCGGAACGAAGTGCATCTGTTGCAAGTTAGATGTACTTCTTAAAGTTGTGATTCTGTTGACGCAGGCTTCACAACTGGTCCTAAAATTTCCTGCTCTATATGAAGTGTTGACGCACAACTTATAGAAGTATTCTAAATTTAAAGCACATGCCCTTAGGGTGTGTGCTTTTTTTAATTTGCTTAACAAAGGTTGTTTATTTTATAAACTTATACAAAATATGTACGGTTTATATTTTGATTACTTTTTTGATTTTTTTACTGGTCCTAAGGGGTATAACAACAATAAAATAGTTAATCAGTCTCAAAAAGTTCTCGTCATACTCGCCGGCACCACCAGGATAAAATCCGCTTTCTGTTTGTTCTCATCCAATAAACTCTCCAAATCTTCCTGCAGCACGGTGGTGATGGTCAGGGTCTTGAGCTGCGGCTTCCCTTGTTTAAGGTACCAGCCAATTCCTTCGAAGTTATCAGAGTGGTAGGCGCCGTTGAGGTGCAGTAGCTTTTTGCCGCTGTTCACCTGCTGCAGGATGAAGTGCGCCATGGTGGCATCTTTGAGGGCCTGCGCCTGCACAATGTTCTCGCTCTTGGTGTTGCCGTGGGTGCTGTTGCCGAACATGGAAAGCATGTTTTTATACCCCGGCAGACTCATGTTCACGCGCACAGGCAGCGGCGCAATGAAACTCCTTCCGTCTTCCGACACCTGCTCCAGCGCCTTCAGGCTCCCACCCGATACCATGGCCGCATAGCGCCTCGGCACGTTGGTGGCCACGAAAGGTATAGCTGCTTCTTTGGCGAAACGGACAACAGGCTTGTAGTCTGTCTTGTAGTTCGGCCAGGGCCTCGCCTCCTGCTCAAAATTATTCTCCGGCACCTGCCCCGCCAGGTACTCGTTCAGCACCAGCTGCACATCGGCCTCAAACATCTCGGCACCAATTGCGAAGCTCTTCTGGTGCGTCCGGTGCAGGTCTTTGGCTACCTCCAGTTGCAGCCAATGTGCAATCGGGTCATTGTGCTGCTCCCCAAAAAGCACCACGTCGGCCTGCTGCAACTCCTCCAGCATGTCGCCATACTTGACCTGTTTGCCCTTCGCCGTGAAAAGCTGGTAGGCGGGTTTGTCTTTATTGTTTGCGGTGGCTATACCTGTGGTGAACATGAGCAGCAGGAGTGTGAGAAGTGAAAGTTTGGTCATCGTATCGTTATTACTCGTTAACAGGCCGTTCGTTCGGGAAATCTATTCGGTTTAATGGATTAGAGTACTTTCCTGTTTTCTAATTCTTCGCATACCAGCCGCTCTAACTCTTTATATTTAATCTGGAGCGAATTTGCTGTAATGGACAAGGGTGTTCCATACATCCTGTGATTTGCCTGAATCGCTTTTCTGGAAAACATATTGGTAGCGCGCTCCATGTATTTCTCGGGGTTGTTCGTATGCACTAGCAGTATCTTGTTCGATGCTATCTCCAAAGTTTCTACGCCAGTTATATCCTGCCACTCAATTAAACCGACGCTTACTGCACTCGAGTTATCTATGATTCCTTCTTCACTAATCGTCAGCCCCACTTTTTTGTCGAACAATTTTCTAAGCATGTACACTGCACCTAAACCAAAAAACAGCACTGCAGCAACTCCAGCTATCCGTATAAGCTCCTCACTTCTTAATATTGGGGATATAAAGATGGCTGGCTCGATTGCAAAGAAAACTCCTGTAAAGACGAATGCTACGGCTCCCACCAAGAAGAGGGTTATTTTAGCTTTGTTAAGCGGTATTTCTATGCTCTGGTTCATCATCAAATATGCAGCTTTCCCTATCAAGTTACAAAAAAATAGCCGGCCCCGAAGAGCCAGCTATCTAAATCTATACCTTTACCTGACAGGCTATACCCTGTAAAACAGCCACTTCGACAGTTCTTTGTAGTTGATTTTCTTGCCATACATCAGGATGCCTACGCGGTAGATGCGGGAGGCAATCCAGGTGGTGAAGATGAAACCCAGCACAAGTAGCGCCATGGAGAGCAGCAACTCACTGGCAGGAACTCCAAACGGCACGCGCACCATCATCACGATAGGCGACGTGAATGGAATAATCGACATCCAGAACGCCACCGGCCCATCCGGGTTCTTAATCACCACCGTGTACGACATGATGAACGAGATGATGAGCGGGATGGTAATCGGGAACATAAACTGCTGCGTATCCGTCTCGTTGTCCACGGCGGCGCCTATGGCCCCGAACAGCGAACCGTACAGCAGGTATCCGCCCAGGAAGTAGAACAGGAAACAACCGATAATCAGCGGGAAGTTAAGGTTAGCGATGGCACCGCTCACTTCTGCCAGTGTCTCGCTGTTGGAGGCGGCCTCTTCGGTTTGCTCTTCCTCACCGGCAGCGGCGGCTCGTCCGGCCTGCAGTTGCTCTATGGGCGTAGGCGCAGGTTTTATGCCGAAAGCCGCCTGCACACCGCCCACCACAATGGTAGACAGCACCACCCAAAGCAGAAACTGCGTCAGGCCCACGCCGGCTATACCTACTATCTTGCCCATCATCAGCTGAAACGGCTTCACCGATGATATCATCACCTCCACAATGCGGTTGGTCTTCTCCTCTATCACGCCACGCATAATCTGCACGCCATACAAGAAGATGAAGAAGTAAATGATAACCGCCCCAATGATACCCGCTCCGGAGGTCACCCATACGTTACTGTCCTGTTCGCCACGCTCACTCAGGTTGACAGTGGTCACATCAATGTTCGCTTTCATGCTGTTGAGCATGTCGCGGTCTATACCTGAGGCCACAAAGCGCTGGTTTTCAATCTCGTTCTCCAGCATGTTCTCCAGCCTGAACTTCACCTGCAGGCTCGTGTTCTTCTTGGAGTAGATGCGTATACCTTCCGGGTTGTCTAAATCCAGTTTCGGGATGTGCAGCAGGGCCGTGTAATCGGTTTCCTGGTATACCGTCTTGGCCTGGTCCAGCGAGCCGGCGACAGGTATGAGTTTAAGGTCCTCCTTGCTCTCCAGCTTATCCAGGAACAGGCCGCTCTCGTCGAGCACCATCACGGTTTCATCACTGTCGGAGATGGTGGCGAGCCAGGCAGGTATGACCATGAAGGCGGCCAGCAGCAGCGGCGTCAGGAAAGTCATGATGATGAAGCTCTTCTTCCGCACCCGTGTCAGATATTCGCGCTGTATGATTAGCCAGATTTTATGCATGGTGTGTCTCTTTTACTTTTCGGATGAAAATGTCGTTGATGCTTGGCACCAGTTCCACGAAGGAGTGCACCTCCACCCGCTGAATCAGGTAGCGCAACAGGTCGTTGGGCGTGGCACCTTCCAGCAGCTTGATGGCGGCCCGGAACACGCCGTGGTTCTCGTGCTGCTCCAGCACCTCAAAATCCGGTGAGGTAATTAGCAGCCGCCCATTGCCTATGACCTGGAAGGTGTCTGTTTTGTAGGTGTCCTTGATTTCGCGTACGGGCCCGTCCAGCACCTTGCGGGCGCGGTTGATGAGCGCAATGTTGTCGCATAGCTCCTCCACCGATTCCATGCGGTGCGTCGAGAAAATGATGGTGGCCCCGTTGTCGCGCAGGCGCAGGATTTCGTCCTTTATCAGGTTGGCGTTGATGGGATCGAAACCAGAGAAGGGCTCATCCAGGATGATGAGCGAGGGTTCGTGCATGACAGTGGCCATGAACTGCACCTTCTGCTGCATACCTTTGGAGAGGTCCTCTATGTGCTTGTTCATCCACTCCTTTATCTCGAAGCGCGCCACCCACTCCTTTATGCGGGCCACGGCCTCGTCTTTGGACAGGCCCTTGAGCTGCGCTAGGTATAGCAACTGCTCGCCCACCTTCATCTTCTTGTACAGGCCCCGCTCCTCTGGCAGGTAGCCTATGTCTTTGATGTGGTCGGGCTTCAGGCGCTGGTCCTTGAAGTATATCTCACCGGAATCGGCACCGGTAATCTGGGTGATGATGCGTATGAGGGAGGTCTTGCCGGCGCCGTTTGGCCCCAGCAGCCCGAAAATACAGCCGGTCGGAATCACAAAGCTGACATTATCCAGGGCTGTGTGGTTGGCATAACGCTTGGTTACGCCTTCAATTCTAAGGATGCTCAATGCGGTTCACCTTTTGGTTTATTCAAAAATAGCCTATTTCAGGATGTGTGACAAATAATATCAGTGGATGCCTATACTTAATCGACTAACCGAAGCATGGGCCACATCAACCGCGGCAGCCGCAGGACCAAGCAAAAAGAGCCTGCCTTTCATGCAGAAAGGCAGGCTCTCCTATACCTGTGACAGGTGGGCTGCTACTGGAAGTAGTCTTTCACCTTCTCAAAGAAGCCCTTTTCGTTCTTGCCTGGGTGCGGCGCGAAGTTGTCTGACACGCGCAGGCGCTCCAGCATGGCGCGCTCCTCACTGCTCAGCGACTTCGGCGTCCACACGTTGATATGTATCAGCTGGTCGCCTTTGCCATACCCGTTTATGTCTTTTACGCCTTTGCCACGCAGCCTGAAAATCTCGCCGCTCTGCGTGCCTGGCTTGATGGTGATTTTCACGCGCCCGCCAATGGTCGGCACCTCGATGTCGGCACCCAGCGCTGCATCCACAAAGCTGATGTACTGGTCAAATATCACGTTGTTGCCGTCGCGCTTCAGGCTTGGGTGCGGCTCCTCTTCAATCTGGATGAGGAGGTCGCCGGGCACGCCGCCACGCTCGGGCACGTTGCCTTTGCCGCTCATAGACAGCTGCATACCGTCCATCACGCCAGCCGGCACGTTGATGGTGATGACTTCTTCCTGTAACTCTCTGCCGCTTCCGTGGCAGGCTTCGCAGTTCTTGGTCACAATGCGGCCTTCACCGTTACAGGTAGGGCAAGTGGCCGTGGAGACCATCTGACCGAGCATGGTGTTCACCACCTTGCGTACCTGGCCGGAACCCTGGCAGGAGTTACAGGTCTGCATGTCGGTGCCGTTCTTGGCGCCGTTGCCGCCGCAGGTGCCACACGCCACATAGCGCTTCACCTTGATTTTCTTCTCTACGCCGTTAGCTACCTCTTCCAGGTTCAGCTTCAGCTTGATGCGCAGGTTGCTGCCTTTGCGTGTGCGTCGGCCGCCTCCCTGACGTCCGGCTCCCCCGAAGAAGCTCTCAAAACCGCCCCCGCCACCGAAGATGTCGCCGAACTGGGAGAAGATGTCCTCCATGTTCATGCCGCCTCCGCCGCCGAAGCCGCCGTTCATGCCCTGGTGGCCGAACTGGTCGTAGCGCTGGCGCTTCTGCTGGTCGCTCAGCACCTCGTAGGCCTCTGCCGCCTCTTTGAAGTTTTCTTCGGCCGTGTGGTCGTCCGGGTTCTTGTCAGGGTGGTACTTGATGGCCAGCTTACGGTAAGCCTTCTTTATCTCTTCCTGGCTCGCCCCTTTGCTTACACCTAAAACCTCGTAATAATCTCTCTTGGCCATTTGAATTAAGCTCCTATGATAACTTTCGCGAAACGGATTACCTTGTCGTTCAAGGTATAGCCCTTCTCGATTACGTCTACTATTTTGCCTTTCAGTTCCTCTGACGGAGCCGGGATTTGTGTGACCGCCTCGTGGAAATCGCTGTCGAAGTCGTCGCCTGTCTCAATTTGAATGGGCTTCAGTCCCTTGAGCTGCGTCACGTGCTTCAGTTTGTGGAACACCAGTTCCAGGCCCTGCAGCATGGCATCCAGCTCTTTGGTCGATTCCATGGACTGGCGCGCGCGCTCCATATCATCCAGCACAGGCAGCAGTTCAGTCATCAGGTCCTCGTTCGCGGTCTTCAGCAGTTCGCCCCGCTCTTTGCTTGTCCTGCGTCTGAAGTTCTCGAACTCTGCCATCAGGCGGATGTATTTGTCCTTCATCTCGGCCAGTTCGGCCTCCGCTTTGCTCTCCGAGCCTGCCTCAGCAGCTGCTTCGTCGGTCTCAGGTTGCACCTGGCCATTGGTTTCCTCTGTGTTGGCCGTGTTATCTTGTACTTCTGCTTTTTCCTGCTCTTTCTTGATATCTTTATCTGACATAATGCCTGAAGAATTATAGGTTGATAGGTCTATTTTGTCTTTTCAATTGTCTTGCCAAACCTGCTATTGTGCCATTCTGGCACTTGTCTGGCGGGTACAGGTCATAAAAAAATCGGTAGCAAGCCTTGCAGCCTCTACCGATTTTGAAGACACGATTGGCTGACACACTAACTGGTGAGCGCCTCCCAAATCATGTCCTTCAGTTTGGTGATGTTCTTCTGCGTGATGCTGGAGATGAACACGGCCGGTATATCTTTGGGCAGGGTTTCGCGCATCTCGGTTTCCAGCTCATCGTCAATCATATCGGTTTTGGTGATAGCCAGGATGCGTTTCTTGTCCAGCAGCTCCGGGTTGTATGTCTCCAGCTCCTTTATCAGGATGTTGTACTCCTCCGCAATGTCGGGGCTCTCGCATGAAACCATAAACAGCAGCATGGAGTTCCGTTCGATGTGTCGCAGGAAGCGCAGCCCAAGCCCCTTGCCCTCCGAAGCGCCCTCAATGATACCCGGTATATCAGCCATCACAAAGGATTTGTAGTCACGGTAGGCCACCACGCCCAGGTTAGGCTCCAGGGTGGTGAAGGCGTAGTTAGCAATCTTGGGCTTAGCCGCTGACACCACCGAAAGCAAAGTGGACTTTCCGGCGTTCGGGAAGCCCACCAGTCCCACGTCGGCAAGCAGTTTAAGTTCCAGTACCACCCACTCGTCTATACCTTCCTCGCCTGGCTGTGCATAGCGCGGCGTCTGGTTGGTGGGCGACTTAAAGTGCGCATTGCCCAATCCGCCGCGTCCGCCGGGTGTCAGGATGATTTCCTGCCCATCCTCGGTTATCTCGCACATGAACTCGCCTGTCTCGGCGTTGCGGGCAATGGTACCGAGTGGCACTTCCAGCACTTCGTCCTTGCCCTGGGCGCCCGAAGAGTGGCTCGGGCCACCGCCCTGCCCATTCTCAGCAATAACATGTTTGCGGAATTGAAGGTGCAGCAATGTCCAGAGCTGCGAGTTGCCGCGCAGGATAACATGGCCTCCCCTGCCCCCGTCTCCTCCATCAGGGCCGCCCATGGCAGTCCTTTTGTCGCGGTGCAGGTGCGCTGAGCCAGCGCCTCCGTGCCCTGAGCGGGAACAGATTTTTACGTAATCGATGAAGTTGGATTGGGCCAAATCAGGTAATGCTAATAGGTATAAGTTTCAGTGCAAAAGCAACCTGTCCGCTGGGGGCAGGTTGCTTTTGCCTGTTGTAATCATGTATGTAGAAAGCGCGCTGCAGCTCTTACTTCTGCTGCTTCTCTTTCAGGGAGTCAATCTGCTTGCACAGGTCAGCGAAGATTTCGTCTATCTCACCGATGCCATCCACAGCACAGAATTTGCCCTGGCCCGCATAGTAGTCAGCCACTGGAGTAGTCTTGGTGTTGTACTCCTGTATGCGTTTGCGAATCAGCTCTTCATTCTGGTCGTCCGGACGACCTGAAGTCTGGCCACGCAGCAACAGGCGCTTTGTCAGCTCCTCATCGTCCACTTTCAGGGCCAGCATGCAGGAAATTTCTGTGCCCAGGTCGAGCAGCAGCTTGTCCAGCCCCTGCGCCTGTGGCACGGTACGAGGGAAGCCATCAAAGATAAACCCGCCAGCATGGCTGTTCTCCCTCACTTTGTTCTCAATCATCCCAATCACGACTTCGTCTGGCACCAGCAGGCCGTTGTCCATCAAGGATTTGGCTTTCAACCCCAGTTCAGTGCCGGCGGCAATCTCTGAGCGTAACAAATCACCCGTGGACAGGTGAATGAGGTTATACTTGTCTATCAGCTTTTGGCTTTGAGTTCCTTTACCAGCACCAGGAGGGCCAAACAAAACGATGTTGAGCATATCTTTGATTTATAATAAAAACAAAACTAAGTATAAAATCGATGTACTGTTCAATTTTTTTGGCTCGCCTGCGGCCTTTGCCCAGGTATGCAGCAAAAAACAACAGGTATAAGCAGCACTAATTCACTATCTTATAGATGTCGCGCAGGTTACGGCCCAGGCCGTTGTAGTCCAGGCCATAGCCCACCACGAAGTCGTTAGGTATAGACTTGGCCACATATTTCACCTCCAACTGGTGCTGGAGGCACTCTGGCTTCATGAGCAGGGTGACAATCTCTACGGATGCCGGTCCTTTGGCTTTGAGTTGCTGCAACAGTGCATTCACGGTATGGCCTGTGTCCACGATGTCCTCAATCACCACCACATCGCGCCCCTCTATGTTCTCCGTCAGGCCCAATACTTCCTTCACCTGCCCGGTGCTGTGCATGTCCTGGTAAGAGGACATGCGGATGAAGGATATCTCACAAGGAACGTCGATTCGCTTCATCAAATCGGCTGTAAACATGAAAGAACCGTTCAAAACCGCCAGAAACAGTGGGTTTTTGCCTGCATAGTCCTGCTCAATCTGCTCTGCCAGCATGTGTATACGCGCGATGATTTCTTCTTCGTACATGTAAGTACTGAACTCACAATCGTGAAGCGTAATGGTACGGGGCTCCATAGAGTATAATGGGGTTGTTGTAAAACAAAGGTACGGATAATAAAAAATAAGCCCAACGCAGGGCTGGGCTTATTCAAACTAAAGCAAACTAAACTCAGTTTTTCGCTACGAAACGCTCAAAAGCGACAGTGGTTTCTGAATCGATGGCGGCATCGGCCGTTTCAGGGGTGACCGGCGCCACCTCCATGTTTATCTCAACCGGCGCCTCTGGCAATGGCGGCTCCTGCTCCAGGGCGATGTGCGGCGCAATCACCAGCGATACGATGGACATCAGTTTGATGAGGATGTTCATGGACGGGCCGGATGTATCCTTGAAAGGGTCACCCACCGTATCGCCGGTCACAGACGCTTTGTGTGGCTCAGAGCCTTTGTACTCCATCTTGCCGTTTATCTCCACACCTTTCTCAAATGACTTTTTGGCGTTATCCCAGGCGCCTCCGGCGTTGGACTGGAACATCGCCATCAGCACGCCTGACACCGTCACACCAGCCAGCAGACCGCCTAATATTTCAGGAGAGGACGTATCAGGGAAAACACCTTGGAAGCCAAAACCTACTACAATTGGCACTATTAAAGCGATGGCACCTGGCAACATCATCTCTCGGATGGCCGCCTTGGTCGAAATGGCTACGCATTTTTCGTACTCCGGCTGTCCAGTGCCTTCCATGATGCCCGGAATCTCGCGGAACTGACGACGCACCTCATGCACCATCGCCATGGCCGCACGGCCCACAGCCGCAATACAGAGTGCTGAGAAGATGAACGGAATCATGGCCCCGATGAACAGACCTGCCAACACAGGCGCCTTATAGAGGTCGATGCTGGAGATGCCGGCTATACCTACGAAGGCCGCAAAAAGAGCCAGGGAAGTAAGGGCCGCCGAAGCGATGGCAAAGCCTTTGCCGGTGGCAGCAGTGGTGTTACCCACGGCATCCAGTATATCGGTGCGTCCGCGCACTTCTTTTGGCAGCTCGCTCATCTCGGCTATACCTCCGGCGTTGTCGGCAATGGGGCCAAAGGCATCAATGGCCAGCTGCATGGCCGTGGTGGCCATCATACCCGCCGCCGCAATGGCCACGCCGTACAAGCCAGCCGCTGCATACGACAGCACGATACCGGCCGCCAGCACAATCATGGGTAGCACCGTGGACTGCATACCTACCGCCAGACCTGCAATGATATTGGTGGCATGGCCGGTGGAGGACTGCTGCACAATGGAATTCACAGGTCCTTTGCCCATAGCGGTATAGTACTCCGTGATGATGCTCATGAGCGTACCCACCACCAGACCGATGATGACGGCATAGAAGACACCATCGTTAGTGAACTCGAAGTTGCGCAGCACCAGGTTCTCCGGCATCATCCAGTTGATGGCGAAATAGGCGCCTACGGCGGTGAGGATAACTGAAATCCAGTTGCCCAGGTTCAGGGCCGCTTGCACATTGCCACCTTCCTTCACCCGCACGAACAGCATACCAATCAGGGAGAAGATGATACCCAGACCGGCTATCAGCATGGGCAGAATGATAGGTGCCATACCTCCGAAATTGTCCTCAGAAATCACCTCGCGTCCGAGCACCATCGTGGCCAGGATGGTAGCGACATAAGAACCAAAAAGGTCAGCGCCCATACCGGCTACGTCACCTACGTTATCGCCTACGTTGTCGGCGATGGTGGCTGGGTTGCGCGGGTCATCCTCGGGTATACCTGCCTCCACCTTGCCTACCAGGTCAGCGCCCACATCGGCCGCTTTCGTGTAGATGCCGCCGCCCACGCGCGCGAACAAGGCGATACTTTCAGCGCCCAGCGAGAAACCGGTGAGCACTTCCAGGGCCACTTCCATTTCGTGTCCGTTCACGTCGCCGTTCACGCTATACACAAAGTAGTAGTACAGCACGATGAAGAGCGAACCCAGACCCAGCACCGCCAGACCGGCCACCCCCATACCCATCACGGAGCCGCCCGCAAACGACACGGTGAGCGCCCGTGAGAGGCTGGTACGGGCCGCCTCTGCGGTACGCACGTTGGCCTTGGTGGCGATGCGCATACCTATGAAACCTGCGATAGCTGAGAAAAGGGCACCAATGATAAAGGCGATGACAATGGTCCAGTGGGACTTCTCGCCGGAATAGCCGAGGTAGCCCAGGAACAAGCTGGCAATAATCACGAAGTAAAAGAGTACTTTGTACTCCGCCTTCAGGAAGGCCATGGCGCCGTCGGAGATGTGACGGGCAATCTCTGTCATGCGTTCGTTACCCGCCTCTTGCTTCGTTACCCAAGCCGACCGTATGAAGGTATACAGGAGGGCCGCCAGACCAAATCCGGGAATTGCGTAGAGAATATTTTCCATTCAATAAGGGTTAGTTGTGTTGTAAGGGTTATTTTTTCAGAATTGCTATATAGCTATTAAAGAAAAGCTATTGGTTTGACTTTTCCAAATATCGCGTACTAAAGCTTCACCCGCGCCTGGTCCGCTATTCCCCTATAGCTTAGATGTTTGCACAACGAACCGTCTATACCTGCCATAAAGCCTCCCAAGACCAGCTTAGTCGGCCTTATGGAGCACAGAAAAGGCCAACTCTGACGAGTCGGCCTTCGGCTCTGTAGCAGGTAAATTCTGTCTTACAGCTTCTCCATCAACTCCCGGTACAGTGCCACCATGCTGTCGATGTCTTTCTTGTTCACAATCTCATTCGGGGTGTGCACATTGTCCTCAGGCGCGCCCACAAAGCACCAGTCCCAGGGATAAGGGCCGTGCTGCAATTCCTTGGCATCGCTGCCCCCGGAGCCTTCCACCTCCAGCTGAAACGGTATACCTGATTCCCTGGCTATACCTATTATCTTTTGCACATAGGACCTTCGTGGAATCAGGCTGTCCCGCATGCTGATGACCACGCCTTTGCCAGGCTCCACGCCCTCCGTCACCCACGTGATGTCCGACACCAGCGCCTGGTGTACGCCATAGCGCTCGGATATGTACTTGGCCAGGTATGCTACGGAACCGCCCCCATGCTCTTCCCAACTGCTGAAGGCGATAATGCCGTTTTCCAGCGTCTCCGCCACCTTCAGGGCGCTCCACACCCCCAACCGGTTGTCCAGGTAGCAGGACTGCACCGTCTCCTCAGTCTCCCGGAAGTCACACTTGAACACCAGCTCGGTGCCGCGCTCAATCTCCCGCTCGAAATTGTACCGTATCTCGTGTTCCTCCTCGTCAACTTCCAGCGTGCATTCAATCTTACCCTGGGAGTCCTCTCCTACCAAGGTATAGCCTGTTTGCAAGTCAGGGCCACCTATCTTGACCAACTGGTTTCCATACCGGACGGTGAACCCAATGGAATCGATGTGTGCGAAAATGGTTGCCCGGGGCTTGCCGAATATGAGCAAAATACAATCCTGAAACCCTTCCCCATGAAGTATGACAGGCTGCCGCTTCCACTGAACTTTATGTTCTTCGATGTAGTTAAGCAAAAACTGGGATAGTTTTTCTTCGTTGCCGGATGGGGCGTGTATGCTGCAGAGTTGCTTCAGGAGTTTCATATATTATTTCTTTTGTATCAATTCAAATTTAATATAATTGTTGTACATTTAGTACCCATCTGAATTGTACAGGTGCAGTACCTTTGCGTCCCGGAAACCTATTTGAGCTTATGAAGCAGATTGTTTTTGTTCTCCTCGGTGTTCTCATACCTGCCTTGGCTTCGGCACAGGCTAACAGGGTGAAGCCCGACACCACGGTGATGCGAGAGATGACAATACAGTCTGTGGAGGTGATTCCGAGTGCCGGCAACGTAAAGGGCATGCTCCTGATGGACATGGACATACAGTACGAACTGGAGGGTGCCGTGGACAACATGTACAACTTCAAGTACGCGCTCGCCGAGAAGCAGTTCAAGTCACTTCGCCGCCGTTATCCCCAGCACCCACTGCCCTACTTCCTGATGGGCCTCAGCCAATGGTGGAAGATTGTGCCCACCAACATCCAAACCCTGAAGTACGATGACCTGTTCTTCGCCTACATGGATACCACCATTCAAAAGGCGGAGAAGCTGTATGATGCCGACGAGAAAAACTTTGAGGCGGCTTTTTTCCTTTCCGCCGCCAACGGTTTCGCGGCCCGGCTGCACTCAGAGCGCAGCAACTGGCGCAAAGCCACCGTGGCCAGCAAGCGTGCCTTGGAGTACTTAGAGGCAGCCAAAGCCGGAAACGGGCTGAGCCCTGAGTTCCTTTTCGGAGAGGCCCTCTTCAACTACTACTCCGTCTGGATACACGAAAATTACAAAATGCTGCGCCCCGTGCTGGCCTTCTTTCCGAACGGTGACAAGCGGCTTGGTATTAAGCAGCTGCGCCACGTGGCCAACAGTGGTTTCTACACCGGCACAGAAGCCAAGTTCTTCTTGATGAAGATATATGCCAACGAGGAAGGTAACATGGAGGCTGCTCTTGAGCTGGCCAAGGACTTGGCTATAAAATATCCCAACAATGCCTATTTCCAGCGTTTCTATGCCCGTTCGTTGTTTGTGCAAGGTCACTTCACCCTGGCTGAGCGTGTTAGCCTGGACATCCTCAACAAACTGGACCAGCAGATGCCCGGCTACGAAGCCGTGAGTGGGCGCTATGCTTCCTACATCTTGGCCTATATCAACCAGAACAAGTACCGGGATTACCAGAAGGCGAAAGCCTATTACCAGAACGCCATCATGTTTGCCGAGATGAGCAATGAGCGCGACTCTGGCTACTTCGCTAACTCCTACCTGAATTTAGCCCGCATTGCCAAGCAGGAAAAGGACCTGAAGGCGGCAAAACGATACTACTCCATTGTGGAGGAGACCACGGAGAAGAAATCAGCTGCCAACAAGGAAGCCAAAGCATTTATCAAGGCGAATAAAAGAATCTAGGAAAACCTCCTTATAAACAGAAAAGGCCCCAACATTGGGGCCTTTTCTGTTTATAAGGTATAGCAGTGCGCTATTTTATGCATTCGCTTTTTCAGCAGGCACCTGTACCTTCTCTTTGAAATATTCCAACGTCCTTCTGAGTCCCTCGGCACGGTCCACCTGTGGCTCCCATCCCAACACCTCTCTGGCTAAGGAAATGTCCGGTTGGCGCTTCTGCGGGTCGTCGGTCGGCAGCGGCTGGTACTCAATGTTGAGTTCCACGCCAGTCAGCTTACAGATTTCCTCGGCAAACTCCTTGATGGTAATCTCGGACGGGTTGCCGATGTTCACCGGTAGGTGGTAGTCGCTCAGTAGCAAGCGGTAGATGCCTTCCACCAAATCATCCACATAACAGAACGAGCGCGTCTGAGAGCCGTCCCCGAAGATGCTTAGCGGCTCGCCACGGAGCGCCTGGCTCAGGAAGGCAGGCAGCACACGGCCATCGTCCAGGCGCATGCGCGGACCATAGGTATTGAAGATGCGTACAATGCGCGTCTCCAGGCCGTGGTGCATGTGATACGCCATCGTCATGGCTTCTTGGAAGCGCTTGGCCTCATCATAGCAGCCACGCGGACCCACCGGGTTCACGTTACCCCAGTAGTCTTCTGTCTGCGGATGCACCAGCGGGTCGCCGTATACTTCTGAGGTGGAGGCGATAAGCATGCGCGCTCCCTTGGCCATGGCCAAGCCCAGCAGATTGTGCGTGCCCAAAGAGCCTACCTTCAGCGTCTGAATCGGGATTTTGAGGTAGTCTATTGGGCTGGCAGGCGAGGCAAAGTGCAGGATGTAATCCAGCTTGCCCGGCACGTGCACGAACTTTGACACGTCGTGGTGGTAGAACTCGAACTGCTCCAGCTTAAAGAGGTGCTCTATGTTCTCCAGGTTTCCTGTGATGAGATTGTCCATCGCCATCACATGGTAGCCTTCTTTTATCAATCTATCGCACAGGTGGGAGCCAAGAAACCCGGCTCCGCCTGTGACCAATACTCTCTTTCTTTCCATGTCGGGGTGTTATACGGTTTGGTTGAGTTGCGGAACGCGCTCCTTAACGCCAATGCCGTAGTAGGCGAAGCCCTTCTCCTCGAGCTCCTTGGCGTCGTAGATGTTGCGCCCGTCGAATACCACCTTCTCTTTGAGCAGCTTGCTCACCACGGCGAAGTTGGGAGAGCGGAACTCAGGCCACTCGGTCACCAGCAGCAGGGCGTCAGCGTCGATGAGCGCCTCGTACTCATCCTTGCCGTACTCGATGCGCTCGCCGAGCGTGTGTGCGGCTTCCTGCATGGCCACCGGGTCGTAGGCCTTCACCTTGGCACCCTCTGCCAGCAGCCGCTCTATAATCACCAGCGAGGGGGCCTCGCGCATGTCGTCGGTCTTGGGCTTGAAGGCCAGGCCCCATACGGCAAAGGTCTTTCCGGCCAACTCGCCGTTGAAGTGGCGGCTGATTTTGTCGAAGAGCACCGACTTCTGGCGCTCGTTGACCGTCTCCACCGACTTGAGCACCTCCATCTGGTAGCCGTTCTCGGCCGCCGTGCGAATCAGCGCCTTCACATCCTTAGGGAAGCAGCTTCCGCCGTAGCCGATACCTGGGTAGATGAACTTGTTGCCGATGCGGGCGTCAGAGCCGATTCCCTTGCGCACCATGTTCACGTCGGCGCCCATAATCTCGCAAAGGTTGGCGATGTCGTTCATGAACGATATTTTAGTAGCAAGCATGGCGTTGGCCGCATATTTGGTCATTTCAGCCGAAGGGATGTCCATGAAGATGAGCGGGTGACCGTTCATCAGGAAAGGCTTGTAAAGCTTGCTCATCACCTTCTCGGCCCGCTCAGAATCCACGCCCACCACGATGCGGTCAGGCTTGAGGAAGTCGTCGATGGCCGCCCCTTCCTTGAGGAACTCGGGGTTGGAGGCCACGTCGAAGGCTATGTCGGCACCGCGTGCCTCCAGTTCCTCGGCAATGGCGCGGCGCACCTTGGCCGCCGTTCCCACAGGCACGGTGCTCTTGGTCACCACCACCAGGTAGTCGCTCATATGCTGTCCGATGGCCCGGGCCACGGCCAGCACGTACTTCAGGTCAGCCGAGCCGTCCTCTCCTGGGGGCGTGCCCACGGCAATGAAGGCTACTTGGCAGCCCTGGATGCTGGCTCCTAAGTCGGTGGAGAACGAGAGTCGCTCCTTCTGAGCGTTACGCGTCACCATCTCCTCCAGCCCCGGCTCGTAGATGGGCAGCACGCCCCGCTTGAGGTTTTCTATCTTCCGTTCGTCGATGTCGATACACGTCACGTCGATGCCCACCTCGGCGAAGCACGTGCCCGTAACCAGGCCCACGTACCCCGTGCCAACTACTGCTATTCTCATAGGTAAATGTCTTTGATTGAACTACAAAATTAAGGTTTTTATAATACTATTTCACTTTGAGTATCACTTTTCCAGTCAAAGCTTTGCGTTCAAATCGGTCAGGTCATCCATTTTGACCACCAATGCTGAAAAACAACTAAGCTCCATACCTGTGCCTGTGTAGCTTGGGTCAACCCGGTTCTAAGCCGCCCGACTTGCTCCAGGTCGTAAATATCCTGCTGCCGGATAAACTCGTCTGACAGATATCTCTGCACTAAAGGTAGCGCTGCTCCCCGTAATAAATCATACATTTGTAACTCTGCCCTCTTTTCGTGCCGGTTGTATAGCTCCTTAGGCAACCTGTTTTTGAACGTGTCCTGCAGTATTTTCTTTTGCGTGGCAGCATCCAGTTTGGAGGCAATAGGCAGCGAAAAGGCAAATTTAACGATTTTCTGGTCTAAGAACGGACTCCGTATCTCTGGACCGCCTCCTGATTCTACCAATCCATGGCTCTGTAGCACCTCGTTGGAAAGAATCAGCTGCCAATCGGCACAGAGCATGTGGTTCAGGCTGTATTTACCCTCGTCCAGGCAAGTCAACAGCCGTTGCTTGCGTGCCTCATAGAGCCTGTTACTGACAGTGGCAGCCAACCTTGGATGCAGCATCGCCTTTGCTTCGCTTTCTGAGGCCCTGCTGGCCCAATTCCAGTACCGTTCCTTGGGGGACATACCGGCCCCTTCTGCGAATCGCTGCAGTTGTCTTACTTTGTTAGCGGCGAAAGTGTTGCGGGTCGGGGATAATAAATTCCAAAGAAAAGCCATACCTCTCGCCTTGCCCATCCCAGCACCCTTTGCTAACAACTGGTACTCAGCCTGATGCCTTGCAATACCTGCAAACAGCTCATCAGCCCCATCCCCGGACAGCACATGCCGCACCTGCCCACCCGCGGCTTTGGCCCATATGAAAGTCATAAGCGCAGAGGGGGCGGCGAGCGGTTCGTCCATACCTTCCAACATCTCCATCATGAGTGCCTGCATGTCCTGTGTTGCCAGTTCGCATACAGTATGGTCTGTCTTGTACTTATCTGCAACTAAGCTGGACAAGCGAGCCATCTCGGCATTGGGTTGGCTCTTTACTGCCAGAGAGAAAGTCTTCAGATGTGGCACGTGCCCGGCCGCCAGGGCCACGACCACAGACGTGTTGAGGCCACCATCTAGGAAAGCCCCAACCGGCGCATGGGCTGGCAGGCGGGAGCTGACGGCCTGCTCCAGGAGCCTCTCCAGTTTTGCTTGCTGCTGTTTGTAGGGAAGTGTATTGCTGGCGGCCTTTTCGGGTTCAAAAGGAAGGCGATGCCACATCTTCTGGTGCAATTTGCCGCCTTTAAGGTATAGGAAGTTGCCCGGAAGCAGTTTCTTCACACCTTTCAGCATGGAGGCCGGGGCAGGCACGTAGCCCAACTGCAGGTATTGGAAGAGAGAGGTATAGTCCAATTCACGTGGAACACCAAGCGCCAGCAAATCTGCCATGCTGGAGCTGAAAAGCAGTTTATCGCCGTCTTTGTAGTAGAGGAGCGGCTTTTCGCCATACCTGTCGCGGGCAATGAAAAGGGAGTCCTCGCGGTGGTCGTAGAGGGCGAGTACAAATCGCCCACGCAGTTTCTTCAGGAACTCCTGCCCCTCCCGCCGGTACAGTTGCAGGACCACCTCGGCCTCTTTGTCAGTTCGGAAGGTATAGCCGGCGGCTTGAAGTTTACTTTTGAGCTCTAGCTGGTTGTATACTTCGCCACTGTATAACAAGGTATAGCGGCCGTTTTGGTCCTGTATGCACACTGGGTCAGATGGAGACTCCGTTCGCCTGAAAGACAACCCTAACTTATCCTCCAGCAGGTATAGTTCTTCCGCTTTTGCTCTCTGCTGCTGGCCAGAGCGCATGCGCTGCAGCACCTCGGCACCTGCGGCTGTGAAAGCATATATACCTGAAATTCTCCCCATTCTGGTCCTTATTTAAGCGTAAATAACGGCATTCGGATGTTTTCATACACCCGCCCCCGAAAGTCCTGTGCCCAACAGCTTTTTTACCTGAACGAACAACCCACACAGGTATCTCAAGTATAGATGATAGTAAACACCCTGATGCACTTATGAAACCAGATTGGCTGGACACCAAAGAATATCCTTTCGAATCCAAGTTCCTGGAGTTAGAAGCTGGCAAGATGCACTACATTGACGAGGGAGAGGGCCACCCGATTGTGTTTATCCATGGCACGCCCTCTTGGTCGTTCGTGTACCGCAATCTCATAAAAAAGTTGAGCAAGACGCACAGATGCGTGGCCCTGGACCTGATTGGCTTCGGCCTTTCGGACAAGCCGAAGGACTGGAGCTACAAGCCACGGGCCCATGCGGCCAACTTTGAGCAGCTCATGGAGCACCTGCAACTGAAGGAGTTCACGCTGGTGGTGCACGACTTCGGTGCTCCCATCGGTCTGGCCTACGCCATAAAGTACCCGGAGAATGTGACCAACATCGTCATGCTCAACACCTGGACCTGGTCTTTGTCGAACCACCAGGTTTTCTCAAAAGCGAGCAAATACCTGGTGGGCCCGCTGGGCAAGTTCCTTCATTCCAAGCTGAACGTCACCACCAACACGCTGGTGCACGAGCTGTTCGGGAACGAGAGCAAGATGCCGGAGAAAATCCAGGAGCAGTATACCAAGGCCCTTGGCGACCCCGATGAGCC
This sequence comes from Pontibacter roseus DSM 17521, assembly GCF_000373265.1. GTDB lineage: Bacteria > Bacteroidota > Bacteroidia > Cytophagales > Hymenobacteraceae > Pontibacter > Pontibacter roseus. The sequence goes on from NZ_KB890768.1 coordinate 227,141, forward strand.
GGTCAAGTCCCTTGCCTGCGCCCGTGAACTGGTGGGCGTGAGCAAATGGTATGACGAACTCTGGAAGGAGCGCAAGAAAATACAGGACATCCCGACGCTCATCCTCTGGGGTGAGCGCGACAAATTAGTAAAGATAGAGGCGCTCCAGCGCTGGAAGCAGTTCTTTCACGAGTGCTATGTGCTGCATTTTGAGGACAGCGGCCATTTCCTGATGGAGGAGAACGCTGAGGAGGTCGCCAACTATGTGCACAATTTCATCCGGGAAGAGGAGAAGAAGAAAGAGAAGGCAGAACACCATTAATGAACTATAAACTGAACATTCACTATGAAACCAGATAAAGCATCACAGGAGGCCTTGTTCCGTAGCCATCAGTCCACCGAGAAAGCAAACCAGGAGCAGCACCAGCTCCACAACCTGGGCAATGCCGCTGGCAAGAGTCATGACATCCAGACTAACTCACCACAGGCTGAATTGCATGAGTCGCCCCGAAACCTGCTGGAGTCCTGGCATACCCTACGTGAACTCGACGCAGACTTGTCCGAGAAAAAGCCCGAAGACGCCGCAAAGAAACCTAATGCAGCGGAAGGCAAATCAACTAACAGATAAATAACCGAAGACACCATATATAAAAAACAGCGGGGGCAGCCACCAAGTGGCTGCCCCCGCTGTTTTCTCAGAAAATCTTGCCCGGGTTGAGAATCCCCCGCGGGTCAAAGAGCTGCTTGATGCCCCGCATCAGGTATAGCTGTACCTCGTTTAAGGCTATACCTATGTAAGGACGTTGTACCAACCCAATGCCGTGTTCCCCGGATATAGTACCGCCCAATGACACGCACAGCCGGAATATCTCTTTTATACCTTCGGGCAGCTTGTTATCCCAGTCATCGTCGGACATGTCGCCTTTCACGATGTTGATGTGGAGGTTGCCATCGCCAGCGTGGCCGTAACAGACCGACTTGAAAGCGTACCGCTCACCTATCTCCTTCACGCCGCGCAGCAGCACCGGCAACTGGGCGCGCGGCACCACCGTGTCCTCTTCTTTGTAGATGGAATTGCTCTTCACAGCATGCCCTACGTTCCGGCGCAGGCGCCACAGGTCTTCTTTCTGTTTCTCTGTATCGGCCACCAGTATCTCGCCCACGTCAAAGGTCTCCAGCACTTCGTACACCCGCTCCGCGTCTTTGTAGAGCAGGTCCATGTCGTTGCCGTCCAGTTCAATGAGCAGGTGCGCGCGTTCATCCTCGGCCATGACCATACCTAAACCCAAGTAGCGACTTGTCCACTCAATGGCATCCCGCTCCATGAACTCCAGCGCCGACGGCACTATACCTGCCATAAAGATTCTAGACACAGCCGCGCATGCCTCCTCCTCTTTTCGGAACGGCACCAGCATGACCAGGTTCTGTGGCGGGTAAGGTATGAGCCTAAATACGATTTTAGTGATGACGCCCAAAGTACCCTCGCTCCCGATGAGCAGCTGCGTCAGGTTATACCCGGTGGCATTCTTGAGCACGTTGGCCCCTGTCCAGGTTATCTCTCCGGTGGGCAGCACCACCTCCATGTTGAGCACATAGTCCTTGGTGACGCCATACTTCACTGCCCGTGGTCCGCCCGATGACTCGCTCAGGTTGCCGCCCAGAAAGCAGCTGCCCCGGCTGGAAGGGTCTGGTGGGTAATACAACCCACGGGCTATCACCGCTTCCTGGAACACCTGCGTAATCACACCGGGCTCAACGGTCGCCTGCAGGTTCTGCTCATCTATCTGGATGATGGCATTGAGCCGCTCCGTAGACAACACCACGCCACCATGCACCGCCAGCGCACCGCCGCTCAGGCCCGTGCCTGCCCCACGGGGTGTTACCGGAATGATATTTTCGTGGCACAGCCGCATAATACGACTGATTTCCGCTGCGTTCTTAGGTTTGAGTACCAGTTCCGGCATGTAGCGCAGGTCCTCGGTCTCATCGTGGGTATAGTGTTGCATCCCCTCTGCGTCAGTGGGCAGCACCGCGTACTCCTCGCCTATTATGGCGGCAAGGGCTCGGGTGAGTTCGGGGGTAAGTATATTAAATTCCATTTTTAAATAGGACGGCTTCTGCTTAATTTAGCCAGCTCTTCTTTTTTGTATCACTTATTGCCAATTTACGCTTTGAGAACACTTTATACTACTTCTGCCCTATTTATATTTCTGGTCCTTATCATGGCTTCCTGCCAGTCTTCCAAGCCGACTTTTAGCAAGCGGGGGGAGACCTACAAATCAGCCAGGGAGATAGCAGAGGAGAAACGACAGGCGCGAAAAGCGGGCAAAATGGCAGCTCGCCGCAGCTCCAAAGGCAAGCCGCTGGCCTCAAAAGACCGCACCAGCCGTACCAAAGTGACCAATCCACGTCGCCTGGACGAGAACGTGGCCACCGTTATCGAGACCGCCCGCTCCTACACCGGCACTCCCTACCGCTGGGGCGGCACCAGCCGCGTAGGCATGGATTGCTCTGGCCTGCTGTGCACCTCCTTCCAAAGCATCAACGTGGCGTTGCCGCGCACTTCGGAGGAGCAGAGCAGGTATGGCAAAGAGGTGAGACCCAAAGACCTGAAGGAAGGAGACCTGGTGTTTTTTGGTGCAAGCAGGAACAGCCGCGAAATCACGCACGTGGGTATGGTGACGGAGGTGGTCAATGACAGCGAGGTCAAGTTCATACACGCCTCCACCAGCCTGGGGGTCATCGAGAACAACTTCTTCTCAGAACACTATCAGAAGATTTTCATCAAGGCCGTCCGTCCGTTTGCAGAATAGCTAGCCCTACCTGAATTATGTTAAGACTGACAAGACAAATTTTATACAAAAACAAGACATAAACAACTAGTTACTACGTACTTATAAGTGATTATGATTTTTCATCAAACTTATAGGTATTATGAGGACATTTTACACAAGGATACTCCTGTTCCTGCTGTTGCTACTGACTGGCCAACTGGCGTGGGCGCAGGGAGCTACTACTGCTGCCATGAGCGGTACAGTACGGGACCAGAGTGGCACAGCACTGCCCGGAGCCACCATCATAGCCGTGCACACTCCTACCAACACGCAGTATGTGGCAGGCACTGATGCGGAGGGCCGCTTCAGCATTCTGAACATGCGTGTGGGCGGCCCCTATACTGTCAGGACTTCTTATGTGGGTTTTCAGGAGCAGGTGGTGGAGAACATAACACTCAGCCTGGGTCAGACGGCCCGTGTTGACCTTACCATACAGGAAAGCACACAGCAACTTGGCGAAGTTCAGATTGTGGGGGAACGGAGCGACGTTTTTAACCAGGACCGCACAGGTGCCGCCACAAACGTTTCTCGAGAGCAGTTGGAGCGGCTGCCTACGCTCAGCCGAAGCCTACAGGACTTCACTCGCCTTACCCCACAAGCCAGCGGCAACTCCATCGCCGGTTCCAACAACCGCTACAACAACATCACTATAGATGGAGCCGTGAACAACGACGTGTTCGGCCTCTCAAGCAGCGGCACGCCAGGCGGTGGGGCAGGCACGCAGCCTATTTCATTGGACGCCATCCAGGAGATACAGGTAGTAGTGGCGCCGTATGATGTGACCCAAGGCAACTTTACCGGCGGCGGCATCAACGCCGTGACCCGTAGCGGCACCAACGAGTTCTCGGGTTCAGTGTATGGCTTTGGCCGTACAGAACGGACCATTGGCAAAGCCGTGGAGGGCCCACGTGTGCGGGCCGATGAGTTCAGCAACTACCAGTATGGCGCCCGTTTGGGTGGCCCCATCATCCAGGACAAGCTTTTCTTCTTCTTTAACTACGATGCCACCCGCATCACGGAGCCGGTACGATTCGCCCCTGGCTCGGCAGAGTCGCAGATTCCCCTCTCCGCCGCCCAACAGCTATCCGACTTCGTACGGACTACCTACGGCTATGACGTGGGCACCTTCGGAGACTTTGACAGGGAAACCCAGAGCAACAAGTACTTCGCACGCCTCGACTGGAATATCACCAACGAACACCAGCTCACACTCCGCCATAACATCGTAGACGCCATGCAGGATGAGTTTACCAGGAACCGAAACTTCGTGCGGCTCGGCAACAACGCCTACGAATTCAACAGCCTCACCCACAGCACCGTGGCGGAACTGAACAGCCGGATAAGCAATGAGATGGCAAACAAGCTCATTTTGGGCTACTCCCGCATCCGGGAGAGCCGCAGCACGCCCGGCGCGCTCTTCCCGCAGGTCACCATCTCTGACCCGGTGGGCACCCTGGAGTTTGGCTCCCAGCGCTCTTCTACTGCCAACGAGCTGGACCAGGACATTTTTGAGTTTACCAACAACTTCACCTATACCCTAGGATCGCATAACCTGACCTTCGGCACGCACAACGAGTTCTTCAAATTCAGGAACCTGTTTATCAATAACCTGAACGGCCGTTGGGACTTCAACTCCCTTGATGACTTCTTCAACAACAGACCGAACCGGGTACGCGCTACGTATTCGCTAACCGACGACCCTCGCCCGGCGGCGGAGTTCAATGCCGCCCAGCTGGGCTTCTACGTGCAGGACGAGTATAATTTTTCTGAGCAGCTGCGCGTCACGCTGGGGCTGCGGCTCGATATCCCTGCCTTCCCTGACCAGCCGGCCCGCAATACCCAATTGGAGTCTGACTTTGCCGAAATCCGTTCTGGTTTGCGAACAGACAAGACCCCGGGAGGGCAGCTGCTGTGGGCGCCGCGGCTAGGGTTCAACTACACCCCTACTGATGACCGTTCCTTACAAATCAGAGGCGGGTCGGGTATTTTCACAGGTCGGGTTCCGTTTGTATGGCTCTCCAACCAGTTCGTTAACACAGGTACGATATTGGGAACGGTGGACCAACGCACCCCTCCTACCTTTGTGGCTGACCCCAACGAACAGCGAAATGCGGGCACACCCGTACGGACTGTGGAAGTGAACGTGATTAGCGAAGATTTCAAGCTGCCGCAGGTATGGCGCAGCAACCTGGCTTTGGACTATACCTTGCCAGGAGAAATAATCGCGACCGTAGAAGGCATCTACTCCAAGACGTTGAACGATGTGGTCTACCGGGACCTCAACCTAGCGGCGCCAGAAGGTCAGCTGGTGGGCCCGGACAACCGGAACTTCTTCCCGGCGCAACGCCGCAGGAACCCCTCTTACACCAACGTGATTCTGCTGGACAACACCGACGAGGGCTACCGTTACAGCATCACGGGCCAGCTCCGCAAGGATTTTGCGAATGGGCTGAACACGACAGTGGCTTATACCTACGGCAAGTCAGAGGACGTCAACAGCGGGACCAACTCCACCGCCCTCTCCAATTATGAGTTCAACCAGATTGTCAACGACCCCAACAACCCGGAGCTGAGCTACTCCCGCTTCGATATCCGCCACCGCATTATTGGCTCAGGCGGCTATACCTTCCGCTATGCCAACAACTTTGCGACAGGTATCTCCCTCTTTTACCAAGGGCAATCCGGCGCACCTTTCACATACCTCTATGCGCAGGACCTGAACGGGGATGGCAACTTTGGTAACGACCTGATGTACGTGCCCCGCAACCAGGGCGAAATCCTGTTGGTGCCCCTGACTGTCGGCACCACCATTATTTCGCCGGAAGAGCAGTGGGCGGCCCTTGATGCCTTCATCAGCGACGATGACTATCTGGATGACCGCCGCGGAGACTATGCCGAACGGAACGGTGCACGCATGCCCTGGACGCACCAATGGGATTTACGCTTGTTCCAGGACTTCTACATCAACGCGGGGGAAGCGCGCCATACCCTACAACTCACGTTCGATGTGTTCAATGTGGGTAATCTCCTGAACAGGGAGTGGGGCCGGCAATACTTCGTGACGAACAGCGCCAATGAAATCGTCCGTTACGCAGGAAGGGACGATTTCACAGGCCAGCCCACCTTCACCTTTAATCCAAACAACAGGGCGTATAACATTTCCCCTTTTGATTCCAGGTGGCAAGGCCAGGTCGGCATCCGGTATATCTTTAACTAAGACCCCAATTTTAGTACAAACGGCGAAGGCTGGGCATATGCCCAGCCTTCGCCGTTTTGCCTGAAGTTCGAACTTCATTTGGTCCGTAATTTAATAATTCCTAAGCGGCTTTGAAACAAATAACACAGGACATTTTATTAATAATAAATTAATCTCTAAGTAGTTGCAATTCGAGTAATTGAGCCTAATTTTGCGGGCAAAAAATCAATCAATCTTTTTATGAAAAAGTTATTACTCTCAACACTCCTCATGTTGCTGTGTATTGCAAGTCTGCATGCACAGGTGACAACGAGTAGCGTTAGTGGATCTGTAAAGGATTCGAATGGTGAGGCACTAATTGGCGCTACCGTCAGAGCTACCCACCAGCCTTCGGGCACTACTTACGGAGCTGTCACCAACACAGAGGGACGCTTCAACATCGCCAACACCCGTATCGGTGGGCCTTACACAGTAGAGGTGAGCTACATTGGCTACCAGCCGATGGCTTACAACAACATCACATTGCAGTTGGGCCGTCCTTACGTGCTCGATGCTGTTCTGTCTGCCGGTGGCACGCAGCTGTCTGAAGTAACCGTTACAGCCGACCAGTCTTCTGTGTTCAACGCACAGAGAACAGGTGCCGCTACCAACGTAAGCACGGAGCAGATTGCTACATTGCCTACTGTAACACGAAGCCTTACTGACTTCACACGTCTGACACCACAGGCTAATGGCAATGGTTTCGCAGGCCGCGACGGTCGCTTCAACAACGTTCAGATTGACGGTGCCAACTTCAATAACGGCTTCGGTCTGAACTCTAACCCACTTCCTGGAGGCCGTTCGCAGCCTATCTCTATCGATGCGATTGAGCAGGTGCAGGTAAACATCGCTCCTTTCGACGTTCGTCAAAGCGGTTTTACTGGTGCTGGTATCAACGCCGTTACGCGTAGCGGTAACAACGAGTTCTCTGGCTCCGTTTATGGCTTCTACCGCAACCAGGACATGAATGGCCGCAAGGTGAACGACATGAAACTGGACCAAGGCAATGAGACTTCTAGCCGTACACTCGGTTTCCGTTTGGGTGGTCCAATCATCAAGAACAAACTGTTCTTCTTCGTGAACGCTGAGTCAATTGATGAAAAAGGCACTAACCCGAATGCAGTAAACCTTTGGAAAGCATCGACTGACGGTGTAGCTAACCCTGACCAGAACATCGCCAGAACAAGAAGAGCTGACTTGGACGCAGTTCGCAACCACCTGATTAATGTTTGGGGCTATGACCCAGGCTCTTACGAGAACTACGCCAACGAAAACGGCACCAAGAGCACCAACTTACTGGCTCGTATTGACTGGAACATCAGCGACAAGCACAAACTGGCTGTTCGCTACAACCAGGTGGTTGGCGAGGCAGGTTCATTGGTAAACGGCAGCTCCGGTCCTAGCCCACGTTCTTCCGTAAACCGTGTGAGCGACCAGTCTATGGCCTTCTCCAAGACCATGTATGATACGGAGAACATTGTGCGTTCGGCTTCCGCTGAATTAAACAGCACCTTCTCTTCCCGTCTTTCCAACCAGTTCCTGGCCACCTACAGCCGCATCCAGGACACGCGTACCTCTCCTAGCGAAATCTTCCCAATGGTTGACATCTGGGATGGTGACAGAAACCGTAACTCAAACTACATGTCGTTTGGTTATGAGCTGTTCACTTTTGGCAACGACGTGCTGAACAATAACTACAGCATCACCAACAACCTGACCTACCTGGCTGGTAAACACACCATTACAGGTGGTGCCACTTTTGAATCTCAGAAGTTTGGTAACCAGTACATCCGTATGGGTACTTCTTACTACCGTTACGAGTCTGTTGAAGACTTTCTGAAGACTGGTACTCCTAACGAGGTGGCTCCTATCATGTTCGGTCTGACGTACCCTTACGAAGGTCAGGACCCATACGCTCCAATCGTATTGGGAACAGCCGGTGCCTACATCCAGGACAAGTTTGCCGCTACTGACAGATTGGACCTGACACTGGGTCTGCGTGCAGACATGCCAGTGTACATGAACGACCTGACTGCTAACCCTTCTATTGATGAACTTACTCTGAGAACGCCAGAAGGCGGTGAGAGAAAGTACACTACCAGCGAATGGCCAAAGTCAAGAATCATGTTGGCTCCACGTGTAGGCTTCAACTTTGATGCCCTTGGTGATGGCTCTCTGCAACTGCGTGGTGGTACTGGTCTGTTCAACGGCCGTGTTCCTTTCGTATGGTTGACAAACATGCCTTCGAACTCTGGTGTAATCCAGAACAACGTAGAGCCAAACAGCTATGCATCAGTAGCCGGTTGGATTGGCGATATTCGCTTCAACAAAGACCCTTATTACTGGTTGAACAACACACCTGCCAGCGCGCAGAACGTGTTCATCAAGAACCCAAGAGCAGGTGTTCCTACAAGCTTCGCTTTGGTTGACAACGAGTTCAAAATGCCTAAGGTATGGAGAACCAGCATCGGCGCTGACTACACCATCCCGGGTACACCGTTGGTAGCTACTGCAGACGTAATCTACACGAAAGACGTGAACGCTGCTTACCAGTTTGGTGCCAACAGAAAAGACGCTCCTACAACACTGAACTATGGTGGTGAGGGCGAGAACGACAGAAGAGAATATTACCCAGAAGGCGCTAACAGTACAAAATACAACGCTGCTGTAAACGCGAACACTGCCGTGGTACTGACAAACACTTCTGCTAAAGGCGAATCGCTCAGCAGCACAGTGGGTCTGTCACTTCCTGCCCGCAACGGCCTGTATGGCTCCATCTACTATACCTACACACATGCAACTGAAGTATCTGGTAACCCAGGTTCAAACGCTTCTTCTGCCTGGTTGGGTAGCCCATCTGTAAATGGCCCGAACGAGCAGATTCTGTACAAGTCGCAGTATGCTGTTCCTCACAACGTAGTAGGTAACCTTTCTTACAAAATCAACTACTTCAACCACCTAGCTACCACTGTGTCGTTGTTCTACAACGGCTCGCACCAAGGCCGCTTCTCGTATGTGTACAACGGTGACATCAACAAAGACGGCATCAACGCTGACCTGTTGTACGTGCCGAACAAGGTGGAAAACCTGAACTTCGCACCTATTATTGACCCTAAAACAGGTGCAACACTATTTACACCTGAGCAGCAGCGTGAGGCGTTCAACACCTTCATCGAGAATGACGACTACCTGAGCACAAGACGTGGCCAGTACGCTGAGCGTAACGGCTCTCTGATGCCATGGTTGAACCGTTTCGACCTCAAACTGATTCAGGATGTCTACACCAACATTGGTGGCAAGCGCAACACACTGCAGGTCACTGCTGACGTGATGAATGTAGGTAACCTGATTAACTCTGAGTGGGGTATCTTTACAGGATTCAACAACGCCCAGAGCATCCTGACTACGAACACTAAGGAAACTCCGATTAGCAATGATGGTGTACCAACGTTCCAGATGAGAACTGTGACTGAAAACGGCCAGACTGTACTTCCAACAACGCCTTTCAGAGACATCACAACTCTTTCTACCACTTGGTATGCACAGCTAGGTCTTCGTTACATCTTCAACTAAGGGTAATAAACCAGAGCAAGAAAAGGCGGGACAAATGTCCCGCCTTTTTTATTTTCAAAAACTGCCGCTTCTGTTTTTGGATATTCGAAAATTGTTCTAATTTTGTGCCAGTTCAGCAATAAGGGGGATTAGCTCAGCTGGCTAGAGCGCTTGCATGGCATGCAAGAGGTCATCGGTTCGACTCCGATATTCTCCACTCATTATCAGGCACTTACGAGGTTAAACTTGTAAGTGCTTTTTTTTGGTACATACAAAGTACATACAACTTCTTCTACCTAATAGCTAAGTTGAATAAATTGCCAAACAAAATTTAATATTATTACCCTTGGCAAATATTAAGTTCTAGAATTATCCTTAACAGAAGAGAAGCAGCTTAAATATAATCAGCTACATTACTTAACAAGTAAACTTTCTTTAAAAAGGGCAGCTATGCATATTTTATGATACTTAAGGATCATAATTATTAAATCTAACTTCTGATATTAAGGGCACCATCTCTTATATCATGCACTAGATTATTGAGTGTCAAATCTCTTCTGCTTTTTGATAGCCCGCATTCCCAAACTATAAAGGTACGCCAGCCAAGCATATGCAAATGTTGTAGATTTTGTTTGTCGCGATCTATATTGCGTTTAATCTTCTTCTCCCAAAACTCTACATTCGATTTAGGCAGTCGACTTCTACTACACCCTGAGTAATGGTGGTGCCAAAAGCAACCATGAACGAATACTACTGCTTTATACATACTTAATACAACATCGGGCTTGCCTGGCAGTTGTTTTGAATGCAACCTGTACCTAAAGCCCTTTGAATGCAAGAACTTTCTAACAAGCATTTCGGGTCTAGTGTTTTTACTCTTGACGCAGCTCATCGCATAGCTCCGCTTCTCTTTGCTCAAATTGTCAGCCATATCTTCAGAACAATGGCTGGAAAACATGGGTTCTACTTGTTCAGCTAAGCCTAAATAAACAATGTCAAAACTGTGAAATTTTAGGCAAACTCTCCTAATCAAATCTTATTAACCGCCTTATAATCAATATACTTATATTATTCTATCAATTTTAAGTTGCGCGAGTAAGTTAGAGAGCTAAAAATAAAGTATTTTTAAGATTAAGATTACAACCTAAGAGTTGGTGTAAATGGCTACAGATGTTAGTACTTAAATCATGAAGCCTAACATAGCGATTTATAATAGTGTCTGTAGGAGCTTATTGTCTCCAAATATTTTAAAGAGAATACACTTTAAGTACATATATAAGAATGAAAGTAGTTGATTTATTTGCGGGATGCGGTGGAATGTCGTTGGGTTTTCAGAATGCAGGATACACTATAGAGGCGGCATTTGACAACTGGGCTCCCGCCATAGAGGTATACAAGCAGAATTTTACTCATCCCATCTACAACAGGGACTTAGGAAGCAGGGAAGTTATAGAAGAAATAGCCA
>NZ_KB890769.1 GCF_000373265.1 Pontibacter roseus DSM 17521
TTCTATCTCACAGTCTCTCAAAGAACTTTCCGGAAGACTACTTCTCCCAGTTGCGCCCTGCTCTTCTGCAGGGCCGGCCCGCAGGCCACTCACTCGTGTTGTCGTTGTCTCCGAACCGGGCTGCCCTCGTTTGCGGAGTGCAAAGGTAGGAAACATTTTCCTCTTTGCAACAAAAACACTGACTTTTTTTTCTCTTTCTCCCCGGCCCGTCTGGCTGGGAGGCCCCTTCGAAACCTTCGTTTCAGAGCGGGTTGCAAAGGTAAGCAACCTTTTTGAACTTGCAAACAGCCAGGCGAAACTTTTTTCTCTCTTTCCTTTTACCCTCTGCTGAGAGGTTGCTTGGAACGCCTCCTGCCGAAGCGGGCTGCAAAGGTAGCAACCTTTTCCGTATCCGCAACACCCAAGGGCGACTTTTTTTCTCTCTTCTTTCTCCGGTCGCCCCCTGTCAGGAAGAGGCCTTCGAACGCCTCCTGCTGAAGCGGGCTGCAAAGGTAGGAAGAAGTTTCGTTTCCGCAAGCACCCGGCCAAAGTTTTTTCCCTCTTCTCGGCCGCTGTTCTGCCTCCGCCCCTCAGGCCCTTCCTGCCGAAGGGGACGCAAAGGTAAGCAGCTTTTCCGTATCCGCAAGCGGGGAGGGAAAAAATTTCCGCCTTCTTTCAGTCCCTTCTGTCGGCGGCCCCGCCGGCCGCCCGCCCCCCGCTCTCGTGGAGGGAGTGCAAAGGTAGGGAGCGTTCCCGGATTTGCAAGCGCCCCGGGCGAACTCTCACCTTCCCCGAGGGGCGGTTCCCCTTAAGCCCCTCAGCCGCTGCGGGATTCTTTCAAAAGAAAGTTTGGGGTTTCTATTAACCTACCCCTCCCCTACAGGAATTACTTACCTTTGCTCTTCAATCGAAATGCTTTTGCAGCTCTTCACTGCATTTTTACTTGCGCTTACCTAATTTGTACAAGGAGACATTTATGATTATTGCCTGTGGATTTCCCCATACCCCATTAGCCTTTATACTGCTACGCAAGAGATATAACTGCTTTAGCGCATTTAGAAGTTCCTGTTGATTAAATATTCTTCCAGATGTTTCTCCCATCTTGAGCAGGATGAAGGTCTAATTTAGAATTCTCTTTGATGATGCTATCTGATATTGTAATGGTATGATATTTCTCCTGCTATCGTCTCCCTTATGGTTTTCAGGTATAGCCTATATAAAAGCAGAAGCCCCGCCTTATAGAACGGGGCTTCTGCTTTTAGCTTTACTATTCGATTAAATTGCTTTTGGTTTTTTATAGAGTGGTACGGTGCTGCAGGGCTCTCCATACATGAGGCTGCTGGTAACCGGTAATAGCTTACGCATGATTTCCACATAAGCGTAGGTCGGGACAGGTATGCTGCCGCAACCTTTCACTACTACTTTGGCATCTCTATACTCCTCTGGGTCTATCTTGGAGATTGCCTCTTGCATGAGTGCCTGCTCCAATGCCTCCAGGTCCCCGAAAACATAGTAGTTGGCATATGCCTGCAGCTTGGTTGCCAAAAGCATATAGGCCCAAGTCGGCACAATCGCATCAGCTGAGCAAAGTATAGCTATGTTTTTACCAGCGTATACAGACCAGTCGTTGTCTTTTACAAAAGCCCTGAAGTCTTTTTCGCGCAGGATGAGCCCCATATAAAGGTTATCCTTTATATCATACACTACACGCTCGCCTGGGTGAAGCAGTTCTTCCAGGTTGAATGTTACCAGCGCGCTTTGTGCTACCTTATTTATTATCTCTGACATCGTGTTGACTATTTAATAATGTTCTTACTCGCACTTGTTATATAAACATCCTTTAGGTAGAAGGGTTCATAATAGGCCACGTCTTCAAAGGCCTGTTGCTCATACTTAGCTAGGGCAAGTTGGCCTATCGGTTTTGCCGAGAGCTGTATCCCCTCTATGAACAACGCATTCTTATTTTCACCGACCAAATTCTTGAACTTAGCTGCCCCACTCCCAAAGAAGACAATCCGATGTTCTTCCAGCTGCTTCTTGAATGTATCTTCATCCAGAATGACAGGCGCTATGGGCAGTTGCTCTTCTAGGCTAGCATTCAACAGGCAGGTATAGACTTCCATACGCCGGGCATCGAGCATCGGGCAAAACAGATACTCTTCCGCATTTGGTACATGCTGTACTGCTTGCAAGGCCAGTCCATACAAGGTTGACACTTCCAGCAGCGGGATGTCGAGGGAGTAGCAAAGGCCTTTGGCGGTTGAGCTTCCTATCCGCAAACCGGTATAGGAACCCGGGCCGCCCGATACGGCCACTGCGCTCAGCTGCCTCAGCTCCACCCCACAATTCTCCAATAACTGGGAAATCATAACGGTGATGTGGGAGGAGTGTGATTTCTCAATTTGCAACTCTGAAGCTCCCAGCAAATCGGCTCCCTTGAACAAGGCGACGGAACAGACAGTGGAAGAGGTTTCGAGCGCGAGCAGAAAGGACATGCGTTATTCTATATAATGTATCTACAAAAGTACTGCACGAAAGGCAAGAAACAAAAAGCCAGCTTTATGCTATACCTACAAAGAAAGAGGGTGGCACCTTGGCAGCACCACCCTCTCGTCGGACTTATGTCGTTTACTTCAGCTTCAGGTATGAGGCGTACTCCTGAGAGTCGGTTAGCACCCGTTTCGCCATCAGGATGTCCGGGTCATCATCAAACGAGGACTCGATGTAGCCTTTCTGCAGGTAATAGCGAGAGGCGATTTCGGCTTCCAGCATTTCCTGAATCTCGGTACGGAACCTGGTCAGGTCGTTAGCCTTGTTATGGGACACTTTCTTCCTGATGGTAGCCAGTTCTCCTTTTATATCATCCAGGTGCTTTCCTTCCTTCGCCTTCTCAGACAGTTCCTCTAACTCGCGCTCTACTTTGGTGGTATAGGATACATCCTTATCCTCCAGGTATGCTATGAACTTCTGATAATCTGCATCGGTCATTTTGAAGTCCTTGGCAGGTGCAATAGAGGGGTGCTCGGCTCTGTATTTGTTGGCGTACTCGAAGAAGTAACCTTTAGAGGCGATGGCCCTTGCGATATCAGAGAAAGTTGTGCGCTCCACCTCCACGTCCGGGCTCACCCCGCCGCCATCGTACACCACGCGGCCGGTGGCTGTTTTGAAAGCAACGCGAAGCGAATCTGGAATCTTGCCTACGCTACCGTCTTCGTTGCGGTGGGTATAGTCGATGGCCTGTATGCTGCGGCCACTTGGGATGTAGTACTTGGCTGTCGTCACTTTCAATTGGGAGTTATAGGATAGCGGACGGGTAGCCTGCACCAACCCTTTCCCGAAGGTGCGCTCTCCCACCAGCACGGCCCGGTCATAGTCCTGCATCACGCCGGCTACGATTTCAGAAGCCGAGGCACTGCGGGAACTGGTCAGGATAACGAGCGGAATCTCCTTGTCAAGCGGTTCGTCCAAGGCCTTGTATGTCTTGTTCCACTCCTTCACTTTGCCTTTGGTGCTCACAATGTCTTTTCCTTTGTCAACAAACAGGTTGGAGATGTTCACTGCCTCGTGCAACAGACCACCCGGGTTGTCGCGCAGGTCGAAGATGATTTTCTTCGCTCCCTGCTCCTTCAGCTTCTGAACGGCAGTGCGCACCTCTTTGGATGCGTCCACGGTGAAGCCTGAAAGCTGGAAGTAACCTATTTCCTTGTCCAGCATGCCGTAATAGGGCACGTTGTCCACCATGATGTTGGCGCGGGTCAGTTCTACAGTGCGGGGTTTGGTCTGGCCGTAGCTGCGCACCTCCAGTTTGATGGTAGAGTTCGCCTGGCCTTTGAGCAGCTTGCTTACTTCAGATGTAGTCTTGTTGGAAACATTCACGCCGTCAATCTTCACAATCTCGTCGCCTATCACCAGACCAGCCTTGTGGGCGGGCGAGTTCTCATACGGCATCTGCACCATGACTTTGCCGTTGCGGCTGCCAATGAGCGCACCTATACCGCCATACTGACCAGTGGTCATGGTACGGAAATCCTCGATATCGTCCTCAGGAATGTAGTTCGTGTACGGGTCAAGCGACTTGAGCATCGCATCTATACCTGTGCGCACCAGTTTGGCAGGCGGCACTTCGTCCACGTAGTAGGTGTTTACCTCTTTGAAAAGGGTGGCAAAAACATCTAGGTTTTTGGCAATCTCGAAATAGCGCTCAGATTCTGATTTAAAAGAAACCAGTGTGAGCGCAAGGCAGCCTATGACAAGGCCGGCTATAGACTTTTTGTACATACTATTTCAGGTTTGAGGACGAGGTAAGACTACTTAATCAAACAACGTTCCAAACCGGAAATTAGTTTTTTTTGGATTGTATCAAAGGATTTTTTTTCCTTGCCTATATAAATGATGGCAAGGAGGCGGGGAGCCTGCTCCTGGTGTTGGGATAGAATGTGCCTGTTGAGGCGGTAAGCCTCACGCACTTGGCGCTTCAGGCGGTTGCGGTCGACGGCGCGTTTGAAGTTGCGCTTCGACACGGATATAACCAACTGCGTTTTCTCGGATAGAAGGTCTTCAGGAGAGTAATGTACAAACCTGAGGGGATACAAATTAAAAGAAGAACCCTTGCTAAACAGCAGCGAGATAAGCCGCTTACTGCACAAGCGTTCTTCTTTCGAAAATGTATAGGAATTCGGTTGCTCTGCCTGCTCAGTCATGTGCTGGATCCATTCAATTGAGCGGCTCCGGGCTGGGCAAAGCGCAAGCCGAAATTAAGCCTTGTGTCTTCTTTCGTCAGAAACGGAAAGTTTCTTTCTGCCTTTCGCTCTTCTGCTAGCGAGCACTCTTCTACCGTTAGCGGTTTCCATTCTAGATCTGAAACCGTGCTTATTTCTTCTTTTTCTCTGAGAAGGCTGGAATGTTCTTTTCATCGTCTGCCAATGGTTTTATTATGGCCTGCAAAATTAGGGAAGCTTTTCTAAATTAGCAATCCATCTTCTATAATATTTGTAAAAATACACCAATTTACGCTCCGGCAGCGTCAAAATCGGCTATAACTGTTCACCTGAAGGCTCTCTTCGTATGAAGCGAGTAAAAAACTTATCCCATGATTCGGCACCACATCAGCTTTTCCAACCCGCTCACGCACTTTCTGGACATTACTCTATCCATACCTGGCAAGACACAGCAGGAGCTATACCTGCAACTCCCGGCCTGGCGCCCCGGCCGCTACGAACTCCAGCACTTTGCCCAAAAGTTGCGCGGTGTTACGGCCAGCGCCAATGGCCACGCTATACCTGTCCGGAAGGTGACTAAGGACAAGTGGCTAGTGGAGGCAGGCGGAGCTGAGACAGTGGAAATCAGGTATAGCTTTTATGCCCGGCAGATGGACGGGGGCGGCTCCTGGCTGGACGAGGAGCAGCTATACCTGAACGGCATCAACTGCCTGATGGCGGTGGAGGGACGCGAGCAGGAGCCCCAGCTACTCCAACTCCACTTGCCAGACGACTGGCAGATTGCCTGCGGACTGAAGGAGACGGAGCGCCATACCCTGCAGGCCACCAACTACGACCAACTGGTAGATAGCCCCCTCATCGCCAGCGCCACCTTGCAGCAGGAAACCTATACGGTAGCAGGTATACCCTTCCATATCTGGATACAGGGCGACTGCCGCCCGGACTGGGAAAGGATTAAAAAGGATTTCGAGGCTTTCACCCAAGAGCAATTGGAGGTGTTCGGTGATTTCCCTGTAGCTGATTACCACTACCTGAACGAAATCCTGCCTTACCGCTTCTACCATGGCGTTGAGCATAGCAACTCTACCGTCATCACGCTGGGCCAGGGCGAACTGCTGATGACGCCGGCGCTGTACAAGGAGTTTCTGGGCGTAAGCTCACACGAGCTGTTCCATACCTGGAACGTGAAACAGATACGGCCGAAGGAAATGCTGCCCTACGACTTCACTGGTGAGAACTACTTCCGGACGGGCTATGTAGCCGAAGGCGTCACCACCTACTACGGCGACTACATGCTAGCCCGCTCCGGCGTGTTCTCGGCCACACAGTATTTCGAGGAACTGAATACCACCCTGCAACGCTACTTCGCTGATTATGGCCACCACCACCTCTCCGTAGCCGACTCCTCTTTCGACCTGTGGCTGGATGGTTATAAACCCGGCATACCTGACCGAAAGGTGTCTATCTACATCCAAGGAGCTCTGACCGCCCTGCTGCTTGACCTGCAACTGCGGCAAGCCACTAGCAATGCAGCTAGCCTGGATACCGTGATGCGGCACCTGTGGGAAGAGTATGGGAAACGCGCCAATGGGTATAGCGAGGAAGATTATGAAAACTTGGTGCTGCGTATCGGTGGAGAGGATTTTCGGTCGTATTTCGAGCAATACATTTATGGGACTTCGCCTATAGAACAAGCCTTGGATGAAGCGCTCCACTACATAGGCTGCACGCTGCAGGCAGAGGAGAACCCGCTGCTGTACGAGCGGCTGTTCGGCTTCAAGGTTGTTGCAGATAACCAACTCACGAAGGTGTCGGCTATAGCACCTGACTCGCCTGCCAGTACTGTACTGAGCGTGGACGATGAATTGGTAGCCGTGAACGGACGAAAACTGGAGCAGAACCTGCAGCCGCTGCTAGCGGACCTATACCTGGGCCAAACTATGGAGCTGACTTTGTTCCGCAACAAGCAGCTGCGCCAAGTAAAACTGCAGCCTGGTCAGCAGACTTTCTATACCAGGTATACCGTAGCCAAACGTGCGGACGCCACTACTGAAGAGAAGCAGAACTTCCAGCTTTGGCTGAAGCAGGAGTTTTAGTAGGTTAGTTGAAAAGCAGCCTCAGGTAGAAGGATGGCTGCTTTAGTCGCTCCCGCAAATCCAAATCGGTGAACATGCAGGAGATGGTCTCGGCCAGCGCCTGGTTCTTGGATGCTTTGCTGGCCACCTGGTTGAACAGCCACGGGTAGTTGAGCAGGCGCTGCATGCGGCGACTTAGCTTGAGCTCTTTCCAGAGGCGGTTATACACCGCTTTGTCATAGCCTTGGATGAAATCAGCAGAGAAGTCCTGCTGCTGCAGGCACAGCTCGGCTTGTGTGGCTGCCCAGCGGCCGCTAATCATGGCATTGCTGATGCCTTCGCCGGTGAACGGGTCGATGAGCGAAGCCGCATCGCCTACCAGCATGTAGTTGTCCCCTGAAATCACCCGCTTCCTGGAGCCCAGCGGTAGACCATATCCTTTGATGTCGCCTACTAGCTCTGCTCCAGCGAAGCGCTGCTGGAACTCGGGGTGCGTGGCGATGATGCGCAGCATCTCTTTCTTCAGATTCACTTTTTTCTGGCTCACCGTCTCGCTCAGCATACCCACCCCCACATTGGCGTAGCCACCCGGAAGAGGGAAAATCCAGAAGTAGCCTGGCAGGAAATCTTTGAGAAAATGGAGCTCGATGAAGTTGTCTTTGTCCAGCCCCTGCACGCCTTTGTAATAGGCGCGCAATCCGGCGCAGTAGTGCTCCGGCTCCTGCTTTATACCGGCCTGCTGCCTGGCGAAGGACGAATGCGCTCCATTGGCCGCAATCAACAGACGCGTTGTTAATTGGAGGCTTCCACTTTTGTCTGTCAGCAGGTACCCTCCCTCTGCCTTCTCGACAGAGGCGACGTCTATACCTTCCAGCAAGGTGATTTCAGGGCGCTTCTTCGCCTCCTCCACCAGGAAATTATCGAAATCGACTCTTTTGGAGATGTAGCCGGATGGCACGTCCTGCTCCGGGTTGTAATTGTACTTGAAAGGAACGCTCAGCTTATACCCGGCCGGAGAGACGAAATGGATGCCCCAGGAAGGCAGCTGTGACTCCTGTTGGCTTAGCACAGCGGGTAAATCCGGGCAGATGCGTTTGAGCTCGCTCACCACTTTGCCGCTGAGCGCATCGCCGCATACCTTGTCCCTGGGGAAAACGGCTTTGTCTATCAGAACGGACGGGATGCCTTTGTTGGCTAGGTGCAGTGCTGCGGAAGCGCCTCCTGGTCCGGCGCCCAGTATACAAATGTCGTGGTGCTGCATAGTGCTCTTCTAGTGAAGGGGGCTAAAAATAAGAAGCAATTTCCAGCCTGGCACCATGGCAGTCAAAAAAGCCAGCTATAAAACAAGAAGAGGAAGGCCTGTATGGCCTTCCTCCCCTCTCAATTTTCATAGTCTTATTTTGGTCTCTCTAAAGCTACTTTTTATCGTAAGGCATGTTATTGCCGCCTTTAGCGAGGTTTCGGTTCGGGTTTTGCACTTTGGTTTCGCTGTCGTTAGTAGCGTTCCTAACAGGATTGTCTTCAATATTACCCATCAATTTGTTTGGGTCCTCTCCTTGCGGATTGTTCTTCTTCAGTTCGTCCTGCGTCTTTTTATTTTGATTTTGTATGCTCATCGTTTGTCTCCTGTATTGGTGTATACAGTATAGGTTTACCCCTGTTAGCCATACTTTGTTGCATTTTATATCATCATGAGCCAGTGTGCAACGCCTACGAAACGCAAAAAGGGAGACCGAAGCCTCCCCTTTCTGTGTGCTATACCTATTATAATCTACTGCAATACGGTATCGAATTTCACCAGGCTCACGAACTGCTGCACGCGGTTGTCAATCTCTTGCTGGCTCAGGTTCTTGAGGCGCTCCGTACCGAATTTCTCCACACAGAACGAAGCCAGCGCTGAGCCATGGATGATGGCGCGCTTCATGCCCTCGAAGCTGATGTCGCCTGTTTTGGCTATGTAGCCGATGAAACCACCCGCGAAGGTATCGCCTGCTCCGGTTGGGTCAAACACTTCCTCCAGCGGCAGAGCCGGCGCGAAGAATACTTTCTCCTCATGGAACAACAAGGCACCGTGCTCGCCTTTTTTGATGATGAGGTATTTAGGTCCCATCGCCATGATTTTGCGAGCCGCCTTCACCAGGGAATACTCCCCGCTCAGTTGGCGTGCTTCTTCGTCGTTGATGGAAAGCACGTCTACCAGCGCGATGGTTTTCTGCAGCTCCTCCATAGCGATGTCCATCCAGAAGTTCATAGTGTCCATCACGATGAGCTTCGGGCGGTTAGTCAGACGCTCCAACACCGTGCGCTGCACCTGAGGCGCCAGGTTGCCCAGCATCAGGTATTCGCAACCTTGGTACGACTCCGGTATGATGGGGTCGAAATCGCCCAGCACGTTGAGCTCCGTCACCAGCGTCTCGCGGCTGTTCATGTCGTTGAAGTAGCGGCCTGACCAGAAGAAGGACTTCTCGTCTTCCTTCACCTGCACGCCTTCGGTGCTGATGTTGCGCTCGTGCATCAGCTGGATGTGGTCCTGGTCGAAATCTCCGCCCACTACGGACACCACATTCACAGGCTTCACGAAATAAGAGGCTGAGAGGGAGATATAGGTCGCCGCACCGCCCACTATCTTATCTGTTTTTCCGAAGGGAGTCTCCAGCGCGTCGAACGCCATAGAACCGACTACTACTAAGCTCATATTTTTTTCAATTACGATGATGAATTACAACTCATGAATGGGAGGCCACGTCAGCAGCTTGGCTATTGCCTCTACTGTCTGGATAAAAGGGGCCCGTATTTCAAAACAAAGTTAAACAAAAAAGCCCTTGAAGGTTTGCTTCAAGGGCTTCGGGTGGAAGATGGGTCTCGAACCCACGACCCCCAGAATCACAATCTGGTGCTCTAACCAACTGAGCTACAACCACCGTGTCTCGTTTGAGAATGCAAATATACGTGCCGTTTTCTTATTTACAATACGTGGTTCGCATTTTTTTGCATGAAATATCTTATCTCGCTGTGGCCTTTGGACTTACAATCGCACTGGGTTAGGTATAGCGCCTACACGCTTAGCCTGGTGCCGCACCACGGGCAGTAGTTGATGACCACCATGGTGGCGCTGCCATTGTGCACCGGTATACCGTACAGCCCTTCGTCCCATTTGTTGATGACCACTTCCGGGTTGCCATATCGGATTTCGCCGTCCTCATCCAGGCTTTCATATACCTTGTCGGCCAGCATCAGGCAGCAGTAGTTCCCGTAGTCGAAGCCCTTGCTTTTCAACTTCTCGGCAGTGGCCCAGGTATAGCAGGCCTCGTCTTCGTGTATGGCCTCACTGTAAGCCTCGTACTCCTCTGAAGCCAGCACTTCCTCCGGCAACTCCTTCCCGAAAAAGCGGGCATGCAGTTCTTTGAATCGCTCTAGTTCCATGGCTATACCTTAGCGGTCGAACAGCAGCCTCTCCCCTTTTTTGCTCTCATCAAACGCTCCGTCGGCAAAGGCCAGGTGGCCCGAGACGAAGGTATGGGTGATGGTGCTGCCAAAGGTATGGCCCTCGAACGGCGACCAGCTGCACTTATAATAGGTGTTGTCTTTCGTCACGGTGTAAGGTTTGTCCAGATTCACTAGCACCAGGTCAGCCCAGTAGCCTTCCCGGATGTAGCCGCGCTCGCGCACATTAAACAAAATCGCCGGCGCATGCGCCATCTTCTCCACCACCTTCTCGATTGTCAGCTTGCCTTGCTTCACGAACTCCAGCATCATCTGCAGCGAGTGCTGCACCAGCGGCACCCCACTTGGCGCCTGTTTGTATTTGCCCTGCTTCTCCTCCCACAGGTGCGGCGCGTGGTCTGTCGCGATGACATCCAGTTTATCTTCCAACAATCCCTGCAGCAAGCCTTCTTTGTGGCGATGCTCCTTCACGGCTGGGTTGCACTTGATTTGCGTACCGAATGTATCGTAGTCTTCTTTGTCGAACCAGAGGTGGTGCACGCATACCTCGGCTGTGATGCGCTTCTGCTCCAGCGGGATGTCGTTGCGGAACAGCTTCAGTTCCTCCTCGGTAGAGATGTGCAGGATGTGCAGACGCGTGTTGTGCTTCTCGGCTAGCTTCACCGCCAGGAACGACGACTTGAAACAGGCGGCTTCATTACGTATTTCGGGATGGCACTTCACCGGTATGTCATCACCATACTTCTCTTCGTAGATGGCCATGTTGTCGCGGATGGTCTGCTCGTCCTCGCAATGCACGGCGATGGGCAGTTTTGCCCTGGAGAAAATCTGCTCCAGCGTCTCCTCGTTATCCACGAGCATGTTGCCCGTGGAGGAGCCCATGAAAATCTTGATGCCGCAGACGGTGTTGGGGTTGGTGAGCAGCACCTCAGACAGGTTGTCGTTGGTGGCGCCCATATAAAAGGAGTAGTTGGCCAGCGAGGTTTCGGCAGCAAACTTATACTTCTCCTCCAGCAGCTCCTGCGTTACGGTGTTGGGAACGGTGTTGGGCATCTCCATGAACGAGGTGACGCCTCCCGCCACGGCCGCTCTGGCCTCTGTTTCGATGTTGGCCTTATGCGTCAGGCCCGGCTCCCGGAAGTGCACCTGGTCATCGATGGCGCCGGGCAGCAGGTATAGCCCAGTGGCGTCTATGGTCTCGTCGGCTTCGGTAGCTATACCTGGACCAATCTGGGTGATGCGCCCGTTTTGAATCAGCACATCGGCTGTGGTGGTTTTTCCTTCGTTTACGAGTTGGGCGTTCTGGATGAGGATGGATTTCATAGAAAGTGTTTTCACGGCGGCTTTGATATCGGCTAATATACGGATGAAATCACGTTTTACGGCCCCGTCTGGAGTCTCTTTGCCTCCCAACCATAAAATTCCCGTACTTTTGTAAATAAGTACAAAGAATATTACCAGACCCATGGCAGAAGAAGCAGAGAAAGAAGTGACCACGTTCGAGGATTTTAAGCTGAACAAACAGCTGCTGAACGCCATCGCCGATGCCGGTTATGAGAAGCCCACACCCATTCAGCTGAAGGCGATTCCGGTCATCATGGGCGGCCACGATGTAATGGGTATCGCCCAGACCGGGACGGGCAAGACTGCCGCGTTTCTGCTGCCGATTCTCATGAAGGTGAAGTATGCGCAAGGCACCAACCCGCGCGCCCTCATACTGGCTCCCACCCGCGAACTGGCCATGCAGATAGAGGAGAACATCAGCCTGCTGGGCAAGTATACCGACCTGCGCCATACCGTCATCTACGGTGGCCTCGGCCCGAAGACACAGATTGAAACCATCAACAACGGCGTTGACATACTCGTGGCCACACCCAAGCGCCTCATGGAGCTATACCTGAAAGGAGAGCTGATTCTGAAGGAGCTTAAGACGCTGGTGCTTGACGAGGCCGACAAAATGATGGACATGGGCTTTATGCCCCAAATCCGTCAGCTGCTGGAGGTGCTGCCGCGCAAACGCCAGAATTTGCTGTTCTCGGCCACCATGCACCCTAAGGTGGTGGAGCTGTCAGAGGAGTTCCTGGAGTTCCCGACCCGCATAGAAGTGACGCCGCAAGCCACCCCCGTGGAGACGGTGAGCCAGGTGCTATACCAGGTGCCAAACCTGCGCACTAAAATCGCGATGCTCGAGCACCTGATTAAGGATAAAGAGACATTCAACCGGGTCATCATCTTCACGCGCAGCAAGAAAAACGCAGAAGATGTAGCCAAGTTCCTGGAGCGCCGCGAGTACGGCGAGGTGCGCGCCATACACGGCAACAAAGGCCAGAACACCCGCATCAACTCCATGGAGGCCTTCAAAGGCGGCGATGTGCGCTTCCTGGTGGCGACGGATGTGGCCTCCAGAGGTATAGACGTGACCATGGTGAGCCATGTAATCAACTTCGACGTGCCGTTCGTGTACGAAGATTACGTGCACCGCATCGGACGCACGGGCCGCGCCGAGAATGAAGGAGCCGCCATCACATTTGCCAACCCGGCTGAGATGTACCACATCCGCAAGATTGAAAAGCTCATCCGCATGCAGATTCCGGAGGAACCGATGCCGGAGGAGGTGAAGATGCACGAGACGCCTTTCGAGGAGCAGCAGGCCATCGCCCGCGACATCGACCACCAGAAGCGCAGCGCGAACCCAGACTTCAAAGGAGCATTCCACGAGAAGAAAGCCATACCTAAAAAGCGGCCTACTAAGAGCAAACGCGACCCGAAAGCCTCGTTCTGGGAAAAAACGAAAAAGAAGAAACGCTAAAAAGAAAGCGCCAGCCGAGGTTTCGGCTGGCGCTTTCTTTTTATGTTATCAGGTATAGCTGCAAGGTCAGGTATAGGTATAGTTGGCAAATCCAGGTATGTCTATACCTAAAAATACTGCAGGGCCACTTCCTGGAACTCGAACACCATGTAGGTCAGCAGGAAGCTCCAAAGCACGGCACTCCAGAGCATGTGCAGGATGATGCTCCGCCTGGGCACTCCGAACACAGCCGCCACGATGGTTCCGAACACCGGCGTAAGCAGGAGTGGCGTGAGGAAGGCCACCCCAATCACGCCAAAGCTGCTCCATATCCGGACGATGCGCCGGCTCTTGCTCCCGAACACGGGTTTCTTCTTTTCGCGCCGGTAATTGGAGTACCACCGGGAGGCAGCCCGCCCAATGAAGGAGAACACGATGACGCTCGTCATCATGCCGGCCACGGTGAACAACACCGTCTCCATGTACGAGAGCTTCAAGGAAATACCCGCCATAGGCCCTCCGATGAATTTAATCATGCTGATGAAGTACACCGACATATATTTTAGAATCTCCTCAGCCACTGGTCTATCTTGTTTATGGGTCTGGCTTCAATTGCCACAACGTTTATACGCAGGAGCCTAAATACGGCACACCCCGTTGACACGAATATTTGAGACGTTCAGCCGCAAGCCACAGCCAGTGGCGCAGCCGGGAAACCATGTGACTAGACACGGCCTATACCTTGGGACCAAACGCCAGGTCGCCGGCATCGCCCAGGCCAGGCACGATGTAGAAGTTTTCGTTGAGGCGCTCGTCCATGGCCCCAAGCCAGATATGCGCTTCCGGCACCTCCTGCTGCACATGGGCCACTCCCTCCGGCGAGGCGATGGCCGCCGCGAAGTGCACCTGTATCGGCTTGCCGTGGCGCAGCATTCCTTTGTAGGACTTCACCAGCGACCGGCCTGTGGCCAGCATCGGGTCCGCGAGAATCAGGATTTTGTCGTGGATGTCGGTGGAGGCCAGGTACTCCATGTTAATCTGCAGCTCCGTGTTCTGCTCCTCCACCCGGTAGGCGCCCACAAACGTGCTGTAGGCCTTATCAAAGTAGTTGAGCATGCCATTGTAAAGCGGCAGACCGGCCCGCAGGATAGTGGCCAGCACGGGCTGCTCCGCCAGCAGCTGTGTTTGGGTGGAGGCAAGCGGCGTGGCTATCTCCCGGGTCTCATAGGGCAGCGTCTTGGAAATCTCGTAGGCCAGCAGCTCACCCAGGCGCTCCAAGTTTCGGCGGAAGCGCAAGCTATCGTGCTGAACGGAGATATCGCGCAGCTCGGCTACAAAGTGGTTGGCGAGCGATGGCTTTTCGGTGAGGATGTGCAGGTTCTGGTTTTGCATACGCATCGTGGTTTGTCTGATAAAGATACGGCCTTTCATGGTCCTGGCAATTCATGCCGCCCAAAAACGTTCATCTGCAAGCGGTACTACATCGTCAATTGCCTGCAAAAACACCTATCTTTCATAACTATATGAGTACATGTTGAGTAGATTGCCTGCAGATTGATAACTTTGCGCCCAAACTGAAACAGCTATTTATGAGAAACATACTCGCCGCTCTGGCGCTTGGCCTGCTGGCTATACCTACGGTTCAGGCACAGGACGTGTACGTGCCTTATGACCGCGATACCTACCACCTGATAGACCGCTACCAGATAAAGCTTGGGACCAAGGTGCCGCAACTGCACACCAGCGTACGCCCGATTGGCAGAAGGGAAGTAGCCGAGCTAGCCGAGGCAGCCACCGGCGAGCCGCGCTCCAATGCGGACATGTTCAACATCCAGTACCTGCTCAACGACAACTGGAACTATACCACGCAGGACAACGACAACATCAGCCAGCGGCCCATCTTCAACGCCTTGTACCGCAACAAGACTGATTTGTTCCACTACGAATCAGAGGACTTTACCGTCCGCGTGAATCCGGTGCTGCACCTGGAGTTGGGCAATGACAACCAGAGCAACGGCATGCGCTACGTGAACACGCGGGGCGTGCAAGTGGAAGGCAGCATCGATGACCGCTTCGGTTTCTATACCTTCATCGGCGAGAACCAGGCCAAATTTGCCGACTATGTGGTGGACCGCATCCAGCGCGATGGCGTGGTGCCGCACGAAGGTCTCTGGAAACGGTTTAAAGGAGATGGCTACGACTTCATCACGGCGCGCGGCTATCTGAACTACTCGCTCTCCAAGCACGTGGAAATACAGTTAGGCCACGACCGCCACTTTATCGGCGACGGCTACCGCTCACTCGTTTACTCTGACTATGCTCCCCCGGCCTTCTTTCTCAAACTGAACACCCGCGTATGGCGCCTGCACTACATGAACCTGTTCCAGGAACTGACCGCAGACTACCGTAACCGCAACGGCGGCGACCGTTTGTTACCTAAGAAGTACATGGCCCTGCACCGGCTCGGCGTAAACGTGACTGACAACTTCAACGTAGGTCTTTTCGAGCAGATTATCTTTGGGCGCGAGAAAGGCAAGTTTGAGCTGCAGTACCTGAACCCCATCATCTTCTACCGCAGCGTGGAGCACAACCTGGGCAGCCAGGACAACGCCATGCTGGGATTAGACTTCCGCTGGAACCTGTTCAACACCGCGCAGCTCTACGGCCAGCTGGTTCTCGACGAATTCGTGCTTAGCGAGGTGCGGGCGGGCAACGGCTGGTGGGCGAACAAGCAAGCCGGCCAGATTGGTGCCAAGTACATCGACGCATTCGGCCTCCCCAACCTGGACCTGCAGGGAGAGGTGAACATCATCCGCCCCTATACCTATCAGCACCGCGACGGCAGCTCCAATTACCAGCACAACCGCCAGCCGCTCGCGCACCCTACCGGGGCCAACCTGTATGAGTTCATAGGTATCGCGCGCTACCAGCCGCTGCCACGCCTGCAGCTGGTGGGCAAGGCCATCGCCACCCGCTATGGCATAGATGAGATCACCGCAGAAGGCGACACCATCAACTGGGGCACCAACGTGAACCTGGACTACAACCTGAGGCCTGGCCCCTACGGGCACGAGATTGGGCAGGGCATCACAGCCAATCAGTTGCACCTGGACCTGACGGCTACGTACCAGTTCAAGCACAACCTGTTCGTGGACCTGAAAGGCATCATCCGCCGCACCGACGCCGAGGTGAGTACATTAGATAAGAACACCGTCTATACCTCTGTGGCGCTGCGCTGGAACATTGCGCAGCGTTTGCATGAGTTTTAACCAGCAGGTATAGCTATACCTTGAGCGGGGAGCCTTTACCACAAAAGGCTCCCCGTTTTCGTTTTGATGGCTCGGTGCACATACCTGTTCGAAATTAGCTATCTTTGCAGCGGCTTGGCTGACCACAGGTATAGCAGGCCTCAAACAGTATAATTACTTACTACTTAAAACCTTCTGTGTGTTGAAGAGGCCTCTCTCCTTCACCCGGACCTGCCGCTATGAGTTGCTCGCAGACCAGCGGCGGCACCTGTTCATATGAAGACTTATCTCCGGATACTGCAGTTCGCAAGACCTTACGGCCGCTTCGTGCCGCTCTATACCATCTATACCGTGCTGGGCATTGTCTTTGGCTTGTTCAACTTCACGCTCCTCATTCCGCTGCTCAACGTGCTCTTCGGTAAAGTAGGCACTGCTGATGCCGCCGTCATGATTACCACGAAACCGGAGTTCAGCCTGTCCATCGATTTTCTGAAGGACTTCTTCAACTTCCATTTCGGACAGGCCATATTGGAGTATGGCCGCAAGGGAGCGCTGTTGTTTGTCTGCATCATCATTACCTGCTCCGTTTTCCTGTCCAACCTGTTCAAGTACCTGGCGCTGCGCGTAATCGGGGCGCTGCGGGCGCATGTGGTCAAGAAAATACGCCATGCCACTTATGAGCGTGTGACCCAACTGCACTTGGGCTATTTCAGCAACGAGCGCAAAGGCGACCTGATGACGCGCATGACGGTGGACATACAGGAGGTGGAGAACTCCGTGGTGAACACCATGACCGTGGTCATCCGGGAGCCGATTTCCATCATCGCCTTCTTCGTGGTGCTGTTCACCATGTCCGTGAAGCTCACGCTTTTCACCCTGATTCTTCTCCCGCTATCCGGCTTGCTCATTGCAGGTATAGCCAAGCGTCTCAAGCGTGCGGCGCAGCAAGGGCAGGAGTCTCTGAGTTTCATCCTGACTATCATCGACGAGACGCTGAGCGGCATACGGGTCATCAAGGCTTTCAACGCGGAGCCGTACATCCTGGACAAGTTTCACCAGCAGAACGACCTTTACGCCCGCATTCAGCGCTCCATCGCCAACAAGCGCGACTTGGCCTCCCCTTTCTCGGAGTTCATGGGCGTGACGGTAGTAGCCTTGCTCCTATACTTTGGTGGCACCATGGTGCTGAACCAGGAGTCGGAACTGGACGCCGCGGCTTTTATCACTTACATCGTGTTGTTCTCGCAGGTGCTGGTGCCGGCCAAAGCCATGTCGGCCGCCTTTAGCAATATACAGCGCGGCCTTGTGTCGGGTGACCGCATCCTGAGCGTGATTGATACCGTGCCGGCTATCCAGAATAAGCCAGACGCGAAAGTGCTGCCAGAGTTCCGGCACGAGATAGAGTTCCGAAACGTCAGCTTCAGCTACGGCGACCATAACGTGCTGCAAAATATCAACCTGACCATCGAGAAAGGCAAGACCATTGCGCTGGTGGGTCCATCCGGAGGAGGCAAGTCTACTCTCGCCGACCTGATACCGCGCTTCTACGACCCTACTGCGGGCGCAATCCTCATTGACGGCCACGACATCCGGGACTATACCATGGAATCAGTGCGGGACAAAATGGGCGTGGTGACGCAGGAATCCATCCTCTTCAACGACACTATCTTCAACAACATCGCCTTTAACAAGACCGATGCCACCGAGGAGGAAGTGATAGCCGCCGCCAGAATCGCCAATGCTCACGAGTTCATCATCAAGACACCGGACGGCTACCAGACCATGATTGGTGACCGCGGCGGACGTCTGTCTGGCGGGCAGCGCCAGCGCCTGAGCATCGCGCGGGCCATACTCCAGAACCCGCCCATCCTCATATTGGATGAGGCGACCTCGGCCCTCGACACCGAGTCGGAGAAGCTGGTGCAGGAAGCCCTGACCAACCTGATGAAGAACAGGACCTCCATTGTGATAGCTCACCGCCTGAGCACCATCCAGCATGCCGATGAGATTGTAGTTTTACAACAGGGACAGATAATTGAGCGCGGGTCGCATGAGGAGCTGCTGCAGCACAGCGGATTGTACGCAAAACTCACCCAGATGCAGCTGGTGTCCTAGCAGGAATAGCGTTTTAATGGTACGAGTACTTGCTTTAGCGTAAATTTTGGAGCCATCGCTTCGGGAAAGTCATACTTTTTTCATAGTTTAGCCCGACCCGTTGTTGCACCAAAACCTATGTTCAAAGCATGAAAACACTTAAGACAGTCTCGGATGCAGTGGCATTCTGCTATGCCGTGTTTATAGCACTTTTGCTGACCAACCTGCTAGACCAGAATGCCATCTTCAGCATCACCACAGAAGAACAGACACTCATCCTATATAAATCACTGGGCGCGATTGGCGCAGGGCTCATGCTGCTGAAACTCTGGATTGGCAAGCTCTACATTGCATCGCTCCGATACGACCGCCACATGGCGCAGGTAAAGATAAATGAACTAAAAGCCGATTTGTATGAGCGCAAGCAGGCTTTCAGAAGCAACAGCTACAGAGAATCCAGAATGGAGATGGCTGTAGCCAGTAACTAACCACAACACATGACCGACCTAATAGTAGCGGAACTGAAACAGGCGCAAGAGACGCTTGCCAACTTTATAGCCGACCCAGCCAACATTACCTCCATTGAGAAGGCGGCCACAGCCATGGCGGATGCGGTCACTGCAGGCGGCAAAATACTGTCGTGCGGCAATGGCGGCTCCATGTGCGATGCCATGCACTTTGCTGAGGAACTCACCGGCCGCTACCGCGACAACCGTCGGGCTATACCTGCCATCTCCATTTCCGATGTCAGCCACATGAGCTGCGTAGGCAACGACTATGGCTACGATTTCGTGTTTTCGCGCTATCTGGAGGCGCTGGGCAACCCAGGCGATGTGCTGCTGGCCATCAGCACCAGCGGCAATTCCTCCAATGTGCTCAAAGCCGCAGAGGCAGCCAAAGCCAAAGGCATGACGGTCGTTGGCCTCACCGGCAAGGACGGCGGCAAGCTGGCCCCTCTATGCGATGTAGAAATTCGCGTGCCACACATGGGCTACGCCGACCGCGTGCAGGAGATTCACATCAAGGTCATCCACATCCTCATCTTACTCATTGAGAAGCGACTGACGTAGAAGGTATAGCCACCATACCTTTTTCGTTTGCCATGCCACGCTTCGCCAGCCTTCTGCTACTACTCTTTACGCTGCACGCTTGCAATACACTCAATAAGGAGGAGCAACCACAGGAAAGCGCAACGACTCCTGAGGTCACCCCTACTGCCCCATCCTCAGACATCCTTATTGTGCCGGGGGAGCGGGTGGGCCTGATAAAGCTAGGGATGACGCCGGAGCAGGTACACGGCATTCTGGGCAAGCCCGACGAAGGTGACGCAGCCATGGGAAAGGCGCTCTCCACTTGGCATACCGATTCAACCGCTACGAAACAGCACCAGCTGAACATCTTTTTTGTCAGGACGACCGTGGGGGAAGAGGAAACCATGAGAGCGCAGCAGATTCGCGTCACGTCACCAGACTTCGAAACGGCCGGCGGCATACGCACAGGTTCTCCGATTGACAGCATCCGAAGGGATTTTACACCGCTACACAGAACAGCCTTTTACACCAGGGAAAATCAGGAAACGGCATACCTGTTTGAGGCACCTGCCGATGGCATCAGCTTTGAGATAGTTTATCCAGACAGCATATGCGTCGCCATGACAGTGCATGAAAAGCGTCTTTCTCCCAAAAACAGCTACCTTCCCGTCCACCCTACCCTGCGGTATTATGATGGGCAATGAGCCACCGCTTGTGTCTCTTTCTTGCTATACCTGAAAAAATTATACTTATGAGGCCGCTGCACCGGAATCAATTGCATGCAGCAAGTGTTCCGGCTCTAACTCAATCAAAAATCATCCTATAGATTATAGCTCTATTGTATGCTCATCAAGTCGTTTGGCAGTGCCGTGCAGGGCGTAAATGCCTATACCGTGACCGTAGAAGTAAGTGTAAGTGCCGGTGCCAAGTATTTTCTGGTAGGCCTCCCCGATAACGCCATTAAAGAAGGAGAGCAGCGGATAGAGTCGGCCCTAGCGCAGTACGGGTATAAGCTGAAGCGCCAGAAGACCATCATCAACATGGCTCCTGCCGACATACGAAAAGAAGGCTCTGCCTACGACCTCACCATTGCTATGGGTATGCTGGCCGCCTCCGGTCAAATGGCGCCAGACAAGTTGTCGCAGTACATGATTATGGGCGAACTCTCACTCGATGGTTCGCTCCGCCCCATCAAAGGCGTGCTGCCCATTGCCATACAAGCCCGCAAGGAGGGCTTCAAAGGGTTCATTCTTCCCGCCCGTAATGCCAATGAAGCCGCCATTGTCAACAACCTGGACATCATCGGGGTGGAGAACATCAAAGAGGCCATCGATTTCCTAAACGGACAAGCCGACATACCGCCACTCCGCATAGACACCCGCGACATTTTCCAGAGCAACGTAGACCAGTATGCCGCTGACTTTTCAGACGTGCAGGGGCAGGAGAACATCAAACGCGCCCTGGAAATCGCGGCGGCCGGTGGCCATAATGTGATTATGATAGGTCCTCCGGGTGCCGGCAAGACCATGCTGGCCAAGCGACTGCCCTCTATCCTGCCGCCCCTCTCCATGCACGAAGCGCTGGAGACAACCAAAATCCATTCGGTGGCCGGCAAGTTGGGTGAGGTATCTTCGCTCCTCTCTACCAGGCCATACCGCTCGCCGCACCACACCATTTCCGATGTGGCCTTGGTGGGAGGCGGTGGCATCCCGCAGCCCGGTGAGATATCGCTGGCCCACAACGGCGTGCTGTTCCTGGACGAACTGCCTGAATTCAAGCGTACCGCCTTGGAAGTGATGCGCCAGCCCCTGGAGGAACGGCGGGTGACCATTTCGAGAGCCAAAACCACCTTGGAATTCCCGGCCAACTTTATGCTGATTGCCAGCATGAACCCCTGCCCCTGTGGCTATTATAATCATCCGGTTAAAGAGTGTGTGTGCGGACCCGGCATTGTGCAACGCTACCTCAACAAGGTGAGTGGCCCGTTGCTAGACCGTATTGACCTACATGTGGAGGTGACGCCCGTTACGTTTGACGAGATGACCGCCACCCGCAAGTCAGAGGACAGCGGCACTATCCGCAGTCGCGTAGTGACGGCACGTGAGCTGCAGCGGGAACGTTTCAAAGACTTCGACCAGATTCATTCCAATGCTATGATGCCTTCCCAAATGGTGAAGGAGGTATGCCAGGTATCCGACTCCGGCAGGGCTTTGCTCAAGACGGCGATGGAGCGCCTGGGGCTCTCTGCCCGCGCCTACGACCGCATTCTGAAAGTAAGCAGAACGATTGCTGATTTGGCTGGAAACGAAGAAATAAAAATTGAACATTTAGCAGAAGCTATCCAGTACCGGAGCCTGGATAGAGAGGGGTGGGCGGGCTAAAGCATCTAACCTGCAAATTATTCATATATAGCTTATTACATAAAGCGGCAGCTGTATCAGCTGCCGCTTTCTTGATTTCAAGCCGCCTATTTTGCTAACAGTTTATTGCACCGTATTTCATCTGAGACAAACCTCTTTTTTAGACTTTTCTCCTGACCTTGCGTAATAGGCTACATCGGGATTAATAACACTAACAGGAAATGACCCGATTCATATTACCTAATTTAACCATCAAATTTACTACTATGAAGAAGACGATTTTATTACTTGTATTGGCGGTAACTACCATGGTTGCTGCTCATGCGCAAGGCCCGCGCATTGGTATCAGGGCTGGTGCCAACTATTCTGGCTTCAGTGGTTCTGACGCCGATAACCTCGACAGGATATTTGGCGCACACGGTGGTTTGACTGCCAACTTCCCGATGACAACGGACAACTTTTTCTCCATCCAGCCGGAACTGCTTTTCTCTATGAAGGGTGCTGAGACAAGCGATGATGTGTTCAAGATAAAAGTAAATTACCTGGACGTGCCTGTGCTTGGCCGTGTGAATGCAGGCCCCCTGTATTTTGAGGCCGGTCCGCAGGTGTCGGTGCGTATAAGCGGCGACGTAGAGCAGAACGGAAACAACATACAGGACAACCTGGATGAATTCAAAAGAGCCAGTTTCGGGTATGCGGCTGGCGTGGGTTTGTCGGCTACCCCACTCGGTTTAAGCATTGGCGTACGCTATAATGGCGATGTTTCAAAGCTTTATGACGACAGCAGTGCACCAAATTTCAGAAACGACGTATTCATGCTAACGCTGGGCTACCTGTTCGGTGGCGCACAATAAAGCATCCATTAGTACAGAATAACTATGACATAGAAGACCCGGCTTCCGCCGGGTCTTTTTTGCTGTATGAACCAGTCTGCAGAGCCAGAATCTTATAAAGTGCCAGATACACTTCCGCCTGCTATACCTAGGCACGACACAGTGAAACAATATGTGCAAAAATGACATTGGCACTTGCCGCCAGCCGCTATACCTGTGCCAGTTCTTTACACTCAAAAAAATTTAGTGCAAAGTATAAATTTTATCTAGCTGATATTCAATATACTGTCGAGATACTGCTATGCAAGCTGTGTGAGGCAATCCAATAAAAGCATAATGCTGCACGTATATTGCTATGACGTACCATATTAACCAAACCAAAAATTATGAAGAAGTTACTAATGCTCGTATTCGCAGTGATGACTGCATTTGCCGCACAGGCCCAGACAGCCAGTTTCGGTGTCAGAGGCGGTGCCAACATCTCTAACCTCTCCGGCGACTTGCGCAACGAAGACCGCTTCGAGAACAAAGTGGGCTTCCATGGTGGCATCTTTGCCAACTTCGGTATAGTAGATGATTTTTTCTCTATCCAGCCGGAATTGCTCTACTCTTCCAAGGGTTTCAAGAACGAGGAATCAGAGTACACCGTCTTGAACCAAACCTACCGCAGAGAAGGCAAATCAAACTACAACTATCTGGACCTTCCGGTACTGGCTAAAATCAAGGCGGGCCCACTTTACTTCGAGGCTGGTCCGCAGGCCTCTTACCTGTTGAGCGTAAACAACGAGACCAAGACCTATATCAACGACAACCTGCAATCCACTAACCGGGACGAAAAGAGCAAAGAAGGTTTGTCTGAGTTTGAGGTAGGCTACGCAGCAGGTATAGGCTTCACTTCCCGCAACAACGCCATCAGCTTTGGTGTGCGTTACAACGGCAGCATCAACGATTTTGTGAAGGAAGACGTGAACTTTGAAGGCGACCTGACGAACGCGCGTCACTCCCTCTTCATGGTGACCGTAGGCTTCGGCATCCCGACCAGCAGATAATACTTGCCATACCTAGTGGTGCTAAAAAGCCCGCCTTGCCTTATGCGCAAGGCGGGCTTTTTACATTCTGCAATATAAGTAACAGAGCCTCATAATCAACCAATTAGCAGGATAGAGAGTACAAGAAATACAGGCCACCTACTGTTCCCACTATGAAAAAAGCACTCATCTTAAGTTTCCTGTTGGTTATGCCTTTATTAGCTGCACAGGCGCAGTACTACAGGTATGGCGCAAAGGCAGGCGGCGGTTTCTCCACAGCCGTGGGCAAAGACGTCTCATCAGACCAAATCAACCACCTGGCAGGTATACACGCAGGCCTTGTCTTCACCTACGAATTTGTTTCCCGGCTTGGCGTGCAGGCGGAGCTTAACTACGCTCGAAAGGGGTTTGTGTACGACAACTACAGGCGGGAGAACGATGCAACGATTCCTCCTGGAACAGCACTTGCCGGTGATTCACGGTTGGACTATATCGAACTGCCGCTCTTGGTCAAGGTACAAAAAGCGGCGCTCTTTCTAGAAGCAGGCCCTTATCTGGGCTATCTTCTCAACGTGAGCAGCGACGTCAACCTAGTCGAAACTGTCCTGACGGACCCTCCTGCTGTTCTGGAACCACGCAACTTCAGCCGGGAAGCCTTCAACAGCTTTGATGTGGGTTATGCTGTGGGTGGTGGCCTCATGTTGCAAAACGGATTCTTCATGAGTATACGCAACACAGGCAGCCTTCGCCCCTTCCCTAAAGAAGACCTGAAACAGCGCAACCTTGCTTGGCAACTCTCCATCGGTTACCTGGTGCCGGCGCGCGGTTCATCGCCTTACTAACTATAAAACAAGCAGGGCCCGCCTTTCTCGGAAAGGCGGGCCCTGCTTGTTAGTTGGCTATACCTATTTGCTCATCTCCGCATAGTACTGGTAGAACATCGGGATGGTCTCTATACCTTTCATGAAGTTGAAAACTCCGAAGCTCTCGTTTGGAGAGTGTATGGCATCTGAATCCAAACCGAAGCCCATCAGCACCGAATCTAAGCCGAGTTCTGACTTGAACATGGCCACGATAGGTATGGAACCGCCGCTGCGCACCGGCACCGGCTTCACACCGAAGGTAGTTTCGTAGGCTCTTGCGGCAGCCTGGTAGGCAACCGAGTTTGTAGGTGTCACGACAGGCTCGCCGCCATGATGCGGCTTCACCAGCACACGCACACTTTTCGGTGCAATGCTTTCAAAATGCTTCTGGAACTTCTCTGTTATTTCCGCTGAAGTCTGGTTCGGCACCAGGCGCATCGATATCTTGGCAAAGGCTTTGGAAGGGATTACCGTTTTGGCTCCCTCGCCGGTATAGCCGCCCCAGATGCCGTTCACGTCCAGCGTCGGGCGTATGGAGTTGCGCTCCATGGTTGTGTACCCTGCCTCACCGTGTACGTCTGTCAAATCCAAAGCCTGCTTGTACTTCTCTAAATCAAAAGGCGCACGCGCCATCTCAGCACGCTCCTCCTGGCTCAGTTCCTGTACGTTGTCATAGAAGCCAGGTATGGTGATGTGGTTGTTCTCGTCATGCATGGAGGCAATCATCTGGCACAGGATGTTGATGGGGTTGGCCACCGCGCCACCATACAAGCCTGAGTGCAAGTCACGGTTTGGCCCGGTCACCTCCACCTCCAGGTAGCTCATGCCACGCAGACCCGTCGTGATGGAGGGCGTGTCGTTGCCCAGCATACCTGTGTCTGAAATGAGGATTACGTCTGCCGCCAGCTTCGTTTTGTTGCCTTTCACAAAGGTAGCCAGGTTCTCGGAGCCTACTTCTTCTTCGCCTTCAATCATGAACTTCACGTTGCATGGCAAGGCGTTGTTCTGCATCATCACCTCGAAGGCCTTCACGTGCATGTACATCTGTCCTTTGTCGTCGCAAGCACCGCGGGCGTATATCTTGCCATCTTTGATGACAGGCTCAAACGGAGGCGAATGCCACAACTCATAGGGGTCAGCAGGCTGCACGTCGTAGTGGCCATATACCAGCACGGTCGGCAGCGCCGGGTCTATTATCTTGTCTCCGTATACAATTGGGTAGCCACCCGTTTCGCAGAGTTCTACGTTGTCAGCCCCTGCCTCGGTCAGCTTCTGTGCCACGTACTCCGCCGTACGCAACACATCTTGCTTGAACTTTGGGTCAGCGCTCACCGACGGAATGCGCAGCATATCCATCAGCTCATTTATAAATCGATCTTTGTTGTCAGAGATATATTGGTTCATGGTGTATGGTTGTGTTCAGGCTTAAAGTTACAAAAAAAAGCCACCCTTGTAGGAAGGATGGCTTGTAAATGGTTTCAGTGGATAGTCTCCGGCTATACCTATTTCCGAAGGCCTAGCTTGATGTTGGCTTTGCTTTCCTCGCCTTGCAGCAGGCGGTTGATGTTCTTGCGGTGCGTAAGCGCCACCACGGCGAACAGCACAAACCCAAACACTATCAAAATGGGATTGTCAGGATGAAAGCGTGGCAGCAGCAGCAGGATAGGGAAAGCCAGCGCGGCAATCATGGAACCCAGCGACACATAGCGGGACGTGAAAAGCACAATCACAAAGATGACCATACACATCAGCGCCACTTCCAGGTGAATGGCCAGCATCATACCCAGCAGCGTAGCCACGCCTTTGCCACCCTTGAAGCGCTCGTATACCGGGAAGATGTGTCCGAGCACGGCTAGCGCCCCCATTATGAGCTTATAGATAATCAAATCATCGGCTTCCACGGCGTTGAAGATAACCAGCAGACCGGCCAACGAAGTGGCTACCCAGCCTTTGAAGATATCAATCAGCATCACGATGGTACCTGGCTTTTTGCCGAGCACCCGGAAGGTGTTGGTGGCACCAGAGTTCCCGCTACCATGCTGGCGGATGTCCATCCCATAGTAAGCTTTGCCTATCCAAACAGCCGTCGAGATAGACCCAATCAGGTAAGCAGCAAGAAAAAGTATTGCAATCAAAAGCACGTCCATGACCTGTGTGTCATTATATGAGTTTAGCCTGTAACCGCACTTAAAAGCTTTAAGTGCGGCCCAACAGCATGTTTTCTAACCGAATCGAACCCAAATATAGGAACTTGTCAATTCAATATCCAAGATTCGGGTGCAATTCCGTATACGGCTGCATCCTTAGTTGTGGTTATTGCCACCCCTCTTCTTCCTCTGCAGAACCCTTTTTCTTTTTCTTTTTCTTCTTAGAACCTTCGTCCTCTTCTTCCGCCACGTTAAAGCCTCCTTGGTCAGATATGGAAGGCTCGCTTGCCATCTTGAATCCGTTCTGTCCTTTGAGATAATCTTGACGGAACTGGTCTACGAAGCGGTTTTTGTCAATAGTCTCACCCATGTACATAGCGTACTTAAGTGAGCCGCCACGTCCGCCGCTCGCCTTGGAACGAATGGCTTTGTTCACAGCCGGGTCAGAGGCAACCATCACCAGGCCATTTTCCATGTAGCCGATGTAGAACCAGGTCCAAGGATCTGTTTGCAGGTACAGGTTCACCACCGGTTCACCGTTCAAATCCTGGCGTATCTCCATGAATCCATCCATGTTGGCGTTCACGTCCTGGTCCATGACGTTGGCCAACCCAAGCTTGCCCACGCTATACCAGGCTTTGGTCTTGTTGGACCAGCGCAGGTCTACGTTATGGAACACCAGGCTGCGCTTGAGACTGCTCGACAGTTTTGGCAGCGGAACGTAGCCACCCTGGTCTCTGTACTTGCGTGCATCACGGTTTCCAATGAGTCCGGCTAATTTGTAAACCATCTCCTCGTCGCGGCTTATACCTGTGCCGTCTCTGCTCACCGTCTCAAAAATCTTTTTAGAGATGGCTGCAATTACCTGGTTGGGTACAGACAGGTCAAAGGCCATGAGAGCGTCGATGTCATACCGGCTGCTGTCGGAGTTAGCGCTTCCGCTGCCAGCCGCCTCAATGTTGAAGTGCTTGAGCGGGGCTACCAGGTTGAGCTTGCCGTTGAAGTGGATGGTCTTGGTCGTCTCGTTGTAGCGCAGTTCATTGCCTTCATAGGAGTCCGCTACGGCACGCGCCGCATTTATCAGCCTGAATTCACTCAGGCTCTTGTCATACGAGAGGTGCCCATCCACTGTGAAGATATCCAAATCGTCTTCGTATTGCTTCTTCGACACGAAGGTGTTGTACAACTTGGAATCTCCTCTAGACAAATGGAGTCCGGTATGGAGTCGGGTGCCATCGGCTGCCTTTGGATTGATAATGGGTATGCGCACGTTATCTGGGTTCAGCGAGTCCTTCTTGAAGGGGAACCAGTCTGAGTCTGCCTCATTGCCGGTGAAGTTGAGTTTCAGGTCGCCATCAAAATCCATGTCCGGCCGGTAGGAGTACATCTTGACGTTGCCCCGGTACCGGATGCGTGGGAAAATGTAGAAATTCTCTCCCTCATCCACCCGTGACAGCGCATAGGTCGTCAGGATTTCCTCTTTCTTGTTCAGCGGATGCTCGCCATATGTAAACTCTGCGAACTTCAGGTTGAAAGAGTCTGACGCGGCGTTGTGATAGTCGCGTGAGGCCACACCGGTGAAGGCGTTGCGGGAGAGCACATCAATGTTGCCGGCGAACAGCTTGTGGAAATGCTTTACGGAGTCAGCCATCACGCGGGCATTGCGCAGGGTCTTGATGGTGGCATCCGCCGAAACGGCCACTCTACCGCTGTCAGGTATAACGTGCACATCCCCTACCGGAATGTAAGGCACGCCGCCCGCCAAAATGGTATTCACCTTCAGGTCGTACTCCCCGCTCTCGGCGCTGAAACGCAAGCCCGCCTGCTGCGGGTGCTGGGAGTAGAAGTAGTTCTTCCCGCCTTTGTCGTCCGCTGTCAGGCTTACCTTCTGTTTCTTCATATCCCATTTGGCGCTGCTCATGGAGGTTTTGTACTGCGCCTTCGGGAACTCGATGCTGGCCGCTCCTACCTGTTCACTGCCAAACTCCACCATGTCCTTGTTCATGTCGTAGTTGATGGCCACATCCTGTGCCAGCATAGCGGGCCTGCCTTGCACGTCGGACTTCACTATCATCTGAGCGTGGCTGCCTGAGAAGCTGCGGCCCTTGAACAGCAACATATCTGAAACCACATTGGCTACATCGTTGTCGAGTTCCCCGCTGCCGTAAAGGCCGCCCGGTGCCAGCTTGGCCGTGCCCACGAACTTGTACTGCTCTTTGTATACCAGCATCGGGTCTTTGTCAACGAGCACATGCATGGTATCCTGCTTGGCCATCCAGTTCATCTGGTATTTCCCCAGAACAGCCTCCGGATAGTCGGCGTTGCCCCCGCCAGGTTGAATCTTTGCGCTTGTGCCTTTCTCCGTCACCACCCTGTCCAGGTAGTAGGTATACTCAGGCGCCTCAAACGTAGAGGTCAGATATTTCAATGTGCCCCGGCTTTGTATACCTGCCGAGCTCATCATGATAGTATCGTGGGCGACGCCCTTTCCACCAAAGGCAGGCAGCCCGTTAGGCCCCGGCACATGATAGAAACCAAGGGTCTGGTCGGGCATCATGGTCAGTTTGGTCTTGATGGGCGGGAAAATGCCGCCGGAATGGAATGTCCCTGTAAAGCCCATGCTTCCTTTACCGGCACTCAAGCTGTCCAGCTTATAGGAAGGTATATCAAAGTATACAGTACTGTCGTAGGCGCCAGCCAACACATCCGGACGGCTGAAAGCTACCTGACCACCCATAGGAGAGTCAAACTTTGGATACTCCGGGTAATACTCCCGTCCAGATTTGTTGTTGGGTTTGTTGATATACAGCTTGCCCGACATCTTGCCGGAGCGGCTTGTCATGACTTGTTCCTTTGTCTTCTTTCCTTCAGAGAAACGCTTTCTTGGTACGAAGGCTACGGTGTCCAGCTTTTGCATGTCTATCATGAACTCCTCGTAGTTGAACTTGTGCTGCGTGCCTCGGAAGGTAAGGCGGCCAGCGTGTATCTTCCCGCCAAACTCCATGTTGCGGTTATCGAGCAGGTGCACCACGTTGCTGTCTGGCACCACATACACACTAGACGAGTCGTTGTTGAAGGCTATTTTGTCCACACCGCGTACGGTGAGCTTGTTGTTGCTCAGGTTGAGAGTGGCGTTTCGACCAGATGGCACCACTGACTTGATAACGATGTGGTCGTAGTCGTTGGCTTTGCGCGAAGACCCCACATAGTGCCAGGCCTTTTGTTTAAGTGAGATAAAGTTTGTCTGCCCATCATACTCCAGGAAGCCTTCTCTTGAAAGGTTCTGCGCCGCCTCCATCACAGCTGATTCTTTCAACTTGGCCGACTTGGCCACATCCGCCGCATAAAACTGGCTGCTCTTCACTTTGATGGCATATGCCACCAGCGCCTGCAGCGGGTGAAAGCTCGCCACTCCGACCAATTGCTGGTAGCGGATATTAGAGTAATAATGCGCTGACTCCAGTTGCACAGGTATAAGCGTCTTCGTGTTCAGGATAGAGAAGTTCACGAAAGGCGACTCTAAGCTCCAGAGCAAGCGCTCGGCTGTAATCTCGAATTTGTGGTAGCTGTCATAGAAAGGAGCCTTGCCATAAGTGCCTTTGTCACGCATGAGTACCAACTCCTTCGAAGGCTTGGTGTAACGCAACTGCATGGCCGGATGCGTCAGGGAGTCTTTTTGCTGGTTCTGATAAATAGCTATGGAGGCCCTATTAGCGGAGATGATGGAATCGTTGAGGCTGTAGTTGTGGGCCATGGACCGGAACTTGCGCTTGCCATCCACAGAGACAACCAGCTCGGAAACGCTTCCGTCCAGCGGCTTGCTGCCTACGTTGTCGCCTACCAGTGTAAAGCCGCCGGTATAGGCGATGTTACTGCCCAGGCTTTTCACCTTCGCATCGTTGGTGAAGGAGATGAATTTAGGGTAGGCCCTCTCGCCGTTCTTGCCTGGCTTGGTGCTCCTGAACTCAAAGGCACCATCGATAGGTGCGTCCAATACGGCCGCGTAGGTGATGGTGGCATCCGGCACCCGGAAGGCAGCCGTTGTTATATCAAAGTTGTACTTCCGAAAAACAGCGGAAACAGGTTGCCCGGCTGCCTGCCACTCAAATGTGCCTCCTTCGCCTACAAACAGGTTGTTGGCCAGCATCAGCTGGCCGCTGGTTTTGCCGATGGAGGTGGAATCGTAAGGCGTCACGAAAGTCAGGGCAACATTTTCCAGTTTCAGCTTAGGTCCTGACACCTTGGGCTGGGCAGGTATGAACATCTTCTTGTAGTCTTCCTTCCGCTTCTTCTCGGCTGCCTTGGCATCTACTTTCTTAGGTGTGCTCACCACTGCTCCCCAGCCATCGTCTTCCGCTGCAGCCTCTGTTGCGGCAGGTTCGTCATCCCAGGAGATGTTATCCCATTCGCCTCCACTGGGTTCCTTGGCGGCATCTTTGGAAGCCGCCTTGCCTTCATAGGCAAAGCCCACACTGCCCCCGGTGGTGCGCAGCGTGTAGTGCTTGTTCTGGTACAGTATGCCGGATGTGAGGTAGCGGCTGCTGGTGCCTAGGAAACGGTCCAGGTTGGCGCCTTCCTCCTGCTGTATTGCTTTGTCCAGTACCTCCAACATGTTGTCGAGTTGGGCGCCGCGCATGTTGTGCTTGTTCACCCCGCCCACCAACATCATGAAGAACTGCTCGAAATGGGGGTTGGAGCGCAGTTTTTTGCGGTACATGCGCTGCGAGATGTCCACGACCTGCTGCTTTTGCTTAGCCGATAGCTTGTCGCCGGACCAGATGCCTTCCAAGTCAGCCGACAGTTGCTCGGCGCTGGCCACCCTGCCTGCAACAAGCAGGGCCTTCGCGTCCTTCACGAACTCATTGGGGTCAGTAGAGAGTTTGGTCTGGGCCTGCGCCGTGAAAATTGCCAGAAAAAAGATTAAGGGTAGAAGTTTATGCTTCATAGGTTGAAGTGAGGTTAATTAGCTCTTTTTGAAAATGGCAGACACCCAGTTGTTCTTAACCCGGTGTGACACATAGGCCAGCCCTAAACCGGCTGCTCGCTCCTGCAGCACAGGAAGGTCTTCGGTATAGAAGCCGCTTAGCAGCAAAGTGCCGCCGCCTTGCAGCACCTCCACGTAGGCAGGCATGTCTTCCAATAGCACGTTCCGGTTGATGTTCGCCAAAATGATATCGTAGGGACTGTCTCCTGCAATGGTCTCGGCACCTCCCAGGCGCACGTCTATTTCCGGATATCCGTTCAGTTGGGCGTTCTCGCGGGCATTCTCCACGGTCCAGTCCTCAATCTCCACGGCCACAATCTCCTTTGCGCCCAATTCTCCGGCCATGATGGCCAGTATACCTGTGCCGCAGCCCATGTCCAGCACGCGCTTGTCCTGGTGGTCCAGCGTGAGCTGGTTCTCAATCATGAGCGTGGTGGTTTCGTGGTGGCCCGTGCCGAACGACATCTTCGGGTTGATGACGATGTCATACCTGGCAGCAGCCGGTTTCTCGTGGAAAGAGGCCCGCACCGATACCTGTCCGGCGATGAACAGGGGCTCGAAATTCCGTTCCCACTCCTCGTTCCAGTTCTGCTGCGCAATCTTCTGGGCCTGGTATTCCACCTGCGCGAGGTCAGCATAGCGGGCCAGCATCTCGTCAAGCGCCTCCTGCTCGTATTTCGCCTCATCAATGTAAGCATTAAAACCTTCGGCTGTATCTTCAAAGGTGTCAAATCCGAGCTCCGCCATTTCGGCAATCAGGATGTCGGCAAAATCAGGGTTTACTTTAAGCGATATTTCTATGAAATCCATGAGAGTGGGTTAAGGACGGCAGGCGGCGTAAGAGCGCACAGAAGTAAAATGAACAGTGAAATCAGCGAAATTGCGGTTGTCGGTCACGTATAGGATGTGGTCTGCAAAGGCTTTCTTGTCGGTGATGTACCAGATGGCCGTTCCGTCGGCGAACAGTTTGTTGTTCTCGCGGTATACCACCATGGTGGCGAAGGCTTCGTCATCTCCCAGAAACACGGTGTGTGAGGCGGTGTTCCTGTACTTGGGGTCGCGCTCCAGGTATACCGAGCCGTAAATCCGGCAGATATCCTGGGACACAGCGGCTGGCTGGGCAGGCGGCGCTGGCACCGCTATAGTTGGCAAGAGGGCCAACCATAAGGTCAACAGTAGAATCATACGCTATAATTTAGCCAAATATAACTATATCTTCAACAAAAAAGGCTGCTGACATCAGGTGTCAGCAGCCTTTTTTATCCGCTTATGCTTTGTTAGAAGGATTTGATAATGTCGGTGAAGTCCCGTGATTTGAGGGAGGCACCGCCAATCAGGCCGCCGTCCACGTCTTCCTGTGAGAACAACTCCCTGGCGTTGCCGGGGTTACAGCTGCCGCCGTACAGGATGCTGGTGTTGAAAGCCGCCTCGGCATCGAACATGCGCGACAGTTGCTCGCGGATGTAGGCGTGCATTTCCTGCGCCTGCTGGCTGCTGGCCGTGCGGCCCGTTCCGATGGCCCAGATGGGCTCATAGGCCACCACCACCTGGTCAAACTCCTCGTTGCTGAGGTAGGAAAGGCTGTCGTGCAGCTGCTTGCCCACGTAGTCGAAGTGGCGGTCAGCGTCGCGCTCCTCCAGCGGCTCGCCGCAGCAGAAGATGGGCGTCATACCTTGTGCGATGGCTGCCTTGAGTTTCTTGTAGAGTGTCTGCGCGTCCTCGTGGTGGTACATGCGGCGCTCGCTGTGGCCGATGATGATGTACTCCACTCCCACGGACTTCAGCATGGCAGCCGACACCTCGCCGGTAAAGGCGCCGCTCTCATGCTCGCTCACGTTCTGGGCAGCCAGGAACATGCGGTCGTTGCCTTGTGTGAGTTTGCCAACGCTCTGCAGGTATGGAAACGGAGGGGCCACAATGACGGTCACGTCACCGTTCACTTCGTCCTTCACCATGTTATCGATTTCCGATACCAGCGAAAGCGCCTCCTCATAGGTTTTGTTCATTTTCCAGTTGCCAGCGACGATTCGTTTTCTCATGTTTTATGTTTGTTGATGATGGTTATACTTGATTTGACAGTCTGTGCTGCTTTACGGCAAGTTAGCAAATAATGGTATACCTCTCCCCTACCTGCCTAAAAACAGCGACACAGGTATAGCAAAAGCCGCAGACACTCATGCATCTGC
The DNA here is from genome assembly GCF_000373265.1 of Pontibacter roseus DSM 17521. Lineage (GTDB taxonomy): Bacteria > Bacteroidota > Bacteroidia > Cytophagales > Hymenobacteraceae > Pontibacter > Pontibacter roseus. The sequence goes on from NZ_KB890769.1 coordinate 33,779, forward strand.
GGCTTTTGCTATACCTGTGCTATACCTTACAACCTGTCCTTCAGGAACCGGGCAGTGTGGTTGTCTTCCAGTTTCGCCATCTCCTCGGGCGTGCCCTCGAACAGCAGGTGGCCTCCGTTTGTACCTCCTTCCGGGCCCAAGTCGATAATCCAGTCGGCGCACTTGACGATGTCCATGTTGTGCTCAATGATGACGACTGTGTTGCCGTTCTCGATGAGCGCGTTGATGGACGTGAGCAGTTTACTGATGTCGTGGAAGTGCAGACCGGTGCTAGGCTCGTCAAAGATGAAGAGAATGTTCTCCTGGTGCGGCTGCACGCCTTTGGTCAGGAACGAAGCCAGCTTCACGCGCTGCGCCTCGCCACCTGACAAGGTGTTGCTCGATTGCCCCAGACGAATATATCCCAGTCCTACATCGTTCAGCGGCCGCAGCTTCTCAATGATTTTCGGCTGGTCCGCAAAGAAGTCGATGCTATCGGCGATGGTCATATCCAGCACCTCGGCTATGCTCTTCTCCTTGAACTTGATGTCGAGCACGTCCTGCTTGAAGCGGTGGCCGTGGCAGCTCTCGCAGGTCAGGTAAATATCAGCCATAAACTGCATCTCAATCTTCACCTGTCCTTCGCCCTGGCATACCTCGCAGCGGCCTCCCTCAATGTTGAAGGAGAAGTGCGACGGCTTGAACCCACGCGACTTCGCCAGCGGCTGGTCTGCATATAGGGAGCGAATGGCGTCATAAGCTTTCACGTACGTTACCGGGTTGGAGCGCGACGATTTCCCTATTGGGTTCTGGTCCACGAACTCCACGTGCTGAATCTTGTTGTAGTCACCGGCCAGCTTGTCGAACTTACCAGTAGCCTCTGAGGTGGAGCCATGCAGCTTTTGCATGGCCGGCGCCAGAATCTTCTTGATGAGCGTCGATTTGCCCGAACCGCTCACGCCTGTCACCACCGTCATCACGCCTAGCGGCAGCTTCACCGACAGGTTCTTGAGGTTGTTCTCCCGCGCGCCCTGTATTTCAATAGTATTGCGCCACTTGCGACGCTGCGCCGGCACGGACACTTCCATCTTGCCGCTTAGGTATTTGCCGGTATAGGTATGGGAGGTCTTGGTCATCTCCTCAAAAGTGCCTTGGAACATCAGGTTACCGCCACCTGAGCCGGCCTCCGGTCCGATGTCGATAAGTTGGTCTGCCGCGCGCATCATCTCCTCTTCGTGCTCCACCACAATCACGGTGTTGCCCAACGCCTGCAGTGAGCGCAGCACGCCAATCAGTTGTTCGGAGTCCTTGGGATGCAAACCGATGCTCGGTTCATCCAGGATGTACATAGAACCCACCAAAGCGCTGCCCAGCGAAGTAGCCAAGTTGATGCGCTGGCTCTCCCCGCCAGAAAGGGTGTTGGAGAGGCGGTTGAGCGTCAGGTAACCCAAACCTACACGTTCCAGGTAGCCCAGGCGGTTCGCAACCTCAGTTACCAGGCGGTCCGCCACGTTCTGGTCATGCTCCGACAACTCCAGATTGCGGAAGAAGGGCAGTACCTGCGTAATCGGCATCAGCACCAGGTCTGTGATGCTCTTGCCGTTGACTTTGACATAGCTGGCGTCTTTGCGCAGGCGGGAGCCTTTGCAATCGGGGCAGGTGGTACGGCCGCGGTAGCGCGACAGCATCACGCGGTATTGTATCTTGTGCGTCTGAGACTGCAGGTGCCGAAAGAAATCGTTCAACCCCTCAAAGTACTTGTTGCCGGTCCAGAGCAGTTCCTGCTCTTTTTCAGACAGTTCATTGAATGGACGATGGATTGGAAAATCGAAGCGGATGCCGTTTTTGATGAGCGGTTGCAGCCACTCGTTCATCTTGTCGGAGCGCCACGGGGCAACAGCGCCTTCGTATACCGTCAGGCTCTTGTCAGGTATAACCAGGTCGGGGTCTATACCTAGCACGGTACCAAAACCCTCACAGGTCTGGCAAGCGCCATAGGGGTTGTTGAAGCTGAAGAAGTTGACGGAGGGCTCCTCAAACACCATCCCGTCCAGTTCGAAGCGGTCCGAGAACACACGCTCCTCCTCGCCATACAGCACGCGGCACTCGCCATGGCCTTCAAAAAAGGCCGTCTGCACCGAGTCCGCAATCCGGAACTTCAAATCCTCATCTGACAGGTATATCACGGCACGGTCTACGAGTATGTATACCTCCTTGCCCAGCTTCGGCTTCTTCTCTTCCAACAGCTCTTCAATGAAGTATACCTGTCCGTCGGCGTAGATGCGTGAATAGCCTTTCTGCAAGAGCAGGTCCAGCTCCTTTGCCAACGTGCGCTCTTTGTGCTGCTGCAGTGGCGCCAGTATCATCACACGGGCCTCGTCCTCCAACGAGAAGATGAAGTCCACTACATCAGCCACGCTGTCCTTCTGCACCACCTCCCCCGAAATCGGCGAATAGGTCTTGCCGATGCGGGCGAATAGCAGTTTCAGGTAGTCGTATATCTCGGTGCTGGTGCCCACCGTGGAGCGGTTGTTCTTGATGCTGACCTTCTGCTCGATGGCGATGGCTGGGCTGATGCCTTTGATGTAGTCCACATCGGGCTTGTCCATGCGGCCCAGGAACTGGCGCGCGTAAGAGCTCAGACTCTCCACGTACATGCGCTGCCCTTCGGCATACAGGGTGTCAAAGGCCAGGGAAGATTTGCCGGAGCCCGACAGGCCGGTGACCACTATGAATTTGTTGCGTGGCAGGGCCACACTCAGGTTTTTCAGGTTGTGCACCCGCGCCCCTTTGATGATGATGTTCTGCCGGGGGTCGAGGGCGTCTATGTTTTGCTCTGCTTGATTTGCCATACAGACAGTGGTTCTGGCAGCAGCGGTAAACCCCACAGCCAGCGCCATTTTATCTCTTTAGATGAAAGTGTAAAGTTACAAATACCTGACCGCTTTCAGAAGGTTTTGTTGCACCTGCTTTTACACCTCTCAGCGCAAGGAGCAGCAACCTCCGGAAGGAATGAGGGCATCATTTGAAACACCCGCCACTGCAAAAAGGTTTATGCATCCTACCTTTAATCTCCGCCTCTCCTCACGCTGCGCCACGATTAAATGAACGGGAAGTTTATTGCGTATAAAAACTCTGTTAAGTTCAACAGACTGAAGCATATATCGTATACCTATATAACTGCTGTGCAATATTAAGCAGTCCCACTGGGATGTTTGATAGAGTGAAAGCATCAAGTGCCAAATTACCAGCATAGCAGCCTGTAACACCTTAGCCCTTCTACCGCCTTATCGCCCGCACCCTACCCTAAGGCAAGTTTACATTTTCAAATCGCTGGCATACAGGTCTTGTATACCCAGAAAAAACTTAATGCCCTAATCCTATGGAAAAGCATATACATTTATTTCGCGCCATACTCTGTACCGTTTTACTGATAGGGTTTGCCCAAGCGGCTTCGGCTCAGACAGACGATACTCCCTGTTTCTACACAGACGATGAAAATCCGGAGGAACGTTGTATTGCCATCGGATACGCCAGCGTGACGCCCTACGTCAACCAGCCAGGAGACCCGCCGGGCCAGCAGCTTCTGAATGTAAGGGTAGTCTTTCAAGCATGTGACGACGTGACTGAAATCAGCATTTCGCGCCCGGGAGGCTCTCCCATTGTAATAGCTGGCGATGACATAACCGGCGAAGTCCAGGACATCGAATTCCAGATTAACGCGAGGGCATTTCAAAACAACAACGACCTCAGGCTCACCATCGAATTTACCACAGGCGACCCCACCACCGTAGAAATAGTGTATACAGGAGATGAAGAGTGCGAAAACATCCTGGAGGAAATCTTTCCTTTGCCAGTGGAACTGGTCAGTTTCAGTGTGGCGGCCTCTCCCAAGGGAATCAGCCTGAGCTGGCGCACGGCCAGCGAACTGGAGAACAAACACTTTGAGGTGGAGCGAAGCACGGATGGCCATACCTTCACTCAGATAGGCATTGTGCCAGGCCATGGCACTACCTCCATACCCAAAGACTATACCTTCGAGGACAAGAGGCCAGCAGACGGAACCAGTTATTACCGTTTGAAGCAGGTGGACTTCGATGGCCAATACGAGTACTCCTATATAGTAGCCGCTGAGAACGCACCTCAGGAAAACCAGCGACTTGTGGTGGCACCCAACCCCTGCCTCAAGGGCGACTGCGAGATTAGCCTGGGCCGTGGTGGCATAAAAACCGAGACGCTCCTAGAGTTGAAAGACATGACTGGTCGCGCCATCTTCTCCAAAACGCTATACCCAGGAGATGACGCCACCCTACGGCTGGAGGAGTTAAAGAAGCTCAAGGGCCTATACCTGCTCACGGCCACAACCAAAGACACCATCCTTCAGCAGCGCCTCTTGGTGGAGTAACAAAGTTGCTGAACGGTTGGCGCTGCAACCACAACCAAAAGACCGGTCCTTTATGGATATTTCTGAACCTGCAACGGGTGCGAACGCGTATGCAGTGTTTACAACCGTTCAAACTTAAAGACCAACACGTATGGGAAAAGGAGATAAAAAATCGAAGAAGGGCAAGATTGTGAAAGGCACTTACGGCAACAGCCGCCGCCGCAAAGCCAACAAACAAAAAGGCGCTTCCGAAAAGAAAGAGGCCACAGCCTAGTAGCATCACCCTATCAGAACGACAGCAGGCCCATGTTCCCGAGAAAGGAACATGGGCCTGCTGTCGTTATACCACCTCCATCTCCGGAGTCAAATCCAGTTTGCGCAGCTTATCTGCCTTCAAGGCTGTTATACCTACCACTAGCAGGGTAATGGCGCCACCCAGCACGACAGATGGCACAGCCCCCATCACCTTCGCCATTGCCCCCGCCCGGAAAGCGCCAATCTCATTGGACGAACCGATGAAGATGCTGTTCACCGACGACACGCGCCCCTTCATGTACTCCGGCGTCAGCGTATGGATTAAGGTAGACCGGATAATCACACTGATGCTATCGAATGCCCCGCTCAATGTCAGCAACACCAGCGAAAGCCAGAAGCTGGTGCTCAGGCCAAAGAAAACGAGGCTCAACCCGAAACCCGCCACACACCAGAGCATGATTTTGCCGGCTTTCACGGTGATAGGATGGTAAGCCATCCAAATGGCCATAGCCACGGAGCCAACCGCAGGCGCAGCCCGCAAAAAGCCGAGCCCCTGCGGGCCTATGAGCAGGATGTCTGAGGCGAATACCGGCAGCAGCGCCACCGCCCCGCCAAACAGCACCGCGAACATGTCCAACGAAATGGCGTTCAGAATAACCTGATTCCCGAAAACGAACTTGATTCCAGAGCGCAGGCTTTCCTTCAGGTTCTGCGGATTGACGTTCTCTGGAAGCGGTCTGCTGCCAATCAGCGCGAAAGCCGTGAAAGACAACAACACCAGCAGGGCATCCAGGGCATAGGCAGCCGTAATGCTGTAGAACCCATATACCAACCCGCCCAGGGCGGGCCCCACCAGTGACGCCGCCTGCCAGGTCGTGCTGCTCCAGGTGATGGCATTGGCGTACAGCTGCTTGTCGGCTACCAGTTGGGGCATGAAAGAGAACACTGCCGGCCCCATGAAGCCACGGGCTATACCGCTGATGAAGATGACCGCATAAATCGGTACCACCCCGTACAGCAACAGCACCTGGCTCACATCCAGCGTAAAGTATAGCAGCGCCAGCGAACACAGCAGCAGCACCGCCACCACCGCCACGATGATGCGCTTGCGCGGCACCGTATCTGCCACATAGCCGGCATACAACGACACGAAAATGGAAGGTATAGCCTCCGCCAACCCTATCAAGCCAAGCGAAAAAACGTCTTTGGTGATATCGTAGATTTGCCAACCCACGATTACGGCCTGTATTTGCATAGCCAGCGTAATGCAGAGCCGGGCCGAAACGTACAGCCTGAAGTCGCGCAACCGCAAAACGGCATAAGGGTCATGTTTCCTTGTCGGTTTACTGCCCATACCTCTTTCTCCTCCTCAAAAAAATGAACATAACCGCAAAGCTACGCGAAAGCTCGAAAAGCTAGAGTTTGCTAACTCATATTTAATCTGATGATTACCTGTGCTCCCATCCGGGCGGTGTAGCTGAAACGCAAAAACAGGTATGCCCACAAGAATAGGCACCGACCCAACGGAGACAGACCTGCCATATCGACTCACAGTTTATAGACAAGGTCATAACCCACTGCCTTCCTTTACTATATAAAATTTTTCAGAATTTTAACCCTTATATTGCAACACTCCTTTACCGATAGAAGTATAAATTTTTATAGAGCGGACACCTTATTTCCCAGCCGCCCATTCCGCGTCTATGCAAAGCTGCAAGTAGCATACTGCCTCAGTCATGTACCTGCTACTGGTACAGCCCACAATTTTTTGTTTCGTAAACCTCCCTTTACTAGGGTAAAATCTCTTCCTGATTCAGAATCAGGAGGCAGGGAGCGTTCGCTTTATAGGATTTAAAACTTTAATAAAAGACAGAAACATGGAACAACTGGACATCCGCACATTATTGGAGAACATCGAGAAGAAGGTGTACCAGCAGGAAATCACATCCAGCTCAGACGTTACCCAACTCATTAATACCGAAATCGCAAAGGCCATCAACCTCAACAGCAAGGCAGCTGAAAACGCGCTTCAAAATGTATCGTGCACAACCATTGAGTGCTACCTGCAGCACCTGAAGGCCGTAGAGGCGAAGCTGCAGAAACCCTGCGACATCACAGCCCAGTGCAAGCCTGTGGAGGAGCGCGAAATCAATCGCAGGTTGCTGCTCATCCTGAACCGTCTCAAGCGGTATAACCGGCAGTAACACCTTCGCGTAAATCATTAATAACGCATCCTTCGTCAGGTACTCAATCCTCGCGAAGGATTTTTTTATGCGCTATACCTGCTATACCTGTTTCTTGCCTGTTGCGGCACACCTACAAGCGCCTTGCTCACAATCGATTTATCCTGCCAATGCGTGCTTTATCTGCGCACCAAGTGAGGGTGACTAATGTCATTTTTCTGCCAGGGCATACCTTGTATTTTTGTTTTTCCATAGGTTCCGGCACTTGGGTGGGCCTCAGCCAGATGACATACTCTGCCTGACAGCCGTCTTAGCAAATACGCGTCAACCGATGGGCCAAACATAATAGCAGGTTTTAGGATGAAGACAGATATCAAGGATGAGCAGGACATAAAGCTGTTGGTTGACACCTTTTATGTCAGCGTGAGGGAAGACGATTTGTTGGAGCCCATCTTCGATGGGTTTGCACAGGTGAACTGGGAGCACCATCTGCCCATTATGTATAGTTTCTGGAGCTCAGTGCTTTTCGGCACCATGGCCTACAAAGGCCAGCCCTTCCCGAAGCACATGCGCCTTCCCGTGGACAGGCAACACTTTGCCCGCTGGGTCGAGTTGTTCACCCAGACAGTAGATAGCCTTTTTGAAGGCGAAAAGGCGCAGGAGATAAAGCAGAAAGCCACTAGTATAGCACAGGTCTTTCAGATGAAGATGGGCCTGATAGGCATTATTGGCAAAGAATATTCTGCTTAGGCCACAGCAGAATCTTATTCTAGCTAGAAAGGGCAGGGGGAGCGGACGATAACCGCTCCCCCTGCCCTTTTATCATGGTAGCAGCAATAGGTATACCATTAGGCAGAAAGGGGGCTCTATATTCTGATTTATAAGTTCTTATATATGTTGAAAATAAAATTTAACTCAAAGCATATACACTTATATTATATTGCCGTATATTAGGTATCAGTAATTTATTCTGAAAATATAGCTCCTGTAATATTTTTTTTTAAGGAGAGGCGGCTGTTCTTGCACAGTCAGGATGCTTTATCTATATTTGATTTACACTTCATAAAAATCTTAGTTCTTAAAGCTAAACGCAACAATATGATATAAAGCTCTACGTTAACTTAATGTAGCTTTACGATGAATACAACTACCCAGCTGAGCGACTCCGCATTGGTGACGCTCTACATCGCAGGTAACGAAAATGCGTTTGAACAGCTAGTAAACAGACACAAGAACAAGGTATTCACTACAATCTTACTGATTGTCAAAGACACGTATACAGCCGAAGACCTTCTGCAGGATACCTTTATAAAGGCTATCCATACCATGAAGGGCGGGCGGTATAACGAAGAAGGCAAGTTCTCTTCCTGGATATGCCGTATTGCCCATAACCTGGCAATCGACTTTTTCCGTAAAGAGAAAAGAAGCCCGATGATTACGCTGGAAGACGGCAGCAATGTGTTCAATGCTTTATCTTTTGCAGAAGATTCTGCCGAGTCGCTGCAAATCAAAGAGGATACACATGCACGTCTGCGTGAGCTCATCCAAACGCTGCCCCAGGCGCAGCGGGAAGTCCTCATGATGCGGCACTACGCCGACATGAGTTTCCAGGAGATTGCCGAAGCAACCGGTGTAAGCATCAATACAGCTCTGGGTCGTATGCGCTACGCATTAATCAACCTAAGAAAAAAGATGCTAAACGGCACAATTGCTTATGATAAAAACCTCTACTCAGAATGAGCTTATCCAGTATGTATACAATGAGTTGGCAGATGATGCCCGCGAGCAACTGGAAACAGCGTTGACGCACGACGACGAGCTAGCCGACAACTGCTCTGACCTCCTGCTCCTCCAGCGTTTGCTTGACGGCGCGGCCAAAAGCCCCAGCCAGCGGACCATCAACAACATTTTAAATTACTCAAAAAGCTTAAGTTTGCAGTCGTAAAGACTGCAGACTTTTTTTATGCGCAAACGAGAACGCTACAGGCACCTCATAGACTATTTCACCCAGAATTTTCCGGAGCCTGAGACGGAGTTGGCCTATACCAGCCCCTATGAGCTTATATTGGCCGTGGTGCTGAGTGCCCAATGCACCGATAAGCGGGTGAACATGGTGACGCCTGCCCTGTTTGAAGCGTTCCCCACACCGGAGCACCTGGCTGCGTCTTCCTCAGATGACATCCTACCCTACATCAAAAGCATCTCATACCCTAATAACAAAGCCAAGCACCTGGCAGGACTGGGCAGGATGCTGGTGGAGCAGTTCAACTCTGAGGTGCCCAGCACCGTGGAGGAGCTGGTGAAGCTGCCTGGGGTGGGCCGCAAGACTGCTAACGTCATCGTATCGGTCATCTGGAACCAGCCAGCCATGGCCGTGGACACGCACGTGTTCCGGGTAAGCAAGCGACTCGGGTTGGTCTCCAAAGCGGCCAAAACTCCTCTGGATGTGGAACGGGAACTGGTGGCAAACCTGCCGCAGGAGCTTATTGCCAAAGCGCACCATTGGCTCATCCTGCACGGGCGCTACATCTGCGTGGCCCGCCGCCCCAAGTGCGAGGAATGCCCCCTCACCCACTTCTGCCAATTCTTCCAGAAGAACTTCCCCAACATCCCGGATGACCCAGAAAACAAGGTAGGTGGCGTATAGTATTAGATATGACTTATAGGTACAGAAAAAGGCAAGCCAGAAGCTTGCCTTTTTCCATATCAAAAACTGTAGGTATTACATGACTGATTAGCTTCTCTGCTTCTGGTTCTCTCCGCTTCTTTGGCCTTCGAAGCCAGTTTTACGTTCTCTATGCTTGGCACGCTTTTCTGCACGAATGACTTCATACTTGGCATACTGCTCCGCCGAGAGCATACCTTTCAGTTCAGCATGATATTTTTCACGGCTCGCTTTCATGGCCGCGCGCTTCTGTGCTTTGTCCTCTGTGCCTTTCAAGCCTTCGCGCTGGGCTTTCATCTCCTGCACATGGCGTAGGTTCAGTGCCTGTAGCTGGTTTTTCTGAGAGGCAGTCAGCTCCAATTTTTTGGCAAGCCTTTCGGTTCTCATCTGAGCCATTTCCTCGGGGCTTTTCTTGGCTTTATCGGCTCTCATGCCACGTTGCTCCATACGGGCCTTCTTCTCCTGCTGACTTTTTTGAGGTATGGTCTGGGCGTAAGAGCTTCCAACAACCAGCATACCTAATGAGAGTACTGCAATCAACTTTTTCATTTATTCTATTTTAGTACTGTGTCCAGTTTGTTTGGGAGCGAAGCGTAAGATTGATGCTATGCTTCACTGAACTAACTCTTCCAAAGGTTGTGCCAGAAATGATAAGGAGGCAAATTCCAGGTATAGCATCAGGTATATACTGCCTATGAGCAGGGACCTAAAGCCAAACCGCTGCCTGAGGGATGTTGACCACAGACTGCATTTGCAGCTATACTTAATTTATATCTATATTGTAATGTTATACTATACTACATATACCCTTATACCTTTCCGCCCATGCTTAAACCCTTCCGATTACTAGTAACCGCAGTGCTTTTTGCCTGCACCATTGTTTGCGTCCAAGCCCAAACTAAATTTTCGGAGCGCAGAGGAGGCCATTCCTATACCATGCAGATTCCGGAATACATGGTGAAGACTTATGAATTGAACGATGATGCCTCGCTGCAGTACTTCAGCAAAAACAAAGAAGCTTATACCATTGTATTGGAAGACTCAAAAGAGCAACTGGAGCAGTTAGGCCTGAAATTCACCAGTGCAGAGGACTTCCTTTCTAATTTTACCAACGACTATAGAAAAGAAGCCAAGAAACGGAAGCTCGGCAAGGTGAACACTACACAAGCGAACGGCAACCAGGTGGCGCAGGCAGAATTAACCTGGAAAGACGAAGATGGAGAATTCTTCATGTTGGTTTCGGCTGTGGAGACGAAAACCCATTTCTACAAAGTCTTGTGCTGGACCATTGCTGCCAATGAGAAGGCACTGAAAGAAGATTTCAGCCAATTGGCCAAAAGCCTGCAAGATTAGCATTGTCCAAAACAAACGAGGGTAGGCTTGATAGCCTACCCTCGTTTGTTTTCCCCCGCTACCCTCAGCAGAATCTCCTCCATCTGACGGGCGAGGACTTGCCTGTCAAACTGCTCTCTTGCCACATCCTCTCCTCTGGCGCCTGCCTGCCTCAGCTCTTCCGGCATAGACAGCAGGCGCTTAATGGTCTCTGCCAAGCCCTGGGACTGGCCAGCGGGTGTGTACCACCCACACCCATGCTTCTCTACGAACGCCTTTGTCCAACCAGGGTTGGTGACCACTACAGGCGTGCCACAGGCCAGGCTATCGTAGAGTTTGGCAGGAGAGTTAGTGGCCAATACCGGAAGGTCATTGAACGTAATCAGGGACAGGTCTGCCAGCTTGAACCATTTGAATACCTCTGGCCTTGGCTGAGGCGGCAGCAGGTATAGGTTAGGGAGACGCAAAGCTAGCTGATGTAGTTCCTGCTCATAATAGCCGCCGCCGGTCAGCACAATCGCAATGTCTGTTCGGCTTGCCAATTGTTCCGCAGCCAGCATCAGGGTAGGTATGTCGTTGGCCCGACCATAGGTGCCGGCATACAACACGACCTGCTTGCCCTGCAGGTTGTACCGCTGACGCAAAGCCGTTACTTCCGCCGGTGTTGGCGCGTCGGCTAGTTCCAAATCCGTGCCGTTGAGTATAGTCGTGACTTTCTCCTGCGCTATACCTTTACCAACGATATAGCGCTCCATGTCCGGAGACAGCGGGATGATGTGGTTGGCACTCTGGTACAGGCTTTTCTCGAGGCGGTACAGGCGGCGCTGCAGCCACTCCCGCTTCACAGCGCCCATCTCGATGGGGAAGCTCGGCCACAGGTCCTGCACCTCAAACACCCACGGCACGCCCCGCAGCTTTGCCACGCGGGCCGCCATCCAGGGAGTAGACAAAGGCGTTGAAACACCCCAGATGACATCTGGCTTAGGTATAGCCAGACCTTTGGTGAGGCTGTATGCCGCAAACCCTCCGTAAGACACAAGTCGGCGCCGCACGCCCATCTTATTGCTATAAGGCACCACCTGTTCGTACAAATCAACCCCTTCTGGAACCCAGCTGTAGTTATTCGTGATGCGAAGCTCTTTCCAGGCGCTACTGGTCACCAAACTCACCTTGTGCCGCTTCGCCAGATACTCCAAAAAGGTATAGTGCCTGCAGGTAGAGGGGCAATCCGGGTTGTGGTGATGCTGATTGAAAATGGCGATGTGCATGTAGCGCAGGTATAGAGAGGCCAGCAGGTAAGAAACTTACCGCTTCTCTGGCTTGTACTTTGATTCGTTGAATATTTTCTGATAATCCGGGTCTGCCATCAACTCCGGCAAGGTCACCTTCGGGTGGCGCTCCATATACTTACGAACAATCTGCCAGCCAACCCAAGTCCCCAATCTTCCCGGCGAAGCAGGGTCAATCTCGGGAGTGTTGGGACGCTCTCCTATATATTTGTTCACTACAAAAGGACTCTTCTCGAACAGCAGGCTCTGCTCCACAAAGTGTCCCCATATGCGGCCTTCATTATGATTTACATCGGCTAGCTGCTGCCCGCTAAAACCAATGATGGTAGAATCAGGGGTACAAGGCATCATAGCCTTCACGAAGTAATAAGCTTTGCCTGTATTAATCATCTCGGCCAGCAGGCTTCTGTCTGTGAAGTTGGTTTTGTTGAACCGGTCGGACAGCAGCAGCATGGCGGCTGGAATCATGTTAGGCCGTTCATAGCGCTTCAGGATGTAATCGTAGGTATCAGGGCGGAAGCTGGCATTCTTGCCGATGAAGAAGTCCAGGCCCAACACCATTAGGCTGTCGGACACCAGCAGGTCTTGGTTCAGACCAGAGACGAACGTCTTCACCTGGGGCTCCTGGAACTCAGGGTAATGATATTTGATGGATTTGAAGGCTGTTTCCAGTTGCTGTTTCTCCTGCTCCATGTTCCCAAAGGTCTGCTCTGCCTCTTCTGCCAGCTTCTTAAGTTCTGGGTTTGTCGCCAGGCCATACAGGTTGTTGATAAGTACAGAATCGGCAGGATATCCTTTGCGTTGCAGGAAGCGGTCGGCAAACATCGGGTTCTGTTGCAGGAAAGTGGCTATGTCCTCTTTGGTAGAAGCCGCAAAGAAAGGTTTTTCCAGACGTTCTATTTCCACCGTCACCGGTATGCGCGCAATCTCCTCTGGTAATTCGCAGCCTTTCTTCTTGCAGCTAAAAAGCAACACGATGGTTGCGAGTAAGAATAATCTGTAATACATTGCCGTATATTTAACACAAAAATACAGGGATCTGCCATAACAGTATAACTTTACTTCTTCAATTTACTTATGCAACTTAAGAAACTTACCCTGCTGGTGCTATTTCTCTGCATCGCTTCCTCTGCCATGGCTCAACTCGAGATTGGCGTACAATTCTCCCCAACCATCTCGGGCAATAGGTTCATCGCAGAAGACAGGTATGATTTTAAAAAGTCCAACAGCACGCTGCGCCTGGGTGTAGGCGTGATAGGCGACTACTTCTTCTCCAACAACTATGCTTTTAGCTCAGGATTAATGTACCGTAGCAAAGGCGCCAAAATAAGCTACAAAGTCACAGGTCAGGATGCAGGCGGCAACCCCGTGGAAGGCACTGTTGAGGACGAACTGGCTGTGCAGTATCTGGAGATTCCTCTTACCCTAAAGCTCTTCACGAATGAAGTGGCGCCTGATGTGATTATTTACTTCCAGGTGGGTGGAGCACTTGGTACGAAAGTCGCTGCTCAGGTGAACAATGAGAAGATTCTTAACGGGGAAAGGACGGCGAAACGGTTTAACATTTTTGAGACGAGCGCTGTGTTGGGTACCGGCGCAGAAATGCAAATGGGCCAAAGCACCAAGCTTTTCGGGGGTGTCACCTACCATCGTGGTTTGAGCAACATCGACAAGCACTACAGAAACGTGCTCAACGATAAAAACATCGCCGTGAAGAACAACGGTGTTTCCATTGATGTAGGCGTCAAGTTCTAGGCCTACCAGCCAAAACAAAAAAGCCGCCCCGGTATACCGGGGCGGCTTTTTTGTTTGCATGCTATCTGACTAAGCTTCATCTTCTTTATCCTGCATCCCATTGGCCTCGGCCATGGCGGTACGCAGTTCGATTTCTTCGCCCCGATCGTCCATCACCTTGAAGTCAGTGATGCCTAGCGAAGTGTCTTTTACAAATTTCACCCACTTGAAGTAGTGGAAGAACCACTTCATCTGTTTAGAGAAAAGACCTGAGGTATAGTAGGTGTACAGGAAGGGGTGCACATACAAGGTCAGGCTCTTGTGGTTGTGGCTCGTCAGCAGGTCGTCTACCGCTACGTCAATTTCATCTGTAATCAGAATGCTAGCTGTAATCTTACCGGTGCCGTTACAGGTCGGGCATACTTCGCCGGTCACGATATTCTGTTCAGGCCGCACACGCTGTCGCGTGATTTGCATCAGGCCAAATTTAGAGATAGGCAGAACTGTTGACTTCGATCGGTCGCTCTTCAGCTCCTCTTTTACTACCTCGTATACTTTCTGGCGGTTTTCTGGCGACTTCATATCAATGAAGTCTATTACAATGATACCACCTATATCCCGGAGGCGCAACTGTCGGGCTACCTCTCTGGCAGCCATCATGTTGACATTTAGCGCGGTGGCCTCCTGATCGGTTTCGGTATTGGATTTATTCCCACTATTAACATCGATGACGTGCAGTGCTTCGGTGTGCTCGATCACCAGGTATCCGCCTCCTGGTATGGTCACTGTTTTGCCGAAAGCAGCCTTTAGCTGTCGCTCAATGTTGAAGTGTTCGAAGGTTTTGGTTTTACCGGTGTAATGCTTCAGAATCCTAAGTTTATCTGGAGCTATACTGCCGATGTACGTTTTGATTTCATCATACAGGGACTCGTCGTCCACTACTATGTTGTCAAAACTTTCGTTCATTAAATCTCTCAAGATGGAAGAAGAACGGCCCAGCTCCCCAATAATCTTGTCATTGGGTTTTGCCAGCTTTAGCGACTTGAAGCCCTCTTCCCAGTTATCGACCATGTTGCGCAGGTCTCTGTCGAGCTCTGCCACCTCACGTCCCTCAGCCACCGTACGTATAATCACGCCGAAGTTCTCCGGCTTGATGGACGTAATCAGACGCTTCAGGCGTGTGCGCTCCTCCTTGCTTACGATTTTCTTGGATACGCTCACCGTGTTTGAAAACGGCACGAGCACCAGGTATCGCCCGGCTAGCGATATCTCGCAGGAAAGACGGGGCCCTTTTGTCGAAATAGGTTCTTTCACAATCTGGACCAACAGCTGCTGTCCTTTTTTGAGGACGTCCGCTATCTTGCCCAGTTTGTCTATTTCAGGCTCAAATTTTAACTGGTTTAGCTTCGGGGAAGCATTCTTCTGTGTCTGTGCTGTCTTTACGAACTTGTTCAGCGTCCGGACATTGGCTCCTAAATCATGGTAGTGCAGAAAAGCATCCTTGTGGTATCCAATGTCAATAAAAGCAGCGTTAAGGCCAGGCATCACCTTTTTTACAGTGCCCAGGAAAATATCACCCACGATGTAATTCGTGTCTTTTTTCTCGTGGTGAAACTCTACCAGTCTCTTGTCCTGTAAAAGGGCGATGCGTTCTCCATCTTGAGTAGAATTGATTATAAGCTCGTTACTCAATTTCTCTCAAAGATTAGTTGGATGTATAGACCAAAGCCCACAATTGCAGAAGCAATGTGGGCCTCAATTGACGCAGAAGAAATTACTTCTTCTTATGTCTGTTCTTTCTTAGACGCTTCTTTCTCTTGTGTGTAGCGATTTTATGTCTTTTTCTTTTCTTTCCGCAAGGCATAGTCTTGAAGTTTTTATTAAATGAATATTTTTTGAATTACAGTTTTGCCAGGTATTCATCAACCGAGGTGTTCAGGGCAGGGTCGCTGCTCATGGTTTTCACCTTGTTGAAAATCCTTTTCGCTTCTTCTTTTTTGCCAACTTCTGCCAGAGAAACCCCTAGGTAGAATGTTCCCTCCACGTGTTCCGGGTTCACATCCACCAGTTCCTGAAAACGCTCTACGGCTTTGTCCCACTGACCAGACTGCACTGACAGGATTCCCAGGTTGAACAGGGCCTTCTGGTTCTTTGGGTCTGCCGAAATCACCTCACGCAGCAGTGTTATACCTTGCATGGGGTTCTCGCTTGCGATGTAGGTCATCGCCACGTTGGTTTTGGCATCCAAATCCGTTGGGTTGTTCTTGAGTACCTGCTCGTACATCTTGCGCGCCTTGCCTCCCAGTTCGCTGGCCCGCTGCTGCGTTGCCGCATACGTGAAGGCTTCGAAGTACTGGTCACCTGCTTTTCTATAGCTCTTCTCGCCTGGACGGGCGGTGGCAGCTATTTCGTAGTAGTAACCGGCACTGTCAAACTTACTGGCATTGGCATAAGCGGCGGCCAGTTCGTTAGCCAGCAAAGCCTTCGCCTGCGCGTCAGTGGCTTTGTTGTAACGTCCACGCACGGTGGCCAGCTCTAACATCTGCTCAGGCGTAGCCGTGGCATGCACACCGTCTGCCGATGCATCTGTTGTTGCAGCAGGAGCGGCGCCATGGTCATGGCCGTCGTCTTCGGAGTGACCAGCCGGCAGAGCGGTGGTTTCCCCGTTGGCAAGCGTATCTTGGTCTTCTTTGGTCACCACCACTTTAGGCAAAAAGAACATGGCAGCCGCCAAAGCGACAGCCGCAACAAGTATCAGTATTTGATTCCGTGACATTCTTTTTACGTAAGCTTTTGTATGTGACTAAGTTAGATAATCAAAGAGCGACAAAGATACAAAAGAATTAAGAATGAGCCAGTTCTTTGATTTTTTTGCTGTTCTTAATCTTCTGGATGAACGTTTTAGATGGCTTGAAGCTTGGGATGAAGTGCTCATCAATGATGATGGAGGTATTCTTCGAAATATTGCGAGCCACTTTCTTAGCGCGCTTCTTATTCACAAAGCTACCAAAACCTCTCACATAGATGTTGTTACCGTCAGCCATGGAGTCCTTTACCACTTTGAAAAAAGCCTCGATGGTAGATTGAACATCAGCCTTGTCAATCCCTGTTTTATCAGCAATCTCTGATATTACTTCTGCTTTAGTCACTTTCTTAGATTTTATAAATTAGATAATAAGTTAACTTTCTCTGCTAGTAACAGTTGGCTCGCAGGCCATTACCGTATTTTTCGGGGCACAAAGGTATACCTACTTTTCGACAAGTAAAAGCTTTAGCACTAAATTATTACAGATATAAAGCCCCATTGCGCCGCTTCCGCTTCCACTGTTTTGCCAACCTGCCGACAGCAATACCCGTGCCAGCCTGCCACCTCCGTAACGCCCGCTATCAGCTTATATTTTAAGCACATAGCATTATTCTGATTTTTCCTTCTTCCCGCATTCCGCAACAAAGCCGTACCTTTGCTGTTCCCATTTCTCCATCTCAGCCAGGAACGCATACCATGGAAAACCTGCCTTCTTCCTTTTTCGCACAGACTATTATGGACTGGTACCAGCGGCACAAGCGGGCGCTCCCCTGGCGTGAGACCACCGACCCATACCTGATTTGGCTTTCGGAAGTGATACTGCAGCAGACCCGAGTCAAACAAGGCTTGCCTTACTACGAGCGATTCGCCGACACCTACCCTACTGTGCAGCAATTAGCCGCCGCTCCCGAGGATGAGGTGCTGCGCCTCTGGCAGGGCTTGGGTTACTACTCCCGGGCCCGCAACATGCACCACACCGCGAAGCAGATTGTGCACGAATATGGTGGGGTATTTCCAGATAGGTATGAGGAGCTGCTGAAGTTGCGTGGCATTGGCAGCTATACGGCCGCCGCCATCGCCTCTTTTGCCTTCCGGGAGCAGGTGGCGGTGCTAGATGGGAACGTATTCCGGGTATTGGCTCGCGTCTTTGGTATCTCTGAGGACATCGCCGCTCCTGCTTCCCGTAAGGTCTTTCAGGAACTAGCCAACCAGCTTATACCTGCCGATGCCCCGGATACCTTTAATCAGGCCATTATGGAGTTTGGCGCCATCCAGTGCACGCCCCTCATGCCGGATTGTCTGTTCTGCCCGCTGCAGCAGTCCTGTTTTGCTTTCACGCACGGGCTGGTTCAGGAGCTTCCGGTCAAATCAAAGGCCAAAGCCGCCCGCCCACGCTTCTTTCATTACATAGTGTTTGAACTGGAGGGGCAGTATTACTTGCGGAAACGCCTGAGCGGCGACATCTGGGAAGGATTGTATGACTTCTACCTGTTTGAGAGCGATTCTAAAATGCTGGATTCGGCCAGTTTGCTGCAGGAGCTACAGGGGGCAAGTATAGATGTGCAGGAACAGCAGGTACAGCTATCTAGAAAGGACTATAAGCACATCCTCAGCCACCAGAAAATCACGGCCAGATTCTACCTGATTCGGTTGCAAACACGTTTAAGGGAGGAGGTGTTGCAAGAGACAAGACTGGCCCTTTTTGATACCGTAAAAATAGATGCACTTCCGAAGCCAGTTCTTATCAGCAGCTATTTGAAAGATGAGAATATTTTACTAAATTTATAGACTGAAACTTATTTAACTGCAAAAGCATTTTAGGTTTCAGTACGCCATATTTGCCTCCGGCTAGGTTGTCGGAGTAGCCCAATTCAACTTACTATTTAACAAAAAAAGACATGGCAAGTGTAAACAAAGTAATCCTTATCGGAAACCTGGGCAAAGACCCAGAAGTACGTCACCTGGAAGGTGGTGTAGCCGTAGCGCGGTTCCCTATCGCCACTTCCGAAACCTTCAAGGACAAGAATGGCGAGCGCCAGGAGCGCACCGAATGGCACAACATCGTGCTGTGGCGCGGCTTGGCTGAGGTAGCTGAGAAGTTCCTCAAGAAAGGCCAGTCTGTTTTCATTGAAGGCAAAATCCGCACCAGCAGCTACCAGGACAAGGAAGGCAACCAGCGTTACAGCACCGAGATAGTGGCTGATAACATGACGATGCTGAGTGGCCGAGAAGGTGGCGGTGGCAACAGCAGCTCAGGAGGAGGCTTCCAAGCCAGTGCTTCTACGCAGTCCTCTGGCCAGGCAAGTGCCGCCACAGCAGGCAAGGGCAATGCCTCTGCCTTCCAGAACGATGAGCCAGACGACTTACCGTTCTAAATCTTGTTTAACTTAAAAAGTTAATTTTGGACAGTATCGATTCCGGAGACCCCTTGAGTTATAGCTTGCTGCAATTATTACAAAGTGCATCAGCCTTACTCAAAATTGAATATATAGCGGCAACCGCTGCCTGCTTTATCTTACTGCTGCTCTCTGCCCTCACCTCGGGGGCAGAGGCGGCTTTCTTCTCGCTCACAGACCAGGACCTGGAGAAGAGCAGAAGAAGCACCCACAAGTCGCAGCAATTGGTATACCACCTGCTGCAGAGCCCACGTCAATTGCTGGCCTCCCTCCTGATAATCAACAACGCCCTTAACGTCAGCATCATCACGCTCAGCGCTTACATCGCTTGGAAGATTTTTGGCACTACGTCTATGGCGGCGCCTGTTATGGTAGTCAGCCTGCTGCTGGTCACCTTTCTCATTGTCTTTTTTGGAGGAGTGCTGCCGAAGGTATACGCCCGCAAGTATGGCTATACTATAGCGCAGCGCATGGCTCCCATATTGGAGAGTCTGCGCCCCATGCTGAGCCCGGTAGCTTGGCTGCTGACCAGAATCAGCAGTTTCATAGACCGGCGTTACCGGACCCGCTCCTACAGCAAGAGCTTGGAAGAGTTGCACCACAGCTTGGACGTGGCCCTATCGAACGAGGAAACCTCACCTGAGGAGCGGAAGATTCTGCGGGGTATCGTGAACTTCGGCTCTATCACCGTGAAACAGATTATGCGCCCCCGTATGGATATCGTCGCCTTCCCCAGAGGCGCCACGCTGCCGGAGTTGCTGCCACAAATTACCCAATGGGGTTATTCCCGCGTGCCTGTCTACAGACATAGTACCGACCAAATTGATGGTATACTGTATGTAAAAGACCTGCTGCCACACCTTGGGAAAGGCGCTGATTTTAACTGGCAGCGCCTCATCCGGCTGCCTTTCTTCGTGCCCGAGACGAAGCACATCTCTGACTTGCTACAGGATTTCAAAGAAAAGCACGTGCACATGGCCATCGTGGTGAACGAGTATGGCACCACCACCGGACTGCTGACGATGGAGGATGTGGTGGAAGAGGTAGTTGGCGAGATTAACGACGAATATGACGATGAGGAGGAAATCATTTACTCCCAACTCGATGAAAATACCTTTATATTTGACGGCAAAACATCTTTGCATGACTTTTGCAAGATAACCGAGATTCCGTTTGATGCCTTTAACGGGGTAAAGAATGAGCACGAAACGGTTGCTGGATTGATGCTGGCCTTGTTTGGCCGGATACCTACTGTGGGTGAGGATACCACGTACGGCCGCTACCATTTTACGATTGAGTCGGCGGACACGAAGCGCATAAAACGAGTGAAGATTAATGTCACAAGCAAAAAAGAGAACTACCATAAAGTCAGTTAGACTTCAGCTTCTGCTGTGGGCAGGTATGGCTGCGGCCATCGTTGGCTGCGGCGCCGAATACACCCCAAAGCCGAAAGGATACAACCGCATCGACCTACCACAGGCAGCTTACCAGCAGCTTCAGGAGGCGCATCCTTATACCTTTGAATATTCGCGGCACGCCAAAATCCGTCCAGATTCGTCGATGATTGCGCAGCCGCACTGGATAAACATCATCTATCCGAGCTTGGGAGCCAATGTGCAGCTGACCTACAAGGCCATCAATAACGACCCAAAAGCCTTTGATAACCTGGTGGAAGATGCGCGCAAGCTCACTGCCAAACACCAGGTGAAGGCCTATGGTATAGAGGAGTCCGAGATTAAAACGCCACAAGGCGACGTGGCCTCTGTGTTCGAGCTGACCGGTGAAGTGCCCAGCCAATTCCAGTTCTATGTGACGGATACTACCACACACTTCTTCCGCGGCGCCCTCTACTTTAGAACAGCTACACAGAATGATTCGCTGGCCCCGGTGATAGAGTATGTTAAGAAGGATATCATCCACCTGCTGAACACGCTGGAGTTTAAGGATAGAAAGTAATTGCGGATAATTGATATTGATTGCTAGAAGATTTTTGCAGCGGACGCAGATTCTACAAGCGTATGGCAATGTCAAAGTATCCTCCTTTGCCTGTAAATTCTGATGATTTTACACTTCTTTCATTTACCCTATTACCTGCTTTCTAACTATTATCGAAATGATGTAGTTAATCCACACTATGGTGCATTATCAGCTTTAACTATTGTACTGTCTGCTCAAGAACTTTTCCTATATACAATCATACGCGCAATTAAAGACCCTTACGCCTATGGTGCCGGATTTTCCAATTCTGACTTACCATTAATAATGATAGCTAACTTCGTCATTATCTACCTTATTTATATAAAGGGCGACAAGCCGATGAAGGTATACCACCATTATAAGGACAAGCCTTGGGCAAATACAAAGGCAGCTAGAACTGCAGGATGGTTGTATGTTTTGTTATCAATTTTATCTCCTTTCCTATTTGTAATAGCTAAAAACGCGGCCATAGGCCGGCACCTTGTTTAAGTATACCTCGCCG
Organism: Pontibacter roseus DSM 17521; assembly: GCF_000373265.1. Classification (GTDB taxonomy): domain Bacteria; phylum Bacteroidota; class Bacteroidia; order Cytophagales; family Hymenobacteraceae; genus Pontibacter; species Pontibacter roseus. The sequence continues at coordinate 55,281 of NZ_KB890769.1, forward strand.
GCATTAAGGTTTTTACCAATAAAGCAGCACACACAAACCAGAAAGCCCCGGCAGCACTTATACCTGTCGGGGCTTTTGCTTATTTTTGTAATGTATACCTGCTAATTTCACCCAGAACCATTGAGCAACTTCTTCCATACCAAGATTGAATTCCTGAAAGGCGTGGGTCCGCAGCGTGCCGAGCTGCTGCAGAAGGAGCTCAACATCTATACCTACGGCGACCTGATTCAGCACTACCCTTTCCGCTACCTCGACCGGACACAGTTCTACAAAATAGCAGAATTGGACGAGAGCATGCCGTATGTGCAGGTGCAGGGGCGTGTGAAGGGCAAAGAGGTGCTGGGCGAAGGCCGGAAGCAGCGCCTGGCCGCTACTTTAGTGGATGAAGACGGCAGTGAGATGGACCTGGTCTGGTTCAAGGGCGTTAAATGGATGCAGAAGTCCCTCAAGAACCACACCGACTACATCGTGTTCGGCAAGCCGACGGCGTTCAACGGGAAGTTCAGCATGGCGCACCCGGAGCTGGAGGAGCTGGCCGAGGAGAAGCAGACAACTGCCTTCCTGCAGCCGGTGTACCATACCACCGAAAAACTCAAAGCCCACCGCATCGAGAGCAAAGTGATTGCCCGCATGATGGAGTTGCTGCTCAAAGTGGCTGTACCGAACATCCAGGAAACGCTGTCGCCGGAGCTTATCGACCACTACCGCCTCATGAGCAAGCGAGATGCACTCATCAACATCCACTTTCCGCAATCGGTTGAGAAGTACAACGCGGCCAAGTTCCGTCTTAAGTTCGAAGAGCTATTTTACATACAGCTGCGGCTGCTGCGCCAGAAGACCGTTCGACGCGCCGATTTGGCGGGGCAGGTGTTCAAGCAGGTGCCTACTGTAACCGAGTTCTACAAAAACCACATGACCTTCGACCTGACCAATGCGCAGAAGCGGGTCATCAAGGAGATACACAAAGATTTGACGGCCGGCAAGCAGATGAACCGCCTACTGCAGGGCGATGTGGGCTCGGGAAAGACCATCGTAGCCTTCATCACCATGCTTATCGCCGCAGACAACGGGGCGCAGTCGGTGCTGATGGCCCCAACTGAAATATTGGCGGACCAGCACTATACTGGCCTCAAGGAATTCGCAGACCGGCTCGGCATCAACATAGGCAAGCTCACCGGCTCTACCAAAACCAAAGACCGGAAAGTGTTGCACGAGCAGCTGCGTTCCGGCGAGATGAAGATGATTGTGGGCACGCATGCCTTGCTGGAGGATGTGGTGCAGTTCCATAACTTGGGTCTTTGTATCGTGGACGAGCAGCACCGGTTCGGCGTGGAACAGCGCTCTAAGCTGTGGCGCAAGAACCCATGCATCATCCCGCACGTGCTCGTGATGACGGCCACGCCTATCCCCCGTACTCTGGCCATGACGCTCTATGGCGACCTGGACGTGTCGGTGATAGACGAGATGCCAGCAGGACGAAAGGAGATTGTGACGGTGCACCGCTTCGACAGCCACCGCCTGCGCGTGTTCCAGTTCGTGCGCGACCAAATCAAGCTGGGCCGCCAGGTATACATCGTGTATCCGCTCATCGAGGAATCGGAAGGGATGGACTACAAGGACCTGATGGACGGCTATGAGAGCATACGGCGCGCTTTCCCGGAGTACCAGGTCAGTATGGTGCACGGCAAGCTGAAAGCGCAGGACAAAGATTATGAGATGCAGCGTTTCGTGCGCAATGAAACGCAGCTAATGGTGGCCACCACCGTGATTGAAGTAGGTGTGAACGTGCCGAATGCCTCCGTGATGATTATCGAGAGTGCCGAGCGCTTCGGGCTGTCGCAGCTGCACCAGTTGCGCGGGCGCGTAGGCCGTGGGGCGGAACAGAGCTACTGTATACTCATGACCGGATATAAACTAAGCAAAGACAGCAAGACGCGGCTGGAGACCATGGTGCGCACCAACAACGGCTTCGAGATAGCCGACATTGACCTAAAACTGCGCGGTCCGGGCGATTTGATGGGCACGCAGCAAAGTGGTGTGTTGGATTTGCTCATCGCGGACTTGGCCAAGGATGCGCCTATTTTGCAGGAGGCACGAGCCGCGGCGCAGCGGATACTGCAGGAAGATGAACAACTGGAGCAGCCGCAGAACCAGAACATTCTCCGCCACATCAAGTCACTCAGCGTAAACACCATCAACTGGAGCCGCATCAGCTAAATCTTCCCTGTTTCTGCTCCTCCCATACCTAACTGCCTGAGGTTCCACGCGAAACAATGTGCAATTATTTCAGAGGCTGTGCTTGCAAAGTAGGGCAGCTTGCCTGAACTTTATAAGCTTCTATACCTATAAAGCGTTACTTTTTAAAACAATCCTATACCTGTGAGAACATCATACCTGCTTCCCCTCCTGCTGCTTTCCCTGCTGTGTGGCCTATCACCTGCCCACGCACAAAGAAAAGCGGCCATACCTTTCAACTATATTCCGGACGCAACCGAGGACCAGTACAACCAGAGCATCCGCAACAAGACACTGCCGCTGGGTCCCGACGGCTTCGTGATTCTCAGCAAGAGCAAGCCCAACGAGTATGCCATAGAGCGCTATAACGCTTCTTTGAAGAAGGCCTGGACGGCTACCGTACCTCTTACCGGCACCGAAACCGTAGAAGCCTTTTTACACAATGATGAAGCCGCCATCCTGGTAACGCACCGCGATAACGGCAATGGCAAACAGGAAATCCATGCCCACCGCGTGGACCTGAGAAATGGCCAGAAAGCTGAGCCCGTTCTTCTGCTGGATGCGCCTGCCAAAGACCGTAAAGCAGGTATAGCCACCTCGCCGGACGGCACCAAACTGCTGGCCTACCGGTATAGCACCGACGCTAACAAGGCGTTGCGCAGCATCAGCGGCAACCTATACGACGGCAAACTCCAGAAGGTAAAGGACACCAACTACAATCTGAGCGACCTGCGCGGCATTTTGTCAGCGGAAGTTATCCTGAACAATGCTGGCGACCAGTTCATCAGCCTGATATCGGAGAACATGAACCGCCTGACAGTGCGGCAGTACACCATCCAATCCAAGGATGCGAAGGTGATGTCGGTGCTCGTGGGGGGCGTGTTCGATGGCAAGAAGGTATACATCGTGGATAGCAAGTATGGGCTACAGCCCAACGGCAACCTCTACGGCGCCGTGCTGACTGCAGATGAGAAGACCGGGGAATACTACAGTCTGAAGGCAGTGAAGTTCAATTTCGAGAAAGAGGACATGGTGTTTGCCGAAGAGTTCAAGTTCACGCCAGAGTACCTGGCTAGCGTAAACAACCTTGATAAAAGCGGAGCTCCCAAAGCGAAGCGTTTAGAAGACATCTACCTCTCCGACTTGATTTTGACACCGGACGGCAAACTGATTGTGCTGGCAGAGAAAAAGTACATGGAAGGCGGCGAGAATTCGCCTTACTACGCCAACGAGATTCACCTTTTCGCCTACGACGAGTACATGGGCACCGCCTGGAGTTCCGTGCTGATGAAGCACCAAAAAGCCCCGGCTGACGAGGCCTTCACAGGCATATCGTACAAGTACAACATGGCCGGCAACTCGCTGCACCTGCTCACGCTCGAAGACCTGAATGGCAAATACGACCTATACCTGCGCCGCATCGACACCAGCAACGGCAAAGCCGAGGCACCCAAGGCAGCCGGCCTTAAAGTAGCCGACAACGAGGACATCGCCTACGTGAAGGATTTCACCGCCTGGCTCACCGACAAAGACCTGGTGGCTGTGGTAAGGCCATCCAAGAAAGCAAACAGCCTGCAGTTGCGCCGGCTCCAGATAAAGTAGAATCAGAAAAGCTTGATGCTTTGCAAAAGGCGCGGCCTGCTTTGGGCGGCGCCTTTCTGTTTTTTGAGCTTGCGGGTGAAGGAGCTGAGCTGTACCATCATGTGCACAAACCCTACGTAGTGCACGATTTCCACATACATGTAAAACTCCCGCAGCGAGCCCTCCAGCACGCCCAACTTGTCTACTTTGTAAGTATTCATGGCTGACCAGGGCATCCAACGCACCAGTTTGCGGCGGTTTATCATGTAGCGGTTTATCGCCACCTCGAGTTGGTACCGTTCCACAGGCTGCGACATCACCTCCTCCAGGTCTTTTCTATACAGCAGCCGCTCTCCAGATAACAGGATGTCGCTCCGGTACCATTTCACGAACCAGGGAGAGTTAATCCGGCGCAGTATGAGCATGTCTACGCCATGGTGGCAGAAGGCCTCTATCGCCTCATCCAACTCCTCCTTCTGCAGTTCCTGCAGGTCAGCGTCCATGAGCAGAATCAATTCGTGCTGCGCGTCTTTCAGTCCGTGTTGTATGGCGGCGGCTTTGCCTTGGTTCTGCTCCAGGCGAACCACCTCCACCTCCGGCCAGTGGTGTCTCACAAAGTCTGCGGCTCCATCCGTAGAGCCGTCGTCCACGCATACCACCTGGTTTATGCTTCCTACCTGCGTCACGACCTCCAACACCTGCGCAATCCGCTCCCGCTCATTATAGAAAGGAATAAGACACGTCACCTTCATATATAGAATTCCTGGTTAGCCAATTTTTGAGTCATTTAATGTACGGATAAAACCGAATTTCAGCCGCTAACTTATTTCCTCTTCTCCTCACTTGCAAATTTTCTTGCACCGTCAAAAAAAGGCTGCCCCCTGAAGGAGCAGCCTTTCCAAAACTATAGATTTGTCAGAATCTAGTATACAAACTCATTTGCCTCAATCATAGCGGCGGCTATGCGGCGGCGTGCCTCTTTGGTATTGTAGAGGTCTTTCTTGGTGAAGCGCTTCAGGCCCATGAACAGCAGACGCTGCTCATCTCCTTCCACCATAGAGGCAATGGCATCCTTGCCGGCCAGGAAGGCAGTGTCCACGGCATCGTTCACGGTCACGCGCACAATGTCAATTTGGTTTGCCACGGCCTCTTCGCCTTTCATACCCACCAGTTTCTCCACGCGCAGCAGCGTTGATTCAGCCACGTAGGTCTTGATGGCCATGTCAGCGATGTTCATCAGAATTTCCTGCTCTTTGGCCAGTGAGTTCATGTACTTCTGCACAGCCGTACCAGCCACCATTAAGATAGCTTTCTTCAGGTTTCGGATTGCCCTATGCTCTGCAGCGAACAGGCCTTCTTCCTCCGAACCGAAATCAGGTATAGCCATCAGCTCGTTTTGCACGTTCTGTGCAGGTCCCATCAAGTCCAACTCGCCATTCATGGCCTTCTTCAGAATCATGTCCACGGTGAGCATGCGGTTGATTTCGTTGGTGCCCTCGAAGATGCGGTTGATGCGGGAGTCACGGTAAGCGCGGTCCATTGGATAGTCAGCCGAGAAGCCGTAGCCACCGTAAATCTGTACGCCTTCGTCCACCACGTAATCCAGCACTTCAGAGCCCTCCACTTTCAAGATAGCACACTCTACGGCAAACTCGCGGGCGGCACCCAGCATGGCTTCGTTCTCACCTTTGCCGGCCGCCAGCAACTCCTGCTCTTTGCGGTAGATGTCCATACCACAACGGTATAGCGCCGACTCCACTGCGTAGATGCGAATAGCCTGCTCTGCCAGTTTATGGCGTATAGCACCGAACTTGGCGATTGGGAGTTTGAACTGCTGCCGCTCGTTGGCATACTTCACCGACAGGTCTGCCACTTTCTTAGCGGCACCCAGCGTAGCCGCACAAAGCTTGATTCGGCCGATGTTCAGAATGTTGAAGGCAATCAGGTGGCCTTTGCCAATCTCTCCCAGCACATTCTCTTTCGGCACTTCACAGTCAGACAGGAACACCTGGCGTGTAGACGAGCCTTTGATACCCATCTTATGCTCTTCGTTACCAAGGCTCAGGCCTGGATAGCCTCGCTCTACGATGAAGCCTGTGAACTTGTCGCCATCCACTTGCGCGAACACAATGAACACATCGGCAAAGCCGGCGTTCGTAATCCACATTTTCTGTCCGTTCAGGATGTAGTGCGTACCGGCTTCGTTCAATACGGCTTTGGTTTTGGCAGCCAAGGCATCGGAGCCAGAGCCAGGCTCGGTAAGGCAGTAAGCTGCCGCCCACTCGCCAGAGGTCAGCTTCGGTAGGTATTTCTCTTTCTGCTCGTCCGTACCAAAGTACAGAATCGGCAGCATACCTATACCTGTGTGCGCCGCGAAAGCCACTGGGAACGAGTGCCCGCCTCCTACTGACTCGGTCACCAGCAGCGACGTGTTGAAGTCCATGTTCAGACCGCCGTACTGCTCCGGCATCGATACAGCGAACAGTCCCAGTTCACCGGCTTTCTTCATCAGGCCTTCCATCAGGCCCTCCTCGTGGTTGTCGAGGCGGTCGAGGAGTGGGTTCACTTCTTCACGCACAAAGTCCAGGCAGGTCTGCGCCATCATGCGCTGCTCCTCGCTGAACTCGGCAGGTATAAACACGTCCTGCGGACTGGTTTCCTTTATCAGGAACTCTCCACCTTTGATGCTAGCGGTCTTATTTTGAGTTTCCATTCGATTTATGTTTTTAGATGTTTTAGATACTTTGGGATGTTACTTCAGCAGTTCATAGATACCGGCTACGCCTTGGCCGCCACCCACACAGGCCGTGACCATACCGTATTTCTTGCCAAGGCGGCGCAGCTCGTGGAACTGCTGCACGCTCAGTTTGGCGCCGGAGCAGCCGAGCGGGTGGCCCAGAGCGATGGCACCGCCGCTGATGTTGAGCTTGTCCGGGTCAAAATCGAGGTGGCGCATCACGGCAATGGACTGGGCCGCGAAGGCCTCGTTCATCTCAATCAGGTCAATGTCGTTGAGCGTCAGACCCGCCATTTTCAAGGCTTTTGGCACCGCTGCGATAGGTCCCATACCCATGATGCGCGGATCTACGCCGCCGGTTCCGTAGCTTACCAAGCGGGCGATTGGCTCCAGGTTCAGCTCCTTCACCATGCGCTCGCTCATCACAATCACAAAGGCGGCTCCGTCTGAGGTCTGGGAGGAGTTACCGGCCGTCACGGTTCCTCCGGCCGCAAACACCGGCTTCAGTCGGGCCAATGCTTCCATAGAGGTATCGGCGCGTGGGCCTTCGTCGGTGTCTACCACATAGGTGCGGGTCTTTTTCTTGCCGTTCTCGTCGATGAAGGTCTCCTCCACCGTGATGGGCACGATTTGCTCTTTGAAGTAACCGTTCTTGATGGCGTTGATGGCCTTTTGATGTGAGTTATAAGCGAACTCGTCCTGGTCTTCACGTGAAACATTGTAATCCTTGGCTACGGCCTCCGCCGTTAGGCCCATGCTCAGGTACCAATCTGGGTTTTTCTTCGCGATGTTGTAATTCGGGACCGTCTTCCAGCCCACCGTCGGCACCAGCGACATGGACTCGGTACCGCCCGCTACGATGCAGTCGGCCATACCTGCCGCTATCCGGTTGCAGGCAATGGCGATGGTTTCCACGCCGGAGCCGCAGTAGCGGTTCACGGTCATACCGGACACAGACATGGGCAGCGACAGCAGGGCAATCATACGGCCTATCTGCAAGCCCTGCTCCGCCTCCGGCACGGCGTTGCCTACAATGAGGTCATCCACGCGCTCCGGGTCAAGGGCAGGCACAGAGGCCAGCAGGTGCTTGATGACATCGGCGGCCAGGTCATCAGGTCTGGTGAACCGGAAGCCGCCACGGTTGGCCTTGCCTACTGCGCTACGAAATCCGGCTACTATATATGCATTGTTCATGTTGATGCTCTTTTATAGTTTGTACTAAACTTAGTTTCTCAGCGGCTTACCCGTAGTCAGGATGCTCTGGATACGCTCCAGGGTCTTGCGTTCGCCTGTCAGGGACAGGAAGGCTTCGCGCTCGAGGTCCAACAGGTACTGCTCGCTCACATCGGTAGGGACAGACAAATCGCCGCCACACATCACGTAGGCCAACTTCTCCGATATCTTGCGGTCGTGCTCCGAGATGTAGCCGCCTGTCACCATGGCGCTGGCTCCTGTCAGGAACATACCCAACGCACCTTTGCCTTGTACTTTGATGTTGGTCTTCCTGGCCGGCTGCGTATACCCTGCCTCGGCCAGACGTATGGCCTGCGCCTTGGCATCGGCAATGAGCCGGTTGCTGTTGAGCGTGATGCCGTCGCTGGAACGTATGTAGCCTAAGTCTATGGCCTCTTTGGCGGAGGTGGATACCTTGGCCATACCTATGTTGAGGTAGATGTTCTTGAGCGTATTGAGCTCAATGTCCCCTTCTTCGTACATCGCGGCAGCGCGCAGCGTCATCTCCTTGGTGCCGCCGCCGCCAGGTATAAGGCCTACGCCAAACTCTACCAAACCCATGTAGGTCTCAGCGGACGCCTGTACATGGTCGCAGTGCAGGTTGAGTTCGCAGCCACCGCCCAGCGTCAGGCCGTACGGAGCGCCCACCACAGGTATAGCCGAGTAGCGCATGCGCATCATGGTGTCTTGGAACTGCTTGATCATGAAGTTGATTTCATCGTACTCCTGCTCTATGGCATACATGTAGATGAGCCCCACGTTGGCACCGGCAGAGAAATTAGCCCCCTGGCTACCGACCACCATACCTCTGAATTCTTTCTCGGCTATCTCAATGCCTTTGTTCAGACCTAGGGCCACATCGCCCCCGATGGTGTTCATCTTGGTGTGGAACTCCACGTTCAGGATGCCGTCGCCTAAGTCGATGAGGCTGACACCTGAGTTCTTCCAGACCACTTTGTTGCTACGCAGGTTTTCCAGTATGATGAAATTCTCAGCACCAGGTATAGCCTTGTATTCTTTGCTCTGGATGTCGTAGTAACGGCGCTTGCCCTCCTGCACGATGTAGAAGGACTCTTTGCCGTGGTTCAGCATGTCTTCTACCCAGGCGGCTGGCTGGTAACCGGCCTCTATCATGCGCTGCACGCCTTCGCGGGCTCCCATCACGTCCCAGTATTCGAACGGCCCCAGTTCCCAGCCGAAGCCGGCACGCATGGCATCGTCAATACGGTATAACTCGTCGGAGATTTCAGGTATGCGGTTGCTTACGTACTGGAACAGACCGAACAGCGACTCGTTGAAGAATTGCGCAGCCTTGTCATTCTGCTTCGAGAAGGCCTTCACGCGCTGCTTCAGGTCTTCAATCGGCTTGAGCGTCTCCAGGCTCTGGAACTTCGCCCGTTGCTTCGGTCCGTACTCCAGTGTGTTCAGGTCGAGCGTCAGAATTTCAGTCTTGCCCTTTGCATCCTTGGTTTTCTTGTAGAAGCCCTGGCCGGTCTTATCGCCCAGCCACTTGTTTTCCACCATCTTCTGCAGGTATCCCGGCAGTTGGAACAAGTCTCTCGATTCGTCCTGCTCACCGGTCTGGTACAAACCATTGGCAACATTAGCCAGCGTATCCAGACCCACCACATCCAAGGTGCGGAAGGTAGCGGATTTCGGACGACCGATAATCGGGCCGGAGATTCTATCCACCTCATCCACGTTCAGTCCGAGCTTGTCCATCACCTGCATGCCCTGCATGATGGCGTAGATGCCTACTCGGTTCGCGATGAATGCCGGTGTGTCTTTGGCCAGTACCGTGGTCTTGCCCAGGTATAGGTCGCCGTAGTGCATCAGGAAATCCACCACACTTTGGTCTGTCTCCGGAGTAGGTATGATTTCGAGGAGCTTGAGGTAGCGTGGCGGGTTGAAGAAGTGCGTTCCGCAGAAATGCTTCCGGAAGTCATCGGAGCGGCCATCCAGCATCATGTGGATAGGTATACCGGAGGTGTTAGAGGTGATGAGGGTACCCGGCTTGCGGTACTGCTCCACCTGGTCAAACACCGTCTTCTTTATCTTGAGGTTCTCCACCACCACCTCAATGGTCCAGTCGGCGGTGGCGATTTCCTTCATGTTGTCTTCGAAGTTACCCGTCTGGATGAGGCGGGCATCGGCCTTGCGGTAGAGAGGCGAGGGGTTGGAGTTGACGGCCGCCTGCAGCGCGCTGTTCACAATGCGGTTGCGCACGTTCTTGTTCTCTAGCGTCAGCCCTTTTTTCTCTTCGTCGGGCGTCAGCTCCCGTGGCACGATGTCGAGCAGCAGCACCTGCACACCTATGTTGGCAAAGTGGCAGGCAATGCGGGAGCCCATTACGCCAGAGCCCAGCACGGCTACTTTCTTAATAATTCTTTTCATAGAAAAAGCTTGATGGTCTACTATGGTTAGAAAATTTCTTTGTTTTCAATCATGCTGATGATACGGCCCGACACGCGGAAGAACGTATCCAGCTCCTCCTGCGGAATCGACTCCTGCACCTTATAGTTGAAGTGGAGCACGGTCTTGCGGGAAATCTCCTTCTTCTCCAGCCCCTTCTCGGTCAGGAAGATGCGCACCAGGCGCTTGTCACGGTCATCAGAAACTTTATAGATGAGGCCTTTCTCCTCCATGCTCTTCAGGATGCGGGTCAGGCTCCGGGCCTCCAGGCCCAGCAAAGGGGCGATTTTGGTGGCGGGTGTGCCTGTCTCCTGGTTGATGTTCAGCAACACGAACCCAATGGAGGTGGTAATATCGTTCTTGGCCGCCTCCGTGTTATACATGCGGGAGATGGCATGCCAACACACTTTTACGTTATAGTCTACTGTTTCTTCAGGCTTCATGCATCACTGTGTTTATACCAAATATAGAAATAAATGTTATGCTTGCATACTAATTTAACAAAAAAATCAGCCCCTCCCAGCGCTTGCTGCGGCAGCCATACCTGTAAAGTACCGTTTGCTATAGTCTATGTGTAATTGAGCGGAATGGTTACAAACAAAAAAGCCCTTCCGGTATGGAAGGGCTTTTTTGTTATTGAAGAAGCATTAGAACATGCTGTCTATCTCTTTCTGGTAATTGGCGGTGATGTTTTTGCGCTTCACCTTGAGCGTAGGCGTCAGTTCGCCGGTCTCCACCGTCCACATGTTCGGTATCAGCCTGAACTTCTTGATGGTCTCGTACTGGGCCAGGCCCTCGTTCGCCTTCTCCACCTCACGCTTGTACTTGTCCAGAATCTCCGGATTCTTAATCATCTCCGCATCCGAGGTATACTTGATGCCCTTGTGCTGGCACCAGTCCTGCAGCCCCAGGAACGACGGCACGATGAGCGCGGCAGCGTATTTCTGCCCGGCGCCTACGACCATGGCCTGCTCTATCACCACGGACTCCTTGAGCTTGTTCTCAATTGGCTGCGGAGCCACATACTTGCCGCCCGAGGTTTTGAACATCTCTTTCTTGCGGTCGGTTATCTTCAGGAACTTGCCTTCCACCATCTCGCCTATATCGCCGGTATGGAACCAGCCGTCAGCGTCAATCGCCTCAGAGGTAAGGTCTGGTCTCTTATAGTAGCCTTTCATGACGTGCGGTCCGCGGGTCAGGATTTCACCGTCCTCGGCTATCTTCACCTCCACGCCGTCTATCGCCATACCTACGGTACCAATTACGTTGTTCTCCGGCTCGTAGCGGTTCACAGTGATTACGGGCGAGGTCTCCGTCAAGCCATACCCTTCCATCACCCGGATGTTGGCTGACCAGAACACACGGGCCAGACGCGGCTGCAGCGCGGCCCCGCCTGACACGATGGCGATGACGTTGCCACCCAGCGCCTCGCGCCATTTGCTGAAGATAAGTTTGTTGGCTAGCTCCAGCTGCTTGTTGTACCACCAGCCTTGGTTCTCGCGGGTATCGTACTTCAGGCCCAGCTCCAGCGCCCAGAAAAACAGGTTACGTTTCACGCCAGTCAACTCCATACCTTTGGCCACTATCTTGTCATACACCTTTTCCAGCAGGCGTGGCACCGTGGTGAACACGTGCGGCTGCACCTCCTTCAGGTTGTCGGCCACTTTCTCAATGCTCTCGGCATAATAAATAGAGACCCCAATGCGCGTGTACAGGTATAGCAGCATGCGCTCAAAGATGTGGCAGAGCGGCAGGAAGCTCAGGGCGCGGTGGTCCTTGTTCACCGGCACGTAAGGCAAAGTGCCCGTCACGTTGCTCACCAGGTTGCGGTGCGTGAGCATCACACCCTTCGGGTTGCCGGTCGTGCCGGAGGTATAGATGATGGTGAGCGTATCGTCTGGGTTGACGGCGGCTTTCAAAGGCTCCAGCTGTGCCGGGTCCTCCCCTTTGCCTAAGGCAACCACTTCCTTCCAGTGGGTAGCGCCGTGTATCTCATCGAAGGTATAGATTTCCTTGATGCCTTCCATACCTGTGGTGGCGGCAACCACCTTATTGTATAACTCGCTATCTGACACGAACACGGCCTTCACCTCCGCATCGTTGAAGATGTAGCGGTAGTCTTCCACGGTGATGGTGGGGTACATGGGCACGCTGATGGCGCCTATCTGCTGTATGCCGAAATCCACGAACACCCACTCCGGGCGGTTGAGGGAGATGATGGCTACTTTGTCGTCTTTGCCGAGGCCAAGCTTCAACAGCCCCAGACTTACCTGATTGGCGATATCCTGCACCTCTTGTGTGCTGTATTTCACCCACTGTCCGTTTACTTTGGAGGCCAGGAAGTCTGGCTGAGGTGAGTGCTGCAGCTGATAAGGCAGCAGGTCAAGGGCCCGGGTTATGTTCATTGTGCTTGCTGGTGTTAGTGTGAGTTCTGTCATAAGAAACCCTTTTGTATTAGATCACAAACTTATACGGCTATTCTCTACTGCATTTTAACAATTTTTTCCTGAAACTTCTACTGATTAGAATACAAATATTTAGAAACTTCTATTTATAGAGCATTTTACAATAAAAAATTCTACTTACACGAAGGGCGCACTTCAAATCCTGCTTTTCGCTATATTTGGTTTTTCTGTTCTGACCCCTATGAACCTCTCCATCTTTTTCGAGCCTCTGAACGAGGATATATTCGCCCAACTGGACAAGCCTCGCACGCTGGGTGCCTACATTGGCCGCTTCACAGGCAAATTCCCAGACTGGCGCTCCGCCGACATCGCTTTGATAGGCGTGAATGAACGGCGAGGCCAGGGCACAGTAGAACAGCACAGCGTAGCCCCTGCCCGCGTAGTCCGTCAAAAGCTTTACAACCTCCACAAAGGCGCCGGCCGCTGCCATATTGTGGACTTGGGCAACCTGCGCCCGGGAATTACGCTGGATGACACCTACCTGCGGCTGAAGGAAATTGTGGAAGTCCTCATATCTCACAACACCATACCCGTTATCATCGGTGGCTCCCATGACCTGGAGTACGGGCAGTATATGGGCTACGAGCACATGGAGCGCGTGGTGAACATGGTAACCGTGGACAGCAGCGTAGACATGACCGAGGACTTGGATGTGCCAGCCAACAGAAAGCAACTGCGCCAGATTCTGATGCACGAGCCCAACTTCCTCTTCAGCCTGGGCCAAGTTGGATACCAGTCTTACTTGGTGGACCCGGAGGTGATGGCCACGCTGGAAAAACTGCATTTTGAGGCTTACCGCGTGGGCGAAGTGCACCGCAGCATGCAGGAGATGGAGCCGGTAGTGCGCATGGCCGATTTACTCACCTTCGACATATCCGCCATACGTCACCAAGACGCTCCTGGCTCCACACCGGCTAACCCCTTTGGCCTGACCGGCGAAGAAGCCTGCCAACTGTGCTGGTATGCCGGCCTCAACGATAACATGACCTCGCTGGGCATCTATGAGTACGACCCAGAGTTGGATGACCGGGAACTGACGGCAACCACCATCGCCACCATGGTCTGGTATTTTATAGAGGGCTTTTACCACCGCAAGAACGAGACAGAGTTCAGCAGCAGCAAGTTCACCAAATACGCCGTGGCCTTCAACGACAACCCCGACCGCATGGTCTTCTACAAAAGCAAGAAAAGCGAGAAATGGTGGCTGGAGGTGGAACCGCTCTCCGATGACAAAGGTCCCCGCATCGTGCCCTGCAGCTACGAAGACTACCTGCAGGCCATCAAAGGCGAGGTGCCCAACCGCTGGATTCTCACCCAAGCCCGCATCGGCTAAGGCCGGAACGACAGCGCTGCCATACCTGACACCAAGAGCCGCCACGTGTAAAAATTGCCTCTGATTTTCAGCGGCATTTGCACACGGCACTATGGGGCTGCCTTATTTTTTTGCATATTCGCCACCCCAACCTGAATTACCCATGACAGACAACCTGCCAGAATACACATTGCAGCAACTGGCGTCCCGCAACGGGCAGGACCGGGATGAGGTATGGGTAGGGTACAAAGGGCGTATCTACGACGTGAAGAAATCGAGGCTGTGGCGCTCTGGCAACCACTACGAGCATTGGGCTGGCCAGGACCTGACCGAGGAACTCAAGGATGCTCCGCACACAGAATATGTGTTTGATAAATTTGAGGTAATCGGTCTCATCAAAAATTCAGTATACAGGAAATAAACAGCTGGAGAACCTGCCGCCCCACCAAGCAGCAGTCCTTCTCACATCACCATAAACACGCATACAATGATTCTGATAGCAGATAGTGGTTCTACCAAGACAGACTGGCGCATAATTGATGCCGATAACGTACATGAGCAGGCTTTCACCACTGGCATCAACCCGCAGTACCTCGAGACGGAGAAGATTTACGCCATATTCGAGAACGAACTGCTCCCACAGCTGAAAGAAAAAAACATCCATGCTATCTACTATTACGGAGCCGGCTGCAGCTCACCAGAACGAAACAAACGCGTGGAGGATGCCCTGCGCATGGCTTTTCCGTCTAGTGAGGTATACGTAGACCATGACCTGCTGGCGGCTGCCCGCGCGGTCTGTGGGCATCAGCCCGGCATCGCCTGCATACTGGGGACTGGCTCCAACTCCTGCCTCTATGATGGGAGGAACATTGTAGACAACGTGCCTTCGCTGGGGTTCCTGATGGGCGACGAAGGCAGCGGGGCTTACATGGGCAAGCTGCTCATCAAGGCCTACCTTTACCGCGAACTGCCCGACGAGCTGGCGCAATCTCTGAAGAACCGCTACAACCTGACCAAGAACGGCATCATCGACGCTGTGTATGGCTCTGATATACCTAGCCGCTACCTGGCCACCTTTGCCAAGTTTATGCATGAGAAGCGCAAGAACCCGATTATCAAGGAGATGATATATGAGAACTTCGAGGAGTTCTTCGAGCGTCATGTGAGCAAGTACGAAGGCTTCGGGCAGCTGCCTGTGAACTTCGTTGGCTCCATTGCCTTCTTTTTCGCCGACACGCTGAAGCTGGTGGCCAAGAAGTACGGCGCGCAAATCGGCGTCATTATCCAGAGCCCGGGTGAGGGGCTGGTAAACTACCACCAGGAATTGCTGAAGGCACAGGGCGCTCAGGCGTAACTCTGCCGTATGAGGTATAGGGAATTCATTTTATACTGATAGAAAGTGTCTACAACCGAATCTGCATCGAACTATGACGGCCTGGAGAGCATGCCCCTGCGGGAGCTCCTGGAGAACATAAACCGGGAAGACCAATCCGTTCCTCTTGCGGTAGAGCGCGCCATTCCTCAGGTAGAGGCGCTGGTAAACGCCACCGTGGATAGGCTGAAGCAAGGGGGCCGGCTCTTTTACATAGGCGCCGGCACAAGTGGCAGGCTAGGTATAGTAGATGCATCTGAGTGCCCTCCTACCTACGGTGTGCCCCATGGCCTGATCATAGGCATCATTGCCGGCGGAGACGGCGCCATACGCAAGGCCGTGGAGTTCGCAGAGGACGACACCACACAGGCTTGGAAGGACCTGCAGGAGCACCAGGTGACGGAGCAGGACATAGTGGTAGGTATAGCCGCCTCAGGCAGCACCCCCTACGTGGTAGGTGGACTGCAAGCCTGCCGCAGCAGAGGTATAGCCACTGGCTGCATCGTCTGCAACGCCAACAGTCCAATCGCCGCTGAGGCTGACTACCCCGTTGAAATCTTCACGGGTCCTGAATTTGTGACCGGCAGCACCCGTATGAAGGCCGGAACGGCGCAGAAGCTCGTCCTGAACATGCTGACCACCGCCACCATGGTACAACTGGGACACGTGAAAGGCAACAAGATGGTGGATATGCAGCTGTCCAACCACAAGCTAGTGGAGCGCGGCACCCGCATGCTAATGGAGGAACTGCAACTCACAAAGCCCGAGGCAGCCGCCCTGCTCCAGAAGTATGGCAGCGTGCGGGCGGCCATTGAAGCCTACCGAAATGGAGAAAAGGAATAAACAGGAAGAGGGCAGCCATTCAGCTGCCCTCTTCCTGTTTGATATGTCTTTTGTTGTTACTCTGCCGCTACCAAGCGTTCTGTCAGCACCTTGGCTGCCTCTTTGCTTGGCACTTTGTAGTTTACAACGGCCCAATCATATCCCAGTTTGAAGCGTGGGTCTCCTGTAGCGTATAGCATCTTGGTACGGTAGTCGGCAACGGTTTCCAAGCCTAGGGCGGCACGCATCTCGTTCACCTTCTCCTCCTCGGTCTCGCTTATCCGCTCGGTCAGGTAGCGGTTGCTGACGTTCCCCAGTTCCTCGTCTTCCTCGCAGTCCTTGGGCTTGTTGCAATTCACTTTGGCCAGTATCTTCGACTTATACAGGTTTTTGCCCTGCTGCTGGTCCATCAGGTAGGCGGCAGCATGCGGGTCGAGCCTACCGTCGTGCACGGCTTTGGTCAGTACCGGCGTAAAGTCATACCCATTGCGGGCCACCGTCTGCCTTTGTATCACAATGCTGAAGCGAGGCAGCTGCTCCAGGGTATCGGCCACGCCTATCAGGTTCTCATCCGGGAAACCGCCGTGCTGTTCCATCCAGGCGAGGAGCTTTTTCACGTTGTCGGCCTCTATCTTGCGCAGCGTGTCGCCGTGCACTTTCAAACCTCCCTTCGCCTGCCGGAAGTACTGGTCGCGCGCCCACAGCTCATCCAAATCGGCACGCAAATCCAGGTCGGCAGTCTCCCGGAATTCCTTGCGCCGCTTCGGGTACTTCTTCACAAACTTCTTCCAGCTCTTTTTCTCCTGCAGCGGAGCGAAAGCCTCCTGTTTCTCCAGGTACTCCAGGCTCACCCCTTTCTCCACCAGCTTCTCCAGGTACTTGATGGTGAGTTTCTCATTCTCGGTGAGCATGGCGCAGGTGGCGGCATTGTAGTAATCTCTTGCAAAGGCCCTGGGCACAGCCGAAAAAGCAGTTCGGTAGGCATCCAAAGCACCGGCGTAGTCCTTGCCCTGAATCAGGCGCTCGGCCTGGTTGATGAGCGGGTGGTATACCTTCACATAGTCTGGCCCTGCCACGCTGGTACCGTATCCTGTGATGGGGCAGGAAAGCAGCAGCAGTAGGAACAATGGTATGGCAAGAAGTGGTTTCAATCGTGGCATCATGTAGCAAAGGGTGTTATCAAGGGGAACATAAAGTTAATAACGCGTGCTAAGGAGCGTTCGCATAGGCGGCGCCAAATTTTACCTGTTTATACCTGCAAGGCAGCGGCAGAGTTGAGTCGTTGGCGCATTTTGTGGTGCAGGTGGTGTTAGCACCCTCTACAAATGTGCAAAAACCAATCACTATTGCCAACTTTGAGCAGATGCTTTAAGTAGATAAATCAAATCCGACCTACTGCAAAGACGGCCAATTTTATGCATACGATAGAACCCTTTTATAACTGGCTGGAGCTGTATTCTGCCACTGACGACCCCCGGTCCCCGCTGTATGGCGCCGAGAACAGCCTCACGCACTATACCAATACCATCTACGGCTACTACATCCATCCGCAGTGGGACGACATCGACTCCGAAACGCTATACCTGAAGATTCTCTATACCGACTACGACAAGGGCTATACCATCATCGAGTTCATTGGCGAGTGGAACGACGCCTTGAACAACGACATCATGAAACTCAAGCGCAACATCATAGACCCGCTGGTGCAGGAGGGCATCAAACACTTCATCCTGATTGGCGAGAACGTCTTCAACTTCCATGGCTCCGAGGACGACTACTACGAAGAGTGGTTTGAGGATGTGGAGGAAGGCTGGATTGCGGCCATCAGCTTCCGCGATTTCGTGCTGAGCGAGATGCGCAGCTACAACCTTGACTCCTACATCAATTACGGCGGCACTCTTGACGATGTGCACTGGCGCACCTATACCCCCAAGCGGCTTTTCAGTCTGGTTAACAGTATGATTCAGAAGCGACTGGGCGCGTAGTGGGTCCAAGCCAAAATCAAAAGAGCGGGCTCGTGACGAGCCCGCTCTTTTGATTTTATACCTGAAGGCAGCCTACTGAACTACTGCAGTCGTGTCGCCGTCTTCAATGCGGTCAGCTTCCTGCTCACCGGCTTCTTCAATCTGGTCTGCCTGCTGTTCTGCAGAATCTTCTACTTGGTCAGCTCTTTCATCGGCTGGTGAGTCGCAAGACGCGAATGTGAAAGTGAAAAGACCAGCGGCCAGGAAAAGGTAAATTGACTTTTTCATGTTTATGGATTTAGGGTGATGGTGGAAAAATGATTGGTTGTAGCTGCGTGCACCACCTCCTGCACAGTAGCTTGAAAGGCAATACGCAGGTTGCCAACATTGGTTTAGGTATATATATAAATCGTATCGTAAAGAGCCTTCCCTACCCCGTCATACCCGAGCAGCAGGGTACGCATCCAACTGAAACAGCAGGACTTTTTGGGTCCTGCTGTCAAGTGTCGTGTTAGTTATTGCGGTCTGTGGCATCTTCTGCTTCGTCGGCGGCTTCTTCTACTTCATCTCCTGCCTCTTCGGCAGCGCCTTCCACTTCTTCCATACCTTCTTCGGCTCTGTTCTCCTCACGCGACTCGCATGATGCGAACGTGAACAGACCTGCGACCATCAAAAAATAGATTGGCTTTTTCATGTAGTTTAGGTTTAAGTGAATGTGATGTAGTGCCGCAAAAGCCTTAGCGGCTTTTCCGGCACTACATCACGGACACCAATACGCTAGCCCATAACCTTGGTTGTGTTAAATAAGGAAAGCACCCCGAAGAGTGCTTTCCTTAGCCCCGGCCAGGCCGGAGCGATGTTTGGTACTGTTGCTGATTACTGAACCTGCGTTGTATCAACAGGAGTAGCAGTAGTGTCAACTGTAGTAGCAGCTGTGTCTACGTCAGTCACTTCTACTTCCTCTACTGTCTCAGTAGATTCAACCTCAGTTGCAGTTTCTTCTGCGCTGTTGCAAGACGCGAAAGCGAAAAGACCAGCAACGAATAGTAAGCCAAATACCTTTTTCATGTTGTTTTGTTATTTTATGAAAATGAAGCTTCAAGTTTACTTAAATATTTTCATATGTTAATATACTTGGAACCTATTTTTTCTTGAACAACACTTTGATAGGCACACCCTCAAAGCCGAAGTGCTTCCGGATGCTGTTTTCCAGGTAGCGGGCGTAGGGTTCCTTCACGTACTGCGGCAGGTTACAGAAGAACGCAAACGTCGGGTTGTGCGTAGGCAGTTGCGTCACGTACTTGATTTTGATGAACTTGCCCTTTACAGACGGCGGCGGGTAGCGCTCGATGTCTGGTAGTATCAGGTCGTTCAGCTTGGAAGTAGGTATTTTGCGCGTTTTCTGCTCGTATACCTCCATCGCCGTCTCAATGGCTTTGTGCACCCGCTGCTTCGTCACCACCGAGGTGAAGATGACAGGAACATACTTGATTGGCGCAATCGCCTCCAGTATCGCCTCCTCAAAGTGCTTGGTAGAGTGCGTATCCTTCTCCACCAGGTCCCACTTGTTCACCAGAATCACGATGCCCTTGCGGTTCTTTTCAGCCAGTGTGATGATGTTCACGTCCTGGGACTCCACACCTCGGGTGGCATCCAGCATCACGATACATACATCGGCATCCTCTAGGGCGCGCACCGAGCGCATCACGGAGTAGAACTCGATGTCTTCGCTCACTTTGCTCTTGCGGCGCAGACCGGCCGTGTCTACGATGATGAACTCTTTGCCGAAGGCGTTGTAGCGGGAGTCGATGGCGTCGCGGGTGGTACCGGCAATGTCCGTCACGATGTTGCGTTCCACACCCAGCAGCATGTTCACGAACGAGGATTTTCCCACGTTTGGTCGGCCTAGCACAGCCAGTCTAGGTATACCTGCATCCGGGTCTTCCGTGCCTTCGGTTTTAAAGTGCTTTACCACCTCGTCCAGCAGCTCGCCTGTTCCGGAGCCGCTCTGTGACGATACCGGGAAAATATCTATACCTACGCCCAGCGAATAGAACTCGCCAATCTGGTGCGCGCGGGCATTGGTGTCGGCTTTGTTGGCTACTATGTAAATGGGCTTGTCGGTGCGGCGCAGCACGTTGGCGAACTCTTCGTCCAGCCCGGTCAGGCCGGCATCCACATCCACCATGAACAGGATAACATCAGCCTCTTTGATGGCCAATTCTACCTGCTTGTTGATTTCTCCTTCGAATATATCGTCGGAGCCGTGTACGTAGCCACCTGTGTCAATCACGGTGTAATACTTGCCTGTCCAGTCGCCGTGGCCGTAGCTGCGGTCGCGGGTCACGCCGCTCTCGTTGTCCATGATGGCCTGCCGGCGTCCGACTAAGCGGTTGAAAAGTGTAGACTTGCCCACGTTCGGGCGTCCTACGATTGCAATGATGTTGGTTGACATCTAATAAAAATAAAATAGTTAAAGTGCCCCCGGAGCGCCTTGCCCCGAAGCTTTAATAGTGCGCTACTCGCTGTAGCCGAATCGGCGTAGTAGCTTCTGGTCGGTTCGCCAGTTCTCGTTCACGCGCACGTATAAATCAAGAAATATTTTTTTCTGGAAAAACTGCTCCATATCCAGGCGGGCCTGTGTGCCTACCTTCTTCAGCGCTTCGCCCTTGTGGCCAATCACAATGCCTTTCTGGCTTTTGCGCTCCACGCTGATTTCGGCCCTGATGCGGATGATATCCTCTTCTTCCTTGAACTCCTCCACCACCACTTCGCAGCTGTAGGGAATCTCCTTCTTGTAATTGAGGAAAATCTTCTCTCGGATAATCTCCGACACAAAGAAACGCTCCGGCTTGTCCGTCAGTTCATCTTTGGGATAAAAAGCGGGATGCTCCGGCAATAACTCCATCAAGCGGTTGAACAACTGCTCTACCCCGAAATTATGCAAGGCCGAAATCGGATGTATTTCAGTCGGGTTCATCTTCTCCTGCCAGTAAGCCACCTTCTCGTTCACTTCCTCCTCCGTAGCCTGGTCAATTTTGTTGATGAGCAGCAGAATCGGCACCTCGGCGTGCTGCAGGCGCTTGATTACATCGTCCTCGTCGTGCTTTTCGTAGATGTCCGTCACGAACAGGATGATGTCGGCGTCCTCCAGCGAGGTTCGCACGAAACTCATCATGGACTCATGCAAAGCATACTGCGGCTTGATGATGCCCGGCGTGTCAGAATACACAATCTGGAAATCTTCGCCGTTCAGGATGCCCATGATGCGGTGCCGCGTGGTCTGGGCCTTGGAAGTGATGATGGACAGCTTCTCCCCTACCAGGGCGTTCATGAGCGTAGACTTGCCCACGTTCGGCTTTCCCACTATACTTACAAAACCGGCTTTGTGCGAAGTATCAGACATGTTGTAAAATTTAAGGATGCAAAATTACTCCTTTTTTACGAAACGTGGTGAAAATGTGCGGATTTCGATTTGAAGTGTGAACTCTACTCCTCCGACTGGTGTAGACATTAGCAGCTTCAGGATGCAGACATGAATCTTTCACCACAGATTTAAAAAGCGGCAGGGACAGAACGTCACCAAAACATTTTGCCTGGTTTCCGCTTTATCCTCTGCCCAGCATCTATGAAGGCATAGAAATTATCAATATCCAACTAACAGGTTATACTTCGTATCTTTGTAAGGCAAAAGCACTTTAAAGTATAGATGAGCAAGAAAGCAACCGGAAAGATTGGGGTTTTGCTGGTGAACCTGGGTACACCGGACACCCCCAACACTCCTGACGTAAGGAAATACCTGCGCGAGTTTCTCCTGGACCCGCGCGTAATCGACATAAATCCTGTGGGACGCTATGCATTGGTGAATGGTGTCATTGCTCCATTCCGCGCCCCAAAATCTGCCAAGGTATACAAGCAACTCTGGACGGAACGTGGCTCCCCACTCCTTTACCACGGGCTGGACCTGCAGAAGAAGCTGCAGGATGCGCTCGGCAACGGCTATTATGTGGCGTTTGGTATGCGCTACCAGAGCCCCAGTATAGCCAGTGCACTGGAGGAGCTACGCGAGCAGAGCGTGGACCGCATCATCGTGCTGCCGCTGTTCCCGCAGTATGCGGCTGCCTCTACTGGCTCGGTGCAGGATAAAGTGATGGAAATTGTGAAAGAGTGGTGGGTTATACCTAGCATAAACTTCATCTCCACCTTCTGCGATGACCCCGGCTTCATCAAATGCTTTGCAGAGTTGGGCAAGCAGCACATGGCGCAGGACGCCTACGACCACGTGATTTTCAGCTACCATGGCCTGCCCGAGCGCCAGGTGCTGAAAGGCAGCGACAAAGGCTATTGCCAGCTTGGTGCCTGCTGCAACAGCTACAACAAGCGTAACAAGTACTGCTACCGCGCCTCCTGTTTTGCCACCTCCAGGCTACTGGCGGCAGAGTTGGGCCTAAGCGAAGACCAATATACAGTCACCTTCCAGTCCAGGCTGCTGAAAGACCCGTGGCTGCAGCCTTATACCGACGAGGTGCTGAAGACACTGCCGGAGAGAGGCATCAAAAAGGTATTGGCGTATAGCCCCGCCTTTGTGGCAGACTGCCTGGAGACAACCATTGAGGTGGGCGAGGAATTCAAAGAGATGTTTCTGGAAGCAGGCGGAGAGAAATGGCAACTCGTGGAAAGCCTGAACTCTGAGCCTATGTGGGTGGATGCCGTGAAGGAGATGGTGCTGCGGAACTAGCGAGAAGCGCCTGAATTGACGTAACCTGATGTGAGAGCTCGAGCAGGTATAGGTATACGAGCAGTTATAAATATAAAAAAGAGGGCCGCTGCGGAATCGCAGCGGCCCTCCTACATTAATGTAATCATGTACCTGTGGGACCTGAGGACTATACAAGGTATAGGTAAAGCACTTATACCTTGTATTGAAAAAAAGCGCAGCAAAAATCAACCACTAAATCCGTTTGAAGTCAATCCAGTAATCGGAAGTGGCATCAGCATAGGCTCTCAGTTTCTGCAATAGCATCTCCGCATCTGACTCCACTATCAAGTTCTGCCGCTGGTCCAGCTTCACGAATCCCTCTGCAACGGTATGATTTATCATGTCGAAGAACCTGTCATAGTAGCCATTGATGTTGTAAAAGGCCACAGGCTTTTTGATAATACCCAGTTGGTTCCAGGTAATGATTTCGCAGATTTCGTCAAAAGTACCGAAGCCTCCCGGCATGGCGATAAAAGCATCGGAGCGGGCTGCCATCATGGCTTTGCGCTCGTGCATGGTCTGCACCACATGCAGTTCCTGCAGGCGGGTATGCGCCACTTCTTTGTCCACCAAGCTCTGAGGTATGACACCAATAGCGACGCCCCCTGCTGCCAGCACGGCATCTGCAATGGTCCCCATCAAACCTACCTTCCCGCCACCAAACACCAATTTTATACCTTGGGCTGCCATCAAACTGCCTAGTCTCTCCGATGCCTCCTGGTATACTGCTTGGTTCCCTGTGTTGGCGCCACAAAACACTCCTATACTCTTCATCTGCTATACTTGTCTGCTTAGTCTATTGTATCAGGTATAAACAAAGGCTCCAACATTGCTGCTGAGGCCTTCGCTTTTCATTATAAATTTCAGTTACTACGCCGGTATCTTTTTGTACATCTTCGCCAGCGTCTCCACGGCGTAGTCAATCTCCTCGGCGGTGTTGTACTTGCTGAAAGAAAAACGGATGTTGCCACGCGCTGGGTCTGTGCCAAGGGCACGCAGTACGTGCGAACCCGCATTGGCTCCACTGCTGCAGGCGCTTCCGCCAGAAGCTGAAATCTTGTTGATGTCCAGGCTGAAGAGCAGCATCTCGTTGATGTCAGAGGCGGGCAGGCTCACATTGAGCACCGTGTACAGGCTCTTGTCGCCGAACTCCGACATGCCATTGAAGCTCACGTCCTCCAGTTGCTCCCTTAGCTTGTGAACCATGCGGTCCTTCAGCCCTTGTATGTGCCTGGCATGCTCGCCCATATCGCGGTAAGCAATCTCCATCGCCTTGGCCAGCCCGATGATGCCATATACGTTCTCGGTGCCGCCTCGCATGTTACGCTCCTGTGCACCTCCCTGAATTAATGGCTGTATCTTGGTGCCCGCGTCGCAGTACAGGAAACCAACGCCTTTTGGCCCATGGAACTTGTGCGCAGAACCCACTATGAAGTTAGCTCCTAGCTGCTGCAGGTCGTGCTTGTAATGGCCCATGGTCTGCACGGTGTCAGAATGGAAGATGGCATCATATTTCCTGCAGATTTCACCAATGGTCTGGATGTCGTTCAGGGTGCCAATCTCGTTGTTGGCATGCATGATGGACACCAAGGTGCGTGGCTGGCTAGCCAACAGTTCCTCCAGATGCTCCAAGTCCAGCACGCCGCGCTCGTCGTGGCGCAGGTAGCTTACCTGTACATCGCCGCTCTTCTCCAGCATCTCCATGGTATGCAGTACTGCGTGGTGCTCCAACTTGGTTGAGATGGCATGCTTTATACCTAATGAGCGGCACGTGCAGACTATGGCTGCGTTATCCGCCTCGGTGCCACCTGAAGTAAAGAAGACTTCGGCAGGCGAGGTATTCAGCAGCGTCGCCACTGTTTTCCGGGCCTTTTCAATGGCTGACCTCACCTCACGCCCATGCGAATGTATGGACGAGGGGTTGCCGAAATGCTCCAGCATGAATGGCGCCATCGTGTCAAAAACCTCCTTATCTAGTGGAGTGGTAGCAGCATTGTCTAGGTAAACGCGCATGTCTTTGTTTTTTTATCTTATTCTAATCGAACTACTAAAGTATCAAAAAAAGTTGCGCCAGGGCAAAGAATATGCTTCTCTTGCCCTGGCGCAACAGGTCTAGCTTATTGTAACTTACATGTGCAACAACAGCCCATTATACCTATATGGAAATAATTTCCCGGATGTCGTTGATGATTTTGTTCGCCAGGTGGTCTGCCGTGGCGTTACTCTCTGACTCAGCATAAATTCGGATGATAGGCTCCGTGTTGGACTTGCGCAGGTGCACCCATTCTTTCCCGAACTCTATCTTTACACCGTCTATCGTATTGATAGGCTGCTTGGCGTAGCGTTCCTGCATCTGCTGTAGCACCTGGTCCACGTTCACCTCCGGCGTCAGTTCGATTTTGTTCTTGGAGATGAAGTAGCTTGGGTATGAGGCGCGCAGGCGTGTCATGCTCATGCCGGACTTTGCCAGGTGCGTCAAGAACAGGGCTATACCTACCAAGGCATCACGGCCGTAGTGCAGCTCAGGGTAGATGATGCCTCCATTGCCCTCACCACCGATAATGGCATTCTGGGCTTTCATCATGTTCACCACGTTCACCTCTCCCACCGCTGCTGCATAATAGCTGCCACCGGCTTTCTCGGTCACATCACGCAAAGCCCTGGTTGAGGAAAGGTTTGACACGGTGTTCCCCACCTGGTTCTGCAGCACGTAATCGGCTACGGCCACCAAGGTATACTCCTCGCCAAACATGCTGCCGTCTTCATTGATGAGCGCCAAACGATCCACATCCGGGTCTACTACTATACCTAAATCAAACTTTCCTTTCTCTATCACGCGGGAGATTTCGCGCAGGTTCTCGGGGAGCGGCTCCGGGTTATGGGCGAAGTTGCCATCGGGCTCGCAGAAAAGCTTTTCAATCTTGGTAACACCCAGCGCTTCTAGCAGCATCGGGAGGGCTATACCTCCGCTGGAATTCACGCAGTCAATGGCCACACTGAAATCTTTGGCTTTGATGGCATCCACATCTACCAAGGGCAGCGCCAGGATAGCGTCGATGTGTTGCTTCAAGTCTTCATTGCTTTGCTGGTAGCTGCCCAGTTCGTTCACCTGCGCAAAATCAAATGCCTCCTGCTCCGCTAAATCAAGCACAAGCTTTCCTTCCACATCCGATATAAACTCACCTTTCTGGTTGAGCAACTTCAGGGCATTCCATTGTTTAGGGTTGTGGCTGGCAGTGAGAATAATGCCACCGCCTGCCTTGCGAGCCGGCACCGCCATCTCCACGGTGGGCGTGGTGGACAGGCCCAAGTCAATCACGTTTATACCCAAACCCTGCAGGGTGGCGCATACCAATTTGTTCACCATGTCACCTGAGATGCGCGCATCGCGGCCTACTACGATGGTGTTATTATTGGTGGTCTGTAACACCCAGGTACCGAAAGCTGCGGCAAATTTCACCACATCAACAGGTGTGAGCGCGTCTCCAGCCTGTCCACCTATCGTACCTCTTATTCCTGAAATTGATTTTATTAAAGCCACTAGTCGTATATATTATTCGGCTGCAAAAATAACAATTTGGTTTTAATACTGAGAACTTTCTATCCTTTCGTGCCCTGGCATACTGTTAAGGCAGGCGCCAATTGGCTCTTGCAATGTTTTTCAAAAATATTTTATGGAAAAAACATTAGCCATGCATCATCACACGTAGACACCATGCAGTACAAGCTACCTGCGCCCAGATTTTATTATATTTGCTTTTATGAACAGCATAAACTTTGATGACACCCCCCGCGGAAGGCAGTTGCAGGCCTTTAACCGGGTACTGGACGTGATGGACGAATTGCGGGAAAAATGCCCTTGGGACAGAAAGCAGACCATGAACAGCCTGCGCCACCTCACTATAGAGGAAACCTATGAGCTTTCGGACGCTATACTGCGGGAGGACATGCCCGAAATCAAGAAGGAGATTGGGGACATCATGCTGCACATGGTGTTTTATGCTAAGATAGCCTCAGAACAACAGACGTTCGACATAGCAGATGTGCTTAACGCCCTGTGTGAGAAACTCATATTCAGGCATCCGCACATTTATGGAGATACCACTGCCAATACTGAGGAGGAAGTAAAACAAAATTGGGAAAAGCTGAAGCTGAAGGAAGGCAACAAATCGGTGTTAGGAGGCGTGCCAGCCTCGCTTCCTGCACTGGTTAAAGCAATGCGTATTCAAGAAAAGGCCAGGGGAGCCGGATTCGACTGGGACGACAAATCTCAGGTATGGGAAAAGGTGCAGGAGGAACTAAACGAGTTCGCATCGGAGTTTAACATTCTAGACACCAACACGATAGACCATACAAGAGCAACGGCAGAGTTTGGTGATTTACTCTTTTCACTCATCAACTTCGCCCGCTTTATCGACATTAACCCGGAAGAAGCGCTGGAGAAAACCAACCTTAAGTTTATTGACCGGTTCAAGTATATGGAGCGGGAGGCAGCGAAAGAAGGCAAACGGCTGCAGGACATGACATTGACAGAAATGGATTTTTATTGGAATGAAGCAAAAAAGCAGTAGGCTTGCATATAGGTTTTCGTTTAGAGCGTGTATATTTATGCCTTCAATGCTCCCCATCTTCATCCAACAGACTTAATTAAGTAAGTAAGCAATCATCCTATTAGTTTAAATTGCCAGTGACATTACCCTCGTATTAACGAACTCGGCTAACAAGGTATTCGTACCTTCCATGGCTATTGCACAGTTTCTAGCTGATTCATACGCAGTCAAGTCTGCAGAAATGACTCTCTAAATACGGGTTTGCTGTAGTGAAGCACCTACAAAGGGTAGCCGAGGCGCGAAGATGAAGTTTAAACTTTGGATAGAAAGTCAAAATAAATATATTTGTAAACGCGCAATATTTACCGTTATAACCCACACTATTAAGAGGTAATTCAGCATAAGTTTAGGTACGACAAATAGAATTTATAAAATTTAAGGCGCCAAAACATTTGAAAATTGAAGAAAAAGCAGAAATTGCAAAACCATTAAAGAACTAAATCCGAAACAATTACATTCTTACATTACACAAACATTTTTTATTACAACACAAACAGCTAAACTTTAAACTTTTAAACAAAATGGAAAAAAAGACTGCAGTAGTGAGCAAAGATGCTAATGTAGAAAAAACCCCAAGCCCGATTGGCGGCGTATTTGCGAGCATTGTTATTCCGCTTGCGTTGATAGCCTCTGTGCTTATCTATATGTTCGTTTTTGGCAATCCTGCCAACTTCGAAGGCAACGACCCAGCTAACCACCCGCTTCCGGGCAACTATCTTGGAATTGTTTACAAAGGTGGCTGGGTAGTACCAGTTTTGCTTGCTCTTAACCTGTTGGTATTCATCTTCGCTATTGAGCGTGCCCTGACAATCAGCAAGGCAAAAGGCAAAGGAGGTGTTGCCCAGTTTGTGCGCACTATTTCTGCTAGACTGAAGCAGAACGATATCAATGGCGCAATTGCTGCCTGCGATGCTCAGAAAGGATCCGTTGCTAACGTAGTGAAATCCGGTCTGCTGAAGTACAAGGAAATGCAGCATGAGCCAGAACTGCTGAAAGCAGAAAAAGTAGCTACTATCCAGAAGGAAATCGAAGAGTCTACTTCTCTTGAGCTGCCAATGCTGGAGAAAAACCTGGTAGTTATCTCAACTATCGCCTCTATCTCCACACTGGTTGGTCTGATTGGTACAGTACTTGGTATGATTAAGGCCTTCTCGGCTCTTGCGACTTCAGGTGCTCCTGACTCAGTAGCTCTTGCAAACGGTATCTCTGAGGCCCTTATCAACACTGCCTTGGGTATCACTGGTTCTACTCTCGCGATTATCGCGTACAACTACTTTACAAGCAAAATCGATGAGCTTACTTACGGCATCGACGAAGCAGGCTTCAGCATGGTGTCTACTTTCACAGCTCAGCACGAAACACCAGCTGCAAGACCACACACTGTATAAGTTAAACCGTATTTAACCAGATAAGATGCCTAAAGTAAAAGTAAAAAGAACGAACCCTTCATTGGATATGACGCCAATGGTGGACTTATTCTTCTTGCTGGTTACTTTCTTTATGTTGACTGCGACAGCCAGACCAGATGAGGCTGTTATAGTAGATACACCTTCATCTGCTTCAGAAATCAAGATCCCGGATACAAACGTAATCACAATTACGGTTGACAAAAATGACCGCGTGTTCTTTGGGGTAGACGGACAGCAGACAAAGGAAGTACTACTTGATAAGATAGCAGGTAAGTATGGAGTCGGCTTTACCGCAGAAGAGAGGAAGACTTTCTCTCTTCTAAGCAACTTCGGTGTGCCGGTAAGCCAACTGAAATCTTTCCTGGCTATGGAGTCAAATGCACGTAAGGAGGTAAACCAGCCGGGGATTCCGATTGACTCTACTCGTAATGAATTAGGTGATTGGGTATTGCAGACACGTCTTACAAACCCTCAGGTGGTAATTGCCATCAAGGGCGACCAGGACACAAGCTACCCAACAATCAAGCGAGTGATGGACATCCTGCAGGAGAAGAAGGTAGACAGGTTTAACCTGATTACTGACATGGAGGTAAAGCCAACGAATCTATAATTAGAAAGGAGATAAGAAAATGGCAGAAATGCAACAACAGGCCGACTCCGGCAAAGGTGGCAAGAAACGCGCCAAACGCCAGTCGACCAAAATTGACATGACACCGTTGGTAGACCTTGCCGCCCTTCTGATTACGTTCTTCATGCTTACCACGACCTTCAACAAGCCTCAGACCATGGAGATTAACATGCCTAAGAAGGTCGACAACCCAGAGGAGCAGATAGCTTTGAAAGCGAGTAACGCCATGACTATTTTACTTGGCGAGGACGACAAGCTGTACTACTACTTTGGATTGGCTGAAGATAATCCAGAAGTAATCGAGTCTAATTATTCACCAGGCGGCATCCGCAAAGTTTTGGTGTCACCGCAGGTGAAATCAAATGATAAGATGACTGTTATGGTGAAGCCAATGGAGGAGTCTCGATACAAAAATGTAGTGGATATCCTGGACGAGTTAAAAATAACGGATACCAAGAGGTTTGCCATGGTAGATATTGCCGAGTCAGACAAGAAATTGGTACAAGAACAAATAGGAAACTAAGATATGGAAGTTAGCAAGTTAGCAAAAGCATCGCTCGACGATATCGTCTTCGAAGGACGAAACAGGGCGTACGGTGCCTACCTACTTCGCAAAATTTACAACAAGCATATCACAATTGCCGCAACCGTAGCAATTGCACTGTTCTTCCTCTTCCTCAGTATACCTTTGATTACGAAAATGATTAAAGGTGACCAGGATGAAGCACAAATGGTAGAGCGAATTGTAACAGAAGTAGACCTAGCACCGCCGCCACCACTTGATGAGGCAACGCCGCCTCCGCCGCCGCCGCCGCCGCCAGACCTTCCGCCGCCGCCGCCACCCGTGCGTGCACAGGTGAAATTCACGCCACCAGTTGTGAAGCGTGACCAGGAGGTTCAGGAAGAAGAGAAGGTGCCTGATCAGTCAGAATTAGAAGACGTTGACATCGGAACAGAAACGGTTGAAGGCGTAAAAGGCGCCCCAATGGACCTAGGTGACATCGACGGTACAAGCGATGTAGTGGCAGAAGTAGTAGAAGAAAAGCCTTATACTTACGTAGAGCAGATGCCTGAATTCCCAGGTGGTGAAAGCGAAATGTTAAAGTATCTTGGCAAGAACATCCGCTACCCAGCCGCAGCACAACGTGCCGGTGTAGAAGGTCTAGTAGTACTTTCCTTTGTTGTTAGCCGTACAGGCGAGATATCTGAGATACAGGTGGTGAAAAGCCTTGGTTCAGGTACTGACGAAGAGGCCATGCGCGTTGTAAAAACAATGCCGAAATGGTCGCCAGGCAAGCAGAATGGTAGAACGGTACCAGTTCGCTATACCTTGCCAGTACGATTTGCTATCAAGTAATCAGACTCTATAAAACAAAAAGGCCCTGCACGTCAGGGCCTTTTTGTTTTATAGAGGTTCTTGAAAAGAATAGTTGAACAAAAAATCAAATAAATATAGATAGCATTTATGGAATAGTTGGTTTGAGTGCATCATCAGAGAAAGCATTAGAGATGCTATTGATTCACTTAAAACAACTAAGCCATGAACGAGAGCTATTTATTTGACATGACCTTCAACGATGAAGTGTTTGCCGGGAGAAACAAAGCCTATGGTGCTTATGTGCTGCGCCACGCGTACAGTAGGCACATCATCTTCGCGGCTGTAGTAGCCACATCTGTCTTCACGACGAGTTTAGCATGGCCACTATTGAGTCCTGGCAAAACAGAGGCAGCGACGAAAGCCATATCAGAGCCAGACAATAAAGGAACAATCACAATTTTGGATGTACCCCATATCATGCCTCCTCCCCCCCCAGCGCCAGAGCCGATAGCTGAGCAACCACGGGTACAGCCGATAGAAAAGGCAGTTAAGACAATAGCCTTCACTAAACCAAAGGTAGTACCTAATGATGCACCTGAGACGGGACCGGAAATGCCAGATGTAAACCAATTGGCAAGTGCCGTAATAGGAACAGAAACTCAGGAGGGAGAAGCGTCAAGTACAGGGCTTCCTGACGCAACAGCTGGCGAGGACGGAACAGGTGGAGAAGCGACAGATATCAACGCAGTCTACGAGTTCGCCGCAGAAATGCCAAACTTTGAAGGCGGAGAAGAGGCTATGCTCAAATACATAGGTAAACGAATAAAGTATCCAAGGCTGGCGGTACAGGAGCAAGTAGAAGGTATAGTAGTGGTGAGCTTTGTCGTGAACAGGCAAGGTGAAATAACAAATGCCGCCATACTCAAGGGCTTAGGCTATGGGACTGATGAGGAGGCTCTGCGCGTAGTGGGCAGCATGCCCAAGTGGAAGCCAGGAAAACAGAATGGGAAGCCAGTGGCCGTACGCTACACCTTACCAATCAGGTTCAGCATGAAACGATAAACAACCCAATAAAGTATAAAGCAGAAGCCAATGAACTGACAGCTATGGCTTCTGCTTTAGTTTTTTTAAAGTATATACATTAAATTTAAGCCTACAAACAGAAACAGCACGCATGCTTAGACCTGAAAGAGACAGAAATAAAACTACTGTTAACACGTTCAACAAGTTTGCGCGCTATTTCGGCATGCTCATGACGCTGATATATGTTGCACTAGGGCTTTTTCTCATCTTCATGGATACAGCTGAGTACAACATCAACATGTCAGAGACCGCCAGAATGATATTTGGAGGCATACTGATATTGTACGGAATCGTCAGATTCATTAGAGCATACCAAGTGAACTCTAAATCCAACCGGAACAAATACGATGACTAGAACAGCCAAAACGATACTGGCTATAAGTATGTTGGCTTTAGCGGCATGCGGCGGCAACCCAGAGACTAGCCAAGACACAACCACAAGAGGCACCATATCCATAAGCGTTGACGAGTCTTTCCAACCTATCATCGAAAGCCAAGTAAACACGTTTGAAGGTATTTACAAGTATGCCAACCTCAACCCGCAGTATAAAGCCGAGGGTGGTGTGTTCAAAGACATTCTCGATGACAGTACACGGATAGCCATTGTGTCACGCAAACTAACTGCTGACGAAAAAGCGGTTTTCGATAAACGAAACATCACCCCTAGGTATACCAAAATAGCCATAGATGCCGTTGCACTCATTGTGAACCCCAAGAACCCGGACACGCTCCTGACCATGAATCAGGTGCGAGACATTTTTACGGGAAAGGCCAAGCGCTGGGCAGATATCAATGGGGAGAGCAACCTGAAGGACATCACCATTGTGTTTGATAACAACAGTTCCAGCACAGCCCGCTACATGCGCGACACTGTGATGGCGGGCCAGCCACTTCCTCCTAATGCATCAGCGAGCAATTCCCATGCTGCTCTGGTTGATTATGTGGCGAAGAATGAAAATGCCATTGGTGTGATTGGCGTAAATTGGGTTAGCGACCGTGACGACACCACCTCCCTGAATTTTTTGAACCAGATAAAAGTTATAGGTATAAGCAAAGAAGAAAATCCAATCACGACCGATAGCTACTTTCAGCCGTATCAAGCGTATATAGCACAAGGAGAATATCCACTCCGCAGGTTTCTTTACATCATCAGCACGGAGGGCCGTACCGGGCTTGGCACAGGTTTTGCATCATATGTAGCTAGTGATAAGGGACAACGCATTATTTTGAAGTCAGGACTTGTGCCGGCGACAATGCCTGTCCGGGTAGTGGGCTTCAATAACAGGCCCAGCCAATTCGAATAACAACAAACAAGTATATAACACACAAACTAAACTAAATCACAATGACAAATAACTGGAAATATGCCTTGTTGATTGCAGCTATGTTTCCTACTGCTTCAGCTTTTGCGCAGTCAGGCAACCAAGGCAGAAGAGCAGTGGACCTAGAGCGTTACCAAGAGGCTAAATCATATTACAAAGGGCAGCTAAATGGCAAAGACGCTGGAAATGCCTACTTTGCCTTAGGTGATGTATACCTTCGTTCCGAAAACGTAGACTCTGCAGCCTATTATTTCAATCAAGGCCTAGCCAAAGACTCCAAGTCATCCATCAATATGGTGGGCCTGGGTAAAGTAGAGTTAGAGAAAGGCAACAAAGCAGCTGCAGAGAAGCATTTCGAAGACGCACTTAAGAGAGGCAAGAAAGACCCGTTTGTACGTTCTATGATTGCGGAGGCCTATATCGAATCGCCTAATGCAACAGAGCAGGACTTGAACAAAGCTATTGAGCACCTGAAGGAGGCCGTTGACCGTGACAAGAACAACGCCATGGCCTACGTGCTGATGGGTGATGCTTACCTGAAGCTTAAGAACGGTGGCCAGGCTATGACCAGCTACGACCGTGCAACTCAGATAGACGATAAATATGCAAAGGCGCACCTAAGAAGAGGGCAGTTGTTTACCGGCTCGCGTAACTATAATGAGGCAGAGGCCGCTTATAAGAAAGCGATTGAAGTAGACCCTAACTATGCACCAGCATACCGTGATTTGGGTGAGCTGTACTACTTTGCCGGTCAATACGACAGAGCACTGTCTACCTTCAAGCAGTACGTTGACATGGCTGAGAACACGCCGGATACGCGTGCCAAATATGCGTCATTCCTGTTCCTAACCAAGGACTACGAAGGTACACTGAACGAAGTACAGGAAGTGCTGAAATCTGACCCGAATAACCCTACCATGAACCGTCTGCTGGCTTATTCTTACTTAGAATTAGGCAGACCGGAAGAAGCGCTTCAGGCCATGGAGAACTACCTGACCAAGGTGGACCAAAGCAAGTTGATTGCCAGTGACTATGAATACTATGGCAAGATTCTGGGTAGAAACAACCAGCCAGCAAAGGCTATCGAGAACCTGGAGAAGGCAATTGCCATGGAGCCTACCAAGCCTGAGCTTTATTATGACCTAGCCAACCAATATGCCCGCGAGAAGCAATTTGACAAGGCGGTTGAAGTGCATAACAGAAAGCAGGAGAAGCTCGGTGCCTCTAACACGGATTACTTCCACTTGGGTAACGCCTACATGATGGCAGAGCAGTATGAGAAGGCTGATGAGACGTATAAGAAAATCACTGATGCCAACCCAACCTATGCCTATGCTCACCTTTGGAGAGCACGTGCACAAGCCAACCTGGACCCTGAGACAGAGAAGGGACTAGCAAAGCCGCACTATGAGGAGTTCATCAACCTAGCCGGACAGGACAAAGAAAAGTTCAAGAAAGAACTAGTTGAAGCGAATACCTACCTGGGTTACTACTACTACCTGAAGGGAGAACGCGACAATGCCATTAAGTACTGGACGGAAGTGAAGACACTTGACCCGACAAATACGCAGGCAGAAACAGCGCTTGCTGAAATCAATAAGACTCCGCGCGCTAAGAAGAAATAACTATAGCCGGTAGTCATATTAAAAAGGCCAGCTCCTGAAGGAGCTGGCCTTTTTATTTTACACCTATTTGTATACCAATGCAGCTGGTTACTGATTCTCGTATAAGGCCCACTTTTCCAAGACAGACTGGAAATCAGCTGGTAATTCTGAATCAAAATGGATTGCCTCTTTAGTGACAGGGTGTTTGAAACCGAGCGACTTGGCATGGAGCGCCTGACGCGGCATCAGTCTAAAGGCATTCTCGACAAATGTCTTGTAAGAGCCTACAGGCATACCTTGTAGAATCTTATCCCCTCCATAAGTAGCATCAGAGAATAAGGGATGCCCGAGGTGCTTCATGTGTGCCCTTATTTGATGCGTACGGCCCGTCTCAAGGTTACACTGCACCAGCGACACATATTTGAAGCTGCGCAGCACTTTGTAGTGTGTAACGGCGTGCTTTCCATATTCCCCATCCGGATATACAGCCATAACCCTTCGGTCCTTTGCGCTACGCCCTACATTTCCTATTATAGTACCCTGCTCCTGCTTAGGGACTCCCCATACTAAGGCATAATAGGTGCGTTCAATGGTATGGTGGAAAAATTGTTTCGCTAGAAAAGCCATGCTATACTCTGACTTGGCGATTACCAGCAAGCCCGAGGTGTCTTTGTCTATGCGATGTACCAGGCCAGGCCTACCTTCCCCATTCCGTGTCGTAGGGAGGTTTTGTAGATAATATGTAAGGGCATTCACAAGCGTCCCGGTCCAGTTATTATAAGCCGGATGCACCACCATACCTGCCGGTTTATTCACTAGCAACAGTTCCTCATCCTCATAGATAATATCCAAGGGAATATCTTCCGGAACGATATCCGTGTCACGAGGCGGATTAGCAAGGGTGATGGTAATCATATCCAGGGGCTTGACCTTATAACTTACCTTCACTGGCCTCTGGTTCACCTGCACCGACTCTGAGCGTATAGCGCCTTGAAGCTTATTCCGTGTCACATTGGGCAAGCGGTCCATCAAGAACTTATCTATGCGTAGCAGCGCTTGGCCTTTGTCCACCACTATCCGGTGGTGTTCATACAACTCATCGGAATCCTCAATGCTTTCTTGCTCTACAATATCAATCATAGGTAATCAATCTGAATCTGGTATAAACAAAAAGAAAGCCGAGGTATAGAACATCGGCTTTCCTGGTACTGTTAGAATGGAGTCTTTATTTTTTCTTCTTCTTGGCAGGAGTTGTTGTGTTAGCAGGTGTCTGCGTGGCAGGCTTCGCTGCTGCTGGCTGCTGCTGTACCGCTGGCTGGGTGGCTGGATTTACGCCTAGCTTCTTGAACACCAGGTTGTTGATATTGCCATTGTCCGGACCTTCTAAGATTGCCTGCTCACTCAGGATGTAGGTATAGCCGTTCTCTTTGGCTACTTCCTTGATAGCGTTCTCGATTTTCACCAGAACCGGCTGAATCAGGGACTGCTCCTTCTCACGGATGGACATCTGCGCGTCATACTGGAACTTTTGGATAGACTGCTCCAAGTTAACTAATTCTCTCTCCTTATCTTCACGCACTACTTTGTCCATTGTAGTGGCACCTTTCTGATAGGCCTGCAGTTTGGTGTTATACTCGGTTTCCTTTGAAGCGAACTGCTCCTGCAGCTTTTGGCCATACAGTTCGAGGTCCTTCTGCATAGTTGCTCTTTCAGGCATCTTGCTCAGGATTTCTTCTACGTTAGCATACCCGATTTTTACTGGCTGGTCATTTGTCTGGGCAAATGAAGCGAAGCTAATCAATAAAAATGCTGCTACTAAGGTTTTGATTTTGTTCATCATGGGTTGGTTAATTGATTGTTCAGTAGTTTAGTTATTAGACTTCTTCTTTGTTGGTGTTGCTTTCTGCTTAGTATTCTGCTGTTGCTGTGTCTTGCTTTGGTTTTCGTCGCTCTCTATACCTGTCTCTGGCAAAGCGTTCGGGTCATCTACAACGCCATTGGCTGGCCGCTGTCCCGGTGTATTTTGCTTATCAGAGGCCAGACCTAACTCCTCCAGCACATATTCGGTATAGTCATGTACCGGATTTGTGTAAATCATAACCAGGTCTCCTGATTTGTCAAAAACTGTCTGAAGGCCTTTTGCCTTCGCTACTTTCTCAACAGCTGTAAAAACCTCATCTTGTATCGGCCTTATCAGGTCCTGTCGGCGCTTGAACATCATGCCTTCGAAGCCGAAAACCTTGCGCTGGTATTCTCGCACCTCATTTTCTTTTTTGGCTATTTCGGCTTGTCGCTTTTGCTTCATCTCTTCGGTGAGCAACACTTCCTCGGCCTTGTAGTCCTGCTTCATCTTCTCCACAGCCTGGTACATGCCTTCAATCTCCTTCTGCCAAGCCTCAGTATACTTGTCCAACTCCGTTTGCGCTTTGGCGTAGGCAGGCATCTTGCTCAAAATGAAGTTTGAATCAATATAACCAAACTTCTGCGCCTCCGAAACATTGGAAAGCAGAAATGCTGCCAAAAAGATGAACAAAAACTTTTTCATACTAATTCATTACCGTAACTGCTGTCCAATCATGAAGTGGAACTGGCCACGTTTGGCATCTGCTGGCTGACCAGGCAAGTCATCAAATCTCCAGCCGTAGTCAAAGCCAAGCAAACCAAAGGCAGCCATAAAGATGCGTACACCCACACCACCGGAGCGGTACAGTTTGAACGGCGTGTAGCGGTCGTATGAGCCAAAGTTGTTTCCTGCCTCCAGGAACGCCAGACCATAGATGGTAGCCCCAGGGTTAGGCGAAATCAACTGCCTTGCCTCCAGTACAAACTTGTTGTAGGCAATACCGCCTGTGTTGGCCAAAGTAGGATCTGCGTTGTTTATCACTGATTCATCATCATAGCCACGTAGACCGATGTACTCGGTACCCACAAAGATATTACCGCCCCCTAAGCCCGAACCGCCCAGTCTGAAACGTTCAAATGGCCCAATGCTGGCATTTGAACTGTACTTGCCCAGAAAACCGAAGTGGGCTCGTGTGTTCAATACCAAATTCCCTGCCACATTTACAAACCAAGAGGCGTCGAACATCCATTTATTGAACTCTACATATTCATAGTTGTCCTTCTTATCTGTAAACAGTGAGTAGGGAGGTGTTAAGTTCAAACTCAACGATATTTGTGAGCCTCTCCTAGGGAATGTCGGGTTGTCAATGCTTACTCGAGCGAGTGTGTTGTTAAAAGAAATACTGTTAGATGTGCCATTTCCGTTATTCAGCTCGTTGCCGAACAACCTATAGTTCTTCAAGGTATAGCGGTTATAACCCAGTGAGTGGCTCAGTTGGAAGAAGTTGTCGGGCCACTGCAGCCTGCGTCCTAAACTAACAGAGGCGCCATCTACGTTCAACCTGCTATCAATGTCTTGCCTTGAATCTCTGCGTATAGTTTTGAACAAGCTTACAGTAAGGGAGTTTGGCTTACGACCACCTAACCATGGTTCCGTAAAGGAGAGGGAGTAGGACTGGTAATATTTGCCGTTTGCTTGTACGTTTAGAGCAAGACGCTGTCCATCACCACTTGGCAATGGTCTCCACTCCGACAGGTTTAACAGCTTGCGTGTCGAGAAGTTGTTCAAGGTAAGGCCAACGGTACCCACCGCACCGATAGGTCCACCCCAGCCGCCGGAGAGGCTAATCTGGTCATTCGGCCGCTCAGTCACTGTGTAATTGATGTCCACAGTGCCCTCAGCCGGGTTCGGAATAGGATTCAGACCGATTGTCTCTGGGTCAAAGTAACCCAAACCGGCCAACTCATTTCTGGAACGGATAAGATCTTCACGGCTATACTTTTGGCCAGGCAGCGTACGGATTTCACGCAGCACCACATGATCACTGGTTTTCGTGTTTCCTGTTACCGTCACTTTGCTGATAGTAGCCTGCGGCCCTTCAGATACGCGCATCTCTACATCTATGGAGTCTCCTTCCACTTTCACCTCTACCGGGTCAATCTGGAAGAACAGATAACCGTCGTTCTGGTAAAGGGCAGATACGTCAATGCCATTCGGGTTGTAGTTCAAGCGCTTGTCTAGTTCCTGCTTGTTGTATACCTCCCCTTTGTCTATACCTAGCACACGGGTCAAATAAGCGTCATCATACAGGTAGTTGCCGTTCCAGGTGATGTTGCGGTAGTAGTAGCGGTTGCCCTCATCTACTGTGATACGTATACCTAAGCGGTCTTCGCTCGTGTTGTACACTGAGTCTGACACGATGATTGCGTCTCTGTAGCCTTCAGAGTTATAGAAATCCAGCAGCAGCTGTTTATCATTCTCATACTCTGAGCGCTGGAACTTAGAAGAAGTAAACAACTTATAAAGGCGCTTCTCTTTGGTCTTCTTCAGCTGACGCTTCAGCTTTTTGTCAGAAAATGCTTCGTTGCCTTCAAATACAATCTCGGAAATTTTTACTTTATCGCCTCGGTCTATGTTGATGTTTAGCACCACGCTATTGGGCAGCAGTGAGTCAGGCCGCTGCACGATGTTTATCTTAGCATTCAGGTAGCTCTTCTCAGCAAAATACTTACGTATGATGTTGCGGGTGCTGTTCAACACGGCATCTGTCACAACCTTACCTCTTATCAGGTTTATCTTCTCGCGCAGGGCGTCCTGCTGTGACTTGTTTATACCCGTGAACTCAAAACGGGACAAACGTGGCCGTTCCTTCAAATCGAAGTTCAGGTATATCTCATTGCCCTCTACTTTAGTTACGTATACCTCAATATCACCCAAGATACCTTGGTCCCAAATCTTTTGGATGGCACGGCTGATATCCTCGCCAGGAACAGTGATTTCGTCTCCTACCTTTAAGCCAGTGAATGAGGTGAGGGAAGCGGGGTCCAGGAACTTAGTGCCGGTGAACTCGATGCCACCTATACGGTACTGCTTCGGCTGTGCGTAGTCAATCGTATTGTTCTGAGGAGGATTATTTAGGACTTGTGAAGAAGCTGTGCCTGTAACTAGCAGAAACACAAGCACCCATATGCATCTTGTCATTAATCTGTTCACTTTGTTAGTTGTTCACTTGTTTTGCCAAAGCGGCGTTCCCGCCTTTGATAGGCCACAATGGCTTCGTAAAGATGCTCTTTTCTGAAATCAGGCCAAAGCAACTCTGTAATATAGAGTTCGGTGTAAGCCAACTGCCAAAGCAGGAAATTGCTGATCCGCTGCTCACCACTCGTTCTTATCAAAAGCTCTGGATCCGGTATACCGGCTGTAGAAAGATGCTGCGCAACAGTTGTCTCACTGATTTGATTAGGGTCTATACTTCCTTGACCCACTTTTTGAGCTATTCGTTGCATGGCCTGCGCGATGTCCCAGCGTCCACTGTAACTGAGCGCCAGTACCAGCGTCATACGCGTGTTATCTTTTGTTATTTCAATCGCCTCCAGCAACTCGCGCTGGCAAGCAGCCGGCAGGCTATCCCTGTTCCCGATGGTCTGAAGGCGGATGTTGTTTTTATTTAGGGTGGCGGTTTCTTTTCTGATGGTTGACACCAACAGTTGCATCAGCGCAGAAACCTCTGTGGCAGGACGTGACCAATTCTCAGTAGAGAAGGCGTACAACGTAAGGTATTCTATACCCATCTCTGCTGCAGCCTCTACTGTTTCTCGCACGGCTGTAATCGCACTCTGATGACCAAATATCCGTAAACCTCCCCGCTTTTTTGCCCAACGTCCATTTCCGTCCATGATAACGGCAATGTGTCTTGGCAAATTGTCCAAATCTACTTTTTCCTTAAAATCCATTAAACCACAATTTCCCTGCAAGTTACAAAAAGCAAGGAAATTTAATGAAATTTTAACTTGTTAATCCAACACACCCGCTTTCCGCTTGTATACAGGAGGGCAATTTATACGGTAGATAGTGTAGGAGAGGCTGATACCGTTGTAGAAGTACATGTCTTTGTCAAAAGGGTTGGCAATCGCACTTCTGTCACTCGCACCCTTTGGCCCCAGAACTGGTCCGCTAGAATCTTCATGCATGTAGTCTATGACATCATTGAACATCTTACGTGCTCCGAACTCTGCCCCCAAGTTCCAGTGACGACTCAAAGCATACTTCACCCCTACCCCAAATGGGACAGAGACTGTGAATTTATTATCGAAAGGCTCATGAATGTCTCCGTCCTCTGATAGTTGATGATTGTAGTTTAACAGAGCAACTCCCGCAAATAAGTAAGGAGACACACGGTGGGGTTTTCGTATATCTTCATAATAGTCAAGGAAATTGTACTCCATTGCTAGAGAAAACTCTGCTAGGCTTAATTTCAAATCGTAATCTCGCCAATCATGATATGGAAGGTCTTGAGAGTTATCCCGAAAAGCTTTGTGCTCAAAGATGCGGTGGCTTCCCATGAAGGCGGCGCGAAAAGTCAATGGTGCTGAGATGTCACGGCGGTAGAACACTGTGAAAGCAGGTTGGTTATTCAGGAGTCTATACTTTGGCGATATTTCGCCTTTATAATTGGCGCCTCCTATACCTCCTCCTATTTCACTGGTGGTTAATGGTTGCCGAGCCTGAGCTTGGGCTTTGCCAACAAAAAAGACGCTCCCTATTTGCAGAATGAGACAAATGAGGAGCGCCTGCTTAATCGTATTAAAAGTCATGTATGCTGAATTTCGGAGTTTAGGAAAACAACGAAGGGTGCTTCGTTCTATTATCTAAACTTCGGTCTTCTTACGCGAGGATTTAGAATATAATTCACACCTAGGTTCGTCTGGATGTACCAATCGTTATCGGAGCTATTTCCTCTTGTACGGTTGTTGTTAACGCCGTAGTGCTGCAAGCGTTTGTACGGCGTACCGGATGGATCATCTAATATATTCCCAAACCCACTCTCAGCGCTTCTGTCAGAAAATATAACCGAAGCTTTAGGGTTATCGCCACCGCCATTTAGCAAATCATTTTTGTTAACGTGCGCTGTGCTCACATCATCCAAATAATCAGTGAAGGTAGCTCTCCAGCTCATTTCAAAACTGAAGTCCCAGTTTCTGTCCAACTTATATCTTACACCAAGACCGAACGGAATGGCAACCTGAACTCTTTTGTATGGCTCGTTCGGTGTACCTTCAGCATCTGTAAATTGCCCCTCCGTTCCCAGCGGCTGCAGTGCATACCAACCTGTCTCAATGTCATCCGCTGCCCCTATACCAGGATGAGAACCTGCCTCATAATAGGCTTTCGGGTTGTGGTGGAACAAAGCGATACCCACAAAACCGTAAGGAACAAAGTCAGGGCGACGGCGGTAGTAGTTACGGTTCTCGAACAAGTCGATGATAGCCACGGCGCTCAGTTCCTTGATGTCGTTACGGAAAGAAAGGTTTCTTCTGTAGCGGCCTTCGTTCTCTCCTTCATCCGGAGAGGCCGCTTTTGCATCATCACCCGCTATGCGATTCCAGTTGAAGGCAATCCGAGAAGAGATACGCGGGAAATGCCGCTTTGTATAGTTTATACCGACACTATGACGCGTAGACCCCAACCGGAAACTGGTAAAATCAGGCTCTGGCACCAAGTCCCCAAAATAGTTACTGGCTCCTAATGTCACACCCACGGTGGCGTACCGCTTACGCACCGTAAAACGCTGCGCCTCTGCATCCAGGGGGGCAAAAGAGATTGTAATAACAAACAGTAGTAACAGAGTAATAAATTTCTTCATAGCGAACCAATTTCTTTTAAAGCAAAAACGCAGGGCTTACACCTATTGCAAACTAAACTACAGTGACAAAAATAGCGATATTTTATTGCTATAAAAATTGTATGCAAAATTTTAAATATATTTTACTTAAATATATTGGTCCGCTTGTCTAGCCCCCAGTTCAGCTTGCCCCGCAGTGTCGTCAGGAAATTGACGTGGTGCAGCTTGACAAGCCTAGCAACAAAGGCTTCGCGGCGTACCGCTATCTGAACAGACATGTCTACGGGCATCGACCTTGAGTCAAGCGTGGCCAAGTAGGTGCTGCTTCTGCCTTCTACCTCAAACGAAATCACGCTTCTGTCAGAGACAATCATGGGCCGCACGTTCAAATTATGCGGGCATACGGGTGAAATTACGAAATTGTTGGTCTGTGGCAGCACCAACGGACCACCACAACTCAGGGAGTAACCTGTAGAGCCTGTCGGTGTCGCTACAACCAAGCCATCAGCCCAATATGTGTTCAAATATTCACCATCTATATACGCATGAACAGCTATCATGGCCGATGAATCGCGCTTAAGCAGACTGAACTCGTTCAATCCGAAGTTGATGCCATCAAATATCTCTTGATCTGAATCTACGCGTATGAGCGCCCGGTCATCCAGGTTATAGTGGCCTTTGAACAAGGCATCCAGGGCTAGGTTGATACTATCATGGGCAATGGTGGCCAGAAATCCTAGCCTCCCGGTGTTGATGCCCAGAATAGGGATTTGCAATGCCCCCACGTAAGTGACTGTATCCAGCAAGGTACCGTCCCCTCCAATGCTCAGGACAATGTCCACCCCCTCTAGCTTGTCGCCCCGGCTGAACGTGCCAAGGCCGGTGGGCAAGTTAATCCTGTTACTGAGAAACAGGCTGAAATGCTCCACCACGGTCACCTCCGCCTTCCGGCGCAGCAACTCATCAAACAGGTTTTGAATGAACGGCTCGTACTCCTCACCGAAAGGTTTGCCCAATATAGCTATTTTCATATAAACTACTATTTCTTCAGAAAGGAAATCTTCCGCTTAGGTAAAATCCCTTGTTGCCCTCCCTGTTTACTGTGTATTCAGCGCGGAAAACAAAGTCATAGAAGGTGACCATGTGCAGGCCAATACCCCCACCCAGCAGCAGGCGGTTTGCTAACTGGTTACCTTGCTCAAACACTTGGTCTGCCACATAGCCTGCGTCTGTAAACGCATTGGCATAGAGCGCCAACGGCACCTTGTTGAATTTTGGGCTCTTGATAAATTTAAGTTGGATACCCTCATGCTGAAACAATTCCCGCGTCAGGCCTTGCTTGAAAAGCCCAAAGTGCTGTCCACCTACCACATTTAGCTCATAGCCCCGCACCAGCGACCTGAAACCCAGTGCCACATTATCGGCATACGCATAGCGCTTTGACAGTCTGGCTTGCACCTCACCTCCTATACTATAATAGTACTTGCCTGGCAACTTGAGGTATTTAACATACTTAGCCCGCAAGGTGGTAATCGGTGCTCCAGTGTTTTTGATAAATAAAGTCTGCGCGGCAATGGCCTCAAAATAGCTTCCGGTGAGCGGATAGATGAAGGAGTTGCGCAGGTTGATAACTTTTGAGAGCTCTATACGCATGTACTGCCGCTCCCGCACACTTTGCCTGAAATACTCCGGGTTCAGGAGCAGCACTGAATCTGACACAGCCTCATCTACAAATGAAAACCGCAGCCCCTCCTGCCGCTGCACACTCTGCCTATGTATAAGCCCTGTTGATACCGAGAAACGTTTAATAGGCAATCCCTGCTCCTGCTCAAAGAAGCGCTGCCGGTTGTTGGTTGTCCTGTAGTCTATCACGCGGCTGCGGTAGTCGGCTATACCTAAGTCGAAGCCCACCTTGTGACTGCGGCTGACATAAGGCACTCGATACACCAGTTCTAGTCGCTTATTGAAGCCACGCTGCACCCGCAGCCGCACCTCCTCATTCCGTCCTCGGAAATTCCGCCGGATGATGTTGACGCCATAATCCACACGACTCAAATCCTTCTTGTCGAGCCACGCGTTGAAGTTGCGGTCGGCTAGCGTCAGGACGGGCAGCGGGTACAGGTACCAGCGCTCCTGCATGGTATAGACCACCGATACCCGCCCCTCTTCACAGGTATAGGTATAGCCCACCTCATGAAAAAGGCGCAGGTTGAAAAGGCGCCTCCTGTTCTCCTCCAGTCGTTGCTCCAGGCTGGCGGAATCCAGCGTGTCTCCCACGGCCATGTTCAGCTCGAACAGCAGCACCTTCTCTTTGGTGGTCTCA
Organism: Pontibacter roseus DSM 17521; assembly: GCF_000373265.1. Taxonomy (GTDB): domain Bacteria; phylum Bacteroidota; class Bacteroidia; order Cytophagales; family Hymenobacteraceae; genus Pontibacter; species Pontibacter roseus. The sequence continues at coordinate 100,155 of NZ_KB890769.1, forward strand.
TTGCCTTCCATCCGGATGGCATCAATGACTACCTTCAGGCTATCGCAAGGGGCGGCTGCAAGGGTATGGCCCAGCAACAGCAGCAGACAGGCGACAATACAAAAGCGCACTGGCTGCACCCTAAATGTCGAGGTATTTGAACAGCATGTCCAGGCGGTCGCGACCAACATCATACTTGGTGCTGTCCTGGAACTGGGCCGTGACTCTATATTCGAATCGCTCCAGCGTGGCTATGATGCGGGTAAGGTCAGTGGTATTGAGTTTGAGGGTCAGCTTGATGCTGTAAGGGTCCACCTCATCCGGCGACACATAGGCGCTCAGGATTTTGGTGTTCTCCTCCTCTATCAGGCGGCTGATTTGACTGAGGGAATAGTCGCGCTCCGGCATCGAAAGCACCAGGATGCTCCCCTGCCCCTGCAGCGCCGACATCTGTCCAAAGGCGGCTAGGGTGTCGTTGATGGTGATAATGCCCATGTAGTCCTGCTCCTCGTCGAGCACGGGCACCACCTGTATCTTGTTTTTAATGGCCGCCTCCATCACATCGTAGAAGTGCTGTTGATGCATCACATGCACATCCTGGAACTCCAGTTGCACCTGCTCCAGCGTCTGGCTGCGGTCATTCAGCTCAATCAGGTTGCTCTCGGTAGCCAGGCCCATGTACTTGCGGTTTTTGGACACAGGCAGCTCGTTTACGCGGAACTCATCCATCCATCGCAGGGCTTTATCGACTGTATCGTAAAGCTTCAGCGGCGGTATCATTTGGTTGATGAGTTCTTCTGCTATCATGAGGCTGTTTCCCGTGCTTCTGTCCTGGCCAAAAATTTATTTAAGATACTGTTAAACCTGTCCGGATGTTCCATCATGGGAGCATGTCCACACTTATCTATAAAGTATAGCTCCGAATTCTTGATGAGCCGGTTGAACTCGTGCGCTACCAAGGGCGGTGTAATCGTGTCATTCAGTCCCCATATCAACAGTGTGGGCACCTTTATGTTCTCTAAATCTTTGCCCAAGTTGTGGCGTTGCGCCGATTTGGCGATGGCGATGATGCGGAGACACTTAGAGTTGCTGTTGGTGATGTCAAACACTTCATCCACCAGCTCTTTTGTGGCCGTTGCCGGACTGTAGAAGGTATACTCCACGCGCTCCTTCACATAATCGTAGTTGCCACGCTTGGGGAACGAGCCGCCCATAGAGTCCTCGAACAGGCCCGAGCTGCCGGTCAGCACCAGGTGCTTCACTTTTTTGGGGTTGTTCAAGGTATAGACTAATGCCACATGGCCCCCAAGGGAATTGCCAAGCAGCGTCAGGTCACTCAGTTTCTTAAATTTAACGAAATCTTCAATGAAAGCAACAAGTCCGGGCACCCCTGCCTTGTGCAGCGCCATCTCGTAAATGGGCATCAACGGGATAACGACACGGTACTGCCTCGAAAAATAATCTACCACGCCATGCCAGTTGCTCAACGCGCCAAAGAGCCCGTGCAGCAGCAACATCACTTCGCCTTCACCTTCATCAATGTACTGGAAATCGCCTTCTTGTTTGACCTGTAGATTCATTTCGGATACTCTATATTAGCTACTTCTACTATAAATGCCCTGCATTTCAATACGCAATATTAGCAATACTAACCCAATTTCGCAGCATATCGAGCCCATAAGTCGTCAGGGCGGCCTCCGGATGAAACTGCAGCGCATACAGCGGCAGGTCCCGGTGGCGGAACGCCATAAGCTCACGTTCTGCTGTATACGCAAGCGGCACGATGCAGTCAGGAATGTGCTGCAGCACCAGCGAGTGGTAGCGCACCACAGGCATCTGAGCAGGCAGTCCTTTGAAAATCGGGTCAGGCTCGCAGCTTATCTCTGAAATCTTGCCGTGCATGGGTTTTATTCCTTTTGCTAAGGTGGCTCCGAAGAACTCCCCTAAGGCTTGGTGCCCCAGGCAGATACCCAGCATGGGCACCCGTTCATGGTAGTGGCGTATGACCGCTGGCATTACGCCTGCTCCCTGCGGCTCACCAGGGCCCGGCGACAGCACCACAGCCGTGATAGGCAGCTTTTTTATCTCTTCCAGCGGCACATCGTTGCGCACCACATGCGCCTCTACCCCCAGTTGCCCAAAATAGTCGACGAGGTTGTAAGTGAAGGAGTCGAAGTTGTCGAGCAGCAACAGCATGAGCGGGCAGAAGGATTAGAATTGGTCCTTGAGCGAGAGCAGCAGTGCCTTCACGAAAGGCAGCACATAACTCACGACGCCCAAAGCATAAGGGGTTGTCTTCAGCACCACTGGGTATACCATGGAGTCGGCCGCCGTCTCGGCGGTGATGGAAATGCCAGCCATATCGGATACGTATAGTAGCAGGCTCAGGGCCAGGCACCACTTCAGCGCTCCCAGCAGGGCGCCCAGTATGTTATCAAATAGCCCGAAGGGAGTGAAGTCGATGATTTTTTTGAGGAGAAGCCCCAGCACACGCACCCCCAGGATGATGGCGACGAACACCACCAGGAAAGTGACGAAGGGCAGCAGGCCGCCCGCATCGCCAATGTAATCGCGCATAACGGGCAAGGCCGAGTCCAGCAGTTTCAGGCCCAACAGTATACCTAACACCAAGGCCAGCAGGGAGATGAGCTCCAAGAGCAGCCCCTTGCGGAAACCCATGAATGCGCCGAAGAGAATCGGCAGCGCCAGAAAAAAATCGAAAGTGCTCACGCTGTAAAATAGTTGAAGGCAGGAGCAGTTTCGTCACCACTCCTGCCTTCAAATATAATTTAAAAGCTGCACTCGTCATAACCCGGATGGCCGGGAAATGGAGGTGTTTCCTAAAAATCTGTGTTGTTGAGCAGGTCGCTTACTGCTTTGGAGATGGCGCGCCCATCCGCCTGACCGGCTAGTTCTTTGGACGCCACACCCATCACTCTGCCCAAATCAGAAGGCCCTGTAGCACCCACGCGCTGAATGATGTCCAACAGGCGCACGCGCAAATCGCCTTCGTCCAGCTGCTTGGGTAGGTACTCTTCTATCACGGCTAGCTCGGCCAGCTCCACCTGCTCCAAATCGGCGCGCTGCTGCTGCGCGTATACCTCAGCGGACTCGCGGCGCTGCTTGGCTGCCCTGTTCAGCAGCTTCATCTCCGTGTCTGGGGTGAGGCCTTCGCCGCCGCCTTTCTCGGTCTCGGCCAGCATGATGAGTGATTTGATGCTTCGGAGCGCCTGCAGGCGGGGTTTGTCCTGGGCAAGCATCGCTTGCTTGATGTCCGCTTCAATGCGTTGTTTTAAACTCATGGTTTTATTTTGATTTATAGTTCGCGGCGAAAGGCATGCGCCCTGCCTTCTGTTTATACACTACTACGGCAAAGGCCATAGGTTATCATCTTAAGCAAAATTCCACTAATTTAGTCTCTCCGTATAGCATATGTATAGAAGCCGCAAGGCTGCAACACACATACCCATGACTAAACTAAGTGTAAATATAAACAAAATAGCCACGCTTCGGAACGCCCGCGGCGGCGACAGGCCCAACGTGGTGCAGGCAGCCAGGGACTGCGAGCGGTTCGGGGCCCAAGGCATTACAGTACATCCCCGCCCCGACGAGCGCCACATCCGCTACCGCGACGTGTACGATTTGAAGGAAGTCGTGACGACGGAGTTCAACATAGAGGGCAACCCGACACCCGACTTTCTGAGGCTGGTGAAGGAAATCCGGCCGGCGCAGGCCACCCTGGTGCCGGACGCGCCGGACGCCATCACCTCCAACGCCGGCTGGGATACGCTTACATACAAGGACTTCCTGACCGATGTTATCTCGGAATTAAAGGAACTGGGTATACGCACCTCCATCTTTGTGGACCCGGATGTGCGTATGATAGAAGGCGCTTCTATGGTGGGCACAGACCGGGTAGAGCTGTATACCGAGGCCTATGCCCAGGGCTACCCTTCCAATCCTGAAGAAGCCATCCGCCCTTACCTGGTGGCGGCCCAGAAGGCGCAGGAACTGGGCATTGGACTCAATGCCGGCCACGACCTGGACCTCGATAACCTCAAGTATTTAAAACACACGCTGCCGGGGCTGCTGGAGGTGAGCATCGGCCACGCCCTGATTTGCGATGCGCTATATCTTGGCTTGGAGAACGCCATCCAGCTATACCTGCGTCAGCTGAAATAACCGTGGTCAACACCATCCCCATAGAAGAATTCCTGCAGAAGGCGACGCAGTTGCCCGTGCTGGATGTGCGCGCGCCCAAGGAATACGGCGTCGGACACATTCCACAGGCGCACAGTTTCCCTATTTTCACGGATGAGGAACGGGCAAAGGTGGGCACGGCCTACAAGCAGCAGGGCCACGACCCGGCAGTGCTGATTGGCCTGGATTTGTTTGGTCCGAAAATGTCGGGTTTTGTGAAGCAGGCCGAGAAACTGGCGCGCGACAGGGAACTGCTGGTACACTGCTGGCGCGGCGGCATGCGCAGCGGCTCCATGGCCTGGCTACTCGATTTCTCCGGCTTCAAGGTGCATCTGCTACAGGGAGGATACAAAGCCTACCGGCACCTGATGCAGGAGCAGTTCGAGAAGCCCCGCCCTCTGCTCGTGCTGGGTGGATTGACGGGCAGCGGCAAAACGGACCTGCTACCCTACCTGCAACAGCTCGGCCAGCAAGCGATAGATTTGGAAGGTATAGCCAACCACAAGGGCTCTGCCTTCGGAAGCATCGGGATGCCGCCACAGCCCAGCAGCGAGCACTTCGAGAACCTGCTGGGGATGGAATTCCTGAAATTGCAGGAAAACAGACCACTTTGGCTGGAGGACGAGAGCATCAGTATTGGTCGGGTGCAGTTGCCCAAACCGCTTTATGACCAGATGCAGGATTCCCCAGCCATTGTGCTGGAAGTGCCCCGGCAGCTGCGCGTGCGGAAGCTGGCCGAGGAATACTGCCGCACTGACAAAACCTTATTGGAGGCATCCATCCTGAAAATAAAGAAGCGACTGGGAGGCCTGGCCACCAAGGAGGCGCTGGAGGCCATTGAGGCGGGTGACATGGAGAAGATGGTGGATATCGCGCTCGCCTATTACGACAAGACTTATACCTACGACCTGGCCAAAAAACAGCGGGTACTGCCGCTTCACTTGGAAAGCCTAAACCCCGAAGAAAACGCTCAGCGGGTCCTGGCACTCGCAAAACAGCATCAACTTATCTAACCATGGAAGAGACGACACAACAAGACATAAAACTGACCCAGTACAGCCACGGCGCTGGCTGCGGCTGCAAAATATCCCCCAAAGTGCTGGACCAGATTCTGCACACCGATATCCATTACCCCGAAAACGAGAAACTGCTGGTGGGCAACAGCTCCCGCGACGACGCGGCCGTGTACGACATCGGCAACGGCCGCGCCGTCATCAGCACCACCGACTTCTTCATGCCCATCGTGGATGATGCCTACGACTTTGGTCGCATCGCCTCCGCCAACGCCATTTCGGATGTGTACGCCATGGGCGGTATACCTACCATGGCTATCGCCGTGCTGGGCTGGCCCATCGACAAGCTGGCACCGGAGGTGGCCAAACGCGTGATTGAAGGCAGCCGCAGCATCTGCCACGAGGCAGGTATACCTCTGGCCGGTGGTCATAGCATCGACAGCCCGGAGCCCATATTTGGATTGGCCGTAACCGGCATGCTCGACATCCCCAACCTGAAACGCAACGACACGGCCACCGCCGGCTGCGAGCTATACCTGACCAAGCCGCTCGGCGTGGGCATCCTGACCACCGCGCAGAAGAAAGCCATACTGAAGCCGGAGCATGCGCACCTGGCGCCGCAGCAGATGATGCAGCTCAACAAAATAGGCGCAGAACTGGGCAAGCTGCCGCAGGTGAAAGCCATGACCGACGTGACCGGTTTCGGTCTGCTTGGCCACCTTTCAGAGATGTGCGAGGGCAGCAACCTGAGCGCTGAAGTGTACCTGGACAAAGTGCCCGTGCTGCCGGAGGCCCTGGAGTACATGGCGCAGAAAGCCATACCTGGCGGCACGCACCGCAACTTCGACAGCTACGGCCACAAGATAGCCGAACTCACTCCGGACCAGAAGCACCTGCTCTGCGACCCGCAGACCAGCGGCGGCCTGCTGGTGGCCGTTGACCCCGCCGGCCGCGAAGTGGTGCTGCAGGTGTTCGCCCAGCATGGGCTGCAGCTAGAGCCACTGGGTATACTGAAGGAACGCGGAAACTCTCAGCACCTGATTGAGGTACTATAAGAACCTATTATCCAGAGAAGACATGAAACTACACTACAAGGAAATGGGCCACGGACAGCCGCTGCTGATACTGCACGGCCTGTTTGGCACATTGGACAACTGGCAGACACTGGCCAAGCGCCTCGCCGAACACTACAACGTGTTTTTGGTGGACCTGCGCAACCACGGCCGCTCACCGCACAGCGAAGAGCATACCTACGACATCATGGCCGATGACGTGCTGCGCCTGGTGGATGATTTGAAGATTCCGACGCCGGCCATCATGGGCCATTCCATGGGCGGCAAAGTGGCGATGAAATACGCTTTGAAATACCCGACCCGCATCACCAAGCTGATTGTGGTGGACATCGCTCCAAAGGCTTACCCGCCGCACCACGACGAAATCATAGAGGCGCTGCAGTCGGTGAATCTGGAAGGCGCCACCAGCCGGGGCGAAATCGATGCGCAGCTGGCTAAATACATCGAATCAGACGAAGTACGGCTGTTCCTGATGAAGAATCTGTACCGCAAGGAAGACAACACCTTCGGCTGGCGCATGAACCTCGATGCCATTGACAGGAACTATGCGAATGTCGCCGCCGCCATCACCTCCGATACGCCTTTCAAGAAAAGCACGCTCTTCATCAAAGGCGGCAGGTCGCGGTATATTCTGCCGGAAGACGTGTATGGCAGCATCGAGCGCCTCTTCACTTTGGTAGAGGTGGAGACCATACCCAATGCCGGCCACTGGGTGCATGCCGAGGCCCCGGACCAGGTATACGAGCTGGTGACAACGTTCCTGTCCACGGACTGAAACAGGCGCTGACATCACAGTAATCTATGAACGCCATACCTGCAACTGCCACGGCCGACCAAGCCGTGGCAGTTTGCGTTGGTAAGTATGCAGGCCACAGGAATTAATCGAATCTTCAATCCAACAATGCAGTACCTTTGCACCCATGAAGAAGACCGGCACGCTATACCTCATCCCGACCATCCTCGCTGAAGGCACCGCCGACCAGGTGATATCGCCGCAGGTGAAGGACACGGTGCGCCACCTCTCCTATTTCATTGTGGAGAACCTGCGCACGGCCCGCCGCTATGTCAAGAGCATCTGCCCGGAGCTGGTTATTGAGCAACTGAACTTCGTGCAGGTGGACAAAGACGCCACGCCCGCCCAGGTGCAGGCCTCGCTGAAACCGCTGCTGGAACAAGGTATAGACGCCGGGATTATCTCTGAAGCGGGTTGCCCAGGTATAGCCGACCCCGGCGCGGAGGTGGTGAAGTATGCGCATCAGAAAGGTATACGAGTCGTGCCCTTTGCCGGCCCGTCGGCTATTTTGCTGAGTCTGATGGGTAGCGGCTTTAACGGGCAGCGCTTCGCCTTCCACGGCTACCTGCCCATCGAGAAGGGGCCCCGCCTGCAGGCGCTGCGCGCTTTGGAGAAGGAAATGCAGCAGCGGGACCAGACCCAGATTTTCATGGAGACGCCCTACCGCAACAACAAGCTGCTCGAGGACCTGGTGCAGACCCTGAGCGGCGGCACCCGCCTCTGCATCGCGGCCAACATCACCTCTCCGGAGCACGAGCTCATCCAAACCAAAACCATTTCTGAATGGAAGTCCCAGCTGCCCGACATACACAAGCAACCAGCCGTTTTTCTGATTTATAAATAAAGAGTTTGGCTCGCCATACCTGATTAACAGACTTGGAAGGCCACTGTATTGGTATAACTACCAATTGTCAGGCGGAGTTCGGGTGGCGCCTCTCAACAACTGGCAATCGTCTGCGAAACGGAACGGGCTGAAGGCATAGTCAATGTCAGTGCGCCTGATGGTGACCTGCTTCACGCTGACTCCGGACACATCGAAGAACCCAATCACCGTTTCCCGTTCATCGCCCTCGTTGTACATATTTCCCTTCACCTCGGCCGGTGGCGGGTCGAACACGGTGCCAGTGGCCTCTTTCTGCTTTTCCAGGATGCGGAAGTAATTGTAGGCGTCTTCTGTGATGGCGTGCTGATAGACCGTCAGTCGGTTCTTTACCCCCAGATACTTTTCAAAGGGAATGAACAGCACGTTCTGGTTCAGTACTCGGTTCCCGTTCGTCAGGCGGTCATCCGTCACTTTAAGGATTTCCAGTTTCTCCTCGAAAAAGCACTGGACACAGCACTCCTTGGGGGCAGGCAATCCTGTACTAGGGTTCACGTATTCGTCTGGCTGTGTAGCGACTTCGTATTCCGTTGCGAACGACCAGCGCAGGAAGTTCTTTGCCGATGCCGGGTCCTGATAATCCACCAACACGCTATACCCGGAGTATAGCTGTTTTTCGCGCACGCCGTAAAAGGCGAATGTCTGCTCGTCTACCTCAAAATGAATGGCGTCTATAGGTATAGGCTCAGTCATGACAACCGGCTTGGACTGGTAAAGCTTGCTGCCTACCATAATGTTCAGCACGTAGGTATGGCCCGTCACTCCAATTGCATTGCTGTCCGCGACAGGGAAATAATACCCGGCCTTGTCGTACGCGAAAGCGTAGTTCGCGCCTTCGCTGCTCGTTACGCTGACCATGGCCTTCTCCTCAAACTCGTTGTAGGGCGAGGAATGGGGCTGTGAATAACTCAGGCGCACATAATTGAGACTGGCCACATTCGTGAAATAGCCTTCCACCACCAGGTGCTCCCGCTGTTTGTCCAAGTCAACCTCCACAGGGTCTATGCAGCCCACCAGGAGCAAAAGCGCAAATGACAGCCACCTTACCAGCATACCCATTTAGAATTTGACATTGAAGTTGATAGATGGAATCGGCACCCCAATTACTGATAGTTTGTACGCGCTGGGTGGCTCCCCATAGTAATGCTGGTACAGCATGGAGTAGGCGTTCTTCCGGCCGTACAGGTTGTAGACAGAGATGCTCCCGCTATACTCCGCTCTCCCCCGCTTGATTATCTCTCGGTTCAAAGCCACATCCAGCCGGTGGTAATCGGGCATGCGCTCCTGGTTCCGGCCGGCGTAGTTGGAGAATATCTGGCCCTGGAACCAGTACCAGGAGTCGGCCGCCGTCACGGGCCTTCCGGAGGTATAGGTGAAGTTGCCTGATAATTTCCAGTTGGGCCAGAGGTGATAATCCGCAAAGATGTTCAGGTTGACGGGCTTATCGTAGTTGGACGGGTATGCCTCACCATCGTTGATGGTCTCGGCGGCAGTCTCTCCGGCTATCTTCCTGAACGCCCTGGAATAGGTCAGGCTCACCCAGCCCGTCAGCCGCCCCTGGTTCTTTTTCAGCATCCATTCAGACCCATACGCATACCCATCTCCGAACACCAAATCCGATTCCAAGGTGGGGTTGAGCAGAATGGTGGCGCCGTCCTTGTAATCTACCTGGTTGTAGAGCATTTTGTAATATACCTCCCAACTGAAGTCATACCTCTTTTCTGGTTGCGTGTAAAAATAACCCAGGGCCAGTTGGTCTGCCGCCTGTGGCTCCATGTACCTGTTTGACAGCTTCCAGACATCCACCGGGGTGATTGCCGCCGTATTGGAGATGATTTGGATGTACTGCCGCGTTCTGCTATAGCCCCCCTTCAGGGAGGTGTTGTCTGTCAAAGAGAACTTAAAGGAGGCGCGTGGTTCAATTCCACCGTAGGTCTGCACCACACTTCCGGCGCCATACCTAAGGGTGTCGACAATCGTCAAATCACTTCTTGGTTGGCCTTCCGCATAAACGTATGTAGCGGATGGGCCTATCTTGTAAAACCGGGAGTAGCGAAGCCCCAACGAGATGGATAGCCTGTTGTTGAGGGTGATTTCATCGTTCAGATAGGCGACTGTTTCTACTCCTTTGTCTTCTTCGAGGGTACGCCGGTTCAGGCTCGAAGTACCGTAAGACACCAGGTCGCCCGGTTTGATGGTATATAGCGAAGCCTCTCCCCCGAAATCCAGCTGGTGCTTCGCCTTCCCGAAAAAACCAAAGTCCAGCTTCACCTGTGTCAAATCTATACCTGAGCGCAGTTTGAACTCCTCTCCCGCAGACAGACCCTCCACTTCGTTCTCATACACGCTCTTGACCAGCGTGGCTATACCTGTAAAGTTGTTGTTGAAAAGATGATTCCACTTCAGGCTGCCAAGCGTGTTTTTCCACTGGTAGGTGGTGTCATTCGGAAACTTGAAGCCATCGGCGCTATGGTAACCAGAGAAGCTCAGGCTGTTGCTTTCATTGAGCCTATACCTGAATTTCAGGTTGCCGTCGTAAAAATGGCCTGAACTGTTTTTAATGTTGTCATTGGGAAAGAGCCTCATGATGTAACCCGGATAAGCTCCCCTTAGGGCGACCAGCATGGTAGCCTTCTCCGACAGCGGACCATCCATACTGAACTTGGCTGTTATCGGAGACAGTCCTATCTCATACCTCATCCGCTCCTCGTTCCCATCCCGCAGGCTCACATCCAGAATTGACGAAATCCTGCTCCCATACCTGGCCGAGATTCCACTGCGGTGGAGCTCATAACTTTTCAGGATATCCGGGTTATACACCGAGTAGAAACCGAATAAGTGGTTCGCGTTGAAGAGAGGCGCATCATCCATGAGCACCAGGTTCTGGTCCGAACTACCGCCGCGCACAAAAAAACCGGATGTTCCCTCTCCCGCATTCACCACGCCCGGCAACGCCGAAACACTTCTCAACACATCCGCCTCTCCCAACAGCTTTGGCATCCGGGTCAGCATCTTCTGGTCCAGGAAGGAGCTTCCCATGTGGGTGGAGTTAATATCGGTCACTGGCCTGGCCGTGATCTCCACCTCTCTCAAGCTGAAGTTCCGCAACAGTAGCTTCAGCTCTATTTCCATGTCCCCGTCAACCGTGATGGTCTCTCTGAGAGGTGCCATACCTATATACTGGCAGGTGATGACGTAAGTGCCCTTGTCCAGCATCACAGCGAAGCGGCCTTGCTTATCAGTCAGCGCTCCCTTCTTCACTGGCGCAATCATAAGATATGCGTTTTCCACTTTTTCACCCCAGCCCCCTCTCACGGTGCCTGATAACTTATATTGCTTGCCCCCTGATTGGGCCCATACCTGCTGGCTCAGCAAGAACGCTATTAGAAGCAACGCCATTATCTTGTGGAGCATGCGGTATGGTATTTTAATATTTTTAATTATGAGTATACGAATCTTATCCTCACATGCTTGCTCTTTTTAAAGCTTTCATTCAGTGCCCCTATACCTCTGCGTACATCCCCTGATTAGTTATGGAGCTAATTGGTCGTGACAGAATACATTGCACCTTGCTTCTGGCGTTAGGTACCATCCAAAAACAGAAAAGGCCCCCAGATTCTGGGGGCCTTTTTCAAATGAAGAAGACTACTACCTAATATTTATAATCTACTCCTGATTATTACTCTAATCTATAAGGTAATCTATTTTATTAGTATGCTCCGTTAGTTAACATCCCACCATACCGGCTTGCCGAACAGGAAGTCAACGATGCCTGTGCTGGCAGCCTCTACGTTGGCTCTGTTAGTGCTTCGCTCTTGGTTGGTGTAAGAGAAACGCAGCGGAACGCCTCTTCCAGGGAAGAAGGAAGCCGGTACCTCCTTGATTGTGCTTGGGAAGCCTGTTCTTCTGTACTCAGTGAAGGCCTCGATGCCGTTACCGAACAGGGCAATCCACTTCTGCACGCTGATAGCCTCCAGCTTGTTCGTCTGGGTGGCGAAGTTCACAGATGGCTGAAGCAGGTAAGCCTCCACAGCAGCACCAGTCAGGCCATTCAGCTCCATGCTAGAGCGGATACCAGCGTTGTACGCCTCTTGAGCAGTCATACCCACGTTCCATCCACGCTGAGCAGCCTCAGCCAGAATGAACATCACCTCGGCATGCGTCATGATGTACATAGGCTGCGTAGCAGTTTTACGGTACATGTTACCAATGCGTGACACAGTAGCCAGCGATGGCTGGGAAGCCGCACCGTTCTGCTGGCCCACATAGGTTTTGCCCATGTAAGTGAAGCCAGCTCCTGCCGCAGGCTGAGCCGCTGGCTCTGCATATACAGTTACACGTGGGTCGTTCTTGGAGGCAAGCACGTCTACCATTGTCTTACTGATAGCATGGTCATCACGTGTGATGGAGTTCTCGAACCATGGGTTACGGTAAGGCTGAGCACCCAGGTAAGCAAGCTCTGCGTTATCGGCATTGCTCGTGAAGATAGGGTACTTCGCGCGGTCAGCCATGATGGCCTCTATACCTTCCTTGGCTTTGTTTGGAGCTACGTTAGCCATGTGGATAAGCAGACGCAGACGCAGGGAGTTCGCGAATTTCTGCCACTGAGCAGCGCTACCACCATAAATCAGGTCTCCACCCACGCTACCGCCTTGAGCAAGCAGCGTATTGGCTGTCTCCAACTGGTCAAGCATGTCCATGTAAATGGACTCCTGGCTATCATACTTCGGGGTCATGTTACCCTCTGTGCCACGCAGGGCCTCAGAGTAAGGTATATCACCCCAAAGGTCCGTCACGTTCTGGAAAATCCAGGTCTGCCAGGTACGGCCAACGCCTTCCATGGCAGCATCACCGTTCTCTTCGCCTTTCTGCACTACCAGGCGGGCATCCAACAACGGGCCCGCGTAAAGCGCATCCCAATGCGTAGAGAAGTCAGACGCTCTGAAGTTATAGCGGTCCTCGTCAATGTACTGGATTTTGGCGATTTGCTGCGCCCAGGTAGCTGTATAGGTAAGGTTCACGCTAGCACCGAACAGGCGGCTAACGGCCGACTGCTGCGAAGCAGGCAGGATAACGCTTGCCGGAACATCTTCAGGGGCGTTGGGGTTGGTGTTGATTTCCTCGAAATCCTTATCGCACGAGCTCAGGCCAAGGCCCATCAGCAGCGCGATGCACAATTTATATTTTGAAAATCTGGTCATTTTACAATCTGTTTGAGTTTGAACTCTTAATAAAATTACAGCGTCAGTCTCAGGTTAACACCCCAGCTCTTGGTAGATGGCAGTGCACCAAACTCAAAGCCCTGGCTGGCAATATCAGCACCGAAAGCTGTCTCTGGGTCGATGTGCGGAGCGTTAGCATGAATCAGCCACAGGTTGCGGCCAATCAGGTTGATGCTGGCACCTCTCAGTTTCACTCTGCTGGTGATGGACTGTGGCAGGTCGTAACCTACTACCACCTCACGCAGCTTCACGAAGCTACCATCGAACACGTGCGCCTCATGCAGGCCGTACAGACCTTGCCAGTATTGCTGAGCAGGAGTTCTAACCGTGTTTGGCTGGCCGTTAGGACCTACACCTTCAATCAGGAGACCTTCCTCACGTCCTTCCAGTGACTCTTCGAGCACACCGGCATACTGACCAAACATGTGCGTTACAGAGAACACGTCACCGCCTTTTCGCGCGTCAATCAGGAAGTTGAAGTTGAAACCTTTGTAAGAGAAAGAGTTGCGAACACCACCTGTCCAGTCTGGCACAATGCTGCCCAGTGTTTCAGTTGGACCAACTCTCGGACGGCCTGCAGCGTTCAGCATCAGCCTGCCCTGGTCGTCTCTCAGGTAAGTAGTACCTACCAGTGAACCGAATTTCTCACCTGGTTTTGCCTGAAGGCTCACACCCCAGTACAGACCCAGCTGGTAAGCCTCAAGGCCTTCTGTCAGGGACACCACTTCGTTCTGGATTTTAGCGAAGTTCACCAACACATCCCAAGTGAAGCCACCGGCAGTTTTGATTGGAGAACCGCCCAACTGCAGTTCCAGACCTTTGTTCGTAATCTCACCGATGTTCACAATCTGGCTAGTGAAGCCGGATGCGCCTGAGCGGGTAACGTTCACAATCTGGTCAGTGGTGCTCTTGTCGAAGTAAGTAAGGTCCACATAGGCTCTGTCCTGCAGGAAGCGCAGGTCTGTACCCACCTCAAAAGAGGTTGTCTGCTCAGGCTTCAGGTTAGCGTTAGCCAGTGTGTTTGTGTAAGACAGGTTCGGACGGCCATCCCATGGGTCGAAGGCACCAAAAGTACCAGCGGTTCTGTATGGGTCAGTGTCGTTACCTACCTGTGCCCAGCTCGCTCTCAACTTACCGTAAGACAGTACATTGGAGTTCAGGCCGAATGCATCTGTAAACACCAAGCTGGTAGATACTGATGGGTAGAAGAAGGAGTTGTTAGCCTTTGGCAAAGAAGAAGACCAGTCGTTACGGGCAGTCACGTCCACAAAGAAGAAGTCTTTGAAGCCGAACGTACCAGTACCGTACAAGCTGTTCACCTCTTTCTGGCTTCTGTAGTTCTCTGGCGATGGGTTGCCCTTCGAGTTAGAGATGTTGTAGATGCCAGGAACGGCAAGAGCGCGTACCAGCACATCGTTCATTCTGTAAGTGTTGCGACGGTTGTTACCACCAAATGAAGCTGCTATCGAGATGTCGCTTGTGATGTCTTTGTTGGCACCCAGCAAGAAGTCGAAGTTGGTCTCATTGCGGTACAGGCTCTGCTCGTAGAAGCTGCCTTCTGGATAGTCGATTGTGTTCACGGCCCAGATACGCTTGCGGTCGTCTGTGTAGAAGTCGCTACCGCCACGCACCATCAGGTTCAACCAATCAGTGAAGTTATACTTCAAAGAGGCGTTACCAATAATACGGTCACGCTGGTTGGAGTTCAGGTTCTCGTTTACAATCCAGTATGGGTTGTTGTGGTAGTTGTAATTCCAGTTGTACTGGGTACCGTCGGCGTTCTTGTAGTTCTTCAGTCGCTCGATGTCTACCTGACGACCGAACCACACGAACTGCTGCATAACGTTGTCACCGGCGTATCCGTTGGCTGGGCGGTTGTCGCTCGCGTTCTGAACATAGTTCACGCTGGCGTTGGCGCTCAGTTTAGGGCTCAGCTGCATACCTGCGTTCAGGCCTACAGAGTAGCGGCGCAGGTCAGTGTTTGGCACGATACCAGTCTGGTCAATGCTACCCAAAGACAAACGGATGTTCGCTTTCTCGGAGCCAGCTGTTATACCTACGTTGGTGTTGTGCGTGATACCTGTTTCGAAGAAGTTCTTCACGTTGTCAGGGTGTGCTTGCCAAGGGCCGCTTCCGAAGAACTGGTTCTTGGTGCTGCCGTCCAGGCGAGGGCCCCAGCTTTCATCCACACCGTCCTGGTCACCGCCACCGGCACCGTCTACGTATTCGAACACGCCGTTGTAGCCCTGGCCATACTCGTTCTGGTAGTCAGGCAAGCGAAGCGGTGTGTCAAACGTGGTGCTGTGGTCCAACGTGATGCCCAAGCCTTGTGTTCCTTTACCAGACTTGGTCGTGATGATGATCACACCGTTGGCCGCGCGTGAACCGTAAAGGGCGGCCGCGTTGGCACCTTTCAGTACAGAGATAGACGCGATGTCGTTCGGGTTGATATCAGAAGCGGCGTTACCGTAGTCAACACCACCGTAACCGTCGTTTCCGTTTGTAGAGTTATTGATTGGAACACCGTCCACTACGAAGAGCGGCTGGTTGTCACCAGTCAAAGAGTTGTTGCCACGCAGTGTGATACGGGAAGATGCACCTACCGCACCGCTTGAGTTCACAATCTGAACACCGGCTACTTTACCATTCAGGGAGTTCACCACGTTGGTCTCACGGGCTTGGTTGGCGCTCTCGCCAGACACTTCCTGTATGGCATAACCGAGGGCTTTCTTCTCACGCTCGATACCGAGGGCGGTTACCACCACCTCGCCAAGCTGCTTTGAATCGATGCCCATGGCCACGTCAATCGTAGAAGCCGCGCCAATGGCTCTCTCTACCGTGCCGTAGCCTACAAATCTGAATTCGAGGGTGTTGCTGCCTTGCGGCACATTGATGGAGTAATTACCATCCGCACCAGTGGCGGTACCCACTGTGGTGCCTTTCACCAACACCGTTACCCCTGGCAAAGGTTGGCTCGTGGTAGCATCTGTCACCTTACCGGTGATTGCCCGCACCTGCGCCATGGCCTGCTGCAGCAGGGCGGACACAAGTAACAGGCATAGCATTAGAAGTTTTTTCATTGCGCTGTTTGTTTTAGGTAAGTAATAATTGAGTTAAGGTATTGACTTTGCCATCTTGCCTGTACCTGGCTGCAGATGGTGATATGTTTGTTTGAAATCGACTAAGCGTTTTCTGTCTCTCTTCTTTCACCTCCTTCCCTTGCACGAGTGAGTCAGTACTTGAAACACCTGACTGACAGAACTTTGTATGTGACTTGTTATGGACTAACTTGCTGAGCCACATATAGAAACCCACCAGCTTTAAATCAATATCTTTCTGACAAAATGATTGAATCTAGCTTAGAAAAGATAGCACATAATTTAGTCAAACCTATAGATAAAGCACAGAATAGCTGCCTTAGGTTGAACGCCTAAAAAATGCACTACAAGCCGTGGCTCAAATGCGCCAAAAGCTTATTAGCTGGTTTAAGAAATTGTTAGCTGAATGCTGATGTGAAGCTGCAATGGATGCGTAATGACTCAATCAGAAGTATAAGTCTTTTCATGTTAATGTTTGTTTAAGGTGAGATAAGGTCAATTTTAGGGAATGTTTTCGGTTTTAACAAATATTTAACACTTTTTTTACCATTCGGCTCCTGCTTCACTAGTCTGCTTCTGAAAATATTTGCCTGCCTTGGCTCCAGCAGTGCCTCTCGAAAAACCTTGCTGTAGGGGCCAAATTTCACAGTATTACCTATATATGAATCTCGTTGGGGATAGTTGCTCCTTATACGTCAATTGATAAAAAAGGACGAACTCAAGCCAAAGCTTAATGTCACTTTTCTTGTTGGACCTATCACAAATCAAAGACTCTTACTTGGATGCCCACCCCGCCGTATATCTGGTTCAGCTCCATCCGGAAGCTTCCATCCACAATATCAGGGAAATAGGAAGTAGCATCGAAGTGGTTCTCGCGGCGGTAGAGTTCTGCAAAAAGCATCGCCTTATCTGACATAACGTACTTCAATTTGCCTCCATAAGAGTAGGCATACCGGTCGCGGAAGTAGTCGTTGAGCTTGGCTTCGCCAAAAACCCGGAAAGGCTGCTCCGTGAGAATATCGTAGCTCGTGTAGGAAATCGTGGGCGCCAGCTTCAACTTGCTGTTCAGGCGTATGTCATATTCCGCAAAAACCGTCATGTTAAAACGGGTATAGGGCCAGTTGCCCTGGTTATTCTGAAACCGACTGGTTGGTGTGCCTGCTTTGTCGAGCCGGGTGGTTAGGTTTTGCTCCCCTACCTGTGAGAGTTCGTAGCTGCCGCTTCCCCCGATGTAGAAGTTGCGGTAAGAGAAGGCTATACCTAGCTGCGTGTTGAGCGAGGCGAAGTACTTGGCCGTGTAGTGGTAGGATTTGTTAGTCTCATCGGAGTCGGGCTTGTCCATCACCCGGAAGAACATGGAGGCATCGCCGGAGCCAGAGGACAGTCCTCCTATAAAGTGTATGGCGAAACGCTTGGGTGCCAAGTTCTCCTTTTCTGCTACAGGCTTCTGCTCTGGCTGACCTGCTGTGGCCGGCTGTGCTGCGGGCGCCTGCTGGCCTGGGGTGGTTGGGGGCACATTGGGTATAAGGTTGCGCAGCAGCAGCGTTACCTCTCCCAAACGGTTGTCGTATATCTGCACCTGTCGCTCTTTCTCCCCGGGCCTGAACTGAAAGGGCTTGCGGTCGTCCAGGAAACTGCCGTTGTTGTTGCTGTCCACGAAGTACACAATCTCCTGGTTCTGCGTCTGTGCGATGAGCATCACGTTCACCACGCCGACGCTAGGGCGCAGGGGGTTGCGCAGGTACCAGAGCAATGCCACCGTATCGACGTAGCCAGACATATCAGGCAGTGCCACAGGTATGGCAGTTGCCGGAATACGGTGCTGTGGAAATGCCTTCACCAAGGGCGTGGTGTCTACGGTCCTGCCCCGGGTAATCTTGGTCATCCTGACAGGCACGGCTGTGGAATCGGTGGAGGAGTTGTAGGCCTCATTGAAGAGCTTGCTGGTGGCTGAGGAGTACTGGTCGCCCCCAATGGGGTATAGGATTTGCGCGGTTGCGGTTCCTGCGCTCAGGAGAAGCAAGGCAGCAGGCAGTACAAAAAGCGCCAAGCGCTGTAGATGTTTTTTCATAGACTAAGGAAAGATTCACGAATGCTATACCTAAGCTACAAAAAAATCTACAGGAAAATCAATAAACGCAACAATTAAAAAATCGCTATTCTTTATAAACGCGTTAACCTAGGCTCTTCAACTTGGAAGCCAGCCCACCTGAAAAGGAAAATGCCCCCGGACCCCGGGGGCATTTTCGGCAGAAAACTACTATCAAGTTTGTCTTTCGGGGCAGGGCGATTTACCGCACATCCCAGAACAGCTTCGTCGAGCTTTCGTCGCCGCCAATGGCTGCGGCAGCTGCGCCACGGTTATTTGGGTTCAGCGTCTGCTCGTTCACAGGGTAAATCAGCCTGGTTGGTACAATCAAGCCTTCTACCGGAGGTGTCAGGGTTGGGGCATCCAATCTTCGCCAAGTCAGCCAAGCTTCGTAACCCCGGTTGAAGAAGGCTATCCAGGCTTGCCGGCCAATCTTCTGTCGCCAGTCGCCGGGGGCTGTTGCGTAATTCACGCCAGGCTGGGCCAGGTATGCGTCAGCCTCGGCCTCTGTTCCTCCCCAGTACAGGATGGATGCCCTGATGGCGGCATTGTAATGCTCTGCAGCTGGCTCTGCAATAAAGCCGCGTTCGGCAGCCTCTGCCAGCAGGAACTCTACTTCAGCGTAGTCTAACAATACACCGGGGAAATCAAGCTGCGAAATCTTCTCACTAACCGTAGAGTTTGTTGAGAAACTGTTCGAGAAGCCGACTCGGCCTCCTACGTACGCTCCGTTGACACTCGTAAAGTACTGCGGCCTTCTGGGGTCGTTCAACTCATTCATCAAATTGACCAGTGTGCTGGCCGCAATGAAGTCCTGCCTTCTGGAAAGGGCACCATAAACGTTGTCGGAGATGGGGTTGTTGTTCGGGGTGGCAGCCGTGTAGGGGAATATGGCGTTGTCGTCATTGCTCTCGAACACGTTGGGCGCTGCTTCTGTCACCAGTGTTCTGGCTCTGGCTTCATCCACATCGGCAATCACCATGGCCAGCCGCAGTTTCAGGGAATTGCCGAACTTCACCCATTGCCCCATGTCTCCGTTATAGAGCACATCTCCGTCTCCAAACCCAGGTGCTTCGGTGTTGATTAGGCCGAGTGCTCTGTCCAGGCGCTCCAGGATGTCGTTGTAAATCGCCTGGTCATCGTCATACACCGGCTGGGTATTGGTCGGGTCAAGGGCCTCTGTGTAGGGGACATCACCAAAGGTAGTCACCAGAACAGACCAGGCGTATACCTCCATGATTTCAATCTGGGCTAGCTGGTTGTTTCTCAGCGTCTCATTGATTGTCTCGTCCGCCTGCAATATCCGTTTGGCCTCGTTCAGGTCGGCCAGCACGTCGCGGTACAGCGCATTCCAGAAGTTCTGCGGAATCAGACGGCCGGTCATGTTATACCGGGGCTCCTCCACGTACTGCGTCGTGGCCCAATGCTGCACATACAGCCTGATGTTGTTCGTGTTCACGTTCGGCGTGGTCAGCACATCCGTCAGGTTTAGCAAGGCACTGGTGAACAAGGTAGCGGGCGGGACGTCTGTCGCTCGCTTCGTGTCGATGTTATATTCATCCAGGTCGTCTACGCACGCTGCCATAAACACCAGCGAGAATAGGCATATGATAAGTTTCTTCATCTCTTGATAGTTTAGAAATTAAATCTAACGTTAAATCCGTAGGTTCTGAAAGCCGGGTAAGCTCCTGACTGGTAACCTCTGGCGGCGTTGCCTGAGCTCAGACCTTCTTCCGGGTCTGAAAACTCCATGTTCTTGTGGATAATCCACAGGTTGCGGCCAATCAGCTGCAGGTCAACCCCTTTTATGAAGCCGATGTTCTCAAGCAGGGCCTGTGGCAGCGCATAGGAAAGAGCTACCTCTCTCAGCTTCACGAAGCTACCATCGAACACATACATCGCCCGTGGCGCCTCTATACCGCCAGCGGCATATCCAAAGGGTGTGTTGCCGTTGCCGTCGAGGTTCTCTGCGTATACGTCGTTGCGGCTTCCGTCCTCTTTCACGCCGGGCAGCAGTATGCCACCGCCTTGATCTACCGGGAGACGGGACGGGTTGCCTTTGTCGTTCAACCCCGCAGAGTTCGGATAAAGGCCTGTCGCCTCACCATACCACTGGTCAAGGGAGAATATATCGCCGCCGTGGCGAACATCGATTAGGAAGCCCAGCGACACACCTTTGAAGCTGATGGTGTTGTTCACACCGCCGGTCCAATCTGGGTTCGGGTCACCGATGATATCGGAGGCATTGCCTGAGTTCAGGTAGTAACCATCTGCGTTAACGGTCTTTTCTCCGTTGGTATACACAAAGTCAGTGCCTCTGATTACACCGAACGGATGGCCTACTGCTGCGTTGAGCGACACACCACCCTGGAACGTGGCCAAGGGGATGTTCTGTACATCCTGGTACAAACTTATTACCTCATTGCGGTTGCGGGCAAAGTTTATGTTGATGTTCCAGGTGAAGTCCCCTGCCTGTATCGGCGTGGCAAAGGCGGCCACCTCAAATCCCTTGTTCTCCACTTCACCCGCGTTCACCCACTGGGCTGTGTAGCCGGTGGCACCGGTAGTAGACACGTTGATAATCTGGTCAACTGTGCTGGAACGGTAGTAAGTGAAGTCAAACCCGAACAGGTTGTTGAAGAAGTCCGCCTCCACACCTGCCTCAAAGCTCTTGGTTCTCTCCGGCTTCAGGTTCTCGTTGTTTTTGGTGTTCGGCAGCGAGAAGATAGGAACCGAACCTAAGCCTGTTGGCTGGGTGTACACATCGAATATACTCAATGGCTGCGCACTGTTGCCTACCTCGGCGTAGTTCACCCGGAGCTTGCCCCCTGACAGCCACGGCACCTGAAGCAGGTTGGAAAACACCACGTTACCCGCTATGGAAGGATAGAAATAAGAGTTATCCTCTTCTGGCAGAGTGGTGGATTTATCGCGGCGTGCCGAGAGCTCCAGGAAATAAGTCTCCCGGAAGCCGATGTTCGCGTTCGCAAAGATACCGTCTACTCCTTGGCGTTCAAAGTTTTCAATCGGAGCCTGGATAGGGTTAGTCGTGTTTGACAGGGCATACAACCTAGGTATAACGAGACCACCGTTCGTGCTAGCCCTGATGTCACGTAAACGGCTTCTGTTGAGGTTGGTACCTATCAAACCGTTCAGGCTGATTTCCTCCGTGATGTTCCTGTTGAAGTTCAGGAAGAGGTCGTAGTTGGTCTCGTTGAACTCCTTGTCATACCGCTCGTACTCACTCACGTCGGCACTTCCTATGGCCACCCGCTCCTCCTGCAAGTCGGTGGTGGTGTTGTAGGTGACCCTGCCAAACAGGTTCAGCCAGTCGGTGAACTTATAAGTGGCAGACGCATATCCGTAGAAGTTGTCCCTGGCGTCGTTGGAGTAGTTCTCGAACCTGGTCCAGTAGGGGTTGTCGGAGTAGATAGGGGCCGTGTTATCAGCGTTCCAGTTCCAGGTGATGTTCTGGCGGTTCCTGAAGTAAGCCTCTTCCTGCTCTTTTATGTCTACGTTGGTCTGCCACCACTGCCTGAACTGCTGGTTGGGGTTACGGCCGTTATAACCGGTTCCATATCGGCCAACACCTACCGTGCGGGCATAGTTAGCAGAAGCACTCACAGATATTTTCTCGGTTGCATCATAGGTGCCCGTGAAGTTGAACAGGTCCTTATCCAGTGTGGAATTGGGCAGGTTGCCTTTGATGTCGTTTCGGGTATAGGCCAACTTGACGGTGGTCTTGTCCCCGCCTCCGCTTATGATGATGCTTTGGTTGGAGTTGACGCCAGTTTCATAGAAGTCGCGCGGGTCATTCTCGGCGGCCACCCAGGGTCTGGTTCTTCCAAAGTTCGGGTGGAGCGGGTCAATGGCATCCCATTGGTATACCTGCAGGTTCGGGTCGAACCGTGGGCCGTAGGAGGCATCATCCTGAAAGAGCACCACGGGTGCCACTCCGCTGCCTAAATCCTGGGGTGGACGGAACTCCTGCGAATAGCCTGCCCCGTACTCTTTCTGGTAATCCACATACGTGCTCCTGTCCATGGTGCTCCAAGTGACACCGCTGTTGACGCTGACGTTCAGGCTGTTCTTGGCACCTTTCTTAGTGGTGATCATAATCACGCCGTTGGCTGCGCGCGAACCGTAAAGCGCGGTGGCGGCGGCGCCTTTCAGCACGTTCACGGATTCAATGTTGTCCGGGTTCAAGTCAGCAGCGGCGTTGCCAAAGTCGGTACCTACCCTACCAGACTGTTGGTCAGCCGTGTTGGTGTTGGCGTTACTTACGGGCACACCGTCAATCACGAACAGTGCCTGGTTGTTTCCGGTAATGGATTTGTAACCCCGTATGATGACGTTCGTGGACCCGCCCATGGTGTTGTTGGAGCGTATGTCAAGGCCCGCCACTTTTCCGGACAGCGTGTTCACAAAGTCGGCGCTTCTGGTACGGGTAATCTCCTCCCCGCTCACCTGCTGGGCCGAGTAGGCCAGTTCGTTTTTGTTACGCTCTATGCCCAGGGCGGTCACCACCACCTCGCTCAGTTGCTCTGTGGCAAGTGGAAGGCTGACGTCGATTGTGGTGGAAGTGCCGATTGGCCGTTCTGTGGTCTGATAGCCGATGAACCGGAACTCCAGTGTGGTGGCATCGTCTGGCACGGTAAGGGAGTAGTTGCCTTCGGCGCCGGTAGCGGTACCCACAGTTGTTCCTTTGACCAGGACCGCTACCCCTGGCAAAGGCTGATTCGTGGAAGCATCTATTACCCTGCCGGTAATGACCCTTCCCTGAGCCAGTACCTGCAGTTGCAGTGCAAACACTAGTAAGAGGCTCAATGTTAAAAGTTTCCTCATTGCATTCTTGTTTTAGGTGAGTAGTACAGATAGGTGGGCTAGCTGCAGACAGCTAACTTGATTCACCGGCACCAGATGGGCGCCGTTCAAAGAAGGCCAATGTTGATTCCCGGCGCGACAGGCGGCCGTTCAGAGGTAAGCATTAGGTCCCGGCGCCAAGGTGGCGACCGTTAGTGAGAGAATATAATGGCTGCAGCAGGCTGTAAACCCTTGCGTAACAAGAAAGTATCTCCATATAGGGATAGCTGCTCCCTCTCCTGCATCATCTGCTTTATACAGCGCTAGAAAGACAATGGTTATGACAATTACAACTTTATACGATACATTCAAATAAAAATACACTAAATACGTACGGAATAATCCTATTATTATCTTACCGTATGCTTCGTTGTCTTTGTGTTACCGGAAAAGGCAGATGCCTCCGCTTAGAAAGCAAAAGAGCCTGCCCCAGCGTGGGGCAGGCTCTTTTGCTTAAATGATGTATGTACTAAGGTTACTTCATCAACTGGAAGGTGATGAAGGCAGCCACGTAGGCCAGCCCACTCATGTAGACAAGCTGCGCCAGTGGCCAGGTCCAGCTCTTGGTCTCGCGGCGCACCACGGCCAGCGTGCTCATGCACTGCATGGCAAAGGCGTAGAAGATGAGCAGGGAGAAGGCGCGCGCTGGGGTAAAGAACGGGTTGCCATCGGCGTCCTTCTCAGCTAGCAGCTTGTCCTTGATGGTCGTCACGTTCTCCTCCTCCCCTATGCTGTAGATGGTGGAAATGGTACCCACAAACACCTCACGGGCGGCAAAGGAAGTGAGTAGGGCGATACCTATCTTCCAGTCGTAGCCCAGCGGCTTGATGACCGGCTCTATGGTGCGGCCGAACATACCTGCGTAGGACGATTCCAGCTGGGCTGCCGCCACGGCATTCTCGGTCTGCGTTTGGGTATAGCCTTTGGCCTGCGCCTCGGCCTGCACGCGCTGTTCCGCCCGCTCAAAGCTGTCGCCGGGGCCGTAGGAGGCCATTACCCACAGGATGATGGATACCGCCACGATGATTTTACCCGCCTCCAGCACAAAAGCCTTGGTCTTCTCGATAATCGTCAGGCCTACGTTCTTCCAGCGCGGCATCTTGTATACTGGGAACTCCATGATGAAATAGCTCCGCTCACGCGCCTTGAGCAACACTTTGAGCAGCATTGCCGACAGGATGGCCGACACGAAGCCGAGCAGGTATAGCCCCATCAGCACAATGCCCTGCAGGTTGAGGAAGCCAAAGTAATAGACCTCCGGCACCACCAGCGCTATCAGCACAGTATAGACAGGTATGCGGGCAGAGCAACTCATGAGCGGCGTCACGAAGATGGTAATCATCCGGTCCTTCCAGTTCTCAATGGTGCGCGCCGACATCACCGCCGGCACGGCACAGGCTACGCCCGATATGAGTGGCACCACGCTTTTGCCGTTCAAACCGAATTTGCGCATGATTTTGTCCATCATGAAAGTGACGCGGGCCATATAGCCGGTTTCTTCCAGTATGGCGATGAACGCGAATAAGATGGCAATCTGGGGAATGAAGATGAGCACACCGCCCAGGCCGGCAATGACGCCTTCAGTAAGCAGGTTGATGAGCGGCCCGCTGAAGTTCTCCTGTATGAGCGTGTTGATGGCGGCTATACCTTGGTCAATCAAATCCATGGGGTAGCTGGCCCAGGCGAACACCGCCTGGAACACCAGAAACAGCAGCGCCAGGAAAATCAGGTAGCCGAACACCTTGTGGGTGAGCACTTGGTCGAGGCGGTTGCTGAACTTCTCCTCCTCTTTGACTTTCTCCACACGCACCACGTCCAGCAGCAGCTCATTGATGCGCGCGTAACGGGCAATGGTCTCGCTGGCCTGCACGGCGTTCGACCTGAAGCCCTCCTTCTCCACCAAGTGGTCCAGCCATACCTTGTTTTCTTCGGAAAGAAAGCGCAGGCTCTTGTACTGGTGCGCGTAGTGCAGCGCCAGGTAATCGTTGCGGAGGCCGAAGCGCTCCTTTATCTGGTCTACAAGAGGTCTTAAGTCAGCTGGTATCTGGAAAAAGGTGGCGCCTGGGGACGCCAACTGCTGTGAGGTCACTATCTTAAGTGCCGCTATACCTACCCCCTTGCGGGCGTTCATCGGAATCACCGGCACACCCAGTTCCCGCTGCAGCGCCTCCACGTCTATCTTCACGCCTTCGGTCTCGGCCACATCCATCATGTTGAGGGCCAGCACGGTGGGCATGTTGAGGTCGGCGAGTTGCGTGAAAAGCAGCAGGTTGCGCTTCAGGTTGGAGGCGTCGGCTGTTACAATGACCAGGTCAGGGTAGTGTTTGGAGGCCGGGTCGTAGAGCAGGTCGATGATGATGCGCTCATCCAGCGACTTGGGGTATAAGCTATAGGTGCCGGGCAGGTCGATTATCTGCGCCTTAAAGCCAGGAGTCAGTTGGCTGATGCCGGTCTTTTTGTCGACGGTGACACCTGGGAAATTGCCCACCTTTTGGTTAAGGCCGGTCAGTTGGTTAAAGAGGGAGGTCTTACCGGAGTTTGGGTTGCCAATGAGCGCAATCCTGGCCACTGGCTGGTGTACAGGTGCTTTCTTGGCCTCCGGCGCTTCCGCCTGTATGGTTGCAGCCATGTGGTAATTATCTCTTCTTCAGCAGAATAGTTTCAGCTTCGTCTAAACGGAGGGAGAGGGTATAGTCATTCACGATGATGGTGATGGGGTCTCCGAGTGGGGCTTTGCTGTTCAGCTTCACCTCCGTGCCAGGTATACAGCCCATTTCGAGCAGTTTGAGTGCCATTTCCGGGTCGTTGAGGCAGCAAATCTCCCCCCGCTCCCCTATTTTCATGTCTCGGACAGTCTTTTGTCCTTGCTGGTCTTCTGAGCTGTTCTGCACCACTATCTTCCTTTTATTTAGACTGTTTATAAACAACTGCAAGTTACAAGCTGTCGCGCTTTAAAGCAAAAGATAAGGTTGATTTAGAGCTTACTCCGCGAAGAACACGCGTTTAACGCGCGTGCTGACGTTCGTGAGGAGCTCGTAAGGAATGGTGCCGATGCGGCTGGCCAGCTCCACCAGCGTCAGCTGCGGCCCGAACACCACCACTTCGTCACCTGCCTTGGCGGCTATACCTGTGATATCGACCATGCACATGTCCATGCACACGTTGCCGATGATGGGCGCCCGCTGTTCGTTGACGATAACCTCTCCGACACCATTGCTGAAGCGGCGGTCGTAGCCGTCGGCGTAGCCTATGGCAATGGTAGCGATGGTCTTGTCGGTGTCGGCTATACCTTTGCGGCTGTAGCCCACGGTCTCGCCTTTTCGAATGGACTTAATCTGCGAGATGGTCGTTTTGAGGGTGCTCACCGGCTGCAGCGCCTCCTGCTCCGAGCCGGTCGCCTCCACACCGTACAGCCCGATGCCGAGCCGCACCATGTCCAGTTGGTGGTCTGGGAAACGGACAATACCCGCCGAGTTGAGGATGTGCTTCAGCACTGGATAACCCAGTTGTGCCTCCACTTCTGCCGCTAGTCTCCGGAACGTGGCAATCTGCTGTTGGGAGAAATCGTTGTGCAAGGCCTCATCGGCTCCCGCCAGGTGACTGAAGGCGCTCACCACCCGCACCTGCGGATGCTCCTTCAGCAGGCGGAACAGGCTGGTCAAATCCTCATCGGTGAAGCCGAGCCGGTGCATACCTGTATCGAGCTTCAGATGGATTCTGTGCGCTGCCTCAGGCTGTGCCGTGGACAGGAACTCCTGCAGCTGCTCCAGCGAGTAGATTTCAGGCTCCAGGTTGTACTGGTGCAGTTTGGTAAAACTGTCCGGCGATGGGTTCATCACCATGATGGGCAGCGTAATGCCTCTCTCCCGCAGGCTTACTCCCTCGTCGACATAGGCCACAGCTAGGTAGTCCGCCCGATGGAACTGCAACAGGTTGGCTACCTCGAAGCTGCCGCTGCCGTAAGCGAAGGCCTTCACCATCACCATCAGTTTGGTGCCGGGGGCGAGTTTGGAGCGGTAGTAGTTGAGGTTGTGCACCAACGCATCGAGGTTGACCTCCAGCACCGTGCCGTGCACCTTCTGCTGAAAGGCCTGCACGATTTTCTCGAAACCGAACACACGGGCCCCCTTCACCAGCACCAGTTCATTGCGGAACTGCTCAGACTTGAAGTGCTTCAGAAAGTCCGATGTAGTGGGAAAGAAGGCACACTCGCCACTGAAGCTCGCGGCATGCGCCTGTATGGTCGGCCCTATACCTATTAATCGCTCCACGTTGTGGCCCTTTGCCAATGATGCCACTTCGGCGTACAATTTGTCTTCTGCCATACCTGACTCGAGCAAATCGGAAAGGATGAGTGTGCGCCGCCCCTGCCCGGGTTGGCTAGCCAACAGGTCCAGGGCGATTGATAGGCCTGCCAGGTCATTGTTATAGGTATCGTCGATGAGGTAGCAGCCGTTGATGGCCTCTTTCATCTCGAGGCGCATGGCCACAGGCTGCAGCCGGTCCAGCCGGTCCTGTATATCCGTCAAGGAAAGCCTCCGGTACAACAGCACCGCCAGGCAATGCAAGGCGTTTTCTACCGAGGCCTCGTCTGTGAAAGGTATAGCCAGGCTGTGCCGCTCCTCCCGATAGGTATAGCTCACGATGGTATGGTGACCGGAAATCTTACTGGAGGTGATGGAGACATCCGCTGGCCGCTTTCTGGACCAGGTGAAGGTCTTAATTTCTTTGGTCTGCACCGCCTCGTGCACCAGCTCCTGGTCTGAGCAGTAGAAAAGCAGCTCAACTTGCTTAAATAGCTGCAGCTTCTCGTTCACCTTCTCCTGTCTGCTGGCAAAGCCTTCGTCGTGGGCACTGCCCAAGTTGGTGATTAAGCCTAGCGTGGGATGGATGATGCGCTGCAGCTTCTGCATCTCGCCGGTCTGAGAGATGCCTGCCTCGAGTATACCCCAGGTATGATGCGGCGCCAACTGCCAAACCGACAGGGGGACGCCAATCTGGGAGTTGTAGCTGCGGGGGCTTTTCACGACCATCTCGTCAGGGCTCAGCAACTGCGCCAGCCACTCCTTTACAATAGTTTTGCCGTTGCTGCCGGTGATGCCCAACACCGGCACATGAAATTGTGACCTGTGCCAGGCGGCTACGGCCTGCAGCGCCTCCAGACTGCTGTGCACTTGCAGGATGTTGGCCTCCTGGAGCAGCTTCTCCAGCCCCTGCGCCGCCTCCACTACAAATTGCCGCACGCCCTGCCGGTAGAGCTGCTTCAGGTACTGGTGCCCGTCGTTGTGCCGGCCCCGGATGGCTAAGAAAAGCGTGCCGGCCGGTTGTGAGAGCTTGCGGCTGTCGGTGAGCAGGTGCGTCACAGGCATGTCCTGCGCCTGCTGCACAAGGCTGCCGCCGGTGATGGGAAGAAGCTGCTGAAAGGTAAGCATAGGGGATGTGGTTAACAGGGGCAAAGATAGTGTTTCGTGTTGAAGTGTGGTGTAGGCTTGCTGCTAGCTGGCAGTACTGTTGTTGCATAGTTTCTGCCGTTCCGGTGCTCCTGGTGCCTACAGCTGCGTTGCTTCGGCTAGAGCGCTCAAGCCGCGGGGCATCGTCCTTGGCCCTCGCGCTGTGTATCTTTCCTTTGCTCCTACGGTCGCAATGCCTGCGGCACCGGAAACCTACAAGGCGCTCCACCCAAGGACTGGGTAGGACACATCTTGGCTGCAGCCTTCGGGTATACCATTATGTTTCACCCACCCCCTTTCGAGGAGGGACTCTTACTGTACTAACTGCCTTTCCTTTATTTCTGTCATTCCGACGATAGGAGGAATCTCATACCTTTCTTGCCGCGAATCCAGCGCCAGCGCCGATGCGGCTTTTCTGAGGACGGCGGGGAAGAGAGGGAATAGAGGAACAACCCAAGTGCAGTCCAGCCCCCATAACCACCGCCGGTTCCCGCTGCGCTCGCACCGGCGGTGGCTGTGGTAACAGATTCCTCCTTTCGTCGGAATGACAGTAGGAGGAGGGATGGAATGGGAGCGTGTTGCTTTTAGTAGTAGGTATAGGTATAGCATACATACTTGCACCTGCACTACGATGCAACGGCATAGGCCAGGTGCATCTTTCGGCGCTCCACTGTCCGAGCGTTCAGCGAGTTTGGAGCGTCTTGACCTTTTTGCTTACTTTTTGTGTCAAGACAAAAAGTGAGGCCCGCCCGGCCAGGGCAAGCTACAGAGCAACTCAGTTGGCAAAAGGCTTAAGTCCACCGCCACGAACAAGGTCAAATCGTTTACTTCCTACATCCCCTACACGCTATATATTAACTTATTTTCCAGGAAAGCTATACCTTTGCGCTCTTTTATGCTGAAATGGAGACTTCCAATAACAAACCTTATTACGCGGCAGGTATAGCGGCTTTCGTCATCTGGGGCTTTATCCCGTTCCCGCTCAAGGCGCTGGCCGATTACCCGAGCGGGCAAATCCTGTTCTTCCGGGTGGCGCTCTCAGTGTGCCTGCTGCTGCTCATCACGCTGCTGTTCCGGCGCAAGAACCTGCTGCAGACGCTGGCGCAGGTGAAGGCGTCTAAGCCGCGGGAGGCACGCAGGTTCCTGCTCTTCACCTTCCTGGGCGGCTCCTTGCTGACCATCAACTGGCTGGCGTTCATCTACGTCATCAACCACATCAACATCCAGACGGGCTCCTTTTCTTACCTGCTCTGCCCTATCCTGACGGCGGTGCTCGGCTTCCTGCTGCTGAAGGAGGAGCTGCGGCCAAATCAGTGGATGGCGATTGGGCTGAGCGCGCTGAGCTGCGTGTTGATTGGCACCGGCGAACTGACTAGCCTGCTCTTCAGTCTGCTTATCGCGTTGAGTTACGCCTTTTACCTGATTACCCAGCGAATCCTCAAGGTATACGACAAGATTGTGCTGCTCACGCTGCAGCTGCTGCTCTCATTTATCTTCATCGCGCCCTTCTACAGCCAGCTTACCGGCGACGCTGCCGTGGCCTTGGATTCGCATTTCTTTCTGATGACAGGTATACTGAGTGTCCTCTTTACGGTGCTGCCGCTGTTCCTGAACCTGTTTGCGCTAAAGGAACTCACCTCCGGCACCATCGGCATCCTCATGTACATCAACCCCATCCTCAACTTTGTGGTGGCCTTCCTGTACTTTAATGAGGAGACCACGCTGGTGAAGGTGGTGGCTTACGCGCTGATTTTCATCTCGGTGATTATCTACAATATTAACCTGAAAGGCCGCAAGGAGACCGGCGCAGGCGTGGTCATACCTCCTGTGGGCACGACGGCCGTGGTGAAGTAGACCTGCCTTAAAACGAAGGAGGCCATGCCTGCTATGCGTACAGGTATGGCCTTCTTCGTTTGCTTTACTTTATAGGCTATTGCTCCCGGCTGCCATCCGCGCTGCGGTTCGGCTGCGTCGAGATTTTAGGCCGCTGGTTTGGGTTTTCTTTCAGCTGTCTTTGCTTGTCCAGCTCCACCCGCTCGCGCGACACGGAGTCTACGTTAGGAGGCAGGTTGCCAAACTGGTCGGCCTGCTCGCCGGTCACGGCGGTGTCCCCTATGGGAGCAGGGCGGGGCTCGTTCAGGTTCTGCGTCGACTTGCTTTTCTCTGTTATCGCTTCTGCGGTGCTGGTATCGTCAGCCGGGTCCGATGCGGGCCGCTCACCGCAACTCACCGTTAAGGTGGTTACAACCGCTAGGGCAAACCCGGTTTTAAGTATATCTTTCAAATTTTTCATATTCGTTTCAAATTGGGTTCTTAAACTCCATTTTTTAACGTCCCTACAGGCATTTGGTTGTAAGACAGCTTCCTTACAGCCTCTAAGCCAGCCTTAGAAGCCCAGCCCTACCCGAAGCCCCGTGTGCGCCTTCTGCCCCTGCTGGAACGAGGTCACGAAGTCCACGCGCAGCACCTTGAAGATGTGCTCCACGCCCAGCCCCAGCTCGAAATAGTTGTCCGACTCCCGGGTGTTGAGGTAATGCAGGCTGACCACCTCCTGCCACTTGAGGCGGCGGAACAGCGGTATCTTGTTGAACAGGAAGCCATTGAAATGGTGCTCGTAGTGCCCCTCCAGGTAGCGGTTGTTGGTGCTGTAACGGTAGTAGTCCAGCAGCTGGAAGCCAGTGTACACGCCCGCAAACACGGTGCGGTTGCCGTTGAAGTGGCGGTAGTCCATCAGGCGCATGTCCTCTTTGCCCCAGAAGGTGCCGCCGGTGAAGCTGTACTCGCTGCTGCCCAGCAGGCCTAGGCTTAAGTCGTCAGAAATGCGCACCGCCATGGTGTGGTACTTCACATCGCCGCCCAACGCCTTGATGCCTCCCCGGTAGCCGAGCGAGAACGTGGGCCAACTTGAGCCGATGTTGATTTTGCGGTCAGGACGGGAGATGTACTCCATACCCGGCCGGAAGCTCACTGTGAAGGCGGCTGTCAGGGCCTGGTGTTCTTCAAAAGAGGCATCGGCCAGTTCAGCGTTCTCGGGCACGTTGGAGGTGAAGGCTTTGCCAGGCGAACCCTCCCGGAAGGTATAGTCGGTGCTGTTCTGCAGCGGCATGCGGTGCGCGTAATCCAGCGAGGTGAGCAGGGTCACGCCATTCAGCACCTCCGAGCGGAAGTTGATGCGTCCGTAGTCGCGCTGGTACAGCTTGAGGTAGTTTTTGTGCAACAGCAAGGTATAGACGGTGTTGGCGAACGGCGAAATCGGGTCGGTGGAGTTAATCTGGTCCACGAAGCGGCCACCCTCCACCGTGACATTGCTCCTGCGGATGGGGTTGTAGGTATAGCTCAGACGCAGCTTGGCGTTCAGTTTCTCGTTGGAGAAACCGTAGCGCACGGTGGGCTGTATCTCGTAGCGGCGGCGGTCTTCAAATTCCCTTCGGTACTCCACTCCCACGTTGGCTACGGCGCCCTCCACGGTGTTGTATTGAAGGATGCTGGGGCCACCGGTGAAGCTCAGCAGCGGGTCCAGGTTGTAGTATTTCTTCAGATAGGTGTTGGAGTAGGTATAGCCCCGCAGGAAAAAACTCCCGAAGGAAGGTTTGTTCCGGATGCGGTCCACGGAGTCTTTGTACACGCGCGATTCCCGAATCACCTCCAGGCTGTCTTTCACCTGATAATCCAGTACCTCCTCCTGCGTGAGGGGCACGGGGCGGATGTCATCCCAGTAGGCGGAGTCGCGGGTGTTGGCCTCCCGCTCCACCACCAGCACCTCGCGGCTGAAGATTTTATCGTCCTGTATAGGTTGCTGCTCCTGCGGCTCCACCTGTTCAGGCTTTATGAGACGCGGCCGTTGGCGGCGGGCTAGTTTGGTTTCAGCCACGATGGCATCCTGGGTCTCGGTTGGCTCGGGTTGCTCCTGCAGGACCGGCGGCTTGCTGTAGGCAGGCTGCACTTTATACTTAGAGTACACACCCGTTGCATAACCGCCGCCCTTGAAGCCAAAGCCCGCCGCCTCGAAGGTGAAGCGCTGCGACACTGGCATCCATACCTCGCCATGCACCGGCGCGTATACCTGCCGCACCCGTATGAAATCGACGAACTCAATCCCCGCGTTCTTGGTGAGCGTGAGGTCGGTGCTGTGGATGCGCCAGCTGCCGTCCACAATGTAGATGTTCCCCCGGAAAACCGGGTCGTTCTTCCGCCGTGGTATGACTTTGATTTTGTTGATGGTGCGGCCGTTCTCCTGGAAAGTGCCCAGGTATTCGTAGCGGTAGAAGAAAAGCGCGTTGTTGGCCAGCGGCGACACGAAACCCCGCTCACTCAGCCCCTCCACCCGCAGCAGATTTTCATAAAAGCTGATGTTCATCTCCGAGGCCTGGTTGAAGCTGAATCCTTGTTTCTTGCCGCTTACTTTAGATGAAATCACGCGCTCATGTACCTTGTTCGGCTTTTTGAAGTGCAGCTCCGACACCGACTCCGACAGGTATACGATGCCTGTATCCACGTCCACCACCCGCACGCCCAGCACCTTGCCGGGCACTTTGTCCATGCGCGCCACGCCTTTCATGTACACGCGGGCGCTCCAGGCGTTCACCTCGTCGCGGTGATACTTCCGCAGCCTAATGGCGTTGCGCATGATGCCGTAGGCCGGGTCCTCATCGGCGGCCCGCACCACCACCTCTTTGAGGTTGAGCACCTCCGGCACCAGCTGCACGTTCAGCTCCTGGGGGGCATCGCCTATGGTCACGGTCTCTGTCCTGGCTTTGTAGCCCACGTATTTGAACTCCAGGGTATAGGTACCCGGGGGCAACTGCAGCTGGAAATCTCCCTGGTCGTTGGAGGCGGTGCCGCTGGCGGTCTCTTTGATGTAGATGCTGGCAAAGGGCAATCCCTGGTTTTTCTCGTCCGTGATGCGGCCACGCAGCGTGCCGGCAAGCGTGATGGCTGGCAGGAGGTATAGCAGGAAGAACAGAAAAGCAGGGCGCATGCACGTAAGGTTAATAGTAGCGTGATGAGGTATACAGTTTAAGGACTAACGATGAAACCAGCGCTTCGTGTTTCCCATTCTTCTAATATCTGGCTAGGAGAAGCTATACCTGGGACATTCAGCCAGGCTTCTTTTCTGGCACTTTACTTTCCCGCTTCGCTAGTTGGTGCTTGTAGCGCACGTTCAGAATCACGCCGACCAGCACCAGGGCCATCCCCAAGTAGGTCGCCAACTCAAACTCCTCCCCGAACAGGATATACCCCAGCGAGAGGGCGTAAATGATGCCGATGTAGTTCAGGGTGGCGACCTTGGAAATCTCCTCCGCCTGGTAGGACATGGTCATGTAGTACTGCCCGAACTGCGTGAACACACCCACCAGCAGCAGAATGCCCCAGTCCCAGCCCTGCGGCTGCACCCAGTTGAAAATGGAGTAGAGACCCGCCAGCGGCAGCGCCACCATCGGGAAATAAAACACAATGACGAGCGGATGCTCCCGCGTATTGAGACGACGGATAAAGTTGTAGGCCAGGCCGGCGAACAGCGCACTCAGCACACCCATCCACACATACAGCGACTCCACCCGCGTGTCCACCCCCTCGATTATCAGGATGCCGCAGAAAGACAGCGCGAAGAACAGCCACTGCCACGGCTTCACCTTCTCTTTGACGATGAAGATGCCCATGATGGTGGTGAAGATGGGCGACAGGTACTGTATGGTGGCTGCGGTGGCCAGCGGCATCTTCTGCAGGGTGGTGAAGAAGAGCGCCAGCGCGATGGCTCCGGCCACGCCACGGGCTACCAGGAGTCCGTGGTTGCTGCCCCACACGCTCACCCGCTGGCTGCGCAGCATCACGTAGCTCATCACCAACGACACGCCCGACCGGAACAGAATCACCTCGATGGCAGGTATATGCGGCACCAGCTTCACGCACACGTTCATGAGCGCGAAAAACAGCGTGGACAGCAGCATATACCGGATTCCTTTTGTAAACATAGAATCGATTTAACCTCGCAAAGGTCAGGTATATTATGGTTAGATGTGTGTTTTTTTGCGGGTAACAGTTCAGGGCATTGGTTATTATTATACCTAAACTTGTTCCCTTAGCATGGCTACTGCCGTTATGGTGCCCTATACTCACAACAGCGTTGCTGCTGTTCGAGTGCTTAAGCCGCGGGTGCTTCGTCCTTGGTGGGTTTCCACTAGCTGCGTCCTTCAAACATGAGTGGCATCAGCTACAGCGCCTATACCTGACCAGCAGCAGCGGCAGGCG
Source organism: Pontibacter roseus DSM 17521 (assembly GCF_000373265.1). Lineage (GTDB taxonomy): Bacteria > Bacteroidota > Bacteroidia > Cytophagales > Hymenobacteraceae > Pontibacter > Pontibacter roseus. Next base: position 135,064 of record NZ_KB890769.1, read on the forward strand.
CCTCTCCTTGGACAAGGAGGGGCAGGGGTGGTTGGACCCGGGGCCGTGACCGGCAGTGTAGGATATACCTGTGCATGATTGACATCCCCCTGCCTTTCTCAAGAGAGGAGTATTCGCTGCTATGAACATCCCCCTGCCCCTTCGAAGGGGGAGTTTCTGCCGCTATTGTTCATAATACTGAAGCGTTGTAGCACAGACCGCTGACAGGTATAGCAGACATACTTACAACATCAGCCACGCAGCAACGGCCTGAGCCAGGTGCACCGCTGACGATTTTTTGTTCGAGCGGTCAGCGAGTTTAAAAGCGTCTTGATACTTTTGCTTACTTTGGGGGTAGGGGCCCTCGATTTTCATCAGGGAAAAAAGTAAGGCCCCGCCGGCAGGCGAGCTATGAAACAACTCAGCGGGCAAGCAGCAAAGACAGTAGCTACAAAGCACAAGCAAACTTAGGTACAGATTCCATACATTTGACAATGAAACACCCCGTCACCCGCAACTCTTGGGAGCCTACGCATGTTGTATAACGAAGCAATACACTTGATTTGGAACAGCAGAAGAACAAGAAAACCTATACCCCGAAAGAAGCCCTGATAAAGGCAGCGGCCTACTGCGCCTACCAGGAGCGAACGCAGCAGGAAGTGCGCACGAAACTGTTTTCGTATGGTCTGGAGCCCGATGACGTGGAAGAGTTGATTGTGCGCCTCAGCCAGGAGAAGTTGCTGGACGAGGAGCGCTACGCCCAATCGTATGTGCGAGGCAAGTATGGTCTGAAGAAGTGGGGGCGCCGCAAAATCGTGCAGGGGCTGAAGGCCAAAGGCATCTCCGACTACTGCATCAAGCAGGGCCTGAAAGAAATTGATTTTGAGGTATACGAGCAGAATCTATTGCAGCTGCTCGAGAAAAAGAACAGCACAGAGAAAGAGAAAAATCCCTTCACCCGCCGCCAGAAACTCACCTATTTCCTTGTCAGCAAGGGCTATGAGAATGACTTGGTACAAGACGCGATAAAGAGTCTAGGAGCTTAGGAGGTATGAGTTCAGAAGTGACGTCACAAGTAACGTCGTTTTTCTTGAGCCAATCAACAATCAACCCCTACCGCTTCGCTGGCATCTCCGGGTTCTTCATGCGCCTCTGGGGCACCAGCACCACTTTGCGGCCCGTTATCTCCTCCAGCATCGGCTTGAGCACCTTCTCGGCGTTCACCGTGGTCTGGCGTAGGATACCGGAATTGATGGCCGCCTCCTTCACGTTGGCCTCCGCGTAGCGGTAGCTCTCCTGCACCAGGTCCGCATCCTGAAAGTAGGTGTTCTCCTTCGAAAAAACTTTGGATTTGCTGTGGTCTATCTTGTAGTAGCATACCTCCGGCTCGGGTAGGCTGATTTGCACCAGCGAGTCTCCATAGAACCGGATGTCCTGCTCCTCCAGCTTCGCGAAATCCACGCAGCCGACCGCCTCGCCCGTCACCACCAGCACCACCTTGGAGTTAGGCACCCACCGCGACACATCCTTCTCATACTCCACCACGTCTTTGAAGTTGTAGCGTACTAGTTCCATTCTGCCCAGTTCCTCCACCGTCGTCAGGATGGTATTGTGGTTCACGATGACCTCCGGCTGCTTTTCTTCTGAGCCGAACCAGGAACCCTTGAAGCTACTCCAGATGAAGACAGCAGCCAGGATGAACAGCAGGAGCGGCAGCAAACGGAACAAGAATCTGATAAGGGACATGTGGGCGTTTTAAGTTCTCTCTTCTGACAACACAGCAATTTTGGTGCTAAAGTTCATTCCTAGACCTCTATCCCCAACCGCTCCCTGAAACCCGCATTACCTTGTAGCCCGCCGGTGTGCACGGCGATGACGCGGCTGCCCCTCGGGAAGTGACCTTTCTGAATCAGGTCCATGAGGCCGTATAAAAGCTTGCCGGTATAGATGGGCTCCACCGGCAACTGGTGCTCTATCTGGAAATCGCGCATGAAATTTAGCAGTTCCGGCTTTACTTTGGCATAGCCGCCGAAGTGGTAATCGGTGATGAGGCGCCAGTTGGCGAAGTGCTGTCCGTTGTAGCTTTCAATCAGTTGTTCTATCTCCTTCTCCAGAAAACCACCTCCCTTCAGAGCAGGAAAGCCCAGCACCTGACGCTTTCCTTCCAGCCCGGCAATGATGCCCGCTAGGGTCCCTCCCGTGCCACAGGCGCAGCAGATGTAGTCATATTCCATGGGGATGTCCGAAACGATTTCGGTGCAGCCCTTCAGGGCCAGGGCATTCGTGCCACCTTCGGGTATGATGTAAGGCTGGGCGAACTGCTGTGAAAGCTGCTCTAGAAAGTCTACATCGGTTTTCTGCCGGTAGGCTTCGCGGGAGACGTAGTGCAGCGCCATACCTGCCGCCGTTGCAAACTCCAATGTAGGGTTGAGTGGCAGGTGCTCCTCCCCGCGTATGATGCCGATGGTCCGGAAGCCGAACTCCTGCCCTGCCGCCGCCACGGCCGCGATGTGGTTGGAATAGGCGCCTCCAAAAGTTAGCAGCGTGTCGTGCCGCAGCCGCTTCGCCTCCTGCAGGTTGTACTTGAGCTTGCGCCACTTGTTGCCTGAAATGGTCGGGTGTAGCAAATCCTCGCGCTTCACCCAAAGCGCTATACCTCGCTTGTCCAGGAGCGGACTGTGGAGTTGTTGCAGTGGTGCTTCCATGTGACGGATATTAAAAACCGAGGCCCCGGTTACGGTACCGGGGCCTCGTGTGGGGTCATGCTATACCTTCACTTTCTCTTCTTCCGGCTTCCTGCGGATGCTGTAGAAGATGGCCCCTCCCAGCACGAGCAGCAGCAACACCGAGGACACCAGCGATATAGTGTTTCCTATCTCATAAGACTTCGGCGCGAAGCGGAACTCGATGGTATGCTTGCCCGCCGGCACCGGCATAGCGCGCAGGATGTAGTTGGCCCGGATGTGGTCTACCGGCTGTCCGTCCAGGTAGGCCTGCCAGCCGTCTTCATAATATACCTCTGAGAACACCACCAAACCATCCTGGGCCGCGGCTGCCTCATATTTCAGGTAGTTGGGCTGGTACTCGGTCAGGGTGATGGTAGAGCCTTCTGCGCTGAAGTCTTGGGCCGGCACTTTGAACTTCGACACATCCACCACTGCGGTGGTGCCGGCATCCAAATCAGTCAGCGCCTCAATCTCTTCATCCGGATTGTTGACTGTCTTCACTTTCTCCACAAACCAAGCATTGCCTAGAGCTCCGGGTATGCGCTGCACCGGCTGCTGCTCATTTCCTGTGATGACGTAGCGGGTGTTCAACATACGCAGCACCTCCATGTTGTTCTGCGCGATGTGGCGGTCAATCACGTCCTGGTAGCGGCGCAGTTTGGCACCGTGGTAGCCTCCCACCGATTTGTGGAAATAAGACGTGCGGGCATCGTTGAACGGGTTGGGCAGGTATAGCACACGGTAGCTCAGGTCTTTGTCCTGCAAAATCATCTGGTCGGCCTTCGTAGGCTGGAAGTGGTTCTCCACTACGCGCTTCTCAAAGTCTCCGTCGTTGAGGTAGCGCTTGTTCACTCCCCACAAATCCACCAGCACCAGCACGCCTATACCTGCAATGGCCAGGGTAGCCGACAACTTACCTTTGAGGTAGAAGTAGAGCAAGCCCACGGCCAACGCGATGAAGGCGAAGGAGCGCAGCGCATCGGAGCGCATCATGCTCTCGCGGTCGGCGCGGATGGCATCAACCGGGAAGTATGACTGCTGCAACTGCGAATCAACCGTGCCCACGAAGCTGGCGGTGCCGGCAAACAGCCACACCAGCAGACAGATGCCTGCCGTAATGCCGCCGGCTATGAGTAGCTTTTTATCAAGTTTCTGGATGACGTTCCGGTCACGGATAACCCTGTAAAGCGCCAGCATACCCAGCAGCGGAATCGTGATCTGGGCGATGACCAAAGCCGAGGACACTGCCCTGAACTTGTTATAGCCCGGAAAAAAGTCGAACATGAAATAGTTGAAGGCCTCAAAGTTCTTGCCCCAAGCCAGCACAATGGAGAGGATGGTAGCCGCCAGAATCCAGATGCGGGTGGGTTTGTTCACGATGAGCAGTCCCAGCACGAACAGGAAGCAGATGATAGCCCCCACGTATACCGGCCCGCTCGTCATCGGCTGCGGCCCCCAATAGGTAGGCAGGCCCTGCTTCACAATCTGCTCGGCCTGTACCGGTGGCATCCCCATTCCCATAAAGGCTTTGTAGCTCTCAGAATCCTCGTCGAGCGGCGTGCTGCTGCCCCCGCCATAGAAGTTAGGAATGAGCAAGGTCATGGTCTCGCCCACGCCATAGCTCCAACTAAAGGCGTAGTCGCGGTCCAGGCCGCTAGAGGTTTTGTCGCCGCTGTTGGCCACGCTCAACTCCGACTTGCCCCGGATGCTGTGCTTGCTGTACTCAGCCACGGTATAAAGCCTGCCAAAGTTCACGCCCACCGCCAGCACAGCCGCTATACCCAGCACCAGGCCGCGCTTCACCAACTCCGCGAACGTTCCCTTCTTGATGGCAAAGATAATCTCCACCACGATGAACACGAGCACCATGAGCAGCATGTAATAAGTCATCTGCAAGTGGTTGAAGTGCAGGTTGAGCGTGAGTCCCAGCGCGAAGATGGCCGCCCCTATCCAGAGGTTCCGCCGCAGCGCGTAGAACATACCTGCCAGCACCAGCGGAATGTAGGCGATGGTCAGCGATTTGGTGTTGTGGCCTGCCTCCAGTATGATGAAGTTATAGGAGGTGAAGGCAAAGGCGATGGCGCCCACTACGGCCAGCCAGGTGTTGAGCCGCAGCGTGACCAGCAGCACGTAGGCGCACAGCAGCGTGATGAAGATATTGCCCGCCATAGCCGGCAAATTGAAGGTTAGGATGGTATGAATGACGCCGGAGAAATCGCCGGGGTAGCGGGTGTTGATGAGGTAAGAGGGCATGCCGCTGAACATGGAGTTCGTCCAGAGGGTCTCCTCCCCGGTGGCCTCGCGGAAATCCTGAATCTCTTTGGCGCCTCCCTTGAACTGCAGGATGTCGTGCTGCGCCATGGCCTTGTCCTCAAACAGGACCGGCGCGAAGTATACGGCAGTAAGAAGAAGGAAAATCAGAACCGCGACCAGGTGCGGGAGCACATCGCGCTTAAAGTCAATAGAAGCCATCATATCTTTCAGAAACCTCGAAATAGAGGTTGAAAGATAGGACTTTTATTTTATTTCTTCATAATCCACGTACTGGCCGCCGTTGAAATCCCGGCGCTCCGGCTGCTCCGGCACGTAGTCAATCTTGACCCCGCCCTGCTGCCTGCCGCTGCCATTCGGCGGCGGCTCCTGGTAGGAAGGGCGCTGCCCACGGTTCATGTTAGAGTAGAAGAATGTGCCGTTGCGGATGCTCTTCTTGATAAAGAAGGCCAGCAGCCAGCGGAACAGGACTGGGGCTACCAGCCTGATGAAAAAGATAACGAGTATGGTAACAAATATGAACTTGATCATGCTAGTCGGTTAAGGTATAGCCGGCATTGCGCAGCCGACTATCAGTTAACAAAAACAGTACCCTTTCTGATACAATTCTCCTGCCAAAAGGTTAATGCCTGCCATTTCGGCGGAGCTTACACAAAGATACGAATTATGGAACCGACCTGGAAACCCCTTGCTATACCTGCCAGTGTTCTACGCTACAGTGTCTATACCTTCTGAGAAGTAATGCAAAAACTCCCCCTTCGAAGGGGGCAAGGGTGTGTCTATCGTGCACCGGTATACCTGCATCGCCGGCCACTGTGCCGGGTCCAACCACCCCTGCCCCTCCTTATCTAAGGAGGGGAGCCTTGGGAATTGACTGTGTGCTGGTGTATGCTTCATAGCCCTCGCACATTGGCAGGTATAGCGGACATACTTGCAACCGCGGCCACGGAGCGACGCAGCGAACAAATAGCAAGGCCGCCGCTACAACGCTTAAAATTATTCTCACAAACTTGTGCTGACTACTCCTCCCTAAAACACAAGAGGCCTCTCCCATGACAGAAGAGGCCTTTTGGTTTATCAGCGGCTCACTACACGCTCAGGTATAGGTTCCGTTCGGAATAAATCTTCACGAAGTAATCGTCCTGCAGGTTGTCGATGAAGTAGATGGCCTCGCCTGTCGATTTCATCTCCGGCCCGAGCTCCTTGTTCACTTCCGGGAACTTGTTGTGCGAGAACACCGGCACCTTAATCGCATACCCTTCCTTGTGCGGGTTGAACGTGAAGTCCTTTATCTTCTTCTCGCCCAGCATGAGCTTGGTGGCGTAGTTGATGTATGGCTCGCGGTAGGCTTTGGCAATAAACGGAATGGTACGCGACGCACGCGGGTTGGCCTCAATCACATACACCACCTCGTTCTTCACGGCAAACTGGATGTTGATGATGCCCACCGTGTTCAGTGCCAGCGCGATTCGCTTGGTGTAATCCTCAATCTGCCCAATCACGTTGTCGCTCAGGTCAAACGTAGGCAGCACCGCGTAAGAGTCACCGGAGTGGATACCGGCCGGCTCGATGTGCTCCATGATGCCGCAAATGTATACGTCTTCGCCGTCACTGATGGCATCGGCCTCTGCCTCTATGGCATGGTCAAGGAAGTGGTCGAGCAGCACCTTATTGCCCGGGTGGTCCTTCAGCAGGTCAATCACATGGGCTTCCAGTTCCTTCTCGTTTATCACGATTTTCATGCTCTGGCCTCCCAGCACATAACTCGGGCGCACCAGCAGTGGGAACTTCAGCTCCTTGCACAGCTCCAGCGCCTCCTCAGCCGATTCAATCACGCCGAACGGAGGGTATGGGATGTTCAGGTCGCGCAGTAGCGAGGAGAACGAACCACGGTCCTCGGCCAGGTCAAGCGCCTTGTAGCTCGTGCCAATCACCTTGATGCCGTAGCGGTCCAGTTTCTCGGCCAGTTTCAGGGCTGTCTGTCCGCCTAGCTGCACAATCACGCCTTCGGGCTTCTCGTGCTGTATGATGTCGTAGATGTGCTCCCAGAATACCGGCTCAAAGTACAGCTTGTCCGAGATGTCGAAGTCAGTCGAAACCGTCTCGGGGTTGCAGTTAATCATGATGGTCTCGTAGCCGCACTCACGCGCCGCCAGCACCCCATGCACGCAGCTGTAGTCGAACTCTATACCCTGTCCGATGCGGTTCGGACCGGAACCCAACACCACGATTTTCTTCTTATCGCTCACGATGCTCTCGTTCTCGCCATCGAAGGTGCTGTAGTAGTAAGGCGTCTTGGCTTCAAACTCGGCCGCGCAGGTATCCACCATTTTGAACACACGCTGTATACCTAGTTCCATACGCTTGGCGTGCACCTCGCTCTCCAGGCAGCGCAGGATGTGCGCAATCTGGCGGTCAGCGTAGCCTTTCACCTTGGCTTCGCGGAGCAGCTCGGCAGGGAGCGTGGCTAGGGTATACTTCTCCATCTCCTTCTCCAGCATGTCCAGTTCCTCAATCTGGTTCAGGAACCACGGGTCAATCTTAGTTAGGTTCTGGATGGTGCTGGTAGGTATACCGATGCGCATGGCGTCCTTGATGCAGAACAGACGGTTCCAGCTTGGGTTCTTGAGGTTATAGACTAGCTCGTTGTAGTCAGTCATCTCCTTGCCGTCGGCGCCCAGACCGTTGCGCTTTATCTCCAGGCTCTGGCAGGCCTTCTGCAGCGCCTCCTGGAAGGTGCGGCCTATGCCCATCACCTCGCCCACAGACTTCATCTGCAGACCCAGCGTGCGGTTGGCGCCTTTGAATTTGTCGAAGTTCCAGCGTGGTATCTTCACAATCACGTAGTCCAGCGCCGGCTCAAAGTAGGCCGATGTGGTTTTGGTGATGGCGTTCTTGAGCTCGTCCAGGTTATAACCGATGGCCAGCTTGGCGGCAATCTTCGCAATGGGGTAACCTGTCGCTTTGGAGGCCAGGGCCGATGAGCGGGATACGCGCGGGTTTATTTCTATGGCGATGATGGTATCGTCGGCGGGATTCACGGAGAACTGCACGTTGCAGCCGCCGGCAAACTGCCCGATGCCGTTCATCATCTTGATGGCCAGGTCGCGCATCTGCTGGTATACCGTGTCGGGCAGCGTCATGGCCGGGGCCACCGTGATGGAGTCGCCGGTGTGCACGCCCATCGGGTCGAAGTTCTCGATGGAGCAGATGATGATGACGTTGCCCAGGTTGTCGCGGAGCAGCTCCAGTTCGTACTCCTTCCAACCCATGATGCTCTGCTCCACCAGCACCTCGTGCGTAGGCGAGGCGTGCAGGCCACGAGTCAGGGCGGCGTCAAACTCTTCAGGGGTATTTACAAAACCGCCCCCCGTACCGCCAAGGGTAAACGAAGGGCGAATCACGAGTGGGAAGCCGATTTCCTGCGCAATCTCTTTTCCTTCCAGGAACGAGGTGGCCGTTTCGCCTTTGCAGACATTCACCCCGAGCTCCAGCATCTTCAGGCGGAATTGCTCGCGGTCTTCGGTGGTCTCGATGGCCTTGATGTCCACACCGATTATCTTGACGCCATACTTCTGCCAGATTCCGGCCTTGTCGCACTCGATGGCCAGGTTCAGGGCGGTCTGCCCGCCCATGGTCGGCAACACGGCATCGATTTTATGTTTCTCCAGAATCTCGATGATGTACTTCTTCTCCAGAGGCTTCAGGTATACGTTGTCCGCCGTGATGTTATCGGTCATGATAGTGGCGGGATTGGAGTTGATGAGGGTCACCTCAATCCCCTCTTCGCGGAGGGAGCGGGAGGCTTGGGAGCCGGAATAATCAAACTCGCAGGCCTGGCCGATAACGATGGGGCCAGAACCAATAATCAGAACGGATTTAATACTGGTGTCTCTAGGCATGTGCTTGGGTAGGTATAAATTGCCCAAAGTTAGCGCAAAATGTTCGGGCAGGCAAAAGAAAACTGAGCCCAGCCGAAAATTCACAGACCGGCGCCTCCGCACGCGAGGTATAACATAGCCTGTACCCAAACCTTCGGGGCGGAAGCCGTACACAAGGTATAACCTAAACCTAAAACGCCATGCAAACACCACGCGAAGACGATTACATCACCAACTCAGAGGAAAGCGAGCGCCTGCCAGACGAGAGCCCAGAGCCACTTGAAGGTATCAAAAAAGAAGACCGTGACATATTGGACCCGGAGCCGGAGGGCAAGGAAGAAGGGGGCAACGTGGCCGCCAAAGAAGAGAAAGACACACGGGAACTGGACGGCAGCAATGCCAACAACTTGCGCACAAAGTAAAATCACTGCACATTCCTAAGCCGCAACAAGAGCAAAAAATTTGCTTCTTGTTGCGGCTTATTTTTTAAGTTAACTGCCTAATCCCGAAGCATATCGTGTTTTCTTTCCCCACTTTTGCAGCTTTTAGCCTCACAAACTCATATAGCTGCAGATATATATAAATTTTACAATATTAATAGTGGTTTAAATTGTTAAGAACATTTGGCACATTCATGATTTTTATTTATCATTAGCCTGTATTTCACCAGTTTAACTCAGGAACTATGGTGTACTTCCAGACCGACTACCTTCTTGTAGAGTACCATGCCGCCAATAACGTATTGCTGAGTCAGTGGTATGGCAAGTGCAGCAGCCTGCAGTACCGGCAGGCGCTCATCCAGGTTATCCGTCTGGCCAAGCAACTAGCCCCCTCCTACGCCATCACCGACAGCCGGCTGCTTTCACCGCTCCAGCCCGATGATTTGGCTTGGACAAAGGACGTATACGCACAGGCTTTCCGTAAACTGCCGCTCAAACGCTCCGCCTCCCTGTGCCCCTTCGACCCGACGGCTGACCAGCAGGTGCACCAGATTTTCAGCACCAAAAAGCGACTTCCCTTTGAAATGAAGGAATTCGAGGACCTGACCTCTGCCTACGACTGGCTTGTGTCAAAAGAGTAAAAAGCACCTTAGCCACGACGCTCACAACTCCAGCTCAGCGTGAGCGGGCATACCTGCTTTGTAGATATCTTCTAGCTTGCGGCCTTCGTTTCGTAGAATCAGTTTCATGTAAGACTTCCTTTTAAGAAGCTTCCGCTGCTGCTGCTTTACCTCTTCCCCAATTTCCAACAAAGGTATACCTTGGGCCTCGAGCTCCTGCAGGTCTGGCATCTGTATTTCATTCAGCTCCTCCTCTTGCATGTTCAGGAAATAATTTTTTTGGGTGACCAGGTAATGGGTAATCGCTCTCCTGAGCGTGATGATGGCGCGCCCCTTCGGCCTGTGCGCTTCAGGTATGTGTACCAGCAGAATGGTCAGGGCCTCATCCAGCTTGCCAATGCTAACTGCGACGGACTTCTCTAGGTCGGAGTTGTGAAAGCTGTACAAAACGGGGTAAGCCAGCAGTTGTTGGCTGTGCATGATGAGGTGGTCGGCCAGTTGGAGCGCATGGCTCTCCAACCCCTTGAATTCACCGTTTTGCCAGTGGTTGATTAGAATCTCCTGTGGGCTGCTGCCCATCGAGTTGACAAAGGTGCTGATTCGTTTTTTCTCCACATCCGCAGAAAGCACAGGGAGCATGTACGTGATGGCGGTTGTAATCAACATGAAGCCGGTGAGTGATAGCACCACCGTAAAAATCCGCCAGCCATCGCCATTGGCTACGTAATCGCCCACCCCAAGCGTGCTCAGCGTGAAACCACTGTAGTAGAACTTCTCTGCGGCAGTAGTGAGCCGCCCTGTCTGACCATACACAACCGATGATTCGGAGAAGCAGAAAATAAGCGCGCTACCCAACCAAATGGAGAGAAACCAGAAAGCAATTACGCAGCCGATGGTGACAATACCTGCCTTCTCCAGAAACTTCTTAGACCCATCATTCCCGGCCATACCCAACCCTACTCGCCAGATGGTATTCGTAATCAGGTTCGTGAAGTAACCCGCCCCGCTGGAGGACAAGGTGGTAAAGGCGAGGTCTGCCACCGTCACCAAAATGATAAGTAAGCCTGCAAGTAGCCAGAGGTGTTCCATGGGCAAAGAGTCTGCTGATGCTCAGGAATAGGGTTCTGCCCTAACTACGCGTGTCGCTGTTTTGGGTATACCTGTAGCGTGAAAATCACAGCCGCCATGCCCTCGCCTCATCTTATGTAAAGCCAAAGCAAAATCCCTATATTGGCACATGCTGTACGCAATACTGAAACTGATTTACAGAATCGGCCTCTGGGTTTTCTTCAGGAGGTTTGAAGTGCGCAACCGGCACCTGTTGCCAGAGCAGGGTCCGCTGCTGATTGTAGCCAACCACCCCAACACATTCATGGACCCTATCGCCATCGCCTCGCTGCTGCGGCAGCAGGTATACTTCATCGCGAAAAGCACGGTCTTCAACTCTCTTTTCAAGAAGTGGCTGCTGCAACGCATGAACCTCATCCCCATCCACCGCCGCGAGGATGCACCGGACCAACCCATCAACAACGAGGAAACGTTTCGGGCGAGCAACCAGGCTTTGGCCACAGGCAAAACGCTGCTCATCTTCCCGGAGGGGAACAGCTTCAACGAAAGACGCCTGCGCAAACTCAAGACGGGAGCTGCTCGCATGGCGCTTAGCGCCGCAGACGCAGGACTGGCAGCCAACCTAAAGCTTCTCCCCGTCGGACTGAACTACTCGGCCCCCACGCGCTTTCGCAGCGATGTGTTTGTGAACGTTGGCCAACCCATAGAAGTGGCTGGTTTCCTGGAGAGGTATAGGCAGGATGGCGTACGGACCGTTACAGAATTGACAGAGCAGATGCGGGCGCAGCTGGAAGATTTGATTGTTGTGACACCCACAGATGAGGAGGACGAATTAGTACGCCAGATTGAGTCAGTGTACAAAGACAGACTAGCGGCGCATACGCCCGTGACACCATCAAGCCAGGGGCAGGATTTCCTGCTCACAAAAGCCATCGCGAAAAGCCTGGCGCACTTTATTAGCACGCAGCCACACCGGGTGACCAGGCTGCAGGAAAAGCTCCGCTCCTACGACAGGCTGCTACAAGACCTGGGGCTATCGCATGTGACGGCGGAGCAGAAGAGCAACTCCCTGTCCTGGTGGGGCGTCAGAACTACCTTGTTCTTGGTGGCAGGCTTCCCTGTATACCTGTACGGGCTGCTGAACAACTACCTCCCTTACGTCCTGCCTGCCAGGGTGGCAAATGCACTCACCGAGGAAGAGGAGTTCCTGGCTCCCATCATGCTATCGGTGGGCATCTTCAGCTTTCCGTTGTGCTATACCTTGCAGGCGGTGCTTTTCTGGCAGCTGCTCCCTGAACCTGCCTCCCTGCTGCTTTACTTGCTCAGCCTGCCGCCAGCCGGCTTTTTCACACTACAGTACTGGAACATGCTGCTCCATGCCCGTGGGCGGTGGCGCTTACTGCGGCTCTCGCTGAGCAAGGACTCCATGGCAAACCAGCTCAGGCTGCAGCGGCAGGAGATTCTGGATGAACTGGACCAGGCCCGGCTGGATTACCTGCAGCAGCAGGCCAATGCCTGATGGTTTCCAAGGTTGCCAGTATCAACACAATTCTACCTGCACTACAACCAGGATTGACTAAACGCAGCTGCACTTTTCCGTACTTCTACCTAGTATTGACGTGGAGAAAACGCTAATTACCCATCTTCCGAAAGACTTAAATAGTAAAAAACTTATCCAAATCTTTAAAGAGCCGTAAAAAGGATACTGAAATTTAAACTAACACAGTATAACGAATTAAGACTATGAAAAAAACATTCATTAATCTACTCGCATCTTCTTTTGTACTAGCTACGGTTATGTCAGGATGTGCTGACACCACCACAACTGGCACCGAAACAGATGCAACGGAAACCGACACTGAATACGGCACGACGACTGGAACCACAACCGGTACCACAACCACTGGCACTACAACGGGTACTACTACCGGTACAACGACAGGTACCACAACTGGAACCACTACGGGTACGACAACTGGCACTACTACCGGAACCACAACTGGTACTACAACAGGCACTACTACCGGTACAACGACAGGTACCACTACTGGAACCACTACAGGTACTACTACCGGAACAACCACAGGTACCACAACCGGTACGACTACAGGTACCACTACTGGAACAACAACTGGTACTACTACCGGCACAACGACAGGAACTACCTCTGGTACAACTACAAGTAGTACAACTACTGGCGGTACTACCACAATGGGTACAACTCCACGCTAGTAACCGAACACGTACTAGTATAGCAGCAGAAAGGCAAGCACCTCCGGGTTTTTGCCTTTTTGCTTTATTCAACCCTTAACCTGACATGCCATGAATCAACTGCACCGATACCTGCGAAAGGTTTTCACAGTTGACCTTCGTGCATTGGCCATCATGCGCATCTGGGTGGCCGGCATCATCCTGACAGACCTGGCCATTCGGGCTACCGACCTGGAGGCGCACTACTCTAACATGGGCGTTTTGCCGCTGCATGTGCTGCACCAGTTCGGCTGGAACCCCTACCATTTCTCTTTCCATACCCTGAGCGGGCTGTGGCAGATTCAGGCTATCCTCTTTCTCATTGCGGCTGCATTTGCCGTGTGCCTGCTGCTAGGCTACAAGACCCGCACTGCCACCATCGTCAGTTGGGTGCTGCTGGTGTCGTTGCAGAACCGGAACACTTTTATCTCGCAGGGCGGCGATGACCTGCTGCGCATGCTGCTCTTCTGGGGCATGTTCCTGCCTTGGGGAAAATTCTACAGCTACGATGCCGCCAAGTCCAGGGAGCCTGGACTGCAGCAGACAACGTATTTCAGTGCTGCCACGGCAGCCTATATCTTACAGATTTTCCTGGTATACTTCTGCACCGCTCTCCTCAAGAACTCGCCCGAGTGGCATACCGAAGGCACCGCCCTCTACTACGCCCTCAGCCTCGACCAGATTCTGATGCCGGTGGGCCGCCTGATATACCCTTACCCAGAGTTGCTGGAGTTCCTGACGCTTACTACCTGGTATGTCGAATTGCTCCTGCCCTTTCTGCTGCTCATTCCCTTTTACAATAGCTTCTTCCGCCTGGTGGTGGTCGGTGTGCTGTTCGGGTTCCACATCGGCATTAGCCTGACACTGTTTGTGGGCTTGTTCTACCTCATCAACATTGCCTCCATTGCCGGCATGCTTCCTCCCAAAGCCATGGATTGGGTGGAGAAGCATTTGCTTTCCTCGTTCAGGCGTCCGCTCACGGGGCAGTTCCAGCGCATCTTCAGGGGCCTCAAAAGCCCGGCTACCCTTCAAGTACGGCTTAGTTTGGATAAGCCACTCCTGTCCCAGGCACAACTGCGCTACCTACGCGAAGGCTTTGTGAGCTTCATCCTCTTCTACTGCATCTGGTGGAACCTATCGGGAGCTGATGCACGTGTGCCTGCCATGACGGGGCATACCACTTGGCTGGGCAATCTCCTGCGGGTGGACCAGCGCTGGGGTATGTTTGCGCCGGCGGTGTTCAAAGACGATGGCTGGTACGTGCTGGAGGGCCACAACAACAAGGGGCAACTGATTGACCTGAACCGGGAAGGAGAGGCCGCTGACTACGCTAAACCATCCTCTGTGGTGTCGCTGTTCAAGAACGACCGATGGCGGAAATATTCTGAGAACTATCTGTTTGTGAATTATGCCTTCCTGCGCCCGTACTACTGCAACTACCTGGTGCGCCGCTGGAACGAGGCCAACCCACACAACCCGGTGCGCGAGCTGCAGGTGGTGTACATGAAGGAATACACCTTACCCGATTACCAACCGGTGGAGCCGAAAAGAGAAGTCCTCTGCACCTGCGCCAACCTACCGGAGTAAGTCAACCTTTCGCACAGAGGACCTTTAGGTTTTTGTCTGTTAATCTTCTTCGGAGGCTATTGCGCTGCCTACAGCGGCGGCCACCAGACCACCCAGCAGGTATAGCCCCACGGTCATGGCCTGGGTTTCGGTGGAGCGGTTGCTTGGGTCGGAGCCTAGGCCCATAGGGCCGGGCAACAACAGCGCGCCTGCGCCTGCGCTGGCTCCCAAGAATCCGCCTCGAAGCCAAGCGCCCTTGCCTGTTCCTGCCAGGCTATAGTAAAGCGAGTTGGAAATCACATCGCCTACCAGCGCCCAGGTATGCAGGTCACCGTCGGCAGGCGGCTCCTTGCCAACTTTCTTCATCGTCTTGGCTATGGCGCGCATTCCCAGCACATCCATGCGCGGAGCCTGCGGCACGAATCGCCTGAGGGTCTCGTGGGCGACGGTCAGGACCACGGCTCCTGCCAGCCCTCCCGCCAACGCTTTCATCATGTTCATAGGTATAGTCTTTGTTGGTTCAAATGTGTAGCATTTGGGTGTATACGCAACCAGCAGTCTACGGATGGGGAAAACACTTCGCCAACCGATGCGGCAGGTATACCCTACGACACAAAAAGCCGGACACTGCTGCCCGGCTTTTTGTTTTTAGCAAGTCTTTTGAGACTACGCGTTTCTGTTGGGGTTCTTTTTGTTTGAGTTTTTCGCTCCTGTCATGTTCGAACCCAGGTTTTTCAACTTGTTCTTGTTCTTCGAGTTCATCGCTACCCAGCCTGCTCCCAGGGCTAACAGCGAACCGCCTACCACTTTCTGGGTGGTGCTCAGGTTGTTCACCTTGTTCAGGGTAGAATTGCCAAACTCCTGCAGCTTGCTGGTGATGTTGTTCAGCCCGCCTTTGCCGGAAGTACCGGATTTGTTCATAGAGCTGCCACTGGAACTACCGGATTGGTTGGCAGAGCTACCAGATGAAAACTGGTTAGCGGAAGACTGGCTAGCTGAGCCTGTTGCTGTATTAGACTGCGCGCTGGTGCCAGACTGCTGGTTGCTCTGCGCGTTGGGATTCATGTTGGACTGCGGGTTTTTATTTCCTTTGTTTTCCATAGTTGTATGAAGTTTATATGAACTTAATGTAGCTGCTCTGGCTTCTTAGTGCCCACTTACTGTAGGCTTTGAGCCAGAACATCAGACTTATATGTATCGGTTTTGGGCGCAGATGGTTGCACTTTTCTGACTGTTCCATCTTCTGCACAACAATGCCCTCTTATAGTCATATCCTGAGTCAACGGCCTCTGTGCGCTCCCATGGCGTGCATGCTGCCTTCAGCAAGCACAGTGCATAAATAGCACTACAAATGAACAGATTTGAGCTTTGACAGCGCTACAGTCACCTCTTGCCGCTCCTCCGGCTCCATTTTTTCTTTGGCTTTTTCCTGCTGGTAAAACGTCAGGATATCCTGACGTAGGGAGGGGGAGGTATGCTTGAAGTCTGATTTGCTGAGACGGAGAACCAGTTCGGCATAGGCTTCGTCGGTGGGTTTGTAGGTGCCTGCCCGGGTAGGCCGGCCCGTATCAAGCTGGGTGTTGGGAAGTTTGGGAGTGCCTTGCTGCCTGATTTGCGCGATGAGCCGGGTATAGTTCTCCACGGTGGTGTTGAAGCTGTGGTAGAACAGCTTCTCTGCCTCCGGGGTGGGCGGCTTGAAGGATAGTGGCTTGAGCGGGCCAAGCTTGGGAAGCACCTTGATGACCCAGGCGACAGCGCGCGCCAGCAGGTTGGGGCGCTGGTAATCGGCTCCCCAGTTCTTGTGGAACTCCGCCCGGCTCATGTGGTACTGGAACTCCCGCCGGGTAGTGCCCGGACTGGCTTTCTGTATGTCTCCTTTCTTGGCTTGCCAGGCCGACTTGGTCAGGTCGGGAAGGAAGCCTCTGATGGTGTAGCGATAGGTGCCAATGGCAAGCGGCACGTTGAGGAACACCTCGTTGAGTTCAAGCCCGTACGTCTGGACAAAAGCCCGCTCCAGCACCTCCTTTGCCACCTTGAACCCAATGAAGGACTGGTAAGCCTCCGGTGCGTAATTGCCTCGAGCCACCTGCAGCACATCAAAGCCGAATTCTGTTTTAATATGCGCTACCGGGTCTTCAGCGTAGGTCACTTCCTTCCCATGCTCCGCCTTCACCTTGGGGTATACCAGCGCCACCGCCTTGTTGGTGCCGAGCGGGTGCCCATGTATATCCGCGTTGTAATGCGACATGGCTCCTAGTGCAAAGGCGTATTCCTCCAGGGTAGTGGATGCGTTGAGTAGGTTCTCCACGAAGTCGCCGCTGCGCACGTAGTGTGTCAGGTCTGTGAAGAAGGTGTTGCCGAAGGGAAAGTACCCCATATCCTGCAGGATGGAGCCACCATAGGCATAGGCATGTGCGGCCTGCAATTCCTCTTCCGTGGCCTTGGGGAAGCGCTTGCGCAGCAAAGGTTCCAGAGAGTCTTTCCAGGCGGCGTCGATGACGGCCTGGTGCGTCAGCACGCCATACCCCTTGGCGGGATTGGCCAGTAACAGCAGCAGAACGACAGGTATGCCGGCTACTAATCGGATAAGGGTGTTACGGTTCATAAAGGCAGGTGTGCGTATGGTGTTGTACGCAGTTTCCTGATAATAGATAGTATAGCCCCTATATTCAACCGGCCCTAGCGGGCTTGCGCTGCTGCACGTAGGTAAGCACTTCCATCAGGCTGATACCCAGCAGCACCCACATGGCACCCAGTATGAACCCCGCCAGCACATCGGACAGGAAATGTACCCCCAGGTATATCCTGCTGAAACCAATCAGGACAATAGCTATACCTGTAGCCAGCAGCGACAGCCGCCGCTCGCGCCGCTGCCCCCTGAAGTGCCGGTACAGGAAATAGGCCAGCATGCCGTAAAGGCCCATGGCCGTGGTCGCGTGGCCACTCGGGAACGAGAAATTGTGCTCCGGGTAAAACGCCACCTTATCAGGCCGCTCACGGCTGATGAGTTTCTTGCCGTACTGCACCGAGAGCCCCACGCCCGCCATGGTGAGCCAGAAAACAAGAATGGCCGTATAGCGCCGGCGGTATAGGAAAATAACCGTCGCCAGCCCGCCCATGGCGAACACGGCTTCCCGCGTGCCCAGTTGCGTAAAAGAGTAAAGCAGCTGGCTGAGCCAATTGCTCCGGATGCCGTACAGGAAGGCCGTGAATTTTTCGTCCAGCGCCACCACTCCCTCTGACTCCACCACGTCCTCCGCCAGTTGCGAGAGCAACGCCGCATTGATGCCAATCACCAATACCAGTATGGTCAGGGGCAGACCAATGAAGGTAGTCGTGTCGAAGCGCCGCAGCAGAAAACGGAAGGCTCTGGGGAAACGACGCTGCAGCCGCTGCACAAGTGGTTGCCGGGCCAGCCAGGCGATAAAGGTATGGAACAGGGGCGTGAGAAAATTTTTCATAGGAGAAAAGTCCAATCTAAATACGAAATCCCCTCAAATAGTTTGACCCAAAATACGGTTAGCCCTTGAAAAAGGCCTGTCTACATGGTAAAACTGTTTACTGACAACTTCTTAGGTATATATAAAGTACATATTCCTATGAGAGGGTTTGAATATATGTACGACAAACTCCTGCTCGGTGTAGGGGTTGTATTGCTGGGGTTGCTGTGGGTGCAGTTTCCGGCAATACCAGAGATGGATGCGCAAGACCACATTCGCTATACCTCCGATGAGTCGGAGGTGGTGCTCAACTCCAAAGCCCGCTTTTTAAAGCCTTCCAAAGCACTTTCGCCACGCCAGGTCATCAAAATACAGCTGCACGCCCTGCAGCGGAACGACATAAGCGACAGCGGCATCATCACGGTCTTCAACTTCTCTTCACCGGCCAGCCGCGTGAGCCTCGGGCCTTTAAACCACTTCCGGATGATGGTGCGCGACCCGGCCTACAGTCCTATGCTGAACTTTGTTTCGTACAAAACCGGAAAATTGGTGACAACCGATGACACGGCCTACCAATTGGTGCTGGTGAGAGGGGCGAATGGCGAAGAAGCCGCTTACCTGTTCATTCTGGCGAAGCAGCGCAAAGGCATGTACAAAGGCTGTTGGATGACCGTGGGCGTAGCACGCCAGGACGCCAGCAACAGGCAGAGCAGCCTGATTTAATATTCACCTTTTTACAAGAGCAGGTATGGCACAAATCGGATTTGCCTACAGCGCCAGTTCCATTCTGATGTCGGCGCGCTCGTAGATGCTTGGCGGCATGGGCACCTCCACAAAGCCCAGCCGGCGGTATAGATTAAGCGCCGGAACCAGTTTTCTGTTCGATACCAGGTATACCTTGGATGCCCCGATTTCTCTGGCTTTCCGAATGGCCGCTTCCCCCAACAGTTTTCCTACTTTAAGACCTTGCGCCTTGGGCGTCACAGCCATTTTGGCCAGTTCGTATATTCCTTCTCCATCGTTCAGCAGGGCGCAGGTACCCACTATCTCGTCTTTGTAACGCGCCATCAGGATATGTCCGCCTTTGTCTAGGATATAGCCCTGCGGGTCGCCGAGCGATTTGCGGTCCGCCTCCTCCAGCACGAAATACCGGGTTATCCATTCTTCATTCAGAGCACGGAACATGTCGGCGTGCTGCGACTCGAAATCCAGTATCTGTACGGTTGCTTCGGAATCGGTGGTATGCATATTGGGTACGTGATTTCTGCAAATTTACGGGAAGGTAAGGGCAGTGCCAAATGAGCAAGCTGCTACACCCTATCTTTTCCACGGCATCAGCAGTATACCTCTTGGACTTTCAAATCCTTGTCTGCAGCTTATGGACCAGACCATCTCCCTTTGGTTACCCATCGCCTATACCTTGTTTCTGCTGGTGCTGGTGCCCGTGTACTGGCGGCACTACGGCCCCGGCAACTTCCTGTGGTTCTCCGATGTGGCGCTGTTCTCAGTAGGCATCGTGCTGTGGACGGAGAGCCGCCTGCTGCTGAGCATGATGGCCGTGGGGGTGCTGGGGCTGGAGCTCGTCTGGAACTTGGACTACTTCGGGCGGCTGCTCACACGCAGGCGACTACTGGGACTGAGCAACTACATGTTCCATAAAGACAAGAGCCTGTTCCTGCGGGGACTGTCGTTGTTCCATGTCTTTCTGCCGGCCATTGTCATCTGGCTGCTGGTGGAGTGGGGCTACGATACCCGCGCTATTTTTTACCAGACGGCCCTGGCCTGGGTGGTGCTGCCGCTCTGCTATCTGTACACCGACCCGAAGGAGAACGTCAACTGGGTATTTGGTCTGGGCGACGAGCCACAGCGTAGCATTTCGCCTGGGCTATACCTGGTGCTGGCCCTGCTCTTCTTCCCAGTAGGCATATACCTGCCCTCGCACTTGCTGCTGCAGTGGATTTTCAACTAACCAGGGGCAATAAAAAAGCGGGCAGAACCCGCTTTCTTACTCACCTTAAACAAACACTAAATACTTTGTGGGGAATTGGCGTCCGGCACCTTCACCTTCTCAGAGGTCTTGAGCCCCGACACCACTTCTATGTTGATACCGTCTGATATGCCGGTTTTCACTTCGCGTCTCTCGAACACCTGCGGCGCTTTCTCCACCTCCACGTACGGCTTGTCCTTCTCAAACTTGAGCATGCTCTCCTTGATGGCCAGCACTTTCTCGCGCTTGTCCAGCACGATATCAGCGTTGGCGCTATACCCTGCCCGGATGAAATCCTTCTCGTCGAGCATCACCTTGGCCCGGATGGGGAACTTGATGGAGCCTTCCTCCAATATCCCTTTCGGGGCGATGTATTCTAGCTTGGCATTGAACACGCGGCCCTCGATGGCGCCTATGGTCAGCAGCAGGTCCATGTTCTCCTTCAGCTTGCCCACCTCCGACTCGTCTATCTTGCCCTCAAACACGAGGCTGCGCATATCGGCCACGATGGCGATGGTGGTGCCCTCGTTGAAGTTGTTGCGCTCGATGATGGAGGTACCCGCTTTCACCGGCACGTCCAGCAGCATGCCGTCGATGGTGGAATAGACCAGATTGGAGGCCTGTCCGCTGCGCTTAGACGCGCCTTCGCGCACCAGCTGCAGGTTGTTCTCCGCTGACTGCAGCGCCTCGCGCTTCAGGCTGAAGTCTGCCTTGTACTTGCGGTACTCCTGCTCCGGAATCACCTTCTTAGCATACAGTTGCTCATACCGCTCCAGTTCACGTTTGGCCTCGTCGAAGTTGATGCGGGCGGTCTCCAGCGTGTTCTGCGCGTTGTTCACGTTCACAATGTTGGGCACGATTTTGATTTTAGCCAGCAGCTGCCCCTGCTTCACAATCTGGCCTGCCTCCACGTATAGCTCCTCCACGATGCCAGACACCTGCGACTTCACCTGCACTTCCTTGCGGGGCACGATGGAACCGGTGGCCACTGTTTTCTTCACGATGTCGGTGGTGAAGGGCGCCTCTGTTTTGTAGACTACCGGGTCTGTGTTCGATTTCTTGTAGAAGTAGTTGCCCAGCCACACCGACAGCGCCAGGAAGACCAGTACGAACAGTCCGATAAATACCTTTTTCATAGGGATAGATGCTAATGTGTGTTTGTTTGTGTTGATACTCCGCTAAAATCACTCTTCCTGCAGCGCCACCACCGGGTTGACCCGCGCGGCTTTGGTGGCAGGTATAAGACCGGCCAGCGCACCAGCCGCCACCAGCAGCACAGTGGCCGTCACGGCGACGCCCAGGTTCACCTCTGGAGGCCCGAAGAAGCCCGCCTGCACCTCGTTCTTCACCATGATGTACTCTATGAGGGCAATCAATCCGGTGCCGGCCAGCAGGCCGGTATAGCCGGCAAAACCTGTGATGACAATAGACTCCTGTATAATCAGGCTGACGATAGAAATCGGCGTGGCCCCCAGCGCCTTGCGTATACCTATCTCTTTGGTACGCTCCTTCACCACAATCAGCATGATGTTTCCCACCCCAATGATACCGGCCAGGATAGTGCCGATGCTCACAAGCCAACTGAAGCCCGCTATACCTGCAAACAGCCCCTGCACGTCCTGAAACTCCTTTTCTATGTTGGCTGAGCCAAAGGCCTTAAGATCGGTGGGTGCCACATTGTGGCGTTTCATGAGCAGGGTTTTCACCTTCTCCTCCACCACCTCGGCTGGTATACCTGGCTTGGGCGTCAAGGCAAGAAAGCCTACCTGATTTGGTTGGTTGAAGGCCTGCTGCAACGTGGTATTGGGTATATAAATCGTCTGTGCGTCCTCCACCACGTCCTCGTCTTTGCCCAGCGGCTCAAACACACCCACCACCTGGAAGTAGATGCCTTTGATGCTGATGTACTTGCCAATGGGGTTCTCCCCTTTCTCGAACAGCAGCTCCAGCGTGCGAGGACCCACCACGGCCACTTTCCGTTTCTCGTCTATGTCCTTCTGGTTGATGAAGCGCCCGCTGGTCACATTGGTCGGCTTCACCTGCAGCACCTCGGGTGTCTCGCCGTTCACGGTGAAGGCCGAGCTCTTGGTGCCGTACACCACCGAAAAGCTTCCGCGCAACTGGTTGCTTGGCGCGATGACGGCCACCTCCGGCACAAAGGCGCGTATAGCCGCCACATCGTCGTTAGTCATCTGGATGGTGCGGCCCGCCTTCAGCCCCATGTAAGGCACACTAGTGCGTTGCGTCCACAAGAACACGGCGTTCTTGGCGATGTTGAACTCACTCACGATGCCCTTCTCAAGACCCTTGCCGGCTCCCAACAGCAACACCAGCATGAAAATGCCCCAAAACACCCCGAAAGCCGTCAGCGCCGTGCGGAGCTTGTGCTTCTTCACGGTGTTGTAAATCTCGGTCCATTTATCGATGTCAATCATTGTGTCTTTGATTGGAAAATGTCTTGCTCTTTGATAGGCATGCGTTGAAGCGACAGTAATTGCGCGTAGCTGAATCCACACCTACTGTTGAAAACCAACCACCATCTTAATCCGCCCGCAGCGCTTCAATCGGTTTTATTCTGGCTGCTTTCAGGGCGGGCATCAAACCGGCCAGGGCGCCTGATACCACCAGCACCAGGGTGGCTGCCAATGCCACGCCAGGGTCTACCTCCGGGTTGGCGAAGAAAGGCGCCTCCTCCCCCGACGACTCCATCATGTACTCCAGCCCGGCTAGCACACCCGTTCCGGTCAGTAGCCCCAGGTAACCCGAGAAGGCCGTAATCACCACGGACTCCTGCAGGATGAGGCTGACGATGGACATGGGTGTCGCCCCCAGCGCCTTGCGTACGCCAATCTCACGGGTTCTTTCCTTCACAATGATGAGCATGATGTTGCTCACTCCGACTATACCCGCTATCAAAGTGCCTATACCTACAATCCAGACAAAAATCTTGATGCCGGTGAACAGGCCCATCACCTTGAGGAATTCAGCCTCAGTATTCTCGATGCCGATGGCCATCTCATCTTCTGTAGCGAACTTGTGCCGTTGCGCTAGCAGGTTCCGAAGGCGGTCCTCCATGACCTCGGCGCTCACACCAGGCTCGGCCACCAGCGCCATCATCTGCACTTGGTTGGGTTGGTTGAAGGCGGTCTGAAGCGTTGAGAAGGGAATATAAGCACGTTCTTCGCGGCGGCTGCTGTTGTTGCCGCGCATCTTAAAAGTGCCCACCACTTTGAAATGTATACCCCGTATGTTGACGTACTCGCCCACCGGGTCTGCCTCCTCTCCAAACAGCACCTGGCTCGCCTGGTCGCCTAGCACCACCACCTTGCGCTTCTCCCGCTCATCGTACTCGTTCAGCAGGCGCCCCCGAAAAGGTATCTCCCCGTTGAGTTTCAGGAAGCCGGGCTCCGCACCAAACACCTGGTAAGAACCGTTCTGGTTTTTGTAGTTGATGGTATACTCGCCCATCACCCGGTTGCGGGGTGCCAGTGTGTTGATGTCGCTCACCTCCCGCTCCAGTGCGCTCAAATCCTGATTCGTGAACTTCACCTCCCGGCCCGGCGGCATGCCTTTGTGCGCCAGCGCCGTCTTGCCACTCCACACGTAGATGCTGTTCTTCGCGCCCGCCCCAAAACGGTTATACACGCCATTCTCTAGGCCCTTGCCCGCTCCCAGCAGCAGCACCAGCATGAAGATGCCCCAGAACACGCCAAAAGCCGTTAGGAACGTACGCAGCTTGTTTTTCTGCATCGTGCCCAATATCTCCTGCCATTTGTCTACATCGAACATCTCTTTGCTGGTTACTGGTGGTGGTTGATTGGTAGTATATGTCTTTTGCCTAACCCTTGGCCGCGACGGCTTCTGCAGCCAAGATTGTCTCCTCTGCCTGTTGGTCGTTGTCCATGATTAGCCCATCTTTCAAGCGTATGATGCGTTGCGTCTGGGCGGCGATATCATTCTCGTGCGTCACGATGATGACAGTCATGCCCTTGCGGTTCACATCCTTGAAGATGTCCATCACATCGTAAGAGGTCTGCGTGTCGAGGGCTCCGGTCGGTTCGTCGGCCAGTATGAGCTTGGGCTGCGAAATAAGGGCCCGAGCAATGGCGACGCGCTGCTTCTGCCCACCCGATAGCTCGTTTGGCGAGTGCTCTGCCCAGTCTCTCAGCCCTACCCTGTCCAGGTACTCCAGGGCCAGTTTGTTGCGCTGCTTGCGGCCTACGTTCTGGTAGTAGAGCGGCAGCGCCACGTTCTCCATGGCATTTTTGAAGGAGAGCAGGTTGAACGACTGGAAAACAAACCCCAGGAACTTGTTGCGGTAATAGGCCGCCTTCGCAGCCGACAGGTTGCGAATGGGGGTTCCGGCCAAGGTATACTCGCCCATGTCATAGTCATCCAGTATGCCCAGTATGTTGAGCAGGGTAGACTTGCCGGAGCCGGAAGAGCCCATGATGGACACCAACTCCCCTTCGTGCACTTCCATGTCTATACCTTTGAGCACATGCAACTTGTTGTGCCCCACCGCATAGTACTTGTGAATGTTGTGTAAGTGTATCATAGGCGGAGAATGGATATGCCGGTAACTATGTGTACGCTAGTTTGCAATACAAGGTACTATATATTTTGTTAATCTTTACGCTGTATTATACCTACAACGCTTCATTCTCGACAAACTGCTCTTGGTTTTCTACCAAACCCAGTAATTTTTAGCTTGAATGTGGAAGTTTTTTAGCCAAAGCCTACCTTCCTTAAGTAAAAAGCAAACCGGTTTTGAGCTAACAGCACCTCTTGTTGGAATAGATGCCGCAGGATGAGTGAAGGTTGCCTGTGCTTCCCTGTTTTTTGAGCAGCACCAGGTATGGGATAGGCCATACGGCTGCGAAGGGCATAAAAAAAAGACCTGCAGAAGCAGGCCTGTTACATTGTTAATGAATCAAATAGGATGTGAATCAGGCTTCTTCGGGCGATGGCACTAGGTTTTTTTTGCCGAAAGCGTAGTAGAATACCATGCCCACTACAGGCAGCACCACCACCACAAGCAACCAAATGAGTTTATCCGTAGACTCTTTGAACGAGCTGGTCATCACCTCAAAAATGGCAAAACCCCATAGGGCCACGGGAAGCGTGAGCAGGAGCAACTCAAAAGGACCTAGTCCACCGAAAGTAATGTCTGCGCTTGTCATCATAGAAGTAAATATTGGTTCGTTTAAATATATAATATTTACAATAAAACAACTACGAATTGCCTGAAAATTTGCCTCCGCTTCTGTATTTAAGCCCATGTTCTCACCTGATTTGCCTGAACCGGTCCTTTTTCACCCTCTGAAACACCACCTGGGGTATGCCAAAGCGTTCATAGAGCAAGGTTTGCATGCTCCCACGGCGGAACTGCAAGCGGCCTTGCGCACGCTGGGCTCCTCGCAAATGGATGTCTATATCGGGCAGATGACAGTGGCACAGATAGCCGAGGAGGTAGTGGTATACCTGCAAAGCCAGAGCCTGCTGCGGCCCGCCGCATTCCGGCTCCACCTCAACGCTGGTGGCGCAGACTATAGCACCCTGCCCCTATCGGATGGCTCCGGCTGGATACTGCGCTGGGGCACTGTGGCCGGTAGGCATGTGCACCTGCACCCGGCCCGTTACTCCCCCCATACCTGGCGCATCAAAGCCAACACACCCAAGACGGCATTGGCCGCCAGCATCGCTTCCAGACAATCAGACATACCTGCCCTTGATGTACAGCTGGTCAACCGGGTGCGGGTGGAGTGGCTGGGGCTGCCACCCGTAAAAGACCTAGGTGCAGCAGCGGGTTTTGAGCGGGTGCTCGGTTTGCTGGCTTAGGTATAGCTTGCTTTATTATCCAGGATTAGGGTTTGCTGGGGGAAGTATTCAGGTGCTCAATCATCGCCAAGAAGTTCTCTTTGTAGGTTTCGCCTACAGGTATGACGGCCTCGCCTATGAAAATCCTGTTCCGCTCGATGGAGTCTATCTTGTCAAGGGAGATGATGTAGGACTTGTGCACCCGCACGAACTGCTGGCCCGGAAGCTGCTCTTCCATCTTCTTGATGTTCCGCAGCGAAAGTATCCGCTCCGTCTTCGTGTAGATGGACACGTAGTTCTGCAGACCCTCCACATACAGAATGTCATCCAACCTCACTTTGACGATTTTATACTCCGTCTTCACAAAGATGATGTCGCGGGAAATCTTATCAACTGCGTTTTCTATCGGTTGAGGCGCGGGAGCCGGCACGTTGGATTGTTGCATTTCGAGGAGCTGCCGTGCCTTTTGCGCCGCCTTGTAAAACCGGTCAAAGGCGATGGGCTTGAGCAGGTAGTCTATGACATTGTGCTCATAGCCCTCCAGCGCATACTCGGTGTAGGCGGTCGTCAGGATGACGCGGCACTTGTCCCCCAGAATCTTCATCACCTGTATACCTGTCAGCTCAGGCATCTGTATGTCCAGGAAGAGTAGGTCTATCTTTTCCTGCTCCACGAGCCGGAGCGCCTCCAGCGCACTGGTGGTACTGGCCACAAACTCCAGGAAATCTATCTTGTTGATGTAGTCTGTGAGGATGTCCAGGGCCAGGGGTTTGTCGTCTACCACAAGGCAGCGTATTGTTTTCATGGTGTGTCTTATTCAGTTCTAAAGTGCCTCTGCAGGTATAGCCTTGGCTTTCATCGTTTTGGCTTTGGCAGCCAGGATGTTGTGCAGTTGTAGAGTGAGGTTGACGGTATAGGTATGCTCGTCTTCAGAGATACCCAGGTCATACCTGTCCGGGTATAGCAACTCCAGTCGGCGGCGCACATTGGCCAGCCCGATGCCGCCGGTCCTGTCTTTCTGGTCTCTGTTTTTCCGGTTATACACCCTGAACAGCAGCGTGCCACCTTCTACCTGCAGCCGGATGTCTATCGGGTGGGCCGGGTCTGTGCAGATGCCGTGTTTGAAGGCGTTCTCTACGAAGGAGATGAGCAGGAGCGGCGCAATATGGTTTTTTGCCATGTTTCCTGCGCAGCTATACCTGATGTAGGCATTCCCTTTTAGCCCGATTTTCTGCAGCTCCACGACATCCTGCAGGTAATCGGCCTCCTTGCTGAGCGGCACTCGCTCCTGCTCGCTCTCGCGCAGCATGTAGCGCAGCAAACCCGACAGCTTAAGCAGGGCATTGGGCGCAAGGTCTGATTTCTGGTAGGTGAGCGCGTAAATGTCGTTGATGGTGTTGAACAGGAAGTGTGGGTTTATCTGCGACTTCAGGAAGGCTAGTTCCGTGGTCAGTTTTGCCTTCTCCAGCTCCTTCTTCTCGTCCTGCGCCTTGAAATAGTCCACCACATAGCCATAAGCTATACCTAGCATCAGGTACATCAGGCTCGCGTTGAGCACACTCTGGAAAATCCAGACCATCGTAATTTCGCGTCCATAGGTGGCCCAACTGAAGTACTTCAAAAGGATGATTTCCAGCAGGTAGTGTACCGGCGTAAAGGCCACCAGCAGCAGCAGCACGCTCAGCGCATACAGCCCATACCTGCCCTTGCCGAAAAAGCAGGGTACCAGCACCAGCGCATTGACATAAAACAATGCCGCTGTCAGCAGCGTGCGCACAAAGTCGATGGCCGTGGTTTTATAGAGCGAGGCCAGTGTGTACTGGGCATCATAGAAGTAGTAATACTGGAAGCCGTAAATCGTGTCCTTGAAGAAGTCGAAGAACCAGAACAGGCAGTGGAAGAGGATGATTTTCTTCTTATTCATCCCTAAAAATAGAAGAATAGATTTGAATATGACTAGCAAAATATACCAACTAAGTAAAAACATACAGCAACCGCTATACCTGCTGTAGCAACCTGTTTCTGCCCCTCATCTGGCGTTCGTCAACTGAAAACGCCGGTTGGTGTATTGTGTTCGCTAGGCCTGCTCCGGGGCGTGTATGTTTGTATCAGTTAATCGCTACAGACACAACACACACTATACCCATGAAAAAGCCACTCTGCATCTTCGTTCTTCTTTTTGCCTCTGTACAGCTCTCTTTCGCCCAAACAATGCCCGACTCCGTGAAGGCCTATGTGACGCAGGCGCTGGATATCATGAAGAGAGAATCCATCCACAAGCACCAGGTGGATTGGGACAAAGTCTATGCCCAGACCTTTGAGAAAGCGAAGAACGTCAGCACCATAAAAGAAGCCTACCCGGCTATCAACTATGCCTTAGCGGAACTGAAGGACGGCCACAGCAGGCTATACGAGCCCGAAATCATCCGTTCTTTGAAAGAATCAGGGTATGCCGGAACAACTACTCAAAAGCTGCCTATGCCAACAGGAAACATGATTGACGGGAAGTATGCCTTTATCTCCATACCTGGTTTTGCTGCTATGCAGAACAAAGAACAGCTCGCTTTTGTAGACTCTGTGCAGAGCGTAATCAAATTTTTGGATGCGCAGAACCCCAAAGGCTGGATTATAGACTTGCGCCTGAACCAAGGTGGAAACCTGGAACCAATGTATGCGGGTTTGATACCTTTGTTAGGGGAAGGGAAACTGATTGGCTGGGCAGATGCAGATAACAAGATAACCTACCAGACCTACAAGAATGGGGCAGTCACCGGCCTGTTCGACAGCCTGGAGCATAGCATTGAAAAGCCATACACGGTAAAAAGCAAGAACCTGCCCATAGCAGTGCTGATAGGAAGCAGCACCGCAAGCTCAGGCGAAATGACGGCCATCGCGTTTGTAGGCAGGAAGCATACAAAGCTCATAGGCACCAACACAGTTGGGTTGACCACCGGCAATAACCCAAGAGTTTTATCGGATGGTGCGTGGCTGAACTTGACCTCCTCCAGAGCGGCGGACCGCAGCGGCAGGGTATACGGCAAAGGGCTGACTCCTGACATCACCCTGCAACTTACGAAAAGCACCATCACGAACAGCTACTTATACATCAGCGCCGCCATCAGGCACATCGACAAACCCAAGAAATAACAGATTGAGATAAATCAAAACAGGCAGTGCTACTCCTAAGAATAGCACTGCCTGTTTTATTATGTGGGTATCTGTCTTTATCGTTAACAGCAATGATATTATCCGACGTGCTATAAAATCATCAACTATCGGTGCTGCTACCAAACAGGCTTTGTTGCCAGGGTAAGGTATGGTTGGCTGACTTATTCTTCCAGTTGCAGCACCACTGCCCTGGCGACTATCCAATAGGACAAAAAACTGAACAGGAAGACCATACAAAAGACTAGGAATACTTCTGCTATACCTGCGCCTACACTGCCGCCGACGTAGCCTGCCAGTAGCAGGGGCAGAATAAAGCCCAATACAAAAATCAACCTGATGGTGTTTCCGGGTACGCGCTTCATCTGCTCCATAGCAAGGCCGTTTATAACATTATAAATATTCCATGTTATAGCTTTACGGCTACATCGTTATAAAGTTGGTATTGCTATATAGTTATAAAAAAAGAGCCACTTTAGGAGGTGGCTCTTCTATACCTTGCTTTAAGGCTAATCACTAAATGTGCAGCGCACGGTTATCCGTAGCGGCCAGGCAGGCTTCTTTCATGGCTTCGGTATAGGTTGGGTGGGCATGGCTCATGCGGGCGATGTCTTCTGCAGAGGCACGGAATTCCATTGCTACCACCGCTTCGGCAATGAGGTCGGCTATACGCGGGCCAATCATGTGCACGCCCAGAATCTCATCCGTTTCCTTATCGGCCAGCACCTTCACAAACCCGTCGGTGTCCATAGACGCTTTGGCACGGCCAGAGGCTTTGAACGGGAAGGAACCTGTCTTGTAGGCACGGCCCTGCTCCTTCAACTGCTCCTCTGTAAAGCCTACGCCTGCCACTTCCGGCCAGGTATACACCACACCCGGAATCAGGTTATAATTGATGTGCGGCTTCTGCCCTACCATGTGCTCGGCCACAAACACACCTTCTTCTTCGGCTTTGTGGGCCAGCATAGCGCCACGCACCACGTCGCCTATGGCATATATGCCCGGTACATTCGTCTCCAGGTGGTCGTTTACGGCTATCATGCCGCGCTCTCCCATCTGCACGCCCGCATTCTCCAGGCCAAGGCCTTCGGTATATGGCCTGCGTCCTACCGATACCAGCACGTAGTCCCCATCAAAAGTCACCGTCTCCCCTTTCGGGTTTTCGGCCGTCACAGTCACGGTCTCGCCTTCGTTGGTGGCACCGGTCACTTTGTGGTTGAAGAAGAACTCAAAGCCGAGCGTCTTCTTCAGGATGCGCTGCAGCTCTTTGCCCAGCGAGCGGTCCATGGTCGGGATGATGGCATCCATGTACTCTACCACCTGCACCTTGGTACCCAGGCGCGCATACACAGACCCAAGTTCCAGACCAATCACACCACCGCCAATGATGACCATCTTCTTCGGAACCTCTGTCAACGACAAAGCCTCTGTAGACGTGATGATGCGTTTCTTCTCAATTGGCAGGAAGGGCAGCGCTGTCGGTTTAGAACCTGTCGCGATGATGGTCTTGTCTGTCTCAATCTCCTGCACGTTGCCGTCTATACCTGCTACCTTGATTCTGTTCTTGTCCACGAAAGAACCCAGGCCATAGTATGTGTCAATCTTGTTCTTCTTCATCAGGAACGCAATGCCGTCGTTGTTTGACTTCACCACTTCGCCCTTGCGTTTAATCATCTGCTGGATGTTCACCTGCAGGTTGTCCAACTCAATGCCGTGCGTCTGGAAGGTATGCGCCGCATTGTGGTAGTGCTCCGATGAGTCGAGCAGCGCCTTGGAAGGTATACAGCCTACGTTCAGACAGGTACCACCCAGCACGTTATACTTTTCAACAATAGCAGTCTTAAGCCCCAGCTGTGCACAGCGTATAGCCGCCACATATCCGCCAGGACCAGAACCGATTACGGTTACATCGTATTTCATTTGTTTTATACTTTAGTGAGAGCCGAACCCTCGTTCTGTATTTGATTCTAAGCAAAAAAAGGAGGAGCAAACTCTGTCGCTTACCCCTCCTCCATTCTTTCAATAAATTAAACGCCTAACAGCAGTCTCATTGGATCTTCCAACAGCTCTTTCACACGAACCAGGAAGCTCACGGACTCACGTCCATCGATGATGCGGTGGTCATAAGAGAGCGCCAAATACATCATCGGGCGAATCTCCACCTGTCCGTTCACGGCAACCGGGCGCTGCACGATGTTGTGCATACCTAGTATAGCCGACTGCGGCGCGTTGATGATTGGCGTCGACATCATGGAGCCGAATACACCACCATTGGTGATGGTGAAGGTACCGCCCGTCATCTCCTCAATAGACAATTTACCGTCGCGCGCTTTTTTGGCCAGACGAATCACTTCTTTCTCGATGCCATCCAGCGTCAGCTGCTCCGCGTTGCGGATAACCGGCACCACCAGGCCTTTTGGAGAAGAGACGGCGATGGAGATGTCGCAGAAATCGTTGAACACCATGTCATTTCCGTCAATCATAGCGTTTACCGCTGGCCACTCCTGGAGGGCAACGGTACACGCCTTCGTGAAGAAGGACATGAAACCAAGGCCCACCTCGTGCTTCTCCTTGAACTTGTCTTTGTACTTCGCGCGGATGTCCATGATAGGCTTCATGTCTACCTCGTTGAAGGTAGTCAGCATGGCCGTCTCGTTTTTCACCTGTACCAGGCGTCGGGCAACTGTCTTACGCAGTGAGCTCATTTTCTCACGGCGCTGATTGCGGTCGCCACTAGCAGCAGGAGCAGCAGCCTCCTGCTTGGCGGCCGGAGCCGCGGACTGGGCCGCAGCTGGCTGAGCGGCAGGTCTTGCCTGGGCGTTCTGCGCGTCCTCTTTGGTGATGCGGCCGTCACGACCTGAACCCTGTACATCACCTGGGTTGATGCCTTTCTCAGCCAATATTTTACCGGCGGCCGGAGACGGTGTGCCAGAAGCATAAGTCTGAGCGCCTGTCGCAGCGGCAGCGGCTGGCTGAGCCGCCTGCTGGGCAGCAGGAGCACTTGGTTGAGCAGCTGGTCTAGCAGCGCCTGCACCGGCTCCTGCCACAATGCGGCAAAGCAGCCCGCCAATTTCTACTGTGTCGCCCTGCTGGGCTACAATTTGCAGTGTACCGGCAGCCTCGGCTGGCAGTTCAAAGGTCGCCTTGTCTGATTCCAACTCGGCGATAACCTCGTCCATGGCAACCTGGTCTCCGTCGTTCTTCAACCAGTTGGCTATGGTCACTTCCGTGATAGACTCACCTACGGTCGGTACGCGCATCTCCACAGTTTCGGCGGTGCCTTGCGCAGCAGCCGGAGCTGAATCTTGAGCAGGAGCGGCGGCTTGTTGGGCAGCAGGGGCTGCCGTTTCCTGTTTGGCGGCAGGGGCCGCAGCCGGTGCGCTGCCTGTCGCTCCGTTCTGCTCGATGCGGCAGATGGTGGCGCCTACTTCAATGGTATCGCCTTCCTGCGCAACGATGCGTAAAATGCCTGCGGCTTCAGCGGGCAGTTCGAAGGTGGCTTTGTCAGATTCCAGCTCAGCAATTACCTCATCCATCTCCACACGGTCGCCGTCTTTCTTTAGCCACTGGGCTATGGTCACCTCGGTGATTGACTCACCTACAGCAGGCACTTTTACTTCTAAGCTCATATTTTTTTATCAATTATGAATTACGAATTATGAATTACGCATGCGCAGGTATAGCGGACAACACCATGTTGGATTATCCCCTATACCTGCCCATGATTAGATGGCAAACGCGCGCTCAACCAGCTCCTGCTGCTCTTTGCCGTGTATCTTGTTGTAGCCGGTGGCAGGCGATGCGCTTGGCTTGCGAGCCACCACATCTTCCACACCGTGGCGCATGGTGCGCAGGATGTACATCCAGCTGCCCATGTTCTCCGGCTCTTCCTGCACCCAGTATACTTTCGCATTTTTGTACTGCTTCAGCTCCGCCTCCAGCTGCACTTTCGGGAACGGGGCCAGCTGCTCCATACGGATGATGGCCACATCGGTACGGTTGTTCTTCTGCTGCTCTTCCAACAGGTCGAAGTATACCTTACCAGTGCACAGCAATACTTTCTTCACAGATTTTGCAGATGCGTTCGCATCGCCAATCACTTCCCTGAACCCTCCTTTCGTGAACTCCTCCACCGGAGAAACCACGTTCGGGTGGCGCAGCAATGACTTAGGCGCCATGTTGATGGCTGGCTTGCGGAACGGCAGCGCCAATTGCCGGCGCAGGAAGTGGAAGAAGTTAGCAGGTGTCGTGATGTTTGTCACGTACATATTGTTTTCGGCAGACAGCTGCAGGAAGCGTTCCGGACGGGCATTGGAGTGCTCCGGGCCTTGGCCTTCGTAGCCGTGCGGCAACAGCATCACTACGCCGTTCATGCGCTGCCACTTCGACTCAGTGGCAGAGATGAACTGGTCTATCATTACCTGGGCGCCGTTGGCGAAGTCGCCGAACTGAGCCTCCCATATAACCAGCGCGTTCGGGTTGGCCATGGCGTAACCGAACTCAAAGCCTAGCACGCCATACTCTGAAAGCAGGGAGTTGTAAATCTCCAGTTTTGGCTGTTTTTCCTGAATGTAGTTTAGGCTGGAGTAAGGGGCACTTGTGTTGGCATCGCGCAGCACGGCATGACGGTGTGAGAACGTGCCACGCTGCACATCCTGCCCGCTCAGGCGTACAACTTTTCCTTCCAACAGGACAGAACCGTAGGCCAGCAGTTCGGCGGCAGCCCAGTTCAGCTGACGGCTCTCAAAGAACATATCCCGGCGCTCCTTAAGCAGCTTCTCAATCTGCTTAAGCGGCTTGAAGCCCTGCGGCACAGACGAAAGCGCCTGCCCTACTTTGGCTATCGCCTCTTCGGATATACCTGTCTCTGGCGACTGGTTGAAATCTTCAGGCTTGGAGCGACGCAGCGACTGCCACTCCTTCTCCAGGCTCTGGTAGTTGTAAGGAAGCGGCTTCTGCTTCACCATATCCAAGCGGTCCTGCAGCATCTGCCGGAACTCCTTGTCCATTGATTGGGCCAGTTCTGCATCAATCTCGCCGTGGCTTATCAACTCTTTGTTGTATACCTCGCGCGGGTTCGGGTGCTTGGATATCAGGTTGTACAAGTGTGGCTGGGTGAACTTCGGCTCGTCCGCCTCGTTGTGGCCATGACGGCGGTAGCACACCATGTCGATAAAGATGTCGTTTCCGAACCTCTGACGATACTCAGTTGCCAAACGCACGGCAAACACCACCGCTTCCGGGTCGTCTCCGTTCACGTGCAGCACTGGTGCATCGATTATCTTGGCTACGTCAGTACAGTAAATAGAAGAGCGGGCGTCTTCGAAATCAGTAGTGAAACCTACTTGGTTGTTGATGACGAAGTGTATCGTGCCGCCGGTCTGGTAGCCGTTTAGTTTGGCCATCTGCGTCACCTCGTACACAATTCCCTGACCAGCCAAGGCCGCGTCTCCATGAATCAGTATCGGCAGGATTTGCTTCGGGTCTCTGTCGTACATGCAGTCAATCTTGGCACGCACAAAGCCTTCCACCACCGGGTTCACCGCCTCCAGGTGCGATGGGTTCGGGGCCAGCTTCAGGTTTACAGTATTACCTGACGGAGTCACCACCTCAGAAGAGAAGCCCATGTGGTATTTCACGTCCCCGTCACCATAGGTCAAATCCGGAACGGCTGTGCCTTCAAACTCAGAGAAAATCTGCTCATAGGTCTTGCCCATGATGTTGGCCAGCACGTTCAGGCGACCGCGGTGAGCCATACCTATCACCACCTCTTTTGTGCCCAGTTCGGACGCTTTGTCAATGATAGCATCCAAGGCAGGTATAGTCGTTTCGCCGCCTTCCAGCGAGAAGCGTTTCTGGCCAAGGAACTTCGTATGCAGGAAGTTCTCAAACACCACCGCCTCGTTCAGCTTAGACAGGATGCGCTTTTTGTATTCTATACCCGGGTTGAAGGTCAGGAACTCTTTCTCGATTTTATTCTGCAGCCAAGCCAGCGTCTCCGGGTCACGGATATACATGTACTCGTAGCCAATCGGACCTTCGTAGATTTTCTGTACGGCTGCCACGATGTCGCGCAGCTTAGCGGGCCCGATGCCAATGATTTCACCCACCTGGAACACCGTATCCAGGTCTGCCTCGGAGAGACCGAAGTCTTTCAGGTCGAGCAGGGCCTTACGGTCTTTGCGCTCGCGCACCGGGTTAGTCTTGGAACGCAGGTGGCCGCGGGTGCGGTAGGCATATATAAAATTACGGACGGCCACTTCCTTGTCTGATTCACCGGCGGCTACAGGAGCCTTGGCTGGAGCGGCTTTGGCTGCGCCATCTGCCTCATGTCCGTTTTCGGTATAGGCTGTTGAGAACTCAAAGCCTTCAAAAAATTTGCGCCATCCAAAGTCTACTGACTCCGGGTCCTGCTGATAAGCTTTGTACAACTCATCGATGTAGGCACCATGCGCATTGGCGATATAGGTATATTTATCCATAGTCAACTTTACGGCTGTGTGTAAAGGCAAAGTTATGAGTATTTACAAGAAATCAAACTTTATGTATTCGCATACACAAATATGCCTGTTTTACAACTAGCTACCATACCCTTATACCTGTATTAGTCTAAGTTGTTATCCCTAAGACATCGGCAAGAGCAGCGGCGTCTTTCCCCGCTTATGTACTTTTTGATTGATGTATAGCCTGTTGCGAAGCGAAGCAGAAGTAAATAGAAACATAGGCACTTATAGCGGCCAATGGTTGTTTTGGTAGAGCAACACGAGAAGCACCATTGGCTACCAAAAAGAGAACTAAGAAATATAAAGCCACGGCCGCAGCGGCCCCTCTTACCGCACAGGAGAAAACAGCGCGTTATATGCGGGGCAACAAAGCCAAAAATACCATACCTGAGCTGCTGCTACGCAGTGCGCTATGGGAAAACGGCTTGCGTGGCTACCGTCTGCACTGGCGTAAAGCTCCCGGCAAGCCTGATATCTGCTATCCCTCCAGAAGGCTAGCCATCTTTGTGCATGGCTGTTTCTGGCACCGGTGCCCTCACTGCCAACCGGCTTTCCCTAAATCAAACCAGCCGTTCTGGGAGGAGAAGTTCCGCCGGAACCAGCAACGCGATGAACGTTACAAGATGATGTACCGGGAAGCTGGATGGCATCAGCTCGTCATCTGGGAGTGCCAGTTGCGAGATAATCTGGATGGCTGTATCACGCTGATACGGGAGCTGCACCGGGGTGTGCCGCCCAGTTGGCAGGTAGCAGCCTGACCAAAACGCGGGGTGGTGCAACTATAGGTATGAATTAAAGTATTATCTTCAGTACCTAAACTAGCAACCTACCCTATGAAAAAGAATGTAGCCTGCCTGGCACTGCTTGGCCTGCTCGCGTTTGCCTGCAACGAGAGCTCCCGTGAAGTGGCCGAAACCACTGAAGAGGAGAACGGAACAGAAGCAGTCAACGACAGCACGAACCTGCAGCCCGCTCTGCAAAGCATCACTACCGACGATTTGCTGCGCCATACCCAAGTGCTTGCCTCAGACGCCTTTGAAGGCCGAGGCCCTGGCACCGCCGGCGAAGACTCCACAGTCAACTACCTCACTCGTGAGTTCAAGCGCATAGGACTGCAACCCGGCAACCCGGATGGCACCTTTGTGCAGGAAGTGCCCATGTTCGGTTTCACAGCACAACCAAAAGCCAACCTTACAGCAGGCGGCAAAACCATCAACCTGAATTTCCCAAGCGACTATGTGGCGGTTTCGCGTCGCTTTGTGCCAGATGTCAACGTCAACAACTCAGACATCGTCTTTGTAGGTTACGGCATTGTGGCACCCGAATACGGCTGGGACGACTACAAAGGTATAGATGTGAAAGGCAAGACGATTGTGATGCTTATCAACGACCCGCCTATACCTAGCCCGGGAAACCCAAACCAACTCGACAGTACTATGTTCGGGGGAAAGGCCATGACCTACTACGGCCGCTGGACATACAAATATGAGATAGCCGCTGAGAAAGGCGCCGCCGCTGCCATCATCATCCACGAGACGGAGCCTGCTGGCTATCCTTACGAGGTGGTGTCAGGCAGCTGGAGCCGCGAGAACTTCGACATCAGCAACCCCGGCAAAAACATGGATCGTGTGGCGGTGGAGTCCTGGATAACGGAGGGCAAGGCCCGAGAGCTTTTCACGGCTGCCGGCAATAACTTTGAAAGGCTGAAGGAGGCCGCCAAGCAGAAAGGCTTCAAGCCTGTCGCTCTGAACGCAAAGGCTAACTTCACTATTAAGAACCAGCTGCGCGAAATAAAATCCAGAAACATTGTCGCCAAGTTGGAGGGCGCTGACCCGCAACTCAAGGAGGAGTATGTGGTATACACAGCTCATTGGGACCACTTGGGCAAAGACGACAAGCTGAAGGGAGACCAGGTATACAACGGTGCACTCGACAATGCGACCGGCACCGCCGGACTTCTGGAACTTGCCGAGGCTTTCGCTGAACTACCCACCAAACCTGAACGCTCAATTCTTTTCCTGGCAGTCACGGCTGAGGAGAAAGGGCTGCTCGGCTCCAAGTACTATGCAGAGAACCCACTGTACCCACTTAACAAGACGCTGGCCAACATCAACATGGATATACTGAATGCCTATAGCCCGACAGAAGACGTGATTGTGATAGGGTATGGAAACTCGACGCTAGAGGACATCCTAGAAGAGGAGGCGCGCTCTCAGAACAGGCGTATTGTGCCGGAGGCCTCACCTGAAAAAGGCTCTTTCTACCGCTCCGATCACTTTGAATTTGCCAAGAAGGGTGTTCCGGCGCTGTACGCCAAGTCTGGCGTGATAGGTCGCGACCAAGCCGCTGACTTTATCACGAAGAAGCAGGAGCAATACACAGCCGACGATTACCACAAAGTAAGTGACGAGGTGCGAGAAGACTGGAACCTGCAAGGAGCCGTAGAGGACCTGCAACTGTACTTCCGAGTCGGCCTACGGGTAGCCAATGGAGGTACTTATCCGGAGTGGAAGCCCAACTCAGAGTTCAAGGCGCGCCGCGACAGTTCACTCCAGCAACAGGCAACGCAGTAACTATACCTTGGTAAGAATAGAGCCTTCCTCTTAAGGGGGCTCTATCTATTTCCCCTTGCAATGGAGGCATCCAACTGTGATGTATCTGCGCACCAGTTCAACATTTTTCCATAGGTTGAGTACTTTGCCTTTGCGCTATCGTCTAACAAACTCTTAACTACAAATTAAATTAATACAAATATTCTGATTTTGGCAATCATCTTCAATCAGGTATAGCCTAAGCACAGCTATCAACTTACCCTTTAAAACCAGCTGTATACCTGCACATTACATACCGTCCACCCTTTTTGGAGGCACATTTTAAAATCTTATGGGTTACCTTTCCGTATAAACAGAATAAATAAGTACAAAATTACTTGTTTAACTAAACTTGAAAACCATGAAAAAGACCATAAAATTAGCTTTCGCTGCTTTCGCGTTTTTTGCTTTCACAGCATGTGGTACTGATAACAACACAGCTACTGAAACAGACACTGTTGACGAAGTAGAAACTGATATGGACATGAATACAGATATGGAAGCTGATACTACAACTGTACAGGACACCACCGTGAATGATGGTGTTGCAGATGATATACCAGAAGAAAAGCCAATTCAGTAATCTTATTAAATAAGTTGAGATAGAAGAGGTCTCTGCCAATAGCTGGCAGAGACCTCTTTTTTGTTTGGAGTAGCTAGAATGCATACCTAGCGTTCAAAGAAAAAGCGCCACTTCATACCAAGATGCCTTAATACTTGCTAAATTTAGCATATGGAAAATATGCCTTTGACAGAGGATGGCGCTACTATCGTGCTGATAGCGTCGGATGAAGCGTTGCGAGGAGCTGCTGCTCAATTGCAACGCTGTCACGAGCTTGCGCTCGACCTGGAATTCGACCAGAACCGCTTTACCTATGGTTTCAATTTGTGCCTTGTCCAGATAGCTGATGGCGATGGCACCTGCTATATCATTGACCCACTCCCCATCAGCGACTTGAGTCCCCTCTTCGCTGTGATTGAAAATCCAGCCATCACAAAAATCATCCACCACTCCAACAACGACATCCTATTACTCGACAAGATGGGATGCCACATTAAGGGAGTGATGGATACCGATGTAGCCGCTAAGATTCTCAACTACGAGCGGTCGTCGCTGGCTACAGTCTTGAAAGAGGAGTTCGGTAAGGAGATAGACAAGTCACAGCAGTCCAGTAACTGGAACAAGCGCCCGCTCACAGAGGAGCAGCTACGTTACGCCGCCATCGACGTGATATACCTGCACAAAATCAAAGCCAGGTTGCTGGAGGAGATTGAGAGGCTCGGGCGCCTGCACTGGCTGCAAGAAGAGAACCACTTGCTGGAGCAACTGCACTATACTGAGCCAGAAAACCCGCACCTCAAACTTCGCCATGCTTTCCGGCTGAACTACTACCAGCAGTACATCCTGAAAGCCATGTTCGCTTTCCGGGATGTTATGGCCCGCCAGTTCGACAAACCTGCCCCCTACGTCATTCCGAACGATGCCTTGGTAGAGCTGGCCAATAACCCCAACACGGATGTACATGAATGGCTCAACCACACCAAAGGGATTCATGGAAGCCTGAAGAAGCCTAAGAATGAGCGTCTGTTTCAAGATGCCCTCCAACAGGCGAAGGAGGAGGCCAAAACGAACCACATCAGCCATGACTATCCCGAGAACCGCTTCCACAGACCGCTGCGTACACCTGAGACAGAGCGACGCAAAGAGCAACTGACAGAAGTGCAAAAGCATATCATGGAGAAGTACGGAGAGTATACCTCTAGGCTGATAATGAACCAGAGCCTCATCACGGACTACAGCCAGACCGGCCGCTTGCGCTGCATGAAAAAATATGCAGCCGACATTGTTCTACAGGCGGCCCAGGAGTTAGGTATGGCTATACCTATTATGGAGCCAACAGAGCCAAATGAATGCAATTAAACAAGTATTTCTACAGACACATCTACAATAGAACATGGATACATTCAGAAAAGAGCATGACTTTTTAGGAGAAAGAGACATTCCGGATGCAGTATATTATGGCATACAGACCACTCGAGCTCTTGAGAACTTCCATATCACAGGTATACCCATCGCCAAAGAGCCTCTCTTTATCAAGGCGTTCGCCTATGTGAAAAAGGCCGCTGCTCTAGCAAATCAGCAATGCGGAGTGTTAAGTGCAGAAGTAACAGAGGCTATCTGCTATGCTTGCGACAGGCTCATAGCAGGCGAGTATCTTGATCAATTCGTTACGGATATGATACAGGGAGGGGCGGGCACTTCTGTAAACATGAACGTGAACGAAGTAATTGCCAATATCGGGCTGGAGCACCTAGGTCATCAGAAAGGCATGTACAATCACCTGCACCCCAACAACCATGTCAACTGCTCACAGTCTACCAACGATGCCTATCCAACTGCTTTCCGACTCGCCTTGTACTGGAAAATACAGAGCTTCATCGGAAGTCTGGAGGCACTGCAAAAGTCTTTTGCCGTCAAAGGAGAGGAGTTTAACCATGTATTGAAGATGGGACGCACACAGCTGCAAGATGCTGTTCCGATGACGCTCGGGGCCGAATTCCATGGTTTCTCTACAACTATACGTGAAGATATACAGCGCCTGCATGAGGTGAAGGCACTCATCTGCGAAATTAATATGGGGGCAACTGCCATAGGCACCTCTATCAATGCACCAGAGGGATATCCACAAATAGTAACACAAATACTGGCTGACTTGTCAGGTATACCTGTCGTGCTAGCCGAGGATTTAATCGAGGCTACCTGCGACACAGGAGCTTATGTGCAGGTCTCCGGCGTGCTAAAACGCTGTGCTGTCAAAGTCTCCAAGATTTGTAATGACTTGAGGCTCTTATCTTCAGGACCAAGAGCTGGACTGAACGAGATAAACCTACCAAGAATGCAGCCGGGATCCTCAATCATGCCCGGCAAAGTAAATCCGGTTATACCTGAAGTGGTAAACCAAACCGCCTATTACGTAGTGGGCGCAGACATGACCATTACCATGGCGGCAGAATCCGGCCAATTACAGTTGAACGTGATGGAACCTGTGATTGCTTTTAGCCTCTTCAGTTCACTCTCCTACCTAGAGAATGCGTGCTATACTTTGCAATCCAAATGTGTGGACGGAATAACAGCTAATGAGGAGATTTGCAAGAATATGGTGATGAACAGCATTGGTATTGTCACGTCTCTCAATCCTATAATAGGATACGAGGCTTCCGCATCCATTGCTAAAGAAGCTCTGGCAACAGGAAAGTCAATCCATGAAATCACTGTGTTGGAACGGAAAATAATAACCCAAGCTAAATGGGATGAAATTTTCTCAATCGAGAACCTCATTCACCCAAAGTTCATAAACGTTTAAAAGCCGCCGCTCAAATTGCCCACAATTACAAAGAAGAGGGGCTTCGCAGTCGTTTGCGAAGCCCTCTTCTTTGTAATTGTTTCTTCCCCCTACTAAAGAGTGTGTTTCCGCACTGTCTATTAATAAGTAATAATGAGTCTACTGATACTTACCTGACACTACTGACGATTTGAGTAGGTCAAGAAGCGTGGCTGCAGTACATTGAAAATACTGTAGCTTTACTTGTATCAATTCACAACTGTGCAGACACTCTTTTAGAAGAATTGCCTGGCTTTAAACGCGGACGGCCCCCGCGTCCATGTCGGATGCGGGGGCCGTCTCGTCTGTTGGGGTTGGCGGCCACCTACTCTCCCGGGTGTGACCCCAGTACCATCGGCGCAGCCGGGCTTAACTTCTCTGTTCGGGATGGGAAGAGGTGGACACCGGCGCCATAGCCGCCATTGTCTTGGCCCGGTTTCTGCGCGGGCGCCAATGGCTGATAAAGCTCTTTTACGTTTTGACTAGCTGGGAGAGAAAAAGCAAGGGTTTGCCAGGGGGCGGGCCGGCTCTGACCGGCCGGAGCGGGT
>NZ_KB890770.1 GCF_000373265.1 Pontibacter roseus DSM 17521
TAACTATTAACTATTAACTATTAACTATTAACTATTAAGCTTTATGTTATAAATAAAAAATAATAACTATTAACTAAAATGTAATAGTTTAAAATTGTTAAATAATATATAGTAGCTTTTATGCAAAAGTTATTATTTGTTATATTTTTGAAGCGTTAATGAGTGGGCTATGATCGTGAAAATCCTTTCTGCCGCTGCCGGGTTCAATGGCGTTGTTTACAATGAAGAGAAAAGAGCACAGGGTGCAGCTCAGCTGCTCAAGGCTGAGAACTTCGGTTTCTTGAACCTGGCTGCGGGAAGCCTGAAGCAGGAGGATTACATCAGGTACATGACGTTGGTGGCAAACACAAACGAGTCAGTGCTAAAGTCCCAGTTCCATGCCATTATTTCCTGTAAGGGAAGGGAGAAGAGTGCGGAGGAACTCCTGGAAATCGCGGAGGAATACCTCCAGCGCATGGGGTACCATGACAACCCCTACCTTATCTACTTTCATTCAGATACTGCGCACAACCATGTGCACATGGTGTCTACCAGGGTAAGCAAAGAGGGGAAGAAGGTGAATGACAAGTATGAAAACGTAAGGTCTCAGAAAGTGATGCAGGAGATTCTGATGCAGGATGTGGCATACGAGGTAAAAGCATACTTGACTAAAACGCTGGCATATGGATTTTCCTCTGAAGCTCAGTTTAAGTTGC
This sequence comes from Pontibacter roseus DSM 17521, assembly GCF_000373265.1. Classification (GTDB taxonomy): domain Bacteria; phylum Bacteroidota; class Bacteroidia; order Cytophagales; family Hymenobacteraceae; genus Pontibacter; species Pontibacter roseus. The sequence continues at coordinate 696 of NZ_KB890770.1, forward strand.
TGCTCGAAAGGGAAGGCGTGAAGGTCACGGAGAAGGAGGGGCAGTACCAGTTCATTAAGTACGGTTCAATGGTGCATGCCTTTGCAAGGAAAGAAGTTGCTGACAGGATAGCAAAGTATAAAGCACCAAATGCGCGTGTAGGGCAGCTGAAAGCCATATTCCGCAAGTATAAACGAGGCCTAACGGTGGAGCAGTTCTCCGGGCTATTAAAGGAAAAGTTCGGGATAGAGCTGGTGGTGCACCAGGCAAAGGGGAAGAGCACTCCCTATGGCTACACGATTCTCGACCATGCCAGCAAACAGGTGCTAAAGGGTTCCCAGGTGATGAAGCTCGATGAGCTGCTTTCCAGTGTTAACAGAGAAGATAAAATACAGGCTGGACGGGAGCTTATAGCCAAGCTTTCTGTAGACAGGGGGCTGTGCTACACCGGCTTCAAGAGACAGCTGGAGGCAACAGGGCTCCTGATCAACAGAAAGGGAGAGATCCGCATCAAGGGAGATGAAGAAGGCAGCATCCCTGTTCTGATGCTTGATAAGGCCCGTGTCAGGGCGCTGCTTTACCAGGAAAGGCTGCAGGAGGCACGGCAGTACACCGTGGCGAGCGATAAGGATATAAAGCTGCTTTCCAGGCTGTTTTTTGTAAAGCAGTCGGATCTGTCGGTTGCGAAGGCTTCTGACCCTCTGGAGAAGGAGGTGGTGGCCGCCAAGCTGCACAGCGGCCTTGCCAGCGGCAGGCCGCTGCAGGAAATCCTGGACAGTTGCGGCTGGAGCATCGCTCATGCAGACGGAAAGCACTTCCTGGTTGATCATCAGCAGAAACGGGTATATGCCTGGGTAGATCTGACCAATGAGAGGCCTGCCTTTCATGCTGTGCAGGTTGTTGAGCTCGATAAGGGTAGTGATCGGGCGAGGGAGGAAAGGCTGCAGGGCGCATGGACCCAGTCTTCCAGGGCCATCGGTCAACTGGCAGCTTCTATGCTTTACCATATGGAGTCAAACCTCGGACCTGATCAGGGAGAGAATAGGAAGAGAAAGAATCAACGAAAACGATAATATACATAGACGATTAATACATGAAAATTGTAGTAGCAAACCAAAAAGGAGGGGTAGGCAAGTCCACCACCTGTATACTGCTGGCTAACTATCTGGCCTTGGAGAAAAAGGACAATGTAATCATCCTGGATATGGACTTTCAGGACTCCATCTACTCCAGATGGGAGAAGGAGAAGGAGCTGTATGCCAATGACCCACTGTACGAGGTTATCAAGATGGAGGTAGAGGAGTACCCGAAATACAAGGTGCATATTGACAGTCTGCAAGGGGGGCATGTTATTATGGACATGCCTGGCAGGCTGGACACGAACGAGCTTATTGCTGTATACCAGGATGCTGAAGTAATCGTCTGTCCGTTTTCCTATGAAAAGATGACTTTTGAGTCCACCATGTTCTTTGTTCAGGTGGCCAAGCACGTTAACCCGCAGGTAAGGATTGTGTTCCTGCCAAACCGCCTGAAGTCCTCCGTGAATTATGAATTGAAAGCTGCCGTGGATGAGCAGCTGGCGCAATTCGGCACTGTGGCTCCGGCGCTGCCAGACCGTGTAGGATTTCAACGCATAGATACCGTATCGATCTCTTCGGATATCCGTGGGGTGCTCGATAATTCTTTTGGGTATATATATAATGAGTATTTAGAGACAATATAGAAGATTCTTTAAATAAAATTTATATTAATATTCAATAATTGAAACATTTTAATTAAATAACGTATATTATTCATGGCTACAGCAGGTAACAAAGGGTTTGACATCAAGAGCTTTAAGCAAAGCATAGGACAGGCTCCCCAGCAGAAAAACGCAGAAGAGAAAGCTGTTCAACCAGTTCCTGAGGAAAAAGAAGAGACGGCGCCCGCAGTTTCAAAATCGGGCAAAAAAGGTGAAAAGCCTAAGGCTTCTTCTACCGCTACAGCAGGCAAAAAGCAGGAGGCGCCTTCCTCGAAAAAGACAGCTGCAAAGGCTTCGGGTAAAGCAGCGTCAGGTTTGAGCTTTGAACAACTGCTTGCTGAGCTCGATAGTGCGAAGGATGAGTTTACCTTTACCTCCAAAACAGTTTATGTGGACGTGCATATACACGAAGTGCTAGACCTGCTGAAGAAAAAAGGAGGGATCAAAATCAATGTGCTGGCAAGCTACCTGTTTGCCAAATTCATTGAAGAGCATAAAGAGGAGATTCAAAGGCTCCGTGATAGAACGGATAACAAGTTCTTGAACTAAGCTGAATCTATAACATTAGGTAAAAAAGTATATAAATAAATAATCTAATCTTAAAATATACGTATAAGTATAAAACCGTTTTTCATATCTATTATATATTTAAAGTAGGAATGTCTAGTTTGTAAATCGATGTTTTAACTTAAATTATATAGCTATGTCTTGGGGCGTTTTCTTTGCTACGGTAGCAGTACTCTATGTGCTTTATTATGCAGGTAACCTGTTATTTGACCTGTATCTTCGAAATGCAAAAGGCGTAGCCGCAGATATGGTGGCGCAGTACAGTGTTTCAGATTTAGTAGACACTACAGAGGCACCCCAAGACATTGTGGACGAGGATTACCTGGAGGAAGAATTCGAGGAGGATTATGAGGATTACGAGCAGGAGGAGCAACCCTTGGATAGCGGTCTCCAAGAGTATCCTATTGCAGCCGACGGGCATGCCTTTGCGCACCAGACGGCCTCTGAGAATAGTGTCGCCATGCCCGTGATAGGGCAGGGGATACCCCTAGAGGAATTCCTTCAGAACGCCAGGCGACTTTCAAACGCAATACCTTTTTCTTCATAAATTTTTAACTCAATGACAGAGATTATGAAAAAGTTACTTGCTATGCTCGTATTGGTAGTCCTCGCTGTCCCATCTTCCTTTGCTCAAGGGGCCGGAGGCATTGATGCCGGAGCCTCTGAACTCCAAACTTACATTGACCCTGTAGGCAACCTAATCCTGGTCATCGGAGCTATTGTTGGTCTGATTGGGGGAGTTAGGGTGTACATCAAGTGGAACTCCGGAGACCAGGACACACAAAAGGCTGTCATGGGGTGGATGGGGTCCTGCGTATTCCTGATGGTGGTGGGGGTAGTGATCAAAGCCTTCTTCGGCTTGTAAGCCGTGGCTCCCGAAGATAACAGAGGATTTAATGTCTACAAGGGGCTGCAAAAACCCCTTGTATTTAAATCCTTGAAAGGTAGATATATCTACTGGGGCCTGGCCTCCGTTCTAACTGGCTTCTTTGCGGCAGTTGTCTTATCTGTTTCGCTCAACTTCTTTTCAGGTCTGGTAGCCTTGGTGATCGTGACTTTCGGCGGTATGGGGTTTACGGCTATGCAGCAGAAGAAAGGGTTGCATCATAAAACGAAGTCCAAAGGGGTATACATCATGCCCGCACAATGGAGGCGTTCTGCACGAAGATAGGAGTCTGGCCCTGGCAGCACAACTTTAACGTCATCACTTTTCTCAGCCATGAAAAAGCAGCGATTTGGTCTGCCATACATTGGCATAGACCGTCATGCCCATGATATTCTATATCATGAGCGCGGAGATTATTCGGTTATCATCAAAGTACAAAATCCTGCCCTGCAGTACTGTGCAGACGTGGAGGCTTACCATCTCTTCCACCAGACCTTTGCCAACATTGTTAAAATTCTAGGTGCAGGCTATACCCTTCAGAAAACGGACATACTAGCCAGGAAGTGCTATGTACCGAAGAAAACGGATGACCTCCTGAGTCAGAAATTTCAGGAGACATTTGCAGGAAGAGAGTACCTGGACGTCTCTACATACCTAACTATAACAAGGGATGTGCGGCGCTCCAGCTTCTTTACATATGACGAGAAAGACTTCAAAGCATTCCAGCGGAACGTTGCCAAAGTGCTGGACATACTGGAGAGCAGGTCTTTCAAGCCCTATGCTCTGAAAGAGATCGAGGTGAAGCAGTTTATTTCCCGCATGCTTGCCTTCAACTTTTCCGATGAGGTTTATGCGCTCAATAACCTCCTTGCCTCAGATGAAGGCCTTCAAGTTGGTGACAGCGTTATCCGATGTATCTCGCTTGTGGACATAGACGAGATCAACTTTCCGTCCAATCTTAAGCCAAACACAGCGCTTCACATAGGGTATAGCCTCCCGGTAGACCTGATGCATTTTCTGCACCAGGTACCAGGTTGTGACTGCCTGGTGTACAACCAAGTGATCCAAATCCCAGATCAGCGCCATGAATTGGCCAGGCTGCAGGCCAAAAGAAAAAAACACCTCTCCATGCCTGACCCGGCCAATGATCTGAGTGTGCAGGATATTGATCAGGTGATGGCCGATATCGCCAAGGATAACCAGCTGCTCGTGTACGGACACTACAGCGTGCTGCTTTCAGCCAGAGAAAAGGAGATAGACCGTGCTGCTAACTATCTGGAAAGCGCTTTGTTTTCCATTGGTATTATTCCCTCCCGAAACGCATATAACCAACTCGAACTATTCCGGTGTGCCTTGCCCGGCAATAGTTCGGAGCTTAAAGTATATGATAAATTTTTGACTACTTCAGACGCGGCCTTATGTCTGCTTTTTAAAGAACGTTTGCTGCAAAGTGAGTCATCCAGCTTTCAGGTATACTTCACGGACCGGCAGGGGATTCCTATCACGATTGACACGAGTGATGGGCCCATCTTCTCAGGCCGGATGAATAACCGTAACAAGTTCGTGTTGGGGCCTTCGGGAGCAGGGAAGTCATTTTTCATGAACCACCTGATCCGGCAGTATGCCCTGCAGCACACAGATGTTATTTTGGTGGATACCGGACACAGTTACTCCGGCCTGTGTGCCTACTACAGGGGCCGTTACATTACCTACTCCGAGGAGCAGCCTATCACCATGAACCCCTTCCGGATCTCTGCTGCCGAATTCAACGAGGAGAAGCGGGAGTTTCTCAAGTCATTGGTGGGCCTGCTCTGGAAAGGTGCCGAGGGCACTGTCAGCCAAATTGAGGACAGCGTCCTCTCTTCCGTTATCACTTCCTATTACCAATACTACTTTGAAAACGGCTTGGAGAGCAGCTACCTTTCCTTCCAGTCCTTCTATGACTTCTCCATCAGAAAGATCGACGAGATCACACAAAAAGAGTCCATTAAGTTTGACCTGACCAGTTATCGGTTTATCCTCAAGAAGTTCTGCAAAGGGGAGGCGTATGGCCAGATCCTGAACAACGAGATGGATACCACCCTTTTTGATGAGCCCTTTATTGTCTTTGAAATAGATGCCATCAAGGAGCATAAGGTACTTTTCCCGATCACCACCCTGATCATTATGGATGTGTTCCTTCAGAAGATGCGCCACAAGAAGAACCGTAAGGCGCTCATCATCGAGGAGGCCTGGAAGGCCATTGCCTCTCCGCTGATGGCCGGCTATATCCTCTACGTCTATAAAACGGTCCGCAAATTCTGGGGAGAGGCCGTGGTCGTGACACAGGAGCTGGATGATATCATCGGCAATGTTGTGGTTAAGAACTCTATCATCAACAACTCCGACACCATCTGCCTTTTGGACCAGACCAAATTCAAGGACAATTTCGATGAGATCGCCGCGCTGCTCTCTATCAATGAGGTGGAGCGCAAGAAGATATTTACCATCAACAGCCTCGACAACAAAGAGGGGCGGGGCCGCTTCAAGGAAGTCTACATCAAGCGCGGGGCCACCGGTGAGGTGTACGGCGTGGAGGTATCGCTGGAAGAGTATTTGACCTTTACCACCGAGCGCCAGGAAAAAGAGGCCATGCAAGTGTACCTGAGCAAGTATGGGGATTTCAGGGAGGCCTTGGAAAGGTTTGTCGCAGACTTCAAGGCCTCGGGGCTCAAGCTAAATGAATTTGTTCACCTGATTTTGCAACGCAGCTATGAAAAAGTACCTCTACACGCTTAGCTTCATGAGCCTGGTAACAGGTCATGTACTAGCCCAGCAGGTTGTTTTTGACCCGGCGGTCGTCTCCACACTTGTTGTCAACCACACGGCCCAGCAGGCGGCCTTAAACGACATTAAGGAAAACGAAGGAAAGATTGCGGCCCTGCAGACTACCATCAGCCTGAAGATGACGCAGATCAAGGAGCTGGAGGAAAAGATGTACAACTCCCTTAAATCTGTGCAATCCATTATCGGTCAGAGCAAGAACATTATCTATGCCTCCCAAATTGCCGCAGACATAGGTCATTACCAAAACCAAATGATGGAACTGGCGCGCGGTGATAACGAGCTGCTCCTGATCGCTGCCAAGACAGAGCTGGAGCTGCTCAACCGTACATCCGACCTGTTTACCTATATCTACCAGGTGGCTGTCATCGGCACGGATGTGAACCTAATGAACAATGCCGACAGGCTCACCCTTATCCGCCACGTGGTGGACGAGCTGCGGGTGATGCGGGGCCTGGCCTATTCCATTACCCGCAAGATGCGCGTGGCCAAGTACGCGGGCCTTTTGAAGACCATGAACCCGATGGGACTTGCCTACCCTGACAACAGCCAGGCGATCATCCGCTCCCTGATGGATGAGTACAAGGCAATCAAGAAGTAAATTATCACTATTGCTATGAATTCAATATTTGTACCCGCTTTGTGCCTGGCCCTGCTTCCTGGCCTCTTTACAGATGCCCTGGGGCAGGGCGTGCAGCCAGTTAACAGTAAAAACACAAGGTACCAGCTGGAGCGGGAGGTTGTTACCCGTTGGGGAAAGTTCAACCCGAAATGGTACTTTATTCTGTTTCATAACAAGTACAGGAAAGGGCCTGACAGGCGGAACATGCTGCAGCTTGCCCCTACCATGGCTTTGCTGAACCAGAACAAGGTGAAGGCCCAGGCGCAGGAGGAAGCAGTAAGCCAGGTATATGAGCAGGAGATGTTCAAGTTTGCTGACAGGTCCCTGAATAAAGGATACCACCTGTTGTATAAAAAGAAGATCGATGAACTCAACACTGCCCTATTGGGGATGAATGCTGAGGCGGTGCAGGCCGGGGTGCAGGCAGATTATATTTTGGCCATCCATGCCGAGCGGGATAGAATTAACGCCGACATCGGGATCATCCTGGACGCTTACCTGGACGATGCCAAAAAAGGGGAGCAGCTGCGGGTATACATCGGGGAGCTTACGGCCTTGAGGAATTATTTCAGGCGGCTCATCTCTCTCTTTAAAACGAGTCAGGACTTAACCGACTGATGCTATGCGTGAATTGATCGATAAAGCCATATTTGACCTGTTCGACGGGCTCTTTCTCAATATACAGGATTTGGTGAGTGTTTTTCTGTATGATGCGCAGGCGCTTTGCGCCATCAGCATGCTGCTCTACTTTGGCCTGGAGGCTTACAAAATGATGGCCGGTGATGAAACGCTTCGCATCATGCCCTTGCTGCGCCCTTTCGCCCTGACACTGGTGATTGTTTTCTGGCCAGGGTTTATCGATGCTGTGAACCTGCCGCTGCAGCTAGTCAATGATCAGGCAAAAGGCATGTACGGCGCACAGGTAGACCAGGTGGAGGATTTGCACCGGGAACGCCTCGCGCTGGTGGACAGTGTGGCCCGAAAGCTCTCTGAGAGCAGCGCCGAGTTTGAGCGGATTGAGAGTGAAGCCAGTGACGCGAGCTGGTACGAAACCATGGGGATTGACCTGCAACCCCTGTTTAACAAAATGAAAGGGTATTACCTGATGCTGATGGCCAAGCTGCACTTTACGGCGATGATGGTGGTGGAGTGGATGGTGATCAGCATCTTTCAGGTATGTTCCTACATTATCTATTTCCTGCAGATCATCTTTGCAGGCATTCTGGTGATCCTGGGCCCCTTCTCCTTTGCCCTTAGCGTGCTGCCGGGCTTTCGGGACTCCTACCTGACCTGGATTGCCCGCTATATTTCCGTAGGGCTGTACTCGGGACTGGGCTATATCGTTATGTCCATCTCCTTTGTGCTGGTCAAGTATGGGTTGATGAAGGAAATAGATATCCTGAAGGCAGTACTGGGCAACGAAGAGATGTTCATTGCCTACGTTTCCTTCCCCTCGGGCGGCATCAGTTTCTACATCGTCTCCTTGATTGTGGGAGGATTGGCCATGCTGACCATTCCCATTATTTCCACCTGGATCGTGCACACCACGGGTGTGGGTAATGCCATTGGTACAATGGCAGGAGGAGCTGCGAAGGCGGCCGGAGGAATTTTAAAATAAACTAAAAAGCGCTTGCTATGATAAACAACCTCGAAAAGAAAATGAAGCTGGCATTTGCCGTGAGTATCGGCAGCTTTATCTCCTCCATCATTATAGTAGGCACGGTTTGCGCCTTTGCCTTTCGTTATGCCGAGGAGCAACGGAAGAAGATCTATGTGATCGACCACTCGGTGCCGCTCTTGGTGGAGCAGACCGAGCTGGGGGTAAACCGGACAGTAGAGTACAAGTCGCACGTGAACATGTTTCACCTGCTCTTCTTCACGCTACCTCCAGATGACGCCTACATTAAGAATAACATCTCCAAGGCCATGTACCTGGTGGATGAATCCGGTCTGGCACAATACAACAACCTGAAGGAGAAGGGCTATTACAACCAGATCCTGGCTAGTTCTGCGGTTTTGACGATCAAAACCGATAGCGTTAAAGTGGACGAAAACAGGCACTTTACCTACTACGCCACACAGCGCATTGAGCGGGAGACCTCTGTGATGAAAAGACTTCTTGTCACAGAGGGGGATCTTGAGGAAGTGCCGCGCACAGAGAACAACCCCCATGGACTTTTGATAAAGAACTGGAAAACGGTCCTAAACAAGGACTTGGAGTATGTCGAAAAGAAATCCTTTTAGCGGTAATATAAAGCAAAGGCTTTCATACCTCAGGGAAAGTGTCAGGGACTACTGTGCCTCGAATCCTAAAGCAGTGGTGCTGGCCATGCTGGTTTTACTGTCTGTGGCTGTCAAGGGGCTATTAGTCGTCCGGCACCTGCACCAGGGAAACTATGCCGTGTCGGTTGGCGAGCTGTACAGGCAGCTTGATACTTCTGGCGACAAGATGACAATAGGCAGGTCGAGTACCGCAGATATGCTGGAGCTGATAAAGCTCTACAATACAGCCAGGCAGCTGGATCCTGACAGCCTGCGTGCCCAAGACAGTGTTTTTCTCAAAGATATTGATCAGCGTTTAAACCGAATCATCCATGAAGAGAATTAACTTTCGGCATCCCAGGTATGCCATCCCGCTCATCATACTCCCTTTCCTTGTCCTGCTTAATTATCTGTGGCTGGACATGACACCGGCGGCCACCGCCGCACAAACAAAAGTGGAGCTCACCGAGACAACAGCCCTGAATACCTCCCTTCCGGATGCTAACTTGAGAAAGCGGGACATGAAGGATAAGTTCTCGGCTTTTCGGGACGAGTTTAAGTATAGGACCGATTACTCGGCCATACAGGAAATCGGGGAGGATAGGGTAGACCCCAGGGACATTGCCTATGGCAGCGTGTACACGGAAGAGGAGCGGCGGATGCTCGACAGTCTCAATAACCGTATCCTATCGGATCAGCAGCCGGAGGGGTTTATGGAGCGTGTAAGCCAGCGGCAGCGCATCAGCTCAGAGCGCTATGCATCGGCTACTGCCTCTGTGCCTGGACGGTCAGCCCGCCCTATGCGAAAAGTTGAATCGGCATATGAAGAGGAAATGCGGCTATTCCGGGAGCAGATGATGTTTATTGACAGCCTGAGCCGGGTAGGAGAGGAACCTGTGCCTTCTCGTAGGGGGCCACAGCCGATGAAGGCCCATGCACCGGCTTCCGAGAAGCAAGAGCCGACACCGTTACCCGTGACAAAATACAGAAATACGAACAAAGCCTTTTTCAATACCATTACAGCAGACGGTGAGGAGCAGTTTATCAGAGCTATTCTGGACGAAGGGTTGAAGGTGATGCAAGGCGGCAGGATCAGGATTCGCCTGCTGGATGACATCTATGTGCGGGACTACGAAATAAAAAAAGGCAGCTACCTCTACGGCACGGTCTCCGGTTTCGGTGCCCAACGAATTGAGATAGCCATCCGCTCTATACTCTACGGCAACCAAATCATCCCGGTAGACCTGAGTATCTACGACAACGACGGCTTGGCTGGACTGTATGTCCCGGATTCGCAGTTCCGGGACTTTACAAAAGAGCTTGCCGGGAATGTGAGCAGTGGTCAGACACTGACTTTTGAGGATTCACCTGACAATGCCAGCCAGATGCTTTATTCTATGCTGGAAAGGGTTTCTCAGACCACCACCCGCGCCGCAGGCAAAGCCATCCGGAAGAACAAAGCTAAGTTGAAGTACAACACCATTGTTTATTTGATAGATAATAAAGCCCTGTAATATGAAAAAGCTATTCCTTCTATATGTGTTGTTTGCCCTGCTGTTTTCAGCCTCGGCACAGGATTCCCTTCAGGTAGTGCACGTGCATGAAAACATCTCCACGCATATTGTGAGTCCTGAGCCGATACAGTATGTAGATATCTCCACAGATGATGTAGCCGGAGACATACCTGTTGCCAATATCCTTCGGGTCAAACCCAAGCATGGCGGAGCAAAACCGGGTATTATCACCATCGTTGGAGAGCGCTTCCTTGTACAGTATAAGCTGGCCTACAGCCGAGCGGATCGGGCAGACACGGAGGTGCGTATAGACCCTACCCGGGTGGATGATTACCTGAACCCGGCTGTGGCCATGAGCCGGGAGGACATGACACGATTTGCGCTGCTGGCCCTCCAGCGAAAACCCCGGTTCAACAGTGTGACTACGAAAGGGCAGGGGATGCAGGCAAGGCTAAACAACATCTATACAGTGGGAGACTATTTCTTTATTGATGTCTCCCTTAGAAATGACACCAACATTCCCTATACGGTCGATCAAATACGGTTTAAGATTGAGGATAAAAAGGTCGTGAAGGCCACTAACTTTCAGCAGGTGGAGCTACAGCCCAGTTTCCAGCTTTATGACACGGGTAATTTCAAGCGTCAGTACCGGAACGTGTTTGTTTTCAGGAAGTTTACTTTCCCAGAGGAAAAGGTGTTCCATATTGAGGTGGCTGAGGAGCAGATTTCTGGGCGCACCATCTCCCTTAAAATTGACTATTCCGATATCCTTCATGCAGACACCTTATGAGAAAGTCATTACTCCTTTCCTTACTGCTCCTGGTTGTGCTGTCGTGCCGGGCGCAAGAGGGCTACACCCACCTGAACGTAGCAGGCGGCTGGATGTACAAGGATGCCTTAACTGCTAACCTTGCCCTGGAGTTCAGCAAACGCCACTATAATTCCTATGAGATCTTCGGTGATGCCTATAAGAGCAACGTGGACGACAGCAAAAACTGGTTAGTGGGGGTTGCCTACAAACCCATGCTTACCCGTTCCAGAAACACGTTTCTCAAGCTGCGCCTGGGAGCGGGCATTGGCTCCAATACAGCACATTTCATTGGTGCGCTGCAGGCAGGCCTGGAGCTGGGCTATGTGCTGCCGGGAAATGTAGTGCTGATGCTCCAACAGAAAAATGAGGGCGTGCTTCGGGTAAACCACAACTTTAGGACTGGCTTACTGGCGGGCATCAAAATTCCATTGTGAGCAGGATTTGGCTAGTCGACGGGAATTTTCTCAGGAAAGAAAGTTTGTTAAGTCTTTCCCTTACATCTATCTGATAGTATTGGATAACCTTTATCAGGAACGATATGGAAGAATCCAGCGAAATCAAAAAACTTTACTCCTTCCTGCAGGGACTTATCTATTTCACTATTGTAGTAGAGGTAGCTGTTTTCCTCTTTATGGATTCGGGCAGTATGTATCAGCTGCAGCCTGTACTGCGCAAGGTAAAGCGCATGGCTATTTATGAGCACATCTACTTCTCCAAAGCTTTTACCTTCGGGTTGATTCTGATCGTGAGCATTGGCACAAAGGCCAGGAAGAACCTGGATCTCGACCCGCTCCGGCATATCTTCCTTCCCTTGCTCATCGGCTGCGCCTTTTTCTTTGGCTCAGGTTTCTTTTATTTCTTTAAAAGCAGCCGTAATCTTTTCTGGGATGTGTCCCTGTCTGATGCGGCTTACATCCTGCTCTCCTTCTTAGGTGCAATGATGATTCATATAGCCTTGGATAACATCTCCAAGCATATACAACACCGATTAATGAAGGACAAATTCAACGTGGAAAATGAGTCCTTTGAGCAGTCCAGGAAACCGGTGCATACGCCTTACTCGGTGAACATCCCGATGCTTTACTATTACCAGAAGCGGGTACAGCGCGGGTGGCTTAATGTAGTAAACCCCTTTCGGGCAACACTGCTGATCGGTACGCCTGGCTCTGGAAAGTCTTTCTCAGTGGTGTTACCTTTTATCAAACAGCTCCTGGGGAAAGGCTTCTCTATGATGGTCTACGACTTCAAGTTTCCGGACCTGGCCAGAACGACTTATTACCATTACCTGGTCAATAGAAAGAGAGGGGTATTGAAAAACCACAGGTTCCATGTCATCAATTTTAACAGCGTAGAGCACAGCAGGAGATTTAACCCTTTAAAGCCAGAGTACCTGCCTACCCTGGCCGATGCCACCGAAACGGCTGAGGCGCTGCTGGAGGCTCTGCGAAAAGGAGACAGGGACTCAGGCTCTGCGCAGTTCTTCAATCAATCGGCCGTTAATTTCCTGGCCAGCTGCATCTACTTTCTGAGCCGCCACGAAGGGGGGCGGTATTCTTCATTTCCGCATGTACTTTCCTTCATTAACCTCAGCTATGATCAAATTTTCGAGGTGCTCTTTTCCGAACCTGAGCTGGAGAGCCTGCTTTCGCCTTTTGCCACAGCCTATAAAAACAGAGCCTTTGAGCAGCTGGAAGGACAGATTGGCACCTTAAAGATTAATATTGGCCGGCTTGCCACAAAAGAAACATTCTGGGTACTATCAGGAAACGACTTTAACTTAAAGATAACGGACCCGGAAAACCCTTCTGTTTTGGTGATTGCAAATGACCCGGCCACACAGAGCATTAACAGCGCCTGCAATGCGCTTATCCTCAATCGCATGACACGCCTGATCAATACAAAGGGGAACTTGCCCTGTGGGCTGATCGTGGATGAGTCTCCTACGCTTTACATACACCGGGTGGAGAACCTGATCGCTACCGCCAGGAGCAACAAGATAGCAGTGCTGCTGGGCCTGCAGGAACTACCGCAGCTGCGGCAGCAGTATGGCAGGGAAACAGCCGATACCATTTGCTCTGTAGCGGCCAATGTACTCTCGGGCTCTGCCCGTAATAAAGAAACGCTTGACTGGCTGGAAAAACTGTTTGGTAGGGTGAGGCAGCTAAAGGAGGGGCTTAGCGTGGACCGAAACCGTACCTCTGTGAACATGAACGAGGAAATGGGACCGCTTATCCCGGCATCCAAAATAGCCAATTTGCAGGCGGGCGAACTGGTAGGACAGGTGGCTTCCGATAGCGAAGAGTATAGCGGGAAGTATGTTGCCAGTACCTACCACTGTAAAATTAATCTCGACCTTGATAACATACAACAGGAAGAAAAGCAGTATCTTGACTTGCCAAAATTTTATAACTTTGGTACCCCCGACCAAAAAGACCAAATCCTGAGAGCAAACTACAATAAAATTAGAAATGAGGTTAAGACACTAATCACAGCGTTACAGGAATGAGCGTAAGCATACAGGAGTTAGGCCAAAGGCTAAAGCTGCTGCGAAAGCGGCTTGATTTATCGCAGGAGAGCCTGGCAGAGTCCATGGGGGTGAACCAGAACCAGATATCCCGGCTGGAGAACGGGGTGGGAGGGACTATCGAACTGCTTTTGCTCCTGTTCAGCTTCTACAGTAAGCACTTTCACGTGGACCTTCTTTTTTCCGACAACTTCGACATCCTGGAGAAGCACGAGAAGCTATCCAACAGCCACAGCCTCAACAGCATTGCCGTTGAAAAGCTGAAGCTCGCCCAAAGTGAATTTTCCACGCAGATTGAGGAGGTGATTCGGTTGCTGAATACCCCCTGATTCATTTTGTTTCTACGGCCATTTTTCAATAATATTTCTTGATTTATCTTGCTTAAAAGATGAATAGTTAATCTTAAATACAATAATTGCCCAATTTTATTTGATATGCCAGGCAGAGTGGTAATTGGAGGACTTAGAAGGCTAATTCTCTTCCAGGGATGAACTACCTATCTCAATTTCGGTCATTTGTTAATACGCCCAGTCCTTCACTTGAACCCGACTGCGACCCGAAATCAAGCCTATTGCAAACCGTTTACAGATCAGAAACAACCAGTTTTCAAGTTGCTTCATCTCCGATGTTGAGCATTTACCAGTTGTAATTTCTCTGCCTCAGAAAGCTAAGGAAACAAGCTACAGCTTCCACAAAGCTGATTCTGCGGCTGTCCTTGCTGCCTCAGTCAAACTTGATCCGCTGTATCCGCACGGCATTCAGTATAGCCAGTAAGGCTACCCCCACATCAGCGAACACCGCCTCCCACATGGTGGCCAAACCACCAGCACCCAGGATCAGCACGATGGCCTTCACACCGAAAGCCAGGGCGATGTTCTGCCATACGACCTGCTTGGTCTTTTTACCGATGTTGATGGCCGTGGCAATCTTGGAAGGATGATCTGTCTGAATCACCACGTCCGCCGTCTCGATGGCGGCATCGGACCCCAGCCCGCCCATGGCCATGCCCACGTCTGCCAGCGTGATCACGGGCGCATCGTTAATCCCGTCCCCCACAAAGGCAACTGTTCTGCCCTGTGCTTTCAACTCTTCCACTTTGCTCACCTTGTCCTGCGGCAGCAGCCCGCCGTATGCCTCGTCCAGCTTCAGCTCACCAGCAACTTTCTGCACAATGGAGTCCTTGTCACCCGATAGCATAACCAGCTTTTTCACGCCCAGTTCCCGCATTCGGCTCACGGCCAGCGGTGCATCCTCCTTTACCTTGTCGGCGATGGTGATGTAGCCCGTGTAGGTACCGTCCACAGCCACTACCACGATCGTTTCCACGATCTCCTTCAGGCTCGGGTCAAAAGCAACATGAAACTTCTCCAGCAACCTAGTATTTCCCACCAGCAGTTCTTTGCCGTCCACCTTACCTTTCAGCCCATGCCCGGATATCTCCTCCACCTGCTCCACACGGTGCTGTGTATATGCCTGGCCTGCCTCGGCCATAATGGCCTGCGCGATTGGATGCGTGGACTTGCTCTCCAGCGCAGCCACGGCCGTCAGGAACCAAGATTTATCATCCAAAACCGTCTCCACCTGCTGTACCTTAAACACCCCCTCTGTCAAAGTGCCGGTCTTGTCCATGACCACCGTATCCACCTGCGTCATCAGGTCCAGAAAGTTAGAGCCTTTAAAGAGCAAACCATTGCGCGATGCCGCCCCAATACCTCCAAAGTAGCCGAGCGGAATGGAGATGACAAGCGCGCAGGGGCAGGAGATCACCAGGAAGATAAGCGCCCGGTACAGCCATTGGTTAAAGTCATAGGCTTCCACGAAAAAGTATGGGATGAAAACTAATCCAACGGCCAGGAAGAACACAATGGGCGTGTACACTTTGGCGAACCGGGTGATGAACTGCTGCGTTTTGGCCTTCCGGCTGCCAGCCTCCTCCACCAGTTTCAGGATCTTAGACAAGGCACTGTTCTCGTAGGCAGAGCTTACCCGAAGTTCTATCACCCGATCCAGGTTGATCATACCGGCCAATACCGTTTCCCCCTTGCTTTTCGTGTCAGGCTTCGACTCACCGGTGAGGGCAGCCGTGTTGAAAGAGGAGCGTTCGGAGAGCAGCTCCCCGTCCAGGGCCACCTTTTCGCCGGCTTTTACCTGCACCACGTCGCCCACCCGCACTTCTTTGGCCTTCACGTTTATTATGCCCTTCTCAGTCACCAGCCCTACTTCATCAGGCCGGTTGTCGATCAGCGCCTTGATGGAGCGGCGGGAGCGCAACACGGCCGCTTCCTGAAAATGCTCTCCAACCACGTAGAAAAGCATCACGGCCACGCCTTCGGCATATTCCCCGATGTAAAAAGCGCCCAGCGTGGCCATGCTCATCAGAAAGAACTCGTTGAAGAAACTGCCCCGAAGGCTCTTGATGGCGTGCCACACCACGCGCCAGCCCACCAGCACATAAGCAATTGCATACACTATAAAGCGCACATAACCCGTGAACCAGGGCGTATCGAGGTAGTCCAGCAGGATGCCGCTCAATAGCAGGATAAGGCTAAGTGCTGTGGGGATGTAGGATGATTTGGCTTCCTCCTCGGCGTGCTCGTGCTCCATGGCACCTGCCTGCTTTGTCTTTCCGTCCACGGAGCAGCACTCGGCCCCCACATTCGGGCCGGGAGCTTCCGCCGTACGGGGCGAGGTTATCTCAAGAGGCTTAAAATCTTCCTCTATGTTTTTATCTGTCTCTATATGCTTTGTCATGTTCGTATTCTTTCAAATGTTATCGTGCAGATTCGATGATCTGCTTCAAGTCATCCGGAATCGGCATAGGCCGGAGCGGCGGCACGTTGGCACCACCGGTGTTTCCAACCGGTATCACCCCTGCCCATGACTTCACTCCCCCGATCAGCAGGCGGGGAAGCTGCCCTACTATCTCCTTAATGTTCTTGGTTTGAAAACCAAATAAAAACATCTTCCAATGTACGGCAGTGTGCTCTATGGGGTAAGGCTGCCCCAGAATGTGCGCCCGCTCCAGATGCCGCCATGCCTCAGCAGCAAGCCCCTGCTGCCACAGCGTGCGGTAAGAAGTTAGCTCCTGTCGGTAGTAAGTCCGGAGGGGTGTGGGCATGCTCCAGTTAAATTTCATAGTTCTTCTCTTGTTTTCTTTTACAAAACTACTGCCCAACCGCCTGCAATTGCATTGCATTGTTTAGTTGCACCTGCCGCAGGTCCCCTTGATCACCAGGCTAGCTTCTTCCTGCTTAAAGTTGTCCGGCAGGGGGATTTTAGGGATGCGCAACATCGGCAGGCAAATCGTTTCCCGGCATTTATTGCAAAAGAAATGCACATGCAGATCCTCTGGAGCGCATTCACAGCCTTCTTCGCAGAGCGCATATTTTACCGAACCGGTGCCATCCATAATGCTATGTACCAATCCCTTTTCCTCGAAGGTTTTCAGAGTACGGTACAAGGTGATGCGGTCCGCCCGGTGAAAAGCTGCCTCCAGGTCGCTGAGGCTAACAGCCGTCTGTTGTGAAGAAATATACTCTAGTGCAAGCAGGCGCATGGCCGTTGGACGTATGTTTTTATCCTGCAGTAGTTTGTCCAGATTTTTCAGCATGTTTCTATAATTAATGACCATGGCCGCCCTCATTCTCAGCGTTTCGCATTTTAGAAAGCAGCGAGTAAGCTCCTTTGGTAACAAAGTTTCCGGTAGCCGTATCTACACCGGCGGGAAGTGCCACCTGTACAAAACCGCCTTGTTCCACGCCGCGCACCACGGGTACCATTCTAAATTTTTTCATCAGGGCATTTCCTTCCTGCTCCTGGCCTGTGTAGAGAAAGACAAATGAAGTGTTGTTTTCCTGTACCACCGCTGTTTCCGGTAAGGCCAGTACCTGCTTGTCATCCAGCGCCACCTGGGCCTGCACGTACATGCCGGGCACCAGGTCCTTGTCTTCCTCTTCCATGTGGGCGTGCACCTGCACGGTGCGCTCCGGGCTGATTTCTTTGCCGATCAGGAAAATGGTGGCTTCGCGCTGAGCCGCGCTTTCCCCGGGCAAGGAGTAGCGCACCACTTGCCCTTTCCTGAGTGAGGTCAGGTCTTTTTCAAACACGGTTAGCTCCACGTGCAGGTGGTCGGTATCGGCGATGCGGAAAAGTACATCCGTGGGGGCAACGTATTGGCCCACATCTGCCTTGACATAGGTAATATAACCTTCTAAAGGCGCATGGAGCGGCAGTATACGTCTGATTTTACCGCTTCGGAGAGAGCCGTTCGTGATACCGATGATGGCCAACCGCTCCTGCAGGGCCTGTACCCGCGTCTGCACACTTCTGTACTCGGCCACCGTTTGCTGGTAGGTCTTGGCAGAGGACACCTGCTCCTCGTGCAGTTCCTGCTGGCGCTTATATTCCAGTTCCAGGTAATCCAGGCGGTTCTTTTCTTTCAGGTAGTCTTCCTGCAGCGTCACAAATTCCGGGTTTTCGATCGTAGCCAGCAGGTCGCCTTTCTTAACATAGGTGCCTTCCAGCACCTGGGTTTTCCGGATAAACCCGCCAAGCGGAGCCGTTACGGAAGCCATGTTCTGCGGCGGCAGGTCCAGCTTGCCGGTAAGTGTGAGGGTGTTGCTCAGGTTGCGCAGCTGCGGCTTGCCTAAGGTAATGCCTGCCACCTGGTACTGCTCTTCCGTTAGTTCGGCACTTGCCGGGTTCTCTTCTTCATGGGCTTCTTCTTCCCGGTGTCCGGGCTCCTGAGCAGTTTCTGCTTCGTTGCCGCAGGCGCCAATCAGGAACAGGCCCATGAAATATACGATATAGCTGATCCTTTTCATTTGGGATGGATTCAAATTAATTAGTTGTTTTGATTTTCAATAAGAAACTGTAGCTCAATCACGGCCCGGTTGTAGGCGTGGAGGGTTTCCAGATAGTTTGTCTGAATTAAAAGTCCCCTGTTCAGGCTCAGCACATAGTCCTGATAACTGATTTCCCCTACCCGGTAAGCTTTTGTGGCCTGCTCGATGATGAGCTGCGCCTGTGGCAGCGCAGTTGCCTCGTAGTAGGCCAGGCTGCTTTGCAGTTTTAACCCCTGCTGCAGGGCCGCTTTGGTATCTGCCAGCAGCTCATTGCGGGCTTGCTGCAGGTCCAGGTTGGCAGCATCGGCCTGCAGTTTGGCGGCTTGAACGCGCCGCTGCTGCGGCTTTGGCCAGAGGGGTATGGCCACGCCGAATGACACTTCCTGCGCCGGCTCCACATCGGCAATGACACTTTCGTGGGCGCCTAAGGTACGGTTGGTGTACCCCACTTGCAGGTCCGGCAGGAGCCTTGCCCGCTCCACCTTTGTCTCGGCCTGCCTTACTTCTATCTGTTGCCGTGCCAGCTGCAGGCGTGGGTGCTGCTCCAGCATCTCTTCGGTAACCGTTGGGAATGGCAGTTTTTGCAGAACGGTGTCTGCCGGGGCGACACCTGCATTTATCGCTAAAATAGCTTGCAGTCGCTCCTGGAAAATGGCCCTGTCTGCCTCTACCTGGAAGGCGTTGTTACGCACTTCTGAGAGTTGTGCCTCGGCCGTTACCCTCTCGAGCAGGTTTGTCTCCCCGGTTCGCAGCCTGACCTGGGCTGCTCTCAGAAACTGCGCATACAGGCTGTCCTGGTAATGGAGCAAGTGCAGCTGCGAAAGAGTGTACACCAAGCCGTAGTAGTTGAGCCTGACATCCCGCACTATTTCCCGCTCGCGCTGTGACAGATTGAGCCTGCTTACCTGGGTGAGCTCTTCCGCCAGCTTCGCTTGGTGGGCGTATACTGTGGGGAAGGGAAGCGATTGGGATACGGAAAGCTCATTGTCATACGCACCCGTCGCAAGCTTGCCCGTGGAGTACTGCACCTGGGTTTTATCGATACCCCAGGCTGCCCCTTTCAGTGCCTGGGCTCTTTTCACGCCCAGCTTGGCAGCTCCTACACTCGGGTTCTGATCAAGTGCCTGGGAAACCGCCTCAGGCAACGTATACACCTTTACGCCTTGCTGCGCCTTTGCCTGCTGCGGCGCGGCAAGCGACAGCACGGTGAAAGCACCCAGCAGGAAGAGAAAAGCCGTACCCGCCGAAAGCCCGTCGTTTGCTTTTTTACGCTGATATTTCATGTAATAACCTTCTAATAAAACATACAGTACGGGCAGCACGATCAGGGTCAGCAGGGTGGATGTGATCAGGCCTCCGATCACAACGGTAGCCAGTGGTTTCTGTACTTCCGCGCCTGCCGTGGTGGAGAGCGCCATCGGCAGAAAGCCCAGCGAAGCCACGGCAGCCGTCATCAGCACCGGGCGCAAGCGTACCGATGTGCCGTCCAGCACCACATCGCGCAGGCTTAGGCCGGGGTGTTCCTTCCGCTGCCTGGTAAACTCGGCAATGAGCACGATGCCGTTCAGCACGGCCACGCCGAAGAGCGCGATAAAACCGACCCCGGCGGAGATACTGAACGGCATGCCGCGTACCCACAGGGCCAGCACGCCCCCAATGGCCGAGAAGGGGATGGCGGTGAAGATGAGCAGCGAGAACCGTACGGACTTAAAGGTAAAGTAGAGCAGCAAAAAGATAAGCGCCAGGGCAGCGGGCACGGCCACCGAAAGTCGCTCGTTGGCCTGCTCCAGGTTTTCGAACTGCCCGCCATAGGTGATAAAGTACCCGGTTGGCAGCTGAACCGCGCTGTCGATCTTATCCTGTACTTCTTCCACCACGCTGGCAATGTCCCGGCCCCTAACGTTGAAGCCCACGATGATGCGCCGCTGGGCGTCTTCCCGCTGAATTTGGTTCGGTCCCTGTTGAAAGTGCACGCTGGCCAGCTGCTCCAGCGGCACCTGCACCCCGCTGGGGGCTGTGACATAGAGCTGCCGCACATCGTCTATACTTTGCCGCTTTTCCTGCGCAAGCCTGACCACCAGCTCAAAGCGGCGGTCGCCCTCGTACACCATGCCCGCACTCTGCCCGGCAAAGGCGGAGTTGATGACCTGGTTCACCGTTTCCACATCCAGCCCGAACTTGGCGAGCTGGTCGCGGTTAATGTCCACCACGATCTGCGGCAGGCCCGACACCTGCTCCACGTACAGGTCTTCCGCCCCCTCTACCGTTGACACCACACGGCCCACTTCCTGGGAAAGGCGCGTCAGCTCCTGCAGGTCTTCCCCGAATATCTTGATGCCTACATCCTGCCGCACCCCTGAAATCAGCTCGTTGGAGCGCAGCTGTATGGGTTGGGAAACGCCGAAGGTGACACCCGGAATGGCTTCCAGGGCCTCGGTCATCTTACTGGCCAGCTCTTCGCGGGTTCTGGCGCTGGTCCACTCCTCCTTGTCTTTGAGTATAATGGTCACGTCGGCAGACTCCATCGGCATGGGGTCTGTCGGTATTTCGGCAGCCCCGATCTTGCTGATGACCTCCTTTACTTCCGGAAACCGCTCTTTCAGGATGCGGGAAGCCAGCGTCACTTTCTCGACGGTCTCCGAAAGGGAGCTGCCCGTCAGCAACCTGGTTTCCAGCGCAAAGTCGCCTTCGTCCAGCGTGGGTATAAACTCGCTGCCCATGCGTGAGAAGAGCAGCAGGGCCAGGGCCAACAAGCCCACGGCTAATAACAGCACCAATGCCTTCAATCGTAAGGCTCCTTTGATGACGGGACTATACAGGCGCTGGAAGAAGTCCATCATCTTATCGGAGAAATTACGCTTGTGCGCCGTGTTCTTGCTCAGCACCAGCGCCGACATCATTGGCACATAAGTCAGGGAAAGGATAAAAGCACCCAGGATGGCGAAGGAAACCGTCAGTGCCATGGGCCGGAACATTTTTCCTTCTATCCCCACCAGCACCAGGATAGGCAGGTACACGATCAGGATGATGATCTCGCCAAAAGCAGCCGACGTGCGGATCTTACGGGCCGACTCGTATACTTCTTCATCCATCTGAGCCTGGGTGAGCCTGTTGCCGCCACGCAAGCCCAGGTGGTGCATGGTGGCTTCCACGATGATCACGGCGCCGTCCACGATGATGCCGAAGTCTATGGCCCCCAGGCTCATCAGGTTGCCCGTCACATTAAACTGGCGCATCAAGATAACGGCAAACAGCATGGAAAGCGGTATAACGGAAGCCACCACCAGACCGGCCCGCAGGTTCCCCAAAAAGAGCACGAGCACAAAAATCACGATCAGGGCTCCTTCAATCAGGTTCTTCTCTACCGTACTGATGGCTCTGCCGATCAACTCACTCCGATCCAGGAAGGCTTCCACGGCTACGCCTTCGGGCAAGGTTTTCCGGATCTGCTCCATGCGCTCTTTTACCCGCTTTACGACCTGGTTGGTGTTCTCGCCTTTGAGCATCATCACAATGCCTCCTACTGCTTCGCCTTGGGCATCGGTCAGGGCGCCGTAGCGGTTGGCAGCGCCAAACTGCACCTGGGCAATATCCGAGATAAGGACCGGCGTGCCGTTGGAGGTGTTGCTGACCACCACCTTCTCTACTTCGCTCAGGCTCTTGATGAGCCCTTCGCTGCGCACAAAGTAGGCATTTGGCTTTTTGTCGATGTAAGCCCCTCCGGTGTTGCCGTTGTTGCGCTCCAGGGCTGTGAGTACATCCGTGATACTCAGGTTGTGCGCTTTCAGCCTGTTGGGGTTTATGGCAATCTCGTACTGTTTCAGATAACCACCAAAGCTGTTAACCTCCGCCACACCGGGCGTACCCAGCAGCTGCCGGCGAACGATCCAGTCCTGAATGGTGCGCAGCTCCATGGCTGAGTACTTGTCTTCGTAGCCTGGTTTGGCATGCACCACATACTGGTAAATCTCGCCCAGGCCAGTGGAAATAGGCGCCATTTCGGGGCTGCCGACGCCAGGTGGTATGTTCCGCGAAGCTTCCGTGAGCCGCTCTGCCACCTGCTGGCGTGCCCAGTAGATGTCCACTTTCTCTTTGAACACAATGGTTACCACCGAGAGCCCGAAACGGGAAATGGAGCGCACTTCTTCGATGTCGGGAATAGTGGCCATGGTCTGTTCCACCGGAAAGCTGATGAGCCGCTCCACTTCCTGGGCCGCCAGCGAAGGGCTGGAGGTGATGACCTGTACCTGTTTGTTGGTGATGTCCGGGACGGCATCGATGGGCAGCTGGGTCAGGGAATAGCCGCCCCATACAACAAGCCCCAGCGTTAAGATGCCGATGATGAGCTTGTTGTAGATGGAAAAATGAATGATTTTGTCTAACACTACAATGGTTGGTTTAACCCAAAAAACCACCTATACAACGTATAAGCGCACGCCACTCTTAGCTGCATTGACAATGCAGCAGGGCGTGTTTTCTTAAACAGAAAAGAGTCGGTTAAACCTTAGGCGGGTGCCAGAAGGGGAATCCAGGCGAAAAGGCGGCGTCATCAAGATAGGCGCTGCGGTACGTGTTTTGCGGATACGGCTGCGGCTCTGACGGCGGGGCTATCCAGGAGATAAGCGTAATGCCGCCACAGCAATTGCACTCACACAGCGGCGAGCAAAGGTCTTCGTCCTGCGCACCGTCCTGATGAAAATCGTCTACCTGCACTGTCGTTACGTTGCTTTGGGCAAAGGCTGCGCCTTCATCTGCACATGGCAAGCACGCCATGGCCAGTATCACAATAGCCCAAATGACAGTCAGGTACTTCATTATTGCAAAGGTAAGAATAATTCTGCTGTTGTACTGCTTTAGCAGTGTTGCTGTTGCGCTCACTAGGGAACATTTATAGCATTTTATGTTTAGTGGGAGTGGTTTTTTTCTCCTTATTGTTAGGTTGCTCCTAAGTCTATTTTATATTGAGGAATCCCAATAAGAATATTTTATTATATACTTTATGTATAATGATTTATTATTTATACATGTAATGTATGAAAATTAGAATAATTAGCCCGTATTATATACTCAAAAATTATTTTATCGTAAATTTAAATCAATGTATCTAGTATTTAATTAAAACTATGAACTTTGATATAAAAGACCTGCCGTACGGTCAATTCGAGCGCCTTGGAATGAACAAGAAAGACGTGCTCTCCATGAAGTCTGACGATTTGGTGAGCCTGCTGACGGGCAGGCGCACAAGCCTGAATACCTTTACTATCAAGGACGCCAGTCTGGAACCTCTTACCGTGGATGCAAAATTGAGCCTGAAGATGAATCCAGACAACACCTTATCGCTAATGATCCACCCGATACGAAGGGAGATACAAAACGAAATCGGAGCCAGTAAGCAGGAGCTGGAGAAGCTGCTAAACGGAGAGCTACTGGTAAAGCCGTTTAAATCGCTTAATGGGGAGAAAGAGCTGTATGTTTTCCAGCTGGATAAGGAGACCAACGAGATTCTAAGGGTGAGGGTACGGGATATCCAAGTGCCTAGTGCTATCAGGGATATCGTGTTGAGTACTGATCAGAAAGAGCACCTGCGGCAAGGCGGCACCCTGGAGCTTTATTCCAAAGCAAAGGATCAGCTGATCTCAGCCCGCCTGGATTTGAATGATCCTAAAGGAATGAAGATAGTGGAGGGGCAAGTCTCTGTAAAAGAAAGCCACACCTTGGCAGTGAAGGAAACTCCTGTTGTGTCTATTAAACGTTAGCTTGCCTATGACTTTTCAGGAATACAGAGAGCAGGTGTCGATTATTCAGGTCGCCGAGTCGCTAGGCTATGTGTTTGACCCCCTGAAGGGCAGAAAGAGCCCTGAGTTCAGGCACCCTGACGGAGACAGGATTATCATCAACAACCCGGGCGACAGCTCCCGGCAGATGTACTTCAACCGGGATGGAAGCAACGACAAGGGGTCTGTGATAGATTTTGTGGCCAACCGGCTGCACCGCTTCCAGGGAAGCTTTCGCAATGAGATCGACGGTATCAATAGGGTGCTGTCTAGGTATGCTTATGCCTCTCAACCCAAAGCTCCAATCTACAATGTTACGGAAGCAAAGCCTTTTGACAAAAGCAGGTTTGTCGAATCGGAGGCCTCTGTTTTTAAGCTGCATTACCTAATCAAGGAACGAGGTCTCTCTAGCGAGACGGTGCAGCTGTTCCTGCCTTACATAAGGCTAGTGCGGGACGCAGAGAAGGATAATGCCTATACCAATATCGCTTTCCCTCTGCAAAGGCCAGCTAGCAGCGAAACGATAGGCTACGACCTTAGAAATTATGGCTTTAAGGGCGTGGCATCGGGCAGCGACCGCAAGCACGGTGTCTGGGTAGCCGACTTTGCGCAGAATCCGGTTCTTACACGCCATGTCTACTTTGCGGAGAACCCTATAGATGCCATGAGCTTCTATCAGCTGGAGAAGGATAAGCGGGACTTCAGCAACTCAGTGTTCGTCTCGTTTGGCGGGGGAATGTCGAGGATGCAGGTGGAGCTTTCCCTGAAGGCGTGGCCGCATGCTCAAAAGCATACCATTTTCGATAACGATTACCAGGGAAAGATCTATGATATCTATCTGGCCACGGCAATAGTAGGTAAGCCCTACACCTTTACAAAGAATGCCGACAGTATTACCTTCAGCTTGGATGAAAAGAAATTTGATATTCCTGTAGACAAGCTGAGCCTTTTTGCCTTTGAGAAGAACTCCGGTATTCGTTCCGGACTTCAGGTGCATAAGCCCCTTGGCCATAAAGACTATAACGACATCATACATCCCAAAAACGACCAGGAGAATCGTATCCCTATGAAAGTGAAGTTATGATCTGAAATCTAGTATAGCAGTCAAAGATTTTAGGAGATGAAATGCAGTTTCTGTGTCTCGCCTGGCTGTTGCGGTTAATTACGTCTCTGTAGAAAATATTTTTCACCTAACTATAAACCATTTAATTTTTAGGCTATGAAAAAGCTATCTATCTTCTCCCTTCTGTTATGTACAGTTCTATTTTTTGCTAGTTGTGATGACGAAGGCGAGGGCCCGGCCCTGCCTGATACTGCTACCTATCGGGTCGATTACAGCCAGTCAGGGGATTATGAGAAGTTCATTAAGATTATTACTATTGGAGGTGGCGATTTTAAAGTGAGGGGTACTAATGAGGCTATGCCGCCCGTGTTGTTTGACGGGAACCTTTCGGAGACGTCCTATTCCTATGAAGCGGATAAGGTAAGGGAACTCACCATACAAGCTGCCAATGAGTTCAGTGCCGTGGAGAATGGTCCTGCTTCTATGCAGATGCGCTTTGTTATTTACAAGAACGGTAAGCAGATTGATGAGAAGACTTTTAATTACAATGAAGCTTCAGGGGAGAAAAATGAGTACCTGAATTATAAGGCCAATGAATGAGGTAGGATTTGAGGCATCTCTTCAATGCTCTAGCAGATGGAAGGTGTTACCCATGAAGCGAACTTCAGCGCCAATATCAAATAAGAAAGGCATCTTTAACTTATTTATACCTAGCCTTTCGCTATTTTTAGGTACTCTTCGTAGTCCTGCGGGTCCATATGAAGGCGAATGTACTCCTCCATTCCCACATCGTTTTTCTCCATTACATAGCGTGTGAATGATAGGATGCTTTTACAATTCTCGAAACCTTGTTCTTCCATTCCTTGCCGCACCTTATCGGGCAGACCCTCAAGCCATTCCTGATAATCATTCATATTAGGAGTGTAGTCCTTGGCCTCGTGATGGTAACGATAAGAAATGTTACCCACCGTAAACATCAGCTCGTGAAAGCGGCGCTCCCCGATGGGGCAGGTGGCCAGAAATTTTTCCTGACTGACATTACGCTCTTCTACCGGATGTTTCATCTTGATCATATAGTTTCCTTCCTTTGTTAGTTAGATCTACCTATTTCAAGTTACTACTAAAGCCGCAGCGCCTCAAGCTGATACCAAAACTCATGTCCTCGGATACTATCGGCAAGCTCTTTGTCAACGACAAAGAATTTTAATGTTTCTACATGAGGATGCTCTTCCAGACATTCTGAGATTTCATAGAAGTCTTCTGAACCAGCACCAGGCCCTAAATCTTGCTCGTAAGAAACAGACACAGGGATATCCTCAACACTAGTATCAGACTCAAGATCATCTACAAAGACATCAAGAATGAAAATTTCCATCTGTTCTTTATTCACTGCGACTGCTGCTTTGTCTTTATTCCCTTGTATAAATTTTATTGCCTCTTTAAATCTCATGTACTTTTCAAGTTTAACCATTACCGAATTTAGCACATCTAATTTAATATACAAGATAGCTATCCTTTGCTGGAGCCTTATCGCACTTTCAGGACATCTTCTATTCTTGTGGTATAGCATGGAGGAGAGAATTCAGCTTTAGGCTCCCAAATAGGGCTCACCCCCTCAGCAGCTACCTTTACCGTGCCCTTTCCCATAGACTTGTTAAGTTGATCCAACGTGAGCATGAGGCTTGCATGCTTACTCCGATCCACCCTGTCAAAGATATTCATCTGTGCGCCGTCTGCCGGTCCAATCTCCGTGATGTACACGCCGGCTTTCTTGTAGGCAAACCCGTCCCGGTAGATGTGTTCCAGTGCCATGGTAGCGTACTGAACTAATTCTATAGTGGAGGAGGAAGAAACGGGCAGATTGATGGTTTTGGTGTTGTAGTATTGCGGCTCCCGTTCCCGAAATGGATTAGTGTGAATGAACACGGTTACCACGCGACAGGCGCTTTTTTGCTGCCGTAGCTTGTAGGCGCACCGGGAGGCGTAGACAGCCACTGCTTCCTTTAGGTCGTTGAGCGTGGTTACTGGTTGCCCGAATGAGCGAGAGGAGCAGATCCCTTTTTTTGCTGGAGGCTCAATCTCTAGGTCAGTACATGGCTCCCCACGCAACTCTTTCACCAGCCGCAGCCCCACCACCGTCAGATGTTTTTTAGCAAAAGCATCCGTGACATTGGCTAGCTGCCAGGCATTGTTTATGCCGAAGCTGTGGAGCTTTGTGGCATAGCGGGAGCCAATGCCCCATACGTCACCGACGTCGGTTCTTTTTAGTGCCGCCTCCAAATGCTTAGCTTCCGTCAGCACCAGCACACCGTTGGCCTTCTCAGACTTTTTGGCGATCCGGTTCGCAAGCTTCGCCAGGGTTTTTGTGGGCGCGGCACCTATGCTGACGGGTATGCCTGTCCACTTTCTGACGGTGTTCCGGATGGTGCGTGCATAATCCGGTATATCTATTCCTTTAAAGCCACCCAAGTCCAAAAATGCCTCGTCAATGGAATAAATCTCCATATTGGGAGTGAAGCGGGCCAGGGTACTGTGCACCCTGGCAGACATGTCACCTATAAGCGTGTAGTTAGAGCTAAAGTAGACTACATTATATTTTTCTATAGTTGGCCTGGCTTCGAAAAAGGGCTGCCCCATCTGCAGGCCCAGTGCTTTGGCTTCATTGCTTCTGGCGATGATCGAGCCGTCGTTGTTAGAAAGCACTACCACGGGCACATTGTTTAGCTCAGGGTGAAAGACGCGCATCACAGAGCAGTAAAAGTTATTGCAGTCTACAAGGGCAAACAAACTAGTCATTGACGTATCCTCCTGGCTACACCCCGCACTACGCCCCAGACCAAAAACTCCAGGTCCTCCGTGATTTCTATAGGTTTATACTTGTTGTTACCGGGCAGAAGCCTAACCCCAGTTTCGGTTATCTCCAGCTTCTTTACCGTGTACTCGCTGTTCACGTTGGCCAGCACGATGTCGCCGCTGCGCACGTGCAGTGAACGGTCTACAACGAGCAAGTCACCCTCCAGCAGGTTGTAGTCTATCATAGAGTCCCCCTCTAGCCGCACGTAAAAAGTAGCGTCTGGGTGCCCGTTTAGATAAGATGATAAACTGATTCTGTCCTCAATGTGCTCTTCTGCCGGACTGGGGAAACCCGCCGGGACACGTGCCGCGAAGAGCGGGAACTTTGTTTCCGTGTCACGACCTAGCAGAACAAAGCTTACTGTTTCCGAGGGTAATAATATCTCTGTATTCATGTTGCATGTTTGCTAAAAATATTAGCTATTACGCAACTTTAGAGAAATTTATTAACTTTATAAAATATAAAAGCTAAAATATTTAGTATTTATAACGTCTTATTATTTTTCAATCTTCAAGTGTTCCTATTGTATAGGACTGTCAACCAATATATTACCATAATTAAGGACTGTTTTATAATGGATGATAGTTATATATAGATAGTCTTATAATTTACCTTATGTTAATTAGAAGAAAAAAGTTAGCCTTTGCTAAACCGATGACATCTTAAATTGCACGAGAAAGAGACCAAGTCTTTCTGATGCAATTTACTTTGCTTTTAAAGGGTAATCGCTAATCACTTATTCACCTATGTTCACAATGAACTCATAGCTTCTGGCCACACAGACACCGTTTTTTACGATAAAGCACTCCGCCCAGTGTGTCCCCTTATAGCTTGAGTATTCTTTCTGGTTTAGCCCTCCCTTGCCTAGTGTCCTAGAGTGATAAATGCCTCCTCTCAAGCCCTTGTTTTTCTCTGCTTCTTCGCCAGTATTTACTATTTGCCAATATACATCAAACGGTTTGGGAACGTTTGTGGAGGCGACAAAAAAGATGTCACAATTTTTGGGCACAACTGTATTTCCCGTTATAGTGACTCGCTTGCCTTTGCTGTTTTTGTAGTGACCGTGTATTTCTACTTTGTAACGTATTGCGACTGGCCACTGAGGCTGTTGCCTATGAGCTGCGTTTAGAACAGCCGGCAAGTAGGATGGCTGCTGGTATCTCTCAGTAATTAGGTTTTTGACGCCAAGCTCTTCTACAGCCTCGTTAACCGATCGGGTGCCAAACAGCTCTTTAGAGTATCTGTAGGCCTCGGTCAGACTACATGACATAAGGTGTGCAAAATCCTCTTTGGCTTTTTCGAGCCATTCATAGAAGTTCTTCTCCCTTTCTGACTCCAAAAGCCACCTGTCAGCGAAGTTTTCCTCTGGATTAACAGGGTTACCGACCCACTTGATGTACCTGCCGTGTACAGGACTGTACCTCTCCTCAATGTAACTT
Source organism: Pontibacter roseus DSM 17521 (assembly GCF_000373265.1). Classification (GTDB taxonomy): domain Bacteria; phylum Bacteroidota; class Bacteroidia; order Cytophagales; family Hymenobacteraceae; genus Pontibacter; species Pontibacter roseus. The sequence goes on from NZ_KB890770.1 coordinate 30,399, forward strand.
TCCATCCTCTGGAGCACGTTGGAGAGCGCCAAGGAGACATCGGCCTCCCTGTTGTATGCTCTGGCGGCCAGAGTAGTTATGATGATAGAGATCGGCTTGCATGGATCTCCCCCGTACATGATGTCCCTGTGCCTTTTAAGAAGCTGAACTACCCTCTGCAGTGGCTCTTTTCTCTTCTCGTAGACAGGGAGTGGTTCAACGGAGGCCCTGATGCTGCGGGACTCTAGCAGAGAAACTCTCGACCTTTCTTTGAACCATGCCGCATAGCCAAATGGATTGCTCTTCAGCCAGTTGGTTGTGTTCGTGTCAGATGTGTAGTTCCCAAGCCGCTTATCCGTGATACGTATCGCCAGCTGATCCACTTGGCTTTGGTCCAAAGACGCAAAGGATCTCTCGAGCAAGGTAAAGTGACCGCTGCCCACTATGGCTGGCAATATGTCCATGTGGAATTTAGCGGATTCAGCGTAAACTAGTGTCCAGCACCGGTTGCCTTCCTCATCAAGCATGCGTTTGTAAGTTTCATCCGCCTTTAGCTGCCCGCCTATGGCATGCTTTAAGTGATACTGAGCCCAGGCTGTGCTCTTTCCGCTCAGCCTGCAGACTAAGTCCACATCCAGCTCATCATCCTCGATGAGAGGCCTAATCATTGTCCCAATTAAAAAGGACCCTTGCGGTTTGATGTCGGGGCTATAGGGGCTGAGGGGCGAGTCCTTCTTAGCTAGATGCTTGGCAACAGCAGTATATCTGTCCACCACAGTTTGATATTGTGCCTCAGTGATGTCTAGGGCTGCAGCGACCTGTTCTAGCAATTGGCCTGTGCCTACTGCTTTTTTGAAAGGTGAGGGAAAAAGCATGTCTTTCAGTTGTTTTGGATTTCAATAACTTGTCTAAAGCCCTCAGCCGCCGTGTTCTCATCATACATCAGCAAGGACATATCTGCCTTGGGCATCCAGGAGCGGCCTAGCTCCACAGCTGCGCTAATCGGCATGGCAGGAAACACGTGCAGAGGTGCCTCAGAGCCGTACTCCGCCTTGATCTGGTTTAGCAAGAGCCTAAGCTCTTTGCTGAAGTTATGTAAATGCTTCCTGCACTTAAGTAAGTCATTGAAAGGCATTTCTGTAGTGAGGGTGAAGATCGCCACGTCCTCCCCAAGCACCCGGTGGATTCTGTCGTTGGTGATAGTAGCACTCAACGATAAATTTAGGGCTACCTGTGCTTGCTTTTCCTTAGGGGAATGGACTAAGTAGCGGACATCACTGTATTCATCATCTGGTTGCCATTTCCAGGATTTTGGGTTGCGTATGGGCTGGTGGACTTCTACGTGCTGGATGTCGTTGATCAGGGTCCCGAGCTTTACCAGAAGCGGAATCGGCGCAAAGGCAAAAACGGACAGGTGCTCTATTTCTCCCTTGCGCAGCCTAGGCTTTAGCTGTTCTGTAAAAAGGGCTTTTAGGCTACTGATCTCTGACTGCCAAAAAAAGTCATCTTTGTCTCTCTGAGGACTGTTTATCATGCCTAAATCAATAGCGCTAGGGGCTGCCGGATAACGCTCAGGCGGCAAGTAGCTCCTCACTGTTTCGAAATTGAGGACAGGGGTGTGCTCGCCTACGTTTGCTCGATAAACAACGATATGGCTCCTCTTGTCTATACCTATATCAGTTAATGTCTCTATTCTTTCCTCATGTTCGACCTTCATTGCCTGAAGATACACCACCGAATGGCTTTCAGGATCGGCTTCATCAATCCTGTTGTGGCACTCGTCGCAAAGCAACATAAGGTTTTCATAAGCTATCTCAAGCTTCTCGGAGAGCTCCTCGTCTCCACGTGGTCCATCTTCCTTAGCTGCAATGATATGGGAGATGTAGGCCTTATTCATGTCTTTTTGCATCATGGAGTCTCTCCACAGCACGATGTTGCACCCACGGTACTGACAACGCCCTGCTGATTTTACCCACAGTTTCCTTGCCGTGCCCTGTGGAATGGCTTTTCTTGCTCTTTTAACAGGCATATATCTTATTAACTTTTCTGATTCTCCTGCCTGTATGAACCTGCAGGGTGTTTAGCTTTCTCTCAGTCTTTGTAACCTAGGCTTAAAGCACTAGGTATGGTTGAGGCAGCTGTTGCACCCAGATTCAATGCTTATACTAAGTCTAAACACACACTTCTGGGCGCAACAGTGCATCATATGGCCTACCTCTCCTTGCGAACCCCTTTAAAGGGCTTTCCATCGGACTTCTGGTCCATGAAGCGCCCGGTGTTCGCGTCTCGCTTCACCCAGCGGTCGTTGTGCGGATTGTAAGTCTGGGAGCGCTCTCTTACGGCTCCGTTTCTGTGGCCGTCCCCGGCCGGCTTGTTTGTCGCCATCTATTGTATGGTTAAAATCCAGTAAATATATTGGTTGATCCACGTAGCCCGACTGGGCACATACCATGGCCCGTAGGCACAGAATGCCCGGGCGACTGCTACGATGGCATGCGCTGCAATGAGTGTCACGTTCGGCAAGTAAGAGCACAAATTACCCTTTAGAATGAAGTGAAATCACTGACTCCTTATCGGATTGTCTTCCTTTACCGACACTTCGGACACAAGTGTCCCGTTGATTTTATTGTGTACTTCTCCTCTTATTTAACCATATGCATTTGCTTATAATCCATTGCTTGTCTTTTGAGGCGCAGGCAAATAACCTTTGGTGCTTTAAGGCGCACCGTAACCCGGTAAGTGAATGTAGCCGGAGAGGGCTGGCTGGCTAGGCCGAGTGAAGAATTCAGGTGGATTTGCAGGACGTAACAATTTTGTTACTTTTGCAGTACCATTACCGAAGCGTCGACTTCACCCCAGAATCTTGGCGGATTCTGACCCGTAAAAACCAGCAGTCATATGTTTGCAGCATAGATTAGCTGGTTTTATTCTTTTAGTATGAACAAGAAGCGTACCGCCTACGTTCATTATTGCTATATATTAATTTTCAATTTATGATTACTAGCAATTTGGCATACAGCCCGCCGAAATAACTGTCAAACAGAGAATTTTGTCATACTGTCACCTTAACTGCACTAAATTAATTAGCGCGACACGAACATCCCCTCATTGACAAAGCCCAGCGAAGCCATGAACTGACGGAAGTCGCCCCCGTTAAGGTGCAGCATCTCCTTGATATCTGTAGCAGACATTTCCAGGTCCTCCAGGTGGCAGCGAACCATCTCCCTCAGCAGTTGTGATGCCTCCGTAAAGCCATGCCTTGACAGGTCAACCGGCTCCTTCTTCCTGTAAGGCGCGAGCTGGATCATCAACCCCCTGTGCCGCTCCTCGTTGAGCAGGCCAAGGTGCTTTGCACGCATGACAATGGCCGCCATGGAGCAGCCCCAACGGGCTTTCAGCCCCATCAGGCTCTCCAACCGAAGGCCGATTAGCTGGTCGTGTATATCGTGTGCAGGCATCAAAAACTCACTTGCAAACTGGTTCGCCTCTATTTCGCGCTCCTCACCCGGGAGACAGTCTGTGTGCATGACCAAGTGCCCCAGCTCATGAGCCAGACTAAAGCGCATCCTGTCAAGGCTGTACTCACGGTTGATGTAAATAACGGGAAGGCCCCGGCTCGTAAAGAAGCTGTAGCCATCCACGTTCTCATTAGCCATCCACGTCTTGGCCACCACGATCTTGTGGTTCTCGAGTAGCGCGGTCAGGTTTCTGATTGGGCCGTTCGGCACGCGCCACTTGGCTCTCAGCTTGCGCGCCAGGTCCTGCGGCGCAGTATCCGTAACCGAGTCATCCAGAAAGTCCGGAACGGCGATGCCGTCCTCCGGCTCAATGGCGTCCTGCAATTTGCTGATCCACCCTCCCAATAGCCGGAAGTGCGACTCCAGCTGTGTCCGCGGCACCGCCTTGAGCGCCGCCTTCTTGCGGTAGTGCCCCTGTACTGGGGGCAGATAGGAGTCGATGTCTTCCTGGTAAAAGAAGCTGACAGGGTAGTCCAGTGCCTCTGAGAGCAGGGCAATGTCCTCCTCGTTCGGTTCGCGCAGATTGTGCTCCCATTGAGAGACCGCTGCCTGTGTCCTATTGATAAGTGCCGCGAGCTCCTTCTGCGTGATGCCGCGCGATGACCTGGCTAATTCCAGCATTTGGTAATTGAACCGAGTCTGCATATGCTATTATCCTTTCTGTTGTTGCTTTGAGTCATTGCCGGGGTTCCCTTTTTTCTTAGGTCGGAACTTTATAACCAAGCTGTCTGCCTCATCTGTAATTGGGTAAATATCTTGCTCCAGCTCCAACGCCAGATTGTGGGTAGAGGCCTGACGCAGGACGTCGAACTCTTCCATCAGCTGCCCCCTCACGAAGAAAAGCGCGTGAAACCCCACCAAATGTGAGTTGGCCCGGTCAGAGAAGTGCTGCAGAATGACGCTCGGCAGCATTTCAAGGTCCGCGTACAACTCTCCCTGCACAATCGCTTTCTGGCGCTTCGAGTTAGCCTTGAAGGCGGCGTTTGCCCTTCCTTTGTAGAAGTGGAACTGGCACACGCCTTTCTTTATCAAAGTAAAGGTCATGAGTGTCTTCTTTACCTCCCAGTCCTCATCGCTCCTGAACCTTTCCTCGAGCATACCCCAAATGCGGGGAAAAAGACAGGAGGAGTAAATGGCACGGAAGTGCGGGATATAGAGGTCTGTACCCTCTACCTCCAGGGTGATGGTGATGGCCCTTTCCACAGCATTGACAATAGCTTGCAGTTCATCTGGCGTAACCAAGTCACGAAAGTCAGATAGCGTTATGGTAGGTCGTAGAGTTGTCTCCATGGGCATTCTATATATTTCGATTCAAATATATCACTAAAAATATAACAGGCAAAATCACGAATAAAATTTTTTTACAATTTTTTTTCGAACAAGGCTTCGATCATGTCATAAAGGTTTTTTAATCAAATATCATCTATTTGTAAATTGATGTTGCTAGTGTTCTTATAGCTCATGTATCTCACTCTTCTGTCCTGACTCCTGTTTTGAAACTAATTGAGTTAATGTCAAGTTTTATAACGAAAAAACTTGACATAATAGAGTAACCTATTATATCTTTGAGGGTGGTTTTAAGCTACAGAGGAAGCAGAATATGAGCATCATGCAGCAAGTCCGGGAAAGAATTGAACAGGCCCAGACCGGTCAGCTGTTGACTTATGCCGACTTTCAGGTAAGTGACAGCCAATTGGAGGCGCTGGCAGCCGCGCTTAGTAGATTGGCTAAGCAGGGGGTGATCAACCGGCTGGCAAAAGGCCGCTACTATAAGCCAAAGGAAACTGTTTTCGGGAAAGTGAGACCATCCGAAAGAGAGATCATCAAGAGCCTGAGCACCTCCAAAGGCGAAGTCAAAGGGTACGAGAGCGGTTTGGGGCTTTACAACCAGCTGGGTCTGACCACGCAGGTTCCCCAGGAGGTGACGCTAATGACACGCAAGCAGCGCCGGGTAGCGAATGTAGGGAAAACCAAAGTGCGTTATGTTCAAAGCCCCACCAACTTCAAGGAGTCTGACATTGACAAGCTTCAGGTCCTGGACGCTCTGCGCGGTTACAAGAAGATTCCGGACCGCAACAGCGAGAAGACGATCCTCATTCTGCTTAAGTATATCAAAGAGTTAGCCGAACGCGACATGGATCGGCTCATGGAGCTGGCGCTGGACTATAACCCCGCTACCCGTGCCCTGCTGGGAGCCCTGCTGGAGCGTCTGGGCTTTACAGAGGAGGCAGACAGGCTAAAGCAGTCATTGAATCCGCTGACAAAATACAAACTGGGTATAAGCGAGAGCATATTGCCCAACAGAAAAGACTGGAATATCATATGAACCTGCACCAAAACCCGGAGGTGTTTCGGGATGCCATTACGGCCACGGCAGAGGCCCTGCAGATTAGGGATGTGTATGTGGAGAAAGACTACTGGGTGACGCTGGTGCTTTACCGCCTGGCCCACTCCCCCTACGTGGAGCAAGCCATCTTCAAGGGCGGCACATCGCTATCCAAGGCCTACAACCTGATCGAGCGTTTTTCCGAGGACATCGACCTGGCCATTAATGCCGACGAAGGCATGACTAACAACCAGGTCATGCAGCTGATCCGCAAAATCTCAAAAGAGATCACAAAGGACATGGTGGAGGTAGATGATCCGCACAGGACCAGCAAGGGCTCCCGCTTCCGCAAAACGCTGCACGACTACGGGGCCTCCGTGCAGGGAGACTACGGTCAAGCAACCGACAAGATCCTGGTGGAGATCAACTCCTTTGCCAGCCCCAACCCGCACCAGCTGATGCCAATTAAGACTTACATCAGCCAGTTTATGGCTCAACGTGGTTTGCTGGACCTGATCCGCCAGTACGAGCTAGAGCCTTTTGAGGTAAATGTGGTGAGCCTGGAGCGCACCTTCACAGAGAAAGTACTAGCCCTGGTGCGGGCTTCTTATGCCGAAAACCCAGTAGATGAATTAGGTAGCAAGATCCGCCACGTATATGACCTGCACGCCATGCTAAAAGCACCTGCAGTGACCGCCTTTCTGCACAGCGAGGACTTCTTTCAAATGATCAAGGACGTACAGGCCGATGATGCCCGAAACAGCGAGTTTCAGGGCGACTGGGCCATGCAGCCGTTGGATGCCTGCCTGCTGTTCGCCGACGTGAGAGGAGTCTGGAATTCTTTGGAGTCGGCCTACCAGCAGGAATTCCGCTCCCTGGTGTATGGCTCACTGCCTGACCCAGAGGAGATAGTAGTTGTTTTGGAAATAATCGCTGCACACATCAGAGAGCAAAGGAGCAGCCTCTGAATAAGATTATGAGCTAAATACAAAGTAAGCGGAAAAATTTAGCAAAATAGCTGGCGCGTAAGCACCAGCTATTGTACACTTACAGTGTCTGTGCCTTAAAACCAGCTCTTTCGACAGTGGCAATAATTTCACTGGCAGATAAAGAACCTGTTTTCACGGTGAGAACTTTGTCTTTCTTGGTTGTATCTACGTTCCACTCGCAAACGCCTTCAGTGGAATTTAGTATAGGGGTTACCTTAGAGACACAGCCTCCGCAGTTGATATTGGTTTTAAATTGTAAGTCTTTCATGGTTTCTCTTTTTAAATTATACTACTTCGTTTTATACTGTTAAGTAAAGCAAGCCGATGTCCTGCCTGATACTTACCTTTTGATTTTTACCATTGCTTTCAGGCACTGCCTACAGCTTCTGCACCTTTAGCCGCAAGCTGTTCGCGACCACTGACACAGAACTCAGGGCCATAGCCGCGCCTGCAATCATGGGATCCAGCAGAAAGCCGTAAAACGGGTAAAGAGCACCCGCCGCGATCGGAATGCCTATCAGGTTATAGATGAAGGCCCAGAACAGGTTCTGCTTGATCGTCCGCACCGTTTGCTTCGACAGCTTCAGCGCTTTTGGAATCTGTAGCAAGTCTGAGGAGATAAGTGTCATTTTAGCGACATCCATGGCTATGTCAGAGCCCTTGCCCATGGCAATGCTTACATCCGCCTGCGCCAGGGCATGCGAGTCGTTGATGCCGTCACCCACCATGGCCACCACTTTCCCCCGTCCCTGGAGCTCCTTTACAAACGCAGCTTTGTCTGACGGCAGTACCTCCGCCCTATAGTTTTTCACGCCCACCTGCCTGGCTACACTGGCAGCTGTTTGCTGGTTATCGCCGGTGAGCATAAACACTTCTACCCCCTGCTCCTGCAGCGCGTGGATGGCTGCCGCAGAATGCTGTTTGATCTGGTCGGCAATGGCCACCAAGGCAACGGCCGCCTTATTTTCTGCAAAGAAGATCACTGTCCTGGCTTCGGATCGTAAGGCATCTGCCTGAAGAGCCAGCTCAGGAGCAATGCACACCCCTTCCTCTTCCAGCAGTTGATGGTTACCTGCTACATACTGGTTGCCGTTCAGAGAGGCTTTGACGCCGCGCCCGGTCAGGCTATCGAAGCTGCCGAGCTCCAGAGACCTTACCTCCTGCTCTTTGAGGTGGCGCACAACCGCTTCAGCCAACGGGTGCTCGGACTGGAGTTCCAGGGAAAGTAGCACCGTTTGCAGGTTTTTTTTCCGTGCTTCCGCACCATCTGTCCAAATCATATCCGTTACAACTGGTTTACCCTCTGTTATGGTGCCAGTCTTATCGAGTATGACGACATTCACTTTATGGGCCTGTTCCAGGCTTTCCGCATCTTTGATGAGGATACCATTTTCAGCACCTTTGCCTACGCCCACCATGATGGCGGTTGGTGTTGCCAGACCGAGGGCACAGGGGCAGGCGATCACGAGCACGGTCACCAGGGCCAGCAGTCCCTGCGTCAGGGCGCTGTCCCCGCCAAGTGCTAACCAGGCGGCAAAGCTTCCGAGCGCTATCACCAACACAACAGGCACAAAGATGCCGGCAACTTTATCTACCAGTTTCTGAACCGGGGCCTTGGAACCCTGCGCCTCCTGCACCATTTTGATGATGTGCGCCAGCATAGTCTCACTGCCCACCTTCTCGGCTATAAACCGGAAACTGCCTTTTTGGTTAATGGTGCCTGCGTAGACTTTGTCTCCTTTCCCTTTGGCCACCGGTACGGGCTCCCCTGATATCATCGCTTCGTCGACGAAAGAGTTGCCCTGGGCCACTTCGCCGTCCACAGGTATTTTCTCGCCGGAACGCACCAGCAGCAAGTCGCCTTTCTGCACCTCAGAAATGGCCACCTCCCGCTCCTGCTTCCCCTCTACCCGCCATACAGTCTTCGGCTGCAGCCCCATCAGCTTTTTAATGGCTGTGGAAGTGTTGGACTTTGCCCTCTCCTCGAGCAGCTTGCCCAGCATGATGAAGACAATCACCACGGCGGCAGCCTCAAAATAGACATGTGGCTGCACGCCACGCGCCAGCCAGAACCCCGGAAAGAAGGTATTGAAAACACTAAAGCCAAAGGCGATTCCCGTACTGAGCGACACCAGCGTGTCCATGTTGGCCTTCCCGTTCCTGGCCTGCTTATAGGCATTGATGAAGAAGCTGCGGCCAAAGTAAAACAGCACGGGCGCGCTCAGCACCATCATGATCCAGCTGCCGTAAGGCATGTCCATGAAGAACATCCCGATAATAAACACCGGCAGGGTGAGAATTCCTGCCGCTATGGTCCGCCTCTTCAGTGTCTGGTAATGGTTCTGCTGGGCCTCCTCCTGTTTCTCCTGCGCATTTTCCTGGTCAATGATCAGGTCGAAGCCAATCTCTTGGACATTTCGCTGTATGTCTGAAAGGGTGACCCTGGCGGGATCATAAGACACCTGCAGTGTCTGGGAGGCAAAGTTCACCGCCGCCTGCGACACCCCCGGCTGCGTTCCCACCATGGACTCCACGCTGAGGGCGCAGGAGGCGCAGCTCATACCGGTGACTGGTAAAGATGCTTTCTGCTCTTTCACAGCGGGCTGACGGATAGTCTTATTCGGCGTTACTATATTGTTTTCCATGATTTCTCCTTACTTTGTTAATGTAGAATAATATAAAGATACGTCCTACTCCTGCCCTGGCTCTTATATAATTCTGGATAAGAGTTACAAATTCTCTTGAAGGGATCTGTAGAAGAGTAATCGTTAGCCAGTCTACGAGATAGTCGTACGATAACCCTCTGCTATGTGCTGAGGGCGTCATAACGGCATTAATGGTTACCTAAATTAACTAAATGGGAGGGCAAATCATTTGCTGGTGTTCAAGGCCCATCCCAGGCTTCGGGGGGGGGTGGGCCTTGCGTGCAGTAAGGAAGTCCTACAGCGCAACCTACACGAAAAATATATAAAAATTTTTGTTAATTATGTAACAAGCCTGGTTGTTCCCTTTGTACCTTTGTAAACGCAAATAACTCTGTTCATGAAGTTTTTCCACCGGATCATATTGCTAACCCTCACACTGCTGGTACTCGTCTCCTCGACGGGTATGGCTGTGGGGCTGCATATCTGCGGTGGTGAGTTGCGCGATGTGACCTTCTTCGGGGCCGAGGCTGATTGCCCGATGGAAATGGAGCAGCCTGTGAAGAAAGCCCCGGCCTGCCATACCCCTGCCTCCTTTGCAGATGACGCTGCCTGCTGCGCCGATCACCAGGTTCTTGTGGAACGGCATGACGTGGCAGCCAAGCACAAGGCTATTTCCCTCACCAAGCTCCAGGACATCCAGCTGATAGCTACCCTAAAGGCCGTGGTGCTGCAGTGGTTAGCTCCTGAGACTGACCTGAAGCCTGCCTACGCGCTTTATACTTCTCCCCCGCTGGCCCGTGACATACCGGTGCTGGTACAGTCATTCCTGCTATAAGCCTTGTTTTTTTCGATTTCTACCTGCCTCTGTAGGCCGGTATGGTTTGGTGCTGCCCTTTAGGCGGCATACGTTCTTGTATTCAATCGAATAAAGCATGTTAAACAACATTATAAAATTTTTCCTGGAGCAGAAACTCGTTACCGTGCTGCTACTGCTCCTGATAGTTGGCTGGGGCATTGTGGTGGCTCCTTTCAATTGGAACGTCAAATTCCTGCCCAACGATCCCGTTCCCGTCGACGCCATTCCGGATATTGGCGAGAACCAGCAGATCATTTTTACCGAGTGGATGGGCCGCTCCCCACAGGATGTGGAGGACCAGATCACCTATCCCCTCACCACCTCTCTTTTAGGTATGCCGGGTGTTAAAACCATCCGCTCCTCCTCCATGTTCGGCATCTCCAGCATCTACGTCATTTTTGATGAGGATGTGGAATACTACTGGAGCCGTTCCCGCATTCTCGAGAAACTCAACTCCCTACCCACCGGCCTGCTTCCGGCAGATGTTACCCCCAAGCTAGGGCCCGATGCTACTGCGCTGGGGCAAGTATACTGGTATACGTTGGAAGGACGCGATGAGAACGGCAAACCCGCCGGCGGCTGGGACCTGCACGAGCTGCGCACGATCCAGGATTACTACGTGCGTTATGCCTTGGCCGGCGCCGAAGGGGTAGCCGAAGTAGCCTCCGTGGGTGGCTATATAAAGGAGTACCAGGTGGATCTGGACCCGGTGGCGATGAAGGCCAACAAGGTATCCATGATGGAGGTGATGAACGCCCTGCAGAAAAGCAACTTGGATGTGGGGGCCAACACTGTGGAGATAAACCAAGTGGAGTACTTTGTGCGCGGCCTGGGCTACGTGCAGAAACTGGAGGATATTGAAGAAGCGGTGGTCCGGGTAAATGCCAACGTGCCGATCCGCATCCGTGACATTGCCCGCGTCAACATTGGCCCGGCCGACCGCTCTATGCTGGGCATACTGGATAAAGGTGGTGCTGAGGCCGTGGGCGGTGTGGTAGTGGCCCGCTACGGCGACAATCCGCTGGCCGTGATCAACAACGTGAAAGAGAAGCTGGACGAAATTGCAGCCGGTCTGCCTTCCAAGAAACTCGAGGACGGGCGCACCTCCAAAGTAACTGTAGTACCCTTCTACGACCGTACCCAACTCATCAACGAAACGCTGGGTACGCTAAGCGAGGCGATTATACTTCAGATCCTCATCACCATCATCGTTATCATCGTGATGGTGTACAACCTGCGCGCCTCGCTGCTCATCTCCGCCCTGCTCCCACTGGCTGTGCTCATGTGCTTTATCATGATGAAGCAGTTCAACGTGGATGCGAACATCGTGGCGCTGTCGGGTATTGCCATTGCCATTGGCACCATGGTGGACCTTGGCATTATTCTCAACGAGAACATTCTGCGGCACATGGACGAGGCTCCGCCCGGGCAGTCGCTGCTGAAAACGGTATACAATGCCTCCGCTGAGGTAAGCAGCGCTATTGTTACAGCCGTGGCCACTACCGTCGTTAGCTTCTTGCCGGTGTTTACCATGGAGGCCGCGGAAGGAAAACTGTTTGGCCCGCTGGCCTACACCAAAACCTTTGCGCTGGTCGCTTCGCTGATCTTCACCCTCCTGATCATGCCGGCCTTTGCGCATACGGTTTTCGGGCTCAAGTCCAAGAGCGTTAGCTGGTCTAAAGTGTTGAACTGGGCCCTGCTGGCGCTGGGTGTGGCCGTGCTGTTTATACTTCCGCTGGCGGGAGTGGTGCTGACACTGGTGGCAGCCAATAATCTGCTGGCTTATTACCGTCCGCAGCCTTTCGCCAGGTATAACGCGCCGGTGATGGTGGGGATTGCCGTGCTGGCCGTCTCGTGGCTGCTGGCCTCGCAGTGGATGCCGCTGGGAGCCTCTGTCAGCCTACTGGCTAACTTCCTTTTCATCCTGCTCATACTTGCCCTGCTGCTGGGTGCATTCGCTTTGTTTATCAAAGCTTACCCGCGCATTTTGATGTGGTGTCTGGCCAACAAAGGCAAGTTTATGGCCATTCCGGCCACTATCATGCTGCTGGGCTTCCTGATATGGGTTGGCTTTAACAGCGTGTTCGGGTGGGTAGCCAATGGCATCGACAAAACCGGCTATAACATCCGAACTACTGCTGTCTGGAGCGGACTTACGCATACTTTCCCGGGTATGGGCGATGAGTTCATGCCGTCTTTGGACGAAGGTGCTTTCCTGCTGATGCCTACCTCGATGCCGCACTCCGGCGTGGAAGCCAACAAACGCATTGTGCAGCAGCTCGATATGCAGATCTCGTCCATACCGGAAGTGGAAATGGTGGTGGGCAAGGCCGGCCGTGTCGAAACAGCGCTGGACCCGGCTCCCATGTCGATGTTCGAGAACGTGATCCAGTACAAGTCAGAGTATAAAACCGATGCCAGCGGCCACCGAATGCGCTTTAAGGTGGATGATGAAGGCGAATTTGTGCGTGACGGGGCCGGTGAACTGATAGAAGACGAAAACGGCGAGTACTATCGCCAGTGGCGCGACCACATTAAGACCCCGGATGATATCTGGGACGAAATTGTGCAGGCGGCCAACATCCCCGGTGTAACCTCTGCCCCGAAGCTACAGCCTATCGAAACGCGACTGGTGATGCTGCAGACGGGCATGCGGGCGCCCATGGGCATTAAAGTGTTCGGCCCCAACCTGCAAACCATTGAGGAGTTCAGCCTGCAGCTGGAGCGTGTGCTGAAAGAGGTGCCCTCCGTACAGCCGGAAGCCGTTTTTGCCGACCGATCGCTGGGCAAGCCTTACATGGAAATCGAGCTGAACCGCAAAGCCATGGGTCGCTACGGGCTGAACGTGGCCGATGTGCAGGAGTACATCGAAGTGGCCATGGGCGGTATGTCGATGAGCACCACCGTGGAAGGCCGCGAGCGTTATTCCATCCGTGCCCGCTATGCCCGCGAGCATAGGAACGACCCCGAGGCCATCAACCGCATCCTGATCTCGACAGCTGGCGGGGCGCAGGTGCCACTGGGCGAAATTGCCGAAGTTGTATACCGGCCAGGCCCGATGATGATTCGCGGCGAGAACTCCTTCCTGACTGGCTATGTGCTGTTTGACAAGCAGGATGGCTTTGCCGAAGGAACCGTGGTGGAGGATGCGCAGCGCTACCTGGATCAGAAAATAGTATCCGGCGAGCTGGTGGTACCCACGGGCGTGAGCTTCGAGTTCTCGGGTAACTATGAGAACCAGATTCGCGCCGAGGAGCGCTTGGCCATCATCATTCCGATAAGCTTGCTCATCATCTTCCTGATTCTATACTTCCAGTTCCGTTCGGTGTCCACGACGCTCTTCATTTTCACCTCCATCGCGATGGCGTTCTCGGGGGGCTTTATGATGCTGTGGCTTTACGGGCAGGACTGGTTCCTCAACTTCTCCTTCGGCGACACCAACATGCGCGAGCTGTTCCAGATGCGCACCTTTAACCTGAGCGTGGCCGTGTGGGTGGGCTTTATTGCCCTCTTTGGTATTGCCACCGACGATGGCGTGGTGATGGGCACTTACCTGAAGCAGAGTTTCGATGCGTCTAAGCCCGAAACGCGAAACGGCGTACGCAGGGCCGTGCTGAGAGCTGGCATGCGCCGCGTGAGACCGTGTCTGATGACTACCGCCACCACCCTGCTGGCCCTGTTGCCCGTGCTCACCTCCACCGGCCGTGGCTCGGATATCATGGTGCCGATGGCCATCCCATCGTTCGGCGGGATGACGGTGGCGCTGATCACCCTGTTCATTGTGCCGGTACTTTACAGCTGGCGCGAAGAAGCCAAGGTTAAAAAACAAGCCAAACAAGCCGTATGAAAAAGATCATTCTAAATATTATACTTTTACTTTTGGCTGTTCCGGCCCTGCAGGCGCAGACCCTGGAGGAGTACCTGGTGACGGCCGGCGAAAACAACCCGCAGCTGAAGGCAAGCTACGCCGAGTACCAGGCGGCGCTGCAAAAGGTGCCGCAGGCAGGTGCACTCCCTGACCCGGAAGCCTCCTTCAGTTTCTACCTGCAGCCTATGGACCGCTACATGGGCAAAGAGGTAGGCAGTGCCTCCATCATGCAGATGTTTCCCTGGTTCGGCTCGCTGGATGCCGCCAAAACAGAGGCAAATTACATGGCACAGATGAAGTTCTCTTCTTTTATCGAGGCCAAGATCAACCTCTACCACACCGTCCGCACCACCTGGCTTTCGCTCTACCAGCTCGACGAGGAGGTAAAGCTGCTGGAACGGGAGCTGGAGATCCTTAAATCGCTGGAGCGGGTGGCCCTGGCAAAGTATAAGTCGGGGCCTGCTACAAGCGCCCCGGCCTCCCCACGCCGGCAGAGCCCGGGCGCTGCTTCTTCCCAAAGTATGGCTGGCAGCACCTCTTCGGACATGGCCGGCATGGGCGGAGGCTCCACTGGCGGCACCTCAACGGCTTCTTCTGGCAGCGGAAGTATGGGCGGTATGGCCGGCGGCGGAAGCATGGCCTCGTCGGGCAGCTCGATGGTAGATGTTATCCTTATCCGGGTGCAGGTAAAGGACATGGAGAACCGCCTCCAGCTACTCCGCGACTCGAGAAAACCCAAAGTGGCTGCCTTTAACAGCATGCTCAACCGCGACCTGAACCTGGAAGTGCAGGTAGCCGATACCTTAGCGCCGGTTGCCCTGCCTGCTTCCCTGTCCCTCATCCAGGACTCTATCCGCCAGAACCACCCGATGCTGAAAATGTATGAGTGGGACGAGAAGGCGCGCGAGGCACAGCTGCGCATGGCCAAGCTGATGGGCAGGCCCATGATTGGCGTGGGGCTGGAGTACATGGTGTTTAAACCGCGCCCCGATGAGATGTCGCAGATGGCCATGGGGGGCGAGAACATGGTGATGCCGATGGTGAGCATCTCCCTGCCGATCTACCGCAAGAAGTATAAAGCGGCGCAGAAGGAGGCACAGTATGCCCAGGAGGCCGCAACGCAGAACCGCGAAGCCACCGAGAACATGCTGTTTGCCGAACTGAGCGGGCTGCTGTACGATTACGAGCGAACGAGCAAAACCCTGCAGTTGCTGGAAGAGCAAATCGTGCTCAACGAGCAGGCCATCCGGCTCCTGACCACCAATTACAGCGTCGCAGGCGCGGGCATAGAAGAAATCCTGCGGCAACGACAGGCTATACTTAGCCTGCGGCAGCAACAGCTGCAGGCCGTAACCGAGCAGCATGTTACCGTCTCGGCCATCAACCGCATGATGAACAGCGATATTTAAGCTTGCCCCTGGCAGGCAATGAAACATACATTCCATCCAAGACCGATGAAACCAAGAAATAAACAAATCACGACCTATATACTGGTAGCGCTGGCTGGCCTGCTCCTGGGCTGGCTCATTTTCGGGGGCAGAGCTGCCGAACAAGGCCACAACCACGCGGCAGAAACGGCAGGCGCAACCGAGTATACCTGCTCCATGCACCCGCAAATCCGGCAGGACGGACCGGGCAAGTGCCCGCTTTGCGGCATGGACCTGATACCGGTGAGCAAGGGCGGCAGCGGCGGCAAAACGAGCCGCTATGTGCTGGAGATGACACCGGAGGCGATCGCCCTGGCTAACATCCAAACAACGCCCGCACAGCTGGTAAACCCTGAAAATGAGCTGCTGCTGTCAGGCACAGTGCAGCTAAACGAGCAACAGGTGTCCTCCATCACCGCCAAGTTCCCGGGCCGCATCGAGCGGCTTTATGTCAACTTTACCGGCCAGGAAGTACGCAAGGGCGAACGGCTGGCCTCGGTTTACTCCCCGGAGCTCATCACAGCGCAGCGCGAGCTGCAGGAGGCGGCTAGATCCAAAGACCTGATGCCGGAACTCTACGAAGCCGCCAAAACCAAGCTCAGGCTATGGAACATCTCGGCCAAGCAGATAGCGCGCATCGAGCAGGCCAATGACATCCTGACCAGCTTTGACATCTATTCCGGTGCAGCCGGGGTAGTAACCGAACGTCAGGTAGCCGTCGGCGACTATGTCAGCACAGGTTCAATACTCTTTCAGGTAGCCAACCTCTCCTCTGTTTGGGTGGTGCTGGATGCGTATGAAAGCGATCTTTCCTGGGTTAAACAAGGGGCAAGCATTAACTTTACTGTACCGGGCATCCCGGGCAAGGAGTTCACAGCCAAGGTCGCCTTTGTTACGCCTGTGCTCGATGCCAGCACCCGCGCTGTGCAGGTAAGGGCCGAGGTGCTAAATCCAGGAAATCAGCTGAAGCCGGGCATGTTTGCCAATGCACGCATCAAGACATCCACCCGAACAGCTGCCAAAGAGAATGCCTTGGCCATACAACGCACCGCCGTACTCTGGACGGGCAAGCGCTCAGTCGTGTATGTGAAGGCGGATGATCGCGACGCACCTGCCTTTGAAATGCGGGAGGTGACGCTGGGTCCTCGTCTGGGCGATATGTACCTGATAGAAGCCGGACTAAGCGAAGGCGAGCAGGTGGTGACAAACGGCGTGTTTGCCGTGGACGGAGCCGCCCAACTGAGCGGGAACTATAGCATGATGTCAGCGCCAGCCAACAACATGCTGGAGGCTCCGGAGGAGTTCCAGACACAGCTGACGGTCCTGGTAGATAGTTATTATACGCTGAAGAATGCCCTTGTGGCTTCTGATGCTGACGCTGCCCGCCAGGCTGCAGGCAAGTTCAGGCAGGCACTGAACAAAACCGATATGACCCTGTTGGATGGCAGTAGCCATGCCAAATGGATGCAGCTGCAGCCCGTATTGGCCTCCAACGCCGATGCGATCCAGAAAAGCACCGTTATCGACAAACAACGGGAAGCCTTCTCGCCACTCTCCAACCACCTGATTGAGGCAGTGGAAACCTTCGGCACAAGCAAGGAGGTGCTCTATAAACAGAAATGCCCGATGGCACTGGGCGACCAGGGTGGCTACTGGCTGAGCGAGCAGAAAGACATCCGTAACCCATACTTTGGCGATGCCATGCTTACCTGCGGCGAGACGGAGCAGACCTACAGACAGGGTTACGGAGCACCTGCAGCCGACAAATCTGCACCGGTGCAAAGTCATGTCCATTAAGCTATTAGGCCATGAAAGATTGTTGCAGAACCGGAGACGACAGCCCTAAAGCCAAACAAAAGTCCTGGCTCAGATGGCTCCTTTACCTAGCTGTTATACTAGCTTTGGGAATTGTCCTTTTTGAACAGATAACGACTTAACCATACCTGAGCTCATGAGAAATAACTTGTTTTACAGCACCGCTTTAGCAGCTGTAGTGCTGGCCTCCTGCTCTTCTGAGATAACACCGGAAACGCAGGCCGCCGCAGCCTCCGAGGCTCCATCCAACCACGAGGCCCATATGGCCAGCATACAACCACAGCAACAGGCATCCCCGGCTGACCTGATGACGGCAGATGGCTTGCCCAAGGATCTGGTGTGCATGGTGAACAACGCCTTTATGGGCAAAGAGCAGTACCCGGTGGCCTTTGAGGATAAAATGTACTAGGGCTGCTGCGAAATGTGCGTTAAAACTATCCAAAACGACCGCCAGGTACGTTATGCCGCTGATCCGGTAACAGGTGAGGAAGTAAATTGAAGGCCTTTGTTGCCTTGAAGCCGGGTAGCATCAACGGCGATGTATTATACTTTGCTGCTGCAGAAAACTACAAGAAGTATAAGCAATAACAAAGGGTAGTGTAGCGCATAAAAGAGTAAAGTTTTACCCTTTTATGCTTTCCTGCTATAAAACCAGTTAAAATCAAATTAAAACCTATAACTATTAAAACCAATGATGAAAAGAACCCTTGTAGCTGCTACCCTTGCAGCATTTGTATTTACTTCCTGCGGAGAGAACAAGCAAGAAACAACTACTGCCGAAACTGAAAACTTGGAGCACCACGAAGGTATGGCGCACGGCGATGCCATGCCGGCTGAGGGCAAAGTAGTGGTAGACGCCCCGGATTACACGTCGGTTGCCGGTCCTGTTAAAGAGCAGATCACTGCCGTAGTAGACAGTTACCTGAAACTGAAAGACAACCTGGTGGCGTCTGACGCTGCTAAAGTACAGGCTGATGCGAAAGCCGTAGTAGCCGCTGCCGAAAAAGTAAATGTATCTGCGCTGCAGGGCGAACAGAAGGCGTTTGCTGAAGAAAAACTGGGCGAAGTGAAGCAAAGTGCTTCTAAAATAGCAGAAGCTACAGACCTGCCTGCACAGCGCGGACAACTGGAGTTGCTCTCTGAGGCTACTTTTGCGTTGACTAAAGCCTTTGGCCCTACAAACCAGAAGCTGTATTACCAGCACTGCCCGATGGCCATGGATAACCAGGGTGCTTACTGGCTGAGCTCCAATCAGGAGATCCGCAACCCTTACTTCGGTGAGCAGATGCTTAAATGTGGCAGCACGGAGGAAGTGCTTAATTAGATACAAATCAAGCGTGAGCTTTTATCGGCTCACGCTTAACCACCTGCAGCATTCAAAAGTGTTGTTGATTTCTGGTAAAATAAGTTAGCCTACTTCAACCAAAGGTTGAAGTAGTGAGATGTTACTTTTTTACTATATTTGTTTATTAAATGTAGGATTGGGTGCTGTTGTACAGAGGCTTTAGCTCATGAGAAGAACCAGGCATAGCAAGAGAACAAGTTTTGCGGGGCTGCTGCTGTTAGCGGTCTTCGTGAACCTGTACTTTGCCCAATTGGTCTGTAATCTTCCGCACCTGGCGCAGCGGCTCCTGCCTGCAGCGCTTGCCCAAGACCATCATGGTGCGAAACACGGGGGGCATAGCCACGCAAACGAACATAAGGCCACTATCGCCTGGCATCACCAAAAAGCGCACGAGCATCCGGCTCCTGCACCGGAAAAGGATGGTTGCTGTTCAGATTTAGTTTACGCCCATTTTGTTAAGGAGGCTCCTTCCGTGGATTTGCCGTTACTCGTGAAGGCTCCTTACGCCCTTGCGGGTAGTCTGTTCCAGGCTTTCCTGAGGTTCTGGTACAGTAATAGTATCAGAGCAGTATCACATGCTCCCCCGGATGCCCCTGTTCCTAAGATACCTGACATCAGGATATTCCTGCACTCTCTCATAATTTGATGCACAAATTGTTTCTGTCTGCGACAGTACTGGAAGAGCTATGTGTCTTCGGTATTGCTGCAGGATGGTCTTCTGTGCTTTTATAGTGCTTTATAAGCCCTGGAGCAAAGTAAGACAGTCTAAATAAGTTTGTATCAAATAAGGCGGTTAGCCTAATTATGCCGCTAATCGCTTTACACACTACCTGAGGAGTATGAGTATAGAGAGTCAGCACCAAAGGGTGCTACATATAAAAAACATGGTGTGCCCCCGTTGCATTATGGTTGTGCAGGAGGAGTTGGAAAAGTTAGGGTTGCATGTCCTGGAAGTAACGTTAGGTGTGGCCGCTGTCGGTGAAAATGCCGAGGTAGATGAAGCCACGATAGAAGCGGTATTGGCAAAAAAGGGTTTCGAACTGCTCCACGACAAGCGAGAAGAGCTTATAGAGAGTATAAAAGTAGCTGTCATTCAGCTAATCTATAGCGAGGAGATCTCATCCCTTACTACTAACGTGTCTACGTATCTGGCTGATAAGTTAGGGAAAGATTACTCCACTATCAGTACTACGTTCAAAGCATGTGAAGGCATCGCTTTGAGCAGATATATTGTTGTACAGAAAGTAGAGCGCATCAAAGAACTGCTCACCTATGATGAACTTTCCCTTAGTGCTGTTGCAGCCAAACTAGGTTATAAAAGCCTGCAACATATGTCAAGGCAGTTCAAAGAGGTGACGGGTATCACCCTCAATAAATACAAGAATGAGGGTGGTACAGACCGGCGAACCATTGACAACCTGTATTGACACTATAGATTTCTACACAGAATATATAAGACTACTCCATAAATATATAAAACTGCCTGCTTCCCGCTTGAGTACGCTAATGGTGTACAAAATGGATTCTCATTGCTAGTACGATTTCATGCATCCTGTAGCAGTTTGTTTAAATAAATAAGGGAGTAGTTAAGTATTGTGGATATAAACCACGAACAGTAACACAACCACTTAACTAAAACTTTTAAAATGAAAAATGTATACTTTATAGTGACATTCACTTTGCTTTTGTCTTTAACTAAAATTGAGAGACTATATGCTCATGGAGGCGAGAAGCACGGGGAGGTAGCCAAAACCGAAGAGAAGGTACAGCAATCTGACACTTCTGCCCTCCCAACTGTGGTAACACCCGAAGCGCACGCAGCGCACCGGCAAAACCCTGAAACAGTTCATGCTCGGCCTGATGATTTTCCAAATAAGCACCCTTTGATCGTGCACTTCCCCATCGTGCTGCTTTTAGTGGCTGCTGCCGTCCAGCTGTGCAACATCCTGTTTCTGCGCAAGGAACTCGATTGGATCACCACCGTAGCCACTCTGATCAGCTTTAGTACGGCCTACTATGTAACTGAAATCGACCACCCGCATACAACTGGCCTTACAGCGCATGCCAAACTGGTGCTTGAACAGCATGACTTCTACGCTGACTGGACCATCTACCTCGGAGGAATTGCCCTGGTAGCCCAATTGTTAAATCAGTTCTTGTTTAAAGGGAAGCGCTGGAGCGTGCTGGTTGTTGCTCTTGTTCTTACCAGTGCTGCCTACTGTGTGGCCATGGCCGGACATTACGGTGCTCAGCTCGTACATATAGAGGGTGTCGGCCCACAAGGCAAATACCTGGAGACGGGTCACCACCATTAAGTCCGAAGGCGCAGTCACCCTAGCTGCGCCTTTTTCATTTACTAATTTTCAAGAAAGAATCAAACAAAATCATTATATTCATTAAAGCTAAATAGATAAAACAGTACAAGTATGATACGATGGTCGAGACGCTGAACAACTTACGGGAGCGCGGCTACGCAGTAGACCTTAACTTGCAGCCCACTTGCCTGGAATGCCCGCAGCTACACCTGGAGTTAAAACCTGAAGAATTTGAGATTGATGAAGTTTACCGGTTTGAAGGTGCCAGCAATCCTAGTGATAATTCTGTCGCGTATGCTGTTTCCTCTGATAAAGGAGTGAAGGGAGTTTTGGTGGATGCATATGGCGTATATGCTGATTCTATTACGCCTGATCTAGCCCGCAAATTAAGGCGAGAGTACTAAACATCAAATCAGATAGTTATGAAGAACAATCCTGGGCATCACCATCATCACCATGGTCCCAAAAAACAAGCTGAAAATCACGTAGAAGCAGCCAAAGAACACTTGGAAGAAAAAATGCTGCACGGCCACGAGCATGCCATGCACCACGACACCTCGGGACATCCACCGCACGGTGAACACGGCCACGACCATCACCGCATGATGATAGAGGACTTTAAGAAGCGCTTCTGGGTATCGTTGGTGCTGTCTGTGCCTGTCATCATCCTCAGCCCGATGGTGCAGCACATCCTGGGCTTCTCACTGGACATTCCTTACAGCCTATACATCGCCTTCGTGCTCTCGTCCATCATCTATTTCTATGGCGGGTGGCCCTTCCTGACGGGTCTGGCCGAAGAGGTGAAGAAAGGAGTACCGGGTATGATGACGCTGATCGGGGTAGCTATTACGGTGGCCTACCTCTACAGCACTGCCATTGTGTTCGGGCTGGAGGGCATGGACTTCTTTTGGGAGCTGGCCACACTGATTGTGATCATGCTGCTCGGGCACTGGATTGAAATGCGCTCCGTGCTGGGTGCCTCCAAAGCACTGGAACTGCTGGTGAGCATGATGCCCGCCGAGGCCATGCTCATCAGGGATGGCGAAACCGTAAAAGTGCGTATTGAAGACCTGCAGAAGGGCGATTTAATATTGGTAAAACCGGGCGAGAAAGTTCCCGCCGACGGCGTGGTGGAAGACGGAGAAAGCCACCTGAACGAGAGCATGCTCACCGGCGAAAGCAAACCTGTCAAAAAGAATAAGGACGATAAAGTGATCGGCGGCTCCATCAACGGCAACGGTGCCCTGCGCGTGCGGGTGGAGTTTACGGGCAAGGAGAGCTACCTCAACAAGGTGATCAAGCTGGTGCAGGATGCCCAGAAAACCAAGTCTGAGACACAACGTCTGGCCGACCGGGCCGCCAAGTGGCTGACTTATGTGGCGCTGACCGCCGGCTTTGGCACCTTTGCCGTGTGGCTCTTACTTGGGAAGGACCTGGCTTTTGCGTTGGAGCGCATGGTGACGGTCATGGTTATTTCCTGTCCGCATGCGTTGGGATTGGCCGTGCCGTTGGTGGTGGCTATCTCTACGGCTGTGTCGGCCAACAATGGCCTGCTTATCCGCAACCGCACCGCCTTCGAGAACTCCCGCAAGATCACAACCGTCATCTTCGACAAGACCGGGACCCTTACGCAGGGCTCCCATGAGATTGCCTCCCTCGTGATTTTTGACAATGCGATGGACGAGCGGGAAATGCTGCGCCTGGCCGCTGCCGTGGAGCAGAACTCGGAGCACTTCATCGCGCAAAGTATCATACGCCGGGCAAAGGAAGAAGGTATAGTCGTGCCTCCTGCACAGGCTTTTACCTACCTGCCGGGTAAAGGGCTCGAGGGTATAGTGGAAGGAATAGATGTGAAGGTAGTGGGCCCGAACTATATCACTGAATTCGATATCCCCGTACCCGCCAGCCAGGCAGAAGAAGGCGTGGAAACAGTCGTGTATGTGCTGGTAGAGAATCAGCCGGTTGGTTACATCGCCATGCGCGATCAAATCCGGGAGGAGTCGGCCGAGGCCATACGGGTGCTGAAACAAAACGGAATTAAGAACCTGCTACTCACCGGCGACAACGAGCGCGTAGCCAAAAGCGTGAGTGACCAGTTGCAGATGGACGGCTTCCTGGCCAACGTACTGCCCCACCAGAAACAGGAGAAGGTGAAGGAGCTGCAGGCCCAAGGTGAGTTCGTGGCCATGACCGGCGATGGCGTGAACGACGCCCCTGCCCTGGCACAGGCCGATGTAGGCATCGCCGTGGGCTCCGGCACCGACGTAGCCGCCGAGACCGCCGATATTATACTGGTGAACAGCAACCCACAGGACATCGCCTCGCTCATACTTTTCGGCAAGGCCACCTACCGCAAAATGATCCAGAACCTGATCTGGGCAACAGGGTATAACGTGATCGCGCTGCCCCTGGCCGCCGGCGTACTCTATAAGCAGGGCATCATGGTATCGCCGGCCGTGGGGGCAGCGCTAATGAGTCTGAGCACCGTGATTGTGGCGATCAATGCGCAACTGCTGCGCCGGCAGATAAAATAGTTTATGCAGGCATGCCCTAAACACCGGTGCAAACTTCCGTACTCCCTAATTGTATTCATTCATCACGTATATAACACTATAAATTCAAAACTATGAAAAAAATAAATAGACAATTGCCAACAAAAATGCTGTTTGTAGGGGTAGTCTTCCTTCTTGCAGCCTGTAGCCAGGAAAACAACAGAGCAGAAACTGCCACAGCTACTGACGCCAAATCAGATTCAATGATGGGTGAAGATAACACCCAGCACAACATGAATACCGGTGAGATGAGCGGCATGATGGGACACATGCACCAGAATATGGAGGAAATGCATGCCATGAAAGCAAAAATGACAGGAGATCCTGACTATGACTTTGCGAACATGATGACCATGCACCATCAGGGAGCCATCCGCATGGCTGAAGATGAAATAGCCAATGGCACCGATGCCAAAATGAAGGAGATGGCTCAAAAGACAGTGAAAACGAATAAAGAAGATATCCAGAAGCTGCAGGACTTTACAAAAACACACAAACCCACTAAAGGAGACACTGCCAGTACAATGCGTATGATGCAGCCAATGCGCAAAATGATGGATGATATGCACCAGAACATGGGCGATATGAGCGGAGCAAATACAGATCACAGCTTTGCCCAGATGATGATACACCACCACGAAATGGGAAATGAGATGGCAAGAGCATTCTTGAAGCAAGGTAAAACCCAAGAGATGAAACAAATGGCCCAAAAAACCATTGATGAACAGGAAAAAGAAATAAAAGAATTTAGAAATTGGCTTGACCAGAACAAGTAGTAATTTTTTAACTCTAAAGAAACTTAGAGCATAAGGAAGGCCACTACAATTCTGGAGCAGTGGCCTTTGCCGAACTACAATAGAGTCCGTAGCAGTACCCTTCGCATTTTACACGATCGGGCACGATCAGGGGCAGTGCTGGGGTGTAGCAGTGTTTTACAGACTTAACTTAAGCCTTGTATGTGGTAGGTCATCATAAGTGACAACCTATGTACCTAAAAGGCATAAGTCCACATGGTAACTTCCTGGAAGAATGACACCATTATAAGAACCTGTAGTTATGGAACTATAAGAGCGGCACTTATATAGATTATAAGTAGCCGCTCTTCTTCATCAGATACCAGCAAGTCAGCTTCAAGTATTTACGAACCCAGTTGCTTCAATACACAAACGTAAGTCCGGCGCCATACTTCATGTCACTGTCATAGTGAGTTGATAGCGACACATACTTGGTTACGATGTAGCGCAAACCGGCCATGTACTCTTTATCGGTGTTGCCCATCAAATTCAGGCGCAGGCGGCTGGTAAGCGGCACATCATCGCGTCGCAACTGGAAACGCAGTTTACCCTTGGTGTCAATTCTGGCTTCTGACACGATCAGCATCGGCAACGTATATTGCACCCCGGCTACGGCAACCTTCCGGTTATCCTGGTTACTTGTCTGTCCAAACATATTATTCTCCGGCTCATTTTCTACGCTATTGTAGTGATAGTCAAAGCCGATGAAAGGATATAACCACTGCATTTTCCCGAAATAGCGGCCAAAGTACGTCTCGCTTTCTACACCGTACTCTTTCTTAAAACCGATCCGCCATTCGGTGGAAAGCTGGTAACGGGAGCTGCCAAGTATAAACTCTCCATCGCTGCCGTTGCTTTCCAACCCTACCTGCGCAGATGGCAGAAAAACCTTGTCTTCGCGGTTAAACATTTTTCGAGCCTTTTCAGGATTCGGAAGCTCCGGGTTTGGGGGTGAGTTCTGGTAGGTAAACACGCGGCCCATGCCCGCTATCATGTGGTAGAGTATGTGGCAGTGGAAAAACCAGTCGCCGTTCTCCGAGGCTGCAAACTCGATCGTGTCGGTTTCCATGGGCAGTATGTCTAGCACATTTTTCAGAGGCGCGTATTCGCCTTGCTTGTTCAGTACCCGGAAGTCGTGACCGTGCAGGTGCATGGGATGTCGCATCATGGAGTTGTTGAACATGATGATTCTCACGTTTTCCCCCTTTTTTATCAGAATCCTGTCAGACTCTGACACCGTCTTGTTGTCCATGGTCCACACGTAGCGGTTCATGTTGCCGGTGAGCTCAAAACGCAATTCTTTTACGGGGCCGGGTTTTAGCATTGTCTTCTCAGGAGCCCGCAGCATGCCATAGTTCAGGGTTACCATTTCGCCATCGCTGCCACTCATGTTCATGCTCTGCATATCGTGCCCTTTCATGTCATGGCCCTGGTGTGCGGTGGTGTCAGTTTGCTGCTTCATCTGCATGCTTGTATCAGCAGCAGGTTTTGTCTCATCTCCTCCGTGCATGCTATGGTCCTGGCCTGCTGACTCCGGGTACATCACGCTGTTCATGTCCATTTGCTGGTTGCTCATTTCCATACCCATCGGCTCCATGTCCCCGTTCAACTTCATCATGTCGTTCATCATCTTCATGCCTTCAAAGTAGTTCAGTTTGCCTAAACGCTGCGCCTTCATTTTCATGCCCCTGCCCAGCCACAGCGAAGTGGTATTGGAACGATCTTCGGCAGTAGCCAGAAACTCGTATTGCATGTTCTCAGGTATGGTGACCAGCAGGTCGTAGGTTTCGGCAGGCGCGATGATCAGTCGGTCCACTTCCACAGGTTCTACATCGTTTCCATCGTTGCCCACCACGGTAATTTTGCCTCCGGAGTAGGTCAGCCAGAAGTAAGTGGAAGCGCCGCCATTGACGACCCTGAGCTTCACCACATCCCCGGCCGTGAAATGCGTTTGCTCTGCTATATCCTGCCCATTGGTCAGAAACTTCTCATAGGCCACATCGCTCACATCCATCGCTTCCATCCGCTTCCACTCATTCTTCAGTTTAGTCCCAAAGTAGCCTTTTCGGATGGCCTCCGCATAACCCTGCGTCGCACCTTTCTGAATGGCAAACCAATCGTTGGCACTGCGCAGTGACCGGTATACTTCTTTGGGGTTCATATCAGTCCAGTCGCTTAACACAATAGGTATAGCCGGCATATCCGGTTCATTCACCTTGTTAAAGATCAGGGCACCGTACATCCCACTCTGTTCCTGAAAGGCGCTATGGCTGTGGTACCAGTAAGTACCATTCTGGATGATCGGGAATCTGTAGAGGTAAGTAGAGTGAGGTTTGATCGGTTTTTGGGTAAGCCAGGGAACACCGTCAAACCGGTTAGGCAGGAACACCCCGTGCCAGTGTATGGAAGTTTCCACATCCATCTCATTGTGCACATAGATCTCGGCCGTATCGCCTTGGGTAAACGTTAAGGCAGGTGCCGGAATGCTGCCGTTTATGGCCACGGCTCTTCTGGTTTTGCCGGTAAAGTTTACAAGGGTATCCCGTACATAGAGGTCATAACGCACAGTACGCGGTTTATATGTTGGCCCCGGGCTCTCTGGTTTATGTCCTGCTTTATGTACGGGCTTCTCTTTTTCTTCCGGGTTCTGTACAGGTGTGACTGGCTTTTGCTGCGTAGGCTGTGCATGTTTATGAGCAGGTTGATCATTGTTTTGAGTCGGCTGCGCTTGTTTCTGCTGCACAGGTTTTTTAGAAGGTGTAGCAGGTTTGGCTTGGGTTGCTTTTTTTGGCGGAGCCTGCTGCTCTTTAGCCGGGGCTTTTGATTTCTGCTTTACCAGCGTCATGCCGCACTTGGGGCATTTACCGGGCTTGGTGCTTTGCACCTCGGGGTGCATCGGGCAAGTATAGATTTCAGTCTGTTGTTGCTGTTGGGTTGGCTTATGCTGTTCGTGCTGTGCGAAAGTGTAGTGCCCTGTGCCGAGCAATAACACTAATATCAAAAGTTTATACATTTTAAGTTAGTAAAGTAATTAAAAGCGTTTGTTTCCATACTTAATGCTTCCATAAGTCTTATGAAAGCGTGCTTGGTTATACCTTTCCGTAAACCCATCTGTTTTATATATTCATGAGTTGTTTTTACATAATGTGGCTTTTATCAAAAGCTCAAGGACTTCTAAAACAGGCAACATCTGCCCTGACAGTGATTCCAAGCCTAAACTTACCGGGCTTCATGAATCTGCCACCCCTATGTTTTTAACTCCCTATTTGTTATTGCGTTTAGAAGAACGTGCTAACAATTCAATGTACTTTATGAACATTCTGTATCCCTTCCTGGGAACTCTTTTTTATACTTTAATCGCACTGGACATCATCAAGACCACCTTTTCTTCAAGCGGAGGCGGCCGGATTACGGAATTGGTATCCAGAGCGGTATGGAAGATTTTCTTCTTAGTTTCGGGTAAGAATGGGAAATCCAAATTACTTGAGTATGCGGGGCCGTCTATACTTACCTGCACGCTTATGACTTGGGTTCTTGGTCTTTGGGCAGGTCTGTTCCTGCTGTTACTTTCTGATCCAGACTCTGTTGTAAACAGCACTACTTTATCCAGTGCCAGCCCCTTAGAGAAGCTCTACTATGCCGGTTTTACACTTTCCACTTTGGGAGTAGGAGATTATAAGGCATCAAATGATGTGTGGCGGATTATTACGAGTGTCACAGCTTTCTCTGGCTTAGCTTTTATAACTGCCTCTCTCACTTATTTTGTACAAGTGTTGTCTGCCGTAGGTTTGCAGAGTAAGCTTAGTCTTTACATCAACAGCATGGGTAAATCGCCACAGCAGGTTCTGGCTAACAGCTGGGATGGGAAAGGCTTTTCCTCCTTTTTCGATAATGTGTCAGACATATGCCAGATGCTAATGCAGCATACGGTGAACCACCACTCCTTTCCTGTAATTCATTACTTTCACAACAGCCAAGCACAGTTGTCTGTTGCGCCCGCCGTTGTGCTGCTGGATGAGGCATACCAGCTCTTCGAGCAGGCCGTATCAGAGGATGATAAAAAGAGTGAAGTGAAAATGTTGATGCTCCAAACGGCACTGGATTCTTACCTGGAAATGGTAAAAGAAGGTTTCCTCAAGAACACTTCACCCCAGGAAGATGCCCCTACACCTGATCTTTGGCAACTGGAGGAGAAAGGAGTTCCGCTTAAAAAGAGGGAAGAAGTTGAACAAATTTTCAAACAGGCCCTGAAGGACCGCCGGAGACTGCTAACTTCCCTTTTGGAAATGGACGGCTGGTCCTGGAAGGAAGTGTATCAATCGTAAGTCGAGCACTTTCACAACCTTGTGTGAGATTTTAAATGGAGGCGCACTATTATCTATCTCTGCTTAGCTGAATTTAGGTTTCCGGATTAATTTAATACTAGCATCTACTTCTATCAGCTGGGGTTTTACTAAAATCATTTTAGTGTATGCCTGGTTTTAAATGGTAAGCATTCCTAACATTTTCTGCTATCGGTTTTACAAGTCCTTGCCACCGATGCCTATAACCCGGATGATTTCAGCTTTGAATCCTGCTTGCTGCACAACATTTTCAATCCTTTGGGGATCAAGGTCTGTACCGGAGACACTTAAAATATTTTCTGTGCTTCCAGTATCTAGCTTCCACCTGCTGATGCTTTCTTCTTTATCCAGGTAAGGCGCTACCCTGGATATAGCTTCCTCATTCTCTACGTTGGTTTTGAACTTGATTACTTCCATAGCAACATGTGTTTTTGCTTAAAATGAACGCGACTGGTTACACCAGGTTGTGCAACGGCTACGCTTTACGGCCTGTATGTATTCATCAGACATATTCGCTTTCCTGCCTTCAAGCGGAATCTTTCCAAAAATTCTCTTATCTTACAGTATACTTTGTCTTATACTTATAAAGAATGAGGGCACCATTACAGCTTCTAACGTTTCTCTTTTTTCTGATTTTAAATGCCTCCTGTAGCAAAACAGAAAAAGAAACGACAAACACCCTGCTCCTGGCAGGTCGTCAGCCACAGATCGCAGTAGATACAAAAGGGGATACCAGGGTAGTATATGGCTTGGAAGACAGAATTTATTGCGTCACGTCCAAAGATAACGGACAAACCTTCTCAGAACCTGTACTCGTGGGGCAGCTGAAGGGCTTATACCTGGGCATGTCCATGGGGCCTCAGATTGCCAGCTCCATGAATTACTCGGTGGTAACCGCCATAGATAAGCAGGGTAATATCCATACCTACAGTCTGGACCATGATATAAATAAGTGGATAAAGGCAGCTGGTGTAAATGACATACCGGGCTCAGTGCCAGAAGGCCTGATGAGTATCGCCTCCGATGAACAAGACACCTTTTATGCTGTGTGGCTGGATGTAAGAAACACCAAACAAAACAAGATCGTGTTTGCCTCCACTACAGGAAACGCCGCCGCATGGTCAGAAAACAAGATAGTATACGTATCGCCAGATAGCACCGTGTGCGAATGCTGTAAGCCAAGTATAGACGTGGAAGGCAAACAGGTAATCCTGATGTTCAGAAACTGGGTAGATGGTTCCAGAGATTTTTACCTGACCAAATCAATTGACAACGGACAACACTTTTCTCAGCCACAGAAACTAGGGAATGGCACCTGGAAACTGGAAGGATGTCCCATGGA
Source organism: Pontibacter roseus DSM 17521 (assembly GCF_000373265.1). Taxonomy (GTDB): domain Bacteria; phylum Bacteroidota; class Bacteroidia; order Cytophagales; family Hymenobacteraceae; genus Pontibacter; species Pontibacter roseus. The sequence goes on from NZ_KB890770.1 coordinate 60,513, forward strand.
CGGCGGGGGCATTCTACTGGATAGTAAGAATGTGATTCACACTTCCTGGCAACGGGAAGGTAATATCTTCTATGCAAGGCCTGGCCAACAGGAAGTGCAAGTTGGCAGAGGCCGGAACTGCCGCATCAGCGGAAAAACAAATCCGGTTATTGCCTGGAAAGATGGTTCAGATCTGAAACTAAAATTCCTGAATGCAGATACGGAAACTGTGGTAGGGAAAGGCAGCTATATTGAAACTGCTGAAATGCCGGATAAAAAAACGCTTTGTGTCTGGGAAGATGAAAACAAGATCCATTTCAGGAATATTTAACAGTAAAAACTTAACAGGTCTAAACTATTCTTTGGTTGTAAAATAGTCAACCTTATTATCAAACGAAGCCGCCCCTCAGTAATGAGGCGGCTTCGTTTTTATACATGCATCACCAATACTAAGATCCGGCCATAGATACAGTATAAGATTTACCTCATTCTGGTTAGGATTGCCTTCATTTCTGCTATTTCTTTTTCCTGAGATTCTATGATTTGCTCCGTTAGCCTCTTCACCTCGGGATCTTTTATGTTTGCTTCCTGGCTTACCAGAATGGCTGAGGAGTGATGCGGGATCATAGATTTTAGAAACTGTTTATCATCCACTAAGGCCTGTTTCCTTAACATGAACAGTGAACCGGCAAAAGCTACTACACCAACAGCTACAATGATACTGTTCAGCTTCTTATCTTTGTACATAGAGGACATAAATCCGAGCATGACAAGTGCCATAGGAGCTACCATGAGCAATGCCATATAGAGCCGGTTAAGGTTCAGGTACACATGATCAAACTTATCGGCATTCAAATACATCACCCCGTACATGATCACAAACGATACGCCTAGCATCGACAAAAACTTCATATAATTTCCCTTTTCCATTTTTTAACTGTTAAAGTATAATTGTTCGCTTATAAGCCTTTTCCAGTAAGCAACGTCGCTTCTTGTTCAGGTATACCCAAATGGCTATGCTCAGGTTCACCTATAAATATAAAGCCACTCCAACAGCTGTTGGAGTGGCTTTATGAATAAAAGATACTTCTTAGCTACACCTACATAGCAACGGGTACTGTTACTTTCAACTTGTCCCAGCGAATGTTAATGGCACCTTTGCCATTAGCCTCTGATACGATTTGATACCGGAGCCGCTCCTGTGGCTGTTCTGTGTATTCCGGCCTGACGGTAAAACGCAGCACATCGTCTTTCTCTGAGTAATCGTCAGTCAGGTGCTGCTCCCAGTTTTTGTTGATGATGATAGTCCACTCCTCCTTTCCAGGAATGGTGAACAAGGCATACTTGCCTGCTGGCAGTAGCTTTTCTCCTATGGTGATGTCTTTATCCGTTGTCAGGCTGGTGGCTGAGTGCGCTCCTGTCACCCATACCAGGTCGTAAGCTACCAGGCCGCCCCAGATGTTGCGTCCGCGCACGGCTGGTGAATGGTAATTGATGGTCAGGTGCGCATTGCCTACCATACCATGGGCTTCTGCTTTCAGACTGCCTTTTAGTGTATCAGGTTCCGGTTGATCCTGTATAATGACAGCGTCTTCGCTCATTTCAGGGGTATGGTTGGCGTGCTGTGTTTCTTCTGCTGGTACTTCCAGTTCTTTAGCTGCCTGGTTGCAATAGGACAGGGAGGTGCAAAATATAAGAGCAAAAAAGCTGTTTGTAATTTTGGCGTTCATGGTATAAGGGTTGCAGTATGGGTATTAAACCGGCTTTGACAAGGTAAGCATTACCTATTGTTTAATGTAAGTGAAGGCTAAAGCTACAAATTTTATACTCCGGATGAAACGGCACTTAAATAAAAATCCCGGCTGACGTTTCCAGTAGCCGGGCTTGTAAATATCCAGTCAAATCAGGCTGACTTACTACATGTTATGGTGCTTGGTCGGTATACCGTGCTCATTTAAGAATGCGGCTAGCTCCATTATTTCCTGCGCCTGCTCTTCAATGATTATTTCAGCCTCCTCCAAGGCCATTTCATCATTCCCCCACTTCAATCCTGTGTTTGACATGGCAAGTGCTCCTTCATGGTGGCAGATCATCAGCTGCGCAAAATCAACATCCGGATCAGGCGTGTCCTTTACAGAACGCATGCAGTGCATCATAGCCATCATGTCCTCTCGCATCTCCATCTGGTTCATCATCTTCATCATGGAGTTGATGATTTGCTGCATTTCCTTGTCAAATGCTTTATCGTCCTCCCAGTATGGACCTTTCGCAGCTTGCTCTGCGCTGGCACTTAACGGGCTAACAACATCCTGGCCATTTTCGCAGCTGCTGAACACGAAGACAGCAACTACCATAAGAGCAAAGCTTCTGATACTGATAAAATGTGTTTTCATAAATAATAGATTATGTAGTTAAAAAACTACATAGAAATTTACTTATTAAGCCCCATCTTATTGCAGTGAAAATTTTCGCCGCACAAGCGTGCTATAGTAAAAATACCCTGACCACCCCTATAAGGTATAGGGGCAATCAGGGTAAAAATTTCAGAAGTATACACTTCAACATGGTAAAGATGACTACGCCTGCTGGCAAGCCTGCTCGCAGCGTCGGCAAGCCTCAGCGCACATACGGCAGTGCTCCATGTGCGAATGCTTTTCACACTCCTCGCCGCACTCGCGGCACACTCTGGCGCACAGGTCCAGCACGTCTCGCTTCATAGTCGAGTCACGGGATACATAATCCAGCGCCATTTTACAGATAGCGGCACAGTCCAGATCGAGGCGGATACAGCGCTCCATCATTTTCACATCGTCTTCCTGCAGACAGGAGACAGCACAGTAGTTACAGGCCGCGGCACATTCTGCCAACACTGAAACTAGTTCTCTATTCATCGTTATGTTCATAGTTTGTTTTGTTTGGTTATAAGTCCTTAGTTATACCCATCCCTTACCGTGATGGTTTTATACATTCCCAGCTGATTTTTATATAATCATGAATGCGCCCTGTTGGTTGCCTGAGTAATACAGTGCTTTAATAATTATATTTATCGGGTATATTTGCAGGAATATAGAGACACATTCGGTGCAGTTGGTGTTTCACGGTTAGGCCCTCCTCATGAAAAAAGGGCAACTCCCTTGGTTGTATTATCCCCTTCTGAAAGCTTTCCTACTTCTTATCAATTTTACGTCTTATAGTACATGACATGGCACTTGATTAAGTGAAGGGCAAATAGTATTCATCGTTTTACAGCTTATAACCTTTTATAAACGTCCGTTTGTAAAATGTTATAACTATCTTCGCCCCCGAGTTTCACCTATATAATAAGGAGTAGCGAAGATGAAGTACGTGGCCTACTACCGGGTCTCCACAAAGAAGCAAGGCCAGAGCGGGCTGGGTCTGGAGTCACAGCGCGAGATGGTGAAGGGTTTCCTCAAGCCCGGCGATGCGCTGCTTGCCGAGCACATTGAGGTGGAGAGCGGCAAGAAGAACGATAGGCCAGAGCTAGAGGCGGCCATCGCCCTGGCCAAACGGGAGCAGGCCCAGCTGCTGATTGCCAAACTGGATCGTCTCAGTCGTAACGCCGGGTTTATCTTTAAGCTGCGTGACAGCCACGTGGACTTTCTTGCTGTGGATATGCCCGATGCCAATACCCTGACCATCGGAATCTTCGCCGTATTGGCCCAGCATGAGCGGGAGTTAATCAGCTCCAGGACCAGAGCCGCGCTCCAGCAAAAGAAGCTACAGGGTTTTGCCTTGGGTACGCCTGAGAACCTGACCCAGGGAGCCAGGACGAAAGGACTTCAGATACGGCAGGAGAACGCAGCATCGCACAAAGCCAACCGACAGGCCACGGAACTGATCCAGATGTATCGGGAAAAGGATATGACCTATCAGCAAATTGCTGACCGGCTTAACAGCCATGGCTTCACCACCCGCAGGGGGAAGAAATTCTTTGCCATCACCGTACAGCGGCTGCACATCCGACAAGGGCAGCTTCAAACGGATGCCCTCACCAGCATAGTTTAGGCTTACTATATTTATATTGAAAGTGCTTCATCTTTTGTATCTTATGTGGCATAAGAGTTATCACCCTATACTCCTCCTATGCAACATGTACATATTTTTCTGGATGAATTCGGAAACGCCAGCCTAAACCTGGATAAAGCCGGTACCTTCTCCCATTTTGTTCTGACAGCTGTTCTCCTGGATGAGAAGAAGCTGGAGCAGGCCCGGCTGCTAAGGGATACGATCAGCCAACGCTTCTTCCAAGGCCAACCCATCAAGTCCAGCCGTATCCCCAATGATGAGAAGGGCTTCCGGAAAAGATTGGAGGTATTAAGGGAGCTGCGCCAGTTGGACTTCGTGGTGCTGGGGATGGTCATCAACAAGAGCAAGCTGGAGGGAGCAGGTTTTGATCATAATGATGTGTTCTATAAATACTTCAACAGAATCTTTCTCAAGCAGTTTCCCAAAAACTTCACTGCTTTCTCGATTCATGCCGATCAGCTTGGCTGGCCAGAGTTTCGGCGCAGCCTGCACCATTACATTGAAACTAAGGTTATCCAGCGGGATCTGTTTACGCCGGAGCGCTCTTACCGCCTGGTGGAGGATAAGGCAGAGGAGCCCCTGGTGCAGCTGGCAGATTTTCTTTCTGGCTGCCTGGGCAAGATTTACTGCACCAGTCACAGCCACGAAAAGGCATCCGCACTGTTCGATCTGCTGCACGACCGTACGTTCATTGATTTTTTCCCTTTTGAAAGAACAGACTATCTCCTCTCCCCTACCCCCGAAGACCGGCAGAAGAACCATCTTATTCGAAAAATAGCATCGGAGTCCGCCCAAGAGGCACTCTCTGGTAGAAACAGCCTTTCGGAGGAGGCGCTTGCCGTGTTGCAGTACCTGTACCTGATGTTCCGCACCGCGCCTGACCGCCTCATCGAGAAACGGGAGATCATCGATAAGCTAAAAAGAAGATTACCGACTTTTTCGGAGCAGCAGCTACGGGTTTGTGTTCAACACCTGCGCGACAACGGGGTGCTAATCGCAAGTATCCAAGGTAAGTCAGGCTATAAGCTTCCTGACGGCGTGGAAGATATTGCTGGCTTCTATAACCGTTACCTCAACAGCATTGTTCCGATGCTTAACCGCATCAATATCTGTAACCGAAAGTTGATGGTGAATAGTGTGCAGGAGGTGGATCTGCTTCAATCAAACTCTGCTTATTCGCTTTTGAATGAGTTGATCAAAACACTGGATAAGGAGAAGCATGCCTCTTTAATCGAGTAAATTGTTGTTCTTTAAGTACGGTGTTTTCGGAGATACTAGAACACTCTTTCTGCCTGTCACAGTTATACCTTAAGTGCATTAAGATGACTTCCTAGCAAGAATTTAATCACATAATATGTATTACGTAATAATTATTATTTAATATATTTTAAGTAAAGCCTAATATATTTAATTGTAGAATTATTTTATTTCATCATAGCGTAGGTGCTTTATAAGTAACCAGTTACCATGAAAAGAAGAACGCGGCCCTGCCATGACTACTCCTTTAAGCGTTCTCTTTCACTTAAGATCTTCCATAAGCTAACACTGACTGATTAATTTTATCGGGGGTATTACATTTGGAAGTAGTTGCTTTATGATAACTAGAACATCTAGTATATTCGTTAATCCAATTCCATTTATATAACATTCGCGACTGGCTAAGTGGAATAACCTCTTTCTACTTGTGACCTGTAATTTACAATATGGCAATACACATTATCGATCAGCTTGAAACAACTGAATGCGGACCAGAGGCAAACAATGGAAAGGATTACTTACAAGAGGTTTTTCTAAACCAAGGCTCTATTGACGGTGCTTGTGGACCTTACAGTATTCTTATGGGGCTTTTAGCTCTAGGATTAGCAGATAGAAATGAAGTGATTGCTTTTAACACAGATGGACGGACAAGGTTAGGCAAGCTGATAAATAAGTTGAACAATGATTATACTAGCTTATTTAAACATGGTACTTATCTAGATGATTTAGAGAAGATCCTATTAGATAGTTATGGCAGCTTAATTGACGTAGAAACTAGGGAAACAAAGAATAAGGATTTAATCAATTTTACAATTCAACATTTAAGGGAGAACCGTCCTACTATCGTTGGAATAAATTTTTCTGGAGGTGGGCATTGGATGTTAGCTGTTGGATTTGAAGAAAATAAAGAAAAGGAAATTTTTAGGTTATTGTTACTTGACCCTTCTGGTGCCAAACCCATAGTGTCTTCATGGAATTCAATCATTGATCTGAATGTAACACAAAAGGGAAAGTACCCATTTAAGTGGTGGACAAACTCTTGTCATGTACAATTTGAGCAGGCAATAACAATGTGGCGCAAAAGCTAAAATAATAGGTATCGATGTATAAATATAGCAGATAATGCTGCCTTTAGGCATCAATATCAAGGTCATTAGAGGGCATCTGCTTTAATTCGTAAATATCACCCTTCTACTCACGATGATATTGCTCGCTGTTTAGTTAGATTACTTTTATGGATTCCTCTTGCTTAATAAGTATTATTTAATAAATAATACTTATTAAGCTTTCCCTTACTCTATTAATCAATATATAATATGTTCGGTCATTCCTGGGTATAAGTAAAGCCTACTTCTACTTGTTAATGTAACAATATATTGTTACATTTGATAAGCCTATTTCGTATACTAGTACAGGCATTATCTTGAGTTAGCATGAACAGAGTAAAAGGCATTTTGCAGAACGGGACCACGATCATACTGGAAAACTATGACCAGAGCAACGTGGACGATATGTACTTCATCAAAGCCATAGAAGCCACGAACCAACGCAATCACAGAACTATAGCAGAGTACTTCAACGGACTGATCAGAAGCCTGGAGACAGTACAGCAGGAGGTCAGGGAGCAGAAAGTACAGCAGCTTTTATCTCAGTACAGAGACAGGCCTGTGGTATCGGAAATGGTTCGCCAGGAACGGAGGGAGCAACTCGGGCAGACAAACCACATAGCTGCCTGCGAGGGCTACGAGGAGGAGGAGCTTAACAAGGTGCTGGACGAGCTGTATATCAACGGACAAATCACGCCTGAGGAGATGAATGAAGTATTCAACTTAAAGTATCTGTAATGAACGACAGGTACTGCTATCCCGGCACCAGTGTGCTGATCAATCATTTTAACATTAGGGACGCAGCTAAGTTAAGCAAATTAGAGCTTACTCATTGGAGGCATAACGTATTGGCTTTGCCTGGTAAATTAGTCAGCCAACTAAAGTTTAATTTAGCGCTTTGGCAGTTGATCCACAAGGAAACCTTTGGCACCGTCTATCCCTGGGCAGGGGAGCTACGGAGTGTGATGATCTCCAAAGGCAATGCTGTACATGCCGCGCCACGTATGATTGAGCCCTATGCCAACCACTTACTCCAGGAGCTGAAGGTGGCGGGGTATTTAAAGGGACTGGACAGGGAGCAGTTCCTATTGAAGGGATCTTATTTCTTTGAGGAACTGAATGCCATTCACCCCTACCGCGAGGGAAACACCAGAACACTAAAGGTTTTCTTTTCCCTTTTGTCCCGACAGGCGGGGTATGAAATAAACTGGCGCAAGGTTTCGGAACAGCAGTACCAACAGGCAGAGCAGGCATCTTTTGCGGCCGGAAACAAAGGCCCCTCCCCTTTTTACCCGCTGTTTAAGGAGGCCCTTGAGCCTGTCGATTTATCGAATAAGCAATCTATCAGGTTCAAACTATGAGTGAGAACAACCAAGGCGAGACATGTGCAACGTGTGATGCTAAGACTCACATCAGCGCAGAGGTGAAGGCTATGTTCAAGGAGACAAACCTTACCTGGGAGAAGTTGGCAGAGCTGGATGAAGGCGTTGGCCGTGGGAAGGGGAGCTATAGGCAAACCTTTTTGGCAAGGCTTATCAAAGCCCAGGAAACGCTGCAGAAAGTCGGGTACAGCATCCGGATCGAGAAAGGTTAGTTCTGTAAAGATTTATATTTTGTACATTGTTAACTTTGAAAAAATTTAACTTACCCAAAGATTTTTACCAACCCGTTCCTTATAAGGACGAGGAAGGACTGTACTAGTGGCTGAGTTGCCAATCCGTACCTGTATTTTAGTAACTTATGCAACACGAGAACAAACCCTCTGAGGCCCTTTTAAGCGATCCGACCTACTTCCTGAGTAGGATTGACAGGAGCGTAGCCGATAACATCAGAGACATTGAGAAGTCCTTTGATGAAGATGCCGGTATTGTGAAAGATTTCATCGTTTTCATTTCGAGGAAAATGAAAAAGGACCTTTTTGGTTTCACGAGGTTCACGCTTTCAGAGTTCTGCAAAGAGACTGGGCGTAACAAGCAGACCTTGTGTGAGGTGCACCCCAAGTTCAAAAATAACCCTAAAGCGGAAGTGCCGGAATATTTCGGTCACAGGTTTGAGACAACCTTTGACTATGCCCTGTTCCACATGCTGAGCAATAACATCATCTTCTCTCGCTCCTACGAGTATAAGCATCAGGATAAGGTGATAGAGCTGAAGAACTTTGCCATTCTCAAGGATATTAAGGTTAGCATCGACAGACATACCAACACCATCAAGATTTACGATGTCCGGATATCGGATGAGCTTATGGAAGGGTTTTTCCGCAGGTACTATACCATTGACACCAACGGCTACAAGCATGTAGGAAAAGGGCGTGGCGGCGACGGGCGTAAGAGCCTGTACATTTTCCTTTACAAGACGCGTCACCAGCTGCTTAGTTCAGGTAAACGCATCACAAAGTTGCCTATAGATCTGTTGGCCTCAGTTGCCCATATTGAGTCAGAGGAACCTCGGTTCAAGAAAAAAAGTGTGAAGAGGGTACTGGACTACATTCGGGAGAAAGGAAAACTGCCTTTCGACTATACTTTTGTTCAGGGGGATCCAACTAAAAAGTACCAGGAGCTCTATTGGGTTAGTCTGGACTTCTCCGTGTACCACGAGGTTATGGAGGCGAAGGAGGATCACAACTTTTACATTGCTCTGCTGGAGCGTATGCGGGATCTTTTCCACCATACCTATGGGAACCATGTCCAGATCACAGGAGAGAAAGATACTTTTCAGCGTTGGCTTACTAACTCGGACGCGGACCTTACGCACAAAGCAAATGAGCTTTGCAAAGCATATTTTAAGGTGCACAACAAGGATATCACACTGGCAATGGCGAAAAAGCTTATTCGGGGAGGTCTATTCTCCGACGATAATTAAAAAGCTATTCAAGTATTGTCACACAGGGCATAACTAAAGTCTATATGGAAACTCCCTACATTGCCCTTGGAAGGACTTTAAGCAAGTGTTCTAGCCTATTATTCAAGTATTGCCACGCATACAAGACATAAAGAGCCAATCTAATATATGGATGAGATATGACTTTTGCAAAATACAAACTTGGAGAAGATGTAGAAGTAAGCGGTACGCTCACAGGATTAGGTGACCAAAGAGGCAGCGTTATCGATATAGTGTATGACAAGCTGAGCAGTCAATTCTTCTATAACGTGCAATGTGGAGAGAATCGGCATTATGCACAGGAACGATTTGTCTCTACTGTACAGAAACTTAACGAAGGCACTTGAATAATGATGATAGAAATTCCTAGCGAATGTCTCCAGCATGCCACAGGCGTTCTTTCTGAGGATATCTGGACAGGTTGCGTTACTGCAAGCCATACGAAGCGGCGGGTTTAATGTATCGAATCGATCTTTTACCTTATGGATGCCTTCTTGAGCCAAGAGGATATTTACTATTCAAGTATTGCCTCACTCTGTCAGAGTCGTTCATGTATTGCCTCAGTAGCCGGAACCGTTCAAGTATTGCCACAATCCATTCAAGTATTGTCTCAAGTCGTTCAAGTATCGCCACAAACTCGCTATTTCCCTCAATAATAGCTGTTTTACCTACTCAAGTATTGCCTCAAGGCATTCAAGTATTGCCACGCTTCTACAAGGCTGTTCAAGTATTGCCTCAGTAGTAGTAGGTCATTCAAGTATTGTCACACCCATAATGCAGCCCATTGGCTCTATTCCGTACAGCCGTTCAAGTATTGCCACTAAATATATATACTTCTATATACTTCCTTATAAATAGTAATTTGAAATGTCGGAGGGGTTCGTGAACAATAAAGATTTAACAAAAGGGAAGAGAAAGAGACTTGCGCTGCGAAAATTACACAACTTCTTCACAAAAACAGCTAAAATATGTTCAGTGCTTTAATGACTAGCTATGAAGCCTAAAGATTCCTACACAGGGCCGGGAGAAATAAGATAAAAGCATAAAAATTATACATACATAATGTAACTTAATATATACATAACGTATATATTAATATATCTTTCATGTCAATGCTTTTAAATTTTGTGTGTATGGAACAGACTTCAACAACCGTCAGTCAGATTGCAGAGGTAAAGCTCAGCTACCATCCCCAGGTGAAGCCCTCCGAGCGCCCGCAGATTACGAGTTCTAAAGACAGTTACACTTTCTTCCTACAGCTGTGGGATGAGGGCAGCATACAGTTCCGCGAGCAATTTAAGGTTATGTTATTAAGCAGGGCAAATAAAGTGCTGGGAATATTTGAGGTTTCTACCGGTGGCGTGGCCGGTACGGTGGCAGATCCCAAACTTATCTTTGTCGCTGCGCTCAAAGCCAATGCCAGTGGGATCGTTTTAGCCCATAATCACCCATCGGGCAACTTAAAGCCAAGCAGTGCAGATATCAGCCTTACTAAAAAGGTGAAGGAGGGCGGTAACTTACTTGATATTGCTGTTCTGGACCACATCATCCTTACTAATGAGGACTATTATTCTTTTGCAGACGAGGGACTTTTATAAAAGTCCCTCACTCCTTCAAATCTCGGCTGATAAACCAACCGTAGCGGCCCGCCTGACGGCGGGTTTTCTTTTTTCTTTCTGTAGTAATGCCTGTTCTACAATACCACACAAGCAATTTAGCGCTAACATAAGGGGAAATAAAAACTCTATTTTGTGGATAAATTCTATATACTAAATGTAACTTAATATATACATTACGTATATATTAATATAAGTTTTGTTTAACCTTCTAAAGCTAAAAGTTATGAGCGCGTATCAAAAATTCATTCAACTGGCAGATCAGGTAACAAATGAGGTCATCGAGCAATTAGAGCAAGGCCAGGTATTCTGGAGAAAGCCTTGGACATCTTACGGATTGCCTAAAAACTATGTGTCTGGCCGCTATTATGAAGGCTTCAATGCTTTCTTTCTGAACTACCTTACTGATAAGAAAAGCTTTAAAACGCCCTATTTTCTTACCTATAAACAGGCTAAAGAACTAGGCGGGCATGTAAAGAAGGGAGAGAAAGGAACGCAGATCATCTACTGGAAAGTTTACGCCAAAAGTGATACTAGGGAGGATAAAGGCACTGCAGGAGAGACAGAGGAGGTGTATCAGAGAAGATTTATCCCCTTTATTTGGACGGTATTCAATATTGATCAAGTGGAAGGAATCGAGTTTGCCCTCCCTTCTGTTCATGAGCGTACCGATCTGCAGGTAATAGAGGCTTGTCAGGAGGTGGTGGATCAATACCCTATGCCACGCCCGAAAGTTCTGCACGGAGGCTCCCAGGCCTACTATGCGCCTTTTAATGATACGGTACAGATGCCGGAGCTGAGCAGCTTTGTTTCCTCTCAGGCTTATCACGCAACTTTGTTTCACGAACTGATCCACTCTACAGGCCATCAAACCAGGCTTAACCGTTTTGCTGATGAAGAGAAGGCGGCCCGGTTTGGCGACATAAATTACTCTAAGGAGGAACTGATAGCCGAAATGGGAGCAAGTTTCCTCAACGCCTTTACTGGTATCAAAGCGGAGGTTTTTGAAAACTCGGTAGCTTACCTGCAGGGATGGGCGAAGAAGTTTAAAGACGATAAGACCATGATCATCTATGCAAGCACAAAGGCTTTTAAAGCGGCCAGCTATATCCTAAACCTACAGGCAGAAAGTAATCTGGCGGCAGAACCAACAACTATGGCAGCATAGCCTTTTGAATGATTTTTGAATGATCTTGCCTGGTAACATCAGGCAAGATCATTCATTTTCAATACTGATGGAATTAACTGCGGAAATTTGAAAGGTGAAATTCAGCCATGGCGACCCGCCTTCGGCGGGATTCCTTTTGCTGTAGTAGCTTTGGGTTAATTGCAAGGATGAGTTCAGCTGATTACTCATTCTATAGCTGCAACATTTAATAATTCTTAAATCTTATCTTTTTTAGCATAACACCAGTTATAATGCAAACCGCCCCCAGGGGCTGGAATCGCAGGGTCAGGTTTTAGTACTTTGGCAGGGAGAGGGAAACGACTGCATAGGTCAGCAGCAGCTCTTGTTCTGCTGGATGGGCGGGCACGCCACTGTGCCATAAGAGCAGTACACGCAGCAGTCTCCTGGCTTGGGCTTCAGTACGGTGTGGCATTGCTCGCACTCGTAGAAATACTGGCAGGCATCCGTTGGCATCTGCTCCTCTTTCCTGTGCCCGCACTCCGGGCAGGTAAGAACGGAGGCTGTTTTCGTCTTATCCGTCATGGCTTCTTATCCTCTATGGCCACAGTGTAGCCTGTTTTCTTGGCTGCCTGCAGGATCTGCATGGGCTTTACCTTTGTGCTGTCATATTTGATAACGGCACTTCCTTTCTCGTAGGAGGTGCTCACGCTGAAGACACCTGACAGCTTGCCTATTTCCTGGTTCACGTGCGCCTCACAGCCCGCGCAGGTCATGCCCTTCACCTGCAGCTTTACCGACTGTGTGAAGTCCGTCTGCGCGCTGGCAGCTTTGGCAACGGGTTGTTGCCTGTAGAAAGCTCCCGCGTACTCAGGGAAGGTCAGCAGGAGCAGTGCCACGCAGCTTACGGCCAGCAGGAACTTGTTTGATTTCCAAAAAGTAGGGTTCGCCTCCCCCTCACAGGCACAGGAAACGACTGATTTCCTTGCCTTTAACCGCTGGTACCAGGCCAGGGCCAGCACGGCCACAGTGATGCCTGCTAGGTAAGGCCTGAAAGGCTCCACCCACCCAAAGGCGGAGATGGCTCCGGTGACGCCGCCTACCAGGGCCAGCAAGGGAGCGATGCAGCAGAGCGATGCAAGAAGGGCCGCCAGCAGGCCGGTTCCTAATAGTCTTGTCGGGGATGTTCTCATGGCAGGGGATTATGCTTGTTCTAACTTATTGCTGATATGCTTGAAAAGGGGTTTTATGATTTCCAGGTGTTCCTGCTTTAGGGAGTAAAAGATCGTTTGCCCCACTTTTTTGCTCTGGATGATGCCGCCGTCCTTGAGCTTGCGCAGCTGCTGGGAGACGGCGGGCATGGTCATCTGCAGCACGTCGCTCAGGTCGCACACGCACAGCTCCCCCTCCTCCTCCAGCAGGTAGAGGATCTTCAGCCTCGTCTCACTGCCGGCCAGGCTCAGCACTTGGCTCAGCGTCTGAATCATGGTCTCTGCAGAACGCAGCTTTTCAGCGCACAGATTCAGCCGGTGCTCATCGGCATATACTCGGATACATGTTTTGTCTTCCCTCATTTCAAATATTTATACAACAAAATTACAAACATAAAAGTATTTAAGCAAATACTTAAATAAGTCTAAACAACACGAATTTTCTATGAAATACGATGTGTTTATGATTGGTGCCGTGATGGCCGGTGCCGCCGTGGCCAAGAAGTGCGCGAAAGCAGGGATGAAGGCAAGAGACCTGAAAAGCTTTCTTTTCAGCTACCCTACCATGGCGTCAGATGTAAGCTATATGGCATAGCCGCTTTCATCCCCATTTAACATAAAGCAGCTTATGAGAATTTGTACCTCTGCTTTATCTAAATTTGCTTGTTTTTATGCTACCCATTTCTCCAATCTTATCAAAGGCTTGACGAACACTGCAGTTGCTTTTTGAGAGCACTTGTGGCTTACAAGAGCATCTAATCTTCCTCCCTCCTACTACTGTTGTCTTGATTGCTCTTGAGGAACAAGTACAAGAAGAATAGACGATAAACTTATCAAATACTTTTAGTATCAAATTGTATATGTTACGTATATATTTGTAGGCATCTATCCTTAGATGTTTTATCTTAAAATAAACCACTAGTATTCGTTAGTTATAGGACAATGCAAATTGAAGATAAGAGCCCTAAGTTTGAGTTAGGTAAGCGTATGCTCGAGAATGAGCAGCTGACTTCCCTTTCTGAGCTGTTTGATATCGTGCCATATACTCCCGTGGCCAAAGCACTAGGTGTAAACAACCAGCGACTGCGAAACAAGATTGACGATCCCCGTTCCTTCCGCGTAAGTGAGGTGCTGGACCTAGCGGTACTACTGGATGTAGATGCGATCAAGCTCTTTGCCTTACTTCAAGAAACGATCAATAAATCGGCACCTGCTGAAGGAATAAGTAAATTATAGTCTTGCTAAGCTTTAAACTGCCTACTACCCTATTGATCAACCTCTCGCTTTTTCGCCTATGAATCTATATGAGTTCAATAGTATTCTTTCTATCGATGACAGGGCACAGGCGGTATGGGATGAGGGGCAGTTTCTTTCAAACCGCCTTGATGGAGAGTACAAGGTATGCCTCTACTACATGGGTGATTTTTTTACAGAGGTTTGGGTAAGTTCATGCGATAGCGATAGTAGTATATGCCATGTGCGGGCTTTTAAGAGCCGAAGGCTTCTGGAACCTTACCTCTCCCCCATCGACCTGTCTACCCTTTTCTGATTCTTTCTGCTTTTCGTCTCAAACTGTCAACTTTGACTATTAAGCTGCTTGCTTTAATTGGCAAATATTTCTAGCTAAAAAAACAATTATTATTTAATAACTAATGAATTTATGTTAATAAATAATAAATAATATTTAACATCTAACAATTAATAATTATTAGATGTTTGTACCGTTGGATTTAGCACCTGAAGATATTTTTTACAGAAGGTAGTCATCATCCATTCTTTCCTATTCTCTCTAGCTTGCCCAATGGCTCCGTCTTTGGTGTATTACTCTTCCTCTCCCCCCCCCCTTCCTTGTATTATTTGCCTGGAATTCTTTCTTTTGATGTATGGAGGGCTTTGTATTGCAAGATGTGTTTTGAGTCCTTCAAAACCTCTTGCCCTGCTTTCAGCGTAGCTGTCAGCAGGGGGAAATCCACTCGCAACTCGTGTCTTTTATTGAGCAAAGAATGTATGGAAGATATTAAGAAAGCAAAGGGAGGGCGTCCAAAACTATCGCCTGAATTAAAGAGAGCCAGACAGTTAAAGCTGACCTTTTCTGATAGCGAATACAGGCAACTGGAGGCTGAGATGACGGCTGCAGGGCATGAATCATTGTCCGTTTACCTGCGGAAGAAGGCGCTGGCGCAGCCTGACGATTTTATTGCTAATCCTAAAGAGTTAATCGCGGTGTTGGATAGGCTCGGCCCAGAGATCAGCAGGGTTGGTAACAATATCAATCAGGTAGCCAGGTATGTCAATTACCTGAAGGCAAACAATATGATAAACATGCAGTTTCTTGCCGATTTTAACAGACACATGATAGAGTTTAGTATCATAGAAAAAGAATTGGTCAAGGCGCTTCGCTCTTTTCTTCGGATTGCTGCTGCAAGGTTCAAGAAGTTTAAATAATATTTATTATTTAATAAGTAAGAATTAATAAGTAAGAATTAATAAGTAAGAATTAATAAGTAAGAATTAATAAGTAAGAATTAATAAGTAAGAATTAATAAGTAA
>NZ_KB890771.1 GCF_000373265.1 Pontibacter roseus DSM 17521
GGCGCTCCACTGTTCGAGCGGTCAGCGAGTTTGGAGCGTCTTGACTTTTTTGCTTACTTTTTGTGTCAAGACAAAAAGTGAGGCCCGCCCGGCCAGGGCAAGCTATACAACAGCTCAACGGGCAAACCGCAAAACCCGCCGCTACGGTGCACATGCTGCTGCTACAGAGCACTTGACAATGCCCTTACTCCACCGGAACCAACCTGTAAATCGTGCCCGGACTCTCTACAGCCACATAGATATACCCATCCGGCGCCATCCGCACGTCGCGCACACGGCCAATGTTCTTCAGGAGCTTCTCCTCACTCACGATTTTGTCGCCATGCATCTTGAGCTTGCTCAGGAACTGGAAACGGAGGGAACCAACCAGCAGGTCGCCTTCCCAGCCTTTGTAGCGGTCGCCGGTCACGAAAGCCATACCTGATGGACCGATGGACGGCACCCAGTACCAGAGCGGCTGCTCCATACCTTCTTTCTTGGTGAGTTCCGTCAGCACGGTGCCGTTGTAGTTGATGCCGTAGGAAATGACAGGCCAGCCGTAGTTTTTGCCTTTCTCGGCTATGTTCACCTCATCGCCGCCGCGCGGACCGTGTTCATTTGTCCAGAGTGCACCTGTCTTAGGGTGAATCGTCATGCCCTGAATGTTGCGGTTGCCGATAGTATAGATGGTGGCAATGGCGTTTTTCTCATGCACGAACGGGTTGTCGGCAGGTATAGCGCCGTCGTCTTTAATGCGGTGTACTTTGCCCGGGGCGCGTTCTATGGTCTGGGCGTTTTCGTGGTGCTGTCCGCGGTCACCCACCGTGAGGTAGAGCAAGCCATCACGCCCAAACTCAAGGCGGGAGCCGTAGTGGTGGCGGGTTTTGGCCCAAGGGTGCGCCTCAAATATCACCTTCTGCTCGCTCAGTTTGTTTCCCTCCAGTTTAGCACGCATCACGGCAGTGGTGGAGAGGGTCTGGTCGCCTTCTTTCTTGAAAGCGGAGTAGGAGAGGTATATTGTGTTATTCTTCGCGAAGTCCGGGTGCAGCTCCACATCCAGCAGACCACCTTGTCCTTGGGCCAGCACTTCCGGTGCTCCGGCTATCTTCTGCAATTGGCGGGTACTTTTAGGCAAGCGGTAGAAGGAGCCGTTGCGGTCGGTTATCAGCATATCGCCGCTGGGCAGAAAGGCCATTCCCCAAGGTACTTCCATACCTGTCGCCACGGTGTCGAGGCGGTAACGCAGGGCTTCAGAGGTATAGACATCCGTAGCGGTGTCTTCCTGGCTGAAATCGTACTGCTTCACGTTCTGTATACCTTCCTGGATGTAGGCCACCAAGGCGGTTATTTCAGTATCAGAGAAAGTCTTTTCAAAGGCAGGCATACCTTCGTCGGGGTAGCCGTGCTTGATGGCGGCAAAGAGGTTGTCGGCGGAGTTGCCGTGTTTCCACTTGCGGTCAGTGAAGGCCTGCATCTGCTCACCGTGGCAGCCGGAGCAGTAGCTGGCGTAGTTGGTGCGGGCCTTCTCGAGCTGGGCGTCCGTCAGGGCTACTTCCTTGGCGGAAGCCTCGGCTAGGGTGTTGGCTTTGTTGTCAGCTGACGTGGTGGTGTTGGAGCCGGTGCAGCTGTCGAGGGTAATCAGGGCGAGTCCCAGGAGAGGGAGCAGGGAAATGGTTTTTCGCATAGTTGGAAATCGTGATATCGTCTACCCTTACGGGAATGATGTAAATTGGTAACCGCAAATATAGGAAGCAAGTGATGTATGAATAAAAAAGCCACCCGCGGAGGTGGCTTTTTTTTGTTTACAATGGCAGTTTCACATCTTTCATCAGCCTGCCCACCGGGTACATTTGGTGCGTAGGCTCGTAGTGTGGGGAGTTGCGGTACACAAAGTCGAGCTGGGCGCGGGCGTTCTTGGCAAACTCCGGGTCCTGCTTCTTGCGCTCCTCCAGTTGCTTGCGCAGTTCTGGCTTCTGCTTCAGGATGTCGGCGGCCAGGTCTTCAAACACATAGCTGGAAAAGTACTCCTTCTGCATCAGGATGCTGTCGAAGAAGTTCCAGTTGAAGTAGGAGTCCACAGCCTGCGGCTCCAGTGCCTCCACCAGAAAGCGGTTCGCCTCCTGGTTCAGGTATACCACATAGTCACCTTTCAGGAATTGGCGCGGCATGGTGCGCGTCTCCACCTGTGTGCCGTAGTGCAGGTAGTGCCCCTCGTACGGACGCTGCCCGGTCTTGTAATCGGTGATGTAGTAGGTGTCGAGGGTGATGGTGGTGTCGCGCTGGAGCTGGCGCATCTCCACTTTGTTCAGCTTCAATCTGTCAATCACCTCACGCCACGCCTGCGGAATGAGGTAGGCCACCGGCTTCTCCACCGTCACGGTAGGGGTGAAGGTATTGTAGTAGTTGATGTTTTTGGAATAGGGCGCCTTGCGGTCGTAGTACAGGCGCTCCAGCCCGCTTACCTCGCTCGGCTTGTACTTGGCGGCATAGCCCAGGAACGGAATCTGTTCTACTTTGGTGGTGTCCAGTTTCCAGTCCAGCGCGTAAGTTTTCTGGGTCAGCGTCTGCTGCTTCGCCTTCGCGCGCAATTGGCCAATCTCTTTGGCGTCGCGGCTCACGGTGCTAATCATGTGTTCCATCAGCTTGTAAGTGGACTTCACGCGCTGGTCGAAGGGCTTGAGCATGTGTGTCTCCGGCACAAAACCGATGGTGTTGTAAAGGGCCGTATATCCCGTGGCATAGCGTGGCGACTCCATGAACCCTACGATGCCTTTGTCAGGCGTCTCATCAATCGTGTTCATGTACGGCACCATCGGGAATTTGTCTTTCTTCATGCCCTCGTACAGCGTAGGCAGCATTTTGCCCTGCAGGTAGCCAGCCAGCGTCGGGTTAAGCTTGTTGTGCTGCGTGGCGATGAGCGTCATCACGTGCTGGTAGTCGGCGCCGTTGGAGGTATGGTTATCCATGAACACGTCCGGGTCCCAATCGCGGTATATCTGGTGGAAAGTCTGTGCGTTGCGGGAGTCGGTTTTGAGATAGTCGCGGTTCAGGTCGAGGTTGCGTGCGTTGCCCCGGAAGCCGTAGGTCTCCGGACCGTTCTGGTTGGTGCGGGTATGGCTGTTGCGGTTGAGCGCTCCTCCTATATTATAGACCGGTATGATGGCCAGCACCACATTGTCGAGTTGCTTGCGTTTGCGTTTGTCCTGCAGGTAGTCGCGGGCCAGGAGCATGGTGGCGTCAATCCCTTCAGGCTCACCCGGGTGTATGCCGTTTTGGATGAGGAGGATGCGCTTGTCTTTCTGTCGGATGGACTTCGGGTCGAAGTCTTTGTCGGTGGAGACGATGACCAGGTGCAGCGGATGGCCGGCGTCGGTGCTGCCGTAAGGCACCATCTTCACTTCGTCGTAAGCTGCATCGAGTTTGGTATACCAGTCGATGGCTTCGTTGTAGGTGGCAGTCTGGTTGCCGTTGCCTTTTTCGTAAGGCGTCTTGAGGTCTGTTTTGTCAGGTGTTCCGGTAGCCAGAAAAGCGGCTAAGAGTAGGGTGGTTAACATGGATGAGCTTGCAATTGGTGTTGTCAGGCAATGTTAACCATTTCCGGGGAAAAAACCCGCACTACACCCGAAACGTTGCCCTGTTCTTGTTGGTGGGGAACAACTTTTTGTCGAGGCTATACCTCCCGGGGCCTATTAACAGGAGAGAGCAGAAGAGGATGGCTGCCTCCAGAGCGTGGGAGTAGCCGCCAAAGCCTTCGCCAGCCGCCGCGTGTCGAAGGGCAGCCACCAGCATGGTGATGACAAGCAGGATGCACACCGGCCGAAAAAACAAGCCCAGCGCCAGCAAGGCACCACCCACCGTCTCCGCGAAAGCGGCCATAAAACCCCAGAAAACCGGCAGGAAGCTAATACCCAGCAACTCCATGTTGCCACCAATCTGCTCCCATTTCTCCGGACCACCCACCATTTTAGGCCAGCCATGGAGGATGAACATGATGCCGATGCCGATGCGGAGCAGCAGCAGTCCGGTGTTTTTGTAGCTGTAGCGGGAGCGGAGTATAGCCATGAGAGCAATAATACGTATTTCTACATAATATTACAAAAGCCTAATATAGCAAAATGCCTCGCACCAGTGTATTGGCCGGGATGTCGTCTGGTTTCAAGGCGTGTAACTGTGATTTGTCCAGTTGGCTGGTGTCCAGGATGAAGGACATGCCCGCCTCTTCTGATACGGCCACGAAGCCGGCCTCCCCCAGGCTAGCGTATTTAATAGGATAGCGCTGCCTCACCTCACCATACTTGGAGCCGACTCCTATACCCTCGGGAGTTTTGTAGTCATCGTCTCGCAGCCGGATGCGCCATACCTGGCAGTCTGGTTCGCATTGCTGCTCCACCAACAGGCCGCTGGGGCTGGTTGGGCTGCTGTACACGTAGGCGGTATAGGCCTGGCCTTCCAGGTGTAGGGTGGTGTCTTTGATTTGCTGATGGACGGGCACCTGCTGGCGCATCTCCGCAATGGGCATGCCGATACGTATGGTGCCCACCCGCCCTTTGGTTACTACGAAGTGGGCAGGGTCCGGCGTGGCGGCCGTGTCCTCCGCTTGCGACGTCTCAGGTGGGACGTTGCTGGTGGTCGTGGCTGTTCCTGTGTCGTCAGTGTCGGCAAGGCAAGCTGCCATACCCACGCCCAACAGGATAGCGTATAGAAGGTTCTTTAGCATGTGATGAGGATGAAGCAATCGTTATATTATTGTTATAACCTTGTTGCACAGGGGCAGGTTGTAGTATATTAGCGTGAAAACGAAATTAGTTTCTTTTGTCATACATCAACTCAGAATATTAAAATGACTAGACCATTAATCCTGGTATCGAACGACGACGGCATCACGGCTCCGGGCATCCGGACGCTGGTGAAGGTGGCCAAATCCATAGGAGAGGTAGTGGTGGTAGCCCCCGACGGACCGCAGTCAGGTATGGGACACGCCATCACGATAGGAAATACGTTGCGCCTGGACAAGTCCATCGCCTTTGACGATTGGGACGTGGAGGCCTACGAGTGCTCCGGCACCCCGGCCGACTGCGTGAAGCTGGCCAAGTTCCATGTGCTCAAGGACAGGACACCCGACCTGGTGGTGAGCGGCATCAACCACGGATCTAACTCCAGTATCAGCGTGCTGTACTCCGGCACCATGTCGGCGGCTATCGAGGCGGCCATCGAAGGGCTCCCGGCCATTGGTTTCTCCCTGTGTGACTACGGCCACGAAGCGGATTTCTCTCATACCGACGAGTTTGTAGAGTTGATTATCCGGCAGGCGCTGGAGCACCGCATACCGGAGAACACCGCCTTGAACGTGAACTTACCGAAGAAGAGCGAGGAGCCGATAAAAGGAGTGAAGGTATGCCGGCAGGCCCACGCCAAGTGGCAGGAGGAGTTTGACGAGCGCCTGGACCCCCGCAACCGCCGCTACTTCTGGCTGACGGGCAGCTTCGTGAACCACGACAAAGGCGAGGACACCGACGAGTGGGCGCTGGTGAACAACTATGTATCGGTGGTGCCCTGCCAGTTCGACATGACCGCCTACCACGCTATGGCTACGCTGAACGATTGGAATCTATAAGGTATAGGTATACCTGGAAGTGAACAGGCGCGGCTTTACCAACTGGTGAAGCCGCGCCTGTTTTGTGTTATGTCCACTCCGTAAACTGTCATTCCGATGAAAAGAGGAATGACAGAAAGGGGAAGGGGGTGTGTCGTTTTCCTACTTATACCTCGTCACCACCACGTCAGCCGGTTTGGTAGAGGAGGCTTCTGATGGAGAACTGCCGCCGTTGGTCACAAAGCGGATGACGAGCTTTCGGGACACGGGCACAGATTGGCCGTCTACTTTGCCGGGCGTCCATTTGCCTTGTGTGCTCTGAAGCACGTTGGAAATCTCATCATGCAACTCTTTCCCCACAGCTACCGGCAACATGCTGATGACCTTACCGTCTTCCTTGATAATCAGGTACACGTCCACATCGCCCTCAAACGTAGCGTCGGCCGGGTAGCGCAGGTTTTTGGCCAGGTATTTCTCCAAGGGGCCATCCTGCAACACAGGTTTCACATCGGCCTCCTCGTAGGTATAGGAGCTCTTGGTGTACTTCGTCATGGAAGGCGTCTGCATCTCCTTCTCGTTTTTGGCGGCTGTCGTTCCCAGGAACTGCACCGGCAGCACGAGTTCTGCCCCTATGGCCTGTCCGTTTTTAGTGGCGGGTTCCCACTTGCCGGAGGTGGCTTTCACGGCTGACATCGCTGATTCGGAGAGTTGGGCCAATAAGGCTTTGTTCTGCAGTTGGAAGGTGGAGGCATCCATGTAATCAAGGTCGGAGTCAGGGCCAACGGTCTTCTTCAGCTTGGTGCCTTCAAGACGGATGTTAGACACGGTACCGGCTTTGTCCACATAGAACTTCACCACCACGCGGGCGTTCAGGTTCTCCTGCTTGGCCTCGGCTGGCAGGGCCAGGTAGGGGAGCATGGTTTGGTACATAGCTTCCTGTCCGCCTTTGAACTGCGGTGGACGGTTGGCTTTGTCAGCGGCAGCTTTCCGGTCAGATTCCGACATGGCAAACCGGATGGGCAAGGTATAGCGCACCCGCACCGCTTCGCCGTTCTGGCGACCGGCGTTCCAGTGACCGCTCATCAGCCTGACCACGCGCAGGGCTTCTTCGTCGGTGCCGCGGCCTAGCGTTTTCACCGATTTAGCCTCGCTGATGGTGCCATCGGTTTCCACTACGAACGACACAACCACCAGGCCCTCCAGTCCGTTTTCTACCGCGTCTTTGGGGTATTGGATGTTGCTGCCCAGGAACGTGAGCATTTCTTTTTCACCGCCTTTGAATTCGGGCATCTGCTCTACATAGCTATAGGCCTTGTCAGCGGCTTTGGCGGTCTGTGCCGAGGCAGCGCCCAGTGGAGCTGCCACCAGGGCAAGCGCGAGCAAAGGGGCGGCGAGTGCGGTTTTAATGAGGTTCTTGTTTTTCATGAGATGTAAGTTTTATGGTTTGTCTTAGGATTGGAAAGGCAACAGTTCTCCTGGTCCAGCTTCTGGGCTGGATGAATCGGGGAAATCAAGGTATAGGGTGAGGTTATTTCATCGCGAAGCGTACTGGCAAAGTATAGCGCACGGGAACTGGTTTGCCATTCTGACGACCAGCGTTCCAATAGCCGTTCATTTCCTCCACCACGCGCAGGGCTTCTTGGTCCGTCGCGTCGTCCAGCTTCTTCAGGATGGCGATGTCATGCAGGCTGCCGTCCGCCTCCACCACGAAGCTCACCACCACCAGGCCTTCCACGCCAGCCTCCTGCGAGGACTGCGGGTAGCGGATGTTCCGGCCCAGGAACTTGAGCATCTCGGAATCACCCCCCTGGAACTGGGGCATCTGCTCCACAAAGGTATAGGGCTTCACTTTTTCGGGAGAGGCCACTTCAGGCTGAGCAGGTATAGCCGCTGGTTTCTCCGTGTCCGTGTGAGCCACGGCTTTTTCGGCGGGTTGTGTGAAAGTCAGTTTTTCAGGTATGGCTTTCGTGTCATTGGCTAAGTGCTCTTCTGGCTGTAGTTGACCCTGGTTGGCTGTCGCTGAAGCCGCTTTCTTGGCAGGTGACGTAATCAGAGTCTCGTTCAAAGCCGGTGCCTCTGCAAAAGGAACTGCCATGTCTGCATTGACAGAGTTGGCCGAGAAGGTGATTAACAAAGCGAACAGAAGCGGAAGCGCCAGCAGGGGGCGCAGGAGGCTGGCTTTTCGGCCATGTTTCTGCAGCATGCGCAGGCGGCGGAACACCTGCGGCTTCTGGAAATAACTGCCTACCGGTATACCTGCCGTATACAGGGCTTCCTTTGCCAGCAGCGAGCTGTATTCCTGCGGCTTATATTCTGACAGCACTTCGGCATCGGCCTGGTACTCATGCACATCGCGCAGCTCTCCCTTGAGCAGCCACACCAGCGGGTTGAACCACAAAATGGCCGTCAGGACTTCATAGTACAGCACGTCGTAGGTATGGCGCAGGCGCACGTGGGCCAGTTCATGGGCAAGCACTTGCCGCTGTTCGTTGCTTGAGAGGTGCGCTTGCCGGTTCAGGAACACGCGGTTAAGGAAGGCAAAAGTAGGATGATGCGTTTCCACCTGCAGGACGGTGGCCCCATAAGCGTCTTCGTTTAGCGGTGTGGCAGCGGCCGCCAGGCGGCGCAGGCGCACCAGTTGCCAGACCAGTCTGCCCAGCAGCACCAGCCCCACCAAGGTATACAGCGCTAGCAGGGCAGTGCCCAGAGAAATGGAGGATTCGGCTGCCGGCGTTGCCCCGCTATATCCGGTCACCACCACCTCCTGAAGTTGGATGCTGGGCAGCGTAGCCACCGGCAGTTGCGCAGCGAAGGGCAGCGGAATGCGCAACAGCGGCGCTGCCAGGGCCACAGCAGGCGCCAGCAGCAGGAACAGGCGGTTGTAGCGGAGGCTCGGCTGGTCGCGGAGCACGAGGCGGTAAAACAGGTAGAGCAGGAGCAGGCACAGCCCCGACTGTAGGATGTAATTAACGGTTGTCTCCATCGGGCTGGTCCTCCTCTTTCAGGTCATTTTTTACGTGGCGCATCAGTTGGTCGAGCTCCTGCACATCCAGGTTGTTGTCCTTGGC
Source organism: Pontibacter roseus DSM 17521 (assembly GCF_000373265.1). Lineage (GTDB taxonomy): Bacteria > Bacteroidota > Bacteroidia > Cytophagales > Hymenobacteraceae > Pontibacter > Pontibacter roseus. Next base: position 8,641 of record NZ_KB890771.1, read on the forward strand.
GAAGAAGGACACCAGTTTCTCGAAGGAGCCTCCGAAGTAGCCGCTCATGAAGTTCTTCAAGAAGAAGCTCTTGTACTTGTCCTCGGCTACGAGCGGGAAATATTCGTGCGACTTGCCGTAGGCCGTGTAGCCCACGAAGCCTTTTTTCTCGAGTATACGCACAATGGTGGAGACCGTGTTGTAGGCGGGCTTGGGCTCCGGCATCTGCTCGATGATGTCCTTGACGAATCCTTTTCCCAGCTTCCAGAGAATCTGCATGACCTCTTCCTCTGCTTTGGTGAGCTCTTTCATAGGCGGTGTTTCTGTTCAGTAGGATAAATATATAACTAAATACTTAGTTTACAAACTAAATGTTTAGTTTACCGGTAATATTCTTTCCTATACCTGCTTTGTGTCAGGCTTTTCCAGTACGCTCACACTCAGAAACCCGCTGCCTTCGTGCAGGGTGCTCTTCCAACCCATCTGTTGCAGGTACCGCCTGATGAAGTTGTTCAGCAGACCGTGGGCCACCAGAATGGCGGTGTTTTTCTGCTCGGCCTCCTGCGCCAGTAGCTCTGCGCCTTGTCGGGCCCGTGCCCTAGCCTGCAGGAACGTCTCAATGCCCTTGCTGTTGAAACCCAATAGCCAGAGGGCGCGGGCGCTGAGTAGCCAGAACCGGAGGGGCAGCCGGAGCAGGGGCAGGGAAAAAATGCGGCGTTCAAACTCCCGGAACTCATGCCGGACAAGCAGTTCCACGTCCTCCCCGAAAATGGCCTTGGCCGTGAGTTGTGAACGGATGAGGCTGCTGCAGTATACCTGTTTCACCTCTTTATAAGGTATGGCTTCGTGCTGCAGCACGAACTCCTCCACCTCGGCGGCATCGTAGTCGCTGATGAAGGTGCGGGCATCGGCGGCGCTGAAGAACCCTTTTTTGGAGACTTTGGGCCGCGCATGCCGAATCAGGAAAATCTTCTGCCTGCGCACAGGCTGTGTTGGTTGGCTCTCCAAGGTATAGGCGTTGCGTTCGTTACCACGTGTATACGCACGAGCCTCACCAAGTAGACTAAGAACTGTGCTGCATGCTCAGTCCAGCAAAAATAGTGGCCTTGATAGCCTCCCATTCCGGCCTCAGGATGCTGTAGTAAATCGTGTCGCGGCGGCGGCCGTCCTGCATGAGGGTATGGCTGCGCAGAATCCCTTCCTCGGTGGCGCCAATCTTCCGCATGGCTTGACGGGAGCGCAGGTTCAGCACATCGGTCTTCAACTCCACCCGCTCGTACTGCTGCACCTCGAAGGCGTAAGAGAGGAGCAGGAACTTGCAGTGCCGGTTGAGCCCGCTGCCCCGATAATCCTTGGCCAGCCAAGTCCAGCCAATCTCTAGCCGCTTGTCCCGCTCCGACACGTTTCCGTAGGCGGTGCTGCCCGCCAGTTTACCCGTTGCTTTGTCCACTATCATGAAGGTATAGCGCTGCTCCTTCTCCCTGTCCCGAAGGGCGGCCTGCATCCAGGCGTCGAGTTCCTGCTGGTTGCTGATGCGGGAAATCATGAAGCGCCAAATGTCGTCATCGAAGGCAATGGTTTGCAGTTGTTCCTGGTCGGAATCGTGGAAGGGGCGGAGCAGTACGTGGCTGTTTTCCAGTCGGATATCGCTGTTGAAGTCCATAGAGAATCAGTGTTGCTGTAGGTAACATACGCAAATCTGATTCCGGTGCAAAATCTGAGCGGGGAGAACATTGGTACTCTAAATAAAAAGTGCCTCAGAACAAGGGTAGAGGCAATAATAAGTCAATTTTTATATAGCAGATTAGCAGCATCAACAACCCTATTTCCGTATCGTACGTTTCATATTTAACAAATCAAACTATAAACATTTGTATATATAATAACATATAGATAATAGAAATTGGAGAATTTGAAGGGAAGGAAAGCACTGGTTTCAGGAGGGAGTTCAGGTATTGGACGCGCCATCGCGCAGAAACTCTCCGAGGCCGGTACGCAGACAGCCGTGGCCGATATCGCACCCCCTGACTCGACCTCGTCTGACCGTTTCCATACCTTCCGCTGCGATGTATCCTCCGGACCCGAGGTAGACACCTTGTTCCAACAGGTGCATCAGCAGCTAGGCAAACCTGACATACTCATTTGCAGCGCCGGCCGCGGCATCCACGAGAAGCTCACAGAGGGCGACCCGGAGAAGTGGCGGCACATCATCGAAACCAACCTGCTCGGAGCGCTGCGGATGGTGCGTGCTTTCACCCCAGGCATGCTCGAAGCCGGCCACGGTGACGTGATCTTTTTATCATCAGTGGCAGCACAGCACCCCTATACCTATGGGGGGGTGTATGCGGCAACCAAATCGGCGCTGGAGGTCGTGGCGGAGACGCTGCGCCTGGAAACGCTCCCGTTGCTGCGGGTAACGGTCATTGCACCCGGTGTCACCGACACCCGCTTTTTTGAGAACACTGTTTCCGGCTACCACACCGCCAAGGAGATAGGCTACGGCGCCATCTCCCCGGAAGAGGTGGCCGGAGCTGTACTATACGCCGTGAGTCGCCCACCAGGAGTATCGGTAGGGAACATCACCATCCGGCCCACGGCACAGCCATTTTAAAAGCAAACAGACAAACAGAACAAAACAGACTATGAAACAAAGAATTCTGATAACGGGTGGGGCCGGCTTCATCGGCTCTCATTTGGCAGACGAGTTGCTGCGCCAGGGGTACGAAGTGCGGGCGTTAGACAACCTGAGCGAGCAGGTGCACGGCAAAGATTGCAAGCGCCCGGAATACCTGCACGAAGACGTAGAATTGATAGTAGGCGACGTGCGTAATCCGGAGGATGTGGAGCGCGCGCTGGAAGGTGTGGATGCTGTTTTCCATTTCGCCGCCATGGTAGGCGTGGGGCAGAGCATGTATGAAATAAGAGAATACACCGATGTGAATAACATGGGCACGGCCGTGCTGCTGGAGGCGCTCATCAAGAAACCGGTGAAGAAACTGGTGGTGGCCAGCAGCATGAGCATCTACGGCGAAGGCCTCTACAAAAACCAGCAGGGTGAGCTGATGACGGCAGATGAACGCCCACTGGAGCAGCTCAAGGCAGCAGACTGGGAACTTTACGATGCCCAGAAGCAGGTGCTGCAGCCTATACCTACCCCCGAAACCAAGGCACCGACGCTCTCATCGGTTTACGCCTTGTCCAAATACGACCAGGAGCGCCTGTGCCTTATGACGGGCCGCGCCTACAACATACCTACGGTGGCCATGCGCTTCTTCAACGTGTACGGCACCCGCCAAGCTTTATCGAATCCATACACTGGGGTACTGGCCATCTTCGCCTCCAGGCTGCTCAACAACAATGCTCCCATGATATTCGAGGATGGCTATCAGCAGCGTGACTTCGTGCACGTGCGCGACGTGGCTTTGGCCTGCCGCCTGGCGCTGGAAAATGACGAGGCGAACGGACAGGTGTTCAACGTCGGCAGCGGCAACAACTACACCATACAGGAGATTGCGGAGCGGCTGGCTACGGTCATGGACAAGAAACACCTCGCGCCCCAGATTACGGGCAAGTACCGCGTGGGCGACATACGCCATTGCTACGCCGACATCTCCAGAGCCCAGCAAGTGCTCGGATTCTATCCGCAGGTAGAATTCAACAGTGGACTGGAAGAACTGGCGGACTGGCTGGAAGGACAGATTGCCTACGACCGCGTGAACGAGGCAAGTGCCGAGCTCGCAGCCCGCGGACTGACGGTATAGCCGCAGTCAATTGAATCCCCATCAAAAGAACGAAGAGTGCGATGAAAATAGACAATACGATTACACACAACACAAACTTGCCCACAGTGGGACTGGTAGAGTGGTTCAGACCCGGAGAGTACGAGCATGTGAAGCAAGTGCTGGCAGACCTGAAGGAGTTAGGAATAACCGAACTCCGCACCGGTGTTTCCTGGGCCGATTACTATACCGAAGGCGGCAAGGAATGGTACAACTGGCTTATACCTACACTGGCCCAAGAAGTGACCTTACTGCCCTGCTTCCTGTATACCCCGCCTTCACTGGGGGAGAAGCCGCGCACCTCTGCGCCTCCCAAAAACCTGAAATCCTATGCTGATTTTCTGGATGTGTTCATCACCGACCTGGGGGAGCACTTCGAGTGGGTGGAGCTGTGGAATGAGCCCAACAACCAGGTGGAGTATGACTTCACCCTAGACTACGGCTGGAACAAATTCGCCGAGATGGTGGGCGGAGCCGCCTACTGGTGCAAGCAGCGCGGTAAGAAAACCCTTCTGGGTGGCATGAGTCCCATAGACCCTAATTGGCTGCACACCATGTTCGAGCGTGGCGTGATGCAATACATCGATGCAGTAGGTATACACGGTTTCCCGTATGTGTTTGACCAGCAGTGGGATGGGTGGCAGTCTAATGTGGAGGCGGTGCGCGCGGTACTGGATAAGTTCGGCTCAAAGGCTGAGCTCTGGATAACAGAAGCCGGCTTCTCCACATGGCAGCACGACGAGTACAAGCAACTGGAGGAGTTCCGGTTGGCGCTTGATGCAGACGTGACACGCGTCTACTGGTACGGCCTGCAGGACCTCGACCAAAGCCTGCCCACCGTGGCCGGTTTCCACCTCGATGACCGAGAATATTACTTCGGGCTCAAGCGCGCAGACGGCATCCCGAAACTCCTGTACAGACTGATAGCCAACTACGGGGTAGAGGGGCTCGGCAATCTCAAGCACATCAAGAACTCAACTGAGGCGCTGCAAGGCAGACCCTATACCTTGATAACCGGCGGTGCGGGCTTTGTGGGCACCAACCTCGCGAAGCGACTGCTGGAAGAAGGCAAGCGGGTACTGGTGTTCGACAACCTGAGCCGCGACGGCGTGGAGCGCAACCTGCGCTGGCTGCACACCAACTACCCGGACAACCTGGAGATTTATGTAGGCGACATGCGTGATTTGCACACCGTGCGCAAAGTGGTGAACAACGCAGAGGCTGTCTATCACTTCGCTGCGCAGGTAGCCGTCACCACTTCCCTGTTCCAGCCGCTCAACGACTTTGAAATCAATGCGCGCGGCATCATCAACCTGCTGGAGGCCATCCGGGCGCAGAACAATCCGCCGCCATTGGTATTTACTTCCACCAACAAGGTATACGGCGGCCTGGAGGACATGAAATTCATATCGAACGGTAGCCGCTACAACCCAGCCGACAAGCATATCAAAGCACAAGGAATCAGTGAAAACCGACCACTCGACTTCCATAGCCCCTATGGTTGCTCCAAAGGCGCCGCCGACCAGTATGTGGTGGACTATGCTCGTACCTACGGTATACCGGCCGTGGTCTTCCGGATGAGCTGCATCTACGGTCCGCACCAGTACGGCAACGAGGACCAGGGCTGGGTGGCGCACTTCGCCATACGCGCCATTGAGGATAAACCTATCAGCATTTACGGAGACGGCAAACAGGTGCGCGACATCCTCTTTGTAGAGGACTTGGTTGATGCCTTCCAACTGGCGTTGGAGCACATGCCTGCCATTTCGGGCCAAGCCTTCAACATTGGGGGCGGGCCGGACAACACAGTCAGCCTGCTTGAGCTCATCCAACTCGTTGGGGAGTACAGGGGACAGGAAATTCCGCTGTCCTTCGGCGATTGGCGCACTGGCGACCAGCACTACTATGTATCCGACATCCGCAAATTCAAGGAAGCAACCGGCTGGTATCCGAAACACAATGTACAGGAGGGCGTAGCCAAACTTTACCAGTGGCTGTGCGAGAGCAGAGGTATAGAAGTGCCAGCCTTATTGACAGAAGAACCAGAGAAAAAAGCAGCAGTAGCCTAATGCAACAACAAGACACCCTTATACCTGAGAACACAAGCGCAGCCGCCGACAAAGCGGCTGCCTCTACGATGCAGGCCGCCGTCATCACAGCGCCTGAAACCATTGAGGTACAGGAGGCCCCTATACCTGAGCCGCAGACTGGGCAGGTACGCCTGCGCCTGCAGGGCTGTGGCCTCTGCGCTTCCAGCATACCTGTGTGGGAGGGCCGCGACTGGTTCACCTATCCGGTAGAGGCCGGCAACCCAGGCCACGAAGGCTGGGGCATCATCGATGCCGTGGGGGAGGGCGTGGAAGGTCTGAAGGCAGGAGACCGTGTGGCCGCACTGTCCTATAAATCCTATGCCCAATACGACCTGGCCGATGCCGACAAGGTGGTGAAACTGCCGGAGGCTTTAGCAGACAAGCCTTTCCCGGGGGAGCCGCTGGGTTGCGCTATGAACATCTTCCGCCGCAGCCAAATAGAGGCGGGCCAGACAGTTGCCATTCTGGGTATAGGCTTCCTGGGGGCGCTGCTGGTGCAGCTGGCCAAGCACGCAGGTGCCAGAGTCATAGCCATTTCGCAGCGCGACTTTTCCCTGGACATCGCCAAAAAGTGTGGTGCAGACGAAGTGGTGAAGATGGACGACCATTACAAAATCATCGAAAAAGTGAGCGAACTCACCAACGGAAACTTCTGTGAGCGCGTACTAGAGTGCACTGGCAAAGAATGGCCCCTGAACCTGGCCGGTGAGCTATGCGCCGAACGCGGCAGGCTCATCATCGCGGGGTTCCACCAGGACGGCATGCGGCAGGTCAACATCCAGCTTTGGAACTGGCGCGGGCTCGATGTCATCAACGCGCACGAGCGCGACCCACAGGAATATATCACGGGTATACGAGAGGCGGTGACAGCCGTGGAGCAGGGAATAATCAACCCGGACATGCTCTATACCCACACGTTTACTTTAGATGAAATTGAACAGGCTTTCCACCACCTGGCCACCCGGCCCGATGGATTTGTGAAAGCACTCATCACACTATAGACTATGCAGGAAACCATACTCGGTAACAGCCAGGAGGCTGTTACAGCATCTTCTTCTTCCTCATCTCATAAACCAAGACTTGGCTTCCTGGGCGTCGGCTGGATTGGCCGCAACCGCATGGAAGTGATAGCTAAGAATGGAGCCGCTGAGGTAGCCTATGTGTCTGACACGTCTCCCAACAATGCCGAGGAGGCCATGAAATTTGCCCCAAACGCGCAGCTGTTGAACTCCCTGGAGAGCATCTTGGAGCATCAGGAGTTGGATGCCGTGGTCATCGCGACCCCAAGTGCCTTCCATGCCGAGCAGAGCATGCTGGCGCTGGAGGCAGGCAAGGCGGTGTTCTGCCAGAAGCCGCTCGGTCGCAACCTGGAGGAGACGAAACGCGTGGTGGAAACCGCCCGCAGGCAAAACAAACTGCTGGGTGTGGATTTATCCTACCGCTATACCCAGGCCATGCAGCAGGTATACCAAGTAGTGAAAAGTGGAGAGTTGGGCCAGGTATATGCCGTGGAGCTGGTGTTCCACAATGCCTATGGTCCTGATAAGGCTTGGTTCTATGAGCCGAAACTCTCAGGTGGCGGCTGCGTGATAGATTTGGGCGTGCACCTGATTGACCTAGCCCTCTGGAGCCTCGGCTTTCCGGAGGTGAAGCAAGTGAACAGCCACCTTTACGCCAAGGGCAAACCCATCAGTATGGCCGAAGGCAAGGTAGAGGACTACGCCACGGCCAGCATTGAACTCAAAACGGGCACGCATCTGCAGCTGAGCTGCTCCTGGAACCTGCCCGCCGGACAAGAGGCCATCATCAGCGCCACTTTCTACGGCACCGGAGGTGGTGTCGCGCTCAAAAACATCAACGGGTCTTTCTATGACTTTGTGGCGGAACGCTACTACGGTACCAAAACAGAACAATTGGTTTCACCGCCTGATGAATGGTCGGGTAGGGCCGGTGTGGCCTGGGCGGAGCGACTTCAGAAAGGAGAGGGCTTCAGCGAGGAGGCCGAGGAATTCGTGAAAGTGGCAGAAGTACTAGACAAAATTTACGGGAGATAATATTATGGAAGCACATCATCCTTCAAAAATCTTGATGACAGCAGATACCGTGGGCGGTGTCTGGACATACGCACTAGAGCTCATCAGAGCCATGGCCCCCTTCGGGACGGAGGTAGCACTAGCCACCATGGGCGGACTGATGAACGAAGACCAGCGACGTGAGGCGGAGAGTATCCCTAACCTGACCGTGTATGAGAGTGAGTACAAACTGGAGTGGATGGACGAACCCTGGGAGGATGTACAGAAAGCCGGAGAATGGCTGCTGGAACTCCGTGACAAGGTGCAACCCGACCTGATTCACCTCAATGGCATGGCCCATGGCCACCTGGACTGGGGCAAACCGGTGCTGATGGTGATACACTCCTGCGTGCTGTCGTGGTGGCGCGCCGTGAAAGGCGAAGACGCGCCCGAAACCTGGAAGAAATACAGCGAGATGGTGAAACAGGGACTGCAGACAGCCGACGTGGTGGTAGCACCGACCCAGGCTATGATGCACCAGGCCGAAGAACTGTACGGACCTTTCAAGCAGAGCTCGGTGGTGTACAACGGCCGTGGACAGCACCATTTCCAATTCGGCCGCAAAGAGCCTTTCGTGTTCAGCATGGGCCGGGTATGGGACGAAGCCAAGAACATCTCCATGTTGGCGCACATCGCCTCGGAGTTGCAGTGGCCGGTATACATCGCAGGCGAGGAGAAGCACCCAGCCACCGGAAAGCTGGTCGAACTGGAGAACGTGCACTTCCTGGGCCAGTTGACGAACAAAGAAGTTTCCGACTGGCTATCAAGAGCCTCTATCTATGCCCTGCCAGCCAAGTATGAACCATTCGGACTGACCATTCTGGAAGCGGCTATGTCCGGCTGCGCACTGGTGGTAGGCAAGACAGAGAGCCAGGCCGAAATCTGGGGGAACGCTGCCAAGTACGTGGACCCGCAGAACGCCGATGAGTTGCGTGATGCCATCAGCAAACTGATTGACGATGAGTTCTGCCGCAACATCATGGCCTGCCGCGCCGTGAAGCGATCCCACGGTTACACCGCCGACCAGATGGCGCAAGACTACGCGAACCTCTACCGGCAGTTGACAAAAGCCACAGTCGCTGCATAACAATCCCAAAGCTAACAGCAATCAACAATTGACAAGCAAATGAACATCACCCTTTTCTACCACTCCATCCTCTCAGACTGGAACCATGGCAACGCGCACTTTCTGCGGGGAGTGGTGCGGGAACTGCAGGAACGCGGTCACCAGGTGCAGGTATACGAGCCCAAAAACGGCTGGAGCCTGCAAAACCTGCTGGAGGGCTATGGAGACGAAAAGTTGGAAGAGCTACAGCAATACTACCCGGGCATCCGCACGAACTTCTATACCTTGGACACACTGGACCTGGATGAGGTGCTGCGAAACCAGGACCTGGTGCTGGTGCATGAATGGAACGAGCACGAACTGGTGAAGCGCGTAGGCGAGCATCGCAGCCAACACGACTACAAGCTGCTCTTCCATGACACCCACCACCGCGCCGTAACAGAGCGCGACAGCATGGCTAACTACGACCTTACCCATTACGATGGCGTGTTGGCGTTCGGTCAGGTGATACGCGACCTATACCTGCAGGAAGGATGGACCGCCAAAGCCTGGACCTGGCACGAGGCCGCAGATACATCGGTTTTCTACCCACGGCAGCAGACGGAGCCGGAGGGTGACCTCGTCTGGATTGGCAACTGGGGCGATGAGGAGCGCACGGCGGAACTGCACGAGTTCCTGATAAACCCCGTGAAGGAGCTGGGCCTGAAGGCGAAGATTTATGGCGTGCGCTACCCGAAGCATGCCTTGGAGGCTTTAGCAGATGCGGGCATAGAGTATGGTGGCTGGCTGCCGAACTACAAGGCGGCGGAAGAATTCGCCAAGTACAAAGTGACGGTGCATGTGCCGCGCAGGCCCTATGTGGAAGCGCTGCCCGGTATACCTACCATCCGCCCTTTTGAGGCCATGGCCTGCGGTATCCCTTTGATCTCCTCGCCTTGGGAAGATGCGGAGAACCTCTTCACGCCCGGCCAGGATTTCCTGGTGGCCCGCACTGGCGAGGAAATGAAACAGCAGCTGCAAACTATACTATCAGATAATAAAAAAGCGCAAGAACTGGCGGAGCGCGGGCTGCAGACCATCCGTAGTCGCCATACCTGTGCCCATCGCGTGGATGAGTTAGAGAAAGTGTGTGAAGAGTTGGGCATTGAAACTTCTAAAATCTACATCACCCCTAAAGAGCAAGTGCTGCAAGATGAATAAGAAACTCAATATCGCTTTCTTCGGCTCAAGCCTCGTATCGGCCTACTGGAACGGTGCGGCCACCTATTACCGTGGCATCGTGCGGGCCCTTAACGAGCGTGGACATTCCGTTACCTTCTATGAGCCAGACGCCTACGACCGTCAGCAGAACCGCGACATGCCGGACCCCGACTGGGCAAAAGTAGTGGTCTATGAGGCCACGGAAGAAGCCGTATACAGATGCCTGGAGCAAGCCGCTGAGGCCGACATGGTCGTGAAAGCCTCCGGTGTGGGCGTGTTTGACGAGCTGCTGGAACGTGAAGTGCTGAAACTGCAGACGGCTGAACGGCTGGTCGTCTTCTGGGATGTGGATGCCCCCGCCACGCTGGACCGCGTGCATCACAATCCGCAGGACCAGTTCCTAAGCTTAATTCCGCAGTACGATATGGTTTTAACTTATGGCGGCGGCGACCCGGTTGTGAATGCCTACGAGGCCTTAGGCGCGAAAAAATGCGTTCCCATCTACAACGCACTGGACACCGCCACGCATTTTCCGGTGGAGCCGGACGAACGCTTCGCTTGCGACCTCGCTTTCCTGGGCAACCGCCTGCCGGACCGGGAGGCGCGGGTGGAGGAATTCTTTCTCAATCCTGCCGCCACCATGCCAGACAAGAAGTTTATCATAGGGGGCAGCGGCTGGGGCGATAAGTTCATGAGCGACAATGTGACCTACATTGGGCACGTGTACACCAAAGACCACAATGCCTTCAACTGCACCCCGAAAGCCGTATTGAACATCAGCCGCGAGAGCATGGCCCGCTATGGTTTCTCTCCGGCCACGCGCGTGTTCGAAGCAGCCGGTGCCGGGGCCTGTATCATCACCGACTACTGGGAAGGGATTGACTTCTTCTTTGAACCAGGCAAGGAGATACTCGTAGCCAAAAGTGGGGAAGAAGTGGCTGCAATATTGGCAGACTTAACTGAAGAGAAAGCCAAATCGATTGGCGAAGCAGCCTATAAGAAAGTACTTGACGCGCACACGTACAGCCATCGCGCAGAGCAGCTGGAGAAATTGCTTTATTCAAAAGTTACCAAACAAGACAAGGCACTGGCATGAACATCGTAATACTTGGCCTATCCATCACCTCCTCCTGGGGCAATGGCCACGCCACCACTTTCCGCGGATTGGTGCGCGAGCTACGTAACAGAGGGCATCAGATTCTGTTTCTGGAGCGCGACGTGCCGTGGTATGCCAGTCACCGCGATTTGCCCAATCCCGACTATTGCCAGACCGAACTCTATACTTCCCTCGATGACCTGAAGCAGCGCTTTGCGGAGCAGGTGCGCGAGGCGGATATGGTGATGGTGGGTTCCTACGTGCCGGAGGGCGTGCCGGTAGGCGAGTGGGTATGCCAGACGGCGAAGGGCATCAAAGCCTTCTACGACATCGATACGCCAGTGACGCTGGCCAAGCTGGAGCGCCAGGACTACGAGTACCTGCACCCGGACCTGATTCCGCGCTACGACCTATACCTGTCGTTTACGGGGGGGCCTACGCTGGACCTGCTGGAGCAGAAGTATGGTTCCCCTATGGCTCGCGTGCTGTATTGTTCCTTTGATCCAGAACTGTACTACCCGGAGTACAAGGAAATCAAGTGGGACTTGGGTTACCTGGGCACCTACTCCGACGACCGGCAGCCACCGCTCGAGAAGCTGATGCTGGATGCGGCGAAAAACTGGTCAGATGGGCGTTTTGTGGTGACGGGGCCGCAGTACCCCGAGGGTATAGCCTGGCCTGTCAACACCCAGCACATCCATCACCTGCCGCCTGCTGAGCACCGCGACTTCTACAACAGCCAGCGCTTCACCATGAACATCACCCGTGCCGATATGGTAAAGGCCGGTTACGCACCCAGCGTGCGCCTGTTCGAGGCAGCTGCCTGTTGCACCCCCATCATCTCAGATTACTGGGAAGGGCTTGATTCACTGTTTGAGTTTGACTCGGAAATTCTGGTATCCTACTCAGCGGCGGACACGCTGCGGTACCTGCGTGAAATCTGCAACACGGAGCGCAAGAGTATTGCTTCACGAGCTCGTAAGAAAGTCATGTCGCAGCACACGTCCGCGCACCGGGCACAGGAGCTGGAAAGCTATGCCGCTGAACTGAAGACCATCACACCAGCCAAAGAGGAGCAACTGTCGGTCAGTGAATAAGGCAGTTTCAATCAATTTTAGACGAACCACGACGCATACATGATGCAGGAGATAGAACAACTGGGTCCTTGGTTTCACAACCTGCACCTGCCCAACGGAGAACAGACAGCCCCCAACCACAGGCTCGGTGATTTTCCGGCTTTCAAATGGAGGGAACTGGAGCACGCTATACCTGCCGACCTGACGGGCTGGGAGGTGCTGGACATCGGCTGCAATGCTGGCTTTTATTCTATCGAACTGGCCAAGCGTGGCGCCAATGTGTTGGGCATCGACGTGGACCCGCACTACCTGCGGCAGGCGGCCTGGGCGGCGAAACAATTCGGGCTGGAAGACAGAATCGAGTTGAAGCAGATGCAGGTATACGACGTGGCGCGGCTGGACCGGAAGTTTGACCTCATCTGGTACATGGGCGTGCTCTACCACCTGCGCTACCCGCTGTTGTCGCTGGACATCCTCTCACAGAAACTCCGCAAAATGATGGTGTTCCAAACACTGTCCATGCCGGGCACGGAGGTGGCAGAGGCGCCAGAGGACTTTGACTTGAACGACCGCCAGCGCATGCTGGAAACTGGCTGGCCCAAAATGGCCTTCATCGAGAAGAAGATGGCCGGTGACATCACCAACTGGTGGGCGCCCAACCATGCCGCCATCGAAGCCATGATGCGCTCCTGTGGCCTGCGCGTCATCCAACGGCCAGGCCACGAGGTATACCTACTGGAACTGGACGAAGAGCTACAGAAACAGCAGCAGTGGAATCAATCCGAGTACCTCTCCGCCACGGGGCAGGACTGGACGGAAGCCGTGAAGGAGAAAGTGGGAGACAAAAACCAGTACATGGTGTCCGGGGATAACGGAAAGCAGTAAACCTTTGCTATACCTTAGCCACGCTTGCTGCAGCGCTTTTGCACCAAGCGTGGCTTCTTTGTGTATAATACCCTTTAACTTAGAAGCCGAAAGAGCTGAATTTGAATATGAGAGCAAAAGGAATAGAGCGTTGGAAGACGCTGAAGTCATATAACGTATTTGAACACAAGTGGTATACCTTGCGCCGCGACCACGTGGAGCTGCCCAACGGACACGTCATGGACGACTACTTCGTGAGCGTGCGGCCTAATGTGGTGCTCACTTTCCCGGTTACGGAGGATGGGCAGGTGATTTTCGTGCGGCAGTACAAGCACGCTGCCGGCGATATCTTCATTGAGTTGCCCGGTGGTGTGATAGACGAGGGAGAAATTGAGCCACTGGAAGCCGCCAAACGCGAGCTGCTGGAAGAGACCGGCTATACCTCCGACGACGTGGAACCCCTCCTGCAGGTAATCGACAACCCTACCAAGGATACCAACAAAATATACTACTTCATTGCCCGTAATGTGCAGGAAGTGGCGGCGCAGGACCTGGATGAGAGCGAGAACATTGAAGTGCTGAAAGTGCCGCTGCAGGAGGTGGAGCAGATGATACTGGATGGTCGGGTGAACGTGTCCGGCTCCGTGGCCCTTTGCCTGCTGGCGCTCAGAAAGCTCGGTTTGTAAGTGCCTCAGTTATTTCTATTGAACGAAAGCCTGATTTGAAATTGCCCCTCCCGGGAGGGGCAGTTCCGCTACATGTTCTGTCATTCCGACGATAGGAGGAATCTTGTACCCTTCTTGCCGCAAATCTAGCGTCTGCGAAGATGCGGCTTGCTGTAAAGGCAGACCAGAACAGGAACTCAGGGATATATCAGATGCATACCGGCTCACATCTTCCACCGCCCGTTCCCGCTGCGCTCGCACCGGCGGCAGGTAGCGTAACAGATTCCTCCTATCGTCGGAATGACAAAAGAGAAGATTCCCCCTTCGAAGGGGGCGTGGGATGTCAATCGTTCCCGATTCCCCTCCTCGGAGGAGCAGGTGTGGGTTTAAACCAGAAATAGAAACTAGTTGCCATCCGCTACCCAAGCGGTGGAGGCGATGATGTTGGTGCCTTTCCAGTAAAGGGTGTAGCCGGCGCCGTTCGGCACCAAACTGAATTCTGAGTGCAGCTGCAGCTCTTCGGCCAGCACTGGGGCCAGGTCAGGATGTTGCACAGGGCGGAAGCCGGTGCGGACCAACCGGCGCTGCCAGGCCTCATTGCGCTCATGGCGCTCCACACGTCTGCTGCCTTCGCAGGACACCACATTGATGATTTCCCTCCCGAAGAACTCTTGCTCAATCACCTGGCGCTCCGGCATGTCGGGTGGCAGCAGTGTGTCCAGCACATCAAACACGGTATGGTAATGGCGCAGCGACTCGCGTAGGCGCGGCAGGTAGTCCAGCTTGTTATGCTCCGAGTCAGGTTCGGTCAGGGTAAACACCCGTGGGCGCAGCGCTTTGATTTGATAAAGTACCTGGTCGCGCAAATCTGGCTCCGTTACCAATTGGTCTGGTATGTGGTGGAGCGTGAGCGCTGAGTTGATGACCAATGCCTGCTCAGGGTTTATAGACAGTGAGGTCAAGTCAAAGTCCTCCAGTTTGGTGGCGATGCAGGTATAGGTGAAGGCTATACCCAGGCGCTCGGCCTGTTGCTGCAGGCGCATGCCTGTCTCGCGGAGGCGCTGGTCCGGCTTCCCTTCGGCTGCGGGTATGTCTATACCGGTCAGGTGCAGAGCTGGTGCCCCCTGAGGCCGTGCTGCCAACTGCTCCATCAGGTGGAACCACTGCAAGCCGCTCCCTATACCCAAATCCAGCAGGTATACGGCGTTAGCATCGGCTATGGCAGACAGAATGAGGTGATTGGCGAAACGATGACCGAACGTAACCAAAGGCGTGGCATTCACGAGCACGTTGAAGGCCGCAATCATGTCCATCATCCCGTAGGTGGAGCTGTAGAGGTTGCCGGCATGTTGGGAGGCCTTTTGGTTACGGGCCGCAAAGGCGCGTGCAAAAGCCAGGGCAATCCTTCCTTGGGCATCATTTTGGGTGGAAGCGGCGGCGGCTAGTCTTTCTATGGCTCCGGCTGCCTCCTCAGCAGAGGCTTCTTGCAGGGTGGTGCCTGTTTCCACGACCTGTGCCAGCAGCGGGTGCTGTTGGCACAGGTTGGTTGGGTTCAGTAAGTTCTCAAGCATATAGATAAGGTGTGATTGGTGCTCCTCCTGGCCGATGGTGATGCGCAGGGTATAAGCGTCTTCGGTTTGGCGGGCCTGTATGCCGTGCCGCAGCAGGTGCCCATAAATAACGTCGGCCTTGATGCCAGCATCTAGCAGCAGAAAGTTGCCCTGCGATGGCCAGTACTGTATGCCCAACCGCTGCAGTGCCTGCTCCAGGTGCGCTTTGCCGGCCAGCGTAGCTCGTAGCGTCTGGTGCAGAAAACCATCATCGTTTAGGGCGGCCAGGGCGGCTACTTGGGCTAACTGGTTCACGTTATAAGGTTGCTTCACTTGTAGGAGCTGTTGTATCAATTCCTCGCGCGCCACCATGTATCCGATGCGAAGCGAGGCCAACCCGTAGGCTTTGGAGAAGGTACGCAGCACAACCAGGTTGGGGTACTGGTGCAGAAAGGCTAGGGCATCGCCGTAATCGGGGGCGGTCACATACTCCACATAGGCCTCATCCACCACCAGAATGACGTGCGGCGGCAGGTGGCGTAGTATCCGTTCCAACTCCTGTTGGGGCAAGTAAGTGCCGGTAGGGTTGTTAGGGTTGCAGAGAAAACACAGCCGTGTAGTCGCATCTATTTTCGCCAGCAGGGCATCCGTATCTACCTGGTAGCTGCTGGTGAGTGGCACCACCCGGAATGGCACCTGCAGCGCCTGCGCCTCCATGCGGTAAAGCGGGTAGGAGGGAGCCAGGGAAAGTATACTGGCCGCAGAGGCCGGACCGCAGAAAGCGCGCACCAGCAGCGAAATCAACTCAGCAGAGCCACTGCCAATCACTATTTCGCCTGCACCCACTCCCAACTTCTGGGCGATGGCTGCACGCAGTTCGGCGGCGTCAGGTATGGGGTAGCTGTTGAGCCGGGCCAGCGTATGCTGCAGGGCTTCGGTCACCTTCGGGGAGGTGCCGAACAGGTTCTCGTTTGAGGCTGCGTGGTATGTGGTAGGTTTGTTCCCCATCCTATGAATTGAAATGTTCTAACGAAGCCAAACTTGGCCTGAAAAATAGCAAGTTAACTATTTTAGGTGTATCTGCAGGGATTCGTATGCTTGCATCATGAAATTTTAGTGCAAAACCTGTACAATTTCGTTTATAGAGAGACTCGCTGGGCACAGGTGAAACTATTCGATTAATTTTATTGTATATACAATAGTTGCAATGCCATATTTATGAGATTGGAGGAAGAATTGAAAATGGATAAGTTCAGGAGCGTCTTTCAGAAGGCTTCGCTGAACCTGATGTTCACGGGGGAGTGGCTGATGGCGCGCATCGATAGCCTGCTCAAGCCATACGACATCTCCTCACAGCAGTACAATGTGCTACGCATCCTGCGGGGGCAGCAGGGCAAACCCATCAACCTGTTCGCCATACAGGAGCGCATGCTCAACCGTATGTCCAACGCGACGCGCCTGGTGGAAAAACTGCGCCAGAAGGGGCTGGTGACGCGGGAACTGTGCGAGCAGAACCGGCGCAAAGTCGAAATCGCCATCACGGACAAGGGGCTGCAATTGCTCGATAAGCTAGACCCGATGATTGAGCAACTGGAGGAGACGATGTTCCAGGACGTAACGGAAAAAGATGCCGAGAAACTTAGCGCTACCCTGGATACGATGCGAGGCAAGTAGAAAAGTAATGTTCTTTAGACGACCAAACCCTGCTTGATAGGGATAAGAAGAGCCTGATAGCTGCGATGCTATCAGGCTTTTTTGTGTTGGTACGGCTTTACCTATAAAATCTTAAAACCAAAGTTATAGCAAATAAATTACTGTTGTGCTTTGGCCTGAGGCACCAGGTATACCTCTCCTATGCAGCGGGCACCCAGCCAGGCGGTGGGGGCTTCGTAGCTGTTCACTTTCTCAACGGATACCTGCTCCAGGCGGTGCGCCCAGCTGCCGCCTTTGGCAATCCCCTTCTGCTGGGTCATCTCAGCCACATTGCCTATCAGGTGTGGGTACCGGCCATACAGCACCACCGCTTTACGCTGCGGGTTCGGGTAGGTCTTCTCCGGTTCCAGCAGCCCGTAGTATAGGCCAGGTTCAAACTTCTTGAGGCAGTTGAGGGCCGTGTCAGCATGCTGGGACAGGTATTTCTCCAAAGCCTTCTGCTTGTCGGGGCGGCTGTTGCCCAGGCTGTCGATGATGCTGTAGGCCGCGGGCGCTGTGGCTAGCTTTCTGGTGAGCAGTCTGGTGTTGCGGCTCTGTTCTGCAGCCATTTTCCACTCGGCCTCCGTTGGGAGTCGGTACCGGAACACCACCTCCTGGCCTTGCAGCTTATACTTTTTTTTGTTCTTTGGATTGCTGTTGAAGGCGGCTGTGGCGGCGGCGGAGCGCCAGCGGCAGTAGTTCAGCATCTGCTCATAACTCACCCCCACCACCGGGAAGAAACGATAGCCGGGCGAACGGAAGTAGTTCTTTTTCATATGGCCCGTCACGTCTACCTTATCCCATACCGTGGTGTCGGGCATGGCGGCCTTGTACTGCGCCAAACTGGAGTCCTTTTGCAGGTGATGCATATACTCCCACCAATGGATGTTGGATACCTCGGTCTCGTCCAGGTATAGGTTTTCCTGCAGCCTGATGCCGCCGGGCGGAACGGGCAGCGCGTCTTTGGCAGGCGCCGCAGGAAACGAGGACATCAAAAGCAGGTATAGCGACAGGAGGTAAATCAATGGCATAAGGGGCAAAAGGCTTTATCGGCCATTCAAGGTACGTAAAATCTTGGAGAGAACGGCCCTTCGCTCCAGGTAGTATACTTACGGCTGCGATGTGTGTTTTAATAAAACATCCTGCGGCCGCCCAAAGGGTTAAGTAAACCCGAATACGTGTGGACCGTTAAGAGAGATTGGATTCAACCACAAAAGCTATGGAACAAGAACAAACCACCTTATTGAAGGAATACTCAATGGAAGAGAAGGGCGCCTACCTGGCCGCCCTGGCGACGGTCGCATCGGCCGACGGACATGCCTCAGAAGAGGAACTGGAATTTTTGCGCATCCTGAGTGAGGCAGCCGAAATGCCCGGGAACGTGGAGCAGGAGGTGCTGGAAATCGCCAAGAACCCGTCGCAAATTAGCCTGCAGCGCGTGCTGGATGTGCTCAAGAAAAGCCAGTTGCGCTTCTCCTTCATCACCGACATCATCAGTTTCGCCAAAGCCGACGGCCAGTATACCCCGGATGAGCAGAAGCGCATACAGGAGATGGCCGATTACCTGGGCGTAGACCAGAAGCAGTACAGCCTGCTGGAGCAGTTCGTGAACAAGGCAGATGAGGCGCAGCAGCAGGGCGAGGACCCAGCTGCCCCGGCCTTTGCAGAGAAAACAGGCTTCGCAGAAAAGTTCAAGAGCCTGGGCATATCTCCCCAGATGGTGCAGGGCATGCTCGGCATCGTGGCCCCACTGGTGATAGCGCGTATGATGAGCGGCGGCAGACGCCGGAGCGGAGCGGGCATGATGGGTGGCCTTGGCGGACTGGCAGGCGGTGGCTTGCTAGGAGGCCTGCTTGGTGGTATGATGGGCGGCAGAGGCGGCCTGATGGGCGGCGGCCGTCGTTCTAATAGCGGACTGGGTTCCATGGCCTCCGTGCTAGGCGGCTTGAATGGTCGGAACCGCTACGGTGGCATGGGCTCAGGCGGACTGGGTGGCTTGCTGGGAGGTCTGTTCGGCGGCAAGCGCGGGGGCGGCACCAGCTGGTAAAGCCAGTGCACAGGTATAGCGTTTGCCATACCTGCCATTAGATATATAGAGCAACAAGAGCTGGTAGAGCAACAAGAGCTGGAGGCGCATTACGCTTCCAGCTCTTGTTTTATCAGCTTCCGCAGGTCTTCCTCGCGCAGCAATCCCCGCACCACTTTGTTGCCGACGAGGAAGGTCGGCACCGCCCGCACACCCATCTCCTGTGTGGCATGCCGCAGCGCCTGCTGATGCACTTCCTTATACCTGCGTGTTTGCAATGCCTGCCGGAAATCTTCGCCTTCCAATCCAACTTCTTCAGCCAGTCTGGTCAGCACCTCCACGTCTCCAATGTCCTGTTCCTCCTGAAAAAAGGCGGTGAACATGCGGTGGGTATAGGCCGCTCCCTTACCTTGCTCCTTCGCGAATTGGTAGCCTTCAAAGGAGAGATGGGTATAGGGTTGCGGCGAAACCTTGGGAAGCACGATGGCTATACCTAACTGCTCGGCCATCGGGTATACCGATTGCTTCCAGGTGGTCTGCAGGTAGTCCTCTTCTGGCTTTAGCGTGGGCGTCGGTTCCGGCCGCAGCTCGAAGGGCATCCATTCCACCTGCACCTGCTCCTCCATACCTGCCAGGGCCTTCTCCAGCACCTGCTCCCCCAAAAAGCAGTAAGGGCAAACGTAATCTGAGTATACTTTTATCTGTAGCATGGCTTTTCAGTCTAAGTAATACGTACCGTCGGGGCTACACATTTGTTCAGCAGGCAGTGGTTGGCGTTGCACAAATACCTGCCTTTTGCGTAGCTTTAGAATCAGAAAATGATACTCGACACGATGTTGAAAAACAGAATCCTATACCTGGCGCTGGCGCTGAGCACTCTTGCGTGCCAGCAACAACCGCAGCAGCCCACCGCCACTGCCCAAACACACCGCACCGAGGCCAAGGTATACTATCCGGGCAAAGGGGACAATTGGGAGAAGAAGCAGCCCGAGCAGGTAGGTATGGACGCCAGTTTGCTGCAGGAGGCGGTGGCTTGGGCGAAGCAGCAGGAAACCACTCAGATGCCCAAGGACTTCTCCACGCAGGAGGAGATTTTCGGAAGGATGCTCGGACCTATACCAAACGACAGGGCGAGCACCAACGGCATCATTTTGAAGGATGGCTACATCGTGGCGGAGTGGGGCGAGACCGAGCGGGTGGACCCCACCTACAGCGTCGCCAAAAGCGTACTCTCCACCATGTTAGGCATCACCATCGATAGGGGTATGATACAGGATGTGAAAGACCCGGTGGCCAAGTACGTGCAGGACGGTGGCTATGATTCGGAACAGAACCGTAAGGCGACCTGGGAGCATCACGCCCGGCAGACGAGCGAGTGGGAAGGGGAAATGTGGGGCAAGAAGCATGACTTTGTGGGCAAGGAGGAGTTTGGCAGAGGCGAACGCAAGCCACGGGAACTGCAGGAGCCGGGTACCTATTACGAATATAATGATGTGCGCATCAACCGCTTTGCCTTATCGCTGCTGCGCCTCTGGAAGAAACCGCTTCCTGAGGTGTTCGAGGACGAGGTGATGGACCCGATTGATGCCTCTGATACCTGGAAGTACGTGCCCTACCGCAATTCCTATGCGGAGATTGACGGGAAGCGCATGCCATCGGTGAGCGGCGGAACCCGCTGGGGCGGCGGCCTTTGGATAAGCGCCCGGGATGAAGCCCGTTTCGGCTACCTGTTCCTGCGTAACGGCCGCTGGAAAGACAAGCAAATCGTGTCGGAGGACTGGGTGAAGGAGGCGACAACTTCGCGCGGACCCGTAGGCCCGGACTACGGCTATCTGTGGTGGCTCAACACCGAAGGCAAGGCCTGGCCCAGCGCTCCCACCACCAGTTACGCCGCCTTGGGCGCTGGCTCCAACACCATCTGGATTGACCCGGAGCATGACATCGTCATCGTCTGGCGCTGGCACAACGGCAATCCTGATGAATTGATTAAACGGGTGCTGGCGGCGGTGAAGAAGTAAAGGCTTTTGCTGTACAATCGCTGAACTGCTTTGTAGCTTCGCCTGTGCGGCGGGCACTCACTTTTTCCCTGATGAAAAAAGTAGGCAAAAGAATCAAGACGATTTTGAACTCGCTGACCGCTCGAACAAAAAATCGTCATCGGTCCACCTGGCTGATGCCATTAATATGGCTGCTGTGGAAACTCTCCCCTTGAGGGGAGTCAGAGGGGTGTCAAGGCTATACCTGACGACTATACCTACTCCCTGTCCTTTGCCTTGCTATACCTGTCACTCCGTTCTGCCATTATTCCACCCGTTTCTGTCATTCCGACGAAAGGAGGAATCTGTTACCCTACCCACCGCCGGTGCGAGCGCAGCGGGAACGGGCGGTGGAATAAGCCGGCCGGTCTGCACCTGGCGTATCTCCTACTTTCCTCGCCAGTGTCCTCACAAAAGCCGCATCTGCGCTGGCGCTGGATTCGCAGCCAACAGGGCGTGAGATTCCTCCTTTCGTCGGAATGACAATATACCTGATAGGATTCGTGCTTGCGTTTTCCTATTGATAGGGGTAGGGGTAAGTCAACCGTTGGAGGTAAAAATCTGGATCAGTGGCAGAATGACTGTATCTAGTTCTTAATAATGGTGATTCCCTTTTCTGGCTCGAGAACGGTTAGACCTTGGATTGCAAAATCACCAAAGGAAGCAATCAGAATAACCCGCTATACCTCAAAACCGCTTCAAATGACTTCGTTGAAAAGTCCATTCCGGTGTGAGAAGAGGACCGCTGAAATCACTGCTGTACCAAGGACTTATACCTGGGTTCATCGGGTTTTTCAGAATCTGGATTTCCTGTGCCGGCATGTAGCTCTGGGCTAGTAGGAACAGCTTTTCCCCCGTCTCTTCGTTGATAGCCAAATCCATCACGATGACGGCGTGACCGGGGCTGCCGCCTTTGATGAATACATCACCAACCTGAATGTCCTCCATAGAAACCGCCATCATCTCCTTTTCCAGCGACAGGGTGCCGGCATACGTGAACACTACCTGAAGGTAATCCTTGAATGAGGCGTAGGAAGTGCTCGCATCTGCCTTTTTCACCCAAGTACAGGTGTTCCCTTTTACGTTGACCCGATACCCTTGCCGCCATTTGCTGTAGTCTGCCCGGAAGCCGCTCGTGAAGTTGAAATGGATGACGTCGTGACGCTGCTGTACAAACAGGTACTCAGCCCGCAGACGCATCACGGCATCGGCGCACTGTTGCAGGTCCCGCTTACCTACATCTATGTCCAACACGGCGTCATAAATGCCGTCATTGGGTTTGACGGCCCCATTGTAATAATGCACCACGGCTCCATGGGGCTTTAAGTTGAAGTTCTGTAGATAAGCCCCGAAACTGCTCTCGGGTTGTGCAACTCTCTTAAAACCCTTTGGCGGCAGGAACCGCTCCGCCACCGTTTTGCCTGCTGGGTTGAGCAGCACGTCGGTTTCGGCTATACCTATTGGGACTTCTTCGGTCACCTTCTCGGCTTTGGAGCCGCAGGCTGTGAGCAGGACGAAGAGGATTGAGAACAGGTATAGCGGCATAGGTAGAAAGTATATGACTTAGCTAATATACATTTATTCTTTCAGAAAAGGTACAGCAGCATGTGATAAGAGCAGGAGAGGTGCAGAAAAGACCATAAAACAGAACGAGCCGACTCACATGAGTCGGCTCGTTCCATATCAGATTAGACTAATCGCTTAGTGGCGGCAGGTGCAGTGCTCGCCGGCTATACCTTCAAAGCGGGTGTCGGTACCCTCGTGCCAGTCAAAGGCCGAGGCGTACTTGTTGTTCTCCCACCAGAATTTGCCTGGCTTGCGGTCGTAGTTCCCTACTTCGTTCATGGTGGCGGCATCGAACAGACGGCCGTTCACCATGGTGTACTTCACGTGCTCAGAATTCTGTATGTTCTCCAGCGGATTCTGGTCCAGCACGATGAGATCCGCTAGTTTGCCTGTCTCGAGTGAGCCAAGGTCTTTGCCCATACCCAGGTACTCGGCACCGTTCAGGGTGGCAGCACGGAGGGCTTCCATGTTCGTCATACCGCCTTGCTGCAGCATCCACAGCTCCCAGTGTGCCCCAAGGCCTTGCAGCTGTCCGTGCGCACCAAGGTTCACTTTCACGCCGGCGTCGGTCAGGGCTTTGCAGGCTTCGGAAGTCTTGAAGTAACCGTTGCGGTATTCTTCGTCCGGCACCTGCATCACAAAGCGTGAGCGACCGTCAATCACAGAGCGCGGTGTGAACTTCAACAGCCTATCTTTTTCCCATACCTTGCTGTTCTGATACCAGTAGTACTCGCCGCTGGTCGCGCCGTAGTTCACAATAAGGGTAGGGGTATAGCCGGTCTTAGAAGCTTTCCATACCTCCACCACGTCTTTGTAAAGCGGATGAACCGGGATGTTGTGCTCAATGCCGGAGTGGCCGTCGAGAATCATGCTCATGTTGTGGAAGAAGGTCGAGCCGCCTTCCGGCACCACGGTCATGTCGAGTTCGCGGGCAGCTTGGATTACCTGCTGGCGCTGCTCACGGCGTGGCTGGTTGTAGCTCTTCACTGAGAAGCCACCGGCAGCCTGAATGCGGCGCAGGTGTGAACGGGCATCGTCAAGGCTGTTGATAACGGCTTTGAAGTTGCCATCGGCACCGTACAGAATCGTACCGGTAGAGTAGATGCGCGGTCCTACCATGTGACCTGCCTTCACAGCTTCTGACTGACTGAACACCATTTCAGTGGTAGAGGACGGGTCGTGCGTTGTCGTTACGCCATAAGCCAGGTTGGCCAGGTACGACCACTGCTGTTTCGGGCTCATGCCGTTGCGGAAGGTGCCGAGGTGGGCGTGTACGTCCACCAAACCTGGCATGATGGTCTTGCCGCTGGCATCAATCACTTTGGCATCTTTCGGCACGGCTATACCTTCGCCTACCGATACAATGCGGTTGCCGTCCACTACTAGCGTACCGCCTTCAATCACTTCATCGCCTTTCATCGTGATGATGCGGGCGTTGGTGAAAGCCACTTTGCCTTGCGGAATGTCCGTTTTGAACTCAAGGCCAATTTTTATACCTGTTGTATCAATGGCAGGGAGTTTCTCCGGAGCGCCTTCTATGAACGCGAAGCGGTCTTTGAGGTCATTGGAGAAATACTCATCGCCTAATACCCAGTTTACTTTCTTGCTATCGCCTGACCAGTGTACGCTCGTGCCGGCGTCCTTGGTGAAGCGGGCAACAGGCACGGCTTTGGTCTCCGCGCTCAACTCCATACCTGCACCGTTGGCCGAGAAAGGCACTACGTAGCCGTTGAACAGCTCCACAAAAGCCAGCCACTTGTTGTCAGGGCTCGGGTAGAACTGGTCGGTATAAGTAGAGGTATAGTGCGTGCGCTCCTCCTTGCCCTGCAGGTCCACGCTCTTGAACGCATATTTGCCGCCTGCACCAGAAGTGAAGAAAATACGGTCAGAAGTCGCGTTGAACATCGGGGAGAAGCCGTTTTTCTGGATGAAAGTCGGGTTCTTGCCTTCTGCTGTCATATAATAAGTTCCGCGCTCGTTGCCGTGCGCATAGCCCATGTGGTTGTTGCCACCGTCTTTGCTGTACACAATCAGCTTGCCGTTCGGAGAGAAAGAAGCGTTGGTATAAAAACCTTTTTCAGCAGTTAGCTTGGTTGGTTTCGAGTTCTTCTTGCGTACGTCCACTTTCATCAGCGCACCCATGTTGTCATCGTCCCAGGTAGAGTACACAAGCGTCTTACCGTCAGGTGAGAAAGCCGGGTAGAACTCAAAGTCCTTGCCATTGGTCACGCGCTCTGGCTTGCCGTTTGGCAGTTCTTTTTTGTAGATATGACCCGCCGCGTTGAACACGAGTAGCTTTCCGTCAGGGGAAGTCACGGCGTGGCGGATGGCCTTGGCGGCGAACTGCGCCGGCGAAACGCCTTCTTTGTTGAAGTCGTGGCGTACTGCCTCGGCGATGTGGTGCGTGGCTGTGGCTTCGAAAGGTATGTTGGTTACTTTCTTGCCGGCTACGTCTATTTTGTTGATTTTGCCACCTGCCCAAAATACGATGCTCTTGTTGTCGGGTGTCCAGGAGAAGTAAGGGTACACGCCGAAGATGGCCCAAGCTTCCTGCTGGTCGTGGTTCAGCTGGTCGTAAATCGGCCATTGTTCCCCCGTCTTCAGGTCGTGGATGAAGAGCACCGACTTGGTGCGCACACGACGCACAAAAGCCAGCTGCTTACCATCGCGGGAGATAACTGGGCGGACGGAGCCACCGTTGCCGGTCACCACGTTCTCAATCTCACCCGTGTTGCGGTCCACGCGACGAATCACGTAAATCTGGCCGTTTGGGTCTTTGTTGTACTCAAAGGTAGTGCCACCGCTCATGTCTTCGGAGAAGTACACATACTTGCCATCCGGCGAAACCACCGGCTCTCCGGCGTCCTGCTGGTCGTTTTTGCGCTTGGTCAGCTGCACGCCGTTGCCGCCCGACTTGTGGTACATCCATATCTCGCCGGCACCCAGCGAACGGGAGGCCGTGAAGTGCTTGCGGGCAATCAAATATTCGCCATCCGGTGTCCAAACGGCGTTGTTCAGCAGGCGGAAGTTCTCTTTGGTGATTTGCTTGGCATCCGAGCCATCGCGCTTCATCACCCAGATGTTGTCGCCGCCACCGGCGTCGGAGGTAAAGGAGATGAACTTACCATCCGGGCTGAAACGTGGCTGCACCTCGTAGGCGCGGCCGCTGCGAAGCAACTTAGCCTTGCCGCCCGATATAGGCATGCTATAGATGTCGCCGAGCATGTCGAAGACAATCTCTTTGCCGTCCGGACTCACGTCCAGGCTCATCCAGGTGCCTTCGTCGGTTGTTACGGTGATTTCTTTTTGCGGTCCGCGGGCTTCCTCCACGTTCCACTTGTTGTCTTTTTTGTCCTGCGCCGTGGCTGTGCCCATGGGTAAGGCAAGCGCCGCCGCCAGGAACATACTCCAATAGGTATGCTTCTTCATGACAGGGTGTTGGTCGATTAGATTAGGTTAGATTCTCAAATTTAGGTATTTGAGGGGAGAAATCAGAAAAGGTTTAAATGGGATAGGCAGAATCGATAACTGCGGTGAGAAATGAACGGCGGTTTCGTAGGGACAGGTCGCGACCTGTCCGAGCGACGGCCATGCGATGAAATGTGAGCGGCATACCTAGCTGCGGCACCCGCTATAACTTGATTTTGAAAGTTAACAGGACGTGTTTTCCGGTGCACGATTGGACAGGTCGCGACCTGTCCCTACAAAATAAACTACCCAAGGTGTCTTGATATTTACTCCACCACAAACTCCCTCGGCAAGTCAAAGCTCAGGGGCTTGTTGCGGCTGTGGATTTGCTCCAGAAAGCTGTCCAGTTCGGCCTTATACTCCAGGTGGTAGTCTTCGTGCAGGTTCTTGCGGATGAGCTGCACGGTGCGCTGCAGGAGGCGGGCAGTGGCGGTATAGAAGGCCTTGTAGTAGCTGTCGAACTGGCCGGTGAAGTTGTCGAAGATGAGGCGCAACAGGTAGAGGTGCAGGTCCGTCTCCAGCTTCACGTCCTTGGTGATGCGCTTGAAACGGGCGATTTCCTTAGCCGACTTGCGCAGCGACTTGGTCAGCGCCCTGCCCAGAAAGCGGCCGGAGGTACCTATCATCAGGTCGTGTATGGTACTGGCGGTCTGGTTGTAGAGGTCCTCCAGCGTCAGCTCGCCCAGCTCGAAGGCTAACAGGTCGTACAGTTCCGCGTCGCGGCGGGCGGCCCTGAGGATGATGGCTTCCTTATCTTTGTCGCTGAGCTTCTTGACGGCTTGTTTGAAGCCAGTGGAGACGGATGGCATAGGGGTTAGTCGGGCAAATTCTGTAAATCCAGCAGGTCCTGCTGCCGGGCAGTGGCCCTTTTGTTCTGCTTCAGGTCATCCAGGCTGATAAAGTTAGCCATAATATCTTCATAAGGTATAGAAACCTTGTTCTTCCAGCAGGAGGCAAACTCAACCCCAGCCAAGCCCGTGGCAATATCGATGCGGTTAGGCGGGTAGCCCAGTTGTGTCACCACGTCCGGTGTGGTCAGGTCTTCGAAGGTCACCTGCTCCTCGTTGTAGCCAAACTCCTGCAGGGCTTTCAGCAGCGTATTGGCATTCTCGGGAGTAGGGTTAATCCAAATATCAATGTCGCCGGTATAGCGGGGGTATCCGTAAAGGGCCACGGCAAAGCCGCCTGCCACCATGTACTCTATCTGGTAGGTGTTGAGCAGGTGTATGAAATTCCTAAAGTCGTGTTTCAGCTCCATGTTCACTAATGTACAATACCGTTGGCGCAGGTGCTCCACCGCGGCAAGGCGTGCCGCGGTGGTCTGAGCGAGCCAATACGCTAAATCATTGTGGCTGTCCGACAACTTTTTTTTGCTAACCGCTCTGTCTGCCGGGTGCTGCAGAGGGGTGCTGACTTCTTCTCTCAAAATATAAACCTGACAGGGTGTAAGGTATATAAATACCAAAGCAGCAAAAAGAATAAAAAGCCTCCGAGGGGAAGGCGTTTCTTGCAAAATTATAAAAATAGGAATTCATGTCAAACCTATACGAGTGGATTATAGAAGGATAGCAGGCCGCGAAACACCAGAAACGTTTACTTTAGAAGTAACAAACGCAGTTTATGGTTGTTTGGGACTGTACCTGAGAGGTTTAAAATTGATGGCAGTTCAGGAATTTAGATACCCTGCCGATTGTTCTAATCTATACCTTTTCCATGAATGGTGGGGCGGCCGGTGAGGCCTGTATTAAAGCAGGTTGCTGTTCCATAGCTTTACAAAAATTCGTAAATTTGCAGCATGAATATTGAGACAGAGATTTTATACCAGGAAGACGTAGCCCTGCTGGAGGAAAGTACCGACCTACGCAACCTGATTGTGTACAACGACGATGTGAACACCTTTGACCACGTCATTGCCACACTTATCAAGGTATGCGGCCACTCGGCAGAGCAGGCAGAGCAGTGTACGCTACTCATCCATTACAAAGGCAAGTGCACCGTTAAGGTAGGGTCTTATGAGGAGTTGGCAGGTATGTGCACCGCCCTCCACGACAAAGACCTTTCTGCCAACATAGAGTAGCGGGAGGTTTCATGAATTTTCCGTCTAAACTGATTGAGAACGCCGTAGAGGAGTTGGCGAAGCTGCCGGGTATTGGCCGAAAAACCGCGCTCCGGTTGGCGCTGCACCTGCTCAAAGAGGAATCGGAGGAGAGCTTTCTGCTGGCCGAGGCCCTGGTGAAGATGCGCACCGAGGTGAAGCACTGCAAGCAGTGCCACAACATCTCCGATACAGAGGTATGCGATATCTGCCTGAACCCCTTGCGCGACCGCAGCCTGCTGTGCGTGGTGAGCGACATACGGGATGTGATTGCCATTGAGAACACTTCTCAATTCAAGGGATTGTACCATGTGCTGGGCGGCGTGATTTCGCCCATTGAAGGTATAGGGCCGTCGGACCTGCACATCGACTCGCTGCTGGAGCGCCTGCCTAACTCCGAGGTGAAGGAGATACTGCTGGCCATCAGCCCCACCATGGAGGGCGACACCACCGCCTTTTACCTGACCCGCAAGCTCCGCGACCACAACGTGCGCATCACCACCATTGCGCGGGGTGTGCCGGTCGGCGGGGAGCTGGAATATACCGATGAAATAACCTTGGGGCGTAGCATAGTAGAGCGTACGTCCTACGGCAAGAGCTGATACTTGTAGCTTTCGATAACCTGTAAAGGACATGCTTTGGCATGTCCTTTTTGTTTCGAAGCGACCGGAGCTGACACTAGACTTGATATCTGGCATCAAGGCGGTGATTTAGCTGAAATTACAGGGCTTGTTCTTTCTATTCCCACAATTCCTCGCCATCTTAAAGCTTCCTTGACTGAAGTCCTAATCTCAGTCCCGCTTTACTGGAATTCTGTTTCAGAATAAGTAACTTTGGGACTTAATTCTGAACGAACATGCAGAGCACAGCACTGAACATACTTTCTGATAGAATTCTTTCCCTGTCGGAGTCGCAGACCATCGCCATGGCCAAAAAAGGCCGTGAACTGGCAGCACAGGGGCACGATATCATCAACCTGAGCTTTGGGGAGCCTGACTTCCAGACGCCACAGTACATAAAAGACGCCGCCAAGCAGGCCATTGACGAAGGGTTCACCTTCTATACCCCGGTGCCGGGATACCCGGCGCTGCGCCAAGCCATTGCCGACAAGTTCAAGCGCGACAACAACTTGGACTATGGTCCGGAAAATATCGTGGTATCTACTGGGGCCAAACAGTCCATTGCCAATGCGGTGATGTGCCTGGTGAACCCGGGGGATGAGGTTATTGTCTTTTCGCCTTACTGGGTGTCGTATGAGGAGATTGTGAAGTTGGCCGAGGGTATACCGGTGCCATTGCAGGGCCGTCTGGAGAACGACTTCAAGGTGACGCCGGAGCAACTGGAGAGTGCTATTACTTCTAACACCAAACTGGTGATGTACTCCTCGCCCTGCAACCCGACCGGCTCTGTGTTCGATGAGCAGGAACTGCTGGCGCTGGCGAAGGTGCTGGAGAAGCATCCGCAGGTATACATCATCTCCGACGAGATATACGAGTATATCAATTTTGGAGGCAAGCACACCAGCATGGCCAGTTTCGACTTCATCAAAGACCGGGTGGTGACGGTGAACGGCTTCTCCAAGGGCTATGCCATGACGGGCTGGCGCGTGGGCTACATTGCGGCACACAAAGACATTGCGTCCGCCTGCGACAAAATGCAGAGCCAGATTACATCCGGTACCTGCTCCATCGCCCAGAAAGCAGCCCATGCGGCCCTGCTGGGCGGCAACGAGTCGGCCTTGGAAATGCGCGACGCTTACCGCCGCCGCCGAGACCTGGTGCTGGGCATCATGAGCGACATACCCGGATTCAAGACTAACGTGCCGACAGGCGCCTTCTACATTTTTCCGGATGTGAGCTATTATTTCGGTAAGAGCTGCAACGGCAACATCATCAGCAGTGCCCTCGACCTGAGCCTATACCTGCTTACCGACGCCCATGTGGCCCTAGTGAGCGGCGAAGCCTTCGGGGCGCCGCAGTGCATCCGTTTCTCCTACGCCACATCCGACGATAAACTCATTGAGGCACTCCGCCGCATCAAGGAGAGCCTTGCCAAACTGCAGTAATGGACCAATTGACCAATTTAGAAGATATTTTCAGTTCCTTTGGGCGGCTAAAAGTGCTTATAGTGGGCGACGTGATGATTGACTCCTACCTGTGGGGCAAGTCAACACGCATCTCCCCGGAGGCACCGGTGCCCATCGTGAACGTGGTGAAGCGGGAGAAGCGATTGGGCGGTGCTGCCAACGTGGCCCTGAACGTGCAGGCCATGGGCGCCACACCGCTGCTCTGCTCCGTGATTGGCGACGATTCGGACGGAGGCGATTTCCTGCGCCTGATGGAGGAGCGCAACCTCTCGACGGAAGGCATAGTGCAGAGCCCGGAGCGGGTGACGACCATCAAGCACCGCATCATAGCCGGCGGGCAGCAGCTGCTTCGCGTGGACGCGGAGATAGAACACAACCTGGCCGATTACGAAGAGCGCCACCTAGAGGAGCATTTCCTGAAGCTGCTCCACCGGGCTGATGTGGTCGTGTTTGAGGATTATGATAAAGGCGTTTTCTCGGAGCAGAACATCGCCCGTTTCATCCAACTGGCCAACGAGCGAGGTATACCTAGCGTGGTAGACCCGAAGAAAAAGAACTTCCTGAGCTACAAAGGCTGCACGCTGTTCAAACCCAACTTGAAGGAACTGAAAGAGGGGCTCAAAGTCGACTTTGCCGAAGAGAACCTGCCTGCCTTTGAGGAGGCGGTGGCACAGCTGCAGCAGCGCTTGCAGACCGCACAAGTGCTGGTCACGCTCTCGGAGCGAGGCGTGTTTGTGGCCGATGGAGAAGAGAAAACCTATATACCTGCGCACCGCCGCGCCATTTCCGACGTTTCGGGTGCCGGCGATACGGTCATCAGTATAGCAGCGCTTTGCATGGCCCTGAAAACACCCCTCCCCTTCCTGGCGGGCCTGAGCAACCTGGGCGGCGGCTTGGTATGCGAACAGGTGGGGGTGGTGCCTGTAGACAGAAACCGCTTGTACGAAGAAGCGCAGGAGAACAGGCTGTTTGATGCCTATGAACACCGAACAGCTTAACAGGCTACTTTACGGAAGCAAGTTGCTGGCGTACATGCTGATGCGCCGCACGACCTATACCCTCACCATTGTGGCGATAGGCTTGCTGCTCTATGCCCATGGCGTAGAGTCAGACCCCGGCAACCTGCAGCTCATCTACTACGCCATCGATGCCATTCTGGCTGTTTTCGTCTTTATCTACCTGCTCCGCATCCTGTATGGGTTTGAGCGGGTCAAGTTCCTGAAACGCACTTGGTTTGAGGGCAGCTTGATGGCGCTCATCCTGGTGAACCACGTGGGCACTTACCTGCTGGATTTCCCCATCATTTACAACTTGTTTGAAGGGATAGGGATGCCGCTGTCGGTGGAGGTATACCGCGTGTTCATCTCTTTGTACATGCTCATGCTGCTGGTAGTGGAGCTGCTGGAAACCAAGGTGCACCTGAAAACCCTGCAGGTGAAACCGGCCATCACCTTCCTGATGAGCTTCATTTCGCTCATTGCTGTAGGCACGGCTCTGTTCATGCTGCCTAAAATGACCA
Source organism: Pontibacter roseus DSM 17521 (assembly GCF_000373265.1). Taxonomy (GTDB): domain Bacteria; phylum Bacteroidota; class Bacteroidia; order Cytophagales; family Hymenobacteraceae; genus Pontibacter; species Pontibacter roseus. Next base: position 40,566 of record NZ_KB890771.1, read on the forward strand.
ATGACCCGGACGGAATGCGCTTCATCGATGCGCTTTTCATGGCGACCAGTGCCTCCTGCATCACAGGGCTGGTGGTGATAGACCCAGGAACGTATTTCACCTTCTCGGGCCAGGTGGTGTTGCTGTTGTTGGTGCAGTTGGGCGGACTGGGCGTGATGACCTTTGCCACGTTCTTTGCCATGCTTATGCGCGAGGGTCTGGGTATCCGGCAGCACGTGGCTATGTATGAGATTATGGAGAGCGAGTCTATCGCGTTCACCAAAGGCCTGCTCCGGAAGCTGATTTTGATGACCTTGTCCATAGAGGCTATAGGGGCCCTCATCATCTTTATGACGTGGGGGAAGGAGGCGGAGTTCGTTAATCTGGGCAGCAAGATATTCTACTCCATTTTCCACTCCGTGTCGGGCTTTTGCAACGCCGGTTTCTCCTTGTACCCGGAGGGCTTGTACAGTAACCCCTTGCGACATGCCTACGTCCTGCACCTGACCCTGGCGGCGCTGATGATTCTGGGTGGGCTCGGCTTTCCAACCATGATTGATTTGTTCTCTCCAAAGGCCATGCGGGCCCGTCTGCATGCCCCTTGGCGCAACTGGAAACTGATGACGCGCGTGACGGTCTATACCTCAGCGGGGCTTCTGGCTTTTGGGATGGTGACTTTTTTCCTGCTGGAGTACTTTAACACACTCTCGCAGCTCAACTTTGTGGAGGCGCTCATCGCCTCTTTCTTCCAGTCCGCTACGACGCGCTCCGGCGGTTACCACACTGTGGACACCTCGGCGGTGTCGGTGCCGGCGCTGCTCATCATGATGATTCTAATGTTCATCGGTGCCTCTCCGGGCTCTATGGGGGGAGGTATCAAAACCACTACGTTCACAGTAATCGTTCTGTCGGTATGGGCCACTATTGTGGGTAAAAGGAACATCGAGATTGGCAGACGCACCATTCCGCACTCTGTATCCTACAAGGCATTCGCGGTATTCACCTTCGCGGTGGTGTTCAATATTTTCTTCCTCATCGTGCTCTCTATCTCCGATGCGCAGTTCGACATTGTCAGGCTGGCCTTTGAGCAGGTATCGGCCTTCGCTACGGTGGGTCTGAGCACAGGTATAACCGCCGGCCTGTCTGATGTGGGCAAAACGGTTATCATTCTGTCCATGTACATCGGGAGGGTAGGGACCTTGACGCTGGCGCTGGCCATCAGCACACGCGCGGCTTCCACCGCTTACAAGTACCCGGACACGCACCTAGCCATCGGATAAGGTATGCCCACAACAACGTATTGGTGCGCAGGTATGGGAGCGACAAAGCATTCGGGGAAGGCGGGATTGGTGGATATTTCTGAAAGCTACAGGGCTATATGAGTACAGAAAGACTCAACAGGGCACTCTACGGAAGCAAACTGACGGCGTACGCCATCATGCGCCGGACGACTTACCTGCTCACGCTGGTTTCGGTAGGCCTGCTGGTATACGCACATGGTATGGTAGAGGAGCCTGTCACGCTCCAGCAGCTCTATTACGCCATCGATGCCATCCTGGCCATCTTCGTTATCATCTACCTCATTCGCATTCTGTATGCCTTTGACCGGGCACGGTTTCTGAGACGGACTAAGTTGGAAGGGATTCTGATGGGAATCATCCTCATCAACCAGCTAGGCACCTATGGGCTGGACACGCCTGTCATCTATAATCTGTTCGAAAGCATGGGCATTCCGCTGTCGGTGGAGGTATACCGGTTAGCAGTTTCCTTGTACATGCTCGTTTTGCTGGTGGTAGAGCTGCTAGAAACCAAGGTATACCTGAAGACGGCGCAGTTTAAGCCTACCACCATGTTCATGTTCAGCTTCGTGGTGTTGGTATTGCTCGGTGCAGGTTTGCTGATGATGCCGAAGATGATTGTCTCACCCGGTTCTATGCGCTTTATCGATGCGCTGTTCATGGCCACCAGCGCCGCCTGCGTAACGGGACTGGCTGTAGTGGATTTGGGTACCTATTTCACCTTCTCGGGCCAGTTGGTCATGCTGATGTTGGTGCAACTCGGCGGCCTGGGTATACTGACTTTTGCCACTTTCTTCGCCTCATTGATGCGACAGGGTATAGGCATCAAACAGCACGTGGCCATGTTCGAGATACTGGAAAGCGAGTCCATCTTCTCGACCAAAAACCTCCTGCGGAACCTGGTTCTCATGACCTTCGCCATAGAGGCGGTGGGAGCGGTCATCATCTTTATGACGTGGGGCCGGGAAGCGCACTTCGTGACGTTGGGGGATAAAATCTTCTTCTCTGTCTTCCATGCCGTGTCCGCTTTTTGCAACGCGGGCATGTCCCTATACCCGGAGGGGCTCTATACCGAGCCCGTCCGGCAGGCCTATGTGATGCACATGACGGTGGCGCTGCTGATTATATTGGGAGGTATAGGCTTCCCGACTATGATTGATGTGCTGTCTCCTAAGTCCATGCGGGCGCGCATGCTCACGCCTTGGCGCAACTGGAAACTCCTGTCCCGCATCACCATCTATACCTCAGCGGCCCTGTTGGCGCTGGGTACGGTAGGATTTCTGCTGCTGGAGTACTTCAATACGCTGGCGCACTTGAACTTTGCGGAGGCTATCATCACGGCCTTTTTCCAATCTGTCACCACGCGCACCGCCGGCTACAACACGGTTGACATCGCGTCGCTGACGGTTCCCACCTTGCTGATGTTCATCTTCCTGATGTTCATTGGGGCCTCCCCAGGCTCTACTGGCGGCGGTATCAAAACTACTACGTTCACCATCATCCTGCTCTCCGTCTGGACCACCATCCGGGGTAAGCGCTATGTGGAAATAGGCAACAGGACGATTCCGCACTCGGTATCGTACAAAGCCTTTTCAGTGTTTGCCTTCGCCGCTATGCTCAACCTCTTTTTCCTGTTCATCCTCACCATCACAGACCCGCAGTTCGATATTTTCAGACTAGCCTTTGAGCAGGTGTCGGCCTTCGCAACAGTGGGCCTGAGCACAGGTATAACCGCCGGTATGTCGGATGCGGGCAAAGGCGTCCTGATTGTGTCGATGTTCATCGGCAGGGTGGGCACTCTTACGCTGGCCCTCGCCCTCAGCACACGTGCCACCACCACTGCTTACAAGTACCCACAAACGTATGTGCCGGTTGGGTAAAGGGAGCTGGAGTGATTTCAATAAAAAGCAGAAGGCCCGCTATACCTAGCGGGCCTTCTGCTTTTTATGATTAAAAATAGCTCTGTAACTCGCTAGCTTCTCATACTTCCGCTGTACTCCTTCACCGTCTGGATGAAGCACTTCACTTTTTCGGGATCAGTATCAGGGTATACGCCGTGGCCGAGGTTGGCGATGTGGCGCTGCGTACCGAATTCCTTCAGCATTTTGATGGTCTCCTGCTGTATGGTTTCGAAGGAACTGTAAAGCAGGCAGGGGTCCATGTTGCCCTGTAGCGTCTTGTTCGGCCCAACCTGTGCCCTGGAAGTCTGGATATCCATGTTCCAGTCTAGGCCGATGGTCTCGCAGTTGAGGCGGCTGAAATCCTCCAGCGCGAAGAAGGCGCCCTTGGCGAACACCGTTACCGGCACCTCGCGTATGGCGTCGCAGATTTCGCTGATGTAGGGGAGTGAGAACTCGCGGTAGTGAGCCGGCGTGAGTATGCCTGCCCAGGAGTCAAACACCTGAATCAGGTTGGCACCTGCCTCTACCTGTGCTTTCAGGTAGGCGATGGTGGTGTCCGTAATCATGCGCAGCATTTGGTGCGCCAGTTTTGGATTGGTATACAACAAGCCGCGTGCATGTGAAAACGTCTTGGAGCCGCTGCCTTCCACCATATAGGCCAGGATGGTCCAGGGTGCTCCGGCAAAACCAATCAGTGGAACACGTCCGTTCAGGGCTTTCTTGGTCACTTTAATAGCCTCCAGCACATAGCCCAGGTGCTCGTGCGGGTCGGCTACGCGCAATCGGGCCAAGTCAGCCTCAGTGCGTATGGTCTTTGGGAACCAAGGACCACGTTTCTCCACCATCTCATAAGTGCAGCCCATCGCTTCGGGTACTACCAAGATGTCAGAGAAAATGATGGCCGCGTCTACATCGAGCAGGTCTACTGGCTGGATGGTCACTTCGGCGGCCAGGTCAGGTGTCTCCACCAATTCCTTAAAGCCGCTCAGGCTTTCGCGTACGGCTCTGTATTCCGGTAAAATGCGCCCTGCCTGGCGCATCAGCCACACCGGAGTACGTTCTACGTTTTCTCCTTTGGCAGCTCTTATAAGCAGGTCATTCTTCAGTTGCATGTCACAAAGATACGAGTTTCTGCCGCACTCCGTTTATGCAAATCGTCCTCTGCCTGCGTAAATTAGAGATAAGTGATGAACATCATCTTTCAAGAATCAAGTGATGGGCCGGAAGCGGTGCTGTGTGCTAGACCTTGTTTAGGCTGGCTTACTCCGTGAAAAACAGGGCGCGCAGCGCTGACACAATGAAGTTCACCCCGATGGAGAGCACGATGAAACCCATAATGCGGGAAAGGGCCGACAGTCCGGCCTTGCCCATGAAGCGGGTCAACTGGTGGGAAAAGCGCAGGATTACGTAACTGATGACGGCCAGCAGGATAATGCCTATCAGAATCAGGGCCATGTCTAGGATGGAGAGGGACGTGGTGAACAGACCGATGCTCACCGCAATGGCACCCGGACCGGAGAGCATTGGCATGGCCAGTGGCGTGAACGAGATGTCTTCCTTTTGCTGGGCTTCCTCCACCACATCCGGCGACACCTTTTTGTTGCTGCCACCAGGAGTCAGCAGTTCGAATCCGGCTCGCATAATCATCAGGCCGCCTGCTATGCGCAAATCGTGTATTCGGATGCCAAAAAAGTTGAGCACGTACTGGCCCGCCAGGAAAAAGACAGCCAATATACCTACCATGTATAGGCAGGCTTTCAGTGCTTGCTGGTTGCGGTGTTCCTGGGTATCGTTTTGCGTAAGCGTCAGAAACACAGGCATCGCCCCGAAGGGATTCACGACAGAGAAGAGGGCAGAAAGCGTGGCAAGGATGATTTCCATGGGTAAGTAGCAGGTATAACCCACAATATAGGGGTTAACTATATAAATACAAAGAACGGCAGAAGTGATGCAGAAAGCGGATTGGAAGCAGGCTGTTTAAAACATAATCCTTAATTTTGGGTAGAACAACACCCTAAGCGACGATACTATGAAAGGAGAAGTAAAGCTGGGCATACTGGGCGGAGGCCAACTGGGCCGCATGCTCATACAGGCTGGCCTCGATTTTAACCTCTATACCCTGGTACTGGACCCGGATGAGAACGCCCCTTGCAAAGACGTATGCCATGAATTCTACGTAGGCAGCTTCCGCGACTTTGATACCGTGTATGAGTTCGGCAGAAACTGCGACATCGTCACCATTGAGATAGAGCACGTAAACGCCGATGCCCTGGAGAAACTGGAGCAGGAGGGGGTGAAGGTATACCCAGATGCCAGAACCGTGCGCACCATACAAGACAAAGGTCTGCAAAAGGAGTTCTACAAGCAGCATGCTATACCTACTGCTGACTTCAGGATTCTGGCAGGAGCCGATGAACTGGCCGTCAACTCAGACTTTCTGCCTGCTTTCCAGAAGCTGCGCCGCGAAGGCTATGATGGCCGGGGGGTGACGAGACTGCAAAGTGAGAATGACTTCGGCAAAGGCTTCACAGAACCCTCTGTGCTCGAGAAACTCGTGGATTTTGAGAAGGAGATATCTGTCATCGTGGCCCGAAACGTCAGCGGGCAGGTGACGGCTTTTCCGGTAGTAGAACTGAGTTTCCACCCGGAGCACAACCTAGTTGATTCTCTGTTTGCCCCTGCCAACGTGCCGTACAAGCTGCAGCGCCTGGCCATCGAAATCGCCACACGCGTCATTGAGTCATTCGACATGGTAGGTATACTTGCCGTGGAGATGTTTCTGACCAAAGACGGGCAGATACTAGTGAATGAGGTGGCGCCTCGTCCACACAATAGCGGTCACCATACCATCAAGGCTAACTATACCTCACAATACGAGCAGCACCTCCGTGCCATTCTGAACCTGCCACTTGGCAGCACCGACATCCAGAGCGCCGCCGTGATGCTCAACCTGCTGGGAGAGACTGGCTATGATGGAGAAGCGAAATATGAAGGCCTGCAGGAGGCATTGGCTATACCTGGCGTGTACATTCACCTGTATGGGAAAAAGTATACCCGCGCCGCCCGCAAAATGGGGCACATCACCGTGTTGGGCACCGACCTGCAGGAAGCCCAGCAACGGGCAGATTCAGTTAAAAACGTAATCAAAGTAATCGCATAATATGGCTAACGAAACCCCTTCCACCCAACCGTTGGTGGGCATCATCATGGGCAGCCAGTCCGACATGAAAGTGATGGACGCAGCCGCCGAGATACTGGAGAACCTAAGTGTTCCCTTTGAGATTACCATTGTATCGGCGCACCGCACGCCGCACCGCATGTTCGAGTATGCTGAGCAGGCCCGCAAACGCGGATTGAAAGTCATCATTGCTGGAGCCGGGGGAGCTGCTCACCTACCAGGAATGGTGGCCTCCATTACGACGCTCCCCGTTATCGGCGTGCCCGTTAAGTCCAGCAACTCCATCGACGGCTGGGATTCCGTGCTGTCCATACTGCAAATGCCGGGCGGCGTGCCCGTAGCAACGGTAGCGTTGGATGGTGCCTTAAACGCTGGCATACTGGCCGCGCAAATCATTGGCACATCCAACGCCGCAGTGGCGGATAAGCTTGAGAAGTACAAGGTAAGCTTGAAGGATAAGGTGATGCGCTCGGTGGAAGAGTTGAGAAGAGGCGACCGCGATTTAGATTAGGTAAAAGATTGTATATTGGAAAATGTACTCCTACTTTATCATTATTGACTAAATAAGTGGTGATAAAATAAACGATTTTTTAAAGGAAAGAACTACTATTTCTAAGGCTAGCACTTAAATAAGATTGATTAGCTCGCATGATAGCTTTTTAAATATTGGCTTAAGTATAAAAGTTGCAATATTTTAGGGGATTTTGAATAAAATTTTAGTAAGTATTATTGTTGCTTTGATACATAGTTTAAAGTCTACATGCATATTAAAAACTTTTTTTAAAATTGATTTCACATATCCTATGTTTTTGTATTCCTGCCAGACGGAATAGGCAACTCCTATACCATTATGTGCAACAATTTTTTGTGCTCTTCTAAGTACTTGCTTCTGGCTTTCCGGAGGAAGATGATTTTTAATAAGCACAAATACATAAGCTATATCTATCAAATAGTCTCCTGTTCGATGCTTTACCTCGGATATAGAACCCAAGTGTTTCCTGTATTCGGCCAGAATCTGGGAGGTATAGGCTACAGGATAATGCTTAGCTATACGTACCCACATTTCCCAATCTTCCCCATAAGTTAGACCGTAGAAAGAGCCGAGCTTTTCATATACTTCTCGTTTTACCGTGATGGTGGCGTACTGAATGTATTGCCTTTCGCTAATGCGAAGCAGCCAATCTTTCAATATGCCTTCTTCTAANGAAGAAGGGTTTGTTCTTGGACTCAGATTCCTGTTTTCCTCATCAATGTGGTGGTACCTGCAGAAGGCAGCACCTGCTTGCGGATATTCCTCAAACAGCCTTTGAATGGTGGTGTAGTAGCCAGGTTTGACGCGGTCGTCGCCATGCAGGATGTGCACCAGGTGGCCTTTCGCGTGATTGATGCAGGTTTCGA
>NZ_KB890772.1 GCF_000373265.1 Pontibacter roseus DSM 17521
CTAGGAGAAGAACTGCAGCTTGTCCGGCTGGTCGTTTGTCACCACGGGCAGCGCCTGGCTCGGGGCCGCGTTGTAGTGCGCTTCCTGTAGGTGCTGCTCAACAAGTTTGGCTGCCTTTGAGCGGCCCTTGCCGGACCTGGGCAATACGGTGTATCTTCCACACATAGCCGAAAATGATGATGGTTTCTTGGTAGTAGTACGCAAATACCGTAGACTGAATGTACAGAAATTAAAGTAAAGGCATCCCTTCACCATAGCATGGCCTAGTAAAAAGTGTTTGCTAGCTTTTGTCTCGGAAAAAAGAGGATTTTATAAGTTTCAGGAACAACAAGTGTAACAATCGACAAGGCCGGCTCCCATGAACAGGAGCCGGCCTCATAAGTGCTTTTATGTAGTACAAAAAGGAGCAGTCCTATACAGCCACTAGCTCGCATACTTACCTGCAACGACTATCTGAGGCTATTCTTCTTTGCTATTCATGAAGCTATATACCTTCTGCAAGGCAAGTAGTTTACCTTAGGCATCCATGTTCCATGCTAGGTGTTCCCTCCCATGGAAGAGCAGCAATCATATTTTTGAAAGGCTGCTATGAAAGCCAAGGAGTACCTAATCCTTGTATCATGGAAGTTGCCCTGCTGGCTCAATAGTTTGATATGCCAGTATCACTACAACAGTTAATTATGTAAATATATTATTTTCTAATGAAACATAACACAATAATACATGTATATTTGTGAATATTTCAAGGGTGTTAAAATCCTCAAGAGTATAGATGATGAGAAAATTCTACTATTATGTCTGCTGCCTAGTCCTCTGCAGCAGCTCCGCCTACGCTCAGTCAACGCTCACTTTTCAAATCAAGCAGCCGCCACCCCTGCTACTCGAAAGTACCGGAGAAGGTGCTGAGATAAGCAAAGGGGAGAGCGTACAGCTGGGAGCACCGCCTGCGACTGGGGGTGTAGGGCCTTACACCTACAGTTGGACACCCATCCATGGATTGGATAAGGCTGACATCCCTAACCCTACAGCCACCCCAGACTCTACTACTACCTACACCTTGTTCATAAGTGACGCGGCAGGGTGTTCGAAGACAGCTAGTATAACAGTGACTGTCAACACGGTGACGGGTATAGATGATGTTGCAGATGAATATGGGCTTTCTGTTATACCCAATCCGAACAATGGGCTTTTCCTGGTTTCCATAACCAAAGGGTTGGACCAAATGGAGTTGCTTCTGGAAATTCTAGACCCAGTAGGCAGGCTTGTCTACCATGAGCGCCTGATTAGCAGTGGTAATAAGATTTCCACTAACATCGACCTTCAATCCCGCGGCCAAGGCCTGTATATTCTACGGCTGAGTGGGGATGAAATCAGCATCAGTAGAAAAGTCCTTGTCCGATAATCCCTAACCTTTATTGGCCATCACATGAACAATATATACGCTCGTTGCTACGGCTGGCTTTTGTCTTGCCTGTGCTTGTTTTCCTTTGTTACTGCCAGTGGTCAGGGCACAAACGGAAAAGAATTCCTGCTCAAGGTGGGGAATGTTCGAGGGCAGATTGAGTGGGAGCAGTCCACGGACCGAAGGAACTGGACAGCCATACCACACACAGGCTCCAAGGAAGTCAGGCTGAGGCCAACGCAAACAACCCTCTACAGGGCTAAAATCACAGAGGCAGGCTGTTCCCCTATCTACTCAGAAGTTAAAGGCGCTGTATTCACAAAACAGGGGGTGATAGGAGCCAAACTAGTGTCCGGTAGGGTTACTCTCCCGGAGGGAGCTGCTGTCGCTGTTGGAGAGCTAAACATGCTCTCCTTTGTGGAGGAGGACAGGATACATGCTGACGGGAGCTTCCAGGTACTTGTACCGGACTCAGTAGATGAAGATATTTTGATTGTCACCAACAGGAAGGAAGAGGTGGTTATGCTTGGACACTTTGTGGGTAGCCACGAGGAGTATGTTATGTCATCGACGACCTCTGCCGAAGCTCTTCTAGCGATATACCCGGGGCTCATGCCAGTTACTGCCGATGAGAAGGCCAAGTTGAAGGAGAGGTACCGGGAGGAGAAAGAGTACAAAGATTTGGTCAAGCTAGTTACGAGGCTAAACAGCCAGGGACTTCCCCTGTTCTCCGCTGAAAACAAGGAATTGGCAAGCACGTTGAGTATTCTGGTTCAGAAGTACTCTAGTAAGGAGGGGCTGCGAAAGGCATCCACAGACCCTGTCTACATTAGTAAGGCCCATAAGAGCTCCGTTGCCATTGCAAATACTACCACTTTCGGTTATGTAGGCCAGGTCTACCGCATGAAGGACATGGCGAAGGTGGGGCCGCAGTTCATAATTGCGGGGGACCTGGTCAGGGATAACACGGTGGCTGCAGCTCTTATGAAGTATTGGGTCCCATCGGTTGAAATCAAGGAGAATGAGGTAACCGTCAACCTGCCAGATTATGGGGCCGTGCCTGGGGAGTATGAGATAGTGGTGAGAAGTGGATTGGCAAATGATTACAGTCCGGAGGACCATCTAGCTTCCCAGTATAACCTAAAAGAGCTAATCGCCCTTACCGTGGCCAGCATGACCAGTTTCTCCGTTCCCCTCAAAGACGAGTGCCTAAAGAGTATCGTGCAGGCGAATATAGAGGCTATCAACCCTATCAGCATGAAAAATGCTATTAGGAATAATTCTTTGTTCTCGGATTATGTGATGCCCATTATCAAGGAGCTCGGAAATGCAGGAGCATATTGCCTCAATGTGAATAAGGCCCTTGGGAAACTTGCAGGCATAATGGAGGTAGTGGACACAGCGCTGCCCTTTGCATGGTATGCAGGGGAGTGGCTGCTGAAGGATGCTGCAGTGGACGGTTGTCAGTACTTAAACCCTGACTATGAGACGTCCAACTGCTTTGAGATAAAAGCAGTGACTAATCTGAAGGACAGGTATTTTCCAGGTGATACGTTGGAAATCAAAATCAAGGCAGAAGAAAATAAGCTCTATTATCCCTATACAGGGGAGGATGCGGCCTTCAGAAGGTTCACCTGGATGAAAAAGGGGGAATCCCACTTTGCATTGCCTCAGAGTGCGGAGCTCTTCTACGACCGGACTAATGTGAAGGGAGAAGCCACAATCAAATGGGTGCTCTCGTGTAAGGAGGAAGTGAACTCTGTCCAGGCTTGGATTCAAGGGGTTGACGAAAGCCTCAGGAAGAACCTCTTTGCCACAAGAACCAAAGTCCCAGCTATGGCTGTCGTGAAATTGGAAGGGGCCGACTTTCAGAAAGGGGAGAAAGGGAAGAAGCTACCAAACCCAATCGGTTTCTCTATAAAAGATTTGGATGATGGTTCTATAGCTAGTTTAGTAAAGCTAAACAGGTTCAACATCAAGTGGGAGGTCTTTCGAAACAACTCATGGCGGCCTGTGCCTAATACGGGCGTGATTAATGATATTCCAAATATCGCCAATGCCTTGTTTTGGGTTAGAAAGGAGTGGACATTAGATAATCACGACGATCAGCAGAAAATAAGGGCTACTATAGAGGATAAGTGCGGGGAGAAGTGGAATATAGAGGGTAACCCTGTGGTGTTCTCAACGGAGCGCAACCCTTGGATTGATACTTTAGTAGGCAAATGGACTTATGAGATTTACACCAAGTACTTTGTAGACAGTTATTATAAATCACATGAGTCAGCTTGGCAGGTGAATGTAAAACCTAATCGTTGTTGGTACAATTATAAACCCATAGGAGATAACACAGTAGTTTGGACGGAGTATTCTAACGATATATACGAATTTTCTGACAGTCTAACAGCAACAAATCAACTAACTATGACCAAAGTACATGAATATGCTCCCAATACTGGTAAGGGCTGTACAAATATTGTTCAGAAGTACGATGGAAGCTGGAGGGTCACAAGCAGTGGGAATGTTTATGTTACGCTTTTCGGTAATATAAACGGAAAGGAAATAACTTTAAGTGACGAAGGGTTATGGGGTCAATTGGAAAGAATAGACGACAACACATTTAAAGTAAACCTTGACAAATGTAAGTCTGAGTGGGGTAGTTGTATATCCTGGGCCATTTTGAGAAGGCAGTGAAATCTTCAGCTTACCTCCCCATGAAACCCAAAACTACTCCGTCACCTTCCAAGGTGTGGAGAAGACCAATAGCATGCAGAGAAATGCAGGCATGCATGACAATTTGAGAGAGTTCACCAGAGATGAGATAGCAACGGCCCTTGGGGTTGACGCGGTAATCTTGGGACGCTTCGAGAAAGAGCAGACCAAGTCCTAAGCTGCTGCGGTAGCCTCCGCTGTCGTGTTCGGAGGGAAAACCGGCACCGGTTCGCTCACCGTGACCATTGAAAATGGAAGGGATGGGGAGCTGCTATGGCGCTTCTTCAAGACGATGGGCGACGGTATAGCAACCTCGACGGATGATTTGATTGAGCGGATGATAAAAAGGTGGCGAGAAATTTCCCTTATTCAATCTAGACAATGATGTAAATTAAGGCTTAGCCTATGAAACGAAAAGCCCCTTGACAAGGGGCTTTTCGTTTCATAGGCCTAAAGCACGGCATGGACAAGGTTGTGGTATCGCGTAGAATTGCGTTGGAGCCCAGAAGGCTTTGATTAGGGGCAGTGAACACGCCTGTTGCCTTACACGGGCAGCTCCTAAGCAGCAGACGCTTCCTAGACCAACACTAAAATCACCTCACTTACGCTTCATAGTCCCATGGAAAGTGCAGATATCGAGACAGGTAATCGCCTCCATGGCAGAGGCTCATCAGTAACCAAGCCGTCATGTGCTTTTTGTTTGTAACAGGTTTGAATTTAGTTTGCTTTTATTTTGGCTGTCCCGAAAATAGAGGGTTTAATGAGACAAAAGAGGTATTCTGTTTTGTAAAAGATGGAAATGTAGACCATACCAAGATTACCTAGTTGTCTCAACAGGTTCTGTACTGGTGTTATTTACCTTCACTAATTGCTCCATTCTCCTTTTCCAAAGCATATTTAGAGCGAATGAAGGAACTATTAATCTTCAGGAGTGAGGCAGTAGTGTTGAAACGCATAGAGATTACTTTCGCAAAAGATTGATTCTAAGGGGACATGCATGTAAGGCTCGGGTTATGTCTTCTATAATCATCAGACTTTAAGAACAGTATATATCCGGATAATAAGCCTTCCAAAATCGATAGAGAATATCTTTTCAAGGCTTACCGCTCTAGTTCTTCTATAGGTAGAGGTAACTTCATTGAGTTCTTATCAATCTAACCTTTAAAGTCTCACCACCTTTGAAGTTAGTCACAGAAAGGTATGGTTTGTCAGTCACTGCACCACTTATATTTGATATATAAATATTCTGCTTGGTTGCCCAATCTAGAACCGACGTCCATGTAGGTATTGAAATGTTGTAAGTAATATAGGTATCTGCTGGACAACTATTCTTGATTGTCAAAATGGATTCACCGATCGGAATAATTAGCTTCATATTGTGGCTGAATGATGATCCGTTCTCGACTCCTCTTCTGATTGTACCTCTAGATAGGGAATATGTAATATAAGAGTGCCCAGGTTTAGCTCCTTCTGGGCTACCCCACAAAGCCGCGTATTCAAAAGCAGTAGCCGTAGTGACATTTACTTTTGCCTCTCCAGTCTTTCCAGCCGCATCTCTGACCATTATTGTTGCTTCGACGATATGATGATTGGGATTATAAAGCCCTGTTTTTGTATTTATCTGCCCAGACATTGCATAAACCCATTCAAATCCATCTTCGTATTCCGGCTCAAACCTCCCATCTATCCCCCATGTATAGGGAGGAGTACCTCCAGCTACCTTGAACTGAATGCTCGGTTTTGAAGAAGTTTCGCAGCACACTGTATTTAAAGACTCTACAGTGGATGTCTTCGGCGTTACATCTAGCCTTGCCTCCTCCACCTTAACTGTTGCACTTTTGCCTGACTGGATGCCTTGAACCTGTATAGCAGCTGATATTTCTGCGCTTCCAGCGCCTACCCCTGTTACCAATCCAGTCTGTGACACTTTTGCCACACTCTCATCACTCGAAGCCCACTCCACGTCATGGGTAGAGCTAAGGTCTGTACCTTTCACACCGGTGACTTTGGCATTCAGCTGCCGGGTTTCCCCTTTCTTGAATACCACGCTAAGTGGGGTCAGCTCTACGCTACGCACGCACTCGGAAATCTGGCCCTTGTTCTTGCACAATTCAACTGAGGAGGTATAGTCCCAATAGTTGACCAGCTGATATGTGAACTCAGCCCGCTGGCCAACAGAGACAGCAACCTCCATCCTCTCCCACACATTAATCAACGACCTCAGGAATTTTCCTGATGGGGTCGTGACGGGTAGGTTCTTGATGTGGGTCCGGAGCAATGTGTAAAACCACTCATACTTCATTTGTTCCAGCTGCGCTCCAAAGTAGCTTAAAGCAGAGGCTCCATCGGCTTTGCCTAGCAGATTTGGCATCTGTTCGTTCAAGATAATTTGTGAAACCTTCTCAGTTGCTCCAATCTCTCTAGCTCCCTTCTGAGCACCTGCCCATTCAAGAACCGAGAGAATCATCTGTTGGATGAGGTATACTGCGTGCTTTCTTCTGGTGGTTTCATCTTGATGGATTCTAACGACGAACTTTCCGTCTTTTACTTGGAGGGTCTCCCTGACAGGAGGATTGATATAGGGAAAGAACTCGAAGAAGTTAAAAGGGAGCCACTCCAGACTTGCCACAGCTATTTGCTCCCCCTTCTCGTCCCAACTGCTGGCTTCCCAATATAGGCGGGTGTCATTCAGCAGGTCTACCCCTGCTCCGGTAGCATCCTCTAGCCAAAGGTTTTCTCCTTTAAATATAGTCTCGATGAAATAATAGGGAAGGTCAGTACTAGCAGTCGTAGCACCTGCGTTGCCGCCTGCAGTCCTTAACTCTAATAAGATGGATTTAGACTCTGTCGCTACGCTGGCAGCTAATGCCGTTGTTGCGCTTGCTTCAAGGGGAGACCCTCCTGAGGTCAGGTTTTTCTCAACCTCTGCCTGGAGGGCGGCAAATGAGGCGGCACCTCGTATCCCCTGGCTAAGCTGCTCGGGTGTGAGAGAGTCTGATTCAGCGGGGTTAAGCGCGAAGCGTACCATGGCGTCGGCAGTGCTGTTGGCATCAAGGACCGCCTCCTCACCTGCTTTGACCATGGCCATGAGCATGATGGCATCGTTTGGTCCCAGCGCGAAAATCACGTTCTCTTCCCTGTTACGATAAACAGACAGTCTGGCATCCTCTGAAGGAGAGGCAGAGTCCAGTACTGAATGAAAACCTTCGATTAGCCGCCTGGCTGGTGTAGGCACATCGGAGCCGAGGGAAACAGGTATACTGATTGTGTTCTGCGCCACAGCTTGCACCGTGAACCCGATTTCGCTACCGACACCCTCGCTCCTTGCTGAAATCGAGGCAGAGCCTGGCCCTACCCCCCGAACCTTTCCATCATTGACTGTAGCTACGGCAGCATCTGAGGTAGCCCATTCAACTGTTTTGCCTTGCACCACATCCCCTGAGGCGTTCTTAGCCACGGCATTAAGCTGTACTGAGTCCCCTACATTCAGTACTAGTGAAGGGGCCGTTATCTCTATCAGTGCAACTTTGTCAGGATTGGCTACCAAGTCTTTATCATCCTCACAGCTAGTTCCGACTAGTAAGAGCAGGATTAGCAAGAAAACGTGTTTCCCGAGCTTCATGGCTATAATGCAGGGCACTTTATGCTGTATTTCTTGACGTCGGACTAAGCTGAAAGGGCCTAGCCAGTATATGAATATGATGTTGCCTCTTTGTATGGTTTGATACGGAATTTATAAATTAACTGATATTGAATTATACGGAATAAAACAATTTTGACTGTTTAACAAGGTTTTGCTAGAGCGGAAGTAGGCTGATTTTTAGTAAATGGGCTCTAGCTACATCCGGTATATGCTTCTAACGCCCTTGTAGCTTTAAATCATTTATTATTCATAGTAGAAAGAGATGAAGCCTCCAGAATAAATTAGCAGGAAATACGTATGCCGACGATTGATGATGTAGACTGTCAACTTTTTTCAGGACGAGGCAGTTTTATGAGATGAGTAGGGGAGACACCCTTTATGATATGGAAAGAGTAATGTTGGCACTTCATGCCATGGCTATCTTAACTCGGATAAAGGGGGGAAATCCTGAATTAAATAGACTGTCTAGCAGATACAATAGCACGCTTTGAGGGACACTCAAGATAGAAATAAAGGATTGACAGGCGGGAAGATAATGCTTTAGCGTCCAAATAGTCCATAGGGGACTATAAAATTCATACACTACGGCGGGGTAGCAGCATTTTTGCAAAATGCACCACATAAAGTATTCAACATTATTTTAAGAGACTGCCATAACCAATGCGGGCTGCGTTTTCGCTTGCTAGTTGAGCCCTCCCGTACTGCCTGCGCTCCTAATGTAGGAAGGTTCATGCACTTCTGTAAGTTAGATGGGAACCAGGTTCAACAATTCAACAATAGTAGCGCCAGTTTGATGCCAGAACAGGTACATCCTTTTGCCCTCAGGATTCATTGATAAGACACCCAATCATATCGGCACGAGGCCTTACAAAATTAAAGTCTCCAGCAGACATCGAATATGCCAACTGAATTGCGACCAGCCTACACCATCCCTATATGACATCGTGGTTCTACCTGCCAATCTTCCTCCGCTTTGAAATCTTCCTTATGTTCCTCCGCTCTAGCCTGAGTCTCTGCCACTCTGGTGTAGTAGGAGAAGATTAGAATACCCAGAAATGGGTATTTGCACAAACTTATTTTAAATGCAAATTTGAATGAATATATTAATATAATAATTTTACATTTGTACACAGGCTGCCTGTGCATTAGCCGTGGCGGCATGCACAAGCACCAGTGGCAGGACAGGTCCAATAGGGGGAGGCACATCGAGGATGCAGTCCGTGCCGGCAGCGCCTATCTTTTCCCTGTACATCGGCCATGTATGCCGAATCGGCTCAGGCCCTCTAAAATCATCGTACAACTTAAAAACACCAAACAGAATCATGCACCTCCCTCGCCTCATCCCATCCCTGCTGCTGGTTCTCGTCTTCCTTTTCATGGGCTGCGAGGAGAAGTCCGTTACCCCTGTGGAGCCCATCGAGGGCAACTTCGGCAGGATAGCCCTGCCGGAGGGGAGCCGCGTGGACCTGGAGGGGTACAAAGTCGTCTCCCCGGTGGGCGAGTCCGCCATAAAATCCGGCGGTAGCTTCGACAGCACCGGGGTGCGGAAGGCCGAGCACCTGCTCTTCGTCAACAACGGGGAGGGCGAGACGCTGCTCCTCGCCTACCCGCTGGAGGGGGAGGAATTGGTGGTCAGCGCGGAGGGCAGCGCCCTGGCGCTGGTGCTGATGACCTTCAACACCTCGGCCTACACCACCGCGCAGAAGAAGGAGGCCATCAGCTCCATCAAGGCGCATCCCGCCTTCCCCGCCTTGGTGGAGGAGGTGACGGAGCTGGCCAGACAGGGGAAAGACATCTTCGCGGTAGGGAACGAGGGGCTCATCGCCGCCATCTCCGCCTTCTATGGAGGCCCGGAGGGTGGCAGGCTCGCCAGGACCAGCGGCGGGTTCCCGGTCGCCTTCACCCGGGAAGGCTTCAGCCTCTCGTTCCAGAACATGATGTCCGCCCACCACTACGCCGCCGGGGTGTACAAGGACGGGAAATCCGTCAAGACGCTGGCCATCGGCCCCGCCAGCTTCGCCACCCGCTCCGTCTCCACCTTCCTGGGAGAGCTGTTCAAAGGGGGCGACCTCTGGGAGAAGCAGCGGGATGGGGCCGTGGTGACGCATACGCTCGAGGGGCAGGGGGAGTACGAGGTCGTCATCACCTCCGGGCAGACGCTGATGCACAGGATATCGGAGGAGGGCAGGATGGCCGGGAACGCGAACAGCTACGCCATCGGCGCGGAGGCGCTGGGGGCCATCGGCAAGGGAGTGCTGGACCTCATCCCGGATGAGTGCGCCAGCGCCCTCACCGGAAGCCTCTCTGACGCCGCGGGGATTCTCGTAGAGGAACCCGAGGACGCGGAGGAGTACGCCGTCAGCATCTATGACGGGCTCTACACGATGATAGACAATTTCCTGGAGAGCAGCGCGGCCTGCGTGGACCCCAAGAACTACATCGGGACCGTGGCCAAGGCCGTGAGCCTGCTGGGGAGGACGAAGGCCGCCCTACACAGCATGAAGGTGTCATCCGACTGGTTCTCCTTCCCTATCGAATCAAGGCACTCATTCACGATTACAGCCTACGCCGTGTCCGTAGCGGACGGGAACAACCAGGCGGCCGAGCCGGGCAAGCAGCTCCCCAAGCCCCTCTCGGTCAAGGTGGTGGACGAGAAGCTGAGGCCGCTACGGGGAATCGAGGTCGAGTGGGCGGTCACGCAGGGGCAAGGCTCCTTGAGTGCCTCCAGCAGCGTCACGGACGCCGCGGGCGTCGCCAAGGTGACGTGGACCATGGGCCAGGTCCTATCAGGTATTCAAAAAGTGGAGGCCACCGTGCGCAAGAGCGACCGGTCGCTGGCGGAGGGCGCGCCGGTGGAGTTCCAGACTAGGGCGCCGGACTGCGACCCGGCCAGTCCGAACATCCCCGTGATAACAGGGTATCAAGTTCTATGCGTGGGCAGAACCATTGCGGTAGACGTCTCATTCAGGGCGGGTGGGCCAGGCATCCTGCCCTACGGAGGCAGCGGCTCTTGTGATGCCACTAAGCTCTGCTACCCCGTCCGCCTGTCCTTTATGCTGCCCGACAGCGAACCGAAATGGGTCATCGCAGCGAACGGCTACCGCGTAAAACTTCTATCTGGCAGCGTCAATGAAGGCGTTGTGAGGATAGAGTATACTTTAGGGCGGTGTGATCAAGACGGTATGCAATCCTTGAAGCGTGCATGGCCTAACTGGCTATGGAAGATAGAGCTGATGAACAAATGCGGGGAGAGGTCAAGCCCGGTGACCTTCTAAAAAATGTAGGTACATGACGCACAATAAAGTACATGGGCATCAGCTGGTGGACCTTGACGAAGGAAAGCCAGAGAAATTGATGGATAATAAGAGGGGCTGTTGATGGTAGGGCTATGGATTTTTGATTTTACCCTCCAAGAAACCGGAGGACTAAGCCGAGAGAGGTAGAAGGATAGCCGAACCTGACGGGGAAGGCGCATCATTCCTTCATACCTTTTCGTGGTGGCACAGCCCTGCCACAGCAACCCCTGCCACAAAAGCGCAATACTGTCATCTTAAAAGTCAAAACATATGCAATTAAATTTACTAAGGTATTCCAAACTAACCTATTTGGTTCTACTGTTTTTGGTGAGTATTATATCTCGTTGTAAAGGGCCTGAACCTGAACCTAATCCTATTCCTAATCCGACTCCAGATTCCGGTGCAATTGACAAAATCGAGTTGAAGTCTGGTGAAATATTGCTTCATGGTTCAACTCCAGAATTGATTATGGCACCCGATGAAGCTACCTCCATTACCATCAGCGCGATGATACTCAATTCAATTGAAACGTCTCCTAATAACATAGAATTGAGCAGTTCGGATACGAAAGTGGTAACAGTAACGGCAGAAGGAAAAGTCAAAGCCATTTCCAATGGAAGTGCATTCATTACCGGAAAGGACAAGGCGGGGAACAAGGTGGTTTTCTTGGTGACAGTACGTCAAAGTGACCTTCCTGCCTTAACAGAACCTGTATTCAGCACCTTTGGTACGCCCATTGTGATTTTGAATAAAGAAAAGTCTGAATCCATAAAGCCTATCATTCTGAATCGCTTAGGCCAAAAATTGCAAATACCTCATTCAATAATCTTCCAGTCCGGTAACACTATAAAGGAAATATCTGATAACAATCCTTCCAATTACCCTCAAGATGGTATTTACAATATCTCCTGCAAAGTGGGAACTAAAGAACTAGTTGGAAACACTCCTGCAATAATATGTACCCCAAGCAATTCTACATTAG
Source organism: Pontibacter roseus DSM 17521 (assembly GCF_000373265.1). GTDB lineage: Bacteria > Bacteroidota > Bacteroidia > Cytophagales > Hymenobacteraceae > Pontibacter > Pontibacter roseus. The sequence goes on from NZ_KB890772.1 coordinate 12,033, forward strand.
CGGGTATGAAGCCCGGGATGTTTCATGTGAATCTGTCATGGGGCAGATATCCCGTTTATTTCAATAAGAATGAACTAGAGTCTCAACCGGTGGGAGGACTGGTTTACCGTTTAACACCTACAACACTACATAATAAAGCAGCGCTCATAATCCACACAACGGAAGAGGATGTCACTGTTGAAACAGAAAACAATACTGTCATATCAGCCAATGGGTCTACTATCAAGTCTGTTAAAGCAGGGCTAGGAAAATGGCGGGTGAATCAGGATGGTTATATAAGCCCCTGGAATAACAGTCAGGTCTTTTTTGACTTTTCAGGAGACTGGGTCTGCAGTAACAATAAGAAAGGCTTTATCATCAATATGAAGGTTCCTGATGTCATAGGGAGGGTTTATCATAGAGGTGCTCAAGGTAACTATACTACGTTTTTCCAACTTTATGAATTGTGGGCAAACTGGTTTATCCAGCAGGACAAAGCAAAAACACAGTTCGTTGACATGGTATCCAAGGTGGCTTCGAAAATTTCTGATGCGAAAATAGGCCCACTCTCAACTTGCACCATCTGCTCTTACCCGACTGAGCTTCAGAAGCCAGGATGGTCTCATGGTGAACTGCATACGCTCTATGATAATAGGCGAGGAGTGTTAACGTACATCAATGATAACGAATTCATGCTAGGAGATGGGACCTTGAATGGGCCAATATTTAAAAGGGGAAAAGTAGACTTTACAAATCCCACAAATATTCCTACTTCTGTTTTAACTAGAACTCCCGCTAGTATTGATGCTGTTTCAGCAGTCTTAGGAGGTACTGTAAGTGGAACCCCGGAAATCATAGAAAGAGGTATCATCATTGATGACACCCCATATCTGACAGTTGATAGAAAAAATACATTCAAGGTGGGTGCCGGAACCGGGGAGTTCACTACTGAAGTTTCTGGATTTGCCCAGAATACCAAGTACTATGTGAGGGCCTATGCGAAATCAGCTACAGGCGTTCTTACATATGGAAGTGAATTGAATTTTAGAACCACTGGAGCCGGAACTGGAACCGAGCCAGGGCCAGGGCCTGGTACAGGTACTTCCAGAGAAACTATAATAGACCAGGTTTTGAAAGGTGATTCTTACGAAAAGGTAGGTTTTTCTTTCACCCTTCCTGCCGGGGTGAAAACAATGGAGATAAGGACAACCGAAAGTGCAGCAGCCTACTGGAACACTGCTGACTTGTTCGTGAGGAAAGGTTCTGCCCCCGTTGTAGCCGGCCCTAAGCCACCTACCTGGACTCCTGCCTATTCTTGGACGGCTGACTGTCATAGCACCAAATCAAATAGAGAGGAGGAAGTGTGTACCTTCACCAACCCCGGAGCCGGCACTTGGTACGTTACGCTGTACGGATATAATAGTCACTTCAGCTCCCGTGTTCTGATAACTATCACCAAATAAGATAATCATGGCTAGTAGGTACATGAGCAACTATACCCGGCCACTGGCCCTGCTCCAGCCTGCTGCAGATGACGTACTCGCCGTCCAGGAACAGCGGTGCCATGCTGTCCGCCTTCACCTGGAACACGGTATAGCTCCCTAAGTCCGCCTCCATGCCCGGCAGGGGGATGAAGGCCATGTGCCCGTAGGGGCCGGAGGACTCCCGGTCCTTCAGGTAGCCGGAAGCTGACTGCTGTGTGGTGGCGGGCCGGGTGACATACAGGCTCGCCTCCTGTTGCTTGGCAATTCGCTGCCCCGGCTCGTGCAGCCCGGAAGGCTCATCGAGCATCTCCCCCTTGCCCAGCAGCCGCCACTCAATCCTGATGCCCAGTTTCTCAGACAGGCGCTGCAGGAAGCTGAGCTTTGGGCTGTCGGTGATGCCCTTTTCTATGTTTGAGACCGATATGCTGGACACCCCGGTCAGCTCCGCCAGCTGGGCGTTGCTGAGCCTGAAGTGCTCCTTTATCCGGGTGATGCGTTCCTCTATCTCCAAGGCGAACTGATATAATGCGCGCCTCTACTTAATGGGGTAGGGATACTTCAGGTGATTTAAACGTTTAGGGGTTGAAGAGGTGGTCGGCTCTAACCTATGGTTTATTTCTGTGTTTCAGCAGGCGCAAAATAGTTTAGGACACATCACACGGTAAACCTGCTTCCAGAGCAACGCCTGTTGACTCCGCATGCTAATTCCAAGCCAAGTTGGGAATCTAGTGTATTTGAACGCAACAATCTATCAAGGATTGTAAGGTATGCCTGCATTCATCAAATAGGCAGGCTTAATTCAACAGGGGGCAGGGGAGGGGGCGGAACAGTGAGCTGTTTGTGGATATTTGGTAGTTGGCTATAGAGAGTTGAGGATTTCTAGCACGTTGTTCAGCGGCGAGTTCACCAGCGGTGACACAGGGTAGGCCTTCATCTCTTCTCCTTTATAAGGCCGCAGCAAGGCCAGCAAATCCTCCTGCGGCTCATGCTCGTCTAACCACAGCTCCTCCGCCTCCGGCGAGAGGATGACGGGCATACGGTCATGGATGGGCCTCACCACGTCGTTGGCTTCCGTCGTGATGATGGTGAACGTGTGCAGCACCTCGCCTGTGCCCTTGTCCGCCCACTCGTCCCACAGCCCCGCGAAGGTAAATAACTCTTCATTCTTCAGAAGGATGCGGTAGGGCACCTTCCCCTGCCCCGTCACCTGCCATTCGAAGAAGCCATCGGCGGGCACCAGGCACCGTTTCGAATTCAGCAGGCTGCGGAAGGAGGGCTTCTCCGCCAGCGTCTCGGCTCGTGCGTTGATGGCGCGCTTGACCGCCTTCGCGTCCTTTGCCCAGAAGGGCTGCAGGCCCTAGGAGAAGAA